>NZ_VOAZ01000011.1 GCF_008369115.1 Psychrobacter sp. ANT_WB68 | reverse complement strand
AAAATTATTCATTGGTTGGATGATTTATTTAGTAGCTTAGCTATTAATAATCAGTGGTAAACCACTTTCCAATCCGCCTTCCCTTTCGACTGGGTGGCATTATACGCGGTTTAAGGTGGGGGTCAAGCTAATACTAACTTTTATTTTATATATATCACAACTCATTGAAATGCAGGGTATTAAACAAAATAAATAGAGAGTCATTATAATAGAGCATGTCCTCAATTCATTTTGCAACCAATCATAATACAGGCCAAGTAAAGCATTGACTTAAAATTATGAGCCAACTTCTCATAGTAAGTCGCTATGCTGCGAAAGTGCTTAAGTCTTGCAAACATATTTTCTACCTAATGGCGTAACTTATATAAATAACGATCAAGTTTTGGGTTAGGCTTTTTAGCATTCTTCCTTTTAGGAGTAATAGGTATCATGCCATGCATGTGAGCTTTATCTCTGATAGCTTATGAATCATAGCCTTTATCAACGATAAAATAGTCAGCTTGACCTATGAGCTCAATCAATTTATCTGCAACTTGACTGTCTTAAACTTCACCCCCAATGATTTTAAAATCGAGTGGATATCCATCGGCATCACAGGATAGGGGTATCTTTGTAGTTGCTCTGCCACGACTTTGTCTGATTGATCGAACTTCACCAGGCCGAGCTCCACTTGCATGTTAATGACACCGTATATAACTTCCGTCGGTGAATACCCATCCCGTATCAATTTCTTTTCATAGGCTAAAAAAATTCTCCCATAAGCCATTCTTTGACTATCGGTTAATGCTTGTCTAGCTATTTTTCTATATATTTTATTTCTTCTAAAATATAAGGTTTATTTTAGCGGCTCTAACCATATTTTCCAATTAGGAACATGCTCTAGGAGTGTAAAAAGAGATATCACTTTATTGAGGTGTAAGAGTATTAAGCTGTCTATATACAAATGATTAATATCTAAAAGCAAGACAGTCTTTCCGAAAAAAATAATTCTTAGCTATGACTCAATACTTTCTACAAATTAAAAATTACGCTTTGCACAATGATATAAAGCTCACCAAGCTCAAATAAGAGAGTTTGCCCTTAAAACCCAAATCCGCAGACAAAGAAAACCCCCTTACACAAAGTGCAAGGGGGTTTAGCTTTAAGAATAGAGAGCTGACGATGAC
>NZ_VOAZ01000010.1 GCF_008369115.1 Psychrobacter sp. ANT_WB68 | reverse complement strand
TGGGTTACTTAGCTAAGTACGTTAGCAACAACACCAGCGCCTACCGTACGGCCGCCTTCACGAATAGCGAAGCGTAGACCTTTGTCCATAGCGATTGGATGGATAAGCTCTACGCCCATCTCAACGTTATCGCCAGGCATAACCATTTCAGTACCTTCTTGTAATTGGATTGCGCCAGTTACGTCAGTGGTACGGAAGTAGAACTGTGGACGATAGCCGTTTAGGAATGGTGTGTGACGACCACCCTCTTCTTTTGACAATACATATACTTCTGCGTCAAACTTGGTGTGAGGAGTAATAGAACCTGGCTTAGCTAGTACTTGGCCACGTTGTACGTCTTCACGTTTGGTACCACGTAGTAGTACGCCACAGTTTTCGCCTGCACGACCTTCGTCAAGCAGTTTACGGAACATCTCTACACCAGTACAGGTGGTTTTTTGCGTGTCACGGATACCAACGATTTCAATCTCGTCACCAACACGTACGATACCTGATTCAACACGACCAGTTACCACAGTACCACGACCTGAGATTGAGAATACGTCTTCGATTGGCATTAGGAATGCTTTGTCGATGTCACGCTCTGGCTCTGGGATGTAGGTGTCTAGGATGCCTAGTAGTTCTACGACGGCTGGTTGGCCGTATTTGCCTTCGTCGCCTTTAAGGGCTTGGGTGGCTGAACCTTTTACGATTGGGGTGTCATCACCTGGGAAGTCGTAGTCGTTAAGAAGTTCACGAACTTCCATTTCTACTAGCTCAAGTAGTTCTTCGTCATCAACAAGGTCACACTTGTTCATGAATACGATGATGTACGGTACGCCAACCTGACGTGAAAGCAGGATGTGCTCACGGGTTTGTGGCATTGGGCCGTCAGTTGCAGATACAACTAGGATTGCGCCGTCCATCTGTGCAGCACCAGTGATCATGTTTTTAACATAATCGGCGTGACCTGGGCAATCGACGTGAGCGTAGTGACGTGATGGGGTGTCATATTCTACGTGTGAGGTGTTGATGGTGATGCCACGTGCTTTCTCTTCTGGTGCTGAGTCAATAGACGCGTAGTCTTTGGCTTCGCCACCAGAGGTGATTGCTGCTACGGTTGCGATAGCGGCGGTTAGGGTTGTTTTACCGTGGTCAACGTGTCCGATGGTACCGACGTTGACGTGTGGCTTGCTGCGTTCAAACTTGGCCTTTGCCATGGGTATTTCCTCTTTTTT
>NZ_VOAZ01000009.1 GCF_008369115.1 Psychrobacter sp. ANT_WB68 | reverse complement strand
ACATCTAGCATGGTGGCCAGTACAATAATGATAAGACTGATACCACCAATAAGCTGACAAAACCTTGAGATAAGGGTGCTAAGTTTGACTAAAAACGCCATGTGACCACTCCTTTAGGTTAGACCTTACAGGCTGCACTGGCGGCTTTGGCTTTGGCATAAACACCATTTGCGTCTAAGCCCAGAGCAGTAACATCAGCAAGATATTTTTTGGTGCCTTTTTCAAGAGGTCCTTTCCAATTAGGATCATTCAATGGATCAGGGATTTCAACAATTTCATCACCTTTGTCCCTAGCCGCTTTTATTGCCATATCATCATGCTTATCAAATACTTCACCAACCTTATTGGCAAGTGCCATACCTGAGTTTTTATCCAATACCTTTTTTAAATCGTCAGGTAAGCTTTCATACTTATCTTTATTCATAGTGACCATAAGCGCCGAGCTATAAAAAGGAATATTGGTATGGTATTTGGTAATTTCATCGATTTTAAAGGCAGTGACAGCTTCCCAAGGAAAACTTAAGCCATCAACAACACCGCGTTGTAAAGAGGTGTACATATCATTGGCAGGCAACCCTACTGGTGAGGCACCCGCACTTTCAATAATGTCACCAGCAACCGCAGAAGGACGACGGATACGCATACCCTTCATATCTTCAGGCGTACGAATCAGCTTGTTAGTCGTATGCAACGAACCCGGTCCAGCGCCATACATAAATAACAGATGTGAATCTTGGTATTCGCTGGCTAAAGTACCATCTTCATATAGAGTTTGGAGCATGCAGCCCATTTGAGTCGCTGAGTTTGATAAACCTGGAAGCTCGGTAATCTGAGTTAAAGGAAAGCGTCCACTAGTATAACCGTGTGCTTGTGACCCAATATCTATGGTACCTTTGGCGGCAGATTCATAAGTAACATCTGCTTTAGCAAGACCTGCTGAGGGGTACAATTCTACTTTCAGGCGGCCGTCAGAATCTGCTTCTATTTGTTTAGCCCAAGGCTCAAAGACCTCTGTACTAATAGAAGAAGTTGCTGGCCAAAAATGTGAAAAGCGTAATGTTGTTGTCTCTTGAGAAGTGGTTGCGGAAGCATCAGTGCTATCAGAAGCTTGATTAGAACAACCTAAAAGGCTAATAGCCGCCAAGGCACCTATTGAAAAAAGAGGAGCTAACTTCATTATCAATTCCTTTTGATAATCATGGATAGGGTGTGAACTTACACTGATAAATGCAATATAGTGCCAAAATTCTTATAAGCTTCACATGTACTTTTAATTAACTAAAGTTTAAACACTCTTTAAAATTAGCAGCTATAATGATATAAGTCAAATCATTTTAGATGGACAAGAAAAATATATTTAATCTAAGAAACAGCCCTTTTTAAAGAAAAAATCATTTACGCATTTTATCAAATAAATTTAAACCCAGCCTTCCCTTAATCCGCAGACAAAGAAAACCCCCTTACACAAAGTGCAAGGGGGTTTAGCTTTAAGAATAGAGAGCTGACGATGACCTACTCTCACATGGCCGGAGCCACACTACCATTGGCGCAATGATGTTTCAC
>NZ_VOAZ01000008.1 GCF_008369115.1 Psychrobacter sp. ANT_WB68 | reverse complement strand
ACTGGATCGTAGCCTAAAGCGACAATGATTGGGAATACGACCGGAATCGTAATCACTAGCATCGCTAGGGCATCCATGAATAACCCTAACAGAAAGTACATGATTAGAATACAAATCAGTACCACCATTGGGCTGACGGCCAATGTACCAATCCACGTTGCCAAGCTATAAGACAAGCGTGATACTGAGATAAAGTAGCCGAGCGCTTCAGCACCAAGCAGCATAAAGAAAACGACTGCAGAAAGAGCTAGCGTCTCAATCAATGATTGCTTAAGCCCTTTCATGCGCATACCTTTGGCAAAAGCATAAGCCCATGATACAAAAGCACCAACCGCCGCGCCTTCTGTTGGGGTAAATAACCCAAAGAAAATACCAGCGATAATCACGATGAAGATAAAGCTAAAAGGAATCAGACCTGTCAAAGAGATTAATTTTTGTTTCCAAGAAGTAGATTCCCCGCGCTGTGCTAAATGGGGCTTCCAGCGCACCATAATCATGACCGTGATTGAATACATCACCATGCCAAGGATACCTGGTAAAAAACCGGCGATAAACATATCACCGACTGATTGCTGAGTTAAAATGGCATAGACCAGTAGCGCAATACTGGGCGGAATCATAATTCCCAAAGTACCACCAGCCGCTAAAATACCGCAGGCAAAGCCTGGCTGATAGCCGTATTTTTCCATTTGTGGCAAGGCCACTTTGGTCATGGTAGACGCCGTTGCCAATGAAGACCCTGAGATGGAGGCAAAAATACCAGATGAGCCAATACCAGCAATACCCAGACTGCCCCTTACGCCACCAAAAATGGTTCTAGTTGCATCAAATAACTTTCCTGCCATACCTGAATGAGAAGCAAAGACGCCCATCAGAATAAATAAGGGAATCGCACTAAAATCGTATTTTGCTAAAACATCGACCGGTAAGTCTTTGAGCATCTGCACGGCACCAATAGGCGCTGTCACAGCGCCAAAGCCAACCAGACCCACTCCTAACATGGCAAGTGCAACAGGAACACGCAGCATGACCATCGCAATCATACATAACAAACCAATGGCACCAATAATTTCTGGACTCATGCGCCTGTCTCCTCAGCGTCAAAGAACTCGCCTGTTTTAAAGATATTGATTGATTCGATCAATGATCGAATGGCAAGTAGAATGCTTAAGAAGGCACTGATAGCGTAGATGGGCATCATCGATATTCGAAGGTCTTGGGTAACTTTGCCATACTGTATCGCATCAAAGGCGCTTTCATAAAGGCCCCATGCGAAGACAATACCGATAATAAAGAAACCCATCATAAAGGTGCCCATCATGTAGCCTTTAAGGGCTTTTGACATCTTTTGAGTAAAGACATCAACAATGATTTGTGAGCGTTCAACAAAAGCAGCAAAGGCCCCGAGTAAAGCAAAGAGCATAAAGTAAGAGACGATCTCAACGCTGCCTTTAACTGTAAATCCAAACTCACCACCGGTGAGCTTGAAGATATAGCGTGCGATAACATCTAGCATGGTGGCCAGTACAATAATGATAAGACTGATACCACCAATAAGCTGACAAAACCTTGAGATAAGGGTGCTAAGTTTGACTAAAAACGCCATGTGACCACTCCTTTAGGTTAGACCTT
>NZ_VOAZ01000007.1 GCF_008369115.1 Psychrobacter sp. ANT_WB68 | reverse complement strand
AATCCGCAGACAAAGAAAACCCCCTTACACAAAGTGCAAGGGGGTTTAGCTTTAAGAATAGAGAGCTGACGATGACCTACTCTCACATGGCCGGAGCCACACTACCATTGGCGCAATGATGTTTCACTTCTGAGTTCGGGAAGGGATCAGGTGGTGCCATCATGCTATTGTCGTCAGCAAAGGGGGTTAGATATGAGTCTGATGTTGTTATTTTGACTGCAATATTATTTGTAGTCTCATCAACATAAACCTAACTGAATCAAGGTTTAAGGTGATATCGAAATATTCTTTCTTTATTCTAAAGCTTTCGCTTTACAAGATAGATTAATTAGAGCTTTCATACAAACCACTTGGGTGTTGTATGGTCAAGCCAAACGAGCAATTAGTACAGGTTAGCTACACACATCGCTGTGCTTCCACACCCTGCCTATCAACGTCGTAGTCTTCAACGGCTCTTTAGGGAAATCTAATCTTGAGGTGGGCTTCCCGCTTAGATGCTTTCAGCGGTTATCCCATCCGAACGTAGCTACCGGGCAATGCCACTGGCGTGACAACCCGAACACCAGAGGTTCGTCCACTCTGGTCCTCTCGTACTAGGAGCAGATCCTCTCAAATTTCCAACGCCCACGGTAGATAGGGACCGAACTGTCTCACGACGTTCTAAACCCAGCTCGCGTACCTCTTTAAATGGCGAACAGCCATACCCTTAGGACCTGCTTCAGCCCTAGGATGAGATGAGCCGACATCGAGGTGCCAAACACCGCCGTCGATATGAACTCTTGGGCGGTATCAGCCTGTTATCCCCAGAGTACCTTTTATCCGTTGAGCGATGGCCCTTCCATACAGAACCACCGGATCACTAAGACCTACTTTCGTACCTGCTCGACTTGTGGGTCTCGCAGTTAAGCGCGCTTTTGCCTTTATACTCTATGAACGATTTCCGACCGTTCTGAGCGCACCTTCGTACTCCTCCGTTACTCTTTAGGAGGAGACCGCCCCAGTCAAACTACCCACCATACATTGTCCTCGGTATTGTTATACCTGAGTTAGAACCCCGACATGACCAGGGTGGTATTTCAAGATTGGCTCCACCAAGACTAGCGTCTCGGCTTCAAAGCCTCCCACCTATCCTGCACAAGTCAGGTCAAAGTTCAATGTAAAGCTGTAGTAAAGGTTCACGGGGTCTTTCCGTCTAGCCGCGGGTACACAGCATCTTCACTGCGATTTCGATTTCACTGAGTCTCTGCTGGAGACAGCGCTGCCATCATTATGTCATTCGTGCAGGTCGGAACTTACCCGACAAGGAATTTCGCTACCTTAGGACCGTTATAGTTACGGCCGCCGTTTACTGGGGCTTCGATCAAGAGCTTCGCTTACGCTAACCCCATCAATTAACCTTCCAGCACCGGGCAGACATCACACCCTATACGTCCACTTTCGTGTTTGCAGAGTGCTGTGTTTTTAATAAACAGTTGCAGCAGCCTGGTATCTGCGACTGCCAACAGCTCAAGGAGCAAGTCCTATCACCATCGGCAGCGTACCTTCTCCCGAAGTTACGGTACCATTTTGCCTAGTTCCTTCAGCAGAGTTCTCTCAAGCGCCTTGGTATTCTCTACCTGATCACCTGTGTCGGTTTAGGGTACGATTCGTTTATAACTATTGCTTAGAAGCTTTTCCTGGAAGCATGGTATTTGCCACTTCGCTGTACAAGTACAGCTTGCTATCAGATCTCAGCCGTATTACAGTCCGGATTTGCCTAAACTGTAAGCCTACATCCTTTCACCTGGACAACCAACGCCAGGCTGACATAACCTACTCCGTCCCTCCATCGCATTATAAACAAGTATCGGAATATTAACCGATTTCCCATCGACTACGCCTTTCGGCCTCGCCTTAGGGGTCGACTCACCCAGCCCCGATTAACGTTGGACTGGAACCCTTGATCTTCCGGCGTGCGAGCTTTTCACTCGCATTATCGTTACTCACGTCAGCATTCGCTCTTGTGATACCTCCAGCATGCTTTACAACACACCTTCACAGGCTTACACAACGCTCCCCTACCACTTGAAAACAAATTCAAATCCGCAGCTTCGGCTCCTAGTTTGAGCCCCGTTACATCTTCCGCGCGGGCCGACTCGACTAGTGAGCTATTACGCTTTCTTTAAAGGATGGCTGCTTCTAAGCCAACCTCCTAGCTGTCTATGCCTTCCCACCTCGTTTCCCACTTAACTAGGAATTTGGGGCCTTAGCTGGCGGTCTGGGTTGTTTCCCTCTCCACAATGGACGTTAGCACCCACTGTGTGTCTCCCGGATATCACTCATCGGTATTCGGAGTTTGCATCGGTTTGGTAAGTCGGTATGACCCCCTAGCCGAAACAGTGCTCTACCCCCAATGGTGTTCGTCCGAGGCGCTACCTAAATAGCTTTCGGGGAGAACCAGCTATCACCGAGTTTGATTAGCCTTTCACCCCTATCCACAAGTCATCCCCTGGCTTTTCAACGACAGTGGGTTCGGTCCTCCGGTGCCTGTTACGGCACTTTCAACCTGCTCATGGATAGATCACTCGGTTTCGGGTCTATGCCCTGCAACTAATTCGCCCTATTAAGACTCGGTTTCCCTACGGCTCCCCTAAACGGTTAACCTTGCTACAGAACATAAGTCGCTGACCCATTATACAAAAGGTACGCGGTCACCCTAATAAATTAAGGCTCCCACTGCTTGTACGCACACGGTTTCAGGTTCTATTTCACTCCCCTCACAGGGGTTCTTTTCGCCTTTCCCTCACGGTACTGGTTCACTATCGGTCAGTCAGGAGTATTTAGCCTTGGAGGATGGTCCCCCCATCTTCAAACAGGATTTCTCGTGCCCCGCTCTACTTAATATGTTAACTCTAATGTTTCGAATACAGGACTATCACCTACTACGGTCAGCTTTCCCACGCTGTTCTTCTACATTAGAATTAATCGGCTTCTCCCCGTTCGCTCGCCGCTACTAGGGGAATCTCAATTGATGTCTATTCCTAAGGGTACTGAGATGTTTCACTTCCCCTCGTTCGCTTCTTGTACAAGTACAAGATACCTACCTTATGGTAAGTGGGTTTCCCCATTCAGAAATCTCCGGATCACAGGATATTGCCGCCTCCCCGAAGCTTATCGCAGGCTGTCACGTCTTTCATCGCCTCTGACTGCCAAGGCATCCACCATGTGCGCTTCATTACTTGACCATACAACCCCAAGTAGTCTTTCTCTATAAATAGAGTTAGATTTCTAAGTGTTATAAAGTCTAATTATGATAACGATATCACCTATGTTTATACGCTTGATTCAGTTCTCTTTACTTTTTTAGCAATCAACCCCTGGGATAACAACTGATGTCGTTAAGAGGTTGATTACTAAGGTTAGAGTGTCGCGTGAACACGCCACTCTAACCCAGACTCATATCTATGTTTTTAAATAGTTCTTACGCTCTCGTCGAGTCATAAGTTCTGTATAAAACAGAAGTAAATAATCAATAATGATCACTTAATTCTATTTATGCTGTGCACTGAAAGCTTACTGCGTTTATAGTAGTGGTGGAGCCAAACGGAGTCGAACCGTTGACCTCCTGCGTGCAAGGCAGGCGCTCTACCAACTGAGCTATGGCCCCATATAAATGGTGGGTCTAAGTGGACTTGAACCACTGACCCCCGCGTTATCAACACGGTGCTCTAACCAGCTGAGCTACAGACCCATATACGCTTGTAATAAACGTAAGCTTAAACTAAAGAACAACTTGTTGTGAATTCTTGCTGACCGAATGCCATCTATAAGGAGGTGATCCAGCCGCAGGTTCCCCTACGGCTACCTTGTTACGACTTCACCCCAGTCATCAACCACACCGTGGTGAACGCCTTCCCGAAGGTTAGGCTATCCACTTCTGGTGCAATCAACTCCCATGGTGTGACGGGCGGTGTGTACAAGGCCCGGGAACGTATTCACCGCGGCATTCTGATCCGCGATTACTAGCGATTCCTACTTCATGGAGTCGAGTTGCAGACTCCAATCTGGACTACGATAGGCTTTTTGAGATTCGCATCACATCGCTGTGTAGCTGCCCTCTGTACCTACCATTGTAGCACGTGTGTAGCCCTGGTCGTAAGGGCCATGATGACTTGACGTCGTCCCCGCCTTCCTCCAGTTTGTCACTGGCAGTATCCTTAGAGTTCCCGGCTTAACCCGCTGGTAACTAAGGACAAGGGTTGCGCTCGTTGCGGGACTTAACCCAACATCTCACGACACGAGCTGACGACAGCCATGCAGCACCTGTATTCTAATTCCCGAAGGCACTCCCGCATCTCTGCAGGATTCTAGATATGTCAAGACCAGGTAAGGTTCTTCGCGTTGCATCGAATTAAACCACATGCTCCACCGCTTGTGCGGGCCCCCGTCAATTCATTTGAGTTTTAACCTTGCGGCCGTACTCCCCAGGCGGTCTACTTATTGCGTTAGCTGCGTCACTAAGTCCTCAAGGGACCCAACGACTAGTAGACATCGTTTACGGCGTGGACTACCAGGGTATCTAATCCTGTTTGCTACCCACGCTTTCGAGCCTCAGTGTCAGTATGATGCCAGAAGGCTGCCTTCGCCATCGGTATTCCTCCAGATCTCTACGCATTTCACCGCTACACCTGGAATTCTACCTTCCTCTCACCTACTCTAGCCTAACAGTATCAGATGCAGTTCCCAGGTTAAGCCCGGGGATTTCACATCTGACTTATCAAGCCACCTACGCTCGCTTTACGCCCAGTAATTCCGATTAACGCTTGCACCCTCTGTATTACCGCGGCTGCTGGCACAGAGTTAGCCGGTGCTTATTCTGCAGCTAATGTCATCGTCCACGGGTATTAACCGAGGAGTCTTCTTCACTGCTTAAAGTGCTTTACAACCAAAAGGCCTTCTTCACACACGCGGCATGGCTGGATCAGGGTTGCCCCCATTGTCCAATATTCCCCACTGCTGCCTCCCGTAGGAGTCCGGGCCGTGTCTCAGTCCCGGTGTGGCTGATCATCCTCTCAGACCAGCTACAGATCGTCGCCATGGTAGGCCTTTACCCCACCATCTAGCTAATCCGACTTAGGCTCATCTAATAGCGAGAGCAACAAGTTGCCCCCTTTCTCCCGTAGGTCGTATGCGGTATTAATTCGAGTTTCCCCGAGCTATCCCCCACTACTAGGTAGATTCCTAAGTATTACTCACCCGTCCGCCGCTCGACGCCTGATAGCAAGCTATCATCGTTTCCGCTCGACTTGCATGTGTTAAGCCTGCCGCCAGCGTTCAATCTGAGCCATGATCAAACTCTTCAGTTTAATCTTGCTATGAAGCTCTTTAAAGAAGCTTCTAAACTTGGCTCATTTAATCTGGCAAAATCGCTAAAAATTATGTTCGTAATGAATTAACTTTGAGTTTTTTTACTGTCTTAAATGATAATTTTTATAGTTAGAATGACTCCCGAAAAGGAAGTAAAACCAACTTTATTTTTTAGCATTCTGAATCAGCAAAAATCCACACAAGTTGTTCTTTAGTTATGCTTTTAAATAGTCTCAATCTACTGTCGTCCAGTAGCTGATATATAGGGTATTGCTTTCCGCCAGTCGTTTAAGTTAATAACTTATCCTATCTAGCGAGCCGACTATCATATCATAATGATTTGGTTTGTCAAGCTTTTTTATAAATTGTTTCAGTAAGTTATCCAGGTTTGTTATATGTAATTTACATATAAGTCATTCCGGTTTGCCTTATTGAGGTGCGTATTATA
>NZ_VOAZ01000006.1 GCF_008369115.1 Psychrobacter sp. ANT_WB68 | reverse complement strand
CTGCTACGGTTGCGATAGCGGCGGTTAGGGTTGTTTTACCGTGGTCAACGTGTCCGATGGTACCGACGTTGACGTGTGGCTTGCTGCGTTCAAACTTGGCCTTTGCCATGGGTATTTCCTCTTTTTTTTGGGGTCAGTGCCAAACTCATATAAATACTAAAGTTAGGACAAGCCTGACCACATTAAAATAGTTGTTAAAAGGGTGCACATACTAATGTGCAGATATTATAAGAAAATCGTAGCCAATAACAAGTCTTTTAACCAATTATTGGCGGATTCTCTACTGACAATACAGAGATATGCTCGATATTGTCATATTAATACTTATTATTTACTCGTCATCATCTTTAGAGTTGAATTTAGAGATGATAGATTCTGCAACTGATTTTGGAATCTCAGCGTACTTTTGGAATTCCATTGAATACGTTGCACGACCTTGTGACATTGAGCGCATTTGTGTGGCATAACCAAACATTTCCGCTAATGGTACTTCAGCACGAATCTGTTTAGTACCGCCAGGCAAGTCTTCCATGCCTTGAACCATACCACGACGACGGTTAAGATCGCCCATGATATCGCCCATGTAGTCTTCAGGGGTTTCAACTTCTACTTTCATTACTGGCTCAAGTAGGGTTGGGTTTGCCGCCATAAAGCCTTTACGGAATGCGATAGAACCAGCCATTTTAAATGATAACTCATCCGAGTCAACATCATGGTAAGAACCATCATACAAGGTTGCTTTTACGCCAACGATTGGGTAACCAGCAAGTACGCCGTTTTTCATGCGCTCTTGAATACCTTTATCAACCGCACCATGGAATTCTTTTGGTACCGTACCACCAACAACTTCTTCAGCGAATTCATATAGAACGTCACCCGCTGGATCCATAGGCTCAAGACGTAACCAAACGTGACCGAATTTACCACGACCACCAGTCTGACGTACGAATTTACCTTCTTGTTCAACGGTGTTACGAATCGTTTCACGATAAGCAACCTGAGGCGCACCGATGTTTGCTTCAACGTTAAACTCACGCTTCATGCGGTCAACAAGAATTTCCAAATGTAGCTCACCCATACCACTGATGATCGTCTGACCAGACTCTTCGTCAGTATGTACACGGAATGATGGATCTTCTTTTGCCAAACGACCTAAAGCAATTGACATTTTTTCTTGGTCAGCTTTAGTCTTAGGCTCAACCGCTAGGCTGATAACTGGATCTGGGAATTCCATACGCTCAAGCGTGATCACATTTTGCTCATCACATAGCGTATCACCAGTGGTTACGTCTTTCATGCCAACTAAGGCTGCGATATCACCCGTGCGGATCTCTTGTAGCTCTACCTGAGCATCTGCCATCATCTGCACGATACGGCCAACACGCTCACGCTTCATTTTAACAGGGTTATAAACGCTACTGCCTTGCTTTAGAACACCTGAATAAACACGAACGAAGGTTAAGTTACCAACGAACTTGTCGTTCATGATTTTGAACGCTAGTGCTGCGAACGGCTCGTCATCAGACGCTTCGCGGAAGCCTTCAGACTCTTCTTTGTCATCAAGGATACCTTTAATAGCCGGTACGTCCATTGGCGCAGGTAGATACTGAATAACTGCATCCAACATCTTCTGTACACCTTTGTTTTTAAAGGCAGTACCACAGAGCAATGGAATGATTTCGTTATCAATAGTTAGTTTACGAATAGCGCCATGAATCTGCTCTACCGTCAATTCACCATTTTCAAGGTATTCATTCATCAATTCTTCTGATGCTTCAGCCGCATTCTCTACTAGATACTCACGATATTCTTCCGCTTTTTCTTGTAGTTCTACTGGGATTTCGCGCTCGTCATATTCCATACCTTGAGACGCTTCGTCCCAATAGATGGCTTTCATAGTCACTAGATCAACAACGCCTTCAAAGTCATCTTCTTTACCAATTGGAATAACCAATGGTACTGGCTTGCCGCCTAGACGAGTTTTGATTTGTTCTACCACACGGTAGAAATCAGCACCAACACGATCCATTTTGTTAATGAATGCTAAGCGTGGTACTTTATATTTGTTTGCCTGACGCCATACGGTTTCAGATTGTGGCTGAACGCCGCCTACTGCACAGTAAACCATGCACGCGCCATCAAGTACACGCATAGAACGTTCAACTTCAATCGTGAAGTCAACGTGACCTGGGGTGTCAATGATGTTGATACGGTGTTCGTCGAACTGTTTTGCCATACCTGACCAAAAACAAGTCGTCGCCGCAGAAGCAATGGTAATACCGCGCTCTTGTTCTTGCTCCATAAAGTCCATGGTAGCGGCACCATCATGGGTTTCGCCAAGCTTGTGGCTAACACCGGTATAGAACAAAACACGCTCAGTAGTGGTCGTCTTACCAGCATCAATGTGCGCTGAGATACCAATATTGCGATAGCGCTTTAGGGGAGTTTTACGAGCCATAGTGTTTTCCTAGGGAAATTCGTGTATATATTAATGTGTTGTGTCTCTACCTCATACTCTCTATGACAAAGCCATCGGCTTCGTTATATTACTTACTAATTATTGGGCCAAATACGGACAAAAAAGAGCAAATATAAGAATAGTGCGGCATCAAACTCAGGAAACTTTCTTTGTGAGCTTTGCAACTTTGCAGGCTTCTCGAAGTAGTATCCCTTTCAGAACAGCATCTTGACAGATGTCCGCCATCTAGGTGATTTAACCATCTTACGATAGTAATCATTAAACAACCCAATGATGATGGCGGCAATCAATAGAATAAATCAACAATACAAGGATTAACTGGCCGAAGCCGTTAATCCTAAGCGTCTAGGCTAGAATTAAAAATAATACTAGCTTAGAAACGGTAATGAGAGAATGCTTTGTTAGCATCTGCCATGCGGTGAACTTCGTCACGCTTTTTCATGGCATTACCTTTGCCGTCAGCAGCATCATTCAATTCGCCTGCAAGACGCAAAGCCATTGATTTTTCAGAACGCTTAGCAGCAGCTTCAGCTAACCAACGCATAGCCAAGGCAGTACGACGGGAGGGGCGTACTTCCATTGGTACTTGGTAGGTTGCACCACCAACACGGCGAGCTTTTACTTCGACCATTGGACGGACGTTTTCTAGAACTTCTTCAAAGAAAGCGACTGGGTCTTCGATCTTACGTTTTTCGCTAACTGTCTCAAGAGCACCGTATACGATACGCTCAGCAGTAGACTTTTTACCATGACTCATGACATGGTTGATGAATTTTGCAACAGTTTGGCTACCAAACTTAGGATCCGGTAGGATCTCACGGCTAGCAACGACGCGACGTCTTGGCATAATAATAATCCTTTTCTTCAGGAGTGTCTGACATTCACAATCTCGCACCAATTAATATTGGATGGCGTTATATCGAGTTGTCAGTCAGCCTTACTGCACGGCGGTATGTTATAACAGCAAATCACTAATTCAATGAAAGTACTCTTAACACCAGACCCATGCACAGTTAATGGGTGATACAAAGAATCTCAGTTAATAACGTTTGGTTATTAAACTTTAGGCTTCTTAGCACCATATTTAGAACGACCTTGTTTACGGTCTTTAACGCCTGCGCAATCTAGTGCACCACGAACAGTGTGATAACGTACACCTGGTAGATCTTTTACACGACCACCACGGATAAGAACAACGCTGTGCTCTTGTAGGTTATGACCTTCGCCGCCGATGTAGCTTGATACTTCATAGCCTGAAGTCAGACGTACACGACATACTTTACGCATGGCTGAGTTAGGTTTTTTAGGGGTAGTAGTATATACACGAGTACATACACCACGGCGTTGTGGGCACGCTTCCAACGCAGGAACTTTTGACTTTTCCTTGATGGTTTTGCGACCTTTACGAATCAATTGGTTAGTTGTTGCCATAAGGCATCCTTCTCCCGTTTGGTATAAAACAAAAAAATGGGGCAATGCACCAGCCATCTGACGTTAACGACAGATTTCGGGACACCCATTTTTAGGACAGTGTATTATAAAGAGTTGTTGCTGCTATTTCAACCACTTATGAGTGATTGTACTTTACAACATTCGATAGATATGCATTACGCCTACCACTATACCACTTTATCTGTCTTTAGTTAAAAACTGGCTAGAAAACAGATTGCTAAATATGGTATCAAAAGTAAGGCCATACATCGTTCAGATAAGATATTTAGAAATAAACAGACAGCAATTTATGAGAGCTAAATGGCGATACTATGTTATTTTTCAAGCCTATTTCCCAAAAATACCTGATGTTCAACGAGAAACAAGCTTAATAAGAAATAGATAGTATCGCCGTCTCTTATCTTAGATAAGCAAGTTATCTAAAATAAAATGAATAAATGATAAATTAAAGAGCAACTGCCACTAAACGCGAATAGCATTAAGTATTAGAAAAATGCTATTTACTTTGCTTGTTAGCAGCGTTATCGGATTTGCTTGATTTTTTATCAGCTGTCTTATCAGCACTACCCTTCTTCGACTCTTTTTTGTCGCTCTGTTTTTCAGTTTCTTGAGCATCCTCTTTAGCACTTTTTTTAACCGACTCTTTTTCTTTAGCATTAGTGGACTCTTTTTTGCTGTCAGCATCTTTGCTTGATTCTTTGTTAGCATCTTGCTTTTTATCAGCGCTAGCAGGTTTACTCACTTCGGCCTCACTACTGCTATCGTCGGTAATCGCACGGTTAGCAAGCTTAGCTTCTGGAGCAAAAGTCGCTTGAGCCACGCCAATGACTTCATCAATCAGCTGACTGTTATAACGCATACCGACGATAACGGCGGTGACTGGTAAGAATTTGCGTATCCATGTTAAGTTGATTTGATCCAAATCAATACCAACCTGACTGGCAATACTGTCCACTTGCTCGGCATAAAAATTGACGCTCTTGTTTTGTAAACCTAAATTTTTAAGCTCATTGTGCAAGCCACTACTTTGGGCACTATCAAGTAAGCCTTTACCGATACCAATACCAGCTAGCAAGGCTTGTTTTTCTTGCATCTTGCTTAAGTCAGCATTAGCAAGCAGCTCATAAGCCATCTTAACGCCTTGCTTACCCGTTAACGGCTTATTATAAACTGCACCCAACTGATAGACGGTACGTAATGATACCAATAATAACCACAAGGTATCAGCGAGCAAACCTGGCAGCCCAGCTAAACCTGTCAAACCACCTATCGTTGCCAAGGCGCGGTTTTGGTTGGCAATATCAGTGGCTAACGCATAACGCTGCTCATTATCTAGGCTTGCGATATTGGCAAAGCGATGCTGATCTGGTAAATCAATCTGACTCCAATGATCAGCAAGCTTAGCGATTTGAGCAAAAGCACCATCAACCGTTGATTCAAACAAGCTGTTTGGCACCACTTTTTTGGCATATTTACCATAAGTAGCAAAGCGGGTACCCAATAATTGCTGCGTTGCCTTTAAGGTTTGTTCACGGAATAAATCTTGTTGATAGTCTTCATCGCCCAAATTTACCGCTTTAAATTGGCGCGGTTTGCCGCTCTTAGCATTGACACTGTCAAGCATCGCACCCATACGTTCTAAGTTGTTGCGGGTAAAAGAACCAACGCTGCTGATGCCTTTATATAGAGTACTACGCTTTGCCATCTTGATGTCCTTAATATGATTATTGGTTGTTTGTTATTAATATTTTTAAAGGTAATTCTTATACACTACCCAGCTTTTATAAAGCTAAATTTCTTATATTAAGCTTTTTATATTAGCTATTAGTCTGGGTGTCATTTTAGCGAACGCTGATGATTGCTGTCAGTGCCAACAATGTTATCACTAGCGCCAGTTTTGTATCTAAAAGTATCCCTTATTTATAGCCATTAATGACTGTAGTATATAATTAAATAAGACCTGGTTAAAATATGTTTATGCTATATATAGCCTCATCATCACGATGTATGCACCGCGCTAATCCTAAGATAACACTAATCTTCTATTTTTAATAATAGGCGTGATTTTGTCGTTATTTTACACTTACGCCAAGATTTTAAACCCCTGATACGTTATCATATGCCATAATTCAAAGTACAGTTGTACTTTTATTTTTCAATCAGCATTTATAGAGTATAGCGTTGGATTCTGACCACTATAAAGACTGTAAAATAAGCATTTAGCCTGCCAAACCTTCTTGAGAGTTTTTTATTAAAGGTGAAAGGTTTGGGCGCTGAATAATAGCAGTAAATATTTAAAAGCGATTGTTAAAGATAATTATCAAAAAATCGCTACTCATAAGGAATAGTATATGCGCCGCGTTGTTATCACTGGAGCAGGGATTGTCTCTTGTATCGGACATGATTTGGCGACCGTCACCGATGCTCTTAAACAAGGGCGCTCAGGTATTACATTCAATGAATCGTATGCTGAGCACGACTTTAAATCACACGTTAGCGGTAGTATTGATAAATCAGAACTTGATACGTCAGGCATTGACCGTAAATTGAAGCGTTTTTTTAGTGACGCCAGCCTTTATGCTTATGTCAGCGCTTTAAACGCCATTGAGCAGTCGGGCTTAACACTTGAAACCATTAACCATAACCCACGTGTGGGTGTGGTTGCAAGCTCAGGCGGCGCGTCAACAGAAAATATCATCAATGCCGTGGACGCGATGCGCGAAAAAGGTTTACGCGGTGTCGGTGCGATGGCCGTACCAAAAACTATGGGCAGCTCGGTATCAGCAGCGCTTGCGACGGGTTTAAAAATCCAAGGTATCTCATACTCATTAACCTCGGCTTGTGCGACATCGACGCATTGTATTGGTCACGCCGCTGAGCTCATTCAGCTTGGTAAAGCAGATGTGATACTTGCGGGTGGCAGTGAAGCTGAACATTGGACACAGTCATGCATGTTTGATGCTATGGGCGCGGTCAGTACGCAGTATAACGATACGCCAAAAAGTGCTTCAAGAGCATATGATAAAGACCGCGATGGTTTTGTGATTGCGGCAGGCGGCGCGATGGTCGTCGTTGAAAGCTTAGAGCATGCTCAAGCACGCGGTGCCAATATTTTGGCTGAAATTGTCGGTTATGGCGCCAGCTCAGATGGTGCTGAAATGGTCGCCCCAAGTGGTGAAGGTGCCGTACGCTGTATGAAGCTAGCACTTGCTGAAGCAGGTCTAGAAAGCGTCGATTATATTAATAGTCATGGTACCAGTACGCCGTTAGGAGATATAACTGAGCTTAAAGCCATTGCAAAAGTATTTGGTGATGACATTAGTAAAGTCCCCGCTATTAGCTCAACCAAGTCGATGACGGGTCATAGCTTGGGTGCGGTCGGTGCGCAAGAATTGATTTATTGTTTACTGATGCTACAACAAGGCTTTATTGCCCCCAGTATCAATATAGAACAATTAGACCCTGCGGCTGAAGGCTTTGATATTGTGACTGAAAAACGTGATGTTGCGCTTAATACGCTCATGAGCAACAGCTTTGGCTTTGGCGGCACCAATGCCACTTTAATCATCAAAAAGTTTGATGCCTAACTATGCTCGCAGCACCTCATCTTAAAAACGAGCAAACCGTTTCTGCACCTTCGCCAGCTATTCAACCTAGCTGGCGTTTTGGTGAGCTGTCTGCCGCAGAATTATTACCGCAACTACAGCGTCATTTGTGCGCACAAAATCCTAAAGCAAACTGGCAATTAGTTTGGCTCAATAACGATGGACGACCTGTGATTGGCTTATTACCAAAAGTGAGCTGGTCTGTTTTTTATCCCACTAATCACAATGACACGCTAAATGTTGATAAAAAAGCGCCTATTTATAAAGTGATAAAAAACGACCGTGATAGCGCTTATGGTAATGATAAAACCAATCAAACTGTCACCACCACCTGTATGAGTTATAACGACTGGCAACAGGTATTAATCGCTTATAGTCAGGATTATGACGCCGATGATGCTTATGATAACAACTCGCTTTCAACGATAGAAGTCGATCCGCAGCCAAGTTATCATCATGGTTTGATAGGTTTTATTGGTTACGATATTGCTGCTCATGAGCTCAGTCCAGCCGCTCAAATAGAGCTGGCAACGCAGCCTTGCGCCAGCTTAGGGCATTATGATATCTATCTAACACCAAATGCTGAGCAAACAAACTGGCAGCTCAATATAAAAACCCGCCTGACTGATACTGATGACGCATACAAAAATGTACTGATTAAAGCGCTTATAGAATATTTAGAGGTATTGGACAGTAAATTGTCTAATGAAACTTTAGAAAACCCAGCGCTCGAAACGTTATATCAAACAACGCCTTTATCTTTAAAAGCGCAATGGAGCAAGCGTGATTATCAGCAAGCCTTTCAGCAGACGCAAAACTATCTGCAACAAGGGGACTGCTATCAAATCAATCTCACACAAGAATGGAAAGGTACTTTTAATAATCTCAGTGATAAGGATAGCTCACAGAAGCTTATCGACTATTTACCTGCCTTGCATCGTAATACCCAAGCGCCCTTTGCAGGATATGTAGCGGTTCATGATGTTAGTAGTGCAATCACAGCGAATACACCAAACAGTCAATTTGAATTACTAAGCTGCTCGCCTGAGTTATTTTTTACCTTTACTAAAGACGATAACGCTGGTAGTCACCATATACGCACTAAGCCCATTAAAGGCACGATGCCACGTGGATTTACTGCTGAACAAGATAACGCGTATAAACAAAAGCTCATCGCTAGCGAAAAAGACCGTGCCGAAAATGTCATGATTGTCGATTTATTGCGTAATGACTTAGGTAAATATGCCAAGATTGGCAGCGTAAAAGTGCCGAAATTATTTGCAATTGAGAGCTTTAGCAATGTGCATCATATGGTCAGCACCATTACCGCTGAGCTAAAGACAGACACTCACCCACTCGCTGTATTGTTTGGCAGTTTACCCGCAGGCTCTATCACAGGCACGCCGAAAAAGCGCGCTGTCGAGATTATTTCGGAGTTAGAAGGTGTGCCGCGCGGCGCCTATTGCGGCACTCTGGGCTATATGAATTTTGATGGCAGTGGGCAATGGAATGTATTGATTCGCACTTTACAAGCCAAGCATAAGCTAGGAAAAACTGGGCGCGTCAGCTTATGGGCAGGCGGCGGTATTACTATTGCCTCTGACCACGATGCTGAGTATCAAGAGTGTTTGGATAAAGTCGGTAACCTTTTAGGCGTTTTAACTCAAGACAATATCGATAAATAAAATTAAGAGTGATTTAAAAAGATAGCTCAATAACCAATAAAAAGCCTGCTCAACATAATGTTGGCAGGCTTTTTTATTCATATAACCATCGCTATTCAGATATTGCTTATCAAAATATAAATCGTAAACGAGATATTAATCAGCAATGACTGCAGCCTCTGTCTGCAATGCTTTTAAAGCGTCAATTAAACGCTCATTCTGCGCTGCCGTACCAACGGTAATACGCAAATACTCATTGATGCGTGGTTTATCAAAATGACGCACGATAATACCCTGCTCGCGTAATGCACTCGCCACGGCACTTGCCTCACCGTTTTTTGGACGAGCAAATACAAAATTGGCGTGCGATGGCAGCACCTCATAATCTAACGCTGTCAGCTCTACGGTGAGCGCTTGGCGTAAATCGATCACTTGCTGGCAAGTCTGAGTAAAATACTCAACATCCAAAACACTGGCGGTGGCTCCCGCTTGCGCTAACTTATCGAGTGGATAGCTGTTAAAGCTATTTTTCATACGCGTCAACGCTTCGATTAATGACGCATTACCAAATGCCATACCGACACGTAAGCCTGCAAGCGAACGTGATTTTGAAAAGGTTTGCGTCACGAGCACATTATCAAACTCATTAATCAGACTAACCGCTGATACTTCTACATCCAAGCTACCCTCTTCTTTTTGGACAAAATCGATATAAGCCTCATCAATCACAATCACTGAATTTGAGTGCTCACCAGCAAGCTTACGAATATCAGCAAGCGATAATAACAAACCAGTGGGCGCATTCGGATTGGCAATGATGATACCGCTACAAGGCTGACGATAGGCATCAGGACTGATACTGAAATCAGCTTCTAGCGCGATTTGCACCAGCTCAACACCAAAAGTGTGCGCATAAACGGGATAGAAGCTGTAGCTGATATCAGGTGCTAAAACAGGGCGCTCTTTTAGGAAAAAGCTGGCAAACACTAGCGCCAATACTTCATCAGAGCCATTACCGACGAAGACTTGATTCATATCAAGGTTATATAACTCTGCCAATGCAGCACGCAAGTCATCAGATTCAGGCGCAGGATACAAACGCAGCTCATCTGCTTGCTGCTGTAACACTTTTGCGATTGCCTCGCCGACTTTTGGTGAGGGCGGAAACGGATTTTCATTGGTATTTAATTTGCATAAATTTTCGTGCTGAGGTTGCTCACCAGGAATGTAAGGTGACAAGTTACGTGCTTTAGAAGACCAAAGCCTGGTGTCTATCTTTAACTCACTCATAAGTTATCCTACTATTAGCCACATAATCATTAAACATCTTTATTACATATAGTTATTAACAATCAATTTTAAAAAACGGTGTTCAAAATACAGTTAAAAAGCAAATACTAGACCAATCCACATCTGTTATTGATAACGATAACGGGCTGAACGCGCATGGGCTTCTAAGTCCTCACGCTGCGCTAAAATGTCTGCAGTCTCAGCCAGCGGCTTACTACCAGACTCACTACAATAAATAATGGATGATTTCTTTTGGAAGTCATAAACACCGAGCGGCGAAGAAAAACGTGCCGTGCCAGAGGTTGGCAACACATGATTGGGTCCTGCACAGTAGTCACCAATCGCCTCAGGCGTATGACGTCCCATAAAGATAGCGCCAGCGTGACGAATATCATCAAGCAGCGCATCAGGATTATCAACAGACAACTCTAAATGCTCAGGGGCAACGCGATTAATCACCGCCATGCCCTCCTCGCGGTCTTTCACCAATATAAGGGCACCACGGTTTTTTAGTGAATCACGGGCAATATCGGCTTTTGGTAATTCTGCCAACGCTTTTTCAATCTCAGCAGCCACTGCTTTAAGCTGCTCGCTGCTTGTGGTCACAAAGATGGCTTGGGCGATACGGTCATGCTCAGCTTGTGACAATAAATCCATCGCCAACCAATCCGCACGATCTTGCGCCTCGCCTTCTGCATACACCAATACTTCAGAAGGGCCGGCAATCATATCGATACCAACTTGGCCGAATACCGCCCGCTTCGCTGCTGCGACATATTTGTTACCAGGTCCGGTGATTTTATCCACAGCTGGTATGGTTTCGGTACCGTATGCCAATGCCGCAACGGCTTGCGCACCGCCAATGGTAAAGACACGGTCGACTTGTGCCAAATGCGCTGCTGCTAAGACCAACGGATTGAGCACACCTTTTGGCGCTGGCACGACCATTATTACCTCTTTAACGCCAGCTACTTTGGCAGGAATAGCATTCATCAATACAGAAGACGGATAAGATGCCAAACCGCCGGGCACATAAATACCGACGCGATCAAGCGGCGTGATTTTTTGACCTAAGCGATTACCAAGCTCGTCTTCATATTGCCAAGTCTCTTGTACTTGGCGCTCATGGAATGTCTGTACGCGTGTCGCAGCTGTGATCAAAGCTGTTTTGACGGTATCATCAAGAGTAGCAAACGCTTCAGCAAGTGCCTCTTTAGACAACTCTAGCTCTTGCATCGTCATCGCTGGATGCTGATCGAATTGCTGGGTTAATGCCAGTACTACGCTATCGCCACCGTGACGTACTTTTGCAATAATATCGTCGACGGTTTTTAGTAATTCAGCATCGTTCACGGTTTCAAAAGCAAGCAGTTGGGTCAATTGACTGTCAAAATCAGCATCTTGAGTACTTAGTTGGCGCATGACTTAATCCTATATTTGAGCATAAAATACGGCTATAAAGAATAGAAGCAATAAAAGGGCAAATAAACAAGGTTGTTATGGCTGTTTATTGATGGATGGTTGACTCAGATTATACTGAGCTTTTACTTTCTGGCAAGCAAACACAATAAAACCAGTTTAGCACGCCATATCTATCCTAGAGCGCCAAACTGGTTTAAAATTTTGTATAACCGTGCTTGATATTATCAATGAGTGATAGCGTGTTATAGAACCTGATTTAAGAAGCGCTAGCAATACTGTCTTTAAAACTGTCTAAAATCGGCTCAAGAAGCGCAAATTTACGCTTATAGCTGACCTGATTCACAATAAGGCGTGAGGATACATCACAAATATGGTCGCGAGCTTCAAGCCCATTGGCGCGCAGTGTATTACCGGTATCAACCACATCGACAATCAAATCACCCAAACCAACCAACGGCGCAAGCTCCATCGAACCATAAAGCTTAATCACATCCACTTGCTGACCTTGGCTGGCAAAGTAAGCACGGGCAACATTGACATATTTAGTTGCAATGCGCAGACGACGATTGGGCAGCGGTGCATCTTTTACGCCAGCCGTCATCAGCTTACACTGGGCAATCTGCAAATCTAGCAATTCATAGACGTGATTGGCACCATGCTCGAGCAACACATCTTTACCCGCCACGCCAAAATCAGCAGCACCATGTTCCACGTAGGTTGGCACATCGCTGGCACGCAAAATTAAGACGCGTACATTCGGGTTTGAGGTGGGGAAAATAAGTTTGCGCGACGCTTCAGGGTCTTCTAATAATTCAACACCAGCGGCGCGTAACAAAGGCATCGTCTCTTCTAAAATGCGACCCTTTGACAGCGCAAGTGTCAAACCTGAAAACTCATCATTTACTTCGTTTAATAAGCCGTCAGTTGGTAGGCTGTTGCTTGCTTCAGTCATAATGACTCGTATCCGTGTGCAGTTAGTTGCCTTACTTAAAAGGCATTATTAATTGTAATAAATAAGCATTGATGCCTAATAGCTTAAAACTTGCCATTAATGTTACTGTGCGATGCTAATGACAAATGCTAATTCAGCAGTCTAGTCGTTGCTATTGATACGCTCAATATTAACGCCAAGCGCACGCAATTTGTCTTCAACATGCTCATAGCCACGATCGATATGATAAATACGATCGATTAAGCTCTCGCCTTCCGCTGCTGCTGCTGCCATTACCAATGACATTGAAGCACGTAAATCGGTCGCCATTACAGGCGCAGCAGTAAAACACTCAACGCCTTTTACGACAGCAGTATGACCATCTACTTGAATAGAGGCGCCCAATCGGTTAAGTTCAGGCACGTGCATATAGCGATTTTCAAAGATATTTTCGATAAAAGTACTAGTGCCATCAGCCAAACAAGCAATCGCCATCACCTGTGCCTGCATATCAGTTGGGAAACCCGGATGCGGCTGAGTGCGGATATCAACCGCTTTTGGACGACCCTTCATTTGCGCGCGAATCCAATCATCACCACTAGTAATGATCGCACCCATGTCTTCAAATTTTTCTAACACAGGGGTCAATAACAGTGCCGAAGTATTTTTGGTCAATACATCACCACGTGTCATCAAAGCACCAGCAAGATAAGAGCCTGTTTCGATACGGTCTGGTACCACTGAATACTCACAACCATGCAAACGCTCAACGCCTTCGATAGTCATGGTAGCTGTACCGATACCACTGATTTTAGCACCCATTGCCACTAGCATATTGGCCAAATCTACTACTTCTGGCTCAAGCGCACAGTTGCCAAGGATAGTAGTTCCTTTAGCAAGTGCTGCCGCCATGATGACGTTTTCAGTACCGCCTACCGTCACCATATCAAAGGAGTACTTACACCCTAGCAGTCTGCCACCTTTTGGCGCTTGTGCAATCACATAGCCATTTTCTACTTTAATACTAGCACCCATAGCCTCAAAAGCTTTGAGATGCTGATCAACAGGACGTGAACCAATCGCACAGCCGCCTGGCAAAGATACTTCTGCCTCACCAAAACGCGCCAGCAACGGACCCAGTACTAAGATTGAGGCGCGCATAGTTTTGACTAAATCATACGGCGCATAAAAATTATCGATGCTTTTGGTATCGCAAGTAACGCTATCACCATTTTTTTGGATATGGATACCCATACCAGCGATCAATTCAATCAACGTGCGTACATCTTTTAACGATGGCACATTGTGCAATGTCGTCGGCGTTTCAGCCAATATCATCGCCGCAAGTAACGGCAACGCGGCATTTTTTGCGCCTGAAATAGTGACTTCCCCAGCGATACGACTACTACCCGTGATTAAAAATTGATCCATAAAGGTGACAACCTAGCGATAAGTATAAAAATAATGAGAAACCAGAAATGTTAAAACCAGCAACATGGAGTGCAGGTGCGACAAATTTAGGTCATAGATAAAAAGGGTTAGCCTTGCGATTGGACGTCCCATTCAGCTGGCGTTAAGGCTTGAATATTGAGCGCATGAATATCACCGCTCGCAATCTTGTCGTTTACCAATGCATAAACTGCCTGCTGGCGTTGTACAGCGCGCTTGCCTTCAAAACTGGCATCAACCACCCGTACATCGAACTTCGTTCCTTGATTGGCAGCTTGAATAAAAGCATCTGGGAAGTGAGTTTGTAAAAATGCAATCAAATCGTCAGCGTTCATGCTCATAGAATGTTCTGCCTTAAAGTTCAAATAGAGTATAGAGTTAAAGTGACATCATTATAACAAGAGTTTGACCATCTTACAGTACTGTCTTACGCAACTGCGCTTAACTATTAACGGCAGTGTTAGATATAGCGCAATCAAGCCATACTAATTATTCGTGGCGCTCATTATTTAAGGGTTTTGTCTAGATAACCCAGCACTTGCGCGCGTACATCATTGACCCAGCGTAATGGTGGTGCCATCGCACCGATGCTGGTGGCATGACTGGCACCTGAAATCTCGCCAGTTTCCACCCTAACACCCGCCTCTTTTAATGCCTGTGTCATTTTGATGGTATTGGTCACATGGACGACTTTGTCTTTTTCGGCAGTCAATAATAAATACGGTGGCTGCGCGCCTTTAATATGGCGATCGGGCATCACTGTCTCTGGCGTCGCACTTGCCCCAAAGGCAGTAACGCTACTAAATTTTCGAAAGTCATAGCTATAAGGGCCTGCGATGCCAACCACTGCACCAATATCTTTTGGCTTTACACCATAAGGTTTTAAGAAATCCTCGTTGGCAACGGCTGCGACGGCATTAAACGCGCCAGCAGAATGCCCAACCACAGCCAAACGCTTAGGGTCAGCGTGCAGGTTTTTGGCATTGTTATAGCTCCACGCAATGGCTTGCGCAGTGTCTTGCACATAATCAGGATACACATGCTCAGGTGCTTTACGATAATTAATCACTGCGGTGACATAACCTGCTTGCGCCAAACTTTGACCCACAAAGGCATACTCGTCTTTATTACCACTTTCCCACGAACCGCCATGGACAAAGACCACCATCGGATAGCTATCATGAATAGCACTATTATCAATCGTGCTATTCATGGCTTTTGCTAAAGGTTTGGGATAATAGATATCCAAGTCTTGGTTTGGCTCATCACCATACAAAATGTTTTTGCTGACGCCCACCCCGCCATTTGAGGTAATACCATTCACGATAGCGAGCGCCGATAACGCTTGTGCCTGTTGGGTAGCGAGCACAATACTGCCGACGGCCAATGCTGCCGTCACACCGACGCTGATACGTTTAGGCGTGCGATTCTTCATTGGCACAGGTTTTACAGTTTTTTTATTTAAATCCTTCATCGCCAGTATTCCTATTATTAGCTCGTCGTCGAGTAATATTTGATAGTTGGTTAAAACTGAATAGCAGAGTGACGGCTTTAGTATTTTTTATTATTTTAGTTAAAGCGTCTTTAGTTAGAGCTTAGAGCATCTTTAGTTAGAGTGTCACTTCTACTTTTTACGTTTTATATCTTACTGGCTGGCTAGGGATTTATCGTGCTTTTCCTGTTATGACTGTTTAGGTTTCTTGTGTTTTTCAGCAAAGAAGGCTTTCAGCAAAATAGCCAGTTAAGGATTTTGATAAAGGTCGATATAAGGACTCGATGACGGCTGATTGATGGGCGTACCATCTTCGTCGACGATAATCGGCGTAGCACTGATGGTTGGATCTACCGCTGCCGAACTTGCTACTGCAGGCGCAGCACCACTTTCAACGACTGGTATGGCTGCAGGATTGGCCAAATTATTCTCATACATGATGTCATCATCGCCTATCTTTACCCCTCTATCATCGACGACGGTGGTCAGCAGCACCAACTCTGTGATGCCGACGGTATTATTGGCAATATCAATCAGGTGGCTTTGCTGCGTTGGTGTCATACGTCCCATAATATAAACCACGCCATCATTGGTCACTGCCTTAATCTGCGAGGCTTTCACACCATTGCTAGAGGCTACTTTTGCCAGTAGCTTAGAGGTGATATAACCATCATGCACGGTTGAGCTGTAGCCTTTTGAGGCACTGACGCTAAGCTCATTATAGACATGGCGGACGTCTGGCATAGAGGCAACCACCTTTTCAACTTCTGCTTTGATGGCTTCCGTTGGTACCTCACCCGTGAGCAGCACTTCACTATTAAAGCTATCAATACTCATACGGCTGGTTTGCTGTAAATTCTCTTGCAGACCATAGACGTTAATCTTGACGGTATGTTCGATACTACGATCGAGCAGACGCTGCGGAATGGTGCGCTCTGTCATCGGCACGCCATAGGTACCTTCTGTACTATTAGTCAAATAGTTGGTGGTACAGCCAGTCGCTACGATGCTGGTCATTAGCATAACGCCAATCGCCTTACGGCGTGATGAGCCAAAAATAGCAGTGCGCAAATGCATCCGTGTCATAACTTACCTCTTAGAACATGATGTAATGATTAATAGTGCTGGCGATTCATAATAGTAATCATCTGAATTCGCTTCGATTAATACTTTTTAGTTCAGCTACTTTACTGAATTTTTACGCTAGGCAGTTAGGTTTTTGGTAACGGTAGCTTGATGCTGTCATTTATTTTACTATTTAACTTAACCTTCAAACCAACTTAATACCCACACTAATTAAGACCTGAAAAACACCTTATCACTATGATTACCATGCTGACGCTATAAAAGCGCCTTGTAGCCATTCTGCTTGAGTATTTTCTAGTGGTACTTGATGGATATGATTTGTCTCACTTTTATTTTTTCTATGGGCATTGGTATCATATGCAATCACATCAAATCGACACTCGCACTCACTATATTCAGAATGCTGCTGCAAAAAATAGCGCGCCGCTTTAATGATTTTGTTTTGCTTATTCTTCGTCACGCTAAGCGCGGCATCACCAAATCCTGAACGCTGCCGTTGCCGCACTTCAATAAAAATAAGTGTCGACCACGCCTGCCCTTTTTCTACCATAACTAAGTCCAGCTCACCCACTTTTGGCTGCTGCCAATTTTGCGCAACCAATATCAAGCCTTGCGCTTGTAAAAACTCACACGCCTGCTGCTCAAAACAGCTGCCTTGACGCTGTGTCGGTGAAGTAAGGCTTAAAGGTTTGTCATTTGCCATAACGTGTATTGGTCAGCTGAACATTTCAGAATTATCATAGCACATCATGCTAAACTAACCACTTTCGCGTTCTTATGCTGATTGATTTTTTATTTAAATCAGCCCTCATGACGCTATACATTTTTAATATTCGTTTTTAATACTCAGAGGTTTTCATGTCTAGCCCTACCGCGATGCCAGCTTGTCTTTATATTGTTGCCACGCCGATTGGTAATTTGAGCGACATGACACCGCACGCAATCGATATTCTAAAACAGGTTGCTATCATCGCCTGTGAAGATACCCGCACCTCAGGCAAGCTATTGTCACATTTTGGCATCCATACCAAAGATACGAAAGATACTACCGAGGCCAAAACCAGTAAAACTGACGATGCAAAAGATTCTGATGCTGATGGCGCCTCAAAAGCCAAAGGTCATAATAAGCTTTGGGCGTATCATGAACATAATAGCGCCATTCAAACACCCAAAATCATTGAAATGATCAAGCAAGGTCATTCGGTTGCCCTGATTAGTGATGCTGGTACGCCGCTGATTAGCGACCCTGGTTATCAATTGGTACAAGCTGCCCACGCTGCGGGCGTTCGAGTGTCACCAATTATTGGCGCCTCTGCTGCCATTGCCGCATTGTCCGTTGCGGGACTACCCTCAGACCGCTTTAGCTTCATTGGTTTTCTACCGGCAAAAACCCACGGTCGGCAAAAACAGCTGACAGCCCTTAACTCACGCACCGAAACCTTGATATTTTATGAAGCGCCGCATCGCATTATTGCCAGTTTAGAAGATATGGCGACTATCTTTGGTGCGGAGCGCGAAGTGACGTTTTGTCGTGAATTGACCAAAACGTTTGAAACTGTGCATAAGAGTACCATTGGTGATTTGGTTGAATTTGTCAAAGCCGATGACAATCAGCAACGTGGTGAAATCGTGGTGGTGGTCGCTGGGATGAACGTAGCGCAGGACGATGACGACATCAGTATTCATGATAAATTATTGCAACGTCTGCTAGAAGATTTATCGGTTAAAAAAGCCGCTGCCTTGGCAGCTGATATCACCGGCGTCAAAAAAAACGCGCTTTATCAACGCTTACTTGAGTTACAAGCAGAATAGTTTTTAGCTATAAAAAAATAAGCTGAGCCCGAATAAATTAAGCATTGATAAATTAAGCATTGATAAATTCATTGAGGAGAGATAAATAATGTACGATGTGATGGCGATAGGCAATGCCTTGGTTGACCACGAATATCTGCTGTCAGATGCAGCACTAGAAGAGACTGAATTAACCAAGGGTAATATGACGCTGGCAGCTCTTGAAGAGCAACAACAATTATTGGCTTATTTTAAGCTGGCAGAAATTGAGCCCTCAAAACAAGCGGGCGGCGGCTCAGCGGCCAATGCGATGTATACCTTTGCAAGCTTAGGCGGCAAACCTTTTTATGCCTGCCGCGTCGGTGATGATAAGCAAGGGAAGTTTTATCTAAAGGACTTACACGAAGCGGGCGTTGCCACTTCACCTCAGTCAATCCATGCAGGCGGTGTGACCGGCTCATGCGTGGTGGCAGTGACCGAAGACGGTGAACGTACCATGCAAACCTTCCTTGGTACTTCAAGCGATATTACCGCTGATAACGTCGACTTTGAGGCACTAAGCAAAGCAGGTTGGCTATATTTAGAAGGTTATCTGGCGATGTCCGAAGGTATTCAACCAGCGATGACACAATTACGCCAACAAGCCGGCATTAATGGCGCAAAAATTGCGGTGAGTTTTGCCGACCCAGCGGTGGTGAAATTTGCTAAAGACGGTCTGATAAATATGCTCGGCAATAAAGTCGCGGTGATATTTTGTAATAGTGAAGAAGCAAAACTATTCACCGATAAAAAGCAACATAAGGCAGCGGCGCGTGCCTTACTTGAGCATTGCCAAACGGCGGTCGTCACCGATGGACCAAATGGTGCCATCATCGCTCATAAGCCAAATGATGAGTCAGAGATTGAGATTCATGAGATTCCTACGCCAGCCGTTGCCAATGTCATTGATACCAATGGCGCCGGTGACAACTATTCTGGCGCGTTTTTATACGCTTTATCACAGCACTACAGCTTGCCCGAATGTGGGCGACTTGCCAGCGAAATAGCCGCGCAAGTGATTCAACAGTTTGGTCCACGCCTAGCATCGCAAGAGTATCAAGATATTTCGCGCCGCGTACTAACTGTTTAACCATCTAAATGTCTTAGATAAAATTTTCATTGTAAATTGCTTATAAAAAAAGCCCATATACTCAGATATGGGCTTTTTAGTATTTATTTATAAAACAGAAAGAAGCAATTGCTTCATTAAGCAGCTGCTAGCGCTTGCTCTAAATCAGCTTTAATATCTTCGATGTGCTCAATACCAATCGATAGACGGACCATATCCGTACTGACGCCAGCATTTTCAAGCTCTTGCTCGTTAAGCTGACGATGGGTAGTCGTCGCTGGATGACATGCCAATGATTTGGCATCACCAATATTGACCAAGCGCGTAATCAGTTGCAGTGCATCGATAAAGCGCGCGCCTGCTTCAAGTCCACCTTTCACCCCAAAAGTTAAAATCGCAGAAGGCGTCCCTTTCATGTATTTTTTGGCAAGTTCATGCTCAGGATGGTCTGATAAACCCGCGTATTTTACCCAAGCGACTTTATCATGATCACGTAAATACTCTGCAACGGCTTGGGCGTTTTGGACATGACGCTCCATACGTAAACCCAGTGTTTGTAAACCCTGTAAAATACTAAAGGCATTGAGTGGGCTGAGTGCAGCACCCGTATTACGTAGCGGTGCCACGCGAGCACGAGCAATAAAGGCCGCTGCGCCAACGTCCTTGACAAAGTTTACGCCATGATAGCTTTCATCTGGGGTGTTTAATAGTGGGAAACGCTCAGGATAATCGCCCCAAGGGAAAGTTCCGCTATCAACAATCGCACCGCCAATTGAGGTGCCAGTACCGCTCATATATTTGGTCAATGAATGAATGACGATATCAGCACCAAATTCAAACGGACGGCATAACGCAGGTGTCGCAACCGTACTATCAATCACCACTGGTACGCCATATTCATGCGCGATATCACTCAATGCTTGGATATCAACAATGTTACCTAATGGGTTACCGATACTTTCCGCAAAGACCATCTTAGTTTTATCATCGATTAAGTCACGAATCGCTTCAGGATTTTTATGATCGAAAAAGCGCACTTCAATACCTTGGCGCGGCAAGGCATGCGCGAATAAATTATAAGTGCCGCCATATAGCGTCGATACCGCCACGATATTATCACCTGCTTCACAAATAGTTTGAATGGCATAAGTGATAGCAGCCATACCAGAGGCAACCGCAAGCGCGCCGATACCGCCTTCAAGCGCAGCCACACGTTCTTCTAATACGGCGTTGGTCGGGTTCATGATACGAGTATAAATGTTGCCAGCGACTTTTAGATCGAACAAATCCGCGCCATGTTGGGTATTATCAAACGCATAGGAGCTGGTATGATAAATAGGCACGGCGACCGCTTTGGTGGTTGGCTCGACGCTATAGCCGGCATGAATTGCTAAGGTCTCAAGACGCTGGGCATTTTGCTTAGAAGGTTGTCCATCACTCATAATGTGCTCCTATATATTCATCAATTATTAAATCAATATTTTATGATTAAAAATGTTTTAAAAAATTCATACCAAGATATCTATGGCTAAATGACATTCATAAAAAAGAAAAGGTCATAAAAAAAGCTGAGTTAATCATAACCCAGCTTCTTTATTAAAAGAATAGCAAATTTTTCATCTCTTAATGACAAATGTGTATAAGCGACAAAACCATCAGTATACTCATCAAAGTTATAACAATGATTTAGCCTTTATTTATAATAAGCGTTTTCTGTACGAGTATGATCGGTCTCATCAATCACTTGCGTCAGCTCTGGAATCTGCTGTTTCAACTGCACTTCAACGCCTTGACGTAACGTCATATCAACCGCTGAACAGCCTTGGCAACCGCCACCAAATTTCAATACGGCAGTCAGACCAACGCCTTCTTCATCAATCAATTCAAGCAGCTGTACATCACCGCCATGCGCGGCCAAGCTTGGGTTAATTTCAGACTGCAAGACATAGTTGATACGCTCTTCGACACTGGCATCGGCACCGACTTTTGGCACTTTTGAGTTTGGCGCACGGAATGTCAGCTGCCCACCGAAACGGTCTTTATTATAATCAATCACCGCATCTTCTAGATAAGGCACTGACGCCGCTTCAATAAATGCCGAAAAATTGTCATAAGTAAATTTCAAATCAGCGCTGTCTTCTTCGCCCGGCTGATTATAAGCCATGCAGCACTCGGCACGCGGCGTACCTGGATGTTCAACGAAAATACGCACGCCGATACCATCAGTATCTTGTTTCGCCAGTAAATCTGCCAAATAACCTTGCGCGGCTTCAGTGATGGTGATGTTACTTTTGGCTTCCGTTTGCTCAATATCTAACGCTGACTCGTAATCGGCAGCAGGTTCTACTTGAGTATCAGTTGGATTGTGTTCACTCATAATGCTTCCTATGTGTTATGACACAAGCGTTATATTGGTCACGTCTACTGTGTCGTCAATGTCATGTGAGGGTGGAATAAACGAGAGTATCCATCATTTCGGCTTATCGTTTTATTGCTTTAACCGTCATGATGGTTCGAATTTATTAACAGTTATTGACGCTATTATAGCGCACTTAAGGCATAATTCCGACCGTGCTACTGCGATTTAACAACGACCCTAATAAATAGAAGTTATTGACACTAATCATTGCTATCAATCATTAAGAACAGCTATTCACTTTGTCCATGTTGCTCACGCCTGCCCTATTTCTAATCTATCCCTCTCTTGTCCATTCTATATTAAGACTACAAACTCACTTATCAAGTTTATAGCGCTTATTTAATCATAGGCAGCGTTTTACGCTTTATGGGAACAATCAATGCGCTTGTGCTTAGTAAGCAAAAATAATAGCCGAATTGTCAAAATCATAATGTCATTAATGCATCCGTTCAATTCTAATACAGATAAATCTAACAAGCCTCTTGATTTAATATATAAATTTATATATTATAATTAAATATAACAAAATTTTTAAATTTCTATCTAGCCTATTGAATGATTGAACTAGATGTTTAAGCAACTGTAGCTACTTTCACCCAAAAATACGTTTGCTTCAAACTCACATTCAATAAATCACTTTTTAAATTTATCAGCGTTTTATTTTTTCTTAACGAGGAGCATTGCATGAGCAAATCATTTAAAGACATCACCAAACACGTCTCGACCAATATGGCAAAATTACACAAGCATATCCCTGAAACCACCAAAGCCTTTTCGCAGCTCGGTGCAGCAGCAACGGCTGATGGGGTTCTGGATAAAAAAACCAAAGAGCTTATTGCCCTCGCTTTAGCGGTTGGCTCACGTTGCGATGCCTGTATTGGTTTTCATACCAAAGCCTTAGTACAGCTTGGTGCAACAGAACAAGAAGTCGCTGAAACCTTGGGCATGTGTGTCTATATGGGTGGCGGTCCGTCAATGATGTACGCCGCCGAAGCCATTGCTTCATTTAATGAATTTAGTAAAGACGCTTAGATACTACTGTTACTTGGTCTTAATTGGCTTCACTATCAAAAACTGCCCGTGATGGATTCAATCACGGGCAGTTTTTTTGTGTATACGATGATGATAAAGTGCACGTCATAGATTCATGAGCGTAGATTCTTGCGTTATGCTATAACCTATCCATCGCTATATTTATACATGAATAAGCATGACCTGAGTTTAAGAGAATATTTTTATGATGACTGAGAATCTAACGTTAGTGACGACCAAAGATAACGTACAAATCGCTGTTTGGGAGATATTCGATAGTGAAAAAACCTATCGCTTCTCTGATGGCTCTGCTAACAAAGGGCAAAATATCTTCTTAACCCATGGCACTTTTTCAGATAAAAAGACCTGCTTAAGAATCGCTGAATACTTAGCGGGACTTGGTCATCATTGTTATATCATGGAATGGCGCGGGCATGGGGCAAGCTCAGTACCGAAAGACAAATTTAATTTTGAAACTGTCGCCACTTACGATTTTGCCGCCACTTTCGATTATTTATTGAACGAATTAAAGCTCAGCAATTTTCACTGCGTCACTCATAGCGGCGGCGGTGCTTGCTTAACGGTGTTTCTCATTCAAAATCCACATTATATCGATAAAATTAATAGCGTCAGTATGTTTGCCTGCCAAGTTTACGGCGCGATAGTAAGCCCCAAAAACTATTTTAAGATTACAGCCGCTAAACTATTTACGCGTATATTCGGCTATATACCTGCCAAAAAACTCAATATGGGCCCCATCAACGAAAGCCATCACACCATGAGCCAATGGTACGAATGGAACTTGCGTAAAAACTTTCACAGTCATTTTATTAAGCAAAGTGATATAGATGTCAATGGTGTCAAAGAAAGTGCTTTTGATAAGCATAATCAGCAGAAAAAAATGACTGGCGTCGAAAGCAATGATTATTTTGATTATCGAAAGTATATGCCAACCATTAGCGTACCCACTTATGCCATCAGCGCCAAGGGCGACAAATTTATCTCGCCCACTCAAGGTTGTCAGTTGCTTTTTAACGACTTTGATAATTCTACGAACGTTTTTCGCGAATACTCACTCAGTAATGGCGATTTAGACGATTATAGTCATAGTCGTATCCTGAATAGCCGCCCGGCCGCCAAAGAGATTTGGCCAACAGTCGCCGCGTGGATTGATAAGCATGCCAATTAAAAGAGTCGTATACTTCTTTGTCTGAACAAACTTGAATACAGATAAATAGCCAATGATGATACACCCTTAAACATCTTTGCACTTGTCAGCAACTCCTATGCTGTGTCAGTATTGGCGGCATTACTTTTTTTAATCAATGAAATATGAGCAGTAGGAAAGTGGCGTATATGAGTGATTCATCAGAGCAGCATTCAGATAAAAATAAACACTATCGTTATTTGGTATTTATCGGTCGTTTCCAGCCGTTTCATTGTGGTCATAAAGCAGTGGTCGATGAAGCGTTAAAACGAGCAGATAACGTCATTATGCTGATCGGTTCTGCCAATCTACCTCGCAGTCTGCGTAATCCGTTTAGCGTCGATGAACGCGCGATGATGATAAAGAATGCCTACTCGCCAGCAGAAGCAGCACGTATTCACTGCGTTGGGCTCGATGATGCACTCTATAATGACACGCGCTGGCTACAATATGTGCAAGCGGGCGTCAAATCTGTCACTGGCGACTTGCAAACTGACATTGGATTAATTGGCCATTCGAAAGACAGCTCATCATATTATTTGTCGTTATTCCCAAGCTGGGCGTCGATTTCTGTACCCAATTATCATAACTTATCCGCCACCCCTATTCGTGACAGTTATCTGATGGGCGCCACGCCAACGCCTGAGCGCACCCCTGAGTCAACCCGTAAGGTCCTTAACGATTTTAAAAAGACTGACACTTATCAAAACCTGCATGAAGAAGCTGATTTTGTCGATAAGTATAAAAGACAATGGGAATCTGCTCCTTATCCACCAACCTTTATGACCGCTGATGCGCTAGTCGTACAATCAGGGCATATTTTACTGGTTGAGCGCCGCAGTATGCCGGGACGCGGGCTGTGGGCATTACCGGGTGGTTTTTTGAATCCCAAAGAAACTTTGTTTGATGCCTGTATCCGCGAGCTACGCGAAGAAACTCGCCTTAAAGTGCCTGAACCGGTACTACGCGGCTCTTGTCACAGTCAGCATACCTTTGATGATCCTTATCGCTCGGCGCGTGGGCGTACGATTACCCAAGCCTTTTACTTTCAGCTTAAAAATGATCCAAAAGGTTTGCCAAAAGTAAAAGGCGGCGACGACGCTGCCAATGCTTTTTGGCTACCCTTGGCTGAGCTTGATGCCACCATGATGTTTGAAGACCATTATGCGATCATCACCAAAATGGTTGGCTTGTAGGTTTTTATCAGGTAACTATTCAATCTCTTATTGACAATTTTCCACGCCAGCGCCGATAGACGGCAATGGCTTAGCGCCGCAACTGTTTTTTCATTAAGGCAGCTGCGGCATCTCAAAGCAGAGGAGTTCTGTGATGTATACCAGTAATTTAAACAATTTAATCCTAAATAGTGACAGCTATAAAACCTCACATTGGGTGCAATATCCAAAAGGTAGTGAATATCTCTCAAGCTATATTGAGGCGCGTAAAGGCGATTACGATGTGGTGTTTTTCGGCTTACAAGCTTTTATCAAAGAATACCTAAGCACGTCGATTACTCATCAAGATATCGATGAAGCCGAAATGGTCATTCAAGCACATGGCTTGACCTTCAACCGTGCTGGTTGGCAGCTGTTGGTCGATAAGCATGGCGGCTATCTGCCACTACGCATTGAAGCCATTGCTGAAGGTAGCGTGGTGCCAGCATCCAATGTGGTCTGTCAGATTATCAATACGGACCCTGAGTTTTATTGGCTACCAAGCTATATCGAAACGGCACTACTGCGGGCGATTTGGTATCCGTCAACGGTCGCTAGCGTCTCGCATTATTGCAAAGGTATCATACGCCAGGCACTAGAAAAATCTGCCGACAATACCGAGTCGCTGATTTTCCGTTTGCATGATTTTGGTTCGCGCGGTGCTTCTAGCCAAGAATCTGTAGCGCTAGGTAGCCTTGCTCATTTGGTGAACTTCGCTGGTACCGACTCGATGACAGCATTGGTCGCCGCCAGTCGCTGGTATCACATGGATAAAGACATGCCAGCCTTCTCTATCCCTGCCGCTGAGCATAGCACCATGACTGCTTGGGGCCGTGATGGTGAAACCGCCGCCTTTGCCAATATGATTGAGCAGTTTGGCGGCGCAGGTAAGAGCTTTTCTGTGGTTTCTGACAGCTATGATTTATGGAATGCCATTGACAATATTTGGGGCGGCAGCCTAAAAGGCGATGTCAAAAATATGGGCGGGACTTTAGTTATCCGACCAGACAGTGGCGATCCGGCTAAAGTGGTGCGCGAAGCCTTAGAGCGTTTGGCAGTAAAATTCGGTACGACGATTAATAGTAAGGGCTATAAAGTGTTGCCTGATTATGTGCGTGTTATTCAAGGCGATGGCATCAGTCCGCAAAGCTTAAGGAAGATTATTGATGTCATATTAAAAGCAGGATTTAGCGCCGACAATGTCACCTTTGGTATGGGTGGTGGATTATTGCAGCAGGTCAATCGCGATACCATGAGCTGGGCGATGAAAGCCAGTGCCATCTCTATTAATGGCGTGTGGAAGGACATCTATAAAGATCCAGTGACTAGCCGCTCAAAACGCTCAAAAAAAGGTCGTTTGGCACTGATAAAAAATAGCAACGGTTTATTAGTAACCATAAAAGCGGCTGACTTATCTGCACCAGAGGACAACCTATTACGCGATGTATATATCGACGGAAAATTACTCATTGAAGACAACCTCACCACTATTCGGGAGCGAGCAGGATGGTAGCTACTAAAAAAATGCAGAATAAAATCGCAGCGGTTGCAAAAGACATGCTATTCGCCCCTGTTTACCTGTATCAAGGTCGCAAAATCAAGCGTGATACGGTACGCCTACCTGAGCCTAATGGCGAGAGGCACGGGCAGGTTCAGTTAAACAGCACTACAGATACTCCAAAAGAGCATACGCAGCCAATGCTAAACCTGATGATCGTTGGTGATTCGGCAGCGGCTGGAGTTGGTAGTGAGACGCAGCAAGAAGCGCTCGTTGGTAACTTGATTCCCATCTTGACGCAGCAACCTGCTATCAATACTCATTTTTCAGTATTGAACTGGTCATTACAAGCAACAACGGGGCACACCAGTTTTGATATTTTACGTAGGCTATATATTATGCCAGCGCCAAACTTACCTATCGATGTGATGATACTGAGTGTTGGGGTCAATGATACGACATCGAGTGTTTCTGTAAACAAATGGCAACAGCAAATCGAAGACATTGTTGCTATCGCCCAGCGTAAATTTGGCGTACGCGAATTGGTTTTTTTAAGTCTGCCGCCAATGGCGCAGATGCCGGCGATACCTGCACCGTTGAATAACTTTATCGGTGCCAAAGCCTCTATCCTTGATAACACCTTGCAGCAAGTCTGTGCTGCTCACGATGGTGTCACCTACATGGCGACCGACTTTGCCCGCATGATAGACGAACATTCTAATGGCACACCAATCGATATCAGAGTGATGTTTGCCAGTGATGGCTTTCACCCTAGCAGCCTCATGTACGGTTATTGGGCGCAGCAATTAGCAGAGCTGATTATACAGTTACTGAAACCTTCCCCTTCCGATGCTGAGCTTACTGACTAGAAACTATTGAGCATTTACTTCTAAAAATTTAAACAAAAAAACCGCTGAATAGTCAGCGGTTTTTTTATGTTCTTAATACTATAGCTGTGCATGTTTGAGAAAACACATGCTCAAAATAATATCACGCAATAGGTGTGAATTATTCTGCAGCGTCAGTATCAGCAGCTTTCTTACGGCCACCAAACGCACCAAAGCGTTTGTTGAAGCTTGCAACACGGCCTTCAGTAGAAGTTTTGCGTTGTTCACCAGTATAGAATGGATGCGACGCACTTGAGATATCAAGTGGGTAGTATGGATATTCTGTACCTTCGTATTCACGAGTAGCTTTGGTTTTAACGGTTGAACGAGTTAAGAAAAACACGTCAGCGTTAGTATCATGGAACAAAACTTCTTGGTAATTAGGATGGATATCTTTACGCATAATAAACTCTCTATGTCCGATGTATGTACAGGGCTTTTGATTGAAACTATGATTGAGCTATCAACCAAACAATGACATACGTAACTGAGGCACTAAGGACATCTTCCAGTCTGGCAACTGCGTCACTGGCTTATTCCAGCACCCAACACCACACCGCTGCTCACTTAGCCTTTCCCCAGCGGGAAAATCAAACCGCGATTTTAACGGTTTTTGCTGCTCGATGCAAGCAGCTTCTATGATAATACCACACCCTACGCTCGCATCGAAACCCTAACGGCATTGAGATAAAAGATGGATACCAGTATAATAACTGATTAGATAGACCATATAGTCAATAGCTAATTTTTAGACGAACTAAATAGTTATTTATTTTTTAATGTTGATATTTAAGAAGACTAAATGGTATTTATCGCTTAAAAAATTAATCCTAAAGCTTGATAAATCGATAACGCTCTAGCAAAAATAGTGCCGTAAAAATGACGGCTAAATAACCATTAAATAAGGATAAAATAATGATAAACACTGCCTTAAAAAATACTATGAAAGCGTTTGCTATCAGCTCTGCGCTTGTCATTACTACCATGGCAAGTGCAGCGTTACCAACCCAATGGCAGCTAGATGACTCACATACTCGTGTCGGATTTTCGGTTGATCATCTAGGTTTCTCAATGACGATGGGCCATTTTAACGATGTTAAAGGCGTGGTCAATTACGATATCAAAGCGCCCAATAAAACCAGCATGAACTTTACTATCGCCGCCGATAGCATTGATACCAATTGGGAAGCTCGTGATGAGCATTTAAAAAAGGATGACTTTTTTAATGTCGCCAAATATCCCACCATGACCTTTAAATCGACTTCTGTAACATTTAAAAACCCACAGCAGGCCAAAGTCACTGGTGATTTCACCATGCTTGGTCAAACCAAACCGCTAACACTAGATGTGACTTTAAATAAAATCGCCAATAGTCCGATGACAAAAGAGCCTGTCATTGGTTTCCGTGCGACTGGTATCATCGACCGCGCCGCTTATGGTATGACGATTTTTTCTGATGGTATCACTACTAAAGTGCCACTACAAATCGATGGTGAGCTGATAGAGAAAAAAGCCGCGACCACGAAAAAAACAAAATAATTCTAACGGTTTGTTATTGAAATTTTAAAAAACCTGATAAGTAATCCATTAAAAAAGCAGCCATCAGATGGCTGCTTTTTTACTTCCTCTAAAATATCTTTTCAGGTAATTCGTTTTAACGTTATCTGTTTCTAACATTCATTGGTTTTCACACTAGTTAGCTTAAGTGCTAATTAGTTTTCACGATATGCCAAACGCCAAACTTATCGTCGCCATCTTTATCGCCAACCTTTGTATCATTGGCGTAGAAATATAAAGGCTTACCATTCATTGCCCATTGATACTTACCATCTTCACGCTTGAATGCAGCAAACTGACCAGAGGGTTTTGCATTGCTTGGTGCCATAAAGATCGGCCACAAAACTTGGCAAGCTGCACCGCAATCTGATTTGTTCATTGAATCTTTGTCATACGTATAAAGCGTCATATGGTTAGTAGCATCAACCAACACGCCATTCTTACTAGTAACTGGGGCGGTGTTCTTATTGGTGGCTTGCACGTCATGCATGCCAGAATCATCATTGCCGAACATATTGTTTAGCGTCGAACAACCGCTAAGCGCTAACACGCCACTGAGCGCCGATAATACAATGATACGTTTCATAGTAACTTCCTTGTTATGGTGAGAATATATTTTTATTGAATCTTCCTTGTTGTCTGCTGGTGTGAACCGTGATACCTAAAACGGCTTAGCACTGACTACAAGTATTTTTAATATAACATAGGCATGAAAGCAGTCGTTTCTATCATTATATAAATTTACAAAAGTGCATAATTATTACAAATTAAGCGAAGTTAAATATCTCATTTATAAAAAATATTTTTCTGGTATTCACGCTTTAAGCACGTCTCGTTATAACCGGCCTTTTAGAAATATATTATCACTGTCATTCATTGACAAAACTAATGCATCTACTTACGTATTTATCCTCGTATCAATTGTAGTTTTTCGTAGAATAACGCTATAGAAATTAAGAATTACTACACAATAGCAAATATGACCATCGCGGCTTAAGATAAATATTGAACTTGGCGTCCGTTGCACGCATATCGGTAGTCTTGCCCTCGATAAAACATAGGCTATTTAAAACATAAATGCTTTAGAAACTTAGAAATGAATTATTTTACAAAGACGCCGAGCAACTCCTGATGACAGGAATGCGATTAAGGATATAACAACGACAATGACTCATTCTTTTAGTAATAATCAAGCGCCTTCCACCAAACGGGTTGGTATTCTTGGTGGTGGCACGGCTGGGGCAACCATTGCGATTCGACTCGCAGCCTTAGGGCTCGAGACCTATTTATTTGAAAAAAATACCTCGCTTATCGATGGGCCGCCGATGTGCCATTTGCATGCTGGTGGCAATCTATACCGCGAAATCCCTGACGAAGATTGCGTCGCCCTGCTCAAGCAATGTATCGATATTTTGCGCCTTTATCCTTATACCATCGATGTGCGCCCAACGGTATTTGCCGTCCCAACCCGCGATGAAGGTTTGCCTGAAGATTTGCTACCGCGCCTTGATATTTTGACCGATGCTTATCGTGAGCTTATCGACCAAGATGCCTATAATAAAGTACTTGGCGAGCCTGAAAATTATTATCAGCTCTACAGCCATGAACAATTAATCGCCTTATCTGAGCGTGAACAAGTCGCAGTACCGCGTACGGTTGACGAATGGATGATACCGGTCGCTAAGTATTTGGATTTAAATAAAGTCAAATTCCCGCTGATTGTCGTGCAAGAATACGGCTGGAACATATTCCGCTTGGCAGCTTCTGCACAATTGGCTTTAGAAGGTTATGAGCATGCACATGTCTTTACCGATACGCAAGTTAAGCAAGTCATGCCGGTTGATTGTGAGAATTGCTCAAACGCTGATCATCATGTCACTAAATGGCGTATCGACTATCAACAAGCGGCCAGCTCTGACACTGAACTTGAAAACGAAGTCAAAACTGAATCTATCGAAGTCGATTACTTAATCAACGCTTGCGGCTTTCGCACGGGCGTTATCGACGATATGGTCGGCGTCAAAGTCACGCGCATGGTCGAGTTTAAGTCCTCTTATATTACCCACTGGAATGACACCGGTGGGCAAATACCAGAGATTATCGTCTATGGCGATCGCGGTACGCCAGAAGGCATGGCGCAGCTTACGCCTTACCCCGGTGGTTACTTTCAAATACATGGTATGAGCAAATTTATCACACTATTTGACGATGGTTTGGTCGCCTCTAATAAAGACAGCGCCCAACCTGAATTGCCGTCGCAATACCTGCACTATATCGAAGATGGCTGGGATAAAGCACCGCTGCAAGCGCGCAGCCAGCAAGCGATTGACTATGTCGCTGAGTTTGTGCCGACCTTCCATAGCGCGCGTACGGTCGGTAACGCACTATATGGTGGGCAGCAAATACCCGGTCAGGATGATACCCTGCGGGTAGCGGATGTGAGCTTGTACTCTAATATCCGCTATGCACGCGCGGAAAACGTCAAAGCCTCATCAACGCTGATTGCTGCAGATCAAATCGTCGATGAATTGTCTGAGCTTGGTTTAATTGATAATAATATGCCAGAAAACAGTCAGCGTCATGCGCATGAGTGGGCGTATTTGGCAAAGAACGATAGCGTAGCGATTGATAAGGTCGCGCGTCATTTGGCACAAGAACGCGGCTTTCCATTAGCAATGGCAGGCGTAAATCATGGTATTCATGAGACGAGTTAAAATGATTTAAATGTTAATAAAGTTAAAACAAAAAAGGAGAGAAGGGCTAACGATAAGCCCTTCTCTCCTTTTTTATGTAAAAACAGTATATATTAGCGCTTAGTTCGCTTAATTACCGGCCATTTTTTCGGTATCGACCGCGCCTTCTATGGTTACCACTGTTTTTAGCATATCAATCGCTTCACTAATGCTATTACAAACGACCAGACGCTCAAGGTCTTCTTGCTTCATAAAGCCTTGGTCAGCCGTATATTTTAAATGCTCAATCATATGGTCATAGAAACCATTGATATTAAGAATAATCATCGGTTTTTCGTGCTGATATAACTGACGCCATGTGGCAATTTCCATAATTTCTTCCAGCGTGCCAAGCCCGCCCGGCAAGGTAATGAAGGCATCGGCATATTCTGCCATCACTGTTTTACGGGTGTGCATGGTATCGGTCAAATGCAGACGGGTCAGCTGCTCATGAGCAATTTCGTGCTTGAGCATAAAGGTTGGAATCACACCGACCGCTTGCGCGCCGCCTTGAATGACTTCATCTGCCACTGCGCCCATCAGCCCGATGCTCGCGCCGCCGTAGACCAAACCCATGCCATTATCAGCGAGCTCACGACCGAGCTCACGGGCTGCTTGCTCATAAACTTCATCATTACCCAAACGTGAACCACAATAAACCGCTACCAACGGCATCGTTAGCGCTGATTTATCCACCGCTTTTTCAATATTGGTAATATCTTGACTGGTAATGACTTCATAAGTGTCATTATTAATTTTCATTTGCATAAAGCTTCCTTAATTTTTATATCGATTGTTTTGATTGTATATCCAATTTTTAAATACGCAGCTTTTAAATACGTCAGGGTGAAATACTTAGCTATTAAAACATGTTTACTCATGCGTGTTGGTTTGTTGATGTGTGTTGGTTGGTCAAAAATACCTACTGATTAATTTTTTTGGTCAATATTGTGCAAAACAAGCCCCATAGGAATTGGACATAGAACCTGCTTATAGAACTTAGAAGTCATTTTCGCCTACCTTCCTACCTAAGATTTATTTTACCATAAGCGGTGTTACCACGCGGTTATCACTCAGTCATCGAACAGTATTAGTAATTCATAGCAAGAAATGAGCTACTTTGCACCAATTAAGACCATAAGACACTCATAAAAGATTAAGGTTAATCCATGGAAAATACGCAGAATCAAACGGATATTTATTCACTAAGCATCATGACTGATCGCAATCGGGCATTGGCAGCCACTGTCTATCGCCCTAAAGATGAGGTGAAAACAGCCGTCATGATCGCGCCAGCCACCGGTATCAAACGTCAGTTTTATCACAATTTTGCCACTTATTTAGCTGCCAGTGGCTTTGGTGTCCTAACCTTTGATAATGAAGGTATCGGTGAATCGCTTAACTCTGATTTATCTAAATGTGACGCCTCTTTAATCAGCTGGGGTCGCCATGATATGCCTGCCGTCCTTGATGCCTTGCAAGATGAATTTCCCGATGCGACTTACCATTTGATTGGTCATAGCGCTGGCGGTCAGCTGATAGGTTTAATGCCAAACTACCAAGCCATTGCTTCGGTATTTAATGTCGCTTGCTCATCAGGGCAAATCAAAAACATGGACATGCCTTATAAGCTCAAAGCCATAGGTTTTATGGATGCCTTTATTCCACTCACCAATTTAACCTTCGGCTATACCCCAGCAGATAAAATCGGTATGGGCGAGCCACTACCACGCAGCGTCGCTCGTCAATGGCGTGAGTGGTGTAATGGCGCAGGCTATATTGAAACCGCTTTTGGCAAAAGCATTCATACCCATTTTTATGATGAAATTGACATGCCAGCATTGTGGCTTGGCTTTAGCGATGATGAGATTGCTAATAGCAAAAACATAGATGATATGATTCGCGTCTTTAGCAAAATGCCAGTCGAAAAACGCTTTTTTGAGCCAGAAGAGTTTGGCTTAAACAGTATTGGTCATATGCGCTATTTTAGTAGTAAAACCAACGCTAAAGCCCCGCAGCTTTGGCAAATGGCAGTGGACTGGCTAGCTAAGCAGCAATAGATCTAGTTTTTTAATTTATTAAAGCGTAAATACATTTGTTTAGTCTTGCGTATTTTTTGCAATTTCTTCTGCTTTAACACGCTTGGTCAAGGCCGAATAAAGCGACGGCTGCATATTATGGATGTTACCTAGCATCCATTTTACGTAGTTGATTGGCACATCTTTAATCGGCATGCCCTTATGTTTACCAAAGGGCATTTTACTCACCGGATTGGCTTTATTGGCGATAGCATGGGCAGCAGCAAAGTCCGTCGGTGCAATTTCCAAGCGCTCGCAGCACGCCTGATAAAGCAGATAACACATGCGTGCATCACCGAGCGCATCGTGAGCGGCAATCGTCATCCTACTTGCCTCATCTTTACCTAATAACTGCTCGATACATTTGGACTGACCATAGGCACTCCACTGTGGAAATGCCACGCGCGCTAGCCGCACCGTACATATTAGTTTAGCAGAGGGACTGCCAATCACCCGCCAATCAAAACGTACATTATGCCCAATCAAATACTGCGGCAGCTCAAACGCATCTAACTCAAAGCTCTCAAGACCTGCGACATCGTCATCAGTGATGCCATGAATTCTAATGACCACTGGTGATATCGAGCGGCCACTATTAAAGTATTTCATCCACTCAAATCCCGTCGCTACATTAATAGTCGCCACTTGAATCGGACGCGGATCACGGCCTTGGTCGGTTTCGGTATCGATAATCAGCGCAGTGTCAGTCATAGAGGTTTAGCCATCGTTATTTAAACATAGGTAGCAATATAGGTTTTCTACATAGACCTAAAAAATAAGTGAATTTTAAAAACAACGTTATGTTTATGGGGATAAAAAGTAGAGATAACAATGGCATACAAAGAATACAGAGCTTCGCTTATATAATAACTATTAGCGTTCATTCAAAAAACCAAAGAGACATCGATGCGAGCAGATGGTAATAACCCGCAGCCAAACTCAAAAATAAAGCCAACCTTTTTACGCCGTATACTAAGTGTATTCATCAAGGCGGTTGTGTTATTGATGCTATTATTTGTATTTGACAGGCTCTTACCCAGTATCAGCCAACACACTCAGTCGTTTGTACTGGCAAAATGGCAACAGCTTAGCTTATTACAACAACCGCGGCCCACTGAAAACAGCCTTCCCTCGCCATTACCAACACAGCATCTAACCGATACGTGGGGCGGCGCGCGTAGCCAAGGTCGCACTCACGAGGGTATCGATATATTTGCCAAGCGAGGCACACCGATACAAGCAACGACACCAGGCATCGTCAGTAAAGTTGGCGAAAATACGTTAGGCGGTCGGGTAGTAGTCATCATTGGACCGGGCGCCGCAGGACATTATTATGCGCATCTAGAAGATTATGCCGATATTAGTCCGAACGACTGGGTCAATGCCGGCGACATCATCGGTTACGTCGGCGACAGTGGTAATGCCAAAGGTACGCCGCCGCACGTCCATTACGGGATTTATATCAATGGCAGCGCGGTCAATCCTTATCCTTTACTACAAAAACCTGATAGCTAGCTTTTTGAATTTTTAGCCTTTAAAGCTTTAGCTTGTAAAATATTACGCTTTAAAAAAAATCTTTAAAACATTACGTCTCTAAACTTCTAATAAAAAATTTAATGGTCCATCGTTGATACTTGCGACTTGCATATCAGCGCCAAACTGACCGGTCGCCACATTAGGATGCTGAATTTTGGCATAATTCACCAGTTGCTCAAATAAGGCTTGCGCGGCATCGGGTGCCATCGCACCGCCAAAGTCAGGACGCCGGCCCTTATCGGTTTTTGCCATCAAGGTAAATTGTGAGACCATTAATAAGCCACCACCTACTTGCTGGACATTTTTATCCAATTTACCAAACTTAGCAGGGTCATCATCATTATCAAAAATGCGATAAGTGAGAATTTTATCAACCATACGCTGCGCACTTTGCAGATTATCATCATGGCCCAAGCCAATATAGGCCAATAGGCCATGCTCAATCTCACCAACGCAGTGCTCATCGACAGTGACACTAGCACGGTGCACCCTTTGTATCAGCGCTCTCATTTACGGCCTTCCTTATTTATAAATAGCTTACAGTTTATGGCCATACAATAATACCTTGACCATGATAAAATACCGCCATTAACTTGCCTAATTAATTATTACATCAAACCCTATTTTGGTAGCCTCATTATGAATTTATTTGCCACCCTTCAACAATTTGTGCCGCAGCAGCAGTTGAGTAAAGTCGCTGGACGTTTGGCCGCCAGCCGCCATCCTTATGTCAAGCGCACATTTATCCGCAGTTTTGCCAAAGCTTACAATGTGAGCTTAGATGAATACGAACGCCAAAGCTTTAACGCTTATGAGAGCTTTAACGACTTTTTTACCCGTGAGCTAAAAGACGACGCCCGTATCATCGATAGCAGCGCAAACGGTATTGTCAGTCCTGCTGATGGCGTTATCTCACAGTTAGGGCAAATTCGCGACCATAAATTGCTGCAAGCCAAAGGTCGTGACTATGACGTTGGGCAATTACTGGCCAATAGCGAAGATGGCAGCTATTTTGCGGATGGTAGCTTTGCGACCGTTTATCTAGCACCTAGTAACTATCACCGCGTGCACATGCCATTTGCTGGTACGTTAACAAAAACCCGTTATGTACCGGGTACGCTATTTTCCGTCAATAATACCACGGCGGCAAACGTGCCTGATTTGTTTGCCCGTAACGAGCGTTTGGTCTGTTTATTTGATACAGAATATGGCAAAGCGGCGGTTGTGATGGTTGGGGCGATGATTGTCGCTGGTATCGAAACGGTGGCGACTGGCAAAATCAGTCGCACTGAGGACATCCAAGAAGCGGATCATCATATGAGCTTTGAGAAAGGCGATGAGCTTGGACGCTTTTATTTAGGTTCAACCGCGATTGTTATATTACCAAAAGCGGCAAAAGCCGATTGGCAAGATAACATGCAAGCCAATAGTGTGGTACAAATGGGGCAGCTATTGGGTGTGGCTAACGCTAAATAAACCATCTGTTTAATGCTACAAACATAAGCCCAATTAAGTATGAATCATTATGCTTAATTGGGCTTTTTAATGGGTTTTACAGCTCATTGACTTAACTATAAATGCTTTAGTATTTGAAAATAATAGGTTATGTGTAAATATCTGAACAGAAAATTATGGCTTTATTTATCTAAGCATCAATCAACCATCTTTGCTCGGTCGCATAGTCAATCTGTTTTACTAGCCAATCATGAATACTCGGGAAGCTGTCTTTAATAAATCCATGCGCCCTTGCTACTTGCGAGCGCGTAACGTTAGACTCAATCCACGTTTTTCCGTTGGTGTTCAGATTAAGCAAAAACGGTAATAAACGATCAATCACTCTAAGCAGCTGGGTCTCTTTACTATTACCTGTTTCCTGCTCTTCCCAAACCTCACTTAAATCAGCAATCCCATTACCACACTCGCTTTGCAACCGAGCAATTCCTGCACGCTCTTCGATGTGCGCATCATCACGGGTATTGGCGTATAAAAAAGTATCGCCCGCATCAATCTCACCCAAATCATGTACCAATGCCATCTTGAGTAATTTTTCATGATTAACATTTAGTTCAAACAACTCAGCGATTGACCAACATGCCATCGCTAAATGCCAAGAATGTTCCGCAGAGTTTTCTAGGCGATTCGTAGCCGTCACATAACTGCGCCGATTAACACGTTTAAGGGCATCAAGCTCTAATAAAAAATGAGTGACGTCATCAATATCAATATCAATATTTGAGGCGAGCTTTGAATTGGCTAATGGCTTTTGCTTGGTTGATGGCATAGCTGTTGACGACATAGCTTTTAATAACATAGCTTTCTCTAATTTAACGGGCGAATAGGTAGTACTTTATCTAGCTCTAATCTTTATGCGAAAGCGCTTATTATAGTAGACATTTTACTCGCTGGAACAATCTAGATTGTTCCAGCGAGCAATAATAGTAGGTTTCTTAATTTTTATTGTTTAAGATTCAACTAATGCTCATAATAGGACGACATGCAATGCATAATACTATGGACAAGGTTATGCATAAAGTAATGGATAACAACCTGTACAAGACAAGGATATGTCGATGCCACCCACCACTGACACTGCAACGCCTACCACCTCACCGTCTTCTAGAAAAAAACCGCCTCATAAATGGCTTATTATTGCAGGCTTCTCTCTTTTACTTGGGGTAAATCAATTTTTATGGCTGACCTTTGCGACTATTGTGATTAGCACTGAGGCACATTTTGGCGTTAATGAGTTTTTCGCCAATCTCTTAACCTTAATGTTTCCTATTATCTTTGTGCTGCTAGCCATTCACTCTGGCAAAGTGCTCGATAACATCGGCTATAAAAAAATCGTCAGCTATGCCGCGCTCCTCATGCTGATAGGCTCGACGATACGCTGGTTAGGCGCTGATAAATATTGGATAGTGTTTGCAGGGCAATTGCTTATCGCCATCGCTCAACCGTATATCACCAATGCGATTAATCAAGTAACTTCCGACTGGTTTGATAAATCGCAAATTGCCACGGTAACGGGCGTGATTATGGGTGGGATGTTTTTGGCGACCGCCCTTGGTGCTTTTGCCCCTGCCCCGTTAATCGACGCTTTTGGCTTCTCTGGGATGCTATTCATCAATGTGGTTGTCACGGCGGTGGCAGTAGTAGGTTTTTTATTAGTGGTCGCTGAAAAACCCAAACAGCAAGAGTTGGCTATCTCACTACACGAGATCGGATCGCTATTAAAAAATAAACGGCTATGGTCTATCTCGCTAGCGGTATTTATTGCGATGGGTTATTTTAATGGACTAAGTAATTGGATTGCACCTATCCTTGCACCGCGTGGTATTGACGAGGCGACGGCAGGTATCATTACTGCAATGCTGATATTCGGTGGTATTTTAGGGGCGCTACTGATTCCGCTACTATCTGACTATCTACAAAAACGCCGTATCTTCTTAATATTGGCAACATTGGTCGGTGCGAGCGCAACCTATCCCTTGCTGTATTCAACCACAGGGACGACCACGTTGCTGCTAAGTTTTATGCTGGGATTTTTCTTGCTATCAGGTTATCCATTACTGATTGCCGCGGCTGAAGATACCGTACACACCTCACAAGCGGCCAAAGCAGTTGCCATGCTGATGATGATGGGGAATTTAGGTGGTGTCACTATGGTATTGCTGATGCAGGGGGTTAAAGGGCTGACTGGCAGTTGGACACCGACCGGCTGGGTACTTATTATTGCGGTGGCTTTAGCAGGATTGTTGGTATTAAAAATACGAGACAAACCGGTTATTAGACCGACTTCGAGTGTGGTTTAAAAGCGATGAAAACTAATGTTTAAAATAAGATAGCGCCTAACTATTAAAGCACTATCTTATTTTATTAATCTTTAAAAAAACCGTTTTATAATGAATCAAGATATTCAATCAAGCTACTTAATTAAATGACTAATGGTTTTAAACGCAGGGTCTTTACTACTGCGGCATAGCTCAAAAAGAATGGTTTCAACCGTCGTAATCACGCCACCAGCACGGCGAATACGGCGAATCGCTTGCTTTTTATCATAGGGGAAACGCGAACCAACTGCATCACCAATAATGACTGGCTGCATACCATTATCAAGCAAGTCAAGTGCCGTTTGTAGTACGCAGACATGTGCCTCCACTCCAAACAACAAAACAATACTTCGATTCTGTTGAGCTAAATGATTCCATGAATCGTCATTGTCGCAGGCACTAAAAGTCACTTTTTCAAAACCTTTGGCATTATCGCCTTCTAATAGCTCACGAATTTCGGGTAAGGTTTCGCCTAAGCCTTTTTTATATTGCTCATTGAGCATAATGGGAACATCAAGCGCTTGCAGACCTTTGATTAGAGTAACTGTTTTTTTGATGATATTTTCATGGTCATAAATATGCGGCGTCAAGCGTTCTTGGATATCGATAATCATCGCTTGGGTATTTTCACGGTCAATACGGTAGGTACGATCAGTAATCATGGTGGACATAGTACACTCCTTGTACGGCTAAAGCTGACGGTTCTAAACTTATTTAAAATTGGTATCAGGCTTAAAATTATAATGATTAATTACTCTCTCATTTAGTCACAGTTTAGTGAATGCGTCAATGAAGATAAGCGATATAACAACTTATGATGTTTTAATTTTATAAATGTACTGTCATCCATAAATGCAAAAACCCCTAGCCATCATGACTAGGGGTTTTTATTAGAACGATAAATTATTTTAAAAAATTGATAATATTGCAGGATTAAACACGCTCAATAATCGTCGCGATACCTTGACCAAGACCGATACACATGGTCGCTAGACCGATTTCAGTATCTGATTGTTCCATGGCGTTAAGCAAAGTAACGGTGATACGAGCACCAGAACAGCCTAGTGGATGTCCTAGCGCAATCGCGCCACCGTTGATGTTGACAATGTCTTGCTTGTCCGTCAAGTTCAAGGCTTTTAGTACTGACAAACCTTGCGCGGCGAACGCTTCGTTTAGCTCGATGGTTTGCATATCATCGATGCTCATGCCCGCACGTTTCAGCGCTTTTTGCGTTGCAGGCACTGGACCATAGCCCATAATTGCCGCGTCACAACCAGCAACGGCCATACTACGGATACGAGCACGTGGCTTTAGACCTAGCTCTTTGGCTTTTTGCGCGCTCATAACTAGCATCGCTGATGCACCATCAGATAATGCAGATGAGGTAGCAGCAGTTACTGTACCGCCTACTGGATCAAAGGCTGGACGTAGCTTTTGCATTTGCTCCATCGTGGCATCAGGACGAATTACTTCATCGACAGTACATAGTTGCAAGCGACCTGCTTCGTCATGACCTTCGATACCAATGATTTCATTGTCAAAACGACCTTCAGTAGTCGCAGCCCATGCACGGCGATGCGACTCAAGCCCAAAGGCATCTTGCTCTTCGCGGGTTATGTTATTCATACGACCAAGCATTTCAGCAGTTAAGCCCATCATGTTTGAGGCTTTTGCATAATGCTTTGATGCTTCAGGGTTAAGATCAACGCCATGCATCATGCCGACGTGACCCATATGCTCAACACCACCGATGATGAATACATCACCTTGTCCTGTCATAATTTGGGCAGCAGCAGTATGGAGCGCCTGCATAGAAGAACCACATAGACGGTTAACGGTTTGACCGCCAGCTGTTTTAGGGATATCAGCAAGCAAGCCGATGTTACGACCGATGTTTAAGCCTTGCTCTAGGGTCTGGTTGACACAGCCCCAGATGATATCTTCAACGTCACGTGGGTCAAAGTCGTTACGCTCAACCAATGCACGGACCAATTCAGCAGACATGCTATCAGCGCGGACATGGCGGAACATACCGTTTTTAGATTTACCCATTGCTGAGCGTACGCCATCTACGATGACCACGTCTTTTGGACTTAAAATTGTCATACTATCTTCCTTTTCAATTTTTATTGTCAGTGGCAGTACCGCAATGCTCGCCTATCTAATTTAGAAGGCTATTGATAATAAATAAATTACCAGTCATCTTATCGAGCACGTGTACTGCACTTCATCCTAGTAATGACTGCCTATTACGCGGTCGCGTAAAAGGTCTCACCTGCGGCTGCCATGTCGCGAATCTTTTGCGGGGCTTCATAGGCTTTGCCAAGGTGCGCATATTTTTCACACAGTGCCAAGTAGTTATCTAGACCCATTTGGTCGATATAACGGCAAGGTCCACCGCGGAATGGTGGGAAACCAACGCCCATAATCATCGCCATATCCGCTTCTGACGGCGTGCTTACGATATTATCTTCTAGGCAACGGACGGTCTCATTACAGAAAGCCAGCATCATGCGGTCAATAATCGCTTGATCATCAAAGGTCTGTTTGTCGCTATCAGTCGTGGTTTTTAATAGCTCGTAAGTGGCTTCATCAGCAACTTTCTTTGGCTTGCCGCGTTTGTCCATTTCATACTTATAGAAACCAACGCCATTTTTCTGACCTAAGCGTTTGTTTTCATATAAAAGCTCAATCGCGCCTTTATAATCAGGCTTCATGCGGTCAGGGAAGCCTTCTGCCATGACTTCTGCACCATGAACACCGGTATCTAAACCAACCACGTCGATTAGATAAGCAGGACCCATAGGCCAGCCGAATTTTTCCATGACTTTATCGACATGAGCAAAATCAGCACCTTGCTTAAGGAGCAAATCAAAGGCGCCAAAGTATGGGAACAAGACACGGTTGACTAAGAAACCTGGGCAGTCATTGACCACGACTGGCACTTTACCCATTTTAGACGCTAGCGCAACAGTGGTCGCAATCGCTTCTTCAGATGATTTCTCACCGCGGATAACTTCAACCAATGGCATACGATGTACTGGGTTAAAGAAATGCATACCAACAAAGTTTTCTGGACGCTCAAGTGCTTCAGCTAAGAAAGTAATAGATATCGTTGATGTGTTTGAGGCTAAGATACAATCATCTTTTACCAAGCCTTCCACTTCTTTTAATACCGCACGCTTGACGTTTGGATTTTCTACGACCGCTTCGATAACAATATCGGTTTCAGCAAAGTCACCATAATTCAAAGTAGGACGGATACGGCTTAAGGTTTCACCCATTTTTGCTGGGGTCATTTTGCCGCGTTCGACCATTTTGCCAAGTAACTTGCTGGCTTCACCCATACCAAGATCTAATTGCTCAGACTTGATGTCTTTCATGATGATTGGCAAGCCTTTGCTGGCTGCTTGATAAGCGATGCCGCCGCCCATGATACCAGCGCCCAATACCGCGGCTTCATTGATTTCGTGTGCTTTTTTGCTGTGCTGCTTGGCTAATTTTTTAACCAACTGATCGTTTAAGAACAGACCAACCAAGCTTTCTGCTTGTGGCGTTTTCGCCGCTTTTGCAAAACCAGCGGCTTCTACTTCAATCGCTTTATCACGTGGTAAATTTACGTGCTTCTCAATCGTCTCAATAGCGATTGCTGGTGCTGGGTACTGCTTAGGATTGGCTTTGGCAAAGATCATACCTTTTGCGCTATTAAACGCCATCGCTTGCTCAAGCTGATTTAGCTTAACTGGATTAAGCTTCTCTTCACGCTTCGCCTGCCAATCAAGCTCACCTGAGATACATTTTTTGACTAGGTCAATCGCGGCATCTTGTAAGTCATCGGCAGCAACAGTAGCATCAACCAAGCCAAGTTTTAGCGCCTCAAGTGGTTTTTTTGGTGTGCCAGTTGCAATCAATTCAAGCGCATTGTCGATACCAATCACACGGGTACTACGAACCGTACCACCAAAACCTGGGAAAATACCCAGTTGAGTTTCTGGTAGACCAATGATGGCTTTGTCGCTCATGACACGGTATTCACAAACCAAGGTCATCTCACAACCACCGCCAAGCGCGGCGCCATTAATAGCGGCTACTTTCGGAAACGGCAAATCTTCAAAACGATTAAAGGCGTCGTTAATATTGACGACCCAATCTTTAATCTCGCTTTCTGGCTTTTTAAAAGAGCCAACGAATTCTGTGATATCCGCACCAGCGATAAACACGCCTTTACTTGACGTCACAATTAAGCCCTTAACGTCGTCGGCTTTTTCTAAAGCGCTAACAACTTCAGCAAATTGCTTATTGGTTTCCGCATCAAACTTGTTCACGCTCTCATTTTCGGCGTTGTACTGCATATTGGCGATGCCATCCTCTAGCATTGTCACCGTGATGCGATTTCCTTGATATACCATTTGAAACTCCTTGCTATATAACGAAAGCTACGTTTTAAAATTAAGTTTTAAAATTAGAATAAATAGCCAGTTATTGTTAGAAAAACGAGTAATAACACTGCCAATATACTGTCTTATAAAGTCAGCATAGAGTGAACAGTGAAGATGTCTTTATTATCCAGCGCTCATGCTTATATATTCATTTTCTATGCGTCATGTTACCGCGTTAGCACAAGTGAATATGGCGCTTCATTTATATACGATTGTTGCCGGTACTGATGCAATAAACACTAATAGTGCAAATACTAACCATACAAATACTGACTGAACATTGAGCTGATATTTGCTGAGATACGGAGGTAAAAACCCACCTTCTAAGCAGCAGACCATTTTCACGCCAATTAGTGTAGGGGATTATGCCCCTGACTGTCACAAGCTAATACCATACTCGCAAGTCACTCTTAAGTCGATACTAGCCCTTTACCTTCCTGCAAAGGTGTTTTAAGTGACTGCTTGTATACTAAGATTATATACTGACAATCCACTGTTTAAAGCTGATAAATACGGCTTATTTATCGATATGCTCTACCCCTTATCAGAACATATCCAACGGCTAAGATACATCGCCAATACGTAACGAGGGCTTGTTGCATTATTTCGCTATTTTCAACCAATCTTTTTAACATTAAACCGGCAAAAATGCGTCATTTATGATACTTGCCCCATAAGGAATATAATCTATCATGCTACACTAGCGATATTTTTATTATTCACCTGATAGATGGTTGGGTTATGACTGTTTCTTCTATACCAAGCTTTATGTCTTTCAATCGCTTTGATAACAACACCGAGCAATTTCATAGCGCCGTGCGTGCGCAACTCGCACAAGATATCGAGGTGCTGTTTGCTTATGCTGAGCTACCAAGCCCGCTGCTTGATGCCTGCCGTTATGTGATGACTGGTCAAGGTAAATTGGTACGCCCGTTATTGGTTGCCAGCGCCTTTGCCAGTGTCAATCAGAGCAATGCTAATGACGACGCTAATGTTAATGACAGCGCTAATAACAATGTTGGTAATGACGACGAAAATGCGGATAAAAGCCCTGATAAAGAAGACAAGCAAAATCACGACTTAGAATCACTATTAGAAAATGATTCAGATTATGATATGTGTCGCCGTGCTGCGTTAGCCGCGGAACTGCTGCATACCTATTCATTGGTACATGACGACTTGCCATGTATGGACGATGATGACCTGCGCCGTGGTCAGCCAACCGCGCATATCGTCTTTGAAGAGTCGACCGCACTGCTGGCAGGTGACGTATTACAGACGTTAGCTTTTGAAGTACTGACCGCCGAGATGCCAACCTTTGCGCCTTTTGATTCAGCGATTGCAAGCCAGCTCATTGCCATATTTGCGCCGCGTGCCAGACGTATGGTCTCAGGTCAAATGCTCGACCTCAATGCTGAAGCCACTACTGGCATCACGCAAAGCGATTTAGAAGCCATCCACCGTGATAAAACCGGTGCGTTAATTGAAGCGGCGATGCTTATGGGTGGTATTTGCGCTGGTGCGACAGCTCCGCAGCGTATGGCATTGCAAGAGTGTGCCCAACATATCGGTCTCGCCTTTCAGGTTCAAGACGATATTTTAGATGTCACTACCTCTACCGATACCCTAGGCAAACCTGCCGGCAGCGATGAAAAATTAGATAAGTCTACATATGTAAAATTAATGGGCGTTGAGCAGGCGACCAGCTATGCACAATCGCTGTTTAACGATGGACGCGCGGCAATCATTCGTGAATTAAGCAGTGGCGAAAAAGACAGTGCAGAAAATAATGCGCTATTGGCACTGATTGAATGGCTATGGTCGCGTAAAAAATAGCCAAGCAGTTTAATTATCAAAAATAGCAAAGGGTGGTCAACATGGATAGTGCCCCTACTCCGCGTATTTACCTTGGCACGGGCGGTTATAGCGATACCGACTTACTTGGTACGCTGTATCCCACTGGCACTAAAAAAATTGACTTTTTACGTGAGTACGCCAAGCAATATGGTGCGGTCGAGATTAACAGTACCTTTTACGCGCCTATCGGACAGAAAGCCTTTGCAGGTATGGTCAATAAAGCCTATGTCGAGGCAAATAGTGAATTGAAATTCGCCGTCAAACTGCATCAAGACTTTACTCATGCACGTAAAGGCACTGCCGAACACGCGCAAGCTTTCTTGACTGCGCTTACGCCACTTATCGAAGCCAACGCTCTCGCGCCATTACTACTACAATTCCCGCATGGTTTTGACCGTACCCGTGAGCATCGCCTATATTTGGCTAATCTCGTTAGTTGGTTCAAAGACTATCCACTCGCTATTGAGTTTCGTCATAATGGCTGGCATACCCCGCAAGTGGTCGATAGCTTTATCGAGCAAGGTCTGATTTGGTGCAGCGTTGATTATCCTAAAGTCAGCGGACTGCCACCGTCACGGCTGATATTCACTCAGCGTACTGGCTATCTGCGTATGCATGGTAATAATCTAAACTGGTGGGATGCAATGAGCGCTGCCGACCGTCATGATTATCGCTATAGTGAAGCGGAGATGAACGACTGGGCGCAAGCGATTGCCAATCAGCGGCAGCATTTTGATACGTTATATATCTTCTTTCAAAACACCGTCAATGCGCATGCGTTTTATAATATTGCGATGTTAAGAGAGGCGTTGGGTAAGTTTGGGTTTGAGATTTTATAAAGTTTACCCATAGTAATAGAGGCTTATAAAAGCCGTTATATTTTTTCCTTTATTAAATAGAGTGAACAATGTCAAAGCACCATGATAGCTATACAACTGCTTCTGCTCCAAGTGGGCTATCTTTAAATGTAGCAAAGCTAGAGAGATTCAAAAAGAACCCATCTTTCATTAAAAGAACATTTGCTAATTTTCGGTATCCACTTGATATGATGGATGAACATCTAAAACTTGGTGATAGTCGAGCAGCCATCGTATTACAAACTTATAATACACTTATTGTTGCAGCCTACACTGACGAGTTAGACTGTATTGCGTTACTGGAATTTCCAGTCAGTTTTGTAGAAGAACATGGTTTAGAAGTCGGAGATAGGCTCTTGACTGTTAATACTTATAGTAAAGGTAGAGTAATCGCTGCTGATTTGGAAAACGGATCTGATGGCTATGAGCGCTATAACAATTTCCACCCACTTATTGCTGATTTTCTATCAGATGATAAGCAAGCTATCGAGAGTAGAAAGCTGGAAATTGAAGAAAATGAATGGATAAAGACATCAAAAATGGGTCATCAAAAATTAATGATAAAAGGCATTATTCCTCGGAACGGCAGTCCTTACGAAAGTAATATAGCAAGAAAAAATTAACACATAATTTTAAAATAAAATTTTTACTAAAAAATTACCAAAAAAAAGGACGCCTCTCAGCGTCCTTCTTTATTAATCAAAACCTTAAGTTTTAAAGATTACTCTTCAACACCAGCATCTTGACCTTTATATTTAGCGTTTGCATAGTCCCAGTTCACTAGCTTATCTAGGAACGTGTCAACATAATCAGGACGACGGTTACGATAATCGATGTAGTATGCATGTTCCCATACATCACAAGTCAATACGGCTACTTGGTCATGTGCTAATGGGGTATCAGCGTTAGCTGTTTTAGCGATAGACAGTTTGCCACCAACTTTATCAGCCACTAACCATGCCCAACCTGAACCAAACTGAGTCATTGCCGCGTTTTTGAACTCTTCACGGAACTTGTCATAGCTACCGAAATCTTCTTCGATTTTAGCTTTCAAATCACCAGTAGGTTCGCCACCGCCATTGTCTGGCGTCATGCAGTTCCAATAGAAGGTGTGGTTCCACACTTGGGCTGCTTGGTTGAACATACCTTGTTTGCTGTCATCTTTAGCCGTTGCTACGATGATTTCTGATAGCGTTTTGTCTTCTAGACCAGAACCTGGTAGCAATTCGTTCAATTTATTGACATAAGCAGCATGATGCTTGTCATGATGATACTCTAGCGTCTCGGCACTGATATGTGGCTCTAGCGCGTCTTTTGCATATGGTAGTTCTGGTAAGGTAATCTTTGACATATTATTTTATCCTTGCTGTTTAGCCATTAGTATTAGGTATAGTTTAAAATGGACACTATAAATTGTTGGACTAAATTGGCTTAGTTTATTGTTAGAGAAATTTATGACTCAATAGGCTAACACAAGTTGTGCCAGACCTAAAAAGCGCTAAATTTGAAAGCCATCTTAAGCGTGCAGCACTTAATAGTTATTATATGATTAAAAACCAAAACCTTTAAATACCAAAATATGGACTTAAAAGCCACTATTATAGTCTAAAACTATTATTAACTTTAAGTTCACAAGCTATAAGATATAATTCACTGTAGCTTGTTATCTATTATAGCAAGAGTAACAACAAATATCAGTTACCAAATGTTATAAACCATCGATTCGTTATGCTAATTGGTAATTTAACTGGTGCTAGCCTAGAATATGTAGATGCAAACCACTCAATCAGCGTCAAAACTCCAACGACTACTTGCTATTTTCCATCATCGCTAAAATATAAGAATAATAGGCGACACGATAAACAACCCTTTATGGACGGATATTATGAGTCATATTAGCGTCACAGACACTCATTCACAAGCAACCTCAACCGATTCAACACCAGCTACGCTACATAAGCAATGGGTGCTCGCCAGTAACAACAAAGGCAAACTTACTGAATTTAAACGCTTATTTTCTGAGGCGAATTTGGATGTGACGATTATCCCGCAAGGTCAGCTTGATATTGACGATGCAATCGAGGATGGATTAAGCTTTATCGAAAACGCCATTATTAAAGCCCGTCATGCCAGCCGAGCAAGCGGATTACCTGCGATTGCTGATGATTCAGGCTTATGTGTGCCAGTATTGGGCAATGCACCCGGTATCTACTCTGCCCGCTATGCAGGCGAGCACGGCAACGATGCCAAAAACAACGCTAAGCTTATCGCTGACTTGCAACCTATCCGCAATGCGCAAGCTAACAAGCCTATCAACGGGTTATTTGTTTGCGTACTGGTGATGGTGCGCCATGCTAATGACCCGCTGCCGATTGTCGCCCAAGGCTTATGGCACGGCGAGATCTTAGAATCGCCGCACGGTGAGGGTGGCTTTGGTTATGACCCTCTGTTTTGGTTACCAGAGTTGCAGGCGACGGCGGCCAGTTTAAGTGCTGCGGACAAAAATAGCATCAGTCACCGCGGTCAGGCGATTGAGCAATTATTGGCGCAACTGCACTTATTACCCTTCTGAAACCCATCCTACCTTATCGTCTATTAGATACCGTTTAATACTTTGGTATTTTAATACCGATAATACGACAATATTAACCCAGCGATTTTATTTGAACTGACGATAGCAGCGCTGCCTTATATAGACAGCAAACAGATAATTTTTACTTTGATAAACAGATGGATTATACTGTTCTACTTTTAAAATTTTGTTGAAAGCCGTTATTTGTCTGTATAATTGCGCAAAAAGCGTTATTATGCGACCTATTCACGGTTAATATTGATATCAGATAGCGTCTATTAAGATAAAGCGTTTCTCATTTTTGTGTCAGCAGCGATTGTTACGGGCACGTACTGCGAAATTGCGCGCTATCCATATCCCCTATTTATTCCAACGGCAATCGGTAACACCCGCCCGTATTTTGAGGCACGGTTGTCTATTACTATTTAACCCTAAGTACTGTTCAATCAAACGTACTATTAAATCCTAAAGGTGTAATGAACATGGCTACAGATTTACAAGTTACAACCAACAAGCTATCTAACAAAGAAACTCAGCTAACGGTTAAAGTACCCGTTGAAAAAATTCAAAACAAAGTTGAAGGCCGTATTCGTCAAGTGGCGAAAACTGCCAAGATTGACGGTTTCCGTAAAGGTAACGTCCCTATGTCACATATCCGTTCACAGTACGGAGCTGGCATTCAGCAAGAAGTCATCAACGACGTGATCCGTGATACCGTTTTTGAAGCAATCAAATCTGAAGATATCCGTGCCGTTGGCATGCCTAACATCGACGACGTAAAACTAGAAGATGATTTCTTGGTTTATCAAGCGACTGTTGAAATCTTCCCAGAGATCGACGTACAAGGTATTGATGAAATCGAAGTTGAGCGTCACACGGCGACGGTTAGCGACGAAGACGTTGACACCATGATTGAAAACCTACAAAAGCAACGTGTAGAATTCGTTGAGAAAAAAGGTAAAGCAGCCAAAGACAACCAAGTAACGTTTGACTTTGAAGGCTCAATTGACGGCGAGAAATTCGAAGGCGGTTCTGCTGAAGACTTCAAACTGGTTATCGGTAGCAACCAGATGATTCCAGGCTTTGAAGATGGTATCAAAGGCATGAAAGCTGGCGAAGAGAAAGTTATCAACGTAACTTTCCCAGAAGATTACCAAGCTGAAAACTTGGCTGGTAAAGAAGCGCAGTTCAAAATCAACGTAAAACTGGTTGAAAAATCAAAACTACCTGAAATTGATGATGCGTTTCTTGAGTTATTCGGTGTTAAAGAAGGCGGCGTTGAAAAATTAAAAGAAGACGTGCGTAAAAACATGGAACGCGAAATCAAAAATGCGGCGCGTAGCCAAGTAAAACAAGCAACGTTTGACGCCCTACTAGAAAAGAACGAGTTTGACGTACCAAACGCCATGCTAGAGCAAGAAATCGATCGTCAACGCAACATGATGATGCAACGTTTTTCTCAGCAATTCGGTGCCAATGCTGATAGCTTCGATAAAGACATGCTGCCAAATGAGCTATTCGAAGAGCAAGCGCTACGTGCTGCCCGTCTTGGCATCATCGTTGCTCGTGTTATCGACACCAAAGGCTTAGAAGTTGATCAAGAGCGTGTTGAAAGCTTCATCAAAGAAGCCGCTGAAAACTACGAAGACCCAGCAGAAGTGATCGAATACTACACCAATGACAAGCAGCAGCGCGCTAACATTGAGTCTGTCGTTCTAGAAGACCAAGTGGTTGATTATTTGATTGCTCAAGGCAAAGTTACTGACAAAGAAGTCAGCTACCAAGACCTATTGGCTGCTCAGCAACAACAGCAGCAAGGTATGTAAGCTAGCAATTTGCCATTGAATGGCATTCATTGCTAATTTTGCTTCAAAAATGCCCTAACAGCTTGTTAGGGCATTTTTATTGGTGGCTTCTCAGCGAGTTTTATTGATTGTTTGTTAGTACTGCCCTTGATAAATGGGCACAGACGCCTTATTAATAGGTAGTCATTTATCATTTGTCACATTAAAAAGTTACTATTGCTGCAATAAAAAAGTTACCATTAGCTCAATTATTTTTAGCGGCTACTATTTTTGACAGCTTCTATTTCTAACAAGTAGATGTAATAAATTTTAAGCGCCATCTTGAATCACGAATATGATTGGCTACTTGCTAGCGATATTTAGAGCGTTTAATTGAACCGAATGGGTTTTATTAACAGGCAGCTTTTATTAACAGACAGCAATGTTTACAATGATAACCACCATAAAAAATTAGCCAACAACTAGCCTATACCTCTTTACTTTATGTACTTATAAACAGGACATCTTTATGACAGATTATGATCGCATCACTGCTAACCCGCATTTTGATATGTTGATGAGTGCGCACAATACTGCCCAGAGCGCACCCCAAGCGGCTTTAGTTCCAATGGTTGTTGAGCAATCAGCGCGCGGTGAACGCTCGTTTGATATTTTCTCACGCCTATTACGTGAGCGCGTTATCTTTTTGACCGGTCAAGTTGAAGACCATATGGCCAACCTTATTGTAGCGCAGCTATTATTCTTAGAAGCAGAAAACCCTGATAAAGATATCCATTTATATATCAACTCACCAGGCGGCTCAGTAAGTGCTGGTTTGGCTATTTTTGATACCATGAACTTTATCAAACCTGAAGTTTCGACCATTTGTATGGGCGGCGCTTATAGCATGGGTTCATTCTTATTAGCCGCTGGCGAAAAAGGCAAACGTTATGCCCTGGCCAACTCGCGCGTGATGATTCACCAGCCATCAGGCGGCGCGCAAGGTCAAGCGACTGATATCGAAATTAATGCGCGTGAAATTCTGAAAACTCGTGCTCGTTTGAATGAGATTTTGGCTGAGCGTACCGGTCAACCGGTTGAGAAAATTGAAAAAGACGTTGAGCGTGATTATTGGTTAGATGCTAAGGAAGCCAAAGAATACGGTTTGGTTGATGAAGTATTAGAACGTCGCCCTGCTTCTTTATAATTGCATTAATAGCAACCGCCCAACAAACTGTGAAACATCTGATGCCTAAGTGACATATATTAGGTGCACTGTGCTAGCCAAGCACCATGCACTTTCGCATTGATGTCCATAATCAGAATATTGATAAGCATTAAATTTTAGGAGTGCCTGTATATGGCAGAAGATAACACCCCGCAGTGTTCGTTTTGCGGCAAAGAAAAAAGTGAAGTAAAGCAGCTGATTGCCGCTGACGACGCCAATATTTGTAATGAATGTATTGAGCTATGTACGGACCTTATTGCTGACAGCGCCGAAGATAGTGACGACGATAGCGATATCGATACCTCTTGGGTCAATAAAAAGCTGCCAACGCCAAAAGAGCTACGTGCCAAACTTGATGAATATGTCATCGGGCAAGATGCGGCGAAAAAAGCCTTGGCAGTTGCGGTTTATAACCATTATAAACGCCTAAAAGTCAGCCAAACGTTGGCCCATGACAGCAAAAAAGCCAAAATCGGCGCTGATGATGCTATGGTTGAATTGGCAAAAAGTAATATTTTGCTAATTGGTCCAACCGGCTCTGGTAAAACCTTGTTGGCGCAAACCTTGGCGCGCTTACTCGACGTTCCCTTCGCGATGGCGGATGCCACGACCTTAACAGAAGCCGGTTATGTCGGTGAAGATGTCGAAAACATCGTCCAAAAACTATTGCAAGCTTCTGATTACGATGTCAGCAAAGCTGAGCAAGGCATTATCTATATTGATGAAATTGATAAAATCAGTAAAAAAGGTGATAACCCATCTATTACGCGTGACGTCTCAGGCGAAGGTGTGCAGCAAGCCTTGCTTAAGCTTATCGAGGGGACGGTTGCCGCTATTCCACCACACGGTGGTCGTAAACATCCACAGCAAGAGCTGATCCAAGTTGATACCAGTAATATCTTAATCATCGTTGGTGGCGCGTTTGCCGGTCTTGATAAGGTAATTCAGCAGCGTACGGAAAAAACGGGTATTGGCTTTAATGCTGATGTGAGCTCAAAAGACGATAGTAAACGTAGCTCAGAGCTACTGCAACAAGTAGAGCCAGAAGATTTGATCAAGTTTGGTCTTATCCCAGAGCTGATTGGTCGTCTTCCTGTACTGGCTGCGCTTACAGAGCTGGACGAAGATGCGTTGGTTCAAATATTAACAGAACCTAAAAATGCCTTGGTTAAGCAGTATAAATATCTGTTTGATATGGAAGGCGCTGACATTACCTTTACCAAAGAAGCGCTTGATGCCATCGCCAAAAAAGCCATGGCACGCAAAACAGGGGCTCGTGGGCTGCGCTCTATCGTAGAGAATGCGCTGCTTGAGACGATGTATGAGCTACCTTCAATGGAAAATGCTAAGACCGTACTCGTTGATGAAGCAGTGATTAACGACGGTAAAATCCCTGAAATCACCTTCTCTAAGGGTGACTCAGAACAGATAGCGATAGATGCTTAAAAGCTCTTATCTGCTTTATTAAAGCTGTAATTAAAGTAAAAGTGTCTAGTGTAAATTATGCTAGACACTTTTTTTATGTCCGCTTACTTCTCATTTTATTTCTTGCAGCTAATGTAGTAGTTAAAAATGACAGCTGCGTTTATCAATCGCTATCAGCGCTTATCATCAATCATGCTAAAGTAGAAATACCAATACTATTAATGATACAAAGGAATGTTTATCATGCTTAACACTGTTTCTGGAAATGTCTCTGCAATAGCAACCTCACTACGCCAACATCTGCCTTTTTCCTCTCATCAAGACCATGACATTAGCCCTTATTATCGTAACCACGTCGCTGCTATTACTGGCTCTGGCTCTGGTATGGGGCGCGAGCTTGCCATTCATTTGGCAAAAATGGGCTGCCATGTGGCTCTATCCGATATCAATGCTGAGCAACTGGCACAAACTAAAGACTTACTGGTCGGCTATGATATCAAAGTCACCACCACCGTACTTGATGTCTCAGACAATAAAGCCGTCGAAGCGTGGGCTGATAGCGTCATGGCTGAGCATGGCAAAGTGAATTTTATCTTTAATAATGCAGGCGTGGCGCTTTATTCAACCGTAGAAGGCAGCAGTATTAGCGAGCTTGAATGGGTCATGGATATCAATTTTTGGGGCGTGGTTTACGGCACCAAGGCATTTTTACCACTGATTAAAAACAGCGTCAAAGAAAGCGAATCGACTAAAAACAATAAAGACAGCAAAGCACGCCAGTTTAACGAGCATGGTCATATTATTAATATCTCAAGCTTATTTGGTTTGACCGCGCAGCCGTCACAATCTGCTTATAATGCTAGCAAATTTGCCGTACGTGGCTTTACCGAAAGCTTGCGTCAAGAGCTAGATATTCAGCGCTGTGGCGTCTCAGCGACCTGTATTCACCCAGGTGGTATCAAAACCAATATTGCTAACAGCGCCCGTGGTAACGACAGTATCAGCGACCTTGGCATGCGTAGCGGTCGCAAAGCCATCAGTAGCTTTAATAAATTCTTAAAATTTGACGCCAGCGCAGCCGCTTGGATTATCTTACAGGCGGCCGCGGCCAATCAGCCACGCTGTTTGATTGGCAACGATGCCAAAATGATCGATGCTGTCCAGCGCGTATTCCCAGCACGCTATAGCCAGGTATTAAATGACATCAATAAGCTCTCGCGTAAATTGAAGGGCAAAAAACGCGCAAAACCGGCTGACCGTAAAGCAGCGATTGCTCATTGATATAAAGGTAGATAAACGACGATAATTTAAACCGCTAGAAAGACATTCTTAGCAAAAAAGCGCGTAAATACTCACCTATTTACGTGCTTTTTTATTAAAAATACAGTAAGCGCTGCTAGCTCAAGCCTTAGTCATCTGTTTGCATCATTTGTCGCATTAGTGTTTGTTTTCAATTTAAAAACACTTTACGTATTTGTATTTGATACAATAATGTTACTAGCAACTTACAGATTGATTAATGGTCAGATGGTGATAGGTAGAATTCAGCGGATTAATGGAGTGAAGTACGCAGTAGCGGTAAGCGAATGATATGACGCTCACTGTGCTCTCGTTTACGAATATTACAATCTCAGTTTTGTATCTATCTTAAAAAATTCAAATAAGTTCTGCCACTATGACGACCAAATTATCATATAAATATGGATTTACATATTATTTTATACTATAAGGTTATTCCAATGAGAAGTTTCCCACGCACTAAATCCTCCTTATTAGCAACCGCTATCTTTGCCATTAGTACAATGACTATGACTGGCTGTAGTAATAGCACTGAAACTAAGGCCGTTGACCGTCTGGAAGAAGCGGAAGCATTAGCTCGCGTCAAAGCACTCGAAGCCCGTGCAGAAACCCTAAAAGGCAATATGCCAGCTGCCAACGATATGAGCGCTAGCGCAGGCAGCAGTGCTGCAGTAGTTGGTAAGCCAGCCATTAAAATGCCTGACGAATCTACGATTCCAGATGATGAGTTTGGCGCAGCGGTAAAACGCGGCCTACAACTGGCTAATCATACTTATAAAGAGCTGCCAGACAACGTCGGCAACCAGCTTAACTGTACCAGCTGTCACTTAGGTAATGGCTCAGAGGCATATGCTGCGCCTTGGAATGGTATGCCAGGCATTTATCCTGTTTATCGTTCAAGAGCAGGTCGCGTTAACACTATTCAACAGCGTATTAATGGCTGCTTTGAGCGTTCGATGAACGGCAAAGCCCTTGATATGGGTTCAGACGATATGAACGCGATGGTGTCTTATATGAGTTGGTTGTCACAAGATATGCCATTTGGGGTGTCACCTGAAGGTCGTGGCTTTGTCAAAATAGATAAAGATTTGGAGCCCAATACTGACAATGGCAAAAAATTATTTGCGGAAAAATGTAGTGTTTGTCACGGTGACAATGGCGAAGGGCAATATAATGACGATGGCACTTATATCTATCCAGCAGTTGCTGGTGATAAGTCCTTTAACGATGGCGCGGGTATGGCACGTACTTATACTGCTGCTGCCTTTATTAAAGGTAAAATGCCATTTGGACAAGGTAATACACTAACCGACCAAGAAGCCGTCGATATTGCCGCCTACTTTACCCATTTGCCCCGCCCTGTAAAAGCCAATAAAGACAAAGATTGGCCAAATGGCGACGCACCAAAAGACGTACGTCGTTAATTTAAAAAATTGAAAAATAATAGAAAACGGAAGCCCAACTATTTAAGATAGCTGGGCTTTTCAATTTTTATCGATATTTAACTTAACCTTTTACATGAACGCTAAGGTAATTTCATATCGCCATCAACCAACCAACCAAGGCGGCGCATCACATAGGCGACCACACCAGCGATGAGCGCAGGTAGGACGAACATCAATAAAACAATCGCCGTCCATAACTGAGCGCTGCTCATGATTTCTTGTGACGCCTCAATGACGCCAAACACTCCAACCAACCCTGCCGTGCCCATGCCTGCGCCAGTCGCCGTACAAGCTAGGCCAAAACCGACGGTCGCGATAGGACCAACAATGGCGCTAGCAATCACAGCAGGCAATAAAACGATAGGTTTTTTGAGGACATTAGGAATTTGTAGCATACTGGTGCCAAGTCCTTGAGATATCACGCCGCTGACACCGTTATCTTTAAAACTGGCCACTGCAAAGCCAATCATATGCGCGGCACAGCCGACGACGGCAGCCCCACCCGCTAAGCCGCCAAGCCCAATAGCGATACAGATAGCAGCGCTTGAGGTCGGTAGTGTCAATAAAATGCCAACAACAACCGCTATCACAATACCCATTAGTAATGGCTGCAATTCAGTAGCTGCTTGAATACCTTGACCAATGGCATTGACAGCAGCAACGACCGGAGGATTAAGCAGCGCACAGACAATTAGTGCCACCGTACAGACTAATAAAGGGATAAGCAAAATATCAAGCTTGGTCTTGCCAGCGACCCAAGTCCCAGCACGATAAGCAAAGACTGAGGTCAAATACGCACCAATCGGATTACCGGGCACCGCAGCGAAGGTTGCTGGGCCTGTTTCTTGCGCCATAAATAGGTTGCCTGCCATTAAAGCTTCAGAATGGGCACCGAGCATCCCTGCGACTAAGCAGCTAAGCATCACTAAAGTTGGCGCTTTAAGATAGTAAGCGATACCGACACCGATGCCCGCACCCATTAATACTGACGCCAGCTTGCCGACCGCTACCAGTGCAGGTAAAGCTAACCAACCACCGATTTGCGAGATGATAAGACCGGCAATGAGGGTAACAAACAGTCCTAACGCCATCCCGGTAAAAGCATCGATGAAATACTTTTGAAAAAAAGCACTAATCATACCGACGGTTGCAGTTTCTGAAGGAGTCACAGTCATCATGATGCTCTTATATTAAGTTTGATAAAAGATGCCAAAAAGTATACGAAAAAAAAGGGATAAAAAAAGCGCCACAGTGACGCTGTTTTTATCAATACTTTGTTATCATTACTTTGTTAGTTGATCAACAAGATCAATCAACAACAGTGATGAAAAAACCACTAAACCTTGCGTTGAATGGCATAATTTGACCGCGTTGCTTAACGACGTTGTTCGACGATAATAGAGTCAATACCGTTATTTTGCAGGCGCTGCTGGGCAGTAGCAACCGCTTGACGGTTATTCATCGGGCGCGAGATAACCTGATAGATAGGCAAACCATTACCCGTGGTATTTTTCACAACTCTAGCATCAACACCCGCCATCAGCACTTGGGCGCGGCGACGATCTGCTTCATCCGCGTCACCAAAGCTATTAATTTGTAATATATAGGTCGCTGCAGGCTTAGCTGGCTGTACGCTAGCATTTGCGGTATTGGTTTTGTTTGCACTCGCACCCGTATTACTGGCAGCTGGTGTTCCATCGTAGGTCGCATCTTCTTCAACGATGACAATATCGTCGTCATTACTGCTGGTGGCTGCGTTATTAGCATTGTTGCCACGATTCGGTTCAATAGTGGTATTTTCAGAGATGCCAAAATTACCCCCATCATTAGCAGGAGTCGTACTTTGAGGCTGATTGACGATCACATCCGGCTCGAAGTCAGTGATTTGACCTGATTGGCTACCACTGCCTTCCCCAAAATCTTCATCAGGAATCGTTGCCATCTCTTGATTGGGCAGAATATCATAGAACTCATAATCACCATTATCGGTATCGGTATCGACCCGTTGTTGTACTTGTCTATCAGGATCGGCACCGTCGTCACTGCCCGCAGGACTAAAGTTGAACAATGGTGAGAGGTATAAAAACACCCCAATCATGAGCGTCAATACCGCCCCAACAAACATCCATAATAAGCCTGACACACTACTTGTTTTGCGTTTTTCAGTGGCACCTTTTGGTTTTTTGGCTAACATGGATCTCGTTCTCCCTACTGAATATATCTGTCGTTATCGAATTATCGTCGAATGATGGCTCTCAGCCGTCTCTCTTTATACTACATGCTAGACGGCGCAGACAAGCCTAATAAGCTAAGCCCATTGCTCAATACCTGCCTGACCGCTTTAGATAAGCGTAGGCGAGCCTGCATCATATTCATCTCATCTTGGCTTGGCGTCTCACCTGACGTTAGGCTGACAGGTAAGATGCGATTGCTATCATACCAACCATGAAATAGCGCTGCCAACTCTTTCAGATAGTTGGTTAAGATGTGCGGCTCATAGCCTGTCGCTGCACGCAACAAGGTTGCAGGATACGCCGCTAACAACTTAATCAATTCTTCTTCGCTCGGCGCAATCAGCAACTGCTGCTGCTCGGCACCAATAATGTCATTCACTTGCAGCCCACTGTTTTCTAGTTTTTCTAACACACGGCAAACTCGTGCATGCGCATACTGGATATAGTAAACCAGGTTGTCTTTACTTTGAGATTTAGCAAGCTCTAAGTCAAAATCAACGTGTACTTCAGGCTTACGTGCGACATAGTAGAAACGTGCGGCATCGTTACCGACTTCATGACGCAGCTCACGTAACGTGACAAATTTTCCCGAACGTGACGACATTTGCACTTTTTCACTACCGCGCCATAAAGCGACAAACTGTACCAGCACCACATCAAGACGGTCGGCATCGATACCAAGCGCCGTCAACGCCGCTTTTACCCGTGGGACATAACCATGATGGTCGGCACCCCAGACGTTAATAACTTTGTCAAAACCGCGATCGAATTTGTTTTTATGATAAGCGATATCAGAGGCAAAATAGGTACTTTGACCATTGGCACGGCGTACCACACGGTCTTTTTCATCACCAAAATCGGTCGATTTGAACCAGATATTGCCGTCCTTTTCGTACAAATAGCCTTTTTCATCTAGGATTTGTAAGACGGGCTCAATCTCGCTATCGATGGATCTTTCACTAAACCAGCATTCATAGCGGACGCCAAAGTCATTTAAGTCGTCTTTGATATCAGCCAAAATACTGCTCAATGCGGCATTTAAGAATAGCTCGTAGCCCTCACCAAGCAAAGCTTTACTATTGGCAATCAGTCCGTCAATATGAGCTTCTTTATCGCCTGATAGCAGCACTTTTTCGCCATCAGCATTTATCTCAAACTGCGCATCTGCTGACACGTCTTTGGCAATTTCTGCAAAACTGTGGACGTAGCTATCCCCATGCTGTGTCTTTAGTGTCTGAGCAATATCACTGACATAATCGCCTTGATAGCCGTTGACTGGGAATATGACTGACTCGCCGTTGGCTTCTAGATAACGCAAATACGTACTGGTCGCTAAGATATCCATCTGTCGACCAGCATCATTGACATAATACTCACGCGTAACATCATAGCCAATGGCTTCAAGCAAGTTTGCCACGCTCATACCAAATGCGGCACCGCGGCCATGACCGACGTGCAGACTAGACGTGGGGTTAGCAGAAACAAATTCAACTTGTATTTTTTGACCCTTAAACTGCTTGCTTAAACCAAAGCGTTCTTGCAGCTTAAAGATATCGTCTAACACGGCGAATTTGGCTTCGGTATTTAAGAACACGTTGATGAAGCCGGGACCTGCGATTTCTACTTGGCAAATATCTTGATTTTCAGGCAAGGCGTTGACGATTTTTTCAGCAAGCTGGCGCGGATTGGCTTTCGCAGCTTTGGCGGCCGTTAGCGCGATATTGCTCGCAAAGTCACCATGACTGGTATCTTTTGTACGCGTAATTTGGCTATTATTTTGCCAATCAGCCGGTAGTTCGCCGTCATCTTTTAGGACTTGGATGGCACTATCAAATAGTGAGGCGAGCGTATCAATTTGGGCTTGTGACATAGGACTATAAACTCAGATAAATGAACAAAAAAATTGGTGAACTATAAGATAATACGAAAAAAATAAGAAACCTATAAATATAACAACCTTTACACGCTATTGCACTATTTGGAAAAAAAATAGCGTTAAAATTACTGCTATTATAACGGATACGCGCTGCTTAGGATTTAATGACTATTATAAGCTGCAAATAGAGGGTTATTTAAACTGATTGTAGCGTTACTGTTGCCTGACGTTAGTGAAATATTTATAGCGGCCCTATTCCGCGTTATAATCACGCCATCTATTGCCTACTTTCTCTACATATCTTGACTTTTGAAGTCTTATTCAAGCACTTATAAGTATTTTATTAAAAGCCATAAAAATAAATAATAGAGAAGGTGGTGTTTTATTATTTTATATACAGGATAAAAACATGTTTGCGATTGCTGCTAGTACGGTCACCAGTTGGGGAATGTACGTGTTACTACCCATCTTTATTGCTTTCTTATTTTTTATTATTTGGGATCTATCCAAAAAATCCGATGCAGGGCGCGCTGGCACCTTTTGGATGTTTTTAGCGCTTGGTGCTGGTTTTATTGGTTTTATCTTAAAAGTATTGATAGAAATGGCATTTACAAGGTGGTTTATTTAATTACCACTACTCACTGAGGCTTGCTATCACTTTTTATTTTATGACTTCACTGGTATAAGTTGGTAAATTCCATGCGCCACCAGCAAAGCCTCGACACATTCCTGTACTGGAATCTTCCGTTAGTGCAAAGGTTTTGCCGGTCCATACCCATGTTTTGCTATTCCAGCAATCACCTATTCCTCTATCCTTATGAATAGCGTAAATTTCACCATCAGAGTAATCACTCGCTGATGTTGTAATCAGTGTTGGCTTGCTTGGCTTAGTATGGTTTATGAGCCAATAACCTGCTCCCATATTATAGGCACCCTGCCAACAGAGGTGACTGGCCAAGGTATATTGGGCATTAACCGGTGTAAAATCCCAGCCTAACCTATCAGCGCCATACTCTTGCATTCGTCGATATTCTTCAGTTTTTGGATTAACCAACTCACAATCTCCCATAGTATCTACAGAGCCTATAAGCTGTTCAGAATCAATATCGACCCAATTGTTTATATTTGCTTGAAAGTACGCCAATTTTTTCGGGTCAAGCGCTTGCTTACCTTCTTTTAGCGCCTTGTCGTCTAGATAGCTATAGTCTTTTTTAACGATCGGTATTTTCAGCGCTTTTTTAAGTGTTTGTCGATTGGAATTTTTTTTACTGATAAATGCGAGTGGCGTACCTACGCGACCTTGTACTTCATCAAGTTTCAGCAATATCGCCGCCAATCCTTTATCGGATACTTGCCATTTATAAACCCCTGACGTGAACTGCATCTTAGTATTCTGGTTAACAAGTTTCAGCAGTTGCTGTAGTTGGGCGCGGCTTAACTGCCCTCTGCCGTCAGATGAAAGCTGCACCATACCATAAGATTTATCATTTAATGACAGCTCAACATTGTCAGTATTTTTTGATAATTGATCGCTCACCAATTTTTCTTGCTCATCGTAGTCCTGGCTACTCAAAATAAATTCTGCACTAGGCAGTTTTTCACCGGCTACAATCGTCAACAACATACTAGCTGACAGTATTTCTTCAGACACCGCACCTTCATTTGCATAACCAGCCGCGCGGCAAGTCAAGGTATTGTCACAGACCAATTGCCAGTCGTCTTTGACAAAACCCCAGCCGTCAAACGGCGTGCCATAAGCATCGGCGGCCATCGCAGGCAGTGACAACAAGCTGACAGCAATCATAATCACAGTGGTCGATATTTTCACAATCTCTTCTCCTTGTTTTTATGATCACCTACTGTCAGCCCTCATAAATACTATTTTTTTGCAATAATCGTGGCACGCATCGGTGCAGGATAGCCTTCGATGGTCTTTGTTGAGTCATTCACATCTAAGAAGTCTGCTAGCGAATGGTAGTTCATCCACTCCGTTTTACGCTGCTCATCGGTAGAGGTCACTGCCACATCGACGCAGCGCACTTCGGTAAATCCAGCCTTTTCTAGCCAGCCAATTAGCGCCGCTACAGACGGTAGAAAATACACATTATTCATCTGAGCATAGCGGTCATGCGGCACCAGTACGGTATTGGCATCGCCTTCAATCACCAAAGTTTCAAGCACCAGCTCGCCACCTTTGACCAATTGTCCTTTCAGCTGTTGTAAATGCTCAAAGGGTGACTGGCGATGATAGAGGACGCCCATACTAAATACTGTGTCGAACAGCTGACTGTTCTCAGGTAAAGCTTCCAGTGGCACCGGAATATAATGAGTGCGATAACCACCTGTGTCATGATCATCGGCGCTACCGACAAAATGACGAATCGCCATAAACTGATGATAGAACAAGCATGATGGATCAATAATAATGACTGTATCCGCGCCTGCCCCAGCCATACGCCAGCCATGATAACCAGAGCCACCGCCTACATCCAAAACACGCCGACCTTTTAACGTGCCCAAATGCGGTGCGACTCGTTGCCACTTCCAATCACTGTGCCATTCGGTATCGATGAAAATTGGCTCGGCTTGCTCACTACCTTCATTCTGGCTACTACCGATTTGAAAAGGGCCTTTACGCCATGGCATCAATTGCTTTAACAGAGCCGTCGCTTGTTTACGCTCAGAGTCACTCAACGGTGCATTGATTGTCAATATATCGCTATCTAACTGTACATTGTTGACGGTCAATTTTGGCAATCGTGCTACCGACGCTTGATAAGCAGGCGCATGAGCGTAATTGGCTTTGTCTTTTATATCATTTAGCCACGTTGGTAACTGCTTGAGCCACTCGTAAGCCATTGGATGGTGCTGCGCCAGTGTCAACAAGGTTAAATACAGTTCACGTTCGGCGTGGAGAATAGTGTCGTTAAGCATAAAAGCGGATTACCGTGTTGATCAACAGATAGTGTAAAAGGTAAGGTGTTTTAAAGAATCTAAGCGTTATTTAAACGCCACAATAGAAAAAAAGTTTAAAAACTGGAACCACGTCAGATGACGGGTAAAGCCAACCTCATTCAATCGCGCATGGTGCTCGTCTAACGTATCGGTAATGAGGACGTTCTCTAATGCATTACGTTTGCCGCTGATTTCCATCTCGGTATAACCATTGGCCCGTTTAAAGTCATAATAACGCTCAACCAACCACGCATCATACTGCTCATCAAAAGCATGAGTTTTTTCAGTCAATACCAGTATCCCACCTTCACTTAATGCGGCATAAATTTTCTCTAATACTGCCACCCTATCGGCAGCGGGCAAAAACTGGAGCGTAAGATTAAGAATGACCATATCGCATGGCTCAAGCTCAATATCACGAATATCAGCGGTGATGACTTCTATATCATGCTCAGGATAGTTATCACTCAGTAATGTGGTCGCTTCTGTGGTCATCGCCGGTGAAATATCAATCGCTTTAATCTGCAAATCTTGTGGCTCAAACTCGCCAGCTAAGGTCATACTTGCGGCACCAAGCGAGCAGCCCAAATCATAAATACGACTAACACGCTGACCATTATCGCCCTGTTGACGGTACTTACAGTGACGACGAGCAAATATCGGCAGCATCGCTAGCACCTGACCATAACCAGGAACACTGCGACGAATCATATCGGGAAAACAAGCCACCACTTGCTCATCAAAGGAAAAGCGCGCCGCTTTATCCAGTGGCGTGGTGAAAAGAGTGTCATGTTTAACGATGTCGGTTTTAATGGTGTCATTATTAATAGTAGCTGGCTTGGTTTGGCTCATGGGCTGGCTCATTTCTTGATAGTAGAACTTAGATTAAAGAATATGTCGTTAACGGTTTTTGAAACAACTGAAGATAGCAAAAGCTCATTATAACATTACTGTTTGTTACTTATTGCAGGCAACTGCCCTGCTAAGCTAAATGTGTATTGCTAGATAGGGAGTTTTTAAATAAATGGTTTTTTTAGACCAAATTTATTTTATATTGGACGCCTTTATACTAAAGGCTATCTAATAATACCCCTATTAAGCTCATATCTTATAGTTAAAATAATAGGAACAATTATGCAAACCATTATATTAGGCGGTGGCTGTTTTTGGTGCACCGAATCGGTCTTTCTATCCGTAAAAGGTGTACAGTCTGTGGTATCAGGCTATATGGGCGGCGATGCTGTCTCTGCCAATTACGAAGCCGTCTGCGGCGGTGATACAGGGCACGTCGAAGTCATTAAAGTCGAGTTTGATGAGTCTGTTGTGCCATTAGAAGTCATTTTAGATGTCTTTTTTGCGACGCACGATCCCACCACAATGGACCGCCAAGGTAATGATGTTGGTAGCCAATATCGTAGCGTGGTTTTTTATACCGATGAAGCGCAAAAACCAACCGTCGACCGTACGATTAATAAACTGCGCGATATGGGGCTCAATGTAGTCACAGAGGTTCATCCTGCCGTTGAGTTTTATCAAGCCGAAGAAACCCATCAAGACTTTTTTAACCGCAATCCTGGTCAAGCTTATTGCAACTTTGCGATACCGCCAAAACTTGCCAAACTGCGCAAAGAATTTAGTGAGTATATGGTGAACTAAACGATTACCATTATCCTTATACGCTATAAAAGCCAAGGGTTGAGACGCTTGGCTTTTTTATTGTGTTTAGCGCTATGATACTAATTGACATTTAAGGCATTAACATTCTAGGAATGATGATATGGATTCTGAATTTTGGCAACAGCGTTGGCAAGAAGGACGTATTGGCTTTCATCAATCTGAGGTCAATCCTCAGCTCATCAAATACTTTTTTGCTTTATCGCTACCCATTGGCAGCCGAGTATTGGTGCATTTATGCGGTAAATCGGTTGATATGCTGTGGCTGGCTCGCGCAGGCTATGATGTCATCGGTATTGAACTGGTTGATTCAGCCGTACAAGCATTTTTTACAGAGCAAAATATTACCCCTACGATTGCTGAATTTACTAGTACTACGAATGACTCAACGATAAAACGCTATCAAGGTCAGCTTGCTGGTCAAACCATTACCTTATGGGCGGCGGATATTTTTGCACTGAGCACGACAGATATTGTCGATATCGATGCCGTTTATGATAGGGCCGCATTGATAGCCTTGCCAGCAGACATGCGCCCTAGCTATAGCGCGCAAATAGGTAAACTTAGCAATAACGCGCCACAACTATTAATCACCCTTAACTACGATCAAATTAAAAAAGACGGCCCGCCTTTTTCGATTAGTCAGGAACAATTGAAGCAATATTATAATACTGAGTATGAAATCGTTGAGCTTGCAAGCCAGTCATCAACCCTTAATGCTGCATCTGAGTTAGCGGTAATTGAGCATACTTGGTTACTCAGGCATTCATCGATTCATTAATAATTTATATAAAGAATGAGAAATTTTTATGAGGCTATCCTTAGCATTCTAGCCAAACCCTCTCCGAACCTCACGCTCACGTCAATTTATAGTAACTGAGTGCTTCGATACCTTTTCTTTACTATTGAGATTGGTTACTCTAAGTCATACTAGCTTTACTTTACTTGTTTCAATTCTAAATGACAATTTTGACGTTTATAGGATATTCTCATGCGTTTGCCTTCACTCTCCACTTTATCGCTACTTAGCATCGCTGTTGGTCTCAGCCTTGCCAGTACTGCCCAAGCCGCAAAACCGCCAGCGCCAGACTTATCCAATAGCCAGTTTCAACAATGCTTAGATGGTCTAAAGAACTCTAGCAAATTTCGCGGTGTCGATAGCTATACTTTTAATAACTATCGTCCTAGCCAGCCTGACCCAAGCGTTATTCAGTCACTAAACTATCAGCCAGAATTCCAAAAAGACGTCTGGGATTATCTGTCGTCACTGGTCGATAAGGAACGTGTCGAAGATGGCATCCGTGCTAAACGCCAATGGGCAGATACTTTGCGTAAAATTGAATCGCGTTATGGCGTCAAAGCTGAGCACGTATTAGGGGTTTGGGGTGTAGAATCTAACTTTGGGCAAACATTGGGGAAAAAGCCTTTGTTTGAATCTTTAGCAACGCTGTCTTGTTTTGATCGTCGTCAAAGCTACTTCCAAGGCGAATACGCCAATGCGCTAAAAATCGTGCAAAATGGTGATATCGCACCTAGTGATATGACGGGTTCATGGGCAGGTGCGTTTGGGCAAACGCAATTTATGCCAAGCACCTTTTTAGAATTGGCCGTTGATTTTGATGGTGATGGTCGTCGTGATCTGGTCAACAGTGTTCCTGATGCGCTCGCCTCTACTGCCAACTTTTTAGACAAACGTGGCTACCGTTCTGGCGAGCCATGGGGTTATGAAGTCAAACTCCCTAATGGATTTTGGGGTGCATCGAACCGTAAAGACAAAAAATCTATCAGTCATTGGCGCAATCAAGGGCTGACATTGGCGAACGGCAGCCCTCTGCCTTCTGCTTTAGATAGTGCGGGTCTATTGTTGCCCGCAGGTCCTGACGGTCCAGCATTTTTAGTTGGTAAAAACTTCGATACTTTTTACTCATATAATGCGTCAGAAAATTACGCCTTAGCGATTGCGCATTTATCAGACTTAATCACGCGCGAGGATAGTAACAAAACCGACTTCGTCACAGCGTGGCCGACAGATGATCCTGGTATCAGCCGCCAACAATCAAAAGAGATTCAGCAAGCATTATTGAACGCAGGCTATGATATTGGAGAAGTAGACGGCATCATCGGTGATAACACTCGTATCGCTATTCAACAGTATCAATCTAGCCGCGGTATCCTACCAGCAGATGGACGCGCAGGACAGAAGTTTTACCGCGCAATCGTTGGCAATACAGCTGCTACTGGCAATCAATATGGGCAACCAGCAAATAGTCGTCCTTTAAATCCTGCCCCTGCAGACCGTATGGGACAATTGATTCAACAACAAACCAGCAACCCTACTTCTAATGCTTACTCAGTACAACCATCTGCCCAACCAACCGCTATACCATCAACATCGTCATCTAGCAATACGCGCTATCGCCGTGTGACCAATCCTGATGGCACGGTGAAACTCGTGCGTGTGGATGAAGGTTCGTAATTGGGTATTCATCCAAACGATTGATCATTGAACGAGAAAGCCACGCAAATTAGCGTGGCTTTTTTATCAAATCAATTTAATCCTTTAGCAGTAGACAGTCATTATTAAACCATCCCTCTTAAACAATCGGTGGCGGGTTTGGTTTACCATTGTCGCCGTCCCAGTTCTCACGCGCTTTATCGTCTAGATCATCAGGAGTTTTTGGCTTCCATTTACCATTCTCTTTCCATGTGGCATCGCCCCAGTCTGCATCTTCTTCTTTTCTATCCAAATCTTTATAAGCTTGAGTAGGATCGATGCCGCGACGCTTCATATCGGCTACTTGCTCTTCTAAGGTATGAAACTGATTGGCTTCGTGCATGGTTTCTTCCAAACTCGTTAGTTCTGTTTTTAGTGCATCGTTTTTAGAATTGCTCATTTCTATTCTCCCTAGTTGTTCAATGTTGTTATGTGCTTATCATCTTCATTATCACGGGTATTTAATAGCTTCACAACCGTTGGGACGTATGCTTTGTATTACAAAACGTAGCCATGAGTGAAGCGAGCACTATCTAAAAAGCTCAATACAATATTTAAAACGTAAGAGGTAGCCATTACTAATGGCTTTTGGAGGTTAACCCGAATGGTTATAAATTGGATAAGCTATTTATCAATAATAAGATGGACAGTTTGAGCTCACTAACTCAGGGGCAAAGACGGCTGCCTGTCTATTTGCGGCTTTTTATCCGCCAATAAGCTTTTTGCATAAAAGGTAAGCTTCCAGAGCTCTTGGGTGACTCGCGTACCATAGGTGGTTAATTGTATCCAATTAGCCGCTACCAATTGACGCTGCAATTGATTTAAATCATCTTGAGAAATCTGACAGCGTGCCACAGCATGAACATTTGGCATGTCTTTTTTGATATCCGGCTCAGCTCTAGTGGCGATTAAGCGATTGATGGCGCTCTGTAGACCATAGCTCGAAAAGGTAGCGGGAATTTTCATCAAGCTAACTAATACCTCTTGCCACGACAATATCATAGGTCGGGTCACATCGCTTAAATTACCCCCTTCATAGGCTTGCGCTTTATATTGAATCTCAAAAGTATCTGTCAGTATGATGGGTTTACTGACACTATCAACGGCAAGATGATTGAGAATAGCAGGGTGTTCTTGTGCTTGCTTAAGCACTCTATTGGTCGAAAAGGTCGCAACCGTTTCTTCGGTAACTACAGATTTGTTAGCTTTTATGAGCTCGTCGCTGACTCTTATCCAGCCATCCCCTACCTTATGATTGGCAACCATTTTATAATAGGCTTGAATGAGCAGCTGCTCAATATCATTTTCCGTATCATAATAATAAATCTTATCGGCTTTCTTGGTCACCATATTGGTGAATTCTTGCAGCTGCCGACTGATATTGACTTCGTTATGGTGGTTTTTCACTAATATCAATAAAGGTTTGAGCTTGGCTTTGGCATTGAGATAGCTTAAATGCATTTGACTAACGCCAGTATTTTGCGCCGTACCATAGCTGTCACCGATAATCATCAGCGCATAATCACAGGCATCAATACACTGGCGACCATATAGCGACGCTTTCGGTAATTTGCTAGAAACGTCATAGGTTAAAAAGGCGCGTGCTTGAAAAAACATCGCCACACTGTCTAAAACCAACAGCTGGTCGTTGTCAGCACATATGACGTGAATATGATAGCGACGGTTTGGCACAATCACCTCTAAACTTAGGTAGTGATATAAGGGATAGTCAGATAAGTTGCTAATGGAATTAGAATCAAGTTAAATATTCTGTTTGGCAAATACTAGCCTAGCACAATATTACTGGAATACGTTCAATTTATTGCTAATTCCACTAATATATTGCGGGATTATAACAGCTACATCACTATTGAGCATTTAAAAACTCATATTAGAATAAAACAAAGAAGCTTAAGGCGAAAGGTAATATTGTATACGAGTCTGCTTACCCAGCAAATGCTGTATCACGATACCCAGTTTCTCATCATATTTGGTCGCATAAAAAATCAATGGCGGCGATATAGCGACACTTGTTCCTGTATCGTTTAAAGCCTCATTAACTGAAACCTCGGCTGGCAATGCTAACAACTGGTTCGCTAGCAACAGTTGCTTGACGCGCTCAGCGATTGCTTGCCCCGAGTCGACAATTTCTATCGCTAATTGCTGCGCTGCAATCTCTTGGCGTAGAAAAGCTTTAAAAAATGGATAATGGGTGCAGCCCAATACCAACTGGTCGATGCCATCTTGGTCAAATAAATGTAACTGCTGGCGCAAATCCTGAGCGGTTTTGCTGTCTTCTGGCATACCCGATTCGACCCAAGGGACCAATTTTGGGTCAAAATACTTGGTTACTTTTGTGGCATTGGGGCGAGCGATACTAGTGATAACATCATTCAGTAAGGCGCCATTTAAGGTCGCCTTCGTTGCCAATACCGCGACATGACCCGTTTTACTGGCGAAGACCGCAGGTTTTACAGCAGGTACCAAACCGACAATAGGCAAATGCGGATAATAGCGTCTTGCCGTCTCTAACGCATGAGCCGAGGCGCTATTACAGGCGATAACGATAAGCTTGCAGCCTTGTTGGTACAGCCACTCTACCGCTGTCAGCGTCAAGTTTTTAATATCTTCACTACTACGATTGCCATATGGCACATGTAAGGTATCAGCATAATAAACATAACGCTCATGCGGTAATTGTTGAGCCAAATGTAGATAAACTGATAGCCCTCCAACGCCGGAATCAAACAAGCCTATTGGAGCACTGCGATCTTTATTAGCGACCTTATTCATCACATCATTATTTAACTTAACTTCTTTTATCTTAATTTCTTCTAAGTTATCATTACTCAATGTCTCTGAACGTGTCTCAGCCTGATTGGAGGCACTAGCACTATTACTGATGGTAATGCTAGGATCTGCATTTACGGCAATGTTCATTTTCATCTTACCGCCGTTTTCATAGATATATTGTCATGCGAATACGATTTATCATATTCATTCGGGCACAGCTAGGGTCGTTAATAGATAGCATTGATATCGATAAGCCATTAGTGGCTTACGATGACGAACAACTTCTGCCATGATTGATTAATGATTACTCTTAATTGGATGGCATCGATAATGCATAAGATTGACCGCCGCTTTGCAGCGTTAGTATCGTCTCACCATCACGCTCTGTCAATTCCCCAATTTCCGTTAAGTGATAAAAGGCATTACGTCCAATAAGCGCGCTCAAGCCATTTCGCACTAACATATAAGGGCGGATTTGCATATCGCTTGCTGAGCGTTTTGTTTCTTCGCTTTTACTCATGTGGTTTATGCGATTGTTATCAATATTGTCGGCACTGTCTTCAGGCATATAAGCATGCAAACTAATAGGATGCTCATCATCTAAACGCACCACATCACCAGTGGTGGTGGTAAATTCTAGCCAGCGCTTATTATCTTCATTAACGATACCGACATCATTAATCAATAACGGCGCATCTTCTACTTGAATACGCAGCTTTTGCACAGGGGTCTTTAGAAAGTACTCCACCATGCCTTCATTTTCCTCTTTCCATAAAATGGTCGCAAATAAACTGACTAATGACTGCCGGGTCATATGCACACCTTCGTGCCACCACTCACCATTGGCTTTAATAGTCAAATCCATATCGTCGACTTGCTCAGGATGCCATTTCTCCAATGGAGGGATGGCGCGCCCTTCACGTATGCTGGCAGCGGACTTAAAATACTGATTAAGTGCATCCATACTATTTAACTCGGAACCTATGTCATTTGGGGCTTGCAGGGTATTTTTATTAAGGGTGTCCACACTTTTATTATTATCATTCATCATACAATCCTTTATTTAGTAATCAAAGTTTGGCAAATCTGTTATTACTATAAATTTTAGTTTCGGGTATGATGAAAGCCTCTCGTCATTGTCCCCCTACTTATTCAATCTTACCTTAACATTGATATCTAGAAATGCGTATCGTGTTTGTAGGACTTTTCTTTTATAATGAGTAACGATTTTTTATTTAAAATGATTCAGTGGGTGTTGTATTAATGACACATTTTACGTTGTAGGTTGATATTTTTTATATCAGATATTTTTAATCTTAACGTCGTCAATTGATGCCGCAAAGACAGTTTTATCGGGCAGCCATATGTCTGAGTAACGTTAGCGCCGCAAGCCTTATTATTCAATTGTTAAGCTAATGATGCCCTGAGATAAGCCACTAAAAGTTTAGGAGTAGGTATGCAAGAGCAAGACAATCAAACGCCAGTCGTTGATAGTGACATCGTGAAGAGCAATGTTGTGAATAGCAACACCGTGAATACTGATACACCAATAGCAGAAACGGCAAACGCAGAAGCTGCTGTGCTAGACGCTCCTATGGTAGATAAGACCCCTGAGCCAGTCGTAGAACCTGTCGCTGCAGAGCCTGAAATCGAGCGTGAGTCAATGGAGTTTGACGTCATCATCGTTGGTGGTGGACCTGCTGGTCTGTCCGCGGCTATTCGTTTGCGTCAGCTTGCTATTGCAGCGGGTAACGATGAATTTATGGTCTGTGTGGTCGAAAAAGGCTCAGAGTTTGGTGCGCACACTTTATCTGGCGCTGTTATCGAGCCGCGTGCTTTAGATGAGCTGATACCAGATTGGAAAGAAAAAGGCGCGCCTTTAAACGTGCCTGCCATTGAAGACCGCGTTTATATGCTCGGTTCTGCCACCAAAGCAACCAAACTTCCTGATGCTATCGTACCTGCCAGCATGCATAATGAAGGCAACTATATCGTCTCATTAGGCAACGTCGTTCGTTGGTTGGCTGAGCAAGCAGAAGAACTAGAAGTCATGATGTTCCCAGGCTTCCCTGCTGATGAAATATTATATAACGATGACGGTTCGGTAAGAGGCGTATTAACCGGCGATATGGGCGTGGCAGCCAATGGCGAAGCCAAACCTAGTTTTGAGCCAGGTTATGAGCTACTTGGTAAATATACCATCTTTGCCGAAGGTTGCCGCGGTCATTTGGGCAAGCGCCTTATCAGTCGTTTTGATCTTGATAAAGACTCAGATCCTCAGCATTATGGTATCGGCCTAAAAGAGCTATGGGAAGTAACCCCAGAGAAACACGAGCAAGGTGTGGTCATGCACGGTTCGGGCTGGCCATTGACTGATACAGGCTCTTCTGGTGGTTGGTGGTTATATTTCGATGAAAACAACCAAGTCAGCTTTGGTATGGTCATTGATTTGTCTTACTCAAACCCTTATATGTCGCCATTTGATGAAATGCAGCGCCTAAAACTGCATCCACTCATTCGCAACGTCTTAGAAGGTGGCAAACGCCTCTCTTATGGCGCTCGTGCTTTGACCAAAGGCGGCTTAAACTCATTACCAAAATTCACTTTCCCAGGTGGCGTCTTGGTCGGTGATGATGCAGGCTTCTTAAACCCTGCCAAAATCAAAGGTACGCATACCTCAATGAAATCAGGTATGTTAGCTGCTGAAGCGATTTTTGAGGCGCTACAAGCCGGTCGTGAGCATGATGACGTGGTCGCTTATAGCACTATGTATAAAGAATCGTGGTTATATCAAGATAACTATGAAGCGCGTAACTTTGCTCCTGCAATGCACCGTATGGGTCAATGGATGGGCGGTGCTTTTACCTTTTTAGAGCAAAATCTACTAAAAGGTAAGATGCCACTGACTATCCATGATAATAAGAGAGATTATGATCAGCTAGAGCGTGCCGCTCATGCTTATCAGCCAACTTATCCTAAGCCTGACGGTAAACTGGTATTTGATAAGCTATCATCAGTATTCATCTCTAATACTAACCATGCTGAAGATCAGCCAACGCATCTGAAACTGACCGATCCCACGGTTCCTGTTTCTATCAACTTACCACTATATGCTGAGCCTGCGCGTCTATATTGTCCAGCTGGTGTTTATGAAGTGGTTAAAGATGCCGAAGGCGCTAAGTTTGTTATCAATGCGCAAAACTGTGTGCATTGTAAAACCTGTGACATTAAAGATCCGTCGCAGAATATCACGTGGGTCACGCCAGAAGGCGGCGGCGGTCCTAACTATCCAAACATGTAAATCATGTTTGAGATAATGATTGCTAGCAGTCAATACTCACTCTTCAATTTTCAATAAAAAAACCGTCCTTATTTAGGACGGTTTTTTTATTCAGGCATTTAATGATAAAGACTGCTCTGTTTGCTTAGTCAACCTGTTTAGTCAGTCCATGCATCACGATTGGCTTCATCCTTAAGCTTCACAAAATTATCGGGATCGAATTTTATTTGTGCACCGGTTTTGCCTTCTTTAATTTGTCGTTCATAATCACGCAATATTCGCAGGGCAACTGGTGACAATATTAAAATTGCCACTAAGTTGACCAATGCCATTAGACCCATTGATAAGTCAGCAAAGTTCCAAATAGCAGGGAGGCTGGCAATAGCGCCGACAAACACCATGCCCAAAACCATAAATCGGAAAATCATGATCATGACTTTGGCATTTTTTTCACCAGATATAAACTCTAGATTGGACTCACCATAACTATAGTTGGCGATGATAGAAGTAAAGGAGAAAAAGAAAATAGCAATCGCGACGAAAATTACACCCATATCGCCCACATACTGTGACAGTGCTAACTGGGTTAATTGAATACCCTCTTGTTCGACACTCGGGTCGACCACGCCAGAGAGAATAATAATGGCAGCGGTTGCCGTACAGATAACCAAAGTATCCATAAACACACCCAGCATTTGCATAAAACCTTGCACGGCGGGATGGTCAGGATGGCTTTTTGCCGTCGCAGCCGCATTAGGCGCTGAGCCCATACCTGCTTCATTGGAAAACAGACCACGTTTGATACCGTTAATCATTGCCTGTGCAATACCATAGCCAATCACACCGCCCGCCGCTTGCTCAAAGCCAAAGGCTGATTTTACAATCAAAGCAACTGCCGCTGGAAACTCGCTAAAATTGGTGATAATAATATAGAGCGCCAATAAGATATAAAGAATCGCCATGACGGGCACAATTTTACCCGCGATACGTGCTACCGAACGCAGACCGCCAAATACCACTGGCGCTACTAACACCACCAATACTAAGCCTGTCATCCACGTTGGGACACCAAAGGCTTCATTGGTCGCTTGCGCGATGGTATTTGACTGTACGCCATTGAATGCCAAACCAAAAGCAACCAACAAACAAAGCGAGAAAAATATTGCCAGCCAGCGCTTACCCAAGCCTTTTTCGATATAGTAAGCCGGTCCACCGCGATAGACATTGTCATTATGCGGTACTTTGTAGGCTTGTGCTAAGGTTGACTCGATGAAACTGGTCGACATGCCCACTATCGCCGTCATCCACATCCAAAAAACTGCCCCTGGTCCCCCGAGATAGATAGCAATCGCTACTCCTGCCAGATTACCCGTACCGACACGCGCTGCAAGCGAGGTCATCAATGCCTCAAATGAGCTGATACCACCATCTTTACGACCCTGATTTGAGACCCGTAATAATTGCCACATATGACCAAAATGACGAAACTGAATAAATCGCGTAGCGATGGTGAAATAAAGGCCAGCACCAATTAGGACAAACATCAGCAGCCCATACCACGGATTGCTGGCAATCAACCAATCATTATTACCCCAAATGATACTCACACCATAGTTGACGATGCTATTAAACCAACCTGCTATGCTTTCGTTCATACTATATTTCCCTGACTGACTTTCTATATTTTTAACATATGTTATTAATTAATGTGACTGTCTACCCTCTTATGACGCTTTATTCTCTCCTGCCCTATCTAACAGTACTGGATAGCTAAGCAATAAAGTGGCAATAAAATCACCCATATCATGCTGGCGTATTTTAACTGACTGGCGATTATTTAACTGTTTCAATCCTTTATTTAGAACTTTTAATATCTATAAACTTTTGATGAGTAAAAAACTTTAAATAAAAAATCTATTGTTATAAATAAATAATAATGAAAAACTTTTAAGACTGATTAATAGTGATGGCATTATGACTATCCTTATATAACGCTTATTTATTACAAAAAAACTTGACGACATAACATGCGCTTATGGGTCCTTGATTATTATTTTTAAAATAAATGCCATTTTTGACTTCTAGCTATTAATATAGTTAGAAGAGCAAATCCTTAACGTTAATAAGGTGTTAGTAGGCTATTCTGTTAAAGACGGGAGATTTATTAATCTTTTACTAACATAAGTTAGCTATAGTTTCTATGGAACGAATATTTAGTTACATAAAGTAAATAAAATTTATTTATTGTTAATTAAGTCAATATTGTATATATTCCTAATAAGTTTATAAAAAACGCTTGCAATACTTACTGGAATGAATAAGTTTTGAAGTATTGAAGCCATATTATCGGGAAGATGATATGAATGATGAGACAGAGGATTGTCAGCCAATACCGACCTTCCTACTTAAATCTCACTGTTTATATCCGCTTAATTTAATAAAAACCTCTTTATCTCTGTTAATAGATAACGAAAGGATAAATTTTTAACCGGTTAATATTGATTTTATCCTGCAAGTTTTATGGTGTCATACCGAGCAACTTAACATCAGTGTATGTATCGCTAGCATTGAAAAAATTTGCTCATATGTTGATAATTTTGGGTTACTTATTCTGATTGATCATTCTGCTTTAGCCGTTCGTCTACCGTTTTTATGGTTGTAAGATGGACTGAGTGTCACACTGCTTTTGGTAGTAGCACAAACACTAAAGCAAAATGACTTGTCAGACTCAAATCAGTGACCTTGTTTTTATGTTAGGCAAAAGGAGTTGTCCTATGGAGAACCACAACGATTCATCAGGTTATTGGCGCGCCAATCTCCGTCTCATTAAAGTCAGCCTTGTCATTTGGGCGTTAGTCTCTTATGGTTTTGGCATCTTACTACGTCCATTATTGTCAGGTATTAGAATAGGTGGTACCGATATCAGCTTTTGGTTTGCACAACAAGGGGCTCTTATCGTCTTTATCGCCTTAATCTTCTTCTATGCATGGCGCATGAATAAACTCGATAAACAATATGGTGTAGACGAGGAATAGTCCTATGAGTCAATTTACGATTAATATTATTTTTGTAGGTCTATCCTTCGCTTTATACTTCGGTATTGCATGGTGGGCACGTGCAGGTTCGACCAGTGAATTCTATGTAGCTGGCGGCGGTGTACATCCAGTAATGAATGGTATGGCAACAGCTGCTGACTGGATGAGTGCAGCGTCATTTATCTCGATGGCAGGTATTATTGCCACTGGCGGTTATGCTGCTTCAACGTACTTGATGGGCTGGACAGGTGGTTATGTACTACTCGCCATGCTCCTAGCACCTTACCTACGTAAATTTGGTAAGTTCACGGTTCCTGACTTTATCGGTGACCGCTTTTATTCTAAAACCGCTGCTATGATTGCGGTTGTTTGTTTGATTATTGCATCAACCACTTATGTTATCGGTCAGATGACCGGTGCTGGTGTGGCATTCTCACGCTTCTTAGAAGTTGATAACACCACTGGTCTGATTATTGCGGCGGTTGTTGTATTCTTCTACGCCGTACTTGGTGGTATGAAAGGGATTACTTACACGCAGGTTGCGCAGTATGTGGTTCTAATGATTGCCTATACGATTCCTGCGGTCTTTATCTCACTTGAGCTGACGGGCAACCCGATTCCAGGTCTTGGTTTGTTCTCAAACCATATTGAAGCAGGTATTCCTATCCTAACCAAGCTTGATCAAATCGTCGTCGACTTAGGCTTTACCGCTTATACCGCTGATGTGCCGAACAAGCTAAACATGGTGTTGTTTACGTTATCACTGATGATTGGTACAGCAGGTTTACCGCACGTTATCATTCGCTTCTTCACCGTTCCTAAAGTTGCTGACGCCCGTTGGACAGCTGGTTGGACATTGGTATTTATCTCGCTATTATATTTTACTGCTCCAGCAGTAGGTGCAATGGCTCGTTTAAACTTAATCGACACCATTTATCCACAGGGTGTTGACGCGCCTGCTATCGAATATGATCAGCGTCCAGACTGGATGAGAACATGGGAAGAAACTGGTCTTATTAAGTATAACGATCTAAATAACGATGGTCGCATTCAGTTATACAGTGATAGCGGACTTGGTGCAGCAGAGCTAGCATTTGCTGCCGCAAACGCTGACGGTGGTGATGTCGCTGCTGCAACGGCTGCAGTTGACAAAGCAAAAACTGAGCATGCTTTAGAGCGTGATGGTATCTTTGTTGATAGAGGTTGGGCAGGTAATGAGTTAGATGTGAACGCTGATATCTTAGTATTGGCTAACCCAGAAATTGCACAGCTACCAGGTTGGGTTATCGGTCTTATCGCCGCAGGTGGTTTGGCAGCAGCGCTATCTACGGCAGCTGGTCTACTACTCGCTATCTCTTCAGCGATCAGTCATGACTTGATCAAGCGTAACCTAAATCCAAATATCACAGATGCAGGTGAGCTAAAAGTAGCACGTATCACGATGGGTATTGCGATTGTGGTTGCTACCTACTTAGGTATTAATCCACCAGGATTTGCCGCACAGGTCGTTGCTTTAGCCTTTGGTATCGCGGGTGCCTCACTGTTCCCAGCATTGATGATGGGTATTTTCTCTAAGCGTATTAACAACCTTGGCGCTATCGCTGGTATGTTAACGGGTTTGATTAGTATCTTAGTTTATATCTTCGTCTTTAAAGGCTGGTTCTTCATCACAGGTACTGCAAACTTCCCTGATACTGAAGAATACTGGTTATTTGGTATCTCGCCATTATCATTTGGCGCGGTTGGTGCATTGCTTAACTTTATCGTAGCATTTGCAGTGTCTTATGCAACTGCTCCACCACCAGCACATATCCAAGAGCTCGTTGAAAGTGTACGTTCTCCACGTGGGGCTGGCGGCGCAATCGACCACTAAGCGATAAGCTATCAAGTGAAGTACATGCTCTTTTACAACAATATATCACTCACAGGCAGCAGCTGCTTGTGAGTGATTTTTTTATCCAACTCTTGTTATAACAAACCTTTTTATAAGCAGTATCGTTATAAATTCATTTCTAACAAATGATTATTTTATTCATTCCTCTTTAAAGCAAAAATGATGAGAAAAGTTACCATAAGTGCCATAATAAATGCGCTTAAAAAAGTCGAACACGTGGTTTTATTTTTAATAATTGGTATGAAATGCGCTGATTGCGTTAAGGAAAAGTCTTATGCTCTTTGAGTTTATCGCTACCATAGCGGCCGGATTTGGCTTAGCTGGAATAGCCCTTGTCATAACTCACCTCAGCAAACTCGCAGGTAAGAAGGCACCAAGATGGCTTATTCCATTATTTGGCGCTATCGGCATCTTTGGCTTTCAAATAAGCCAAGAATACAGCTGGTTCGGTCAACAGCTTGCACAGCTCCCTGAGGGCGTTCATGTCGTTAAGAAAGTTGAAGAGAGTACTTGGTTTCGCCCTTGGTCGTATATTAAACCACAGACGTTACGCTTTATAGCTGCTGATAGCGGACATGCTCGTGCTAACGCCGATAACCCAGAGGTTTATTTGGTCAATTTATATTTGTTTGAGAGACGTAGAAGTGTTCAGCAAGTACCGCAAGTCATCGACTGTGCTGCTCCTGCTCGTGCAGATTATGCACTACAAGAAAAAGGCAGTAAGCTGAGCATTGATGAGCATGTTAAACAGACCACCCAGTGGCGACCTTTAGAAAAGAATGACCCGCTATATATCAATGTTTGTATCAATAAAAAATAACTCAGTCATTAAGCTGGCTATAAGCTGATTTTAAATATCTCTATAGGTTATTGAACAGGCTCTATAAAAAAACTTACCGAAAAATAAAGTTAATAACGATTATTTATTCTTGTATAGGCGTGTTTAGAATTGGCACCCAACAACAAGCCGGCGCATAGACCACCAAAATGCGCCGCAAATGAGATACCTTGCTGTGGTATCAAGCCTTGTTTAATAGTAAGCCAATATCCGGTTCCCATCACGATACAAGCAAGCAAGTAGCCCCAACGCCTAGCGAACACTGCCCCACCTATCATATAACCGAGCATCGCAAAACACAGTCCTGAGGCGCCGATATGAATCGTCAGTGGCGAGGCTATTAGCCAAGTCATCATGCCTGAGGCGACAATCAACTTAATCACAGTACGATAAGCATTATTCTCAAATAAGCCAAACAAGAACAAAATCTGCATCAGTGTCAGCGAATTTCCCAATAGATGTGAAAAATTACCATGCATCGTCCATGACGCAAACACCCCTATCATACTGCCAATATCCAATGCTCGTGGTACGATACCAAAAATATTCCATAGACCAAAAAACAATGTGTCATTGAGAAAAAACATAACCCACATTGGCAGTAGAACAAAAGCATATAGACCGATCACTTGCTTGATACGGGTCATCACGAACGTCATCACTTGATGCCACTTCATCTGCTGTTATATCCTCTTGATCTGATTAAACACATATTAGTGACTTGCAGACAACATCGTGTTTTCTACTGGTTTAAAAGATAGTGATGACGCATCTTTATCAGCAGTGAGAACACTATTGGTGTGTAATAGCGAGGTTGAATGATAAGGTACCAGCGCCGTCGGTACAAAATCACGAGCCGCATCAATATGTTTAACCGAATCATCAAAGAAAATATGCGGCGCAAATGTCTTAAGTACTGAAGTCTTTTCAAGGCCTCCCAAAAAAAATGCCATATCAAGATCTACACCCCAGTCACGCAATGTCTTGATAGCTCGCAGATCAGCAGGAGCATTGCGTGCCGTCACTAAAGCTATTTTCATCGGACAAGATTCCAAACTTGCAGGCAGACGCTCTTGCATTTTGGACAGCTTAATCAACAGTTCTGCATACGGACCTTTTTCTATCGGTAAATCACGCATTTGGGCTTCGCGGTCATGAAAAGCCTGCAAGCCTTTTTGCTTATAAAGCAGCTCGCCTGAATCATCAAATAATACCGCATCACCGTCAAAAGCGATACGCAATTGATTGGTATCAAGCTCGTAAGTATTGACGGGGGTGGCATCCAATATCGCACAGGCACAGATATTAGCATCAGCAACTTGTTGCGCGTCCTCACGGTTGGTGGTCAAAAACAAATCCACATTGAAATCTTTAATATAGGGTGCTACAGGGCTTCCTGATATAAAGGCTGAGCGAGAAATGGTTAAGTCATGTTCTCGAATCGCATTGAGCACTTGAATTCCGGTATCGGGGCTGCTTTTTGAGACGATAACCACCTCTACTAAAGGCGCCTCGACAGCGGCATCTTTGCTGCCACAGTCGTGACAATGATGGTTTAAATTCAACAATGCTTTAATCAGCGGATAACCTGCGCCAATGGTTAGCGGGTCATTTTCACGCTCCGCCATATAATCTCGGAACTCTTTCACGGCATCATTAGGACGCTTTTCTAATAGCGACACGAGATAATTCTCAGACTCTGATAAATCAAACAAAGCGGTGGCCGATATGGCAACAATTAGGGTGTTCGTAAAATCAATGGCCATGGTTTTTCTACTTAACGATTTTTTAGAAATAAGGGGATAGTTTGAAGATTACTATAGCCATCACTACCTATAATAACGAGACGCGTTATGTTAACGTCCCAATTTTCACACTCCCTATTCCCATAATAACGTATAAAAAAAGCCATAGTATCATCATGATAATATGGCTATAAAATCAAACTACTATTTTTATTTTTTGACGTAGGCAAACTTAAATAGAAGCCTTTATCTAACATCTTGTGCTATCGATACTAATTCAACAACACCAAAGATATCGCCGGAAAGGCTACTAAAATCACTAAGCGTACCAAGTCAGAGACAATAAAGGGCATCACTCCCTTGAACATATCGGACAGCTTAATATGCGGTGCCATCGCCTTAATGACAAAGATATTCATCCCCATCGGTGGCGTGATTAAACCAAGCTCTACCG
>NZ_VOAZ01000005.1 GCF_008369115.1 Psychrobacter sp. ANT_WB68 | reverse complement strand
ACGTTGAGATGGGCGTAGAGCTTATCCATCCAATCGCTATGGACAAAGGTCTACGCTTCGCTATTCGTGAAGGCGGCCGTACGGTAGGCGCTGGTGTTGTTGCTAACGTACTTAGCTAAGTAACCCATTAACTATTGATGCATTAATACTATCGGAGCAATCTGATAGTATTAGTCAGCAAGTGAAAAGCCATCCTCTTAGAGGGTGGCTTTTTCTTGGTGGGGGATAAGTGAGTAAATGATAGTGATGACAATCATTTGAGATAAAATAGGCGTAATTGAATTTAAGCATGTTTGAATAAAAATAATAAAAGGAAACGCTATGTTTACTATCGAGAAGCTAGCAACCAAGACATTAGAACTAGAACAAAAGATTCAAGCAGTCGCAAATATCGAATCATTGGTGCAGCCACACGATGCATGGACGTATAAAACGCTAGTTGAGATGCTTGAGCAAGACAGTACTAGCATGCTGCTCGTTTATGCGGCTGAGGGGAGGTCTGACAAGGTAATTGGTTATTGCTTATATCAACTACTGTTTGAGCAAGCAGAAATACTACGTATCGGTACCCATCCTGATTATCAGCGTCAAGGTATCGCCTCACAGATTTTTGCCAAATTAAATGCAGAGTTAAAGAACAATCAGGTAGAGAGTTTATTGTTAGAGGTGCGGGCAGATAATGCGCCTGCAATTGCTTTATATGAGCAACAAGACTTTGTCGTGATTCATAAGCGTGCAGGCTATTATCAAAAGCCTCATCAGCCAGCCATTGATGCTTTGATTATGCAGCGTGTTTACTGTTAAAAAATACAGAATATGCATTTAATGATAAATAAGCAGTATTCATCAAGTAGATAAAATTTAGCCGTATGAAACCTCAGATATTTATGACATGGTTAATTATACTGATGGCGGTACTTTCTTTTTGTAAATATCAATATTGGCTAGATAGTTTTCATCCGTTTTCATGCGCTCAAGAATCTCAATGCGTTCAGCCAACATCTCTATCATTAAGCTGATGGTCGCTTGCTGTTTTTTGACTTGGGCTAATTTTTGCTGCGTGATGCTTAGTTGTAAATCAATATCGAGCTGCCCATCGTAATAATCATTGAGGCTATCTTTGATTTCAGTCAGCGTAAAGCCGATGGCTTGGGCACTTTTAATCAGCTCTATACGCTCAACGCATTCTGGATGAAACTCGGTATAGAGCCGTGAGCCTGCTTGGCGTTTGCGAGATTTTAGTAGCCCCAATTGGTCATAATGACGAATCGTATCTTTGGTTGTACTGGCTTTTGTTGCCAGTGTGCCAATAAGTAAAAACGCTGTATCAGGTACCATAATAACCTCGTAAGTAAAATACCCAACTTACTGATTGTGTAATGATGATTGGAAGCGCTGTTTGACGCTGTGTTTGTTTAAAGCTGTCTTGTTTAAAGTTATATTGAAAAGTAGCCCTGAAAAGTAATAAATACGCTCACTGTTAAACCAAGCTATTTTGCCTTGCCGATTTTCTTTATATTTTTAATTGCCACGGCTCTGGTTTATCGAGTAGTGATACGGCTAAAGGTTGGTGGCTGTCTTTTTGCCATTTAACTGAACGACTGCCGATAAGTGTATTTAATTGTGCTAAAAACCCAGCACGTGGCAAAGTCGTTGCACCTAAGCTCATCAGATGATCGTTTGGGAGCTGACAGTCTACCAACTCAACTTTGCTTTGCGCACATAGACGCATTAAGCCCCAAAAAGCGAGCTTTGAGGCATTAGAAGCAACATGAAACATCGATTCGCCAAAATAAATCCCACCTATCTTTAGGCCATATAACCCGCCAATCAATTGCTGCTTATCGTCCCAAACTTCAATGCTATGTGCAAAGCCTTGTGCGTGTAGCTCGGTATAAGCTTGAATCATCTCATCATGAATCCAAGTATGTTCGCCCTCAGGCAGCTCATTACTGCGCGGTAAACTACAAGCACGGATAACGTCATCGAAAGCTTGATTCAGGGTTAATTGCCAGCGAGCGCGGTTTGCTTGTTTACGCAGTGATTTACTCGGTTTATAGTCAGTTGGTACGATGATACAGCGTGGCTCAGGGCACCACCATGCGATAGGTTCATCTTCATTAAACCACGGGAACAACCCTTGCGCGTAAGCAGAAATCAGCGTTGTAGGCGCTAAATCCCCTCCGACAGCAACGATACCGATGCCATCAGGATCAACCATCACAGGGTCGGGGAAGTTATAACGCCCAAGACTTCTGATGTTTTTACTGAAAGTCTCAGGCGTTATATCAGTCGCATCGATATCAATGCGGCCGTCGTCTTTAGCAAAATCGCTCATTTATGCTTCTTTATCAGCAGTCAACGTTGAGGCATACGTATGGTCTTGAGCAACAGCTTCACCAATAGCATCCAAGTATTTTTCAGCATCAAGCGCTGCCATACAGCCAGTGCCTGCAGAAGTAATGGCTTGACGATAAACGTGATCGGCGACGTCGCCTGCGGCAAAGACGCCTTCAATACTGGTTTGGGTGGCATTGCCATTTAGACCGCTATTGACGATAAGATAGCCGTCTTTCATTTCCAGCTGACCTTTAAACAAGTCAGTATTGGGCTTATGACCAATGGCCACAAACATGCCAAACACATCCAGTTGCTTGGTGCTGCCATCAATCATCGATTCGATGATCAACCCATTGACGCCCATATCATCGCCGACCACTTCTTTGACTTTATGGTTCCATTCGATTTTGACGTTACCGTTTTTGGCTTTTTCAAACAGCTTATCCTGCAATATTTTCTCAGAACGTAAGCTATCACGGCGATGCACTAAAGTGACTTCAGAGGCGATATTAGATAAGTACAATGCTTCTTCAACAGCGGTATTACCACCGCCAATGACGGCGACTTTTTGGTCTTTATAAAAGAAGCCATCGCAAGTCGCACAAGCCGATACGCCTAAACCTCTAAACTTGGTTTCTGACTCTAAGCCTAGATACTGAGCAGACGCACCCGTTGAGATAATCAGAGCATCACAAGTATAGCTACCGTTATTCCCGACCAGAGTAAAAGGACGCTCATTAAGATTGACCTCATTGATATGGTCATAGACCAATTCAGTACCAAAGCGCTCAGCATGGGCTTTCATACGATCCATGAGCGCAGGGCCAGTTAAATCGTGAGCATCGCCCGGCCAGTTATCGACTTCCGTTGTGGTGGTTAGTTGCCCGCCAACCTCTAGACCAGTCACCATGACAGGCTTTAAGTTGGCGCGCGCCGCATAAACGGCAGCGGCATAACCAGCAGGACCTGAACCTAAAATAATCAATTTTTCGTGGCGTGGAGCCGTGTTATCAGTTGCCATAAAATTTCCTTGCTACCTATCAGAATAAAAAATATAAAAATTATAATAATAAAAATGCGTCATACAAGTGACAAATATTATAGAAGATACTCGCTAAAAGTAGCGATGAATATGGTTTTTCTCGTTGCTATGTGATAATAACATAAGGGCAGATGGCAAAAAGTGCAAGTTTGCTAAAACGAATATGGGTATCATTAGAATTAAAGCATCATAACCTTGAAAAATGCTGCCTAAAAATATGGTCTCTAACAACAAGCTGTATGAGAGCAAGATACCTAAAATCACTACATTTCTTTCATTAAACCTCTGTTTATTACGCGAAAGTGTGGCGAATGTTCGGTTAATGGCAGCATTTTTTGCTGAATCACTGAGGGATTTGTTTTCTTACGCTCTTTCTTGATAACACTGTCGCCACTACGCCTATGTATTTGTTATTATAAGAAGTTATGCGAGAGTGTTAGCAGCAGGAGTAAGCGCTTAATGTATATTGCCACTCAACAGTATAGAACCAGTTCAGCATAGTCAGCATGATTAGGGTTAATCATAAACTGGCAACCATTTAGTATTAATAACGAGTATTAACGACAAGGCAGATCTTACGTGATATCAGCACCACTTATTGAGTATTTAAAAAAGGGCATATTTACCCTGCTTGGGTTAATACTGGCGGTTTATTTATTCGTCATTTTGATGACTTATACGGGTAATGATCCGAGCTGGTCGCACATCAGTAGTGATATGACTGCCGTGAATAATATGGGCGGCGAGATGGGCGCGTGGCTGTCAGATTTGCTCTATAGCTTCTTTGGTTTTGGTGCATGGTGGTTGCTGGCGTTCTTGGTTTATGAGTCCGTGCTGATTTGGTGGGATAACAAACCAACGTTTTGGTTATTACGTTTGGTTGCTTATGTGTTTTTGTTATTGAGCGCCAGTGCCTTATTTGCGCAATTGGTAGCGCTAGTGCAGCAAGTGGCTGATCCGATGGTCTCAGGGCTCAAAGGCGTTGCTGGCGGTATTATTGGTCTTGAACTGCAAGCGCGTCTGGCACAGTTATTATCGCAGTGGGGCAGTGTGACGTTTTTAACGGTGTTTGTGATTATCACGGCCACTTTTGCCTTTAATATTCATTGGCTGGCCATTTATCAGAAGGTCAAGACGTGGTCGTGGCGCGATTCTGCGGTTAAAGGTAATGACCGCGAACAAGATAATAGACAAGTGGCGCAAGCAGCAGCTGCGCAACAGCAAAATGATGATAATGTGACCAGTGAAAAAGCTGCACAAGCCTTTGAACAATTACCACTAGAATTACCAGATGCTAATCATGCCCAAACGGCAGATAAAAGTGGTCGTTTTAATCACGTATTGAAAGATTTTTTAGCGACATCGGGTCTAGGTGCCAGCGTCAAGGCGTCCATGTCAGCAGCGGCCGCAGCGGCACAAGCCGCAACCAATAGCACGGCGCAAGATGAGCAATTACAAACTGCCGGCGCTAGCAGTTTCAGTCATGTTAACCAACAGCAAGCGTCAACACCTGCTGCAAATCCTGTGATGGCGCCTATACGCAAAGTTGAACCGAGTTTTGCTTGGAATGATGCTGATACTGTTGATGATTTGTTGGCAAGCGAGGCAATTGCTGGACAAGATGCGTTTGTCTATGAGGCAGTTGCTGCTACAAGCGCCCAAGACTTCGATAAATATACTGCAGCGCCTAATACTTCTGATAATACTGTTAATGATGCTGCTGATGAACATGAAAGGACAGAAAGCGTTGATGGCTTAGCAGTTGATACTTTAGCAGATGCTTGGCTAGCAGAACATGCGGCGGTTCCAGTTGCGCCTGAGTTAAAACAAGAAGAAATCTTGATTGAAGCGCCCGTATTAGAAACGTCATTTGACACTGAGGCACAGAGGCAGAAAGCTGATCATTCATTAAACGGCGTTAGTGATGACTCAATGGATGACTTGTCTGAGAATTGGTCTATCGAACAACCGGATTTTTCTTACGATACTGAGCCTTTAGTTAAACCTGACATAGTCAGTACATCGGCAGTAGATTTTGCTGCGCCAGTCAATGCAGTTGGTGACGTTGCTAAAGTTACTGATATGACACCAACCAATACGCCCCCTGCTAATCCTACATTAGCGCCACTGGCAGAAACTGCTATTACAACGATAACTGGGATTGCACAGACAAATACTCCGCCCGTAACCGCCGCTAAACCAACGGTAAGCTTTGCAGTGCCGGAAGGCGATAGCAGTAATCATATTGTTGACATGATGCCAGAAGATAACAGTCGAGCTGACGAGACTGACCTGCCTTTGATGCCGCATATTAGTGATGATGATGCTTTCAGTCAAAAATCACGCTCGATGCAAACGGCCGCTTATCGCAGTAGTCTATCACCTATCCCAGAGCTATCAATTTTAGATAAACCAGATCCTGATCGTAAACCGAGCTATACATTGGCTGAGCTTGAACAGTTGTCCGAGTTATTAGAGATTAAGCTGCAAGAATTTAATGTTAAGGCTACGGTAGTTAATGCTATTCCAGGTCCCGTAGTGACCCGCTTTGAAGTAGATCTGGCTGCGGGGGTAAAGGCCAGTAAAGTCACGGGCATTTCACGAGATTTGGCGCGTTCGCTATCGATGGCGTCCTTGCGTGTGGTCGAGGTCATTCCTGGTAAGCCGTATATTGGTATCGAAGTGCCAAACAAGCAGCGCGAAATGGTACGTTTGATTGAGCTGTTAAATACGGAAAAATTCAACGACCCTAAAGCCCAAATCAGTATGGCAATGGGTAAAGATATCGGCGGCAATCCGATTATTACCGACCTTGCTCGCGCACCGCATATGCTCGTTGCTGGTACCACAGGCTCTGGTAAATCAGTATTGGTCAACTCGATGCTGTTATCCATGCTGCTTAAATATACGCCGAATGAGCTACGCCTTATCTTGATTGATCCAAAACAGCTTGAGCTTGCTAACTATAACGATATTCCGCATCTGTTAACGCCAGTGGTCACTGATATGACTGAAGCGGCCAGTGCCTTGTCATGGTGCGTGGCAGAGATGGAGCGCCGTTATCAGCTCATGAGCCTATTAAAGGTACGTAAGCTTAACGAGTTCAATAAAAAAGTCATCGCTGCTGAAAAATCCGGTAATCCAATGCTGGATCCTTTATGGCGCCCCAATGACAGTGTGAGTATCAGTCAAGCACCGAAGCTAAAAACCTTACCGATGATTGTCATTGTCGCTGATGAGTTTGCCGATATGATTATGCAGGTCGGTAAGCAAGCTGAAGAACTTATCACCCGTTTGGCACAAAAATCGCGGGCAGCGGGGATTCATTTAATGCTTGCTACTCAGCGTCCATCAGTCGACGTGATTACTGGTCTGATTAAAGCCAATATTCCCGTCCGTGCAGCATTACGAGTCAACTCAAAAGTGGATTCACGCACGATTTTGGATAGCGGCGGAGCAGAAGACATGCTTGGTAATGGCGATATGCTGTTTTTAGGACCTGGGCAAATTGAGCCTGACCGTGTGCATGGTGCATATGTCAGTGATGAAGAGGTAAACCGTGTCTGTGACGCGTGGCGTGAACGTGGTGCGCCCGATTATATTGATAATATGGCAGGTAATTTTGAATTAATGAGTCCTGGCAGTGGTGCTAGCGCCGCCAATGCTTCTGGCGAAGACGACGACCTTTACAATGATGCGGTGGCATTTATTATGGAAACACGAAAAGTATCAGCGTCTAGTATTCAGCGTAAATTCAGCATTGGTTATAACCGTGCGGCACGTATTGTCGACTCAATGGAAGAGGCTGGATTGGTCAGCTCAATGGGCAAAAGCGGTAAGCGTGAGCTGTTGATGTAGCGCTTAGGTTTTATTAGATAGTAAAAAGGACGAGTGACGAAAGTGGCTCGTCTTTTTTATTGGTAAAATACGATAGCGCTCATGTCCGAATGACTAATGAGTTTCTTTATCAATTATCAGCAGTGGTTTTTTATACTAAACTGACAGTTGTTGATAAAATAAATATGACTTAATTTTAAAAAATCTTAATTTAATCACTCAGCAAGGATGCAGATTATGTTTAAAGAATACACTCAGTATGATGGCCTAGCGTTGGCAGCATTGGTCAATGCAGGGGAAGTCAGTGCCAAAGAGTTGCTAGATGCAGCGGTTGATCGAGCCAATCAGCTTAATCCGAAACTAAACGCTATTATTCATCGTTTTGATGAGCGTGCTTATACTGCTGCGCAAAAGGGCTTACCAACAGGCGTATTTAACGGTGTGCCTTATTTGCTTAAAGACTTATCTTTCTATTTTGCTAATGAGCCCATTACGATGGGCAGTCGTAGCGTCAATATCCTGTCAGAGAGCGACAGTGAAATCGTTAAGCGTATGAAAGCCACAGGGGTCAATACCTTTGGTAAGACCAATACCCCAGAATTTGGTTTAATCATCACCACTGAACCCAAAGCGCACGGCGTGACGCATAATCCGTTTAAAAAAGGCTATAGCTCTGGTGGTTCATCGGGCGGTAGTGCGGCGGCAGTGGCGAGTGGTATTGTGCCGATGGCAGGTGCAGGTGATGGTGGCGGTTCAATACGCTTTCCGGCGGCATGGTGCGGCGCTTTTGGATTCAAACCCAGTCGTGGTCGTAACCCCATGGGTCCTGCATTTGGCGAAGGCTGGGAAGGAGCAGTCGCTGACCATGTGATTACGCGCTCAGTACGTGATAGTGCGGCCATGCTCGATGCGACCAGCGGGGCGGAAATCGGTGCACCTTATGTCATCGCGCCACCTGATGGCACGTTTTTGCAAGCAGCGATGCGTGCACCAAGGCAATTAACTATCGCTCTGCATCAGCAGCCATTGGTTGCTAACACGGTGGTCGATAAAGAAGTACTCGCTGTATTAGAGCAAACGGCTAAGCAGTTAGAAGCAATGGGGCATCGTGTGGTGCCGGCTGAGCCTAATATTAATATTGAGCAGTTTTGGCATGATTTTTTAGTGGTAGTCTGCGCGCATACCGCCTTTACCATTGATAATATTGAGCGCTGTCATGGTGCACAGCATATCCAAAATCTTGAGCCGCAAACCTACAATATGGCAATGCTTGGACGCTCATTATCCGCCGTTGATTTGGTGCATGCTAAGCACGGCTGGCATGACAGCCAATACCAAACTGGCCTGCTGCTCGAAACCTACGATATGATTTTGTGCCCAACGGTACCGACCACGGCCGTTAAGCACGGTGTGCTACCGCCAAGTCGTATGGATGAGATGTTGATGCTTAGTGCGGGATTACTAAATAAAGGCATTGATATGGGTAAATATGCCTTTAGCTCAGGCATGATTGAAAAACTTAGCCAGCCTGTACTGGGCAAAATGGCTTTTACTTTGCTGGGTAATATCACGGGGTTGCCAGCGATGTCGTTGCCAGTAGGCATGAGCAAAAAGGGTTTGCCAATTGGGATGCAGCTGATTGGGCGTATGAATGATGAAACGACATTATTTAGTATTGCTGGCGAGATGGAGCGCGCGGGATTATTTACCAAACCTGCTTTTGAAAAATAGTTTTATACCAACTCAAAAGTCAGTGACTTTTAATAAATGCGTTTTAGCAAAAGTGCTTTGACTTAAGCACCTCAGTCAAAACAGAAGCTTAGTCAAAGCGATAAATATCCATACCCAAACTATGGTGCGCCATGCTTTGATGCACCACAGAGACGCGTTGACCCGCACCTAAGGCAAAGAATAGCGGCAATAGGTGCTCATCGCTTGGGTGTACATTCTGATAATTAGGATACTGCTGCCAGTCTAAGGCGCTCGGAATGTCTGTTTTGAGCTGTTGTAATAGCCAGACTTTGAAGTCTCTAGCGGTTTTATCGATACTTTCTGCTTGCCAGCGTAGCGCTTGCAAATTATGCGTGATACTCCCTGAGCCAATCAAAAGGATTTGCTCATGACGCAATTGTGCCAGTTGTGCGCCCAATTGATAACAAGCAACACTGTCATAATGCTGCGGTAAGGATATTTGCACGATAGGGATATCGGCTTCCGGATACAAATGTAAAAGCGGTGCCCAAACTCCATGGTCACTGGCCCGCAAAGGATTTACGCGACAGGTGATACCGCGTGCCGTCAACTGCTGTGCTAAAGTTTCAGCAAGCGCTGGTTGTCCGGCAGCAGGGTATTGCAAATCATACAGCTCAGGCGCAAAGCCAGAAAAATCATGCCAAGTTTTTGGCTGTGGATTACTGCTGATTTCAAGCCTAGCGGATTGCCAATGTGCCGACATAATGACAATAGCGCGCGGCTTAGGTAGGTTTTGACCCATACGTGCCAGTGCGCTGGTTGTCGCTGACTGCTCGATAGCAAGCGTTGGCGCACCATGCGAGATAAATAGCGCGGGCAGTATGGGCGATTTAGATTGTTCAGCTGCACTCGATATTGCAGGCGCATCTGCCCAGGCAGCAGCGGCTGTGATGGGCGTCGGCTTTGATGTCGTCAGATGTTGGCGTTTGTCATCAGGTTGCGGATGAGCGCTCGGGGCTTTAGGTATTGCAGGTTTAGGCTGTTTCATGTTGCATTTATTAGGGCGCGCGCCTGTTTTTCAATCTCTTTTGTCATTGAGTTTGCCACTGCTCTGTATATCAATCAGTCGCTCTTTTATATCAATCAATTTTTGTGTAGTTTTTAAATACTACTTTTAATTACCACGATGATAAGGATGATTGTGATTGATACTCATCGCCCGATATAGCTGTTCCATAAGCACCACGCGCACCAGCGGATGCGGTAGGGTAAGCGCGGATAACGACCACTTCACGTCGGCTTTTGCCAATACTTCTGGCGATACGCCGTCAGCACCGCCGATAACCAAAGCAATGTCATCACCTTGCTGCATGCCATCTGCCAATTTATCTGCCAACTGTTCGGTAGAGAGCATTTTGCCTTTCACATCCAGTACCCATAGTTGCTCACGACCGACTGCCGCATGGGCGGCCAATATTGCCTGACCTTCTTGCTCACGGTACTGTGCCAAATTAGCATCGGATGGGTTTTTGGCGCGTTTCGCCGCCGCAATTTCTACGATTTCAGTGCTGAGCATGGGTTGAATACGTTTGAAATATTCGTCAAAACCAGTTTGTACCCACTTGGGCATTTTGTTGCCGACGGTCAATATTCTTACTTTCATAATACATATCACTTCGATAATTGATTAAATGTAACAAAAGAATTCTACGCTTAAGTTATTGTAACAAAGAGACCTTTTACAACGCATAATTTTGTGCTTTACTAGCATTCGACAAACAGTTGTTCTCTAATTTTCTGGTTTTTGTTTATCATTGCTTAAAAGTTGCGCTATAGAAATAGTGGCAGAAAGTTAAAAGTAGTGAGATAAATCAACCAGTAATGACATAACGAACAACATTGTGAGGTCTTTATGATAAACCAAAAGACAGTTTGAAACATTTTTTTAAACGAAAGGAGTCGTTCATGAAACGTACTATATCAAGTCTAGTTGCCCTTAGCGCAGGCGTGCTGCTCTCTACTTCTGTGTTTGCTGCTTCTTTACATGGCACACAATGGCAAACCATCGATGATAAAACCGGTGAAAAAAAGGCCGTCATGCAGTTAACTGAAAGCGGTGGTAAGGTCACAGGAAAAATCCTCAAAGTGCTCGATAAAGAAAAGGCAGATGCGCTTTGTACCAAGTGTCCAGGCAGCTTAAAAAATAAACCTGTTGAAGGTTTGCAGATACTATCAGGCTTTAAAGCGGATGGTAATAACCAATGGAGTGACGGCAAGTTGGTCGATCCTGAATCAGGGAAAACCTATTCTGGCAAGTTGACTCTAAGTGATAATGGTCAAAGCCTAAAACTACGCGGCTTTGTCGGTACCCCAGTCTTTGGTCGCTCGCAAACGTGGCAGCGTATTAAGTAAGTTTTGCCACTAGGATTATCATTGATTAAGGACGATGCTAGTTGTTAGCAATGATTGGAAGTGATTGAAAGCCAATGCAAAAGGATAGCTGATGTATGTTGGCTATCCTTTTTCATGCGTTAAGTTTTATCAATTATCTTACATAAGCGGCGCAATCGTTTCTGATACCGCGCTTTCTGCACGCTCGTCGTTATTCTGATTATCAGCATCCTTATTATCAAAAGACGTGGGTTTTCGGATAATCGTCAGCTTAGCATCCGATTCAAAAACAATCGCCTCGACATCATCGAAACTATTTATCCCTTCAGAACGCATGGCACACTCCATCTCTTGACGGGTCAAGCGCTCATCACGCATCGCATCGGGCAAAAACTGCCCTTGATAAAAGACAATACGCGGCTCGGACAAAATAAAACTGCTAAATTGCGGTGAGATGGAGGCATATTTGGTGACCAAAAACTGCATGATATATAGCGCCAAGATAGCAGAGATACCTTCGATAAGCGGAATGTCTTTGAGTAAAATAGTGCTGGCACCGAGTGAGCCAATCATCACGGTGACAATCCAATCAAAATTATTGAGCTGAGAGGTAGAGCGTTTTCCAGAGACCTTAGTGGTAATGATAATCAAAACATAAACCATAACCGCGGTCACCACGATACGTCCAAGCTTGTCTATATTGTCGAAAAAAAGCATGTCCATTGCTTGAGCTCCTATCTAGCAAAATTCATTAGCGTAAAGACAGCGTAACGTAATTCAGTCATGCATGAGACAAAAACTTCCTAGTAGCTTGTAGAAAATACTCAACCTCTCATTGTAATGAACACTTAACAACATCCAGCAATAGGTAACCAAGCAATCAAATGGTTTTACGCTTGGGGTCAAGCACGCGATTAACTGCCCAAATGCTGATTCGCGCACTGACTAGGCTAAGCACCAAGATCATCACCAATGCAGAAAGCAGCGGTAAAGGCTGCTGCCTGGTCATGTCCATCAATACTTCACGGCTCACCGCATCAAATAAGAAAAACCAGATACATAAGAAATAGATAATGGTAAGCAGCCAAACCACTGCGACGCCGCCGAACATTAAGCGGTTGATTTCACTTCTATCCAGTGCGCGCTGCTGATGTTTGATAAATTTATGCACCGCAATATAAGCGCCGATAACGATAGCGATGGCAGTGACCAATTGCGAGTTTAAGGCAAATTTGGTTTGAATCATCATAAATATGGCGCTAGCCAGAATATAACCAACCGCAAAGAATCCAACATATTGCGCCATTTTAGGTTGTGTTGTTTTTGGACTGTTAGGCTGAGTATTGCCTGCCGCCTTACTATCTTTTGAACGACTAGGAGACTTGCTAAGCTGCATTGGTTTACGTGACATAAAAATGACCTTTATAAAGGGGTGAGCATAAGATTTTTAAAGCAAATAGCGATAGAAAAAGAGCAGTTAATGAACCACCCTTAATGCTGCGCTGTCCAATCTAGCATGCTATCTAACACGGTTCGGGCATTATAAGCGTTGAGCGCTTGGTCGCTATTAATTAATCCGACCACCACGTAGTCCTGTCCAGACAGCCCTTTAACATAGCCTGCCATCGAGGTGACATTATTTAAAGTACCGGTTTTTATCCAAGCGCGACCGATGGCTTGCGACTCAGGTAAGCGGTCGCTATGCGCACTAATCGTACCACTGACGCCAGCAATACCTAATGAGCTCACGTAAGCATCAAAGCTCGGTTGCTCATAAGCGTAGGTCAATAGCTCGCTTAAGTTTGCAGCGCTGATGGTACAGTCGCGGCAGAGTCCTGAGCCGTTGCTTAGATGCGGCGGCGGGGTGGTCAGCTTGGTTTGCCACCATTGATTGATAGTTTGCAGCGCTTGCGGATAGTCGGTCGCTTTTGGCTGGCCAAATTGATATAAGCTCGTTGCTTGATTGTTAATGACTTTATTCGTATCACTGCCTTTATTATTAACGCTTTCTTTATTGGTGCTCACTTTATCAGTGGTTATTTTATTGCTGCCAACATTATTAATAGGATTATTAGTACTGTTATAAGCGCCTATAGATAGTGCCACTTGCTCTGTCATTACATTATTAGAGAAGTGATTGATATCATAAATCTGCTGAGTAAGGTTTAAAGAAGGATAGCTGACAATGGGCAAGGGTGACATCGCAATAGCTGCTAAACCACGTGGCGCTTTTGCCTCTTTAGCATTGATATTAAAGCGGTAAGGCGTTTCTTGGCTGATGACCTTACCGCTCAACGTATTACCCAGCGTTTGCCATTTAGAAGCAATGACGCGCGCGGCGAAATCTTTGGCATCAGGGTAGGCGACATAAAAGGTATGCTCGCCGCAGCTGTCTGGTAAATTGGCATTGAGCGTCAACTGTGTCGGTTGCCACTGCGGCGCTAGACTATAGCGAGCTTGACTACAGGTAGCTGAGCGTATATTTATCATACTCGGTAACTGGTAATTTGCCAATTGCGGCGTGTAAGTCAGCTGCGCGCGCGTATTATCTAGCGGATAGCTTTGGATACCGATACTGCTAAAATTGACCAAAAAACCATCGGGGCTGGCGTTATAAGGACGTAGCGGTGAGTTGTCAAAGGCGGCAGGGTCTTTTGTGACGTTTTTAAAGACGGCGCTATCCACGATAATATCGCCGTTGATATGGCGAATACCAGCAGTTTGCACTTTATAAAGCAATTGCTGCAAGCGCTCATGGGTCATTTTTGGGTCGCCACTGCCTTGAATAATCAAGTCGCCATAGAGCTTATCGCCAATGATAATACCCGTATGATAAACACGAGTATGCCAGACAAAGTCAGCGCCCAAAATATCTAAAGCGATAAAGCTTGGCACCAGTTTCATAGTACTGGCAGGCGTGCGTGCAATATCCGCTTGATGGCTCAATAACGGCGAGAAAGAGATTTTAATAGCGGTATTATTAACCGCAGTATTGCTACCATTGTCTTTACTGCTTTTATGCTCATTTTCATGGCTAAGATGATTTGTAGCAGGCGTTGAAGGCATTGATTGGCTATTAGCTGGCAGCAGCGATGGAGTGCTCTCTAAACTCTGATAAGTATAAGGATCATCGGTATAAGCATGGAGCTGTTTTTCATGTTGTTTGATCGTTTGCTTTTCTATCGTTACCAATGGGCTGTGGTAAACCGTTGCTTCTTTAGCTTTATTATTTTGAGTCGCTTGTTTTTTTATAATATCAGGATCAGCTGCGCCGTTATCCGCACTTAACGATTTTGGCTGACTGTCAAGGCTAGAGCTATTAATAACTTGAATCGGCGAGGGCAAACGACTGGCATTTTTATCGCCCACTGGAGTAATGACAATACTAATATCGTCGGCGCTTAAGTTTGCTCGCGTAAGCGCCGTTTGAATCGCCTCTGGTAAGGCAGCTTGAGCATATAGCGGCGCTAACATAGCGCTGGCAAATAATGTCAGCATCGATAAGTATTTTGTAGGCTGATTCAGCGAGCATAACGGCTTACTAAAAAGTGTAAGCTTGGCAGTAGCGCTAGGGTAATGATTAAATTTAGAAGTGGGTAGCATGAGCAGTCTATCATCAGGTGGCAAAAACAACCTATGGTAACATGAGTTGCTATTTTCGCGTAGGTACCGCTTTCGCGTAAATGCACAGTACTGCTAAAATCTATAGAGAGGCTTGCAAGGAACGGTGTAAAAAATAAAGATTTAAAAAAGGCTAAATGGTGTGTGATTAAACTGAGGAATGATAGCAGTTAATATGTGTTTTCTTCATCTAGTTATTGGTCATCAATCTTAACGCATATGCAAAAACGCCATCGCAGTCATAATGGCATCATTATAGGCATCATGAGTGCCAAGCTCAGGAATATTATAATGTGCTAAGATTTTGGTCAAATGCTGCGATTGATTGGGGTCGCCCTGAGCAAGATTGCCCATCCGCCGACTGTATAACTGCCGCACATCAATGACCTCATTCGGCAATGTCGTACCCATATAGCGCTTAACCAAAGGATTCAAAAATCCTGTGTCTATCTGTGGACAAAACCCAACTATCGGTCGATTATCGATAAAAGGAAGCAGCAAGGCTAGCATCTCATCGTAGCTCATGCCGTGTTCGACATCAGCAGTGCGTAGTCCATGGATCACAATGGTGTCACGGTCAGGCATCACAGGAGGTCTGCAAACCAGATGAAGACCATTGCCTGTGTCGATGGTTTCGCCATTGATATGAATGGCGGCGACAGACAACAGGTGATGCTTTTTAGGGTTGAGCCCAGTCATCTCGCAGTCAATCGCTACCCACTCACCAGCCAAAGGCTTGCCAAACATCGATGCCAGTTCTGGGCGCTGCAAATGTGTCTTTTGCCAAGCAGAAGATAACTGTTTTAGCCAACGCATCTTATTTTCGCTCCCTTTTTGCGCCCTTTTTTATTTAAGGTTGACCAAGTTTCTCTAATTAAATTCTAGCTGATAATGCCTACTTAGCTGACCTTTAAAACTTTTGACCACTGCCAAACACTCTTTTAATAAATCTCGCTCAAGTGCCGATAGGGTCGTCGGATCTACTTGCCGCGCATGCTTGTCATCTGTCGATAGTGCAACAGACAGACGCTGCGCCATAAAAAATTCTAGCGCCTCAAGCAAGGTATCAGCACGCGGCTGGGTCAAGGCGCGAGCTTGCACCAAGGCTTTGAGGCGTCCTTTACTACTAGGGGCGTCAAAGATATCGTTTTCTAATGCTAAAGTACGAATACCGTGTACCAAAGGAAAGATACCGGCTTTTTTAAGGTCAATATCATAAGAGCTAGGTTTGCCGCCAAGTAGCGGGACAAACTTTTGCCACCATTGACTGACATCACCAAACTGTAATGCGGCACGGGCGAACTGACGTACAAACATTGGGTCTGACTGGCGATGGGCGATTTTTAAATGTTCACGAACATGAGTCAGCAGCGACTCATCGCCGCAGACGTATTCAGCATCAAATATCGCGGATAAATAAATACTGTGTATCGGGTCAGTGTTTCTAAACCATAAGCCAATCTGTGCTTCAAACTGCTTGAGCGGCTGCCGCCACATCGGATTGGTCATCATGATATTTCCATCACAGAGCGGATACCCCAAGGCTGCTAAATGATTGTTAAAAGTTTCAGCAAAGTTAGCTAAGTCAGGATGGGTAAAACCATCACGAATAATCAGTGCATTGTCTTGGTCAGTACGCATAATTTGCTCGCCGCGACCTTCTGAGCCCATAACGATGACACAGGTATTTGCCATCACATCCTCGGGTACGATAAGTTGCCACAGCTTGGTGAAAACCTGTGCATTGAGCGTTTGTACCATGCGGCTGACATTACCGATTTTTACCCCGTTTTGATGCTGCGCACGAATATAGCGCCCGATAAGTTCGACTGCGGTATCTAAACTATGCAAGTCCTTTGCTTTTTCAATCTGAATACTAATCAGCTGTGAATGATGTCCAATATGGGCAAGCATATCACTTTGCCCAAGCACACCTACGACCTCACCATTGCTATCGATCACGGGCAATCTATGAATACGGTAGCGAGTCATGGTCAATAATGCATCGCCAATCTCATCATCGGCATCGATAGTGCGCAAATTAAAGCTCGCATAACGTTGGCAAGGCGTTGTCGCAGGATTTTGCTGGTCGCTCACCGCGCGGCAGATATCGGTATCGGTTAGAATGCCTAATGTACGACCAGAGTAACTTTTAGGAGTTTGCAGCGAATCATTATCTAGGGTTTGTGTTTGCATATGGTTTAATTGGTCGAGCGGGCGCACCAATACATGTTTGAGCCCTGCCTTGGTCATAATATGCGCAGCTTCGTATAAACTACTAGTAGCGTCAATAATATGTACTGGTAGTAAGCTGATATCAATCACCGGCTGCAGCATGATTTGCTGTACTTCTTGCTGGTCATTATAGCCATGATAGCTTATCGCATCTAAGCTTTGACCGCTACGTCGCTGCTGCAAGGCTTTTAGTCGTTCAGGTAAGTCTTCTGATAGTAATTGACGCACTAAATGGTTTTGGGCACTGATTTTGTCAACAGTCGAGCCATTCATTTGTAGCAGCAGCGTGTCTTCGATAGCTCGAAACTGGTAAGGTGATATCGTTTTTTGGCTTGTAGGTAAGGTGCTGGTTGGATTTTTACCTTCTTGTATAGCATCTTCTGTGAGCAGTTTTGGTAGACGCCGACTGTCAAACCAATCATTGCTATTGAGATGATCGCTATGATTGCTGCCTAAATAAGTCGCGACAAACTCGCCATCAAGCAGTTGCTCGATTTGTCCTTTGAGTACCACATAAAAGTATTGTAAATCGTCTGCAGGCAAGCTCTCGTCTTTAGCAAGATAACGAACCTGGGTATTTTTTTTGATACTTTGACGTTCAGCTGCGCTTAATACATCAAAGGGCGGCTGGGTAAAATCGAGATGGGGCATGGCATCATCCTTGATGGCACATTTAGCAAAAAGTTTAATCAGTAAGGGTACATTGATAATCAATAAGTAGAGAAACTGAGTCGCATCATTTTTACTATAGCATTGTTTGGCAAGTAGCATAGCAAGAAACCATCAATAACCACAATAATATTGTGGTTATTGATGGTTCTCTGATAGGATATTAATTATGAGATGTTATTTGTCGGTTAATGCTTAACTGTCTTCATTGCTTTTAAGCTAAGCTTTAAGGTAGATGTTTAAGCACCAAGCAATTTACGAATGCGATTGATGGCTTCGCGGCTTTCCTCAACGCTAGCAACCAATGCAATACGCACATAACCTTGTCCTGGATTTTTTCCATTCACTTCGCGTGACAAATAACGCCCAGCCAGCGCGTGAATATTCGCTTGCTCGTATAGGGCTTTAACAAATATTTCGTCATCAGCGTTGAACTGCTCAGGTACCTTTATCCAAAAGTAAAAACCCGCCTCTGGCATACGTAAATCAAGTAAATCGCCCAGCTCAGACATCCATAAGGCAAACTTTTCTTGATAGAGCGCCCGATTATGCGCCACGTGTTTTTCATCTTCCCAAGCGGCAACGGAGGCCAGCTGATGCGGTATTGGCATCGAGCAGCCTTGATAAGTACGATATTGTAGATAGGCCTGCAAAATATGGGCATCACCCGCCACAAAGCCTGAACGTAGACCGGGCAAGTTTGAGCGCTTAGATAAAGAGTGAAACACCACGCAATTTTTAAAGTCATGGCGCCCAAGGGCAGCACAAGCTTGCAATAGACCAATCGGTGCGCTATCAAAATACAGCTCGCTATAACACTCGTCACTGGCAATGATAAAACCATGTTGGTCTGATAAACGAAACAAATGCTCCCAATCGTCCATGGTCATCACGGAACCAGTGGGATTGTTCGGGCTACAGACAAACAATAACTGCGTGCGCATCCATACGTCTTTTGGTACCGCGCGATAGTCACCTTTAAAATCATTCTCGCTTGTGCAAGGAATAAAGTATGGCGTCGCTTGCGCCAGTATCGCGGCGCCCTCGTATATCTGATAAAAAGGATTGGGCATCACAACGGTTGGTGGTTGATTAGCCATTAGCCGTTTTTTAGCAGTTGATTGAGAGGTGGTATCGTCTGTTTTTTCAGCTGGAGGGTGATCAATCACTGCTTGCACTAAGCTAAAAATCGCCTCGCGTGTGCCCATAACGGGCAAAACTTGGGTATGAGGATCGAGATGATTCAAAAAGAAGCGCCTCTCCAGCCAATGCGCGATGGTTTGGCGGAGCTCAAACAGACCGTTGGTGGTCGGGTATTGGCTTATTTTGTCCAAGTTTTCGCGTAGTACGTCCAACACAAATGCCGGTGGTTCATGTTTTGGTTCACCAATGCCAAGCTTAATTTCACTGTAGTTATGGGCTGGGGTGCTGTCCTTCAATAAGGTCGCCATCTTAGCGAACGGGTAAGGATGCAAATACGTTAAGTTGTGATTCATAAGTAAGCTAACTATAATAGACAATTAATAATAAAATTATAAAGAAAAGTTACATTTAGGCAGTGTAGCACTTCTCTTATTTTTTGTCTTTTTCTTCTTATGTTTATCCGCTATGAATGGTAACGCCATCAATATAGTGCATTAAAAGGCTGCTATTCTGGTGATATAAGGGTTAAATATTCATATATTACTCAGAAAAATAAATGCTGACTCTTATGAGAGCATATTTTAGGAATAAGTTGATATGTCTAGTATGTTAGAAGCGAACAGTCTCGGCGCTAAAGATATCAATGAAAGATACTTTGATAATCCTCAAGATCTTAAGGTATATGAGCAGCTAAAGCAGCGTGAAAAAGCATGGTGGAAAACACGCCAAAACTTGACGCTGTTAAGAGAACGCCAAATGTTTTGGTTTGGTGACAACAGTTTTATGATGTGGCTACTGTGGCAATTGGTCAGTTATATCGTCGTGGCCATGGTTTTGATGCTACTCAGTAAGCTATTGGAGATATCGCTGCCTTTATGGCAATACTTCGCTTTATTTGTCCTACAAACTTTGATATTTGTTGTGATGTTCAGTCTTAAAGACAGGCTTGCTCGGCATTTGGCAGATAAAATCAACCAAGAAGAGTTGCTACGCGAAGAGATGCTCAATGAGATGAAGATTTTGGCGGCTGATAGTCTATACCGTGATGTTCATGCCAAAGCGCCTATCTCCTTAAAACAAATTTACCGATATTGTGATGCCCAGCTTCGTCTGGCAAGCTTGCACCTCTTATTAAAAAATGAAGTTGATGCCGGGCGTTTGATGTACAGTGACCAAAAAGTAGACGCAGATATACTACCTCTAGAACTTGCTGATGATGCGTTGAAAGAATATGCTCGGGGTATCATATATAAAAGCTTGATATAACAACGAGCAAGTTAAACAGTGTCATTGCGTATACTCAGGCTTGCTATCAGTGCCGCTTTTAATGTCTCAAGTTTATCGGCAGACAATGCCTCATCGTTCTGATCACTGATGTAGAACATATCTTCTGCGCGCTCGCCTAACGTAGTGATACGGGCAGCATGTACTTCAATCTTTTGTTGTAAAAATACTTGTCCAACGCGGGCTAGTAAGCCTGGTTGATCAAGTGTCTCTAAACTCATGATGTGCTGATTTGAAGCGTCATTAAACTCAAAGTTAATCGTCGTCGCCACATCAAAATGTCGCAGCTGACGCGGAATCTTTCGATGCGTGAGCTTAGGAACGGTCGGGTTTTTAAAAGCATCGATTAAGCGCTGCTTAAGCTCTTGTTGGCTGTCGACATCGACCAGTAGCGTGCCGCTACGATCGAGCAGTACGTAGGAGTCCAAGGCAAAATCTCGGGTTGCGGTAATGATGCGCGCATCCAAAACATCTAGATTCATCTGGTCAAACACGGCCATGGTGACAGCAAATAAATTCACCTGATCTTGGGTGTAAACAAATACCTGTACCGCATCAAGCGCCAGCTCCCGGTGCTCGCGTAACACCACTAGAGGTGTACTGTCGGCATCAGAAGCTCGTCCTATGGGTGGATGGTTTAAGATAGCTTCCGTATGCCACAAGATATCCTCTGCAATTTCTCGCAGAAAATACTCATCACCCAAGTCATCCCACAATCTTAAGACTTCCTCGCGATTCATATGCTGATTATCAACATTATCAAGCATCGCCAGCGCTTGTTTGCGCGTAGCACTAATCATATCTTGGCGGTTGGTTGGGGCATCGATATCGGCGCGTAAGATGCGCCGCGTTTGTGAATACAACTGTTTCATTAAGGTGGCGCGCCAGCTGTTCCAAAGCTGTGGATTGGTGGCATTCATGTCAGCGACCGTTAGTACATACAGATGATTGAGATGGGTAACGTTACCGACTAAATCTGCAAACAGCGTCACCACTTCTGGGTCGGAGATGTCCTTTTTCTGCGCCGTCATCGACATAAGTAGATGATAGCGGGTTAACCAACCAACCAAATGAGCGTCCGCTGTGCTCATGCCATGGGCAAGACAAAATTCAATCGATTCCGTTTGGCCAAGCTGACTATGGTTGCCGCCACGACCTTTGGCGATATCATGAAACATCGCTGCCAATACCAAAATCTCTTTGCGCTCGATACGTTGGAAGATAGCGCTGACCAGTGGAAAGTCTTCAGAAAAACGTGGATCGGTAAAGCGATGTAAAATGCGAATCAAAAATAAGGTATGCGCATCAACCGTATAACGGTGAAATAAGTCGTACTGCATCAGTCCCGTTACTTGGGCGAAAGCAGGAATATAACTGCCCAAAACGCCGTAACGATTCATGGTGCGCAGACGATGAAATAAGTAATTTTGCTCTTTTAAATTGGCTAAGAAAAGCGCTTGGTGCGTCGGATTGTCTCTATAAACCCGATCGATGCCGCGGGCCGCTATTTTTAGCGCACGCAGCGTATGGGTACGGACATTTTTGATGCCGTATTGACCCATGAGTAAAAACATCTCTAAAATCGATTCAGGGTGCTGGGCAAATACACGATGATGTGACATCGCAATTTGTTCGCCTACTTGATTGAAGCGGGCGTTAATTGGATGTTTTTTTGGACGTTCCTCATCTGGCAATTGCGGCTCTATAATCGTCTCATAATAATGATTGGTCAACATCTCAGATAATGTCGATATTTGCATGGCACAGCGATAGTAGTCGCGCATAAAACGTTCGACGGCAGCGTTTGGTTGGTCGTCTAGCTGCGTCTCATAGCCCATTAACTGAGCGATTTCACGCTGATAATCAAACAACAGCTTGTTTTCATTGCGAACCGTCAGCTCATGCAAGTAATGACGTATTTGCCATAAATAGCCTTCGGCAAAATTTAACTCATCGAACTCTTTTTCAGTCAAAAAGTTTTGTTGTACCAAATCATAGAGTTTACTGACCCGAAAGTAGCGCTTGGTCACCCAACCAATAATGTGAATATCCCGCAGACCACCGGGCGCGGTTTTGATATTGGGCTCAAGATTATACTCGGTGGCATTGTGCTGTAAGTAACGCGCTTTTGCTTCAGCGATTTTTACCTCGTAAAAATCACGTGGCGTCCATTGAGTATTGACAATTTTATGCGGTACTTCTTGCAGCTCTTCATTGCCAATTAACAGCCTCGCTTCTAACAAAGTACTAGCAACGGTATGATCCAGCGCCGCTTCCAAGCACTCATTGACGCTGCGTACTGATAGGGCAGGCTCAAGTCCAATATCCCACAGTAACGCGACCAAGTTGTCAATCTTCTCTCTGCTATTAGCCTCAATCTCGTTTGGCATTAACAGTAAAATATCCACATCTGAGTATAACGACAGCTCACCACGACCATAGCCACCAGTGGCAAACAATGCCAAATCCGTTTTATCAAGCTCAAACCACTTAAACAAAGCTATTAGTAAGTCATCGATGACGCAGGCACGTGCCGCAACCAATTGGCGAATATTGACACCGCGTTCGAGCGCGCGACTGATATCATCATTGATTTGAATCAGCCAGTCAGGAATATCAGATATTGATATATTCATCGTGTTGGTTGTCACGCTATGGTCTGACACTAGCGGCATGGGGGTCAAATCAATAGCAGCGACATCACAATTAAACATGAGGGTTATCCAGTTAAAAGTTTGCAAATGGTGGTGTTAAAACCAATGTCTTATGGAAAGCATAAAGAATATTACTATTGAGAATATAAAAGCAGCAACTCAATAAAAGGTATCGTTAATATGCCTCAATTATAAGATAAAAAAAAGACCGCCTAGGCGATCTTTTATGATATTACTGGGTTAAAAAGCTTAAGTCTTCTTCGGGGCGAGTGGTAAACACCTCACAGCCATTGTCCGTCACCACCAAGGTATGTTCCCACTGCGCCGACAGCTTGCGGTCTTTGGTGATTGCTGTCCATTCATCCGGTAAAATCTTGGTCTGCCATTTACCTTCGTTAATCATCGGTTCAATGGTAAAGGTCATGCCTGTTTTTAGCTCAAAACCCGTGCCTTTTTTACCATAGTGCATCACTTGCGGCTCGTGATGGAACTCATTACTGATCCCGTGACCACAGAACTCGCGTACGATACTAAAGCGTTCAGGTTCGACCACTGCTTGAATAGCTGCGCCGACATCACCCAAGCGCGCGCCATTTTTGACCACACTCATGCCTGCATAAAGGGCTTCTTGTGCCACTTTGCAAATACGCTGTGCCATGATAGAGCCATTGCCGACAATCCACATTTTTGAGGTATCGCCGTAATAGCCGTCTTTAATGACCGTAACATCGATATTGATGATATCGCCATCTTTAAGCAGCTTATTTTCAGCTGGAATACCATGACACACCACGTGGTTAACTGAGGTGCAGATAGATTTTGGGAAGCCGTTATAGTTAAGAGGCGCAGGAATTGCTTCTTGCACATTAACGATATAATCATGGGCGATTTGGTTTAATGCTTCAGTGCTGACGCCTACTTTAACGTGTTCGTCGAGCATCACAAGCACATCGCTCGCAAGTTTACCGGCCACGCGCATTTTTTCTATGGCTTCCGGAGATTGGATAAGGGATTTTTTAGTCATCATCGTCGTACTTATAGTTATAGAATTTGGGTTGTCAATTATACCATAAATGTAGTAGGGGCTGTTTTTCTAAGTGTTTAGCAAGTATATATGCATGCTTCGAATCCGTACAATATACTGATAGCAATCGTCTCAGCGTGTTTATATGCAGGTACGTGACTATAGAGTCATCCAAATACAGCTGAAACGTAAAAAAGCGGTTGAATGTTGGTAATTATATAAGTATTGTAATTTTGTTTGCTAAATGAATTGGCAATGGTTTTTAGCACTTGGTGCAGGACGCAATAGCTAAGTGTTATAAGACAAGTCCGATAAAGAACCTCTTTAAGACCCTTTTTTTACAATAACAAGGATGTTGTTATGACTCTCAAAAACCGTCTTCGCGTGACGCTTACGCCCAGCGTATTTGTACCCTCACTTGGTGCTATCGGTGCCGGTGTGCTCCTAATGGCTTTACAAACCACCTCTGCTCAAGCGGCTGGACAGTATTATAACTGTGCCAATCCGACGGGCTGTAAAATGGTCAGTAGTAAGTATTTTACCTCGACCCATACGGATACCAAATATCCTGTCGTAATGGCGCATGGGCTGGGCGGTTGGACGAAGCTATTTGGGGTGCTCGACTATTTTTATGGTATTCCTGAAACCTTAATGGGAGGTGGTAGTGAGGTGTATACCACAAAGACATCGGCCGTCAATAATAGTGAAGTAAGAGGTGAGCAATTACTGCAACAAATCAAAACCATTACAGCGATTTCAGGTAAGCCTAAAGTGAATTTATTCGGACACAGTATGGGCGGGATCGATATCCGCTATGTCGCTGGTGTGGCGCCTAATTATGTAGCCTCTGTTACCGCTGTTTCAAGCCCTGAGCAAGGTTCAAAGATGGCTGACTGGGTTATGAAACAAGTCGTGGAAGGTAGCGCGGATAGTGGCTATGCTGAAGGTGAGTTTAACGTAGGCTCTCAGATTGCTTTAGGGTTCTTTAAATTCGTTGGTGGCTTTATGGATGTCGGCTCAGGTATCAGCTTCAAAGACATACAAGAACAAGACGGTTGGGAGGCGGTAACGGCCTTATCTACGGCGTCTTCCGCAAATTTTAATGCCAAATTTCCCGCCGCTATGCCTAGCAGCTATTGTGGTCAACCTACCAATACTGAAGTCAATGGTATTAAGTACTACTCTTTTAGCGGTATCGGTCAAGTTACCAACGGTTTAGATCCTAGTGATTATCTCTTAGCCTTGACTGGGACAACCTTCAATGGCGAAGAAAATGATGGTTTGGTTTCTCCCTGTTCTAGCCGTTTGGGCTATGTCATTCGTGATGACTATAAAATGAACCATCTAGATTCAACAAACCAAGTGCTAGGCTTAACGGCATGGGGACAGCCTAGTCCTAAAACCTTATATCGCGATCAGGTTAACCGTCTGAAAAAAGCAAACTTATAAAGCCAGTTTTTAAAGTTTGTATATAAGTGAGCATATTTATAGCTTTTATAGCAAAAGGGTCAACACGGAAATGACCCTTTTCTTTATCCATTTTCATCGATAGTCAATCCTTACATAAACCGTTTGATTAAATAAGATATTCTCATTATGTCAAATAATCGCCGTTCACCATTTTTGCCCGTCATCATCGCTGCGATAGTCGTTTTAGTAGTGGCGATTATTTGGTGGTTTAAGCCCAATAACGCTAGCAACGCGTCTGCTCAAGCGAATTCTACCGTAGGCTACAGTCAAGCTAGCGCTAACGCCACAGACAAAACTGGCTCTAAAAACGACATTGGCAATAAATCTAAGCAAAGCAGTGGCCGATTTACCACGGGGCTAGAGGATTTACCGCGCTCCCTGCAAGGAACGGATGTTGATGGCGAGATTATCATTGATGAAAATAAACAGTTGGTCGTCACCGAAGGTCTGCGACGCTTATTTGATTATTTTTTATCGGCGCTAGGTGAGGAAGAAGAAGCGACAATTTATGCCCGTGTGGAGAGTTATATCCGCAGTCATACACCAGAGCCAGCAGCGAGCCAAGCGGTCACCATATTTGACCAGTACGTGGCATATCTTAAGGCCCTTCCTGCCATAGAAAGCCGTTACGGAAATCTACAACTACAGGCGACAGAAAATGGTGAGCTAGATTTAAACGTGGTGGCACAGCAAAAGCAAGATGTGGCCAAATTACGCCAGCAGCATTTTGATCAAGAGACTATCACGGCCTTTTTTGGTACAGAAGATGAGTATGATGATTACAGTATTGCCATGGTTAAAATCAATCAAGATAAGCAGTTGTCTGACGCCCAAAAAGAAGCGGCAAGACAAGATTATATTAGCCGTATGCCAGACAATGCGATTAAAACCAATATCGCCCAACAGGCCAATCTCGATGAGCTCATCAAGCGTACAGAGCAGATGCAAGCGCAGGGTGCAACGGCTGAAGCATTATATAATATGCGGCGTGAACTGGTCGGTGCGCCAGCAGCAGCACGGCTTGCGCAAGTTGATCAACAAGATGCTAACTTTGACCAACGTTTTAAGCAGTATCAAGCACAAAAACAGCAGCTACTAAAACAAAATGTGGATAAGGCACAAGCTCAAACCCAAATCAATCAGATCGAGCAGCAACTGTTTAATGAAGCTGAACGCAAACGTCTGACAGGTTATGCCGCTCTACAGCAGCAAAAAGCTGCCGAGATGAATTAATGAAAGAGACTGACTACCGGTATCTATTAGAGGTAAATGAACAGACGTAGATGTAGATATAGCTTGATAAGCCTTTAAATATACAATAGTTTCTTAAGCATAAGACAAAAGATTGTGTGCTAACAGTTAATAGAAAGCTTGGCAAGGCATGTTAGCAAAAATACTGTAGAGCGGAACAAATATAACGGTAATTAGTACTTAATCTATCATGACAGGCTTATGCATTATAGGCATAATAGCCGCATTGTTTAGACTGATGATAAAAACAAATTAATCATAGCAAATGCTACCGCTTAATATGATAAACAATGATGTTTTTACCTTTTTACCTTTGTACATTTATATTTGAAACCTCTAGGAGTTTATATGAAAAACATGACTAAAATGATGATGGCTGCCACGCTTGCTGTAGGTACATTGGCTGCTGGTTGCCAAACTGCCCCTACCGTTACTGCACCAGTGACGCAACCAATTACTTCTACTGCGTTACAAGCGTATGATTGGCAGCTCGTTGATGCTAAGCGCACCAATGGCCAAAAAGTTAGTCAGCTGTTCTTTGATCCAGCCAAGCCATTGACATTGAAATTCTTTAAAGATAACGGTAATGACCGTGTAGCCTTTGTGAATACTTGTAATAATATTGGCGCCAGTTATAGCGTGGTAAATGGCAATGTTGTATTAGGTAATGTCTTATCTACTATGATGGCATGTCCTGAGCCACAAGCAAGTTTTGATACAGCAACGATGGCGACCGTACAAGGTAAATATAGCATCAGCAACAATGCGAATAACACGCCTATCCTAACCATTACAAATAGCAATCAAGTTGCCCACTTTAAAGCAGTTTCTAAATAAGATAGTCCGTTAGATCCACTATCATAGTTGTTATATAAAAAACGCCTCGCTTATCAGTGAGGCATTTTTTTATCTAAAATTTGCGATGGTTTACGCTACACTGTCATTAGCGGCTAAGGCGAAATGTTCAAAGTATCACGATATTTTTTATGCTATCAATTTTTTAGCCTGACTTATTAAGCTCCTCAGCACGCAATAATCAACGCTTTATTGGACGTCATTTTATGTTAAAAACCTTTGTATCCAAGCCATTCATCAATATAGGTACGATGAGTAGCATCATGGCGTTAACGACTTTTAGTATGTTAACGGGTTGTCAGACATTGCCGAACACGCTCACTAAAACGCCTGCTGATATGAGTGTGAGTAATCCGCTGACGGCACGCATGCCAGCGATAGATCGACAAGGGCGCATTGCTTATGTCGAGGAACAGGGTTTTGGCGCGGCAAAGATATCGACGCTTTATAGCATTCGTCCTGATGGCAGCGACCGCCAATTGATAGATCAGCTCAATGGTTATATTTATGCACCGGCATGGTCAGCAGATGGTCAAATACTTGCTTACAGTAAACAAGCCGCGCGCCAGCATCCAAAGATTTATATATATGACCGTAAAAGTAAAACCCAAAATCTAATCGTAGATGGGGAGGGCAGTAATTTATCAGCGTCATTTTCGCCTGATGGGCAAAAACTGCTCTATAGCTCAACGGTTGGCGGCAATGCCGATATCTATGAGATGCGTCTGAATGACGGTAATACGAGACAGCTCACCACCTTGCCTAGTACCGAAGTGCAGCCAAGCTACGCTGCCGATGGGCAAAGCTTCGTCTATACTAGTGATAAAGTTCGCGCTGGACGCCCCAGCATTTATCGTTATAGCTTTACCACTGGTCATGCGAGCATTATACCGACAGCAGGCTATGCGGCCAGTCCGCAACTGAGCTTAGATGGTCAGCATTTGGCCTATCTTAATGGTCGCAAGGCGGCGGTGATGATGCTCGCTACAGGACAAGTCATCAATCTGGCAGAAACGGGGCTGGATGAGCCAGCGCGTCTGTCCCCCTCTGCACAGTATGCCGTCTACCCCACAAAGCTTCCACAAGTGAGTGGTCAAAATGGCGGCAGCTTAGTTATTCATTCATTATCCGGTAATGCAAGCTATGCTATTAGCAGTAAGACGGACGGGGTAGTGCGCTCACCCATTTGGGGTCGTTAAATCGTTTTTTTAATTTAAAGGTAAATATCATGGCGCATAAAAAGAAAAACGTCCGCAAAAAGGAATGTCCTGTCTGCGAGCGTGAGTTTAGTTGGACTAAAAAGCTAGATAAAAACTGGGAGAGCATGGTCTATTGCTCTGACCAATGCCGCCGCGTGAAAAAGTATGAAGGGTTGGATCATAAAAAAGAAGATAGATAAACGTTAATAGTGAAGTAGAGATATAGAAGGGAGCAGACGATGGCACATAAAAAAGTAAACTTACCGCAAAAAATCTGCCCCGTGTGCCAGCGTTCGTTTAGCTGGCGTAAGAAGTGGGAAAAGGATTGGGAGCAGGTGATTTATTGTTCAGAGAGGTGTCGGCTTGCAAAAAGTAAATCAGATTGAGTTACTTCAAAATATTAAGGTAAATTATGAGTAAACATTTTGAACATTCAAGTTTTAGAGAAAAGCTTATTGAACACTTATTTATTGGTGAAATGCTTAAGTTATCGTGGCTAAAGGACGATTGCCAATTAGAGGTCATGAAACCTGAAGTTGACAACGCAGGTTGCGATGTTGTCCTTGAAGATAATAACATTATTCGTCATATTCAACTAAAGACTTCAAAATTTGGTGCTAAGACATCAGGTCAAAAAGTCAATGTTCGCTTAGCCAATAAGCCTTCAGGATGTATTGTCTGGATACTCTTTGATGAAGATACATTAGAGTTAAAATCTTTCTACTTCTTTGGCGCAGTGGCAGGAAAGCCCTTAACTGGATTAGAAAACGCTAAAGTTGCAAAGCATACTAAAGCTAATGCTAATGGTTTAAAAGCAGAACGACCTAACATACGCACGATTAATAAAGGACAGTTTACTCGATACGATGATATTGAGACCTTATATAACGTTTTATTTTTTCCGCAGAATTAAATGTAGTTCGATTCAAACCTTGGTTTGAATCGAAAGTTTTATAGACTATTTAGCAATAGTAGCTAATTGATTCTAATGGGAACGTAACCTAATTGTTAACCTACAAATTCGGATTCAACCACTTTTCAGCGGTTTTCATATCCCAACCTTTACGCTCCGCATAGCTCTCTAACTGATCGGTGCTGATTTTACCAACGTTAAAGTATTCACTCTCAGGATGAGAGTAATAGAAGCCGCTGACCGAAGATGCAGGCCACATCGCATAGCTTTCAGTCAGCCTCGTGCCGATAGCGTCAACGGTGCCCAGCCATTCAAACAATTTACCTTTTTCGGTATGCTCAGGGCAGGCAGGGTAACCAGGCGCAGGGCGGATACCGACGTATTTTTCTTTAATCATCTCATCATTAGTAAGTGACTCAGTCGGTTGGTAACCCCAATATTCTTTACGAATCAGCTCATGCAGATGCTCGGCAAAGGCTTCGGCTAAACGGTCAGATAAGGCTTGTACCATAATGGCATTATAGTCATCTCCAGCGGCTTTATACTTCTCAGCCAGCGCTTCTGTGCCAACTATCGAGACGGTAAAGCCACCAAGATAATCAGTATGAGTTTCTGATGGTGAGATAAAGTCCGCCAAGCTAAAGTTAGGTTTGCCGCTGGCTTTATCGCTTTGTTGGCGCAGATGCTCAAATTGATATTCTGCTGTGCCGCCCTCAGTCGGAGCTTTGTTATAGACAGTTACCGTATCCGCGGCAGTGCGACGGGCTGGCATGAGTTTAAATACCCCTTTTGCGACGATTAATTTTTCATCAATCATCTTTTGCATCAAGTCATTGGCATTATCAAACAAATCACGTGCCGCTTCGCCGACCACATCATCTTGCAAGATTTTTGGATATTTACCCGCCAGACCCCAAGAAATAAAGAACGGCGTCCAGTCGATATAAGGCAACAGGTTGGTGATGGGATAATCGTCAAATATCACTTGTCCGAGCTTATTAGGTACTGGCGGTACATAGTTTTCCCAATCATCCTTAAAACCAAGCTCTATTGATTCAGCATAAGATATTTTTGCTGCTTTCGGTTGACGCTTAGCAAGGCGCTCACGTACCTTTATGTATTCTTCGCGCGTCTCATCGATAAGACCTTGACGGTGCTCTTTGGACAGCAGCTTAGTGACTACGCCGACTGAGCGTGAAGCATCCGCTACATAGATGACAGCATTGTTTTGGTATTGTGGTTCGACTTTGACCGCGGTATGGGCCTTAGAAGTCGTTGCCCCGCCAATCATCAAAGGTAGGGTCATGCCACGCTCTTGCATTTGCTTGGCAACATAGACCATCTCATCGAGGCTCGGTGTAATCAGACCTGATAGCCCGATGATATCGACTTCCTCTGCGATAGCGGTATCAAGGATTTTCTCACACGGTACCATGACACCCAGATCGACGATATCGTAGCCGTTACAGCCAAGTACTACGCCGACGATGTTTTTGCCGATATCATGGACATCACCTTTGACTGTCGCCATGAGGATTTTACCTTTCTTTTCGCCCTCGACTTTTTCCGCTTCGATATACGGGTTTAACCAAGCAACCGATTGCTTCATGACGCGCGCAGATTTCACCACTTGCGGTAAGAACATTTTACCGGCACCAAATAAGTCGCCGACAATATTCATACCATCCATCAGTGGACCTTCGATCACTTCTAGTGGCTTGGGATATTTCTCCCACGCTTCTTTGGTATCAGCATCGATAAAGGTAGTGATACCTTTTACTAAAGCATGGGCAATCCGTTCTTCTACCGTGCCTTCACGCCATGACATATCGACGGTACTGTCTTTTTTCTTACCGCCGTCTTGATAGCTTTCAGCAATGGTCATCAACCGTTCGGTGGCATCTTGACCGCTCTCGCCTTGGTTGCGATTGAGCATCACATCTTCGATTGCATCACGTGCTTCCTTTGGAATATCGTCATAAAGCTCAAGCATGGCTGGATTGACGATACCCATGGTTAAGCCATTTTGAATCGCATGATAGAGGAATACAGAGTTAATGGCTTCACGAATTGGATTACCACGGAAACTGAACGAAACGTTAGAGACGCCGCCCGATACCATGGCATTGGGCAAGTTTTCTGTAATCCATTTGGTGGCGTTGATAAAGTCGGCGCCGTAGTTATTATGTTCGGTAATACCGGTGGCGACGGCAAAAATATTGGGGTCAAAGATAATATCTTCAGACGGGAAGCCAACTTCATTAACCAAGACATCATAGCTACGTTGACAAATCTGAATCTTACGTTCATAAGTGTCGGCTTGTCCGTCTTCATCAAATGCCATGACAATAACAGCGGCACCGTAGCGCATGCAGAGCTTGGCACGCTCAACGAACTCGGCATGACCTTCTTTTAATGAGATTGAGTTAACGACACATTTACCTTGGGTACGTTTAAGCCCTTCTTCGATAATGTCCCATTTTGACGAGTCGAGCATCAATGGCACACGGCTGATATCTGGCTCGCCCGAGACCAGATTAACGAAGTGAATCATCGCTTGCTTGGAGTCAAGCATGCCTTCATCCATATTGATATCGACGATTTGCGCGCCCCCTTCGACTTGGTCACGGGCGACATCGAGTGCTTCGGTATAGGCTTCTGTTTTGATTAAACGTAAGAATTTCTTTGAACCCGTCACGTTGGTACGTTCACCGACGTTGACGAATAGACTGTCTTTATTGATGGTAAAAGGTTCAAGTCCTGATAAGCGGCAGGCAGGTGGGATCTCAGGAATCACGCGTGGTGGATAATTGGCCACCATATTAGCGATTTGGCGAATGTGCTCAGGCGTCGTACCACAGCAGCCGCCGACGATGTTTAAGATACCGGCTTTGGCAAAGCCTTCAAGCAATGCTGTGGTTTCTCTAGCACCTTCATCGTACTCACCAAACTCATTGGGCAGACCAGCATTTGGATGCGCTGACACATAAGTATTGGCAATATTAGATAATGTTTGGATATGCGGACGTAGCGCATCAGCACCTAATGCACAGTTAAAGCCAACCGATAGCGGTTTGGCATGGCGAATCGAGTTATAAAAGGCTTCAGCCGTTTGACCTGATAAAGTTCGACCTGACGCATCGGTAATCGTACCCGAAATCATAATCGGTAATTCAAAACCAATATCCTCAAAAACGCCCGTTACCGCAAAGATTGCTGCCTTGGCATTTAGCGTATCAAAGATGGTCTCGATTAACAGAATATCAACGCCGCCTTCTATTAATGCCAGCGTCGCTTCACGATAATTAAGCACCAATTCATCAAAGGTAATATTACGAAAGGCCGGATCATTGACATCAGGTGACAGCGAACAAGTACGCGATGTCGGTCCTATGACCCCAGCCACGAAGCGTGGCTTCTCTGGGGTCTTGGCGGTAAATTCATCAGCAGCTTCGCGAGCAATCTTGGCAGCCGTTTTATTCAGCTCTGGCACCAGATGTTGCATATTATAATCGGCCATCGATAGGCGCGTACCATTGAAGCTGTTGGTCTCAATAATATCCGCACCTGCCTCAAGATGGGCGATATGAATCTCTTTGATCATATGCGGCTGCGTGAGTACCAGCAAATCATTATTACCGCGTACATCTTGTTCAATGTCAGCAAAACGCTCGCCGCGATAATCCGCCTCTTCCAACTTATAATTCTGAATGTGCGTGCCCATCGCGCCATCTAACATCATAATCCGTGACGCTATTTGCTCGGTAATACGAGCGCGTGCGTTTTGCTGCTGCGCCTTATAAGGAAACATAGCAGGTGGCGTGAGGATAAAGTCATCAGCCATATTCGATAAATCGGCATTGCTATCAGCGGAAGAGGAAGAGGAAGTCGATGATGTTGTGGTCTGTTGAGTCATAGGAGCGCTGCTTATAGAGTCAATATAATAAAAGGAAGAAAGAGAAGTCGTTCAGAGTTTTTCAATTTTGGCTTTGTAATAGGGTAGAGCGTCTAAAATACTACGTTTAATAAAATAATGGCTTAAAAACCAATAAGCAAATCTGGATTATTCTAGCATGAAATACCTATGGCTCGCGGAATTGTCTTTATTCCACTTTGGCAAAACCATTGCAGTTATAGTATTTGAAAATATGAGGAGTTTGGCATTTCATTGCTGGTTTTGTCGTTGCTGATTTTATCATTACTGGCTTTATTATTTAATGTATCGTGATAGTTTTAAATTCTATTGCACAACGTTACTTGGCACAAATGAATATCCTTTTACTCGATGATTACATAAAGCTTTGCTTTCTATCGTAAAGCTCTAATTGTTCACCTAAAACACTGACAAAACTTACATTCATAGCACAAAAAATAGACTAAACATAAATTCATAACGCTTGGCTATATGTTAATTTAATTTCAGAAGGATTGATGTTTCGTAAGCAATACTTATTAGTTAATGCTAATGGTTTTTATACGCGCGTGATTGACAACTTGAGCGTTATTGAGAATAGTTAATGACAACAGATTGTAAGGAGTCGTCATTAACAACAGGTTATTAAATACGAGTGTCTAAAGGCTAAAAGTTAGCGAGAGCTATACACAGTGGTTCTAAGGAAAGACAATCTAACCCGTAAGACCGTCGTAAAATTCAATAAGTTATAGATATTCAATCATTAAGGATAATATTATGAAAATTCTCAAAATCGCTACCCTTGGCACACTGGCACTCTCTATCGCGGGTCTTAGCGCCTGTAATAATATGATGCCCACTAAAACCTCTGCCATGAAAGCGCCAATGCACAGTCAGCCAATGGCAAAAGTGAATGTGGTACAAATCGCTCAAAGTAATCCTGATTTTTCTCTACTGGTAGAAGCCGTTGTCGCCGCTGATTTAGCGGGCGCGCTGTCTAACCCTAATGCTCACTATACAATTTTTGCTCCAACTAATGCTGCATTCTTGCAAGTGCTACAAGAAACTGGCATGACCAAAGCACAACTTTTTGCCAATAAGCCCTTATTGACCAAAATTTTAGGCTATCACGTGATTAACGGTGCTGCTCCAGTGTACGCAAAAGATGTTAAGCCAGGCAATGTGATGATGCTAAGCAAAGATACGCTGATGGTGACTGCGCAAGGTAAATTGATGGATGAGAATGGGCGCACAACCAATATCCTAAAAACAGACATCGCTGCTAGTAATGGCGTCGTACATGTAATTGATAGAGTATTGTTGCCTAAATAATATAGTAGAAGAAAATTTTAAAGCTATGTTATTACCGTTTTGAATAAAGCATGGTTTGATTGTCGAACAACTAGATATGAAGCTGTCGTAAGCAGCTTTATATTTAGTTATAAAACAAAATACGAAATACGCGTGTTATATACGTTATTGCCACAGTGTTACTACCTAAGAATATATGAATTAAAAATAAATCAGTTAAGATGTTAGCTAACTATAAGCGTAGCTGAGTTAGAAGAGCCTTAAATTATCTTGAGAATATCGTTTATAAGCCATCTTTTCATCGTTTATATTTTAAGTTATCCCGTATTTAATAGTTATCTACCTCAAAGGAATGTACTATGTTAAAGAAAAGCCTACTATCTATTGCCGTTGTTACTGCTGCACTGTCACTAGCAGCCTGTGATGATAAAAAAGCAGTAACGGAGCCGGTTGAGCCAGAAGCAACCACTGATGTGGCCGTAGAACCAGAAGTCGCTCCTGAAGCAGTCGCAGAAGCTGATGCAGCGTCTATGCCTGAAGCAGCAGCGACACAAAGTATTGCTGAAATTGCTGCCGCCAACCCAGATTTATCAATACTAACTGCTGCATTGAAAGCTGCTGGTCTTGATACGATGATGATGGACGCAGGCACATATACTGTCTTTGCACCTACTGACGAAGCATTTGCTGCGGTATTGACCAAGTTGAATGTGACTAAAGAAGAGTTATTGGCTAATACTGATTTGCTAAAAAGTGTACTACCGTACCATGTTGTTCCTATGGTCGTAAAAGCCGCTGACATTCCTTATAACACCGCTATTGAAACGGTCAATGGTCAAACCATCATGATTAGCGATGCCAATGTTATTACTGATGCAAGCGGTAATACAGCAAACATCACTGGAACTGACATGATGGCAACCAACGGTGTAGTACATGTAATCGATACTGTATTATTGCCTAAATAAGCTTATTTTATCCATGTAACTAATATTAGATAGTCTCTAAGAAGCCTAGCCGCAGAGCTAGGCTTCTTTGTATCTACTGACTTATCGCAAAATACTTCAATACTTTATATTTAAATATCTTCATGTCAAAATCATGCGAACAAAGAAGCCCGAGACGATGGTCTCGGGCTTTTTCATACATTGGCGAGTAAGCACACACTTTAAAGAGGATTAACGATGCTCTTTATGTAGTGGGTCTTGTGCTGCCATTTTTTGTTGCTGTTTCAAATGACGCTCTTCCCAATAAGGGGCGTTTTTGATACCAAATTTTGCTGGATCAAAAGTATATTCTGTCACGCCAGCTTTAAGTTGCGACTCATAGTCTCTAAGCATAGTAAGCGTTGGGCGAGCCACAAAGAAGATAATCAAGATACCAACGATATTCAGCCAAGCCATAAGACCAACACCGATATCACCAATAGCCCAAACATAGCCTGCTGAGTTAAGACCACCGTAGGCAACCATCACCATGATTAAGACTTTAGCTAAGAAAAGACCTGTTTTATGAGCACCGCGACCGATAAAGCGTGTTAAATAAGTAACGTTAACTTCCGCAATATAGTAGTAAGCCAAGATGGTTGTAAAGGCAAAGAAAAATACAGCGATTGCGATAAACACATTACCAAAAGTACCGTATACTGATTGCATTGCCATTTGTGTGAAGGCTGGTGAATTAATTTCAGTAGCAGCAGCTACATTTTGTAGAATGAACTGACCATCTGGTAACGTACCTTGAATGTTATACATGCCAGTAGACAGAATCATAAATGCGGTAGCAGAACAAACCAGTAACGTATCAACGTAAACTGAGAATGCTTGTACTAAACCTTGCTGTGATGGATGCTGGACTTCAGCAGCAGCAGCAGCGTGAGGACCTGTACCTTGACCGGCTTCATTAGAGTAAATACCACGTTTTACACCCCAACCAATTGCCGCACCAAAACCCGCTTGTGCAGTAAATGCATCACCGATAATCAAACCAAATACATCTGGTATCAAACTGAAATTACTGAACATGATAATTAAGGCTAACAAAATATAACCGATTGCCATAAACGGAACGGCGTACTCAGTAAAGGTTGCAATGCGTTTAATACCACCGAAGATGATGATACCTAGGATTACCAAAATGATAGCGAGACCGACCAGACGCATAGAGCCGACTTCTAATCCTGCCACATTCATGATAGTTCCTTCACCCATGACTTGGGCAAAAGCACTAATAACGCCATTCGCCTGTACACCAGGTAAGAACATACCACATGATAAAATAGAAGCGATTGCGAAAAGGATACCGTACCATTTTTGGCCAAGCGCACGTTCAAAGTAATAGGCAGGGCCACCACGATATTCGCCAGTAATCACATCTTTTTCTTTATAAATCTGTGCCAGTGTAGATTCAACATAGGCAGTAGAAGCGCCTAAGAAGGCTACAACCCACATCCAAAATACAGCACCAGGACCACCGAAGCCGATAGCAGCTGCTACCCCTGCGATGTTACCCATACCCACACGACCAGCAAGCGAGACGGCAAGTGCCTGAAACGATGAAATGCCTTGTTCACTAGATTTACCAGTAAATAGCAATTTGATCATTTCACCGAATAAACGTACTTGTACAAAGCGCGTCATGATGGAATAAAATAGACCGGCGCCCAAGCATAAGTAAATTAATGCGGGGCTCCAGATAATTCCGTTTACTAAATTGACTAAACCTTCCATATATCTATTCCTTCAACTGTCTCAAAATGACTAGATATGAAGATACAAAGAGTGAGCTAGCGATTTAATATCCTTATTAATGCTAACCACTTAAATTGTTTGCATAGACTTAAAATTATCTTTTAAGCTTCATATGTGCATAGCCACCAAGAATGGACTGTAGTTGTCTGTCTTTATCCGCTTGGATTATTATTACTATTAACCATAGGCAAACGTTTATCAGTGTTAACTATTCACCAAAGCGATTTGCTTATATATGGTAATAAATGATTAACGGTTGCTATTTTTTCTCTATCTTGTTGCTGACTGATGACGATAGTCTGTCATCACATCATAGATATTGGAGCCGTTATAAGTAGAGCAGCGGATAAGACAGGCGGTTATAATATTAAATATCCATCATCGAGGTGATGGCAATCAACTTGCTATGAGCCATATTGGTAGGCCACATCTGTATAGTAGTATGAAATAGCAGGCTTCTGTCTACCTACTAATCCTTTTTAAGAAGGTATTAGCAACTTGCTAGTATCAAAAAGATAATAAGTCCACTACCAAATGTATTCAAACCGTACGGCTACGTAACTGCAATTTGCCATATTTTTCAGTTAATTACTAGAATTTTCTTTATAAGAACGTTCATATATAGCGTTTATTCATCCTTAGTTCATGATAGAGCTTGATAGAATCCTTTGTTTGTCATGGTTTTTTAACCATTTTTTGAATATTGCTAAAAATATAGTAAGGATTAATGGAACAAGAAATCCTTGAAAATGCGCAAAGGCTCTTGCTAGGCGCTGTGCTTTTGCGGTTGTGTTTTGGTAACGATGAATTGTAAAAGTAACATGATAGCGCCATTATTAGCACAATATATTATAGGCGACACATTTGTAGAGGACGACATATAAGTCTATAGAAATGTGTATGATTAAAAAAGCGCTTAAAAAACGTCTTGTTTGTTATTTATCATTCTTAGGAGAGTCAACGATGACACGTAAATCTATTGTAAAACCTATGTTGCTATCAGCTGTATTAGCCACCTCTACCATTGGTTTGACAGGTTGTGGTTATAACAATCTGCAAGCGCAAGACGAGCAAGTCACCGCTTCATGGTCGGAAGTCGTCAACCAATATCAGCGCCGTTCGGACTTGGTGCCAAACTTAGTCAAAGTTGTGCAGCAATATGCTAAGCAAGAACAAGAAGTATTTACTCAGGTTGCTGCTGCGCGCTCACAAGCTGGTGGTATTACTATTACGCCAGAGCTGCTCAATGACCCTGCAGCGATGGAACGTTATGCCGCCGCCCAAGACCAGATGACTGGGGCGCTATCACGCCTAATGGCAGTTTCTGAGCGTTATCCTGAGCTAAAGTCAGATGCCTTGTTCCAAGATTTACAGGCTCAGCTTGAAGGTACGGAAAATCGTATTGCCGTTGCTCGCAACCGTTATATCCAAGAAGTTCAGGGCTATAACACCACTGTGCGCCAGTTCCCAACCAACATTACCGCCAAAGTATTCGGTATGGGTCCAAAGCCAAACTTTAGCGTGGCTAATGAGACAGAAATATCGACTGCGCCAAGTGTTAACTTCGGTAATGACAATGCGAAGACGGCTCAGTAAGGTAAAGTTAGGGTGGATAAAGAGGAGTTTTCTTTGATTTTATCTATCAAACGAATCTTTATCCGCTGCTTTGCAGTAGTTAGTTTGGTTTCGCAGCCATTGATTTAGTACAGATGTTATTTGAGGTGGTATAGATTAGATGAATAATTCAAAAGCACTCTTATCCGCATTATTATTCACATTAGGCATTGCTAGTGGCTCTGTGTTGCATGCTGCTTCCAATGCCGATGTTAATAATAATATTGCTGTCGCTACCGATAGTGCCTCGGATATGCAAAATCGTAGTGTCGAGGAATTGGTGGCTATTGCAAAAGCTGCAGAGTCTAATGAAGCCATCAATGATGCGGTCTTAGGTAACGAAGCGATTAATGAGGCCATTCTTGGTAATGATGCTATTAACCCCAATGCGGCAAACGCTACTAAGGGCAGTAGCGAAAATGCAGCAGGGACACGAGCGGGAACATCCGCTAAGCCGCCTGTACAGTCAAGCGCTAAAGGTGTCGATGCCAATAAGCTGATACTGAATTCACCCGTTGTTGATCAAGCCAATATCTTAAACCCGCAAGAAAAACAACGCTTAGAGGCGCAGCTTAGAAGCATTTATCAGCAAGGTTTGGCGCAAGCAGCGGTTGTCATCGTCCCGACGACCAATGGCATACCAATATTTGATTATGCGTTACAGGTTGCAGAAAAATGGCAGCTTGGTAATAAAGACATTGATGATGGTTTGCTGATGGTCGTTGCCGTCAATGACCGCGATATGTATATTTTAACTGGTTATGGATTAGAGGGGGTGTTGCCCGATTCTGCGGTCAACCGTATTATCCGTGAAGATATCACACCGCTATTTAAGCAAAATGACTATGGCGCTGGGATATTGGCCGGCGTTGGTGCTCTGCAAACGCGTCTGACTGCTGACCCTGAAGTGTTAGCGCGCGCTGATGCGCAAGCGGCTGAACGCAGCCAAAGCCAAAGTGATATTGGTGAAAACCCATCGCCAGTATTTTTATTCGTGATGGCAATGATATTTGGAAGCTTTATTACCAGTATCTTTGGGCGCATATTTGGCTCTATTCTGACCGCGGGCGGTTTCTTTGCAGGCTCACTGGCATTGGGCGGCGGTTTCTTTATGACATTAATTATGGCGATATTTCTATGGCTGTTTTTAATTTCTCGCGGTTCAGGTGGCGGGCGCGGCGGTCGTGGAGGACGCGGTGGCGGTGGCATGGTGTTCTTACCGGGTATGGGTGGCGGTAGTGGCGGCTTCGGCGGCGGTGGTTTTGGCGGTGGCGGCTTCGGCGGCGGTGGTGGTGGCTTTGGCGGCGGTGGTGCAGGCGGCTCTTGGTAACAGCTTGTTGGGTTCAGACATTAGATGACTGCCAGTAATGGCGTACTTGAGGAAATAATATAATGGTAAAAAGCAATTCGTCGCAGGCAAGTTTTGCTCGTTGGTGGCGTCAAGTACTGTTTGTCCCTATGCTGCATAGCAAATGGCTGACCCCAGCCGCTAAAGCTCGGCTAACAGAGCAGGTGCGGCTGGCTGAGCGTGGCCATCGCGGGGAGGTGTTTTTAATTATTGAAAATCACTTACCTATCCAAGATGCTTATCATATGGATTGTCGTGACCGTGCGATTGATTTGTTTAGCGAATATCGCGTTTGGGATACGGAAGAAAATACCGGCGTTTTAATCTACGTCAATATCTGCGAGCATAAGCTAGAAATCGTCGCTGATCGCGGTATCAGCACGCACGTGAGTCCGACCGTGTGGAGTGCTATGTGCGAAAAAGCGGTCTCAAGTATTGCCAATCAAAAAACCGAAGAAAGCTTAGCACAGCTGTTAGATGAGGTAGGTCAGTTATTGCGTCAGTATTATCATCTTGGGAATGATCCCGCTGGTAATGAGCTGTCTGATACCGTGGTATTTTTAAAGTAACGTTTTTGGAATAGTGTTTTTAACACAGTGTTTTTGAATTGGCTTTTATCAAGTAACCTTTATAAAGTGGTATTCACAGCTGAATGCAATGGTTCGGTGTTTGTCTATAGGGTTTTATGGCTAATTGAAATATAATACAGCTTCTAAAGATAAACAACGCTGACAAAAGCAGCGCTTGTAAAAGCCATTACTGGAACACTATGATTGAATTAATAAAGAAATTACCAAAAGCAGAACTGCATTTGCATATTGAAGGCTCATTAGAACCGGAGCTCATGTTCAGATTGGCGAAAAAGAATAATATAGACATCCCTTATAATGACATCGAAGATGTACGCCGCGCCTATAACTTTACCAATCTACAAACCTTTTTAGACATTTATTATGCGGGCGCCAATGTCCTGATGACCAAAGACGATTTTTATGATTTGACGTGGGAATATATCCTTAAGTGTGTAGAAGACAATGTCATTCATACTGAGATATTTTTTGACCCGCAAACGCACACCACAAGAGGCGTACCTTTTGAAGCCGTTATTACGGGTATCAAAGAGGCACTCGCTGATGCTAAAGCACAATATGGCATTACCTCTTGCATTATCATGTGTTTTTTAAGGCATTTATCGCAAGAAGACGCGTTTGAAACATTAGAAGAAGCGCTGGCGTTTAAGGATGATATTATCGGTGTCGGTCTTGATTCTTCGGAATTGGGTAATCCACCTGCTAAGTTTAAAGAGGTCTTTAAAAAAGCCAAAGAAGCGGGCTTTAAGTTGGTTGCTCATGCTGGCGAAGAAGCGGACTTTTCGTATATTTATGAGGCATTAGACTTATTAGATATCAACAGAATTGACCATGGGGTGCAATCGATAAAAAGTGCAGCGTTGATGCAACGCCTAAAAGAAGAGCAAATGCCGCTGACGGTTTGCCCAAACTCCAATATCGAACTCAAAGTTTTTGACAGCTATCAAGCGCATAATATCAAAGCGCTGTTAGATTATGGTCTCAATGTTAGTGTCAATTCCGATGATCCTGCCTATTTTAAGGGCTATATCAATCAAAACTTTATCAATCTATGTGAAAACCTGCCGCTAACGGAAAACGATATCATTACTTTGGTTAGGAACTCTTTTCACTCATCATTTATCAGCGATGCGTTAAAACAGGAATACTTAGCGAAAGTTGATCTCGCTCTGCGATAAGCACTGATGGCATAAAAACTTAATCGTAAAGGCTTAACGGTTGGTATAAATCGTCAAGCCTTTTCTTTTTTCAACTGCCATTCTTTTAGGGTCAATCGACTACAGCGCAGTGATTCTTTGGATTAATAACGGCATTACCATCCCCGCTTTTTCCGCTAAGGTGATATCCACGATAGTATTGGGTGTCGGATTTGTGTTTATCTCGATAATTTCGGCACCATTTTCTTTTGCTAGCTGTGCCAGTCCAGCAGCAGGGTAGACGAGACTGGATGTACCAATACTGATAAAGACTTCGCAGTTAGCAGCCGCTTCTTCTGCCGTCTCCCATGCCTCTACAGGCAACGCTTCGCCAAACCAAACAATATCTGGTCTGATATAGCCATCGCAATGCGGGCAACTAATCAGTGCCTCGCTATAATCCATGCTGTCTGCGCTGCTATATGATCCCTTAGACTTGTTCTGATAGGGTATCTCGCATTGGCTACAGCGATTGCGCCATAAGTGTCCATGTAGATGGGTAACGGTACTGCCAGCCTGCTCATGTAAATCATCGACATTTTGGGTAATAAGCGTTACTTTCTGACCAGATGATTGAGTATGGTACTGCCACTGTGCTAAGGCATCATGGGCAGGGTTCGGTTTTTTATCCGCAACCACTCGTCTGCGCCACTGATACCATGACCAAACCAGCTTTGGGTCGCGCGTAAAAGCCTCTGGTGTCGCCAAGTCTTCAGCACCATAGTTTTCCCATAGGCCTGTCTGCTTATCTCGAAAAGTGGGGATACCGCTTTCGGCGGAAATTCCTGCGCCTGTTAAAATACAAATATGCTGTTTTGCGCCCAGTAGTTTGGCAGCACGTTCGACTTCTGCTATTAACGCTGATGATAATTCTGCTAACATGACCTAACCCTTATGAAGAATGGATAGAGACTTCTATGATAGATGGAATGTGGTGGCTTGTCATATTACTAGCAGTCGTGGTTGGACTATGGTTACTAGCAAAATCGCGCACCCCTAAAGGCGCTGATAACGACAGTGTAAAGTCACAAGGCGAAAAAACATCGATGAATGATGCGCTGCACAAAACCTCAGAGCTGGTACAGCAGTATTTTCCTGACTATCGTGTAAGCCGTAAGAGCAATCATTTGCTAATCAGCAAGCACCATAAAAAACTTGCCATGATTACGATAGATAAAAAAGTTGCTGTCGGTCAGCGCCGTTTGGGCGACGTACCCGTGATTAATTATCACCGTGTACCCAGCCGTGCTCAGCTTACCGCTAATTTACAAGATGCAGAGTAGGATAGGTTAAGCGAGGCTTTATAACATTGATTTGATTGCTTATCGTTTTAATAAAAGCCAGAAGATCACTGCTACCCAAAACACAGATGCAAAAAATAATGCAACTATGTACAAAATATTCAAGACTATCTCCTAATGTAGGGTATTTATTTATATAGGTATATAGTGAATAATATGAAAATTTAAGTTATAGAATGAACACTAGGCAAAGGTAAAATATCATTCATGATGATTGGTGCGCTCGGCGGGAATCGAACCCACGACCCTCGGCTTCGGAGACCGATACTCTATCCAACTGAGCTACGAGCGCATAATTTACTGACTAAAACTGTACTAACTAACACCGTGTATGAACAAGGGTAATTAGCCACAGTTAGAACTACGTGGCGTCTAAAAATTAAGACCGCTTAGTCTAACAAATAAAAGCCATAAAGCCAACGAATGAAGGTGGCTATCGAGGTTTTTTAAGAAAAAACACCATAGTCAGCAAACAGGCATGGCAATCTACCTGTCTTTTCCCTTATAATGTCAGGGAGAATTCATATTTATAATCACCGATTACAAGCGCGCCTGCATGCGGGATGGCTGTTTGCTATTGATAGCTGTTTGGTTGTCAAAGGAGGACAGACAGAATGTCTAAGCCATGTCGGCCCTTGTATACGCAATAAGAGAACGTGACGAATGAGAAAAGTAGTTATGTTATCGGCAGCTGCCATTCTAGGAATCGCTAGTATCGCTGTGAGCCAAGCTGAAAGTGTTGTAGACACTCCCGTAACCGTATCTGATGTCGCAGAAGGGCAAGCCGTTGTCGAAAACGCGCCTCAAAAGTTGGGTGACGATACCCAAGCCGCTGCAGATACTACCGATGCGGCAGCTACTGATGCCACTGCAGACGCAGCCAACGCCGATGCGCCTGCTGAAGCAACGGCAGCAGCACCTGCCGCAGTTGAAGAGCCCATTCCACAAGATACGCCGCAAGTACAAAAGCTGATTGCTTTGTATCCTAACTTGATTGCTCGTATTCAGCCTGTTGCCAAAGTATGCTTTGAAGATGACGAAGTGTGTGACGTGACGGCGCGTTCTGCTGGTCCAGCAGCGGGCGATGGCCCTCGTGATGGTAAAGCAGTTTATAGTGCTGTATGTCAAACTTGTCATGCTTCAGGCTTACTTGGCTCGCCTATGTTAGGTGATGCTGGTGCTTGGGGACCACGTATCTCAAAAGGCAAAGATACCTTATATACGCATGCCATCAATGGCTTCAACGCCATGCCTGCTAAAGGTGGTGCAGATATTCCTGATGAAGAAGTGCAAAACGCGGTTGACTATATGGTTGAGCAAGCGAGCTAGCTTTTATTGGTCGTTAGATAATCGTCTGTTTTTGGATTCATTGGCATTGCTGCTGGTTTAGGTTAGGTAAATGGTTTGATAGCCGCCCAGTTTAAATGTTCCCGCATGATTTTTGATAAAGATTTTATCTAGCACTTTACCGCACGCATGGATAAAGCGCCTATTTCATTTAATGAGGTAGGCGCTTTTTTAATGATGAGTATTATCAATATGATGCTTCTAGTGTGGTGCAGTTGAAATTTATCATTAGCAGCCTCATTTGATGACATTACATTGTCTCTTCTAGATACTAGTATTCTAAAAAACATACTTTAAAAATCGCTGTTCATATAAATTTATAACCAATAAAGAGGTATTCATGTCTGAGGTACCAGCACTTGCTATCCAGAATTTATCCAAAACCTACGCTAATGGGTTTTCGGCACTTAAAGATGTCAGTTTAACCGTCCCACAGGGTGGTTTTTTTGCGCTACTTGGGCCAAATGGTGCTGGTAAATCAACGATGATTGGCATTATTAGCTCGTTATTTAAGCCTACGACCGGTAGCGTCAAGATTTTTGGCACAGATTTGTTAGAAAATCCTTCGATTGCCAAGCAATACCTTGGGGTAGTGCCGCAAGAATTTAATTTTAATCAGTTTGAAAAAGTTGAAGATATCTTGATTACCCAAGCGGGTTACTTTGGTATTCCTGCCAAAGAAGCACGCCCAAGGGCAAAAAGGCTGCTGATGGCACTTGGTTTATGGGATAAACGCGACAGTAAATCACGCGAGCTATCAGGCGGTATGAAACGTCGTCTGATGATTGCCCGCGCCTTGATTCATAAACCAAAATTGCTAATCCTTGATGAGCCAACGGCTGGGGTCGATATCGAGCTGCGCCGCTCTATGTGGGAATTTATGCAGCAGATTAATATCGAAGAAAATACCACGATTATTTTGACCACTCACTATTTAGAGGAAGCGGAGCAGCTGTGTAAGCGCATTGCAATTTTGGATCATGGTGAGATTCGTATTAATACTGAAATGAAAGACTTATTGGCGCAGCTATCGGTTGAGACCTTCGTCTTTGATTTAAATACGCCGCTTACGCGTCAACTGGATCTGACAGGAGTGACGGAACTGTCGCAACCAGATGACCAGACGCTTGAAGTGACATTGACAGAAGGCGAGTCGTTAAATGGTGTTTTTGACCAGTTATCAGAGCAAGGTATCACGGTGGCAAGTATGCGTAATAAGGCCAATCGATTAGAAGAGCTTTTTATGCGCTTGGTAGACAAAAATATTCAGAGTGCAGACAGTATGAAGGAGGCGGGATTATGAGTCAGGAAATGATTGATCATAATAAAACAATGTCATGGAATAAGAAGTGGATCTCTTTTCGTACTATCTTGCTAAAAGAGGTTCGCCGGATTCTACGTATTTGGCCACAGACCTTATTGCCGCCAGTCATTACCATGAGCTTATATTTTGTCATCTTCGGGAAGATGATTGGCTCACGTGTCGGTGAGATGGGTGGCGTGCCATACATGCAGTTTATCGTGCCCGGTTTGATTATGATGGCGATTATTACCAACAGCTACTCTAACGTCGTCTCAAGCTTCTTTAGTGCCAAATTTACCGCCAGTATCGAGGAGCTGTTGGTTTCGCCAGTCTCCAAGCATGCTATTTTGATGGGTTATATTAGTGGTGGTATCTTTCGTGGACTGGCGATTGGTATTATTGTCTCGATAGTGGCGCTATTCTTTACCGAGCTTGGTATTGAGCATTTATTTGTGACGATATTTACGGTGCTGGGTACGTCTATCTTATTTTCACTCGGCGGTTTTATTAACGCTGTATTTGCCCGCTCATTTGATGATATCTCTATTATTCCAAGCTTTGTATTAACGCCACTTACTTATCTTGGTGGGGTGTTTTACTCGATGGAAAATCTATCACCATTTTGGCAAAACATCTCGTTGTTGAATCCTATTGTCTACATGGTAAACTCGTTCCGTTACGGTATCCTAGGGTATTCTGATGTGAATGTTTGGTATTCGATGGCTGCTATTTTTGTATTCTGTGCGATATTCTATACTATTGCCTATCGCCTACTGAGCAATGGCTCACGCGTGCGTTTGTAGTACTTGCTATTTAACAAGATAGTGCTTTTACGACCTGCTGTACCCGATTGGTAGTTTAATATTTTGGTAAAATTTTAATGGTTTAATATTAGGAAGACAAATGAGTATTCATGGTATCTTGGGTGAGCAAACCACTGACTATCCGACTGAATATAGTCCAGAGACGCTTTATCCTATTGCAAGAAGCATGGGGCGCGATGCGATCGGCTGGCATGATGACAAGTTGGCAGTGGGCGTGGACTGGTGGCAGGCTTTTGAGATGTCTTGGCTGAATCCGCAAGGACTCTCGCAAGTCGCCATTGCACGTTTCGGTGTGCCGGCCAGCTCGCCATTTATCGTTGAGTCAAAATCACTAAAGTTATATTTAAACAGTATTAATTTTACTGAATTTTCTAGCTGGGAAGATGTACAAGCACTGATTGCCACAGACTTATCAGCATGCGTACAGGCAGAGGTGCAGGTTGAGTTGTTTGGTTTAGAGAATGACACGTCAAGTCTGTTAATTGCAAAACCTGAAGGCATTTGTATTGATGCTGCACTGGCGAATAGCAGCGAGAAAGTCGCGTTAACGCTGCATCCTGATGCGTCGTTATTAGCAACTGATTCAGTAGGTTCTGAAAAAGAAGCTGGTAAAATTTTTAGCTTTTATTCTAACCTGCTGCGTAGTAATTGTCCGGTGACCAATCAGCCAGACTGGGGTACATTGGCGGTTTCTATTAGCAGTAATAAAACAGTCGATGAGGCTGGAATGCTACGTTATATTTTAAGTTTTCGTCAGCATAATGGCTTTCATGAGCAATGTGTTGAGCAAATATTTGCTGATTTGAGCCAATATTATGAGCCAAGTGCGCTCATGGTTCGTGCTTGGTATACAAGACGAGGTGGTATTGATATCAATCCATGCCGTGTGAGTGATATTGCATTATTGCCTGTGCCTAGTCGCTTGATTCGTCAGTAGATATAAGCGTGAATAATGATTAATCATATTTAGCGAATTATAGCCAAAAAAAAGCGCCTATCTTATTCACTAAGATAGGCGCTTTTTATGGCATAGTTTTTATTGAAAAACTATTTACCGCTTACTTTTGCTAGTACTTCATCACGGCTGAGTAATTGCTTTTCGCTATCACGGCGATTGACGTATTCGTACTTGTCTTCTGCCAAGTTGCGATCAGATACTACGATACGATGCGGAATACCAATCAGCTCAAGGTCAGCGAATTTAACGCCTGGACGCTCGTTACGATCATCAAGCAATACATTGACACCAAGGGCTTTTAGCTCTTCGTACAATGCCGTAGCGGTTTGCATGACCGTTTCTTCTTTCGACTTCATTGGCACGATAGCGACTTCAAACGGTGCTAAAGAATCACTAACATTTGGCGTTGATGGCCACATGATGCCATTTTCATCGTTGTTCTGCTCGATAGCAGCAGCGATGATACGGCTTACGCCAATACCGTAGCAACCCATCATAAGGGTGACAGGCTTGCCATCTTCACCAGATACGGTAGCATTCATCGCTTGTGAGTATTTATCACCCAGCTGGAAGATATGACCGACTTCGATACCACGTTTGATTTGTAGCGTGCCTTTACCATCAGGAGAAGGATCACCTTCATGAACATTGCGAATATCAACAATACGGGTGATATGAGCGTCGCGTTCCCAATTCATACCAATGGTATGCTTGTTAACTTCGTTAGCCCCAGAGACAAAGTCCGATAGCGCCGCTGCTGCACGATCAACAAAGACGGGAATATCAAGCTCAACGCCAATATAACCTTTATGTAGACCCGCTGCTTTTAGCTCTTCTTCCGTTGCCATGGTTAAAGGGACATTGGCTTCTTCGATTTTTTCAGCTTTGATGGTGTTTAGCGTATGGTCGCCGCGCAATACCACAGCGATAAGCTGCGGCTCGCCTTCTGCAGTATGACCTTGCACAATCAAAGTTTTTACCGTTGTGGCAAGCGGAACATTTAAATATTCAGCGACTGCCTCACAGGTTGGCATATCGATGGTATCGACATTCTCGCGAGGCATCGTCGCAGGCTGACGTTCTGCAGTGCTCACCGCTTCCGCCAGCTCAACGTTGGCGGCATACTCAGAAGAATCAGAGAAAGCAATATCATCTTCACCGCTGTCTGCCAATACATGGAACTCATGCGAAGCAAAACCGCCAATAGAACCGGTATCCGCTTGTACCGCACGGAAATCTAAACCCAAACGGGTGAAGATGCGCGTATAAGCGTCATACATATCATCGTAAGTCTTTGCCAATGACGCTTGATCAACGTGGAATGAGTAGGCGTCTTTCATGGTGAATTCACGCGCACGCATCACGCCAAAACGTGGACGAATCTCATCACGGAACTTACCTTGGATTTGGAAAAAGGTAATCGGCAATTGCTTATAACTGCGCAGCTCACCTTGGGCAAGATTGGTGATCACTTCTTCGTGCGTTGGACCAAGTACGAAATCACGATCATGACGGTCTTTAAAGCGTAATAGCTCAGGACCATAATCGTCAAAACGACCGGTCGTCTGCCACAGCTCAGCTGGCTGCGTCATTGGCATAAGCACTTCTTGAGCGCCGATATTTTGCATCTCTTCGCGAACGATGCGTTCGACTTTTTGCAACACGCGCAAACCCATCGGCAACCAGATATATAATCCAGAGGCGATTTTACGAATCAGACCTGCTCTTACCATTAATTGGCTTGAGGCGATATCAGCATCGCTGGGAGTTTCTTTTAGCGTGGCAAACAAAAATTGACTGGCTTTCATAAATAAAGCATAACCTTATCAACGATAAAATAAATAAGAAATAGTAGGATATTAAGCGTGTGCTTTGATGGCCGACGCCAGCTTACCTTTTATCACTTGGTAATAGTCTAGGACAGACCTAGCTAAAAAGTACTGCGACAAACAGTACGTTAGTAGAAAGTGCGTTCATAAAACGCCTTGTAAAAAGGTTGAAACTTTTCATTTTGTCGTAAACGTCCGTGTTGGCAACGTCATATTTTGGACATATAAGCCAGAAAAATAGGGGTGCGCCAACATTTTGCTTATACAATCTGGCTATGTTAGGTAAAGTTCGCCTAAGACGCAATGATTTTTTGTTTTTTCCTCTCAAACACTCTATAAACCCGTCAATATCATGAAAAATAGGCCGTCTATAAAGCTGCTAAATTAAGCTGCTCTTTACAATATTACCGCTAAAGTAATGCTTACTTCATACCACGACGTTATTTAATGCAATGGCGTTATTTGTAAATCTTTAGGTATCACTCAATATATAAATAGTCTTGTCATAAATAAAAGTCAGTTATGTAGAGGATTGGTAGTAACTTCTTGAAATCATTATAAAGAAATAGCATTAAGGGCGTAATATTTACCGATTATATACTTATCAAAATAAATAATAAAACCTTGAGGTAGTGTACATGACCAACTCTGATAACCGCTCACCCGTGGGCAATAACAATGGCAGTCATCCGCAAGCGAGAAAACCTATCGCGATGATGTCATGGATAGTTTTACTTATCGGTCTCGCCGCGCTTGTTTTTGCGATTTATAGTTTGCAAAACAGTACTAAGGAGAAACCGATAGAAACCATCACCCGTGAAGGCGTGGTGATGCAAATTCAGAAATTGAATCGTTTGGAGACGGTGGCATTTAGTGTCGATACGGTTATTACTAGCCAGCGCGCTGGTAGTTGGATGAAGCTATGGCAAGACGAGCAAAAAGGCTTGTTCATCGCCCGTGGGCGCGTAGAAGCGGGGATTGACTTGAGTGCATTGACGCCTGAGATGGTGCAAGTGATAGAGCCCATAGAGACTGCTATAAAAAATGCTGAAAGCGCGGATGCCAACAATCCCATTTCTATCATGCCTCAGATTCATATCACTTTGCCACCATCAGAGATATTTTCGGTTTATCTAGATGATATTGAAATCTATGATTGGCAAACGGGCGCTTTTGGTATGATGCAAGTCGATCCAAAGATTTTGCAACAAGCGCAAAGTATGGCGAAAAAAGAAGTCCTTGAGCGTGCTTGCCGCGGTGATGTGATGAATATGGCGCTCCAAAATGCACAAACACAATTGCAGCAGTTATTTGCTTTGACTGGCGCCGTGGTTACGGTGACTACGCAAGGCGCAGGGGCGTGTCAGATGCCAACGACTAATGGTTAAAGCTTAATATTAGGAGAGAAATTAAGAGCATTACTGAAAGCAGCCTAAAGCATAGCTGGTCAGTTAATAAATGTTGCTTGAAATGACGGGTATTAAGGTTATTATATTATATAGCAGGACTTATTTATGATTATCGACAGCCTTATGAATACTGTCGATAAAATAAGCTCATATAATATAAGAGGTGGCGTATATGACAACTCCTAATAATCAGCCCTCTGCTCATGAGAAGCACAAATTAACCAAACGACCCAAAGCAAAAGAGTCACTGTCGTTTGCGACTTGGGTATTGTTGATCATCAGCTTTAGCTTATTAATCTATGCCATCTACACGATTAAAACGCGAATATCGAATTCAGATATGGATAGAGCGGCTAGGGTGCCACAAAGTAGCTTAATGCAAACTGGCAATGTGACGCAAAATGAGTTGGAAATCCGTTTGTTGAAAATAGACAGCTAGTATTTTTTATCAAAACTATCAGCGGCCCTGTTTGAGCAGCACTGTTTTTTAAATTTACTACAGTTTTTAAACTCAACGCTATCTTTTAAATTCAGCAATCACTAACTGGCGTGCTGCTTTATGTTCGACCATCGGTACTGGGTAATCAATGTCAGCAAACTTTCCACCTTTTGTTAATGCCTGTCGCATCTTATCCTCGCTGTGCAAGATGCTGGCAGGTACTTCCTTCAGCTCAGGCAGCCATGCCTTGATAAATTCGCCATCGCTATCATGGGTCTTTGCTTGGCTAAAGGGATTCATAATACGGAAGTAGGGAGCAGAATCCGTGCCTGTAGATGCGCTCCATTGCCAACCACCGTTATTGGAAGCAAAATCTCCATCTATCAACTGCTGTATAAAGTAGCGCTCGCCTAAGCGCCAATCAAGCAGTAAGTCCTTGCTTAAAAACATCGCTGTGACCATCCGCAAGCGATTGTGCATAAAGCCGGTCGTATTCAGACATCGCATTGCCGCATCCACTAATGGCACGCCAGTCATACCAGTACACCATGCATGAAAATCATCATTATCATACGACCAATTAATCTTGCTATCAGTCTCTTCTTTATAAGCTTTGTGACGGATAAGTGCGGGCTTATCTACTAGCACATGACGATAAAAATCTCGCCAAGCCAACTCGCTTATCCAATGATTGATATCGTTATTGTCAGAGTTATTAAGAGTGTCTCTATCATTACCGTGTCGTTTTTCTGCTGCTTCGCTCGCTTGTAGATAACAAAGTCTCGGACTAATCGCTCCAATGGTAAGATAGGCTGATAGCTGACTGGTGGCTTGTAAACTTGGCACATCGCGGCTTATATCGTAGTTATCGATATCATCAGCAATAAATTCCTTTAAACGCTGGCAAGCAGCATCTTCACCAGCAGGGTAAGCAGTCCGAGCATGGTCAAGCTGTGCCTTACTATCAATATGACTGAGTTGGGCGTTGTTTGCTAATAACTGCTGATAATCCTTAACCACTTTTTGGCTTAATGCTTCTATCGTATTGACCGTCTGTTTTGAGCTTTCTATATTGGCATTATTGTGATGGATGGCTGCTGCCTCATGCATTTGCATGCTACTAACATCTAAGGTATGCCGCCATTTCTTGTAAAATGGCGTAAATACTTGATACATGCTATCGCCATCGTTGGTGGTAATGCTTTGCGGCGGTAAGATACATTGGTCATGCCAGCGCACAAACGCAATATTATTTTTCGCCAGTTGCTTGGTTAGCTGCTTATCGCGGTCAATCTCATTGCCTTCATACTCGTGATTGGCCATGATGGTGCTGATATTATTTGCGGCACATAGCGCGTCTAACGACTCTACGCAGTCAGAAAATCTTGCGCAGACCTGCACGTTTAAGGTGATGTTTAATTGTTGGTGCAGATTTTTTGCGAGGATAGGTAAGGTGCGGGCGATATGATCAAGCTGTGTGAGCGACATATCATGTGCGTGCCATTGCTCAGGCGTCATAAAGAAAATAGCACTTACTAATGCGTTATTCTCATTTGCACGCTCGCAAAGCGCTGCCAATGCCGTATTATCATGAACTCGCAGGTCACGACGGAACCACATTAAATAATGAGCTGGGTTTATGCTCGTCGTATTATTGCTAGCAGTGTGATGAGGCGTTTCCGCGACCGTTTTAGACATTCTACTATTCCTATATTAATCAATCGCAATCATAAACAAAACTGTGAATAAAAGTATGCTAGGATAAGTTTTTGGATGCAATGGATTTGCCATTCAATTAACAAATCATCATATTTGCTTTTTAGCGTTGGTAATGAGTATTTATTGTCCGCTATGTTAGTCAAGCCAATTTATCAACGTCATATTTAGTGTTATATATAAGGTCACATTATGCAGGTTAAGTTTTGTGGTTTTACCCAGCCTAGTGATATTAAAATTGCTGCTCAGTTGGGTGTCGATGCCGTTGGCTTGGTGTTTTATCCACCGAGTCCGCGCGCTGTTACTATCGAGCAGGCGCAATTGCTAAGTGCTTCTTTGCCAGCTTTTATAAGTGTCGTGGCATTGGTGGTAAATATGCCGCGAGCAGAACTGATTGAACTGGCAAACCGTGTCTCTTTTGATATCATTCAATTCCACGGTGATGAAACGCCCGAGCAGTGTCAGCAGCTGGCAAGTGCGGTCAATAAGCGCTGGATAAAAGCGTTGCGTATCAATACGGAACAGCACACCGCTGCTAGCGTAAGCGCCGAAATTAATGAGTTTGCCGCAGCTGGAGCGAACAGTATATTGTTAGATGCTTACCATCCGAATAAGTATGGCGGTACTGGGGCACGATTTGATTGGAATCTATTACCGCAAGACAGCTCGTTACCTATTATCTTAGCGGGTGGGCTTGACGCCGATAATGTCGCTGCTACTTTAGAGCTGCCTATTTATGCCGTTGACGTTAGCGGCGGGATTGAGTCTGACAAAGGCAAAAAAGACGCTGCCAAAATGCGCGCCTTTATGAAAGCGGTAAAACGTGACCGATGGCAAAATGAGACGCTTGGCGAACCTTCGAATATCAGTAGCTAGTTTGATATCGATCAACTAGCTCATTACTTGAAAAATTATCCCCCATATTTATTCTAAAAAATACCACTTATTATAGTAGGAATTATCATGAGTCATGTCGCGAGCAAAGATGTATCTACCGCTGCTAAAGCCATCAATACCTTTACCAACCCAGAAAACGTACAAGACTTTAACCAATATCCTGATGCGCGTGGACATTTCGGCGTTCATGGCGGTCGTTTTGTTTCTGAAACGCTGATGGCAGCATTAGAGGAGCTAGAGGCGCTGTATACCAAGGTAAAAGCCGATCCGGCGTTTTGGGAAGAGTATCATAACGATTTGGTTAATTATGTCGGTCGTCCAACACCGCTTTATCATGCCAAGCGTTTGAGTGATGAGATAGGCGGTGCGCAGATTTATTTTAAACGTGAAGATCTAAACCATACGGGCGCCCATAAGGTGAATAACACCATCGGGCAGGCGCTACTTGCCAAAATGAGTGGTAAAAAACGTATTATTGCGGAAACTGGAGCAGGGCAACATGGTGTTGCGACGGCGACGATTGCTGCGCGCTTAGGGTTAGAATGTATCGTTTATATGGGCGCTGATGATGTCGAGCGCCAAAAGATGAACGTCTACCGTATGCGTTTGCTAGGTGCAACTGTCGTGCCTGTTACCTCGGGTTCGCGTACGCTTAAAGACGCGATGAATGAAGCCATGCGCGACTGGGTCACCAATGTGGATAGTACTTATTACATCATCGGCACTGTTGCAGGCCCGCATCCTTATCCGCTATTGGTACGTGATTTCCAAGCGATTATTGGTAAAGAAGCGCGCATTCAGCATTTGCAAATGACTGGCAAATTACCAGATGCCCTAGTCGCTTGTGTCGGTGGTGGCTCAAACGCTATTGGTCTGTTCTTTGATTTCTTAAACGACACTGAAGTCAAAATGTATGGTGTTGAAGCGACAGGCGACGGTATTGAAACCGGTCGTCATTCCGCACCATTAGCTGCTGGTCGTATCGGCGTGCTACATGGTAACCGTACGTATTTGATGGCGGATGATGAAGGTCAAATTCAAGAGACGCATTCTATCTCGGCAGGTCTTGATTATCCTGGTGTTGGTCCTGAGCATAGCTTCTTAAAAGATATGAAGCGCGTTGAATATGTGGGTTGTACCGATAAAGAGTCATTAGAAGCTTTCCATGAAGCCACCCGTAAAGAAGGTATTATCCCTGCGCTCGAGTCTGCTCATGCAGTCGCCTATGCGCTTAAACTGGCTAAAACCATGACCCCTGATCAGACCATTATCGTCAATATGTCAGGTCGTGGTGATAAGGATTTGCATTCAGTGATGAAGGCGGAAGGGATTGAGTTGTAGCTGCTATTGTTTTAGTAGTAATTGAATGACTCCTTATAAGAAAAATGACTTAGTACTCTTTATTTTGTAAGAATTTTCTAATGAATGTTATTTATCAAATAAAGAGTCGAAAGTTCAGCTAATAATAATTAAGAGACCACTATGACCCGAATTGAAAGCACTTTTGAGACTTTGAAAGCCCAAAATAAAAAAGCCCTGATTCCTTATGTGATGGCAGGCGATCCAACACCTAATAGCTTTGTTGGTTTGTTACACGACTTAGTCAAACATGGCGCGGATATGATTGAGGTTGGCTTGCCGTTTTCTGACCCAATGGCAGATGGTCCAACGGTCGCATTGGCTGGAGAGCGAGCATTAGCAGCAGGTACCAGTACGCGTGATGCATTAAAAATGGTCGCAGAGTTCCGTCAGCAAGACACGCAGACGCCGATTATCCTCATGGGTTATCTTAATCCCGTTGAAATCATTGGTTATGATAGCTTTGTCGCCTTATGTGAGCAATCAGGCGTTGATGGCATTTTGATGGTTGATTTGCCGCCAGCAGAAGCGGGTAGCTTTACTCAGCATTTAACTGAGCATGCGATGAATGAGATTTTCTTATTATCGCCAACTACTTTGCCTGAGCGCCGTGAGCAAGTGCTGACTCATTGTGGTGGCTATATTTATTATGTGTCTTTAAAAGGTGTCACTGGCTCAGCAACGCTAGATACTGATGATGTTGCCACCCAAGTGCAGGCAATTAAAGCGGAGACAGATTTGCCAGTATGTGTGGGTTTTGGTATTCGTGATGCAGCGTCCGCCAAAGCGATTGGTAAGCATGCCGATGGTATTATTGTTGGTAGTGCGCTGGTGCAGAACTTCGCTGATATAGATGCAAGCGACGCCTCTGCGGTGGCGGGTGCTCAGCAAAAAATCATGGCGAAAATGGACGAGCTACGCGGCGCACTCGATAGTTTGACGGTCTAATATTATATCGAAGGTATTGGCATCAAAGTGTGAATGGCTTAGCAACGTCATTGTCTTATTATTCGTAAGAGGGTCGATAGCGGTTTTATAGTAAGGTTTATCACAACTTTTATAACAATGTTTATAAAGACACCGTCAAATGACTTTGCTAAAGTTAGTTTACGTGTGTAAACTAACATCACATATAAATTGTTACAGTTGCGCGTAAGCGTGCTTTATAGCTGCTCATGTTATGAAGGTATGTAACTTTTAGACTGATTCTTATAAAACGACTCTTAGGGACAAGTAAACGAGCCAACTTGTCGATAAGCCTTTGATAATGGCGAATACTATGACTGATACGATAATAAAACCTGATATGACTACTCCTAACAATGCTAATACTGCTGGGCAATCATGGTTTAATCGTCCGATACCGGGCATTAAGCAACAACTGACTGCGCCTTTGACAGCGGTAGAGACCGAACCGTCAACCAAGTGTAGTAGCTGTCACTCTATGATTACCAATACGGCGCTGATTTTTAATTGTTACGTCTGCCCGCATTGTGATCATCATTTACCGATGAGTGCTCGTGAGCGCTTAAAATGGTTGCTCGATCAAGTAGATGGTGAGCTAGGACAAGAGTTTATTGCCAAAGATCCATTGAGCTTTGTCGATAGTAAGCCGTATCCGCAGCGCATGACGGAAGCACAAGAAAAGACAGGTGAGTCTGAGGCGCTGATTGTGATGTACGGCAAACTGCGCAATCTCGACATCGTAACCTGTGCGTTTGACTTCCGCTTTATGGGTGGCTCTATGGGGTCAGTGGTTGGTGACCGTTTTGTGCAAGCGGCCGAAAAAGCCCTTGAAGATAAAGTACCCTTGGTTTGTTTTGCTGCCTCAGGCGGTGCGCGTATGCAAGAGGGTCTGCTATCATTGATGCAAATGGCACGAACTGCCGCAGCGATTGAACGTTTGAGAATTGCTGGCATACCGTATATTGTGGTATTGACCAATCCTGTCTATGGCGGAGTGACGGCATCGCTTGCTATGCTAGGTGATATCCATTTAGCAGAACCAAAAGCCATGATTGGCTTTGCTGGCAAGCGCGTGATTGAACAAACCGTCCGTGAAACACTAGAAGAGCCATTCCAGCGCGCTGAATTCTTGTTAGAGCACGGCGTGGTTGATGAGGTAGTCCATCGTCATCAGTTGATTGATACCATCTATCGCTTGCTAGCAAAGCTATGCCGCGTACCTAATGTTGATGCTTAATATACTGAGCTACTCGACAAATAGGTGATTGAATTTATCACTGCGTACTATTTAGTAGCATGCTAAATTCTGCCAATTATATAAAGCTAACGAATAGCATTTATCGTCAATGACGGTAAATGCTATTTTTGCTTTTTGGTCAGGTAGTTATATACTGTCCTTATTTTTTAAATGAATATTTTCTAATTGACTATTTTAATATAGGTTCTTTCCATGTCTGACTCTTTAGTTTCTAAGCCTAATACTCCCACTACACATTCTAGTTTGAGCGAATGGCTCGATTATATGCAGCAGATTCATGTCTCGGCGATAGATATGGGATTGTCACGAGTATTGCCGGTTGCTGAGGCGTTAGGTGTGGTACAGTCAGCTAAAGATGATGCTTATGTCTTTACTGTGGCAGGTACTAATGGTAAAGGTTCGACAACCGCTGTCATTGCGCAGATGTGTCAAGCGGCAGGTTATAAGACCGCCTTGTATCAATCACCGCATCTGAGTGTATTTAACGAGCGGGTGCGCATCAATGGCGAGATGGTCAGCGATGAGACTTTAATCAATGCGTTTAGCAAAGTAGAAGTAGCGCGATTACAGTGTGGTCTAACCTTATCTTTTTTTGAGATGACGACACTTGCCGCATTGTTGATATTTGCCGAAGCGGATTGTGATGTCTGGGTATTAGAAGTTGGGCTAGGCGGGCGCTTGGATGTGGTCAATATCATCGATCCTGATATGGCGGTGATTACCAATATTGCCATCGATCATGTCGATTGGCTGGGGGATAATGTCGAAGATATTGGGCGTGAGAAAGCAGGTATCTTACGAGAAGGTATCAGCTTAATTTATGGCGCTAAAGCGATGCCAGCTAGTGTGCAGCAAGTTATCGATATGCATCGGGCAACCTGTTATCAAGCTGGAAAAGACTTTGACTATTGTGAAGTGGATACGGACGTTTGGCAATATAGTAATGCGGCTGTCACCATGGAGCTACCACGCCCAGCGCTGTCATTGACCAATACTGCTAATGCCTTATCTGCGGTACTGGCAAGTTCATTAAATGTCGACAGCAATGCTATTAGGCAGGCATTACAGACGGTCAAGCTCGCCGGTCGTTTTGATTATCGTGAGACGCATAATCGCCATTGGTTGTTCGATGTAGCCCACAATGAACAAGGTGTCGAGTTTTTATTGGCGCAATTATTACCGCTTTGGCAGCAGCATTTAGTGAAGCAAAATAGTTCCGAACAAGTAACTAGTAAACCTGCCAGTATTAAAATGCTATTTTCCATGTTGGGCGATAAAGATATCAATAAAGTCGTGCAGCGTTTGACCGAAGCGGGCTTGCCCATTAGTGATTGGTATATCGCTGAGATTGATTATCCACGGGCGGCGAGCACTGAGCATTTGAAAAGTATCTTATCAAGCTATGTTGATAGTGCGCAAATACACGAGTTTGAACGTTTATCAGAAGCGACTGATGCTGTGATAAACGCCAGCCAGCCAGAGGATTTAATCGTGGTATGTGGCTCTTTTCATACGATCGGTGAGGCACTAGCGGCACTTGATACTGATAATTTAAGTTAAAATCCTACTTATTTAATGTTAATCTTAGTAGTGGCATGATGGCAGACAGTATGAAGAATATACTTTATAATCAAAGTGATTTAGCACATTGCTACACAATGCTATGAACAGCTCGGCATAATATTTAAAAATGTATGGACGTAACCGGCGGCAATGGCAACTATCAAGACTATTTATTAAAGCTAGCTAAGTATAGTTTTGAGGCGACAGTTGTGCCGCTCAATCAACCTTATTACCAACTAAGAGACGTAAACGGATGAACTTTTCGAGACAAGCCTTATTGGGCATTGGGATGATTATTGGCGGTAGCGTGATGCTATACGCCATGGTGCAACAAATTGGTGATAGCAATAAACCACAACCAGCGTCAGCGATGATAGATAAGCCAAGCCCCGCACAAGAATCTCCTCAGCCATTAACGACGGATATCGAGACTGAAAAGCGGATCTTGGCACAAAAACAAAAAGAGCGCGCTGCTCGTGTTGCCGAACAAGAAAAGCGCGCCCAGCAGTTCTTAACCGAACAAGAAGCTGCTGAGGCCCAAGCATTGGCAAAAGCCCGTGCGGAAAGCCAGCAGTATATGGCCAGTAGCGCACCAGCTACTGAAGAGAGTGATAAATTCGACGCGGAAAAAAATGAGGCTACAACGCCAATAAAAAAGACTAGCGCTGCTGCGTCAGCTGAAAGCGAGACAAACACTGGCGACCAGCAAAAAGCTGCCCAAGCGCAAAAAGAGGCTCAAAGGCAAGCGGCGATTAAAGAGCAGGCTGCCGCTAAGAAGTTAGCAGACAGTAAAAAGGAAGCTGAGGCAAAAAAGCAGGTTGATGCTAAGAAACAAGAGCAAGCTGCGGCTGAGAAAAAACGAGAGGCAGCAGAAGCGGCTAAAAGTGAGCCGCCTAAGTCGCCCTCTGATTATCAAGTCAAAAGAGGAGATGGGCTGATTAAACTGGCGCGGCAATACAATATGCCAGTGGAAGTCTTGGCACAAGCGAATAACCTTTCACCGTCGACAGCGCTACAACTGGGTCAAAGTATTACCATTCCATCGCGTAAGCAGGTGGAGCGTTTGGCACGTGAAGCAGCCGCCGCTGAGCAGGCGCGCGAAGACAAGCGTCAAAAAGAAGAAGCTTTAGCTAAGAAGTCAGCGGATGCGAAGCGTGAAGCGCAGCAGAAACTCAGCGAAGCCCGTAAGGAAGTAAAAGAAACGGATGCTAAAGGTAGCTTTGGCGTGCAAGTGGCCTTGGCAAATGACCAAGCTAAAGCGGATGAATTAGCAAAGAAGTTACAATCTGCAGGCTATCAAGTCAAGACCAGTCCGACCAGTCGCGGTGTGCGCGTCATCGTTGGTCCTGAACGTGGTAAAGTGGCGGCATTGGCGTTAAAAGATAAGATTAATAGCGATCCCAAAGTTAATACCACGAGTGCTTGGGTCTTATACTGGCGTTAAAATAGTACCTATATTGCGACAACCAAATTACTATTATGGCTAAATAAACAGCACAAGCTTAATTAGGATTCTTTGTATTTTCTGGTTCTAGCTGACTTTATTCAAACACGACATCTATTGTCGTGTTTTTTGTTTTAATGTTTGTCCATTTGCTCATACTTAGTTACGATGAGCGCCGCTCTTTCCTGCTTCTCTTTGTATAACCTGTCAGCCTATAAAGGCTGCCCTGTCGCGGTCGGATATGTGTCGTCATTTAAGTTAATGATACCATGACACATAGCTGACTGCTTTCATTATGTATAAGGTAAAACCATGTCATTTGGCGTTATATTTTTAATACTGGCGGTTGGGTTTGTAGGGCTGATTACCCTGCCAAAACTGTTTTCTGACAAACAAGTCACTGAACCTGAGCCGCCACCTGTGCGCGGTGATGAGCTGGCTATTTGGCCATTCGCACCCATGCCTATCATGACGGACACTGAAGTAATATTTTTCAAAAAATTGAAAAATGCCTTGCCAGAATATCATGTTTTTGTCCAAGTTCAGCTGTCACGCATCATCGAAGCCAATAGCAATGAAACCTCCGAACGCAGTTTTTGGTTTAATCGCATTTGTCGCCAAAGCGTCGACTATGTCATCGTTGATGTCGATGCACAGACAACCTTGATTGCCATCGAGCTTGATGATTGGACACATAGTAGTAAAGCGCGTCAAAAGGCCGATGATAAAAAAGATAAAGCGCTTGCCAGTGCGGGCATTGCCATCGTTCGCTTTCACGCCGAGCGTATGCCGAGTGCCGATATGCTGCGATATGAGCTGATGCAGGTGATTGAGAGTTATTAAGATTATAATAAAAGCTTAAAGTTAATCTTCTGCTTGGTCGGGTTTTTTAGGATAAATGACGATTGGTCTATTACCTTCAAAGTATAGTCCTGTTTTTAAGATACCATTTTCAGACGTTACAAGTGGTAACTGGCGACCATCATAGAAGTCGCGCTTGCTAAACCATTCTATATAGTGAGCGGCGCGCAATGCGGCTATATCAATCGTCGCAAGCGTTGCGCTATCGGTCTTATCACACCATTCGTGCATGGGGAAGCTGGATGTTAACCAATGAGGAGAGACGAAGCAAGTGATGCTCATTGGTAAGAAAAACCGCCCTTTTATCACGCCATAGCGCTTATCAATTTTCACCTTTCCATGATTTTTAGTATCCACCCAAACGCTACAAAACTGCTTGGTTTGCATGTGGGTCATTTTGCGCTGTAGATTGTCATTGGAATTGATACCAACCCAATTGATCGGCTCAAAAGGTGGGGAACCCATAAAAAACTTAATCGCCAATTCCCAATGTTCCATTAGGTGTTCTTTATGATTGTATAAAATCAAATCTAGCTCACCAATCGTCTGCTTGCCATTGTATAACTGCACGTTATTAGCCAGTATCTCATACGGATGCAACTTGCGTGCAAAGCCATCCTCTAGCCAAAATGACAATAAACCTTCAAAGTGAAAACCTAAGCGATTAGGGCTAGGGCGCTTTAATAAGTAGCGGGTCAGCGCCTGATAGTCATTGGTGGTATCCAGCTCTTTTAAACGCTGCTGATATCCCTCAAATTGCTGTTGCCAAAAGCTTGCACTATGTACCGACACTGTATGGGTGTTTTGGTGCGGTGCAACATCTAACCACTCTGTCAAGACGTTAGGGCAGGCAAGTACGTAGGCCAAATCACGTACGTAAGGTCGCCGGTAAGTTTCCCAAGGTGCATGAGTTGCGAGAGTTTCGGTGCGTGGAGTCTTAAGCTCAGACATAGGTCAAACCAAAGTAAACATACAGTATTTACCCTAGCGTTTCACTGGCTGAAAGTCTATAGGCAATCGTAATATGTTAAGATTGTAATTATCTGGCAGTATGTATTTTGCCGACTATTCAATAACAATGAGGGTTAAAAAATGAAATATCTTTTGCAAATAGACTTTCCTTATAGCGGACCTTTTAGCAGTGCGTTCTTTGACGCCATGAAAGAGCTTGCTGAAGACATCGCCACTGAAAATGGTCTGGTCTATAAACTATGGACAGAAAACGAAGAGACGCAAGAAGCGGGCGGTATTTATGTGTTTGACAATTTAGAGGATGCTAATAGATATTTAGAGAAGCATACCAAAAGACTGACTTCATTTGGTTTCAAAGACATTAAATCTAAAGTATTTATCATTAATGAAGCACTAAGTGCGATTACCAAAGCGTCTTTGTAATACTGAATGAAGAATAATTAAATATAAAAAAGCCAACCATTGAAAACAATGATTGGCTTTTCTGTATTACTACTATGTTTGGTCGGAACGGCAGGAAGTAAAGTAGAGTCTGTACGCATTGTATTATATAGGTTTTATAATATTAAATATTGACGATACCAACAATAATACCAACAATCGTTTTTTGATTTTGCTGTTATTCAATGTTCACCCCATCAACTAAATATTATCTTGTAATTGTTTGCACTGTCTGTCAGTTCAACATGATTATAAGAGTGTTATTTGATCAGAACTTAATATGCGCGATTGAAATAGCTATTTGGGGTCGTGCAATATCGCATACAATTCGCGCAAATATCATGTATTTCAACTTATAAACCGCAAGCTAATTAATATTATTTAAGCTAGTAAACATCCGAAAGTTTATAACGGCTATAGCTTTTAGCCGTGTTGATAGGACTTTTTTAAATCTAATTGATTGAAGTCCATAATAGCGCGGCGAAAATCTAGTGAGTAAGTCATGGTCTTTATGATAACAATTGGGTTTGATAATTAGTTTATAACACTTTTAAATGGGCTTGGTTATAGTATAGAAAAATTATATTTTTAACGGATTTTTGTTTGCTTTTTTATATTTTCGTGATATTATTTTAAATAATGAGTTTAGCTTCTACTTTGTGTGGTTTATTATGAATAGAATTTTTGGACAACTTTATAATAAAAAAAACTCACAAACACATCCCAACTCAGATTATTTTTTTTTCCAAGTTTTAAATGATTTCTCACCCTTACCATACTTTTACTGGTGGGGAAATTTTTTATTTGTCATTTTCTATTATTTTGCTTTTAACATATTTAACTTAAATACAAAAATTACATTTTTATCAAAGAACAATAATCTTTCTAAGACAAATTACGTAATTAATGATAGTTTCACATTTTTTATAATATTTACGATTATAGCATTATCTTCTTTTACCGTCTTTAAAGGTCTAAATAATCATACCAAAAATAAAATACGAGATGGCAAAAAATGGGCTCAAACAGGAGAGTTTAGTGTTTCTTCAATGGAACTTCAAAGTTTAAGAAGACCGATGGGATTATTGTTGTTTTTTGTCTATCTAGCGATTCCATTCTTACTATTTAGGGATTTACCTCTAAAAGAATTTTGGCAAAACTTCATAAGTAATAGTTTAGGAAATTTTTTATTTTTAGAAGTAATATATATCAGTATTTTAACTATCTTCACAGCATACTTAATTTCTAAAGAGTTCTGAAATGTCTTGTATAGTCGTTTCAAAATAAAAGTGTTATGACTGGGTCAAATATCATAAAAAAACTTGGATAAACCATTCTTTATCCAGTCTTGACGTAAAAACTTTGCTTGCGCCCATTCTTTTCGAGATGCCTACACACGTAAAGCCCAGAACAATACAGCATGCCTATGCGCTTACTACATGATGGACACGCCCACCAGTACCGATAGCCGCCATAATTGCAGCGCGTCTTTAGCAGTTTGATGTTATAGCGGTATGTATTGCCCTTGTATTGATAGCTCATTGCTACGCTGTAGGCTTCTTTACCTTGTAGCTGCTTACGGTAGGGTGTAATGCCTAACTGTAGTTAGTCGCTAAGGCTATGAGTATTGGCGGCAGTAGGCATAGTTGATTTTTATATAATCATTGAACAAATTTTTATATTATGACAATAACTTTGATTGATAAAATGCAGTTATTTTCTGTTATTAGAATATTTTACAAAATATAACTAATAAACTTTTGCTTGTATAATTAAGTTTTAACAATCAACTATAGTGGAATTAATTTATGAAAAAGTTAATGCTTGTACTTGTCACAATGACATTTGTTTCTACTGCATTCGCTCATGGTGGTGGTACTAACTCAGCAGGTTGCCATAACGATACTAAGAGAGGAACTTATCACTGTCATTAAATATTAATCTATATGATTTCGATTTAATGACACGAAATTGAATGAAACGCTTTTCTAGTCGTAAAATACTTAACTGTATTTTACGGCTTTTTAAATTTACACAGACAGCAATAAATGAAAATAATATGCAATGTGAATCAATGCCTGCTTCCATCGTCATTATTATAGAACATTCCACTAAGGCGGTTAGGTAGCTATAAATAGTTACTACGATACTTGTCGCGAAACTATAAATCATTGGCAAAATATGCCCCGTGCGCGTACTGTTCCATAAACTCGCTCTAACGTGTCCAACAATTCACTTTTAACCCCTCTTACGATGTCCGAAAATTACCCCTTTTTATGGACTAGCAAAACTAGGGGAAACCTCACTTGCGCTTGTGCGTACTATTTGCAAAAGTCGCTCTTTTTATGGACTATAAAAAGTCCCCTCTAAGATGTCCAAAAACCTATCCAAGTCCTTTTAAAACAGTCCGAAAAATTAGCCCCTTTATGGACTCCGAAAACCTTTTTATACGGTATGAGAACCCCTTTAATTGCTGCCTGCCTCGCGTGCGCGTGCGATACTTGTTAAGAAACTATCTAAGCCCTTATGCTATATGGCTTTGTGATAATGGCAGTCATGCGCTGTTGAGCGTGCAAAATGTTAGCATTTGTTAACATTGCGTGGTGTGTAATTTGGTTTTGAATGTATGGTTTTGTAAGGTTCTTGCGTTAAGCGTATCGGCTTAAAATGACGGGTTTTGACAGGTTGGCGGCGGTGCAAAATGTCATGTTTTGTCATGTTTTGGGTTCAGGTTTTCTCAGGTTCTGGCATTGATTAAATCGCGTTTGAATAACAGGTTTTAACAAGTCGGCGGCTTGCTGAATGTAAGGTTTTATAAGGTTCTAACCTTGTGGTTATCTTGGGGTAGTGAGTGCTGCCAATAACAACATTTCACAACATGCGCGGCGATGTCTGTTGATCCATAACCTTAGGGAAACCTTAGGGTTTCTTTACACTATAAAAAGGGCTGGTACTGCATAAATGCCTACCTTTTTTATATCTAAATCATTAGTTAGTTTTTACTATTTACTATTTTGCGCTTTGAACTTCTCTAATCGTTCCTCTGTTTGTTTACACCTATCTAGCCCCATTCTAATAGCCTCGGACAAATCGGCATCACGCTTGATAGTATTTTTCACGTTTGCTGTCACACCGCTGGTTTTTTGTCTGATCTGAGCTAACTTATTTAATGGAAAGCCTATTGTTAACTCATCATTTGCAGTATCGTCAGGATAGAACGATACTTCGTTCAAACTGCAAGCAATATTGCCATAGCTAGTAGTAAATGGGTATGGCTTAACATTGCCATATGATGACCAATGCACCTCACTAACTCCTATATAATCATCAGTATCACTGTCTATATCATCAAAGGGTCGGCAAGCTGTGAGTGATATTAAGAATATAAAAGCTAATTTTTTCATTTGTCTGCCTGTTAATATTTATTCAATAAGCTATAGATTAACACGATTATAGTTCAGTTTCTTTACACTATAAAAAAGGCAGGCGATAAACGCCTGCCAATATAGTTTTATACATACAAAAAGTCGCTAAACTTGCTAAATTTCATCTAAGCCTTACCAATTATAGCTTGTAGCTTAGTTAGCAGCTGCTAACGTCCTGCTAAAGTTGCTATAGTTCCGCTAAATGTTAGCCGTGTTTAGCAAGTATAGCAATGCTTAGCAGTGGCTTACCTAAAGCTAAGCCCTTGACTGGCAAGGGCTATATGAAGTTTAGCAAGTTTAGCAGCTTTTTAAGGGTAGCTAAGGTTAGCTATTCATTAATTAGCTTTGGATTAATACACACTAAACGCCTGCGCCCCTCATTTTCTAACCGAACGTGCCCCATGCTTTCTAAGTCATCAAGTAAGCTATTAAGTTTCTTACCTCTAATCGCATTAGGTGCATTTTGCGATACAAACGACTTATTCAAGATAGGTGGATTTTTACCCCTCGCTTTATCCACTAGCCAGCTGCTTAACTTCTCACTGTCGTTCTGCTCACCTGTTGGCGTTGCATCAAGGTAGCGTAAGCGTTCGGCTGTTGAATACTCAACCAACATAAAAGCCCGTTTAATATCATCAGTAGTGATTGCCTTGCGCCCATCAAAGAACGCCATTAATGACGCAATACGGCTCGCATTTTCTGCCATGCGTGAGGCATACGCTTTTAGATACTCTAACGGCTGCCCCTGTGCCTGTCTGTCTTCTATTGCCTGTTTGAAGTCGCTAAAGACTTGCCTAGTCTGCTTGTCTGCCCATTGCATTTTAATGCGCTGTGGTGCGCCTGTGCTGTCATTGGGTAGATTGGCTGGCAATGGATCAAGTAAGCTCTGGCAGCGTGACCAGTATTCTATTAAGTGCGGATTATCATAAGGGCTTTCGTTATTGCGCTGTTCATCGTTCCATACTCTTTGACCTCGCAAGTCTTCGGGACAAGCAATCAAGGCACGGGCTAAAAAGCCTTGTCCATTCATCACGGGGTCGGCTAGTGCTGGCTCTAAGATAACGCGCTGTCCTTGTAGTAATAGCGTCATACGCACGTTGTAAGCGTCTGTATGTGGTGTAGCATAGGCAGACTTTTGCGAGCGTAAACGGGACACCTCACCATCACTATAAAGGGTCGTCAATGATGATAGGGCATTGCCTGCGGTATCACCTTTCATGGTGTGACCATTAAAGAATTGGGCGGCTTCGTCTGTTGTCCATGAAGCGTTACTAATACTGCCATCAATAAACTTATCGAGTATCGGCTCAATGGTTGCTTCTTTAAACATGGTCTTAGGGTTTTGGGGCTTTGGGTTGGACTCTAAGAAGTCGGCTAACTCCTTACCTTTTAGGCTTACCCTGTCATTTTCCCATGATGACAGCTCAATAAGATAATCAGCATATAGCTGCTTTTCATACTCACGTATTTTGAAGTGAGTTAAGCCCATTGCTTGTGACTTGCCGCTACCACTTTCGCCCTCTGTGATTAATATTAGACTGGTTGGCATATAACCGTGCCCCATTGGCGCATCAATAAACCGCTGCCCCATGTGTGCCAATGCCCCTAAAACGCATTGTCCTGCGATTGCAGTCGGTGCTTGCGTGTAGTGTGCCACTGCTTTAACAACGTGCTGTAGTAAGCCTGTGAACGCATCTATAGGGTAGGGCGTGGGCTTGTTTGGATTATTGGCTAATGGTTCAGGTTCGCCCCATATTTCAGCCTGTAGATCGAGTATGGTTGTATCACTGTCCGCTAGTATGTCGGCATAGGTAGAATGGTTATCTAACTGTAGCAGCACATCAAAAACAGTAATAACCGCTTTGACATTGCAACCTGCCAGCGGCTTACATGCCTTATCTTTTTTATCTATGGTGGTAAAAATAGTTACGGGGTAGGCTTCGGCAAAATGCTTTACCATGCCATTAAATAACAGACTATCAAGGCTTGTTAATACCGTAACATTGTCATTTATTAAGCATTGAGCAAGCATTACTGCATCGTCTAAGTTATCAACGGCTATCAGCTCACGGGTGCTATCTAACGTCCCAATGATTAAGGCAGACGGCTGCATACGGTCAATGATTAACGGTTTTTGACTGCCATTAGGCGTTATGCTGCCAATGGTAACGGGTTGATCTTGATTGCTGCTTAATACTAGCCCTATCGTGCCAGCTGTGGGCGCTATCGTTCCTGTATCAAAGCCTGTGGTTATGGTAATATTATCATCAATGAGCAATAGCTTATCTTGTATGCCTAACTGCTCACATAGGTTGTAGAAGTTTAGTAGCGTATTGTCATCTGCCAGCCCTTGCCGTGTGGCTGCATTAAATCGATTTACCATTTCAAAGCCTGTGCTAAATGCATGGGCTTTTTGATGGCTGTCTGTTTGTTGTGTGGTAGTCATCTGTTCCCCCTTGCTTGCGACTGGTTCGGCTGGCGCGTGGCTCTATATTTTTTATAGTAGCTTTTGCGCTTGGCATGCTTACGGCTTTGCTTTGGTGGGTAGCGTTTCATTGGCTGCCCTCCTTGCCGTAACCTGTCATGGCTAGTGGTTCATTGATGATATTTAATTGACTGCATAGCAGATTAGCCCATGTATCGGCTGCATCATGTGATAGACGCGCCATAGACATAGCTTGGCTGGGTGTTATTTCTTGCTTGTAGATAAGGTGTAGGAGTGCGCCAATATCATTTAATACAGTGATAGCGCCTGTCAGGTCACATGCAATATCGGACAGCATGATAGACGGCATTAAAATTACTTCGTCATCGTCTGCAAATGTAACGTCAATTACTTTGCGCTGGCGTGATTGCGCGTCAATCGCTTGGGGGCTGTTAGTAGTGGTTTGGTTGTTTGAGGTTTTACGGATTGAATTAGGCATGATAATGCCCTCCTTGCGTTGTTTTTTGAGTATGTGTCACGCTATACGGTAAAAGTATAGGGTGACGGGTCTTACTCTCGGTCACGCAAGCAACCGCCCTGCATATTCGCCCAAAGGCTATTTTATTTTGCAGCGTCAACCCGTCATAGTCGGTTAGCAAGTGATTTGCTATAGATATGATGGTTTGCCCCCTTGTCGCGCTCAGGTGCGCTTGTGAGGCAGTGTCTGTCTGTTTGATTGAGGATTGAGAGTCCATACCAATGACAGGCACAAAAAAAGCCAAAAGTTTACGGATTGGCTGTCCGCTTGCGTGTTTTTTTGAGAGGTCTATATAGTAACCGCTGCTATCATCGGTTGCAATTAATTTTGCGTTGACTGACTGGCAAGCGATTAGTGAGAGTAGCAAGCCGATACCTGCTACCCATGACATGAATATAATAAAGCTAAGTAGTAAGCCACGTTTGCCTGTCTGTTTGCGACCGTATGCCCCGTGGTTGGCTGTTAGATTGGTTCTGTTATCTTTGCTCATTTCTTATCTCCTCCACGTTGAAAAGACTTGGCTGCATCTGCTTTAGGGTACTATCAATATCTTTCTGTATTTGTGGCTTGATCTGCTTACCACCAACGCAAAGGAAACGCCCTGCGCTAGTGAGTCCATCATCAACCACCTTTAAGTCATGGCATAAATCGTTGAGTCGCTGGCTAAGTTGCTTTTGCTGATTAGCTATTGAGTCAAAGGCACGTATAACGAGTAGTTGAAAACGTGGGCTAATCCACATTGCATAACTATAGACAAGCTCACGGCATACAAATGTGCCTTGCTGTTCTGAGTCACCACCTTGAATAACCTTGTAAGCTGTTGAATTTGTTCCGTTGCTCATATCTGAGCAACGCTCTATTTCGTCAATCAAGGCTTTTGTGTTTTCTAATCGCATGAAGTTTGCTGGCTTATGTTTTTGGCTTCTACCACTTACTTTATGTAGGTCATTGAGTGAATAAAGCCCGTCTTTCATATTTATGGTGCTGTTTGAGATAGTAAGCATGATTACACCCCCTCTACGGTTTGCGGTATTGGTTGATCTATCCAGTAGCGTTTAAAGCGTTTGTCGTTATTCTTTACCCATTCATCTTGAATAGTTACGCCTTGATCTCTTAGCTCACTGATACGCTGTAAAAAGCACGTTATGTTATAGAGGTCGTACGCTTCATAAGTGGATAGGCTTTTGCCTGCCAGCATGTGATTAAGAATGATTTGTTTGTATTTTTGCTTTGTTTGCCGTGTGTTCATGGGTTACACCTCGCTAGTGGTTGAGGTGTGAGAATTAAGCCATTCGTGAATGTCTGAATAATTCCATGCGGTCATAGTAGGGCTTAGCTTTTTGCCAGCTGGGAAACGTCCATCTTTTGACCATTCAAAAAGGGTGGTTTTACTAAAAGGTAGGAACGGCAGAATATCTTTAGCCCTGCCCATACCAGTAGTAGGCATTTGCATAGCTTGATAGTTTTCGGTGGTTGGTTCGGTATCGTGCGAGGTATCATCAGTAAAAGGAATTACTGGGGTGTTTTGGGTTGGGTGTGCCATGTTCTAGCTCCATGTAGTTTGTTGAGCCGTAAAGGTGTTCTACGGCTTACATGGGCTATCTTATGGGGTGGTAGTAGAGTGTAGAATAGTTATGCAGCGTAACCGTCATTGCTTACGCTGCAACTAGTATTGCTTACGATGTAAATAGTAGTGTTTGCATTGCAGATACTATTTATTAATCGTTAGTAAAAATTCCCCTACGGGCTTTGCTAAGATGATCTCTAATAGTTTCAAGCTCTAATTCTTGTTCATTATGATGCTCATATATCCATTGCGCTACTGCTTTGATAGTTGGTTTTTTATCTGCACTACCTTGACGACTTTCGTCTAATTCTAAGTATTTACGTCTTAGGCGCTCTACATGACCCTGCCATCTTGCTTCATTAGCTTTTTGGGTTCTTTTACTAATATCAAAATCAATTAGGTTTTGTGCCTGCTGTTCTGTTATTGGCATACTGGATTGTATTTCTGCACCATAGAAGAATGATGCATTCATTAAACTGCTAAGAGCGTCATCTTCCCTATCAGCTAAAGCATAAAGCTGGGCTAATATTGAGGTATATAAAGCTTTGAATATAATAACAGGGTGAAAAACAGTATTTTTATTTTCAGCTAACACGGCTAAAAAATTCTTATCTTGATTGGTAAAATATAATTGTTCGCATAGTGAAAACCTATCCATTGTTTTGTAGTTCTCTATAAAAAACCTTGTGACAAACAACCTTGCCTCATGAAAATCTATTACTCGTGGTTGAGAATATGTGAACCCATAATCACACGCTATACAGGTATAAAATATCGCTGCTTCTACCTGTACCGCCTTTGCTAATAAGTTTTTTATCTCATTTGGATAGCCCGTAGATATTTGGTGCATTCCAAGCATATTGATTTTAGTACTAACTTCAAGCGCCCTTAAATAGAAACTTAACCTTTCATCTATCTTTAAAATGGTATCAACATTACTTTCGGCATATTCTATGATGTTATGAAGTTCTGTAAATGATGGACTATCTTGCATAATTCACACCTTTACACACCTTTAAATCAAAGTAGGTGCAAGGCAGTGCCAGCCTAAAGGTGTGTGAACGGCTGGCTTTCGGGTAATTAGTCCTAGCCTTGTATGGTCATTACAGCATGATATTAGCCATGCTTTTGTGCTTGTTGTTTGAAGTCTGCACGGATCAAGTTATCTATCTTGCCAGCGTAAGCATCATCAATGAAGTTTGCCCACTCATTCATCATCTTAGTTCTGTAGGGTAAATGCTGCGCCCCGTTATAGGCTTTACTGATTTTGTTTTCTTTCTCATGTGCCAGCTGTAGCTCTATCGCTTCGTGCATGTATTCCTGTTCGTGTAGGGTAGTGCTGGCAAGTCCACGGAAACCGTGCCCCGTCATTCTGCCCTTATAACCCATGCGCCATAGGGCAGTGATAAAAGCGTTTGTACTGTATGGCTTACGGGTTGAGGTATTAAAGAAAACGTATTGATCCGAAAACCCTAGCGCCTTGATCTGTTCTAAGATTGCCATTGTTTGAGGGGCAAGCGGTACTAAGTGCGGTCTATCCATTTTCATTTTGTCGGCTGGTATGCGCCATATCTTGGCTTTATAGTCTATCTCGCTCCATTCCATAAAGCGTAATTCTTGCGTTCTTACAAACGTATAGCACATAAACCATAAGCCTAGCTTCACCAGTAGATCACCCTCATAGGCATCAATGTCTTGTAGTAGCTTTGGTAATTGCTGGCTGGTGATACGGCTATGGTGCTTCACCTTATGCGGTTTTAAAGCTTCGGTTAGGTCGTTGGCTGGGTTGATGTTTGTTAAGCCCTCACGTATGGCTTGTTTAAAGATTTGCCCTGTTTGACGCATTGCACGCCTTGCCATGTCACTCGCGCCCCTCGCTTCGATAGCTTTACCGATAGCCAAAATATCAGGCGCGGTTATGTCTTCTATATTCATGTGACCAATGACGGGCTTAATATCGCGTTGGTACTGTGAGTAATCACGGCTATAGGTAGTAGCAGCAATATGTGCCTTGCGGTCATCATGCCAACGCTGGGCTATCGTATCGAACGCCCTTGATCCATCATTGTCTGCTTGTGTCTTTTTCTTATCGTCTTTAGGGTTCACACCATCAGCTATCAAGCGTTTAATCTCAATATTGCGCTGGCGTGCATTTTGGAGGCTCATTACTGGATAAGTGCCAATAGTGAGGGTTTGCTGTTTGCCTTGCCACCTGTAGGCACTGATCCATGACTTAACGCCTGTATAACGCACCCATAATTGCAGCCCGTTACCATCACTGTGTTTATCAGGTCGTTTTGTGTCAATAGAGGTGGGGCTAGGCTGTAGCTTGTTGATACCTGTATGGGTTAGGGGCATGGGTCTATCCTTTGTTGGTATTGTCCATGTTGGTGCTGCTCAATACCAACAATAATACCAACATTCTATATGGAACGCCATACACCTATAAGGTGGTGAAAACCTGAAAAATGCCCAAAATAAAGGGCATACGGTCAATGACGGTATGCCCTAATATTGTGTTTGGTCGGAACGGCAGGATTTGAACCTGCGACCCCTACACCCCCAGTGTAGTGCGCTACCAGACTGCGCTACGCCCCGAATGACTGACTATTTTACGCAAAATTATGTATATTGCAAGAGCTATTTGTTTTAGCCAAAATCTACAATCGCATTTTACCTATAATAGCCAGCATAACCAACGAGCAGTTAACCTTAACTCAACAGCTCTTTTAAGATTTGGTTCACTTGCTGCGGGTTGGCACTACCGCGACTGGCTTTCATCACTTGACCAACCAGACCGTTAAAAGCTTTTTCTTTACCGCCGCGATACTCTTCAACCATCACTTGGTTTTTCGCAATGACGTCTTCAACGATGGCTTTAATCGCGCCCGTATCAGTTTCTTGTTTAAGACCTTTTTCTTCGATGATTTTATCTGCTGCGTCATCAGCATCGCCGCCTTCGCGCTCATATAAGGCGCTAAATACTTTCTTAGCCAATTTGCCAGATAGGGTATCGTCTTTAATACGTGCCAACATGCCAGCCAATTGCTTGGCGCTGATAGGAGAGTCGATGATGTCTTTATCATCTTTATTCAACGCCCCTAGCAGATCGCCCATGACCCAGTTAGCCGCCATTTTTGCATCTTGTTGCCCAACTTCAGCGACAACGGCTTCAAAGTAATCGGCTAGCGGGCGGCTACCTGTTAGGATACGAGCGTCATATTCTGAGAGACCAAGCGCCTCTTCAAAACGTGCACGACGGGCAACAGGCAGCTCAGGCATTGCCGCCCGAATGCTATCAACGGTATGCTGCTCGATACGCACAGGTAGCAAGTCGGGGTCAGGGAAATAGCGATAATCGTTGGCATCTTCTTTGGTACGCATGGTGCGAGTTTCATCGCGCTCTGGATCATAAAGCATCGTTGCTTGGATAACTTTACCACCATCTTCGATGATATCGATTTGACGCTCGATTTCACGATTGATGGCACGCTCGATAAAGCGGAACGAGTTGAGGTTTTTAAGCTCAGTACGTGTGCCCAATTCTGCACCTGGCTTGCGCACAGAGACGTTACAGTCGCAGCGGAATGAGCCTTCTGCCATGATGGCATCTGAGATACCGAGCCAAGTGACCAGTTGATGAATGGCTTTGATATAAGCAAGGGCTTCATAAGCTGAACGCATATCAGGCTCAGAGACGATTTCGATTAATGGCGTACCAGCGCGGTTAAGATCGACGCCGGTCATACCGTCGACGGCATCATGCACTGATTTACCGGCATCTTCTTCTAGATGTGCGCGAGTGATACCCATGCGTTTAGGGTATTCGTTTTTCTCGCCTTCATTGACCACGACATCGATATAACCCTTGCCAACGATAGGGTTGGCCATTTGGGTGATTTGATAGCCTTTTGGCAAATCAGGATAGAAGTAGTTTTTTCGGTCAAACGTATTAAATAACCCTAGCTCAGCATTGACGCCGATACCGAATTTTAAGGCACGATCGACCACGCCGCTGTTTAACACAGGCAATACGCCTGGTAGACCTAAGTCAACGATACTGGCTTGGGTATTTGGCTCATGACCGAAGTCAGTTGGTGCGCTTGAGAATATTTTACTTTCGGTATTTAGCTGGCAGTGAATCTCAATCCCGATGACCACTTCATAGCCATCGACGAACAGCTCTTTGCGGACGATTTCTTGGTGAGCGGCATGATCAGTAGTAGTTGCTGTGTTCATTATACCGTCTCCTTCGCGATGGTAGAGTGTTGTAAATGGTGGTCTGTATGCTGCTGGAATAGGTGCGCGGTAGAGAGCAGCTTGCTCTCTTGCCAATATTGACCAATCAATTGCAAACCGATTGGTAAGCCGTTTGAGGTCAAACCAACTGGCTGACTAAGGGCAGGTAGACCGGCTAAGTTGACACCGATGGTATAAACGTCACCTAAGTACAGCGTCGCAGAGTCAAGGTCTTCACCAAGCTTATAAGCAGCGGTTGGCGCAGTTGGACTGGCGATGACATCACAGTTAGCAAAAGCGTCTTCGAAGTCTTTCACGATTAGACGACGCACTTTTTGTGCCTTGGTATAATAAGCATCGAAGTAACCAGCCGATAGCGCATAAGTACCAGTCAAAATACGACGTTGTACCTCAGGGCCGAAGCCTTCTGAGCGTGAACGCGTGTATAAATCGAGCAGATCAGTTGGGTTTTCACAGCGATAACCAAAGCGCACGCCATCGAAACGTGACAAGTTCGAAGAGGCTTCAGCCGGTGCGAGCATATAATAAGTGGCAAGGGTAATCTCAGGGTCAGTGATGGTCACCTCTACAATGGTAGCGCCAAGCTCTTCGTATTTCTTTAACGCTGCACGCGCCGCTTGCTCGACTTCAGCATCAAGACCTTTGCTAAAGTATTCTTTAGCAACACCAATACGTAAGCCGGCAAAAGGTTTATCCCCAGCGCTGGCTGCTGCCTCATTTAAGTCTTGTACATAATTAGGCATATCATGCTTGATAGAGGTGGCATCGCGTGTGTCATGACCGATCATCGGTTGTAACAAGTAGGCGCAGTCCATGGCACTACGACCCATGCTACCCGCTTGATCAAGGCTTGAAGCGTAGGCAATCATACCAAAGCGTGAGACGCGACCATAAGTCGGTTTGATACCCGTTAAACCACAAAATGAGGCAGGCTGACGAATAGAGCCACCCGTATCACTACCGGTCGCAACTGGGACAAAGCCTGCGGCGACCGCAGCGGCACTACCACCTGATGAGCCACCGGGGACGTGCGCTAGATTCCAAGGATTGTGTACCGCGCCATAATGTGAGCTCTCATTGTCTGAGCCCATCGCAAACTCATCCATATTGAGCTTACCAAGGCTAATCATGCCCGCTTTATCGATATTGGTGACGATAGTGGCATCATAAGGTGATATAAAGTTATGCAGCATTTTTGAGCCGCAAGTCGTCAATACGCCTTGGGTACAAAAAATGTCTTTATGTGCCATCGGTACACCAAGCAGTGGACGCTTGTCGCCTTGGGCACGCATCTCGTCTGCCGCTTGTGCTTGCGCGCGCGCAGTTTCAGAGGTATGAGTGATAAAGCTGTTAATCTTACTATCAAGCGCATCGATGCGTTTGATATAGTGTTCAGTCAGCTCAAGGCTGCTAAATTTTTTGTCTTGCAAGCCCGTAATAAGCTGCTGGGTACTTAAGAGGTGAAGTTCAGACATAAGGTGTCGTCCGTCAAAATGTGAATAGCAGTAAATAGGATAAAATAAAGGTAAGAATAATTACTCAATCACTTGTGGCACCAGATATAGACCGGCTTCAACAGCAGGCGCCATCGATTGATTGCGCTCGCGATTGATGTCATGTTTGGCGACGTCGGCGCGCAAATCTTGGCAAACTTCATGAATGTTTGATAAAGGTTTGATGTCAGTAGTGTCTACATTGCCAAGCGTTTGCATCAGTTTTAAGACTTTACTGATATCGTCGGCGTAACTGCTGGCGGTGTCTTCATCAACACCAAGGCGAGCAAGGCGGGCAACTTCTAAGATTTCTTGACGACTGACAGTATTTTCAGTCGCTGGGGTTGGCTGTGACATAATTTCTCCAGTTAAGGACAGTTTTTATTAGAGTAGGATATGACTAAAATAGGTCAGTATTCAGATAGATAACCACTACAACATACTAAAACAAGGGCTGTATTTGAATGTTTTATAGAGAGTGCCCTTATTATAAAGCATCTGACCCAAGATTACAGAGCAGGGGCTTTGATTGCTGCACTATTCTTCATTGTTGGCTCAATGGTGTTATTAACCAATGCTTTTACTAAACGCTCGACTGTCTTTGTAAATAGGCCATCAGTATCAATGAGCTTTTTTTATTATCTTTATAAAATCGTAATATTTGCAAAATTGACCGGATAGTTATGGATTGATTGTCAATTGCTCACTATTCCGTTATGAAATACGTTACAGTATGCACGCACTGCTCAGTAAATTACCAAGTAAAAAACTCAGCAGAAATGTCACATGGCTGTAGCGCCTTGTTAGTTATTGAATTAAATGGTGTTTCATATAATGAAGTGGTATCGTCCGCCATTTCAAACTTTGTAACAATTTTTAGCGCTTAAGAGCAAAATCCTAGCGTACTGATGCAAATATCTGTGTTTTTTTTGAGCTAAATCGGTATAATTTGGCTCAGTTTTTTCATTTCATCATTATGGCTTCGGTTTGACTTGTTGCGATGATAAACTCTCGCCACAGGTCATGTCTAACGACAACCTGCACAACACTGACGAGTAACCCCTCAGTCAATCTCATTCGCCTCATTCGTAAGACGCTGGATATATTAGTCATGAACCTGTTTGGATTTTTATCAAATAATATCGCAATCGACCTCGGTACTGCGAACACCCTTATTTTTATTCCTGGCAAAGGCGTGGTGCTCGATGAGCCTACGGTGGTCGCGTTACGAAGTAATCGTACCCAAAACCCTACCGTCGCCGCTGTTGGTATTGATGCCAAGCAGATGCTGGGTCGTACGCCTGCCAATATTACGGCGATTCGCCCGTTAAAAGACGGCGTGATTGCAGACTTTGAAGTGACGCAAAAAATGCTCAAGCATTTTATCACTAAGGTTAGAGCCAAGCGTTTTATGGCCCAGCCTAACGTGGTGGTTTGCGTACCATGTAAGTCCACACTCGTTGAGCGCAAAGCGATTCGCGAAGCGGTCTCGTCAGCTGGCGCAAGCAAAGTATTGTTGCTAGAAGAGCCGATGGCAGCAGCAATTGGTGCCGGCATGCCGGTCCATGAAGCCAGTGGTTCGATGGTGGTTGATATCGGTGGTGGTACCACTGAGATTGCCGTTATTGCTTTGTCAGGTTGCGTTTATGCGGAATCGATTCGTATCGGTGGTGATATGTTTGATGAAGCGATTATCACTCATGTTCGCCGTACCCATGGTTGCGTGATTGGTGAAACCACGGCTGAGCGTATCAAACAAGAAGTTGGCTCGGCATTAAACGAAGACAGCCAATTAGAAGTCGAAGTTCGCGGTCGTAGCATGGCAGAAGGCGTACCAAAAACCTTTACGGTCAACTCAGAAGAAGTACAAAAAGCGCTGAGCGATCCGCTAAGTGGCATTGTGAGCGCGGTAAAAGCAGCACTTGAACAAACGCCGCCTGAGCTGTCATCAGATATCGCTGAACGTGGTATTGTCTTGACTGGTGGTGGCGCGTTATTGCGCGATTTAGATAAGTTAATCTCTAAAGAAACGGGTTTGCCTGTAACCGTTGCTGAAGACCCATTAACCTGCGTCAGTCGCGGCGGTGGTATTGCGCTTGATTTTATCAATAACAAAAGTCTAAATATGATTTTTGTCTAAATCAGCACTGTTCATATAGTTAGTACTGTTTGTATAGTTGGTAATTAAGCATGGCCATATTGGCTCTGCTTTATTAATGCTAGCATAACATTGCGTGAACGCTTTATCATAGAAACCGTTTTTTCTTATTCGTTCTATTCTATTAAAGGTAACCAATCAGGTTGCCTTTAATAACATTAACCCATGCCAAAACCCATGCTAAAAAGTCAGTAGCAGCAAGATATCACTTGCTTAGTCGTTTTGGTCATTGGTTTTTGGCATATATTACTGTTATTGATGAGATGCTAACTACAAAATTTTAATCGGGTCATATTTTATATCTTGATATTTGATACTGCTCTATGCAGTGCCAGTTATTGCTCACATTAAAACCTCTAGATTAGACCAACTATGATTCCAAGTATTTTTGCTCGCCAACCGTTAGCGCTTCGTAAGACTGCTGTTGTATTGATAGTGGCGCTGATATTGATGTGGTTTGATAGCAAAAATTCTGAATGGTTCAATCCCATACGTACGACCACTCATGCCGCTATGCAGCCTATCTATGAGCTGTCATTATTGCCAAGCTATGCAAAACACTGGTCAAGTGGCAGTTTGCAATCAAAAGAAGCGCTCCGCCGCGAAAATATGCAGCTCAAATCGCAACTCATCCATGCCCAAGCCAAGCTCCAGCAGCAAGATTATATCTTGGCACAAAACGCCCGCCTGCAAGGCATCCTATCGACTACGCGCCCTGAACAGTTTGATTTAAATTTGGCGCAAGTGATCGGCACCGATACCAATCTGCTCAGGCAAATTGTGGTGCTCAATAAAGGAGAGCAAGATGGCGTACAAGTGGGTCAGACGGTCATCGATGAAGACGGTATCTTAGGTCAGATTATTAATGTCTATCCCAATACCAGCCGCTTATTACTGATTACCGATGAGCAACAATCGGTCGCCGTGACGGTCAAGCGTACTGGACAGCGCGCTATTGTTACGGGCGAAGGCATACCGACGTCTTTACGCCTTAATTATGTTTTTAAAACCTCAGATGTGCGCGTGGGTGATGAGCTGGTATCGTCAGGATTGGGCGGCCGTATACCAGCAGGTTATCGAGTTGGTCGCATTGCGCATGTTGAAGACACGCAAGCCGATAACTTTAGGAGTATTGAAGTCACGCCAGCGGCAAACTTTATCGACAATGCTTACGTGCTGGTACTACAAGATAAGCTGGTCAATAAAAACAATGCAGGCATCAATGAATAGTAATACTTTATGCGTAATCGTGCAGAGCTTGTAATAATAGATAGCATGCACGGATAGCATCCAAAGATATTGTTAACCGCCGCTTTATTTCTCTCAATGCTAGATAAATCGTTAAATAGCAGCCGCTAAACGCTCGATAAAGGTAAGTATTCATGGCATATCCTGATTCTGATAATGCAACTGGACTGTTGCTTGCCGTGATTGTCTTGAGCTTTATTGTCGCCTCGTCGCTCAGTGTTTATCCGTTAAGCCCTAGCATGGCAACATTGCGCCCGATGGTCATGATGATGGTGCTGATTTTTTGGTTACTGTTTCAGCCGCGTTATGTCGGAATTTTTAGTGCCTTTACTATTGGCATCATCGCTGATTTATTGATGGATACACATTTGGGTCAGCAAGCTTTTGCCGCTGTGATGGTGGCACTGGTGATAAAAGTGACCAGTATCTATATCAGACAACTAAATACCATCAGCGCTTGGCTAATAGCAAGCCTAGGATTGGTCGTCTTCCAAGTCACTTTATGGGTACTACAGATGTTTATCCAAAACACCTTTGTCGCCCAATCCGCCTTTTCTTTATTGATGAGCATCATAAGCTGGCCATTAGTGCTATTTATCTTACGCAAATTTGCGCGCTAGCTTTATATGCTAAGCCTGACTTTTAAGCCAATCGAGAAAACGAGCATTTAACACCACCTGAACATGATCGAAGCGGATTTTTACTAGCCAAATCTTGGGTACTGGGTGATAAGCATTGAGTGAGCGCAAACCAAGTCATTGCCATTAAGCCTGCAAAAAGAAAAACTCATAACTCGATAAAATAAGAGAATCACGATGGAACTCATTCTAGCGTCTGGCTCACCGCGCCGTCATGAGCTGCTCACAAGGGCGCAACTGGACTTCACTGTCATGAGCGTCGATATTGATGAGACGCCTCATATTGATGAAGCACCCACAGATTATATTGAACGCATGGTCGCTACCAAGGCAGATGCGGCGCTAAAACAATTAAATAAAGCATTAAATATAAACTTAAAAGACAATCATGCTGATTTATCTGAATCCATCGTTATTTTAACTGCTGATACTATCGGTGTCTTAGCAGACGGCAAGACAGTATTGGTTAAACCGTCTAATCGTGAAGACGCTTATCGCATGTGGCAGCAGATGTCTGATAATGTTCACGAAGTTTGGACAGCGGTACAAGCAACCCATATATCATTGTTCTCTGAAAATGCTAGCAGCCCAAATAATGAACCAGTATTGCAAGTCGTTAATCAACGACAGATCACTGAGCGGACTGAGGTGACCTTTGTACCGCTCACCGAAGAGATGATGGGTCGTTATTGGGAAAGTGGCGAACCTGCGGATAAGGCTGGTGGTTACGGCATTCAGGGTTTGGGCGCAGCATGGGTGAGCCGTATCAATGGCAGCTATACCAATGTGGTTGGTTTACCACTTGCACAGACATTGGCACTTATCAATGAGATGCAAGTAAAAGAGATACAAGAGGATAAGAAGATTGTCAATTCGCTAAAAGTAGATGGTTAATGTTTATGCACATAATGACACGGTAGGGTGATGGGCAAACGTAAGGCGCATTTGCTACACTGTGAGGCTACCAAACTATGAACGCTTCACAAGAAAGCTGAGTGATAAGAGAAAATATTATGTCCGAAGAGCTGCTGATTAATATTAGTCCGATGGAATCTCGGGTCGCCGTGTTAGATAACGGTGTCTTAGGCGAGATTTATATTGAGCGTCATCATAAACTGGGTTTGGTCGGCAATATCTATCTAGGTACAGTGGTACGTGTGCTTCCTGGTATGCAAGCAGCCTTTGTTGATATTGGACAAGCGCGTACGGCGTTTTTACATGTCAATGATATGCAGCGTGAGCCGCGTCCAGTCGCTGAAAATAAAAATAAAGCAACTGATGCTAGCAATAATGAACGCACTATTATAGAGGCTTCCGCTGATGACTTAGCTATCACGCCACCCGTTGTCAGTGCGCAAAGTATGGAAGTCGTACCCGTTTCAAAAACCCTTATCCAGCATCGTCTGCACGAAGGTCAACGCATTTTAGTACAAGTGACCAAAGATCAGTTAGGCAGTAAAGGGGCGCGCTTAACCACCAATATATCGCTGCCATCACGCTATTTAGTGTACCTGCCATCAAGTGAGCACATCGGTATCTCGCAACGCATTGATGGCGAAGAAGAGCGTACACGGCTAAAAACTGAGCTTAGTAGCCTGATGCAGACGGTTAATCTAAAAGGTGGACTCATTGCACGTACAGCGGCTGAGCGCGTGCCTGTCGATAAACTTGAAGAAGATATTTATTATCTATTGCAGCTGTGGCGAACCATTTGTGCCCGTCGCCAAGAAATGAAGCCCAATCAAAGCTCTGAGCTTATCTATCAAGAGTTATCCCTGCCACTGCGCGCAATTCGTGACTTGGTACATGCCGATACCGAAAAAGTTGTGATTGATAATGCGCAAATCTATGAGCAGATCAGACACTTCGCCAAAGAGTTTGTGCCTTTTGTCTATGACCGTATTGTCCATTATACCGCTGAGCAATCACTGTTTGATGTGCATCGTGTCGAAGATGATTTACGCGATGCTCTAAAACGCCGTGTGGACTTAAAGTCTGGTGGTTATTTGATTATTGATCAGACCGAAGCAATGACCACGATTGATGTCAATACTGGCTCTTTCGTTGGGGCACGCTCGTTAGAAGATACGGTTTATAAAACCAATCTGGAAGCTACCCACGCGATAGCGCGGCAGCTACGTCTGCGCAATCTAGGCGGTATTATCATTCTAGATTTCATCGACATGCTGGAGCAGCAGCATAAAGACGATATTCTTGAGAGCTTGCAGTCTCAGCTGGTACAAGATTACGCCAAAACTAAAATTACCCAAGTCAGTGAGCTCGGGTTGGTGGAGATGACACGCAAACGCACGCGTGAGTCGCTCGGTCAGCAGCTTTGTGAGCCATGCTCAACCTGTCAAGGTCGCGGTTTTGTTAAGACAGCCGAAACGGTTTGCTTTGAGATCTTCCGCGAGATTATGCGCTGTGCACGTACTTATAACTCCCCTAAGAAGTTTACAGTCGTTGCCCATGCTGCGGTCATCGATTTACTATTGACGTCAGAGTCAGATACCGTGGCAGACTTAGAATATCTGCTTGGCAGAGTCATTACTTTTGATGTAGAAAACCTTTATACACAAGAGCAATACGATATTGTTTTAGACTGACATTATGATTATTGTTCTTAGATTTAGACAAGGTTATTCTTCAATGAGAGGGCTTGTGTATAAAGCGTAATATCTTGAAGTACCGTCAATATTGCTCTTGCAATGACAGAAATACTATGTATAATATACACCACTGAATTATATATGCGCAGCCAATCAAACAGCTGGCGCTATGACAGCTAGAGCATCGTTTCTAGCACTATTTCATTATGCCTTTGCTGACATCCTATAATGGAAGGGTCGGCGGGGCTTTAAACTATTTTGCTTTTGGCACGCTATAAGTTCCGATAAAGAACTCATTCTGGTTAAGAACAGAAGGCCGCTTTAAGTGAATATTTAACCAAACGGCTTTTGCTCATATCCTTGCAAAGCAAGAATGACAAAAGCACATATTAGGAGCTTGCTGGCATGGCTAACCAGAGAATCCGTATCCGTCTTAAGTCTTTTGATCATCGTTTAATTGATCAATCAGCACAAGAGATTGTTGATACTGCAAAGCGCACCGGTGCGCAAGTTTGTGGTCCTGTACCGTTGCCGACTCGCATTGAGCGCTTCAACGTTCTAACTTCACCACACGTAAACAAAGACGCTCGTGATCAGTACGAAATCCGTACTCATAAGCGTATGGTTGACATCGTTCAACCTACCGACAAAACTGTGGATGCGCTAATGAAGCTTGACTTGGCGGCGGGTGTTGACGTTCAAATTGCTTTGGGTTAATGCACATAAACACCCAACCCATTAATATAAGATATAAAGAGGTCTAAAATGGCGATCGGTTTAGTCGGTAAAAAATGCGGCATGACCCGTGTCTTCACTGAAGCAGGCGCATCTATCCCTGTAACAGTGGTTGAGATCAGTGCTAACCGCATTACTCAAGTAAAAAATACTGATGTAGATGGCTATCAAGCCATCCAAGTTACCACAGGTACCCGTCGTGACAGCCGCGTAACAGCAGCTCAAAAAGGTCACTTCGCTAAAGCTGGCGTTGCCGCTGGTCGTGGTGTTTGGGAATTTCGTGCCAATGACAGCGATCTTGAAGGTCGTGAAATTGGTGGTGAGATCCTAGCTGACTTGTTCGAACAAGGTCAGATGGTTGATGTCACAGGACAGAGTAAAGGTAAAGGCTTTCAAGGCGGCGTGAAGCGTCACAACTTCAGCATGCAAGATGCCACTCATGGTAACTCAGTATCTCACCGTGCCCTTGGTTCAACTGGTCAAAACCAGTCACCAGGTAAAGTCTTCAAAGGCAAAAAAATGCCAGGTCAGATGGGTAACAAACGTGTTACCGTTCAGGGCCTAGAAGTGATATCGGTTGATGTTGAAAAAGGGTTACTTGTCATCAAGGGTGCTATCCCAGGTGCCACCGGTGGCGATGTCATCGTACGTCCGTCAGTCAAAGCCTAAGCAAGGGGATTAACGTGGATTTAAAAACAGTTACAGGGGCGGCAGTTGAGCTTTCTGATACGGCTTTCGGTCGTGAATTCAACGAAGCATTAGTGCATCAAGTCGTCACCGCATATCTTGCTGGTGCTCGTCAAGGTACACGCGCTCAAAAGACCCGTGCCGAAGTTTCTGGCGGTGGCATTAAGCCATGGCGCCAAAAAGGCACTGGTCGCGCTCGTGCAGGTTCTATTCGTAGCCCAATCTGGCGTTCTGGTGGTCGTGCATTCGCTGCAAAACCACAAGATTGGTCACAAAAAGTTAACCGTAAGATGTATCGCGGTGCGATGCAGTGCATCCTAGCCGAATTGATTCGTCAAGATCGTCTAATTTTGGTTGAAGAGCTAAGCGTTTCTGGCCCTAAGACCAAAGAGCTGATTGCAAAGTTAAATGACTTAGGCGCACCTCGTGCACTAATCGTCACCAAAGAAGTTGACGAAAACTTATACTTAGCTGCTCGCAACATTCCACACGTCAATGTACTTGGTACAAACGAAGTGGATCCAGTGAGCTTGATTGCTTTTGATAAAGTAATCATGTCAGTTGAAGCTGCGAAACAATTTGAGGAAGCACTAGCATGAATAACGCAAGACTTTATCAGATCCTAAGAGGACCTGTATTCTCAGAGAAATCTCAAATGCTTGGCGATTCACTTGGTGTGCAGGTATTTAAAATTGACTCTAACGCTACTAAGTTGGAAGTCAAAAAAGCAGTTGAGATGATGTTCGAAGGCGTTGAAGTTTTAAAAGTAAACACTTTGAATGTTAAAGGTAAGACAAAGCGTTTTGGTAAGAACATCGGCCGTCGTAATGACTATAAAAAAGCCTACGTTACCTTAAAAGCTGGTCAAGATGTACAAATGGCTGATGCTGGTGAAGAAGTCGCAAAAACGACTGCTTCTACTAGTGAAACAGCGAACAACGAATAAGGATTACACTCATGCCTATCGTAAAAGCAAAGCCAACATCACCAGGCCGTCGTTTTGTTGAAAAAGTGGTGCATCCACACCTTTACAAAGGTCGTCCTTTTGCAGCGCTTCTCGAATCAAAAAGTAAGTCAGGTGGTCGTAACAATAATGGTCGCATCACGACTCGTCACATCGGTGGTGGTCATAAGCAACATTATCGTATTATCGATTTCAAACGTACTAAAGACAATATTCCAGCCACGGTAGAGCGTATTGAATACGATCCTAACCGTACTGCGCACATTGCTTTACTTAAGTACGCTGATGGTGAACGCCGCTATATCATTGCTGCTAAAAAACAAGCAGTTGGTGATACAGTAATGTCAGGAGAGAACTCTCCAATCCGTCCAGGTAACTGTTTACCGTTGAAAAACATCCCATTGGGTACTGTGATTCACAATATCGAACTTAAAATCGGTAAAGGTGCACAGCTAGCTCGTTCTGCGGGTGCCAGCGTTCAATTACTAGGTCGCGACGGTATTTATGCTATTCTACGTCTACGTTCTGGCGAAACACGCCGTGTACACGTGAACTGCCGTGCTGTTATTGGTGAAGTTTCTAACACTGAAAACAACTTGAAATCACTTGGTAAAGCCGGTGCTTCACGTTGGCGTGGTGTTCGTCCTTCTGTTCGTGGTGTTGCTATGAACCCGGTTGATCACCCACATGGTGGTGGTGAAGGTCGTAACAAAGGTCGCCATCCAACCAGCCCTTGGGGTCAGAAGTCTAAAGGACTTAAAACGCGTCATAATAAGCGTACTGACAGTATGATCATCCGCCGCCGCGCCAAGAAGAAATAAAGGAAGAACTTCATGCCTCGTTCATTGAAAAAAGGTCCATTCATAGACGCGCACTTGTTTGCTAAAGTTGAGAATGCATTAGACACCAACTCACGCAAACCAATTAAGACTTGGTCGCGCCGCTCGATGATTTTGCCACAAATGGTTGGCCTAACTTTATCTGTTCACAACGGTCGTACTCACGTACCGGTTATCGTGAGCGAACAGATGGTTGGTCATAAACTAGGTGAATTTGCCCCGACTCGTACGTATCGTGGTCATGGCATTGACAGAAAAGCTAAGAAATAAGGTGCTTACCATGGAAGTAACTGCAAAATTACGCGGTGCCGCCATTTCGGCACAAAAAGTTAGACTCGTTGCCGATGAAGTTCGTGGCAAATCTATCGAGCGTGCTTTGGATATCCTAACGTATAGTAATAAAAAAGGCGCTGTGTTTGTTAAGAAATGTCTTAACTCAGCCATCGCCAATGCTGAACATAACAACGGTTTAGATATTGATACCCTTAAAGTATCAACCATCTATGTTGATGAAGGCATTACGCTAAAACGTATCCTACCACGTGCTAAAGGTCGCGCTGATCGTATCAGTAAGCGTACTTGTCACATCACTATAAAGGTAGGAGAATAAGTTATGGGTCAAAAAGTACATCCAATCGGAATTCGTCTTGGTGTTGTCAAAAAGCATAACGCAAACTGGTATGCTAACCCTAAACAATACTCAGAATACCTGATCAACGACATTCAAGTTCGCGAGTATCTACGCAAAAAACTAGATAATGCTATGATTAGCAATATCATGATTGAGCGTCCTACTGGTGCTGCTAAGATTACCATCGCCACTGCGCGTCCTGGTATTGTTATCGGTAAGAAAGGCGAAGATATCGAAAGACTTCAAAAAGAATTGACCAAAATCATGGGCGTACCTGCTCAGGTCAATATTGAAGAAATCACGTCACCTGATCTTGATGCACGTTTGGTCGCTGATGGTATCGGCAGCCAGCTTGAGCGTCGCGTTATGTTCCGTCGTGCGATGAAGCGCGCGGTACAGAACAGCATGCGCTCTGGTGCTAAAGGTATTAAAGTTGAGTTGTCTGGCCGTCTTGGCGGTGCTGAGATTGCTCGTACTGAATGGTATCGTGAAGGTCGTGTGCCATTGCATACACTCCGCGCTGATATTGACTACGCGTCAGTCCGTGCAGAAACCACTTACGGCACTATCGGTGTAAAAGTTTGGATTTTCCGTGGCGAAATCCTTGACGGTATGAACAGCGTATATAATCCCGTCAAAGAAGAGCAGACTCGCGCGCCAAAACGCCGTGGTCGTGGAAACGGAAACCGTCGAAACACAGACAGAGGTTAAACTATGTTACAGCCAAAACGTACCAAGTTTCGTAAAATGCATAAAGGTCGTAACACTGGGCTAGCTCATCGTGGAAGCACCGTTGCATTCGGACAAATTGGTCTAAAATCGTTGACTCGTGGTCGTATGACTGCCCGTCAAATTGAAGCAGCACGTCGTACCATCACTCGTAAAATTAAGCGTGGCGGTAAGATTTGGATTCGTGTATTCCCAGACAAACCAATTACCAATAAACCACTAGAAGTACGTATGGGTAAAGGTAAAGGTCCTGTAGAATATTGGGTATGCGAAATCAAACCTGGTAAAGTGCTATATGAACTCGAAGGGGTTTCAGAAGAACTTGCTCGCGAAGCGTTAACGCTTGCTGCAGCAAAACTGCCCTTTAAAACTACCATTGTTAAGCGGACGATAATGTAATGAAGATCAGTGAATTACGTGATAAATCATTAGAAGAACTGACTCAGTTACTTGATGAAAAGCAACTTGATGCTTTCCGTATTCGTATGGCTAAAGCAACTGGTCAGTTGGGTAATACCCATGAAGTCAGAGGCAATCGTCGCACGATTGCTCAGATTCAGACTTTGATTAACGAGAAACAACGAGGCGACTCATGAGCGATAACAATCAAACAGCTAATGCTAGCGTATTGACAGGACGAGTTGTCAGCGACAAGATGGACAAGTCCATCACGGTTTTGATTGAGCGTCTGGTTCGTCATCCTTTGTATGGCAAACAGCTTCGTCGTTCTACCAAAATTAAAGCCCATGATGAAGACAACGTTTGCCAACAAGGTGACCTTGTTCGCATCAAAGAAACGCGTCCAATCTCAAAAACCAAGTCTTGGACTTTGGTTGAAGTGGTTGAAAAAGTAGAAAAAATCTAAGTAAATTGCATTAAAAGCCAGAAGCTGTTAAAATAGCCGCCTTTTTAAGGATGCTGATTGCGCCGAGCGTATATCACTCACATTAAGAGTAGCAGCGGTTATTATTATTAAAATGCCGACTACTCATTCTGTGCTAGCGGCAGCAACTGGTTTTTATTGCTCATACGTGTGGAGTAACGCTATGATTCAGGTTGAATCGATGCTGGAAGTTGCAGATAATAGCGGTGCAAGACGAGTTCAGTGCATTAAAGTACTGGGTGGCTCTCATCGTCGTTATGCATCAGTTGGCGACATTATTAAAGTAACGGTTAAAGAAGCCATTCCTCGTGGTCGTGTTAAAAAAGGCGACGTGATGAATGCGGTAGTTGTACGTACCAAAAAAGGCGTTCGTCGTCCTGATGGTTCAGTTCTGCGTTTTGACGACAATGCTGCGGTATTGTTGAACCAAAATAAAGCACCGATTGCAACTCGTATTTTTGGACCGGTAACTCGTGAACTACGTGGTGATCAGTTTATGAAAATTGTATCACTAGCACCAGAAGTATTGTGAGGTAATCCATGTCAAAATTACGTAAAGGCGATACAGTTATCGTGATTGCTGGGAAAGACAAAGGCAAGCAAGGTACTGTGCAAGCTGTAAAAAATGATCGTATTAAAGTTGAAGGCATTAATATTGTTACTAAACATCAGAAGCCAAATCAGGCAACTGGCGTTGAAGGTGGCATTCTTAAGCAAGAAGCTTTTCTGCATATCTCAAATGTCGCAATATTAAATGCGCAAACCCAAAAAGCTGATCGTATTACTTATCAATTCGGCGAAGACGGCAAGAAACAACGCGTCTATCGTTCGAACGGTGAAGTAGTGGCGACTGCGTAAGACACTAAGGGTGTAATGGTAATGGCAAGATTAAAATCTTTATATAACGAAGAATTAAAGCAGCAAATCAAAGAAGAACTTGGTTTGGCGAATGTGATGCAAGTGCCTAAAATCACTAAAATCACACTAAACATGGGTGTAGGCGGCGCTTCTCAAGACAAGAAATTGCTTGAAGGTGCAGTCGCTGACATGACCGCGATTGCTGGTCAAAAACCTGTCGTCACCAAAGCGCGTAAATCAGTTGCTGGCTTTAAGATTCGTGAAGAATGGCCAATTGGCTGTAAAGTAACGCTACGCGGTGAGCAAATGTACGAATTTTTAGATCGTCTCATTGCCATTGCAATTCCTCGTATTCGTGATTTCCGCGGTTTTTCACCTAAAGCCTTTGACGGACGTGGTAACTACTCATTGGGTATCAAAGAACAAATCGTATTCCCAGAAGTAGACTTTGACAAGATTGATCGTATCCGCGGTATGGATGTGACAATCACCACGTCAGCTGGTACTGATGAAGAAGGTCGTGCGTTGCTTAAAGCATTCGGCTTCCCATTTAAATAAGGTAAAGACGTTATGGCAAAGAAGAGCATGATTAACCGCGAATTAAAGCGCGAAAAAATGGTTGCTAAGTACGCTGACAAGCGTATCAAGCTAAAAGAAACTATCAGTGATATGACTGCAAGTGACGAAACTCGTATGGAAGCGATGTTAGAGCTACAAGCTCTACCACGTAACTCATCGCCAGTACGTCTGCGCAATCGTTGTGCTATCACAGGTCGTCCTCACGGTTACTTCCGCAAGTTTGGCTTATCACGCAATATGCTGCGTGAGCGTGTCATGCAAGGCGATGTGCCTGGTGTTCGTAAAGCAAGCTGGTAAGGAGTAACTATATGAGTATGCAAGATACCGTTGGGGATATGCTAACCCGTATTCGTAACGCACAAATGGCCAATAAAGTATCGGTAGCAATGCCGAGCTCTAAACTACGTAAATCAATCGCTGACTTATTGGTTAGTGAAGGTTATGTAGCTAGCGCCGTTGTTACTGAAGAAGACAATAACAAAGCAACTTTATCTATCGAATTGAAATATTTCGAAGGCAAAGCTGTTATCGAAACGATTCAACGTTTTAGCCGTCCTGGTTTACGCCAGCATCGCGGTAAAGACGCTATCCCTACCGTTAAACAAGGTATGGGCGTTGCTATCGTATCAACTAGCCAAGGCATCATGACTGATCGTGCTGCACGTGCTGCTGGTATTGGTGGTGAAGTCGTTGCATTTGTAGCGTAAGCTATACGACGACAAAGTCTATTTGACGTTTGTTAGACGTCTAGCAATCTAATAATGATGAATTATTTCACATTGGTAGGTGTCTAACGCGGTCAACTATGCTAAACTAACACGCTTTTTAGCCTGTTAGTTTTTTCGCTAATATAAAGAAGTTAATTTTTTAAGGAATATTCCTATGTCTCGTGTGGCTAAAGCCCCAGTGACGCTGCCAAACGGCGTAAGCGTTACTTTGAACGATCGGCAGGTCGAAGTTAAAGGCAAGAACGGCAATTTGTCTTTACGCCTGCATGATTTGGTCGAGCTGAAACAGGAAGATGATGCAATCATTTTCTCACCTACAGTCGATTCAAAAGAAGCCATGATGCATACTGGCACCATGCGCGCCCTGCTTAACAACTATGTTACAGGCGTTAACGAAGGCTTTGAAAGACGTCTTCAACTAATTGGTGTTGGTTATCGCGCTCAAGCTGCTGGTAATAAAGTAACGTTAAACGTTGGTTACTCACATCCAGTAGAATATACGTTACCTGAAGGTGTATCGGCTGAAACACCAACGCAAACTGAAATTGTTTTGAAATCAAACAATAAGCAGCAGCTTGGCCAAGCAGCGGCTAATATCCGCGCTTTCCGCCCACCAGAGCCTTACAAAGGTAAAGGTATTCGTTATAGTGACGAGCATGTGATTCGCAAAGAAGCCAAGAAAAAATAAGGTGAGTTGAAATGTTTGATAAAAAAGCAGCTCGTCTACGTCGAGCTAAGAAAACCCGCGCACATATCCGTTTCTTGGGCGTTCATCGTCTAACGGTTAACCGTACGCCGAAACACATCTATGCCCAGATTATCTCTCCGAACGGTGGTGAAGTGATTGCTCAGGCATCTACCTTAGACAGCAGTTTGCGTTCAGGCGCAACTGGTAACGCTGATGCAGCGACGTCTGTGGGCCAATTGATCGCAGAACGCGCAAAAGCAGCTGGTATCACTAAAGTTGCCTTTGACCGTAGTGGTTTTAAATATCATGGTCGAGTAAAAGCTTTAGCTGAAGCTGCTCGCGAAAACGGATTGGAGTTTTAATCATGGCTAGAAATGATAAAAATGATAAAAATGAACAGACTGACGGTCTAGTAGAACGCTTAGTTACCGTTGATCGCGTTGCAAAAGTTGTTAAAGGTGGTCGTATTTTCTCTTTCACCGCACTAACTGTAGTGGGTGATGGCAACGGTCGTGTTGGTTTTGGTCGCGGTAAAGCACGTGAAGTGCCAGCTGCTATCCAGAAAGCACTAGAAGCTGCCAAACGTAATATGATTACTGTTGAGCTTAATGATGCAACTTTGTATCATCCAATCAAAGCACGTCATGGTGCTAGTAAAGTTTATATGCAACCTGCATCTGAAGGTACTGGCGTAATCGCTGGTGGCGCAATGCGTGCTGTATTAGAAGTTGCTGGTGTCAAAGATGTTTTGACTAAATGTTATGGTTCTACCAATACCGCTAACGTTGTTCGCGCAACGTTCAATGGTTTACGTGATATGTCAACTCCAGAAAAGATGGCAGCGAAACGTGGTAAATCTGTAGACGAAATCTTGGGTTAACTTAGACTAGGTGAGTTACGATGAAAAAAATGAAAGTCACTCAATTTAAATCGGGTGCCCATCGCCTCAAGAGCCACAAAGCGAGCTTGAAAGGATTGGGTTTACGCCGTATTGGTCATACTGTTGAAGTAGAAGATACTCCTTCAACTCGTGGTATGGTCAATCGCGTTAACTACATGGTAAAAGTGGAGGAAGCGTAATGGGACTTAGATTAAATGAATTATCACCAGGTGTTGGCGCAAAGAAAACTGCCCAACGTCGTGGTCGCGGTATCGGTTCAGGTCTTGGTAAAACTGGTGGTCGTGGTGTAAAAGGTCAGAAATCTCGTTCAGGTTCTAGCATTCGCTCAGGATTTGAAGGTGGTCAAATGCCTTTATATCGTCGCCTACCAAAATTTGGTTTTACCAGTAAAATGGCAATGACGACTGCTGAAGTGCGTCTGTCTGAACTGAATAAAATTGAAGGCGATGTGGTTAGCATTGAAACATTAAAAGCTGCCAACCTTATCCGTCATGACATGAAGCGCGTTCGTATTATGTTGTCAGGCGAAGTCACTAAAGCTTATACTTTTAAAGGTATCAAAGTGACTAAAGGCGCCAAGCAAGCAATCGAAGCTGCTGGTGGTAGCATCGAGGAGTAGTAACGTGTCAAAACAATCAATGTCATCAGCTGGTATACCGCTCAATCCATTTGCATTTATACGTAAGTATGATGAATTATGGACGCGTTTATTATTTTTAATCGGCGCATTGATTGTTTATCGTTTAGGGTCACATATTCCAGTGCCGGGTATCAATCCGGTTAACTTGGCTGATCTGTTTTCGCGCAACGAAAATACCATTCTGAGTATGTTTAACATGTTCTCAGGTGGTGCACTAGAGCGTATGTCCATTATGGCGCTTGGCATCATGCCATATATTTCAGCATCGATTATTGTACAGATGATGTCTGCAGTATTGCCATCGCTTGAAGCCCTCAAAAAAGAAGGTGAAGCGGGACGACGTAAGCTAAATAAGTATACCCGTCAAGGTACACTTGCTTTAGCGCTAGTACAGTCATTAGGAATGTGTGCTGGCTTAATCAGTCAAAATCTTACCTTATCTTCTGGCTTGACCTTTTATATTCCAGCGGTTACCTCATTGGTAGCTGGCGCTATGTTCTTAATGTGGCTTGGTGAGCAGATTACGGAGCGCGGTGTAGGTAATGGTATCTCAATGCTCATTTTTGCGAGTATTGTGGCTGGTACCCCAGGTATGATTTCGCAGTCTATTGAACAGGTCAATCAAGGGCAGATGAACTTGATTGTACTTTTTATCTTTGTGTTGCTAGGTATCGCGGTTACTGCGGGTATTGTTTATATTGAACGTGCTCAGCGTCGTGTACCCGTCAACTATGCGCAGAAACAACAACAAGGTCGCAAGATATATGCTCAGCAGCAGTCACATTTGCCGTTGAAGCTGAACATGGCAGGGGTTATCCCAGCCATTTTTGCTAGCTCGTTATTGTTGTTTCCAGCAAGTTTGGGGCAATGGGTTGGTCAATCAGCTGATCCTACCTTTACGCAAAAGATATTACAGAATATGGCATTGGTGTTGTCTCCAGGACAGCCGCTATATTTGGTTCTGTTTGGCGCAATGATTATTTTCTTCTGTTACTTCTATACGGCACTGGTATTTAGTCCACGTGAAGTAGCTGAAAACCTTAAACGTAGTGGTGCGTATATCCCAGGTATTCGCCCCGGACAACAAACTCAGCGTTACCTCGATCATGTATTAAACCGACTGACCTTTATTGGCGCGATGTATATGACGGTTATTTGTTTAATGCCAATGATCGTCCAGTCATCGTTTGGTGTACCGTTTCAACTTGGTGGTACGTCGTTACTGATTATGGTGGTTGTGGTGATGGACTTCATTTCGCAAATCCAAGCGCATTTGATGACCCATCAATATCATGATCAGACGTTAATTCAATCGCCCACTCAACCTTAAATGAGCGGTACGATATTTCAAGGAGTATGCTATGAAAGTTCAAGCATCAGTTAAGAAGATTTGTGGTAGCTGTAAAGTTGTGCGCCGTAAAGGCCGTGTACATATCATTTGTACCGCAGAACCTCGCCACAAGCAACGTCAAGGTTAATATTTTAATAGAACAAAGCGCTAAGCTTGTACTATTAACTAAATTAATACTTGAAAAATGACGGCGGATGGGATATCATCCGCCACTTGCCGTAGTTTATGCAAAATCTTTTATAAAATAGTCAACGAATGGGCTTGGTTACCAAGTCAAAACAGCGATAATAATTATAAAAGCTTTAGTATTGACAGCAACAAATCTGAAAAATAATGCATTATCAATAGATAAGGCTTGTTTTTCTTTAATGGAGAGAAATCAATGGCTCGTATTGCCGGCGTAAACATTCCGGATAATAAGCATGCTGTTATTTCACTAACTTACATCTTTGGTGTAGGTCGTACCACTGCTCAGAAAATCTTAGAAGCAGTTGGCATTGCCCCTACTACTAAAGTCAGTCAGTTAGATGATACACAGTTAGATGCTATCCGTGCACAAGTTGCAGAATACATGACTGAAGGCGATCTTCGTCGTGAAGTGTCAATGAATATCAAGCGCTTGGTTGATCTTGGTTGTTACCGTGGCATCCGCCATCGCCGTAACCTACCAGTTAGAGGTCAGAACACCAAGAACAACGCTCGTACTCGTAAGGGTCCGACACGCCCTCTCAAAAGATAATTAACTTAGGAAGCTAAAAGATGGCAAAAGACACTCGCAGTCGCAAAAAGGTGACTCGTCGTTCAGTATCGGAGGGCATTGCCCATATCCATGCGTCTTTTAATAACACCATTGTTACGATTACCGATCGTCAGGGTAATGCATTGGCTTGGGCCACTTCAGGTGGACAAGGCTTCCGTGGTTCACGTAAATCTACACCATTTGCAGCTCAGGTTGCAGCTGAAGTCGCTGGTAAAGCGGCTCAAGAATACGGTGTTAAGAATATCGACGTTTTGGTCAAAGGACCAGGACCGGGTCGTGAGTCTGCGGTAAGAGCACTAGGTGCATTGGGTTATAAAGTCAACAGCATCTCTGATGTAACCCCAATCCCACACAATGGTTGCCGTGCGCCGAAAAAGCGCCGCGTCTAATATTAAAGACGAAGCTTTTTACAATAAGAGCTTATAGGAGACATAACAATGGCCCGTTATATTGGACCAAAACTCAAATTATCACGTCGTGAAGGTACAGACTTAGGCCTTAAGTCTGGTGTTAAACCATACGACGTAAAAACGAAAAAATCGGCTCGTCCACCTGGTCAACATGGTGTTAGCCGTAATAAAAGTTCAGAATACTCTCTACAGTTACGCGAAAAACAAAAAGTTAAGCGTATCTACGGTGTATTAGAGCGTCAGTTTGCAAACTACTACAAAGAAGCTGCTCGTAAGCGTGGCGCTACTGGTGAAAACTTGTTAGCAATGCTTGAGAGTCGTCTTGATAACGTAGTATACCGCATGGGCTTCGGCTCGACTCGCGCTGAAGCGCGTCAGCTAGTGAGCCATCGCACTGTGATGGTAAAAAAAGCTGGTCGTGATGAGTTTGTTCGTGTGAACATTCCATCAATTCAGTTGCAAGATGGTGATGTCATCGCTATCCAAGAGAAGTCTCGCGAACAACTACGTATTAAAAACGCTATTGAACTAGCAACACAACGTGGTATTCCAGAATGGCTAGATGTTGATCACAGCAAACTACAAGGCACGTTTAAAAAAGCGCCTGATCGTATTGATCTACCTGCTGAAATCAACGAAAGCTTGATCGTTGAGCTATACTCTAAGTAAGTAACGTGATGCTCGATGTTATGAAAATAGCATTGAGCAATTGACGTTAATTAAACCAGTTTAATAAATCGAGGTGACATCATGATGCTAAGTGCAACTGAGTTTCTAACGCCGAACGCCATTAACGTGGATACGGTTAATGAAACGATTGCGAAAGTCACGCTCGAACCGTTAGAACGCGGCTTTGGGCATACCTTAGGTAATGCCTTACGTCGCATCTTGTTATCTTCATTACCTGGTGCTGCAGTCATTGAAGCTGAGATTGATGGTGTTGACCATGAATACTCAACGCTTGAAGGGCTACAAGAAGACGTGCTTGATTTGCTTTTGAATCTAAAAGGCTTAGCAATCACCCTTCATGACCAAAATGAAGTATTTTTGACCTTGGATAAACAAGGTCCAGGCACTATTACTGCTGCAGACATCACCTTGCCGCATAATGTTGATATTATCAATCCAGAATTGGTATTAGGTACATTAAGCGATCGTGGTCATCTTAAGATGCGTTTGCGTGTAGTAATGGGTCGTGGATATGAGCCAGCAAACCAGCGCCGTGAAGACGGTGACACTAAAGCGATTGGACGCTTGAAGCTTGATGCAAGTTTTAGTCCAGTACTTCGTGTTGCTTATCAGGTTGAGAACGCACGTGTAGAACAACGTACGGATCTTGATCGTCTTATCATTGAGCTTGAAACTAATGGCACTATAGATCCAGAAGAAGCAATTCGTAAAGCAGCCACTATTTTACAACAACAGATTTCTATCTTTGTTGACCTAGAAGCTGAAGAAGCGCCTGAGCCTGTGAAAGAAAAAGAAGAGGTCGATCCGGTGCTATTACGCCCTGTGGACGATCTTGAACTAACGGTTCGCTCAGCCAACTGCTTGAAAGCTGAAAACATTTACTATATCGGTGATTTGGTACAGCGTTCAGAGACTGAACTACTAAAAACCCCAAATCTTGGTAAGAAATCATTAACGGAAATCAAAGACGTATTAGCGTCTAAAGATTTAGAGCTCGGTATGCGCCTAGATAACTGGCCGCCAGCTGACCTTCGTGTTGATGATCGCTTTTCTTATCGTAGCCGTTAAACTTTAAGGATTTTTGACTATGCGCCATCGTAAGAGTGGAGTCAAGCTGGGTCGTACCGGCAGTCATCGTAAGGCAATGTTTCAGAACATGACCAACTCATTATTTGAGCATGAACTGATCAAAACAACTTTACCAAAAGCAAAAGAGTTACGTCGCGTTGCTGAGCCATTAATCACTATGGCTAAAGAAGACAGCGTTGCTAACCGTCGCTTGGCATTTAGCCGTATGCGTAGCAAAGCTATGGTAGGCAAATTATTTGGCACTCTTGGTCCTCGTTACCAAGCTCGTCCAGGTGGTTATTTGCGTATCGTAAAATGCGGTTACCGTGATGGTGACAATGCGCCTATGGCTTATGTAGAATTGGTTGATCGCGACTAATTTTATACGCTAATCGTAAGATAAAAAAAGCTCCAATTAATTGGAGCTTTTTTTTATGCATTTTTTATTTATAGCAGTAGGTCACTGACGTCAGCAGCACCTTGTCTGATAATTTCAGGCTGACCGTCAGTCATATCGACAATGGTAGTCAGCTTGGTGGTTTTGATACCAGCATTGATGAGCCCATCTATTTGATTACCCAGCAAGTCTTCGATTTCAAAGGGATCATCCAATATATCATCGCGATTTGGTAGTATTAATGAGCTGGTCAAAATAGGCTCATCCATCGCCTCTAACAGTGCCTGAGCAATAGCATTACTTGGCACACGAATACCAATGGTTTTTTTCTTTGCATGAGCCAGTTTCTTAGGTACATCTTTGGTGGCGTTTAAAATAAAGGTAATAGGCGCGGGGGTATGCGCTTTAAGCTGTTTAAATTGAACATTGTCTACTGCGGCGTAATTGGCAATCTCACTTAAATCACGACAAAGTAAGGTAAATTGATGTTTATCATCAAGCTCACGAATATGTTTAAGCTTCTCTAATGCATCTTTTGCGCCTAAGCGACAGCCAAAAGCATAACTGGTGTCAGTGGGATAAATGATTAATTGATCCTTACGCAATAATTCTGCCACTTGTTCAATCAGCCGCGGCTGCGGATTTTCTGGATGAATGTAGAATACTTGCATAGTCATTCCTTATTTTATAATTATAGATTACTTAATACGAGGGTTTCTAATATGGTGAATTTAATGAATCATGATTGAATTGAACAGCTTTAATATCAGAGTTTTTTCTAACCAGATAGATATAAAAAATCAAACTTACATATCCACTATACCGCAAAGCAAATATAAGTTTATTGACAAGGCGTTACTATGAGTAGGGAAACGTTAACATAATAAAATATGATGATTCTTAATCACTATGAATAAGCGGTGAGTAAGGTCTTGCAGCTAATCACTACTGCAAATACTCAGTAATGCCTGCAATAACGTTTTGGCATCACGCGGTAGCGTCTGAGGGTCAACAATATACTCTTTCGCTTGTTGACACACATCATGAGCAAAGGTGCTGCCACTAGTGTCAAAGTTTGCAAATAGGTTGTCCTGTGATACTCGAAAATTACGACCGCAAGCTAAGCTAAATAAACACTCTAGCGCCTGTGGTTTGATTTCTACACGCTCAAATGCTTGCTGCTGAGCTGCTGTGCGCCCATCAGGGGCATACCAGTAGCCAAAGTCGCTCAAGCTTCTACGCTCTTTACCAGCTAGGCTCCAGTGACTACATTCATGTAAGGCACTTTGAAAAAAACCATGTGCAAATTCAATACGTGCTGGCTGATTGTCTTTAGCGGGGAAATATTCTGGCTCCCCATTACCGCGAACTAAAATAACCTTTTGCTCAGAAAATAGGGTATTGAATAAGCTTATAAGCCAGTCGGTCGCTGTTTTTTCATTATCATCATAAATATTTTCATCTGCCGCATCTATGCTGGGCTTATCAGAAGAGATATTTATCTGTTGAGTACGAATAAGTTGCAGCCATTGTTTTGATAATACTTCCAATTGCGCTTTCATTTTAGCATTCAAATGATTATTGGTTTTTTTACTGTCCAATGCATTGAGACGTTGTAGTAATCGTTTGGCGTCAAGCGCAGAGAGTAAGTGAGAAAAGTCAGGGTCAATAGTAGGCGATATCATAAGTAAAATATTAACCAAATAAAATATAAGAGATTCGTCGCGCGGTATGCAATAAGAAAATAGCCTAAAAGTAGATACCAACCGAATGCGAGAGTTGGTATCAAAACCAGTGCCAAAAAATCTTAACATACTAGCGCTAGCGCTAATCAGTGCTTTCCGTTAGTATAGCAGGCAATATTATACACCGTTTTTGATCAATGAGGCCGCGCATGTCAAGCACCCCAACAAACAAGCCGTCAGCGCTTCAGGCTGATAAAGCATCAGCACCTACGCCAGCTAACTTGCCAGAGCATATCTCTTTAAGTAAATGGGAAGACAGTGGTTTTGAATGGGTAGGGCAAGTGGCACCCCGCTCTTTTGAGCGTCTTAATGCTCTACTGACGACTGAACATTTACAGTCGGAGCTTCAGATCAAAGCCAATCTCTATCGCCGTAATAATGTACTGCATCTCTCTTTTACCTTAACGGGTGAAATATGGTTAACTTGCCAGCGTTGTTTGCAACCTATCGTTATCGATTTGACCGATGATTATGATATTGCCTTACTCGATAATGAAAGCCAAGTACGCTTAGTTGGTGAAGAGCAGGATTATCTATTGCTTGATGAAATTATCACTGAGCCGGCTCCTGAGCGCTTATTACCGCTTAAAAAATTGGTCGAAGATGAAATCTTACTGAAAACACCTATGGCACCAAAGCATGATGATTGTGAAATGAGTGTTGAGCAGTTTGGTGAGATACCAGAAGAAGAGGAAAAAGAAAATCCTTTTGCGGCGTTAGCATCGTTAAAAGGTAAGTTGTAGTCGTATCAGTGCATATTATAGGTATAAGCCGTTCCATTTAGCCTTTACCGTAGTTATGCTTCATCATAACGCTAGACGTAATTAAAGGCGACTTCATATCTTTTATCGGCTTTCTGCAGAAGAGTGGCAAGCAGGGCTTTATTAATTCGCTAAACATGCGTATAATGTCCCGTTTATTGCATTCTAGCGATCTGCCGCTGGCAGAGAGAAGCTGGCCTCGCAAACGAACTATAGATTTTAGACGTAGTCAGCACTTCAATACGTGTGGCAATCTATTTAACTAATGATGCGTAAGACTTAGGTTGTTGTGATTATATAGCCTCTGTCAGTATCGATTAAAGCTGAATTTCAAGCTTATCCCTTTTAAGTATAGGAGCTATATCATGGCTGTTCAAAAAAGTCGTAAAAGTCGTTCTCGTCGTGACATGCGCCGTTCACATCATCGTATGGAAATCGCTGAGTTAAGCATCGACGCCACCACTGGCGAAAAGCATCGTCGTCATCACATGACTAAAGATGGTTTCTATCGTGGTCGCCAGCTGTTTAAAGTTAGTCAAGACGCTTAAGTTATTTGCTAATTGATGGTTGATGCAAAATGATGATAGTTCCGATAACTATCTATGATTTTACACAGTTGTTATTGGGCAAGCAGTTTGAGCAAACGAAAGCCAAGTTATTTCGCTATCATATATTATGTGGCTAGATAACTTGGCTTTTTGCTATTCATTTTTTATCAGTAAATGTTATAAATGAATCATTTTAAGCAATCGGCTTTTTGGCAGCTATGCTAATAGCCTGCGTCAGTGTATAGTTTAATAGCAGTCAGCTGTCTTAAAGGAATAAGGATAGCAATTACTTTATATAATAAACCTTCTAATTATTCTCTAATTCTATAATGCACCCCATTAATTTAGGGGTATTGCCAATTAAATAAGGAATATTGGTTATGGCCTCTGTACCCGATATGATAAAGAAACAACCCACTCGCATTGCGGTCATCTTCCCAGGACAAGGCTCGCAAGTCGTTGGTATGATGGGCGAGCTTGCTGAAGCATATCCTGACATTCGTGATACCTTTACTGAGGCGAGTACAGCGCTTGGCGAAGATTTATGGGCAATTTGTCAGGATGAAGACAAGCTTAATCAAACCCAATATACTCAGCCGGCGTTATTGACCGCTAGCATCGCCGTTTGGCGCATTTTACAACAAAAAATAGAAGACAAGCCTTGTTACCTAGCGGGTCATTCTCTAGGAGAATATAGCGCCCTCTGTGCCGCTGGTGTGATAACGCTTGCGGATGCCGTCAAGCTGGTGCATAAACGTGGCCAATTGATGCAAGAAGCAGTGGTTGGTATTGATACCGCGATGGCAGCAGTATTAGGTCTAGAAGACCACCGGGTTGAAAACTTGTGTGAACAAGCCGCCGAGCATGTTGATGATGCCATTGTCGGGGCAGCAAACTTTAATAGTCCAGGACAAGTGGTGGTTTCAGGTAATGCGGCAGGCGTCACTGCGGTGATTGATAAAGTACAAAATACCGGCAAAAAAGCCATTCCATTAAAGGTCAGTGTACCGTCACATTGTGCCCTTATGGCGCCCGCGACCAGTGCACTGGCTGAAGAGTTGGCGGCTATTCAATTTGATCAAGCGACCATTCCAGTGATTCAGAACCGTCATGCGCGCGTTGAAACCAGTGCAACAGGCATCAAGCAGGCATTGACTGAGCAGTTAAGTGAACCTGTCTTATGGTCAAAAACCATGCAGGAGCTGGCGGACAAACAAATTAATATTTTAATTGAGTGTGGCAGTGGTAATGTCCTGAGTAATTTGGCGAAGCGTCAAGCGCATCCTATTACTAGCTATCCTACTGACAAGCCCGCCCGTCTAGATAAGTTAATGGAGGTATTATCATGAGCCGTACGATTACATTAGTGACTGGTGCTAGCCGCGGTATTGGCAAAGCCGTTGCCAAACGTTTTGCAAAAGAAGGACATTTTGTTATTGGTACAGCGACCACGGAAAAAGGCGCGGCACTTATTGACGAATATCTACACGATAGTGGCGGTATTGGTCGAGTATTAGATGTGCGTGATACTGCGCAGATTGATAAACTGTTTGAAGAGATTGAAAGCGTCTATGGCGCGGTACAAGTATTGGTCAATAATGCGGGTATTACCCAAGACGGCTTGTTGATGCGCATGAAAGATGAAGATTGGGACAATGTGATTGATACCAATTTAACCTCAGTTTATCGTATGAGTAAACGTGCGGTACGCGGTATGATGAAAGCACGCCGTGGTCGTATCATCAATATTACCTCTGTCGTCGCTCAAATGGGTAACGCAGGTCAATCTAACTATGCGGCGACTAAAGCCGGTGTAGAGGGTTTTAGCCGTACTTTGGCGCGTGAAATAGGCTCACGACAGGTGACCATTAACTGTGTGGCCCCCGGTTTGATTGAAACAGATATGACCGATGAGCTCGATGAGCGCTTACTCAACTCAATGCTCGATGCGGTACCGATTAGCCGTCTTGGTCAGCCAGAAGATATTGCAGCGGCGGTCTCATTCCTAGCGAGTGATGAAGCCAGCTATATTACAGGGGCGGTGATTCCTGTTAATGGTGGCATGTACATGTAGTCATTAGGATTTATCATCCTGATTAAGCGTTACATAGTTATAATAAAAATCTCTGTGAACGAGTGTAAACTATAATAAAGGGTGTTATAATGGCGGATACTTTTTTGTCAAAGCCCTGTATGATAGCAAGGCTTTACCAGACATTAGTCAAAACGTATAACTGGTTATAGTGCACTCAGACATCCATATTAATCTGACCATCCCATTTTATATACACTGCTATAGCGTCCAATCACGGGATTATAGCAATTTGTCAAAATAATAGATCAAAAAGGAGAAATCTACATGAGTAATGATACCGAGCTAAGAGTTAAAGCTGCAGTAGCGGAACAATTAGGTATGAATGTTGAAGACATCAACAATGATGCATCATTTATGGAAGACTTAGGCGCTGATTCATTAGACCTAGTTGAATTGGTTATGTCATTTGAAAGCGATTTTGGCATCACTATTCCTGATGAAGATTCAGCAGAACTAACAACGGTTCAAAAAGCCATTGATTATGTTCAAGCACAGCTATAATTAGCGATTGGCTTAATAGGTTTGATATGACCGTTTATCTTAATAGATAAGCGGTTTTTTTTGCTGATTTTTTATATATATCCTTTGATTGTCTATAGTGGCATATCTTACTTTTTTGACATTATTCTTAAATATGAATTCTACTATTAACGATTGCGTTAACATAAGCTACGCCAAATCAACATTACTCAACATACTATTACTATTCATGCCACCTACCTTTGTCTATAATTAAAACGGTAAGCGGTAATAAAGATGTACTGATTAATAGATCACTTGACGAAACGGTTGAATCCATTAGCCAGTACGATAATAACGATGAATAATAAATAACAATATTTTAAGGAGCAATTATATGGGTATGTTCAGTTTTGCAAAAGATATCGGTGATAAAATCTTTAACCGTGATGATGCCAAGCATGACGCTAAAGCAGAAACCAAAGCAGATGCCAATACCCCAGTACAAAGTAGTGAGCCTTCAGCTCAGTCTGTTGCCAATATTTTACTTCGTCGCATTCAGCAGCAGAATCTTAATATCAGTGACTTAAAAGTTAAATATAATGGTTCAACCGATACTGCTGAAATCAGCGGTAAAGCGAAAACGCAAGCAGACCGTGAAAAAGCTATTATTGCGATTGGTAACGTACAAAACGTTGCTAAAGTCATCGATAATATCGATATTGAAGAAGATGCGCCTGAATCTACTATGTATACGGTAAAATCTGGTGATAGCTTATCTAAAATTGCAAAAGAAGTTTATGGTTCAGCAAATGATTATATGAAAATCTTCGAAGCCAATAAGCCGATGCTTTCTGAGCCTGATAAGATTTATCCTGGTCAAGTACTACGTATCCCTAAGCCATAAGATGATTTTAAATATTAAAAGATAGACTTTTAAACATAAATACTTAAAGTTACATGCTAATAAAAATGCCTCTTATTTTAATAAGAGGCATTTTTTTTGTTTGGTATATTTAATATAGAGGTTATGGCTCAAAGCTTTCTAGTTTGTCCTGCTGCTCTTTGATAGCCCAAGTAATATGTTCATCCAGCATGGCACTATGTATGGCCAATCTTGTACGAAGGTGAGTTATTATCTCTTTACTTCCATCCGCATTGCCGAGAGCAATGGCAATATTACGTAAAAAATTCACGTAACCTGTGCGTCTAAGTGGACTGCCTTCAGTCTTCTTCATAAACTCCGCTTCTTGCCATTGCCATAGTTCAAGCAAACTGCTGCTATCAAGATTGTGCCTTGGCGCAAAATCGTCTACCGACGCTAAATTGGCATAGCGATTCCATGGACAAATAAGCTGACAGTCATCACAGCCAAAGATACGATTACCAATAGCGCGGCGGTATTTGCTATCAATCACACCATCGTGCTCAATAGTGAGGTAAGAGATACAGGCAGAAGCATTGAGCTCGTAGGGCGCGACAATAGCTTGGGTAGGGCAGATGTCGATACAAGCGCTGCAGCTACCACAATGCTCTTTGACAGGTGCATCATCGGGCAGCTCGAGGCTCATAAACAGCTCACCCAGTACAAAGAATGAGCCGGCTTGCTTGTTGATGAGCAATGTATGTTTGCCCGTCCAGCCGAGACCTGCTGCGTCGGCAATAGGGCGCTCAAAGATAGGTGCCGAATCACTAAAGGGTCTAAAAATAAAATCTTGCTCTGAGCCGATATTAAGATGCTGCCATTCAGGAAGCATGGCTTCAATTCTTAATGCCAATTGCTTGAGACGACTACGCATTGTTTTATGATAATCGCGTCCTCTAGCATAACGGGCAATAATACCTTGATTGGGATAATGATAATCAGTGACTGCTCGCGGAGTTGGGGTTTGGGTTAAGTAATCCATGCGTACGCTGATAATGGTTTTCGCGCCTTCTACCAGCTGTTCGGGATGGGCGCGTAGCTGATGGTTGTTATGCATAAACTGCAACTGACCTTCATAACCCTTAGCTAACCATTGTTGTAGTCGTTCGGTCTGCTGAATAAATAAAGGATGATGCACCGATAAAAACCCACAGTCAGCAAAGCCTAAGGCTTGTGCTTGGGCTTTAATCCATTGCTTAACGTCTACTGCTGTCGCAAATGTCAGCGTATTATTAACGGCGATATTATTAACAGTATTAGCGGCTATCTTCGCTTTGGGTAGATGATTAGAGGCAGCTGACAGAGGATCAACTAACGTCTGCTCATTGGATATCTGCGTAGTTGATGGCGTCAACAGGGTAGGTTTGAATTTGCTATTCATAGTTAGCTATAAATGATAATGTGAATAGCAGTATGATAAGCCAGTGAGCCAAGAGCGCAAGTACCAAAACAAATAAATCTGGATTTATACTGAGATATAAGCCAACGTAGAATTTAACTAAGCTTATATAAATGACACGTTATCTAATTATTAAAACAATAAGCCTATCCAATAAAAATAAGCGAGAATCAGCCATGCCAGTACCAGCCAATTTATTAGCAAACACGACCATGCCAGTGGCGCTATATAGCAGTGGGCAACTCTATGCAATGGAGCAGGCATGGTTTGACGAAGGTAATGACAGTTTTGGATTAATGAAACAAGCAGCATGGCATATGGCACAGTATATTGCGGCGCTTTATGAGCAAAAAATGCTCAATACTCATGCAGTAGCTAACGTTAAATTTTACCGTCACCTTACTTATAAGCGTCGAGCGAGTATTTGGGTCGGGCGGGGGAATAATGGTGGCGACGGTTGGCTGATTGCTTACTATTTGCAGCAAATGGGCTGGCAGGTAGAGGTAATAACCGTCGGTTTTGATAGTCACGATTTTGAGATAGAGGATACAACGCAAAATTCTAACAAGGCAAATATGCTATCTGATGCAGCAAGGGCTCTACAGGTGGCATTATCTGCTAATTGCCCTTATCAGCGCTTTGAAGATGGCGCTTATCATGCCAATGAAAAAATAGACAAACAGTTGCGAGCGGATGTTTATGTTGATGCGCTATTTGGTATCGGTCTGGATCGTGCGCCTACAAGTGTTTTTAAGCAGGCAATTTGCGCCCTGAATCATGCCGATCAATATAACGTCGCTTTGGTGATTGCGGTTGATATTCCTAGCGGATTGGTTGCTTCAACTGGCCAAGTATTCGACCATATAGCGGTACAAGCTGATGCGACTCTATGTTTAATTGCGCGCAAATTTGGTTTACATACTAAGGATGGTATGGATTACAGTGGAGAGGTGATTGATATACCGCTGATACCTTATCAAGTCGGTAATAAAGCATTTGAGCCAGCTGCCACATTAACGACGACTGCGCATCATTTAAGTCCCCGTCGACAGAATAGCTATAAGGGCAGTTATGGACACGTATTGGTCATTGGTGGTAATCGCATCGATGGTTCTCAAGGGATGGGCGGCGCTGCTATCCTTTCTGCCTCGAGTGCGATGGCAACAGGGGCAGGTAAAATAACCGTCGCCTGTCATGAGGCATTTCATGGAGCGCTCTTAACCTCGCTACCAGATGCGATGACGATTAATTTACATGATATGAGTGGAGTGAAAGCTCTTATTATAGACGCCAGTGTTATAGCTATCGGCATGGGGCTGGGTCGTGATGAAAAAGCAAAAGCATTGTTTATCACTTATATTGAAGCAGCTATAGCAGAAGATAAACCGATAATCATTGATGCTGACGGTCTTTATCATTTGGCATCATTACAGCGCGATGAGCATCAACTGGTCGCACAATTAAAAGCGCATAGCGTTAAGCATCGGGTGTCTTTAACACCGCATAGTGGTGAAGCGGCTAGATTACTAAATAAAGAGGTCAGTGAAGTAGAGGCTGATAGGTTATTAGCGATAAAACAGTGCGCAGAGAGGTATGGTGGGGATTGGGTGTTAAAGGGTGCAGGGTCGCTGGTTTTGAAGCAGGATCAAGAGGGCAATCGTGTTTATGTTTGCGGCGTGGGCAATGCAGGCATGGCCAGTGCGGGCATGGGTGATGTGCTATCAGGTGTGATTGCAGGTCTGCTAGCCCAGCAGGATTTAAAAGAAGAAGCGCGTAGTTTACACCAAGCGGCTCTTCTTCATGGACTGGCAGGAGACTGCTTAGTCAAACAGATGGGAAAATTAAGCAATTTTACCAATAATGAAAAGTCATTATTGGTCGGTCAACGAGGCTTACAAGCGCAAGATATGCCCGCTGCTATTCGTCATATTATGCAATTAATGACTGAGTAGTTAACTACGGACAAGCATTCAGTAGAACATGCTTAAGATTAGGTCTTAGCGCCATTACAATATTGATTGATGGCTTGCTGTACGCGCTCACGCTTGAGCTCAATCTCACGGCCATCTAAGTATTGACGTTTACCATTGGCATCCATTTCATAAATACGTCCGCCAACATTTAAGTTGGTCAAGTTATTACGTAATGACTGACAGCGCTGGGCATTGGCCTGCGCTTCTTGTTCTTTGATACGTGCTTCTAGCTGAGCAACGCGCTGTTCTTCTGCGCTTTGTGGTGCAGCTTGGTTAGCTTCGGTCTTTCCAGCTAACTGTCCAGCGTTACTTTGCCTGCCGTCGCTACGAAATTCAATCACTTCAATATTTTTACCATTTTGTGGGGCATGCTGGCTGTATTTCACCTCACCATGCGCGCCGATAGACTTATAAACCTGAATGGCATGACTGGCATTGATTGGCAGCATAAGCATACACGCCGCACTGATACTCATAAGCAGTTTGGCAGCGGTATTTATTGTAGACGCATATGCCATAGTAACAATCCTCTTAATAGGTAAAAAACGGATGTATTTATCAGTTAAGGATAATATTTAAACGTCTTGATAACAATATAAATACACTAGTGTTTGATTTTAGCAAATAATACTTATAAATGTACATTATTTAATAACTAATAGTTAGGGATGGGGTTTAGAAGTTTTTCTTGACAATGGTGCTTAAACCATCGAATATAATAGCAGTTGATTGGTCAGTGAGCGGCTTTTATGATATTGCCGTGGCACTTGAAAATGATGACTATGGGTTGCTTATCAGTAGCTCGCTTAGCTTTATTTTCTTTGTGACAAGAATATAAAATAGATGGTCATTATCGCAATGGTTGTCAAATGTTATATTTGTTGTCTCCGGACTTATCTGTCTACAATGACTAAGATAAACTTATTATGATTGTGTTTAATAAGATTTGGCTGTAATAAAAAATAGGGCGCAATGTGTGGTTGTAACATCTACTCATCAAACAGGTTATAAGATTTAACTATCCTATAACGTTGTAATCATTTTGAGATTTGTTTTTTCATGCTGTATCGATTTATTTATTACTAGCGTAAGCTCGTATTCATCACAAATAATAAGCTTCTTTTATAGATGCACTCGCATCTTGTCACTGTCTATCGATAAAATCCTGTCACAACACTGACCTTACATATATTGCTGTGTTTGAGTGGCTTGCTGTCTTATAAAACAGCGTTGCTTAGATATGGTGGGCACACATTCTTGATATGGACAAGGATTTGTAGTTATTTTTATGAGAGGAACAACCCTGTGTAAATAGCATTGTTTTCTCTTACGAATGAACTCCAATCCTTGCCACAAAAAAAGGTGATGACAGTGACGCAAACCACGCAAAGTCCTAATATGACTGGACATACCCAAACGGGTAATGCCGCCAAAAACTTTGGAGAGAAGCAACAACGCCTTGCTGAAGGTAGCGAGCAGCCTGTGATGCTATCTGGCGCTGAGATGTTGGTGCAAGCACTAACGGATGAAGGGGTCAAATATATTTTTGGCTACCCAGGCGGCGCCGTTCTGCATATTTATGATGCCTTATTCCAACAAGAGAATATCGAGCATATTTTAGTACGTCATGAGCAAGCAGCCGGTCATATGGCCGATGCTTATTCGCGAGTCACAGGTCAGACTGGTGTGGTCTTAGCGACGTCAGGCCCTGGTGCCACCAACACGGTGACAGCTATTGCCACAGCGTTTATGGATTCTGTGCCGATGGTCGTCATCGCAGGACAGGTACCTAGCAGCCTAATCGGTGAAGATGCTTTCCAAGAAACCGATATGATTGGTGTGTCGCGTCCTATCGTCAAGCATAGCTTTCAAGTACGCCATGCTAGCGAAATTCCAATGATTGTCAAAAAAGCATTTTATATTGCGCAGGCTGGACGTCCAGGTCCTGTGGTCATCGATGTGCCAAAAGATATGACGGCGCCAAGCGAAAAATTTGCTTATGAATACCCAAAAGAGGTGTTTATACGCTCGTATCAGCCGTCATTAAAAGGTCATAGTGGTCAGATTAAAAAAGCGGTTGAAACGCTGCTTGCTGCTAAGCGCCCGATTGTTTACTCTGGCGGCGGTGTTGTTTTGGGTAATGCACATAAAGAGCTCACTAATCTTGCGCACCGTTTAAACTTACCCGTAACCAATACCTTAATGGGTTTGGGCGCTTTTCCTGGTTCTGACGAGCAGTTCTTAGGTATGCTTGGTATGCATGGCACCTATGAAGCCAATATGACCATGCATCATGCCGACGTAATCTTGGCAATTGGTGCACGTTTTGATGACCGTGTCACCAATAACGTCAAAAAATTCTGTCCGAATGCGACGATTATTCATATTGATATTGATCCTACCTCCATTTCAAAAACGATTAATGCGCATATTCCGATCGTAGGCGATGTCAAATCTGTCCTTACCGATATCATAGAAATTGTCGGTGAAGATAAAGAGCTAGACCAACATGCCTTGTTAGATTGGTGGTCACAGATTAATGAGTGGCGTAAGCGTCATGGTTTGCGCTATGACACCAGTACCGATAATGGTATTAAGCCACAAGCGGTCGTGCAAGCTTTAGATAAAGTGACTAATAGTAACGCGATTATCACGAGTGACGTCGGTCAGCATCAGATGTTTGCGGCGCTTTACTATACCTATAATGAGCCGCGTCAATGGCTGAACTCAGGTGGTTTAGGTACGATGGGTGTTGGCTTGCCGTATGCGATGGCAGCGAAACTTGCGAACCCTGAGCGTGATGTGGTTTGTATTACCGGTGAAGGCTCCATTCAGATGAATATCCAAGAGCTCTCAACCTGCTTGCAATATGATTTGCCGGTTAAAATCCTGAACCTAAATAACGCCCAATTAGGCATGGTAAAACAGTGGCAAGACATGCTGTATGAAGGCCGTCATGCCCATTCTTATATGAATTCACTACCAGATTTTGTCAAATTGGCTGAAAGCTATGGTCACGTCGGCATTAAGATTACCGATCCTGCGACCATGGAAGCACAGTTGGCTGAAGCCATGGCAATAAAAGACAGATTGGTATTTATTGACGTTTATGTCGATCGTAACGAGCATGTATATCCGATGCAAATTGCTGGGCAAGCGATGCGTGATATGTGGTTAACAAAAGGGGAGCGTACCTAATGCAACAACAACATCTGATTTCGGTATTGATGGAAAACGAAGCGGGTTCGTTGTCGCGAGTGGTCGGTTTGTTCTCCCAACGTGGCTACAACATCGAAACTTTGAACGTTGCGCCTACTGATGATTCGAGTATTTCTCGCTTAACGTTAACCACTATTACGTCACCTGAAAAAATAGAACAAATCACCAAGCAATTGCATAAATTGATTGAAGTGGTTAAAGTGCTTAATCTATCAGATAACGTACACGTCGAACGCGAGTTGATGCTGATTAAAGTACGGGCGACAGGCGGTGTACGTGAAGAGATTAAACGCAGTGCAGATATTTTCCGTGCCCAAATCGTTGACGTGAATTCAAATCTTTATACCATTCAAATCGTCGGTGATAAAGCCAAGCTTGATGGCTTTATCGATGTGATTGGTCGCGAACGTATCATGGAAGTGGTGCGTTCTGGTGTAATAGGTATTGCACGCGGTGAAAAAACGCTAAGCTTGTAATCAGCGTTTATTGCAAAATTTATAGTTTCAAGCTTCGTATTTCAACATATATGGTTTCAAACTTCGTTATTCAACACTTAACATAACGCTTATATGGCAAATCACTTTATGATAGTGACTGTAATCTAAGCGTTTATTTATCCATGGCCCGCCATGATTGAGGAAAAGGACTCTATTTATGAACGTTTATTATGACAAAGATTGTGATTTATCGATTATCCAAGGCAAGAAAGTTGCGATTATTGGTTACGGTTCACAAGGCCATGCACATGCGCTTAATCTACAAGATTCAGACGTTGATGTGACCGTTGGTCTACGTGCCAACTCTGGCTCATGGAAAAAAGCGGAAAACGCTGGTCTAAAAGTTGCTGAAGTAGAAGAAGCGGTCAAAGCCGCTGACGTCATCATGATTTTGACGCCTGATGAGTTCCAAAAAGAGCTTTACAGTGACGTGATTGAGCCAAATATTAAACAAGGTGCAACCTTAGCTTTTGCTCATGGTTTTGCGATTCATTACAACCAAGTCGTTCCACGTAGCGATCTTGACGTTATTATGGTTGCGCCTAAAGCACCAGGTCATACCGTACGCTCAGAATTTACTAAAGGCGGCGGTATCCCAGATCTTATCGCTATCTACCAAGATGCATCAGGTCAAGCCAAACAGTTAGCATTGTCTTATGCTGCTGGTGTTGGTGGTGGTCGTTCAGGTATTATTGAAACCACGTTTAAAGATGAGACTGAAACCGACCTATTCGGTGAGCAAGCGGTTCTTTGTGGCGGCGCAGTAGAGCTAGTAAAAATGGGCTTTGAAACCCTAACAGAAGCAGGCTATGCACCAGAAATGGCCTACTTTGAGTGTTTACATGAGCTAAAGCTTATCGTAGACCTGATGTATGAAGGCGGTATCGCTGACATGAACTACTCAATCAGTAACAACGCTGAATACGGTGAATATGTGACTGGTCCTGAAGTCATCAATGAGCAATCACGTGAAGCCATGCGTAATGCACTAAAACGCATTCAGTCTGGTGAATACGCGAAGATGTTCATCAGTGAAGGCGCAACCAACTATCCATCAATGACGGCTCGCCGTCGTAACAACGCAGAGCATCAAATCGAAATCACGGGCGCTAAGCTACGTGGTATGATGCCTTGGATCGGTGGCAATAAAATCATTGATAAAGACAAAAACTAATTTGCTAGAAGGCGATTAAGCGATTAATCAACTGTCTATCATTTTAATCATCTAGAATCCAAAACCCGTGTTATCACTTGATGGCGCGGGTTTTTTAATGGCTATTATTTCAATAAGCTAAGTAAGGTTTTCATGTCAATTGCTTTGAGATTGGTTGAAAACACATCATCTCTGCCTCATATAGAAAGCCTTCATAATTTTTATAGATGACTTTTTATTACTTAAAGCGTCATTTAATTTCGCCTCTTGTCTTATTTAAACTACTCTTGGTGGAAGCAATCGGCTATTAAGTACTAAAGCGATTGGTTTTATTCTTCTTACTTTTTTATTGATTACAGGTTGTATGTTGTGCAAATACCAAATCCTAACTGGCTAACGCCGCAATTCGCATATATTATTTTGAGCGCTGTCGTGGCTGTTTTGATATGGATAGAAGGGGAGATACTCAAAAGTAATCAGGGTAAGCTACCAAAGTCTAAGTTCTTCCAAATCAGCTCATTAATTGATACCGCTTGGTTTTTTGTCTCGACAGTGGCGTTATACGTCATCGATCTAGCACCATTAGCGATTGCGGTTCCTGTGGCTTATAGTATCTACACAATATATGGTTGGATATACGGCACACGCCTTCTCAAGCGCAAAGGTATACCCGCTTCACCGAAAGACTTGGTTGTTCCCGCTAAGTACATTGCCTACAGCCAATCGTTTTCCTTGATATTTTTTGCATTATGTCTGCTGGTATTATCGTCACCATGGTTACCGCTGCCTCAATAGACATAGGGACAAATATTTATCCTGTTGATATTATCATTGAGAAAAAAGGCAATCAGTTTTAATTACTCTTTACTAAATTATTGATAATATCTATGTAAATCAACATCTTAGATGGAATAGTGTTGTGTCAATGATGGCATTTACATAACAAGGTAGTTATTTACAAAAAAAAGTAATTTAACCTGTTGCAGTTGAGAAAAGCTGTTATAATCAGCTTGTACTTAAAGGATTTGAGGCAAGAGCAGATAGTATATCTTGTAGATATATCAAGGGTTTAAGCCGTCGCATTCAGCAGAAAATACTTGAGTATATATCAATTAATCGGTGATGACACACGTCTCGCCAACAGTTAAAGAGTTAGGAAAATTTATGTCAGATAAAGTTGAAGGCACTGTAAAGTGGTTTAATGAAGCTAAAGGTTTTGGTTTTATCGCTCAAGACAACGGCGGACAAGACGTATTCGCTCACTACAGCGCTATCCAAGGTAACGGTTTCAAAACTCTAGCCGAAGGCCAAAAAGTGTCTTTCATCTTAGGTGATGGCAAAAAAGGCCCACAAGCTGAGCAAATCGAAGCTATCTAATCTAGGTGCTTATTGAGTCATACTGATCTATCAGTATACTTAATACCACAAGATTATTAATAAGCATTGATTCCTTTGTTTGTTAAAACAATAAAAATACTGTTTAGACTTTAAAAAAAAGCAACCTCTTATAAGGTTGCTTTTTTTATGAAGTTTTTTCCTTGTAAAAGCAGGCCAAATTGCTTGAGTTATCAAAATTGTTATCATTGATTTTAAACAGAATGACATACTCTGGAAGTAAAGAAAGTCTATCTGGAAAGATAATCACAAAGCAGTCGGCCAATCAAGGATTGAAAGTGCGATAAAGATTGACCAAATTAGGCATTTCAATAAAATAAATCGTTAATGTATGCGCTTATAGACGCTTTTTGCAACAATGGTGACAAATTTATGACGCATTATTCACGCCGTTGTCTTGACCTTATCCCTGTGCTCACGCAAGATAGATGGGTGTGATAATTACGGTTGGCTTAGCTTTAGCAGGTTTTAATATTTTACTTCTAAATTTTGATTATTAGTAAAAAGCAAGTAGTATGCCAGTACACTTTTGGTGATTGGCTTATGAGTGTTTAGTTAAAATTTCTGTTAATGTAGTAATAACCTTTAGTGGTATTTTGAACGACAATTTGAACAACAGTTTGAAAAAGATGAACCTTTGGTTCTTAACTGGCAATTTTTAATTCATAACATTAATAAACGAGGAACGTATGAAAGCATTAGTAGCGGTCAAGCGTGTCATTGATTACAACGTAAAAGTTCGCGTAAAAGCTGATAACTCTGGAGTAGATTTATCTAACACTAAGATGTCAATCAACCCTTTTGATGAAATTGCAGTAGAAGAAGCGGTTCGTCTCAAAGAAGCGGGTGTGATTGATGAAATTATTGTTGCGTCAATTGGTCCAAAAGAATCACAAGAGCAGATTCGTGCGGCTTTAGCATTAGGCGCTGATCGTGGTATCTTGGTGTTGACTGACGACAAGCCATATCCTCTACAAATCGCTAAAATCCTTAAAAACATCGCTGAGTCTGAAGCTACAGATATTATTTTACTGGGTAAACAAGCGATTGATGATGATAATAACCAAACAGGTCAAATGCTAGCAGCATTGATGGGTATTGGTCAGGGTACGTTTGCGTCAGAAGTGAAGGTTGAAGGTGATAAAGTTAATGTAACGCGTGAAATCGATGGTGGTTTGCAAACGGTTGCACTTGATTTACCAGCAGTCATTACTACTGACTTGCGTTTGAATGAGCCACGTTATGCAAAATTACCTAACATCATGAAAGCTAAAAAGAAACAGCTTGATGAAAAAACGCCAGCGGATTTCGGTGTTGATATGGCCTCTAAGCAAGAAATCATTAAAGTTGTGCCACCCGCTGAGCGTAAAGCTGGTATCAAGGTGGGTTCAGTTGACGAGTTGGTCGATAAGCTAAGAAATGAAGCAAAAGTCATTTAATACTTTGCTAGCGCCTATCTAGTACAAAGTCATGATGTCTTAAACAGTTTTTATTGAAGTTGGACATAAAGTGTCTTTGTATACCCACAACCGCATGTATAGATGATACGAATAAATAAAGGATAAAAATAATGGCAATTTTGGTATATGCAGAACACGACAATGCCAGTCTAAAAAAGGCAACTTTGAATACAATCGCTGCCGCTCAGAAAATTGGCGGCGATATCCATGTATTGGTCGCTGGCAGTGGTAACCAAGCGGTCGCTGATGAAGCGGCTAAAGTGGCTGGCGTGACTAAAGTATTGTTAGCAGACAATGCCGCTTATGAGCACCAATTGGCTGGCAACATCGCATTATTGGTCGCTGATATTGCTGGTGATTATAGCCATATCCTTGCACCTGCTACGACGACTGGTAAGAACTTCTTACCACGCGTTGCCGCTTTACTTGACGTTAGTATGCTGTCAGAAATCTCTGATGTGGTAGATGCGCAAACGTTTGAGCGTCCTATCTATGCTGGTAACGCGACAGCAACCGTTAAAACATCAGAAGACAAAGTGGTATTAACCGTACGTACTACGGCTTTTGATCCAGTAGCAAATGAAGGTGGTTCAGCGACTGTTGAGACTCTTGATAATGTGCAAGAGCTTGGCAAAGCAAGTTTCGTAAGTGAGGAGATGGCTAAGTCTGACCGTCCAGAATTGACGTCAGCAAGTATCGTGGTTTCTGGCGGTCGTGCGCTGGCAAATGGCGAGAACTTCACTAAGTACATTGAACCATTGGCTGATAAACTTGGTGCGGCTGTTGGTGCATCACGTGCCGCAGTTGACGCAGGCTATGTGCCAAACGATATGCAAGTTGGTCAAACGGGTAAAATCGTTGCACCAGATTTATATATCGCAGCAGGTATTTCAGGCGCTATTCAGCATTTAGCGGGTATGAAAGATTCTAAAGTTATCGTTGCGATCAACAATGACCCAGAAGCACCTATTGCTAGCGTCGCTGATTATTTCTTAGAAGCTGATTTATTTGAGGCGTTGCCTGAGCTGACTAGTAAGATTTAATCATTACTTACTTCATCAGTAACGAAGGACAAAAAACCCGCTATTATTGATAGCGGGTTTTTTTATATCTAGTCTGTAATATTATGAGAACATGTATGCTTATGACTTGTTGATACTGTTTTATAAGAGACTCTTCTATAGTAAACTAAAGTAATATCTAGCTAATCTTTAATAGGTTATGTGAAAATAAGATTATTATCATCTATTTTATATGGACGAAATTAAGAACCTAGGTAAGAGATGGACTTTACTAATAAAAACTTATCTTACAAACTAATCAATATGCTAGTTACTTTGTTAAACAGTTAGGAGAAAGAAATGAGTGTAGCAATGAATTTTACCGAACAGTTGCCTAAAGAATGGAGTGATTGGGTTGCCACAAATATTATGCGTGGCATTTCAAAGGAGGTAATTATACAGACACTAAAAGCTAATAATTTTTCGGATACTCAAATTCAGATAGCTTTGAATAACGGCTTAAATATAGATGCAAATGAAAATAAGCAGAATATTAGAAAGTTGCCAAGTAAGGTAAAGCAATGGGTAGGAGCTAATTTATTGCAAGGAGTTAGCAAAGATAGTATAGCGCAAGTATTGCTGCAACAAGGTTATACTCATGCAGAGGTTTTATTAGAACTAGAAACTGCATGTAAAAGCCCTTATTTGCAAGCAGGAGTTAAATCTTCCCAAATTCTGAATAAGCGGGAATGGCTTCTACAGACCTGTGATGACTTAGCTAGATTGGATCCTGGATATAATCAAAAAATCGATGTAATCGACACACCATCTTTTGATGTATTTATTAAAGATTACTATAGTAAACATAAGCCAGTCGTACTTAGAAAAGGAATCGATCATTGGCCAGCTCTAAAAAAATGGAATCCACAATACTTCGCTGACATTTTAGGAGATTCAGAAATTCAGGTACAGTTTGATCGCGAGAGTGATACGCTTTTTGAACGGCACTCTGATAAGTATCGCAAATCGATGCTGATGTCTGAATTTGTCAATATGATAGAAAATGACGGTGAAAGTAATAACTATTATATGACTGCTAATAACACGCAACAAAACGTGGAAACTATTAGACCAGCACTTGATGACATAGGTGATTTTGGTCAAGGTTACCGACAGCTGTTAGATGATGATGCAGCTTTTAGTACGTATTTTTGGATGGGACCCAAAGGCACCTTTACGCCGCTACATCATGATTTGACTAATAACATGTTGGTGCAAGTCTATGGTCGTAAAAAAGTCACGTTGATTCCAGCTTGGCAAGTGCCTTGGATCTATAACGACTTGCATGTGTACAGCGAAGTGGATTTCCCTAACTTTGATATAAAAACCCATCCATTAATGCAGCATGTCACACCAATTGAAGTGACTATTGAAGCAGGTGATGCTTTGTTCATTCCCATTGCTTGGTGGCATTGCGTAGAAGGGTTGGATAAATCGATTAGCATCAGCTTCACAAACTTTAACGCACCAAATAACTATGCTGAAAGTTTCAAAAAAGCACAAGGCTGAGGTATAGGATTAAAGAACTTAGCTTGCTCTTAAATAAGAAATGACTGATACTGCTATAGTGCTGTCAGTCATTTCTTAATAGGCGCTTATCAATATTTTCAACATTAAAGCTAACTATACTTCCTCTGACGCAAGGTCTCATATAAGCATAGTGAACCCGCAATGGCGACATTAAGGCTTTCTTGCCCATTAGGCTGCGGTAGAGCGATAGGGGTGGCGCACTGCATCAGCTCATCACAAACGCCTTGGCCTTCATGTCCCATAATCCAGGCGATTGGCGTTTTTAAGTCATGTTGATAAATGACGGTATCGGTATGTGAACTGGTCGCAAATAACGGCGTTTGTACAAAGTCCAAAATATCTTGCACGCTTAAACCTTCATATATCGTCAGCGCGAACTGCGCGCCCATACCAGCCCTTAGCGTCTTCGGTGACCAAGCTTGCGCCGTAGCCCTGGTGCAGAGTATGTTTTTAATACCAACAGCTGCTGCGGTACGTAGCAAGGTGCCGACATTACCGCTGTCTTGGACATCATTAAGAATCAAGCAGTCGTCGTTAATTATCGACAAGCTTGGCGTGGGGACTTTTATAATCGCCATAATATCAATCCCAGTGCCTAAGCTACGAATACTTTCATAGAGTGCATCTGACAAGGTTAAGATAGGCGTATAAGTCGGCAGACGAGTGAGAACTTGCTGCACTTCAGGATGCTGCTGTGCGGCTTCAGAAACCAATATTTGAACAAACGGATAGTCGCTACGAAGCGCTGCATCGATCAGATGAACGCCCTCAATCACAGTTTGACCATGTTTCTTACGTTGCCGAGCTTGCATCAACAAGCCCTTTACTAGCTTGACCATCGTATTTTTATCTGAGGTAATAAGCTCGGTGGGATTTGCTACCATAATAGTTCGCTTAGAGAAAAATATAGAAAATATGAATGGCTCGTACAAAGTTGCTATTGATTTGGCTCTATACGAATCATCAAAGGCTGATTGGATTATTTATTTCTCAACATAATTTAGATGTAGATTCTTCACATAATCAACTTCATTTTTGCTGCCAAGTACTACGGGGACACGTTGGTGAATATCAGTTGGTTCTATGTCTAAGATACGATTGACTGCGTCAGTGGCAGCACCGCCTGCACGCTCAATCAATAGGCTCATCGGGTTGGCTTCGTACATGAGACGTAGTTTGCCAGCTTTATTCGCATACTTAGTGTCAAAGGGATAAGTGAAGAGACCACCGCGACATAAAATACGATGGACATCGCCAACCATGGCTGCAACCCAGCGTGTATTGAAATCGCGACCACGAACGCCAGTTTTGCCAGCAACGAGTTCATCTATATACTGCTGCATCGGTGCGCGCCAATAGCGATAGTTTGACGCGTTGATGGCATATTCGCTAGTATCAACATCGATGGTGACGTTTTCTTCTATCAATACATAGTCATTGGTATCAGGGTCTAGGCTAAACATCACGACATTATCGGTGATCGTTAGCGCAAGAACAGTAGATGTGCCATAAAGTAAGTAGCCGGCTGCCAGCTGCTGATTGCCCGCTTGTAAAAAATCAGCATTCTCACTGATTTGACCTTGGCGTTGGTACGGTAGAATAGAAAAGATAGTACCGACAGCCATATTAATATCGATATTCGATGAGCCATCAAGCGGATCGAATAATACTAACAAACTACCGTTAGCATTGGCAGGGGTAGCATCATCGAGCTCTTCTGAAGCAACACCCGCACAATGGCTGTTATTTGCCAAAGCGTCTAATAACAAGTCGTTAGCCAACACGTCCAATTTCTTCTGCTCTTCACCTTGGACGTTTTGATTGCCCGCTTCGCCAAGAATATCTGCTAGCGCGCCTTTTCTCAATAACTGTGAGATGGTCTTACCGACATCAGTGACGGTAGTTATCACCTCATTGAGTGCAGGGTTGTTTGCATGCGCGTTTAGATAGTTTGCTAAGGTTGTCATAATGCTTCCTAATGAATGCTATTGAAATAAATGCTATTAAAGTTAAAGAGAAAATGGGTGTTTAAGAAATGAGTTAGGTCGCACTTAAGAATCTTAAATCGGATAAATTTTTAAATACCCAGTAAGGCATCTTTGTCCTGACCACAAAATCAGCTACACTATCGCTATTATTATTTATTTATCGTTTGGATAAGCGGATTTTTTAATGATGGTTGTGACAGCTCTATGGCTATTGCCCAAGAGGAAGACGAATTCTGTTTTTTACGGTGTTATGTCTATCAATGCCACTGGGGTAAATTGTAGCAAATAAGTGCCAAAATGTCCTTGTCTCTGTGCTTATCGATTATAAATCGCCAAGAAACGCATCAATGATGCTTATCAAATCATATAAACCAACAATAAAGACGTGCCATTATGTCAAATTCTATCGATAGCCGCTCAGCCCAGACAGTCTCGCCAACGGATTATACTAAATTCGACCCTGATACTATTCATCAAAAGCTCAACACCTCGTTAAGTCGTCCGCAGCTCAATAGCGATGGTAGTATTCGCCATTTCTTGGGGGTAGAAGGTCTTAATAAAGCGCAGTTGCAAGCAATTATTGCCAAAGCAGAGACATTCTTTGATGAAAATGGGCAACTGATTAATCGGCCTGAGCTTGAAGGTTACACGGTGATGAATTTGTTTTTTGAACCGTCAACGCGTACGCGCACAACCTTTGAAGTCGCTGAAAAGCGTCTTGGGGCCAATGTATTAAACATTGATATCGAACGCTCTAGCACTAAAAAAGGTGAAAGTTTGCGTGATACCTTGTGGAACTTACAAGCCATGACGGCAGATATCTTTGTGGTACGGCATTCGGCGTCAGGTGCTGCCCATTTTATGGCAACAGAAGTGACACCCGATATTGCCATTATCAACGGCGGTGATGGCTGGCATGCACATCCGACTCAAGGTATGCTTGATATGCTAACCATTCACCGTGAAGCGCCGCGCCCATTTGAAGAATTGTCAGTGGCTATCGTCGGTGATATCAAGCATTCACGGGTAGCACGCTCTGATATCAGTGCGCTGCAAACCTTAGGTGTTAAAGACATCCGTGTCTGTGCACCGCGTACCTTATTACCGAAAGGCATTGAGCGTTTCGGCGTACAAGTTTATGAAGATATGAATGACTGTGTCACGGACTGTGATGTCATTATGGGATTAAGAATACAAAACGAGCGTATCGGTTCGCCGCTGCTGGCGTCATCGAGTGAATACTATAAACACTATGGTATTACCCCTGAACGGGTGGCTCTGGCTAAGCCTGATGCACTAGTGATGCATCCTGGGCCGATGAACCGCGGTGTTGAGATTGCCTCAAGCGTAGCCGATGGTGCCCAATCTGTAATTTTAAAGCAGGTAAACAACGGGATCGCTATTCGTATGGCTGTATTATCACTGGCAATGGAAGGTCAGCGCGCTCATCAAGCGGTGAGTAAATAACACGTTTTCTCGCTTTTTTATATTTATTTATCCCATTTTATTGATACGGTAATAACGCTCATGTCTACTATGTTAAATACGGATGCACCGATAATTCACCACCTTCCTCAATCATTTAAAGAATCACTACCAAGCGCTGCGACAGAAAAGTTAGTTTCACTCGAAGCGGGGCGTGAAATGTGGCTATTACCACCCTTGGTTGATTTGTGCGCACGCCTACGTGAGCCGGGTCAACAAGAGCACGGCACCTTAGAGTCAGAAGGGCGCGCTGCCCGTGGCAATGGTTTTTTGCATGTGGTGATTCCTCCTGATACTAATCCTATTTTAGAGAACGGCTCGCTATTGAAAGGCTTACGTGAGCGCGCGCTTGGTGATGGCGGTATTTATTTGCATATTTTAGGTGCGTTGACAGAAGGACTTCGTGGAGAGAATCCCTCCAATATTGCTGGATTAAAGAAAGGAGGGTGCATTGCCGTTTCAAACGCGCGTCGCCCTTTCCGCAATGACCTAGTATTACTGCGTACACTGGAATATGCGGCGACTTTTAATATGAAAGTATTCTTTTATCCTGACGAGCCAAGTCTATCTGGTGATGGCGTAGCACATGAGGGTTATATCGCGTCATATCATGGTCTGCAAGGGATTCCTTGGATTGCAGAAACGGTTGCTTTGTCAACGCAGTTATTAATGGTGGAAGAAACGGGTATTGCGGCGCATTTTAGCCAGTTATCTTGTAAGTCTTCAATTGAGCTGATGCGCTGGGCTAAAGACAAAGGCCTACCGGTGACTTGTGATGTGGCGATGCATCAGCTGTACTTAACCGATGATAATTTAAAAGGCTTTAATGCCCAAGCCTATGTGCTACCACCATTGCGTAGTAATACCGATCAGCAAGCCATCCGCCGCGGTTTAAAAGACGGTACCATTGATGCGATTTGTAGCCACCATGAGCCGCTAAACAGTACCGCTAAAAAAGCACCGTTTGCTGAAAGTACGCCCGGTATCTCAAACTTTGATACGTTTATGGCGCTGGCGTGTCAGTTGGTACGTGATGAGGTGTTAACCTTAGAGCAACTGGTCGATAAAATCTGCCTCAATCCGGCAAAAATTGCGGGTATTAGCGAGCAGTATGAAAGCATTGGCGGCGCCGTACTGGTTGATCCAAATCTTGAGTGGCAAGTGACCACAGAATCTATGCTGTCAAGTGGTAAAAATACGCCATTCTTTAATCAGCAGTTGAAAGGTCGCGTTGTGGAGACTTTCTTTGGCTAACTTGCCCCGACAGGATGACAGTCTGCCGCCGTCCTCGAAGGATAAAGACCTAGATATAGTCAGACAGCAGCATATACCGCGTGGTAGCGCTAGTACCTCTAGCGAATCCATCAAAGCGGTCGCCATATATGAAGTAATCAAAGGCGTTGGTGCGCTATTAGGAGCAGGCGCTTTATGGTCGTGGCATAGCGACCTTGAGCATTGGCTAACGACGGCGACCACTTCTTGGCAACAGACCTTTGGTCAGCTATTGGCACCGCAAGTTGATAGTGCGGTACGTATTGCACAGCAGGCAAGTAAAAATTGGCCAGTATTCTTGTTGATAATTTTTACTTATGCCAGTCTGCGTTTCCTTGAAGCTTATGGTTTGTGGCAAGACAAAACGTGGGCTTATTGGTTTGGGGTGTTAGGCTATGGGATATTTATTCCTATCGAACTCTATTATCTGTTTGCTAGCCCGTTTGACTGGTTTAAACTTGCCATCTTAGTATCAAATATTATTATTGTGATCGTGGTTTATCGTAATATGAAACGTAAAGGTTTGATATAAAGACGAAAGTAAAAGTTAAACAGACATAAAAAAGCCAGTATAAGCGATGATGCTTATACTGGCTTTTGTTTTATTAAAATGACTACAACACTACTATTTAAAACTTATATCTTTGCTACTTTCTCATCCGCACGAATGCTTTTCGCCACTTTACCAACGCTCAACCCTTGTACCAAAATAGAAAATATCACCACTGCATAAGTGAGCGCCAATAAAATATCTCGCTCGGTTCCCAACGGTAGCTGCAAGACCAAAGCAACGGAGATACCACCACGTAATCCGCCCCATGTCAGCACTTTCCAAGCGCCTGTCGGCAAATCGAGCTGACGATGAAAGGTTTTGGTGGTCATGCCGACGACAATAAAGCGCGCAAGTAGGGCAATGATAATCGTCAAACCAGCGGCGATAAATAGGTTGCCCGAATAAGCAATCATCACTACTTCAAGCCCAATTAACACAAATAAAATTGCGTTTAAAATCTCATCGATTAACTCCCAAAATAAATCAATATAATGACGCGTCTTATCGCTCATTGCCAATGCTCGTCCACGATTACCAACCATTAATCCCATCATTACCATGGCAAGTGGACCTGATAAATGCCAGTGGCTAGCCAGCGCATAACCACCTATCACACCTGCAAGCGTTAATAAGACTTCTTCTTGGTAGCTGTCGATGCTTTTGAGCATGTAATACAAAATTGCCCCGAGTACCAGACCAAAGATAATCCCGCCACCGGCTTCAACGGCTAAAGTATGTGCCACGTAATTGGCCGTTGGGATATCGCCACTTGATAAAATACCCAGCAGCAGTACAAAAATAACCACACCGATACCGTCATTAAATAATGACTCACCTGCGATGACGGTTTCAATACTTTTTGGTGCACCTGCGGATGAGAGGATACCCATCACGGCAATAGGATCGGTCGGCGATATCAGAGCGCCGAACAACAAACACCAAAGAAACGACAAGCCAAAACCAAAGAGCGGTAGCATAAAGTACAGGGCGGCGGCAATTAATAACGCTGATGCGATGGTACCGATACAAGCAAGAATGCCGATGGGCAGTTTATAACGCTTTAAGTCGTTAATATTGACATGTAAAGCACCGGCAAATAGCAGCATAGAGAGCATACCGTCTAATAAGACTTCAGTAAAATCAAGCTGCTCTAATAAGCTAACCTCATAATCAATAAGCTGATCAAACCCTAAAAAGCCTAGAAATATGGCGCCAATAGATAATAAGATGGAGATGACCATCACGCCAATCGTCGTTGGTAGACCTATAAAGCGATGATTCACATAAGTCAGTAAGGCGGTGATGGATAAAAAAATGGCGCTGATTTCAAGTATGGTCAGGCTGCTGGTAGGGGACATGAAAAAATTCTCAAGTAATGATAAAAAATCGTCCTAAGCTTAGTGCTTACGAGGATTAACAGGGTTTTTATTTTAGTTATTTTCACCCTTGCATGCCAGCGATGAATAGTAAACTTATTTTTGGCAATAGAATTTGCTTTATAAGTTACCTTGCTTGTAGTTTTAGTGCTTGATGAATAGTAGCGTCAAACTTAGATACATAAGCAAAGTATCGATGCTGGGCATCATCGTCGAGAATAAATTGTTTGGCTTGTTGGCACATGGCGATTAAGTCATCGACCAATTCTTGGTAGCTGAGATTGTCTTGTCCTGCATGTTCAATCAATGTCAGCTCATGTAGTAGCGTTTGCTGTTGGGCTTTATTGACTTTGGCATAGTTGAGATCAACCATTGCTTGACAGAGTGCCTTTAATACCATCAAATCAGCCGTTGCATAATGGCGTATCTCGCCAAGCGAGGCATCGATAAAGTCGGATATCTTAGGGGTATGAGTCACGACGGCCAATATGGCGACGCGTGGTTTATTGTTTACGCTTTCAACACTGCTGTTGTCTGAGTTTGATTTATCTGGGCTTGGTATATAGAAGTGATAGGGACTGGGTGGCTGACGATGCATCATAATGCTTAAGCAGGTAGTCAGTGATTGAACGCAATTGACCGCTGTTTTTGGATCGTTAATCCCTGGCGATAGGGCGCGTACCGCAATTTCAGTCATTTGTCCTAAGCTATAAGCGATATCGTTGGAGTGGCTTAAGCGTTGCTCGATACGTATACAGCCAGCAAAACGCTGCCAAAATAAGCCGTCAGGTGCACGTGGGACGATAGCAAGCTTTGGTGTGTTGGTTTTATGGCGATTGTCTGAATGGGCGGCTGGACGCTTATAAAAATAGCCAATAATATTTCTATCAGTGACAAAATCACCAAGATTAGCCTTTATTTGCACCACACCGCCATAATCTTGGGTTAGGGTAATAAGGGACTCAAAGTAGATTTGCTGAATATAACCTGAGCTTGGTGGATAAATCGGCGTGGCAGACCAAGTATGGAATTGTTCAACATCATGATGCTTAACGTCACGTTGATGCTCGATATCGCAGCGGTCTTTATACCAGTAGTGAATGTTTTTAATCGCCTCATTACTTGCGCCTTGAATCACATGCGATGCCTGAATCGCATGCACCATATGTTGAACAAAGTACACCAGTAATAAAGCGCAAATAATCGCCATGATAATGGCAAAGGTCACCGCCAATTGTGGCACCCCAAAACCAACATCATATTTATGAATCGCTTTTAACACCAATAAACTATAGCTAAAGGTGCCAATAAACGCGCCTAGAACAAACTGATTGGGCGTATCTGTCAAAAAATTACGCAGCAACCGGGGGCCAAATTGTGAAGATGCCATCGATAATACGGCGATCGTAATCGAAAAAGTGGTACCGGCGACACCGAGTACGGCGCCAGCAATGGTGGTCATAATAGCGCGAGCGGCCTCATCATCACCCGTAAAAGCAAAGGTAAGTTCTCTGACCGTCTCGCGGTCGAAATGTTCATCAATGGTCACCAATAAAGGCGCCAGTAGAATACCTACCACCACACAAGCGGTTGGAATAAACCAATAAGAGCCAATAAGCTGTTGCCATAAATTTCTTAGGCGATCGGGTAAGTCAGTCAGTGTCTGGAGCGACCAGAGCTGGGTAAATCGCCTTAACCTGTGCATGATTGCGAGCCATGCCGATTTAAGCCAGCCATTTTCAGGGTGTTTATTCAATATTATGCGCTCCACAAATTACTTAAAAAGCGATCTAAGGAACAATCAACTTTTTTCTCAACAAACCGTGATTTTATTTGGCTAGAAAAAACGCTTAGAAGTAAATTACCTTACCATATAAGCCATAAAGATTAAAAATTTAGTAAAAAAAAGCCCCTATAGTAGGAGCTTATTTTTAACCTGATAAAGCTTCTGCGTTCTTTATTAACTGACTAGGTCGTTAATCCAAGTGCTTATCGCGATGCTTAGTTTTTCTAAAACTGACGGCTCTTCTATGCTATCCACACTTAATGACCGCATTTGCCTACTAGCCATCGTTACTGGTTGTTTTTGCATACTCTCCACAATTAAAGAGAGGTTTTTGCCAGCTGACGATAATATCAGACTTGGATTCTGAGTTAACATTGTCCATCTCTGATTACCACCACCACTACAACCATAGCGAATGAGACGTGCTCGATCATTATTCAGATAACCATTTTCTAAGTCAAAGCACTGATTACCCTGCTTGATGGCATTGGCCGTTACATCCATTTGCCAAACTTGTGAGCTTGCTTGATCGTTACAAGGGGCAAGATTGATAACATTACCACTATCATGACACCAATACTTAACGCCTTTACTGGAAATGCTATTATTGTCTTCAATTATTGCCCCTCATTAATATAATGTGGGCAATATAACAGCTATGTTAGTATATTGTACGACATTTGTTTAATATATAACTATATTTTTGTAATAGATTTCTAAGTTCATAGATATAGTTATCGATAATGTTTCGTATTATAGCAGCAGCTCTTTATTATTTCGTTGTAGGATTATCCGCTTCAGTAATGATATCACCTCTATTGGTAGCGTGCTTACTATCAGTATTCGCTTTATCATCGCTAACATCTTTAGGAAGAATGATCTCGTTATTATGCTCATCGTATTCTATGTCGCTGTCTTTATCATAAGCAACAGGATCAAAACGTGGTGTGACATTATCATTATCTTCCTTAGACACGTGATTAGAGGTCGCAGCGCCAGACTCTCTAAAGAGTTTAGAGCGATTGCTTTTAGCGGAATCTTCTTCAGTTGCCCCTGATTTTTTTCTTGGTTCACTATGAGCAAAAATAGCATTTAGTGGCACATTCAATTGCTGTCTGGCATAGGCTTCTGTATTTTCAAAGCGATTGACCAATAAGCTTAACCATGGTTTTTGGTCTTCTGGGCTCATTTCGTTAAGCTCGTCCTTGATAGGTAAGGGATAAGGAAGAGTGCGATAAAAGTCCCACAAGGTCATTTTGCCTAAATCTTTTTTCAGCACATAATCTTCTTCTTCTGTCATGGTAATCAAATTGCTGTTTTGTAAATAATTAATATAAACATACCATTTTGGCAGCTCTTTACGCCCCAATACATTGCGTAGAGCTTGTTCACTCACCGCTTCACCTTTTAAATGGTGGGTATAAACGAGGTTTAACATGTCGAGCAAACTCAGAAGTGGGTGGCGCGGATAGACTTCTTTGGTCTCAAAAATAGTCAAGGTATAGCTAATCTCAACGCCCAATAAAATTAAATTCCACGACAGATATATCCATAATAAGAAGATGGGCAATGCGGCAAATGCGCCGTAAATTGCTTCATAGCTGGTAAAGTTTGCCATGACAGTACCGAAAAGATTCTTCATCAGCTCAAAGATGATGGCCACAAAAATACCTGCAATGGCGGCGTTTTTTACAGGAACACGTGCTTTTGGAATGAACCAATACATACTGATAAAACCAGCTACCGTGATGCCAAAGGAGACGATTTGTACCCAAAATGCCCAATCGATACCATAACCAGCAATTTGTCGGTTTAAAAAACTTAGACTTTGTACCGCACTTGAGGCCAGAAATGCCGTACCCAACACTAACGGTCCTAACGTGACGATGGTCCAGTAACGCAACATGCTTTTCATGCCACCGGAGCGATTTTCTACGCGCCAAATTTGGTTAAAAGCGCGCTCAATGGTCGTCAAGGTCATGATGGTGGTAAAAAATAAAACCAATGCCCCAATAATGGTTAGATTGGATGAATTCTCAGCAAAGTTGTTGATATATTTACTGACTTGCAAGCTTGATTGTGGCAGCAAGTGACTATAGATCACCTCATAAATCTGTGCTCTAACTGAGGCTAGTGCTGGCACTGAAGACAAAATCATCAAGAGCACTGTTAAAATAGGCACAATTGATAATAAGGTGGTATAGGTCAACGACGCCGCTTTTTGCTGGCAATTGTCCTCAAAAAAGTGCCGAGTCAAAAAACGCACAAACTGAAACCAACGTTGGTGTAAAAAAGGGATTTTTTTTAATAAGTTTTCCATGACAACCATTTAACGGGGAGAAGATTGCGAATAGTGTAGCAAAAATGGCTATTCAGAATCTGCCACTTAATTGTGTCAAAATGCATTAAGCCACTATGAGCAGATTTAACCGACGGCTCTCTCAATCTAGCATGCCAGTGATGACCGCAGTATTGGGCGAATATATGGTGTCAAATGCGGTTTGTTTGCATGTCAGTGAATGAGTCGGGCATAATGTGCACATCTATCAAGTAACCATTTATAATATTGCTGATTGGCTTTTAGTTGCCTTTTTTCATGGCTTGCTTTAATTTCACGTTTTAATTAACGGCTTTAATTGCCCACCTCAATACCTGCTCTAGCCAAAAGAGACTATGGTATAAAGCGGCGATATTTATCAATATCCACAACATCAATGTTTTAGAAGGAAGTTTTGCTAATGAGTCAGACCGCCCCTTATGTTTTGGTGCTCTATTATTCAAATTATGGTACGACTAAGACATTAGCATACGCCATCGCCCAAGGTATTGAAGACGCTGGTATGACGGCGCGTATTCGTACGGTACCGACAGTCGCGCCTGAAACCACGGCAAGTAAGCCTGCTATTCCTGATGAAGGCGACCTTTATTGCACCATGGATGATTTAAAAGATTGCAGCGGTCTTGCCCTTGGTAGCCCAACGCACTTTGGAAATATGGCAGCACCCATGAAGTATTTTTGGGACAATACCGTCACACTATGGTTAGCTGGCAATCTACAAAACAAGCCAGCAGCCGTATTTACCGCCACCGGTTCGATGCACGGCGGACAGGAGACGACCTTGCTGACCATGATGATGCCGCTGTTACATCATGGCATGATGATTGTGGGCGTACCATACGCCGAGCCAGCTCTAAATCGTACCAGTCGTGGCGGCTCACCTTATGGCGCCAGTCATGTCAGCGGTGCCTTACATGATCAACCAGTCTCTAACGATGAGCGTGAACTGGCGATTGCCCTAGGACGTCGATTGGCGATTACGGCTTCTGCTTTAGCACAAGCCAATTGGAATCGCTAACAGACCTCTACTTATTGCCGCTTGATGCTATCAATTAGGAAATAAATATCTCTTATGGCTACTAACCGCTCCAATGAGGACAGAGACATTCAAACCTCTGCAGAAAAAACAGCTCAGGCTACTAATGTTGTGAAGGCTCAAAAACCGATAACACCTATTCGTCAGCGTTTGATGGTGACGTGGTTGGTTTGGTTGGTTTTTAGATTGCTTGGACTGCCCATTTTAATCAGTATCTTTAATCCTAGTAATCCAGATATTATCGGCGGTATTGCTTGGCAAGCGCTATGGTTGGTACCGGCGTTTGTCTTAACGCCATCGATACTACGCGGGCGTTCGCCTTATGCGCTATTGATAGGCAGTATGTTTACCTTGGTTTATCTTGGGGCAAGTGGTGTGGTGCTATTTACGCGCATCTATGGCAGTAGTTGGGCAGAGATAGTCGTATATCTGTTTGATTTTGTCTTATTGTTGGCAATCAATGTTTGGTTGTTCATCCTACTAAAACGCTTGCCTTCAATGAATAACGTTGTCAAACAACCACGTTAATCAATTCGTTTAATTAAGTTTAAGACAGAAAAAAGCGGCGCTCTACATAGAGTGCCGCTTTTTTATAGCCTATTAATTTTTAGCGATAGTATTTTCTACCAATCAGGCTATTAATTAACGTTGGTTAATTCTAAATCCATCTTCTTACCATCGTTAATTTGGGTTACTTTTACTGGTAAGTAATCTAAGCTTGGCGCCAACCAAAAACTGGTTGAGCGACTGTTATCATCATGCACACGGTCGACACGTACGGTGTCAAAGGTACCCGCTGGCACGGTTATTTTAGTGTTACCAGATTTTTTAAATGGCGTTTTCTCAATCTTATCTTTTTTCGCCATGTAATAGTTGCCAGAGAATTTACCGTTTAATAAATCTTGGCGAATTTGTACCTCAAGGCTCAAATCATCAAAGGCTTGTTGCGTCATGTTCAGGGTTGTTGATTTGCCTTTATAGTTACTCACTACTTTTTTAGTGCTTGGGTTAAAGTCCAATTTGTGTGTGCGACCAACGCCTAATAGTTTATAAGTCGTACTTGCTTGGGTTGGGATAACATTATTACCATTAATGGTAAAGGTACTGTTTTGCGCGGCACTGGCAACACCAGCAACTCGAGCATTGACATTGTATTTCCAAGTATTGCCCGATTTATTCAACGTACGGGTAGCAGTCCCTTTATATTTGTCTTCAACGGTAAAGCTGTAGTTGGCGCTTGACGGTTCAATGTTCTTGGCGCTGGCAAGGGTAGGTGCGGTCATACTTAAAGCTCCAATCGCAGCAATACTCGCTCCCGTGGTTAATGCGGTTAAAAACTTAGAACGGTTGCGTTTCGCGTTGTTAGCATCGGTTGCTAGGGATTGTGTATTATTTGATAAAAAACTCATGGATATTCCTTAATTTGATTACAGGCTGTGATATCAGCTGTCATCAGTAACTGTTGTATTTTTATAAATCTTATTATGTGCTCAACCTTATATATTGTCATACTCTGTTACATTTTCAAGAGCAGCAATAGTGTCAAGCGTTTGGCTATTGTAGTTAATGTTGCTGGTTTTGCTAAACAGCGCACGAGCAGTAACGTGCTGTAAGCTTATTAAGCACTGGTCAGTTATCGACTAGGTATAAACGATATAGTGTAAATTATAAGTATTGCAATGTACCATTCAAATCTATGCTTTTAAAATCACGCTAAAGCCTTTAAGGCAGGGTTTTCTAAACAAATCACTTTTAATCCCTGATATTCACTACTGAATAAGTGACGATGTACAAAATTCTTGTGAATTTTTGCTCTTTACACTTGAACCGAACTCACCTTGCCCCCACTTTTTGATACAAGCTCAAAGCTTATCTGAAGAATACTGTTTTTAAGCAGTCATTCTGATAGGTCTTGGTATTGAGACCATTAATTCAAATAAACTTTTAATTTTAATAACCAACTCATTGGAGACATATTGATGAATATTCGTCCTTTACATGATCGTATTGTTGTCCGCCGCATAGAAGAAGAAACAAAAACGGCTGGTGGTATCTTGCTTCCTGGTTCTGCTCAAGAAAAACCTTCACAAGGTGAGGTGCTAGCAACCGGTAACGGTCAGATTCGTGACAACGGTGAAACTCGCGCGTTAGATGTAAAAGTTGGCGACAAAGTCTTGTTCGGTCAATATGCTGGTCAAACCGTGAAAGTTGACGGCGAAGAACTATTGATTATGAAAGAATCTGATGTATTAGGCGTGCTAGAGGGCTAATTGCTCACATGGCTGTTTTAGCTAAGCAAATTGCTGGCTAAGCGCATTTATAACAATATTAAAGAATCATTCAATTGTATTCTCATACTTATAATAGTGGAGTAATTTAACATGGCAAAAGACGTAAAATTCGGCATTGATGCCCGTAAACAAATGATGGACGGCGTAAACGTTCTAGCAAACGCAGTAAAAGTAACCTTAGGTCCTAAAGGGCGTAACGTTGTTATCGATAAATCATTTGGCGCACCAACCATCACTAAAGATGGTGTTTCAGTTGCCAAAGAAATCGAGCTTGAAAACAAATTTGAAAATATGGGCGCTCAATTGGTCCGTGAAGTTGCTAGCCGCACCAACGATGTCGCTGGTGATGGTACGACTACTGCTACCGTATTGGCTCAGTCAATCTTGCAAGAAGGCATGAAGTCAGTTGCCGCTGGCATGAACCCAATGGATCTAAAACGCGGTATCGATAAAGCGGTTCGCGCGGCTGTTGAGCAAATCCATTTGCTATCAACCCCAGCTGACGATTCAAAAGCGATTGCTCAAGTTGGTTCTATCTCTGCCAACTCAGACACCAAAATTGGTGAGTTGATTGCGCAAGCGATGGAAAAAGTCGGTAAGCAAGGCGTTATCACTGTTGAAGAAGGTTCAAGCTTTGAAGATACCTTAGAAGTCGTAGAAGGTATGCAGTTTGACCGTGGTTATATCAGCCCGTACTTTGCTAATAAGCAAGACAGCCTAACCGCTGAGTTTGAAAATCCATACATCTTGCTTGTAGACAAAAAAATCAGCAATATCCGCGAAATCGTGCCATTACTTGAGCAAGTCATGCAGCAGAGCAAACCTTTGCTAATCATTGCTGAAGACGTCGAAAACGAAGCCCTAGCAACGTTAGTAGTCAACAACATGCGTGGCGGCTTAAAAACTTGTGCCGTAAAAGCACCAGGTTTTGGCGATCGTCGTAAAGCTATGCTAGAAGATATCGCAACATTGACTGGCGGTACGGTTATTTCTGAAGAGATTGGGCTGAGCTTAGAGACCGCGACCCTTGAGCAATTGGGTACCGCTAAGAAAGTCACTGTCGGTAAAGAAAACACCGTTATCGTTGATGGCGCTGGTAACAAAGCTGACATCGAAAACCGCGTTGAATCTATCAAACGTCAAGTTGAAGAATCAACGTCTGACTACGATAAAGAGAAGCTTCAAGAGCGTATGGCGAAACTTGCTGGCGGCGTTGCCGTTATCAAAGTTGGCGCTGCGACTGAAACTGAAATGAAAGAGAAGAAAGACCGTGTTGATGATGCACTACACGCCACTCGTGCAGCGGTTGAAGAAGGCGTTGTCCCTGGTGGTGGTGTTGCCCTAGTTCGTGCAATGAATGCATTGTCTGAGCTACGTGGTGATAACGACGACCAAAACGCTGGTATCAATATCTTACGCCGCGCAATGGAAGCCCCATTACGTCAAATCGTCACCAACTCAGGCGAAGAAGCCTCAGTTGTAGTTAACGAAGTGAAGAGCGGTAGTGGTAACTATGGCTACAACGCCGCTTCTGGAGAATACGGCGATATGCTTGACATGGGTATTCTTGACCCAGCAAAAGTAGCACGTTCAGCACTAGAAAACGCAGCCTCTGTTGCAGGCTTAATGCTAACAACTGAAGTCATGATTACTGATTTACCGCAAGGTGATGATGGTATGTCTGGTATGGGCGGCGCTGGAATGGGCGGTATGGGTGGAATGGGCGGCATGATGTAAGCTGCGCTAACACTTATTAAACCTAGTTCAAATAAAACCCCGATAGGCTAAGCTTATCGGGGTTTTTTTATGTGAATTAAATATCTTTTTTTAAAAACTACTGATTCACTGTATCGCGTCTAAACGTCCAATTCTTATCATCAGATAGCTCATTAACATAATAATATCCCGCCAAATCAAACTGTTTTAATTGTTCCGCATTGTTCAGTTTATTATCAGCAGCATACTTCACCATCAGCCCGCGTGCTTTTTTAGCATAAAAGCTAATTACTTTATATTGACCATTCTTTTCATCTTCAAATCGTGGGGTGATAATTTCCGCATTCAATGCTTTCTTCTTTACCGCTTTAAAGTATTCATTAGAGGCTAAGTTAATTAATACGTTGTCATCGCTATGAGCCATGCGCGCATTGATAACGTTGGTCACTTCCTCGCCCCAAAATTCATAGAGATTATCACCGCGCGCATTTTTCAGTTTGGTGCCCATTTCTAAGCGATAGGGTTGAATTAAATCTAACGGTTTAAGCACCCCATATAAGCCAGATAAAATTCCTAAGTGTTCATTGACATAAATAGCGGTGTCTTTATCCATATGATACATATCAAGACCGGTATAAACATCACCATCGAATAAATAGCCCGCAGGTTTGGCATTGTCTAAGGTAAAGTGCTGTTTTTTGCTCCAGCGCCATTGTTGGTTGCGTTCGGCATTCATCTGCGCCAAATCGTCAGAGATGCTCATCAGTTCTTGTAAATCAATCGGCTCTTTTGCTTTTAAGTTTTTCATCAAGGCTTGCGAGTGTTCGATCAGCTCAGGCTGACTATAGTAGTTACCTAGATTGACTGGTACAGCATCTTTCTCATTGAGAGATTTGGCAGGGGAGAGTAAAAAATACATCGTTCTTCCTTATTATCGTGATTCAATGGGCGTTCTATTTAGCTGTCAAGTTTTCTTATTATACGGTAGGTAGTATTTTATCTTGACTTAGTCGTGGCTGTTTTGTATTTTTAAGCGTTGTTGTAGACATATGTCAAATATTAAAACAATAGGTGCGTTGGTTGTGAGCTACTAGCTTACAGGCTTTGCGTGCTTTTGGAAAAAATAAAAGTTTTTAATATAACAATAAAAGTTATGATGGTGGTGTAAATACCTAACTTTTTATTTTACTTGTGGGTCATCATTAGACAATGAAAGTTAGCAAACGATATCTCTATAATAAAAAGGCATGATGGCAAAGCAGTCATCATTTATTAAATTGATAATCTTTGGTCTTAAGTGTTAAACCAACCACGACCAAAGGTTTTTTTGTCCCCTGTGCTTTTTAAATGTGCGTTGAGGGTATTGAAAGTAGTCATTAGACGTAAGTAAGGAGACGGTATGAGAATCGGTGTTATTAGTGCAGATAGCGCAAGTGAAAGTCGGGTCGCGCTAACCCCTGACGCGGTAAAGAAATTACTTAAACTTGGGTTTGAAGTCGTCATCCAGTCAGGTGCAGGTCAAGCATCTTATTATGCTGATGAATTGTATCAAGCCGCGGGTGCTGACATTGCCAACAGTAGTGCCGAGGTCGTCACCCAGTCGCAGATTATTACTACCGTCAACGACTTACCACCAGCGGCGACTGAGCATTTAACGTCTGGTCAAGTGGTCATTGGGATGCTTGACCCGTATCGCAATAGCCAGCTAGATACTTACGCGGCAAAAGGTGCGACCGTCTTTGCAATGGAGTTATTGCCACGTACATTATCACGCGCACAGAATATGGACGTCTTGTCATCACAAGCCAACCTTGCCGGTTATAAAGCAGTGTTGCTCGCCGCTAACGAATATTCGCGCCCTTTCCCCATGTTTATGACCTCAGCCGGTACGGTTAAACCTGCCAAAGTGGTCATTCTAGGCGTCGGTGTTGCAGGTTTGCAAGCGATTGCCACAGCGAAGCGTTTAGGCGCCGTCGTTGAAGCCAGTGATTTACGTCCGACCGCTCGTGAGCAAGTAGAGTCATTAGGTGGTAAATGGCTTGATGTACCGATGAGTGCAGAGGAAGCAGAAACAGCTAAGTCTACAGGTGGCTATGCTTGGACACCATCAGAGCAATATGTCAAAGACCAAGCGGCTGTCGTGGACAAAGCCTTGAGCAACGCTGACATCGTTATTACCACGGCACAGATTCCTGGTCGTCAAGCACCGCGATTGGTACATCAAGCAACGCTTGCCAAAATGAAGGCAGGTTCAGTGCTGATTGATATGGCTGCTGGAACGGGCGGAAACGTCGAAGGTAGTGTGCCTGATGAAACTGTTACTACGCCAAATGGCGTACGTATCGTTGGGGCGGCCAATATTCCGTCCATGCTTGCGGCGCAGTCTTCAGACTTATATGCCAATAATCTGGTTAATTTTATCACGACCTTAATTGCTCCTGCAGCTACAGACGACGCGTCAGCGAAGACACTGGCACTGAATTTAGATATGAATGATGAGATTCAGGGGGCGTTAGCGGTGACGCATGACCACCAAGTACGCCTTGCTAAACGCTAAGCCTTAAATATCAAGTCTCGACTACCTCATTACCATACATTTGCCAGACACGAACAAATTTTTAGGAGGATTAGATGATTGCCAGTATTTTAGCGGCAGCGCCAGCCGGTGCGGCCATGACTAGCACACCGTTTGTAGCGATTTTTACCGTATTTGTGCTCGCTATTTTTGTCGGCTACTACGTCGTTTGGGGCGTCACGCCAGCACTGCATACGCCATTGATGGCGGTCACCAACGCCTTATCAAGTATTGTTATCGTCGGTGCGATGCTACAGACCGTCACGATCGATGGTTCAATGTTCACCCCGACCAGCTTGCTGGGTGCCTTTGCGGTATTTTTAGCCAGTATCAATATTTTCGGTGGTTTTGCGGTAACTGAGCGGATGCTTGCGATGTTTAAACCTAAAGCGAAAAAAGCACCCGCTCTTGAAACTGGGACGACTGAAAGCGGAGGCGATGCATGAGCGATTTAACAAATATGATTGCGGCAAATGCGGATTGGTTTTATTTAATCGGTGCCATTCTTTTTGTCTTAACCTTACGGGGTTTATCTAGTCCAAAAACCGCTATTCGCGGTAATCGCTTTGGTATGGTGGCGATGGCGATTGCGGTAGCAACCACATTCTTCTTAGCGGAAGGCCCTGTGCTTTGGTTGATTATCGGTGCGATGGTGTTAGGTGCTATCGTCGGTATGTGGAAAGCAAAAACGGTCGCGATGACCCAAATGCCAGAAACTGTGGCTTTGATGCATTCATTTGTCGGTTTGGCAGCGGTTGCAATTGCGTTAGCAACCGTACTGCATACTGAGCAATCACATGGCGCAGTTGCTCGTGTTGAATTGTTTATCGGTTGTTTCATCGGTGCGATTACTTTCTCAGCGTCGGTCTTTGCCTTTGGTAAATTGGCAGCAAAGAGCTGGGCAAAAACCTTGGTTGGTAGCTGGGTAAAACCAGTACAGGCACTGTTATTTATTGCCATGATTGGTTTTGGTATCGTCTACTTTATGACCGATTCGTTGCCAGCATTTTATGCGATGGCAGTGATTGCGGTCATCTTTGGTTGGATGTGGATTGCTCCAATCGGTGGCGGTGATATGCCAGTGGTTGTGTCACTATTGAACTCATTCTCAGGTTGGGCGGCAGCCGGTATTGGGTTTACCCTTGGCAACTCGATGCTCATTATCGCAGGTTCGCTAGTCGGTTCATCAGGTGCGATTTTATCTTATATCATGTGTAAAGCCATGAACCGCTCATTACTGAACGTCTTATTTGGCGGTATGGGCACAACAGCTGCCACAGCGGGCGGCGATGAAGGCGCACCAAAGAATTACAAAGCCGGTTCAGCAGAAGATGCCGGTTTTCTTATGGCCAATGCCAGTAGTGTGGTGATTGTCCCAGGTTACGGAATGGCGCAAGGTCGCGCACAGAATGCGGTTAAAGAATTGTATGAGCTGTTAAAAGAAGAAGGCGTCAACGTTCGCTTTGCGATCCATCCCGTCGCTGGCCGTATGCCAGGACACATGAACGTGCTATTGGCGGAAGCGGATGTGCCTTATGATGACATTTTTGAGATGGATGAGATTAACTCTGATTTCGCGAGTACCGATGTGGTGTTAGTGATCGGTGCCAACGACGTGGTCAACCCTTCTGCAAAAGACGATCCATCGTCGCCAATCTTTGGTATGCCGATTCTAGAGGTTACTAAAGCGCAAACAGTGATGGTCATTAAGCGTTCGATGAGTACCGGTTATGCTGGACTCGATAACAGCTTGTTCTATATGGACAAAACCATGATGATCTTTGGTGATGCTAAGAAAATGGTTGAAGAGATGGTACGTAGTATCAATGGTGCTCATTAATCTCTAATATTATACGAGCCAAACGCAAACGATAAGGTATAAAAAGTCACTATAGTGGCTTTTTTGCGTTAAAGTGTGCCACATTTATAGTCTGTCATGATGTATACCCAATGAATTTATACAAAATAACAATGAAGAGAATCAGTTATGAACATGTTGATACGTTTTTTTATTATGGTCAGCCTATTAAAGCAGCAGTTTAAGCAGCAATCGGTTAGCGAGCACCTGAGTATTGAGACATTGACCGCACCAATTGTGCGCCACTACCGAGTATTACCGCACGACATGGGCTTTCGTGATCATCTCCCCAACTACCGCTACTTATCTTTTATAGAATTAAATATCACCAACTGGCTCATGGCGCGCTGTCATCAAAAAGGCATTAAAAATCTCGGCTGGATTATTGCCATGCAAGAAATGGTCTATCTCAAAGAGATTAAGTTTCTGAGTAAAATGACGGTAAATAGTACGCTGGTCGGTTGGGAGAAAAAATACGTTTACTTTGAAACGCGATTCTTTGTAAAAAATCAGTTGATGGGCGTGGGTATGACCAAGTTTGTATTGACCAATAAAAAGGGTAAATGTGCGCCAGAGATATTGGATATGACAGGCGAGCAGACAAATGAGGTCATTGATTCTTGGAATCAGCATCAAGTAGCGATTAAATCCGCTAAATCTGCTGAATCAAAAAAAACAGTTAAGTCAACAAAGGCTGCATAACGAACTTGTCTATAATCAGCTGGCGAATTTTGGTAGGATAGGGATTATTAAATTGCCACTCAAATGACCAGTTACGCTGACCATCTATTCGCTGATATTAATAAAATGATTACAAGTTAAGGAGCCATCATGACCCCACAAAAACTAAAATGGACAGACAGCTTAGATATAGCTATTGAGCTTTACGAAAAATTCCCAGAGACCGATCCACAGTATATTCGCTTTACTGATTTGCATCGCTGGGTGACTGAGCTTAAAGGCTTTGATGACGATCCGCAAAGATCAAACGAAGGTATCTTAGAAGCCATTCAGATGAACTGGATTGATGAAGCTGATTAGATTCACGCTGCAACGTTAATTGGTTTGAACACAATTTTAAATAAAAAAGTCGCATCAATATATAGGACATACCGCATTATGACATCACAAATCAAAGAACTACCCGAAGCGATAGCGTGCAGAGGCATCAGCGTTCGCACCACCAATAATGCTGAAATTAGCCATGAAACAGCCAAGTTAGGTCGCTTATGGCAAAAGTTTTATCAAAATCATGCTGGCAATCTTCCTGAGGGTGAAGATATTTATGGTATCTATCATAACTATGAGAGCGATGACTTGGTCGGTGCTTTTGATGTTGTGGCCGGTTGGAAAGTAGATAGCGAGCAGGAGCAGTCAGGTAATGGCGCTAATGCTAAGAATGGCAACTTGGTCAGCGTAGATATTCCTGCAGGGAAGTATTTAGTGTTTTCTGAAGAAGGTAGAATGCCTAACACTGTCATGAACGCTTGGGAAAAAGCGTGGACATATTTTAATGACCGAAGTTGTGAGCATGTACGAACGTACAATGTTGATTTTGAGCATTATATCGGTGGCAACTTAGAGTATGGTCAAGTGGATCTCTATATTGGTATTGAGTAAGTCATAAAATCATAAATAAATAATATAGAAGCACAGTCTATGGCGACGCCTCAAGTGACTTATCAAATAAATACGCCAATCACGCCTTTTCAATTTATTGATGTGCTAAAGAAGTGTAGTTTAGGCGAGCGCCGTCCCATAGATAGTCCTTTCATTATTAAAGCAATGCTAGATAATGCTGACTTGTTAGTGACTGCTTGGGTCGATAAAGATCATGATAAGTCTCACATTGAGGCAGTAAATGATACCAATAGTGATAAACAGCTAATAGGTATCGCACGCTGTATTACTGACTTTAGCTATTGTTGCTATCTATCGGATATCGCTGTCGATGAAGCATACCAACATCAAGGTATTGGTAAATTGATGATCAGAAAGATTGAACAGCAATTACCACCAAACTGTAAAGTTATTCTATTATCTGCGCCGCAAGCGAGTGAATACTATCCTAAGATTGGCTTTATCAAACATGAAAGTGCTTGGGTTAAGGTGGTAGAGTAGTAAGAGTTTGAAGTGAATATTAATTAAAAGCCTTTCATTAAAAAATCATAATAAAAAAGCGCCAAATCTGACTTAGATGGCGCTTTTTTTATCACTTATGCTTAATCAAGTAGCAAATTCTCTAAAATCCCCTCATAAATCTGCGCCAACTTGCCCAAGTCATCTACCTCTACCTTTTCATCGACTTGATGAATCGTCGCATTACGCACGCCCAATTCAACCACTTGTGCACCCGTTGGCGCGATAAAGCGTCCATCGGATGTGCCGCCAGAAGTTGATAATGTTGTATCAATACCAGTCACCGATTTGATTGCTTGTTGGCATGCCGAGACCAATTTGCCTTCAGGGGTTAAGAACGGCTGACCGGATAATTTCCAATGAATATCATAACTGGCTTTACTGTTATCAAAATATTTATCAAAGATAGCATGAGTTTTTGCTTTTAGCTCATCTTCGCTTGTTTCTGTAGAAAAGCGGAAATTAAAGATAACTTTTAGCGTCTCAGGAATGACATTGGTTGCGCCCGTACCGCTATTGATATTAGAGATTTGCAGGGAAGTTGCAGGGAAGTACTCATTGCCATTATCCCAAGTCGCCGCCGTAAGCTCTGCTAATGCTGCCATCGTTGCATGAATAGGATTGCAAGCCAGATGCGGGTAGGCAACATGACCTTGTTTGCCAGTGACGGTAAGCTCGGCGCCCAATGAGCCGCGGCGACCGTTTTTAATGATATCGCCAAGCGTGTCGGTACTTGATGGCTCACCAACAAGGCAATAGGTGATTTTTTCATTGCGCGCTTCTAAGGTTTCAATGACTTTGACCGTACCATTGATGGACGGGCCCTCTTCATCTGATGTGATTAGAAATGCTATCGAGCCTTTATGCTCAGGATAATTGGCAACAAAACGCTCGGCGGCAATGGTAAAAGCAGCAATACCGGTTTTCATGTCAGCTGCACCGCGCGCCCATAAATAACCATCGGCAATGGTTGGCGTAAATGGCGGATAAGTCCAATTATTTTCATCACCCGTAGGCACAACGTCGGTATGACCAGCAAAACAAATAACTGGATCAGTGGTGCCACGGCGCGCCCAAAGGTTTTTGACTTTAGCGTGTTCGCCTTTCGCCTGTCTATCACCGTAATACATAAACTCACAGTCAAACCCTGCTTGTTGCAGGCGCTCTGACAATATATCTTGGCAGCCATCATCATCTGGTGTGACCGAAGGACGCTCAAGTAGGGCGATACTTAATTCTAAAGTTTGTTGTTGATGGGTTTTACTATTATTTTCTAAACTCATGACAGTCCTAGATAAGTTGATTTAATATTTCTTGTGATAACATCTGGCTTATTTTTATAAGATTTGTCTAATGCTGATGTTTATCAACTCTGATGGTCAAAATAACTTTAGTTTTTATCCAAGTAAATTTTCTCATAATCGCCGTAATATATTGCTAGATACTCTGTAATGCACTTTTCGGCTGGGGTATTACTATAGTTTTTAACTTTGTCACTTTTGTAAGCACGCACATAGCCACCTGCAGAAATGACATCACCCATTTTATAACTTGTTCCTAATAATTTTAAAGTCTTATGATGACTATCAAAAGTTGCTTGTCCTTCGGGGAATACGGGTGTCATCCATCTGCTTCCGTCAAATGCAAGTAGACACCCGTCCTCATATTTGAATTCAGTAGTAATAACGGTCGGACTAACTATTAGAGGTTTTTCAGGAGTGGATTTTGGCAAATAATAGGTAAAAAAGAACTCATTGTGTGGTTGAGTAGTGGCTTGATGATTAAGCGTCTCGCAGCTCACAATTAGAGGAAACATAATAGTTAAAAGAAAGCTTCTAAATAAGGTTTTATGCATTGTCATTATCCTTAATTAACAAGACTTATTTAAAGTAAAAGTAATAGTTGATGAATTTTAAATATTGTCTTCAACAAAAGGCACCAGACCATCACGGCGCATCCAAGTCGCGATAGAATAACGCTGACGATGAGCGATTTGTACTTGATGTTGTAGGTCACTATCAAATATCACAAGCCGATTGGCAACAGGCATGACAGTATGATGAACGCCATGTTTATCGACGACTTCTAAGGCACCGCCGTCACTATCACTCCAATCATCATTAAGATAAAACACCGCCGAGATAACGCGCTCATCACGTCCAGCCGGATTATCGCTATGCCATTGATAGCCAAAACCTACTGGATAACAAGCATAATGCGCCTCACTATGGCGAATACCGGCAAACAAACTGCGATTAAACAAAGCGCCAAGCGCATTGATACTTTGCAGATAATAAAACCCTGCAAAGAAGTTTTCGGTAATCCAGCGAATCTGATCACCACGAATATTGCTAACCCGAATACCAGCCGTCAACTCTGCGTCACGATAGTCAATAAAACCGCTCTCGGACTGCAAGGCTAATAGTGCTTTATTCTCAAACACCCCGTCAATAATCATCCAGCCATCATCTACAAATTTATCTAGCTGTTCATCGGTCAGCTTATTTTGCCAATCGACATCAAAGTCGGATAACGCTAATACGTGCTGAGTCGGCGGCTTTTGACTGTCGTCGCCATTATGCGTAAACAGTAATGGAGGATTGTCTTGTCCAATCGGATTCTCAACGACTAGCTGTGTAACCTCAAGATTGCTAATAATCTGCATCATTTTGTCTCGCCGTTATCAATAAACATGCCATTCGCTGTCAATACACAGCCAATCCATGCCTTTTTACCAAAACCATCGTTATCTTTTACCTTGTCTATGCTACCATAGATGCAATTTTTCTTATTTAAACTTTTGATCTTATGAATTATAAACACGCCTATCACGCTGGTAACTTTGCCGATGTTGTTAAACACATTTTATTGGTACAACTACTGAATCAAATGGGGCAAAAAAACAAACCTTTTTATGTGCTGGATGCTTATGGCGGTCGTGGACTGTATTCGCTCGGCAGTGAAGAGGCGCGCAAAACAGGTGAAGCCAAAGGCGGCATCCAAGCTTTAGTAAAAGCTGACGTCGAAAAAGCACCGGCTGCGGTCAAAGACTATATGGAAGGCATTAAGCAAGCCCGTTTCACTTATGACAAAAAAGTCTATCCTGGCTCACCGTGGTGGATTGCCCATCATGTGGAAAAAAATCCTGATGCCGGCGTACGCGCTGAAGCGTTTGAGGCCAAAGCCAGCGAATATGATGCTTTGAACTATCAGCTGCATAAATTACCAATTGGTATTCATCATCGTAATGCGTTTGAGGGCATCGCTGCCGTTATTCCGCCAAAAGAGAAGCGTGGTCTGATTTTCCTTGATCCTCCTTACGAGCAAGAGCACAAAGACTTTACCCGTCTGATTGATCTGTTGGTGCATTCTTATAATAAGTGGCCACAAGGCACTTATGCGTTATGGTTCCCGATTAAAAATATCGAAGCGGTTGAGCTGTTCTATAAAAAGCTTAAGCGTACTGAGATGAGACGTCAATTGGTCTGTGAGCTCAATATCTATCCTAACGATATCGCGGTCGGTCTTAACGGGACTGGATTACTGGTTATCAACCCGCCTTGGCAATTTGATAATCATGCGCGTGAGATACTACGTTTCTTACAGCCAGTATTAAAAGTTGAAGATGCACCAGACTTGTCTCCAGATAGTGCGACCAATGTGCGCTGGCTGGTTGGCGAATAAGGATATCGTTATGACGACTGATCAATCATCAAATAGCTTAGTAACCGACAAGGTTATGAATGACGGTTTGGTAAAAGAGCCACTATTACAAGATAGCGCTGCCACTCAGCCGCCTTTTGTCGATGAGCATGAGTTCAATATTCGCCTAGCGGATAATGACAATTATGATGGCTTAACCTTTGAGGTGATTGAAGCAGAAGTTGCTGAAGGCAAGCGCGTGGTCAGTCGCGGTGTGTATTTAGCACCCAATCTCATCACGACTTTATCGTTACTATCCGGTTTCTATTCTATTTTAGCCAGTACCCAAGGCGAGTTTTATAAAGCATCACTGGCGATTTTCTTATCCGCCATTCTTGATGGTGCCGATGGGCGGGTTGCACGTATGCTCAATGCGCAAAGCCCTTTTGGCGAGCAGTATGACTCACTCGCTGATATGCTGGCTTTTGGCGTTGCACCTGCGATTTTGATTTATAGCTTTGCTTTAGAGCCTTTAGGTCGGATTGGTCTTGGTTGCGCTTTCGTCTTTACCGCTTGCGCCGCTTTCCGACTCGCGCGTTTTAACGTTCAAGTTGGTATTGTCGATAAAAAGTATTTTGTCGGTTTGGCAAGTCCGCTCGCCGCTATCTTAGTGACAGCAGCGGTTATGGTTGCCGTCGATCATAACGAGTGGGTTGGACAATATGATACGGCTATCATGTTCTTATTTGCCGCATGGGTGGTTATCTGCGGCTTATTAATGGTCAGTAACGTCAAATACTACAGCTTTAAAGAGTTTGATAAAAAGAAAGTGCCTTTCGTGGTGCTTATCATTGGCGTATTGGTCATGAGTATCATTTTATATGATATTCCTGTGGGCATCTTAGCGATTGGTATTATTTATGCCTTGTCAGGTATTGTTACCACCTTACAAACCAAAGCCACCAGTTAACGCTATAACTGCTTTATAGTAGATGTTAGCTTAAGACATACACATACGAACCGCCTATTTTTTAATAGGCGGTTTTTATTTGCATGCTAGGATGCTGTGTTGGATACTAATATAAGGCTCTGATAGAGATAATCATAACAACCGAAATGGTTATAATAAAAAATATAAATAACGGTTAATTGGAGTTAATATTAAATAATTTTAATATGTTATTGTATGGTATATCTATATAAACATTATATGACTGACCTTTTTATAATGCGATTTGATAATAAACGTCGAGGTTATTATGCTGAACTTAAATAGTTTTAATCATCTATTGCCTGTCTCAAATACCTCAACGCACTTGTTAAGAGGTTTGATGGCGAGTGCTTTACTTTCAATATCATTGGTTTCAGCATCTTCACATGCCAATACTAGCAACTCAATAAGTCCAATATCCCGGGCTGAAGCTGCAAATCCAGCTAACTTTAAGCATTTAAACGTTAATGGCCGTGCAGTGACTTATGCATCAGCACCGTGTCCTATTAAAACAGGGGTGATTGCTTGTGGTCTTGAAAAGCTCAAACTCATCAATAGCAGTATTAATGAAGTGTCTGCGGATTATGATTTGGCGCAAGCTTTCTTCTTTCCATCAAAAGCCGAGCCCAAGACGGCAGTTGTTGTCATTACCCGTTCTGGTCTCATGGATGATAGTGTGAGCGCAGAACGTTATCGTATTAGCTTTACCTTGAAAGGTACGCCATCTGAATTAAGTTGGCACTGGGTTCAGTATGGTGTGCAATATCAATGTGTTCGTGGTAACAAAGCAGGGAAATGGACGAAGAATCTTTGCCCTTAATAGCGTCTTAGATTGATAAACAGATTTAGCATTATCAAAGAGTTAAAAATAAATCTTCAAACCCCCTTGACCCCCACCTTAAACCGCGTATAATGCCACCCAGTCGAAAGGGAAGGCGGATTGGAAAGTGGTTTACCACTGATTATTAATAGCTAAGCTACTAAATAAATCATCCAACCAATGAA
>NZ_VOAZ01000004.1 GCF_008369115.1 Psychrobacter sp. ANT_WB68 | reverse complement strand
ACTATCATATCATAATGATTTGGTTTGTCAAGCTTTTTTATAAATTGTTTCAGTAAGTTATCCAGGTTTGTTATATGTAATTTACATATAAGTCATTCCGGTTTGCCTTATTGAGGTGCGTATTATAGACGCTTTAATCAGTAAGTCAAGAAGTAAATTTATTTTAAACTGAATTAAAAATTATTCATTGGTTGGATGATTTATTTAGTAGCTTAGCTATTAATAATCAGTGGTAAACCACTTTCCAATCCGCCTTCCCTTTCGACTGGGTGGCATTATACGCGGTTTAAGGTGGGGGTCAAGGGGGTTTACCTCCTATTTCGAGGATTATCTCAACTTATCATTAATACCCTCTATTTATCAGTCAGTTAAGATTCAAAATAGTTTTGCCTTTATCATAAATAGCCTTTTTTGCTTAAAACCACCTATCTCCTCTATATAACAGCCTCCTATATGTAGCATACTCTATATACTACGCTCTTATAGCTTACCTGTTTTTTTGAAGAAGTCTTTATAAGCAGCAATCTTCTTATCTAACGCTAAAGGGTATGCGCGTGAAGTCGAAGGTAACCTATATAAGGTTAAATCATTAACATCCGCTTTTTGACTCTGGTTATTTTGCCATTGGTAAGGATAGTCCATACTTTGATTGGTTTTAGGATACTTAGACTTGGCAGGCGGCTCGGCTAATAAATTTAGTAGCACCTCGGTGGCTTTACCGCCCGTGGTAAATAATGTTTGAACCTTTGGCACTTGTGGCAAGATATTATCTAGGTCAACTGGCGTGACGACAGTTAGGTTTTTATCTGAGGCATTGCCTGTTTCACGAATAGCCTGATTAACCGTTGGGCAAGAAGCAATACCGCGCTCAAACATAAAGGCGCGAATACGTTCAGGATCAAAGCGCTTCTCATCCCCTACTCTAAAATAATCCACGTCATCAAAAAAAACACTACCATAGATACGCCACATATCATTATAAAAGTTAGGATAGTGAAAGCGCATTGCCCATTTATCAGCGGTCGGTGGAAATGTGCCCATCATCATTACGGTGGCATCGGGTGGTAACACTGGACCGAACGGATGGGTTTCTACTTCTGCTGCGCGGACTTCGGACAATATCGAATTATTATCCATTTCATAAGTATTATCAGGCAGGTTGGATGGTTGTGTAGTCATAAGATTCTTCATCAGAAAAGCGGTTTTTTTGCTATCATAGCAAGCCTAAACACTACTTCATTTATTAAGGCGCGATTATAGTCAAACATAGTCGGCTTAAATAAAACCAATCTTGTTATAAATGCATTTGGCTTACTTTATTATTGAAGCATTTAGCTTACTATTTATGGGCTAGATATAGGGTTGAAGTGCAGTAAGTGTTTGTATCTTTTATACTAATGGCAACCGCATTAACTGCGCAAGCATCAGACCAAAAACTAAGAGAGACCTTATGAGCGACTTAAAAATCACCGTCATCGATCACCCGTTAGTCCGTCATAAACTCAGCCTCATGCGTGAAAAAGACTGTAGTACTTATAAGTTTCGTACATTGACCAAAGAGCTTGCACGCTTGATGGCATATGAAGCAAGCCGTGATTTTGAAATTGAAACCTTTCCGATGGAAGGCTGGTGTGGTGAAATCACTGGTGAGCAAATCATCGGTAAGACGGCAACGATTGTACCTATTTTACGTGCGGGTATTGGCATGTTGGACGGGGTGCTCGATTTGATTCCTACAGCAAAAATATCTGTCGTCGGTTTACAGCGCGATGAAGAAACTTTGCAACCTGTGCCGTTCTTTGAAAAATTTGTCAGCCACATGGACAAACGCCCAGCCCTTATTATTGACCCAATGCTAGCCACTGGTGGCTCAATGGTGGCAACTATTGAAATGCTGAAGAAAAATGGCTGTACCAATATTAAAGCATTGGTATTGGTTGCCGCACCTGAAGGCGTGCGTGTGGTCAATGAAGCACATCCTGACGTGACCATTTATACCGCCGCACTAGACAGTCATTTGGATGAGCACGGCTATATCATCCCAGGTTTGGGCGATGCGGGTGATAAAATCTTTGGTAAGCAACTATTTAACAAGTAAGAAAAAATAAATAAACCAAGATAAGCCGTCGTCATAAAAACTATGACCTAAGCACAAGACATCAATGATAAGGATATAAGATGAATGTATTGATTACAGGAGCAAGCGCAGGTTTCGGTAAAGCGTTGGCCGAACGTTTGGTTGCCAATGGTCATCGCGTGATTGGCTGTGCCAGACGCCTTGATAAGCTTAATGCTTTGGCAGACACTTTGGGCGAGGCATTTTTACCTGTGGTTATGGATGTGAGTGACACGGCTGCTATCCCGCAAATCATTGCTGATTTGCCTGCTGACTTTAGTCAAATTGATGTCTTGGTGAATAATGCGGGACTAGCACTTGGCACAGAGCCTGCGCAAAATGCCAGTCTTGATGACTGGATGCGTATGACCGATACCAATATTAAAGGTCTAATGGCGGTGACCCATGCGATCTTGCCAGCGATGGTCGCACGCGATAGCGGTTATATCATTAATGTCGGCTCGATTGCCGGCAGTTGGCCTTACTTCGGTGGTAACGTCTATGGTGCGACCAAAGCTTTTGTCAAACAGTTTAGCCTCAATCTGCGGGCGGACTTAATCGGTACGCAAGTGCGCGTGACCAACCTCGAACCGGGTAATGTCGCTGGTACTGAGTTTTCAAACGTGCGCTATCATGGCGATGATGATAAAGCCGCTCAAGTTTATGATGGCTTTAAAACCATGACGGGCGATGATATTGGCGATATCTTATTATGGCTGATTGAATCGCCTGCCCATATTAACGTCAATCGTTTAGAAGTGATGCCAGTGGCACAAACTTATAACGGGCTGACGATTGCCAAGCAAGATTCTTAAAATTTTAGCCGACCGTTTGGCTCATTAACGTAATTCATAAGACCGAAGCAATATAGTCTCATCTATGTTGCTTCTTTTTTTGCTACTGATACTCTCTTCATTGACCAAGCGCAAATCCTGAAAGTCTAAAATTAGCACCTCATTACGCAAGCGCTCGCTAGTGCGTTTATTGTGACGTATCGGAAATCCTAATACTTGCTTACCCCTAATCACTATCTGATTGATAATCATGGTCGGATTATTCATAGTAGTTTTTGTACTTAACTTCTGAGCATCAATGATAGTTGTGGCAGGATTAACACTGGTGCTTAGAACTTTTATCTGGCGCACACTTTTTGGTAAATCGCCTGCAAAAAACAAGACTTGCTCTGGCGGTAAATACTGCGCATGACGCATTAACTCTTGACGAAATAGCAAAGGCATATCTGCGTTAAAACTGTCTTCTGTTTGCTGAGAGAACGCCGTAAAATTACGCTGCAAGTAACGTCCAAATACGCTGGCATCAATCCACTCTTGATAAATGTCATTTGCTAGTAATTGCTTTGTGAAAGCGTCGGCATCTGCTGTGGTATCTGCCGTGAGCATGGCTAGCAATAAAGCTTCCGCATTGTTAAATGTTTGCTGCTGCCAGCTTTGTGGATATAGGCTACTATCAAGCAATGATAAAGTTAACTTGCCCATACGCTAACATCCTTATTAATCATTGAGCATCCTCCTCAAAGCATATAGTATCTATTATATACACTTCATATCACATGCATTCCTTATTAATTTATTTGCTATCGAATAGTTGCTCAGATTGTATGCTAGGGTATATTTGCCGCTTTAATATAACAGCCTTTGGCAAATGGGTTAATAAAAAGAGGTTATCGCCTTATGAAAACAAATTTAATTAACTTATCTGCTAACTATAAAGTGCAAACGATTCATATCACTTTGACTGACGGTACGCTGTTACCTGTGTCAGTTATAGGCAGCGGCAAACCTGTAATATTACTGCATGCTTATGGTATGGATGCGCGTGAGTTTTTGCCGTTTATTTTGCCCTTGGTTGGTAAGTATGCGTTTTATCTGCCACATTTACGAGGATTTGGGGCGGCAAAAGATATCAAGCTGACCCAATTTGATTTTGTAAGGCAATATGCCGATGATATCAGTGTCGTGATTGAGCAAGTTTGCTTGGCACACAATATAGAATCTGTACCAGTTGCCGCTATCTCGATGGGCGCCCAAGTAATGTGGGCGTATTTTGAACGTTATGGCAGCGCAAAAGTCAGCCGCTATTTGAATATTGACCAAAGTCCTGCTATCCATAACCAGTCTGACTGGCAAGGTGGATTGTTTGGCACGCGGCAGCAAGAAGTATTCGATATCTTTCATGAGGTGATTGATAGAACGTTGCCTTATGCTGACGTCGAAAGCTTTACCCATCTGCCTTTTGCTCTTAAACGCCGTGCAACGGATGTTGAACGACTGTTTTCTCTCTTGTCCGTCAATCGCACGCGCTCAAAAGCGTTTATACAAGTGATGACTTATAAAAACGATCCCAAACTTGCGCTTTATGATCACAGTATTTGGCATCATAAGATGCGCTGCTTGCAAGCCTATTTGACATTGCCCTATGACTTCCGCGGTGCGCTAGAGCGGGTCACCATTCCAGTGGTCAATCTCATTGGTGGGCGCTCCAAACTCTACGATGCTAAGTGGCAGCAAAAAATCACCCAGATGCTACCCAATGCCAGTGAAATCCTGTTACCGCGCTCAGGTCATGCAATACCGATGGATGAGCCAATTGGTTTTTATAAAGTATTAAAAGGGTTTTTGCAGGATTAGTTAGTTATTCATATAAAAAAAGCGACCTTAATGGGTCGCTTTTTATTTGGGCAAAGAGCTTTAAATTTTTTGAAACATTAATCAGCTAATGCTTTAATTAACTCAAACCGTGGTGCTTTTTTACCATCTACTGTTACGCTTTCAGTAAACATGGCTAATGGTCGTACCCATACGCCGTATTCACCATACAGACAGCGGTAAACAACTAACTCTTCTTCGGTTTCGGAATGGTTCGCTACGTGCAAGACTTGATAAAGGCTGCCTTTATAATGGCGGTAGATGCCTTGGGGAACGGTTTTTTCTGTCATGATTGCATCCCAATTTTTATTATAAATTTATGAATAAAATACTGCCGTAGTATATTCACATCGCAAAAAGAAATAAGGTCGACCATCATTTCGACCTTACTCTTACTCCAAACAGCTTGTCCCAATCATTTATTAAGCAACCGTCACTTTCGCATAGGCCTTTTTACCTGCTTGGATAACGACTGTTTGACCAGAGGTTAAGCTAAAGCCTGCATCGACCACTTCGCCATCTACTTTTACCGCGCCGCGTTTAATCATATCTTTAGCAGATGAGCTGTTTTTGGCAAGCTCTGCTTGATTTAATATCTGTGTGATAAATAATGCGTCCGCGCCTTCTAAATCCAAGGTCACTTCTGGTAAATCAACTGGCAATTCGCCATCAGCTAATACGTTACCCGCTGATTTGTGCGCATTGGCAGCAGCATCAGCATCGTGGAATCGTTCGATTAATTCTTCGGCAAGAATACGTTTGATTTCTTGTGGATTGCGGCCATTTTCCATCTCTGCCATTAACGCTTCGACTTCTTCCATCGGCTTAAAGCTTAAAAACTCAAAGTAGCGACGGATTAAGGTATCTGGCATAGACAGTAGCTTTTGGTACATGGTGCCCGGTGCATCATAAATACCAACGTAGTTATTCAGCGACTTAGACATTTTATTAACGCCGTCTAGTCCTTCTAAAATTGGCACCGTGATACAAACTTGTGGCTCTTGACCATAACGACCTTGTAGGGTGCGTCCCATCAAAATATTAAAGGTTTGGTCAGTACCGCCAAGCTCGACGTCGGCTTTGAGCGCGATAGAGTCATAACCTTGCACCAATGGGTATAAAAACTCATGGATGGCAATTGGCGTTTGCGCCGCGTAGCGTTTAGAGAAATCATCGCGCTCAAGCATACGCGAGACGGTCAATTGGCTAGAAAGCTGAATCATATCGCCCGCTGACATGTCTTTAAACCATTCAGAGTTAAAGACAATCTTAGTTTTTTCTTTATCCAAAATCTTAAAAACTTGTTCCGCATACGTTTGAGCATTGACTTTGATTTGCTCATCCGTCAATGGCGGACGTGTGCTGTTCTTACCAGAAGGGTCGCCAATCTTGGCGGTATAATCACCGATTAGAAAATAAATCTCATGACCCAAATCTTGAAAATGCTTAAGCTTATTAATCAGCACCGTATGCCCCAAATGCAGGTCAGGGGCAGTAGGGTCAAAACCTGCTTTGATACGTAGCGGGCGATTGAGTTTAAGCTTCTTAACTAAATCCTCTTCAGATAGGATTTCTTGCGTGCCGCGCTGAATCAAGGCAAGTTGTTCTTCTAAGGTGTAGGTTTGAGTGGTCATGATGCTCTCTTTATGGTCTTTATTAAAAGGATAAAGCGTTTGGGCTATTTAGAATATCGTAGCCAGTAAAAGATGTTAGAATTTGAGGGATATACTAGCGTTTTTTAAGGTAAATTGCCATGACCAACCCTGCATCGATTGCTGATACTAATTCGACTATAAACTTAGATAATGGTTTAGACAACATTTTAGACAATACTTTAGATGACGGTCTAGAAAATAGCTTAGAGCATATTGACGACTTAAATTATGCCACCTTGACCGATGCACTGGAGCAAACGGTGTTTGAAAACTTCGATGATGGTTTATATATCGGTATGATGTCTGGTACCAGCCTAGATGGTATGGATGCCGTGCTTTGCCAATTCGGTGGTGAAGAAAGTACTCAGCAACCCATGCGACTGTTAGCAACTCATAGCCAAGATTTCCCGCCCCGACTGCGTGAGGTGTTATTGGCCTTATGTCAGCCCAATGGTGTTCAAGAATTAAAACCAACCGCTGATGAGCCAAATAGCGAATTAGATTGGTTCGGTTGGGCAAGTAAAGCATACGCTGAGTTTGCCAGCGATGTAGTGAATACGTTATTGCAGCAATCAAATACCGATGTAGAGTCGGTGCTAGCGATTGGCTGTCATGGGCAAACCGTACGCCATCGCCCGCAGATGGGTTTTAGCTTACAATTGGTAGATGCCAATATCATCTCTGAGCGTACTGGCATTAGTGTCGTCAGTGATTTCCGCCGCCGCGATATGGCCGTCGGTGGTCAAGGTGCACCTTTGGTTCCTGCCTTTCATCAGGCTTTATTTGCCACGCCTGATAGCACGCGGGTGCTATTGAACTTGGGCGGTATTGCTAATATCACCGTCTTGCCAGCGAGCGCTAGTGCTAATAACACCTCAAATCCCAAACAAGTAGATAAAGTGATTGGTTATGATACCGGCCCTGCCAATTTACTATTAGATGCGTGGACAGCATTGCATACTGATAAAGATTACGATGCTGCTGGTGCTTGGGCGCAGTCAGGACAAGTCGTTGAGCCGCTACTTAACCAGCTGATAGAGCATCCGTTTTTTGCTCGAACCTATCCGAAAAGCACAGGGCGTGAAGACTTTAATCTAGAATGGCTACAGAATGAACTACAAAAATTCGACCAAGCATCTGCTCATATCCGTTATTCATCAGCGGATGTGCAAGCAACTTTGACCGAGCTGACGGCCATGAGTGCCAGTATGCAAATTAATAGGTTTATACAAGCTCATGAAGACAGTTCAGTTTACGTCTGTGGTGGCGGGGCCCTGAATGATTATTTGATGACTCGCTTACAAGCGCACCTGCCCCATTGCACGGTAGAAACCACTGCCAGCTTAGGACTGAATCCGGCTTGGGTAGAAGCCGTCGCTTTTGCATGGCTCGCAAGGCAAACGCTGATGGGTGAAACCGGCAACTTGCCAGCGGTGACCGGTGCAAGTAAAGATGTGGTATTGGGTCAAGTCTGTTTTGCCTGACGGGCCAAATTTTAGTTTACATACGTACACTTATGTGTTTTATAATGGCTTCTGAAATAACATCCTCTTAGGACCTTAAGTACAGGATACAGCGCATGAGCCAGCACAGCAGTTTACCGACCGACTCACTTACCGAACAAGCGACAAATAATGTCGACACACAGGGGCATAAGCCAAGACAGAAACCACCGCACTACGAGCGCTCTGACGATATGCGCGTGGTGATTACCGGTATGGGTGCTATCACGCCACTTGGCCTTGATGTCGAAAGCTCATGGGCAAGTCTGCTTAATGGCGACAGTGGCATCAAACGCATAAGCCATTTCGATGCGACTGACTATCGTGCGCAAATTGCTGGCGTGGTCAAGGATTTTGACGCCAAGCAATACATGAATGCCAAAGACGCGCGCCGCTATGATGAGTTTATGCATTATGCCGTTGCGGCCTCTGCAATGGCATTAAAAGATGCAGGCTTTATCGATGAAGTCAGCGCTGCTGATGCGCCTGTACACGGCGTCGATCAAGAGCGTTTTGGTGTGATTATAGGCTCAGGTATTGGTGGTATCCAAACCATTGAAAATAGCCGTGATACGCTTCGTGAAAAAGGGGCGAGCAAAGTGTCGCCTTTTATTATCCCAGGGTCAATTGTCAATATGGCAGCAGGTTTAGTCGCGATTAAACACACCCTTAAAGGTCCAAATCTCGCGACATCAACGGCTTGTACTACCGCGACCCATGCTATCGGTCTTGCAGCGCGTTTGATTGCTTATGGCGATGCCGATGTGATGCTGGCTGGTGGTAGTGAAAAAGGCTCAAGCCCGCTTGGTATATCAGGTTTTGGGGCAATGCACGCCTTATCGACTCGCAATGACGAACCAACCAAAGCGTCGCGTCCATTTGATAAAGAGCGTGATGGTTTTGTGCTAGGTGATGGCGCTGGAGTCGTGGTGGTTGAAAGCCTTGCTCATGCCAAAGCGCGCGGTGCAAAGATACTGGCTGAACTCGTTGGCTTTGGTATGAGCGATGATGCCAGCCATATTACTGCACCACCAGAAGATGGTAGCGGTGCGGCACGAGCTATGCGTAATGCTCTAAACGATGCGGGTATTGAGCCATCGAGTGTTGGCTACGTCAACGCCCATGGTACCAGCACTCCTGCCGGTGATGTCGCTGAGTCCATTGCTATTGAAACTGTCTTTGCGCCGGTAAAAGACAGCATTTTGGTCAGCTCAACCAAATCGATGACTGGTCACTTGCTGGGTGCTGCCGGTGGTATCGAAGCGATATTCACCATCCTTGCCCTACAGCATCAGCATGTACCGCCCACCATTAACTTGGATAATGTTGAAGATAACTGTAATCTCGATTATGTCGCCAACCAATCGCGTAAGGTTGAAAATCTACAGTATGCGGTATCCAATAGCTTTGGCTTTGGAGGCACTAACGGCTCGTTGATATTTGCCCGTTGGCCTATCAATCAGTAACACCCAAAAGCCTGCATTCTAGCTGTTGTAACCTTGGTGTCAGATTTGCTACGTTTGTCCACTTGCAGCCCCTTATTATACTTGCGTATGATAAGGGGTAATTTTTGCAACATTTATGGAAGATACCATGTCAAGCTACTCATTTTCCCATCAGTTTTATCAGCGCTGGACGTGTGCACCTGAGCCTATACGCGCGGCAATCACCCAAGAGCTAAAAGACATCACCACGTTATTGCAAGCAGAGACGCCATTTGAAACCTTTGTTTTTAGCACCCATGACTTAGACACACATCTCGATGATCTCTATGAGAATCATGACGCCGAACAAGCGATTGCCAAAGCTATCGAAGACAAACAAGCCCAAGCGCGCGCCACTGCTGAAAAAGAACGTCTCGAAGAACAACAAAAAACACAAGCAGCAGAAGACGCTAAGAATAAAGAAGCTAAATTAAAAGAAGAAACCAAGCTGCGTGAAGAAGCAGAAGCTGCACAGAAAGAACAACAGAAAAATGAGCAACTAATAGCTGATAAAAATACTCTTAATGATAAACAGGCTATTATTGATGCCAATAGCATGAGTGATGCCGCAAAGCCAAGTATGGATAATGGCGCTGATGGCATTGATAATAAAACTCAGGCTACTAAACCATCGAATGCCAGTAAAAATGATGCCGATAACAATCTTATCACCAGTTCTGAACATAAAACTGTCAGCGAACATGCCCATGCCATTAGCGATAATCCTACTAATAATGATAAAAGCGTTAAAGACGACCACAGCATTAAAGCGGTCAATGATAGAGCCAATGCTGCCATCAAACTGGCATTAAAAGATGCAAAGCTGAGTACCACCCATCAAGAACTGCTTCATGAGCTTGAAATGCAAATTGACGATTACCTCAGTGAGCAAATGCTGTTAATGTCTGACAATCTAAAATCTTGGTTACGTGCCGAGGTCACTCAACATCTAGGTGAAAAAGATCAGCCAGTGGCTGATAAAGGTGTGAAAAAAAACTAAACTTTGCGTCTCAGCAATGAAAAAGCCCCGTAAAATTTACGGGGCTTTTTTTATTAAGGTTGGTAGTTGTAAGCGTTTACTTTAGATAGCCTTGGTACGCTCAGTCAGCCACTCAAGTGCTGCACCATCAACACGGTCTTTTAGCTCAGCATAGACTTGGCTGTGATAATCGTTGAGCCAGTCAATTTCTATTTGAGTTAATGAAGCAGGCTCGATCAGACGCGTATCAATTGGGCAGTAAGTAATGGTTTCAAAGTTTAAGAACTGACCAAATTCTGTCTCAGTAGGATTAGACACTGGTGTATTGATCACTAAGTTTTCGATACGAATACCCCACTTGCCTTCGCGGTATAGACCGGGCTCATTACTGGATATCATGCCTACTTTCATTGCGCGCTCTTTTGGTGTACTGGCACTATAAGCAATAACTTGCGGGCCTTCATGCACATTTAAGAAGTAACCAACGCCATGACCGGTACCGTGACCATAATCCATCTGTGCCTGCCATAATGGTGCACGGCAAATGGCATCGATTAATGGGGAAGCGATACCATCAGGGAAATGGGCTTTTGCTAGAGCAATATGCGCTTTTAACACAGTAGTAAAGTCACGTTTGTGCTCGCTGCTTACTTGTCCAATACCGACCACGCGCGTGATATCCGTGGTGCCGTTTTGGTACTGGGCACCTGAGTCAATCAATAACAATCCGCCCTCGCCTTCATTCACATCAAGGTAGCTGAATTTTTCTGGCGTCGCGCGGTAATGTGGCAATGCGCCGTTTTCATTAAAACCTGCAATCGTTGGAAAGCTTGGCGAGACATAATGCGGCTGCTGACTACGTACTTCGATAAGCATGCTATCGACATCAAGCTCACTTAAGCGCTCGCCGTCTGCTAGGCGCTGCTCAAATGTAGCAAAGAATTGACTTAATGCCGCGCCGTCTTGACGCATGGCTTCACGCACATGATCGATATCAGCATCAGATTTGACCGATTTGAGCAAAGTACTCGGCCCCATCTGTTCGATAAAGCCTATACCGTCGCCCATTTGGGATAGCGTACCTACTGCCACTTTGCTTGGGTCTAATAATAACAAGTCTTCTGGCGTCAGCGCACTCAATGCCTCCTGTACCGCGTTATAGTCAGCAAGCGTGATGCCGCTATCGCTAAGAGCTTTTTCAATATCAGCACTGACTTTATTATTATCAACAAACAGAGTCGCTTTATCAGCATCAATCAGCATATGCGCCAAAAAGACAGGGTTATAATCGACATCAGCGCCGCGTAAGTTGGTCAACCAAGCAATGTCATCTAAACTTGAAAGCAAATGATGGGTCGCGCCTGCATCCGCCATACCTGCACGCACAGCGGCAAGCTTTGAAGTGGCAGATTGCGCGACAAACTGCGCATCGTGTTGATATAAACTGGCTGTTGGTAGTGCTGGACGGTCGCTCCATATATCTGTCAATACATCACGCTCAGTGATTAAGGTAATATCATTGGCATCAAAAGCATCAAGCAGTCTATCTTGCTCAGCGATAGACAGCACATTGCCGTCAACAGCGACACTATCACCCTCCGCCAAATGTTCAGCAAGCCAGTCGATGTGATTTGGTTGACCAGGAGCCAACTTCTCTAAGCTAATGCCTGTACCTTCTAATTGGTCAGCAGCATGTACCCAATAGCGGCTATCGGTCCATAGTCCGGCGAAATCAGCGGTAACAACCAGCGTACCGACTGAGCCTGTAAATCCTGATAACCATAAACGCGCTTGCCAATATTCAGGCAAGTACTCAGATAAATGGGGATCTGCTGACGGCACGATAATCGCGGTGAGGTCTTGTGCCGCAATAACATCACGCAGGCTGGTAATACGCTGTTGAATTTCAGTTTTCGAAGTTACTTGTTGAGTAGACATAACGTCCCTTATTTTATATAAAAAATTTAGTATAAAAGCACGAGCATAGAGCTACATAAAACGCTGCATAAGTAGGAAAGACTCATCTCACTACAGTGCCGCATAATCGATACGTTCTCGATATATTGTTATTATAAACTGACATCATCAGCTGATTATTAGCGGGTGCTTATTAAGTTTGCTACAGATACAGCATAGCGCATATAACGATATGGGGATGATAACTGACTTATAAATACCTTTAACAGCAATACCTATTGAATCATGAACGAATGGTTAAAACGACGGATGACTCAAAATAAAAGAAGCTACTGTTTAGTAGCTTCTTTTATTTTATCACTTATCAAGCGACTGCTATAAATAGTGCTAATACTCTTTTGCTTATATTAGCCTTTACTTACATTCTTTGCTTACATCCTGATATTACTGCTGTTTTTAATCATATTGCTCATCGGTTTTGACAATGCTAATAAAATCAGCGCGGTCACTACTAAGAACATAGTCATAATAGAGAACAAATCGGGCAATCCTTCGATTTTATCAGCGGTGACATGGCTACCAAAGAAGGCGGCGACCAAGTTACCCATCGCAATAGATGCAAAGAACAACCCCATGATTTGACCCTGCATACCCTCAGGTGCCAAGCGTGTCATTGACGACATACCAACAGGGCTTAGTGCCAACTCACCTAGCGTTAATAAAAACAAACTGCCAACCAACCACAGTGGTGATGCCAAAGCACCAGGAGCGACCAAGATACTTTTTGAAGCCATAATCATTAGCCCAAAACCTGCAGCCGCTAACAACATACCGATAGCAAATTTCACCATACTGTTAGGCTCAAGACCTTTAGCACCGAGCTTCACCCATAAGATACTGATAATGGGCGCTAATAATAAAATAAATAAAGGATTTAACGACTGAAACCAGATACTTGGGATATTAAAACCCATGACTTCTAAATCAGTATAGCGATCAGCAAATAAGTTAAACGAGGTCGGCTGCTGATCAAAACTTGACCAAAACAAGGTCGAACCAATAATCAACAATAGACAGACCAGTAGGCGTTTTTTATCAGAGGAGCTCAACCGTGATGACATAAACATCACCGCAAAATATAGCAGCACTACAGCAGCAATGGTATAGGTCATATACTCGGCGACCAATATCGGATTAAAGGGCATCAAACCCGTGCTAATTAGCACGACCAATGCCACCAAAACACCAACAAAGCCTAGCACCCAGCGCCCTACGTTTTTGAAGCGGTCAGTCGCCTGTTCCCAGTCAGCGGTGATGTTTTTGGCACGTGCATAACGATTTAATGTCTTTCTGGCGGAAAAACGGTAAATCAGTAATGAAGCCAGCATACCCAACCCACCGACTCCAAACCCTGCATGCCACATGCCTTTTTCTCTAAACACTCCAACAATCAAGGCTGCCAATAGAGCGCCGATATTGATACCCATATAAAATAAGGTAAATCCTGCGTCACGGCGATTGTCTGATTCGGGATATAAAGCTCCGACCATGACCGTAATACAGGTCTTAAACAATCCTGACCCGATAACGATAAACATCAAACCGACAAAGAATAGCACCATGCCAAATACGGCTGACAAAGCAATGCATAAATGTCCAAGTGCAATAATAATACTGCCCCACCAAAGTGCCCGCTCTTGACCAAGCCAGTTGTCAGCCAACCAACCACCCGGTACTGCCGCCAAATATAATGAACCGGCAAAAATACCATAGATAGAGGAAGCTGTGGCTTCATCGAAGCCAAAACCGCCACTGCCAACCGTCGCCACCATGAAGAGTACTAATAATGGACGAATACTATAATAAGAAAAACGCTCCCACATCTCTGTGAAAAACAACGGGCTTAATGGTTTAGGATGCCCCATAAAGCCATTGTCCAATGCTTCTAATTCAGCAGTACTAGCGTTCGATTGTGAGTCTCTGCTCATAAATTTATTCCTGTAAAGACCACTGTAATGACGACAAACCCCTAATTATTCTGCTAAGCGGTCATTTAGGGGCAATATTGTTTCACTTGCCTATAATCAAGTAAAGAAAAAATGGTTCAATAATTACACAAATACCCATAAAAAAACCTGCGCTCAGATACCTAAGCGCAGGTTTTTATTTTTAGCTTATAAATCAAAGAATCGTCACAACATTTTTATCTAATCAATATGACAAGATAGATCGTCATTATAAGATACATGGCTATTTTTAAAAATTAAATAGCCGTGTATTTAAATACAAGCATCTAAATCACACTATATTAAATAGTGAGATTATTGTGCAGTCGCAGCTTTTTCAGTCGTACCAGCGTCTGCTTGTTCCGCTGCCAAGTCGGCATCAGCTACAGCTGCTTGGCTAACAGTGCCTTCAGCAGTAGCGGTACCAGCTTCGGCACTAACCACTGCACTGTCAGCATCTGCTGCTGGCGTTACTGCGGCATCTGCTGGAGGAGTAGCGGTCGTTGCTGCTGTATCCGTCTCTGCTACTGGCGCGGTAGCTGTTTGGGCTGGCGCAGCTTCTTTAGCAGTCGCTTCTGTTTCCGCAGCGGCCGATGCTTCGGTCGTCTCAACAGTGATATGCTCACCCGCTGGACGCAAGAAACCAGAAATACCAATCAATAGGACGATACCTAAAAATAAGGCAACACCGCCTAAAGCAAACAAGAACTCTTTTTTAGGGTTGTTTTCGACAATATGTTCTGACATACCTTATCCACCTTGCACAAAATATTTAAAATATTGATCTATTATATCGTAATTTATATCGATTTGTTAAAACCCTTAACTATTTAAAGGTTTTATTATCAAAAACTGCGATAGCCATGGTGTATTCGTTGGTTCATTAGTCAAGCACACGGGTTCGAGGCGTTGCGCGCTTGCCAAGATAGCTTAATAATAATAGAAGCGTAATGATGATTAAAATAGGATAATTACCAAAATTCATAAAGGGCGTGTTACCAACACGTGCTTGAATGTCACCACGTAATACCGTGCGCTCAAACTGTGGGGCACGTTTCACGATACGACCTTTGTGGTCAATAATAGCCGTAACACCCGTATTGGTCGCACGCATAAACCAGCGACCATTTTCAAGCGCGCGCATTTGCACCATTTGCAAATGCTGTAGCGGACCTGCTGACGTACCAAACCACGCATCGTTCGAGATGGTTAATAAAAAGTCAGTATTTATGGCATTCTTACGAGTAGTATCAGGATAAGCGACTTCATAGCATACTGCCGCGCCCAAATTATGACCGCGTACCCGCAGTGGCGATTGATTGTCACTACCGCGACTGTAGCTCATGATATCTTGGCTACCCGCTAGATTGGGTAGAATATCTAACATTCCTTCAAAGGGAATATACTCACCAAAGGGTACTAAGCGCTGCTTTTTATACAGTCCTTCGGCATCCGCGCCTAAAGCAATCACACTATTATAAAAGGGTGGGTATTTATCGGTCTTAGCATCAAAAGCCGCTTCATCCTTATAAGGAATGCCCGTCACCCAAGTGGTATTGGTCTCTTTCGCCATTTTTACCATTTCAGTGATAAAACCAACCGCTTCAGTTTGGAACATCGGAATCGATGACTCAGGCCATAAGACAATGTCACGTCCCCACTCGGTACTCGTCAGCGTGGCATAAATTTTTAGTGTTTCTATTTGATACTCGGTCAGCCACTTTAAATCTTGCGGAATATTGCCTTGGATTAATGACACCGACAAGTCAGGCGTACCTTTTGGTTTCGTCCATTGTGGATTTATCAACCATAATGCGCAACTAATCACCAGTAAGGCGATAGTAGGAATCATATAACCGCCGCGGCGACGGAGGAGCTCGACCAAACTTGCTGCCAATAATACAGCAACGAAAGAGACAGCAAACACACCAGCGACAGGCGCTAATGACGACAGCCAATACTGCTCAGTAAACGCATAGCCGACAAATAACCACGGGAAACCCGTAAACAACCAAGTTTTCATCCATTCTTGTAATACCCAAAGCGCTGCAAACGACAGCGGCTGCTTGCCGACCACCCGATTAAAAACCAGCGCTAAAAAGCCATGGAATACCCCCATGCCCAGACTCATCAGCGCAATCATAATCAGTGCTAGCCATACGGGCGTGTCGCCATAAACATGGATAGAGGTATAAAGCCAAAATGCCCCCACGCACCATAATCCAGTGCCATAAGCCTGACCAATGACAAACGCTCGCTTGCCGCTCATCTGCGGCATTAATAGGGCGTATAAAATAGCAGGCGACACCAAGGCGACTGGCCAAAAACCATACGGTGCGAGCGCAAAGATAAATACCGCCCCTGCCAGCAACGCAATCAATATAGTCAGCACCATAGGTAAGCCCTTTGGCTTATCGGGGTTCAGACGTTTTTGCAAATCAACAGTAGACAGACGCATAGCAGTTATCCAAAACCTTATTATTCAATAATTTAAAACTTAAATGTTGACCCTGAGAGATTCAGTTAGGGCTTAATTGATAGCCATCCATATGACAATAAAGACAGCGCTCAAAATTAAACCTGCTCATGATACCAGTCTGTACCCTTCAATGGGTAAATTTGCGTTGCAAAACACCCGTTTTAAAAGTAAAAAAACACGATCGCAATCGTGTTTTTTTCTGTGCTTAAGCTTTGATTCATCTGTGGTCAATAAACCGATGTCCATTTGCAACGTCACTGTTATAACGTCAATGATAAATGAACGGCAGATCAGTGATCAATTAATGGCTACCTATCAATATCTGCTGGTTGGCATTTATTTTGGTCAGCTCCAAGTTTTGAATAAAGCGTCCTTCGACATCAGTAATGGTGATTTGCCAATCATCTATCACCACGCTTTCACCCTCTAAATCACCAACGTAGCCAAGTGCGTGCATGACCAAACCGCCCATCGTATCGACATCGGTATCATCAAAGCGACTGCCAAGCTCATCATTACAGTCTTCAATCATAGTCGACGCTTGCACGCGCCACGTATTTGGCTTTTCAGGGTCAGCGACGATATTATTGATATCACTGTCTTCATCGAAGTCATCATGTTCATCAACGATATCACCAACAATTTCTTCGAGTAAATCCTCCATGGTCACCACACCGCCAAAGTTACCAAACTCATCGACGACAATCGCCATATGCACTTGGGTGCGCTGCAATGAGCGTAGCAAAGTATCAGAGCGTGCCGTCTCACTGATATACAGTGGCTGACGCACAAGGTCTCTTAAACGCTTGCTATCGATTTTGTCTTCTTGGTTTCGCACCATGTGCACGAGGATGGGAATCAAATCTTTCGCCAATAAGATACCGATAACCGCGTCATCATCTTGGCTATCGAATACCGGATAGCGAGAGTGCGTGGTCTCAAGAATGATGTCCATCACTTCAGCAAGACCAGTACTTTCGTGCAGCCCAATAACTTGCGGGCGTGGGGTCATGATTTCACGAACTTGGGTCGCAGGCAGATCTAACACACCTTCGAGCATATCCACGGTATCAGGCTCTAGGAATTGACGCGAATCCTGTACCAAACGAATCAGTTCATCACGGGTTTCGGGGGCGGTCGATAGCCAGCGTTTTAAGCCGCGCATCGACCAACTACTCGGGCTGGGAGTGTCGTCAGACATGGTAATGTGATTTAACCTCTTTAGTTAATAGCAATAGTTACTGTCATTTAAAATCATAAAAAAAGTAAATGGGGATTAAATAATAAATATAAATAGACCAGTTTAACGTGTCTCACTTTAGCGCAAGGCTTACTGACATTCAACGACAAATTCACGCAAATTGTATTGTCAGTGTGTTATAAACTTTGCTATGGTCAAAGCCTTTATACATCAATAACAAACACTATGTCACTACGCTCGTTTTTCTCTCGCCTGCTTATGCCGCTCTCAAACAGCCATCGCTCAGAGAATGGTGCAGCTTATAGCAACCCGCAAAAACTGACATGGCGACATTACATTGTGCAGTTTTTAATCGTTACTACGTTGTTGCTATCCGCTATTTGGCTATTAATGGCGCTTTGGTATCAATTTGGCGTGCGCTCGTTCATAACGTGGCTGGCAACTATCGTCATTGTTGGCGTACTAGCAACCCTGCTTGGTAGCCGCTATTGGCCAAAAACCGCTAAACGTTTGAATCATCAGCAATTGACCAGTCAATCAATCACTAACGCCCAAAACACAAGCAGAAAAACAGCAAGCAAATGGTTAATGGGTTTATACGCGGCTATTTGGTTTGTCGGTCTTGGCTGGTTTATGTCTATCGAGCCCGAGCAAGATCGCGACTGGATGCCTGAGGTCAGTCAACGGGTTACTTATGAGCGCGATGCCATTAATCCTGACTTAGTGACGTTAACCAATGTACGTAACTTTGACTGGCATACTGACAAGGAAGCGACTGAGCATTGGGACACGCGCACCATTGATATGTCGAAATTATCTGGCATCGATGTCACCAACTCTTATTGGATGGGTCCACTGATTGCCCATACCTTGGTCAGTTTTCGCTTTGAAGATGATAGACCGCTCGCCTTCTCGTTTGAGATTCGTAAAGAAAATGGCGAATCGTTTTCGGCACTGGCAGGGTTTTTTAGACGTTTCGAATTAAGCCTAATTGCCGCAGAAGAGCGCGATATTATCTACACGCGTACTAATGCGCGCGGTGAGCAAGTTTATCTGTTTCCGGTCAGCAACCTACAGCAGCATGAGGTCAAATCGTTATTCGAGTCTTATTTAACGGCTGCCGATGAATTGAATGCCAAGCCAGCTTGGTACAATACGTTAATGAGCAACTGTACCAATATTATTTTTTATATGGCACGTATTGTCAGTGGCGATCGTTTGCCGTGGGATTATCGAATTTGGGTATCTGGTTGGCTGCCAAACTACCTATACGATGTTGGCATGCTAGACGCCAATCCCCAATTAAATGAAGCACAGCAAAACAGACAGCCTTGGTCAATGGACACGTGGTACGAGCGTACTCATATCAACTCAAAGGTTCGCGGCTTTGATAATCAAGCAGGAAACAGCGTCACAAATAGCCGCGAATTCTCTGAGCAGATTCGTCAAGGTATTCCTATTCCACCATTGGCTGATTCGCAAGCGGCTGCCGAGACAAAAGCCAAATCTGTGGCTCATGCTGCTGGCGAATAGTATTGCGGTGGCATTAAGTTAAATAGTATCGACCATCAAAGCGTAGTTATTCGATTTTTAATAAATTCAACTACCACCAGATGGCCAACAAGCTCGGTCAATTCAGTTTCTATGCGTTGGCGCTCAGTTTCATCAGGTGTTTTACGATAAATACTAACATGAATAGTATTGGTCATTGGACTAAAGCCAATACCTTGAGTATCTGGATAACGCTTTAATATCTCAGGCCAAGCTTTTTCTTGTAAGGCAAAAATTTGCTTATGCGTTTTATCACTATTGGCTTGAATATAAATAGGCAATGAATAATTTTTAAACTCCTGTTGCTTAAAGTGATAGACGTATTTTGACGGTACGGCTTTAACTGTATTTAGTGTCGTCACCTTGATGGCAAACTCATTTGGGTCAGTATTTTCATAATAAATTGCCGCCACTGCTTCGCCTAAGTACCCTGCAATCGCTTCAAGCAGCGGTGAGCTAATCCCTTGCAATAACAATCGACGCTGCGCCTCTTCAATAGAAACGTTAAAATCTTGCGCATAAAACCAAGGAGCCGCATTTCTTTCTGCATCGGATAAAATATTAAAATAATAATTAGGCAACGGCTCGTCTTAATATTTCTTATCTGCCAGCGCTTCTATTTCCTGCCAATCTACAGTCATTGTCTCCACAGGTTTCGCAGCTGACCTATCAGGTATCACAGAAGCTGAAACAGTCTTTGAAGGCATGGTTTGAATTGTATCAACACTACTTTTGGACAAAGGAGCGCTATTTGAGCAGCCGTTTAATAAAAGAGCAGCAGCTAATACGAGACTGCCTTTTAAGTAGCTTATTGCTAAATAACTTTGATTCATATCCTCATCCTTGGATAATAAAACTTTATTCAAATAAACAATAAGCTAAGGCTTGACCCAATTCACTACCCTCGTTTCCATCTCTTCATCAGACATACCAGTTTCAGAAACACAGCGCCCTGCTACGCCAACATTGGCGGCGCGCATTTGTTGCTGCGTTGCCACCGCATCCCCAGTCAATAATAAATGCCAACTTGGCAAACCTTGCCCTTTATATAAGCGCTTATAGGCACAGTGCGATGGCAGCCACATCATGTGCGGCAGATTTTCTATGGTCAATTGGATGCAATCGGGCACGTGTTCTTGACGCGTGGCGTAATGCTGGCAATAGCCCGTCGCACAATCCATTAGCTGGCAAGTCACATCGGTATACTCGACCATTTCTGCTTCATGATTATTGTCATCGCTGACGTTCTCATCATCGATATATTTAATGAGACAACAACTGCCACAGCCATCACACACTGCTTCCCATTCGCTATGGTTTAATTCTGACAGCGTAAAGCGTGACCAAAACTGCGGACGTAGGATTGCAGTTGATTCATTGCCATGATCGCTGTCAATACTACTGGCAGGAAATAGACTCACGATTGGTTCTGACGCTGATTTTGAACCTGCTTTCGCCTGCTGAATGGAGTCAGCGTCTAAGTTGGCAGCAGATTGATTTAACAAGTTGATAATCATAAAGTTGCCGTAGCATTTTGATAAAGAGCGTTACAGTATTATAGCTGTTTTTGACTAGATTGGGCGTTAAGGTAGTACGAGTAAGTAAAAGGATTGAGCAAAGATAGGGATAAATCCTGTTCATAACATCATATTCATTACATAAAAAAGGATAACAACATGTCAATTAAGACTTTTGAATTAATCAGTACCACTAAAAATAACGTCGAGCTTATCAGCTATGTTGCGCTACCAGAAGATGCCTCAGATGATCATCCGGTAGCAGGTATTTTGGTCGCGCCAGAATGGTGGGGCGTGGTCGAGCATCCAAAATCAGTGGTTGAGCGCTTGGCAGAAGCCGGTTATGCCGCCGTGGCGATGGACGTCTATGGTGAAGGCAAACTCACTACCGATGCCGCTCAAGCCAATATGTGGATGGAGCAAGTACTTGCCGATCAAGACATGCTGATGGCACGCTGCCGGTTGATTCTTAATGACTTCAGCGACCAGATGGCGGTTGATGGCGATAATCTAGGCGCTATTGGCTTTTGCTTCGGTGGCAAAGTTGTCCTTGATATGGCACGCGAAGGCATGCCATTAAAAGCAGTCGCTACTTTCCATGGTAATCCATCACCCAAGCAACCAGCCGATAAAAACTTCAAAGCCAAAGTATTGGTTGCTCATGGTCGTGATGATTCAATGGTCTCAATGGAGGCGATAGAGGGCTTAAAATCAGAACTAGATGCCGCCGATGTTGATTACACCATCGATGTCTATGACAACGCCAAGCATGGTTTCACCAATCCACATGCCGATGAACGCGCAGCCAAAAATGGGGTGGATTTGGGCTATAACGAAGCCGCTGCCAAGCAAAGCTGGGAAAATATGCTTGAGTTTATGAAAACCAACTTAGCATAAACCTCTGCAAAACATGCCTTATAAAAGATAATTAAAAAAGGGCCGCTTAATAGATAAGTGGCCCTTTTTATTTATCTTATCGATTCCTATCTGAATGACTTATCTTGTACTTCTGAGTAAATCGCGTCATTATCACTTTACTATTGAGTGAATTGAGTGACGAGGATGCTATATCTATTAATAAACCCGTTGGGTTGGCTGGCTTTTACCATTTTATTAATTATCGTTGTCGTGCTCTATGTGAAAATAACTAGGCAAATTGAGCAGCTGCGCCATGACATGAAAGAGCTGCAAGCTGAGCTTGAGAAGCATAAAGATAGCGTGAATATAGCATCACTTTCTCATTCTGCTCATATAAATGCTACTCAAGAGAGTCGTTCTGAATCAGCAGCGCCATCAACGGTAGAATTGGCTCCATCCGCTGTTATTATTTCTGAACCTACAGAGAAGCTGCAATCACAACCAACACCTCCTCCAGAACTGCCAAAACTAGCAGAATCAGTATTATCAAAACCACAAATCTCTACCTCAGCGATAGAGCCTGACGAACGCTCCACCCCTATCGTTACCTCATTAATTCACTCTGTTAAAAACTGGTTTTTTGGCGGTAACTTGGTGGTCCGTGTTGGGGTATTGGTATTGCTCATCGGTGTGGTGTTATTACTACGCTTATTAAGCGACTATATTGAAATTCCGATTGCCTTGAAACTTATGAGCATCGGTATCATTGGCTTAGGGCTGGCGGCGTTAGGATTAAAACTAGCCAAAAATCGTTTTGCTTATGGCATCACTCTGCAAGGCGCAGGCTTGGCGATTGCTTATTTAACAACCTTTTTTGCTTATAGTGTCTATCAAGTACTGGCGAGTGTGCCGAGCTTTATTGGACTTGGCATATTATCAGCCATCACTATTGGCTTGGCCGTACGCCAAAACGCTTTACCGTTGGCACTGTTGGCACTTTCTGGTGGTTTCTTTGCGCCGATATTGACCAACAGCGATATCGGTAATTTAGTGACATTATTTAGCTACTATCTACTATTGAACGTAACGATTGCCGTCATTGCGCATTACCGTACTTGGAAAATGCTTAATCTGCTCGGCGTGGTGGTCACTTTTGGACTGGCATACTATTGGGGTGCAACGGAAAACTTAAGCGCTGTTATTGAGGCGCAGCGCTGGTCATTGGTGTCGCTGGTCGCCCTGCACGTATTGCTGTATTTATTTGTCGTCATTCGCTATGCGCAACAAATCATTGCCTATAACGCCCTTAATGAAGAAGGTCTTACTCGTGCAGACAGTGTACATAACATAAATACCGTAGATAAGGCTCACAGAGCAAACAACCTCTATATATTTCCTATTGATACCGGTTTATTGTTTTCAGTACCGATATTGGCCTTTGGTTTATTTGCTGCGCTATTAGAGGGTATTTCTAACGCTTTGACCATTACCAGTGCTGTTTTAGCGGTGATTTATTTGAGCATTGGTTGGCTTTTTATCCGGCGTAGTCAGCGTTATGCCTTAATCACTGAGGGCATGCTAGCGTTAGGGTTTGGCTTTTTAGCCTTGGTGATTCCACTGGCATTCGATGCTGAATGGATTGCTTTTGGCTGGTCAGTACAAGGACTGGCCTTGGTATGGTTTGGACGGCGCTCGCTACGTGCATGGTCAGTACTATTTGGATTGTTATTACAGCTACTTAGTATCGCCATGCTGCTGATAAATGTATTCTTTACTATCAAAGATTATCCAACGCTAGCCTTGACGATTTCGGCTCTCAGCTATCTAGCAACGATGTTTATTTTACGCGCCAGCAACTCGCCTGCCGCTTTAGATAACAGTCTAAACCGCGTTTCACAGCAAAATACAACTGCAGCTTCAATGTCTGACTCAACAACAACCGTCGCTCAATCGCTAGGTATTAGTAGCCAAGCCGCTCAGCAATGGCTGACCAGTATTAATAGCCAAAGCATGGTGTTTAAGGTGATGTGGCGCAGTCCAATTTTGATACGCTTTTTAACCTTTACTGCAATAGGCTGGTTGCTGTATGTATTGGTCATCGATTTTGACCAATGGTTTGTAAGCTGGCAATTGGCAACAACAGCACTGCTAGGGTTGGCGATGTTAACCAGCCTTGTCATTTATCAGGCAATTAATCACTATCATTCGTGGCGCGAGATTAGGCAGTTTAGTCATGGTTTATTGCTGCTATTTTATGCGATGCTGATATTTCAACTGCCGCAAAAATATGAGTTTAGCTATCAATGGACAACCTTTCATTGGCCGATATTTATCACGTTACTCATAGGCTGGTTGGTGATTGGGCAATTGTGGTTAAGAACATGGCATAAAGAAGCGGAATTGAATGACTACGATAGCGCGAGCTGGCTTGGGGCGGGAATCATCCTATTGGCAGAAGCTATGCATTATGGCTTGCCCGATTCAAAAGGCGTAATGACTATTTTAGTTCCGGTTGCGCTGATGTTGGCTGGATTATGGTGGACACAGCGTCATGCTATGGGTCAATACCATGATAAGCAGTCACACCTGCAACCAGACTCGCAATCAAAAGCAACAACTTCAGCGCTTACGCCTTATTGGTTTGATTGGCATCAAGCACTGTTAGACAGTGCCAAAATCTTTGTACCTATGACTTTAGGCTGGGCTGTTTTTACCAACTTCACTTACGATGGCGTGATTTGGGGACTGCCCTATTTTCCCTTATTTAACTTATATGATGTGACGTTATGGTTGGTGGTATTTTACGGCTTGGGCGTTTATTTGCTCCGTCAGACACATGGGATGCAATCGAGAAACCTATTAAGTGCCATTCCTAAAAACGATATGCTATTAATTGTCTTAGCGCTGATTGGCCTTTGGATAGGCTCTAGTATGTTAGTCAGAACATTACATGCATTTATTGGCACGCCGCTATGGACTGGCGGTTTATACGACGTTACAGGAGGCGCTTGGAATAGCGGGCAAGTACAGACGGGACTAACTATCTTATGGACGCTCATTGCCTTGGTCGCCACTATTATTGCTAGCCGCTATGGGCAGCGTACGCTATGGTTTATGGGTATTGGCTTATTGGGTATTGTGGTTTTAAAATTGGTCTTGGTTGATTTATCGCAAACCGAGGCAATTTGGCGAGTAATTTCCTTCCTTGGCGCGGGTAGCTTAATCTTAGTCATTGGTTATTTAGCACCATTACCGCCAGCGCGCGAGGACTTAGCAGGCGTATCTAAATGATAGTATGCTCTGAGCATTAAATGAAATGTTAACGTGAGCACTTTTAGCATCATTACTTTTTAGCGTCATTACTTTGCTTATGTAGTAAACTGGACGCCATTAAAAAGTAAATGACGATCGTCTTACTTTTAGCATTTTTTATAAAAGGTTATAAAAGCAGATGGATAAGAGAGCAAGTATTCAGTGGTTCCCTGGGCATATGAACAAAGCCCGTAACGAAATCAAAGAAATCATGCCGCAAATGGACGTCGTCATTGAAGTGATTGACGCGCGTATTCCTTATAGTAGCGAAAACCCCATGGTTGCGGCATTACGCGGCGAAAAACCGGTCATCAAAATTTTAAATAAAGCTGACCTCGCCGATCCTGAATTGACCAAAGCGTGGATGGAATATCTTGAGCAACAAGATGGCGTTAAAGCCATCGCTTGCGACAATAATAAAGCCGATGACGTCAAGCGTATCATCGCAATCTGTAAACACCTCGTGCCCAATAAAGTTGGCACCGGTCGTCAAATTAAAGCCATGATAATGGGTATTCCAAACGTCGGTAAATCGACTCTGATTAATACCTTGGCTGGACGCGCGGTGGCAAGAACCGGTGACGAGCCCGCTGTAACCAAGTCGCAGCAGCTGATTAAACTTGACGATGACATTATGCTCTATGACACCCCTGGTATGCTATGGCCAAAGGTTGAAAACGAAAATTCTGGCTATCGCTTGGCAGCGACCGGCGGTATTCGTGATACAGCTTTTGACTTCGCTGATGTGGCCAGCTATACGGCTGAGTATTTATTAGAGGCTTATCCTGAGCTGCTAAAGAGTCGCTATAAAATTGACGAGCTGCCTAAGACCGATTGGGAGTTTTTTGAAATAGCTGGACGTAATCGCGGCTGTGTACGCGCGGGCAATCAAGTCGACACTTACCGCATGTCTGAGATTTTGATTAACGAGCTACGTAGTGGCAAGCTTGGCGATATTACGTTAGAGACGCCAGCAATGACCGAAGCTGAAGAGCTGGTCGTCGCCGAACAACGCATCGCTGCAGAAGAGAAAAGAATCGCTAAAGAAGAAGAAAAACGTTTACGTCGTTTGAAAACGCGGAAGAATCGGAAGTAGACATTCACTAACCTAGCTCGTAGGTGCGCCTAGCGCACCTTTTATATTTTTATTACTTACCTTTAACTGATTTAAAAATCCACTCAAACTTTACTTAGCAAACAATGCAGTCAATTACCATTTTATCCTATGATGCTGATAACGAAGCTCACCTACTATTGTCTTGTATCAATCGTATTACACCCCATAAACACTGTTAGTCCCAAACGTTATATATCCCTGTTCAATTTACAAGGAATACTCTTGCCTACTCAATTTTCTCAGTCATTAACTTCTCTGGATTCATTCGCTCCCCGCCTTCTCGATTGGTTCGCTGAAAACGGTCGCCACGATTTACCTTGGCAACAGCACCAAACCGATACGCCTAATCCTTATATCGTTTGGCTATCCGAAGTCATGCTACAGCAAACGCAAGTGACCACTGTGTTACCCTACTTTGCCCGTTTTATGGAATCCTTTCCGACGGTGCAAGATTTAGCCGCAGCAGAATGGGATACGGTGGCGGAGCACTGGGCGGGGCTTGGCTATTATGCGCGGGCGCGTAATTTGCATAAAGGCGCGAAGCAGTTGGTTGAGGTTATCAATGAAACGGGCGACTTTCCGCAGACACTAGCAGGTTGGGAAGCCATATTTGGCGTTGGGCCTTCGACCGCTGGGGCGATTGTGGCAATGGGGCTACATCGTTATGGCGTCATCTGTGATGGTAATGTCAAACGTGTCCTCACCCGCTGGGCCGCCATTGATAGTGATATTACTAAGTCGGGGACGACTAAAGAGCTGTGGGCATTAGCGGAGCGTTTAACACCTAGAGAGAGCTCAGGGCTGTTCGCGCAAGCCATGATGGATATGGGCGCGACTTTATGCACCCGTAGCAAGCCTGCCTGCCTATTATGTCCACTGCAAAATGATTGTATTGCCCATGCGCAGGGTCGCGAAACCGATTATCCAGTCAAGGCCAAAAAACAGCCCAAACCCAGTAAATTTAGTAATGCATTGCTTATTACAAACGAAAATGGCGAGATACTTTGGCTACAGCGCCCTGATAATGGTATTTGGGGCGGACTATGGAGTTTGCCATTAGAGTTTATAAAGAAAATTGAGGGTAAAGGTAGTAGCAAGACGAGTGCTAAAGAATCACAAACTAAAGATGATACGAAATTAGAAGTTGCTAGTAATGAAAAAGTCTACGAAGCAGAATTTACCACGGCTGAGCAGATTATCAATGAGTGGCTAGACAAAAATGAATTAATAAGAAAATCGGTTAACAAAACCTTATTGGACGATGCACCGATTAAGCATTCACTCACCCATTTTCATTGGTATTTGACACCGCAGTCATTAACTTTAAATGCTAAGCAAGCGACTGATATAACCGAAGCCTTACAAGCAGCAGAGATTAATATTAATTGGTTAAATGCTAATGATGCGCAGGCAACTCTTGGATTGCCACGAGCAATGGTTAAAATTTTGGAATAATGAGTGAATTCAACTAAATGGCATTAAATAAAAAGCGACCCAGAATAATTCTAAGTCGCTTTTTATTTAATGCTCATAAATATATGGATAGCTAGGACTTGGGCACACGCAACCGCATCAAACCTTCTTGTTGTACCGTCGCTACCAATCGACCATCTTGCCAAAACTGCCCATGGTTTAAGCCTTTGGCATTAGAAGTGGTATCACTCCACATGTCATATAGTAGCCAATTATTCAAATCAAACTCACGATGGAAATGCATCGAATGGTCAATACTGGCCGCTTGCAGCCCACTGGTCATAAAGCTGACACCGTGTGACATCAGCCCAGTACCCACTAAATAAAAGTCAGACGAAAACGCAAGCAGTGCCTGCTGAATGGCCACTGGCTGCTTGCCCAGTTCGCGAATACGCAGCCAGTTTGCTTGTTTCGGTTTCATCGGTTCTGGATGGATAGGATCACGCGGCTTAATCGGCTTAATCTCGACATGACGGTGACGCATAAAGCGCGCTTTCAGGGCTTCTGGGACTTTACCCACATACTCTTCTTTTAAATCCTGCTCGGCAAGCAAATCCTCTGGCGGCGGATAAACGGGCATGTCTTCTTGATATTCTAACCCCTCTTCCATCGGTGAGAACGAGGCAATCATCGAAAATATCACTTGCTCGACAGGCGCTTTACCGCGCACTTCTTTATACTGAATCGCGGTTACTTCACGCGCAGACAAACTGCGACCATCACGCAGGCGGCGCACTTTATAAATAACCGGCTGATTGATATCGCCACCGCGCAAAAAATAACCGTGCAGTGAATGACAAGGTTTGTCTTTATCTAGTGTATGCGCCGCTGCCATAATCGCTTGCGCAAGTACTTGCCCACCAAAAATACGACTGCCAACATAATCGTGGCTTTTACCTTCAAAAACATCAGGGCTGACTTCAATAAGCGCGACGGTAGCCAACAGCTCATCTATCAGTTGCGAATAATCAGACATGACGATACGTTTCCTTATTTTTATCAATAACGCTCAATGCCAAAGCCTATCAACACGATATAACTTAAGCTAATACAGCATTTTAATTTAAAATAATATGAAATGGCTTGCAGTAACCCCACAAGATAACGCTTAGGATAAGCCATAAACAACCAATAAAACGATTGTTAAGAACTCATTATAAAGCGAAAAGCCAATCATCTTAATGAATATTAACAGCTTTGACTAAGCAGTCGCCGCTGAACGCTAAGCATCAAGTAACTATGTATCAAATAACTATCTAGGATAGTCATGATAAACAAAAGAACGAGATATTTGCTTATACCTCGTCCTATTTAGATTTCTTAAAATTACGGTTTCACCGCCACCAACACACGGATAGAGTCTGGGACTAAAGACAGATTACCCAATGCTTGCTCACCTTGGGCTTTTAGCTGCTCTAAGCGCTCAATCTCTTCTGGACGTACGTTAGGATTGATGGTTTGTAGATGTTTTAGACGTTTGATTTCACGTGACCACTGCTGGCTAAAACGAGCGCTTGCTTGCTCACCGATTCCTGCTAGCTGCTGACGGGCAATGTCTTCTGCTTCATAATAACGCTGCTCAATCACATCGCCGCGAACTTTAATCACTTGGCGGGCGCGGTTTTTATCCAAACGCTCAATATGCGGCATAATCATATCAGCGCTGATACGTGCTGATAAATCACTGCCCTGCTCACTAATAAACACACGGATGTTTTGTGTGGTCAACGTCGCAGGCAAATTGAGCAATCTTGGCGCAATCGCTTCGACGCGGAAATTCACCTCTAACATCACCATACCTTGTGGCATAGCAGCACTTTTGAGCATCGCAACGGTGGTATTACCAAAGGTGCTGGTACTTGCCAGCTCATAAATCGCGCGCATCAATGGATGCTCATGAGTAATGAATTCGATATCTTCACGCTGCAGCGCTTGCTCACGCTCGAATGTCAACGTCATGCCATCTTCATCACCCAGTGGCAGACCGTCGATATAATCACTAATCTCCGTACTATCAATCGGAGCAATCACCCATGAGCCATCACGCTGGATATTGTGGTCAATATTGGCGGAAGCAAAAAAGCGCTCGATAAATTGCGGCAATAAATTATGCCCATCGAATTCACGCATGGCATCAGCGATACGACCAGCAACGCGCGGACGGCATGAGTTGTACTCTAAAAGGCGATCACGACCAGCTTGCAACTGTGCCTCTAGATCCAAACGCGTTTGTAGCGCGGCATCAATAATATCTTGTAATGTCGTACGGTTAGCGTCGTTATCAGCGCCTTCGAGCATCGGCTTTAGGTCTTGGATATATTGCTCTTGCACGCTTTGGGCGGTCGGTGAAATCTGATTAAACATATTTAGTGCATCGTTATACCACTGATACAGACGCTCTTGCGCGGTACCTTGGACATAAGGGATATGCAGCATAATTTGCTGCGTTTGCCCGATGCGGTCTAGGCGACCGATACGCTGCTCTAGTGTGTCCGGATTGGCCGGTAAATCCCATAGTATCAACTGACTAGCAAACTGGAAGTTACGACCTTCTGAGCCAATCTCCGAGCATAATAATATCTGCGCGCCTTCACTATCGGCAAAGAATGCCGCCGCTTGGTCACGCTCAAGCAGGGTCATCTGTTCGGTAAAGATAGCGGTCTTAATACCGGCATGGAGGCGCAATACCGCCTCTAAACTTTCAACCGTCGCACCACTACGGGCAATCAATAGCACTTTTTTATGCTTGAGCTCACCTTTTAAGATATCAATCAACCACGGCACACGCGGGTCATCTTCTAACCAGCTGCCATCAGGTTGATTTTCTTCGCCCCATAGCTGCTCACGCAATTTGCCATTGGTTTGGTAGCTATCTATCCATGCTTCTGGCAACGGTAGTGGATACGGCTGGCTGCTACGCCCATAGAAGCCTTTAACGCTTTCACGGGTATTACGGAATAAAATACGTCCGGTACCATGACGATCAAGGAGTTCATTGAGCGCATAGGTTCTTAATTTTTCATCATCATTAATAGCACCTAACTCATCGACACTAATAGCAAGCAGATGACTTAAAGCGGCAATTTGACCGTCGCTTAAGGGCTTATCTTCGATTAAAACGCTAGCGACCGCAGCCGTTTCAGCAAAGGCTTCTTGACCATCAATAAATTCATCTAAATCATCAAAGCGATCGGGGTCTAATAAACGCAGACGGGCAAAGTGACTTTGCGCGCCAAGTTGCTCCGGCGTTGCGGTTAATAGCATGACGCCCGGTGTTTCTTCGGCAAAGTCAGCGATTAAGTCATATTTATCATTGCCGCCTTGCACCTCATCCCAATGCAGGTGATGCGCTTCATCAACCACCAATAAATCAAAACCGGCTTCCATCGCTTGGTCATATAAGTCAGGATGATCAAGGAGTAAGTCCATACCAGCGATGATACATTGCTCAGTCGTAAAGACGTTTTGCTCAGGGTCATGTTCTTTAATCGCCGCCGTACGTACCAAATCAAACAAAGCAAAATTTAGGTTAAAACGACGACGCAGCTCAATCATCCACTGATATTGCAAACTGTCTGGCACGAGAATCAATACACGCTCAGCCTTACCCGTTAGTAGCTGTTGATGAATAATCAAACCCGCTTCAATGGTTTTACCCAGACCGACTTCGTCAGCAAGCAACACGCGTGGCGCGATACGTTTGCCAACTTCATGCGCTATATACAGCTGATGCTCGATGATATCGACGCGCGCGCCCATCAAGCCTTTCAGCGGATGACCAGCAAGCGCCGACTGCATACGTAGGATATCTTGACGCAGCTCATACCAATCACCGCGCTCAATACGACCAGCGAGCAGGCGCTCAAGCGGCTTGGCCAACGTAATATTGGCAGCCAGACGGGTTTCCATAATGCCGCGCTCGTGCTCATCGACACTGTATTTGAGCACGCCCATCACTTCTTCGACCGCCGTCACTGTATAGCTTTTGCCTGCTTGGTCAGAAATGCTATCACCCACTTTAAACACCACGCGTGATAACGGCGCTGAGTTTTTTGCATAAACGCGGGTCTCTTCACTTTGTGGAAATAGGATATGCACACAGCGGTCATCGACATCGATAACCACCCCCAAGCCAAGCTCAGACTCCGTATCAGATAAATAACGTTGACCAACGGCGAATTCGGTGCTGTGCAATGAAGCGATAGAGATAGTCATAAGGCGGTGTCTTTTGTACTCAGGTGATAAGAAAATAGATAGTTAATGAGGCAAGCTACCATAACTGGATTAATAGCTTAGTATCATTAATAAGCTGCTGGTCATTGGAAATATCAACAACCCCCAACTTGTCAGCTCGGCCAATTGATAAAACAGACCATTATATAACGTTAGCGACTAGATGAGTGCGTTAAGTTAATTTTTCAAGAGCATATTTTGGCAAGATTGTTGCAAAGCTAAGCATAAGTTGGTCTTATAAAACAACGAGATAACGACTCGCAAGTAACCAAAAAATATTGCCATCATATAATTGTTGCTGTATTGTTAAAAAATGCAATAAGTTATTTCTTAGTATGATACATGCGACTTCACATTTGAGCAGCTAGATTACAGAATTTATCGAATTAGCCCGCTTATCTAAGTAAACCGATTACCTGTTCCATATATATTTTTATACATCAATAGCTGTTTCAGAGTTTCTCTAGACATCTATAGAAATAGTATTACCAATAATAGTCCATTAAGTTATGCTTTCATTTGATTATTATTAATTTAAGTTATATGAATTCTTTCTGAAGCTGTGTTTTATAAGTGTTCATTAGATACATTTTAAGCTTCATCTACCTTTAGCATAATCACATAAGTCATGTTAGCCAATAAATCCCATTGGCAATCTTCTTTGTGCTCTCTAATCCCAAGGACAAATCCCGTCATGAGTGCCTCCAAAAAAGTTGGCTTTTTTAATCAAGTCAGTACCCAAGTTACCACCATTTTGTTCATTGCTTTTGCGGTCGTACTTGCGGTCGTTGTTTATGTCGTTGATAAAGAAGGTCATGATAAAATCCGCCTTGAGTCAGCAAAGCTGGTCGCTGAGCGTGGTAATACCGCCGTTAATAGTATCTCCGCCGATATCAATCGCGTCATGCGTAGTGCCTTGCTGTTACAGCAAAGTGCACAAACGCTACCACCACAAGAAGCGATTTTACAAGCCAGTACCGCCAATGCTTTTGATAAGCGTGATTATAACTTATTAGGTAGTGGCGGCATTTGGCCAGAAAAAGGCGCCCTGGGTGCCAATGCTGCAACCCATCCGTTTTTGATGGTGCGTCAAAATGGCGATTATCAAACGGTATTGAGCGACCCAAATCCTACCAACCCTTATTATCAAGAAGATTGGTTTAGTATTTTAAAATTGCTAAAACCTGAAAGCTGCATCTGGAACCATGTCCGCGCCAGCCAAACCAAAGGCGAGCTTGCAATGAGCTGCGGTGTTGCTATCGAACGTGACAATAAGTTCTGGGGCGCCAGCACGGTTAACTTTACGCTGAACCAGCTACAAGAAAATATTGTTAAGTTAAGCGAAAGCTCGGGCTCAGGTTATATTCTATTGCTGGATAATAGTGACAAGGTTATCGCCTCATCTAACCCTGAACGCTTAAGCTATATTGATGAAAAAACCGGTACGCCGCTTGATATCAAACAAGTTATTAACTCTGACCCTGCTTGGAATCCTGTACTAAACTTTTTAGAAGCTCAGCGTAACGAGACTATTGAGCGTGTTGCTGCTAGCGTATCGCCGCAAGTTCAGCAAGTATTGAACACGCTTGATAAAGCCGAAACCGGTACCGCTAAAGGCTACTATTTAGTGAACTACGCTGCTTATTTAAATAACGGTGAAAATAAGCAAAATGCTATGGATAGCCGCTTGTTACAGAGCTTCGAGCTGGCAAAAGACAGCTACTATAACGGCAGTCAAGCATATGTGTTCGAGATTCCTGAGACTTATTGGAAACTTATCGTGGTACAGCCTGATGCTGAGATTAATGCCATCGCGGATAACTTGAGTGAAAACTTGATTAACTGGATTGCACTGGCGCTACTGATCACAGCGGGCGTGATTTACTTTATGCTGACTTTCCTGGCATTTAAACCATTGAAAGAAACCACTGATAAAATCTCTCAAGCGGAAAAACTGATTAACGACAAGCAATATAATAAGCTGAGCGAAGTTAAATTCACTGAAGGCCGCAACGAGATTGGACTAGTCAACGGCTCTATTAATGACCTACTGGATCGAATCCAATCTAACGAAGGTAAGCTTGCCAATATCAATCAGCAGCTTGAGATTAAAGTTGAAGAACGTACCGCTGAGCTGCAAGATACGCTAAAAGAGCTGAAAAATTCCCAGCTGCAATTGATTCGTTCAGAAAAAATGGCGACTTTGGGACAAATGGTTGCTGGTGTTGCCCATGAAGTAAATACGCCATTGTCTTATGTGCAAAACAACCTTGAGATTATCGGTCAGCTGACCGAGCAATACGAAGAGCTGATTGAATTGGTACAAGGCTTAAAAGGTATCAAGCCTGACTCTACGACAACTGATGGCAAGATTGATAAGCTATTGGCAGATATTGTCCGTGCGTCGGATGAAATCCAAGAAGATGATTTGTCAGCTGAGCTCAAAGAGCTGATTAAAGACTCGCTATTTGGCGTCGAGCAAATCACCGAGATGGTCCTAAATCTACGCAACTTTGCTCGTCTTGATGAGTCAAAAGTGAAGACCATCGATGTACGGGAGTGTATCGAAGCCTCGCTTAAAATCGCTGGTAACTCTATCAGACATCAAGAAATTGTCACTGACTTTGCGCCGACACCTGAGGTTAAATGCTCGCCGTCACAGATTAACCAAGTGTTGGTGAACTTGCTCAATAACGCCGCGCAAGCCATGGGAGAAAAACCGGATGGCAAAATTGAAGTGCGTACCCGTGCCGATGACAGCAATGTCTATATCGATGTCAGCGACAACGGTAAAGGCATGAGCGCAGAAGTGCTTGGTCAAATCTTTGAGCCGTTCTTTACCACTAAAGGCGCAGGCGAAGGTACGGGTCTCGGTATGGCCATCAGTCAGCAGATTATGGAGCAGCATAATGGTGACATTAAAGCGGTTTCGACCGAAGGCGTTGGCACCACCTTTACCTTAATGTTACCGATTAATAATGATTTGACAGAACAAAGCCTAGCAGCGTAATCGCTAGGTTTTGCTGTTATTTTAATTGCTATTTTAATGATTATATAAAGCTATATCACTATTATTCATCATAAGGAACTCATCATGAATGAATTGGAAAACGACACCAATAATAACATTAGTACCGCTGAGCTAAGTGCTGAACCAAAACCGAAGTTGGCGTTTATTGACGATGAGCAACGTATCTTACGTTCTATGAAACTGCTGTTTCGTAAAACGCATGACGTTTTTATCACTACTGACCCGACTGAGTATATTGACTATATTAAAAACAATCACGTACACGTTGCAGTCAGTGACCAACGTATGCCTGAGCGTGTTGGTGTTGATATCTTGCGCGAAGTCAAAGAAGTATCGCCGTCTACCATGCGTATCTTATTGACCGGTTATGCCGATTTGAACGCAATTATTGGTTCTATCAACGATGGTGAAATTTACCGTTATTTAACCAAGCCGTGCAAATCTGAAGAGCTACTTGCCGTCGTCGGACGCGCCACCGAAATCGCTTTGACGTATAACCCAGATGAAGACGCTGAGCAGTTCGACAGCTCAGGTAATAAGCAAACGCTCTTGGTGATCGATGAAACTGACGAGCTGATTGAGCAAATAAGCAAGCAGTTTTCGCACAGTTATAAAGTACTGCATGCAGAAGGCTTAGAAGAAGCTTACGATTATTTGGCGAATGAAGATATCGGCGTGTGTATTACCGACATCAATGTCAGTGGCGAAAACATTGCGCCGATTATCTTTACCTTAAAACAAGATGCGCCGCATTTAGTGGTCCTGGTACAGACTGAATTTCAGGATGCGGGCTTACTGATTGACTTGATTAATAAAGGTCAGGTCTATCGCTGCTTACCAAAACCGATGCGCGCCAGCCTGCTTGAGATTAGCGTCAACCGTGCATTCCAACATCATGCAAAACTCAAAGCCAGTCCTGACCTGGTCAAACGTTATGAAGTCGAGCATGACCCTGAAAACGACGTTCGTATTGACTTGAGTAGTCGCGTACGTAGCCTTATTGGCAGATTGCGTAAGCGCTTCTCCTTATAAGCATGGGCTTAGCATACTTAGCAATATGAGATGCTGAAGATTAACTACTGATAATGAAGTGCTAAGAAATTAAGCATAAGAAAATTATTGCCCCATAAAATAAAACCTCTATTTCAATGTTGAAGTAGAGGTTTTTTACTGTACGCTTTTTGACTAAACCCTGCAACGTGCTACATTAGCTCAATAATCACTCTATATATAAAAACAATCAATAAAACGGACATTAAGGAATCATCATGCAAGCGGTTTTTTTAGACAAAGGCACCTTTTCTGATAATATCGATTTACCAGCGCCTCGCGGTGTCAGCGACTACATCACTTATAATGACACGCCAAAAGACAATGCGCTCATCATCGAGCGCTGCAAAGACGCTGATATTATTATTACCAATAAAGTCCAAATCACTGCTGACGTCATCGCCAACTTACCCAAGCTTAAGCTTATTCAGCTGACTGCCACCGGTATGAACAACGTCGATCAAGACGCTTGTGCTAAGCATGGTATCGCGCTATATAACGTCGCTGGTTACGCGGTCAAAAGCGTGCCCGAACATACCTTTATGCTGATGCTCACTGCTATGCGCGCTGGCATTCATTATCATGAAAAAGTCGCTGATGGTACGTGGGAAAACAATGGTAATTTTTGCTTGCTTGATATACCGCTGATAGATTTGGAAGATAAGACGCTTGGTATTATCGGCGTTGGGACTATCGGTAAACGCGTTACCGATATTGCTCGCGCTTTTGGTATGACTGTCTTGTGGGCTGAGCATCAAGGGCGTGCGCCGCGTAATGATAACTATACAATGTTTGAGGACGTGCTGGCGCAGTCTGATGTACTGAGTTTGCATTGTCCATTAAACGAGCAAACCAAGCATCTTATTAAGGCAGATACTTTAGCAAAAATGGCTAAAAAGCCGCTGATTGTTAATGTCGCTCGTGGCGGTATCGTTGATAGTCAAGCGTTGACTGATGCGATTCATAACGAGAAAATTATTGGTTATGCCACTGATGTATTTGAGCAAGAGCCGATTGTCAAAGACGATCCTTTATTAACCCTTGCTAACCATCCTCGGGTGATATTTAGCCCACATAACGCCTGGGGCAGTAAGAGTGCACAAGAAACCTTATGGCAAATACTCAGCAAACAAGTCGCTGAATTTATCGATAAAAATTAAACAAAAGCCACTAAAAATCTTAGCGACTAAAACGTAACCAATCATCTTTTATTTTACGGTGCTTGAGCATCACGCGGTCACTTAGATAATTATTGGTGACCCGCCAAGGATAGATATCGCCTTGCTTAGGCAGCTCGTGTTGCGCGCGCTTGACGTAGCCTGACGATAGCGCGCCCATGACCGTATCTGGCTGAACATGCGCTTCGGCATGGTCGGTCTGTGCACACGCTATGGCAACTTGGTAGCGATGCTTATGCATATAACTCAGTAGCCGTATCACATACTGACACGCCAAATCGATTTTTAGTGTCCATGAAGCATTGGTATAACCGAACAGCGCCGCCAAATTAGGCACACCTTCGACCAGTACCGCTTTGTAAGTCATACGACTACCAATGTCGACCGATTGACCGTCGACATACACCTTTGCCCCGCCCAGCATTTGTATCTTGAGTCCCGTTGCAGTAACGATAATATCAGCATCGAGGTGATTGCCAGAGTCAAGCATGATGCCCGTCTTGGTGAAATGGCTAATCTTATCAGTCACGACGGCGGCGCGCTTACCATGCAATGCTTTAAATAAATCACTGTCTGGCACTGCGCACACCCGTTGCTCCCACGGATTATAGTCAGGCACAAAGTGAGCCACATCAATACCGCTACCTTTTAACTCCTTTTTAACGCCACTTTTCAAGAGCGCTTTCATAGCTTTTGGCGCGTAGGTGGCCGCTCGATAGATTCCTTGTTGCGTCAATACATTGCGTGCACGTAACACGGTATAAGCCTGCGACTTTGATAAGGGTGAAAACCGACCCGCTAACCAATCAAGCGCATGATCATCGCCCGGCACACTTGCCACATAGGTCGGCGACCGCTGTAGCATCGTAACATGCTGCGCGCATTGCTCACCTGCCTCATCTACTAGCGCTGGCAATAACGTCATGGCCGTGGCGCCACTACCGATAATGACGATTTTCTTATCATCATAATTGAGATTTTGCCAATGCTGTGGATGGACGATTTCACCTTGAAAATCTGCTTCGTTTTCAAAAGCAGGGCGATACCCTTGCTCATAATCATAGTAGCCAGTTGCACCAACGACAAACTTGGCTGTTAAGGTAAATACCTGCCCACTGGCATGATTTTTGACTATTGCCGTCCATTGCTGCTCATCACTAGACCAAGATAGTTGCTGTACTTCATTCTGATAACGAATGTGTTCGCTGATACCAAACTCGTGTGCTGTAGCAGCGATATAGCGTTTAATATCCGCGCCTTCCGCTAGCATTCTATAATCCAGCCACGGTCTAAAACTATAGCCAAACGTCAACGCATCAGAATCAGAGCGAATACCAGGATAAGTAAATAAATCCCACGTACCGCCCAAATCTGCGCGTTTTTCTAATACTACAAATCGCTGTGTGCTTTTTTGCTGCTTCCTTTTTACTAGGTTTTTGAAGAGACTTGGACTTTTATGTCCAAACAGCCCTTTGTGCTTTTGCTGCTGTAATCGACAAGCCATGCCTATACCGGCAATACCAGCGCCGATGATAAGCACCTCATAATCTACTGGAATATCTAATGAGTGCTTCTTAGATTTGAAACGACTCTTAGTCGCCTGCTTGGCAGCAGTAATATCAAGCATAATACGATCCTTGTTTTTGCATGATGAGTGTCATATTTAGCGTATAACAGTAGTATGAAAATATCAGATTTTTAAAATTTATGGATTTTAGTTGATTCTATAATAACAGAAACTATAACTGATGGTTTTTATGAAATAGCCTCTAAGCTTAAATAGAAAAGAGAAAAACAAACCTCTTAAAAAGGGCTTGGACTTTCCCAATCCATCCACGCGCCAAGTGTAGGATGCTTAAGACGCAGTTGCTGCGCATGCAGATTCAGTCTTGGCGCAATGTCTAAGGCAGCGCCTTCTGCATAAATCGGGTCGCCAATCATCACATGTCCGACATGGACCATATGCACGCGCAGCTGATGACTGCGACCGGTGACTGGTTTTAACAGTACACGTGTGACTGTGTAACCGTTACACTCTTCATGCGCTAGCACCTCATACAGGGTTAATGCATGCTTTGACCAGTTAGGGTCAACGATATGGCGCGGTTTGGTTTCCGGCTCATAACGTACTGGCACCGATATTTCACCCTTGGCACCAACGCTTTGCCACTGACCAAAGACACGCGCTTGATAGCTTTTTTGTGGCAGCCGCTCAATAAACTGCTTACTAATATGGCTTTGCGCGGCGGCATTTTTGGCAAAAATCAGTAGCCCTGAGGTATCCATATCTAAGCGATGAATCAATTTGACCGCCGGATTGGCACGCTCAAGCCGCGCCAATAAACTCACTTTTAGCGTTTTACCATCGACACTCAATAATCCTGCAGGCTTATCGACGACCCAAATATCATCGTCTTCATAGACGGTAACCTCTTGCGCAAATTCTCGAAAAAACTCCAGTGGATACGCATTTTCTTGAGCGTTCAGGGCATCTATTTTTTCATCGGTGAAAGGCATAAAATTGGGCTACTTATAGTAAGGAATTATGTATATTAATCAGGTATTAATAGTTATAAACGAGCTATACGGATAAACTGCTGATAGCAATAAAATTCAAGGCTAAAGCTATTCTTAATAAAGCCATCCTTAATTTTGGATAAAACTCACTTTGAGCAAAATCGGTTGTGAACGACCAGTTAAAAATAATAATAAATCAGTATTCAAAAAGATAGCTAAGTTTGTGCTAAAGATGACGATAGCGGTAACAAGTCACAGACAAAACATAACCTGTGTCGTTATGTTTCGATTTATTGTGCTAATAGTAATTGTTAAACAATTTAACCAGCCTGCGTCTGTCAACGCTGAGCAAACATGTTAATATAATGGCAGATTTTTACCCCTTCCTAACCATTCTTCAGCCATTCATCTATTTAATATGACTGCCATATTTATAGTGACGACTGGTGATAGAAACACTAAAACAAGAGAGAAAAACTATGTCAGATCTTATTGTTAATACCACCGATGCAAACTTTGACCAAGACGTCCTACAATCAGACGTGCCAGTGCTAGTAGACTTTTGGGCAACCTGGTGTGGTCCTTGTAAAGCCATCGCCCCTATTTTAGAAGATTTAGCGACTGAGTACCAAGGTAAAGTTAAAATCGTTAAAGTCGACGTCGATAGTAACCCACAAGCGGCCAGCCGTTTCGGTATTCGCAACATTCCTACTCTATTTGTCTTTAAAGACGGCGAAAAAGTAGATTCAGTGATGGGTCTACAGCCAAAGGCAGCATTGGCAGCCGTATTAGATAAACACCTATAAGTCGTTTCCTAGTAGTTGTACACTGAAAGGTTTTATTAAAAATCGACAACGAAAAAGCTATTGTCTGCATCAGATAATGGCTTTTTTGCTGCTTTTCTGAGCAAAAAACGAGATTATGCGAATTTTTTGGCAAAAATTATTGACAATGCCAGCTTGAAGCCCGTATAGTCTGCTGACAAGAGAAAACTAACCATTTTCCTAAGTGTCTTGTCGCTATTCTCCTCGTGTTTATCAACAGAAACACAATCGTCATTATAAAACATCACTACTGAACGCAATGACTAAACACAATTACTGATATTGAGTTTTTGACGCAGACTCTTATGTAGACTTCTTTATCTTTACCTCTTATGACCGTGCCTGTATTTCTTGCAACGCGTCTATAAGCTGGCACGTAAAATCTATCCTACATAAACCCCGATGCTGTGCATATATCCTCTATCGCCCTACACCTGTTGTTTTAATCAATGTCTTGATTTGTGCTGATAATGGCATCTCTCATCTGATCAACTGCTAATGACCTATCTATGAATCTTACTGAATTAAAGAAAAAAACAATCGCTGAGCTATTGGCCATCGCCAAAGAAATGGGTCTTGATAATATGGCACGTAGCCGTAAACAAGACATTATCTTTGCTATTTTAAAAACCCATGCCCGTAACGGTGAAGCCATTTATGGTGACGGCGTGCTTGAGGTTCTTCCTGATGGTTTTGGCTTTTTGCGCTCATCTGAAGGCTCTTATTTAGCAGGTCCCGACGATATCTATGTCAGCCCAAGCCAAATCCGTCGTTTTAGCCTCAAAACAGGCGACAGTATCGCTGGTACCATTCGTCCACCAAAAGACTCTGAGCGTTATTTTGCGCTCTTAAAAGTTGGTGAGATTAACTTTGATACGCCAGATCGCTCGCGTCATAAGCTGATTTTTGAGAACTTAACGCCACTATTTCCAACTGAGCAATTAAAACTTGAGCTTGGTAATGGTACGACTGAAGATTTGACTGGTCGTATTATTGATCTAATTGCCCCCATTGGTAAAGGTCAGCGTTCTATCATCGTCGCACCGCCAAAAGCCGGTAAAACCATGCTGCTACAAACCATTGCGCAGTCAATTACCCGCAATAACCCTGAATGTTATTTAATCGTTCTCTTGATTGATGAGCGTCCAGAAGAAGTCACCGAGATGGTGCGTACGGTACGTGGCGAAGTTGTGGCCTCTACCTTTGATGAGCCGCCACAACGTCATGTCCAAGTGGCTGAAATGGTCATCGAAAAAGCCAAGCGTTTGGTTGAGCATAAACAAGACGTGGTCATCTTACTTGACTCTATTACCCGTCTTGCCCGCGCCTATAACACCGTTATTCCATCATCAGGTAAAGTATTGACCGGTGGTTTGGATGCCAATGCGTTAGAGCGTCCAAAACGCTTCTTTGGGGCGGCGCGTAACGTTGAAGAAGGTGGCAGCTTGACCATTATTGCCAGTGCGCTGATTGATACGGGTAGTAAAATGGACAGTGTTATCTTTGAAGAATTCAAAGGAACAGGTAACCAAGAGATTACTCTTGAGCGCGACTTGGCGGAAAAACGTGTCTTCCCAGCGATTAATATCAAAAAATCGGGCACACGCCGCGAAGAGCGCCTACTTGATGAAGATAAATTACGTAAAGTTTGGATTTTACGTAAGCTGCTTCAACCGATGGATGGCGTGCAAGCTACTGAGTTCTTACTAGACCGTCTAAAAGAAGCCAAAACTAACGACGAGTTCTTTGAGCAAATGAAACGTAAATCACAAAACTAATTTATAGTTGTACTTTATTAGATTAATTATCTAGTGATATGCTTGGAAAATAAAGACTGCCTTAGGGCGGTCTTTATCATCTTTGCAACGATTCATTTAAAGACTTTATCAATATTACCTTAAACATTACCAAGGTAATCCTTGAAAACAGTTAGCGGACTTTCACTATTAATACAATGACTGTAAGCAAAAGCCCTACCGACGATATAGTAAAGCAACATACTTTACAGAATATTTGCAAAGATTAGCCTTTTTACTACGACTAGAAAGAGATAAACAGGCTATTATGCAAAGTAATACAGACATATTTAGATACATCCTGTATATTGGATTTCAAACTTGACGACTTAATAGGTGACACTATGAAATTTGCTAAAACTTTTGCACTAACGGCTATCGCTAGCTCTGCTCTTATGATGGGTGGTTGTGCTAATAACGGCTATGGCTATAACTCTGGCTTAAATAACACTGCTAAAGGTGCAGCCGCTGGTGCAGCTGCTGGTGCCCTTCTTAAAAGTGGCGGCAATAGCAAAGACATCGCTCGTGGCGCAATTGGTGGTGCTGCAGTGGGTGGCGCTGGTGCTTATATTCTTAACAACAGCAGATAATTGATTTTAAGTAGCTGTATTGGTTGATAGTATCTGATTAAAAATATTATCTAACCAAATAGCTTATACAAAAAAGCCTGCAATCAATTGCAGGCTTTTTTATGTCTCATAGTTTTAGTTTAATTAAAGAGAAATCTTATAAATTAACTTATAGAAACTGAGTTATAAAGCGCCACTAAATGTGTCGCAAGATTGAATGTTACCACTCTCTAAACCACGGGTGAACCACTGAACGCGCTGTTGACTGGTACCATGAGTAAAGTTGTCAGGAACTACCTCACCACCACTGGCACGCGCTAAGCGATCATCACCGATTTGACCAGCAGCGTTGATTGCTTCATCGATATCGCCTGCTTCTAGGAATTGGACACGCTCTTGATTACGCTGTGCCCAAACGCCAGCAAAACAATCCGCCTGTAGTTCTTGTAATACCGAGAGCTTATTGGCCTGTGCGCGCGTGACTTGACGACTAGCTTCATTGACTTGTTGCGTAATACCTAGCAAGGTCTGTACATGATGACCGACCTCATGAGATATCACATACGCTTGGGCAAAATCCCCTGCTTTACCTTGGTTTTCGCTATCGCCTGAGCCTTGCTCATCACCAGTAATGCCTAAGTTTTGGCGCATTTCCACAAAAAACGACGTATCCAGATACACAGTCTGATCACCTGGGCAATAAAAAGGTCCGGTTGCCGAACTGGCACTGCCGCAAGCCGAGCTGACTTGTCCATTAAATAAAATCAATGACGGCTCTTTATAGGTGCTGCCTGCCTCATTAAATATCTGGTGCCAAACTTCTTCCGTATCCGCCAATACCACCTTTACAAACCTTGTATCACGGTCATCACTGGTCGCAGGCTCAGTAGAGGTATTACTACCACCGCCTGCAACCACTTGACCTGTCTGTAGCGCCGTCATCGGATTGACCCCAAATACTAGCCATAAGATGCCGGCAATGATAATACCGCCGATGCCGCCACCGATCATCTTGCCACCACCACTGCTTGTACGCACATTAGAGCTGCCGCGTCTATCTTGCCATTTCATAATATCTCTCCTAAAAAATACGATAGACATTGCTGTTCATATCGTCGTTAGTGCTGTTATATAATTATGGATATTAAATAATCTTTAGCGCAATCCCTTGATTGACTATTTTATTTAGCCAATGACAGTAAAAAATTAAAGAACGGTCATGAGCCTTCGTATCTCATCGCTTGTATTAACGACTTTTATTGATATCATCTATATTTATACCCTGCTAATACCCATCATTTAAGGACTGTCTTTGGGAATAATAGTACTGACAATATGCCCTAAATAAGTATAGAATAGCGTCCGAGCCATGAGAGAAAACCTTTGATAGGAAAGTTCTTAAATCATACTGATGTCGTTGATTATACGTCGATTAATTTGGCTTGTTGTATTAAAAATTATATTAAATAGGCAAAGTAAAATCCTATTTACAATTTTATTGTTACTTAATTGTACAAGCTCTTTCCATACGGAAAGAAATCCTATAGAATGCGTGGAAGCTGAGTAGCTGTGATTAATCCTAGTTGAATTCTGAGACATCTCGGACATTCAACTTTTCTTGCTGCTACTGATCATTTCATTTTCCCGGAGAAAACCTTATGAACTTAAAATTACTTGCTCTAGCTGGTATCATGACTGCAACTATGGGCCTTACTGCCTGTGACAGCAACAAAGAAAACGCTGCTGAAGATTTATCTGACGCGCAAGAAGAAGTAACTGATGCACAAGAAAACCTAGACCAAGCTGCTGTTGAAGGCGAAGCTGTTCCTGCTGAAACTGTTGAAGCTGTTGACGCTGCTGAAGCTGAAATCGCTGATGCACAAGTTGGTACTGCTACTAACGAAATCGATGCTGAAGTACCTGTAGACGGTACTACTACTAGCGTTGACGTAGCTAGCGAAACTCCTGCAGTTGACGCAGCTGACGAAGTTGTAGTTGAGAAACCAGCTCAGTAATTTTTATTTTCGTAATAAAAATACTGCAGTAAAAAAAAGAGAGCTTACGCTCTCTTTTTTTATGCCTGCTATTTAGGATTTTTATAAGGCTATTAAAGAATAGATAGATAATGCCCTATGTTTAACAGCGTTATAGATAACATGAACCACGATAAGCTATTATTTTAAAATAATAGCTTATCGCTTATTACCCCACCTTTTAATCATAAGATTTATCTGCTTAAAAAGCCGATAGGCTTACTTTCACGCAGGCGATTGGTTAAAAAGGCAACTTTTAGTCAATCCTTATTCGTCAAATAAACGTTCATCAACCTGCTGACGAAATTTTTGACCCGTTTTAAAGGTAACCACGCGGCGCGCAGACACCGCAACAGGCTCACCTGTCTTTGGGTTACGACCTGGACGGCTATTTTTATCTTTAAGTTCGAAGTTGCCAAAGCCTGACAGCTTGACCTCTTTGCCATCAATCAAACTCTCTGACAATTCATCAAAAAAGTTCTCTACCAAACAACGGCCTTCTTGGCGTGTTAGGTTAAGATGACTCATCAAATGCTCAATCATGTCAGATTTGGTTAAGGTGCTCACAGTACGACTCCTATGCTATGTCGTGATGTCGAATATCATGGTTTAGCGGTATGAGGGTTGATATTGGTCATTATAAAGGGTTTTTACCATCTTTTTAATAAAGTCTGCATAAAAATCCTTTATTAATAACCACTTACCTTATTTTATGAATAAGATTTTCTGTCTATTAATAATTTTAAAAATAGCAAAGCTCTATAGCCTCGCTCATGAGGAGACCATAGAGAATTTTATATTGTTATGACTAGGTATTAGCTGTCACGCAACTGGGCAGCGTGCTGTTCGGTTAGGGCTTGCACTACCTTATCGGTCGCCATTTTCACCGCCTCATCAGATAATGTCTGCGTTCTGTCTTGCCATATCAGCGCAAAGGCTAATGAACGCTGATCAGTTGGCACTTTGTCGCCTTGATAAACATCAAATAGCCATAAATCTGTTAATAGCTCACCAGCTGCCGCGCGTATAGTCGACTCTAAAGTCTGTAAGCTGATGTCGCTATTTACTAGTATGGCGATATCACGGCGTACTTGCGGGAATTTGCTTGGGGTGGTGATGGCATGCTGTTCACGTACGAGGGTCAGTAGCGGCGCAAGTGCTAATTGAGCCACCCAAGTAGCAGGCAAATCTAACTGCTTGGCCGTATTAGGATGCAGTTGACCCAACCAACCGACATACTGGTCATCGATATAGAGTTTGGCGCTTTGACCAGGATGCAAGAAGGCAAGCTCACTACGCTCATAACGGATACGCGCACTATCTACTTGCGCAGGTAATAATTGCTCAATATCATGCTTAAGATCGTAAAAATCTAACGCACGGTTTTGATACGCTTGCTCGTCCCAGACATCGCCGACTGCGACCAAAGCAATACTTGGTGTTTGTACCAATTCGCTAATACTTTGACCAACAAAGCTAAGACCTGTTTCGAAGAAACGCACACGCGGCTGCTGGCGATTGAGGTTGTATTGCACACAAGGCAATAAACTTGACAGCAAAGTACGGCGCATTACTGCTAAATCACTAGAGATAGGATTGGCCAGTGCCAACACTTCTCCTAGCGCTTTGTCATCGAGCAAAGCTTCTATTTTTGCATCACTAAAGCTAAAGCTTATCGCTTCCATATAACCGTTATCGACCAGCGCCAGCTTCATTTGGTGAGTCAAGTCCGCCGTATCGTCATAATCCATGCTGACTTGCAAATGCGGCAATACGCTTGGAATATTATCATAACCATAAATACGAGCAATCTCTTCGATGATGTCCTCTTTGATACTCATATCAAAACGATATGATGGCGGCGTGCAAAGCAGGCTATCTGCTTGCTGCTCTACTGCAAACCCTAACTGAGTCAAAATACGTACCATGACTGCTGGCTCAATCTCGATACCGATGACATCAAGGACTTTAGTGATTGGCAAGGTAATAGGCGCACGTGCGGGTAAATGCTCACAACTTTCGACTTTGACTATTTTTTCTGCTTGACCGCCAGTAACGCTCGTAATCAAATCAACAGCACGCGCTAAAGCAAGCGCTGGCAACTCAAAATCTACCCCACGCTCAAAGCGTTGTGAGGCATCCGTATGCAGACCAAAACGGCGTGCACGTGCAGCGATTGCCAATGGATTAAAAAACGCACTTTCTAATACGATGTTGGTGGTGCTATCAGTGACGCTGCTACGCTGACCACCCATAATACCGGCAAGTGCAAGTACACCTTGATCATCCGCAATGACCAATTCATCACCGGTTAAAGTAATGGCTTGCTCATTAAGCAAAGTAATGCTTTCTTCAGGCCGTGCCAAACGCACCACGATATCACCATCGATGGTATCAGCATCAAAGGCATGTAGCGGCTGACCTAATTCCATCAACACATAGTTAGTCACATCAACTAAAAAGTTATGCGAACGTAAACCTGACTGCACTAGTGCATCTTGCATCCACTTTGGTGTATCGATGCTACGATCAATATTGCTAATCGACTGTAATAAATAACGTGGGCACGCCTCAACTGCACTAACGGTGACAGCAAGAGTTGCGCCGTTATCCGTCACCGCTACATTAGTTGGAATCTCAGGCGGCTGCATCGGCAAATCGTTAATGACTGAAATTTCGCGCGCAATTCCGCGTACGCTAAAGCAATCACCACGGTTTGGGGTAATAGAGATATCTAAGATTTGATTGTCTAAACCCAAATACTCACGAATATCCATGCCAATCGGCGCATCAGCTGGCAACTCAAGCAGACCATCGATGCTATCGGTTAAGTCAATTTCAGACGCACCGCAGAGCATACCATTAGAGTCGACACCGCGTAGGTTACCATTTTTAATTTTAAAACCTTTTGCATCATCGCTTGGCAACACTGCACCGACGGTCGCAACAGGTGCTTTCATACCGATAGTCACATTGGGTGCACCGCAAACAATTTGTAATGGCTCAGCTGCACCAATATTAACCTGAGTCACGCGTAATTTGTCAGCATCTGGATGCTGCTCGACGCTGATAACTTCACCAACCACCACACCGCTAAAGGCGCGGGCGACTGCAAAGCGATCATCAATCTCTAGCCCTGCCATCGTAAGTTGTTCAGCCAATTGCTCACTGCTATTGTTGGGATTTACCCATTGACGTAGCCACTGTTCGCTAATTTTCATAAATATCTCGGATCAGAATTTTATAATAAAGATTTTGAATTAAAGGTTTGACGATTAATAATGAAAATCTAGCCAAACTGCTTTAAAAAACGTACGTCGTTTTGGAAAAATAAGCGCAAATCATCAATACCGTAATACAGCATCGCAAAGCGCTCAATACCCATCCCAAAAGCAAAGCCAGTGTATTTATCGCTATCAATACCGCAGTTGGTCAGCACTTGTGGATGCACCATACCGCAGCCCATGACCTCAAGCCATTTGCCATTATCATCGAGGATATCGACTTCAGCAGAAGGCTCAGTGAATGGAAAAAATGACGGACGGAAACGCACGGTCAGTTCTTTGGCAAAGAACGCCTCTAAAAATTCACTAATTAAACCTTTTAACTCAGCAAAGGTACTCGACTCGGTAACCATCAAACCTTCTAGCTGATGGAACATCGGTGAGTGGGTTTGATCGGAATCATTACGATAGACGCGACCGGGGCAAATAATGCGAATCGGTGGTTCGTTCTTTTCCATGGTACGAATCTGTACTGGGCTGGTGTGCGTACGTAGTAGATAGTGCGCATCAAAATAGAAGGTGTCATGCATCGCACGTGCTGGGTGATGCGACGGAATATTGAGCGCTTCAAAATTATAATAGTCGCTCTCAACTTCAGGGCCAGTTGCAACATTAAAACCTGCTTGTATAAAATACTGCTGCATACGCTGAGTAATCATGGTCACAGGATGCAAATGACCTTTTTGACCACCGCGAGCAGGCAAGGTGATATCAATACTCTCGCTCGCAAGCTTGGCATTTAATGCTGCGACTTCTAGCTGCTGCTGCTGCGCTGTTAACGCTTCTTGAATACGGCTACGCACTTCATGTAACCAGCCGCCGTAAGTTTTTTTATCATCGCTACTCAGTTTACCCATCTGCTTCGACCAGCCAGTTAAGGGGCTCTTTTTACCCGTCAGCTGCACACGCAAATCTTGCAGCGCACGCACATCCGTCAGTTGTAGAACCAATGCTTCAGCGGCACTGGCAAACTCGGTTAGCTGAGCTTCGTTAAGCTCGTTAAGCTCTGTAGATAAGGTCGGTAGCGCCGACAAATCGGTGGTAGCAGCAGGGGTAGTCATAAGACGCATTCTTCCTGATTTAAACGGACTATTAATAATAGTGATTGGTAATTGTAGGGATTTGACCAAATATTGCAAACCATTTACCCAATCATTTTAATATAAGGGCAAGTTATATGAATGGCTTGAATATTTAGACAATAACTTTTAATGATGACTTTAGACAATGAAAAGTGCAATTTTACAAAAAGAGTGTTATAGCTTAATTGTGCTAGAACTGGCAATAAAATACTTTAATATAAAAAAAGCCACCGACCAGCGGTAGCTTTTATTAATATCGACCTATTAATCAATATTATCCCTATCCATATAGATAACCACTTAGAAAAAATTACTTATAAATAAGCACTTGGCAAGCAGACTATCCTAAAGGACGGTTAATATTTATGCTAGTTCCGCTTTTGCTTTTTCAACCAATGCGGTGAAAGTTGCTGCATCATGCATAGCGATGTCAGCAAGTACGCGACGATCGATTGCAATGTTAGCTTTTTTCATGCCATTGATAAAGCGGCTATAGCTTAAGCCGTTTAAGCGTGCACCAGCATTGATACGTGCAATCCAAAGACGACGGAAAGTACGTTTTTTGTTGCGACGGTCACGATAAGCATACTGACCAGCTTTGGTCACTGCTTGTACCGCTACGCGGTAAACACGTGAACGGGCACCGTAGTAGCCTTTTGCGCGTTTTAGGATTTTTTTGTGACGACGATTCGCCTGTACACCACGTTTTACACGGGCCATAAATTACTCCAAGATTTCTTTAATTACTGTTAAGCGAGTCACGATGTCATTAAATAGTTGAATAACAGACATCGTTATCAGATTGCAAAGTCAGGTATTTTTAATTCAGTAGCTATTAATTAAACAGCGCTTAATTAAAGATAAATGACGATAGCCTATTAGATGTATGGGCACATACGACGAACTGCTGCTTCGTCAGACTTGTCCACCATCTTCAGACCGCGCAACTGGCGAATACGCTTAGCTGATTTCTTGGTCAAGATATGGCTTTTGAATGCTTGCTTACGCTTAAAGCCGTTCGCTGTTTTTTTGAAGCGTTTAGCTGCACCGCTTCTGGTTTTCATCTTAACTTTCATGATGATTTGCCTCTTTGTCTTTGATAGAACCTGGTCGTCAAATAGTAAAAACGAATAGTGGCTGTGAAAACAAGCACTAAACCTCTATTTGCCTCGAGGTGGGAGGCGCTATTTTAACAGATCATGCGCAGTTTTGCCAAGGAAAGTTTTGGCCGCCTTTATCGTATGTTGTTCTTTCTAATAACAAATACCCTACCACTTATTTTTATCTTCCAAACCTTGATTGTTAGCCGCTTAAAGTACAAGCTTAAAAGTAAAAACTGAGCTACAAAAAACTATCAATAGACAGTTAATAGAAACTAAGGTTAGCTAAGTGAATAGTTGGGTATTATTTACAATTATTGGTTTATCAAAACTCCGCTCAGGTATAATTGTGCTTTAATGACTGATTTAACATATTGAATGTCAGCTTAAGCTGTGTTTAAGTAGAGATTGCGCACTGATAAAGCGCTCACATAAATGATAGATAGGCTGAATGACCTTTATTTAGCGAATACTTAGCGGCTTTTTATTACTGACTACTTTCTACTTATAAGACGATAGATGATGACTTTACCTGCTTGGCTGACTGCCGTGAATTTTAATGCTGATGGTTTGATTCCTGCAATTGCGCAAGATCATCTGTCAGGACGTATTTTAATGATGGCGTGGATGAACGCCGAATCCCTACAATTGACTGCGCAAACGCAGACCGCAGTATACTTTTCACGTTCGCGTGCCAAGTTATGGCATAAGGGCGAGTCCTCTGGGCATACGCAGCGTGTACATGATATTCGTCTAGATTGTGACGCCGATGTGATTGTGCTGAGTGTGACTCAAGCAGGTGGTATCGCTTGTCATACAGGGCGCGAGTCTTGTTTTTATCAGCGTTTGGATTTATCAGGGCAAACCCCTGAGTGGCAAACGGTCGACAAAGTATTGAAAGATCCAACAGAGATTTATCATTCAAATGCTACAGCAAAAGCTACTCCTCAAATTAATAATGTACCATCTCAAAATAGAGTTCATTCGGATACCAATCAGAATGACCGTAGCCTCACCACTCACTCTATTTTGCAACAGCTCGATGGTGTATTGGCAGAACGCAAACAAGCAGATGTTGATAGCTCGTATGTGGCAAGCTTATACGCCAAAGGTCTCAATAAAATATTAGAAAAAGTGGGAGAAGAGAGTACAGAAAGCATCATCGCTGCCAAAGACTTTGCTAATTGCGATGAAAACAGAGACAAAGCACAATATGAGGAAGCGCGTCATGAGCTGATCTATGAGGTCGCAGATGTCTGGTTCCATACCTTAGTGGGACTGGCATGGTTTGATATAGAGTCAGATGCGGTATTACATGAGTTGGGTCGACGCTTTGGTCTCTCAGGTATTGATGAAAAAGCCGCGCGCTAGCTTTTGTAAGGTCAATAACATTTATAATATGAGTATGTTTTGTCATTTAAGAGGGTATTAACAGTAATAACAAGCGAAACCACTGCCCTGTTTGATTATTGTTGCTTTCACCTTTTTGTCACAAGTGCAGGTTATAATATAGTGACGTGTTACTTCGTATGAGATGTCGATATCTTTTGTTTACGATAGCAATATTCTATACACTCAACGTATTCATATAAAGACTGAAAACCAAGACATAAGGATAGCATTATGGGCAGTTTTTCCATTACGCATTGGCTGATTTTATTGGTCGTGGTGGTTGTTGTATTTGGCACCTCCAAACTAAGAAATGCCGGTAAAGATTTGGGCGGCGCGGTCAAAGGTTTTAAAGAAGCCGTCAAAGACGAAAATACCGAACATGCTAAAAAGCAGGTGGTGCTCGATCATGATGGTAATGCACATACAACCGATCGTCCGGCAGCCAATAAAGCGACTGACGCTGATATCAGTCCTGCTCCTATTGACGATAAGCACAATGTATAGTTCTGGGTATAACCTTGGTCGCATCTAGATAGTGATATTTAACGCTTATGTTTGATATTGGGTTTTCTGAATTATTGCTTTTTGGCGTCATTGCCTTAATCGTCTTGGGGCCAGAAAAGCTGCCCCAAGCGGCACGCACTGCTGGGCAATGGTATGCCAAAATTCGTCGCACAGTTTCTACCTTGCAGTCTGAAATCGAAGCGGAACTTGATTTGGCTGAAACTCGCCAACTGATGCAAAAAGAGCTTGCCAAAATTCGCCAAACTGAAGCGGAAATGCGACGTGAAATGGCAGAGATGCGCGGCAGTATGCAACAGTTTGAATCCTCACAAAACCAGCATCTAAAAGCAGCGCGTCACGTGAAGGATGCTGAAGTAGATGCCGAAAACGATAACGGTGACAATGAAAAACGCGATAATTCATTAGCGACACCAAAAGAGTTTGATTATACCTATGACAGTTATGGGTCAGATAAAAAGTCAGAAGAGTCTAAGCAAGCAGAGTCAGCGGCTCAAGATAATGACGATAGTCTAAAAACTGACTGTAGTCACAATGCCAAACAAGTGATTCAAACCGTCACAACTAGACCATGGGAAAATATGTGGTTCCGTCTTGGCGCTTACGATAAAGCGCGACGTTTGCCGCAACCGCCCTATTTACCCAATTATAAAGCCGACATTTTATTAAACAGCGCTATCAACCGTTTAGAGAATCCTTTACATAAACAGGCTTCTGTTAATAAGCAGGAGATTGAATAGTGGGTTTATTTAAACGTAAAAAAAGCCGTCAAGAAAAAGTAAGGGATACAGAGAGCAATGCAGCACCAGAGGCGCTTGATAACGAGGACTCTGATGATATCTTAAGCTCACTGGGCGATATGCCGATTACCGAGCATTTGATTGAGTTGCGTCGGCATCTGATTAAGATATGCGTCGCGGTACTGGTGATATTTTTAGCATTGGTCGGTTTTTCACGCGAGCTTTATGATTTTTTATCCGACCCCTTGGTTGCCCAGTTGCCCGCCAATTCGACGATGATTGCGACCGATATCACTTCCAACTTTATGGCACCGATACGCTTAACGATATTTGTCGCGGCCTTTTTTGCCATGCCGTATATCTTGTATCAAATCTGGTCGTTTGTGGCACCTGGGTTATATAAAAAAGAGAAGAAAGTCGCTATTCCTGTACTGATGTCTTCCATATTTTTATTTTATGCAGGCGTGGCTTTCTCTTATTTTATTGTACTGAAAGGCGTTTTAAAGTTCTTTATCATGTTTGCGCCGCAGAATGTCTTACCAATGACAGATATTGACAGTTATTTAAGTTTTTCCCTCAAGCTCTTTATGGTATTTGGGCTGACATTTGAGATTCCGGTTGTCACTTTACTATTGATATTGGCGGGTGTCGTCTCCATTCAGAGCTTAGAAGACAAACGCCGTTATATTATCGTTGGCTGTTTTGCCGTCGCTGCAATCGTTACACCACCTGATGGCGTGTCGATGTTGATGCTCGCCATCCCGATGTGGTTGTTGTTTGAGCTGGGATTATTTTTAGCGAAAATTTTGATTAAAGAAGAGCGCAGCCTTGATTTGGCAAACGATGCAGGATTAAAGAAAGAATAGCTCTACTTATCAGGCACTTATTTCAAAAACAGCATACACGCTAATCTGTTAATATAATCCGCTTACTTCCACTTTTATTTTCTATTAACTTTTTTATTATTGTCATGTGCGATTGCAAATATTTTGCAATCAACATTAACATTAACATCATCTGACCAATCAGCCATTGTCTATGCAGTGGCTTTTTTTACCCCCGTTATTTTTGCCCTCATTCTAGTATTTTAGGTAGCTTTATTATGTCCGCATCTATGCCAGCTTATATGAGCGATCCCACCGATGAGCAGCTGAACGCGCTAAATATGGCGATGGATCACAAGTCATTTAAAGTGGTCGCTTATGCGGGCGCAGGTAAAACGACGACGCTCAAATTAATCGGTGAGCGTCTGCGTGGCCGCGGCTTATATTTAGCATTCAATAAAGCCATTGCTAACGATGCGCGGCAGAAATTCCCCGGTCACGTCGATTGTCGTACCTTTCACTCACTTGCTTATCGTCATGTTGCCCGTGATATCACCGCAAAGCTATCACTACCACGCTTTTCGCCTAAACGTTTAGGTGATGACTTGGGTCTGCAACCGGTGCAAGTACGTAGGCAGATGGACGGCGTTAATAAATATATTACCCTCACGCCAGCACGATTATCGCGCTTTGTTAGTGATGCCATTAGCAATTTTTGTAGTACGCATGCCAGCTATCCTGCGCCAAGGCATATCCTATTTCCAAGTTGGCTTGATGGCTCAGATGCCGAGCAGTTACGTGAGATGCTCTACCCTGCCGTTGAACAGCGCTGGTTACAGTCGATTGATGCGCGCCATCCTGCCGGTATCGGACATGATATTTACCTCAAGCTTTGGGCATTATCAAAACCCAGTATCCCAGCGGATTTTATTTTATTCGATGAAGCGCAAGATGCTGACCCGCTGATGATGGGAATTTTGACCCAGCAGCCGCGTCAAGTCATCTACGTCGGCGATGCTCACCAGCAGATATATGAGTGGCGCGGTGCGGTCAATGCGATGAAAAAACTGCCATTGCCGCAAACCTTATTGACGCAATCGTTTCGTTTTGGCGAACCAATTGCTGAGATTGCTAACACTTTGCTTAAAGCATTGCAAGAAGATGTTCCTTTAAAAGGCAATCCAAATAAGCAGTCCTCTACCGAAAAAGGCATGGTACATAGTAAAAAAGATGCCATTCTTTGCCGTACCAATGCTGCCGCTATGTCACAGCTGTTAACGGGCTTAAAACTTGGGCATAGAGTGGCGCTACAAGCCGATACCGATCGCATGCTAAAATTCTGTCAGGCAGCCGAAAATTTAAAAAATGGTAAATCAGCTTACGGTGTACCTGAGCTCGCCTATTTTTATAATTGGAGTGATGTACAAGAGTATTCTGAAACCAATGAAGGGAGTGATTTAAAAACACTGGTGAAACTGGTCGACGATCACGGTACCAATGTGTTGAGCCAAGCGGTTAATAGCTTATCCAGTATCGAAAATGCTGACTATGTCATCTCAACTGCCCATAAAGCCAAAGGTCTTGAGTGGGGAAAAGTGCAGCTAGATGACGATTTTTATTACGATGTGACCACCAATGCGGTAAAAATCAGCCCAGAAGAATTGCGCTTGCTCTATGTTGCTTGTACACGTGCGCGAAGTAATTTGGACATTCATAATATTAAAGACTTGATATCAGGATTGCAGACCGGCAAAAAGGTCATTTTTGGTAATACTTAATAACCTTTTCATCATCTTCTCAAGACCCGACTATTTCACTTTATGTAATGAATAATTAGCCATGAATAACATCCAGACGTCTAACACTTCATCTTTATCTAAAGCCCTGCAAGAGCGCCAAGATACCGTACAGCAATTATTTGCCAATCCTGTTCGTCTACTCGCTCCCATGGAAGGCTTAACCGACCCGTTAATGCGGCAAATCCTAACACAGATTGCGGCAGACTTGGGGCGTCCTTATGATTGGTCAGTCAGTGAATTTATTCGCGTGACTCAGCATGTCTTGCCAGCGCATGTCTTTTATAAATACGTGCCAGAACTGCATCACGATGCTAAGACGGCCTCTGGTACACCGATTCATATTCAACTACTCGGTAGTGAAGCGCAATTAATGGCAGAAAACGCCGCTTATGCTTGTGAGCTTGGTGCGCCGGCGATTGACATTAACTTTGGTTGTCCTGCTAAAACGGTCAATAGCCATCGTGGCGGTTCCGTATTGCTTGATGAGCCTGAAGTGATGTATGACATTATCAGCGCCGTACGCCAAGCTGTGCCCAGTCATATTCCCGTATCAGCTAAGATTCGCTTGGGCTATACCGATAGCAGTCGCATGGATGATATCAAAGCTGCGATTGCTGCGAGCGGTGCAGATTGGCTAACCATTCATGCACGGACCAAAACCCAAGGCTATAAACCGCCCGCTTATTGGGATAAAATTCAGAATTTTAATACGTTGCACATTCCAGTCATTGCCAACGGTGAAATTTGGAATAGTGAGCAGGCGCAAAACTGTATGGCGCAATCAGGTACGACGCATTTAATGCTTGGGCGCGGCGCAGTTACCCGTCCCGACTTGATTGCCCAGCTCGATAATGTCAGTCGTCAAATTTATCAAAACCATCATGATCCGGACAATACAATGACGTTATTATGGCAAGACTTGATTGCACATCAGATTAAATTTTTAGAGGGTGCGGCGAAAAGCGATGTGGTTTTAGTCGGTCGTTATAAGCAGTGGTTGGCGATGCTCACCAAAGGCTATAGCGAGGCGAAAACACTGTGGGACGATATCAAACGAGAGAAAAATAAAGCAGTGATTATTAATGCTTTACACGCAAGCGTCGCTTAATGAATCACTACCGTATTGATGACACGCCTTATTTGTAGAGTGTCTGATTTGTGGAGTACCTTATACACTTAGCTAAATCGACTTACATACTGACCCGAATTGCTAAGTAAAATAACATCAATGAGCAAGCCATCGACAGCACCCAAAGAATAGAACGAAAGGTTGCCAAATTGGTAATATAGGCCACGCAAAAACCAATACGAATCAGCACATAAAGCCAAGCGATGGTATTAATAATCAATTGTGGTACAAAAAATAGCATTGCAACCAATACTGCGGCCAAAAATATGGGCAAAGTCTCATAGCTGTTTTGTTGTGCCGCATTAGCCCGCGCGGCAGCTCCCGTCGTCCCTTGTAAAAAATCACGCGGATGCGCATTATCAGCCAAATTAAAGCCGCCAATCGCTTTTGCCGTCAGCGCCATCGCTAGTGGTAGCAAACTTGCCACCACCATCGCCCAAATACCTGCCGCTGCGCTATCGGGAATCAACCTAAAGAATAGACTCATAAGTATAATCGTCCTTATCCGGCAATCACTTCAAAATCATGAGTCACATTGACCCCGCCCTGCACCAGCATCCGACTAGCTGAGCAGTATTTTTCTGCAGACAGTTTTATTGCCTTTTCTACTTGGCTTTCTTTGACATCTTGTCCCGTCACCACAAAATGCATATGGATATCAGTATAAACCGCTGGCACGGTTTCGGCGCGTTGAGCGGTCAACTCACAACGCACGTCAGTCACTTCTTGGCGCGACTTTTGTAAAATTGCCACTACATCATAACTGGCACAGCCACCAAGCCCTAATAAAATCAGCTCCATTGGACTGGCGCCTTTTTCTTTATCGGCATCGATTTGGACGTTATGTCCTGATGGCGACACACCCATAAAGGCTTTGTTTTCTTGCCATGTAACGCTTGCTTTTGACTCTGACATCTTAAATATTCCTTGTTTTCATTGTAAATGTCCCAATGTTTAATTTGCACAACTCTTAATTAACATAAGATTTAATTTGAATGGTGCCTATTTTTTATTTTCTGAGAAACAATGTTTTTTGAAAAAATAATTTCTTTTGCTAGTGTAGCATAAGCCAAAAAGAGATTTATGAAGTCATCACCTCATTTGATTTTTATCAACTGCCATCTTGATTACCTTTTGGAAAATGATGTTTACTACTTAACTTAATTCTTAAGTATTTATACCTTCATAATTATCTAAACTTATATTACTTGCAAGATTAACCGAAATTAACTTACAAAAGTCCGCTTATAAGTAGCTGATTTTAAAGCATTAAACTTGTGAAACATTTTATAGCAAAATACTGTTACACATTCCGGTTGTTTCTTGGTTTAATAACGGTAATGAATCTTATTTTGTCATGGTACCGATAACAATCACCTTATAATAACTATGATTGCTGTCACTGCACCTTGTCGAAATAAGCTATTTTTAAACAATTTAAAAGGGTTTAGTCATGATAGATGCAGACGGCTTTCGCGCCAATGTCGGCATCATCTTGGCAAATACACAAGGGCAAGTTCTGTGGGCAAAACGTATTGGTCACAACGCTTGGCAGTTCCCTCAAGGCGGCATCGACCGCGGGGAGACGCCGATGGATGCAATGTATCGCGAGCTCTGGGAAGAGGTCGGCTTACATCCGCGTCATGTGGATTTATTGGCGGTCACGCAAGATTGGTTGCGCTACCGCCTGCCGAAACGCTATGTGCGTCATGGGCAGTATCCTTTGTGTATTGGGCAAAAACAAAAATGGTTTTTGCTGCGCTTAGATGAGCAGAACACTCAACATATCCGCTTTGATGAGGGGAAACCAGAGTTTGATAACTGGCAATGGGTCAGCTATTGGTATCCACTCGGACAGGTGATTCACTTTAAACGCGGCGTATATCGTCGGGCCTTGCAAGAATTGGTACCCGAATTACCGCTCCAACAAGGACTTATTATTCCGGAACAAAACAACCATTTGTTGGTGGAATAAAGAACTAGAGTTTTTTTAATATCAAATCCAAAAGAGCCTGTATCTAGTAATACAGGCTCTTTTATATTTATAAGTGCTCAGCTTATGGCTTGATAGCAATTTTTAAGACGCCATCACGCTGATGCATAAATAAATCATATGCTGCTACTATGTCATCTAAAGCATAAGTATGAGTGACCATTTCTGATAAATCCACCCGTCCGGTTTCAATGACACTCATTAAACGGCGCATGCGCTCTTTACCGCCCGGACATAGAGCCGTTCGAATCGTGTGGTCACCGAGACCTGAAGCAAAGTGAGCCATAGGAATGGTTAAATCCTCAGAATAAACACCGAGGCTCGATAGTGTGCCGCCTGGTTTTAGTACTTTCAGCGCCTGCTCAAAGGTGGTTTTTAAACCAAGTGCTTCGATGCTGCTATCAACACCGCGACCACCGGTGAGTTTTAATATCTCGTCAACCACATCCACTTCATTGAAGTTAAATGTGATGTCAGCACCCATCTTTTTAGCCATTGCTAAGCGCTGATTATTGCCGTCAATGGCGATGATAGTAGAAGCACCTTTGAGTCTTGCCCCAGCAGTAGCACATAAGCCAATAGGTCCTTGTGCGAACACTGCAACGATATCACCAATATTAATATTGGCATTCTCCGCACCTTTAAACCCTGTAGACATAATATCGGGGCACATTAGCACTTGTTCATCGGTAAGACCATCTGGTACAGGCGCAAGATTGGCCTGTGCATCTGGCACTAGAACGTATTCTGCTTGCGTGCCATCAATGATGTTACCAAAACGCCAACCACCCGTTGCTTTATAGCCATGGCAGGCGCAACTACCGTCTGGCTGAATGTAGCCGCCATCTTGTGATGGAAAGCCATCTTGACAGGCGTATGAGCTAAAGCTTGGACAAATGGCACCAGCGATCACTCGTTGTCCTTCTTTATAGCCTTGTACCGCCGAGCCTAATTTTTCGATAATACCTACCGGCTCATGACCAATCGTTAGTCCTTTGGCAACAGGATACTCACCTTTAAAAATATGGATATCGGTACCACAAATCGTGGTTGTCGTAATTTTTAAGAGCGCATCATTCGGTCCTACATTAGGAATCTTTTTCTCTACAATCTCAATTTTACTAGGCTCAATAAATATTAGTGATTTCATCATAGTCATGTCACATTCCTTGTGTTGTCAATATTTGCTTAATCCACATTAGATTTAGCAATGATTATATTCAGAATAATCCATATTATTAATATAATAGTAGTAACCTGAAGAAAAATCCACAATTAAATTATGGAATTAATGATTGTCCATCACAGAGTGCTAAATACTGAGCACAGAATCTCTTATATTAAGTATCATTGAGCATAAATAAAGATCGACAAAATATTCATAAGTTATTCGCTCATATTGTGTTGGTATTCTCGACTGTCTAAGCGAACACAATGAGTCGTTTGTGATTCGGTAGACTGCGAAGGATTGTTACTTTTATGACTCAACGTTAAAATACTTTGAGTACGGGTACCATAAGTAGGTAGACTTTTCTCAAGATTGGTTAAATAAGTAGGCGCAATATAGATCGAAGACAAAGCTTGTTCTATTTCAATAGGTACGCCAGTCTCTGGCAGCGCATCCCTTGGCGCTGGTGTGCTATCAGATAGAACATTAAAAGCTGCGTCTTGCCAGTATTTAAAATCACTATTTTCGCTAATTAGTGGCAAAACTTCCTGACGTAATCGACCACGCAGACGTTCGGTCTTAAACCAAGCCTCTTCTGGTTGACCATTAGATAGCACGTACAATCCTGCATATAATGGTGTCGGCGCATGACCACGATTATTAACAATTACCGCTTGCGCCGCATCACCAATAATAAGATTGAAGCCTGCATAATCTTGTAAGCTGATTTGTCGCGCAAAGTCCATCGGGCTTAAACTACTGGTCAAGAAATCCGTGACCAATTCACCACGTGAGCGTTCATCGTTACCTGCCTGCATGCCATCACGAAAGTTCAATACCGCCGCCCAACGTCCGTTTTGCTTATAAAAACCCTTCTGCTGGTCTTGGTGAATACCCAGCCACGTACCGCCGCTTTGCTTATCGCGTCCTGCATAAATAGGCTTATCTGACCACTGATGTAGTGGCTCTGTCGGACGCTGCAAAAACTCATCACGATTGGACAGTAACACCAAAGGCAGTTCATCAAATAACTGCCAAGCAATGGCGACGATACACATAGTTTTCCTTTTATATGATTAGTATGGGTTTCTTATTTAGCATGTGGCTATGATTTAGTATTCAAAGCTACTTATTATTTACTATTAATTGGTATTTAACTGTTTATCCGCAGGGTAACTGATTTTATACGTCGACTGCACTACCTGAGATTGTTTACTTGGTAAATCAAACTCCCACGCGACCATACCTTTATTATCATTCCAATCTTTTGTGCTAATCACTGGTGTATGTGTTGCGCTTACCTTAATACTGTCATCACTACTCACAGGCTCTGCGCCTAACACTTGCAAGCGCACGCTACGATTGTGCTGATTGGTAAATTGATAAGCTTGGGTGATGGTTTTGGTTTGTTGACGGTTAAACACGCCTTTATCACCTTTTTTATCTTCATCAGTCAGCTGTTTCACAAGTAGGCTCGGATCAACACCAAAACCAATACCCTGCTCTTTTAGGCTCTGGTAATCATAGCGCGACTGACCAACATAATTATCGTCGCGGTACAGTTGCAACGAGCCATCTGCCCAAGCCGGTGTCAAAAATGGCGCAGACGCATACCAATAAGCGGCAGTCTCGGCACTAGGCGTGCTGCGTAGCCATAGCTTACTAGTGCCAGATTGTTCATCGATAATAGTGCGTACGCGCCTGCCATCACTAGGAATACTGACACGCTGCGGCAGGCGATACTCAGTGATACCATTTTTATTTTGACTGCTCACCGTAAAGCTCGGTAGCGGTGGCATACTTTCTCCCGATGCACCGCCGCCATAACTGTCTCGCGCAGAAACGACTATTGGAGCTGCCTCCATCATAGGCGATGCATAACGGCTTAACTTAGCTTGCTCTTCTTCATACAATGACAAACGCTCGACTCTGGGCAGCTGACTGGTGGTCGTTTGATTGGGATTAACGGTGCTTAAAATAACTGGCACATTGCTCCAGTTCTCTCCCGTTTGTTGGGCGATGACGGCAGAGGCGGTGATATTAAGCTGCTTGCTGTCTGTATTTAAGCGCGCTTGATAGGTCGGCTCCCAACTGGCACCGCGGACTTGATAGTGCAATTTAACGGTACTTGGCGTACGACTGGCGGTGCGCACACTGACTTGGGTCACACTATTCTGTGCCCGAGTCATATTGCCCGCCAGCATCTGATTGAGCGCATCTTGAGCTTGCACCTCTCGCTGCTGTAGCTCGACAATCCTTTTATTAATGCTTGCCGCTTGCGTCTCTAAATCGCGTGCATTATTGGCAAGCGTGCCAGCCGTATTTATTTGCGTGACCTTGGTCAAATTTTGCAAATAGGCTTTGGTTAAACGTGCGGCTTCTAACTCAGCGCTTATGTCAGCTAAGTTACTCTGCTGGCTTTTTACTGTAGCGTCGCCTTGATATTGGCATTGTGCCGCTTGCTCAGCGCTTAACGTTTCGATACTGACTTCGCCAACATTCACGTTACCAACAGCTTGAACGCTGATACTATCTGGTTCGATGGTTGGTGATAAGCAAGCAAAAACCAGTGTCTGCTCACCGCTACCGCTGATTGGTAAGGTACGCGTTACGCTAGCTAAGCCTTGGTAAATGGTGATATTTTCAATATTACTAATCGCCGCTTGTGCGCCTATAGGAACCCACAGCGTTACGCCTGATGCCACTATGCCTAGCAAAGATAATGTCGATAAATATGGCTGCATGAGGCTTCCTTAGAGATTGAGTCGTTTTTTTCATCTTATCGGTTTTTTTAGCACTTTGCTATCCATTCAATTAAGCATTCACTGATCATAGTATTCGCAAGCGTCAAATCTTGCTATTATAGACAGCATTTATTATCAATAATTATGATGCCTTTATGATGATTCATCCTCAGTATGATCCCGTAGCGCTTTCTTTGGGTCCAGTGGAAGTGCACTGGTATGGGCTAATGTATTTGCTAGCATTTGCCGCAGCTTATGGTCTGGCTTGGTATCGCAGTACCAAACGCGACAATTGGACCACCGATATGGTCTCTGACTTGGTCTTTTATGGCGCACTTGGCGTCATTTTAGGCGGTCGTATCGGCTATGTGCTGTTTTATCAGTTCGGTGAGCTTTTGCAAAATCCTGCTTATTTGTTACGAGTTTGGGAAGGCGGCATGTCTTTCCACGGTGGCTTTATCGGCGTCATGCTGGGCATGTGGTTCTTTGCGCGCAAATATAAAAAGACTACTTTTCAAGTGTTCGACTTTATCGTGCCTTGTGTGCCAACTGGCTTATTATTCGGTCGTATCGGTAACTATATCAATGGAGAATTATGGGGGCGCGTCTCAGATGGTGGCTATAACTGGTTAACCTATTTCCCGCAAGCCACTGCCTTTGATACGCAACAACTGCAAACCAATCCTGAGCTACAAGAGTTAATGCTTGAGGTAAATGGGCAGTATTTGCTACCCCGTCACCCATCGCAGCTATATGAAGCCTTTGCCGAAGGTCTGTTGCTATTTCTCTTTTTATGGTGGTATTCATCAAAACCGCGCCCACGTATGGCAGCATCGGCGGTGTTCTTATTAGGCTACGGTATCAGCCGCTTTATCATCGAGTTCTTCCGTCAGCCAGATGCTGACCAAGGATTCATCTTGTTAGGCTGGATGACCAAAGGGCAACTCTTAAGCGCACCGATGATTATCGCCGGCTTAATCATGCTGATTTATGCTTATAAACGCGGTATTTATGATTGGGGTAAGCAGTCAGCTTATTAATCCTTACTTAGCATCAATGTCTTTATTAACAGCGATATAAAGAATTATATTAAAGATACGTTTTAACAGCGTAAAAGAGCAATTTTATGAGCAGTAATTACTATACCAGTAAAAATGAGCAAGCCTATTTAGACTTGCTACAACACGTCCTTAGTCATGGCAGCGAAAAAGGCGATCGTACCGGAACCGGTACACTGAGCCACTTTGGCGCGCAGCTACGTTTTGACTTAGCAGATGGATTTCCCCTGTTAACCACTAAGAAAGTCCATTTTAAATCTATCGTCTATGAGCTATTTTGGTTTTTAAGTGGCAGCACTCACGTCGATTATTTACAAGAAAATGGCGTGCGCATTTGGAATGAATGGGCGACTGCTGAGCAAACAGCGCGCTTTAACCGTCCTGCTGGTGATTTAGGGCCAGTTTACGGTCATCAATGGCGCAATTATGGCGCTACTAAAGACGAAAATGGCATCTACAATAACGATGGTATCGATCAAATCACCCAAGTCGTTGAGCAAATAAAGAATAATCCCAATTCACGACGCTTAATCGTTTCTGGCTGGAATCCCGGCGAAGCGGAACAAGTTGCCTTGCCGCCTTGTCATACGCTATTTCAGTTTTTTGTCGCGGACAATAAACTGTCATGCCAGCTCTATCAACGCTCAGCGGATTTATTCCTCGGTGTGCCATTTAATATCGCCAGCTACGCCCTGCTTACCCATATGGTCGCGCAAGTGTGTGGTTTAGAGGTTGGTGAATTTGTTTGGACGGGTGGCGATTGCCATATTTACCAAAACCATCGCCAGCAAGTTGAACTGCAACTGACGCGTGAGCTTTATACGCTGCCAACCTTGACCCTTAATCCTGATGTGACGGATATTTTCGCCTTTAACTATGACGATATCAGCGTCAATGGTTATGAATCGCATCCTGCCATTAAAGCGCAAGTTGCCGTATAGCGTTTGTTTATTCGTCTGTTTTAAACCATATTTAAGAATTAGCAAAGGATAATTTATGAGTTATGCCAACACCGAAGTTGCCCAAATCGCGGCTATTAGTAGCAATCGCTGTATCGGCAAAGGAAATGAGCTACCGTGGCATATCTCAGCAGACTTGCAGCATTTTAAAAGCATGACGACCAAGCAAAATGATAGCGCGATACAAGGTATCGTCATCATGGGTCGTAAGACTTTTGAGTCGATGGGCAGCAGACCATTGCCAAAACGTATCAGCTTTATTATCACTACCCAATTAGACTATGCCGAGCAAAGTGGCTTAGTTGATAGTGAAAAAGCTTATGTGATGCATAATTTAGACGATGCGCTGACGCAAGCGGCTAGCCTTGCGCACGGTGCGCATCTTGATACTATTTGGGTCATCGGCGGCGAGCGCGTGTTTAAAGAAGCAATGATGTATACCGACCGTATCGAGCTGACTCACGTCGATACTGAAATCACTGATGGCGATGCCTTTTATCCTGAATTGCCAAGTGAATTTGCAGTCGCGGAAGAATCTGAGCAGATGCATGATGAAAAAAGTGCGCTAGATTTTAAATTTGTGACTTATAGAATAAAAATTGCTGAATAATAAAGTGCTATCGTTAAAAAACCAAAAAAAACTGGGGCTGTTCTAAATAATATTAGACCACCCCCAGTTTTTTTATCAGAAACTAATTTTAAGTGACATCAATCAAACTACTCATGCAGCACTTTATAGACCGTCTTAGCAAGTACCGGACCAATACCTTGTACGCCAGCCAGCTCTTGCTGTGAAGCACCTAACAATTGCTGCATACCACCAAAGTGATTGAGCAAGTCACGACGACGCTTTTCACCCAGCCCTGGAATCACTTCTAGCACTGATGACGAACGGCGCTTATCACGCTTTTTACGGTGCGCAGTAATGGCAAAACGGTGAGCTTCATCGCGAATATGCATCAATAAATGCAGCGCCTTACTATCCATAGGCAAATCAAGCGGCTCATGGTCAAGGAAATGCAATACCTCAAGTCCTGCTTTGCGCCCCTCGCCTTTTGCCACGCCGATAAGCAGAGTATCACCCAGTATGCCCAATTCTACCAACACCTCTTTTGCCATACTGAGCTGCCCTTTACCGCCATCAATCAGCAATAAATCAGGCAATGGCTGCTTCTTATAACGCCGTGTCAGCACTTGCTTCATCGCCGCATAGTCATCACCGCCGACAATATCATGAATCGCATATTGGCGATAATCACGGCGACGCGAGCCACCTTGGTCAAAGACCACACAGCTGCCGATGGTCGCCTCACCCATGGTATGCGAGATATCAAAGCACTCAATACGATCAATCGGTCGCTCTGTCACTTCTGAGAGGACATCTTTAAGGGCACCAAATCGAGCATGTAGCTCTAAATAATCACCAAGTTTGGTTTTTAGCGCATTGTTGGTATTTAATTTAGCCAAGTCTAACCATTCAGCGCGGTGCTCACGGACGTTGGTTTTGATGACAACTTTGCTGCCAAAATGCGTTGCCAGTGCTTCACTAACCGCGACCTGATCAGGTAACTCATCGCTTAAGATAATCTCTGCTGGCAAGTCATCCGTTACCTGAAAATAGAAGGAAGTAATAAATGCCGATAGATTGTCAGCGAGTGGTTCACTGCTATCGACATCAGGAAAATAGTTCTTACCACCGAGCACGCGCCCGCCACGGACGGTCAACACGTTAACACAGGTCATCCCTGCTTGACTGGCAATCGCAATCACGTCGGCCTCGCCTTGCACGGTATAAACGGCTTGCTTCGCTTGCACTTCGCGCAGCATGGAGAGCTGATCACGATAGAAGACCGCTTTTTCAAAATCTAGTTCCTCAGCAGAAGCTTCCATTTTTTCAATCAGCGTACTATGAATATCGCTAGAATCGCCCTTTAGGAAACGAATGGTGTTATTGACATCTTCTGCATACTCTTCTGCCGATACAAAGCCCACGCAAGGCGCTCGGCAACGCTTGATTTGATACTCCAGACAAGGGCGCTTACGTTGCTTAAAAAAAGTATTGGTACATTGGCGCATCTGAAACATTTTTTGCATCAAAACTAATGTCTCTTTTGCCGCATGAGCAGAAGGGAAAGGACCAAAAAAGCGACCCTTTTGATGGTTGCCCTTACCGCGCCCATAAGCCAATCTTGGATAAGGTTTATCGGCTGAAATAAACACATAAAGGTAGGATTTATCATCACGCAGTAGCACGTTATAAGGCGGACGGTGTTCTTTAATCAGGTTTTGCTCAAGTAGCAGCGCTTCAGTTTCACTACGGGTGATAATGGTTTCGATATTATGAATGCGCGCGACTAACGCTCGCGTCTTTGGATGGTCAATAGTCTTGGCAAAGTAGCTGTTGACGCGACTTTTAAGCGATTTGGCTTTACCGACATATAAAATATCGCCATTTTTACCGAGCATTTTATACACCCCTGGCAAATTTGGCAGGCGCTGAATCAAATGCTTAAGACGGGCTTTTTTATCGTCGACGGGACTCGATACTGAGACATTAACCATAGAATTTACTGCTCTCAAGATACTGATATATAGCTATTTATGGGGCGATAGTGAGCGTTTTACAAGAACCTTTATCAGGTTAGCAACAACCATAAAAAAAGCCAGCACCAAGGCTGACTTTTTACAGAAAAAATATCTCTACAAGGCGACTAGTGACGGAAATTTGGTAATAGTGCTGGAATACCTGGCAACATACCAACGATTGCCATAACTCCCGTTAATATCAAAAAAGTGACCACAGGGATAATCCAACGGCTCATCTTGGTTAAATTTGCACTCCGCTCTTTAGAACCAATCAAGCCTAAATTATCAAGTACGAGGGTAATTGACCAACCAAAGGCTGGATTTACTAAGGCTGAGGCAAAAACCACAATAGCAGCAGACTGAGTAGTTTTACCTTCACGTGTCATCTCCATCCCTGCTTCAAGCAAGGGAATAAACACACCAACAATCAACGCCACACACATCACTGGCTCCCAAATGGCTAAATCCATTGGATAACCCCAAATACCGGCAATAATACAAAACAAGCCCGTTAATATCGCACCTGCTGGAATAGGACGCTTGGCAATTGCCGCAGGCACAATATAAGTACCCCATGATGACGCAAAGTTTGCACCGCCCAGTAAAGAGCCTGCTACCTGACGAATGGAAGCACTGGTCATCGTATCATCGATATCCATTAGCACACGTTCCGTACGTTTTGGATAGCTGATTTTTTGAAACACTTGATGACCTAAAAAATCTGGCGACCACATGGCAACTGCCAACACCGCAAAGGGCAATACCACGATAAAGCTTTCAATAGTCGGCAAGCCTAGCATCCAACCGGTATTTTCGCCCCACCAATACATCGGATTCATATGCGGTAGACCGGGCGCTGTCTTGAAGGCAAATGGCGCACCCATGGCAAAGGCAACCCCGCCACCTAATATACAACTCAGAGGCACGGCAAGCCAACGCTTTTGGTAATTCTCTAGTACCGCATAAAGTATAATCGTGAGCAAAATAACCACAAAGGCAATATGAGACATGCCGATGCCTTCTGCCCAAGTGAATAGATTTTTAACTTGCGAGGTGGTACCAATAAAGCCTAGATACAGTAGTAAACCGCCACACACACCTTTACTGGTCAAGTCTGCCAGCAAACTGCCTCCTTTACTGATGGCAAGTAACAAACCAAAAGCACCGATAAGCAGACCAAAGGCCATCGGGTGACCGCCAGCGGCAACCACAATAGGAATAAGCGGAATCAGTGGGCCATGTGTACCGGCAAGGTTGGCTGTCGGTAGCAAAAAGCCTGAGAATAAAATGACAAAAAATGAAACGATTAGCAGCTCATAGCGGACGTTTTCTAAAACAAAAGCATCGCCCAAGCCAAGGGGACCTGCAAAGGTTGCCGCAATGGCGCCCACCATCACTACTTTACCAATGGTCGCTGCCATCGCAGGAATCGTATCTTCATATTCAAAACGATAATCACGGAACGGCAGATTAGGACGCCAGCGTTTCGGCTGCATGATTTGCAGTTCATGATTGAGATAGGCATTACGATTTTTAAAGCTGGAACTGGGCTTATGTAAATCTACATAGCTGTCTTGCAAATCGTTATCAGAAGAGGTTGGTTGCTGCAGGTTTGACCCTGAGGCGGGAAGCTGTGTACCACTCATCACATTTCCTTATGTCGACTGAGGTTTGAGCGGCCCTATTACCCTAATATCGGATGATATATCGAGCTGCCCGAAACAAAATTGCGGCTATTGTAAGGCATCGGCAGGGATAATGCGAGACCTTATACATTAAAAGATACTATGCATATCGTTATGAAAAATATTCATTATGGTTTGCCGTGCAATACTTATAAAAAGGTAATGAATCTATTTGAAAGATAAGCGTTATCATGGGCATTTTGCTTTGGTTACGCTTTAAAGCTGGTGAGATGGGGTATTTTTCACTATGATAAATGTCTTTTTACGGCTCATTGCTTGATAGCACGCATTGAAAAGCGGCAAGCACTGCCGTAGAGTCGACTGCATACAATAAAAACAACCCATACAATAAGATAAGCAAAACCGAAAAACCAATAGGAAATATTGATGAGTTTACTGCCTAAAAATCTTGAAACGCTGAAACGTAATGCCAAAAAAAACATCCTGCCATTACTTACGCCTTATCTGCTCAAATTGCGTATTAATACTTATGCGCCGTATATTGGTGCCGGTATCAAGATTGAGCATATCAACCTAGATCAAGGTTTATGCGTCGTCAACATGGGACTCAATAGCTTAAATAAGAATATCGTTGGCACCCAGTTTGGTGGGAGCCTATATTCGATGGTTGATCCTTTTTATATGCTGATGTTGATGCACCAATTGGGGAGCAGCTATGTGGTTTGGGATAAAAGCTCACATATTGAATTTATCGCCCCTGGTCATAGCAAAGTCACCGCGCGCATGAAAATTCCCAGCGCCGAGATTATTACCATTCAGGAACTGGCAAAAGACGGTGAGCCAGTATTTCGTGAATACCAAGTAGATATCGTTGACGATCAGCAAAAAACCATCGCTACTGTGACCAAGACCCTTTATATTCGACTGCGTAAGTACAGCAAATCTAAAGACCAAACCAACCGTATCGAAAATCTGGATAGTTAAAGATCGTTCTAAAACGATTATTTAAATTTAAAGCGACTTATGATTTAAAGTGACAGAAACAAAAACCCCAATCTGGCAGTCGCACAGATTGGGGTTTTGTCTTTTTTGGTACTACCCGCTTATTTATATGATAAACCTATGAATAAGGGCTTGTATCTGATTACTCTTTATTGCCGAATCGCATAATAGACGGCTCAGCAATAAAGTAATTTTAAGCACAATGCTTAAAACCAGATACTGGATATAATCTAAGCGTCAGCTTTTGGCTTAACAACTTTAGGTGCACGCGGAGCAAGCTTCTCGCGGATACGTGCTGATTTACCAGAGCGCTCACGTAAGTAGTATAGTTTCGCACGGCGAACAGCGCCACGGCGTTTCACTTCGATGCTATCGATGATTGGTGAATGCAATTGGAATGCACGCTCAACGCCAACACCGCTTGAGATTTTACGTACGGTAAACGCTGAGTTTAAACCGCGGTTACGCTTAGCAATTACAACGCCTTCAAAAGCCTGTAAACGCTCGCGCTCACCTTCACGTACTTTTACTTGAACCACAACGGTATCGCCGGGTGCAAAGCTTGGGCGCTCAATCAATTGAGCATTTTCGATGACCTGAACCAATGGATGCTTGTTGCTCATGAGAGTTATCTCCTCACATTAGATAATAGAGGCTTGACGCATATCACCTGTTTGTAATAATGAATTATATCTATTATTAATATCTTGTACTAACAACAGATACAACGTAAATGGGTTATGACAAACGGCCATTATGCTATGACTCGTTTTATTACTGCTCAAAATTTTATTACTTAACTGTTTATTGCACTGAACCTTATCAAACTGAATGATGACACCATCAAATAAAAATCAGATTTTCAAAAACCTACTTTTTATCTGCTTTACCCAATGCTTTGAGCCACTTTGCTTGCTCTACCGTTGGGGTAAACGCCTGCCATAAGTCAGGACGCCGCGTTTGCGTACGTTCGACTTGTTGGCTAAAGCGCCACTTAGCGATATTGGCATGATGTCCTGAAAGTAATACTTCAGGAACCGCCATACCAGCAAACTCATGCGGCTTAGTATAATGTGGACAATCAAGCAAGCCATCGACGAACGAGTCTTGCTCAGCTGACTTATCATCACCCATAATATCAGGCAGACGACGTATCACACTATCCATCAGTACCATGGCTGGCAGCTCACCACCCGTTAAGACATAATCACCAAGCGATATCTCAATGTCGACATACTGCGACAGTAAGCGCTCATCAATACCTTCGTAACGACCACATAATAAGATCATGCCGTCATACTCAGTCATACTGACCACACTACTTTCGCTGAGCGTTTTGCCTTGTGGTGACATATATATCACCGGACAATGCTCACTATCGACACGGCAGCCATGTTGACTGGCTCGCAGGCGGGCATCCTCAATCGCTTGGGATAATGGCTCAGCCATCATCACCATGCCAGGACCGCCACCATACGGGCGCTCATCAATACGGCGATAATTATCAGTGGTATAATCGCGCGGATTAATGCATTCGATCGTGACTTGCTTCTGAGTGACTGCCCGTCCCGTGATTCCAAACTCACGAATCGTGGCAAACATTTCAGGGAAAATACTAATCACGGCAAAATACATCGGATGTCTACTTGCACAATGGATAACAGTGGCTAAATAAATCGGTGTGACTATCAACAACCTTTAACGATAAAGCCGAAGCTTATCTCACCAAAACTTGTCTTAATAATTAATTATTAACCATTACTGATTAATAATCGCTTATTAATAATCACTTGGCCATGCCACAAGCACGGTTTTCTCAGCCATATTGACTTCAATCACTGTCTGCTTATGCCAAGGTATCAGGCGCTCTTCTTTATCCAAACTGTCTGAATTTGCCGTTACACGCATGATGTCATGGGCACCGGTTTCAAACATTTCAGTGATAGTGCCTAAATACTCATCTTGCTCGTTCATCACGCGCAAGCTGACCAAATCCGACCAATAATATTCGTCTTCCGCTGTTTCTGGCAAAACGTTTTGTTCGACCCAAAGGGTTACCCCATTCATGGTCTCAGCAACGTTACGGTCAGGAATTTGCTCAAATTGAGCGACAATACCTGTCCCTTGCTCACGCCAAGCCTTTACAGTCAAAGGCTTCATGCCAGTAGCAGTTTTCATCCACCAAGGCTGCATGTCAAATATTGCCGTACGATCATCCGTATCGCTAAATACCCATAGCCAGCCTTTAATGCCATAAGGCTTTTTTAGCTGACCAATTTTCATAAGTACACTAGCGTTTGGAACAGATGACATAACGGCTAACCTAACGATGATTAAGACAGCAATGCTGAATACAGTTCAATCAAAAGCGATAAACGCAATCAAAAGTAATAAACAGTTAATGGCGCACCCTGGTCAGACCAGTTACGCTATGTTTTCTAAAGCCGACCAATAAACGCAACGTTCACGCTATCAGTACTTAGTAGCCAAAACTTAAGCAGTTGCTTCAGTTTGAGCTACAGACTTGGTATAAGCTTTTGCTAATGAAGCAACGCGATCTGAAGGTTGTGCACCTTTAGCGATCCACGCATTATACGCTTCCATATTTAGGCGTACTGCTTCTTCAGACTCTTTAGCGAGTGGGTTAAAAAAGCCGATATTTTCAATGTAGCGACCGTCACGCGCGCGGCGTTGATCAGCAACAACTACTTGATAAAATGGGCGTTTCTTGGCACCGCCCCGTGCTAAACGAATAACAACCATGTGAATTCTCTCTTTCGCAGGTATACCAAAAAGGGCATAATTATATCACAGTCTTGTTTTATTGAAAACATAAACTGTGCTTATTTAATTATTTATTAACAATAGCTTAAATAGCAAGGCATGTAAAACATAATTCATAATTCATGGTCAATTTATTAGGCTTGACCCTATTAAATTGGCTACTAATTCTATCGGTAAAGCCAATAACCACATTATTTGATTATGCTATCCTACAAGCAAACCCTGCAATCAAAAAAATGGTTTGATAAAGCTTTAAATCGTAGGCTTGTAATACCGAATGAAGTTATATTTTTTATATGCAAAAACTCAATAAAAAAACGCTATGTTTATAGGTATTTTTTAAAAAAATTTGCCTTATAAATATCTTGCTCAACCTTTTGGACTCTTATGATTACACCAAAATCGCAACCACATCGCAAAGGTCGGCTCGCCCGCTCCTACTCCAACACTTGGCTGACCACCTTGATGGTGTCTTTTATTGTTATTATCAGTGTCGGGCTATCGATTTCGTTTTTTTGGCGTAGTCTATATTTACCTGAGCTTAAAAACCATGCGCGCTATCTGACGAGCGAATTACGCTTAATGAACAGCGTGAATCAAGACTGGAAACATGACCCTGCCGTACAGCAATGGATTTATCAGCATTCACATGTGGTGGTGGTCAATAATCCCAGTGATTTTCCGACAGTGTCAGATAAAGCGTTTGTGGGGGTTTTTACCGATGTATTACAACGCGAAATTGGCGCGCAGTTAGGTCGTCCAGTTGAGGTTTATTTTAAGTTTAAACCGACCCCGCAGCTTTGGGTGCAAGACAGTCGTGATACCAGCTTTTGGGTTCGTGAACCAGTGGTATATTATTCTCAGTACAGCCCCGGCCTATTATTATTATTTTTAGTGGGATTGCCCATTTTGACCTTGCTGACTATTATTTTATTGGCGCGGCAATTAAATCGTCCGTTGCGTTATTTGCAGCGGGCGGCAACCAACTATATTCGCTTGGGTCAGGCCACGACCTTACCGACCCATAATGGCCCTATTGAAATACGTCAAGTAAATATGGCATTCAACCGCTTATTTACCACCCTTAATCAAGCACAAAAAGAGCGTACGATTATGTTGGCAGGTATCTCGCATGATTTACGCACACCGCTAACCCGTATGCGTTTAACCGCTGAGATGCTGCCTGATGATTTTTTTCGTGAAGGTCTAATTTATGATATTGAGGATATGGATGCCATTTTGGAGCAGTTTATCTCATTTATGAAAGACGGTTCTGATGAGCCGGTACGCCTGACCAATTTAGATACCATCTTTAATGAGATCATGGTGCAATTTGCGCCGATGGAATTTATCTACCAGTCCGAATGTCACAAAATGCTTCCTATACGTCCGATGTCTATTAAACGCTTGGTTATCAATCTGGTCAATAATGCCAAACGTTACGGCAAACCACCCATTTATATATCCGTGACCGTCGTCCCGACATTTATAGAAAAAGCGGTGGTAGAAGACAGCGATGTGGTGACCGAAAACGAGGTTAATAAAGAAGCAAAAGAGCAATTGGTGATATGTGTGCGTGACTGCGGCGATGGGGTCGCAGAAGACCAATTAGAGCGCGTCATGCAACCGTTTGAACGTGGGGAATCAGCGCGTACCACTCAGGGTAGCGGGCTTGGTCTGGCGATTGTCGACCGTATCGCACGCTTACATCATGGGACAGTTGAGGCAATCAATCATCCAGATGGCGGACTCCAAGTTTGTGTTCGAATCCCATTAATTTCTAAAGTAGCTGGAGAGCCGCCATTGGATGCTGACAACGATAAAGCATCTAGCTCTACCGATAGTATGAATAATCCGTAGATAAACACCAATCACATTAAGGTCAAAACTTGGCTAATAATGATGAGTGGTTAGTTAATTACAATGGTTATTCTCTAGTACCAATCACGGGTGGAATATACTCAGCACTATTCGTAAAGGCTAAAGGTTGAGTTATTTCATCCTGTGCTGCCTTTAGCGTCTCAGTGCTGATTGGCGGTTGCAGGAATAAATAATAACCGAGCGCTGCTGCATTCAATACGACTAAACCACCAAATAAATACGGCATCCTTTGCCCTCCTCTATTTTTCAGCTGCTTTAAAAGCGGTAATGTATCATCAATCAATATTTCTTCAACTTTAGCCAACGATTTATCAGCTTCTATGCATTATCCTACCAATAGCATGTTTAAGTACTTTTCAGCGTTTAACAGTATTGCATAAAGTTAAGCATCAAAATCACGTTCGCTTTTTTCTTGGGTAAGTTCATCAGCAGCAAGCACTTGGGTCAGCGGTTTGATAGGCCAGGTCATGACAAATCGGGCGCCGCCAAGCTCACGGCTTTCGCCTACTTTCATATTACCATTAAACCAAAAGGCGATACGCGACACAATAGACAAACCTAGGCCGTAGCCACCTGACGCTCGTGTACGGCTATCGTCCAAGCGTGAAAACGGAATAAAAACCTTTTCACGATCGGCTTCTGGTATACCGTGCCCGTCATCTTCTACACTGACAAAGGCATTGCCTTTTTTGACCCCAGCACTAATGATAATGGTGGTTTCTGCATAGCGTAAAGCGTTACCGGCTAAATTCTGAATCACCCGATGCAAATAGCGCCTATCGGCAACCGCCGTTACTTTAGCATTGGGCAGGTTGGTCACTATTTTAATAGGCTTACCTAAGGCATTGGTCTCACGCTCAATTTGCTCAAGCAATTCTCGCAAATTCACAGGCTCCAAATCTAATTTCGGTGAGCCCTCTTCAAGCTTGGCATAGGTTAACATCTCATCAATCAAACCATTAAGCGCTTCGATATCCTCGTCAATATAATCCCGCTGCATAAAGCGCGAGTCTTCATCATCGGTATCTGCCAGCATATCGACAGCAAAACGAATACGAGCGACGGGCGTACGCAGTTCATGGGATACCGCCCGCGTCAGCTCACGCTGCGACTCAATCAAACGCTTAATATGCGCCGTCATCGCATTAAATGTCGCGGATAGGCGCGCAATCTCATCTTGCCCAATGACCTGTACTTTAATATCGAGATTGCCTTTACTTACTTCGTTTACACCAACTTGAATCAATTGTAATTTGCGTTCGAGCGGGAAAATAAGAGCATAAACACCTAAGCTGATTAAAAACATACTGATCAAAATCATACTGACAATCAGATTCAGCGGGAACCAATTAAACAACGGCACAGGACCGATTAAAATCGCCATATCATTGATTTCAGAGGGCACAACGACTGTAATTGACGAGTTACTTTTACTGGTATTGGTGTCTTGTAATAAGATGACCACCTCATCGCGGCGTAAGCGTGCCATCTGATCAGGATCTAAATTGAGGGTGTTAACTGCTTTAAATTCTAATGGAAAAGAAAACCTTTCTTCCAATTCAGCCAAACGCTTGCGCTTATCGGACAAGGTCGCATGGTAAGATAAATCATCGAGCAAAAACACAGCTATAGCTCGTACCTGCTGTTCAGTGACCTGCGATATGCGCGCTGTTAAAACACTTTTATTATCCGGTAAGCGGTAATAAACATCGGCATATATAGGTTGACTCACATAGCGAACGACGGCATTACCTTTCTCGAAACGACGCAATTCACTGGCATTAAAGTCTATCTCATTAATCGGCACAATACTGAATTCCGCGCCAAACAAACTGCTAGCGTCAGACAACCAATAGTCACGTTGGGAGTCACTCTCTTGATGAGCAACCCCTTCGCTGACGATATGAAAAGCGCCTGTCGCCATGCTTTCACGGTAAGACTGGACGCGTTCTTTATTGATCGTATCCATCAATAGCTGCGCGAATAACGCCACGCACAAACAGACTATTAATAGTCCAGCATAAATACGAACAAAGATACTGTGTTTAAGAGAAGAAACTAATGACATACGTGCCGTGACCAACCTAATGAATAAGAGTTATGGATAGCAGAATAAATGACAGCAAATGCGGTTACATTAATAAATAGCGACTATTTTTCAAATTGTACATGTTTTACTGTAGGCGACAAAAATACTGTGTACTCCCTATCACAACCAAGATAGGATAAATACCTGCTGCGCTATTTATGAAACGTTTATTAAACTAGCATATAAAATTATCGCTTAATTAAACCACATAACGTAGCTATTAAGGTTAAAAACTTAAAATTTAAACCATAAAAAACCAGCGTGAAGCTGGTTTTTTATGGTTTAACACTGAATAGTAAAAGCTTATAGCATAAATAGGCGATTAGTTGCCTTCTTTCACGAATAGATAGCCTTTACTACGTACGGTTTTGATACGTTTTGGATTTTCTGGATCATCACCGATTTTTGGGCGGATACGTGAGATACGTACGTCAATCGAGCGATCTTGACCGTCATATTCGATACCGCGTAGACGCTCAAAGATATCTTCACGTGACAAAATACGACCAGCATTAGAGGCTAGTAACCATAACAAATCGTATTCCGCACTGGTGAAATCAACCAGCTCATCGCCAAGGTTCACTGAACGCCCACCGTTATCGATAACCAACTCACCGAATTCTAAACGCTGTGGCACATCTTCTGATGGCGCATTTTCTGAACGACGTAATAACGCACGAATACGCGCTAATAAGACACGTGGCTGAGCTGGCTTGGCAACATAATCGTCCGCGCCCATCTCAAGACCCAATACTTGATCCATATCTTCGGTGCGCGCAGTCAGCATCAAGATGGGGTTTTGGTAATGTGGACGTACTTCACGGCAGACCGTCAAGCCATCACTACCTGGGAGCATAACATCAAGTACGACCAAATCTGGTTGCTCGTTGACAATACGGCGAATGGCACGATTACCATCCGTTTCAATCGCCACTTCTAGACCATTCTTGACTAAATAATCCTGAGTCAACATGGCCAGACGCTCATCATCCTCAACAATCAAAATTCGGGGGGTATTGTCATCATCATTCGTTGTCATTGTTATATCCTCTAATACATCTCATTTAAAAGTAGGCAAAATAAGAGCCGTAAAATGAATAGCACCACAAAATAGTGCAACTGCTGTTCATATAGCTGTTATAAACTTGGCAGCACAGTATACTATTAATCCTGCAGCTTCCTATACTATAGCTTATAGTCGTTAACAAAACCTATAAACTACGACCATTAAAAATTTAGTTTACGTCCAAAAATTAGACTCTTTATCATATTCAAAAAGTATCAAATAACTTTTATTCACTAATGACTTATTTGTTATGTCTAAACCTTAAAACATGATCCAGATCATTAAATAAAGCCTATAAAACAGCTTAACCATATAACTTAGCAAACTATTTTCTAACCCTTAATATAAACATATATTGCCATGGTTGCTAGTGGCTTTTAGACCAAAAGCTAAAAATCATCAAGAGTAAATATAAAAACATTAGCCATAAAAAAACAGCCCATAGAGGACTGTCTTTTTATTATTGCGGGCAAGAGCAAATAATTACTCTTACAAACAAAAAAGATTAAGCACGGTTTTTGTACTTACGGATGGTTTGTAGCTGAGCGACAGATTCCGCCAATGAAGCTAGAGCGGCATTGGTTTGTACGGTATCAGATTGGTTGACCAGCATTTGCTCCGCTTTATTACGCGCTTCAACGATCTTACTTTCGTCAAGATTGTGCGCACGCATGGCAGTATCAGCAAGTACTGTCACCATTTTAGGCTGTACTTCTAGTACACCACCTGACACATAAATCACTTCTTCTTCACCGTTAGGTATTTGTACGCGCATTGCACCGGGCTTTAGCAAAGTAATAAGCGGGGTGTGACCTGGCAATATACCAATCTCGCCTTCGGTACCACTAGCTATTAACATGCTAATTTCGCCTGAATACAACTCTTCACGAGCACTTACGACGCGACATTGTAACGTTGCCATACTTAATTCCTTACCATCAAAGCGCGATCAAAAACGCAATCAAAACTACGATACGTTACTGATGAGTAGATATAAGCTTTATATTATACCTACTCATTAGCAAATACGAATACAACTTACGCTGCAGAAGACTTCATTTTTTCAGCTTTAGCAACGACTTCATCGATGCCGCCAGCCATATAGAAGGCTTGCTCTGGTAAGCTGTCATATTCACCAGCGATGATTGCTTTAAAGCTAGCAATGGTATCGCGTAGTGGTACATACTTACCAGGGGCGCCAGTGAAGACTTCAGCAACGTGGAATGGCTGTGATAAGAAGCGCTGAATCTTACGAGCGCGATAAACGACCAATTTATCTTCTTCTGATAACTCATCCATGCCCAAAATTGCGATAATGTCTTTTAGCTCTTTATAACGTTGTAGAACTTCTTGAACACCACGAGCAACGTTGTAATGCTCTTCACCGATAACCAATGGATCTAGCTGACGCGAAGTAGAATCTAGTGGATCAACCGCAGGATAAATACCCTGTGAAGCGATATCACGGCTTAGTACCACTGTCGCATCCAAGTGAGCAAACGTCGTTGCTGGCGATGGATCCGTCAAGTCATCCGCAGGTACATAGACCGCTTGTACCGAAGTAATAGAGCCTGACTGCGTAGAAGTAATACGCTCTTGTAGCATACCCATCTCTTCAGCTAGTGTTGGCTGATAACCAACCGCTGATGGCATACGACCTAGTAGTGCTGATACTTCAGTACCGGCTAGTGTATAACGATAGATGTTATCAACGAACAACAATACGTCACGACCTTTGCCAGTGGCAGGATCTTTAGTATCACGGAAGTATTCAGCCATGGTCAAACCAGACAGTGCAACACGTAAACGGTTACCTGGTGGCTCATTCATCTGACCGTATACCATCGCCACTTTAGACTTACTAAAGTCTTCAGTGTTTACAACGCCAGCTTCTTGCATTTCGTGATAGAAATCGTTTCCTTCACGCGTACGCTCACCAACACCCGCAAATACGGACAAACCTTCGTGCTTAAGGGCGATGTTGTTGATCAATTCCATCATGTTGACGGTTTTACCAACACCAGCACCACCAAACAGACCAACTTTACCACCTTTAGCAAACGGGCAAAGTAAGTCGATTACTTTAATACCAGTCTCTAAAAGCTCAGTACTGTTTGACTGCTCTGCATAGCTTGGTGCTTCGCGGTGAATTGACCAGCGCTCATCTGCAGCAACTGGACCTTCTTCATCGATAGGACGACCAAGAACATCCATGATACGACCTAGCGTACCCATACCTACTGGTACAGAAATTGGGCCACCGGTATTGGTAACCGGTAGGTTACGCTTTAGGCCTTCAGTTGAACCCATTGCAATAGTACGTACGATACCATCACCAAGCTGTTGCTGTACTTCGAGGGTGGTTTCAGTGCCGTCTACTTGCAAGGCATCATAAATCTGAGGAACTTCGCTACGGTCAAACTCAACGTCAAGAACCGCGCCAATAATCTGTACAATACGACCGCTACTCATTGCGTTCTCCTTGAACTTCTATATATAGGTGTAGTCAATTATGAAACAGCAGCAGCACCGCCAACGATTTCCGAGATTTCTCGGGTAATCGCCGCTTGACGCAGCTTGTTATAAACCAACTGTAAATCGTTAATTAGGTCACCAGCATTATCTGTCGCCGCTTTCATCGCAACCATACGTGAAGACTGCTCAGAGGCAATGTTTTCCATCACCGCTTGATAGACAATCGACTCGATATAGCGACCAAGCAATTCATCAATCAATGTTTTGATGTCAGGCTCGTAGATATAATCCCAGCTAAGTTCTGTCTGAATGCCGCTCTCTTCTTCGCCAAATGAATCTTCTGGTAAAGGTACCAGTTGATTGACTGTTGGCTTTTGCGTCATCGCATTAACAAACTTATTATAAACCACGTAGATGCGGTCTATTTTGCCGTTAGTATAATCGTCAAGCATCGCTTGGACCGGCGCGTTTATCTGCTCAAAGGTTGGCTTATCACCGTAATCAGTCACAGCTGAGGTGACTTTACCACCAAAGTTTTTGAAGAAGCTGACGCCTTTGGCACCAATCACTGCAAACTCGGCTTGTACAGACTGGTCTTGATATTGCTGAATACTTTTAGATAGAGCTTTGAATAGGTTAATATTCAAACCACCCGCCAAACCACGGTCAGATGTGATGACAATATAGCCAACTTTATCAACTGGACGCGTTACCATGTACGGATGTTTGTAATCTGATGAGGCATGCACCAAATGCGAAATAACCCGGCGCATACTATCAGCATACGGGCGACCCACTTCCATGCGCTCTTGGGCACGGCGCATTTTACTGGCGGCTACCATTTGCATAGCGCGAGTAATTTTCTGGGTACTTTTAATACTGGTGACTTTGGCACGTATCTCTTTTAAGCTTGCCATAATGATTCCAATATAAGAGGGTTAAAAAGCATGGGCGTATGCAACAATCATTTAATATAAAACACTGAACTTACAGAATAATGTCTTTACATTTTGTGGCATGACGCAATCTTAGACCATTGCTGGTTAAAACAGTGGCGCTACTATCTTAAATAGTATTCCTTAAAAGAAACCTTATCAGATAATGCGCCACCGTATACGCTCTAAATTAAAGTGCTAACCAACTAAGGCTTAACCCGTTAAATTAATAACTGTGATTTTGTTTAAAGGTCTCTAAAGATGACTTTAAACGACCTGCGATATCGTCATTGTAATTCGCAGTGTCATCAATCTCACGCATCAATTCACTCTGCTCATCATGCATATAGCGTAAGTAAGCTTCTTCGAAAGAACCGATTTTTTCAACAGGAACGTCCGCTAAGAACCCTTCGTTCGACGCATAAATAACTGCGGCTTGCTCAGAGATAGACATTGGCTGATACTGTTTTTGCTTCATCAATTCGGTCACACGCTCACCATGATCAAGCTGTTCACGAGTTGCGTCATCAAGGTCTGATGCAAACTGAGCAAATGCAGCCAATTCACGATACTGAGCTAGAGCGGTACGGATACCACCAGACAGTTTCTTAATGATCTTAGTCTGCGCAGCACCACCAACACGCGATACCGAGATACCAGCGTTGACTGCTGGACGGATACCTGAGTTAAATAGGCTGGATTCTAAGAAGATCTGACCATCAGTAATTGAAATCACGTTGGTTGGTACGAATGCAGATACGTCACCAGCTTGGGTTTCAATGATAGGTAGCGCGGTTAAAGAACCCGTTTTACCGACCACTTCACCATTGGTGAATTTTTCTACGTACGCTGCGTTTACGCGTGATGCACGCTCAAGTAAACGTGAGTGTAAATAGAATACGTCACCAGGATAAGCTTCACGACCTGGCGGACGACGTAGCAATAGTGAAATCTGACGATAAGCAACGGCTTGTTTTGATAAATCATCAAAAACAATCAGTGCATCTTCGCCACGGTCACGGAAGTATTCGCCCATCGTACAACCTGAGTACGGTGCAATATACTGTAGTGCTGCTGGCTCTGATGCTGAAGCGACGACAACCGTCGTATATTCAAGGGCACCCGTTTGCTCAAGTTTGCGTACGACGTTGGCAATGGTAGAGCGTTTCTGACCGATAGCTACGTATACACACTTAATGCCAGAGGATTTCTGTGCAATGATCGCATCGATAGCCATCGCGGTTTTACCCGTCTGACGGTCACCAATGATAAGCTCACGCTGACCACGACCGATTGGAATCATGGTATCGACGGCTTTATAACCCGTCATTACTGGCTGATCAACTGATTGACGGTCGATAACGCCTGGGGCAATTTTTTCGACTTTATCAGTCATCTTGGCATCGATAGGACCTTTGCCATCAATAGGGTTACCTAAAGCATCAACAACACGGCCTAGCAACTCAGGACCTACGGGTACTTCTAAAATGCGACCAGTACAATAGGCTTTTTGACCTTCTTGTAGTTTTAGGAAGTCGCCTAATACTACCGCACCAACAGAATCACGCTCTAAGTTAAGCGCCATTCCGTAGATTTCACCTTCAAACTCAATCATTTCGCCGTACATGGCATCTTCAAGACCATGAATCTGCACGATGCCGTCAGATACTTTGACAATCGTGCCTTCATTCTTTGCAGTTGCACCCGCATCAAGGTCTTGAATACGCTGCTTAATCAGATTACTGATTTCCGCTGGATTCAATTGTTGCATTGCCTTGTTTCCTTTAATTTATGATAACCCGCCACTGACTTAAATGCTCTTATATCACGCAACTTTTATTAAGCTGCACTGATGATTGGCATTAGGCCGTTAGCTGTGTTTTTAACTGTTGTAACTTGCCACGCATCGAATCATCGATGATTTTGTCACCGACTTTAATCGTAGCGCCCGCCAAAAGACTAGGATCAACCGATTCATGAATCACCACGCTCGCATTTAGCGAAGCAGCAAGACGCGTTTGCAGCATATCACGCTGTGCATCGGTTAATGGATAAGCAGAGGTCACATAAGCGTCAAGCTGCTTTAAGCTTATTGCCTTGTGACGGCGATAATGCTCATAAACTTCAGGAAGCAGCGCCAGACGCTCTTGTTCTGATAACTGTTTAACGAAGTTACTAAGTGCTACTGATACTTTGGGATAGCTGGCGTTGCTGTCATGACGAGCCCCTTGGGTCTCGACCAATAACTGCTTAAAAGCAGAATCATTCGCGCTAGCTACTTCTGTATCATAAAGATCGACCAAAGCAGCTGACTTATGCTCAGCAGAAACAGCTGGATTGTCTAGCCAAGTACTGAACGACTTGTCCTTGACAACGGTGGCGGCAATAAATAAGAAGTTTTCCCACTCATTTACTACCCCGTTTTCATTGGCATAGTCAAACGCGGCTTTAGCGTACGGTCGTGCTAAGGTTGATAAGTCAGCCATGATATCCTCACAATTACAGCTTCGCCGCCAGTTGGTCTAACATACTGGCATGTTTTTGCACATCGACTTTGTCTTGCAAAATCTTCTCGGCACCAAGTACAGCCAGTTCAGCAACTTGGGCACGCAATGATTCGCGCGCTTGATTGATTTCTTGGTCGATAGAGGCTTGCGCTTGTTGACGAATGCGCTCACCTTCTGCTTGGGCTTGCGATTTTGCATCTTCAACAAGCTGATTAGCGCTCTTATTCGCTTGCTCAATTAAAGCAGCAGCTTTGGTCTTTGCAAGATTAAGCTCCTGCTGTACATCTTGCTCCGCGGTCGCTAAATCTGCTTTTGCTTTTTCTGCCGCATTCAGACCTTCAGCAATCTTACGCTGACGCTCATTAATGGCACCGATAAGTGGTGGCCACACGAATTTCATGCAAAAAATCACAAATATTGCAAAAGCAATGGCTTGACCGATGAGGGTAGAATTGATATTCACGTGATCACCTCTTTGTTAATGAAAAATCAGTTTCATTGATCATATTTGATAGCCAAACTTTGACTATGGTTAAGATACAAACTTTGACCACCAAACATTTACAACTGAGCTTTCTGATTAACCTGCTAGAGGGTTAGCGAACAACAATAGCATAGCAATACCAACACCAATCATCGGTACGGCATCAAGTAGACCTGCCACGATGAACATACGAGTTTGCAGCTGTGAACCAAGTTCTGGTTGACGTGCAACACCTTCTAAGAACTTGCCGCCTAGAATAGCAAAACCAATGCCTGTGCCAAGTGCGCCAAGACCGATAAGCAGTGCTACTGCGATAACTGTGTAACCACCTAATACTGGATCCATTGATGTATCCTCATTTACCTATTGAATGTATAATTAATGTTCAGTTGATGATGCAAGCGACATATAAACTATCGTCAACATCATGAATACGAACGCTTGAAGGGTAATAATTAAGATGTGGAAAATTGCCCACGGTACAGATAACGCCCATTGAATCCAAAATGGCATCAGGGCAATCAATACGAAGATTAGCTCCCCAGCATACATGTTACCGAATAGACGCAAACCTAATGAGATTGGTTTGGCAATCAGGGTAACAAACTCTAAGATAAAGTTGATGGGGATTAAAATAATTTGCATGATTGGGTTTTTGGCGCTAAACGGATGCAGTGTTAACTCACCGACAAAACCGCCCAACCCTTTTTCTTTGATACTATAGTAGATAATCAACGCAAAGACAGAGAACGACATGCCAAGCGTGATATTAGGATCAGTTGTTGGCACGATCTTGAAGAACACATGATGTGGATCATGACCCATTGCAGCGCCAACTAGGCCTGCAAGACTTGGAATAAAGTCGATAGGCAGTAGATCCATCAAGTTCATCAAGAAAATCCACACAAAAATGGTTAACGCTAAAGGCGCAATCAATTTTGAGGTACCACTGTAAGAATCACGAACGTTGTTATCGACAAACTCAACGATCATCTCAACCGCGGCTTGAGTCTTGCTTGGTACGCCTGAAGTAACTTTTTTGGCAACCATCCAAAAGATGGCACAAAATAAAATACCCAGACCGATTGACCATAACATAGAGTCAAGGTGGATAGCTTTAAAACCCATTAAACCTGCTTCTTCAGCAGTATAGGCAACTTTCCAACCTTCGCCCGGCAGATAGCCGTACGTCCAATTCGTTAAGTGGTGAGAGATATATTCTGATGATGTTTGCTCGGATGCCATAATGTAAGCTTCTTATTAATCAACGATTTAATCAACTACCAAAAATATGGTTGTCATCTGATGAGGTGTTGGCGCTTCTATTTGGTCTACTACTCAGTAAACCAATAAGTCCTGCTACAGCACTCATGTAAACAATAACATCCAACCCATAATTATCTAACTAATCTGTTATTACTAATTAACTGATGCTGCACTGCTACTGCTCAATTCGATAGCGTCGGGTAAATTTTAGCTATCAAAAAAGGGCTTATGATGATTCAGTAATAGCCCTTGCATGTGTACGCAAAAATGTCATATATGTGTTTGCTTATCTTGTTTTATCACGATAAACGCTTAATACAGCGCTCGTAAGCAAGATATTTAGCTGCCTATATTAATGCAGCGTGGTATTCGTGTAAAGTCAATTATGACTTTTTTATTTACTGTATGAATACGTTAATCGCTGTTAACGTTCGCTTACATAGCTTTGCGTCTATAATACGATATCAATAATTCCATCGTATTTCATAACCCTGCTTAGATAAGGGATTATTAATCGCAATTATTTGACACTTTACGCCAACTTAAGTGCGCCATATCCATACTTTTATTGTAAAAACGGTTCTGAGTCATTTTATGATGTATCAATGACGTTATAACAGTAATCGTAGAGAAGTTGGACCGCAGGATGACAAACTAACGTTGTTTATAATATTGACCATTAAAATGATAATCGTCTATACATACTAGCGTATATGCCACAACATCCAACTGTGACTAATCTGCATTACCATAAAACCGATGAATAGCGCAGGCGCTGATAGAGGTTGTATGGTAATAAAAATTAGTGCAAAACCAAATACGGTCAATAGCCACTTGACCATCTGACCACGATATAGCTGGCTGACAATGTGTCTGCGCGCGCGATATCCGGTGTGCCAAAAGATAAATCCAGCAAACACGGCTTGAGTGGCAAAACTTAGTAACGCACCAATGGCGTTACTCTTTGCGACAACAAGCGCACTGGCATCACTCCCCAACCAGACGACATCTACTATCCAACCCATCACAATGAGGATAAATAAAATCCATGCTTGGCGTTTTAGGTAAATACCAATTTTATCTTTTTGGGTGCGTTTGGCAGGCTTGGTCATCGATATTTTTATAGCTCTATAACGTGGGGATAATGTAGCACAATTGCGACAAGGTTATCCGTGAATGGCTCACTCTACAGACGTTATCTTTTAACCAAATTAAAACGCCACTTATTATAGGGAGCAAGGCCATTTTAAGCAAGTAAAATATGCTTTTTATCAAGCATTTACTTGTTTAGCAGCCAAAACCTCTCTACAAAGTGAATAAAGTATGGCTAATACTCCATAAAACAGCATTTTATCTACTATTCACTGAAAATTACTAAGCGCACTGCGCCTTACTTCTTTTTTAAAAGACCTTTTTTAAACAGTTTTACTAACTGTTATTTTGCGAGCCATTCATTGAACGGCACTGATTAAAAAGTGCTTATGCGATACATTGGCGGATTTGCTGCGCCATTGTCTGCCAACCGCTGACAAAATCCTTACTATTGCTCATATCTTCCGCTTGCACGGTAGCTTTCACGGGTTGTAACTTCGCAAGCAAACCTTTAGCAGGACTGATCGGGCTGACCAAACACATCTGTTTGACTGGGCGCTGCTCATTCAACCAACGTAGTTGACTGGCTTTTGGTGCCAAATGATGGTCCGTGCTTAGGCTGCCAATCAGCTTTAGCTTAGTGCTGTCTTCCATATATTGATAAGCATCGTGATACGCCCAATACGGTAGCGCTTTTTGAGTAGAATTTTTACTGGCTGCTGCCACTGCTCTATTCATGCGCTGGGCAAATTTTTGTGCATTGGCATGGTAGAGATTTTTATATTGTGGATTGGCATGACTATGAATGACGGCAAGCGCCCGAGTAATGGCTTTAGCATTTTCGGGATCGAGCCAAATATGCGGGTCTAAGGTGCCAGCAATAGGTTTACCTTTGACATCACGTAACGGATGACGCTTAAACGCATCAAACTTAAATAAAGCAATCGCATTTGGCGCGCTATTAAGAGTGCTTGCTAAATTATTTTCTAGTGGCTCACCGAACCAAACCACAAACTTGCTATCCTGAATCGCTTTGATATCGCCCGGGCTGATACTACCATGATGCCCCACCTCCCCTGCTTGCAACAATTGCTTAGCAGATGGCGTACCTTCTGTCACGGCTTGGCTTAGTAGAAACAGCGGATAATTACTCACACTGACCGTTGCTGCTTGGGCGCTCATCATTAACGAGCCAAATATAATGACGCCAGTCGTTAATGATCGCTGTAAGGTCATAGGTAAACTTATAAAACTTTTAAAGAATGAAATCATAATGGCTGCTTTTGAGGGTCAATGAATAATAGTGCGAATAATCATTTTAAGACATTGTTTTGATTAAAATAGGCACATGTACCGATAAGTTAGAACGACATACGCGCTTTTCTATCTTAGTATGTTATACTATAACAATATAAAAAACCATCATAAAAAGTGCCTTGTATGAAAGTGCTGGGTTATGTTTAGTTTAGGAGCTTGCTTCATGTCTAGTCATTCATCTGTTTGCGATCATGTGCAAGATTTCACACCGTCCGATGTGAATGAGCGCCTCATGGCCGCAAAAGAGCAATGTCGCTCAAACGGTGCGCGCTTTACACCGTTGCGTCAACAAATCTACCAACTGGTTTTAGAAGCCAATAAACCAGTGGGTGCTTATGATTTGATCACGCAATTGCAGCAAATGCGACTTAATGAGCCTGAAGCCAAAAACCCTGCCTCAAATAAGCAGACAAATAATCAGATGCAAAAAAACGTCGCGCCGCCGACTGTGTATCGCAGTTTGGAGTTTTTATTGAGTGAAGGCTTGATTCATCAGCTAACCTCTATCAATGCTTATGTACCTTGCTGTCATCCACGCGCGCAGCATACGGCAGCATTTTTAATCTGTGCGCAGTGCCAGCGTGTGCAAGAATGTAGCAGTTTACCGGTGCAAGAAATCATGAGCTTTGCGCAACGAGATGTCGGCTTTACGGTAGAACGCAGTGTCATTGAGCTCAGCGGTCGTTGCCAAGCTTGTCAATAAAGCAGTTGATTGTCAGCATTTTAGGTTAACGCTTTTATCCTTAGCTATGCTTTTATATTTAGCTATGACGGTTCCTTTACTCACTTATCATTAACATATCAGTAATGCCCTATGACCTTATCGACTTCACCAACCCAGCCACCCTCTGTCATTGATATAAGTGATAGGACGATGAATAATGCCCCCAAATTACTGAGCTTAAGCGATATCAGCTATCATATCGGTCAGCAACGCATCCTCTCGCATATCGATATAGATATCGCTGTCAACGAAACGGTCAGCCTCATAGGTCCTAATGGCGCGGGCAAATCAACGCTAGTTAAACTAGTTTTGGGTTTGATCGAGCCGACGAATGGACAGATAACCCCGCATCAAAAGTTACAGCTGGGTTATGTGCCACAGCGTTTTACGGTACCGCCCATTTTACCGTTACGCGTTTGTGATTTATTGGGCCAAGCAGACAAAAAGCGTTTAACGGCTGAGCAGCGTCAATTCATATTTGAAAACTTATCCTTAACGCACCTGCTATCACGGCAAATGCTGCATTTGTCAGGCGGTGAAACCCAGCGGGTATTATTGGCGCGCGCTTTATTAGATAAGCCCAATTTATTGATTTTAGATGAGCCGATGCAAGGGCTTGACCCTGATACTGAGGTGTGGCTCTATCAGTTTATTGATGAGCTACCGGAGTTTTTACGTTGCGCCATGTTGGTGGTTTCGCATGATTTGCATTGGGTCATGAAAGGCAGCAGGCGGGTCATTTGTCTCAATAAACATATTTGCTGCGAAGGACAACCGAGCGAGCTTGCCATTAGTTCGGAATTTCAAAAGCTCTTTGGACACCATTACGAGCAGCCGTACGTCCATCAGCCACACGCTTGCGAGCATCATGCCCCAAGCGAGATATAATCAACAACTAATCTTCTTAAAGCAAAAAATCGCCTTGTATTTTTTCTAAAAACGTTACGGATATCTATTATGACCGCTTGGTTAGCAATCATTGCCCCTGCTTGGATCGCTGGCAGTATTTTAGCCTTACTCTCTGCGCCCTTAGGGTGTTTGGTATTATGGCGGCGCATGGCATTTTTTGCCGATGCATTGGCGCATGGCACTTTGCTAGGGGTGGCGTTAGCAGTATTGTGGCAATTACCCATGGGCATTGGCATTGCCCTTGTCAGTGTAATGGTAGTGCTAGGACTGGTGTTAATTGATGATGAGCGTTTGCCCGTCGATGCGGTGTTGGCCGTGGTTGCAGTGTCGCTATTGTGCTTGGGTTTATTGACGTTAACCCAGCTGACCGATCAGCAAGCCAATGTCTTAGGTTTTTTATTTGGCAATTTGCTCGAGCTTGATTGGGCAGATTTACCCTTAATTGCAACCAGTGTTTTGGTTGGCTTAGGGTTACTTATTTATATATGGCCGGCACAAATCAAACTGGCTACTCATGAGGCATTGGCACGAATTCAAGGTATCAATCCCACCCGTCAGCGGCTGTTTTTTATGGGCGTATTGGCTGGGTTTTGTGCCATTGCCTTGCAAGCAGTTGGTAGCCTTTTAATCAGTGGTTTACTGGTATTGCCCGCACTGACAGCACGTCTATGGTCAGCCTCGCCAAAACAAATGGTCATTATCGCTTTGATTATCGCACAACTTGGCGTCACGCTTGGCGTTTGGGGCAGTATTTGGTTTGATATTCAGACTGGACTTGCTATCGTCTTAGTGCTCGCAATTTTATTCTTTGTTGCGCTGATTGTCTCAAAGTTAATAAACATAAAATCAGGCACAAAATCCCTAATGGCAAAATTTTGGTCAGCACGCCACTAGATATCTAGAGATATGGCTGTGTTTATACCTGTCACAATAATGATTCTTTCAGTGATAAAACAGCTATTCAATTAGCCTTTATCGAACTTTATTTCATCAATATTGCTAGAGCTTTACACGTTATAATGTTATAAACTTTCTCTAATACTATTAAGAATATAGTTAATAAATTTTATAATCAAACCAATGCCTTATAGGTTTTTTTGATTTGATATTACTCTAAGTTGATATCGTTTTGATTGATAAGGGACTGAATCCAATGCTTAGCTATCCTGCCAGTGCTATCAGCACGCCAGACGGACAGGTAAATATTCTGCAAATTACTGATTTACACTTATCATCTCATGTGCCTGCTGCGGTTAACGAAACCAGCAGTGAAGTGGCAATTTGCCAGTACAGCTTTGAGGCAATTATCAAACAAGCCTTAAGTGAAGATCGCCGCTGTGACTTAATCATTGTCACAGGTGATTTGGTCAATAGAGTGCAGGCGGAGATTTACGATCATATTTTTGAGGTTTTGCAGGCGACCGGAATTCCTTTTGCTTGTATTGCAGGCAACCATGATGTCACCGATGAGAATGACAGTGAATTACCATTTTTCCAGCGTCAACTGCTCGCTAGACCGGCGGACGGGCGCCTACTGAGCCGACATATTATTGAAACAGAGCATTGGCAAGTACTGTTATTAGACTCCTCTATCGCTGGCAAAGTAGCAGGAGAATTAACGACAACCGACATTGATTGGCTATGCGAGCAGCTAGAGACTTGTACTAAGCCTGCGCTCATCGCCTTACACCATCATGTGATACCGGTTGATTCTGACTGGATTGATCAGCATATGGTAGAAAATGCGGATGCTTTTTGGCAACGAATGGCGGCATTTGAGCACTTGCAAGTGATTATTAGCGGGCATACTCATCAAGAGCAAGTCCGTTACCGTCAAGGGGTAACGGTGTATAGTACGCCTTCTACTTGTTATCAGTTTAAACCTTTTGAGGACGACTTTACTTATGATAAAAACGCCCTACCTGGATATCGTTGGTTGCAATTAGCCAACAATGGAAAGGTTGCAAGCTGGGTCGAAAGACTAGATACTTGACGACCAGTTTTATTGGCAAAAATTTGGCTAGAATAATAGCGCCAGAGCCTGTATCTTATACTGTTAGCCAATGTAAGAAAAAATAAGCACGGTCTAAGTTTTATTTAGACGAAATTATAATAGCTAGGATGGCTAAATTGACCACAAGCTAAGTTTTCACAGTCAGTAATTTGTCCAATTATTTAACAGCCAGTATTTAAATAAATAAATTCATGACAATATACTTGACCATTGATAGGTCGCTATCGTCCTATTGAGATAACCATATTATTAGATCAGCTGTGTTACTTGTGTTACTAAGTGGTAAAACGTTTTATAAAGGGACAATTTATAGCGTTTGGTAAATTTATAACGTCTTGTCTTTTGATATGTCGTTTTATTGAATTAATTTGAAAAAGTAGGATACCCATATGAGCACCCTGACCACGAATCCGAGTGATGTAAAATTTACCCCTTATGTACCTGCCAAAGACGAAGAGTATATGTCTGATGAGCAATTGGCGCATTTTAAGGCAATTTTATTAGATTGGAAGCACCAACTGATTGGCGAAGCGGATCGTACTAAGACTTATATCCAAGATGAGTCCAGCGCCATGCCAGATATCAATGATCGCGCCACTCAAGAAGAAGAGTTTGCCCTGACCTTGCGGACACGTGATCGTGAACGCAAGCTGATTCGCAAAATCGATAAATCTATCGCCGAAATTGAAAATGATGATTACGGATTTTGTGAAACTTGCGGCGTAGAGATTGGTCTACGTCGTCTGGAAGCCCGTCCAACAGCGACCCAGTGCATTGACTGCAAAACTTTATCTGAGATTAAAGAGCGTCAAAACCAAGGTGCTTAAATCCAGCTAATTAAAGACAGACAATCTTAACGTCAAGATAAACACGAGCGACCATTTATTGGTCGCTCGTTGCATTTTATATTCTTACTTTTTATAGGTCTTCATATTTATTGACACGTCACCAACAAAATAGGCATATTTGATAAATATCTTTTTAGCGATTTATTTATTATCCTACTTATATTCCCTACTTTGAAAACCATTCCTATTCCTATGCCAATTCCAACTCCAGCCGCATTGTCATCACAACCTATCGGACGTTTTGCCCCTTCACCCACTGGTGAGCTTCATCTTGGTTCATTAACGACGGCGCTTGCCAGCTTTTGTCATATCAAATCTATCGGTGGCAAATGGTTACTGCGTATCGAAGACACCGATACTGAACGCTGTGATGGACAGTTTACTGAGCAGATTTTGATAGATTTAGAGGTACTTGGGCTGCACTGGGATGGTGATGTCATCTACCAATCCGAGCGCATTGATATCTATAATGATTACTTGTCTTCGAGACTGCACTCACTGACGTATGGCTGTCAGTGCTCACGTAAAAGTCTTGAGCGTTACTGGGAGCGAAAAGCGATAGGAGAAAGCGCTGGCCCGCAACAGGCCAACCAGAAACTTCTGAACAGACAACGCTATCCGCGCTGCTGTCTAAATGCAGGTTTTGATAAAGACCAAAATAAGTTACGGATACAGTTGCCAAACTATCGCATGGGCTTTAAAGATGGTATTCAAGGCGTGCAATGGGATAATCCGCAGCAAACCCTAGGAGATATGGTAGTGCGTCGCCAAGATGGCATGATTAACTATATTTTGGCTGCTAGTCTCGATGATGGCTTGCAAGGGGTGACGCATATCATGCGTGGCTTGGACATTTTGCCGATGACCACGGCGCAAATCAGCATCATGCATGCCGCACGCTTACCGGCTATCGATCATTGGTATCATTTGCCGCTGATATGCAGTCCTGACGGTCAAAAGCTGTCTAAACAAAATCTTGCTCAGCCTATTGATACCCGCAATCCAAGCAATCTAATCGCGCATGCTTTAAAGCTATTGCAGCAGCCTGTCGTCGATAGTGATACCCCGACAAATATGCTTAAACAAGCGATAGCACAATGGGATAACTCACCGCTACAAAATATGCGGTCTTTAAATATGCCTAGCATTTAATATCATATATCTAATCAATAATAACGGCACTGGCTTTTTTCGATCTCAGGGCTTTCTTTATGAATTTTTAGCAGTACCGCTACCATCACTAAGCTTATTAACATTGATGAACCACCATAACTAAAGAATGGCATGGTCAAACCTTTGGTCGGAATCGCCCCCATATTCATCGCCGCATTAATAATCGTCTGCGCAATAAACACCACCGCAATACCAAAGGCGGTATAACTCATCCGCATCTGCCGACGTTTAAGCGCGTTATAACTGATGCGCATCGCACTACCGATAATGAGCGCCTCAAGTATCAAGATCATCGTGACCCCAACGAAGCCCAACTCTTCACCCGTAATTGCTAATAGGAAATCCGTATGTGCCTCTGGTAAATGCGACAGTTTCTGTACGCTTTCACCATAACCAACACCGGTAAACTGCCCACGACCAAAGGCAATTAAGCTGCGTGCCAACTGATAATCCGTATCTTGCACATCATCAAAAGGATCCAAAAACGACATCACTCGCACAAGTCGATATTGTACGGTCGCCACCATTAATACTGCACCGCCAACGGCGACAGCACCGAGCGCGATAAACTGCTTATAAGGCGCGCCTGCAATATAAAATATCGCAAAAACTGTGCCGATAATAACCACAAACGAGCCAAAATCTGGCTGTGCTAATAATAGAACGGTGATTAGTCCGACCACTATCGCAATGCGTAAAAAGCCATCCCAGCCATTACGGACCTCAAAGGAGCGCCGTACCACAAAGTCTGAGACAAATATAATCATTACCAATTTGGCGAGTTCTGCGACCTGAAAGTTAAAGCCGCCTAAACTTAGCCAACGCTTCGAGCCGTTGATGGGCGTGCTGAATAAGGTGGCGAATAACAATAGCCCCGTAATCGCCAATAGCATGAACTGGGTTTCAGTCTTATATAGCCTTTTTAGAGATACTGCTTTATAAGAAATACCAGCGATAAACAGACCGATACCCATGTATAGCAGCTGATTATAAAAGAAATGTAGTTCCGTCATGCCGCGACTGAGCGCAAAAGGAATAGAAGCCGAAGCCACCATCAATAAACTGAGCACCAGCATACAGCCGACACTCGATAATAAAGTTGCGCGCGCTGATGGCATGGAAAGAATGCCATTCGAGCCGGTAGCTTGTGGCGATTGAGGGGTCGAACGAAAAAGAGAAGAGAGCGCCATAATTTTATATACACTAGCAAACGAAAAAACACGGCGTTTATAAAACGCCACCGTTTAAAAAATATGAAATAGATTTTATCCAATAGATAATAGCAGACAGCTGATCTTTGACAAACCTTGCTTTATTGGCTGTTTACCTTGTCGATATTGAGTAACGACATGGCAAGCTGCCTCGTTTGGCTGGTTTGTTACCAGCTTCTCCGTATGCCCCACTGGCTATATTTGACAGTAGCAGCAATTTATAAGCAAAACAATCATTTATCAAAAAACGCCTGCCATTTTCAGCAAAATAATTAAATCATCTAAAAAGCTGATGGTCATACCATCTAGTGACAAGCTATTTCAGGACAACCTATCTTATGACACATTGTCCAATTGCCTAACAAGCTGACTAAAGTGCTCGCCACGGGCAACAAAACCACTAAACTGATCAAAGCTGGCGCAAGCGGGCGACAATAGCACCGCTTGTACTTGCGATAAGCTGCTTGCCGTGACTTGTTGAATCATCGCAAAAGCGCCTTCTAATGTCTGACATTGATGTAATGAGACATTGTCATCACGGATACCTGCTGCTCGTAAATGCTGCTCAATTTGCTGACTATCTTCGCCAATAAACAGCACTTGGCTGACGTACTGATTGATAAAAGGCGTTAATTCGCCAAATTGCTGCCCCTTACCCTGACCGCCCAAAATTAACAACAGCTTCCCGTCTTTGGGTGCATATACTGCCCCCAAACCTTCGACAGCGGCCATCGTTGAGCCAATATTGGTACCCTTAGAATCATTAAAATAATCAATTCCATCGACCGTGGCGACATACTCGCAGCGATGTTCAAGTCCTGTGAATGCTTGCAAAGTGTTAAGCATACTATCAAGCGGCAAACCGGCAAGCTCGCCAAGTGCCAAAGCTGCTTGCGCATTGAGCAAATTATGACGACCTTTAATGCGCAGTTTATCCGCCGATAGCAAACGTTCTGTCCCGCGTGCCAGATACGTCTGCCCCTCTGAGTCGGTAATAAGCCCATACTGACCTTTATCAGGGGCATGAATACCTGTGCTCAAGCGTGGCAAATTATCCGCTACCAACGGGCGCGTCAAGGCATCTTCGCGATTGATAACCACTGATTTGGCACCTTGAAAGATACGATGCTTGGCTTGATGATAGCCGAGCATATCGCCATGACGGTCTAAGTGGTCAGGTGACATATTAAGTACCGTTGCCACCTGCGCGCCTAAATTGGTCACGGTCTCTAACTGGAAGCTCGATAGCTCAATAACGGCCAACTCCATCTCGCTATTTGACAGTAAAGTCAGTGCTGGTACGCCAATATTGCCGCCTACGCCAACATTGACCCCAGCATCCGCCGCCATTTGTCCAACCAATGTGGTCACAGTACTCTTGGCATTAGAGCCAGTAATGGCAATAATTGGTACGCGGCAAGCCTCACAAAACAACTGAATATCGCTAACGACCGGAATATTTGCTTCTCTAGCAGCGGCAACTGCTGCTGTTTTCAATGAAATGCCAGGGCTAATAATAATCCGATCGGCTTGTTGCAATAACTCTGCATCTATCGCCCCGAATTGGCGAATCTTAACGGCCGCAGGTAACTGGTCTGCTAAGGTGGGGTTCACTTGATTATCAGTCACGGCGACTTGGTAGCCTTGTGCGGTCAAATAATGCGCCACCGACAGTCCCGACTGCCCCAAACCAACCACGACTTGTAAACCACTGCCTTTATGAAGTAAGGCTTCTGTTGCGGTGCTGGCGGTCATATCTATTCCTTCTATCTATTGAACAAACAAAATTGTATCAAGTATTAAGCATATAGGTTTTATAAGCAGCTTGGATATAAACCTAGCTCTAGGTATACGCGCTATATATCGCCTGAGTGAGACGCTTTAGATGAAGAGCATCATAAAGGTATCACTCGGATTTCGGTACTGGTTTTTTGAGACTTTGCGTTATTATGCGCCTGTTTTTATATTGAGTCGCTAATGCTATAATAGCTGACTCAATAGGAGCCGCTATTATAGATAGCGCCATTTTGACCAAGTATTCAATTTAGCATTTTAGTTTAGCATGTTGTCACACGTATCGCGCTACTGTCCCATCTCTTCAGCAACGATTCATATGGTGGTAATGGTATGACAGGCAAACTCTGCCCTATATTTTGGTGCTTTTGTCTGACAGATTATTTATCTTCTTCTACCACAACAGATCATTGCCAACACTTATTCATCATTTTAAAGACTGTCATCATATTGATTATGGGTGATGGCATTTGCGATACCGTTATAAAGGTCGATAGATAGCCAAATAGCTAGCTAGTACTAAAGTAGATAGTCGTGCAAAAGCCATATTGCTGCATGATTACCTATTTAAAGAACGATTATCTGCATCTATCGCTATGACCTATTTTTTATAATGTAATTATGGTCGATATCATGCTCGACATAGTTAGTCACGATACAATCATTTCATCGCTAAGCTTTAAATGATTGCTTTTTTTGCCTCTAACCCTATGCAGTTTACTTATGACATCTTTTTTTGGCAGTTTGCGTGAAGAGTGGTTTTCCAATATTCGCGGTGATACGTTATCAGGTTTGGTGGTAGCACTGGCCTTGATTCCAGAAGCGATTGCCTTTTCTATTATCGCTGGTGTCGACCCAAAAGTCGGTTTGTATGCATCTTTTTGTATCGCTGTGGTGATTAGTTTTGTCGGTGGACGTCCGGGTATGATTTCAGCCGCGACCGGTGCGATGGCATTGGTAATGGTTGATTTGGTTGCCGAGCACGGTTTGCAATATTTACTTGCTGCGACCTTATTGTGCGGCGTTATCCAAATAATCATGGGTATCTTAAAGCTTGGTAACTTGATGCGCTTTGTGTCGCGCTCGGTGGTCATTGGTTTTGTCAATGCACTGGCGATTTTAATATTTGCTGCTCAGTTGCCTGAGCTTAATCCGATGACTGAGCGTGTCGGTATGACAGTTTATATTATGACCGCAGCTGGGTTGGCGATCATCTACTTATTTCCGCTGATTCCTAAAATCGGTCGCGTGATTCCGTCACCGCTGATTTGTATCGTTGGCTTGACTGCTGTCGCCATGTATATGAATCTTGATATTCGTAACGTCGGCAGTATGGGCGATTTGCCAGATTCTTTACCCGTGTTTTTGTTGCCTGATATCCCGCTCAACTTGAATACCTTACTTATCATCGCGCCTTATTCAATCGCACTTGCCATTGTAGGCTTACTAGAATCTATGATGACCGCGACCATTGTCGATGAATTAACCGATACGCCAAGTGATAAAAACAAAGAATGCCGTGGTCAAGGTATGGCTAATGTGGTGTCGGGATTTTTTGGTGGTATGGCGGGTTGTGCGATGATTGGGCAGTCGATGATTAACGTCAAATCAGGCGGTCGTACGCGTTTATCAACGCTCATAGCCGGTGTGGTGCTACTCATTATGGTGGTATTCTTGAGCGAATGGGTGAGCCTGATACCGATGGCAGCATTGGTGGCCGTTATGATTATGGTTTCTATTGGCACCTTTAACTGGCAGTCTATTCGTGAATTCAAAACCCATCCAATGTCCTTTAACATCGTTATGCTAGCCACGGTTTTGACCACTGTCTTTACCCATAATTTAGCCTATGGCGTCGGCGTTGGCGTGCTGCTTTCAGCTTTAGCGTTTGCCAACAAAATCGGGCAATTCTTAACTGTCTTCAGTGAGTATGATGACAGCAGTAATAGCCGTTATTACTACGTGCAAGGGCAAGTTTTCTTTGCGTCTACGACCCAGTTTTTACATAGTTTTGATACCAAAGAAGCCTTAGACAACGTACAAATTGACGTCAGCCAAGCCCACTTTTGGGATGTGAGTGCGGTTGACGCTTTGGACAAGCTGGTCATGCGTTTGCAACGCGAAGGTATTGATGTCAAAGTGGTTGGACTCAACAGCGCTAGCCGCACCCTTATCGATCGTTTTTCAATTCATGATCGCCGAGATATTGGGCTCTTGGATTAAGCAAAACTGCATAGGTATTATCAAGCTGAGATATACGCTTGGTTTATTTATTAGCAATTATATTGGTATATAAACACAGGCTCGCTGGTTAAAGGTATCTCTTTAACCAGCGAGCCTGTGTTTTCATTATTGAGATATGTGGTGCCTTTATGAGTAATTTGAAGCCAGATAGCGTGATTGCCTGCTTAGACTGTCCTAATCATGTGCAAGCTGTTTTAGATGCCAGTATGTGGGCGTCTATTCGCCTGCAAGCTCCCATCGGTCTGCTACATTCCGTGCCAAGCTTACAACAAAAAGCAGCCGTTGATTATTCAGGTTGCCTAAATATTGATGATGAAAATGTCTTGCTAGATCAATTTACGGCAAAAGAACACTTCAGCAATAGTGAACTAAAAGCCCAAGGTAAGCTGTTGCTACACCAAGCTACCAGCTACTGCGAGCAGCAACGTCATAAAATCAAGACCTATACCCTACATCGGCATGAACACTTGAGTGAGAGTATCGATTACGTCGATGACAAAGCGCAATTAATCGTTATCGGTCATCATGTCACCTGCAAATCAACCTTGAGCCAGCTTATACGGTTGAGCCACTGCCCCATTTTGGTGACTCATGCACCATTTTTGCCCCCAACCACGGCGTTATTCGCTTTTGACAATAGCCCTACCTCGAATAAGTTGCTTAATTGGCTGTGCAAAACGCCGCTTATTCGTGCTTTGACAGTGCATATTGTCATGGTTGCCAAAGAAAGTGCAGAGAACTGCGATGCGTTACGTGAAGCCTATGCGCGTCTAAAGCAAGCTGGTATCAAATCTAAAAAAGCCTTACTTGATTGTCACGATGTGACGGCCGCCTTAAACGATTATCAAAGCAAGAATGACATTGGTTTGCTCATGACCGGTGCTTTTGGGCAACCACGTTTGCTAGCGTTACTAAAAGGTAGCGAGACAAAAAAACTGCTCGGCCGCACAAAAACCCCGTACTTACTCTTCCCTAAGGCATAAGCAAACATAACACTGCTACTTTATTTTATTGTAGAGGCTTAATTTTAAGCGTGATTTATCGCGCTTTGAATATCCCATCTAGCTTAAGCTTCTACAACTTCCTCCTGTTATACCTGCCCTTTTCTTTGCCAGCATCTTTTATCAAATCATCACATGAAATAAAGTGATAGCCTCCCCAAGTGGTTAAAAAGTTGGTTATAATAAAGTTTTCGTTCATTCAACGTTAAAGGTTGATTTCACTAACTTGTATCAATAAATGTGCTATTTATCGTTATGATATAAGTGCTATTCATTGTCATTTTTATAAGTGTTTTTGAGCGCCTGTGTGCAAACCTACTTACCCCCTTGAGTAGATTTGGCACAGTTCTTGAAGCACTGTCCGTAAGCATGGCAATAGTACGCGGCAGCAAACTGCATCTATTAACCTGCGACATCGCCCATATAAGGATTTTTTTATGAAGCTAATCACTGCGATCTTAAAACCGTTTAAGCTCGATGATGTGCGTGAAGCGCTTTCTGACATCGGTGTGAAAGGTGTCACCGTCACTGAGGTCAAAGGTTTTGGTCGGCAAAAAGGTCATACCGAGCTCTATCGCGGCGCCGAGTACGTGGTGGACTTTTTACCCAAAGTAAAAGTCGAAGTGGCGGTGATGGATGAAATGGTTGAACCTGCTATCGAAGCCATTACTCGTATCGCAAGTACTGGCAAAATTGGCGACGGCAAAATATTTGTGACCAATCTTGAGCAAGTCATTCGTATTCGTACGGGTGAGACAGGTCCTGATGCTATTTAATACTTAAGCGCCAGACCACCTATGAACACTGATTGATAGGTCATCTCGATTTCTATATTGCATATATTCAAGGGGGAATTAACATGCAAAATCAAATATTTGAGCTCCAGTACGCGCTAGATACGTTTTACTTTTTAATGTGTGGGGCGCTAGTCATGTGGATGGCCGCCGGCTTTACCATGTTAGAAGCAGGACTGGTACGCTCAAAAAACACTGTCGAAATCCTCACCAAAAATATAGCCCTCTTCGCCACCGCCTGTAGCATGTATATGATATGCGGTTATGCAATTATGTATGATGGCAATCTGTTTTTGACTGGTATTGCCGGTACTGAAACCTTAGTAGCAGACGCGTTGGCAACCTCAGCTGAAAACGGCTTTGGCGGCGATGCCGTTTACTCCCGTGCATCTGACTTTTTCTTCCAAGTCGTTTTTGTTGCTACCTGTATGTCAATCGTTTCAGGTGCGGTGGCTGAACGCATGAAATTGTGGTCTTTTTTGCTCTTTGCCGTCGTCATGACAGGCTTTATTTACCCGTTAGAAGGCAGTTGGACGTGGGGCGGTAAAGAAGTCTTTGGTTTATATAGTTTGGGCGACTTGGGCTTCTCAGATTTTGCTGGCTCAGGTATTGTCCACATGGCTGGAGCCGCTGCCGCGCTATCAGGTGTCTTGCTCTTAGGAGCGCGCAAAGGTAAATATGGTCCTAATGGTGAGATACGCGCCATTCCGGGGGCCAACTTGCCACTGGCTGCGCTTGGCACACTAATCTTATGGATGGGCTGGTTTGGCTTTAATGGTGGCTCAGTGTTGAAGCTTGCCGATATCACTAGTGCCAATTCCGTCGCTATCGTGTTTTTGAATACCAATGCCGCCGCTGCGGGTGGCGCCATTGGCGCACTCATTATCGCTCGAATCATCTTTGGTAAGGCAGATTTGACCATGCTCTTAAATGGTGCGCTAGCAGGGCTCGTCGCTATCACCGCCGAACCTTTGACCCCTTCAGCGCTTCAGGCAACGCTATTTGGAATGGTAGCAGGCGTCATTGTAGTGATATCAATCCTAGTATTAGATAAAATCAAAATCGATGACCCAGTCGGTGCTATTTCGGTGCATGGCGTGACTGGCTTTTTCGGCCTACTGTTGGTCCCGCTGACCAATCCTGCCGCTACCTTGCTCGGTCAAATTGCCGGTGCCGCAACTATCTTTACTTGGGTGTTTATGAGTAGTCTGATCGCTTGGAGCATTATTAAACTGGTGATTGGTCTGCGTATCTCTGAAGAAGAAGAATACCAAGGGGCGGATATAGCCGAATGCGGTATGGAAGCCTATCCAGAATTTATAAGGTAAATGCTATCTACGATGGTTTTACTGTTGATAGATTGATCATCAATAAAACCAGTATCACTAAGTCTATGATTAATAAAAATCCATACCATTAAAAATCCCGCAAAACCTTTCGGTTATGCGGGATTCTTTATTCTTTATTAAGACTTATCCTAATGAAGAAGATGCAAGTCACTTAAACTTATTTCTTTTTCCACGTTTGGCTACGTGAGAATGGCCCTAAGTGACCTTTTAGATCCAAGGTGCTGCCGCTTAAGTTAGCGGTCAACTTATAAGTCTTGTTCTTTTCAGGGTCAGTGATCTTACCACCACTATATTTACCATTACCATCAGCTTTTAGTCCAGAAATGATCGTCATACCAACGTGCTTCTGACCTTTCTCTGACACAGTACTAATCAGCTTACCCGTTAACACACCATTTGACTCAGTGATTTTAACCACGCCTTTTGGCTTGCCTTCGTCATAGGTTTGCCAAGTAGTATTGGCTAATGGATCAGCGGCGAATGCCATGCTTGCGAAACTAATACCAACAACTGCTAATGTAGTTTTTGCAAATAATTTCATAAATTGACTCCCTTCATTCAATGATAATTAGAAACACTGTGTTTCTGATGTCCTACGCTTATCCTTTTATCAACAATCTTTTATTACCAGCAAGTCAACTCTATACTTAGTTTAAGTTAGTGACCAGCATTAGTCTTTAATTAATGCCTAGCTTTTCATAAAAAGTTTGATCGACATAAGCGATGTCTTGACTCATTATAAGCAATTTTTAGGTTTTGCCTAGTAATTTTTTATAGTTTATTATTTCTATAAAATCAAAAGCATATCAAACAGTTATAGGAACGGATTGTCTATGATTTTGCCCGATTGGTCATCTTTTTCTTTTGACTTGTCATTATTATTACTATATTGACTTCTATTTTCAAATGCCAGCATAATTTTACTGGTGAGCTCGTGTAGCTGCTGTGCTTGCTCATATCCCGCTTCATCAAAGACCAGATTAATGTCACCATAAATAATAATTTTATCTTCTTGATTTTCAATTATCAAATCACCAATCTGCATACTTTGATGATTATTTGCAAATGGGTCAATCATTTAGTCCTCCTTTGCCTTAATAGTGCATTACGTAATCTTTCAATGCTGTGGGGATTTAGTTATATTCAAACGACTTATGCCTGTAATTGTGCCATGAGCCAGTCAACGATTGCTAGGACAAATAGCATCCAAACTGGCTCTTCTTGTGAGGTTTCGGGCACATCTGCTACTTCGCCAGCCTTTAACGGCAAATCAAATGCTTGTGCTTTGGTCTGCGCGTCAAGTACGGGTAAAACGTCGATGCCAATTTTGGTGGTTAATTCATCAACACTAATCACATCTATACGCTCTGATTCATCATTGGGCGCATAATAAACCCCTGCTTGGTTACTCGCTGGTATATATACCGCCTTAAAAAAATGACTGGGTACGAGCACACGATCTGCCAGTTGTGTGGTCTTTTTACCAGTAAATGCCACCCCTGTAATCGTGTAAACCTCACCGTACTGCTGGGTTAAATAGCGCGTAGCAGATTCAATATTGCGCCAAATATAACGATTATTACGCGGTGACTGTGGAGCGATATTGGCAAGACTAAAGCTATCGTATTGTTGGCTGCGGTTGGCCATATTGCCATTGGGTGCTAAGTGTCCACGATCGTAACCAGAGCCTGAATAATCAGACAGTTTGGCGCGCATGGATTTTGGCAGGCGGCTTTCTTCATGAAAGCTGTCTTCACGGTCAATTGCTTTGGCTTGCTGCAGGCGCTTACGGTCTAAATGCTCTGCCGACCACAGTGGGGTACGCGATACACCAGAATACATGACGGCAAAACCGTCCATACAGAGTGCTTGGGTATTGTTACTGAGCTTAGGGTTGGTAAACTCAGGGTACACGCCACCATAAAAAGATTGGCTACATTTACTCAGATCATCAGCCTGTGCAGACGATAACCCTATTAAGACAGTGAACACTGTCATTATGATGTTATTTTTAACCCGTGCTTTATCTTTAAAAAAACTTATCATGCCACTTTCAACCATCTATGCCTGCCATTACGTATGCGCTATCCTAGCAGGCACTTACCAATAAAGAAAGATGCCGCGTAAGTGGTGACATTTTAAATGCTATCCGCTATACTTAGGCAGCCAAAAATCTTGGTCTTGCAAAAAACGGTGAAGTGGGTGAGTGGCTGAAACCGCACGCCTGGAAAGTGTGTATACGTTCATAGCGTATCGAGGGTTCGAATCCCTCCTTCACCGCCAATCTTATATAATACCTCTTTTCCCAATCTGTCCCATCTTATCCTAAACGACCCTTAAAACCTTTAATAGCAAGACTTCCAGTCTATGCTTATTATCTATTGCTGTCCCAATCATTCCCGTTCAATCCTATGTATCCCACGTATTGTGTTGGTCTATTCGTTGGTCTATTATTCATATACACCTCAATTAGACCAACATTCTATCTAGATTTATACGCCTTAGAACAACATAATCGTCTCTAGGCTTTAAACATATAGCTTGTAGGTACAAGGAATAGACCAGCATGTTAAGTGATGCCAAAATTCGTAAGCTTAAGCCAACTGATAAATGCACCCCTTCTCGTCCAGACAAATATAGTGATCAGCAAGGTTTGCAATTACTGGTACGTAGCTCAGGAACGCGAACATGGGTAAGCGCTTATCGCTTTGATGGTAAGCAGCAGAAAACTACTTTAGGTACATACCCAAAAATGGGTTTGGCAGAAGCAAGAATAGCTAACGCTGACATTAAAGCTTTAGTAGCTAATGGAATCAATCCAAAGAATAAGAAGCGTCAAGACAAGCTTACGAATGAGCAAGCCAAAATGTTCAATGATTATGCGCTTGAATGGCTAGAGGAGCGTGAGCGCAACGTAAAGCCTCGCACCTATCAGCAGGACTATAATCGCATGTACAAAGACGTTATACCTAGCTTTGAAGGCATTGCTTTAAAAGACGTATCGTTCGAAGACTGTAAATTAATGGCAGATGACATTGAAAGTAGGACTAATAATGAAGGCACATCACCACGAGAAGTAACCAGACGCACTATTGATCTCGTTGGAAACATTCTTAGAAGAGCTATGAGAGAGCGCCTAATCGAAGTAAATCATACAGATGGACTTAAAGAGCTATATCCAAAAGCGAAGACTAAGCACATGAAACACGTTGAGCTCAGTGAGTTACCTAAGCTCTTACAAGACATTGAAAGCTATCATGGTCATGATCAAACTCGATTGGGTATGAAATTTCTAGCGTATTCTTTTTGTCGTACTATCGAACTCAGAATGATGAAATGGAAGCATATCGACTTCCCTAACCGTCTATGGCGTGTCGATATCGATAATCTTAAGATTGCGCGTAAGCACGTTGTTCCTTTATCAGATCAAATGCTGGCAGTTTTGGAAGAAATGCAACCCATCACCGGACGATACGAATACGTGTTTTATCATACTGGTATGCACCAGCCTTATAGTGAAGAGTTTGTTAATAATGCTCTAGACATCCTTGGATATGGCGGTAAACAGACTGGGCATGGCTTTCGTCACATCGCCTCAACTAACTTAAACGAGCTTGGCTACATGGGCGATGCAATCGAAAAGCAGATGGCGCATGATAAAAAAAGCAGTATTCGCGCAGTTTATAACCACGCGCAGCACTTAGAAGAGCGCCGTAAGATCATGCAGGTTTGGGCTGATTTTTTAGATTTGCTTAGAGACAAAGGCGAAGTTGTAGACTTCCAGACAGCCCGTAAACAGATTGAAAAATCACTTACTGAAAAGGCTAAAACAACACTATCAGACATGGATAGCGATACCTTGATAAAGGCCTTGATAAAGAAAGGACTTAGTTCTGAAGATATACAACGGCTAGCTCGCACAGTCCAATGAATATCGTTATGTTGATCGTGTGCTACATAAGCAATGCCATATCTGTCTCTGCGCTATAACTGTAAATTATAAAATAGATTAGATCAATTATCCTTATCTAGCTCTTTGTGCTCTTTTGCTATCCATTCATTGATGAGCTTATTTGGTGATGTACCATAAAGCTCAGAGAGCGCACTTAGCTTAACGAAATTTCCTTTAGTTATATTTACCTGACACTCGCTTTTTTCTACGACTTTAACTTTGCGATGAACTCTACCGTTCCAAGCATTTTTCATACTATTCAAATAATAATCTCTTACGTTATTTACGTTTTTCTCTTCCCATTTACCACCTTTTTTTATTGAAGGATAGATATAGCATTCTTCACTCGATAAATCAGGTAAGCAATCAATGGATGCTAAAACTTGCGCATATTTTTCTTCGGAGTTAGCAGGAATAAAAGCCTCTGATACAATCATTTTATTACAATCTATTAGATAATCAAATAAAAAATCTATCTGACAGTCATTACTTTTATCTATCCATTTGACAGATTTACTTTTAATTCTTTGTTCTAAATATAGTTTCTTAAAAAGACAAATGACATCTAAAATAGATTCAATATTTTCTGTTCTATTAATTAGTATCGGGGAAAAACTAAAAATACCCATATTACTTCTATTAATACGGCTAACTCTAACTATCAATTGAATTAAATCTAAATAGCCCTTTTTATCCAGAGCTGGCATAGGGATGCCTGAATCTAGTATTTTCTTTCCCAAATATAATGCTGATCTTAAATCATTTAAAGCCCAATAAAAAAAACTTAAAGGAATAGTATGAGTAGCTTTTTTTTCAATTAACAAATCAACTCCAATGTCTTTACTAAACTTATTCCTGTTAATCTTCTTTAAAAGTAAATTATATAAATCGTCTTTCTCGTAAAAAATATAATTACCTTTATTGTTATATAAGTAATCCTCGATATATAACAGAACCCTAACGTCAGAAACTGTCATACAGTTTAAAACCTCACTACATCTTTCTAGATTTCTACCTCTTAAATATCCATCACTTAATGTGACTCTATTCTGTAATTTGCTCATCAGGCTCTACTTAGACAATAATAACTTACGAGAATATATAGTATTTCCATAGTTATTTAAACTAAAAAACAAATATTACATAGCATAATGACCAGTATTAAATAATATATATAAAATAAATCATAGTAAAAACGTACTATCTTTCTCTACTAATACCAATATAATTAAGCCATACAACCCATTTTTTAGATAATTATACATATGAGATCGCATAACTAGGTATGGATTTCTTATTTACAACGAAATGTATATTTTAGAGACCTATATGACTTAACTCTATTTTCGATATACTTTGTTTCTTTCCCTGTCCTACTCGTATCCACATGTTACAAATGAAAGAATACTTCCGAATGCTTCGTAATTCTCTTAGCAGGGTATATATATTATCTATTAATACACTACTTCAGTATTACAATTATCAGAATCAATAGTTGATCTAACATCCTAAAATAAAACGCGCCTCCTTCACAGTATGAAACTATACTTTACAGGAGAAATAAAATGCAGTATTACACTCTATCTTTCAATCAACTACTAACAGAAATTGATGTATTCATTGACCGTATACTAAACGATAATATGAATGCTGACGAAACAGCACTAGTATTAAATAATTTATATCCAGAAATGAAGTGTTATTATGATCACAGGCTAACTTACACGGAGACTGTGAAATGGTTTATCGATACTTGCGGGATATCCGATACTGAATATTCTTCTTCAGAGACAGAATGGGATTCTGAATCCGTTGACCGATTCATTTATAAAATAAAAAAATATTTACCTGAATACCTTCAAAGTAGAAAAAAATTTGTATTGGAAGAGAAAAGAATAACAAAATCTTTAAATACATATTTAAACGAACTAATTGATCACTATGCCCGGCTTTTATTTGTGAGAGTTGATTTACACTATCGTGTGGACTATCAAGACGGGGATGGCATTGATTCTTTTGATTACTATATGACAAGGTTTAAACAGCATATGAGTAATAAGAAAGGGTGCTTTAAAGGATTGGAAGGTTATGCGTGGTCGTTTGAACAAGGATACCAGGGAAGCTGTGGCTTACATTGTCATCTGCTTCTAGCATATAACGGAGAAAAGCACGAAGAAGGTGAGGCCTTTGGGGAAATGGTTGGAGAAAAATGGATGTCCTTCATTGACGGGCAAGGACATTACTTTAATTGTAACGATAAAAATTACGTCAATAGGTTCGAAAGATTAGAAATAAGAGGAGTTGGACGTATTCATCGTAAAAATGAAACTGAAGTCCAAAATGCTATTAAAACGCTAAGCTACTTAACTACTAAAAAAGACAAGTATGAACAAAGATTAAAAGCCAAATTGCCTGGCATGCGTACCTTTGGACATGGTACGTACCGCAATACAAAACGCCGAGGACTACCACCCATAACAAAATAATTTCAAATGTATATTACTGTAATGAGATAGTGCATTCGTAGTTATTACAACGCCTCATCCAACCAATAAAGGTCTGCCTAGTGCAGGCCTTTTTTATGCCCAGAATAATAGGAGCCCTTATGAAATCCATCTGTCCACATTGCCACTCATCTGCTGTCTACGAGCTGAGCAATGTTACTAGCAGCAATCTTATCGAAGAGATGTTATCCCCCACGGTGTTAGTCGGTCTTAGCGTCAGTCTGTGTAAATCACTTAAATTTCATCCAGTGATAGGCGTTATTGCAGGGACTGCTTTAGCAACCGTTGTCCAGCTCACTCAATCAAATAACACTTTATCAATGCTGGTCAATCAGCAGTATTGCTGTAGTAATTGTTCTCACATTTTTAATTAATTAACCAACTAACTCAATAATGAAAAGGAATATAATCATGGCACATTTAATCGAATCAATGGCATACGTTGGCGAAACCCCTTGGCATGGCTTGGGTAATGAGCTGTCACCAAAGCAGCCACTAGAAGTATGGGCTAAACAGGCAGGGCTTGATTGGCGTATTGAATCATCGGATGTCAGTTACATGGCAAATAACGATAAAGGGCATAATCTGATTCTGCCCTTTGCTGAGCAGAAGGTTTTATACCGCTCTGATAACTTTGAGCCGTTATCGGTCGTTAGTCAGCGCTATCAAGAAGTACAGCCGCGTGAGATCCTAGAATTCTATCGTGATCTTACGGAACAGTCTGACTTTGAGCTTGAGACTGCTGGGGTATTGAAGGGTGGTCGTAAGCTATGGGCATTAGCCCGTACAGGCCAGTCAGCAACGCTTAAGGGCAAAGATGTCAGTAATGGCTATCTGTTACTTGCAACGGCTTGCGACGGCACTCTAGCGACCACAGCACAATTCACATCGATCCGTGTGGTCTGCAATAACACTTTAGCAATTAGCTTAGCAGACGGTTCAGGAGGCGTGGTGAAAGTACCGCATTCCACCTCGTTTGATGCCGATAAAGTGAAGCAGCAATTGGGCGTATCGGTTAAGCAGTGGGATGAGCACTCTTATGAGATGAAGCAGCTATCAGAGCGCCGTGTGACCCAAGCTGAAGCGGCTAATTATCTCAGCCGAGTATTTAACGATCAGGATAATAACATCATCTTATTTAACAGTGCCAAGAAGGAGAAAGACGCGGTTCCCAATGCAAAAGCCATGAATAAGGTGATGCAGATGTTTAACGGTCAAGGTCGTGGAGCCGATCTTGATGCGGCTCGTGATACTGCTTACGGCTTGCTGTGTAGCATTACTGAGTACGTTGATCATGAACGCCGAGCAATGAATAACGACAACCGTCTTAACTCAGCATGGTTCGGTGCAGGGGCAAAGCTGAAGCAAAAGGGCTTAGAGGAGTCATTACTGATGCTTGCTTAACCAGCCACGTTTAAAGCCCAACAACAAAATTGACCATGCCCTTGAGCGTGGTTTTTTTATGCCATCTTTTTAATAAATAGTATTAACCAATAACAAATCTAACGAAGGAGTTCATCATGAACACAATCGCATTGAAGCATATCGCTCAGCTAAGACAAACCAAGCGTGCAACCGTTAAGGTGAAAGCGCCCATCACCACCGCTCAATCAACCACTGCAAAACGTCTGGTCAATACCAAAAATTTAAGTCATGAGGAATGGCTACAAGTTCGCAAGCAAGGCCTTGGTAGCTCTGACGCAGCAGCTGCCTGTGGTATCCATCCGTACTTGTCGATGCTGGAGCTGTGGATGATCAAGACCGGTCGTCTACATTCACACCTAGACGATAATATTGATGGCTATTCTCCCCTGTACTGGGGCAATACGTTAGAACCCATGGTCGCTAAATATTATCAACAGCACACAGGCAATAAAGTACGTAGAGTAAACGCTATCTTGCAGCATCCTGATCCTGACACCCACTTTATGCTGGCTAATTTAGATTACGCAATCACGGGTAATGATGAGGTGCAGATATTAGAGTGTAAAACCGCAGGGGAACATGGTGCCAAGCTGTGGAAGCATGGCGTGCCTTTGTATGTGACTTGCCAAGTGCAGCATCAGCTAGCCGTCACTGGTAAACAGGCTGCGCATATCTGCGTCTTAATCTGTGGACACGAAGCGAAGATATTTAAGGTTGAGCGAGATGAGCGCCTAATTGAATCCATCATAGAGCACGAGCGGCAGTTCTGGGAATACGTAGAAACCGATACACCGCCAACGCCTGATCATTCTGAATCCGCAGCTCGCGCCTTAAAGCTGCTTTATCCAATCCCTGAGCCGTCAAGCAAAGTTGATCTGAGTGAAGATGACGGAGCTAATAAGCTGTTTGAGCAACTGCTTAGCTACCGTGACTATATGCAAGAATTAGAGCAGCGTCATGATCAAGTAAAGCATCAGCTACAAACGTTAATTGCCGACAATGAGATTGCGGTATTCGAGAAAGGGGCTATTTCATGGAAGCGCTCGAAAGACAGTGTTGGCTTGGATAGCAAAGCGCTAACCAAAGCGCACCCTGAATTGCTTGAGCAGTTTAGTAAAATCCGTCAAGGCAGTCGTCGCTTTGTCATTCTTAACGACAGCTAAGCTAATATTCACTCAACCACCAACAAATCAATCTAGTCAATAAACTAAGCGCATAACGAGCCCACCTGTAATAGGTGGGCTTTTTTTATGGCTAAACACATTTTACTAAATACATAAGGAATATCGCCATGATTAAAGGTCTCACCATAACCCCGCCAGTTCTTGGTCGCATCAGCATCGGACGTGTCATCCAAAAAGATGGCAAGCGTTTACCTGCTAAGGACGACCAATTCACTATTACCAGCCAAGTGCAGAATAAAGACGGCTGGATCAATCATCCACTAGATGAAAAGCTACGTGCAAATAATGAAGGCAAACTCAGACAAATACCGGTACGCATGCTGTTTAATGATCCTGAACTTAATTTGCGAGCTGAGTACACGCTATTTGATAGACAAACCGGACGCCCACTATGCGTCGGCGACGGTGAGCAGTGTCAGCGTCGAACCAGTAAAGGCGTTGAAAGCCATCCTTGCCCGTCGCCTGATCGCTGTCCACTGGCACAAGGCGGTGCTTGTAAGCCTTATGGCAGACTGTACGCCAATCTGTCTGAAGACGATGAGCTTGGCACGTTTATCTTTCGTACCACAGGCTTTAATAGTATTCGCACACTAGCAGCACGCTTAAGCTACTTTGCTGCGATATCGGGCAATAAGTTGTCGTGTCTGCCACTACAGCTAACCCTACGTGGTAAAAGCACTACGCAAAGCTATCGCACACCAATTTACTTTGTGGATCTAACGCTACGTGATGGTGTAACACTAAAGCAAGCGGTACAGGATGCGCAAGCAATTGATAGCGAGCTGAGTGAACATGGCTTTGATCAGGCAGCGTTAGAGGTAGCAGCTAAACAAGGCTACGTGAACTCATGCTTTGAGATTGATGGCGATGATTTATCTGATGTTGTTGAGGAATTCTATACGGTGGACACAGAGAGTATCGGTAGTAATCAGCAGGCTCATGTGAAAAACAGGTTAGCTAATCATAATGTGACCAGTATTGAGCAAGGGCTAAAACAAAGTGTTACAGCAGTAAGCTAACGCATTCAAAGCAGATACAGAGCATAAAAAAGGAGCTGATCGATTCAGCTCTTTTTTTCATTGCTTCAAAGAGGCGAAGCGATAGGACTGTATGGGATAGAGTGAAAAAATATGGGACTCGATAAGTATATGAGAGGAAACGCTCTCATTCACTTACAAGGAGCAAATCATGGAAAACTTAAACGACAATATACAACACAACTTATCAGCTTCTAGTACATCACATATACCGCGCATGTTATCGCGCAAGCAGGTCATACATCACACTGGGCTTGGTAATTCGACGATTTACAGTATGCTAGATAAGAAATCTAACCGCTACGATTCAACATTCCCTTGTCAGGTAAATCTATCACGAGGGCGAGTAGCATGGGTTGAGAGTGAAATTGCAAAATGGTTAGAAGATAAGATGGAAGCTAGGTTCCAATAGATAGAGTAAATAAGCCACAAAATGTGGCTTATTTTTTTTGAAAAAAATAATGATATTTACCTAAGTATAAGGTATCTACTAAAAATAATTTAGTGTTCAAAAACTACAGTTTTGTATATAGTAACTCCGAGTATAAACAAATATAGGGTTTCTTAATATATTCTCAAATTTTATTTTTTGAATATTCAGAAAACAGGCTTATGAATAATTTAGTTCTAGCTGCAGCACTATCTATCTTTGCTCTATCAACTGATGCCGCCATCACTAAGATTAACAATTCACTTGCTAGTAATTTCAAAGTTGAAAATCTACTATTCTCTGAAAGTGCTAGCGATGCACAAGGTAAAAGCTTGCTATATATGGTGAGATAACTAAATGCGAACATGCTCAGTAAGCGCTTAAGTGTAGAAATACTAACTTAGATCAAGATAAGAATAGGATAGCGTACCATGCGAATCGATATATCCATGTGGTTAATTGGGGCCGCTTTGCTATCTGTAACTGCATGCACACCCGCTCAAGACGAAAGGCTTAAGTTCGTTTCTGGTTACATTACGGTGCATGAAGCGTTTTGGAGTGTTGATCATAAGACACCCTATCCTTTCACCACATCAGGCGAGATATCCTGTGTTTATTACCCTAACGGTGTTGAAGTGTATTTCGAGCCACTAGGCCATATCGAAGACTCATCTATTGGCACGCCTTTGAATAAAGCCGCTGCTGAAGCTCTAAAGCGTAATGATATGAAACCTAATGTGCCCTATAGCATCAAGAAGGGTGCAGATTTGAGTGAAGCTATAGAAGCTGGGTTGAAAGCGTGTGATGAGATGCAAGCTTAACGGAACAAAATAAAAAAAATTTAAGAAATATATTTTGTAATTAACTTTAAATAAGGATGCTGAATTTTGAATTTCGATGACATGAAAGAAACTCTAACTGACCTAATTAAACTATACCGAAAAAGAGGATCGTCCCTTAGAAGTCAGGTCAACCCTCTTATTAATAAGTCCGGACTTATCACCCAAGCTTCTTGGAATAATACATTTACTCATCTTGAGCAGTATGAAGAAAGTGAGATTACTAGAGAACAGTTTTCTGCGACTATAGAAGCGTTTAGAAAAGATTTATTTAACAAAATTTTATATGATAATAAATTTATCAGCATAATTAATAAACCTTCAAACTATGCTGAAATAAAACAATGTCTAGAGGCATTTACTTCTGAACCTTTCGATGACATCAATGCAAGTAAATTAATAGAAGATGAAGATGAAGATTGCTGTTACAAATCAATATCAGGATCTACTACTACATATATTTTTAAAAAGATCAGAAAATATAGCGTAAAAGAAGATTTAAAAGTGAGTGCGCTAAAGCTTGAATATCAAAATGATGGCTACGACAAGTTGTTTGCCTATGTTGATATTTCTCTGCCTTGCTTTGATAGCATCATAATGGATGATGAGAGGAAAATTATAATTCTAGCCGCAGACTTATCAAGTATTTTTCAAGTCGATAATTTACGTGGAGCCGTAGCTAGTTTAAAAACTATAATTAGAAAAGGTAGCTCTGAGGAAGTTAAGATTTCAGATAAAAATACGAATTTTTTTCCAGCAATTCAGAAGTTCTATGAAGAAGTTATTGGTAATGTTAAAGAGTTAGCCTTTAAGACCGATGACGGTGTTGCACATTATGAAAATGCTAAAAGAGGTATCTCTTGCATCAAAGATGGGGATTTTCATATTGGAGGGACAGATGTAGCAGATATTGAAGCTTATAAGATTAGAAAAACATATAGTACATCTGATGTTAATCAAGAAAATTCAGTTTATTTAGTAAGCTCTTGGTATGTTTTAAACGGGAATTTGGGAGAAAGAAAGCTGGGTGAGGCTACAATTTCAGCCTCATCTTACAAAGAGTTTTTTGTTATAGTTGATAAGTTACTTGACTGGTCGATACTAAATGACGAAATATAGAGACAACCTAAAAGCAGAATACTTTAGCGTCCTTAATGAGGTCCGCTACTTCCATGATTCTGATGCTCAGGCAGAATTAGTAATGTTGCTATGTAAAAATATTATAGACTCAATACTGAGCGTTAGGTCACCTGAAAAGCTATTAAACATAAATATTCATCGCATGTCAAAATTTGCTAAATCCAGCAATGAAGATACTCTAAAGCTAGCTACCTATTTTTTATCTTTACCTCCTCTTAGCATTATTGATTGGGTATATGAGGCTAACAATATATTTTCTAATTCAGGGCACTGCGATGAAGAAGTTCTCGAATTGGAACAAACTTATATTACTTATGCCGTAAATAAACAAGAATATGTAAATCCATTTAACGGAGAGTTTATTAGTAAAGAGCAGTTCGAAGATATGATAAACGTAGTCTTTCGAGTAAGTAATGAATTTGTTCTTAGATACAATAAAGTGAGGGGCTAATTTCGATGAAATTCAGCGTTGCCTCACCCCTAGAATTAAGTCTGATCAATCGTAAAAATGCTATAGAAGACAATGATTATGATGCATTTGTAAACCAACTAGAAATTGATATATCTCTTCAAATTAGCGAAATTCAAGGCTATTCTTCACTGTATTTTAACAAGAAAGAAGATGAAATAACGATTTTTTTAGTTTCTAATCTCAAGAGTATGGGCTATTACGGTAGCTTTCATGATACCTACCACAACGGTCATGTAGATTTATTCATACAGGATAACCGATTTAAATGGTTAGGTGAATGCAAATTACATGCTGGAAATAATTATTCCGAGAAAGGTTTTAAGCAGTTAACCACTCGGTACAGTGATGGACACGAATTTGGTAACAAAGGTGGAATATTAATTTATAATCAGCTGAAAACTAAAAAAACGTTAGAGTGTATGCAGGAGTGGCATAATCATCTTAATAGTGACCCAGCTATACAGCAGCTTGATTTAAAGTGTTTGGATATTGACCCAGAAAATGGTAGACAGTATTTCGATAGCACTCATACCCACGAGAAGTCGGGAATGCCCTATAAGATTAGACATTTCTTTATAAACTTATCTCATAATCCACAAGACAAGCAGTCTAAAGTCTAAACTACCTACTCTAGAAATAAAAAACCCGCCATTAAGCGGGTTTTTTATTGCCTACTCTTTACCCAATCCGCCACAAACAATAGCTAACCATATAGTCCATAAAATCGCATAGGGTTTTCAATAAATAGCTATAGAATTCGCAGACTAATAATAAGGAACAACAAATGTCTCCATTCAAACGCCATCTATTAATTGCGGTTGGCATAGTGATTGCCTTAACCATTGCCGCTATAACCATAATTATTATTAATGTTGGCGAAATCTCTGACCCGTATTTAAATGAGAGACTTATCGATAAAAATAGCTTTGAAGGTGAATGGCCGTTTACAGTAGAGGAAGGTGTTATCAGGTGCGATATCGTTGGACAAGATAAAGCACTATCGTTCAATGCCTTGGACGGGTCAACTTACGCCCTTAATGATGCTGCAGAAGCGTATTCCAGTAAGGATACTTTAGGCTGGCAACCTACCGCTACTTCAAGCATTAAAAGCACTGATAGCAATATAGACGACGTTATTAAATCAGGGTTAACCCTGTGCATTGAGTAACATTTCAAACAATAAAAAACCCACTAATTTAGTGGGTTCTTGGCGCTCATGCATACAATTGCAGTCTAGCTGCAAACCTTCTTCGACTGACTGATCTTGCCATTATTACAAACAAACTTACCATTCTGGCAATGCGATACACCGCCCATACTTTTAGAACAAGGATAGTTCTGAGCATTCACCTGCATAACTGGTGCCATCATAATCATAGATACAACAAACGCTGACCAAAGCTTCATAGGCTACTACCTTAATAATCGAATAATATAAATTCGACCATAGCACTCTCTATTTCCTTTATCAATGCACACTTATGAGCGCTATATCAGTTCACCTATTTAAATACAACTTAGCCATACTATCGAATCTGATTCGAACCTATTTTTAATTGAGCATTACTTGTGCCGATAGCTACCGAAATTATTCACTGTGATTATTTCTTAATGTAGAACAGCTAGTAAGGAGTGAAACCATCAACGCACTCTTTCGATGCTCTGATTAAGTAAATTTTAAGTATAAGAGTAACTTTATTAACGGAACATTTTTACTGAATTTTTATTGTTATAAGCTTAAAAAACTAAGACACTTTGCCATGGAAGCCATTAACAACAAGGCTTCAGGTCTCTCTGGAGACAGCCTTAAAACCAAGTCGTTAACATCTATACATAAAAACTAGCTTCGATTTAAGCACTCATCCTATAAACACTGTCATTACCACCACGGTAGCTGGCAAAGATATGCTGATATACGTCTATTGCTTTTGTATCAACATCTTCATCACTATATGACTCTTGGGGTAGCCACAACAGATTGTCATGAATAACGATCTTAACTTGGGCTGTTACTTCACGACTTTCTCGCCAACGCTCTATACTTAACTTTTCTGCTTTTAATTTATCTAACGTGTCCTTAGCGACTTCTTTAACTTTTTTGACATCTTCATTATTAAGCTCTTTTCCTTTAGTTAACAAATCGAAAATTGCCAACACTTCTTGATCGCCTAGATTTTCTCTTACAGCTCTCTGCTCTTCAACAGATAGATCTTTAACAAAATCGTTCAGATCATTGAAAGCCTTCACTGTATTCTCTAAAGACTTACCAGCATTGTAAGCATCAATGATCTCTTTATAACGCTCATAGAACTCCACCCTTAAAGGATTCTCTTTTAACATTTGCTCCAACTTATTTTCAATAACCTGTTGAAGCGTATATGTCATAGTATTTTTTTGATCAGACTTTGCGAAAGCAGCTTTCAGCTTGTCAAAATCCAAGTTACTTAAATCAATATAAACACCATCTGTATTATCACTCTGTTTTACGCTAATGCTATCGCTCACTAAACTTTGTAGCTTCTTCATCACTTCAGTGATATCTGCTGATTTGGCTTTTTTATTGAGCTGCTTATAAATAGCCTCGATAGCGTTATGATCTTTAGTATGAGATTTGGCTTGTGGCTCAGGAAAGAGAGCTTTGTATTTTCTGAAAACGTTTTGCGCCATAACCTCAAAAGTTGCGCGGCTTTTCTCATTTAAACACACACAGTTTTCTGCTTCTTGTAATTTGCTAATTCTAAGCATTGGACTGGCATTCTTGAGAGATTCAAGATCAAAGCCCAACGATCCAAGATGCTTGATGGTTTCTTCAATAGCAATTTTCAGCTCTACCTCTAACTCAGATAATTCAGGGATTGGCTTTTCAGGACCTGTTCCTTTACCACCTCCACCAGTACCACCTTCACCATATACAGAATATGCTTTTTCTAACTGCTCATAGACATTACCGTAATCAACAATTAAGCCATTCTCTTTCTCATCGTCATAGACACGGTTCGCCCTTGCAATGGTCTGCATTAGGGTATGACCTTTAATAGGCTTATCTAGATATACGGTAGATACACACTGTGCATCAAAGCCTGTGATCCACATCGCGCAAACAATCGCTAAACGAAATGGATTATCAGGATCTTTAAATTCCTTTTCTAGGTCTCGCTCAACCATCTTCTTACGGTGGGTAGCGATATCTAATCCAAGCTTTTTAAACTTATCAACTTCATTCTGCTCGCCACTAACCACCACACATACTTCAGTTTCAGCGACTTTATTGTATTTCCTTCCTAGCTCCTGAGCTTCTTGTACATCTTCTGCATTATCAATACGCTTTTGTAGATCAATTAGGTATTCACCCCAATAGCGCTTAATAAGATCATACATACGTACAGCAGTAGGCTTATCGAGAGCGACAAGCATCGCCTTACCCTGATAACCACGTTCATTGAAGTGCCATACTAAGTCTTTAGCAATGGTCTCTAATCGGGATTGTGCAGTGAGTATCGGATAGTTTCTACTAAACTTATGAATAAGCTTCTGTCTTTGATCTTCGGTTAGATTCTCATCCTCTAAAACTTCAGCCATCTCTTCATCAAGTTTTGGGTTATCAATGTTAAGCAGCTCTCCCTTATTAAGATAACGAAGAGGCAAAGTCGCCCCATCTTCAACGGCACGTTTAAAATCATAAACAGAAACGTATTCACCAAATATATCTTTGGTCAGTTCTTCTTCATCTTTGATAATCGGCGTACCTGTAAATCCCAAATACGACGCATTAGGTAAACCATAAAACCGCATATTGCGTGCATAAGTACCACCTTGTGTACGATGGGCTTCATCCGATATCACAATGACGTTTTTACGATTAGTTATTAATGGATATTCGCTCTCTTTATTTGGGTCAATAGAGAACTTATGAATCAGGGTAAATATGTACCTATGGTTTTCCGATAGTAGCTCTCGCAAGTGCTCGCGCCCTGTCATCCCAGACTTTTTACCTGCAATTAAGTCTTTTTTATTAACAACACCAACGCCCGAAAAAGTGTCATAAATCTGACTTTCTAACTCACTTCTATCAACTACCAATAAGAAGGTATAAGACCCTCCCATCTTCCGATGGATTTTCTCGCATAAGAAAACCATTGAGTAAGACTTACCACTGCCTTGAGTGTGCCAAAACACACCAAGCTTGCCCTGCAAATCTTCAATATTATCGACTTGGTCGATGACTTTATTAACACCTATATATTGGTGGTTTTTTGCCATCAGCTTAACGACTTCACCATAGGAGGTATCGAATAATAGAAAGTTCTCAAAAATATCCATTAAGCGTCTTGGATCACAAGTACCACGTATCATGGTATCTAAGCTAACTACCCCTTCTGCATCTTCCTCGATACGCTTCCAATCAAGGAAATACTTATAAGGGCTGGTTACCGTTCCTACCTTGGAATCTGTACCATTACTAAGAATAACGAAAGCGTTGCAATGAAAAATAGCAGGGATGGTATCTTTATAGTCAGTGAAGTTATCATCATAAGCGTGGCGTAGATCTTGATGATGAGCTTTTAACTCAAAGAACACTAACGGAATGCCATTAACAAAACCCACTATGTCAGGACGACGGTTATATAGATCTCCAACTACTTCTAATTGACTTACCGCCAAAAAGCTATTATTGCTATAGTCTTGATAGTCAAAGATTTTTAGATCGCGCTCTTCAAGTTCATTATCACTATTAGTAAACTTAACAGGGACACCGTCTTTTAGCAGCTTATACTTGTCTTGATTGATCCTACCAAGCGTTTTATCTGCCGTTTTTTGAGTAATCATATCGATAGCTTGCTGATAAGCGGTGTCAGGTAAATTAGGATTTAACTTAACCAAAGCATGACGTAACGCACGAGTGAGAACCACCTCCGACTTATCTTCTCTGCCAAGCAATCCGTCCTTACCAAAGGTTTCATTATGCCAAGCAGTGATGACTTCCCAGCCTAGCTCGGTTAATGCTCCTTTGGTCGCTTCCTCAACCATGCCATCTTCTGAATATTCGTAGCTCATTATTACCCCTATAAATTATAATTTTTCTATATTTTTATACTTCGATAACGCCCATCATCAAACGTGGTAAGAGGATATCTCGAGCTTCTTTTAACTTATTATTCTGTTCTATATATATTTGAACTGACCTAAATATAGGTGCACACAATTCTTCAAACTGTGTTCTGATTTTTTTTGGAGCAAAGTTCACAATATATTTTTCAAAGCAATCTGTATTAACTCGTTGTCTACCATCTGAACCAACCATACTTTTTATAGCGTTTTCACGAAACCCTTCTTCTCTTGAAGCACAGTAAATGAAATACTTCCCACAACTTTTTGTTTCTCTTAAAACTATATATTCTGTCGAACCTGTAGCAACCGAGTCATCATTTTGCATAAACTGCACAAACCCTGTTTTGCCATTTTCTAGACAAGGAGTGATTCTTGCAAAAAGAGTATCTCCATTTTTAAATTTTGTCCCACCAGATACAGCTCTTTCTTCTATAGGATCTATAGACATAGAAGATGTCGAAATAGAACTCATCGGGATAAAAGGAGCAATTGCACCTTTTTTTATAGATGTTTTAGGGTTTATATCTACTACATCTGCAAACGTTTTATATACCCACCCTTCAGGCAATCCTGTCTCTTCATCGACCAAAGTATCTTCATAGTCAGGAAATTTCATACGTATAAACCATTCTTCATAGGTAAGCTGTGCTTGCTCTTCTAATAGCTCGATACGTTTTTTATTATGTTCTATTAAATCATCGTAGGCGGATAAAATATTAGCAATTTTTTGTTGAGTTTCTTTAGAAATAGGGATTTTCACTTGCATCTCTTTTAGGTCAGAAGCGCTAAGCTCTATTTGGTTAGTAGCCCCTTTACCTAAAGAAGTTATTAAAGGTTCATAATATCTAATTAGATATCCTAAGAAATATTTATCTACTAAATCATTTCCTCTGACAATCGTGACATGAGTATCAACTGTAGTTTCTTGATTTATATTTTTTACTATAGCTGTTCTACCTAGAGTTCCTGTCCCCGTTGAATTAATTAGAACATCGCCAGGCCGTATAAATTTCTCATTTGATATTTTCTTAGACTTGGAAGTCATGCGAGCTTCCTGGAGTGAAAGAGACTCCTCACGAATACATTTCTGGTTAATAATTGGATAACCATCAATTTCTACGTATTTAGGCGAAACACCTCTTTTAATAAGCTCGGTAATAGCAGCTAAAGGAACTTTATTCCAACCATTTCTCATAGCTCCACTCCCAGAATTTTTTCCATCAATTTTGATGCTTCTTTATTTAATTCAGAAAGCTCTGATCGAATCTCAGTCATACGTTCCGCATGATCGAAATCCATATCAATATCAATATCGACCCCTACATAGCGTCCTGGAGTTAGACTATAACCTCGTGATTTAATATCATCTAAATTCACAATCTTACATAAACCTTGGACATCCGTATATTTACCATCAGAAAAGTGCTCAGTAAACCACTCATTATTTTTACTAACACCTAGACTATCACCACGGAACGCATTTATTAGAGCCGTTAAACCTTCTAATTGTTCATCACTAAAATCTTGAATCGTACCACTGACTTTACGATAAGTATTACGCGCATCGATCATCAAGACCTTGTCTTTATTTTCAGCTTTTTTATCTTTATTAAAGAACCATACATGACACGGTAATGATCGCGTATAAAAGAAGTTATTAGCGATAGAGACAATACACTCGACATCGCCTGTCTCTATCAACTGCTGACGTATAAGCTTTTCTGCATTACTTGCGTCAGTCGCCGATGATGCCATAACAAAGCCTGCACGACCAGTAGCGTTAAGATAACTGTGGAAGTACTGAATCCACAAGTAGTTGCCATTACCAATTGTGCCTTTTCCTGTTAACGGCGCGCCAAATGGCAATCGAGCATCTTCTGTGAGAAACTTATTCTTCCCATCGATACCACTCACGTTAAAAGGTGGGTTTGCCATAACAAAATCACACTTACCAGTGAGATTATGCGGGTTGGTATAGAAGCTATTACTCTCTATTATTGAGCCTTCAATACCATGCACAGCAAGGTTCATCTTAGCAAGCTTAGTATTATTATTCTTAAGCTCTGTACCATAGACCGTGATAGCCTCGTTAACACTCTTGTTTGGCGTGTGATCTTGAATGAAGTGAGCCGTCTGTACAAACATACCGCCGGAGCCACATGCTGGATCATGGATAATGCCATGATCAGGCTGAATAAAATTAACGATTAGATTAACCAGTGATGGCGGCGTGAAGAACTCGCCCCCTTCCTGAGCACCAGCACCCTGCATTGAGAACTTCATCAGGAAGAACTCATAAATGCGACCAAAGATATCACCCTTGGCTTTTTTCACCGTATCTTTGTTAAATACGCGCACAAGATCGCGTAGTAGCTTGCTATCAAAGACTTGGTAGTTTTTAGGAAGAATACCTACTAATGATGGATACTCTTCCTCAATAAGTTTCATCGCGTTATTAATTGCCTCAGCGATGTTTTCACTTTCAGGTAGTGCAGCTAAATAATCATATTTGGCTTTTTCAGGTAGTAGAATCGATCCTGCAGCTACGAAGTCGTCTTTGGTCACCTCGCGCTTTTGACCAGTACGAGGATTGATTGCTAAAGACTCTTGAATTTTAACCTTGGCATCTTCATGGCGATTTTGTACAAATCGTAAAAACACTAAGCCTAATAAAGGATCTTTGTATTCAGCAGCGGTAAGGGTTGAGTTAGCACGCAAGTTATCAGCCGCGTTCCATAGATCACTTTCGAGTTGTTTGATTGAAATATCCATAAACTATCATTTTCCTAGCGTACATTTAAGTTGTTTTAAATTTGGTTGTTTGAAGATCTATAAACTCCAAAGCTCACTTTGTCTGGCATATTGCTCTAATAATAGCTGTTCAATAGCCTGTTGTGTTTCTCTGCTTTTATCTATACATGCGATTGCCTGCTCTTGCTCTTCTAAAGACGGCACTATAACAGGTATCTGCTTGAGCTCTTTTAATGAAATGTTGGGTATGGTAGCCCCTTTAATCAGGCGAGAAATTTGAGTTTGCCCGATATCTGATTTTAAATAAGCGTATAAGACCTTTGGGTTAACTTTGTCAGAAGTCGTCCTTATAACTATCGCTGATCTGTTTACCATCCAGCACTTATCACCTGTCGTTGGTATATCTTCAGGTACGATCCCAAGCTTACCGGCACTGCCTTTTAGTATAAAAATAATATCATTTGGCTGTAAAAAACCTGTTTGGTTCTTCACACGTTCTGACTCTGATATATTGGCTTCTTTGGTTGGTGTAGAGATATCACCAATGTCGTTTAGTTCACTAGCGCCTACTTCTAAGACAGTATAGTCACCTTCGTCTGGCCTAACAGACAAACCACGCTCAAAACGAACGATACTATCAAGAGTAACTGTCGTTGCCGCTTCAAGGATTTTATTGACCTTCTTTTCCTTTGGATCTAAAAGATAGCGTCCTACACTCAGGTCATAGTCATTTTTTTGGATGTCTAATGATGATACTGAGGCTGCGCAATCTAATTCTTTATCAGAGGCTAGATAGTTTAAAATAATATCGATATTGCTTAAGCTTAGTAATCGCCTGGTTGTCTTTTCAATAAACTCTTCACCAGTTACATCTATAAATCTTACCGCTTCATTATTGCCATTTGGCTCAATCAGTAATAACGATGTTTTTACAGCAGTTCCTGTCCAGATACCTGACGGTAAAGAGATAACTGCTTTGAGCATACCTTTATCAACCAAATGCCCTCTCAGATCTTTCTCCATAGTAGAGTATAAGAATCCTTCAGGAACAGATACAACAACGGTTCCACGACATTGTTTAATCAAATGCAAGATATTAGCTGATTCAACTTTCTTAGTCGGTATGATAAACCTATCGTAGGTATCGATATTATCAGAAATATGCTTTGGCACCATTACGCCCATCGGTGAAAAACTCACACCATGATCAAACGTCTTGAGTTCATTTTTTGATGTTATGTAGGCAGGCTTATCCAATGCATCAGAATATGATACCTCAAACCTATTTTTGCTCATCAACGATAAAGCGTCTGCTATCATTCCTGACTGATTTATTGTCTCATAGCAAACAGCTTTAGACTCCTCGCTAGCTATAATAGCTAAAGGAAGTGAAGCAGGTGACATTAGATAGGTCGTCTTACCACTTTTATCCCCTAATAATGCATTTGCTAGCAGGTATACGCTGAAGTCTGCAAAACCCTCACTAGTGGAGGAGGTAAAGTTTGAAATGATCGTTCTGATCGAATCAACTGCTGGGCTTTCTAGAGTGATATCCTGATACTTCAATAAAGTACTTATCGCGCTGTGAATAAATGGCAGTGGAAGATCCTCTAGAGCATTATCATATGAGAAAACCCGCTGTATCTGGCTATCCTCACTTGCTTTAAGAGCGTCCATAAGCGCTAACCATTCGCCTTTATATTCCGCTAAACTTTGACTTAGCTTTAAACCATTCGGAAGCTTGTCTTGTTTTGATAACACTAAAATAGTCATTAGCTTTAATGCGACTTCATTGTGCTTTCTAATACCATGTTGATGCATTAGGTCATATAAGCTCATGACCAGCTCTCTAGTTTTATATTTTTGCATAAGATGAAATTACCTTTATTATTTAGTATTGAAAGAAATGCTATTTAAAAGCAAGTCTTCGATCATAGCTGTCTAATTTGTAGGTAGTAATCAATGTATCATTTTCAGAAACAACGACTACTCCACCTTTTTTCAAAATATTCTTTAGCGTCTTAATAGCCTTTTGAATCTCTTTGACATTAAGATCTGCGCCAGAACTTATTTTCTCATAACAGCCTAATTCCATCTTACTCTCTCCTTTTACACGCTAGAATAAACTTAAGCTCTACGAGCAGTTCTTCTGCAAGTCGTTTGTTTATAATGATTTTATCGCCATCCATCTCTCCGAAAGCCATAACAATATCTAGTTCGGCTTTACCTATAGCACGTTGACTCATCCTTGATACTAAATGCGTTGAAGCTTTCATAAGAATTTCCTTGCAATCATTGTTTGATGCAAGTATTAAACCATAGAAACTCAGTGGTGTAAATAGTATTGATATAATATTTTTATAATTATATTGGTAATTTTAGGATATTAATGGTTTTATAAAATTATTAGCTGATTTATCATCAGTTATTAAGCATAGTAGGGTCTAAATTAATCAGCAGATGTCATGGATAAAAAATTCGATTATAGTAGACAGTGATATAAGCCAATTAAATAAGATAAGGGGTTAAGCCATGAAAACACTAGTATTGTGTATGTTAGCCGTACTTAGCTTAAGCGCTTGTACAACGGGTATGAATAACAGCGTAGTAATGAATACGCCTAATAAAGTCGTCACCCACTACCCCGTTGAGACTGCCATGCTCAACGTCTATACCCGAGCGTATAGTGATCAATTATATACGCTGATTGATGAAGAGCTGGTTGTGATAAATACCAAAGTAACGCCAAAAGGTGCAATGATCTTTAATAATAAGCAAGTACAAGGCGCTGAGATGGTTACTACTACGACAGTAAATGATCAAGTGGTAGATAAGTCAGTAGGCAGCAACTACTTTACTTTAGAGCCACTGGTGTTTCATGGCTTTACCAGCGACGTAGGTGAGTATTCAATTGCAACCCAAACCAAGACTATACCCAAAATAGCCAGCATAGATGATTCAAGTACCTATCTTACTGAGCAGGTTTATAGCGATAGCAGTAAACGTAAAAAGATAAAAACGTATACGCAAACATGGTCATTAAAACGTGAAAGTAATAACACCGCATGGCTGTGTATAGAAAGCTCAGAAAATCTACTGCTTAGCTACGACCCTGATGGGACATCGACGGAATGCTACAAGATAAATGCTCGAGGCGATATTTTAGATAGCAATGTGACTATGAATGGTGATGAGACGATTTTGTTTAACAGTATGTAGTTATTGCCTCTAGCTATAAAAATGAAGCAAAAAAACAGCACCTTAAATCGGTGCCATTTTTTAGGGTGTGATATAACTCCATACTAATTATCATATTTTATTCCCTTTCAAACACAGGTTTAAAATATGATAAAGTCACATTATATTTCTAAAGGTATCTATTAATTTCTAAATACCTTATTTGAAGTCACTTGATGCTTTTGTACACCATCATTGAATAGTCTTGCTACGACCTCACTCTGTTGCTGATTACAAAGCGTGTGCATTTGCAACCATACCGATATCTCACTAAAAGCCTGATCATGCCATCCATTCATCATTTTCGCTAAAAGAATATTATCTCCTTTTTCTCTTTCTCCTATGATAGATGTGATAAAAGATGCTTTTTCTACCAGTTTTTTATCTTGCATATAAGCATTAACATTATGCAAACGCATAGCAGTAACTGACTGCCATATAGCGACAGTTTCAAGAGCTGCTAAAAGGTAATATTGTGGTTTGCTATAGCCAAAGCTGTTACGATCAAGCTGCTGATTATTCAATATTATTACTGAGTCTGTCTGTATTTCCGCATTCAGCGTTTGGAACTCCCATTTATTGCCATCAAAACAGATGATGATGCCAATAGCAAAATCAATATCAGTATAATCGACTGGATCTTCTTTATCAGATGTATAGAAACTATCTATCGCTATACTGTCACACTCATGCGCCATAACCTTAGCAATAAAAAATTCCATATCTTGTTTATAGGGAGGCTTTCCATAAAGATCCATGCCTAAATCGGCTGCCATAATTTCAAGATCAGCGATAATGCGTACACGCATAGTAAATGCATCAATGTTGTAACCCAATTGTTGAAACTCTTCAATTACTAGCTTTAAATTCTCTTCAAGCTCTTCTTTATCATAATACCTATGTCGCTTTATACGATCTAGTATCATAATTTTAACTACATTAGACTTAAAAAGGATTCGCTCGTTATTATCAAATAAATTTTTATTCACACTCATTCCCTATGTAATGCTGTTTTAGATAAATTAAGGCTTAATATTAATTGGTATAGTAAAAATAACAGATTAGGTTAGATTTTAATAGCGGCTTCCACAGCATACACGACACCATATGACGCAATAATTCTTAATCTCATCGTCTCAGTGACTGCTCAGGTAAATATGCGCTAGCTACGCAAGCATCCATGATTTCTAAGTTAGCTACGATCGACGACTCTGATAAGTTGATAACAGAAAATTGTATATCGACAATATTGAAAGTAAAGAACTTAAACATGGTTATTAATAAGCGAAAGTAATAGAGCAGCATGGCTCTGTATAGAAAGCTCAGAAAACCTATTGCTCAGCTATGACCCTGAAGGCACATCGACAGAATGCTACAAGATAAATGCCAAAGGCGATGTCTTACATAGCAATGTGACGATCAATGGTGAAGAGACAATTTTGTTTAACAGTGCGTAGTTATTACCTCTAGTTATAAAAGCAAGAAACGGCACCTCAAATAGTTGTCATTTTCAAATGATCAAATATTTATGTCAAAAATCCTAGCCACGAATGTTATTGTCTTGTTATATACTTTTGTTTAATGCAGTATACGCAATACATTTCATCATCCTTTATCTTTGAGCTACCTATGAACATCAAACTATCAATTTCACTTTTACTATTTCTTGGCGTTTTATCAGGTTGTTCAAAGAATACCGATAGTGTTGATACTGCCAATACATCAATAGAAAATGTAGCAGAAGAGCAAATACCTATAGAGGACGAAGTAGAAACGGATCTAGAGGCAGTGGAGATAGATGATAGTGAAGTCAACCAAACACCAGAAGATGGTGGTGTAGTTGAGGGTATGGGACACGATTATAGCGACCCTTACTATACAAAGATAATTAACGATTCTGGTAATGAAGTCCAAGATGATTTAGCTTTTGAAGAAAGGGGCGATATCATTTCCGATGAGTTCGCCGCAGACCACGATGATGGCGTAGTTGAAGGTATGGGCCATGACTACAATGACCCTTACTATACAGATAGATAAAGTTATCTAAACCGAAGTAGGTAATGGCATAAGCATTTATAAGTTATACATGATTTGCATGTTAAATATTAAGTAGAATATTTTTTGTTCCAACTTGGAAAGATCTGCAACACGTTATAAGAGCATTTTTCAATAATAATATAGGTCTATAAACAGTTAGCTCTGCTCTTATCTTTTTAATTACTAATATTCACATTTTGTTACAATATATTTGATTTTTACAGCTTTCATCTACTATGCTTATCAAGCGTTGGTCTATTTGTTGGTCTAATAGCTATGCATTAAATTATAAAATTATATAAATCAATGCCTTGCGCCATAAGTTTGACTTCCTCCTTCACTGCCAATCTTAGTTATTCCCTGTTTTCCATATCTGCCTGAACATCCTCTATAAATACCCCTTAAAATTTTCTACATAAAGCTTACTGCTTATATTTGTCATGCCTCATATTCATAGATTGAGCAATCGCTCTTTATTTCAAACATATCTTCAAAAGATTTGAAAATTAATAACTTACCGTTCATCCTACTATAAAGGTCATTCATCTGTTCATGATAGGTTTAGTAATATCTCTGTGTAACAATGTGTCTATTAACAAACATAATTTCAATACTTAGAGGTATGACATGAAATTTCAAAAATCTTTATTGACCGCTACTTTACTTGCCGCTGCTAGTTTGACTGCTATTTCTGCAAATGCTGCTTCAACTGCTACCAATACTTTCCCAGTTAAATTAGTTGTTACTAGCGTATGTAACGTAAAAGCAAATACTACAGGTATTGACTTAGGTACTACACAAGCAGGTCTAGCAACTGCTACGACAAACAAAGGCGGTACAAACATCGTTTTGAACTGCTCTACGGGTGCGCTGCCTATTATTAGCTTAATTCCATCAAATGCCAGTACAGTTGGTCTGGGTGAAGTAAAACTTGATTCTGAAGTTGTCCCATATCAATTAACTTCAGACTCAGCTGGTAGTATTGTTTGGGGTAATGCTGTTGGTAACCGTGTTTCTCCTGCCGCAGCTGTTAAATATGCAACAGATATTACTGTTCCTGTATACGCTGCCGTTACTGGACCTGCTGACGTTAAACCTGGTACTTACTTAGATACTGTTACCGTTTCTGTAGCTTACTAATAGCTATGTTAAGTCTCTGTCTACGCCGTGTTGCGATACACGGCATTTTCTCTGGTTTGCTTTTATCTAGCAGTATGGCAATGGCGAGTGGCCTACAGGTCTCTCCCATTTCCCTTAGTTTGCAGGCCAAAGAAAATGCTAGTGGCCTTACGCTAAGTAATACCGGTGATGATGTAGTACATGCGCAAGTGCGTGTGTACCATTGGTCTCAGAACGACAAAGGCGATCAGCTCACCACATCTCGAGGATTATTGGCCAGTCCGCCAATGATTGAACTGCAGCCGGGTGAAAAGCAACTCATTCGGATTATTCGTGCATCTGCTCCTCCCAGTGGCGCAGGCGCTGTAGAAGACGCTTACCGACTATCAATTGATGAAATACCAGTGAAATCTGCTGAGCAAAAGACTGGCTTACAGTTTGCGCTAAGCTATTCACTACCTGTGTTTATACAGCCTGTAGGCATTAAAGAGACTTCACCAAAACTACAATGGAATTATACCGTGCAACCAGATGGTAATCAGGTTGCTATGCGTGTTAGCAATAGCGGTAATGGGCGCGCTCAATTAGCCAAACTCAGCATAGAAGATGCTACTGGCAAGAATATTGAAATAAATCCGGGCTTACTTGGCTATGTTTTACCGGGTGCCACTATGCAATGGACACTCAAAGTGCCACCAAACGTATTAAAAAATAGCGGTAAAATTAAGGTAATGATTAATGGAACTGACACGATTCAAGACGTCACGTTGGACAGTCCAGCTCGCTAAAGTACTCTTTCTGCAGAGTGTTGTCATTTCAGTTAGCCATGCCATAGAACCTAATGAAGTTGCATCTAAGGAAAATGTGTCCGTAGAATCTCTTTCTGCGAACACTCCCGATGTTCGGCTGACTCACCTCGGTCTGGACAGCTATAATACTGCTAATGCTGGTGGCCTCGATCTATATTTAGACGTCACTATTAATGGCGCTAGTGCAGGTTTAGCCCACTTCGACTTTCGTAAAGGTGAGCTTTGGGCAAGTACTGCTATCCTGCAACAGCTCGGCTTTATCTTGCCACCCGCCACAATCAACCCAGTACGTTTAAACAGCCTGCCTGGTATAAAGGTTGATTATGATGCCCGCCAGCAGACGGTCAATATTATTGCACCTTTAAGTATGCTCAGTCTAGCTACCACCGTCGTTAACACTCATAATAGTAAACGCACATCTCCTACTGCATCTCCCGGTATATTATTAAATTATAATCTCTATGGCACCCAGTCAGAGAACAACTCAACCAATCTAAGCGCCTTTACCGAAGTGCGCGCCTTTAATGCCAAAGGTGTCTTAAGCTCGACTGCATTGACCACAGGCCACCGCTTTTCTAATAACAGTGCTAATGACGGTAACAACAACCGAGACTGGGAAGGTAGAACTGTACGTCTAGATAGCAGTTGGAGCCAGTCATTTTCAGATAAGCTAATTACGGTTCGTGCTGGTGATATTCTCACGGGCGCATTATCTTGGACGCGCTCTACACGCTTAGGTGGTTTACAAATTGGTAGCAATTTTGATTTGCAACCTTATATGACGACTACCCCACTGCCAGCATTTTTCGGCTCTGCCACTTTACCCTCTGCGGTAGAGCTGTATGTCAATGGTCTCAAGCAATATAGTGGCGAAGTTCCTGCTGGTCCTTTTGAGCTAAACACAGCACCTATAATTAGTGGTGCAGGTAATGCTCAGCTCGTATTAACCGATGCGTTAGGACAAAGCTCTACGGTTAATTTTTCACTTTATGATACTCATCGACTGCTACAGCCTGGTCTGGCTGACTGGTCTATAGAGCTTGGTACCGTACGTGAAAACTATGGTATAAAATCCTTCGATTACGGCAGCGGTATGGCCGTCAGTGGTACTTTACGTTATGGGGTGAACAATCGCTTTACTGCAGAAACCCATGCCGAAGCGACCAAAAATCTCGCTAATGCAGGCATTGGTGGAACGTGGGTATTGGGTGGACCAGGCGGTGTCTTATTTGGCTCATTAGCAGGCAGTAATAGCCAGGGACAAAGCGGCACCCAATATAGTGGCAGTTATTCATGGAATAACAATCGCTTTAATATCGGTCTTAATACTCTAGGCACCACTGGCAATTACCGTGATGTGGCCACCCAATACGGATCAACCCCCATACGTCAAAGCAATCAATTTTCAACAGGTTATAGTACGCAGTCTCTAGGTAGTTTTGGATTAAGCTATAATCAGGTGGACTATGCGGAGGAAGACACTGCACAATTTGCTAGCGCCTATTGGAGTAGATCTTTTGGCCGACGCCTCAGTATAAATGCCAACTATAACCACGACCTGAATAACTCTGAAAACAATAGTGCTTCGATTGGCGCCTCTTTTTCACTGGATCGTAATATCTCGTTCAATAGCAGTGTCCAGCATACAGACGATCGCAATAATTTTGTGGCTGATGTGTCACAATCAGCTCCAAGTGCTGGTGGTTTAGGCTGGCGTGCACAAGCACGGCACAGCGCAGATAGAGATGGTGAAAATAACAACAGTGGCGGATTGGCAGAACTAAATTATCTCGGTCGCTATGGCCAAGTACAAGCAGGTGTTAGTAGTTATGATGGTAATTATTCTACCTTTGCCAGTGGTACAGGCTCACTAGTCATGATGGGTGGTGGATTATTTGCCGCACGCCAAATCAACGATGGCTTTGCCGTGGTCTCTACTGATGGTATCGCCGACGTGCCAGTGTTGCTACAAAATAATGTCATTGGTACCACTAATAGTCGTGGTCTATTGCTGATATCACCGCTCAATGCTTATCAAGATAATAAGATTGGTATCGATCCTATGGACTTACCTGCTGACTTGCGTATCGACCAGGTCAGTATTAGTTCTACACCGACTGACCGCGCTGGTACGTTGGTGGCATTTGGTATTACACAAGCGCGCTCTGCCTCTGTTATCCTTATAGATAGTGATAACAAACCCATAAAGATTGGTAGTCAAGTGCGGTTGATTACCAAGAAGGATACTGCGTCGGCTATCGTCGGGTTCGATGGCGAGGTATATTTAGACACGCTTGATGAGCATAATGCACTAGAAGTTACTACTCCATCTGGTGATATCTGCAAAGCCAGCTTTGATTATCAAAAGCAAGGTGATGGCATTCCGATACTAGGGCCATTCACATGCCAGAGGGTACAGTAATGAAAATAAATATACTTCAGTGGCGATATAGCCCATTTTTTATGTTGCTAGGATTTAGTTTATTAGGGATTAGTACCGCAAATGCAGCGATCAACTGCACGGCTACAATGTCGGATATGTCATTTGGTAACGTCTATCCTCAGTCGACCCAAACCGATAGTACGGCAACGCTCAGTTATAAATGCACAAACGGTGCGTCTGAGACTGTGTCAGCAAGGGTTTGTTTCAGCATCGGCTCACCTGGTGGTGCGAACCGCCGTCAAATGCAGAATGGTACGGCTAATAGGCTTAATTACGAGCTCTATCAAAACTTCCCCCCATCAACCATTTGGGGCAGCCAGTTTTTTGGCCCCAAAACACCGCTGGTAATAACGCCTATCACGATCCCAGCAAATGGGAGTTTCTCAGGCATCGCAACGATGTATGGGCGCGTACAAGGATCTCAAGTAGCTTTGATTCCTGGCACTTATACCAGTAACTATGGTAAGAGCGACACAGCTATTACTGTCAATGAGCGAAGTGGCAGCACTGCACCCAGTTCATGTGCTACTAATACCCAAGCAGACCAATTCGATTTTAGAGTTCAGGCTCGCGTGATTGACGAATGTAAAATTACTACTATAGGCGCCCTTGACTTTGGTAGTATTATAAGTGCTAGTACGCCAACTACAGTGCGCTCAAGTGCTAACCTAATTAACGTGACTTGTAGCAAGGGTATTCCTTATAACATTGGACTATCCCCTTCTAATGGCAACGTAGATGGTCTTGGGGTTATGAAGAACATCGCTAACACTGATACTGTACCCTACCAATTACAATCTGATGCTAGTGGGACAGTATGGGGTAATAGGGATGTTACTTCTACTAATGTAGGAAAAGGAGTAACACGCATTGGTACTGGCGTTGTACAAGGAGAGACTGTTTACGCTACCGTAGCTAATACAGACGTTAAGCCTGGTAGTTATTCAGATACCGTAACCGTTCATGTGAATTACTAAATTATTATTATAACTAAAGGATTATTACTGGGTTATTATGAATTAGAAAATATATCCTTAACAATTAATGCTATTAGTTTTAATGGTTAGCTACTATAACTGTCTCTCTAATAAAATCAGGAAAGGTTTTTCGTTGATATAAGTTAAGAAATAACACCAATATTACAATTTATATCTAAAATATCCTCTTAAACGCTAGGCAACAGAGGCAACCAAAACACCAATGCCAATAGCGTGGCTAATAATACGGGCGGCGTTATCAGCAGCCCGACCTTCATATACTGACCCCAGCTGATTTTATAGTTCTTTTCTGCTAATACGTGCAACCATAATAACGTCGCCAAACTACCGATAGGTGTGAATTTTGGTCCCAAGTCATTACCAATGACATTGGCATAAATCATCAACTCTCTAGTAGTAGTAGTAGGAACTTGGGCACTATCAATCGCCAGTGCTCCTATGAGCGTCGATGGCATATTGTTCATCACAGACGCCATAATAGCGGATAAAAATCCTGTACCGACCGTCGCAACGACTGTCCCTTGTTGACCTAACCAGTTGAGTATTTGCACGCCATAAGCGGTTAATCCCGCATTACCCAAGCCATAAACCACCAAATACATACCAATTGAAAATAATACGATTTGCCATGGCGCTTTCTTAAGAATATTTGTCATAGAAAACTTGGAATCACGACCACCTTGCCACCAGCGTCCAGCAATCGCCATTAGTATAAGTGCTGCAGCACCTGTTACTACGGAAATAACCAGTCCGAGCGATTCAGTCGCGAAATAGGCGATTAACAATAATGCTAATAGTGGAAAAGCTGCTCGACATACCAGCGGGTCTTTGATAGCTGATTGTGGTGAGCTAAGATTTGCCGTTGAGTAGTGTTTAGGAATATGACGCGCATAAGCAATCCACAATACCAGTATCGTCGCTAGGACAGAGACGATATTTACCGGTACCATCACTGCCGCGTAGCGACCAAAACCAATATCAAAATAATTGGCGCTGACGATATTAACGAGATTAGAAGTGACCAACGGCAGACTTGCGGTATCAGCAATAAAACCGGTGGCAATAATAAAGGCTAAGGCGGATTTGGGGGCAAAATCAAGACGCAGTAGAATAGCAATTACAATCGGTGTCAGCAGTAAGGCCGCCCCATCATTGGCAAAGAAGGTAGAGATAAATGCCCCCAATAGCACAATCATCGGAAACAACAAACGCCCTCGCCCATTACCAAGCCTAGCAACGTGTAATGCTGCCCAGCCAAAAAAGCCTGCTTCATCTAAAATAAGAGAGATGATAATTAGTGCCACAAAAGTAAAGGTGGCATCCCAAACGATGTCCCAGACAATACCAACGTCAGACCATTGCACCACACCAAATAATAATGCGATCAAAGCGCCGCCCATCGCACTCCAACCAATGCCAAGCCCTTTAGGCTGCCAGATGACTAAGACCAAAGTCACGATAAAAATAGCGAATGCGAGCATGGAGTAACCTGAATGGAGCAATTGCAGCAATGATGAAGGCAAGAATGAAACAATGACGTTAGAGCGATTTTTGATTGGCGCGTTGTGATACTTCCGCAGCACTCTCGACCCGTTCTGAATAGCGATCGGTCAGATATGCCGAGCGTCCACGGGTAAGCCACGTAAATTTGACCAACTCTTCACAGACATCGACGACGCGCAAATATAATGGTGACATTTTCATGCGATCATTTTCATCGAACTCCAAGAACGCTTTGGGAATAGAGGATTGATTGGGTATGGTAATCATACGCATCCAGCGCCCAAGAATACGCAATTGATTGACGGTATTAAAGCTTTGGCTGCCGCCACTGACTTGCATAATAGCCAGAGTTTTACCTTGGGTCGGACGCACGCCACCCAACGCCAACGGAATCCAATCAATTTGCGCCTTCATAATACTGGTGATGCTGCCATGGCGTTCTGGACTGACCCACAGCATACCTTCTGCCCACTGTGCCAGCTCACGTAACTCTTGTACCTTTGGGTGATTGCTATCTGCGTCATCTGGCAATGGCAGACCTGATGGATTAAAAACCTTCACCTCGCAGCCATACCAACGCAATAGACGGCTTGCTTCCTCAGCCGCCAATCTAGAAAATGAGCGCGCGCGTAAAGAGCCATATAACACCAATATTCTCGGTGCATGGCGTGGGTCGTTTACCCCTATCAAAGACTCAATATCAATGGCTTGTATTTGACTAAAATTAATATTGGGCAAATCAGTATTAAGTAAATCAGTAGAGCCAATATTGCTATCACACTCACTAATAAGCTTATCTTCTACGGCTAGAGTTGCTGTATCTTTAACATTTGACATGTTTGACGATTTCCCCATCTTCTTTGGTAAAACTACTGACTGGATTTTCCAGTAATTCGAATACTCGCTCCGCCGGTCGGCACAGCGCCGCGCCTTTATTGGTAACAACAATAGGACGATTGATTAAAATAGGGTGCGTTATCATGGCATCAATCAGTTGCGCATCGGTCAATGTTGGATTGTCTAAGCCAATCTCGCTATAGATATTCTCTTTACTGCGCAGGAGCTCGCGTGGGGTGATATTCATCAATGCCAACAGCTCAACTAAGTAATCATGAGACGGCGGTGTTTTTAGGTATTCCACCACTTTTGGTGTCTCACTTGAGGCTTGCATAATGGCAAGTGTATTGCGAGACGTGCCGCATTTGGGATTATGAAAAATCATTGACGTCATAAGGTTTTCCTCTTTTTGACTTAAGGTGATTGGATTTATTACATGTGGATATGAATAAACATCAATGTAATTGAATGAACATCCGATTAAAGAAACAGTAAACTAAAAAACAGCGTCTTTAAATAATAAAAGCAAAATTATGGAAAAAAAATTACTCATTATAGCGCGAGTCGTATTAGTGGTTCTCGGTGTTATTATCATGGTTGATTGTGCCGTGTTAATGGCGGTCGGCAAAATTAACTTTGGCACTGTGGTGCCCTTTTTATTGGGCAGCGTATTTGTCGCTCATGGGATATTTTGGCCTGCCATCCGCAAGTTCGCTAGCCAAAATCGGCGCTTCGCTAGGCTTTGGTATGCGCTATGGCTGCTGTTTTTTATCTGGCTTATAAGCTTTGGGCTATTTGTTCTCTCATTGGAGCAGCAAATTAAGCAGAGCGTGCAGCCTGTGCCTGCCGTGGCTGCCATTATCGTATTAGGGTCAGGTACGGTCGCAGGCAAGCCAACATCGACACTTGCTAAACGTTTAGATACTGCCGCACCGCTGATTAAAGCCCAACCAGAGGCGCTGGCGCTGACCAGTGGTGGTGTCGGTATGGGACAGGCGCGCAGTGAAGCCAGTATTATGGCTACCTATTTACAGCAAACGCATGGCATTGCCTTTGAGCGCATTTTACAAGAAGGCAAAAGCACCAGCACTGCCGAAAACTTAATCAATAGCCAAGTAGTTTTGGAGGCACAAGGTGTCTCTATCGCAGCTCCTATCGCCGTTGTGACCAGTGACTTTCATACCATACGCGCAGCAGCCATTGCGAAGCATCAAGGTTACCAGCAGCCTATTCTACTCGCCAGCCCGACACCGCTATCCATTCGCTATAATGCATGGTTTCGAGAGTACTTTGCCTTTGTCAGTGGTTGGCTACTTGGCGAATATTAATAGCCGTTAATAAAAGCCATTTATAAAATAGCTTGAGAAATAAAACAGATTTTCAATACATATAATAACGACAATAAATAATAACGGAAGGCAGCGCTATGCTCATCGACATCTTATTAACCATTCACTTTATACTGCTGGTACTGATATCCTTGCGCGTGCTGTCGCGCCATGATTTAACGGCACCGGCACGTTTGGCTTGGATTGTCATATTGTTTGTCCTGCCTTATTTTGGTGTATTGATTTATTGGATGTTCGGTGAGGTACATTTAGGGCGTAACTTTACGCGCGAACGTGCGGAAATCATTGAGAGATTACATCAGCATCATCCCGAAGTGCTCGGTAGCGAGATGGCTTTAATGCAGGCCATCAAGCCTGAGTATCAAGCAGCTTTTGCTTATTCGGCAAAAGCCACTGGTTTTCATACTACCGTAGGCAATCGTGCCGAGCTGATGGCCGATGCGTCTGAGACCCGTAGACGTATGATGGCCGATTTTGATGCGGCAACCGACCATATCCATGTGCTGTATTACATTTGGCTGACTGATGGGATGGGAGTCGATACCGCGCAAGCGCTCATTCGCGCAGCAAAACGCGGCGTCACTTGTCGAGCAATGGTTGACAGTATGGGCTCGCGTAAGATGGTCGGCTCAAAGATATGGCAAGAAATGAAGGACGCGGGTGTACAGCTTAGTGTTGCTCTGCCTTTAAAAAATATATTCAAAGTGCTGCTGTTCAGCCGTATTGACTTGCGTAATCACCGCAAAATTACCGTGATTGATGGCAAGATTGGCTATTCTGGTAGCCGTAACTGTGCCGACCCAGAGTTTCTGGTGAAACCAAAATATGCCCCTTGGGTTGATATTATGCTACGTATCGAGGGGCCCATCGTTGCGCAAAATCAGATGCTATTTGCCAGCGATTGGCTGTCTGAAAACCCCAATACCTCGCTTGATACTTTTTATTACGACAGCACGCCAAAGCCTGAAGGCTTCCCCGCCCAAGTATTTTCGGACGGTCCAACCCAGCGCCACGGTACCACGCCACAGTTTTTGGGTGCCTTGATTAGCCAAGCCCAGCAGACGCTCATCATTTCTACGCCTTATTTTGTGCCTGATTATTCACTGGTGAGCATCCTATGTGCGACGGCCTATCGCGGGGTTGAAGTGACGATGATTTTCCCTAAGAAAAACGATTCATTTATCGTTGCCGCGACCAGTCATAGTTACTACTGGCAATTGCTTGAGGCAGGCGTGAAAATCTACGAGTATAAGCCTGGGCTGCTACATGCCAAAACCCTGACTGTCGATGGTGAAATCAGCTTGATTGGCTCAACCAATTTAGACTTACGCAGCTTTGATTTGAATTATGAAAACAACGTTGTCTTTAGTAATAAAGCGCTCACCGCTGATATTATCGAGCGCCAATATCAATATATCACTGACTCCGATGAAGTGACGCGTGAAGAAGTCAAAAACTGGCCGCTGTCCTATCGTATTTGGAATAACATCATTGCCACCATGGGCCCGGTTTTATAGAATAACCCTTCTTAAAAAACTCAGTCAGGATAAAAAATTTTCATTAAATAGCATGCAGCAATCCTATTGAGCGGCCGTTTTTTGTAGAATATAGATAACAAAATTGGCTTCAGTCTCAAATGGTTTTATTGCAACCTCTGCTAGCAGCGCCTGTCTTTTATCGCTACGTGCACGGTATGCATAAGGGGTCATGGTCATTAAATCTGCCAACTCCTCTGCTGATAAACTTAGATGGGTACTAACGTAATGTGTCTCTAAAAGCTGAAAATAAGGAGCCAATTCGTCTAAAAACTTATCAGAGTCGTGCTCACGGACACTATCAAATAACGCCTCGCGCATCGTCGCTAAATGCCTCCTATCGGGCTTGGCAATGAGTAAATACCCCTCATCCCCTAATACTGCATTAAACGCTTCTGGCAAGATTGGGCTAAAAATACTGCTGATACCCGTCATACTATGCGCACGTAATGGCAGATTTGCAGCGCTGGTGACCAGCGGATAGATGGTGGTCGCCTTAGTAGCACTGTCTTTATATTGCTGATACCAAAGACGACCTAAAGCCTTACTGCTTTTCGCAAGCTCGACGACGGCAGGTTTACTGATATCCGCCGCAATAAGTGTATCCATGCCCGTCTGAGCCATTGCTTGGGTGTAATAGCCTTCGCCACAACCGATATCTAGCCAATTGATGGACTGGTCTTTCTGATTAAGTTTGGCTTTTTTTGCCGTCAGTAACATCGTCATCTTTTGGCAAATCAAGTCATTTAACGGCTGATAATGTCCCGCCTGCAAAAACCGCTTGCGCGCCTCAATAGATTGCTGACTGTCACCTGGTGCTTTGGACTTTTTTTGTTGAACGGGTAGTAAATTGACGTAACCCTGACGTGCCACATCAAAAGGATGAGCAGTTTGTTTTGGGTGCAAGCTGCCATCGCAGCGCCATGTATCTGCAGCGGGCTGTAAGGGTGACTGGCAAAGGGGACAAATAAATAAGCTCACAAGTATCTCAAAGTCATCGCAATATGGCTGCCATTTTAACAAAATTCAGGCTTACTGCGTGATAAAAAGGGGCGATAAAAAGCGCAGTAAATAAATGGTCAACAACCAACAAGAAAGCCACCTCATTTAGGATGAGATGGCTTTTAATACAGGATACTTATATTAACTTTCGAACGAGATGACTGTCTTAACGAAGTTTTAAGGTCATCAGCCCGAGAATCACAAGGATAATGGCAATAATCCAAAACCTTGCCACCACTTGCGTTTCTTTCCAACCAATCTCTTCGAAGTGATGGTGTAGTGGTGCCATCCGGAAGACACGTTTTTTACGCAGCTTATACGAGCCAACCTGTAACATGACCGACAATGCTTCAGCGACAAATAAACCACCCATAATAGCAAAGGCAATCTCTTGACGGGTCATCACCGCAATCGTACCGAGCATTGCCCCGAGGGCAAGCGCTCCAACATCGCCCATAAATACTTGAGCTGGATGGGCGTTAAACCATAAGAAGCCTAGCCCTGCCCCAATCATCGCGCCGCAAACAATAATTACTTCCGAGTTATAGGCAATATAAGGCACATGCAGGTAATCAGCAAAGCGCACGTCACCGGACACATAAGCCATCGCACCTAAACCTGCCGCGACCAAGACCACCGGCAAAATGGCTAAACCGTCCAAGCCATCGGTTAAGTTGACGGCGTTAGAGGCGCCGTTAATCACAAAGTAGGTAAAGATGATAAAACCAATACCAAATGGCACTGCTGAGAAGGGAATCATCCAATCTTTAAAAATTGGTAACAACAAATCCTGCATTTCACGCGTGGTGTTAATATCAGGCTGTAAAGTGGCGATGTAATATAAAGAAATCCCGACAAATAACGCGCCCATGGAAAGCCAAAAATATTTCTTACGGGCGATTAAGCCTTTGGGATCTTTATACTTAATCTTAAGCCAATCATCTGCCCAACCAACCGCGCCAAAGATAATCATGACGATAAGCAAAATCCACACATAAGGATTGTTCAATCTTGCCCACAGTAAGGTAGACACGCCTATCGCGCTCAGAATCAGCACCCCACCCATGGTCGGGGTACCAGTTTTGACTAAATGCGACTGCGGACCGTCATTACGAATCGCCTGACCGTACTTCAGCGCACGCAAACGTCGAATAACGCGCCCACCAAAAACCATGCTAAAGGCAAGGGCGGTAATGACCGCCAGTAACGCGCGCAGCGTCAACGAAGAAACCGCGTAAAACGGCGTATAGTACTGACCGAGCCAACTAAATAACCAAACTAACACCGCCTACTCCTCGACTAGCGCATTAATAAGTGTTTCCATTTCCATGGAACGCGAGCCTTTAAAGAGCACCGTACAAGGCTGCGCTTGCTGTGCTTGTAAATAAGGCTGTAAATACGCCAATAAGCTGTCTTTATCAGCAAAAGCATGGGCACTGATTTCCGCAATTTCTTGCGCGCCTGCCACCGTATAAGGCGCGTATTCACCGACACAAAGCAGAACATCGATACCTGCAGTCGCAATGGTACGTCCTAAGCTTTGATGCTCGCTAACCGCCGCCTCTCCTAGCTCCGCAATATCACCCAATACCATCACTTGCGTACCCGTTTGCGCCGCCAATACCTTAGCTGCTGCCCGCACCGAATGCGGATTGGCGTTATAAGTATCATCGATTAAACGATGCATACCCAGTAGCTGGCTATTTAAGCGCCCTTTAGCAGGACGGGCGTTTTCAAGTCCGACGACGATATCACTAATATCGATATTTAGCGCATGGGCACAAGCAGCAGCGGCCAAAGCATTATTGACATTATGCTCGCCCGCTAGTGGCAGATTGATATCATGGACTTGGTTGCCAATATGCAACTTAAACTCACTGCGCTCAGGCTCAACATCTAAATGGCTGGCACTGACATCGGTATTACCAAAGCCAATCACGTGTGATGTATGCTGCTCTGCGATACGGCGCAGCTTATTGGTAAAGTCGTCTTTGTCAGGAACAATGGCAAATTGATCATCGGTCAAGGTGCTATAAATCTCTGCTTTGGTTTGGCAAATGCCATCACGGCTACCAAACTCACCCAAATGCGCAGTACCAATATTGAGAATACAAGCCACATCCGGCTTTACAATCTCAGTAGTATAAGCAATCTCACCAATGTGGTTTGCGCCAAGCTCTAGGATGGCATAACGATGATGATCGGATAATTCGAGCAACATCATCGGCACACCCAAGTCATTATTTAGGTTGCCACGGGTAATCAGCGTCGGCGCTAGGCGTCCAAAGATACTACCGAGCATCTCTTTGCAAGTGGTCTTGCCGCTAGAGCCAGTAATAGCAATGACGGTTAAGTTTTTATGCTGCTGGCGACGATACGCAGCCAATTGTCCTAGCGCTAAACGCGTGTCATTAACGACTAATTGCGGAATATCAGCAGAAATGCGATGTGAAACGATGGCCGCGACCGCACCTTGTTCTATAGCAGTAGCGATGTAATCGTGACCATCAAAACTCTCACCGGTTAAGGCTAAAAAGATATCACCGGTTTTTATGGTGCGGGTATCGGTAGCGATACGAGTGCTGGTAATTGATTTGCTTGTATCCGTATCGTCATTGCTTGATGTCGCTTGACCTTCAAATTGCCAGTGTCCATCGAGTGTTGCGGTCGCCGCGAGCAGATTGTCTACTTGCCAAACATACAGCCCTTGCGACTGCATACTGTTATCGTTGTCGGCTGTCATAATGAGTACCTTATTATATGATGACTACTTATCTTTGATATTTAATGATATCTATTGTTTAAAAAGCATAAGAAATGAGTGGCAGGCGCAATTGTTTATCTATAAATGCTATACGCGTCCTGCTTGCTGTAAAGCGTTTTGCAAAACAACACGGTCGTCAAAGTCATAACGAACATGGTTAATTTCTTGATAGGTTTCATGACCCTTGCCAGCGATAACGACAATATCATCAGCCGCTGCTTGATTGACCGCATATTCGATGGCTGTTTGGCGCGCAGGTTCAATATGGGTGCGCTGATATTGCTCGCTTGTCATACCCGCTTGCATATCTTGCAAAATTGCATTGGGGTCTTCGGTACGTGGATTGTCTGCCGTCAATACGACTTTATCTGCACCCGCCAATCCCGCTTGCGCCATCAACGGGCGCTTACCCGCATCACGATCGCCACCACAGCCAAACACCGCCCAAAGCTGACCGTTACAATGGGTTTTTAGACTGGCAAGTACCTGACTGAGCGCATCAGGCGTATGGGCATAATCAACAATAAAACAGCCATTGATAGACGGCACACGTTGCATACGCCCTACGGCACCTTGTAGCTGCGGGACGACGGCTGCAATGCGCTCCAGACTCATCCCTAAGGCTACCGCTGCGGCAATCGCGGCGAGTAAATTGGCAACGTTAAAGCGCCCCAATAATGGGCTGACAATCGTTATGCTATGGTTTTTTTCATTGGTAAGATTGGTAAGCTCGGTACGCAGGCTAATCTCAACACCTTGTAAGCTTGGCGTGATGTCAGCGGCAACAAAAGTGGCGGCTTTCGCTGGATCTAAACTATAAGTCCATACTGTTAAATTGCTAGCGTACGCTGTGTCGAGCATCATCTGTGCATGCTCATCATCAATATTGACAATAGCGTGGGTCAAATCTGGAAAATGTGCTTTATCAAACAGCTTGGCTTTTGCCGCGGCATACTCTGCCATATCGGTATGATAATCCAGATGATCACGGCTTAAGTTGGTATAAATAGCCACTGATACAGGCATACCCTGCAAACGCTGCTGATCCAAACCGTGCGAACTGGCTTCCAATGCCAATAGTTCAGCATTCTCTGTACCCATTTGATATAAGAACTGCTGTACCGCTAAAGCATCACCAGTGGTATGACTGGCTTGCACTAGAGCGCCAAGTCTGCCATTACCCGCTGTACCCATTACTGCGCTGCTCATACCGGTCAGCTGCGTTAACTGCGCCACCAATTGGCTGATAGTGGTTTTGCCATTGGTGCCTGTCACCGCGACAACCTTTGGCAAGATCACAGCCTTCTGATATTGCAAACGCGCTTGAATCAAGTCGCCTAAAAAATCACGGATATTGGGCACATATAATACCGGGCAAGGCAAGGCATCTAATTGCTGCTGCGCCATAGCTTGAGCATTATCAATCAATTCAATGTTGGCATGCGGCGGTACATTAGCCGTAGTAAGCAAAGCGATGGGGTCAATTTCTGATAGGATAAAAGCCGCATGTTGAGCGGCTTGATAAAGATAGTCACGACTTTTTTGACAATTTGGCGTATGACTTTTTAATAACATAAAGACATCGTTAGCTGCTAACTGACGGCTGTCTAAGCAGAATTGATGAAATGGGATATTGGCAACCGAACTTTTTAGATTGGATAACTGACTGCTAGATGCTGCTAGCATCGTTGTCAATGCCTGCGCTAGACTATGTTTATCTTTGTGGTTTTGACTATGACTCTGCCTATCTTTATCGTTGCCACTAGCTTCAATCAGCTGTTGCAAGGTGACTGTGGTGCTGCTTGGCGACGAAATAGACGGGGTCATTGGCAATTCCTAAACGGTTAAAACACATCAAATAGTTAAGGGCTGAATATTTAAAAACTTACTTTTATGTCTACTGGTCTTCAGTTTTTAACGGCTTATCTAGTGGCACATTATACAAACGCAGCGCCTCCTTCATGACATTATGAAAGACAGGAGCCACTGTTAAGCCGGCATAAATCTGACCACGCGGGTCTTCGATGAGCATCACACCGACCAGCTTAGGATTGGACGCTGGCGCCATACCTGCAAAGACGTTGCGATACTGGTCGGTATAGTAGCCACCTTTAGGGTTAATACGGCGCGACGTTCCTGTTTTACCAGCGACGCGGTAACCATCAATTGCAGCACCCTTAGCCGTACCGCCAGGCTCAGTGACACTTTCCATCATCTGTACGATAGACATGGCTTGTTCATGTGCCATGATACGCTTGCTTGGCTGTGGCGGGCCATCTTTAATCAGGGTTAATGGATGCATCACGCCACCTGCTGCCAGCGCTGAATAGGCTTGCGCTACCTGCGCGAGTGTCACTTGCAGACCATAACCATAACTGACCGTCGCACGGCGTGAGGTTTCTTTCTCTTTTGGCGTCACCACCAGACCACTGCCTTCACCGGGGAATTGCAGCGGTGTTTTCGCACCAAAACCAAACTGCCTTTGCATATTGGTAATGGCATCAGGTGGTAAGGATAAAGCAATCTTAGTCGAGGCGACGTTACTAGATTTTTGCAGGAGTGTCGCCAAAGTAATCCGTCCCAGATTATTATGGTCACGGATGGTATAACCACGGACACGGATAGAACCAGGATTGGTATCGATTAGAGAAGTCGTCGTATATTTACCTGAATCTAAAGCGGCGGCAACGGTAAATGGTTTCATGACCGAACCGGGCTCAAAAACATCAAGCAGCGCACGGTTACGTTGGTTTTCACCTGTCATCTCATTGAGATTATTGGAGTTAAAGGATGGCCACGTCGAGAGTGCAAGCACTTGACCGGTTTGCACATCCACAATCATACCCGTTGACCAGCGCGCTTTTTGCAAGCGACCGGCCTTTTCTAACTCTTTATAAAGCAAGTACTGCAAACGTGAATCAATCGTTAACGCGACATCTTTACCGGGTACTTCTGGTTCAATCTGTTTGATTTCTTTAAGGCTATTTTGCTTGGCATCTTTAAGGACTAACACCTTACCATCATCGCCCGCCAGCTCTTTTTCATACTGACGTTCGATACCTGCACGCCCTTCATAGCCTCCTTCAGGGTCACTGGCATTTTGCCCCATAAAACCTAACAGCTGCGAATTTGGTTGCGGCTGTGGGTAATAGCGCTGGAAGAAGTTTTTCTCATAGACGCCCGGAAAATCAAGCGAGCTGACACTCTGAGCAATCTCAGGCGTGACTTTATTGAGTAGCGGCAGATAATGTGAGCCTGCGCCCGATGGCAACGCCGCTTTAACCGCTGCTTCATCGGTCACATCGATACTATCGTCGATAGCCGTGACTTTTTTTAGCTCAGTAACGGAGATATTGGCTGCTGCTGCAAGCGTGGTCAAATCCATATTATCCAAGCGCTTTTGCATACGCGCGACCAGCTTTGGACTATCGGGATTGGTCAAAATAATGCGTTTAAGCTCGTAATATTCGCGCGCATAATCATGCGGACTAAAGGAGACTGTCGCTAGTGGCGCACTGACCGCTAATGGCAAATCATTACGATCGGTAATCATGCCGCGATAAGATTTTTGCGTACGGACGCTGGTGATGAGCTCATTACCTTTGTCTTGGTAAAATTGAGCATTGGCCACTTGTAAATAATAAGCACGACCGATAAGGCCCACTAAAATCAGCAGTGCCAGTGCCCAAATCGTACGAAAGCGGTTTTTATCTTGCTCGACACCACCGCGAGAGGATGCACCAGACGCTTTACCCAAAAATGCTCTTTTGCTTTTTAGGTTTTTAACACTGGTATAAGCGCCCTGCTCTTCGTTCTTTTTGAGGCGACTAAACAGCTTGGCTTTACGGCCATCACTCGATTTATTATCAGGTTTGCTGCTTGTTTGCCCAGATTTGGCGGCACTGGCGCGGCGTAATGGCTTGGTGACTTTACCGCTGGCTGGTTTTTTACTGCTATTTTTAGCAGCAGCTTTACCACTGTTGGCATTGGCTTTTTTATCGCTCATCGTCCAGCCTCCGCTACATCAGCATCGTTTGTCGCACTGTCAGGCGTTACCTCGGGGGATAAGTCGGTGCTGGCGACGTTATTAACAGTATTTGAATTAACAACATCTGAGTCATTGGTTGCCACCGCATCTGACTCATCTGACTCAACTGGCGCTAGCGCGACCGCGGCGCCCGGTTGAATAATCAGCTTATCTTTAAGGGTTGGCGAAAACATACCCAGTTCGGCAACGGCACGACTGGCGATTTGCGGGGTCGCACTAAAGGTCTGCTGTTCGATGAGCAAACGCTGATGTTCTACTTGCAACTTACGCTCTTGTTTTTTCATGTCTTGCAAGGTTTTATAATCCTGATGATATTGCTGAACGCCTTCGGCAGTTTTAATACCGCTCCAGATGATGGCTGCCGCTAATAGTAGTAATATGGCCACATAAATACTGACCACATTAAATCGACGCACGAATAATTCGCCAACATCGGTATTAGGAGGCATTGCGGCGCGACGGTTTACAGGTTTGTCAGATATTGCCATGACGATCTCAAAAAGTGAACTTCAAAATATAAAAAGCGACAACCATTTATGAGTGATCACACTCTCATGAGCCATCAGCACCATCAATAAAAAAACGAGCAGAAACAAAACCAAGCAAAAAAGTAACTGCTGAGCCTAGCAGATAATGTTTACAGCTTTTTAACAGCCGCGTAAGTATTAAGACATTTCGCTATTTCTACTGATTGCGTATGCCTAATTCGTACGCGACTTAATAATTTGATTGAATCACTAAAATTCATCATCAAAAAACTGATTAACACTTACCTTTGCAAACCTACATGCAAGCCATAAATATTTGATTACTCATCGACCGGTACATAGTCAATATCGGTACGGGTGGCCATGCGCAACCACGCGCTACGTGAGCGTGGGTTTTGGCTGATTTCTGCCTTGCTAGGACCGACGCGTTTAGGCTTACTAAAGTAACGTGGGCGCTTCGGCGGCATCGGTAAGTTTTCATCTTCTGGATACTGCCCTTTACTATGACGCTGCAAAAACTGCTTGATGCGGCGATCTTCTAAGGAATGAAAACTAATGACTGCCAACTGCCCACCCGACTTTAAAATAGGAATACTTTGTTCTAAAAAGCTATCAACATCGCCAAGCTCATTATTGATAAAAATTCGCATGGCTTGAAAACTCTGGGTCGCCGGATGCTTGCCACGCTGCCAATTGGGATGGGCAACTTTTATCACCTCTGCCAGCTCAAGCGTAGAGGTATAACTGTCCATCTGCTTAATCGCACGCGCTATACGGCGGCTATGACGCTCTTCACCAAACTCATAGAGCACATTGGCCAAGGTTTCCTCAGCGACCGTCTCAAGCCACTCAGCGACCGACTGCCCACGACTGGTATCCATACGCATATCAACCGCGCCATCACGCATAAAACTAAAACCGCGACTACCGTCATCAATCTGTGGCGATGAAATACCCAAATCCGCCATCAGACCGTCAACTTTCGTGATACCCATTGCTGCTAAACTGTCGGTCAAGGTCGCAAAGCTGTCATGCACCACTTTTACGCGGCTATCGGTATTTGCCAATTCGCGAGCAACAGCAATCGCCGTCGGGTCTTTATCAAACACAATCAACGTTGCATCATCGGCAAGTTGGCTTAATAGCAAGCGACTATGGCCACCACGGCCAAAGGTTGCATCAACATAGATGCCACTTATTTTTAAGCTATTTTGGTCTGCACTGTCTGTTTGCTTAGGTAAAGATTTAACACCCAACACTGCAGCGACCGTTTCTTGTAACAGCACCGCATCATGGACAAAACTTAATTCATCAGCGGTGGTTTTATCTGTAACAGACTCTTGAGCAGGCTGCTTAGCAACATCGTTTTCGACAGTAGACGAATGAACTTCTGACTCAGCATTATCAATGACTGCAGAAGAGGTGGTTTTAGAGTTTTGCTTATTTTTTGGCTTATTATTCGATATGGACACAAACGACTCAGTAAATGACGGTCATTTTGACCGGTAATAGTAAAAAATCAGATGAAAATAAACAAGTTATGACTTACTTCACATTATTATCGCAAGGATACACTGGTAGTCAAGCGCTAGAGGGGCATTTCGTTAAAAATATCCCGTCTCTCTGTTATACTAGCGCTATATTTTACGCTATTTTTCACTATGGACGGTTATTGTTTCACCCGTATTTTTTACTAAAACCTTTGATTCATATTTGTCGTTACTATCTTTAACCGCTATTTTTTATTATCAGCTTTTACTGCCATATTCATTAACTACCACATTCTGAGATTCTTATGATGCAAACCTCTACTGCTAACAGCACCCGTCCTATCCGTACTCGTATTGCGCCATCGCCTACTGGCTTTCCGCATGTCGGCACCGCTTATATCGCGCTCTTTAATTTAGCCTTTGCTAAAGCCCATGGTGGCGAGTTTATTTTACGTATCGAAGATACCGACCAAACCCGCTCAACGGAGCAATCTGAAAAAATGATTTTGGATGCGCTGCGCTGGGTCGGTCTTGACTGGGCGGAAGGTCCAGATATCGGCGGTCCGCACGCACCTTATCGTCAGAGCGAGCGTAGTGAGATTTATAAAAAGCATGCTGAACAGCTTATTGAAAACGATCATGCCTTTCGGTGCTTTTGTAGCAGTGAAGAGCTGGATGCCATGCGCGCTGAGCAAATGGCCAATGGCGAAACCCCACGTTACGACGGTCGCTGTGCTCATTTAGCTGCAGAGAAAACCGAGCAATTGGTCAATGAGGGTAAACCGCACGTCATTCGTATGCGTGTGCCAACCGAAGGTGTCTGTCAGGTACAAGATATGCTACGTGGCACGGTTGAGATTCCTTGGACACAAGTGGATATGCAAGTGCTGCTAAAAACCGACGGTATGCCGACTTATCACTTAGCAAACGTCGTCGATGACCATTTGATGGACATCAGTCACGTATTGCGCGGTGAAGAATGGCTCAACTCTGCGCCGAAACATCAGCTGCTTTATGAATATTTTGGTTGGAAGATGCCAGTACTATGCCATATGCCATTACTGCGTAATCCAGATAAATCAAAACTGTCTAAGCGTAAAAACCCAACTTCTATCACCTACTATCGTGATGCCGGAGTGCTACCTGAAGCCCTGCTAAATTACCTCGGCCGTATGGGCTACTCTATGCCTGACGAAGCAGAGAAATTCACCTTAGAGGAAATGATTGCCAGCTTTGATATTCAGCGCGTGTCACTTGGCGGTCCTATTTTCGATATCGAAAAACTGAACTGGCTTAATGCAGAATGGCTACGCGCACTTACCCCTGAAGAACTCAAAAATAAAATCCTCGATTGGGCGAGTAACAGTGACAAATTAACCGCGATCGCAGCGGCGATTCAGCCACGTATCGAATTACTGTCTGATGCGGTTAATTGGGGTGGCTTTTATTTCCAAAACTTACCAGATATCAATGCTGAGAGCTTTACCCATAAGTCACTAACGGCTGAGCAAATCATAGAGATGCTACAACTGGCGCTTTGGCAGTTAGAAACCTTACCGACGTGGTCGGAAGAAAATATCTACGCCACCCTAAAAGGTCTTGCTGCCCATCTTGATATTAAAATGCGCGACTTTATGGCGCCTTTCTTTGTCGCCATTGCTGGTAGCACCTCATCGACGCCGGTCATGAACTCTATGGCGATTATCGGTGCCGATATGACGCTGATACGTTTGCGTCATGCCATTGATGTATTGGGCGGCTTGGGTAAAAAGAAACTTAAAAAAATAGAGAAACAAGCAGCGGAATTGCCAGACTTTTTGGCAGCGGAATAGTTGTTTGTTAATAACACTATTGATTCATAATATTATTAGTGAATAAAAAAGAGGGGTCAGGCTCATACTGACCCCTCTTTACGTTAATCTCAGCACTGGCATACGAATATTATTTATTTAAACTCTCAATTGGAAATAAAAATGAGCGCTAAAACCGTCACCATCGAAAGCAAAGATTATGTCTTTAACACGCTAAAAGAAGCGCAAAGATACTATGATGCCATCGTAAAAGAGCTATACAATGCCCAGCTAACCCTTACAACTGGTCAAGACTTTGAAGACCTAAAGTGGATATACACCACTTACTGCAATTACACCAAGCAGAATGTAGAACTATTAAAAGAATCTGACATCGTTGGCTTTAAAGGCATCAGCACAGTACAACAAAAGGGTGGGCAATATATCCCCACAGAATGTGCTGCAGTTATTTTTTCAGATGGTACAGAAGAAGAATTTTTTACTGATAAAGCCATTAAAGAGATCGCTAGTCAGCAAAACCCACGCTAATTTGGGCTTAATAAGTCGATAAAACACCATTAATCATATTTTTTCGCATATTTATCAATTATTTTGAAAATAGCAGTTGACAAGACTGCTGGTCTTACATAAAATACGCACACTCTTAGCGAGGGGCTATAGCTCAGTTGGTAGAGCACTTGCATGGCATGCAAGGGGTCAACGGTTCGACTCCGTTTAGCTCCACCATACTATTTATTGCAACGCTCAGTATTACTGAAAATTGATATAAATACTCGCTAGTAGGACGATATCAGCACCTAGGCACAGCTTGCTCTATTATCAATAGATAAGCTCTCTGATATTGTGAAGTACCGTTGTAACCACTGGTTATAACACTCTATGCGTCCCCATCGTCTAGAGGCCTAGGACACCGCCCTTTCACGGCGGTAACGGGGGTTCGAATCCCCCTGGGGACGCCACTATCCGGCGTCACTTATTAGCACTTTTGCTTAGCATCAGATTAGACTAATAAGCGAACAATAAAAAAGCCCAATCATCATATGGTGACTGGGCTTTTTTATGTCTGTCATTTCTTCAAATTGCTGTTAATCATTATTTAGATGCTTTAATGTGAGACGGGCTAGCTTTATTAAAAGCTCAGAGCACAGGGTGATTAAAAACTACTCAAGCTACTTCATTAGGTATTTTAATTCATCGTCGAGTATAGAGAGTATCTGCGTTTTATTTATGCCAAATATTTTACCAGTCTCGATTTCTTTTACATTGGCATTAGAAAGGTACTCAATTTGCCTATTGCTATATTAAGAACAACCTTTAGTGCTCACACTAACGACCATAACAAGAAACAAACTCTCTAATCGCCCAACCCCATTGTCTGTATTCTCCTTGATAGTACCCTTCTAGATACACCCACGGACGGTCTTTATTATCGTAAGTGGTTTCTGTGATATAAACTTCACGATCGTTGCGTAGTTTATTGATAATCTTACCATTCGGTTTATCACGAATATTTAATGGCGTGCCAGTAGGATCGGTTACTTTACAAACCTGCTCTGCATGCGCCGCCCCCATCCCAGCTGTGATAGTAAAAATAGATAGGGCGAATATACCAATCAATCGTTTCATCTCAACTTCCTTTTATCAATAAATACTTGATACGTTTTTGCTATCGTAGCAAAAACGCCTATGACCTATTATGCATTTTGTATAAAATATTTTGGTTTGATCAATTTCTTATAAAGAGTAAAGGTAAGTCATATCTAATGGTTTCTAATATTATTATTTGTGAGGTGAATTAAGAATTAAGCTATGATTAATGTCTCTTACTCTTATCATAAACGCTTTGATAGACATTTAGTAGGTTGCCTGTTGATTTATCATAATTGTTATTTACGGGTATGTGAGAAGGGTTAAAACAATTGAAATAAATGATACAGGAAATAATAATGAACGATGATACCAAGAAAAAATTTACTTTATTACTGGAAGAGTTAATTAACGCAACCTGCTCAGAATCTAGGCAAATAGAAATAAATATTGAACTAAATAAACTGTCTCCCGACCCTTTTTGGAGTGATTATATATTCTGGAGTGAGACGTATGTAAACGAAGACTTAAGTATAAATTATGAGGGATTTTTTGACAAAATTACTGAGTATCCAAATTCTAATGAGTATAAAACAAAGAGGCGCATTTTAGAGCTAGCACAAAAACTCGTTATTAGAGATTTTTCTGAAATTAGCGAAGTTGATATCGTAAATGAAATTAATTCACTATCTCCTGATATTAGCTGGACGAATTATCTTTTCGTCGATAAGACTTGCTTGAACACTGACGGCAGCATTGATAAAGAAAAATTCTTAAATACAATATTTAAGGAGAGCTGGAATGAGAACTTTAGATAACCAATGAAAATAAAATTTCAAATACTTGCTTTCTGTTTTCCCAGATAATAAAAAAGCCCAATCCCATACTTTAACTGGGACTGGGCTTTTTTTATTCTAAATATAACTAATCATTACGCAGCGTTTTTACTCTCAGCTGCCAATTGACGTAGTACATAGTGCAGTACACCGCCGTGACGCACGTATTCGCGCTCTTTTGGCGTCTGTAGCATGACGTTGACATCAAAGCTCTCAGACGAACCATCTGCACGTGTGGCCGTGACTTTTGCGGTCTTGCTCTCACCATTATCTAGACCTGTAATGCTAAGCACCTCAGAACCATCTAGATTATAAGTCGCAGCATTTTCGCCTGCTTTAAAGGTCAGTGGCAACACACCCATACCAACTAGGTTTGAGCGGTGAATACGCTCAAACGAGCTAGTCAATACCGCTTTTACCCCGAGTAAGATTGTCCCTTTAGCTGCCCAGTCACGACTAGAGCCAGAGCCATATTCTGCTCCACCAAGGACTACGAGCGGACGCTTGTCTTCTTTATACTTCATTGCCGCATCATAAATGGCCATTTCTTCGCCGTCTTGTAGCGTGGCGCTATCACCGTTGAAGTAATAGGTATAACCGCCCTCTTTGCCAGCCATCATGGTGTTTTTGATACGGATATTGGCAAAGGTACCGCGCGTCATGACCGCGTCATTACCACGGCGTGAGCCATAGCTGTTGAAGTCGGCTTGTAGCACGCCACGCTCTTGTAAGTATTTACCTGCTGGCGAGTCTGGATCGATATTACCAGCTGGTGAGATATGGTCAGTAGTGATTGAATCACCAAATAAACCCAAGATACGCGCGCCTTCGATATCAGGGATACCTTCTGGCTCCATGGTCATACCATCAAAGAATGGCGGATTTTTGATATAAGTAGACGCTTCGCTCCATGGATACAACTGGCTATCAGCTGAGCTAATGGCGTTCCATGCGGCACTACCGTCAAACACTTCACCGTAGTTTTTACGGAACATATCAGCGTCGATATTATTGGCAATCAGCTCATTAATCTCATCTGACGTCGGCCAGATGTCTTTTAGGAAGACATCATTACCGTCTAGGTCTTGTCCTAGCGGATGGGTGGTCAAGTCAATATCGACCGTACCTGCCAGCGCATAAGCAACCACTAACGGAGGCGATGCCAAGTAGCTTGCCTTAACATGCGAGTGAATGCGACCTTCAAAGTTACGGTTGCCTGATAGTACGGCAGCGGCAACCAAATCGCCTTCTTCGATAGCGCCTTCGATTGCCTCTAACAGCGGACCTGAGTTACCGATACAAGTGGTGCAGCCATAGCCAACTAAGTAAAAGCCCACTTTCTCGAGCTCATCCATCAATTTGGCTTTTTCAAGGTAATCAGTCACCACTTTAGAGCCTGGAGCAAGAGATGTCTTAACCCAAGGTTTAGCCGTTAGACCTTTTGCCGCGGCTTTTTTAGCCACTAAACCTGCGCCAATCATTACAGCGGGATTTGAAGTGTTGGTACAAGAAGTAATGGCCGCAATAACGACAGAGCCATCACGCAATTGATACTCTTCATCCTCAATTTTAACCGTGCAGTAAGTACTGCCCTCAGCACAGAAAGGCTTGGGTTTTGCCGCCAAATATTTGGCTTGCTCTTGCTTACCGCCTTCTTCATCAAAGCGAACCTTGGCTTCAATTTCCTTCTTACGGTCTTTGGTCATCACTTTCAGGGTTTCACCAAATTTTTCGTGCATATCAGACAGATTGATACGCTGTTGTGGCAAGTTTGGGCCAGCCAGTGCGGGTTGAACGGATGATAAGTCCAATTCCAACTTACTTGAATAAGTTGCTACTGGGGTATCAGCATCGTGCCATAGACCCTGCGCCTTAGCGTATTTCTCGACCAGCTCAATCTGGCTCTCTTCTCGACCTGACAGACGCAGATAATCAATCGCCATTTGATCAATCGGGAAAATACCGCAGGTTGCGCCATACTCGGGCGCCATATTGGCAATGGTGGCTCGATCAGCAAGCGGCATACTGTGTAGACCTTCGCCATAAAACTCGACGAACTTACCAACCACACCATGCGCACGCAACATTTCAACCACGCGTAATACCAAGTCTGTGGCGGTAACGCCTTCGGTGAGCTTACCCTTTAGCTCAAAACCAACGACTTGTGGAATCAGCATCGATGATGGTTGATTGAGCATCGCCGCTTCCGCTTCAATACCACCGACACCCCAACCAAGGACACCAATACCATTAATCATGGTGGTATGACTGTCAGTACCAAATACGGTGTCAGGATAAGCGGTCAGCTCGCCATCGACATCAGCCGCCATCACCACGCGCGCCAAGTATTCTAAGTTAACCTGATGCACAATACCGGTCGCTGGTGGAACAACAACGAAGTTTTTAAAGGCATTCTTACCCCAATGCAAAAACTCATAACGCTCATTGTTACGTTTAAATTCAATCTTTTCGTTTAAATCTAGTGCATCTTCGCGACCATAGGCGTCAACTTGCACAGAATGGTCAACGACCAATTCACTCGGGATAAAGGGATTGATTTGATCCGCTTTGCCGCCAAGCTTCACCACCGCATCACGCATGGCTGCTAAGTCGACCACTGACGGCACGCCAGTAAAATCTTGCAAGACGACGCGGGCGGGCATAAAGGCAATTTCTTTTGACGCTTCTGCCCCCGCGTCCCAATTGGCAACCGCCTCAATATGCTTTTTGCCGACAGATTGACCGTCGTCTTCATTACGTAATAGGTTTTCTAAGACGATTTTCATGCAAAATGGCAGTTTGCTGATGTGCTCGAAAGTTTCAGTCAGCTTCGGTAAACTGTAATAGGCATGTTCCTTGCCCGCGACCGAAATGGTGTCTTTTACATTAAAAATATCACTCATGGTAGCTTCCTTATCGTTGTTATATATCCTTGACATAAATCGTTATGAGTTTATGCAGATAATTGGTGGCTAAATAGCTGGTACTTAAATTTTTATTAAATGAATGTCATTACGTTTAATGGCTAGAGCTTAGTAGCTGATAATAGTAGCTAATAGAAATAGCCAGCTGTGTTGTTATATTAGTAAGAGCGGCATTAACAAAAGATATAAGCATCTCTCTAGCGTTTAACAGTAACGCCCTTTTACCATAACAAATAACCCGTGCTTTGTTAACGTCTAGACGTAGTCAAATCGTGGCACAATCGTAAACGTAACAATGCTTTAGCACTCGATTATCAAGGTATTTACTTGTCTTTTACTTTTGACGGCGACGACCGCTCCGAAAGACTTGGCAATCCTCATAAAAGCTAGGATTGGCATTCTCCGCCCAAAAGTGTGGCACACCCAAAATAGGTAATGGAGACAGTTTGCGCGGTGTTACATCTGGCTGTGATAATAGAGCGTCCATATAGTCAGTTACTTTCTGATCCAAGTGACCGATACGCTCAGATAACGATAAGGTAAAAAAGTCTTGCGCGACATGAATAACAATACTATGAGCGCATAATGCTTTGCGCGGTTGTAGTAGCTTTTCTAACAGTGCATGACCAAAAATATAAACCGCCGCTTGAGACTGGTTATTCGATTGCTTGGATTTATCCCATTTGTCACGCGGTGCAACCAAACTTCCCTGCCAATCAAAATTAATCAGCGCTTCACCAATACTAGACTCAGCTGTCACCAATATTGCGCCATTTTCATCAAACACCGTAATAGTATCGCGAACGCGTCCTCGACTGCTCCCAATACCTTGCTGCTCAATTTCAAGCATATGATAGTAATTGAGCAGCGCTTTAGTTTTGGGAAAGGTTAGCCAAATACTGCCGTTAAATAAATCATGCAAATTATCACGCGTCGGAATATTACCGGTCGTACCGATAAAGCTCTCGTACGCCTCGCCTTCTGGTAGCGCATCTTGTGAGACAAATCGTAAGGTTTTAGCTTGATTATTGAGCGCAGGTTTTGTTTGCGGTAGTGACTGTTGTAGGTCGTTAGCCTGTTGCTGCAATGCTGTATTTAAAACCTTGGCGATAATATCAGGCGTATGTTCTATTTTGTCTGTCTGAGCAGGCTCATTATTTAAGCCACTTAATTGAATGATGATTTTACTAATATAGCCTAACTGGTTTAAGTGACAGAGCCACGGTGCTTGCCAATCAATAGCAGCAAAGCTGTCGTCAAGCGTACTATTACATGCAGATGGGTTATTGGTAGAAGCATCAAAAGATGCAGTTTGATAATGCTTAGCAGGTAGATCAGTGGTGGTCATATTGACTATCTCTATTAGACGACTGGCGTGTCTATGGTATCATGGAGCGCTTTTTTACAGCTAGACGAGCCGCTCGAAATGACGTTTTCGCGCGCTATTTATTGATGAGTTTTTATGGCTAATTTTAACACCCACTTAAATGTCGCATTCATGGTCAGTGGTACGATGAGTTTGACTGTTTACAAAGCGGGATTGATTGATGATTCCGGGTTTTTAATGTGCGTGGCGCTTGGTACAATTGGGGGATTATTACCTGATTTGGATTCTGATAACTCAACGCCGATTAAGCTTGGGTTTAACATTACCTCATTTATTTTTGCCTTTGGTCTCGTGATGCATTGGCGTAGTGAGCTGAGTTTGCTGGCACTGATAGCGTTATGGCTAGCAGGATACGGCTTTATGCGTTATGTCGTATTCTCTATTTTTACCAACATGACCGTCCATCGCGGTGTCATTCATTCTGTACCCTATATGGCGATACTGGGGCTTGGAATGACCTATTTAAGCTATGATATTTTAAACTTACCGTTAACGGTTAGCTGGTTCTACGGCTTGTTTTTATTCGGCGGCGCGATGGTGCATTTGGCATTGGATGAGTTATATAGCGTCAACTTGATGGGCATGAAAATGAAGCGCTCATCGGGTACCGCCATGAAGTTCTATCAACATAAAGACAAATGGTGGTATCTGCTACTGTACGTCATCCTTGTACTCTTGGTATATTTTGCGCCACCGTTTGATGGGTTTTGGGAGCAGCTGAGTGACCCAGCGCCTTGGGCTCAGCTAAAAATCGGGCTGTGGCCAGAAATGATCAAAAATTGGCTGCAATAAAATTTGTAACGCTACTAAAAAACAAATAATAACTTGAGTAAATAATGTCGATTTCCATACAAACCTGCCCTTGCCAGATTAACCCGTCATCAGATGATATAGGCTCACCACTACTTTATAAGGAGTGCTGCCAGCCTTACCATAACGGGCTTTTTGATAAAGACTTTGATAAGTTAGACGGCATAAAAGCGGACACTGCTGAACGTCTTATGCGGTCGCGCTATAGCGCCTTTGTCTTGGTCAAGCCAGAGTACATCGTCAAAACTACACTGCCGGCGCAGCAAAACTTGCTAGACATAAAGGCTATTAAGAGTTGGGCAAAAGAGACAGATTGGGCGGGACTCCAAATCGTCACGCATATGCCAAAGCTAGGTAAACGCCATGCGCAAGTTGAATTTAAGGCTTACTTCAAGACGCCTGAAGGATTACAGGCGCATCATGAATTATCTGCTTTTGTAAAAACAAAAAACAAAGCTGATAATGATGCGAGTTGGTACTTTTTAGATCCGACCGTTTCTATGTCTGTCACACAGAAACAGCCGTGTATTTGTGGTTCGGGTGAGAAGTTTAAGCGCTGTTGTGGTGCTTATATCTAACTGATATTTAACCAATATTAACTATTTTCCAACTCTAAACACTCGCTCCAACAGCTCTTGCTACCGCGATGCCTTCTTCAATGGTCAAAAACTTGCGCTGGCTTGGGCTGTCTTTATAAATGACATCGCCATCTTGGAATATCAAGCATTCATTGACGGCTAACTGTTGCCATTTTTCATTTTCAGTGAGTGGCACAGTCACTAGAATCGTAACTTTATCGGTGTCTGTGGTCACATCGCTAAAGTTAATGGCTAAATCATCATCTGCTAATTTCGCTTCACCAAACGGCGCTTTACGCGTGAGATAAAACAGTAAGCTACCAGCATAAGCCAATTGCCATTGACCATTTGATATTAAGCAATTAAACAATCCATTAGCGGATAAATAACGACATTGAGTAGTCAAAAAATTGAACAGTGTTTGGTCATCGGGGCGAGTTTTGAAGCTGCTTTTCAGGCGATTAACGAGGTAGCAAAACGCCATTTCAGAATCGGTTGAACCGACTGGCTGACAATGTGAGGCATTACCATTGTCTTGCAGGCGCTGACAGCGTTTAATAAATTCGCTATTCATCTGCCCGTTATGGGCAAATACCCATTGTTCGCCCCACACTTCACGGACAAAAGGATGGGTATTCGCCAAACAATTCTGACCTTGAGTCGCTTTACGAATATGAGCAATGACGTTCATCGCTTTAATGGGATAATTATTTACCAAATCGGCAACAGGCGATAAATGGCTTGGTTTATTGTCATGAAACAGACGTAGGCCAGTCGAAGCATTACCCGAATCGCATTCGCTACGCTCAAAGAACGCTATACCAAAGCCATCTTCATGGCTGTCGGTCATGCCGCCGCGACGCCGAAACCCTGCAAAGCTAAAACCAATATCGGTTGGGGTATTACAGTTCATACCTAAAAGTTGACACATTTATTGATTACCGCCGTTATTGTCGTCTGGTTCAGGATTTAAATCGCTGCTTGAGACAGTTTCTGTTGATTCATCAAATATCTCATAAGGCGTGTCTGCATCGGTATCAATACTATCCAAAATACGTTTGGCATGTGCCACATCGGTATCTTGTACCCATAGCACAATACCTGAATTCATACCGGGCATCGCACTTAGCGGTTGTAAAGAAACGGTAATGCCATTATTACGCAGCAGATTGGCATGCAGCTCGCCTTGGATATTAGTATCGTAACGTGCCAGTTTGTGCCAGTTATCAACTTGATCGGTCATAGAATCCGCCTTTATGGTTTTGATAGAAGAATGGTCGAACAAAAACGATTTATGCTAATTGATCGAGCGTATATTTTTTAATGGCTAAATAACGACTCTTACTTAACTTATCACGTGCTTGCTCAGCTTGGGTGATATTGCTAAAAATACCGATTATCTGAGTATCTTTTTGAGCTGCTGATTGATTATCTAACAATACAAACACCGTATTTTGTGCTTTTTCGACATGCGACCAATGATAAGCAGCTAAACGCTTCATGAGGTCAGGATTTTTAACCATGATATTGTCGCCGGTACGTCCTTCGGTACGGTTATAATGAATAACGTTTAAACGTAGCAGCCAAAAGATAACCGCCGCTTTTGCCAACATTACCGGTAAGGCACATTTTTCATCGTCGCCAAGTGGGCGTTTCGACTCATAGCCTTGTAAAAAGGCCGCCATTTTACTGCGGTCAAAACGAACACTTTCACCGTGCTCTGCATCGCCCCACGTGGTACAAAAGTCATTAATAGTAATGGCAATATCCATCACATAATGCTCGACGCTGACTTCAGTAAAGTCCAACAGCCCCGTTAAGCGCTCTTCCCCTTTTTGTAGATTCCATAGCGTATTGTCGGCAAACATATCTAAATGACATAAGCCTTTTGGCAAAGTAGCAAGCGGCAAATCTTCATAAGACTGCCAAATATCGCTCATCAGCTTGGCCTCATCACCAGGCATAAACAGCCTTTCACGATCGCGCACATCGCTCCATGGGTATAAAGGGACGCCATATTGCTCACTTGGTTGCAGCGCTTGCAACGTTTCATGCAGCATCGCTAAAGCGGCGCCAATTTCGTGGCACATGGCCTGCGTGATTTGCTGTGGATGCGCGCCTGCCAAGCAAGGCACTAACGTAATCGCTTTATTGTCATAATGGATAACATAGCGCTTTGCATTGTCGTTAACATCATTATTATTAGCGTCGCTTTTCGAAGCAACAGAATCGATAATGGCTAATGGCGCGGCAACCGGTAACTTACCGTCTAATTGATTTAAAATAACCGCCATTTTTTCGATGTCTTCTGGTGGACGCTCTTCAAATAGCGTAAATACATAAGAGTGTGCGCCATCCACATCGTCAGTCGTCTGAATAAACCAGTTAGAGTTTTTGATACCTTGGGTAATCGGAATGGCACGTGCAAATGACACGCCAAAACGTTGGCAAAAAGCGGCAAACTGGTCATCGGTTAACTGGGTATAGACGGACATGACATCTCACTTATGGCAATTAAAAAAAGGTAGATAGGATAAATATCGACGGTGATGGCAATGATTGCACCGCTTATAGATAAACTTTGCTTAAAAGCACATTAATCTTGCGAAAACCTGCCTGAGATGGCGATGATTTTGCTAGACTAGCGCTTATAGAATGAATTGATTATAAGGCGAAAGTCCCTATGTTAGCAAAGCGTATCATTCCTTGTTTGGACGTTGATAATGGCCGTGTGGTCAAAGGCGTACAATTTGTCGATATTAAAGACGCAGGCGATCCTGTCGAAGTAGCAAAACGCTACAATGAACAGGGCGCTGATGAGATTACTTTTTTGGACATTACGGCAACCAATGACGAGCGTGATACGACGTATCATACGGTTGAGCGCATGGCAGAAACGGTATTTGTGCCGTTAACCGTCGGCGGCGGTGTGCGTAAGATTGCCGATATTCGTAATTTGCTCAATGCGGGCGCCGATAAAGTGGCGATTAACTCAGCAGCGGTATTTACTCCTGAGTTCGTTGGTGAAGCGGCGCAAAAATTTGGTAATCAATGTATTGTGGTTGCTATCGATGCCAAGCGCGTCGCTAATATTGAGGTTGATGGCATCATCATGCCGCGTTGGGAAATATTTACTCACGGTGGTCGTAAGCCAACGGGTATTGATGCGCTCGCTTGGGCAAGCAAAATGGCTGAGCTTGGTGCTGGTGAGTTATTGGTGACCTCGATGGATGGTGATGGTACCAAAAAAGGCTATGATTTGGCACTCATGAAGCAAATTACCAGTCGTGTGAATGTACCTGTGATCGCTTCAGGTGGCGTCGGTAATTTACAACATTTAGCCGAAGGGGTATTAGAAGGCGGCGTCGATGCCGTTCTTGCTGCCAGTATTTTTCACTTTGGTGAGTATACTATTCAGGAAGCCAAAGAATATATGGCAGCGCAAGGCATACAAATGCGTTTGTAAGACGTTGGTAAAATACAAATATAGCCGCAAAAAATGTTATCATAGCGCTAACTACTTATTATCATTTGGTTTTCGTTCATTTAACTGCTTATTTATCTGATAACTAGCCAGTTAAATAAGCTATTTGAACCTAGCAATATATTTAGATTCCTAATACTTAGATTCTTATACTTCTATTAATAGCCTATTCGGCAAAGGATTTTTTATGTCAAATTTACAACAGCAGCGTAATGACGTGACCCATATCGATGGTAATTTACATCAAAATGAAGACGTGCGTATCGGTATCGTCGTCGGTCGTTTTAACGGTTTTGTCGTTGAGTCATTGGTTGATGGTGCGATTGATGCGCTGCTGCGTCATGGCGTCTTAGGTAGCAACATCACCGTGATTCGTGTACCCGGTGCGTTTGAGTTGCCATTGGTTGCCCAACGCGCTGCTGAATCTGACCGCTTTGACGCTATTGTTGCCTTAGGCGCGATTATCCGTGGTAGCACGCCGCATTTTGACTTTGTCGCCAGCGAATCAGCAAAAGGCTTAAGCAGTGTGGCCATGGATTATAATATTCCAGTAGCGAATGGCGTATTGACCACTGACAGCATCGAGCAAGCGATTGAACGTGCTGGTACCAAAGCCGGTAACAAAGGCTCAGAAGCGGCTATGGTTGTACTAGAAATGCTTGCGGTACTATCACAGTTAGATATCGATGATGCTAGTGATGACGCTTAATTGCACTCATTACTAATGCACAGGTGAGTATTATTTTTATTGTTTGAAACGGGGCTATGGTTATAACGATAGCCCTCCGTACTTGATATTAGTATTTAACATTAGTATCGAACAACCATCTCCAAAACTGACTGGCAACATTTGCCAGCCGACTACTATTTAACATCTTATTTTTAAACTTATTATCTTAAAACCTAGGTACAAACCCCTTATGACTGACCAACTCAAGCGCGCTATTAGCGCTGCGCAAGCCGCACAACTCACTGATGGGCAAGCTGAAGCGACGCGTATCGCAAGCAGTAGTGCGGGCGATCAAACCTTCGATATGAGTGAAACCACTTATAAGACCAGCCACACCGCTGTCCGTAAGGCTCGTCGCTTCGCCATGCAAGGTCTATATGAATGGCTGGTCACTGACCGTCGTTTTGATATCGATGGCAAACTTGGCTGGAAGGCCAATGCCCCACATGATATCGCTGCCCGTACACGTGCGACCAATGCCATGCATACCGTACATATCGGCTATTATCATGAAATGATGCGCGATATCCCAGAACAGATTGACGCCCTAGATGCGTTAATTAGCCAGTACCTAGATCGTGAAATCAATAAGCTTGATACCGTAGAGCACGCCATCCTTTTAATTGGTACTTATGAGCTACAAAACCGCTTAGAGATTCCGTATAAAGTCGTGCTTGATGAGGCAATGAAGCTGAACAATCATTTTGGTGCCACGGATGCGCATAAATTGATTAATGCGGTACTGGATAGAATGGCAGTTGAGCTGCGTGCGCTTGAAGTAGAGTCGGATAGCAAAGCTAATCTGCGTACCTCACAAAAAGCGGCGGCTAAGCCTGCAGTCAAAACTGATGACAGTGCAAACAGCAGTATCAACATCGATACGAATACCGTTGTAGAAGAAGCAACGGCGTCAAACAAGCCACGTATCAGTGCCAATAATGCCAGTGTTAAACGCAATAGCGCCAGTAAAGCATTAGCAAATATCATTGATTATAAGATAAGTAAGCAAAATGAAGCGGCAAAAGATGTGGTTGTTGCCGACACTATCGTTGATGAAAAACCTGTCGAAAAAAGTAGTGCTGATAACAATGCTATTAGCGAAGGCGGCAATGTAGATGCTAATGAGGACAATGCTGAGAATAATAGCGCAGCAGATGCTGGACTACACGACTCTAATATCGTCAACGCCGACTCAGATGAAGCTACCTCAGATATCAGCTTGTTAGATAATACTGAGTTAGACAATACTACATCAGACGACACTGCGTCAGATGTTACTGATACAAAAAGCAAAGACTAATCATGAACGAATTTGAGCTGATCGAGCGCATATTTTCCCAAATGCAAGCCGCGCAATCATTGTCCAACGATGTCGAAAAAGGCATTGGTGATGATGCAGCGGTGATAAGCTTGCCGGCAGGCGCGCGTTTGGTCAGCTGCATTGATACCCTCGTTCAAGGTCGACACTTTAGCGCCGATTGGGAACAAGTAAATAAGCTGGCATTTACCATCGGTTATAAAGCGGTGGCGGTGAATGTCTCAGATATTTCCGCAATGGGCGCGACCCCGCATAGTATTTTATTGGCATTAGCCTTACCTGAGCGTTTGGCAAATGAGCCATGGCTGACCGAATTTGCCAAAGGTTTATTTCATGCCTGCCAGCTATTTGGTGTGACGCTTATTGGTGGTGATACCACGCGCAGTGATAACTTAATACTGAGTGTCAGCGCGCAAGGATTACTGGATGCCAACACACCAGCTGTTTACCGCTCAGGTGCGCAAGTCGGTGATAAAGTCTATGTCTCAGGTACATTGGGTGATGCCGCTTATGCATTACAGCACCCTGATAATACCATCGGTATTGAGCTTGCGCATCGTCTACATATGCCAACGCCGCGTATTCAATTAGGTGCAGCACTTGCCAAACTTGGTGCGACTGCGATGATAGATATCTCTGACGGTCTTTATCAAGACCTTGGACATATCTGCGAACAAAGCGCTGTTGGCATGCGTATTCATCTCGATCAGCTACCTACCAGCAAAGCATTGGCAAACGCTGAGTTAACTGAGCGCTTATTGTATCAGCTGGCTGGCGGTGACGACTATGAGCTGGCTTTTACCTTGCCTTCCCATATCGAGCCACCTATTAATAATAGCGCCAACATACCTGTCACCTGTATCGGCGAAGTGATAGCCGTGGCAAACAGGACTGATGCTGCTACGAATTTACGTCCTGATATTTTTTATCAAGGACAGCCAGTTACACCCACTCATCCCGCCCCCTTTCCTACTTGGCCCAATCTGACGGGTTACCAACATTTTGCAGGTTAAGCCATGATTGATCACAACCTATCTAAACCTGATATCCGTAAAGCCAATGACTGCCCACCTTTACCCAACAATGCGAGTCTGCCTGATCGTTTGGTTTATTGGCTTGGTATTGGTCTAGGAAGTGGTCTGCCCCGCCGTGCACCCGGCACTTGGGGCACGGTTGGAAGTTTAATCGTTGCAATACCATTATTAAGTTTAGGTTTCGTGCCGTTTTTGACTATTACCATTTTAGCTTGTTTGCTTGGTAATTCGATATGCGGTCGTACCTCAGAGCTGATGGGCGGTCATGATAACCCGCACATTGTTTGGGATGAATGGGCAGGCATGTGGATTACCTTATTGCCGTTGTCTTATATGGGCGTTGCTAATGGTAATTTTTGGCACAATATCTCGCAACCTTTTTCTATCGCTGCTCTGATTATCGCTTTTATACTCTTTCGCTTTTTTGACATTATTAAACCGCCACCGATTAGTTGGGCGGACAAAAAAGTCGCTGGCGGTCTAGGTATTATGCTGGATGACATTATCGCAGGTATTATGGCAGCAGCCGTTTGGGTCGCTATTTATACCACTATCCTTTAACTGGCGAATTAGCCACGCCTTCCTCTTTTATAATCCATTGTTTTTTTAATCTACCTGCTTTTTGTAGTTATGCATTGGTGACGATGGCCTATTCATCAGCAAGTCACAAGCAATGAAGGTTACAAAGATGTCACGACATAACATTTTGGTTAAATGACGATTTGCGTTATAATTTAAGCTTATATTTTGTTACATTTGTAGGCTATTATGACTTCTCCTCTTTCGGTAATCATCCTCGCTGCGGGCAAAGGCACGCGTATGCAGTCGGCTAAGCCAAAAGTGCTGCAGACACTGGCTGGCAAGTCGTTATTGGGTCATGTGCTTGACACCTGTCATCAATTAACGGTTGATGACACCATCATTGTGCATGGTTTTGGCGGCGAGCAAGTCCAAGCAAATATTAATGAGCAATATGCGCATCTGCCTATTACTTGGGTTGCCCAAACTGAGCAATTGGGGACAGGACATGCGGTAAAAGTTACCCTGTCTGATTTACCAAAAGAAGGACAAAGTCTGATTCTGTATGGTGATGTGCCATTGGTCAGTTGCCAGACGCTAGCGACGCTACAAACGGCCAATACCGACGGCATGTCGATGTTGACTCTAACGGTTGAAAACCCCTTTGGTCTCGGTCGTATCAAACGTGATAAAGAGGGCAATATCGAAGCCATCGTTGAGCAAAAAGACGCCAGTGCTGATGAGCAGAAAATCCAAGAGATTAATAGCGGTATCTACTGCGTCGATAATGCGTTATTGCACAAATACCTACCTAAGCTGTCTAATGACAACGCGCAGCAAGAATACTACCTAACTGATATTGTTAAAATGGCAGTTGCTGACGGCATTAATATTGTCGCCATTGAGCCTGAACATACCTTTGAGATTGAAGGCGTCAATAACCGCCAACAGCTTGCCAACTTAGAGCGCACTTGGCAGGGCAAACTGGTTGCAGACCTGCAAGAAGCCGGTGTCCAGTTTGCAGACCCGAGTCGCGTTGATATTCGTGGTACCTTAACTGCCGGTCAAGATGTGTTTGTTGATGTTGGCGTGGTATTTGAGGGCGATTGCGTCTTAGGTGATAACGTCTATATCGAAGCGGGCTGTGTGATTAAAAATGCCCACATTGGTAATGCTTGCCATATCAAACCTTATTGCGTGATTGATCGCGCTGAGATTGGTGCAGGCGTTGACGTTGGTCCTTTCGCCCATTTGCGTCCTGAAACGATATTGTCTGACAACAGTAAGGTCGGTAATTTTGTCGAGATTAAAAAATCGACTATTGGTCATGGCAGCAAGGTTAATCACTTAAGCTACGTCGGCGATGCAACGGTCGGAACCGACGTTAATATCGGCGCGGGTGTCATTACCTGTAATTATGATGGTGTAAACAAATCACAAACCATTATCGAAGACAATGCATTTATTGGCTCTAACGTCAGTTTGGTTGCTCCCGTAACGATTGGTGATACCGCTACTGTTGCCGCAGGTTCAGTGATCACTAAAGACGTTGATGCCCGTGCCTTGGCTTTTGGACGAGCGCGACAAACCCAGAAAGATGACTTCCAGCGTCCGACTAAAAAGTCAAAATAGTAATCGTCAATCAAGAATACTTTGAATACCGTTTATTGAAGTAATACCAAGCAGCATGACAACTTTTGTGATGCTGCTTCCTTATATTTATAGAGTCAGGATTGTTAGCATAAAAGCTCATAAAAGCCATCCTAGTGTAACTTTCTATTATTTATTCACGGAACATTATCGTATCTCGAAGCATTTGATCTGTTAAGCATCGAAAAATCAAAACATGAAACATCGAATTTAAGGAATCGTTATGTGTGGAATCGTTGGAGCAGTAGCTGAGCGTAATATCGCCAATATCTTACTTGAAGGTCTTAAACGTCTAGAATACCGCGGTTATGACTCTGCCGGCCTGGTCGTCATTCGTGATGGCGAGCTTCACCGTGAGCGTCAAGTGGGCAAAGTACAAGCACTGGTCGATGCCGTCGCAGTCAATCCTGAATTTTTCGACGGTCATATCGGTATTGCGCATACACGCTGGGCAACGCATGGCGAGCCGGCACAGCGTAATGCGCATCCGCACGTATCAGGCAAAATAGCGGTGGTACACAATGGTATCGTTGAAAACTATGCCGAATTAAAAGAAGATTTAATTGCTAAAGGCTACGAGTTTACGTCGCAAACTGATACCGAAGTTGTCGCCCATTTAATCAATGATATCTACAAAAACACCCCTGATTTGCTGGAAGCAGTTCGTGCGGTTATTCCTTTATTACATGGCGCCTTTGCCCTTGGCATCGTCCATATCGACTGCCCAGAAGAGCTGATTACCGTCCGTTTAGGCTCGCCTTTGGTGATTGGCGTTGGTATCGGTGAAAACTTCATCGCCTCTGATCAATTGGCACTTTTGCCAGTGACCAATCGTTTTATGTATCTAGAAGAAGGTGATATTGCCAGATTAACGCGTAATAGTATTCAGGTTTATGCGGATGGTATTGAGGTTAAACGTCAAATACATGAAATTGATGCGGCACAGCACAACGCAGATAAAGGTGAGTTTAAGCATTATATGCTCAAAGAAATCTATGAGCAGCCAGATGCTGTTAGACGTACCCTTGAAATGGCGTTAGATAGCGACAAGCCATCTAAACTGCGCGACGATTTTTTACAGCGTCATGAAGCGCAATTAAAAGGCATTAAACACGTTCAAGTCATCGCTTGTGGTACCAGTTATCACTCAGGTTTGGTCGCCAAATATTGGTTTGAGAGCCTTATCCGTGTGCCTTGCTCGGTTGAAGTCGCTAGTGAATTCCGCTACCGCAATCCGGTCGTAATCGATAACTCCTTAGTGATTTGTATTTCGCAATCTGGTGAAACAGCAGACACTTTATCGGCGCTACGTGATATTCAAAAGAATACGCCAGTAGGTCTAGTGAGCTTAGCCTTATGTAATGTCCCAACATCGTCTTTAGTGCGTGAGACGGATATATTCTTACCAACGCTTGCTGGTCCTGAGATTGGGGTTGCTTCTACCAAAGCCTTTACAACCCAGCTTGCAGCTTTGATGTTATTGATCTTAAAAGTAGGTGTGGTTCAGCAACGTATGACGAGCGAAAACTTAACGACCTTAATTGGTCAATTACAACAGTTGCCTGGTCAGCTACATGCTAGCTTGAACCTCGATGCGCCTATCAAAGTTATGAGTGAGCATTTTGAATATAAGAAAAGCTGCTTATTTCTAGGTCGTGGTTTGCAGTTCCCTATTGCCTTAGAAGGTGCACTAAAGCTAAAAGAAATCTCTTATATTCACGCCGAAGGTTATGCAGCAGGCGAACTGAAACACGGACCGTTAGCGTTGGTTGATAAAGACATGCCTATCGTGGTGCTGGCACCGAAAGACAGTATGTTTGATAAACTCAAAGCCAATATGCAAGAGGTACATGCGCGTCACGGTGAGTTGTTTGTATTTGCCAGTGAGTCCAGTCAAATGGTTGCAGAAGACAGATTGCACGTGGTCTATGTGCCTGATGTTTGTGAGACGCTTGCCCCTATCGTCTACAGTGTCCCTGTACAGCTGTTATCGTATCATGTGGCGGTTATGCGCGGAACGGACGTGGATCAGCCTAGAAATTTGGCCAAGAGCGTGACAGTCGAATAATATTTACTTATTTCGATTATATGTCAGCGAGTAATAAAGTATCATACTGAGTGATACTAAATCCTTTGCCATCTCATATTAATGAGATGGCAAAGGATTTTTTTATGGGCAGTAATATTTATAATAAAATGAAATTAAATCATTCCTTTAAAAAGGAAGTAACATCCCACGACGGTTAATAATACCGCAAAACATTTTTTTAATAGTCGTGGTGATAATATATGAGCGACTTTTGCACCTAACTTAGCGGTGAAAAAACTCATAATGCTAATGCCTAAAAAAGCATAAATGTGCACAAAGCCAATCGTATTGGGCACATTGACTTGCTGCTGCAGCCCAAAAATCATAAACCCTAATGCACCGGCAATGGCGATAGGCAAGCCACAAGCCGCTGAGGTGCCAACTGCTTTTTGCATGACCACCCCATAACGTGTGAGATAAGGTACCGTTAAGCTGCCGCCGCCGATACCAAAAATGGCAGAAGCCACACCGATAACCCCGCCTGCCGCTAATTGCTTAGGTTTTGAAGGAAGGGCTGTATTATCATTAATATTGCTATCTATCCTCTTATTGCCTCCCGTAAACATCTTATAGGCGACCCACAGCAAAAACACCCCAACAACGAGCTGAAGGTACAGCCCAGATATCTGTCCTGCAATCCCTGCCCCTAAAAAACAGCCAATCGCTAAACCTGGTGCCAGATTTTTAAAGACAGGCCACATGACTGCGCCCTTTTTATTGTGTGCCATTAACGAGCTGATAGACGTGACGATAATGGTCGCCAGTGAAGTACCTAAAGCCAAATGCATGATATTATCAGGACTGTAACCCATTTGGGTAAAGACGATAAATAATAGTGGTACGATAATCGTTCCACCACCCACTCCAAAAAGACCCGCAGCAAATCCTGCTAGAGCGCCTATTATTAAGAAAATGATTAATTCCACAGGATAATTACTTCTCGTTTAAATGATGGGTTAAAAAGTTATTTTTGCTAAATGACAATTTATTAAAGCACTGACTTAAGCGATTTCTACTTGACCAACTTGATGATAAGCACGATTAAAATAAACCAAACTTTCATCGATACCGCCTTGTTGCTCAGCTTTTTTAATGGCGACAACTCGGCACATAAAAATACTGTGCGTGCCAACTTCCTGAATGTGCTCAATCTCACAGTCAAAATTCACCAACGCGTCCTCTAAAACAGGAGCTCCCGTTTGTAATTGCGTCCAAGAGCCATATGCAAAACGCTCTTCCGAACTCAATTTCGAGGCAAAGGCATTAGATAATTGTTCATGCTGTGCACCTAGCACATTGACACTTAAGGTTTTATTTTCGATAAAATGGGCATGTGAGCGCGATGTCTGTTTCATACACACAAGCAAGGTTGGCGGTGTATCAGTGACGCTACATACCGCCGAAGCGGTAAATCCATGAGCACCAGAGCTACCTTTGGTAGTGATTACATTAACCGCCGTTGTTAATAAAGACATGGCATTTCTAAAGTCGGTTGCTTCAATCATATCTTTAATCATCGCTTGAATCCTAAATTTGAGCTCGGTAAATACAGGTATAGTTGGCAAGTAGTGGCAAATACTAAGCAGTCAGTTCTTGACGAACGATCTCTGCGCCCGCGCTTAATGCTTTCAATTTGCCTTGTGCCACTTGGCGAGACAACGGTGCCATGCCGCAATTAGTCGAAGGATAGAGCTTATCCGCATCGACAAATTGCAGGGCTTTGCGTAGCGTATTGGCCACCTCTTCAGGCGTCTCAATGGTATTGGTTGCTACATCAATGGCACCGATCATTACTTTTTTACCGCGAATCAATTCAATCAATTCCATGGGTACATGTGAGTTTTGACATTCAAGTGAGACAATATCGATATTAGACTGTTGTAATTTCGGAAACGCTTGTTCATATTGACGCCATTCTGAACCCAGTGTCTTTTTCCAATCGGTATTGGCTTTGATACCATAGCCGTAGCAGATATGCACCGCCGTTTCACATTTTAGACCTTCGATGGCTCGCTCTAACGTGGCGATACCCCAATCGTTGACGTCATCAAAGAACACATTAAAAGCAGGCTCATCGAATTGGATAATATCCACGCCAGCCTCTTCTAATTCTCTGGCTTCTTGATTCAGAATTTTAGCAAATTCCCAAGCCAATTCTTCACGACTTTTATAATAACCATCATATAGCGTGTCAATCATCGTCATTGGGCCCGGCAGCGCCCATTTGATCGGCTGATCCGTTTGCTGGCGTAAAAACTTCGCATCTTCCACAAATACAGGTTTTTGACGGCTTACGCTACCCACGACTGACGGTACACTCGCATCATAGCGATTACGAATGCGCACGGTCTCACGCTTTTCAAAATCGACACCATCAAGATGTTCAATAAAGGTGGTCACAAAATGCTGGCGGGTCTGCTCGCCATCACTGACAATATCAATCCCTGCATGACGTTGTTCTTGTAATGTTAAACGTAGCGCATCTTGTTTGGCTTCAAGCAATTGCTCGCCTTCTAATGCCCAAGGTGACCAGATTTTCTCAGGTTCTGCTAGCCAAGAAGGTTTCGGTAAGCTGCCCGCAGTTGACGTCGGTAATAATTTTTGTGTCGGTAATAATATTGTCATGGGATTCATCTTCTTATTCATTTGTATTCTATATTTTGGCTAGAGTTAGATTGCTTAGGCTGCCTGTTTTTTAGCCGTTTCTTTTTGATCCGCTTCTCTTTGAACAGTCTCGCTTGCAACATCATAGCTTGCCGACCATTCTTCAAGAATGGCTTGATATGGCTTGATGAACTGCTCTTCAGTAAATTTGCCTTGCTTTACTGCCATCTGGCTACGCTCTTCACGGTCATAGACAATTTGCGTCAATGAATAATCTTGGTACTTCAAGCTGGGTTGATACACCTGACCTGCGGTAGAGTTGGCATTGTAAATTTCAGGTCGGTAAATTTTTTGGAAAGTCTCCATGGTACTGATTGCACTGATTAGCTCAAGGTCGGTGTAATCACTTAGCAAGTCACCGGCAAAATAAAACGCTAAAGGCGCCGCACTATCTGTAGGCTTAAAGTAGCGAACGGTTAAGCCCATTTTATGGAAATAGTCATCGGTCAACGAATAGTCATCTTGTCTATACTCGATCCCTAATACGGGATGCTGATTGGTCGTACGATGATAGGTTTTACTGGTAGACACACTCAGGCAAATCACCGGTTTTTTAGTAAAGTTGGCTTGATAGGCTTCTGAGTTCAATAAGTATTGAAACAGCTTGCCATGTAAATCACCAAAATCCTGTGGCGGTGCAGATTTCGGATTTTTATCGAAATACTCCGGCAGGACGACGCTAAAGTCATAATCGCGCACGTAAGAGGAGAAACTGTTGCCAATCATACCATCAATACGGGTATTCTCTTTATGGTCAACAATCGTTGTTTGCAGTGTTTCGATGATAGGGAATGTATGACCATTACCCTCAACATCCATATCGACAGAAATGATATCGACCTCGACAGAATAACGGTCTGCGGTCAGATTATCCCAATGTGCCAAGGCGTTAAAACGATTATTGATCATTCTTAAGGTTTTGCGTAAGTTCTCTTGACGATGCTCGCCACGCGCCAAGTTCGCAAAGTTAGTAGTCAGACGCGTGCTGTCTGCAGGATGATAGTTTTCATCAAAACGTATACGCTTAATTGAACAGCTAAATTCTTTACTCATGGTGATCCGCTACCCTAATCTACTCTCATTATTTGAGATAAAACCAAATTTGTGTATGAGATGAATCATACCTCAACCAATACATGAATGAAAATGATAGTATTTAAATTAAAGATGAGTAAGATTCATGTTGGTAAAACTGGATTGGATAGTAGAGAATTTGCCGGATTACTTGATGAGATACAAAGCCTGTAAAAGATTTATATTTATGAGGATAAATTCAGTTATCTTTAATTTAAAATACGATACTGACCTACTCCAAAAGCATTTCCTATCTTAAGAAGGTTTTTGAGTCTGATAAATAAACAAGCTTACGCACACCAAAATAGCACCGAAAATAGTTAATGCGCTCAAAGTGCTATCAAAAACCAAACTCTCTAATATCATCGTTAATAAAGGCAGCAAGAAGAACAAGGTGCTTACTTTATCTGCGGAGCTATATTTGAGCATAAGCATCAATAATAAATATGCCCCTACAGAAACCACTGCGCCCATCCATACTAATGATAGTAAAGAGGAAGCATTGACCTCAAAGGATAATCCTTTATAAACAATCACCGCGGAGAATATCAAAAATGAAAATATAGTCTGAATTAACAAGGTTAAGATAGGCGGCGTTTTAACGTTAGCTTGAGCAATAGCACCAAACGTGATGGAGAGTAATGCCAGTGTGGAAAGTATCATACCTAAAGCATTTATCTTATCAACGCTATGATAGCCCAATGTTGATAAAACTAAGCCTGAAAAACAAATCGCTAGTAGTATTAAGTTTTTAACGCTAACCGTGTTTGCACTTAATAGTGACGTTATAATTGGCTGCATACCAAGAACCAGTATAATGATTCCAAGGGATAGCCCCGTATTAATAGCTGAGAAGTAAAAGGTTAAATAGAATACTTGTAGCAACAGACCTGAAAATATAATGCCTTTGAGCTGGTCTTTCTTAAGCTCAGTGATAGCTATCTTCTTATGGGCAGATTTTAGATAGATGGCTAGTAGCAATGACAAAGCGATTGCTGATCTTAAAAATAAAAAGCTCCAAGAGTCAGTATATTGCAAACCAACTTTTGCAAAGATGGCTCCGCCACTCCATATTGCCAAAAATCCTATAGGTGCAGCAAGATTTACAATATCCTGCTTTGATTGGGTGTGAAAATTCAATTTTATATCCTTGAGCAGCGTGCATTTGAATGATGCCGCTATGATAATAAAATTGATTCTCCAGAGTTTGTTGGAATAGATTGGAATATATGCTGATCAGCCGATTCTTTGGTGCTTCATATTTTGATTGCTACAACGAAGTCTGTATGGTGTCTGATGATAGACGCTAGAAAAACGACGTATGAAGGCAGACACATTATCGTAACCACACTTCTCAGCCACAATCGTAATAGGTGTGTCAGTATTTAGAATGAGGCCAAGGGCAGATTTCATACGAAGGTTGGTAATATAAGCGTGGGGCGTACAACCAACATGCTCTTTGAATAACACCTTGAACTGACTTTCGCTCAGACAGGCAATGTCAGCAAGTGACTTTATCGTGTGGTTAGCGGCGATATCATTCTTGATAGTGTGAACAACGGCAGTTAAGCGAGTATCCAGTCTCTTACTCATCTGCATATGTCCAAGAAGCTGTTTTAATAACTCAAACATTATCCCTTCTATCTGTTGGTTGTAAGCAGAGGTCAATTGCTTTTCAACAAAAGAGATATATAACAAGGTTTTTTCGTCCATTGAAAAATGCGCTTCATTTAATGTCGACCCTAAAAAACCTATATCCTCTATATTTATTACTAAAAAACGAAAGTCTTCTCTCGCCTGAAATTGATGGTGAATACCTTTTTTGATAACCAATGCTTCTCCATAAGAAACATTAATGGTCTGATTGCTAATGACCATTCTAATGTCACCCATCAATGGTATAAGAATTTGATGGTAATCATGAGTATGACCTTCAAGTTGGCTGTCATAGGTCCTGATAAATAAATGATTTATTGGCTCAATATTTTTCATGAGGTCTATTCACTGTCTAAAATACTTTTAGGTAACAGCACTTTAAAAGAGTGTAGCAAGGACACTATCTTAGCGATTAATGAACCGGATGCTTTGAATGCTAGTCTTATTTTAAGATACCTCAATTTTAAGATAACCCAAAGGAACCATTCATTTCGCTCTTTAAACCTATTAATAGATCACTATAAACATACCACTTAAATGTAAAGTTGTTATTAATTCCAGTAGCTTGTTAAAATCCTTCAACGCTAAAATGCTAAAACGAGCAAATTATTGCTTGACTGCCTCAATCTGAATATTCAACTCAACCTTTTCCGTCATACCCAATAAGGTGTATTTACTGATACCCCACTTTGTCCGATCAATAGTCGTCGTAAAATCGCCCCCACACACCGATTTTTTTAGTATCGGATTGAAATAGCAATTAAACTTGGTGGCAGTAAGGGTAATAGGATTGGTTTTACCATGTAGCGTTAGCATGCCATCCACTTGACTGACAGCTGCGCTGTCTTTATCAGAGCTGGCTTTATCAGTCGAAAAATGCCATTGAGTCGACTCAAAATGCGCCAATGGAAATTTTTCAATATCAAAAAAATCTGCGCTTTTAAGGGTAATATCAAAGGCTTTATTGCCCGTATTTAAGCTATTTAAAGGAATAGTAAGCGCTATATAACCTGTCTTAGCAGCTTTGTCATATTCGAGCTGACCAGTTAAGTTATAAAAACCACCGGTATTGGTCGAGGTATTAAAATGGTCGATGGGTAAGCATACGTTATCATGGTCTATTACTCACCCTTCAGTATTTTTACAGGCTCAGTTCTAGCAGCACTATATGCGGGATAAATAGTAGACAATAAGACAACAATTAGCGCAGAGACTAAAATAAGTACGATATCTATGAGCTTAATTTTAGAAGGGAGCGATTCAACGAAGTAATTATCAAAAAGCCCCAAATCAAAAGTGACATTGATCCAAGCTGATACGCTAGGAATGCTAAGCGAAAGTGTAATTCCTAAGGCTAGACCAATGAATATACCGAAGACGCCAATGATAGCGCCTTGAACTATAAATATACGTGAAATAAGACTGGGTGAGGCGCCAAAGGTTTTTAATATTGCAACATCTGACCTCTTCTCTGTCACGCTCATCACCAATGTTGAAATAACATTAAACGCCGCAACTAAAATAATAAGAAATAATAGTAACGACATCATAGTTTTTTGCATACGAATGGAAGTATACAAGCTGCCATGAGTCTGTGTCCAATCACCACTCGAGAATGCAAGATTTTCTTGGGAACTCTGGAGTAGTACAGCTTGATCAGAAATACTTGCCAATGCTTTTTGGGCGGAATCTTGAGAGAGGAAAACATCTCTTAAATTTAGGCGGATACCAGTAGCACCATGATTTAAGCCCACTACGTCAGAAGCACCGTCCATGGAAACATAACTCATCCACTTATCTATCTCTTGGCTGACATGAAATACGCCAGTGAGGGTATAGGTGTGAAATGTAGGTGTAATACCGACTGTAGAGCTAGAGGGCTTAGAGATTATAATACCAACTTCATCGCCAAGTTTCAGAGCATATTTATCGACGACATATTCACCAAGGATAATATTATTACTACCAGTATTCAAACTATAGAAACTACCTTCTACCATACTTTGTCTAAGAATAGAAACTTTAGCATGGGATTCAGGCTCTATACCATTTATTATGGTGCTGTTAACCTCTCCCTCTAGTGACAACATACCTCGAGCCTGAACAAAAGGTGCCGTAGCTATTACATTGCTATCGTTTTTTTCTATGATTTTTGCAAACGAGTTCCAATCATTGAGAGGAATGGACGAATAAACTGCTGCCTGTGGCACCATTCCTAATATTTTCTTAGACAGTACTTCTTCAAAACCATTCAAAACTGATGTCACTACGATTAATGCAGCAACACCCAGTATTAAACCAGCCATAGATACTAAAGATATAAAAGATAGAAACTTATTGGAACTTTCTGAACGGGTAAAGCGCAATCCTATAAAAATGGGCAGGGAACGGCGCATAAGTTAATATCTCTTATCTGTATGTATGGATAGCTAAATTAGAACGTTTTAGTCAATTCGACTGATACGTCATTTTTATCGTACTCTTCAAAAGGCGAATTACTGGTTACTTTATTATAATTCCAGCTTAGTCTTGGGGTTAAGCCTAAGAAAGAGAATCCTCTATTCCATGCTGTAATACCAGCACTATATTCTTTGTTTTCACGCTGAATACCAAAGAAATCTTCACCATCGAAATTGCGTTCCGCATAACCAAAGTCTAGCCTGGTAGTATATCCTTTTGGCCACGTCTGACCCCAACCTACTCTAACACCTGGACGATCATAAGCTAGCGAATCATCTTCAGAATCTCTAGTGGAATAATCTACCCCAAATGTCCAAAATTGCTGCCCATTTGGAAAATATATAGCAGTATTGGCTAATAACCAATCTTCACCATCATTATAATCATAAAGATCAATATATTCTGAATTTGCATAACGCGCTAAGCCTTGATAGCGTACTTTTGGACTGAGCCATTGATTTAAGTTAACCCTAATACCTGTAGTATCAGCATAACTTTTTAAATCACCATCTCCACTTCTGCCTTGAGCATATAAACGTTTATTATAAAATGGTACTAATTCTACTTCGGTAGTTGAATTCTGGTAACCTACTCCCACACCGATACCCGCGGTAATATCGTTGTAGTTCTTATTATCCCAGTAGTATTGACCATAGCTATTAAGATGCAAAGCCGTATACATTTTATTATCATACAACCACTTTCTGTCACCATTTAAACTAAAATTTAAGCCCTTTCCTGATTCTCTTGGAGAGGTATAGGTAAGTACTGATCCGTCCTCTCTGATTATACTGGTTCCCTGTTTAGGAGAATTAGTGATATTGTTATCATTTACATAAGAGACAGATCCATTGAAGCTCCAACGATTTTGAGAGTTGATAGAATCTAAATATTTATTAATAACCTGTACATCGCCTTCCGTAGTAGCATCACTACGTAGTCTTTCAAACTCTGATTGCGCTGCATCAAACTGACGATTATAAAATAGGGCCATTGCTAATTGAAACCTTAGAATTTCAACCTCAGGCAGCTGTGCATTTACTTTTCGGTAAATATTTACTGCTTCGTCAAAATCACCCTTTTTAGCAGCAATAATAGCATTACCCCAATCAATAACAGAGGGGTCATAGTTAGGTACTTGCTTATAGTAGGGCAGTAATTCTTCTAAAGAATCAGCATTACCTTGTTTTAATAGGATTGACAATAAATTTTCAAATTCTTCAGGGTTGGCACGAAGATACACAATAGTCTCTTCCTTGCTCATTTGTGGCCCTGAATCATTAGAAGGCAAATCAGTAGATAAAGTCTCGAAATTATCAGGACGTACTTCACCTATCTCTTTATTAATAGACTCAATAGAATTGTCTTGAGGAGCTAGAGGAGCACCAATAGCCAAAGAACTTACAGAATAACAACCTGAAATCAAAATTAAGGCAGTATACATAGTAGAGTGTCGAAAATATTGCATAAAGGTTCCAATCAGTTAATTGTTAATTACCAGATGCACAAACGACCACTCTAAGGTGGCCGCTTGTTTACTAACTATTAGGTATCAATCTAACTATTATTCAGTTTGGTTAGCGTTACCATCTTTTGGTGGCTCAACTGGCGTAGTTGGAGCAACAACTTTCTCTGCACCAAACACACCGCCCCAAGCTGCATTACCATATCCTGAATTAACAGAGTTTACAGCACCACCAAGCTCATCAGCATTCTTTCCAAAGAAAGTACCTTTGAATGTACCTTTATCTTTGTTAGAACCATAAGCTAACTGTGATTCACCTTTAGCAGTATTACCAAATACTTTACCATTGAAGTTTACAAGTTTATCTTGTTTAAAGACATTTGCGCCTTCAGCTGGTTTGACTTCCCATACATTGAAGATATTACCAGCGATAGTTCTATCACCCATATCTACAGTAGCTTGGACATAGTTGCCTTGACCATTCACTGCTGTATTACCACCGCCAAACGAGTTACTGTTTGGATCACCTTTGTCGCCATGATATGAGTTATCGATACCATACATTAACGCATGGCCAGCATAGCTAACTTTGCCGCCTTTGGCTTGCAAAGCATCCATCTGAGCGATAGTAGTTTCGTTAGTACCGCGATAGAAGTAGGTATCTACTGTTTCTTTACCAGCAGTTCCTGCAGAATCTCTATCTTGAGCATCTGATATAACAGATTGATAGTACTTGTACTCTTTACCTTCAAGTTCAGCGTCTGTCAACTTGTCAATATTTGAAGTAACACGGCCGTACTGAACATCGTCAAGCTTAATAGCTTTAAATGATGGCTTATCAGTCGTGTTCACTACCAAATTACCTGCAGCATTTGTAGTAGTTACAAAGCGAACACTGTTTTTGTCAGAAGCATTATTAGTTGCACTGTTATCAGTGTTACGGTATTTATTACCGAAAATGCGAGTATTCAATTTCGAACCAGTAATTGCGTTGATATTGTTTTTAGCAGCTGAATCGTTTTCCTGACCTTCAACGGTGAAGTTCGTATCAGTGTCACCTTTACTGATAACAACTAAACCATTCAAGCTATTATTAGCACTTGCTACGTCAACACCGTTAGCAACGTTATATTCTTGAAGCTCTTTAGTATCTGCAGGGCTCTCTTTAGAGAATCCTTCTACAGCTTCACCAGCATAACGAATTAATGCTTGATCACCTTCAACACGTTTAACAGTTTCACGACCGATAACGATGTTGTTAAGCTTTTTATTTTGGATGTTAATACCATTCAAAACAGTAGCATTACCAGTCTTAGCATCTGCAGGGTTCAACTCACGATCGAACTCAGCTTCAGTTCCGCGTACGTACTGTTGGCCACCAACTGTCGTTTCTTTCTTAAGATCTAGATTACCTTCTGCTGCCGCACCAGTATTGTCTTCATCACCTTGGCCTGGAGTTGGCGTAGGAGTTGGCGTAGGAGTTGGCGTAGGAGTTGGCGTAGGAGTTGGCGTAGGAGTTGGCGTAGGAGTTGGCGTAGGAGTTGGCAACTGTGGAACGTAGTTGCTGTCGTTATCGCTACCACAACCTGTTAAAGCCGTTGCTGCAAAAACAGCACTCAGGGCTACTGCTAAATACTTTTGTTTCATGTTCATTTCCTTATATCTATGTAAGAACTACTCATGTGTAGACAGTACTGTATATTTCACCATCAGCTACAGCTAGTAGCAACAGCTCGGTTTAACGTTAAGACTACCAAACCGTATACTTTATGTCAACGTAAAATTCTATAAGGCAACATCAGTAATATTGCGTTATATCATTATAATTTTCAGTGAAATTTATAGCGCTACAATAAAACAATATTTGGTTAAGTTCAACACTTTTATCGATCTACGATCATTTATTTGTAAAATATATATCCTAATTCCCATGCAGATTCAATGTTCTATGAAAAAGTAAGCATTTAAAAACATCTCTCTGAATCATGAACAACTATCTGATTGCCAAATATCTAGTTCAAATCATAATAATTAACATTTAATAACAATTATTGCTTGACTGCCTCAATCTGAATATTCAACTCAACCTTTTCCGTCATACCCAATAAGGTGTATTTACTGATACCCCACTTTGTCCGATCAATAGTCGTCGTAAAATCGCCCCCACACACCGATTTTTTTAGTATCGGATTGAAATAGCAATTAAACTTGATGGCGGTAAGGGTAATAGGATTGGTTTTACCATGTAGCGTTAGCATGCCATCCACTTGACTGACAGCTGCGCTGTCTTTATCAGAGCTGGCTTTATCAGTCGAAAAATGCCATTGAGTCGACTCAAAATGCGCCAATGGAAATTTTTCAATATCAAAAAAATCTGCGCTTTTAAGGGTAATATCAAAGGCTTTATTGCCCGTATTTAAGCTATTTAAAGGAATAGTAAGCGCTATATAACCTGTCTTAGCAGCTTTGTCATATTCGAGCTGACCAGTTAAGTTATAAAAACCACCGGTATTGGTCGAGGTATTAAAATGGTCGATGGCAAAGCGAACATTGCTATGAGTAGAATCGAGATGATAAGTAGCTGCCTGACTACTGACCGTACTTACGAGAGCAGCTGCCGATAATGAGACGATGGCTAATGGATAAGTATAACGCTGAAGATATCCAGATGATGTATGATTCACTAGGAAAATAGACATGAGACAGTCCCTTGTCGTGGGGTATGAGCAGTTGCCCATTCAGCTTTTTGTTAAATAAGCTATTTTTAGACAAACAGTATTTGAGTGGAGAACAATTCAGCAAAACTGCGCTTAAATATTATAGGTCAACCACTTCCTGTGTGATTGACCTAAAAACTACTTTAGCAATACTGATTATTTTTCGATAACTGTGCTTTCCTTATCTTTGCCATGCGGTATCAACCATTTGCCAAACCATCCTGATAAGTCATCCATCAAGGTATACACTACGGGTATGACCACCAGGCTTAATAACGTTGAGGTAACCAAACCGCCCAATACCGCTGCAGCCATCGGACGGCGAAAGGTGGGATCAGCATCGCCCCAACCAAAGACCAAAGGCATCATGCCCGCGCCCATCGCAATGGTGGTCATAATAATTGGCCGCGCACGCTTACGGCACGAATCAATAATGGCATCAAAACGCGCCAAGCCTCGACGTTGAGCAATCAATGCATAATCGACCAATAAGATAGAGTTTTTGGTCGCAATACCCATCAGCATAATAAAACCAATCATCGATGGCATCGATAGACTGCTATTAGTAATCACCAAGCCGACAAAAGCGCCACCGATAGACAATGGTAACGCCATCAAAATGGTAAAAGGCTGCAAGATACGACCAAACAATAAAATAAGCACTCCTAAAATACAGACCACACCGACCGACATCGCAATCACAAAGCCACTGAATAACTCAGCCATGTTTTCTGCTTGCCCTTGGTCAATAATAGTAATAGAGGCTGGCAACTGCTGCATACTTGGTATGCTCTTAACCGCTTGTACCAAGTCGCCCAGCTCACCATTGGCAGGCTGAACGGTAATACTAATCGCCCGCTCACGATCGAGGCGGCTGATTTGCGCAGGGCCAGTACCAAAATCTAATGACGCCACTTCACCTACACGCACGCCTTGTCCCGCTGGTAAGGCACTCGGTACATATAAGCCTTCTAACTGACTGACATTTTGCTTGGCAATATCAGGTAAACGTACCACTATGGGTATCTGCCGCGTATCCAAATTAAGCTTAGATAAACGCTGCTCATAATCCCCAACGGTCGCCACCCGTAAGGTGGTGGCGATATCTTGTGTCGTCACGCCTTTATCGGCCATTGCTAGCCTGTCTGGCGTCACTGTCAGCTCTTGGCGTGGCAGACTGCGATCACTGGTAACAGCACCCGAGCTTGGTAACGCCCGAATCTCTGCCATCATTTGCTGAGCTGTCTGTTCAAGCAATTGTGGGTCGGTACTAGTCAAAGAAAAATTATAACCCGTCTCACCGCCACTCGATAAACCAACGGTAAAGCGCGCACCCGGCACTTCTGACAACATACTACTGATTTTACGCTCAATTTCTTGCTTAGAGCCACGTTCTGCTCTCGGAGCAAGCACCACATCCAAACCCGCAATATTTTCAGCCTTACCGCCAGAGCCGGCTTCCATTGCCGCCTGTGCTTCTCCTACCGAGGTAAAGATATGAGTCACTTCAGGCATGGCTAAGATGCGCTCGCTGGCCAGCGCCGCAACACGCTCGGTATCTTCTAGTGCCACATCAGGGGTCAGCTCAATCTCAACCCGCGTCTGATCAATATCATTATCAGGAATAAAAGAGGTTGGTAATAATTTCACCAACGCCAACGATGCCACGAACAATAGTAAAGTCGCAGCCATCGTAATCCAGCGATGATGCAATGTCCATGAGACTACTTTAAGATACCAGTCCATCAACGCGCTTTGTTTTTCGACGTGCTTTTTTTCTGGGCGTAATATATAAGCAGCCATCATTGGGGTAATAAGGCGCGCGACCATTAATGATGCGAATATTGATAGTGCTGCTGTCCAACCAAACTGACGGAAAAACTGTCCAACGATACCGCCCATAAAGGCAGTCGGTAAAAATACCGCAATTAAGGTAAAGGTGGTCGCGACTACTGCTAAGCCAATCTCGTCAGCCGCTTCCATAGCGGCTTCATAAGGCGTCTTACCCATACGCAAATGGCGGATGATATTTTCGACTTCCACAATCGCATCATCGACCAGTACGCCAATGACCAGTGATAGTGCCAAGAGCGAAATAATATTAAGACTAAAGCCAAATAAGTACATGCCCAAAAACGTCGGGATAACGGACAACGGCAATGCCACTGCAGCCACAAAGGTGGCACGGATATTGCGCAAAAATAAGAATACTACCACTACAGCTAGCAAACCACCTTCTATCAGCATGCGTAAGGACGCTTGATAGTCTTCGGCAATGGGTGTGGCTCGATCATAGACTTTTTCAATATCGATATTGCCGACATCGGCTGACAACTTGGCTAACTCTGCGTCAACCAACTCCATGACTTCAACTTCACTAGCACCGCGCGAACGTGTAATATTAAATGCGACTACCGTTTGCCCATCGAGCTTGGCAATAGAGCTTGGATCAGCAGCGCCATCGGTGATTTGCGCCATACGCCCAAGTGCTTGCGTACCGCCAGTAGGAACAGCGACTTGTAAATTATTTAAATCGCTGGCGCGCTCAACGGCGCCAAGCACACGAATAGTCTGTGTGGTTTTGCCCACTTCTGCTTCACCGCCAGAGCTGTCTTGCTGGATACCGGTGATTTGATTGGATAACTGAGTGATAGAAAGCTTAAGACCACTTAAGGTAATAGGGTCAGCAGCAACCGTAATCTCTCGCTGTAGCCCACCGATGCGGCTGACGGTACTGACACCCGGTATGTCGGAGAGACGCTTGGTAACCGTATCATCAACGAACCAAGACAAGTCTTCCACATTCATATTTTCAGACGCAACAGAATAGGTAACAACGGGAAATCCTGAGGTTGAAACCTTGGTAATGATGGGGTCATTGGCTGCAGCTGGCAAATCGCCACGCACTTCACCGACTGCCGAACGCACATCGTCAACCGCTTCTTGAATGTCTTTTTCCAAGACAAACTCGGTGACCATGGTCGCAGCGCCCGTCTGTAGGGTGGTGCGAATATGCTTGACTCCCTCAATACTGGTGAGCTTATTTTCAACTTTTTTTGCAATATCATTTTCGAGCTGCGATGGCGCGGCACCCGGTAAGGTAACGGTAACTACCACCGCTGGCAGGTCAATATCAGGAAACTGCTGCACCTTCATTTGCATAAAACCGTAGAGGCCGCCCAAGGTCAGCAGTACAAACAGCAGAATAGCTACTAAAGGATTTCTAATCGAGTAAGCGGAGACATTTAAACTCATGAACGCGCCTGCGTGGCTATGCCATTGGTTGCGGTGTTTGCCGTTTTACCAGCTTGGCTACCCGATTTATCATTAGCTGTATTAATGCTATTAACAACCCGTACCAAGTCCCCATCGTTTAGGAAGCTACCACCTTGCTTCACAAGTCGACTTTCTGCAGGCAGTGGTTCTGTCAGCGCAACACTATCGCCAAAACGTTCGCCAAGGGTCACGCGTTGTTGTTTGATACGTCCTATGTTTTTACCGTCTTGGCTACTGACATTGGTCACTAGCATCACATAATCATAGCCATCATTGCTGACAATGGCACTATTCGGTACGGTCTGAGCACTAGTACTACCCAATAGAAATTCACCCGTTTGGTACATGCCAGCACGCACTTTTGAGTTAGCAGCGAGGCTAGCATAAATAGTGATTTGACGGTTATTATCGGCCGTTGGTGCAATACGGCTTACTTGCCCCATCACAGAATCGCCACCCGGTAAGCTGACACGCACTTGCGTGCCGACATTGACTTCACCAAGGAGTTTAGGATCGATATCCGCGCGCCACTCTAAAACACCACCTTTAATAATGGTAAATAATGGCTCACCACCAGCAACCATGCCAACTTCAGCCATTTTTTCACTGATAACACCACTGACCGGTGCGACTACATTGGCATTATTGACACTTAAACGCTGGGTACTGAGGCGCGCTTTGGACGCTTGTAGTGCCGCCTGTGCTTGCAGTTTAGAGGTGCGATAGCGATCCGCTTCTTGTCTACTAATGGCATCTATCTCAATCAGCGGCAGGACACGAGCTGCATCGGCAGTCGCATTGGCAAGGGTTGCTTCTGCTTCGGCAACATCTGCCTCAGCTTGCAAGACTTGTTGCTCCATGGCATCGGTATCAAATATCGCCAGTACTTGCCCCGCTTTGACGCGATCGCCCTCTTGGACCAATATACGTTCGATAGCAACGCCGTTTACTTTGGCGCTGACATTAGCGACATCTTTAGCGTTGATGGTGCCATCCGCACTCAGCGTGTTACCAATACTGTCTTGGCTTGGCGATACTGTTTCGACTGATAATACCGCTTGCTGGTTGCTGCTATCTTTTGGGTCGGCAGTTGCGCTTTGCGCACTGCTAGCCGCTGGTAACTCATCACTCGCTGCTTTATCGCCGCCCCAGTATTTACCAACCAACACCCCAATGACAAGTACGATAGCCAATACTGGCAATAACCATAACGGGAATTTTGATGATGGTTTAGGCGCTCGCGTATCAGCTTGGCGGTATGGCGGCAGCTCTGCTTTGCTAATCGCATCAGCATCGACTACTGGCTTGTCATTAGGGTCTTGAAGATCACTCATAAACGGTCTCTATAAATAAGAGCAATAATGAATATCTAGCTACTACTCACCATTTTACTATTATAAAAATAGCTAATGATAAGGTTAAAAACTAGGCTGAAAATAGTGATAGATTTTGGACATTGTAGCTTATCTCATCAGCGCGTCAATAAGTACAGATATCTTTCGAGTCTATATTTTTATGCCAAGACTATAAAGCAAGCTACTGAATCTAATTGAAAAATTACTACTGACTACTATGGTTATTAATCTTCTATGCCATCTTCGGTAAGTTTGAGACGACCAACTTGCTTAGCGCTACACGTACTTTACTTTATTTCCGCTTCGAGCCAACTTTGATTATGCCTATTACAATAGCATCAATAAAAAGTATCGATGAAAGTTATCGATAAATAGTAATGATAAATTTAAAGCAATAAAATCAACTATAAAGTATATTTAGAAAAACTTACACGCTAGCTACAGTTTAATATTGAGTTATTTTTGCAATCTGCTAGTATCAGTAATGTACTCATTAAAACCATTATACTGTCATGGTGATATAATCAATTAGTAGAACAGTTTAGTCTTAGGCTGCTTTGACTTTGTAATGATGCTAAGACAACTGGTAAACAGTAGTTCGAATCACAAACCAAGGAGTCAATTATGGCTAATAAAGAGAAAGTAAAAGATCTCAAAAAAGATATCAAAGATACTAAAGCGAAGATTGAGAAGCAAAAGAAAAAGCTTAAAGATCTTAAAAAAGATGTAAAAAGGGCAAAAAAAGAAAAGCCTGAGAAAAAAGATAAGAATGAAAAGAAAGATAAATAATTTTTCTTTTGAACGTTTCTTTAAGAATATTATCTTTTAGACACGAAAGAGGATAGCACTAGCTATCCTCTTTTTTATTTACTAAAACCTCTGCTAAGCATTGGTATATCGACTGGCCTCTGGCATCCAGCGGTGTATCAATTGGCTTACGTCTGCTTTACGTGTTGGGTCAGCAATAAGATGCCTCGCTAAGCGCTGCGCAATGGCAAATAACTGCTCATCCCGAATAAGGTCCGCCAAATAATAACCGACGTTACCAGTTTGGCGTTTACCTAATAGCTCACCAGGTCCACGCAGCTCTAAATCTTTTTGCGCAATGACAAAACCATCAGTACTTTCGCGCAGGACATTTAAGCGCTCAGTGCCTGTCTCCGACAACGGCTTTTGATATAGCAGTACACAATAGCTTTTGGTCGAACCACGCCCTACTCGCCCGCGCAATTGATGCAATTGCGATAATCCCAAGCGCTCGGCATTTTCGATGACCATGAGTGAAGCATTAGGTACATCAACGCCAACTTCAATGACCGTGGTGGCAATCAACAAGTCAAGGTTACCGGCTTTAAACTCTTGCATGATGGCTTGTTTGTCCGCAGATTTCATTTTGCCATGCACCAAGCCAATGCGAATATCCAAGCGCTCATTTAAATCTTCATAAGTCGCTTCCGCCGCTTGTGCATCAAGGACGCTAGACTCTTCTACCAATGAACATACCCAATACGCTTGCCTGCCTGCCTCACAATTAACCGCAATACGTTCAATCACTTCATCACGGCGGTTACGGTCAATGGTCACTGTAGTAATTGGCGTACGTCCAGGTGGTAACTCATCAATGATAGAGGTATCCATGTCACCATAGACGCTCATCGCTAACGTACGCGGAATCGGGGTTGCGGTCATAATCAGCTGATGCGGCGTGCTATTTGCCACGCCCTTATTAGTCAAGGCCATGCGCTGCTCAACGCCAAAGCGGTGCTGTTCATCGATAATGACCAGTCCTAATTTGGCAAACTGTACTTGCTCCTGAAATAGTGCATGAGTGCCAACCACCACTTGCACGCTGTTCTCGCTTACCGCCTCTAGCGCTTCGCGACGCTGCTTTGCCGTTTGCTTGCCAGCGAGCCAGCCGACACCGACGCCTAGCGGTTCAAACCATTGTTTAAAATTAACCAAATGCTGCTCTGCTAAAATTTCTGTCGGTGCCATGACCGCTACTTGCCAACCGCTATCGAGTGCATAGCCCGCTGCTCCTGCCGCGACTAGGGTTTTGCCTGCGCCAACATCACCTTGTACCAATCGTAGCATCGGAATAGAGGTCGCCATATCAGCCGTTATATCTTTCATGACTCTTTTTTGTGCGCCGGTTAAATCAAATGGTAGCGCACTAAATAATTTATCGGCAAGCGGGCTTTGGGTGGCGCATTTGGGTGCTTTATACTGATGTAATTGCTGACGGCGATATAATAAACTGAGCTGATGCGCGGTCAATTCTTCAATGATTAAACGCTGACAGGCAGGATGGGTGCGGGCACTTAATTGCGTCAGCAGTTGATATTGTCGCCCCGCGTCGGTATAGGTAGGCGGCGTATGCAGCAATACTAAGGCTTCAAATATGGTTAAATTGTAGACATTATTATGAGTCGTGCTTACAGTCTCTGACTTAACTTCATTATTTACACTATTATCGGGCACACTACGCGCGAGCGTTGAAAATATATCGTCTGCATACTCTGTTTCTACAACCAAGGATTTAGCAGGCTCAAAAGGTGCTAATGGTAAATCAGCGACAACGTCAAAGTCAGCAGGCGTGAACAAGGTCATCGGTAAACCTTGAGCACGAACCGTTTGCAGCGCAAGTTTGATTAGCGTGCGCAGCTTATTTTGATGCAAGCCTTTAACGCTAGGATAAATCGGCTGTAATCCCGTATTGACGACGGCCTCATTGCTGCTAATAATTTGATATTCAGGATGATGTATCTGTTTGCCGTAACGACTGACTTTAACTTCACCAAATATTTGCAGCTGTGTGCCAAGACTCATCGTTTGCGCAAGACCTTGATACACCTTAAAAAAACGCAGCGATATCGTGCCAGTATCATCATCTACCACCACTGTCATACCACTACGCTTGGTATCGACATGCACCACCCGCCCGGTAATCAAGGCGGCTTGGCCATGCGCCACATCGGCTATCGATAGCAGTCGGCTACGATCTTCGTAATCGCGCGGCAGATGCAGCAACAAGTCAAAAATACGTTCAATACCCAATTGGGCTAATTGCTCGGCCACTTTTGATCCCACACCCGCCAGCGCCGTCACCGGCATATCGAGCGCCGAAACGGGCATATCAGATCTTATACGGTCTGATGGATTCACTGTCGTGTGCTTAACCGATATGGGCATCAATCATCCTAATGATATAAAGGTAAATACTATCTAATTAACGGTCTTATTTTAAAGTATATGTTTTAAAGTCTGTGCCGACTTATAAAAGTTATAATCATGAATCTGCTATAAAACACTCAGTCATAATGATTATAACGGACAAGCGACTTGCTTATGCTAAGCTATTTAGCAATACGGCGTCTAGCTGATTTCTGCATAAGCTATTAATGATGGGTTTACCACGCAGCCTTTTATTTTACATGATGATTTTTGCTAAGGTTTTTTATGTTTTCACCTGCTAACCATTACCCCTATCGTCATTTATCACGATTATTACGATTCAGCATGCTCAGCATATTAGGACTATTTATTAGCGCGTGTCAGAGTCTGACACCAGTTGCTGAGACAGTCACGCCTATAAACAATCAACCAAAAGTTGCCTTAGTCTTAGGCGGCGGCGGTGCGAAAGGCTTTGCCCATATCGGGGTGATTAAAGCGTTAGAAGAAAATGGTATCACGCCGACGCTAGTAGTCGGCACCAGTGTCGGTAGTCTAGTTGGCAGCTTATATGCCAGTGGTTATAACGCCAAACAGCTTGAACGCTTAGCACTAAACACTTCTGATAGCGAATTGACAGATTTCACCTTATCCAACCAAGGCTTTATCGAAGGTATTAAGTTAAAAAGCTTTATTAATACAAAAGTAAGCGGACGCGCTATAGAGGACTTTCCGATCAGCTTTGCCGCAGTCGCTGCCGAAAAACACACGCTAAAAAAGGCCGTTTTTAGCAGTGGCGATGCGGGTCTTGCGGTGCAAGCCTCCTGTAGTGTGCCCAATATTTTTATTGCCCCGCGCATTCCCGAACAGGTCGGTAAAAAATATATCGATGGCGGTGTGGTCAGCTTAGTACCGGTCGATACCGCACGTGATTTGGGTGCCGATATTATTATCGCCGTTGATGTGACTGCTGCTAACGTTAATAGTTCTACTAACAATAAAGTGCCGACTATCAATTCATTAACCAGTTTTTGGGGCTTTCTTGAGAGCAATATGGTAGCAAATTTTTCTAACGCTACTAATGTTTCTGATACTGGTAAAGCAAGTAGCATTCGTTCTGCATCGATGCGCCGTGAACGTGATAGCGCTGATATTATCATTATCCCAAATGTCAGTCATATTAGCTCGCTAGATACCAGCCAGCGACGCGCTCTAATGACGGCTGGCACACAAGCCACTATGCCGCAAATTGCTGCAATTAAACAACTTATTAAAGAACAATCACTTAAAGAAAAAGCACAGAGTAAATATGCGACTCTTTAGCAGCTCCTTAATTGATAAGTAAACAGCAAGTATAAAAAGCCATCCTGCCAAATCTATATCTTCTTATATATACTTTAAAAAATCGATGATAAAAAAGCACCGCAGCGTTAACTGTGGTGCTTTTTTAATCCAGCAAATTTAAAGAATTAACTTATTTAACGCGTGCACGATATTTCACTACCACCGTATCATTAAGGCCAACGCCTTCTAAATCCCAACGTACCGCTTTATAGAATTTTAATGGGATTTCTTGCAGTTGATTATCAACCTTGCCACGTAATGGCATACGGGCAAAAGTATTGCCATCGGCACTGCCGTATGGAAAATCAGGTGATACCGCACGTAGCAATTCTACTTGCTCTGGAATACTCATGGTGACCGTCATTTTACGAACACGATCGGCATTGGTATTGGTAAAATATCCTTGATACTCTAAGACGTTACCTGACTGCAAACGCGTATTGGCATTAACTGGCACCAACAGTTCCTGACCATTTGCATCAACACTAATCAGTGACGCGGTGATTTTGCTATTGACCGCTTGCGCATTTGAGCCACTACCTTGGTTGGCATTCGCCTGCAATACCAATGAATTATCAACGGCTTGCTCTGGCGTTGGCAACATCGCTGATGCTTGTGTCACTGCCATTACGCCAACGAGCGTACCGGCGACAACATGAAATAAGCGGTGTCCGCTCCATGCACTGAACGGGTTTGCAAAATGGTTACTTTTCTTCATGACATTCATTATCCCTAGTTAATGTATCGATAAAACAATCTTTTAACAAAATCATATATTCATAAAAACACGTCAATAAAATATAGAACAACTGATACAACCAAACGGTTTTTAAAAGTATTTGCTGCTAAGCAAGCAGCTATCCTATTGCTCAAACGGTTATGTTATTGCTTAAGTAGCATCATATATCGTCACGGTTGTTACTGTGAAATTTTTGCCGTTGTTATTTTTATCAATTATCTGCGTAAGCTATCGGTAAAGCAATAGCACTTAGCATAACAAAAAGCGTTTAGTGGTACACTAATCCCGTGTTGAGGTTGTGTATATCATCCATTTACTACCAAAATTCGTTAACACGGCTGAAATAAAAGATAGCTCATAACGACGTTTTTTGCTATGGTAATTCATTAGCGACAGGCTTTTTCTGTCACGCTCCTTTTCTTATTCTAACGACTATTGCTCCCATTATGACTACTAGCGCCATGCCACAGATTAATCCTGAATACGTTCATTGGTTCCGTAACTCTGCCCCTTACATTAATACCCATCGCGGTAAGACTTTCGTGATTATGTTTGGCGGTGAGGCGGTTAATCATCCCAATTTCAGTACGCTGATTCATGACTTTGCTTTATTGCATAGCTTGGGTATCAAGCTGGTATTAGTGCACGGAGCACGACCGCAAATCGAAAAAAACCTTAAAGACGCAGAGATTACCTCGCCATTGCATCAAGACATCCGCGTGACCCCGCGCGCCGCAATGCCTTCTATCTTACAAGCGGTTGGCGCGATTCGTTTGCAAATCGAAGCCCAGTTGTCGATGGGATTGGCAAACTCACCCATGTATGGTTCGCGCATTGATGCGGTCTCGGGTAATTTTGTCACCGCTCGTCCTTATGGTATTCGTGATGGCGTTGATTATCAGATGACAGGTGAAGTGCGCTCTATCGATGTTGAAGCCATTAAAAACAACCTTTTACATGACCATATCGTAATTTTAGGTTCTATGGGTTACTCAGCAACTGGTGAAGTGTTTAACTTATTGGCTGAAGATGTCGCCCTCAGTGCCGCTGTGGCGCTTGGTGCCGATAAGCTGATATTTTTGGGCGAAGAAGCCGGTATCAATCATGATAACCGCTTGCTGCGTGAGATGATTCCAAATGAAGTCGATCGCTTCTTACGGGATCGTGATTTAAATTGTGAGATTAATTACTTCTTAAGCTGCGCCAGTACTGCTTGCCGCCAAGGGGTTCATCGCACCCATATCATCTCATATGCCAAAGATGGGGCGCTACTCGAAGAGCTATTTACCCGCGATGGTTCTGGCACTTTGATTAGTCATGACCCTTATGAAGAGATTCGCCGCGCCAATATCGACGATGTGGTCGGGCTGATTGAGCTATTATCACCGCTAGAAGAACAAGGTATCTTGGTCAGCCGCTCACGCGAGCGCTTAGAACAAGAGATTGATCACTATAGCGTCATTGAGCGTGATGGCATGATTTTAGGCTGTGCTGCGCTATATCCGTTAGATGCGGATTCGGCAGAAGTGGCTTGTGTGGCGGTACATCCTGAATACCGTAGCGGCAGCCGCGGTGCTGACTTATTGGCATTTTTAGAGCAGCAAGCACGCAGCCATGGTTTGCATAAGTTATTTGTTCTGACCACTCGTACCGCGCATTGGTTTGTCGAGCAAGGTTTTGCTGAAGTTGAGGCGAGCGCTCTTCCTGAAGCGCGCCGTGAGAAATATAATAACGGTCGTAACTCTAAAGTATTCCAAAAGACTTTATAATTTAAAAAAACCGATAAGCCACGCGTCAGTGAGTTAGCCATTCATCAATCAATTGATAATTAACCATTAACTACCACGCAGCAAAAAGCCCTCATAATGTATGAGGGCTTTTTTATTTTTCCTAATTGCTATTGATTAAAAGACCAATAACGCCTTATTTTACTTTTAATAGCTCAACGGTAAAGATAAGCGTGCTGTTTGGCTCGATACCTGCGTTACCTGCCTCGCCATAAGCGATATCTGATGGGATGTAGAACTCGTATTTGCCGCCCTCTTTCATCAACTGTAGGCCTTCAGTCCAGCCAGCAATGACTTGGTTTAGTGGGAATTCGATTGGTTCACCGCGCTCATAAGAGCTATCAAATACCGTACCATCAATCAATTTACCTTCGTAGTTGACTTCAACCACGTCAGTGGCTTTTGGTGATTTGCCCGTTCCAGCGGTTAATACTTTGTATTGTAAGCCAGAAGCGGTGGTTTTCACGCCTGCTTTTTTGCCATTTTCTGCTAAGAATGCCGCACCTTTGGTTTTATTTTCTCCAGCCTTTGTTTCCATATCTTTAACAAATTTCTCTTCTTGCTCTTTTTGATAGGTCATCAATACTTCTTGCATTTGTTCTTGCGTCAATGCTGCATCTTTGCCTTCATAGCCGTCACGGAAGCCTTTTTCAAAGGTATCAAGATTCAGATCGCCGACCGCTTCTTTATTACCTTCTGCCATCATATAACCCAAGCTGTAACCCACTTTTTCATTAGCAGGGCTTTTTTCAGTCACTGAAACGCTTTTGCTGGCGCTTTCTTTATTACCATTGCTAGCGTTACAGCCGGTGATTAATAACATCGCACTAGCAAGGGCACTAATGCTTAAGGTAGTAATTTTTTTCATAGAATACTCTCAAATTATAAGGATAGTGGCAAGATGTCACATTCTTCTATCATAACAAATCTTAGTTTTGGGAGCTATGATTCCCTTGAAATTATCGGTCAAATGTACAGTCTATGTTAATATTTGCCACAAAAATAACAACTTATCACACAACTATAGTAAGTAGTTAAGCTTTCTATCTTTAAATCCATCATTACATCAGCTAAGCTAAATTGGTTAAGGTATGAAGTAACAGAACGTAGATATTGTTAACAATCAGTATAAGTTATTGACTGTTATGTGTTTAGAAGCGCTTTTTAAATAATTTAAATTAAAAATACTAATAATTGGCTATGTGTTTTCTGCAAATAGTACTGTTTATATTCAATAACATGCATTATTTGACAGCTGATACATGAATATTCAAGGAGGACAGGATGAATCCAATGTATACATCGTTCAACGGTTATCTGGGTGGCCCTATTGGCTCCATCATCGGCGCTATTCTAATTTTCATCATTGGCTGGCTCGTGGCATTGGGTATCGCTGCCCTTGTACGTGGTGTGTTATCGAAGGTAAATCTCAACCAGCAGATGAGTTCTTCCACTGGTAAAAGCTACGATTTAGAGGGTATTATCTCAAAAATCGTTTTTTGGTTTATTTTCATCATCGCCATCGCTGGCGCGCTCAGTCAACTAAATCTAAATTCTATTTCAACCCCATTTGCTAACATGGTCAATCAAGTCTTGACCTTTATACCTAATATCATTGCTGCGATTGCAGTTGGTGTGATTGGTTGGGTGATTGCCACCGTTGTTCGTACGGCGATTAACGCGGCGCTAGCAAAAACCTCGATGGATGAGCGTTTAAGTGCCAAAGCTGGTGTTAAACCATTGAGCAGTACCATTGCTGATATGGTTTACTGGTTTATCTTATTGATTGTATTGACTATGGTACTTGGTCAGCTACAGCTTAATGGTTTATTTGCACCATTGACCAATATGGTTGATAAAATCTTCAGCTTTATTCCTAATATTCTCATCGCTGGTGTGGTCTTTGTGGTGGGTTATATCATCGCCAAAGTCGTACGCGGCATTGTGACCAATTTGGTTTCTACTTTTGATGTGCAAAAACTGGCGTCAAAAGCAGGTTTAAGCGAGCAGAACAGCTTACCTAATATTGCTGGTTCACTAGCATTTTTAGTGGTTATTATCCCAACGATTATCGCTGCTTTAAATGCTCTGCAAATCGATGTAATTGCTCGCCCTGCTACCAACATGCTCAACAAAATCATGGAAGCCTTGCCAAACATCTTTATGGCAGCTGCGATTTTAATCGTGACCTTCTATGTGGTACGTATGGTCGCCAACATCATCAAAGGGCTACTTGAAAACACTCAAGTCAATCAACTGCCTGCGAAAGTTGGTTTAGAACAGACGATGGGCGATAAGAAAATCTCTGACCTAGTCGGTTATGCGATTATCTTCTTTGCGATGTTGTTTGCTGCTATCGCTGCCGCTGATTTACTAGGTTTTGAGCCTATCTCGGCCATCATCACGATGTTTATCGCTTTTGGTGCCAACATCATCCTAGGTGCAGTTATTCTATTTATTGGCTTTTGGCTTGCCAATATCATCGCGGGTGTCGTTGAGCGTTCGGAGCAAGGTTCACAGTTCTTAGCAAATATCGTGCGTGTATTGATCATGGGCTTAGTACTAGCCATGGGTCTTAAAGCGATGGGCATTGCGGATTCTATTGTTAACTTAGCCTTTGGTTTAACCCTAGGTGCGGTTGCGGTGGCATTTGCCCTATCATTTGGTCTTGGTGGTCAAGAAGCAGCAGCTCGTTTCCTACGCAAGATGCAGGATAAAATGGATAGAGAACGTGATGAAGCAAAAGTGAAGTCTGCTTTGAAACCTAACACGTCAACTCAAGATAAATTCGCGGCAGCAGTTCGTGAGAATACACCAAATGCAGCTAGCAACACGATGCCTGCATCAACAGTATCAACAACCCCTGCCACTACAACACCAAATAATAACTTAAGTTCACAAACTAGTGCGCCTAGTCATTTAGGTTCAAGCAGCGACTTGGGTACAGACAATCATTTAGGGTCTGACACGGTTGATATTAATCATATTGAAACGGATGATAATAATATCAACAATAGCGGTTTCACTACCAATAAAGACAACGATAACCTGAAATAATTTATCAGGTGGTAGTGCATAGTTATTAGTTTCATTTACAAAAAAAGACAGCTTAGGCTGTCTTTTTTTATGGTTGCTGATTAAGTATTTTATTTGAAGTTTTGCTATTCAAACTTCCTATATTTAAATTCGTCATTGCATGCTGAAATAACAATCTTTAAGCCTATTCCTACTAGCTAATCAACGTACTGACTTCCTTGTCGTTTTATTTCTAGCTCTGCTGCTGTAAGCATTGTATTTGCTTGCTAAGCTGCCCACCATCACTCATATCTATAGTTAAATCTTCCATAAAATAACGGGCAGGAAAACCATGTTTTAGGCGCTTGAATATTAGGTAGTACCATCTATAACGCATCGGGCTGCAAACAGCAGGCTAACTCATCGCCGAGATTGTGTTTATTAGGAATTATAGTAGTCGAATTGGATACAGTCCCAACCTTTTAATATCAAATACATATGACAGCGCATGCCTTGTGATTGATACACAGTATGCTAGTGTAATCTCCGTTGGCATAGCTTTTATGCAAGAGATTAAACAATATAAACGCAATTATACACGGTCGCTTTCATAGCAATGAGTTGTTATGATGTCATAAAAGCCATCACATTCGCGCTAGCGTATAAAACATTCTAGCGCAGGTTTAACAAGCTTCTCTATATAATGACACTCATATGATAACAAGGACTGAACATCATGAAACGCTTTAAAGAAAAAACCGTTATCGTCACCGGTGCGGGCTCAGGTATTGGCCGCGCGACCGCCATTCGCTTTGCAAACGAAGGCGCTAACGTTGTTTTAGTCGGACGTACCGCTGACACCTTACAGGAAACCGCTGAAGCGTTTCCGCAGGATCGAACTTGGATTCATACCGATAATTTTTTGACCGTCGTTTGTGACATCAGCGTAGAAGCTCAAGTACAAGAAATGATGAAAAGAGTCATCGACAAGTTTGAGAGGATAGACGTTTTGGTAAATAATGCCGGTAAAGCCATGCAAGGAAAAATCACTGAGCTGTCTTCTGAAGACTGGAAGTCGGCCATCGATATGAACTTAAATGGCACTTTTTATGTCTGTCAGGCTGCTATGCCACATTTGATTACGACCAAAGGCAATATCATCAATGTCTCGTCGCTATCTGGAATCGGTGGTGACTGGAATATGGCCGCATACAATGCTGCTAAAGCTGGCGTTACTAATCTAACGCGTACACTGGCCTTAGATCATGGGGCTGACGGCGTGCGCGTCAACGCCGTTAACCCAAGTGTTACTAAGACCGATATGACCAGTGCCATTCAAGATGACACTAGTAAAACCGATAAGTTTTTAGATCGCTGCCCGCTCGGACGTCTTGCAACGCCAGAGGATATTGCTGCCGCCATTACTTTTTTAGCCAGCGATGACGCCTCGATGATTACTGGTGTTAACTTGCCAGTTGATGGCGGTGTCAGCGCATCAAACGGTCAGCCACATTTCTAAGCAATAATCTGACTCGAATATTTTCGAGTTAACATTAAAAGAAGCCCTTGATATTTTGATATCAAGGGCTTCTTTAATTGTGATAAAGGTTTAATAACAAAGCTAAAACCTTTAATCAATGGAATTATTAATATCCTGTAGCGGTTGCGATAAGCGCTCCGGATGTCTTGGCATCACCCCTTGATATTGTGCATATATTTTCGGCAGATCAGCATCAATATCACCGCTTGGATAAACCAACGACATAAAACGTATTTCCTTGGTTTTATAATCCATCGCTACCGGCAAAATCGGCACACCAGCGCCTACTGCCAAATAATAAAAGCCAGATTTCCAATCTTTGGTATATTGCCGCGTACCTTCTGGCGCTAATCCCAAAAATAGCGGCTTACCTGTTTTGAATTTATCGATACTGGCTTGCAGCACTGAGCCTTTATTGCTGCGATCGATAGGAATAACTCCTATCCAATGCATCAATTGTGCGACTCCTGGTATTTTAAATAACGTGTGCTTGCCCATGATGCTAATTTTTAAATCTAGGGCAAATAAGCTCGGAATCGCATAAATACCATCGACGTTAGAGGTGTGCGGCAGCGCCAATACCACCGCCTGTGGGATATTTGGAATTTCGCCAACCGTACGCCAACCAGCGGCTTTTAATAACGCCGACCCGATAATTGGCGCGACTTTATTCCCACGCCTTGGGACCAAATTACCCAATTTCTTTTTGCTCAATGTCGGTAATACTTTCGAGCGCATAGGCTTAGAAGCGTTTGATTTAGAACGATTAAATAGCTTTGATGTCATAACGGCACCATGTAATAAAAGATAGCTACATAATAACATTAAGCTTGTGCCACTTAGCTGAATTTTACAGGCTTTTATTACGTGATAGCTTACTCAATTATTTACATATATGACTCTATATAAATAAAGCCTGCAAAAATAACACCATTACGGCTTCTCTCCTACCGCCTTAGGGAATATCTGCTAAGTTTCCTTTGTTCTCAAGCCAAGATTTGCGATCTGCCGCGCGTTTTTTGGCCAATAGCATATCCATCACACTGTTAGTAAGCACCATATCATCCATATCTAGCTGAACTAAACGCCGAGTGTCTCGGTTCATGGTTGTCTCACGCAATTGCTCCGCACTCATTTCACCCAAGCCCTTAAAGCGCGTGATTTGGGCTTTCTTATTGCCTGGCACATTGGCCAAAATATGTGCAAGCTCGGGCTCATCGAGCGCATAATGCACCTCTTTACCCACATCAACACGGTATAAAGGCGGCATTGCCACAAATAAATGACCGGCATCAACCAAGGCAGGAAAATGCTTCACAAACAGTGCGCAAATTAATGTCGCAATATGCAGACCATCAGAGTCTGCATCTGCCAAGATACACACCTTATCATAGCGCAGCTCAGACAAATCATCTGAAGCAGGATCGACACCGATAGCGATGGCGATATCATGAATTTCCTGACTCGATAACACCGTATCTGACGATACTTCCCAGGTATTTAGAATCTTACCGCGCAAAGGCAATATCGCCTGATAATGACGGTCGCGTGCTTGTTTGGCACTACCACCCGCAGAATCGCCTTCTACCAAGAATAGCTCTGCGCCATCACGTAAATCCCCACGACAATCCGCTAACTTACCCGGTAACGCAGGCCCTTGAGTGATTTTCTTACGCGCAACCTTCTTTGCAGATTTAAGACGGCGGCCCGCTTTATTAATGGCCAGCTCTGCAATTTGTGCACCCATATCCGCATGCTGGTTTAACCACAAGCTAAAAGCATCTTTTGCCAAAGTTTGTACCGCCGCCGCTGCCTCACGACTTGATAAACGCTCTTTGGTTTGACCGGAAAACTGAGGCTCAGAAAATTTAAGCGACAAGATATAATTGACCCCATCCCATACATCTTCTGCGGTCAGCTTAACACTGCGCGGCAATAAGTTATGAATATCACAAAACTCGCGTAGTGCCTCTAAAATACCGGTACGCAAGCCATTAACGTGGGTACCGCCTTGAGCAGTCGGGATAAGATTGACATAGCTTTCTTGAATAGGCGTACCGCCATCAGGCAGCCAAGAAAGTGCAAAGGTGATACCTGCACGCTCACCCGTTTTCGCATCGTGATTATAATAGAACGGTGCTTCAGGTAGAGTTTCAAGACCATCTAACTGCTCGTTTAAGTATTCAACGACACCATCAGCGAACTGCCAAATGACTTTTTCATTATTAATATCATCAACAAACTCAATCGTCAGTCCTGCGGCCAAAACCGCTTTGGCTTTTAGATTGTGCTTAAGCTGTTTAACGTTAAATTTCGGCGTATCAAAAAAGCTGCCATCAGCCCAAAAGTGTACTTTGGTACCGCGCTTACGTTTATTTGAGCTAACAGTTTCGGTTAAAGGTGTGACTGCGGCGCCATTCTCGAACGCCATTTCGAACTGTGTACTATCACGCCATACGGTCACTTCTACTCGCGTTGATAGCGCATTAACGACAGAGATACCCACGCCGTGTAAACCACCTGAAACCTCATAATTGGAGGTCGAAAATTTACCACCGGCATGTAAGCGGGTTAAAATTAGCTCAATACCTGTTTGACCGAACTCAGGGTGAATATCGGTTGGCATACCGCGGCCATCATCTTCAACTGATAGCGACCCATCACTGTGCAATTGGACTTTAATCGTTTTAGCATAACCAGCCAACGCTTCATCAACTGAGTTATCAATGACCTCTTGGGCTAAATGGTTAGGGCGAGTGGTATCGGTATACATCCCAGGACGGCGACGTACTGGCTCAAGTCCTTCTAAAACTTCTAACGATTGCGCATTATATTGACTCACAAATGCATCCTTAACTATTCATGTGCGATTGATTCTATTAAAGCATTATAACGAAAAATAGCGACGGTAACGGTAATAGTCAGTCGCTCACGTCAGATAATGTCGTCTCTTTCTAGGCGAAATTCTATATCGGCTTCTATATCAGGTTTATTAACATTTAAATTAACTGCTGTAGCATATCAATCACCATAGGCAATTGCTCACCAAAATCACTAAACCGATGGTCGCCACCCGCTTGTACCGTTACCGTCGCTCCCTGCTCCGTATAAAACTGTTCAGACAACTTTGGATTTAACAGCTCATCGCCTTCTTTGATTAACACAGAAACCTTATCAGGGCAATTAACTTCTAATAACTGATGCGCTTCAAACCATTGCAAATCTGCATTAGTAATATTCCAACCGCCCGCTGTCGAGTAAATAACTTGATTACTCAAATACTCATCTTTGACAGCATTTTTTAACGCCAAATTCTTAGCAAATCGCTGTAGGGTAACATGTGGCTGCGTGCTAGGGTTTAATAGTAGAGCTGGGCAGCAAATATGGTTACTAACTAACGTAGAAAAATAACCACCTAATGAACTGCCGACCAACACCGTTTTTGACAATTTAAACGGTTCATCTTCAACATTTTTATTATTGTTCAAGTTTTTGATTAACGACAATATCTGACTAAAGACTTCATCTGGTGTTTTGTTCAAGTCAGGGCGCACTACATTGATATCAGAATGATATTGGCGGCAATAATCCTCTAACAACCTTCCTTTAGTAGAGTTAGCATCACTGTCTAGCCCATGAATATAAATAATGTTCACGTATAATCTCACTTATTAATTTTGTTATGATTGCTGTATATGGATAATAAAATTCAGCATAGCATTGAGTCAATAAAAACAGTAACAATAAAACCGCGCATGATTATTCAGCGTTTACGACATAATAGTGTTTTACAATGAGCTTACGCACGTTGAAAGAATAACAAAAATAGCGATGGAGCCGCCATGAACCAGCAGTTCGAACTGTTTGAGATTGCCAATCCATGCATTGGTGTGTGTCAGAGCAATAAAAAAGGCTACTGCTTTGGCTGCTTGCGTAGTCGACCTGAGCGTCAATTATGGCATGAGATGACGACAGAGCAGCGCCGTGAGGTGTTACGGCTAGTCTCTGGACGTAAGCTGCGTATTGAACAGATGAGACAGCGTAAAGGTGAGCAGTTAGGCTTCGATTTTGAAGAAGTAGTAGAGACGGATGAATTGTTTTAAGAGATAAATATTATGATATAAAGCTCACCAAGCTCAAATAAGAGAGTTTGCCCTTAAAACCCAAATCCGCAGACAAAGAAAACCCCCTTACACAAAGTGCAAGGGGGTTTAG
>NZ_VOAZ01000003.1 GCF_008369115.1 Psychrobacter sp. ANT_WB68 | reverse complement strand
CTGCTACGGTTGCGATAGCGGCGGTTAGGGTTGTTTTACCGTGGTCAACGTGTCCGATGGTACCGACGTTGACGTGTGGCTTGCTGCGTTCAAACTTGGCCTTTGCCATGGGTATTTCCTCTTTTTTGATGAATCTTTAACAATCAAAGATCGGTAAATAGCTGTTTGACGGCTCATGATGCATAGAAACCATCAAACCGTTGACGCTATGGTTTTACTACTGAAACTTATTTATTAATAATGATTAATAGCTGCACTACAGCCTACACCTTTATATATAGACAATGTACTTGCTTTTCAATCTCTTGACATTGTTGCTTTGTCTGCCTGTACTTTATTAATGAATTTATTAATAAACTGACAGCACTAAAAGGCAACACCTCAGTGTCACCCTTAAATCATTATCTGCCACACTGTACTTGTAATTTTCAATATTTTATAATTTCGATACCAATGCCAAGCTGTATATGAAAGTAGCAAAGCAAATATAAAGGATTGAACAATAAATGGAGCTCATATTGAGAATTGAACTCAAGACCTCTCCCTTACCAAGGGAGTGCTCTACCGCTGAGCTATATGAGCGTATTCTAGCCAACCACTGGGTTGCACTAAAAAAAATATCACGATACAGCAATAAGAACTGACTGTCGTGATGATTGATAGTTGCTGCGATGGTGCATATATGGAGCGGGTGGCGGGAATCGAACCCGCGTCATTAGCTTGGAAGGCTAAGGTGTTACCATTATACCACACCCGCATTTACTCTTATACTGGTTGACTCTAATAGCGAGTCGTTAAGGATATAGAGTATGCTTGGCGCTAGGACAAACTTTGAAAAAAATATGGTGGTGGGAGAAGGATTCGAACCTTCGAAGCTTTCGCGACAGATTTACAGTCTGTTGGGTTTGACCGCTCCCCAATCCCACCTAGATTGCTTGATATAAAATCACTTTAATTTAAAGCAAATTCATAAAAAGCGACTTTGAAAGAGATGGTGCCGACTGCCGGGATCGAACTGGCGACCTACTGATTACAAGTCAGTTGCTCTACCAACTGAGCTAAGTCGGCTTGTTCTCTCAAAGTGGTGGCTATTCTATCAAATATTTTGACAGACGCAAGCTCTTTTTTAGTTTTTTCGTCTTTATTTTAATAAAAACCATTAAGCGATTGATTATATTGTCATTTTTTCTAGTACTAAATTGCATTTTTTATCGCGATTAATATGATCAAGCAATTGACGAGCTAAATAGCCTATCACTATGTCCTCTAGCACTGACTATTTTTATCACCTAAACGAGTAATAAATATTTTTAATTCACCTTATATCGCATCACTTCTCAGAAACGATTGTTAATGTTAATCCTTAAACAAAAAATCTATGCATTAAATTGGCAAACTGCCAGTGATCATTAGAACACTTTTGCAAGTTATATAAATACAATCAGCAGGCAGCTGCCTTTTTCAAGGAAATCCATAAGTGATTTATAATGATAAGTCGGCTTATACACCGCCCATATTAAACAACCATAACGCCAAACCTATGATTAAAACAGCCACAAAAACCCATATAAACCAACCGCCGCTGGGCTTTTTCTCGATCTGTCCAGCATTAGCAGGGTTATTGATGGCTTGATCCATGGCATTATTACCCGTCGTACCAAGGTCGCGAGGCTGTCCCAAATTAGCAGTACCTGAAAACTGCCCAGTAGCAGCTTGCTTGGCACGTAACACATCAGGATCCGCTTCTTCTTGTAGGGCCGTTTTGGTGGTTTTGTCATGCTTTGCAGCATCTGCTTCTTGTTGTGCTTGACGAGCTGCACTCTGTGTTGGCTCATCTACAACAGGGGGGCTAATTGGCACCTCTTTAGCCGTTATCACTACCTGTTCAGTTGGCTCAGTGACAACCGGTGTGGCTTCATTCGCTATAGACTCACTATTATCAGTCGCTGACAAGACTTTATCGACTCCTGTTTCTTTCACTACTGGCTCTGTAACTACTGGCTCTTTAACCACCGTTTTTTCAATAGCTGGTTCTTCAATAATGGTTTCTTCGATAACAGCTTCTTCAATCACTGGCTCATTTATTTTTGCAGCACTAACGTCTGGTTCGGCGTCTACAATTTCAACAGGTTGTGCTTGCACCGAAGGAGTTTGGAGATTATTTGCAACAAGTAAAATCTCTTCAATCTTCGTTTCTTCAACAACAGCTTCTTTAACCACAGGTTCAGCAGCGACAGCTGGTGCTACCTCGTCAGTATCAGCACTTGAGCTTAGCACTGGCTCTCCTGCTATCACCGGAACGGCTTGCTCACTATTCATGGCAGCAACAGACGCACTTACCTGAAAACTAAAGCTTGCAAAACCTAGCGTATCATCGGCATTAAGAGCTTTAGTTTGATTGGCCTCAATGCGCTGCTCATTGATAAAGGTACCATTTGACGACTCTAAGTCCTTAACGTACAACTCACCGTTTAGTACGCTCAGCACCGCATGATTGCGCGAAACCTGTTTGCTGCCAAGCACCACATCATTATCGCTGCCGCGTCCAACAGATAGGCTGTCACTAACCGTCAATGTCAGATCACCCAAGGCTTCGGTTAGGGCCTTAAGCTGCCATGTTGCGCCATCTGTGGCTAATGGTCTATTTTCATTTCCTGTATGATTAGTCATACTATCACTCCTTATTTTTATTAAATATTCAATGGCTATCTTTATCAAATAGCGGTCTCTATTAATTACCTTTAAATAATAGACTTAATACCCGCTGACATTTACTGGCATCATTTTTTAGGAATAAAGTGGGGTTTTATAATACCGTCAAGCTTTTCGTAGGAGATGCTAAGCACTGGCATACCGTACGCATACGGACCAATAGCGTAATGCTGATAACGAATATCAAGCCCTTTATCGGTCAAAGTCACGTTATCACTTAGGGTAAACGGCCAGTTTTTCTCATAGCTCGCAACGTCCTCATCGACCGTTTTGACCCAGTCTTTATAGGCATTATAGGCCAAGGCTTTAAAGCGAGGTTTTTTATTGGGCTGAAGCATATCTGCTAATTGGATTTGTTTCTTGGTCTGTTGGTCAAATATCAGATATTCACTATAAGGCATGCCATGAGCGCCACCCGTAAACACATATGAGCTTATCTCAAACAGCTCAAAATCATTCACATGGCCCAAATATTCGGGCGTAACCATTAAGCTATAAACAAACACACTATCTGTTGGCAAATCAGAAAACTGCGAACTAACAAAACCATCGATAGCGGCTTTGACATCTTTTGGGCTACTTTTCTTGGTAATGGGTACTGATTCAGTCGGCTTACTATTAACGACAAAATGATTGACGCGCGCGTTGGTAATCGTATTTATCCAAGCATGGTTGGTATTAAGATATTTTACTTTAATCTCTGGACAATTATCACGCGCCACACATTTTTCTGCTATTTTTTTAGGCAACTCATAATCTATATACTCAGTATGGCTAATCAAGCTCCCAGCGTGCGCTGATACGCTTAACAACCCAAGCAGCAGTCCACCACCTAACGAGGTCATTAAACGCAGCCAAGCGCTCTGTAGGACAAAATTTCGAGGCAATCTTGACTTATTAGCATGAGGTTGGAGTGCAGCTTTCATAGAGCCTCTTTAATATACAGATAAGGTTTATTGATATTCTACTGTAATCATTGCGTAGTATTGTAGTTACACTGTTTGTGTTTTTGGATACTTAGTATTTCTGATGACTGGTGCTTTTGAGCAAGCCAGCCCTGCAAAAATTGTCCATAATAAAAAAGACACGATATCGTGTCTTTTAAAAGTAAGCATAAAAAGGGATAAGCTCGTTTTAATGCTCGCGTGTATTACTAAAGGTCACTTCTGGATAGCGGTCTTGCATCAGCTGCAAATTGACACGTGATGGTGCTAAATACGTTAAATACCCGCCACCATCTATCGATAACTGATCATGTGCTTTACGTTTAAATTTCGCTAACGCCACTTCATCATCACAGTGAATCCAACGTACGGTCGCAATAGATACCGGCTCAAAGATACATTGCACTTTGTACTCTTCTTTTAGACGATGCGCGACTACTTCAAACTGTAGGACACCGACCGCGCCCAAGATTAAATCGTTATTAATCTGCGGCATAAATACCTGCGTGGCGCCCTCTTCACTTAACTGCTGTAGACCTTTTTGCAATGCTTTCGATTTGAGCGGGTCTTTTAGAATGACACGGCGGAATAATTCAGGGGCAAAATGCGGAATACCGGTGAAATTTAACTCTTCCCCTTCGGTAAAACTATCACCGATAGAAATTGTCCCGTGGTTATGTAGACCGATAATATCGCCCGGGTAGGCTTCTTCTAACGCTTCACGGTCACCCGCGAGGAAAGTCAGCGCATCAGCAATACGCACGTCTTTACCCAAACGCACATGCTTCATCTTCATGCCTTTCTCATATTTACCTGAGCAAACACGTAAGAAAGCAATACGGTCACGGTGACGCGGGTCCATATTGGCCTGAATCTTAAACACAAAACCGCTAAATTGGGTTTCGGTTGCTGCCACTTCACGCTCATTGGTCGGATGGGATTTTGGTGGTGGCGCATATTTAATGAGAGTATCAAGTACCATGTTGACGCCAAAGTTACCCAGCGCCGTACCGAATAATACTGGCGTCATCTCGCCCGCCAAGAACGCTTCAACACTAAATTCTTCAAGCGCCATTTGTACCAGCTCAAGCGATTCCTCAAAAGAATCAAACATCAGCTTCCCCAAACGCTCACGAATATCAGGATAATCGTAGCCTTCGCGCGTCTCAGCGACCGTCATATCACCGCCGTGACCTTTTTCATACAAGTAGGTTTTGTTTTCCGTCAAGTGATAGACACCAACGAAATCTTGCCCCATACCGATAGGCCAAGTGACCGGGATACATTTAATTTTTAATACTGCTTCGATTTCACTAAGCAGCTCAAGTGGCTCACGAATTTGGCGGTCAAGCTTGTTTACAAAGGAGATGATGGGCGTATCACGCATCCGGCACACTTCCATCAATTTGATGGTACGCTCTTCGACACCTTTGGCGCCATCAACCATCATCAGCGCACTGTCTACAGCAGTTAGAGTACGATAAGTATCTTCACTAAAGTCGGCGTGACCCGGAGTATCTAGCAGATTGACCATATGATCTTTGTAAGGGAACTGCATGACCGAAGTGGTGATAGAAATACCGCGCTCTTGCTCCATACTCATCCAATCAGACGTCGCATGACGGTCAGTCTTCCTGCCTTTAACTTCACCTACCACCTGAATCGCTTGACCCCATAACAGTAGCTTTTCAGTCATAGTAGTCTTACCCGCATCGGGATGCGAGATAATGGCGAAGGTGCGGCGTTTGGCGACTTCTTTGCTTAATTTCTTTGGATCTACGCTCATAATTTCGGCTTCAACGGTTGTGTCATTTAGAAATCAATCTAAATAAATAGAATAAACAATGGGCGTATTGTAGCGGATTTAGCGTCTGGATGCAGAATTAGCGCATAAAAAAACACTCTCTGAAAGCTAAGTAGAGAGTGTTGATATTTTTTATCTTTAGATATTTTTAACTTTAATAGTAGCGCTTGATTTCCCTTTCTAAAAAGTCGGCTGCCACCTCATTGACTATCGTGCAATCGACCACGCCGCGAAGGCTGTTGGTATTTGGATTGCTACTGCCTTTGGCAACATAATCGGCTTCATAAATATCTTTACTATATTCAACACCGTTGTACTGATAAGCTGGTTGGTTCTTATATTCAAAAAACATCACTTGCGCCGCTTTTTGTTTATTGTCCACGCCGACACCAAACTCAGCGGTTCTATAGTCTCTATTATCGTCAAAACGCGCTTCTGCCGCATTAATCCATTTATCAAGCGACGTATATCCTGTCTTGTCTTTTTCATTAAATGCTAAAAATGCGCGCTCGCTGGTGACAACTGGAATATAACAAACCGATCCTGTTGGAAATGCTAGGTTGGCTGGGATTTTAGGATAATTATTTAAAGCGGTAATGATGCCGCGACTGTTGCTTACCGTGCTACCTGCACTATAACTATCCGCTTTCAAACCTGATAAATCCAAGGTTTTATAAGTGGTTTCGTAATTAAGCTTGTTAGTAGTATTCTTTTCAAAAATAGGGCGTTTGACCATGCGACCATTGACTTCAATATTTTTATGTTCCAGTCGCCCTTCGAATTTATCCGCCAATATCGTTTTATCTAAGGTATTCAAACTCTGATTGCTGTAACTATTCACAAGATTTTTTGTCTTAATGTCATAGTTGCCAGTACGGTAGGTCTCATCGATGCGCGCAATGGCAGTAGCACTGACTTGGCTGTCATAGCTATCAGCAAATCGAGTCAGCGTTATGTTATTGCTACCATTTGAGCCAAAAATAGCGTCTTCATCCTCACCGCAACCGACGAGAGCAAGAGTCATTAAAGAGACAATACCCGATATCACAATCCGTTTCTTTAGCGAGCCATTCATTAAGTAATGTCCTTATGGTTAAGATTTTTCTTACCTATTCCGACGATTTTAGTATGGGTGTGTTTATTATTAGTTTACATTAATAGAGTCGTTATTTATATAACGAAATCTCGCTACTATCGCGCACTTACTTAAGCGATTTTGGTAAGTTACCATATCCAAACTTGCCGTATACGTTTACTGCTGTCTATTATGCTAACCTAATGGTTTGCTATGTAAAATTGCATAGTAAATCTTGTAAATTGATTATAAAAACCAACAACACAACAAAGGATATGTTATGAAAACATTGTATGCTACCAAAGCAACCGTCACTGGTGGTCGTACCGGTAATGCCAGCCTCCAAGACAGCGATTTAACGATTAATATGGTCGCCCCAGGTTCCGGCAAAGAAGGCAATAACCCAGAGCAGCTATTTGCCATGGGCTATGCGGCTTGCTTTGATGGTGCGCTTGCCGCAGTTAAAGGGGAAGAAAAAGCGAAGTTTGATTCTACCACTGAAGTATCGGTAGATTTACTTAAAGGTGACGGCTTAGACTTTCAATTGGCCGTTAAAATCCACGTGATTGCTGAAAATACAGAGCTATCAGCGGATGAGCTTCAAAAGCTAGTGGAAAAAGCCAATAAAGTCTGCCCTTATTCTAAAGCGACTCACGGTAATATCGATAGCGAAGTCACTTCAGAAGTAAAATAAATCCTCAATAGCTGAGGTATTAATATAAAAAGAACTCAGCAAGTCTGGGTTCTTTTTTTATGTTTGATTGACTCTTTTTTGCTTTAACTGCCTTTAGTCTAATCGTCCTTTGTTTAATAACTATTAAGTTCAAGAAAAAATCCATGCTTGTACACCTCATAACTTTTAAGACATTCGGCACGCGTCACTTTTATCGTTATAATGAGGATATATCTTGACCCACTACTTGCTGCCCAAAATTCGATAAGTGACTTATTATGACCGATAACGACCACAACTCCCACTCACCTATTAATCCCAATACGCTACCAAACTTTGCCTCCATGCCCAATGTGGCGACGATGGACACCAAGCATGTGGACAAAGACCAGCCGCCTTTTATTTTAGTCGATGGCTCTTACTATCTGTTTCGCACTTATCATGCCTTGCCAAAAACCATGCAGAACTCTCAAGGTTTGATTACCAACGCCATACGCGGCACACTTAATGCGCTCCTAAAGCTGATGCGTCGCTACCACCCAACCCATATGGCGGTTTGTTTTGATACCAAATCTCCGACCTTTCGTCATGCCATGTCAGAGGACTATAAAGCCAATCGTCCAAAAATGGATGTCGAGCTTGCCGAACAGATTCCGTATATCCACAGTTTGGTCGCCGCCCTCGGGCTTCCATTACTACGTATCGAAGGCGCCGAAGCCGATGATATTATCGGTACCCTTGCTTATCGTGCGGTCGCTGAAGGTCATCATGTGGTCATATCGACCGGTGATAAAGACATGATGCAGCTGATTAATGACTGTGTGATATTAGAAGACAGCTTCACCGGTAAAATTACCGATAGCGCAGGTGTGGTCGAAAAATTCGGTATCAATCCTGAGCAGATGATTGATTTCTTAACGCTGATGGGCGACTCCTCTGACGGTATCAAAGGCGTACCCGGTATTGGCAAAAAAACCGCCAAAGATTTGCTCAATGAATATGGCAATATCGACAATATGCTCAAAAACGTCGCCAATATCAAAGGACGTGCTGGCAAGAATTTGGTCGAATATGCCAATGACATTCCATTCAATGCGCAGCTAGCAACTATCGTCACCGATTTAGATATTGGTCAAGACTGGCAAGACTTAAAAATCAATACCGACCCTTGTGCCCATATTGATGAGCTACGGGCATTGTACACTGAGCTGGAATTTAGAAATGAGTTGGCATCGCTTGATCATCCCAATCATCCAGCCAATGGCGCGCAAAGTGTCGCAAATAGTCAGGCTGATGCTGAGTCACAAGCGCAAATCGCCAAATCGCTGCAATCAAACACCATTGCTCATGTTACCGACAGTAAAAGCCATGATAGAGCGTGGCACACTATTTTAGACGAGCCTGCTTTTGACAGCTTGTTTAAATTATTAGAAGCCGCACCGCATTTTGTCATTGATACCGAAACCACCAGTGTTCATTGGCGTCAGGCTGAATTGGTTGGTTTGTCTTTTGCGGTACGAGCACATGAGGCTTATTACGTGCCGCTCACACACGGTCTAGAAGGCGATGCGCTGATCGCAAAACAGCTCGATCGCGATACGGTATTGGCGCGCTTAAAACCCATCTTAGAAAATCCTAATATTGGCAAAATCGGTCAACATCTCAAGTATGACGCGCATATTCTCAGTCACTATGCTATCGATTTAGTAGGCGCTATTCATGCCAGTCCTAATAACTGGGCAATGGACACCATGCTTGCCAGCTATGTTATCAATGCAGCCATTACTCGTCATGGTATGGATGACTTGGCACGGCACTACCTACAAACACAAACTATCAGCTTTGAGGATGTCGCTGGTAAAGGCGCGAAACAAGTTAGCTTTGATCAAGTGGCCATTGATATTGCCAGTGACTATGCTTGTGAAGATGCCGATATTACCTATCAGCTATTCGATGTCTTCAGTAAGAAACTTGCCGAGGATGAAAATAATGCCAAACTACTGCATGAGCTAGAAATTCCAACTGCGGAAATACTGTGTCAAATGGAAGCGAACGGCATCTTAATTAAGCGTCCTTTTTTAAATGAGTTATCAAAACGTTTTGATGAAGAAATTATCGAGTTAGAGAAACGTGCGTATGAAGTCGCTGGCGAAGAATTTAATCTCGGCTCTCCAAAGCAACTTGGTGAGATGCTGTTTGATAAGCTTGGCGTCCCTGGCGGCAAAAAAACCAAGTCAGGGCAATACTCGACTGGTGAAGCGGTGTTATCAAAAATTGACCACCCGTTAGTGGAAATTGTCCTTGAATATCGCGGCCTATCTAAGCTTAAAAGCACTTATACCGACGCGCTTGATAATGTAGCAGATGCGGAGACCGACCGCGTGCATACTAGCTATCATCAGGCGCTGACCAGCACAGGGCGCTTATCTTCAACGGATCCCAACTTACAAAATATTCCCATTCGTACTGCGACCGGTCGTCTGATTCGCCAAGCCTTTATCGCCCCAGAAGGTCGCGTTATTTTAGCCGCCGATTACTCACAAATTGAATTGCGTTTGATGGCACATTTCTCAGGCGATAAAAACCTGACTCATGCTTTTAATGAAGGGCTAGATATTCACGCTGCCACCGCCGCTGAAGTATTAGGGAAAGATGTCGCGGATGTCACCCCGACCGAGCGGCGTAATGCCAAAGCCATTAACTTTGGTCTGCTCTATGGCATGAGCGCCTTTGGTCTTGCCAAGCAATTACAGATGAGCCGCAATGAGGCGCAAGACTATATCGACATGTACTTTAAGCGTTACCCAGGGGTCAAAGACTATATGATTAACACTCGTGCCAGCGCCCATGATAAGGGCTATGTCGAGACTATATTGGGTCGTAAACTTTATACACCTGACATCAGTCATAGCAATCGCATGGTCAAACAAGGCGCTGAACGGGCGGCGATTAACGCGCCACTACAAGGCTCAGCTGCTGACCTAATCAAACTTGCCATGATTGCCGTCGATAAAGTATTGCCTAAAGCGCAAGCGAAAATGCTGCTACAAGTCCATGATGAATTGGTGTTTGAAGTCGATGCCGATAAGGTTGATGATATTAGCCAACTGATTACTGATGCCATGCAAGATGTGCTAACGGCTACCGCTGTTGAAAAAGGTTGGCATGTCGACTTTGCTGTACCGTTATTGGTTGAAACCGATAGTGGGCAAAACTGGGATGAAGCACATTAATCGTGCCAGCTTTTTAATAGCTGTTTTTGCTGCAATGTCTACTGATGCTCACTTGAATTTAATGCTATTTACCACCGACAAACTAATCAAGCAAGGATAATCGGCTCTCGTTATATTTATATACATTAATTTATTAGCTATTAATTTACGGTTTAAAGTGAGCCTTCCCGCTCACTTTTTTCATTTTTAAAAACTAGGACAACTGACGCCATTTTTCCCCTTTTATCTGTATTAATGAGCAGACGTTAAGGCAGTATAAAGTCTCCATATTGACGACTAGCGAATTTCGGTGGCCGTTTTGCTTGCCTCTCGAACCTTAACAGCTTGTTCAATGGTTTTATCGGTAAAATAATTATCGGTGATCAGGGTATTTTTTATCGCTCCCGCCGCGCTTTCTTCACGAATCTCAGAACCAATACTGATAGGCTGATTCACGTCAGCGGCAAATTGATTGCCACTAATAAGCGTTCCATCATCTTCGACGATAATACCTTGCTCTACTTGTTTAAAACGATTGCCAATAATCTGATTGTCTTTAGCGCTGTCTAAATGATAGCTGGCCAGTAGCGTTTGCTTGACCAAATAGGCACCGCATTCAAAACCTTTTAAATTACGCGATTGTCTTGACGCGACCCAAATACCGACTGGCTCATCTTGAAAGATATTATTGCGAATAATATTATTACGGCTGGACTCGGTACGCTTAAAATGGTTGCCCAGCGTCGCATCATCGGCATGCTCAAAGCAATTGCGATACAGCAATACACCACCTGCGCCATTATGGATAAACTGATTATTTTCAATAAGATTATTGCTTGATGAGTCAACTGCTATTGCCTCACGATTGGGCTTAAAAGTGCGGAATCCATTACCAACAAACACAGAGTTTTTAATCACATTATCGCGACTACCAAATTCTAGATAGAGCCCAACGGTGCCAGCATTTTGGATAGATACCTTATCAAAAGTCACCCCATGTACATGATCGCCGACAAACATGCCACTATTAATACTGTTGCGACTACTCACATTAATCACCCGAATATTCCTTGGAGCAAGCGCACGATTGGCAGCAGGCTCTATAAAGCCGCGCACATAGCGCTGATTCGGGTTGCTATATTGGCGAATATGTAGCGCATGACCATAGCCATCCACATGACAATTAGCAACCGCAATATCTTCAATAGCACTATCAGTTTTAGGCTTAATGGTAATCGCACTGGCTTTCGATTGGTCTTGCACCATCATACTAAGCGCTGCTCCCTGACAATCAAGTGAGCTATGTGAATCGTTCAGCTCAAAGCGTATCGACTGACCTGTCAAGTCGCAGCCTTTACTGAGTGCGCTATAGCCTTTTACCTTAAAGGTCTGCTGGGGAGCTAATTGTGCGCAATCTATTATCGTCGTTGCTGTCGGTAACTCAGCATCATCGGTAAGCGGCTGTTTTGAAGCTACCTTATCAAGGTTTGCATGACTACTAGCATTAGGCAAACGTTCGCAAGCCGTCAAACCTGCCAAAACACTGACCAAAGATGCTGTGAAGAGTAACTTAGTGATAGATAGCATATCAATCCTTCTTATTTTGCTGATTGTCTTACATTTTTTGAACATCCTGTGACACCTTACTACTATTCGTACTCATCATAAGCCGTCAAACTAATCTTGATAAACAATAACTGCCAATAATAACAAGGATTCAATGATGGACAATTCAAAAACCCCACTACCAGAAGAGATGGACCATATTGAAGATGATAACAATATGAATGACAACAGCGCAGGCAGCCAAGAGCTTGATTTAGATAACCCTATGCTGCATACCTTTGATAATGATGATGTCCTTGACAATAGCGCAGGATTCGACAACTCGCAAGCAGGCAGTGGCGCAACCCAGGGTCTCACACCAATGCATCGCCAAAATATCGATGAAGCTCGCATCGATGAAGTATTGGTCGAAGGCAATCTAGATGACAATGGCTATCCTGATATCGTCGATATCGCAGACAGAGATGCGGCAAAGATTTCTAATGACGATAACTTTTGAGTAGTGAACAACTTTTAAATAAGTTTTAAGAAAACAACATATTTAAAAAGAACCTATCATGATAAGAAAGTAGCAAAGTTATAAAGACAAAAAAAATACCGGACATGATGTTCGGTATTTTTTATGCTCTAAGAATTTTAACCGATTAAGCCCAACCGTCCAATGTGCCTGCCCAGCCTTTTACTAGCGGTGCGCTTAGTGCTTCAAGCAAATCAATGTGCGCCTCATCCAAGTTAAGTGCTGGAATATAATGATATTCTTGCCCGCCCGCCTTAAGGAAGTTATCACGGTTTTCAATCGCCAACTCTTCTAGCGTTTCCAGACAATCAGCGGAGAACGCAGGACTGATGACTTGTACCGAGCGTACACCAGATTTGCCCCAATCTTCTAATACCACATCGGTATAAGGCTTAACCCATTCTTGCTTACCAAAGCGCGACTGGAAGCTGATAATCCATTCATCCTCTTGCAAACCAAGTTCGTGCGCCACTTGGGCAGCGGTACATTTACAACGCTTCGGATACGGGTCACCTTTATCCGCATAAGGCTGTGGAATCCCATGAAAGCTAAACATAAGCTTCTCAGGTTTGCCATGTTTAGCTTGAAAGCGGCGAATCGAATTGGCCAACGCTTGGATATAAAGCGGATGCGCAAAGTAGTCTTTGACAATGCTATAGCTTGGCAAATTGCGTTGCTTCAACGTCCATTTGGTTAATGCATCATATACGGCACCGCCAGAAGACGCTGAATACTGCGGGAATAGTGGCAAGATGACGAAATGATCAACGCCCTCATTGCGCAGCGTATCCATCACATCAGGCAAACCAGGATTGCCGTAACTCATCGCAGGATGTACAGAAACCCGAAACGGCGCAACGCTATCAGCCAAGCGCGGCTCTAATAGCTCAACTTGGTCTTTTAATATCTTCCGAATCGGTGAGTCGCCTTCCCAAATACTGGCATAGGCCTTTGCTACGCGTTTTGGTCGGCTTGGCAGTACAAACAAATTTAGAATGATTGCCCATAAAAACTTCGGGATCTCAATCACTCGTGGATCTGATAAGAACTGTTTAAGATAGCGACGGACGGCAGGGGCAGTCGGCTCATCAGGTGTACCAAGGTTGACTAGTAGGACAGCTATGCGTGGGGGCAGTTTAGGTTTCATAATGGCACTATCGATTATTGGGTTATGTTATTGTGGGGTAATAATATTTAGTAAGCTAAAGAGCCTTTTAAACAAAATAAAAGAGCAGGCTATCTCAAAGAAGCAAAGTTTAAACTATTAAGCACCTTATTCGGCAATAGCACTATTAAGCCTTAATTAACCACGCTTGGCAATTATCAAAATATACTAAGCAATATTAGTCGTTTAAATACAAGGCTACGGTTAAATAACAGACTATCTATTTATCCTCAGTGTAGCATTTTATCCATCAGAAACGCAGGGTAAAACGCTACACTGATGGTATTTGATATATAGCCAATACAATGGCGCTTGAGACTTTGCTTGAAAGACTGTGCGTGAAGGTTGTACTCATGCGCGCATCGCCATACAATAGGCAGCCATAGCATTGTAGAATTCGCTCCGTCATATGGTCGATATCAAATAAAATAGATAGGTTGTTATATGACTCGAGACTGGGATGAGGATTTTTTCTGGCTTGCTGTGCCTACGCCGACAGAGGCTGCAAAAAATTCATCCCAGTCCTGCTGTATGGTTTTTACATTGAACTGACTATATTAGCTTTCTAGAGTTAATATTGAAAATATGAGTATCGGCAAAGTCATCTGTCGTCTTAGTGCCATTCCGCTTTTGTTTTATTCATAACTGTTGTTTTGTGAGGTAGCTTTGAGCGCACGTTCTGATAGTAGCAGTGATCATTCCACCAGTCATTTCCTTAATTCAGCCGACGCCGTTGGTTCGGTAGGCTCAGTTGGCATCGTCACACCCCAGACTTTTCATTTCGCTGAGCCGTTGACTTTGGAGTGCAATCGCACCCTGCCCTCATTCGATTTGATTTTCGAAACTTATGGCACGCTAAATAGCGACAAATCAAACGCCATACTTATCTGTCATGCTTTATCAGGTAGCCATCACGCGGCAGGTTTTCATAGTGACGACGATAAAAAAGCTGGCTGGTGGGATAATATGATTGGCCCTAATAAAGCCATCGATACCAACCAATTTTTTGTAGTTTGTGTGAATAACATCGGCAGCTGCTTCGGCTCTACTGGCCCAACGACCATTAATCCTGACAGCATCAACTCGAGTGAGAACAGCGAGCCACAAGTTTATGGCCCTGACTTTCCTTTGGTCACTGTAAAAGACTGGGTAAAAACTCAAGCCATGCTCTCAGACCGTCTCGGTATTGACGTTTGGCATGCCATCGTGGGTGGCTCAATGGGCGGCATGCAAGCCATGCAATGGTCGGTCGATTACCCAAAGCGGTTAAAACGCTGCGTGGTTATTGCCAGTACGCCCAAGCTTTCTGCGCAAAATATCGCCTTTAATGAAGTCGCCCGTCAGTCCATTCTCTCTGACCCTGATTTTAAAGAGGGACGCTACTTGCAGGCAGGCACTTACCCTCGTCGCGGACTTATCCTTGCGCGCATGGTTGGTCATATCACATATTTAACCGATGATGCGATGAAGGCCAAATTCGGCCGTGATTTAAAATCTGGCAAATTTATGTATGGCTACGATGTTGAATTTCAGGTTGAAAGCTATCTGCGCTATCAAGGCGAACGCTTTAGCGAGAACTTCGATGCCAATACCTATCTACTGATGACCAAGGCATTGGATTATTTTGACCCGACGCGTGATTATCCTTCCACATCGTCATCAGGTTTATCGACAGAGTCAACAGACCCATTAGAATCATCCATGGCGGAATCGGTAAAAGTTGATTCTACCGAGAGCGAACTGGATAAAACCTTAAGCAACAGCGCAGACATTCATAACGTTAATGTCGCCAATGAACAAGAGCTGAGCGCGCTTAAAGCCGCCTTTGCCCATACGCAGTGTCAGTATTTAGTGGTGTCATTTACCTCTGACTGGCGTTTTGCCCCCGAGCGCTCACAGGAGATTGTCGATGCGCTAATGGCGACGGGTAAGCCGGTTAGTTATATCAATGTTGATGCACCGCATGGTCATGATTCGTTTTTATTCGATATTCCGCGTTATATGGGCGCCGTTAAAGGTTTTTTAACCGCGCCATTTATTGCTAATAGCTTAACCGCCACAGGAGAACGCTCATGAGAATGGATCATCAATTGGCTGAGCGTTGGATTGCGCCACAATCGCATGTGCTGGATTTAGGCTGTGGCAATGGCGAGCTGCTGGCACATTTGCAGCAGAATCTAGGCGTCACGGGTTATGGACTTGAGATTGATGAAGATAAAATCAATGAGGCCATCGCTAAAGGCTTATCCATCGTCGAGCAAGACCTCAATGACGGTTTGAGTCGTTTCGCAGATAACAGCTTCGACACCGTCGTTATGGCGAGAGCGCTGCAAGCGGTAAAAGCGCCTGACGTGTTATTGCTCGATATGCTACGGGTTGCCCGCGAAGCCGTTATTACCTTCCCTAACTTTGCGCACTGGCAAAATCGCATGCATTTGGGCTTAAAGGGTTTGATGCCCGTCTCAGAAGCCCTGCCTTACGAGTGGTATAACACCCCAAACATCCATCTATGTACCTTTAAAGACTTTGAGCAGCTGTGCGCGCAGCATGATATTCATATTATTAACCGCTTCGCCGTCAGTGATTCGGAAAAAGGTCATAATCCGCTGATGACCGCATTAATACGCCAAGCACCCAACCTTTTAGCAGACGTCGCCATCTATCGTGTCAGCAAACAAAAACCGGATTCATAAGCGTGTTTTTTGTTGGTCATTAAAGGCGATTTAGCTCAATTGGTACCAATTTCAACCTTAACAAATTGTTAATTCCTCCTTACGCTCAAGTAACTCTATGATTTTATTAAGGACAATGAGGTATAGCTAGGAATTAAATCTTGTAATTAGTATTTGAGTTTCGTAAGTTTGGGTGTTAAGCTAGCAAAATAGTGTCAATGGCATACTAATTACGACCGTTTGTCGGGTTAATTAGCAATAACTGTGACACTACCAATACGAATTAATTTGCTAATGATTAGGTAAGTTGGTATTGCAAGATTTCACCTAATTGTTATCGCCGTCTAGACGCTTTTAGCGGTGCGACTTTTCTTTTGCTTATTAACTGCCTAATTTTGGAGCTGCTATGAAATTATTAAAAGCTGCGTTGTTTACTGCCCTGTTTTCTTGTGCGGGCTTTGCCAACGCTGAGTTAATATCAAACGTGCCACTCGATACCTCACGTTTTGAGCTAATGCCTATCAGTGCGCTGTCTGCCAGTGCTGCCCAAGGTAACAACCACGCTCAGTTTTACTTAGCCAAGCGTTTGCAAAAAGGTGAAGGCGTTGCCCAAAACACTCAGCAAGCGGTCGAATGGTATACCAAAGCGGCTCAGCAAGGCGTTGCCCCTGCTCAGCTTAACTTGGCCATCATGTACTTGCGCGGTGAAGGAGTGCAACCAAACCTACAACAAGCCCGTCTTTGGTTAGAAAAAGCGGCGATGCGTGGTGATAACCGTGCCAGCTATACGCTTGCTTTGTTAGATGAAAAGCAAAAGAACCTAGTCGATGCTTATAAATGGTATGATTTGGCTGCCCGTGACGGTATGCTCGATGAAAAAGTCCGTAACAAAGCCCGTGGTAAAATCGGTCAATTGGCATTGAACTTATCAAGCTCAGATATTGCTAGCGCTCGTAGCAAAGCAGATACTTGGTTTCAAAGTAAATAAGTCTGACACTGTTAATTTAGCTAATAAAAAAATCCAGCCTTTGTGCTGGATTTTTCATGCTTAGAGACGTCGTTATTTAACTGGCCTAGATAATTCCTACTTCCTTGGCTCACGTGCCATCGTGTAAAACTCTGCATTTGACTGCATGTCCATCACAATCGCCATTCTATTAGACAACCCAAAGAACGCTGTGATACCCGTGATGTCTAAAATATCCTCGTCATCATAACCCTGTTCTCTGAGTGCAGCATAATCTGAATCTTGAATAAGCTCTGGTGTTCGACAGAGTTTTAAAGAAAAAGACAGCATCTCTTTCTGTCGAGGGCTAATGGGCGCATGTAAGTAATTGACTGCTATTTGGTCTGCTAGCAGCGGCGCTTTTGCAAACACCCGAAGCAGTGCACCATGGGCGACGACGCAATACTGACACCCATTGGCGGCACTGGTAGCGACAATGATCATCTCTTTTTCAGCTGGGCTTAGCGTGCTACCTTCTCGCTCCATAACTGCATCGTAATAAGCAAAAAAAGCTCTGAACTCTGCTGGACGATAGGCAAGCGCTAAAAACACATTCGGAATAAATTTGGCTTTTTCTTGCACTGCGAGAATACGTTCAAGAATATCATCAGGTAGACTGTCTAAAGAAGGTACAGGATAGCGGCTGATAGCTGTATGAATGGCTGGGTTACTCATGTGTCATCTCCATTGACTTTGTTGTATTGCTATATGTAATTAGTCTACCTTTATAGCTGAGCAATAAACAGTCAAACAACTGATTAATCATGCAATGAATCATAGAACATAAGAACGTATATAAAAATAGCGTCTATTAGCTATAGATAAGTATTATTCATAATATCTTCATGAGTAATATCACTTGGCAGACTTTTTATATCGCTCACCTTTATAAAATCTCCAAAACCTCCTCGAAAGTTGTTAAAATACGCTAGCATTATGCAATTCCACAATTGCGCTAGTGTTATAAGCTTTATCAATTACCTTAAACCCAATGCACTAGGTTTGCGACCTAGCCAGCAGGAGAAAAACATGAGTACCTCACCAGTTACTAACGTTCAAACACCAACCCATGCCACCGAATACGACAGCGTGACCAATAACATCGTGGTTGCCGCTTTATATAAGTTCACGCGCTTTGCTGACTTTGAGCAATATCGCGAGCCGATTTTAAATACCATGCTCGATAATGATGTCAAAGGCACGTTACTGATTGCCAGCGAAGGCATTAACGGTACTATTTCCGGCAGCCGCCAAGGTATCGATAACGTCCTAGACTATCTGCGCAGTATTGAGGCCATCGGCAGCTTTACTTTTAAAGAATCTTATACCGATGCCCAGCCTTTTTACCGCACCAAGGTCAAGCTCAAAAAAGAAATTGTCACCATGGGCGTAGAAAATATCGACCCATTACAGTCGGTTGGTCGTTATGTGAAACCAAGTGAATGGAATGCGCTAATCTCAGACCCTGACGTCATCCTGATTGATACCCGCAATGATTACGAAGTCAAAATCGGTACGTTTCAGAATGCAGTGAATCCAAATACCGAAACCTTTCGAGAGTTTCCAGAATACGTGGCAAAAGAGCTAGATCCTGCTAAGCATAAAAAAGTTGCCATGTTCTGTACCGGTGGCATTCGCTGTGAAAAATCTACCGCCTATATGCGTGAGCAAGGGTTTGAAGAGGTTTATCATTTAGAGGGCGGCATTTTAAAATATTTAGAGGAAATTCCAGCCAGCGATTCTATGTGGGAAGGCGACTGCTTTGTCTTTGACAACCGCGTATCAGTCAATCACAACCTAGAAAAGGGCAACTATGAGCAATGCTTTGCTTGCCGTATGCCGATTACTCATGAAGAAATGCAAAGCGCTGCCTACATCAAAGGCGAGTCGTGCCCGCACTGTATCGATAAAGCGACTGAGGAACAAAAAGCACGTTTCCGTGAGCGCGAGCATCAAATGCAGCTGGCAAAAAAAAGAGGCGAGGCGCATATCGGTAGCGATGTGATTGACGTGATTGAAAAGCGCAAAGCCGCTAAGATTGAAGCGCGTCGTCAAGCAGAAGCAGCCAATAAAGCTAAAGCTTAATAGATTTGGTGTGAAACGGTTAAATTATTAGCCATAAAAAAGAGATGCCCTATTAATAGAGCATCTCTTTTTTTATACCACTCGTAAAAATAAACGATAACGCTTAATTTTAGAACAAGATACGCACGCGAATGGTTTCTTCAACATCTTTAAGCTGATCTAAAGCGGCGCTTGAGTCGTTATAATCCACGTCCATCACCAGATAACCGACATCACCTTGCGTCATTAGGCTTTGCGCTAAAATATTGATATGCGCTTCAGCAAACAAACGGTTAATCTGCGACAAGACACCAGGGACGTTTTTGTGAATATGTAGCAGACGATGTGTGCCTTCTTTGAACGGCACAGAAACTTCTGGGAAGTTTACGGCTGTTGCGGTATCACCTTGGTCAGAGTATCTGACGAACTTATCTGCAACCTCAAGCCCAATATTAGCTTGTGCTTCTTGCGTTGAGCCACCGATATGTGGGGTCAAGATAACGTTATCAAATTTGCGCAGTGGTGACTCAAACTCTTCGTCAGCTGATTTCGGTTCTTTCGGGAATACGTCAATCGCCGCGCCCAATACTTTACCAGACTCAATTACTGCCGCCAAATCATCAATATCAACGCAAGTACCACGCGCCGCATTAATAAAGTAGCTGCCGTCTTTCATATGAGCGAATTGCTCAGCTTTCATCATATAGCGGGTGCTTGGCACATCAGGTACATGCAAGGTCACGATATCAGCCGTTGATAGCAACTCTTCTAAGCTACCTACTTGCACTGCGTTACCGAGTGGCAATTTGGTCAATACGTCATGATAAATGACCTTCATACCAAAGCTTTCAGCCAATACAGACAACTGCGAGCCGATAGAGCCGTAACCCACGATACCGATTGTCTTGCCACGTACTTCATGTGAGTTGGTCGCAGACTTGCCCCAACCGCCACGGTGTACAGTAGCATTCTTTTCAGGGATGCCGCGATATAGCATGATGGCTTCTGCCAGTACTAGCTCAGCGACCGAACGGGTGTTCGAATATGGCGCGTTAAAGACAGGAATACCCAAATCACGAGCGGCGTCCAAGTCTACTTGGTTGGTACCGATACAAAAGCAGCCAATACCGATAAGCTTGTGTGCGTGCTCAAGTACTTCACGCGTCAGTTGGGTGCGCGAGCGAATACCGATGAAGTGAGCGTCTTTAATCTTTTCGATGAGCTCATCTTGATCTAAAGCGTGACTGATATTCTCGATATTATGATAACCAGCCCCTTCCAATACTTTTAACGCATTGTCATGTAGACCTTCAAGCAATAAAAACCGGATTTTGTCTTTTTGTAGTGATAACGCCATGTGAGAACTGTCCTATAATTGTCTTATAAAAATCATCAGTGGGATAAGTATGATGGATGAAACGAAAACAGTCTGGATATCTTACACAAAATTTGGCGGCGATGTTAGCAGATTAGATGAATTATTGCTTATCAAGCCTGAAAACTTTTTATGCTATAGTGAATCACTGTATATAAACCTTATAGCTAAACTTTATACACAAATACTATATCCAAAAATTAATTAAACTGTTTTTTTTAATTATTAATATTACTTACACTACTTAAGCGCATGACAGCATATCTATCTATCATTGCAACACGTGCTCACTTATACTTATATCAATTATATAAACCCAGTGACTTATATAAACTTAATTAGTTATATAAACACAGTTATAACCGCTGAGTTATATCCATTTAGCGATATAATAATCCCTTTTACGCATAGCGCTTACGTTTCTACCGAGATTTGACCATGACTTCTTTAGCTAGCCAAAGCAACACTATCGCCCAAAACAACTCTACAACCCATACTGCTGCTGTCCAAACCATCTTGAGCAACTTGCTTGATATTCATCAGTTTGACGCCAGCCAAATCAAAACTGATAGCGAAAGTCTAGAGCATTGGGGCAAAGACTGGACCAAGCATTTTGCCCCAGCTGCTTCTGCTATCGTCTTTCCAAAGACGACTGAGCAAGTACAAGCGATTGTGCTTCTCGCTAATGAACACAATGTGGTATTGACCCCAAGTGGCGGTCGTACTGGTTTGTCTGCGGGTGCAGTTGCCGCCAATGGTGAGATTGTCGTTAGTATGGATAAGATGAATCATATCGGACAATTCTATCCTGCCGACCGTATGGTTGAAGTTGAAGCGGGCGTCATCACTCAGCAGCTGCAAGAGTTTGCTGAATCAAAAGATCTTTACTACCCTGTCGATTTCGCTTCAGCAGGCTCAAGCCAAATCGGTGGCAATATCGGCACCAATGCTGGCGGTATTAAAGTGATTCGATATGGCATGACCCGTCAATGGATTATGGGATTGACTGTGGTTACGGGTAAAGGCGATATCTTGCAGCTCAATCGCGGTATGGTGAAAAATGCCACCGGTTATGATTTACGCCAATTGTTTATCGGTAGTGAAGGCACGCTTGGCTTTGTGACTCATGCACAAATCAAGCTTGAGCGTCAGCCGCAAGACCTAAACGTCATGGTGCTGGGCATGGATAGCTTTAATGATGTCATGAATGTCCTATCAGCCTTTCAAGCACAGATTGATTTGACCGCTTTTGAATTTTTTGATGATGTGGCAATTGATAAGCTCATGGCTCATGGTCAAGTACAAGAGCCATTTGAATCACGCACCAAGTTTTATACCCTGCTAGAGTTTGAAGCGCCTTATGAGCCTATCATGGATAAAGCGATGGCGATATTTGAGGAGTGTATGGAGCAAGGTTGGGTGGTCGATGGTGTGATGAGTCAGAGTCTGGCACAAGCGGAAGAGCTGTGGAAGCTGCGCGAATATATCTCTGAGACCATCTCAGTGTTTACTCCTTATAAAAACGATGTCTCGGTATTAATCAGCTATGTGCCTGAGTTTATCACTGAGATTGACTACATTGTCAGTAGCAACTATCCTGACTTTGAAGTGTGCTGGTTTGGTCATATCGGCGATGGTAATTTGCATCTGAATATCTTAAAGCCTGAAAATATGAGCAAAGATGATTTCTTTGCCGAGTGTCAAATCGTCAATAAATACGTGTTTGAGACGGTACAAAAATATGGCGGTTCAGTCTCTGCTGAACATGGTGTCGGTATGACCAAAAAACCTTATCTACATTATAGTCGCAGCGAAACTGAGATTGATTATTTACGCGCAGTTAAAAAAGTTTTTGACCCAAATAACATTATGAACCGTGGTAAGATTTTTGATATGTAATTGGTTCAATTTATTATTATCGTAATAATTTTAATTGCATAAAAAAAGACGCTAAACATTAAGTCTAGCGTCTTTTTTATAAGAGTTTTTATCATCAGTCATAAAATGAAGCAGTATGCTTTACCATCGTAACAGCATGGCTTATAAATATAGCAGCACCAAACCAACAACTAACAGCACACTCAAAAAACCTTGCACGACTAAAAAAGCTTGATGCGGTGCAGCGATATGGCGCACCATATTGCCGAGGGCATTATAAGTAATACCTGCGGCCTTTATGTGTGGCGCAGTTTCAAAGGTTTTAATAATTTGCAAGAACTGCTCAGTACGCTCAGCTGACCAATCGTGCGGCGCAAAGGGCAAATAGGGTGATAATTGAGTAGCTTGCTTCTTAGTGGCAGGTGACCATAGCCAGCGCTCCAGAAATAATAAACGCATCCGCCAGTCAGAAAAGCTACGCTGCTTGATGACTTTTAGCAGGAGCACTTGCACATTTTTATGGCGACTATCAGCAAAGATACGCTGACTAAGCACCGCGACTTTGGCTTTTTCGCCTTCTATACATTGTAAAAAATGACCATTGCCATAACATAAAGTACCCGTGATGCCATACTGCTCATTATAATCGCGCGCATGACCTTCTACTTCATCAAATATCGTCGTATTTAAACGTGAAGTAAGCGTCAGGCTGCTGACATACACCAACTGTACCAATGCAGTGTTTTCTATTTCATCTAATTTGCTGAATGCATTAGTATGAGTTAGGGGCATAATAAACATCCTAAAAGGTCACTGATAAAGGCAACCAAAAAATACGCCAAGAAAACTGACGCTTAAGCTAACGAAACTCTCGTTCATAAAAGATAGCGAGTCACAAAAACCTAGCAAATATTTACGCCGCTTGACTGTCACTGAGTAATAGGCTTGGTATCATACCCACCGCCGTATGAGTCTTAATGACGCTAATAGGATAGTTGATAAAGTCGATTTTTATGATGGCAATCTTTAAGACGGAAGTTTTTATGGCATTATGGTTCGTTAAGAGAAATTAACAGTGCGGCTAGGATTGTCTTCAATGCGAACACAGTAAATATTGAGATAAATACTTGTAAACAAGATGAGTTACCTCATTAAAGTGAAGAACAACAAAATAGATAACAATAGCGGCCGGTTATAACTCATTGTAAACACAAAGATAATTGATTGTAACGATTATATAAGCCTATTGGTATATTTTTCTTGGCATTGTTACATGAAAAACTGAGCGCTGGCGTCTGCCTTTAACGCTTGCGTCAATATACAAACTTCTATTACACGTTTTACTGACTATTTTGATAGCCGCTTTTTTATGACTGACTTTATCAATACCTATTAATACTGATTTATAATTAACATCGATTTATTACCCCTGATTTACAGCAACGACAGACAGGAACATTATGAGCAAGATAGAAAAACCAGATGATTTTCACCTCACGATTGCTGAGATTAAGAAAAAAGATTATCCACAACTCAAAGCCTTGATGGATCGCGTTTATGTCAACTTGGGTGGCGCTTGGTCAAAAAATACCATCCATACTTTAATTGACGCCTTTCCTGAAGGGCAGATTGCGCTATTTGACCATGATCAGCTGATTGGTATTGTGCTATCGATGCGCGTTGATTACACCAAGTTTTCAAACCCCCATACCTATGATGATTTGATTGGTCATAAAGAAATCATCAGAGACAATCCTGATGGCGATGCTATTTATGGTTTAGATGCTTTAATCGACCCCGAATATCGTGGTTATCGTTTGGGTCGCAGGCTCTATGATGCGCGTAAAGAGCTGTGCCGCCAGTTAAACTTCCGCGCTATCTTAGCCGGTGGTCGTATCCCAAACTATCATAACCATCAAGATTTGACGCCTGGCGAATACATTGAAGCCGTTGAAGCTCGTGAAATTCACGACCCCGCCCTGTCTTTCCAGTTATCAAACGGCTTTATCGTCAAGCGTATTTTGACGGCTTATTTGCCAGATGACAAACAGTCTAAAGGCTTTGCGACCTTACTTGAGTGGGCCAACATTTATTATGAGCCGCAAGACTATAAACCTAATACGCGCAAATCAGAGGTCAGAATCGGCGGTATCCAGTGGCAGATGCGTGAAGTCGAGTCGCCTGAAGAGCTATTGCAACAAGTTGAATTCTTCGTCGATATCATGGCAGATTACAATTCAGACTTTGCCTGCTTGCCAGAGTTCTTTAATGCGCCATTAATGGGTCTGTGTGAATCGACCGATCAAAACGTCGCAATTCGCTTTTTGGCGGGCTATACCGAGTGGTTCAAAAACGAGATTTCGCACTTAGCGGTCAGCTATAACGTCAACGTCATCACTGGTTCCATGCCGTTCTTGGACGAAGACGATACCTTATACAACGTTAGCTATTTATGCCGCCGTGACGGGACGGTAGAAGAACAGCGCAAAATTCATATTACCCCGCATGAGCGTAGCGCTTGGGTCATTGAAGGCGGCGATGAAGTCAAGGTATTCGATACCGACGCTGGTCGCATTGGTATTTTAATTTGCTATGATGTTGAGTTCCCAGAGCTTGCCCGCTTGATGGCACTTGATGATATGGATATCTTATTCGTACCATTTTGGACAGATACACAAAACGGTTATTTGCGTGTGCGCCACTGTGCCCAAGCACGTGCAATTGAAAACGAATGCTACGTGATGATTTGCGGCTCAGTCGGTAACTTACCGCAAGTTGAAAGCTTGGATATCCAGTACGCGCAGTCGTCTATTTTCTCACCATCAGATTTTGCTTTCCCGCATGATGCGATTATGGCGGAAACGACGCCTAATACAGAGATGGTATTCTTCTCGGATTTGAACTTAGATAAGCTTATTCATGTGCGTAATGAAGGCTCGGTGCATAATCTACTTGACCGCCGTGATGATTTGTTTAGCTTAAAATGGAAGAGAAAAGTAAAAATTCCAGCAAGCAAATTAACTGATGAAGAGCGTCGTGAAAATTCAGGCAGCGTCCTTATCGGCGATCCACTGCAAAACCGGGCGCAAAAATCTTAATCGGTTATTTTAAAAAGAGTGGTTATCTTAAAAAAATAACCACTAATAACAGTTCTATATATTTTACGAGTAATACGGCTGACCATTCAGCCGTTTATTTTTATCTATTCAAAATACTGAGAGCAAAAAAGCAGCCACTATGACGACTGATAAACGTACTAATATCGAAAAAACCATTGAGAAACCCAAAAAAGCACCCAAGCAAAAGGTATTCTCTGTCGCTAAAAACCTACTCATATATGGTTTGGTGTTTGCTGTCATTTATATCGCTATTAATTGGTGGCGACAACCCGTCATGCCGACCAATCCGCAACTGCAGTTGACCGACTATCAAGGGCAGAGTGTTGACTTAGCCGCGCTGAGTCAGGATAAGCCAACGCTGGTATATTTTTGGGGAACTTGGTGTCCGGTTTGTCGGGTGACCTCGCCAACGATAGACAAACTTGCGGCGGCAAATGACTATCCTGTCGTGACCATTGCAATTAAATCAGGCTCGAACCAAGAGCTGCAGAGCTACCTCACGGAACACAATTATCGCTTTACCACCATCAATGACCAAGAAGGTGAGATATTCGCTGATTGGCAAGGGCAAGTGACCCCCTCGTATGTCGTTCTAAAAGATGGTGAAATGACGCAAGGCTTGACCGGTATTCAGCCACTTTGGTCGCTGAAATTACGCTTGTGGTTGTCAGAAATTTTTTAGCGCCTAGCCATTTAGGTATAATCCACTAAATAATCCATTAAAATTGTTAGACGTATGATTTAATAGGCAAGGTATTGCTGATATAAATGATGGGTTTTGGCTAAAAGCAGGACGATACTGGTCAGCTCTTTTTACCCTACCCGTTTTGTCATATAATAGCTGCCATTATCATTATCACTTTTCTAATTATTCTGATAAATGCCTATTGTATTGCAATCGTCTCGTTAGCATTTATTATGAATTGAACCATCTTTATAAACAGCTGATAAACTAGAAAATCGCCACCAATATTTAAGTATTAAACTCAGAATCACATTGAAATGAGCATTACCTTAAAAATTGTATTCTATTTTAGACAAAACTTTAGATTGACCCTTTACCCCACTTCCAACCACCATTTTATAAGACGCCTTCTATGACTGATAAAAGTACTGATACACCAAGCCATGACTATAAAGACACACTAAACCTTGCCGATACGCCCTTTGCAATGCGTGCAAACCTTGCCAAACGTGAGCCAGATTGGCTTGCCGCTTGGGAAGCGGATGACGTGTACGGAAAAATTCGTCAGGCACGTGCGGGTGCGACCAAATACATTTTGCACGATGGCCCTCCATACGCCAACGGTCAGATTCACTTAGGTCATGCGGTCAACAAAGTATTGAAAGACATTATCGTGAAGTCAAAAACCTTATCAGGTTTTGATGCTCCTTACGTACCCGGTTGGGATTGTCACGGTCTGCCTATCGAGCAAAAGGTCGAAGCCAAAGTTGGTAAGGTCGGCCAAAAAGTCTCTGCTACCGAGTTTCGGGGTCTGTGCCGAGAGTATGCGAGCACGCAGATTGAACTGCAAAAGGCAGATTTTAAACGTCTAGGCGTGTTCGGTGATTGGGACAACCCTTATCTAACGATGAACTTCCATCAAGAAGCCAACATCGTGCGCGCCCTTGCCAAAATTTATGATAATGGTCATGTGACCCGCGGTATGAAGCCTGTCAACTGGTGTTTAGACTGTAGCTCTGCACTGGCTGAAGCCGAAGTTGAATATCAAGATAAAGTCTCCGATGCTATCTATGTCAGCTTTGATGTACTAGATACCGAAAAAGTAGCAGCTTTGAGCGAGATTGATGGCAACATCGCGGCAGTCATTTGGACCACAACACCTTGGACCTTACCTGCTAACCAAGCAATCGCTGTACATCCTGAGCATGACTATAGTGTGGTGGCGACTGAAAAAGGCAACTTCTTATTAGCCACTGATTTGGTTGAAACGGCATTAACCGAGCTTAAACTCAGCAATCAGGGTATATTGGCAACGGTGTCAGGACGTGAGCTTGAAGGTCTACGCGCCCAGCATCCACTGATTGAAGACCGTCAAGTGCCGCTTATCCTAGGCGATCACGTGACCACCGATAGCGGTACTGGCTTAGTACATACTGCACCCGGTCACGGTCTCGACGATTATATCGTTGGTCTGAAATACAACTTGCCTGTTGAAAACCCTGTGAGTGGTACAGGCGTTTATTTGGAAAGTGCAGCGATATTTGCTGGTGAGCATATCTATAAAGCCAATTCGAAAATCATTGCCGCCCTCCATGATAACGGGCACTTAATCAGCCATACCAAAATTGAGCACAGCTATCCACATTGCTGGCGCCATAAGTCGCCAATTATTTTCCGTGCAACGCCGCAGTGGTTTATCAGTATGGAAGCCAAAGGTCTGCGTGAGCGTGCGCTTGCTGACATCCCATCGGTTAATTGGACGCCCGCATGGGGACAAAACCGCATTGAAGCGATGATGAACGGTCGCCCAGATTGGTGTATCTCACGCCAACGTACATGGGGCGTGCCAATTGCCTTTTTTACTCATAAAGAAACGGGTGAGCTGCATCCAAATACGCTTGAGCTGATGGAAGTGGCTGCACAAAAAATTGATGCAGGCGGCGTAGAAGCTTGGTTTGATGCCAGTTGTGAAGACTTCTTAGGCGCGCAAGCTGCTGACTATGATAAAGCGACTGATACTTTGGACGTTTGGTTTGACTCAGGCACGACGCATTTTGCGGTACTTGAGCAACGTGATGAGCTGACAAATCCCGCTGATATATACCTAGAAGGCTCTGACCAACATCGCGGTTGGTTCCAGACGTCATTATTAACGTCAGAGGCTATGTATGAGCGCCCACCATTTAAGCAAGTATTAACCCATGGTTTTGTCGTTGATGAAAATGGTCGCAAGATGAGTAAATCACTTGGCAACATCATCACGCCGCAAGACGAAATTAACAAAACAGGCGCGGATATGCTACGTTTGTGGATTGCCTCAAGTGACTATCGTTATGAGATGAGCGCGGGTAAAACGGTCTTTAAAGGTGCAATCGATATGTATCGCCGTATCCGTAATACCTTACGCTTCTTACTGGCTAATACTGATGACTTTGACCCAGCGACCAACAGCGTTGATATTAATGAGCTGGTGAGCCTCGATAAGTTTATCATTGAGCGTGCGCAAACGGTGCAAGCGCAAATCATCAGCGCTTATGATGCGATGGACTTTCACCAAGTCACCCAGCATGTCACTGCGTTTTGCTCGCAGGATTTGGGTAGCTTCTATTTAGATATTATCAAAGACCGTCAGTACACTACCCAAACTGATGGGCAGCCGCGTCGCTCTGCGCAAACGGCGATTTACCATATCACCCATGCGTTGATTCGCTGGATTACGCCGATTTTATCATTCACGGCACAAGAAGCATGGGAAGTATTAGAAGGTAAAAACGGCAACGAAGCAGGATATGTATTTACGGAAGAATGGTACACCTTCCCAGAGTTTGAGTTAAGTGCCATCAGTACCGATGATTGGCAACGTATCATGCAAGCAAAAGATATGGTCAATAAGCATATCGAAACCGCACGCGGTGAAAAAATTATCAATGCCAACTTGTCTGCTGGCGTTGATTTATATGCTAACGGTGCGATGTATGACAGCTTGGCTAAGCTTGGTGAGGAGCTGCGCTTTGTCCTAATCACCAGTAGTGCAACCTTGAAGCCAATGAGCGATGCCCCTGCTGCGATTAAAGATAACGGCACAGAGCAAGCCGAGAGCAATGTCGATGAATCACTAAACTTAGTGGTCAAAGTCAGCGCTGCGTCGGGTACCAAATGTGTACGCTGCTGGCATATCCGTGATGACATCGGTACCGATAGCGCGCATCCAGAATTATGTGCACGCTGTGTGACCAACGTCAGCGGCGACGGCGAGGTACGCCATTATGCCTAACCCCACGCCCAACCCAATGGACCCATCTGAAAATAAGCCGCCGCAGGTTGAGGTCGATCATTCGCCTAAACCTGCGCATGCGACTACAGGCAGCTCATCGACGCCCAGAAGTCGTCTGAATAAGACACCCAAAATGGTCGCTAATGGCAGTCGCGCCTTTATGTGGTATCTGCTATCGTTGGTCGTAATTATTATCGACCAATGGACGAAGTGGTTGGCTGAAACCAACCTTAACTTCCTCGAGCCAATACCCGTGATTCAGCCCTTTTTGAATTGGACGCTCGCCTATAATTACGGCGCGGCGTTTAGCTTCTTGGCAGATCAAGCTGGTTGGCAAAAGTGGTTTTTTGCGGGACTTGCGCTTATCATGTCGCTGTTTTTAATCGGTTATCTGGTAAAAGCGCCACGTAAAGCTAAGCTGTTATCATTGGGTCTAGCCTTGGTGCTTGGCGGTGCCATTGGTAATTTAATCGATCGCTTACTGCATGGTCACGTCATTGATTTTATTCATGTGCACTATGCCGATGTTTGGCATTACCCAATTTTTAACATTGCCGATGTTGGTATTTGTATTGGTGTGGCTCTGATTGTCATTGATATGCTGTTTTTAGAAAAGAAGCGTGAGGTCTAGCGTTATAACATCTTAGACTGTCGTCGAAAATACGAGATTCATACCTTTAAGAACAATCCCTAAAAAAATAGCCACTATCCATAGTGGCTATTTTTTTTGCGCTAACTTTCTCATTTATTAAAAAATACAAAATATTTTAGCAATCAATCATCCGCATGTGTTTGCTCGAACTCAGCATGCTCAACCTGATATAAGGGCCCTAGACGTTGCTGCAGATCGGTATCCAAAATATTTTTGGCTTGTTTGAAAAACTCGTTTTCTTCTTCTTTTAAATGATGATGTACTTTATGAATCAGGTCCGCACAAGTTCTATCCCACTTCTCTTGTCCAATACGCCCGTCATCCAAAGTCTCCATCATCTCATCCATTTCATGATGCTCAGTAATGGCGTGACGAGATAAATCGAGACCTTCGTCATGCTGCATAACCGGTATATATAAATGGCGCTCTTCTGCGGCTGCATGCGCTTGTAGCTCTAGCTTAAGCGCTTCATAAACGGCTTTACGCTGTGCTTCACCCTCTGTTTTTTCGAGCTTGGCGCATAACGCCCGTTGAACCTCATGCTTTTCGAGCAGAGCCTCAAAAATATCTTTTTTTAAATCAACTTCATCGGCATTCTTATTGTCATTACTCATTATCTTCCTCTTTAAAATTGTTTATGGGTTAGGTAGTCAAATGGTTTTATTCACTCTTCAAGCATCATAACAATAATAAAAACGCCTATTGTCATTTATCAGTGACTAGTAGACTATTATTTAGTCAATCTTATCTATTTTAACTTGAGGAGGCAATTCAAATCCTATTATGCCAACTATCCACAATCTTATTAAGCCATCTCCGAAAATCGATCTAAAAAAATTCTTTCAAAACTTCTAATCCACCACCCGCCAATATAAACAACAGCCCTGCCAAGTTAATAATAACGGTTAAATAATACACAATGCGAAACTCAGGCTTTTGTGACTTATGCCGCAAGTAGGTTTGCGCCACCATTGCACCGACCCAGCCGCCAAGCGCACTTAACAGATGCAAAGTTGATTCAGGTGTACGCCAAGCGCCACTTTGGGCAGCGGCTTTGTCTTTGGCATATATCGCATAGGTTATAATTCCTAATACGGCGTACCAAGTAAGTACCAGCCAGCTTAACTTATTCATGACCACCAATAAAATTAGAACCCCATAAAAGCCAACACCAAGAAACAAGCGTTTCTTTTGTCCTGCTTCAAACTCTGCTTGGGCGCTGCGTTTGTGATTTCGCTGACGAATTTGGCTATTTTTTTGCGCCATTTTTTGTTGCACAAAGCTGAGTTCTTGCACATCTCTTGCCTGCAAGCGACCCTGATTGTCTTGTCCAACGCTAAAGACCACTTGCTCGCCAACTTCGGGGCGACGCTGAGCTTTAAACGCGCTGACATGAAAAAACACCGACTCACCCGCTTCCGTTTCAATAAAACCAAAACCTTTATCGTCCTGCCATTTTTTAACATGACCTTGTTGTTTATTTGTCATCGGTTTTGCCATAAATACTTCGCTCTCTCTTAGATTCGCCAAATATATTACACTATTTGCGTTACACTATTTAGGCTTACAACCTTTCTCAGATAACTTATCATTTGCGACATTATTTTTAATTATTCTCTGACTCCAGCAATAGGTAGCTTTTACGATGACCGACTCCCAATTTATTACGCCTAATGAAAATATACGTATCACCCATGGCAGCCTCGTTAAGCTGCATTTTGAAGTATCGCTAGAAAACGGTACGATGATTGATTCAACCTTTAACCGTGATGCGCCCGTGACGCTGACGATTGGCGATGAGAGCTTATTGCCAGGCTTTGAGCAAGTGCTGATGAACCTGCGCGCTGGTGATACGCGTAGCGCTCACCTTGAGCCTGAGCAAGCATTTGGTGAGTGGAATCCTGATAACATCCAGCATTTTAGTCGCGCCCAATTTGCCTTAGTCGCTGACAATCCTGAAATCGGCATGCTGGTCGAGTTTGAAGACAAAGGTAAAAACACCCTGCCCGGTACCATCAGCGCTATTAATGACGATGAAGTAGAAGTCGATTTTAACCATCCGCTTGCCGGTCAATCTGTGCTCTTTAAAGTGAAAATATTCCAAGTCACCCCACCGGGCGTCACCGGTATCAAACTGATGTAGTATAAAAATAGCTGTTTATAGAAATTGAAAAGGACCGAAAAATGCAATACCAAACACTGCCACAACTCAATGAAAAAGTCTCCAAAATTTGTTTAGGGACAATGACGTGGGGACAGCAAAATAGCGAAAGCGATGCGCATGCACAGATGGATATGGCGCTTAGCGCAGGCGTAAACTTTTGGGATACCGCCGAGATGTATCCCTCTCCGCCCGATAAAGACAAGCAAGGCGACACCGAACGCTTTATGGGCACTTGGTTTAACAAGACCAAACAGCGCGACAAGGTCATTCTTGCCAGCAAAATGTCACCGATGGATTTTTTACGTGATGGTCAGACGCGTTTTAATGCTGAACACATTAGTAACGCCATCGATGGCAATCTTGAGCGTTTGCAGACCGATTATATCGATATTTACCAACTACACTGGCCTGAGCGCCAGACGAACTATTTCAGCCAGCTCGGTTATACTGAAGAGATGGCAGCACAACCGCTAGATGATTTGACGCCTTTTTTGGAAACCATCCAAGCATTAAATGACGAGATTAAAAAAGGTCGCATCCGTGCTTATGGCTTATCAAACGATACTGCTTGGGGTTTAATGCGCTATCTATGGGAAGCAGATAAAAATGGCTTAATCGCGCCTATCACGGTGCAAAATCCTTATAATTTACTAAACCGCTTATATGAAGTGGGCATGGCAGAAATTGCCCATCGTGAAAAGGTCGGTTTGCTCGCCTACTCGCCGCTCGGCTTTGGCGTACTGTCTGGCAAATATCTTGACGGTAAGCGTCCTACTGGCGCGCGCCTAACGATGTATGACCGTTTTGCCCGTTATACCAATGAAGAAGCAAAAGCAGCCACCGCTCTATACGCCAAAATTGCCGCAGATGCCGGTTTGGATATGGCACAAATGGCATTAGCCTTTGTCAATTCACGCTCGTTTGTCACCAGTAATATCATTGGAGCGACCACCACTGAGCAGCTTCAATCTAACATCGACAGTATCAATTTAACCTTAAGCTTAGACGTCCTAGCGGCTATAGAGGCGGTACATACGCAGCACCCTAATCCGTCGCCGTAATTTTCCGTGATCATAGTCTGATGTTTTTTAGGTTTCCATAAACTGAGAAGCCAGTATTGATATAGCAAAGAAAAAGGCGCAAACCTTAGTATGATTACTAAGATTTGCGCCTTTTTTATGATTACGTTTGCTATTGAGCTTTTTCTATCTCAAACAGTTTTATACTTTATACTGACTTATGGTTTAGCGGCTTTCGTTAATACGCGCGAATGTAATTCAGCCAAGCCTTTCTGCATCTGTGCTTGTAATAAATTGGTCAGCTCGCTTTTGTTCAAGCCTTTGGGATCTATCGGCTCAAGCGGTAATACAAAGGCAGTAACATCTTTGCTGTCAAGCACCTTTTTTAGACTTTGTTTCATCGTGAGCTTGCCATAATAAGGTAACGCTTCGCTCAAGGTGCCGTCTTTATTCACGTAAGCAATCACAAGCGGGCGCACTGGCACGTCAGCATCTATCGCTGCTTGTAATAAAGTGCCGTGGATACGCTTAATTTTTTTACCATCAGTGGTGGTCGCTTCTGGAAAAAAGATAACCGAAAAGCCCTTGGTTAAAAAATTGGCAATTTGGGCAGCGACCGTGCCTGCATCGCCGGAACCACGCTCGATAAATACCGTCCCTGCGGCATGAGCCAACTTACCAAATATTGGCCAATCGCCGATTTCAGCTTTTGATAAGAAAAAAGCAGGGCTCACCGTACCCACTACTGGGATATCCATCCATGACACATGGTTGGAAACCCATAAACCGTGGTGTTGCTCTACACGCTCAACTGCCACGACCTTGACACCAAAAGAGCCTGCCATTTTACGGCAGAAAGCTTGGATGTAGCGCGGCAGTTTTTCACGTGGTGGCTGTTTAAATGCCCCGATACGTTGGGCGGCGCGTAGTCCGCCAGCGATAGTGGTAGTCATACCAGCGATTTGTTTGCCGCGACCTAATTGCTGTTTGAGTGAAAAGCCTGACTTAGATTGGCTCATCTGTGTCCCTCGTGGTTAAAAACTTATGGGTTAAAAAATTACTGATTAAAAAGCTTTTGCTTAAAAAACGTATGATTATATCTCGTAAACAAGCGTCATGAGTATAACAAAATTTATTTACTCAGTGACGACTTGTTCACTGAGTTATGAGTGGCTTTTGTTAATAGCGTGCGCTCAAAATAAGATCAATACGTTAGTAGGGTGGTATCGGTTTTAAAGTGCAGAGCAGCATAGCTAAAATCACTGGCATTAACGATAATAACTTTTAACCGAAAACCTCACACGCATTCAACCTCGAAATGCTTACCAACAAATAATATTGACCAATAGACGCTGTAACATAAAAGCATGGTTAATTGCGTTAATACGCTTTAATATCAAGTGAGAAGACCACATGTAGAGGGTCATACGAAGGCTATATCGACAGTTAATAAATCGATAACCGCCATCTATTTACTTAATGACATAGGTGATACTCTTTGGAATATTTTGAAAGACATGAAGGTGGCGAGCGCGCCATTATAGTACATTTAGACATTCGCCAAATTCAAGATCCCGACGATCTGAACGAATTTGAGCTACTTGCAGATTCGGCAGGTGCCGATCGCTTGGCACTCGTCACAGGCTCACGTGCACGTCCTGATGCCAAATACTTTGTTGGCAGCGGTAAAGCACAAGAAATAGCAGAATTGGTGCGCGAACACGACGCTGATATCGTCCTTTTCAATCACAATTTATCGCCATCACAAGAGCGTAATATTGAAGCACTGGTACAATGCCGCGTCCTTGACCGCACAGGCTTAATTTTAGATATTTTTGCTCAGCGTGCCCGTACTTATGAGGGTAAACTGCAAGTTGAGCTTGCGCAATTGAATCACTTATCGACGCGTTTGGTGCGTGGTTGGACGCATTTGGAACGCCAAAAGGGTGGTATTGGTCTACGTGGACCCGGCGAAACCCAACTTGAAACCGATCGCCGTTTGCTGCAAGTGCGGGTAGCTCAGCTCAAAAGTAGAATCGAGAAGGTCAGACAGACACGCGCCCAAGGACGAGCACGTCGCCAAAAATCAGATGTCCCAACTATTTCGCTCGTTGGTTATACCAATGCCGGTAAATCAACACTGTTCAATCGCTTGGTTGATGAAAATATCTACGCTGCGGATAAATTATTTGCCACGCTCGACCCGACGTTACGTCGTTTAGACTGGCAAGGGGTTGGACGCGTGGTACTGGTTGATACCGTAGGTTTTGTCCGTCATCTACCACATGAGTTGGTTGAATCTTTTCATGCGACCTTAGAAGAAACACTAGAGGCGGATTTATTGCTACACGTTATCGACTCCTCCAGTGAAGATATGCATGAGCAAATCGAGGCGGTCAAAGCTGTCTTAGCTGAAATTGATAATGATGTGCCTGTGCTCAACGTCTATAATAAAATCGATTTGACCGATGAGCCTGTGCATATTGGTTATGCCAGCGAAGGTCAGCCGAATCGCGTTTATGTCTCTTCTCGTGAAAATCTGGGCATGGAAGAGTTATCACTTGCTGTGCAGCAGCTATTAACGGGCACTTTGACCACCTTTGATTTGACCCTACCCTATCATGCAGGGCAATTAAAAAACGCCTTGTACGAGCTCGGGGTGATTTTAGAAGAAAGCTACGATGATAACGGTCATGAATGCTTAACCATTCGTCTGCCAAGTGATAGGCTCAAGCAGCTATTGGGTCAGGCCAATTTAAAACCATTAGATGTCTTGCCGTTGGCACAGGCAACACTGCTGATGCCGATACTTGAAGAGTTTGAGCAGATTGATGAAGATGATAGTCATCATGAGGAAGAATCTTTAACGGCAGAGGAAGAAAATGCGTTTACTGAATTTGAAGCGTTAAATTCCGCCGTACAAGAATCTGATTCGAAGAGTTAGACGGCATCGCTGTCAGCCATGTAATCTAAATAATATTAAAAAAGGACGTTATTGTTTGATAGCGTCCTTTTTACATGTGCAGTGCCTTGAATTTCTTACAGGAGACATTTCGAAACCGCTTAATCCTTGCAATCCGCGTCTGGGCTTTATTAGTTTGCCTACTCTCTATATAATCAGCCTCTATGTCTCCGTTTAAATGTATCAGATGAATATTGACCTATAAGGCTCGTTTATCAACGTGCCCAGTTAGGAATGCGGTGAACCATAGTAAATAATGCTATTTTTATAGCATCAGCATTAAACGCTATATGCTTTTATCAGCGCCTATACCCCTTCTTGCTATAGCTGACTTGACTAGGATTGCTTATGAAGTCTACTTCTACCTCCAACATACCTTTATGGATGGCGTTAATATTAACGTTGATAATGGTCGTGGTGGTTCGTGAGTCCGCAGTCATTGTTTGCCAATGGGCGGGTATTGAAAAAGCGGCCAATATTGTCGGTTTGCTAACGATGTTTGTTATTCTGATTATCTGGCGACTCGTAAAAGGATTGCCTCATTGGCTCACCCAAGCAAGCAACACCTTGTTGGTGGATAGCGGCTTTGCTTTTTTGCCGGTTTCTGCGGGTGCAGGCTTGCTGCTATTCGCATTGGGCGATGAGTTTTGGGGTGTGATGCTCACGATGATTATCAGTACGCTTATTCCGCTTTGGGGACTGGCTATCCTTGCCAATCGCTCTCTGAGTAATAGCGGCGATATAGACAATATTAATAATAACAATACGAATATGACCAGCAAGCAGAAGGGACAGCATTGAGCTGTAGGGACAAGGCAACGATTATGAGTTTTGATAGTGTGTTTACAGCAACCCTTGCTGCAATAGTATTAACCTTGACAGCCCACGTGATTGCACGCGTCCTCGCACGCAAGCTGTCGTGGTTGCCGATGGTCATTACGGCATTGGCATTGGTGCTGTTATTTTTGTTTATTTTACAGTGGGATTACAACCATTATTACAGCGTGGCAAAACCCGTATTTGACCACTTATTAGGCTATGTGACGGTATTATTGGCCGTACCTTTGGCAGCGATGAATTTTAAAGGTTTGCCGGTCAAAAAGCTTACCATGATTGTGGCGTTGGCTAGTGTGGTTGGCGCCTTACTACCCATGTCATTGGCGTATCTGTTTTCACTCAGTAACGAGAGCATCTTGGCATTTGCCACTCGTTCAGTGACCACGCCGATTGGTCTAAGCGTGGCAGATTTGATTAAAGCCCCGCTGGCAATGGCAAACTTAATTATTATTGTCTCAGGAATCATTGGCGGTACTTTAGCGCGTTTCTTATTTCGCGGTATTGAGGATGACCGCGCCAAAGGCTTAGCGCTTGGATTGGCAGCGCATGCGTTTGGCACCGTAGAAGCGTGGCAAATCAGTCATACGGCTGGACGTTATGCCGCCTTTGGCTTAGCAGTCAATGGTTTGGTTACCGCCGTCTGGGTGCCTATCTTTATCACTGCATTATCGGCATAAACTGGCATCAATAGATCAATGCCTGCTTTACATAGACAGAAGCTTGGGTCTCTTTAGATAACGTTAAATACAAGCGCTGTAGTCAATCATAGACAAATATATTAAAGCCCGTCATCCTTGATGGGTTTTAACTTTTAACTAAGTTATTACCCTTTTATAGACTCCTTTAGCGCCAGTTCTTAATTGTCTTTATAGAAAATATAAAAGCAAAAACGTTAGCATTATTGTTCAGTTGATAACCTCTACCTTATTACTATCTTGATTTCATTCAGATTTTTTTACAAATTAAAAAACATTTTGACTGTGCGTGCACGCATTCAGATGTGGGAAAAACTTATTTTGTGTTATAGTAAGCAACTATTATTTTTTGTATCTATTGCAAGTGGTTTTGTTAGACGTGAATTCGTAGATAGCGCCATATTCGGGCGATATAAAATCCTACAAACACGATAACCGCTTTGACGCGCGATATGACGCGCTTATAGGCAAAGCAATTTGCTATTACTCGATAAAAAGTGATAACCCTATGATAAATATTGCACCCTTAATGACACGCTGCTTGTCTCCCGTTTTACTTACTGCTATTGCCCTCTCTAGCCTCCCTATCGCCGCTCAAGCGGGTAATATGTATATCTACAAAGACAAAGGCGGACAAGTACTGCTCACCAACGTCAATCCTACTGGTAATTTTGATAAATTCACTAAAAAAGTGAAGGTCAGTTACTATAAAGATTCTAAAATATATGATGGTAGTAACGGCAGTAACAGCAATTATGACTACGGTAGCAGCACTGCAAGCAGTAGCGGCAGCCGTAACTCTTACGACAGCTATATCCGTGCCTCTGCCGAGCGTCATGGCGTAGATCCTGCGCTGATGAAAGCCATGATGCATACTGAATCTGCGTTTAATCCCAATGCACGCTCCCCTGTTGGCGCCCAAGGTTTGATGCAGCTGATGCCTGCAACTGCCCGTCGCTTCAATGTCAGTAATCCGTGGAATCCCGCCGATAATATCGAAGGTTCAGCGAAATATATCGCTTGGCTGATGCGCCGCTTTAACAACAATGTTGAGCACGCTGTTGCTGGTTATAATGCGGGTGAAGGTAACGTCGATAAATACGGCGGCATTCCGCCATTTAAAGAAACCCGTAACTATGTCAAAAGCGTGATGAGCCGTTATCATAGCTTATATAAAAATGACTCAGCGTTATCAGGTAAAACGATGAATGCCAGTAATGCGACTAGCACCACTAACGGTAGCGGTATGCAAAATGTCAGTTATGGCACCAGTAGCAATACCAATAGCGCCAGTTATGCCAATTCTGCTTATTTGGCACTGCGCTAAGATTAAAATTTAACCTCAAAATGAATCGCTAAGCCTCTGAAAGTAAATAAAAAAAAGCCCGTTAAATCAATAACGGGCTTTTTTTATTCATACTACTTGTTTTATACAGCTGATAAGCTTATTTACTAGCCGCTTGAGCAGCAGCAACTTCAGCAGCAAAGTCTTCTTGCTTCTTCTCGATGCCTTCGCCGACTTCTAGACGTTTGAAACCAAGTACTTTTACGCCTTCAGCTTTTAATACGTCACCAACTTTTTTCTCATTATCCATAACATAAGGCTGACGTAGTAAAGTGACTTCGTCTAGATATTTACGTAAGCCACCTTCGATCATTTTTTCAACGATGTTGTCAGGCTTGCCAGACTCACGAGCTTTTGCTTCAATGATGTCTTTTTCGCGTGCTAGTACGTCAGCCGCTACGTCTTCATCATCTACCGCTACAGGGTTGAATGCTGCAATGTGCATAGCAAGGTTTTTACCCGTGTCTGCACTGCCGCCTTCATAAGACACGACAACACCAATACGTAGACCATGACGGTATGCAGCAATGTTAGCGCCTTCAAGTACTTCAACACGGCGAATTTGGATATTCTCACCGATTTTCTGTACGAGAGATACACGTGCTTCTTCAACCGTTTGACCACCGCCATAAGGTAATGCAGAGATAGCTGCAACGTCAGTCTCGTTGTTTTCTAGCGCGATATTTGCTACTTTTTCTGCAAATGCCGTGAAGTTTTCATCTTTTGCAACGAAGTCAGTTTGGCAGTTAACTTCTAACAAAAATGCTTTGCTGTCGCCTTGAGCGATGATGATAGCGCCGTCAGCTGCGATGTTACCCGCTTTTTTGGCTGCTTTCGCTTGACCAGATTTGCGTAGGTTATCAATGGCAGTTTCAACATCGCCGTTTGATTCTTCTAACGCTTTTTTACATTCCATCATGCCAAGACCAGTACGGTCACGCAATTCTTTTACCATTTTGGCAGATACTTTTACTTCTGACATAAGAGTTACCTTTTATTATGTGTGTGAGCATTATTATATATGGGAGTGCACGATATCTAAACGCACTTAAATTCTGTATAGCGGCTTAACAACGCCACTTTAATAAAACCGCTTTAATAATAAGGCATGACGAGTAACACTACATCATGCCTATTGTTTATCTCTATGCTGCTTGTCACTTTATATGGCTGCTGATCGATAAACTATCAAGACATCCTTATAAAATTAAACCTTAGCGGTCAGCAATTTATTCTGCTGGAGTAGCAGCTTCTTCAGTTGTAGCTTCAACTGGTGCTTCTTCAGTAGCAACAGGCGCTTCTTGCTCAGCTTTACCACCAGCTTGAGTTTGTGCGTATTCTTTACCAGCGATGATTGCATCAGCAATAGAAGTTACATACAAAGTCACGGCACGGATAGCATCATCGTTTGCTGGGATGATGTAATCAACGTTATCTGGGTTAGAGTTAGTATCAACGATACCGATAACTGGGATACCTAGGTTTTTAGCTTCTTTGATAGCGATTGCTTCATGATCCACGTCTACAACGAAGATTGCGTCAGGTAGACCGCCCATGTCTTTGATACCGCCCAATGAACGCTCAAGTTTTTCCATATCGCGAGTACGCTCTAACGCTTCACGCTTAGTAAGCTTAGCGAAAGTACCGTCTTCAGCTTGTTTTTCTAGCTCTTTTAGACGATTGATTGACTGGCGTAGAGTTTTCCAGTTAGTCAACATACCACCTAACCAGCGATGGTCAACGTATGGCATGCCAGCACGTGCTGCTTGCTCAGCGATAACGCCGCTAGCTGCGCGTTTAGTACCAACAAATAATACTTTGTTTTTCTTAGCTGCCAAGCCGTTTACGTAAGTCAATGCTTCGTTAAACGCTTTTACAGTGTGCTCAAGGTTAATGATGTGAATCTTGTTACGGGCACCAAAAATATATGGACCCATTTTTGGATTCCAAAAACGTGTTTGGTGACCAAAGTGAGCGCCGGCTTGTAGTAGGTCGCGCATTTCGATTTTGGTTGGATTCTTTGTAGCCATGTTAAATGTCCTGTTGGTTGGGTTATGCCTCCACATCACAAAAACTGCCTATCTAGCGACACGCATCTGCCATTATTAATGCTCATCAATAGCGCATTAACCTTATCGTAACTTTGGGCAAATTAATCAAGTCGCCAAACACCCAGCAATTTTTTGCCATGATGTGTGTGTCATTGGTTGATGGATTGGTTTAAAAAATCGAGCTATGATTTGAACGTACAGAATAATATATGATAAAAAAATAGCTGGGCTGTATTTTATCATATAACGCTTAGCGACTGCTAGCGCTATTATGAGCTTTAAGTGGATGATAATGCATAAAAAAAACGACGTATAAACGTCGTCTTTACTTGTCGATTTTACTTATAGCATCTTTCACTATCAATGCTGAGCGTTAAACTAAGCGATAGAAATACCGATGACTGCCTTGTATCCGCGCCACGTAAAGGGTGTGACGTAGCTTTGGCGGTCTTTTGGTAAATAAGGAATGCTGGGTACGCCTTCGATAATTTTGGGTGGTGAGATAATAAAATCTGCACCAAACTCCGTACGAGCATTGCCAGAAATGGTATTGGCCATCTCACCCAGCAAGTCTTTCATCATCGTAATAGATGAGTCAGGCTCGCCCATTACTTTGATAGCTTCACGCAAAAGAGTGCTCGGGGCGCTGACATAAACGCAGCCTTCAAGTGGTCCTGATATTTTAATCATGCCGCTATAATCATAACCGACAGCATTTTTATTGCTATTCAAATACGGCGTGTCTATCACCACTGGCTCACCATCAATCTGCGCGAAAAATGCACTGATAGAGCTTAAAAAAACGCCTAACTTGTCTACATTAACCATAATCGTTTATCGTCCATATTGATCATCATGAGGGATTGGATTCAATCTTGCAAACAAACCACAATCTCCCCAATTTGACCGCGCCAGCTGACTGGAATGATAAAAGAACGCCCGTTTTTAGGCAGGATAATACTTTGCGGTGAACCTTTGAATACAAGCGGCACAGAGATATGAAACTCAGCGCCAAACTCGTTGCGGGCATTACCGGATATGGTGTTAGCAACCTCACCTGCTAGATCAACCAAATTATCTTCGCTTTTATCCGTTTCACCCATACTGTCTAGGATACTATCCAATAACGCGGTGGTCGCAGAAAAATACACCACGCCTTTTTGTACCCCTGAGATACCAATGACACCTGTATAATCATGTACTTTTGGCTGTTGGTTTTCTAGCAAATAAGGCGTATCTACTACCAACTCATCATTACCAAACTGGTTAAAATAGTTAGTAATGATACTTACAAAAATCTGTAACTTTTGCTCTTTCATAAGGTGTGTTCTTTAATAAAGTATTTACTGAAATTATTGGACAGTATTAGTCTTGCACCAGCTCATACAAGGACTCTACCAGCTCTTCTTCTGAAAAAGGCTTGCATAAAAATCCGCTAGCACCCAATGATAACGCTTCAATGCCAGTGGATTTATCAGACAAGGCTGATACCACTAAAATACGAACGTTAGGGTCAATCGCAATGATTTTTTCAATGCACTCAAGCCCGTCCATTTGTGGCATGGTTAAATCCATAGTGACCACATCAGGACGATGAATATTGAATTTCTCAATTGCTTGAACGCCGCTGGTTGCTGTAGCAACCAACATAAACTGACCTGAATCATAAGCGCGCTGAATACGGTTGCGAATAATATTAGAATCATCAACAATCATTAATTTATACATAGCTTATCTATCTTCCTTAATTAAGCAGCAGGTAGCGTAATGACAAAACGTGTCATCTGACCAAGCTCACTGTTGACATTGAGCTTACCGTTATATTCTTTGACTAACGCCTTGATGACATCTAAGCCTACACCACGCCCGCCATCTTCATCAGCATGCTCTTTGGTCGAGAATCCAGAAGCGAATAGGGTTTTGAGTAGCTCACCATGAGTGAGCTGACTGGCAGCCTCTTGCTCAAAACTTCCAGCTTCAACCAGCTTATGACGAATGCCTTCGTAGTCGATACCTTGACCATCATCTTGCAGTGCAATGATTAAGTTCTGATCGTCACGCTGCATTTCTAAATCAATACTACCAATCGCAGATTTACCTGCTGATTGGCGCGCTTCAGGTGACTCGATACCATGTACCACCGCATTACGTAATAACTGAATACTAATCTCTTTAATCGGTTGTTTAAGGTGGGCAGGTATATTTACATGCGCCAAATTGTGACCATTAAGCTGTACTTGCTTACCTTGTCTGACCGCGATGTCTTGGGCAAAATCTTGATAATAAGCCAAATGTTCATTATCTGACTCATCACTTAAATCAATGTCATTACCGTCGGTAACAGGCATATTGTTCACGGATTGACTTGCAAATTGCGTACGGGTGGCATTTGATGAACTCACAGCCATAGGCGCTTTTGCCATCGGTTTGGCGCTACTGCCATTTTTTGGTGCTGCTTGGTTGATACGTTCACCTAGCGTCTCAATAGTGTTCGAGAGGCTGAGTAAGTCATCCAAATGTACAGCAAGCGGTAAGAAGTTGTTGCCCGATAGCTTACCCTGATTTTGTAATGCATCCAGTTTATCTTCAGCGTCTGACGCAATTTTAGTAAAGCTATGCAGTTTTAGTGCCGAGGCTTCACCCTTTAAGCTGTGCATTTCACGATAAATCGCATTGAGTTTACCTTCAAGCTCAAATTGCGAACTACCAGGATTTTTCAAAATATTGTTCATCTTATCGATATGAGCTTTGGTGTTGTGAATAAACTCATTAATAATTTTTGGATTCACGTTTAAGATGGTGGTTAACATCTCAATTTGCATGTCATTTTGCGAACGCTCTTTTTCTAAGCGCTGCTCTAAATAAACAGCATCTGAGACGTCATTAACGTTGACCAAAATACGGGCAATGTCTTTATCTTCATAAACGCGTGAAAACTTAAAGTCCAGGAAGCGACTCGTTGTGCTCTCTTCTCCAGACGTATTGTGGAGCATGACTTTATGCAATGGGTTTAAAGAATCAACCAATTTCTCTTTGACACGTGGGTTGTACAGTTGCTCGATAAACTGACGCGTGGTTTTCAAATCTTTGTCTGAGATACGACCGCGCAGTACATCGGCAAAGTTTTCTCCTGCCAATCTATCTTCACCAATAATGCCATTTAGTGCACGAGAATGCTGCTGGCCAATATTCAAATCTTTATCTAACAGGAATAGACCGGTATTGACGGTTTCCATAATCTCTTGTGTTTCGCGGCGAGCAGCCAATGCTTCAGCATCGGTATCGCGCAAACGGCGCACAAAGAAGAATACAAAGATTAGGAAGTAAGCAAAAATAGCCGCAACACCCAATATCTGAATCAGACGAATGGTGTTCGCTTGGCGTTCAGCGTTGATAAACACTTCATCGGTGAGCCGATCTAATGAATCGTTAATCAGCAAACTTGAGGTCTTGGCTTGTTCTACCGCTTGAGTCAATTCATCAGATGAATCGACCATGATATTATCAGCGTCTTTTAGATAGGTTTGAATTTTAGGTTCTAAAAGCTGCCATTGCTCATTAGCTGCAGTAATTTGCGTTTGAGACTGACTATTGATCTTTGGTAAATTATAATTTTTACCATCAATGTCAGTGATTTTGCCACCTTTTTCAATCGCATTAATAGAGCTGGTAATGAGGGTTGCATTTTGTTCCAAACGCTCTAAAACTCGTTGGATATGTGGTGAACTGGTGTCTTCGCCATAACTACTATCTAAGTCAAACAGATCTTTAATTACCGCTTGTGCGCTGTTGGCGACTTGGTTAGTTTGGTCAATTAAAACGGTATTTCTTTCAAGTAAGCTTGACGTATAAAAGGTAAACGCCAGCAAAGCGCCAATCAAAGATAAAAACAGTGCAATTGAAATAATTAAACTGTGATAGCGTTTATTGTCAATATTATGAGTGGTTGCCATCTTTTCTTAGCTCCTTAGTTCGCTTGCTGAGTGGTAGTATTGCTATTAGTAGCAGGAGCTGTCACACCCAACCATTTTTGTTCAATCTCTTTGAATTTACCTTTCTCTTTGAGCTTAGTAACCCCTTCATTGACGCTGTTAATAAGCTTAGCGTTACCCTTTGCCATCAATATCACTTGCTGGGCTGAAGGGTTGTTTTCATCCTCATAAGGTACGATGACAACTTTATGATCTGAATGGTTAGCTGCCGTATATTGTAATAAAGGTAAATCTTGAACAATCGCATCTACCTTATCTTGCATCAAGTCTTCAAATAGTAAAAAGGTAGTGGTTGTTGTAGACAATTCACTATATCCGCCCATTTCTCTTACTTGATCAACTTGTTTAGTTCCTTCCATACCAGCAACATGCAAACCTTTTAAATCACTTAAGCCATTGATAGTTAGATTGTTTTTAGCATACATAATTGCCGAAGGATTAAAGAAATAAGGTTTTGAAAGACCATACCTTTCATCACGATCAGTTTTATAAGAAATACCAGAAATAGCTAAATCACGATTGCCAGATTCAACACTATCAAACATATTTTGCCAAGTTTCTTTATAGAACTCGACCTTAAACCCTTGCTCTTCACCAATAGCACGGATTGAATCAATATCAATACCCTGCATATTACCGTAGTCATCTTGGAACGAAAACGGAGGCATCGTGCCCGTTGTAGCAACTTTTATCACTGGTGCTGTATTAGGTAGCTGACTGACGAAATTGTCTTCATTATCGGTAGCACTGTTAGCATTGGCAATTTCTTGAGTGGCAGAGTTACTACAACCAAATAAACCCACGCTCAGTACAATTGGCAATACTCTATATAACTGCTTCATATCCTATCCTTAAGCCTTGATGTTGTACCACAAATCGAAAAAAAATAATTCCATAATATTTTGTAATATATTTGCAATAATTAATTACATAAAATTACGCTAGATGATAATTGAGCAATCTCTTCATTGCAATAATTTTGTTTAGTCATAGCGTACATATTTTTATATATAACGATAACTGTATATAAAAATGTTATGTATTAATGAGTCTATTGCCTCGATATTTAATAAATAGACCTTTACTGAAAGTGATGGTTTTAATGTATACGATAGGAAAAATCACAAAAACAACAGACATAAAAAAAGCATTCAGACGCTTGATACGTGCTGAATGCTTTTTTTTATAATAAATGTCAGTAAATAAAACCTAAGAATCAATCAATCCGCATTATCCAGGTCTAAGTTGCCGTCTATTTGCCAAATTAAATAAGTACCAAGACTCATTAGCGCAAACATCGCAATACCGATTTTCAATACCGGATTGACGGGGAATAGGTTTAACAATAACCCGCCGAAAATACCGACCGAAAACATCAATGAACCTTGTAAGGCACTGGCCATACCAGCACGGCGTTTTTGAAAAGCGAGCGCAATCGCCGAAGCATTCGGCTGTGTCAGCCCTAAACCAGCAATACAAAAGAAAATACAGACTAGTACCAATGGCAACCACGCATCAGTACCAAAAACAATCCCTATCCCAAACAGCGCCCCCGCAGAGATGACCTGCATCATCGCCCCAAAACGTAAAAGGCTCAAAATACGAAAACGATTGGTCAGCCACTGATTAAGCTGTGTTAAAGCCACAAACCCTGCCGCATTCATCCCAAACAACCAACCGAAATGCGTGGCGGAAACGCCATAGGTATCCATGATTAATTCAGAAGCAGAGCTAATGTAGACAAACATCGCTCCCATCAATAACCCGCCGCCAATCGCCGGATAATTAAAGGTAGGGTCCTTTAATAAATCCCAATACTGGCTCAATACTTCTTTGGCAGGACGGACGTTACGGTTTTCTTCGGTGAGCGTTTCAAAAAAGAAAAACTTGGTCAGCAACAAGTTTAGTGTCCCAAAGGCCGCCAAAAACCAGAAAATAGAGTGCCAGCTAAAGAATTGTAAAAATACAGCACCGAGTGACGGCGCTAATATCGGCGCTAAACCCATCACCAATATCATGATAGAAAAGGCTTTGGCAGTTTGTTTGGCAGTCAGACGGTCGCGAATGGCGGCACGGGTAACGACCGCACCGACACAAGCACCAAGCGCTTGCAAGGTTCGACCGACAAACAATACGTATTCGTTATCGGTAGTCGCACAAACAATGGAGGCAATTACGTATAAAGTCATGCCGATATATAAAGGTTTGACGCGACCGACGCGATCACTAAACGGACCATAAAACAGCTGACCAAATACCAAACCGACAAAATAAGCGGGAACAGAGTTGGCCATAAATGCAGTTGACACACCAAAATCATCTGCCATCGACGGTAATGCGGGCAAATACATATCAATTGATAATGGCCCGACCGCCACGATAAGCCCAAGCATCATAATCCATGCAACAGGCAAATCAGCAGAGCGCACTCGGTCAGCAGCATTCGGTTTATTAGGCAGAGAGGACTTTGGAGCAGACATAGTTAGACCATAGGATAGAGGGATTATTATTTTATTATTGATGTCTGGTTTGTTTTGTAATTTTAATAAGCTTTTATTTTAAACCAAGCTTTTTTTTAAAATAACTTCTACAATCAATCATCATACTTACAGGCTGCGACGCAAGCAGTCTAGAAAAACAGATAATGCTATATTGCACTATCTGCTTGTAATTCAATAGACGCTTGATGTGAATAAAACAAACCTGCACCACTAAAATAATCTATCAAGATAGGCCTAACGGCTTCTAACGGAATTGACGTTTGCCAAAGGCAGTACTGGCTTGCTTGGCTTTTCTAAGCGCCAGCTTACGGTTACGACCGAACATCATTTTTAATTGCCAGAATTTTTCTTTATATAGCGTCGTGGCTGGCTGCTGGAACATGGCATTAATAACTCGTTTACTTGCCAGCACGGCATCGGGTGAACGCTCAGCAAACTCAGCGGCAAGCTTTTGTGCTTGCTCAAGTGGCGTGTCACTACAATGGCTGACCAGTCCGAGCGCTTTACCTTCTTCTGCATTCACGGTACGAGCCGTCATTGCCAGCTCTTTTAAGATATCAGCACGTACCACGCCAAACCCTGATTGGGTCAAGCCCATGTCAGGTACCAGCCCCCACTTAGCCTCCATAATCGACAGTTTACAATCAGGATGGCTGATACGCACATCACAGGCCAGCGCCAGTTGTAAGCCTGCACCAATGCAGTAGCCTTCTAGTACGGCAATCACTGGCACGGGGACATCACGCCAAACCAAACAGACGCGTTGAAATAAACTTTGCCAAGGTTTGATCAGTTCCCATAAGGCAAACGCTTGATTTTTAGGATGGTTTAAATCGCCTAAATCGATACCGGCACAAAACGTTCCTTCAGCACCATTAAGAATCACCGCGCGTATCGTTTTATCTTTACTGATGCGACCGGCGACCGCAATCAACTCTTCGACCACTTTAAAGCTCATGGCATTCTTTTTTTCAGGTCGATTGATGGTCACGGTTACTATATTATCGGTCGCGCTGACTTGTAATGTCTCATACTGGTAAGTGGCAATAGCGTGCATAATCATCCTTAATAATAAAATAAATATAATAGTTGGTGCTCAAATTAATATTAACAGCCTTGCACGAACCCTTCCTTATCTATAACTGACTGCCAGGGTATCGTTTACCGTTGGCACCCTCTAATTTCTGTCTAAGCGCTGTATCCGTTTTAAAGTAAATTAACTATAAAACCAACTGTCCTAAATCATTTTCCACGTCATATCATTTTCACTTAGACGATGATAATTGAGCTGCGGATAAGCAGATAAATCCAATGTTTGTAAGTTATTTAACGCGGTCAACAGCGCGTCATAATAAGGTTCAAGCATCGCAAATTGAGCGGGCGTGGTATGTTGAATATTCAATAAGCATTTATCCTCTAGGTCTTGGCTGGCCTGACGTAATTGCGGCACGCCCGTATAGCGACTGCCACCTAATATACGATGGGCGATTTGAGCAAGCGCACTACGGTTGCGACTCTCCCACGCCTGCGTCAATGCCTGCTTTTCATCATTGATGGTATCGAGCATCATAATGATCAGTTTGGCAGCCAAATCAGGCTTATTGGCTGAGCGCGTCAACGCATCTTGCCAATTTAAAATCTCCGAAGTATCAAGAGAATTTATGCCCAAGTCCGCATTGTTTTGCCCTTGTGCTGTATTTACAGTTTTCTCATCTTTGCCACTATGTGTCCTTTGATAGGGTGGATAAACCAATGATGCTTTGCCCTGCCCTTGATAACGCAGATTTTCATAGCGGGGCTGGGTCTCGCGCGGAGTCTCACGCGGAGTCTCACGCCTGTAGTCTTCACGCGGCTGACTGTCACGTAAATAGTCATCGCGGATTTTCTTTAGCGATAAAGGTCGGGTAATCTTTGCCGGACCCATCACTTCAGCATCCATATTAGAATAGGCGGCATTCGCATTAGAGTGAGCATGGCGGTTACTGTCATCGCCTCTCACCATAGGATAAGTCTTGGCTGTTAGGTCTGAATACGCTGTTGAAGAATTTTGCGTCAATGGATGGTTGAAATTGGGGCTTTGGAAATCAGAACTGGGCGAATTCACAGCATGTAAATCATCGTTCGTGAGGGCGGTTAATGACGGCACTGAAGTGGTACGGCCAAGCCATTTTTGTAGCACTTGTAGCAACTGTGGTTGGCTAATCGGCTTACCGACATAATCATTAATGCCGCTAGCAATCAGCTTCTCTCGTTCATCCGCTAAGCCATGAGCCGTTAAGGCAATAATAGGAATATGATGATCAGGTGTTTCGATATTACGAATTTGACGCGCCGCCTCATGCCCAGACATGCGTGGCATTTGAATATCCATAAAGATCAGATCAATGCTATTTTTGTGCGTCGTACCGCCTTTATCTTCTGCCGTAGTATCGTCAAGAGGTAACGATCCAACCGTCGACTTACTGACATCGTCACGGGTTTCGGCTTTAGATATTTGGGTTTTCTTCGACAGACTTTGTTTTTCAGTCTTAGCAGTTTTAATATATTTAGCTTGCTGCTTACTGATGATTTCTATCGCATCAAAACCACTACTTGCAGTAATGACATGAATACCAAGCTCGCTTAGCAGCGCATCAAGCACCAGTAAGTTTGGCAGATGATCGTCAACTGCTAGAACGGTGACACCCTTCCAACGCGGCTCTTGAACACCACTAGGAACGCTGCGCTTTTGCGTATCAAGCATGGCATAGAGCTGCCTTTTATCTAAGGGTTCATACAAAATATTGGCATGATATCGATTGAGCAGCGCTTGGTCAGCGGCTACTTGATAGCCAAATACCGCCAACTTACCCTGATAATGCAGACGAATCTGTTTGAGCAGCGCCATCATATCGTCTTGGGTATCATCATCAACGATAACCCAATCCCAATAATTGCCGCGCTCTTTGAGCGACTCAAGTACACCAGGCAAAGAGTTGGCTTGGGTGAGCGTAATCGGTAGATGTTGCAAGCTGGCTTTAAGCACTTGTATCGAAGCCATATGATTGATCCAAACCAACACATTAAACTCGTCAGTGTCACTGGCAAGCGGTGCTAACACCGGCAACTCAATGGTTTGTCCGGTCGCCGCCTCCAAGACATCGACATGTGCTGGCATTCGGAACCAAAACGTCGCCCCTTGGTTAGAGATATTCTCTTGTATATTATCGTAAAAACCGATATCACCGCCCATCAGACGCGTTAATTGTTTGGAGATAACCAGACCCAAGCCGGTACCACCATATTGACGCGTAATTGATGGATCGCCTTGGCTAAAGCTTTGAAAGAGCATTTTTTGGTCAGACAGCGAGATACCTTTACCGCTATCTTGCACGCTAATCATCAAATAATTGTCGCGATGATCGTCTAAGCTGACGCGCACGACCACATCGCCGCTATCAGTGAATTTGATCGCATTACCGACGATATTGGTCAGTACTTGTTTGAGGCGCAGGGCATCACCGTTGATGCGCATCGGTACATCATTATAAAACAGCACCGCCATGCGCAAACCTTTCTCTGCAGAGACCGGCGATAGCATATCAACCACATCATAAATGGTGTCATAAAGGTCAAATTCGTGCCGGTCAAGTACCAGTTTACCCGCTTCAATCTTAGAAAAATCCAACACATCATTGACCAATGCCAATAAATGCGCCGACGACTTACGAATCGTTTGCACGTACAAATCTTGTTCAGGGTTGAGCTCGCCATGCCGTGCCAGCAGATTAATAAAACCATCAATACTATTTAATGGTGTACGTAGCTCATGGCTAATATTGGCCAAAAATGCAGATTTTGCTTGGCTGGTTGAGATGGCAGCATCACGCGCATTACGAATAGAGATGTTTTGCATCTCCATCTCATCGAATGCCAAACGCAAATCATCCTCAGTTTGCTCAGCATGATCTTTCAAATCTTGGAAGCTGGCATGTAGACGGCGTAAGGTTTTGACTAAATCTTGCTGTAATAAATTCAGCTCACCATTTGATTCAACGGGAATGGGCTGATATAGATTTTCAGCATGGGTACGTTGTAATTGCAGGCGCAACTCGTAGATCGGCGCAATCCAACGTTTTGAATAGATGTTTAAACTTAACAATAAGATTAAAATAGTGAATAAACCAGTAATCGCCAGTGCCATCGCAATACGATAACGGGCGATATAAAGCGGCTCGTTATCCATATCAACCATGAGCCACAATTGCTGCCCGTCAAAATCGCCCAAGTTACTGCCGTAAGCCGTGCCAATAGGCGTTGGTTTTTGCGATAAAAAACGCTCTGATGACTCTATCAGCGGCCATGCCTCATCGATACCGTAGCCGACACTGGCCAGCACTTCATTGTTTTGATTAATAATCGCAATACGCTGGACATGCTGCTCAGACTGCATGCGCCCAAGCCTATCTTGAATACCTTCTAGCGTCGCTATCGCCACTTGCGATGTATTGTCTGTCTTACTTTTACTGTTGGCCGTTTTTTCCTGCTCTAGCTCTTGCTCTAACAGCTCAGGAATCAGATCCACAATTGCAGGCGTATAACGAATAAGCACTGCTTCTGCTAATACTTCTTGTTCAGAATTACTGGCGCGCATGGTTTCGTAAAATACCAAAATGCCGCCCACCGCTGCCAATAAACAAATCGGCAAAAACACCAATATAATCAGCTGACCATAAGCACTACTGGTATCAAAACGTTTTTTGTAAGCCATGCTGGGATTACTCTCCACTGATATTTGCAGAATAGATTTTTGCGATGCTTTTATTGATGCACCAGTATTAATGAGAGAATGAATACACTCATTAATAGAGCTATTAATTATCCATTGATAAATAAAGCCATCAAATAAAATTTGAGATTATCTTAACAGGATTCTATTAGAGGCCGTTAGCCATTCATTAGCTAAACGGTTCTAGTTAGCTTTATTGATTAACAGTCATCATGTAAAAGTGATGGCTGAGCAGTGCCTGCTAAACCAGCCGTTCTTAGCAGTTGATTTATCAATGAATATAAACAAACGAGCCATCAGCAATAAAATTTTATGCATTAAGCGCAGCTGAAAACAAAATGATATAATGACGCAACTTTTTATTGGTCATCATAAACACCTAACAGTCATGAGTGGTTGACCGATTATGGATGCCATCTTAAAGCATTATTATAAACGCTTGCTAAAAATGACGATGCAAATTACTGTCAAATAATAAAAACAATGCCTTAATGCTAAAGCCTTTATCGAATAAGCCAGTGTAGAACATATCGCTTAAGAAATAAGCATTTCAAACTTAAGCCATGACATATGAAAAATTAGCATCATTTAAAAACCATATTTAAGAAGCTTATTTTAACAACCATTTTTAAGACACTAATAATTAAGGATACCTTATGTCCGCTACGGCCCAGTCAAAAGCCAATTTTATCACGCAAATCACTGACCTTGCTGATTGCGTGGGTAAGACGCCATTGGTTCAATTGCAACGCCTGCCTGAGCAAGAGCAGATTACTAATGGGGCTGTATTACTCGCTAAGCTTGAAGGCAATAATCCTGCCGGTTCGGTCAAAGACCGTCCAGCGTTTAATATGATTTATCAAGCTGAGTTGCGCGGTGATATCAAACCGGGTGATATGTTGATTGAGGCCACCAGTGGTAATACGGGCATAGCTTTGGCAATGGTTGCTGCGATGCGCGGGTATCCTATAACCCTACTGATGCCAACCAATTCGACCCAAGAGCGTAAAGACGCCATGATAGCTTACGGTGCAACGTTAATCGAAGTCGACGAAGGCATGGAGGCAGCACGCGATATGGCGCTGCAGATGCAAGCGGATGGTAAAGGTATCGTTTTAGACCAATTTAATAATCCTGATAATAAACAAGCGCATTATCTGACCACCGGTCCTGAACTATGGCAACAAACGGATGGTAAAATCACTCACTTTATCAGCTCTATGGGTACCACCGGCACCATCACTGGCGTGGCGCAATACCTGAAAGAGCAAAACCCTGATGTTAAAATCATCGGCCTGCAGCCTGATGAAGAAGCGTCTATCGCGGGTATTCGCCGCTGGCCTGCCGCCTACATGCCCGGCATTTTTGAAGCCGACTTGATTGATGACATCATGGATGTCGATCAACATGTCGCCGAAGTCTATATGCGTAAACTCGCCAAAACTGAAGGTATTTTTGCTGGCGTCTCTTCAGGCGCGGCCGCATGGGCAGCCGTGGAAGTAGCAAAAGAAAATCCAAATGCGGTCATCGCCTTTATCGTTTGTGATCGCGGCGATCGTTATTTGTCGACCGGCTTGTATAATGTTACTGACAACGTTGTTGATAACAGCAAAATTAATGACAGCCTCGATAGTGCAAAATAAAAAGCATGAAAGAGAAAGTACGCACAATGCAAAAGTATGGGCTCTCCCATCATAAGCCAACAGTTAGGTAGGATTATTTATGTCAAACGCCCTTTCGTCCAAACCTATATTGGTCTTTGATATTGAGACGGTTGCCGATACCGATGCTGCCCGCCGTATTTATCCGCAATTGGCTGATCTAAACGATACCGATGCCTTAAGCGCGTTGACGGCAATTCGCATCCAAGAAGCAGGTCACGATTTTATGCGTTTGCCGTTGCAGCGTATTGTTTGTATTTCGGCGTTATATATTAAAGACGGTCAATTTTCTTTATTTTCTTTAACTGCCGATAAGTTTAGCGAAAAAGACATTCTTAGCAAATTCTTTCGCGCATTCAGTGATCTTGAAAAGCTGCCACAGCTGATTAGCTGGAACGGCTCGGGCTTTGATATCCCCGTGCTTATTTATCGCGCGATGCAGTATGACTTATCAGCGCCGTGGTTATTTGAAGAAGGCGAACGCATCAAAAACATGCGCTTTGATAATTATGTCAATCGTTTCCACAGTCGCCATCTTGATTTGATGGACAGGTTTAGCCAATACGGTGCCAGCCGCCGCGAAGCCATGGATGTCGTTGCCAGCTTATATGGATTACCCGGTAAGACAGATGTTGATGGCAGCATGGTTGGCGATCTGGTCAGCAAGGGTGATTGGCAAACGCTGTCAATATATTGCGAATCCGATGTGATGAATACGTGGCTGATATATCTGCGCTGGTTACGTTTAACTGGTCAATTATCCTCACCAGATTTTGATGCGTGGCAGCAGCAAAGCCGAGATTATTTAGCAAAATATACCCAAGCAGATGGCAGTCCACGCCATCAAGAATTTATTGCTGATTGGTCCTCTGCGCCAAGACCATAGCAGACGTCGTCATCAAAATGATGTCTTAAGAAACAGCGTCTCACTCATTTTTAGTTATTTATTATTAAGGCAGGTTTATGCAACCCACCGATTCAAGCACGTCTACCCTATTAGATACCCCTCAACAGCCTAACGAGACTCAGACCATTACCATTCCACCGAGCAAGAAAAAATCTAAACCGTCATCAAAAACGCGTCGCCGTTTAAAAGACGCTGAGCCACTACCCTTTACAATCGATGGCCTGTCACATGATGGTCGCGGTGTTGCAGTATATGGCAATGGTTTTGGTGAAGCGGATGGTCATATCGAAGATAAACATGGCAAAAAGATTTTTGTCAGCTTCGCGCTACCAGGTGAAAGCTCTTTAGTCAAAATTACCAACAGTCGCACCAGTTTTGAAGAAGGTGATGCCGTAAGTATTACTGCAAATCCAAACCCTGAGCGCGCGGTACCGCCCTGCCCGCATTTTGGCGTTTGCGGTGGCTGTAATCTGCAACATTGGCAGCCAGACGGTCAAATCACTTTTAAGCAATCTGTGCTTGCTGAAATGCTTATCCATCAAGCCAATGTCGAACCAGATCATTGGCTCGCACCGGTAGTTGGTGATCGCTTAGGTTACCGTACCAAAGCAAGATTGGGTGTCCGTTATGTCGCCAAAAAAGAAACTGCTTTGGTTGGTTTCCGTGAGCGCTCGAGTAACTTTTTAGCGGAATTAAATGAGTGTCATATCTTAGACCCGCGGATTGGTTTTGAGATTGAAAATTTAAAAGCACTTATTAGCACCTTAGAGAGCCGTGACAAAATTGCCCAGCTCGAACTAGCTATGGGTGAAGAGATGCCAGCACTACCTGATGGCAATCAGCCCGTTGCCCTTATCGTGCGTAATCTGGCACCATTATCAGATGCTGATATCGAGAAGCTAAAAACGTTTTTTGCAGCGCGCAACTGGCAGTTATATTTACAGTCAAAAGGTGCCGATAGCATTCAGCGCATTGCCTTGACTGAGAATGATGATATGAGTGAGCAGTTTGGGCGCTTGTATTATCAATTACCCGAGTATGATTTGACCTTTGAGTTTATCCCAACGGATTTTACTCAAGTCAATTTATCAGTAAACCGTCAGATGACCAAACTTGCTTGTGACTTATTAGACTTAAAAGCGGGCGAACGCGTATTAGATTTATTCAGTGGTTTGGGTAACTTCAGCTTACCACTTGCGCGTTTAGTCGGCGAAACTGGCTCGGTGGTTGGCGTTGAAGGCAGTGAAGCTATGACCGCGCGCGCTGCCGATAACGCACGTCGTAATGGAATTAATAATACTGAGTTTTATAGCCAAGATTTAACGCAAGATTGCACCGATAAACCTTGGGCCAATCAAGGCTTTGATGCGCTATTGATTGACCCACCACGTTCGGGCGCATGGGAGATCATGCAGTATCTGCCTAAGTTTAACGCCGAACGTATTGTCTATGTGTCTTGTAATCCTGCTACCCTCGCGCGCGATACCAAAGCCTTATTGGAGCAAGGTTACCGTTTAACACATGCGGGTGTGATGGATATGTTTTGTCATACCGGTCACGTCGAGTCAATCGCCCGCTTTGAGAAAGTTTCAGCTTAGTCGCAATTTTAAACGACTGATGTTGTTGAGCATGATGTTTTCAAAATCATAACGTTTATTTTTAACCGCATTGCTTTATTCAAAAATGGACTGAGCAATAAGGTGGACAATGCGTTATGTTATTGAGACTGACAGGATCATTACAGAGCCTTGCTTGATTTGTCATTGCAAAATGCGATAATGATAACTCATATACTTAGACTTTCTTAATCGAAATATCATGAGTGTGCGTACTCATGATTTTATATATTTTGTATACCTGTAATTTTATGGCTGCTAGAAATGGATTTTTAGCGGCTGAATTGATTTTTAGCGGTCATTTACCTATCGCAAAGTTTAATTTTGCATGACAAATGAGGCTATGATCAATTTTGAATAGCTAAGAGGAGCGGGCTATGGTAAAAATTCGTGAAGGATTACCGCTGGTAGATGGACAAACTACTCAAGCCGATAGCGCAACATTGGCAGCACAGCTGGTCGCGAGCCAACGCTCTCATCAGTCTGCCAATAGCTATGCCCAAATTCCACTCGATATTAAGTATCAGCTGTCCACTCACAAGCTGCATACCACCTTTGATCGCTCTGCTCAGTATGATTATCATAGCCATGACCCGAACCTCAACAATGAGTATTTAGACAGTCAGCTTCTTGATAATACCTCAACACTTTCAACCAAAGAGCTTGAAGCGATTGATTTAGATCAGATAAATATCGACGTCCCTACTTGGCTTGATAATGTCGCAAAGCGTATCGGCCAAGAGTCTGTGCCTAACCTTAGCGTTGCTTGCGAATTTATCCGCAGTCATATGAATACCAGTGAATCTGAGCGCTCAGGTGCTTACATCACAGGTATTGCGATGACCGATATCCTGACCTATCTTTATCAAGATGAAAATGCACTCGTCGCGGCGATGCTGTATCGCAGCGCTCGTAAATCGATCATCAGCTTAGCTGAGATTGAAAAAAAATTCGGTGCTGATATCTCAACCTTGGTCAAAGATACCTTGGCAATGGGGAAGCTGTCCGAAATCATCGAAAGCAATAAGCGCTTAGAAGATCATTTCGTCAATAACCAGCGTGATCAGCTCTCCAATATTTATAGCATGCTCATCTCTGTCACCAATGATGTGCGCGTCGTGCTGATTAAATTGGCCGAGCGTACCTTTGCCATGCGCGAATTGACCTTCTCAAATGAAGATCGGCAATATCGTGTCGCGCGCGAAGTCATGACTATTTATGCGCCATTGGCACACCGACTCGGTATTGCTCAATTAAAGTGGGAGCTTGAAGACCTAGCGTTTCGCTATCTTGCGCCTGAGCGCTATAAAGAGATTGCCAAGCTATTGTCAGAGAAACGTAGCGAACGTGAGTCCTATATTCAGCGTGTACAAGACAAGCTCAATGCAGCCTTAGCAGAAGCCAGTATCGAGGGCGAGGTTTCTGGACGCGTTAAACACATCTACTCTATTTACCGAAAAATGAAGCTAAAAGGTTTATCCTTTGATCAGCTTTATGACATTCGCGCGCTGCGAGTATTGGTCAACAACCCTTCAGATTGTTATCACGTTTTAGGACTGGTACACGGTTTATGGCGCTATATTCCTGAGCAATTCGACGACTATATTACCAACCCCAAGTCTAACGGCTATCGGTCGCTCCATACCGCAGTCATTGCCGAAAACAAATCACTTGAAGTACAAATTCGCACGCACGAGATGCACTTTGAAGCCGAGCTTGGCATGTGTGCGCACGTCAACTATAAAGAAGGTTTGAAAAATAAAAAAGATAACTATCTCAACCAAAGAATCAGCTCATTACGCCAGTTACTTTCTATTAATAATGAGACGCGCAATCAGACGCGCTCGACATCATTAACAGGCGAAGAATTAGAAGAAATCGAATTTGACGAAGATGAGCAATTGGTTGATTTTGACGAGCTTGAGCGTATTTATATTTTTAGTCGTGATGGCGATATTACTGAGCTGCCAAAAGGCGCAACCGTACTGGATTTTGCTTACTATGTGCACACGCAAGTCGGTAACCGTGCCCAAGCGGCGCGCGTCAATCAGCGTTATGTACCGCTGACTTATCAATTAAAGACTGGGGAACAAGTTGAAATCATCACCAAAGCATCGCGTGAGCCTAACCGTGATTGGCTAGTCGCCTCGCTTGGTTATATCCATACCAACCGCGCGCGCTCAAAACTGCGTCAATGGTTTAATAAACAAGACCGCGATAAGAATATCGAGATAGGCCGCCAAATGCTCAGCAAAGAGCTTGAGCGTTTATCAGTCCATCCCAATAGTATCGATTTAAACGACTATACTCAGCATTTTAATGTCAATAACACTGATGACATTGTCGTCGGTTTGGTGACCGGTGATATTGGTCTCAACCAGCTTACCAGTCATATTTCTCGTCAGCTGCATCTAGAGCCTGAAAGACCTGAAGAAGACTTTACTCCCAGTATCGATACACGGGATGTAGGAAAACTTGATGCCTATAAAATCCATATCGATGGTTTAGATAATATCGAAATCAACCTAGCAGGCTGCTGTCATCCCGTCCACGGTGAACCCATCGCAGGCTATATTACGTTGTCGCGTGGCGTCAGTGTCCATAATCGTGGCTGCCCCGAATATCTGCGCTTGATTGAGCGTGACCCTGAGCGCGAGATTGATGCCGCTTGGACAGTTAAATCGAGTCGTTATCAACCGGTAGATATTCATATAGAAGCTTATGATAGGCGCGGACTACTGCGTGATTTGACCCAGATTATTGATAGAGAAAACGTCAATATTCGTCAAGTTGAAACATTGAGTAATGATGACAATATCGCTTTTTTAAAATTTCATATTGAAGTATCAGGGCTCGCACATTTGTCTAAATTACTGGCTAAACTTGAGCAGCAGCATGGTATTTTACATGCCCGCCGCGCCGTTGCTGTCAATTAAGTCGGTAAAACTTTCCAACGACACCTTTAATTCATAATAAAGTTTTCATAAGAAATACTATGCCTGAGTTACCCGAAGTAGAAACCACCAAAACCAGCCTTGCACCACTTTTAGGTCAACAAGTGACCAATATCGAAGTCTTCCAACCTAAGCTACGTTGGGCGATGCCTGATGATTTAAGTCAACTAGTTGATTACACTTTAGATAGCGTCGAGCGCCGAGCAAAGTATTTAATTCTTAATTTCGTTCCACTCATTGCTGCCAATACCAGCGCCCCTATCCAACCTACAAACTTAGCACCACGCCAACTTTTGATTCATTTGGGTATGTCAGGTAGCTTACAGCAACACAGTTATGGCACGAATAAGCGCAAACATGACCATTTAGTGGTGACTTTCAATGGCGCTGATGACACCCAAACACAGTTGCATTATTATGACCCTAGGCGCTTTGGGTCCGTGTTATGGTTTGAAGATTATGGCCAGAAGCTATTAGATCATTTGGGTCCTGAGCCGTTATCGGAAGCATTTACCGCTGATTATTTATATCATCTCATCCAGCGCTCAAATAATCCTAATCAAACCTCTGATGATAACGCGACTATCGAAAATAGCACTAATAAATTGGCTGCGAATAAAGCTACTGCCAGTAAGGCTACGAGTAGGCAACCTATCAAACGCGCCATTAAATCCGTCATTATGGAACAACAAATCGTTGTCGGTGTTGGCAATATTTACGCGACTGAAAGTCTCTATTTATCAGGCATTCATCCTGCAACGCCAGCTCATGAAGTATCGTATGCGCAAATAGTTACTTTGGTTGACCATATAAAAACGATTTTAAAAAAGGCGATAGCCCTTGGCGGGTCCACATTACGCGATTTTACGGTCGCCAGCGGTCAAACAGGCTATTTTCAACAAACCTTAAATGTCTATGGCAGACAAGGCGAAACTTGTCCACATTGTGACACGCTATTAGAAAATATTAAGCTCAATGGACGTGCTAGTGTTTATTGCCCTACCTGTCAACCAATCAACATTGATTAGACAATGGTTAATAAGGCTACAAAGTATCAAAATGATACCGTAGCTAAGTTAGCTTACACCATTATTTACAGTAGCTAGTAAATCCATTTAAAATCGCTCATACTAAAAACGCCCTATTAATACACATCTCCTGCGCATTTTTGTTGCTTATTAGCGTACATCTTGCTTTAATAGCCCTTATATTTACATAAATAGTGCAAATCGTTTATGTATCTGTAATATTAAAAATACCTATCGTTGTCGCATTATTTCTATAGGGAATTTGTCTCTGTGTGGAAATAGCAGCAGCTATTAATCATACTACTTATGAGTTTTAGGATATTATTATGAGTGCTCCAGCTAAAATGAAACGCACCGCTAAATATAAGTTACTGACCATGATGGCAAGCGTAAGCTTAATTTTTGCAAGCATGCAACCCGCTTTAGCAGCGATAGAAATTGATGAAACTGATTTTGGCCCCTCTTACGAGACTATGGCGGTAGATACTATTGTCGGGAAGCCATTACAGTTAGTAGCCGCTGTAGCGGGAACAGCCGCTTACCTTGTGAGCTTACCCTTCTCGCTGATCGGTGGCAATGCTGATCAAGCGCAGCAGAAATTATTTGTTGAGCCATGGGATGCTATGGGCCGCTGCTTAGGCTGTACGGTTGCTGAAGATAATTATTATAAATCACAAGCCGTTGATAATAATGTCGTCCGTATCGTTGTCGATCGTCCTTCAGAGATTTTAATCAATACGAATGACTATGTGGTAGTCACACCATAGGTTGCACGCTTCGAATTCATCAATTGACAATAAAAAAGGCTAACTTCTCGTTAGCCTTTTTTATTCTAGTAAGCAAATTGTATGGTTTTATTTTGTTATGTGATTATTACTAAGCTTAGCACTAATCTCACGAAGCAGTTGCACCTCTTCAGACGGCTCTTCTATCGCTTCTTCTACCTCATCTTCACGGCGTAATCTATTAACCATTTTGACCATCATAAAGATAATAAACGCTAAAATCAGGAAGTTAATAAGTACGGTGATAAAACTACCGTAGGCCAATACTGGCACACCCGCTGCTTTAAGTGCATCGTAAGTCATGGCAACGCCTTCAGGAGCGTCTCCTAATATGAAAAACATATTTTTAAAATTGATTTCGCCACCAGCAATAAAAGCCACAATTGGCATAATAATGTCTTCAACCAAAGACGTTGTGATGGTTGCAAAAGCGCCACCGATGATGACACCAACTGCTAGGTCCATCACGTTACCTTTTAAAGCAAACTCCTTAAACTCAGATACCATACTCATAATGTCACTCCTCAAAAGTATTATCTATGGTCAGATAGATAATTAGTTAAATAGTTAATCTTATTGAAAGATAACATAAGAAAACCTAAACAAACCAATTCGATTGATTAGTTTTTTATTGTATATAAAAGATAGGCGCAAAAAAAAGCAATATAAAGTGAATCATAGTTGACCCACTCTATACTGCTAATTATAGCGCTCATTCAATACAAATAAAAAAGGTCTTTACTAATATTGAATACTTCTCTCAATTCTTAACAAAAATTATGATTAATATCATTTTTTGTCAGAAATTAAGCACCTTTCTTACGACCATGACGCTTACGCTCGCTTTCCGTCAAATAACGCTTACGTAAACGAACGGCTTTTGGCGTTACTTCTACTAGCTCATCATCTTGAATAAATTCAAGTGCTTGCTCAAGAGTAAACTTAACCGCTGGGGTCAAGGTCAACGCTTCATCAGTACCACTTGCACGAACGTTGGTCAACTGCTTAGCAGTCGTCGGATTCACCGCCATATCATCGTTACGAGAGTTAAGACCAACGATCATACCTTCGTAGACTTCAAGCTGTGGCTCAGCAAATAATTTGCCACGTTTTTGCAGATTAAATAGTGCAAAACCTAAGCAAACGCCATTTGCCATAGAAACCAATACGCCGTTAGAGCGGCCACCAACATCACCAATTTTTTGTGGACCGTAATGCGAGAAACTTGAAGTCATGATACCAGTACCCGACGTCAGTGTTAAAAACTCTGAACGGAAACCAATCAAACCACGCGCTGGCATTGTCGCTTCAATACGCATACGACCTTTATCATCAAGCTCCATATTGGTCATCTCGCCTTTACGTAAGCCGATTTGCTCCATGATTGGACCTTGATGCGCATCTTCAATATCAAATACGACGTTTTCATATGGTTCTTGTAGCTTACCATCGACTTCTTTAACGATAACTTCTGGACCAGATACGCCAAGCTCAAAACCTTCACGGCGCATATTTTCGATCAGCACCGATAAATGTAGCTCACCACGACCTGATACTTTAAATTTATCAGGAGACTCAGTATCTTCTACACGTAGTGCAACGTTATGAATCAATTCACGCTCAAGACGCTCACGAATATTACGTGACGTCACAAACTTCCCTTCACGACCAGCAAATGGTGAGTTATTTACTTGGAAGTTCATCGATACGGTCGGCTCATCAACCGTCAAGGCTGGTAACGCTTCAACATGGTTAGGATCACAGATAGTATCTGAGATATTAAGCGAATCGATACCAGTAATACAAACGATATCACCCGCTTGCGCATCTTCTACTTCGATACGATCTAGACCGTGATAACCCATAATTTTCAGAATACGACCATTACGCGTTTTACCATTTTTATCAACGATAGTCACTGGTGTATTGGTTTTAACTTTACCGCGCTGAATACGACCAATACCGATAACACCAACGAAGCTGTTATAGTCAAGGCTAGAGATTTGCATGCGGAACGGTGCATCGGCATCAACCTGTGGAGGCTGTACGACATCAACAATGGTTTTAAACAGCGGCGTCATGTCATCCGCTAAGTTGTCTGCTTCTAAGCCAGCAATGCCATTTAGGGCTGAGGCGTAAACAACTGGGAAATCCAATTGCTCATCAGTAGCACCTAAGTTATCAAACAAATCAAAAATTTGATCCATTACCCAATCAGGGCGTGAACCAGGACGGTCAATTTTATTAATAACAACAATCGGCTTTAGACCTTGTTCGAATGCTTTTTGAGTCACAAAACGCGTCTGTGGCATTGGGCCGTCAACACCGTCAACCACTAATAAAACACAGTCAACCATTGACATAACACGTTCAACTTCACCACCAAAATCGGCGTGACCTGGAGTATCAACAATATTAATACGGTATTCAGTGCCATCAGTATCATCTGTCCAGCGGATGGCTGTATTTTTCGCTAAGATGGTAATACCACGCTCTTGCTCAATATCACCTGAATCCATTGCACGTTCAGCAATGTTTGCACGATCGCCAAAAGTACCAGATTGGTGTAATAGCTTGTCAACCAAAGTGGTTTTACCGTGGTCAACGTGGGCAATAATTGCAATGTTACGCAGGTGTTTGATATCGTTCGCCATATAAAATGCTCGTTTCGTCTTAAAAAAATGCAGTAGCAGTAAGCGCCGCTGGATAAACTGTTACCATCAACCAAATAGACATGATTACTTTATGATTAGATGACTGTGCAATAGGCACAATCGATCAATTTTAATAAAATCAAATACCTATGCTGATAAATCCATCGTACAGATAGCTATGCTAATGTACACTTTGTCAATTTACAAAGTGTTTGGGTGGCTAGTATAACATTATTGCACCATTAATTTATGCAATAACTCACTTTTCTCAACACATAAATAAAAAAAAGCCACCCAAAGGGTGACTTTTTTTGTAACTAATTACTTTATGACATAATTAGTAGCTATTACTTATTGAACAACCATATCTTTAGTTTGTTCAACAGTCATGGTTTTGTCACCAGTAATGATGGCATAAACACGACGGTTCATAGCGCGACCTTCTTCAGTGTTGTTGTCAGCGATTGGTTGGTCATAACCATAACCAACTGTTGATAGACGATTTGGCTCGATACCAAATTCGTTAGTCAACATAGATTTCACAGCAACAGCACGAGCTTCAGATAAACGTTGGTTATAACGTGCTGAAGGACCAGTCTTAGAAGCATGACCTTCTACACGGGCTGTAGAGTTAGGATACTCACGCATCTTCTCTGCTACTTTAGCGATTTCTGGCTTGTATTGGTTTTTGATAGCTGATTTGTCGTTATCAAAGAATACACGTAGTTCCATTTTCAGTTCATCAGTAATATCTACTGGTACTGGGCAACCGCGCTCATCAACAACTACGTTCATTGGAGTGCCTGGGCATGCATCGATGCTATCAGGTACACCATCACCGTCAGAATCAAGATCAGACTCAACAACAACGATTGGCGCAGCATCAACGTTAGGCTCTTGCATTGGCGGAACAGCTACTGTAGGTGCTAAATGGCCACCAAGTACAACTTCTAGACCGGCCAAAGCCATGCCTTCCCACCAGTTGTTATCAAAGTTATGAATCGCACGAGCTTCACCACGTAGGCTTAGTGCATCGTTGATACGATACATAGCACCTAGACCTAGGTTACCGATAGTATCTTTAGAGCTCGATACTTCAGTACCTGCTTGTACAATTTCACCAGTGTTATAACCAGCAACTGGAGATGCAGCTCTATAAGCTTCTTGGTTTTCTACTTTGATCTTAGACTGACCAGCACCAACCAAAACGTATGGCTTTAAAGGACTATCAGTATAACCAGTAAACTCTTCTGTACCGATTAAGAAGTTACCAGAAAGCATGGTTTGTTCTACGTCAAAACGGTTAACACCTGAAACTGCAGAATCTTCAGAAGCTTCGCCATTTGCGTTAGATACACCATATTCAACTTGGAATTGCGTAGAAGGAGTTAGTTCGATACCTAGTGCAGCACCAGTATACAGGCTGCTCTCTTTAGCCACACCGCCATTGTTGTTACCACGTGGCTCATTTAGCCATTCAGTACCATTTGCATCTGCATACAGGTTTTTACCTGTACGAAGAATGTCACGCTGTTTATCAGCTGTGTCACTAAAGTCTTCAGTAAAGTGATAACCAAGTAATAATGGGCTAATAGTAACGCCAGCATTGGCTGCTAAAGGAGCTGCTGTTACAGCAACCAGAGCTAGAGCAATTTTATTTAATTTCATGGACTTCCTCCAAAGGATAATTTTAGTAATGCGTTAAGCATAACCGCTTTTCAAGATGCTCTAAAATGTACATCTTTTACAAATTTTAAGTGACAAAGCAAAACCAATTAAGGAGTAGCTTAGCGATTATCAATGCAGTTTACAACTTTTTTCGTTAACCAGCTACACATTATTACACGATAATGTCATAACTAAAACACATTAGTCAGCTGAACTTACTGAGAACTAACACACCTTACAGTTTTTATCTTTTGTATGTTAGGTCACAACAGATGATGAAACGAATCATACCTATTGTTTCAACTTATTTTAATACAAATCATTTATTTTCTCTATTGATAAAACTAATGATTCACGAATTGAAACATTTTTTGACAGTAGACATATATTTAGTTTATATTCATATTAGCAAACATTATTCCACTCTACGGTTAAGTGATTAAATTTGACCAGATTTTATACATTATTAATATTTTAGATATAAGGCTAGATACTAGCAGTCAAGTATAAATTAAGCATCACTAATGACATTAAAACGGTTTGCTCAGTTATATTTTTTATATTTCCATACCTTTTATATAGGCGGCAGTCCATCATGATGGAATCATATAAAGTATCGTCAGGTAAACGAAAACACCTTCAAACATATAATCAGTATGGCTTTAACTTAGTGGAACTGATCGTCACAATCGCGGTCTTAACTATCGTAGCAATAATTGCTACGCCTTACATCCTAGCGCAATTAGCCCGCATGGAAGCAAAACGTATTGAAGGTCAAATTGAAAATACGCTAACATTGGCTAAAGCGGAAAGTTATATCAGGAGACAAGACTTACTAGTTTGCCTATCTAACAATGGTGGCTTGTGTCATAGGGACAGTTATAAGAAGTTATTATTATTTCTAGATACAAACAATAATAAGAACTTTGATTTAGGAATTGATGATCTGCTAGAAGAACAAGCGTTAGATCCCAAATACAGCACACTATATTTACGAGTGGGAAATAATCGTCATTACACTAAGTTCTGGGGCGATAGCGGTAAGCCTCGCGGGCATTTCGGGCATATTAAATATTGCCCGACCTCAACCTATAATAAAACCATGTATCAAATCTCATTCAACCAAGGCGGCCTCATTACTTATAAGCCCAACGAGAACCACCCTACTGGCTGTGGGCAATGAGAAATGACAAGGTTAAGCACCTTGGTGCATTGCAGATTTCATCATAATAACCGCCTGCTCTAATCCAACAAAAACGGCATCGGCAATAAGCGCATGTCCGATATTTAGCTCATATATACCGTCAATTTGGGCAATCGCATGAACATTCTCACGTGTCAGACCATGACCTGCATTAATCAGCATATTACTATTGGCATCTTGGGCAGTCCGCACGGCTTGTTTAATCCGCGTAAGCTCAGCATTCATCCTATCAACATTAGCGGCTAGACCTGCCTCAGCGTAAGCACCGGTATGCAGTTCTATTGCATCAGCACCGCAATTCACCGCTGCAGCAATCTGTTTGTCTTCTGGATCAATAAACAAAGAAACCTTGGTATCTACCGCTTGTAATTTGGCGATATATTCAGTCAACCAAGGCATCTGTCCTGCGACATCCAGACCGCCTTCGGTAGTCAATTCAGCACGCTTCTCAGGCACTAAGCATACCCAAAACGGCTTAACCTGACGAGCAATCTCTAACATTTCAGTCGTTGCTGCCATCTCCAAGTTCATTCTCGTGGTCAGCTGTTCAGCAATCTCATACACATCGGCATCTTGAATATGACGGCGGTCTTCACGCAAATGAATCGTTATGCCATCTGCCCCTGCCTTTTCACATAAAAGAGCGGCTGCCAATGGGCTTGGATAGCTGACACCTCGTGCTTGGCGTAAAGTTGCTACATGGTCAATATTTACCCCTAGTAGAGGCTTTTTTAAGCTGCTCTCTAAGGTTTCCTTTAAGTTAGCTGTCTGTACTATCATGGTGTTAGTCATAAAAAATCCTTTCAATAATATCCAGATCATTTACTAAAAAGTGGGGTATAAAACCTTTACAAACCCTAAGATTGATAGCGCTGTTGCTGTTGCCAAAGCAAACGACTTTGTAATGGCTGGTAATCAAGCAGATGATCAATCAGTTGTCGATGTAAACGTGACCAAGTGTTAAGCGTATCAGCAGAAATACCCTGCTCTACCATCACTAAAATCTCACTACCTTTGAAAACAGCTTGCGCTATTGCGTTTTCGTTATCATCGTTAAGGAAAATCGGCACCAAACCGACATCAGGCAAGAATCGATAAACGCAGTCAGACTCAATTGGCTGATAAAGGCTGTCATGCTTTAATGTTAAAGCAAAGCCCAACTCATTGAATAAATACGTCTCAAATTGGCGCAAACACAAACGCAACTCATCAGCAGTTAAGGGCTGCTTAAGCTGGTATAGGCTGTTTTGATAATGTTGCCACAATACTGGCATAGGATCTTCAGTAGCTAATAGCCGCCACAATATTTCATTTAAATACAAGGCGGCGTATTGATGTTGCCCACTAATACTCTCGTGATGCAACGCCTCTGCTAGGTTCGCGTTATTGTCCTCTGGCTCTGAAAAATCTTGCGCTATAAAACCTTGAACCGCGCTTAAGGGGGCAATATTAATCTGACTGAATGTTTTTAAATCACGTTTACCGCTCGCAAAGAGTTGCAATGGCATAAAGAGTGGCGCGCCTTTTTTGCCAACCCCATGAATCACCCCATGTTGCTGAGAAAACAAATAGTATAAGGCACGTTTTTCTTGGTAAGGGCGCTGATGTAATAAATAACCGATTAACGCTTCGTTACGCATTGATTATTACCTCAGCAATGATGATATGAACGCATGGCGATATAAATGCCTGATCACCATGCTATTTCCGTTAAGTCACTATTAATATCCCAAACTGGTTAACGCTCGCTCATCATCAGACCAGCCACGTTTCACTTTCACCCACAGTGTCAACATGATTTTTTTATCAAACAGCTGTTCCATATCTTTACGCGCATCCATGCCCACTTGTTTGATACGCTGACCTTTATCACCAATCACGATCGCTTTTTGCCCACTGCGCTCGACATAAATGGTCGCATCAATAAAGGTACAAGCTTTACGGGGACGACCTGTTTTTGGATCTATATGCGCCGCCTCGTCTTTAAAGCCATCAATCTGTACCGTCAAATCGTATGGCACTTCATCACCCGCGCTACGCATTATTTTTTCACGTATAATTTCACTTGCTAAAAAGCGCTCTGAGCGATCCGTAATCTGCTCGGTATCATAAATAGGATCAGCGATGGGCAAATGTGATGCAATCACTTCTTGTAGACGATCTAAGTTTTGATTCTTTAAAGCAGAAACAGGGACAATGTCAGCAAAATCGAAACTGTCATTAAAGGTTTCGATCAGTGGCAACACGCTACCTTTATCTTTTAAGGTATCGGCTTTATTAATCACCAATACCACGGTCAGATTGGTATCGCCAAGCTTCTGGAGGGTTAATAAGTCATCATCGCGCCATTGGTCTGAATCAACCACAAATAAGACCAAATCAACATCAACCAGCGCAGATACCGCTGCTTTATTCATGCGTTCATTGATAGCGCGTACTTCATTGCGATGAATACCTGGAGTATCAACAAAGACCGCCTGCATTTCATCGTTAGACAAAATACCATGAATACGATGGCGGGTCGTTTGTGGTTTACGCGACGTGATAGAGAGTTTTTGACCCAATAAGTGGTTCATCAAAGTTGATTTACCCACATTCGGGCGACCAACAATGGCAACATAACCAGTTTTAAAACCATCAGCCCTGTGCGCATTGTTATTCGGTGAAAAAAACTCTTCGATGGCCATATCATTTTCTAGTGTATTGCTTTCTAACGTAGCGTCTTCTGAGCTATCAACATTTAGCTTAGCATCATTTAATCTAGCGTTATTTAATTCAGCATTGTTTTGCGCAATGTCATTCTGTTTACTGTCATTTGCTTCAGCAATATTTTGAGTTGAGCTCGTGTTTGTGTTTTGGGTCATATTTTTGGCATTATCTTCATTATTTAATGGCAAGTCATTGTGATTGCTCATGGGTTAATCCTGTGGGCGTGGTAAGCAGCCCTGCTGCTAGATAGGTTTATCGATTAAAGCAGCAAGACGGTTATCAAGTTAAGAATATGGGTATTAATCTAGTATAGTTGATATTTCAAATATTGAGTGCTTGAAAAAATGGATAATTAAAGACTTAGTGTTTCTAACATGGGCTTGAAAAACAATCTTTATCAAATAAGTTACGAGCGTTTTTTAGGCTGACCTGGCAATTTATGCAACTGATTAATCATCAGCTCTGCCGCTTTTTGCTCAGCGATACGGCGACTCTCGCCAGATTCAGTAATATCAGGACAGTTATCAATATTTACCTGACAGCGCACCACAAAAATTTGATGCGGGGCATTGCCACGGGTTTCCATCAATTCATAATGCGGCAAATCAAACTGCTTAGATTGCAACCATTCTTGTAAGCGGCTTTTGGCATCTTTGAGCGCTTTTTGATCATTGACATTATCAATAAGGTCACCATACCAAGAAAGCACACAATCACGGGTAATATCCATATCTTGGCTGTCTAAATAAATCGCCCCAATCAGTGACTCTACCGCATCTGCTAAGATAGATGCACGATTGCGCCCGCCACCTTTACGCTCACCAACTCCCAATATCAGCTGATTTGACAGCTCTAGATTTTGCGCAATAATGACTAGCGATTCTTGTCGTACTAAAGTCGCGCGCATACGGGTCAAACGACCTTCGTTTTGCGTCGGATAACGGTGGTATAAAGCTTCACCGACTATCATACCTAGTAGCGCGTCACCCAAAAACTCTAAACGTTCATAGTTTTTCTTACTATCAAATGAGCGATGGGTAAGCGCCAGCTTAGGCAGACTTAAATCATTAAACACATAACCCAACTTGCGCGTTAATATCGCTAACCGTTGAATAAATTCTGAGCTAATAATAAGCGTGTCATCAGACATGCTACTTTTTTGGTGATTAGGAATCGCCTGAGGATACTGCGAAGTTGGTTTCATGCGTGGCTTGTGATTATCCCTTTTGTTGCATTAATAAATGTGACGAACTGCTATTACTCTAAAATAGAGCTCAAAAAAAACTTCAAAAAATCAAAATTCAACAAACAGTCTTTTCTATGATATAGACTAGTAATTATTCGGCAGTGGTTGCATCAATGTCACCTTCGAAGCGATTAACGATATCGATATTACCAAAAAGTTTATTGGTGGTTTCATACTTCTTATGGATAGCAAGCTGACCTGTCTTTTTATCGGTAAAGGTGAAAACCTCTTCTGCTTGCGTATCATAATCAGCATTAATAGAAAGCTGCTTATTCACACGCTCCACAAACTGTTTGGCTGTTTCTTTATTAGCATTGGATTCTTTAAGCTGGGCGCTTAACGTTTTAGTCAGCTGGTAATCACCAATCTGCGCCGGTACGATAGCGACGATCAATTTAGCAGCCACACCCAAAACGATAATGATAAAAACGATACTAGTAACACTAGCACCACGTTGCGAAGACAAACCAGATAACTGTTGCACCATAATACCTCTCAAAGCGTAAGTTGCTATAGGTAAACCGCCATACTTTCAAAAACCATACTGTTACCATCACTATTTAATAGTCGATAGTAACAGGCAGATGGCAGTTTATTAGATAGCCATAATATTAGCACAAACTATTATCGGTAAATCAACCTTTAGCTCATCCATGATACTAATCAATACTGCCGTTACGTTTAAAAGTTGGTAAGTTAAGACCAGGTGGTTTATGCATCCAAATATAGACCGCTTTACCGGCTAAGTTATCATCAGGAACGAAACCCCAAAAACGTCCATCGGCACTACGATCGCGGTTATCACCCATCACAAAGTAATGACCTTCTGGCACACTGATACGCCACTCTGTCCCTTCAGAGCTCACCACTTCTGGTGATTCCTGCTGTAAAAATGGCGCATATTGTGCACTATTCATATTAGGTAAGTAGCGAACCAAGTGTTTATTGTCCCCTTGAGTCTCTTCGAAGTACTGCGCTGCGCTTTCTTCCTGCTGACCCATTTGTACAGCATTGTCTTCAGTCAACACTTGCCCTGGTCCAACTTGTCCTGCTGGGTATAGCTGTGACGTTAGCTCGACATCAGCATTGAAATCTACCGCTTTGGTAGGAACAGGTATATCATTGATTGCCAAAGTGCCTTGATTATAACTGACAGTATCACCGGGCAGACCAATCACGCGCTTAATATAATAAATACTTGGGTTTTCAGGATAGCGAAAAACCGCCACATCGCCATGCTCAGGCGCGCCTGTATCAAGCACCTTATTATAAGTCAGCGGTAGGCGCACCCCATAGGCATATTTATTGACCGCGATAAAATCACCGGTATAGAGTGTCGGTACCATAGAAGATGAGGGAATATTAAACGGCTCAATCAGGAATGAGCGCACAATCAACACCACCGCTAACACAGGGAAAAAGTCATATGCCCAGCGTACCAGCAAGCTTTCTTTACCGCGCCCACGAGTTTTACGTTGTTTAAGCGTCAGCTTATCTAATAGCCAAATAATACCCAAACCAATGGTTAATGGTACTAAAATCAAATTGAAATCAAAATCCATACTTATTTGCCTATTAGCGAGCTACTTATATGCCAGTCTTTATTATTAATAAATGAACTATTAAAAATAGATATTAAAACAGATGATGTTTGATCATTTATCGGTGATTTATTCAACTTGCAAAACGGCTAAGAAGGCTTCTTGTGGAATCTCGACGTTACCGACTTGCTTCATACGTTTTTTACCAGCTTTCTGTTTCGAGAGTAGCTTTTTCTTACGCGAAACGTCGCCACCATAACACTTGGCTAGAACGTCTTTACGCATAGCTTTCACCGTACTACGGCCGATAATTTGGCTACCAATTGCGGCCTGAATCGCCACATCAAACATCTGGCGCGGAATCAGCTCTTTCATTTTCCCAACCAATGCATTACCACGGTAGCGCGCTTGGTCTTGATGCACAATCATAGCTAACGCATCGACTTTTTCACCGTTAATCAGCACGTCAACTTTGACCAATTTATCCACTTGATAACGCTCAAAGTTATAATCCAGCGACGCAAAACCGCGCGATACGGATTTTAGACGGTCAAAGAAGTCCATGACCACCTCGCCCATCGGAATGTCAAAAATCAGCTGCACTTGACGACCCATAAAACGCATATCGACCTGCACACCGCGGCGCTCGATACAAAGCGTCATGACGTTACCCAAGTAATCTTGCGGTACTAAAATCTGACAGCGGGCAATCGGCTCCCGGAATTCTTCGATATTATTTGGCTCAGGCAATCTTGATGGATTATCAACATAAATGACTTCGCCGTTCTTCTTTTCAATCTCATAGATAACTGATGGCGCGGTAGTGATTAAATCCAAGTCATATTCGCGCTCTAAGCGCTCTTGGATAATCTCCATGTGCAGCATACCCAAGAAGCCACAGCGGAAACCAAATCCGAGTGCATCAGAGGTATCGGGCTCAAAAAATAATGAAGCATCATTAATCTGTAGTTTTTGCAGCGCTTCGCGGAATTTTTCAAAATCGCTGGAGTCAACTGGGAACATGCCAGAATAAACTTGTGGCGTAATCTGTTTAAAACCAGGAATACGTTCAACGTCAGGGGTTTTAGCATGGGTAATCGTATCACCCACGGGAGCGCCTGCAATGTCTTTGATACCAGCAATGATAAAGCCAACTTCACCGGCTTCTAAAATCCCCGTATCTAACGGCTTCGGCGTAAAGACACCTATCGAACTGACTAAATGTGCTTCTTTGGTTGATAAAATATATATCTTATCGCCTTTTTTGACCGTTCCTTCACGCACACGTACGAGTGAGACCACACCTAAATAGCTATCAAACCATGAGTCAATAATCAACGCTTGCAGCGGCGCCTCACGATCGCCGGTTGGCGCAGGAATAAACTCGACCAAGGCTTCTAACAGCTTATCAACGCCAAGACCAGACTTAGCTGATACGCGCGGCGCATCAACCGCATCAATCCCGATAATGTCTTCAATTTCTTGAATAACGCGCTCAGGCTCAACTTGTGGCAAGTCAATCTTATTAAGAACCGCCATCACCTCTAAGCCTTGATCAACCGCGGTATAGCAGTTAGCCACTGACTGTGCTTCTACGCCTTGCGCAGCATCAACAACCAATAGCGCGCCTTCACAAGCAGCTAATGAGCGTGACACTTCGTATGAAAAATCAACGTGACCAGGCGTATCAATAAAGTTCAGCTGATAGCGCTCGCCGTTAGGATGGTCATAAAACAAGGTCACAGACTGGGCTTTAATAGTGATGCCGCGCTCACGCTCAATGTCCATAGAATCGAGGACCTGCGCCTGCATTTCACGATCTTGCAGCGCACCGCACATCTGAATAAAACGATCGGCAAGAGTCGACTTGCCATGATCAATGTGGGCAATAATAGAAAAGTTACGAATATTGGCTAATGCAGTCACAAAGCGCCTACTAAATAATGGAGGATTGAATAACGGAAATACATACTGTCAGATAGAATCAATAGAATGCTTACTCATACTTCGTATTGGCCAATACGCCAATACTGTCGTAATAAGCAAAAAGATTATCGTTTCTAAGGTAAAAGCTCATGGCCCTTATCACTACTGACTAACTCAATTGGTTAGTGATCAATAGGCGCAGGCATGTAAGGGTATTCTAGCAGTTTTCCACTGTAAAGTAAGGCGATTTTATTAGTAAGGATAGGGTTTGTAAATGAATGTAAGCGTTCATAGACTTTGAAAGTAGAAAGCAAGCTACTTATTAACCCCTAACCTAATTAAAAATTGAGATTTAGGGAAAGAGGCTACTAATGAATATTTGGTTTTGAAAGTTTAACCTCTGCAGATTTAACACTGGTTTGGTGCAGATGCTTAGATATCCATGGCGATTTTCCATAAAACGCACCATTTAGTTGGGTTTGCTCTATCAGATACTCACGAAATCTTAGATAAAATTCATTGTCTGGTTTTTTAGGCTGCTGCCAAAAACGATCAAGTGGCTTTTGGTCTGTCAGTTTAGGAGTATCATAAATCGCACGCCCCATCACTTTAGTTGGTTTTTTATGGTATACAGACTGCAAGCCCGTGGTACTGTTGATAGTCACCATACCTATACTATGTTTAATTAACGTTGGCAGATGCATGTCACAACCATAAAAGACACGCTCACCTACCTGATATCGCATTGCTAAGCGAGTGACAAGCTCACGATAGTCTCGATGGCCACGATCCAATGGGTGATGTTTAAATACTAATAGCTGTGTTTGGTGAGCGTGAACAGCAAAGCTTGCAATCGACTCATCAATAAACTGCACCACATCTCGATAATCACTATGATGCGTAATTTGTGAATCATTATGTACTTGCAAGCTTATCAGGAAATAATTTTCGCTTTCTTGCTTAGTTAATTTTTTTTGCAGTTTTTTATCAGGAAAATAATCTCGTAGCTTACGCCATGGCGCTTTGAGCCAAGCTATTGCCTCTTGCCACGCTGTCATTCCTCGGTAATGAGAATAGTGAGGATAGCGAGATTTATACAGCCAAGTAATGATGTAATAAACGATAGCTGCTATGCTCAAGCGATAAAAGCGGTTATGGGTATATAAAGGCTGGTCATTAGCTTTGTTAAGCGCTTTGATATCGGCAATATTTAAGCGCGAATAACCATTGATACCATGTTCTTGCAGAGTAATATAATCAGGGCGCAAATACCCTTCTTCAAACACAAAAAATGATATACCAAGATTATCACTGATACAAGCAGCCTGGGTATGATGCGGGCGACAATCACCAAAACAAACAATCGCATCGATATTATGTTCTGCAATAAAAGCTTGTAGCCAAGGTGAAAACTGCGCCAAAGTCCCCGTATAGTCATGAGAGTTGGGCTCATGGTAAAAAAATGCATCACCTGCATTAAAGTTAATCTTACTGACTTTAATGTCTTGCGTTTGTAAGAATTTTGAAAAGCGATTGAAGTATCCGCCCATCTTTCCTTGTAGCAGCAAGACGTGTCGATGAGTAAGCAAATAAGACATCGAAGCTGCCATAGTATTGGATTACCATTAGTTAAAGGAAAGAAGACAAAACTGAGAGAAATAGTAAAACTAAGAAAATATCATAAATGACAAGTAATTATACCTAAAAAAAGTAGAATTGTCGCAGAGGATGTCGACTAGTCATTTAAAGAATACTAAAGAGACTTTTTATGCAAAAGTTGTTGCCATTGATGGCGTTGCTGCATAAAACGCGTCGTAGCTCGGCGTTTTAACTGGGTCGATAACGGCAATAGTGAGCCTTGCTTCACGGCTAAGTTTCTATCTGTAGCAACAGTTAGCTTTTGTAGCTTCACATAAGGGTCATTAATGTCTTTATCTGTTGGGGGATACAAATAATCAATCACTTGCTCTACTTGCGCTAGACCATAGCCATCTGGTAAGCGATACAAAGGATAGCGGATTAGGGTGCAATATATTAACTGCTCGAGCGATAATGCAGCGCCTCGTTTGCGTCTCATCAAGTATTCAGATTTCGGCGATAGCTGTGCATCAATATCGGTCGTTAGACTCCAGCCTGCGTAAAATGGTAAGCCGTAACAAATCACTTCTAAGCCACGCAGTAATGCCTCAAAACCGGTCAATGAGCTGATCGTATGTACTGCATCGACACATTCTAGGCAATCAGGCATCGCCGTATCATAAGCAACTGCATTTACTTGTTTCAAGCAATTTGCATCAACCTTACCTGCTCGTAGCCCTGCTTCAACATCTGGATGTGGTTTATAAATTAAATAAGCATCAGGATTATCCTGTCGTACACGTTCAATCAGGTCACTATTTTTCTTAATATTTGAACCGCAATACTGTACCGATAAATCATCTTCAACTTGTCCAACGATCAGTATGCGTGGCTTACCAGATAGCTTTGCTTCATGCATCCATAAGTGACATCTATTATCAGCACCAACATTGTACTTACTCACTCTCTGAGTAAGCAGCTTATCTTTAAGTTTTTGTACCCGCAGACTTTGCTCTGAACTTAACGCCTCACAGTTGCGTAATAAAGTCTCTAGATCCGAAGGTTGAGTCGCATCATAGTAGATGCCTTGCTCATCTATCACCACCGACAATGGTGCTAATAATGTGGCACCTAAGCCATTCGAGCGGATAAAACCGTCCTCCATACAATAAACAGCTGGCATCTCTGAATGTTGCTTAAATAGCTTGTCTTGTAGTTTCTTTTGTACATGTTGACGCTTTGCTAAACCCCATACTAATAAGGGCTGCTGATAATTCACTCGGAAATGAGCAGGATGGAGTAAGTTTTTAAGACGGGGCTTTGGTTTGATGAATAATGTGGTACGCGGAAAATCAAGGAAGGCTTTAACAAAAGGCAGCTTCCAACGACTGAACTCATAGACTGTTAAAGCGCCTGCAAGTTGAGACTGCCAATGACGATTGGTCATTAGCCATTCAATAGCGGTATCTATCTCGCATGCTTGCTTCGTTGCTGGATCGACGTAATGACTGTAATCGATATAAGCACTATAGAACAAAGTCTCTAGTGTAGCAGCCGTTTTATTACCAAGTGAGTGAGGAAACCATGGTGAAGTTGATTTTTTTCTAGTCTTTAGCCATTTAGTGGCAAGTTTTTGACGACGCTGTTGAACGGTTTTAAGTAAGCCTTTTGGTGCTCCACTGTCATCGGTGAGCCCCCAACCACTATACCAATTAACCCCAAAGCAATGCACCGTTTTACCGAGCATCAAGGCTTCAAAACCCATATGCGAGCTGACCGTATAAACATCGCTGACTTGTTCTAGCAGTACAATTGGATTAAGTACTTGGGTTAATACTCGGACATTTTTAGGTAATTTTAGAGCAGTAAGGTATCCTAACTTTGCAGCAGGATGCGCTTTGATCCAAATATAGGCATTAGGGTGATTACGGCAAGCAGATTTTAACATCCGTTTAAACTGACGTTTATTAGCGCCTGCGCCTTTGATAGAGGCATCACCTGTGACTTGGTCAATTAATAAAACGTGTGATTTAAGAGGAGTTCTTGCAGCGTGATTATTCTCTTTATTAATCAGTTCATCCAATGATGGGCAATCCATCACTGTATTATATTTACTGAGTTTTTGGTCACAAAGACGTGCCATTAACTGTTGGGCACGCTCTTTAAATAGATAGTGCTCACTAATAGCAGCGTTATTTTTAGCCCGTGAAATTATCAATTGCTCAAGGTATGAGCTTTGTGTTAAATCAAAATAAATACCCACATCATCAACGACCACACTCAGACCATGACGGCTACTAATACCTGAGTCTAAAGAACGCAAAAAGCCGTCTTCGACACTTAAGGTCTCAAGCTTTTGACGCTTAGCCGCCTTATTGGCTCTTTGATAGCTTTGCTTCTTTCCCCAACCAATAAAAGCATCGGGCGTCTTAAAGCCTGAATGCAAACGTTGTTGTAAACCTGACCACGGATACCAGCGCTGAATATCCGCTTGTAGTATTTGAGATAGCAACGCATTGTTCTGGCGCATGCCCTTGCCAATCACTGCTAGAATTTTTGGTGATGGGCGTTGTGCTGATGGCAAACATAGCGCATTATCAGAGGTGGAGGCGACTGACCCCTTGAATTCATCTGCGACGCTGTTTACCATTTTTGACACCTTTGTTCATTACTGATTCATCAATCTAGCCACTATTTCCCGTTAAAGATCTAGTACTACTTTAGCCGCGATAGCCAGTTGATAAAGGATTTGTGATAAACCACGGGCAATTTCTACCCGCTTAGTTTTGACTTTTGGCAGCACCATAATCTCATCGCCCTGTTGGATACGATACGCGGTATTGACCACTTCACTGGCACCATTTTGATGAATGACCAAGATTTCTTTGACATCAGCATTATCAGAGAAGCCTCCTGAATTGGCGATATAATCACTAACAGTATAATCAGGATTAAAGGTAAGCGCACCTTGTGCTCGTACCTGACCATTAACCGTAATTACCGATGTTTGGGCTGGAATCTCAATGATATCGCCTTGCTGTAAAATAATATCTTGCCATGAATTTGGTACAACGACAATTCGACCAGTCGTCTTAACGTTACGTGCTTTGGCGACAAACTGTTTCACCAAATTAGCATCATCTTGACGTAGTGCTGCCTCTTCACGAGTCGTAGACTGGCTAGCAAGTGTCAATTCCTCTAGACGATCAAGCGACTCATTAATCATGCGTTTTTGTTGCTCAGCAACGGATTCACGATAGATAGTCAAATGAGTCAGATTTGCCAGTGGACTCGGTTGTAATTGTGGCACGATATCTTTAAGTCGAGCACCATAAGGTACAACCATCGCGCCATTCCCTGTATGCGCACCTTTGACTTGTACCGCTATCGTACCAGCATAGCGGTCTGAGGTGACGACCATCTTATCCCCATTATAGACGGGAACATTTTGTGCTTCGGCAAGTGAGTAATACTCAGCAGTTTGCGCGCGTCCTGCACTACGAGTAATGCTAATGTTAGTGGCATTGGCTGCGGGATTGGCCACTTGCAAGACATCACCAATGGTCAAATCATTGACATCAAACTCAAAAATGTATTCGTTCTGAACTTGGCCGCCCACTTCAAATGTCTTTTTCTGCGGTGCAACGGTAATTACATCGCCGTCACGAAAGGAGAATGCCTGCAATTTCCCAGCTAGTAAAAAGTCATATAAATTGACTTGCTGTAACATTTGACCATTACGCTTGATCTGAATATCAATATAACTACCACGAGTGGGGTCAACGCCGCCTGCTCGATCTAAATAAGACAATACTGAGTCTGCTGCCAGACCACCATAATAACCAGGCTGCTTGACAAAACCAGTAACAAATACTTTCACGGGTTGGGCTTGTTCTAAAGAGGCGTAAACGCCAACATTTGAGCGATAAACACGACTGACAGCGCTTTTCACTACATTTTGTAGACTGCCGTTTTGCACACCAGAGATACGTACTGGACCGACATTTGGCAAGAAAATATTGCCTTGTGGATCAACGGTCATGGTAGCCGCATACTGATAGGCACCCCACATCCGTACTTGAACATTATCACCAGGATTAATCACGTAGCTGTCATTAAAGGTAGAGCCAGAAGTGGTCGAAAAGGCGCCGCGAAACAACTGCTCACCAAACATCATATCTTTAGTGTTGATATCTTGATAAGGGCGCGTAGTATTGATTACTGATTGACTTGGCAAACTTGCCGCATTAACCGCTTCCTGCGTAGTCGCCTGTGCAGGCACACCGCCTGAAAATGCCTGCGTTGAGACATTGATGTTATTGCGATTCTGATCTTGACTCATGCTATTGTTGTTGGTGCCAAAGCTAGATCCTGATATTTGATCAGCATAACTGCCTGCTGCTAGAGCGGACACACTGCTTGCCGCCATTGCCAAACTTATCGCTTGTATCACGGTCACGATAGGACGTGGTTTCATATTCATGTGTGGTATTCCTTTGCTGATCTATCGATCATTACTAATATCAGGTTTGTTAAAACTAGCTACGATGATCACGGACAACCGCCATCACTAGGCGCACAAATCCATAAAGCATCAAAAGCAAAGCCAACGAGGTCCAAATAATATAAGCCCGGCGTGGATAGGTTGCTTCTTCAGCCTCATAAGGCGTTGAGATGACAATTAGGTTTTTCATCTTTTTGAAAGCCTCTAAGCGCGCTTTTTCAAGTGATGTTAACGACAATTTATATAACTCAGTTGCGAAATCGACATCCGCTTTAATGGTCTCAAACTGTACTGCTTGACGGTTCAGTTTAGTGGTATTCGGTGACGTTAGCTTGGTTTGCTCTTGAGTGATTTGCTCTTCAACCGCTTTAATCTGACTTCTTAATGACACCACTTGCGGTGCATCTGGATTGAGATAGCTGAGTAATTGCCTCTCTTCGGTACGTAACGAGCTTAATTGTGCTTGCAAACTGCCAATGAGCTGATTAACAATTTGAGCATTGGATTGCGGATCATAAACTTCATTTTCGTTTTGATACTTTAACAATTGTTCTTTTGCATCGTTTAAGCGCTCTTGCGACTCATCTAACTGCGTCTCTGCAAATGCCAACTGATCACGCGCGACTTCCTGTGAGATCCGATTGACGAATTTCTCAGATTCATTCAAGATCGTTTTATTGAGCTCAAAAGCATATTTTGAATCAAAAGCTTCTGTCGATACTGACAATACATAACTTTGCTCATCAAGATTGATATGCACACGCTTTTTAAAATACTCAAGTAATTCTTCTTGTGTGGCGTCAGGAGCAATCTCATTGATCGGATCTGAGCCATCGACGTGATAGGCTTCGCGGAACTTGAACTTATTATCAAGGCGCTTTACCATATCATTAGATAGAATATATTCTGTCAGATAGGTAGCATCTTCTTTACTGGTGCTGTTCACACCTAACAAAGCCGATAGGCCACCACCAGAAGGCACACTGGTATCACTGACTTGCTTCACTACCACGTCAGCAGTCGAGACAAAGCGCGGATGAGCAATTGTCATGACATAATATATCACTAACACCCAAGGCAGAATCACCAAGCCGATAAACAGCGATAAGTTAATTATATTACTTTTTTGCTTTGTGGATATGCTTTTCATAAACCTCAATCGCTTCTGTTGTATCGTCAAAGACGTGTGCTGTTTGATCCATTAATACAATACCAATATCGCAATTACGCTTAATATCACCGATATTATGCGACACTATCAGGAATCCCGCTTGTGCACGGCGTGCTGCTAGTATCTCTTCACTACGCTTACGAAAAGCCGCATCACCAACGGCGCCGGCTTCATCGAGCATATAATAGTCAAAATCAAAGGCCAAGCTTAATCCAAAAGTTAGACGTGCTTTCATACCAGACGAATAGCTTTTAACGGGCATATCGAAATAACTGCCAATATCCGCAAACTCCTCGACAAAACGAATTTTTTCGTCGATGTAAGGACCGCTTGAATAAAGACGGCAAACAAAACGAACGTTTTGACGACCGGTCAGGCTACCTTGGAAACCACCTGCGACGCCAACAGGCCACGAAATAGTCGAATCAGTGATAATTTCACCATGATCTGGCTCATCAAGTCCACATATAATACGTAGCAAGGTTGACTTACCCGCACCATTACGACCGAGCAGACCCACACTTTGTTTATCACCAATGGTCAGGTTTAGATCTTTAAATAGATAGTGCCGACCTTTCTTGGTCATAAATGACTTAGAAACGTTTTTAACTTCAATCATTCATTTACCTGTCATTACTTTGAGCGGATAAGGTCTTTCTCGACCGCTTTATACATCAATAAACCTAAAAAATTAATACCTACTGTCCACTTTAAAAAATATCCTATATCAATATGATACGCAGGATAAGTAGGAGATAGAGCATTTCTCATTAGCTCAATATTATGGACAAATGGAATATATAACAAATAACTAAAGTATGGCTCAGGAATAATATGAATAGAATACATAATCCCAGATACAAAATATAAAATAGTAAAAATCAAACTAATTATTTTGCTAATCTCACCACCATAATAACCAACAACCATCATTATCATGGCGAGGCCAAAACCAAATAAAAACAAAGTCAGCCAGCAAAATATCACTATATGTAATTGCGCAAAACTGATGGGAATGCCAATAAAAGCAAGTATAACTAACAACAGTACAAAGGTAAAAAAGTAAATCACTAGCTCTAGAAATGAGCGGGCAATAATGACATCAATGTGCCGTACTGAACGATACATTAGTAGACCTTGATTAGCCTCAACAGCTCCTAACGATCGTGTTGCTATCGTACTCATCATGCGAAACGGTACTAAACCTGCGACCAAAAACAGCATATAATCCATTCCTGGCAGTACACGCGTCATAATAGCGCCAAATATTATTAAATAAATAGCGACTTGAAAAATGATTTCTAACGGCGCCCAAAGATATCCCAAGCGATAGCCACCGAAACGGGTTTGCAGCTCACGCATCAGCAAAGCATGGAATGCTGCACCCATGACTTTAAGGCCACTGCGGTGCTTGATAGGACGATAAGGAGGTAATTGTACAGACATGGTGTTACACGACTTTACCGAAAACAGCCCCTATGATAAGTAAGCGCGACATAAGTTACAACAAGTAATCTGTGTCTAAACAGATAAACCTATGATTTAGCAAGAAATCAGTAAGTAATTCAAACCCGATCTCACAAGAAGCTATATGTCTACAGCTATATCACAAGCTGGTGAGTCATTTATTTTAAGCAAAAAAAAACCAATCATAGAATGATTGGCATTTTTTAATACTGCTAGTCTTACAATAAATGGTGGCGATGAAGAGACTTGAACTCTTGACCTCACGATTATGAGTCATGCGCTCTAACCAGCTGAGCTACATCGCCATTTAAGGCTCGGTATAATACCGATAGAGATGACTATCGTCAACCCCTAATTATCGTTTATTTGCAAAAAATAGGAATTTTATTCAAATTAATGGAAAATATGCATAATACTAACGATAAAAACGAACAATAAAAAAAGTTGGTAGACCGATAAGCCGGGTTCTGTCGTGGACGATCATTCCTCTAGGCGTATCATCGCTGATACGCTCAAGCAACCTACCCGCATCGAACGCGGGCCGCGCCATGCCGATGCCTATTTGGTCTTGCTACGCGTGGAGTTTACCATGCCGTGAACTGTTGCCAGCCACGCGGTGCGCTCTTACCGCACCCTTTCACCCTTACCGATAATGTCTTGCGACACCAAAGGCGGTCTCCTCTCTGCTGCACTTGTCGTCAAGTTACCCTGCCCAGCCATTAGCTGGCACGCTGCCCTATGTAGCCCGGACTTTCCTCCCCTGCATGTCTGTTGCCAGTGTGCAGCGGCGATCGCCTAGTCTACCAAGCGCGCTAGTATAGCAAAAATAATGGCTGTCTAGGAATATCTTTTGTGCTTATTTAACTTTTTTACCAAATGATTTGAATCATGATCTAAATAAAGTTCAGCGGCAATATTAAATCATTGTCATTTTTCTGGTCTTTATCTTGGCATGGCAGCTGTAACCAATTGGCATTTGGATAGTTTTGCGCCAGATAGTTTTTTAAATAATCAATCGTGCTATTAGCAATCTCAGTATCGGTATTATCAGCAGTATCATGAATATGATTATAAATTACGCTATGCATCGTTAAACCGCGCGCTCGGATTGCTTCCAAGCTAAGCAAGGTATGATTAATACTACCGAGCCGACCTGATGTGACTAAAATGATCGGATATCCTTGAGTCACAATATAATCTAAGGTCAATAGCTGCTCGGTTATGGGTACTAACAATCCGCCTGCGCCTTCTAACAGCACCACATCGTAGTTTTCTTGCAATTGCTGCGTAGACTTGGTGATTATTTCAGGGTCTAAAACGGTGTTGGCAAGTTTCACTGCCAAATGCGGCGACGCAGGCTTTTCATAACAATACGGGCAAGTAGTGCTATCAATATCGCAAGGCTGTAGGGCAATTTCCATCAATTGACGATGAGTGACAATATCATCGGCAATATTCATCTCCCTACTATCTGAATTGACACTAACACCTGTTTGTACCAGCTTTTGAGTGATGACGTTAATACCTTGCTGCATCAGTGCTTTTGCCATCATGCCGGTGGCGTACGTTTTGCCAATATCGGTATCAATGCCTGAAATAAATAGCACACTCATAGTGAAACTCTGTTGGTCGTAGAAATTTGACCCAAATAAGAAGTAACAACGGTTAGTAGTGACTGACACAACGTCACCAGTTCATCATCTGTAATCACATAAGGTGGCATGATATAGACCAACTTACCAAAGGGTCTGACCCAAATACCATTGTCAATGAGCAACGTTTGAAAGGTCGGCATATCAACGTTAGTTTCTAACTCAATCACGGCAACCGCGCCCAAACAACGCACCGCAGCAACGCCTTTTAACTTCTCAGCAGGTGAGAGCTGTTGCTCCATCACTGCGTGCATATTTGCTGTGCGGACTTCGATATCGTAGGACAGAATTAAATCAATCGATGCACAAGCAACCGCGCACGCCAGCGGATTGCCCATAAAAGTCGGACCATGCATGAGCGCCGGATAAGCACTGTCATGAATGGTATTGGCAACCTTGCGTGTACATAAGGTCGCGGCAAAGGTCATATAGCCACCTGTCAGCCCTTTACCAATGGTCATAATATCAGGGCTAATATTGGCATGCTCGCAAGCAAATAATTTGCCGCTACGACCAAAGCCAGTAGCGATTTCATCAGCAATGAGCAGCACTTCATGCTCATCACACAGCTGACGTAACAGTTGCAGATACTCGGGGCTATAAAAACGCATACCACCTGCGCCTTGAATAATGGGTTCAATGATAAAACCGGCAAGTTGATGGCTATGTTTAGCAAAAAACGCTATTAACTCATCACGCTCATTTTGTGTTAGCTCACGCTCAAACCCTAACGGCGGTGCAGCGATGAAATGCTGCAAGGGTAATTGCTTACCATAGAGACTATGCATGCCAGCAAGCGGATCGCAGACGCTCATCGCATGCCAGGTATCACCATAATAGCCTGACTGTGTCGAGGCAAATTGCTGCTTAGCCGGATGCTCAGCAGCAATCTGATATTGCAGCGCCATTTTTAGGGCCACTTCGACGGCAATGCTACCGCTATCGGCATAAAATATCGCATCAAGTCCAGCAGGCACAATAGATAGCAGCTTTTTACCTAAGTTTATCGCTGGTTGATGGGTTAACCCACCAAACATCACATGCGCCATCTTACCCAACTGTTCAATCATCGCCGCATTTAGTTTGGGATGATTATAACCATGCACACTCGCCCACCATGACGACATCCCATCAATCAGGCGCGTGCCATCTTCAGTAAATATATAAATACCTTCGGCATGGTCAATAACAATATTTGGATAGGTGGGCGGCAAACTGGCATATGGATGCCAAAGGTGTTGCTGGTCGAAGTCGTTTGTTGAGAGATTACTCGGTGAGGGGTTGGATATTGTCATATTTTATTGACCAGTGATACGCTTATATTTTGACATCAAATCACTTTGGGTTTCGACATGATTGGGGTCATGAGGGATGCAGTCAACGGGGCAGATGACCACGCATTGCGGCTCATCAAAGTGACCAACACATTCCGTGCATAAATCAGGGTCAATGACATAAATATCATCGCCCTCTGAGATGGCTTCATTGGGACAAGCAGGCTCGCAAACATCACAATTGATGCATTCATCCGTAATTAATAGCGCCATAAACTGCTCCTTATTTGCTAGCAGCTGATAATAAATGAGTGTGTTCGTTGTTTACTATCAAACTCAATATTGTATATTCTGCCAATATTTAACATTAAACCTAGTAAACACTCAAATTACTAAGTACTCAGCTTAATATTAACGACTGAGTTTTTGTATAAAAGCTTCTGAGACGCAAGGTGGCACAAATTTCGTCACATCACCGCCAAGTTTGGCAATTTCACGAATCATCGTCGATGAGATAAACGAGTAATTTTGCGACGGGGTTAAAAATACCGCCTCAAAGTTTTCATCAAGCTCGCGGTTCATATTGGCCAATTGAAATTCATACTCAAAGTCTGACATGGCACGCAAACCACGCAAGACTGCGGTGGCGTTTTTTTCGCGCATAAAGTCGACCAACAAACCTTCAAAGCCAATCACCGACACTTGCGGTAAATCAGCAAATACCGTTTCGACCAAGGCAACACGCTCTTCAAAATCGAACAAAGGCTTTTTATGATGACCTGAGGCGACCGCAATGACCACCTCATCGAACAGTTTCGTTGCGCGTTTAACCAAATCCACATGACCATTGGTAATGGGATCAAAGGTACCAGGGTATAAAATCTTGGTATGCAGTTTTGAAGAAGTAGCAGAAAGGCTCATAACAGGACTAATATGGTTAATGGTAATGCCCCATATGCTAGCAAATTTTACTCAAACTTAATACTTATCTGCTACATTTGTCATAACAGCCGATTTACCTTTTCGCTGTCTGCTTTGCTACAATAGTCGGTTCGACTCATCCCTTTTGCTATGCCTGATTTGCCATGCTTGATATGACAAACTAGCATGACAAAAAAGACCACCCCTATTCAAGGGTTAGGATGAGGAATAGTTAGACAGGGACACTGTATGTTGAAGCGATACTAGAACAAGATATCCAAAAACAATATATTAAAGTCCTTATGGAGAAATTATGTCAAAAAAATCAAAAAAACCTGACAATCAAATCTGTGCCAATAAAAAGGCTCGTCACGAGTATTTTATTGAAGAGACGTTTGAAGCAGGTCTATCGTTACAAGGTTGGGAAGTTAAGGCCATTCGTGCGGGCAAAATGACTATTACGGAAGCTTATATTATCTTCCGTAATAATGAGGCATTTTTATTTGGCGCGCATATTCAGCCGCTGCTCTCAAGCTCAACACATGTCAGTCCTGATAGTATCCGTACGCGTAAGCTATTGCTTAATCGCCGCGAAATTGAAAAGTTAATGGGTGCGGTTAATCAAAAAGGCTATGCTTGCGTGCCATTATCCTGCTACTGGAAAAACTCGCTGGTAAAATGCCAGATTGCTTTAGCAGTAGGTAAAAAACAGCATGATAAACGCAAAACGCTTAAAGACCGTGATTGGGAACGTGATAAGCAGCGTGGCTTTAAAAATGCCGACTAAATTTATTGGTTTAATACTACTGTCTTAAATTAATTATTTTTAGCGATAAAAAAGGACGATTCAACATAATGCTGAGTCGTCCTTTTTTATTTGCTTCACTCACCGCCTTTATAAGCTCTTAAGCCGCGTGAGAAATTTTTCTCATTCTCGACTTTTCATGCACTTGGCACAGTTGACGAACACCATGCAAAATTAAACAAGCAATCCCGAGCCAAATCAAGCCATAGCTATAAATCATCGCGGATTCAAAAGGATTGCCCAATACGGTGATTGCCAAGATAAATAATAACGCCGGCTCTATATAGCTCATCATACCGTAAACATTTACTGGCAGCATCTGACTGGCGTCGACGTTAGTTTTCATGGCCAATACACTTAAGATACCCAAACCTATTAGCATCATGATAAAAAATCCTGAACCGCTAACCAAGCTTAAACTACTCGGTGCAATAAAAAATAAATACGCCAAAGCAAACGGTGCAAAGATGGTCAAATCGACCAACAAACCCGTCACCGCGCCAATCCCTTGTAGGCGACGTAAAATATAATAAATAGGATAGGTCCCGCAGATCCATAGTGTCGCCCAAGAGACGCTTTGCGTACGTACAATTTCACTGCCTACGCCAACAGCAGCAAAAGCAACGGCTAACCATTGCAGGCGACTTAATTTTTCACCAAATAATACACAGCCAAATACCACCATCATCAGTGGAAACAGAAAATAACCCATTGCCGTTTGTACGCCTTGCCCATTTACCGGTGCCCACATAAACAGCCAAAACTGACTTAAAAATATCGGTGTAGGCAATAATAACCAAGCCCACTGCTTGACCGTTTTCAATGCTTTTAATTCACCAATATGTAACCCCAAACGTCCGCTGATAAGCAAATACCCCACCAATGCTGCCCACATTGCTAGCATGCGCCAGATAAATACCTGCGTACCTGATAGCGGTGCTAAAAAACTGCTATACACGTAAATCACACCAAATAAGAGGTTTGATAATATTGCAAAACCCACACCCATGATTAGTCTACGTTGCTGTGCGCTACCCGCCGTCCATACCGCAGTCAATGATAAACGTGAAACCACGCTTGCTAGCGTACTAGTAAAGACATTAGATAGCGTTGAGATAAGCATAATAAGCACCGTAAATATAAATATGAGATAAACCAGCTGTTTCTATTTTGCTAACCAGCTTCGATTAGTACGGTGTATTTTACGGACATATAATAAGAAATTATTTCTAGATAGAAATAAATAAGAAAAAATTTATCTATTTTTTCCTTAAAATACAAATTTTTTCTCATAATTAAATTTATAGCAATAATATTTATAATAAAATGCACGGTAACTATTTTTTTAGGAATGAGATGCTGTGAGCCAAACTTTAGATGCGACCGATAAAGCGATTTTAAACTTACTACAAGACGATACGGCCTTGCCATTAAAAACGGTGGCAGAACGTGTGCATGTCTCTATCGCTACTGCCCAGCGCCGCATTCAAGCATTAACGGATAGTGGGATAATTACCAAACAAGTCGCTATCGTTGATCCAAATAAGGTCGGTTACGGGCTTACAGCGGTGGTGATGATAGAGATGTCGCGCTCGAATACGTCGATGCAGCACAGGTTTGAGCGCTTAATGCACGATCAGCCACGCGTGATGAGCTGTTATGAAGTGTCGGGAGATGCGGATTTTATGTTGATGGTCAATGCCAAAAACATGAACGACTACCATGAATTTACCCGCAATCTGCTGACCTACGAGAATAATGTGCGCAGCTTTAAAAGCCAGTTTGTGATGAACTTTACTAAGAGTGGCACCAAGATTATCCTAGATTAACGACAACTATAATGGCAATTCAATTTTCATTATCAATTATGAGTGGATAAGTTGCCTCTAAACCATGTACGATATCAACGGCAGTTTGGCATTAAATGACAGATCAACAATCCATCGTATAGCAGACAAGGAAGCCTGATTATGGGTAAAGAAATAGAGTATATCGACACAAACAAGAATACTCAGATACTATTGAAGTTATTAAAGCCAAAAACTTTATTAACAGGCACAGCGCTTGCGGCATTGCTTGCCAGTTCGGGTTGCGCAACCAGTTCATTGTTAGAAAGTGACAATCATGTCAGCACCACGACTACCAAGCAAGTCTTGTCTGAAGACCAAATTGTAGCTTTTGGTCGTCCTGCACAAGCATTACCAAAAACGCCAAATGCGACCATGGTTATCGTCGGTGAAAAAAACAGCTATGTGCTGACCCAAGGCGGGACAGAAATGATTAGCTTATTAAGTAACCTGACGCCAAAAAATATCCACGTCGATAACGACATGAGCTTTTCTGTACCCAATAATGATGGCTATTTTCAGGGCGAAATGAAGCTGTCTTATGCCAAACTAAAAGATGAGTTTCAACGCTCTGACTATCAGTTCTTTTTGCAAAACAACGGGCGCGACTGCACTTCAGCCAGCGACCTACGTATCAATGCCCAGCGCTTTTGCTTTAGCGTTCCTGTCAAAGGTGCTATCTATCCACAAGTCAGTAATTTAAGCTTAATTCAATCTAATTACCGCGCTTTGACGAAACCTTATATGGTGAGTTTTTATACGCAAGGTCAGCAGAAACAAGTCGCTCGTAGCGGCGCTAATACCGCGCAAAAGCTGGTCTTACTGCCCTTTGCCCTTGCTTTTGACGTAGTGACGTTCCCATTTCAACTATTAGAACAATGAGTTTTTTGACTTAAAAACTGCGTAAGCAAATAGATGTTTCTTATTTTTAACAAACCTGTTTGTATACAGATTATCTTACGCTATCAATAACTTATCGCTAATCGTTTATCACATCATGAGTGCAATTCATGTTAAAATGAGCGCTTTTAAATAAGCCGTTATTAATTAAGAATGATAACGGCTTATTTTTAGTACCATTTTCTAATTAACAGGTCCGCTCATGTCTGCCGATACCATCGCCCGCACCGCCTTTAAACAAGGCACCAAACCCCTTTATGACTATGACAAACATTGGGCGAGCTGCTACGAGCCCGCGCCTTATTTGCCGATGAGCCGCAAAGAGATGGATGAGCTTGGCTGGGATGCCTGTGACGTTATCATTATCTCAGGCGATGCTTATGTCGATCATCCAAGCTTTGGTATGGCGATTATTGGACGCTTGCTAGAGGCGCAAGGCTTTCGCGTCGGTATCATTGCGCAGCCAGATTGGAAGAGTAAAAATGCGTTTATGGAGCTTGGTAAGCCAGTCTATGCTTATGGCGTGACCGCTGGCAACATGGACAGCATGATTAACCGCTATACCGCTGATCGTAAAATCCGTAGTGATGACGCTTACTCGCCGGGTAACGTGGCTGACAAACGTCCTGACCGCGCTGCTATCGTTTATAGCCAGCGCTGCCGCGAAGCTTATCCTGATGTGCCTATTATTTTAGGTGGTATCGAAGGCAGCTTACGCCGTATCGCGCATTATGATTATTGGTCGGATAAAGTCCGTCGCAGCATCTTGATGGATGCCCGTGCCGATGTTTTATTATATGGTAATGCTGAGCGCGCCATCGTCGATGTGGTACATGGTCTATCTAAAGGCTATAGCTTTGAGCAAATGAGCAGCTTGCGCGGTACAGCGTACTTGCTCACGCCGACGCGCCGTCATTGGCAAGCGGGCATGACCGAGGTTGCCAGTAATGACGTCGATACCGTTGGTCGTGTCGATCCAATTATCAATCCATATGTCATGACTGAAGACGTTGACAGCTGCAAAATTGAACAGGAAAAGCCATCTGACTCACCTGTTGGGCAAGCACTGTCAGGAATGGCTTCACAATATCCAGGCTTCGTATCTGAGCCAGTGACCAATAAAATCTTGAATGCTGATCAAGTCGATGAAGAAACGCAAGTGGTACAAATGCGCGGCTTTGATAAACCGATGACTGCCCGTAAGCATAAAATTAAAATGCCACCACGCGAGCAAACGGTCATTCGTCTACCCGATTACGAACATGTCAAATCCGACCCTGTACTTTATGCGCATGCCAGCCGTATCTTGCACCTTGAGACCAATCCGGGTAATGCCCGCGCTTTAGTACAGCGTCATAGTAGCGGTGCTGGTAATTCACATACCTCGATTGACGTTTGGCTCAATCCGCCACCGATTCCGTTATCGACGGAAGAGATGGATTATGTGTTTGACTTACCGTACGCGCGTCTGCCGCATCCAAGTTATGGCGATGCACGTATCCCTGCTTACGACATGATTAAATTTTCGGTCAATATTATGCGTGGCTGTTTTGGCGGTTGTACTTTTTGCTCGATTACCGAGCACGAAGGACGCATTATCCAAAACCGCTCAGAAGACTCTATTTTACGTGAAGTCGAAGCGATTCGTGATACTGCGCCGAACTTTACCGGTGTCATCTCTGACCTTGGTGGTCCGACCGCCAATATGTATCGTCTGAACTGTAAAGACGAAACGATTGAAAAGAACTGCCGCAAACCATCGTGTGTCTATCCTGATGTTTGCGAAAACCTGATTACCGATCACAGTAACTTGACCCAGCTGTATCGTAAAGCACGTGATATCAAAGGCGTAAAGAAAATCCTTATTGCTTCAGGTCTACGTTATGATTTGGCGATTAAAGATCCTGAATACGTCAAGGAATTGGTGACCCATCATGTTGGTGGCTATCTAAAGATTGCCCCTGAGCATTCAGAAGAAAACGTTTTATCAAAAATGATGAAACCTGGTATGGGCAATTATGACAAATTTAAAGCCATGTTTGAGCAGTACAGCCAAGAAGCGGGCAAAGAACAATATCTAATTCCTTACTTTATCGCTGCCCATCCAGGTACCAAAGATGAAGATATGATGAATCTGGCCCTATGGCTAAAAAGTAATGGCTACCGCGCTGACCAAGTACAGGCGTTTTATCCAAGCCCGATGGCGACCGCGACCACTATGTATCATACCCATAAAGATCCACTGCATAAAATCAGCCGTGACGAAGGTGATATGGATATCGTCAAATCTGGTAAGCAGCGCAAATTGCACAAAGCTTTCTTACGCTATCATGACCCAAAAAACTGGGTACTATTACGTAAAGCACTGCAAGACATGGGACGCGGTGACTTGATTGGTAAAAATCGTGGCTGCTTAATTCCGCCATTTAATGCCAGTCTAGAAGGTCGCGATGCGGTGCAAGACAGCTACCAATCGGCGCGTAAAAAGAACAGCCGTTTGGGTAATGACTCAGTGAAACGCAGCAATAATAGTCCTAGCGCTGTAAAAAATACCTCGAGCAAAAACAGCAAAAGAGTCAGTAAAGGCAACTTCCAAACCCAACATACTGGCTTACCACCTCGTAAGACCAAATAGCTTAGTGGCTGTTAACTATCGCTATTAAACCAGTTCAAACTGATTAATTAAGCTCAAACCAAAGCGCCTATCGGCTCATCAGTCGATAGGCGCTTTATTATGTCTGATTTATTAAATTGGCTGACTACTTTGATGCTTGTTATTTAACTTACTTAGGCTTAGTTATTTTACAAAATCTTTTAAGTATATCGTTACATTAATCAGTGTTTTAGTAACTTAGTGAACATGTAACAAACAATTTCTAACATTATCCAGAAAGGGTTTTCGTTAACATATGCGCTATATGCTGCACGCATCGTTAAAAAACATATCGTTAAAAAAACACATTATAAATCATATAATTTTGGAGAAAGCCATGAATATCCTAACTAAAGTTGCTGTTGCGTTACCTGCCCTTGCTCTACTCAGCGCGTGTGCGACTACTGCACCTACAACGCCAAACAAAACCCCTGCATCAGAAAACGTGACTGACGCCGCTTATGACCGTATGGCACCAGCACCTTATACCTGTACTGATGGCAGCACCATCCGAGCAAAACAGTCAATCAATAAAAAACAAGTGATGCTAGATGCCACATTACCTAAAGTAAACTGGGCAAACCAGCCAATTATCCTAAATGGTGGCGTGCAAGGTGATACAGCAAGCTATGTGAATGAGTCAAATCCAGAAGTGGTCTATGCATGGCACATGAAAGGCGACAAAGGTATCTTTGCGATGAAATGGGCAAATGGTAAAGAATACCAAGTAAACTGCCAAATCTAAGCAGCAGATAGACGCAACAGATAGCGCATAGTACCTATTAAACAGTCATCGAAAGATGGCTGTTTTTTTTATGCTTGCTCTGTTGTAGCGCCTTATAGAAAACGCGCCTTATTAGTTGAATTGCTAACATAAGAAACAGCCCTGTTCTGTATTTCGCTAGAGAAGCGCACAGAAAGCTGTCAAAATAGTCCATCTATAAAAATGTCTTATGACTCATCATAAAGAGGATATCTCGATGCCAAAGCGTCTTATAACTATGCTCATCATCGCAACTGCCAGTATATGGGCGCTTTCAGGCTGCGATAATAGTACGGATACTACTGCTAATAAAAACACTGATACGGCGGTATCAACGACGGACTCAGCGGTAGCAAATACGATAGATTGGTCAGTCATGGATAGCGGTGAAGAACCTGCTGACCCCGCCAATTATAAATATCCATTTGCACTTGATAGCCAAAATGTTCGTGATTATGCTGAGTACTTTAAGGTAGATAATGCTACTGCTCAGCATAACCTAACTGTGAGCATGGCAAGTAATGAGGCACTATCAAAAGCCTTGGATCAACTCAGTGAAAGCTATGTCTCACATGAACTGACCGATAATAAAGAGATGAAACTGATCATTCATACCACGCCCGATATCGCTGCTGGCAGCTATGATTATGTGCTGTCTGATGACTTTGCTAAAGGATTGGTGTTACCTATCGTCATTCAGCCAGATGGTAAGAAAGGTGATGTGAAGGGACATGGAGAGGTGCAGGAGTAGAAGTTGATAGCGTGTGTTTTGATTTATATGGCACACGCTACTAGTTGTAGGGTGCGCCCAGCGCATAAACACGTAATAACAGATTAAAAAACTTATTTATAGAAAACACTCCACATTGAATTACTTATTAAATAATATATAAATTCAAAATCCGTCTCTTGAATGGTGCGCTGGACGCACCCTACACTTTTATATGCGAAATTTTTTGCGCGAGGGACGAGCGCCGAGTGAAACATTAAAGAAAGACGGCTCACGACCCGCATATTTGCCCACTATTAAAGCAAGCGATGCTGAGGCCATGCTTTTTCTTTTCTGTCTCTTTGCTCTTTTAATGGCAAGGACTTTCCCTACTCCCCAACCAACGCCAAAAACTCTTCCTCACCCACCACCTTCACGCCAAGCTTTTCAGCTTTAATCAGCTTCGAGCCAGCTTTATCCCCTGCCAACAGTGCGGTAGTTTTCGCCGAGATGCTACCGGAGACTTTTGCGCCGAGCGCTTGTAGCTTGGCTTTGGCTTCATCACGCGCCATGCTATCAAGTGCGCCGGTTATAACCCACGTCTGCCCATCGAGCGTCAATCCCTCTGACACCACTTGCTCGACCTTATCCCAATACACGCCTGCCTCGCGCAGTGCCGTGATAACTTCGACATTATGCGGTGCACGGAAGAACTTATGAGTCAGCTCAGCAGTAATAGCGCCCACATCTGGCGTAAGTAGCAGTTTTTCGATACTGGCAGACATTAAGGCATCAAGGTCGCCAAATTGCTGAGCCAGGCTTTGCGCCGTGGTCTCACCGACACCGCGAATACCAAGCGCATAGATAAAGCGCGCGAGTGTGGTCCGTTTACTGGCTTCGATAGCGCTGAGAATGTTTTGAACAGATTTTTCGCCCAGTTTCTCAAGCGTAATTAGCTCGTCTTGATGCGTGTGTAACTGATAAATATCAGCGACGGTCTTGACCAAACCGTGCTCAAAAAAGCTAATCAGCCAACTTGCGCCTAAGCCGTCGATATCCATCGCCCGACGCGAGACAAAGTGAATAAGTGCTTCTTGTTGCTGTGCAGGGCAAAATAGTCCACCCGTACAGCGTGCCAAGGCTTCATCTTTGGGCAATACCACAGGTGAGTCGCACACCGGACAGGTCGACGGTAACTGTACAGGTTGAGAGTTTTCTGGACGCTGCTCATGCCAAACGCGGGTAACTTTGGGAATAACGTCACCTGCTCGATGGACGCTGACCATATCGCCTGCGCGCACGTCTAAGCGCTGAATCTCACCAAAGTTATGCAAGGTGACATTGCTGACCGTGACGCCGCCGACTTTTACCGGTTCAAGTTTACCGACTGGCGTGATCTGTCCGGTGCGTCCGACTTGCCACTCGATATCATTTAGACGTGTCATAACGGTTTCAGCAGGGAATTTATAGGCGGTTGCCCAGCGCGGCTCACGCGATAAAAACCCAAGCTGCTGCTGCAATGCTAGGTTATTTACCTTGATGACCATACCATCAATTTCAAATGGTAATTTTGCGCGTTTTTCAGTCATCGATTCATAATAGGCTTGTGCTTCGCGCGGGTTTTTTACCACTCTCACAGCACTGACGCTAAAACCAATGTCACCAAGCCAAGCCAAGGCGGCTGATTGGGTATCGATGGTCTCAGATAGACCTTGATTCACTGAATAGCAATAAAAGGCCAGCGGGCGGCTGGCAGCAATCGCTGGGTCTAGCTGACGTAAACTGCCAGCGGCCGCATTGCGTGGATTGGCAAAGGTTTTATCGCCTTTTTCTTCCGCTAAGCGATTCAGACGCTCAAAACCTGCTTTGGGCATCAGCACTTCGCCGCGTACTTCTAACAGCTCAATATCAGCGGCAGCGGCTAGCCAAAGCGGTAAATTGCGAATGGTTTTGGCATTTTGGGTAATATCTTCGCCCGTTTGACCATCACCGCGTGTCACCGCTTGGATAAATTGTCCATAAGCATATTTGAGTGACACTGCCAAACCATCAAGCTTTAGCTCCATTTCATACTCAGGATTTTTCTGCGCGTCATTAAGACGATCATTGACGCGGCGCATAAAGGTATGCAACTCGTCATAATCAAAGACATTACCCAGTGACAGCATAGGGATATCATGGGTGACTTGGGTAAAAGCTGATAGCGGCATGTCACCGACTTGATTAATGGGACTGTCCGGCTGTACCAATTCTGGATATTGTTCTTCAAGCTCTAGTAAAGAGCGGCGCAACTGATCGTATTCACTGTCTTCTAAGATGGGATTGTCGAGCACATAATAGGCATGATTATGTTGCTTAAGCGCATCGATAAACGTACGCATTTGGGCGACGATAGCATCATCATTGTCGGCAGATTTTGCAGTATTGATGTCTGTAGAGGTAAGCGGTGCGATAGGATCAGTCATAGTCGGCGTCTTTTCTTTGCGATTCAAGATGCCGATATGATAACAAGTTTGCAGGATATGCGGATATCATTTTGTAGAAAATCCGTCTAATGAACACTCACCAACCGAAAACTAAAAAAGGCAAATAACGTCAATCGCTATTTGCCTTTAGAATGCTTTAGAGATAATTTTAACTGTTTGTCTATTTAGACTTTACCCTTCATAATCGCGCACTTGATTACGCAGCTGTTGTTTATACTCAGGGGTAATTGGTTCGTTCTCTTCATCGAGCATAATGGCGTCCAAATCGCTTGCCATCATATATGCAATGCTCATCATACTATCGAAACTGCGCAGCGCTTGTGGGTGCGGCAAGGATAAGAATACCACCACGCCGTTATAAGTATTGGTCGCCACACTATGCGGGTCAAAAGGCGCGATACCGCTATCAGTGATGCCCATCATACTGAACCACAGCATGCCCGTACCGTCTTTTTGCTCATAGCGATGGAACATATTCATCGCGCCATAGCGCAAGCCGTATTTATCAATTAAGGCCAACAAGTCACGACCACGGATAATCGCGGCTGGACGGTCACGATATTGATGCGGCAAGATGGTGATATTGATATTGTCTTTGGCATTGATCAATGGAGCGTTTTGTGCGTCATCAACCGGCTCTGAGAGATGCTGATCGAGTATCGGACTATTATTATCAAAGCTTGGCTCGTCTGCGGTATCAATCACTGGCATCAGACTATCGGTTGCTGAGACCAAGCTCGAAAACGCATCTGGCTCTTGCTCGATATTCATATGTTCTGCGGTAGATACAAACTCGCTGTCATCGGCGTGCTGCTGCTCAGCTTGCCAGCGCGTATAGTCGCCGTCATCTATCATGCCACTATTATCGTCATTAACATCATGGCGCTCAGCCGTTAGCTGCGCATCGACGTTGGTATGAGATTGGCTCAAAGGCGCATCTTCAACGACCGCATTTAGATAGCTGCGATCAGGCGCTATGGTGGTCTCGCCCGCGACGGTGTCATCTAAGTTTGGCTGATCAACGATATTGCGCTCGTGGCGCGGTATGATTGGAATACCGTTTTTATCATAATTGACCGCGGCAGCCTCAGCAGTTTTGCGACGCTTAAAGCTACGCATGACCATAATTAGCCCTGCGAGCACGATAAATGCGGCAATGGCGATCAATATAAACTGGATAGCGGTCATGAGAAATACATCCTAATATATGACAAAAGGGAATACATAAGAGGGAATAAATGGCAATAGTCTAGCATGGCTGATTAATATCGTCACCATATAGTCATCGTTTACCGTGAAGCTGACACACTTGCGTGACCTTATAACCTCAGCCCTAACTATACCACCGACTATCGCTTGCAGTTATTAATTATTTTGCTACTGTGCGCTGCTCTTAATCAGAAAGGTAACGCGCAGCTTCATCGAGCGAGACGCTGACCAAAGTAGAAATACCTGCGCTTGGCATGGTGACGCCTTTCAACTCATCAGCAATCTGCATCGTTAACTTATTATGACTGATAAAGATAAACTGTAAATCATCTGCCAATTCATGAATCAGACTGGTAAAGCGGGCAACGTTGGCATCATCAAGTGGCGCGTCGACTTCATCAAGCACACAAAACGGTGCGGGGTGCTGCTTAAATATCGCAAAAATCAAACTCAGCGCGGTCAGGGTTTTTTCACCGCCTGAAAGTACGGCCAAGCGGCTATTACGCTTGCCTTTTGGCTGTGCCATCAATGTTAGCCCTGCCCGCCACTGTTCTGATTTTAGTGCATTAGCAGGCATATCATCAGTATTTAGCGTTAAGCTTGCTTGCCCACCGCCAAAAACTTTGGCAAATAAATTGGCAAGCTCGTTATTGACCGCATCGAGCGTCTGCATAAATAAAGTCTTAGTAGTCTCATCAATCGATGCAATTGCCTCCGTCAACGTCTGCATACTGGCGGCAATATCTGCTGTCTGCTGTGCGAGTGGCTCTAGACGTTCATTGACCTCAGCCAATTCTGCCACGGCGGCAAGATTAACTGCGCCAATTTTACCTAATTGCTGCTCAAGTTTCGTACGTTCGGACTCAAGCTCAGCGATTTTATCTGGACGCACACGGCGATCATGAGCAATAAAATCCGCTAATAAATTTGAGACACTCATCATTTGCTGCGGGTGCTGTGATATGTCCGATTGCGATTTACATTTATGGCTCATATTATAGTAAGCATCTAGCGCTTCTTGCGCATGGCTGCTAGCATCGTCTAGCCGTGCCATGCTTAGAGCCAAATCGGTGGCGAGACGTGCAAGCTCACTTTGTTGATTTTGCAAAGTATTTTGCAAAGTATCTAACTCGACCTGCTGCTGACTATAATCTTGTTTAAGCACCGTTAATGCGGTTTCGCGCGTCGTTAATATTACCTGTTGCTCATCGCGTACGGTTTGCGCGTTTTGCAATGCAGCTTGCAGTGCGGGCAGCTTACTTTGCTGCTGCTCATAACGCGCCTTTAAACTCTGCGCACTTTGCAGCGACTTATCGTATTGCTCGCTCGCTCGCGTAAGGCTACTAACACTATGCTCTAAACGCATCTCGCTTTGTTGAATACGAAGCTGCAAGGCTTGCCAAGCGTCATCGTCTGCCTGACGCGTACGGGTGAGCTCACTGCGTTCCGCTTGTAATTGCTGAGTTGTCGCTCGCGCATTGGCGATTTGTGGCGTTAGCGCTGCTATCTCGCTTTGGATACCGTTCTGCTCGTCATTGATCGTTTGCTGTTCTTGTGCCAACTCTGTTTTTTCTAGCTCAAGAGCTACTTTGTCTGCATTGAGGCGTTGGCTATCTGCTTGCACGCGCTCAACGTTGGCGCGCTGCGTGGTAAGCTGCTGCTGACATTTATGTTTATCGCGGGTTAATTGCTCAGCTTGTGCGCGCGTTTCCTCTAAGCTGACTGTCAATGCATCATAGTTTTGCTGATTTTTCGCTATAGCCTTTTGCTGGGCTTGTATCTTGGTTTCAAACTCATCAAGCAGATCTTCTAACGCTTGCAGACGGCTGCGCTGCTGTAAACGCTGAGTCAAGAATTGACTATTACTATTGTTTTGACCATCTTGCGCGTTAGCAAACTTACTTAGATTCATCGTACCCTGACGACTGATGAGCCAGCCATCAGACGTTAGCAAAATGCCGGATGGCGGCAATGCTTTTAAAATCTCAGCCAACGCTTCTAACGTTTGCTTATTATCTGTCTCAGGCTGCGCAATATATAAATAACAGTGCTGCCAAAGCACTAATGCGGGCTGCGTAATCAGCTGTGATAACGGTAGTACTTTATCAGTTAAAGTAGCTGGCAAATTGCCGATAAATGGCTCTGTATTTGTCTCATTTTGCTTAGTAGATAACCACAAGCTATGACCTGTTTCTATTAGCGACTTGCCTTTTCTATTAACCTGCTCATTTTGCACAGCTTGATAAGTAAACACATCAGCTAAATCATGCTCAAGCACTTGCCATAAGGTTGCTTTTTGAGAATCGCCATTAGCGTTCTGCATGTTTGACTGGTTGGTTTGATTTGATATTAATACGTGGCTATCCAACCACAACGCCAATACGCTATCGAGCAGCTGCGCATGCTGTTGCCCTTTCGCGCTTAGCTCAATCTGCTCACGCAAGGTCGTGATGACTAATTCGTTATAGTCGCTAGCTACTTCATTTTCTAATGCAGTTTTTGCTTCGACAGTTTTTGTATGAGTAAGCTGTTGAGGTTTTGGCGTAGGTTTAGGATGCAATATCTTGTGCAGCGTATCGTACTCACTTGCCAATACGGCGTGGCGCTTTTCATTCTCGCTTAATTCACGCTGCTGCGTGTTTAAGCGATGCTGTAACTCATGCGCTTGCGGTTGAAGTTCAGACAGTCGCTCATCGATACTATCTTGTTGGCGCTCAATTTGCTCCAGCTGTCTATTTAGCTCAGCAACCTGTGTCTCTAAGGTCTGCTGTAAGTTGTTCGCATCAATTTTCTCGCGTCCATCAGTAATCTTAACTGATGATAGTGATTGTTGTAATTGCTGCCATAAATCCTGCCAATTTTTCTGACGGCGTTGCCATTTATCATAGCTTTGCTGATGACGCTTTTGCGCTTGGCTATTAATCGCTTGCTGTTGCTCAAGCATGCGCGCATTGTCTTGCAAACGGGACAGCTGATTTTGCGCGTCATGGTAGGCGTGCTGCAATGGTTGCTCATTACGTTTGTGCGATTCACGTTTGTTACTAAGTTCAATCAGCTGCGGACGCAATTCTTCTAATATATTCCGCTGCTCAGCTTGCTCAGCTCGTAACCGCTCAATCTCATCGACTGCTTGTTCGCGCTGCTGTTCTAACCCAGTTAATTGCTGTTCAATAGTAGTCAGCTGTGATTTGGCATCGCTAAGCTCATGCTCAGCTTGTTGATAGCTTAGCTGCTGCTGATAATGGCTGCTTTGAGCATCGTCTTTGAGCCACTGCTCTTGATTGATATGAGTAGCAAGTTTATCTTGCTTAGCTTTCAAACCTTCATAACGAGCTTGCAGTGTGGTGACTTCGGCGGCGCTATGCTCATGGGCGATTTTTTGCTGCTGCTGGGTATGCTTGGCTTGATACAGTTGCTGAATGGCCAGCTGTTGTTTGATATCAGCAAGCGTTAATGCCAGTTCTTCGTAACGCTCAGCACTGGCTGCTTGTTTAGATAAGCGTTTTTGTTGGCTGACCAGCTCGCTTTGCATATCGTGCAGGCGTGCTAAATTATCTTGGGTCTTCTCAAGCTTTTTTTGCGTTTCTTCGCGGCGCGCTTGATAGCGCGAAACCCCCGCTGCTTCTTCGATAAATTCACGCAACTGCAGCGGGCTGGATTCGACAATCCGCCCAATCATACCTTGCTCAATGACTGCATAACTGCGCGCGCCAAGCCCAGTACCCAAGAATACATCAACCACATCACGGCGACGACAACGCGTGCCATTGATAAAGTAATCCGAGCGTCCCTCCAAATTTACCTGACGGCGGACGGACAGCTCTTGATAAAGGTTAAACTCATGGCGAATGCCATTCTGCTCGTCTTGGGTATGCTCAAAAGTCAGCTCGACGCTGGCGACACTTTTGGCGGCTTTATCTTGCGTGCCAGCAAAGATGACATCACTCATCGCCCCACCACGCAGCTGCTTAGCAGAGGTTTCACCCAACACCCAACGAATAGCATCAATCACATTAGATTTGCCACAGCCGTTTGGCCCGACAATGGCGGTGATACCATGACGGAAGGTAAAAGTCGTAGGATTGGCAAAGGATTTAAAGCCTGCCAGCTTGAGAGATTTTAGGCGCATGAAGGATCAATAAACTTAGCAAAAACAGGCGGCTATTCTACCTGAAATTGTCGAGGATTTTTAGGGTTTGTGGGTTGTTAAGTATAGTCTGACTTATATTTTTGAATCTCACTATACAATTCATCATATCTTTCATCGAATTTTATTTTAAGCAAATCTAAGTTATCTGCATTATTATTTATAAGGTTATGATGCCGATCATATTGTGATACGAACAACTGATGTGCTACTTCTAAAAACCTCTTGCATTCATCAACTAATTTAGGGAAGTAAAGCACAGTAATCACCTCTATTTGTCCGCCTTTCTCGATAAACTCATTAATATTGACTTGCATTATTTCCTGCTGCTGTGCGTTCAAATCTAATGATTTTAAGATCATTGAAAAATCAATAAGCCTAAACACTAAATCTTCATACTTTTGTCTTAGGAAAATTTGTCGCTCATACTTGTGTTCAGACTTCAGCTTCCAGAAACCAATACCCTGACTGACCAAAACACCAAATAATGCTGAACCTGAAGCAATTAGAGCAACAATAAAACTTTCACTTTGAAAAAATAATTCCATTTATCAATTACTCATTGGGTAATTTATTTAAAATAATTGTCAAGAATTTACAATACCCCAATCCCACTTAACAACAGCTGCCCACCTGCAAATAATAGCAACACCCCAAAGGCACGCTTAAGTGTTAGCGCAGGCAATACATGAGCAAGCTTGGCACCCACTTTTGCCATCGCGAAGCTAGCGACGGAAATAAATAAGAAACCCGTAATATGGACAAAGCCTATTGTGCCCTCGGGTAGATTGACCACGTCTTGACCAAACCATGCAAAGCCTGCCGCGCCAGCCAATGCAATCGGCAAGCCACAAGCTGCTGAAGTGCCAACCGCTTGCTTCATCGGTAGTCCTGCCCAATTTAAAAACGGTACAGTTAAACTGCCACCCCCAATCCCAAAAATAGACGACGCCATACCAATACCCGTACCCGCGCCAAACTGTACGCCAGCTGACGGTAATGGCTTGCCCAACTGCTCTTTGTTAGAAAAGAACAGCATTTTTAATGCGACCAATAACGCGCCCACACCGATGATGGCTTGTAATACTTTGCCATCAATCATATCTGCAATACCAGCACCGACCAGACTACCGATAACTAAGCCCAATGCCATTTTGCGCCACACTTCCCAACGTACACCGCCGCGCTTATTATGCGCAGTCAAGGAGCTAATAGAAGTTACTACGATGGTCGCAAGTGAGGTACCGATTGCCAGATGAGTCACCACTTCTGGTGGAAAATGATAGGCAGTAAAAATCCATACCAAAGCAGGCACGATAATCATGCCACCGCCTACGCCAAATAGACCTGCGCTAACTCCAGCAAATGCCCCTGCAATGACAAACCACACATACAACATCATAGCGCTACCTTTTATTATGGCTGTTTTTATATGATAATAACTAACGCCTTCACGTCATTAGTATCCAAGTCGTGACAATGTTGCCGATGGCTATCATTCTTAACAATCGCGTTAGTATATCAAAAGCGATGCCAAAGACTCTATCAAACATTATATGAACCACAGCGACTAAATTTATGCCGTTATCTATATCTATGCCGTCACCAACCAATCCCTCTGTCCATTTATCTGAGCTTACTCATCGTCACGTCACTAGCAGCGCTTCTACCAATAGCGAGCTGATAGAAGCGGTACAGAATGGTACGCTGAACGCCACGGAATTGCATCTATTAACGGCTGAGTCTCAAAGCGCAGGACGGGGGCAGCGAGGTCGTTCATGGCAATCACCGCGCGGCAATGTGTATCTGTCGTTATATCATCCAGTGCATATGCCGATTAGCGGTTTGTTGTCCTTAGTTATCGGCGTTGAACTGGCAAAAATGCCTGTTATCCAAACCTTAAATAAGCAATTACGCGTACAAGGTTTAACGCCTATTGGCGTAAAATGGGCCAATGACTTGGGCTTTTATCAAAACCCACCTAAATCAGATGACGCTGAACTGGATACGCAAATTATTCAATTTAATAAGCTTGCTGGTATTTTAATTGAACCGGTATGGAAGGCAGGAAAATTGGTTGGTGTGGTGATGGGGGTTGGACTCAATGTACAAGCCACTCCAAAGCTGACGGCAGAAACTTGCGAAGGCATGAGTTATCAAGCGATCAGCTTACAAGATATTTACGGTATGCTGGAATCAGATAATACTAACAGCCTACCGACCTTACAAACGCTTTATCAGCAAATTAGTGAGTCATTACTAGCAGCGATGACGCGCTTTGAGCACTTTGATATAGAGAAGCCGACCGGACATACCTATTATCTGGATGGCTTTTTGCAAGAGTTTGCAACGATGGATGCACTAGCAGGTCTGCGATTACAGGTCACTCAAGACCATGATGATAAGGCGCATGTGGTCACCGGAGACGCCTGCAGTATTGATACAAACGGATGTTTGCAATTGCGTCAAGATAACGGTAAGATTTCTGCGCTTTTTACCGGACGCATTGACGTTATTAATAAGGCTTAAATTAAAGACCCAACGGGCACTATATAAAGGGATTTTTTATGCTCTGGTTAGATCTGGGAAACACCCGTCTCAAATACTGGCTGACCGACGATATCGGACAGATAGTCGCACATGATGCCAAGCAACATTTGCAAGCGCCGGCCGAATTACTTATGGGTTTGACCGATCGCTTTGAGCGTTATGCGCCTGACTTTATTGGTATCTCATCAGTGCTAGGCGATGATCTCAATGCTAAGGTTTCAGAGACTTTAAGTCGCCTTAACATCCCATTTGAATTTGTCCATGTCGATGCCAATTATCCGCTGATGAAAAGTGCTTATAATGACGAGCAGCTCGGCTGTGATCGTTGGCTGCAGATGCTGGGCGCGGTGGATAAAACCAAACGTCAATGTGTGATAGGTTGCGGTACAGCAGTCACCATTGATTTGATTGACCACGCTGAGCATTTGGGCGGTTATATTTTTCCCAGCATCTATCTACAACGTGAGTCATTATTTTCTGGCACCAAGCAAATCACCATCTCTAACGGTACCTTTGATAGTGTTAGCCAAGGTATCACCACGCAAGATGCGGTACATCGCGGCATATTACTATCTATCGTTGGCGCGGTAAATGAGATTAGCCATCGCCATCCCAACTTTGAAGTCATTATGACCGGTGGCGATGCAGCTATTATCGCCCAACACGTCAATCGCCCAGTGCGTATCCGTGATGATTTATTATTAAATGGTCTGGCACGCTATTTTGACCATAGTAAGCAGGCATAATTCCTGAAAATTTTCATAAAATAGAACCAAAAAAAAGCAGTACGCTTAAAACGTACTGCTTTTTTGTTATAACTAATACCTAAATACTTTTACCTAAATATTTTCTATTTCGTCTCGTTAAACAGTTCGCGACCAACCAACATCCGGCGAATTTCACTGGTACCTGCGCCGATTTCATACAGCTTGGCATCACGCCAATAGCGACCAAGCGGATACTCATTGGTATAGCCATTACCACCAAAGATTTGAATGCCCTCGCCTGCCATCCAAGTGGCTTTTTCAGCACACCATAAAATGACACTGGCGCAATCTTTACGCACTTCTCTACTATGACCGGCACCGCGTTTATCTAACATATCGAGATTTTTACCAACGGTATATAAGAAGCTGCGCCCTGCTTGCAGGATGGTATACATATCTGCGACTTTACCTTGAATGAGCTGGAACTCACCAATTGCTTGCCCAAACTGCTTACGGTCATGGATATAAGGGACGACATTGTCCATTACCGCCTGCATGATACCGATAGGACCAGCTGCCAATACCGCACGCTCATAATCAAGACCACTCATCAATACCTTAACGCCTTCATTTAGGCCGCCTAAGATATTTTCTTTGGGTACTTCAACATTGTTAAAGGTCATCTCACCAGTATGACTACCACGCATGCCAAGTTTGTCGAGCTTTTGCGCCGTGCCAAAGCCTTCCATGCCTTTTTCAACGATAAAAGCGGTCATGCCTTTAGCGCCAAGCTCTGGATTAGTCTTAGCATAAACCACCATCACGTCAGCATCAGGACCGTTGGTAATCCACATTTTGCTACCATTTAGCACATAATGACCGTCTTTCTCTTCGGCTTTCAGCTTCATACTGACCACATCTGAGCCAGCGCCAGTTTCACTCATGGCGAGTGCACCGATAAATTCACCGCTGATTAATTTTGGCAGATATTTTTGTTTTTGAGCTTCACTGCCGTTACGTTTAATTTGGTTGATACACAGATTTGAATGCGCACCATAGCTCAGCGCTACAGAGGCAGAGGCGCGACTAATCTCTTCCATCGCGACCATGTGTGCGACGTAACCCATATCAGAACCACCGTACTCTTCGGGAACGGTGATGCCATGTAAACCAATGTGGCCCATCTTTTGCCACAAATCCATTGGAAACTCATCGCTACTGTCAATCTCGGCCGCACGCGGAGCGATTTCTTTGGCAGCAAACTGCTGCACCATATCACGTAAGGCGTCGATATCTTCGCCAAGCTGAAAATTCAATCCAGGTAAACTCATAACCATTCCTTGTATTTTGATGTTTTAAATCTTGAATTTTAATTTGTTTTTTCAAGCAGTATTAGTTAAGCCTGACGCTTATTAATTAACGCATGAGCCACGCTTGAACCATTGCGACGACCTAGAAATTCACTAATACGCTCGCCAGCTATGACCAGCTTATCTAAATCAATGCCTGTGTTGATGCCCATACCATGCAGCATATAGACGACGTCTTCGGTGGCGACATTACCTGTTGCACCTTTGGCGTATGGACAACCACCAAGCCCCGCCACTGAGGTATCAAATTCACTGACCCCCATTTGTAAGGCGGCTAAGGTATTACTGACTGCTTGACCATAAGTATCATGAAAATGTCCTGATAGCATGCTGATATCAGCGTACTCCAGTGCGGCTTGCAACGCGCGCTGTACCTTGAGCGGCGTACCTACGCCAATGGTATCGGCAATGCCAATCTGCTCTGAACCTATTTCAACCAAACGCTTGGTGACATAAGCCACTTGGCTTGGGTCAATCTCGCCTTCATAGGGGCAACCGACCGTGCAAGAGATAACACCTCGCACTTTGATACCTTGTGATTTTGCAGCGGCAGCAACAGGCGCGAAACGCTCAATACTTTCATCGATACTACAGTTGATATTCTTTTGGCTAAAAGTTTCACTGGCAGAGCCAAAGATAACGATTTCATCAGGACGATGCATGATGGCATTTTCAAAACCGCGCATATTGGGCACTAATACCGAATAGCAAACGTCCGCATGGCGTGTGGGCGCCAATGCTTCTAGCAGCGCACGATTATCACCCATTTGTGGCACCCATTTTGGCGATACAAAGCTAGTCGCCTCAAGCTTTTTGACACCTGCTGCGATTAAATCATCGATAAGCCTTTGCTTAACCGCCGTTGGTACCGTCATGGCTTCATTTTGCAAGCCATCACGTGGACTGACATCGACGATGGTGACGTGTTCTGGGTACGAGTGATTCATGCTTATCATCCTTTTTACTTATTATCTGCACTGTCAATACGCAATAGCTCATCGCCATCGGCAACCAAGTCACCGGCGCCAAATAACAATTCTGCCACCACACCATCCGTCGGGGCGGTAATGGTATGTTCGATTTTCATTGCTTCGATAACCGCAAGTGGCTCGCCTTTTTTCACGCTATCGCCAACGGCAACTTTAAACGCAACGACCTGACCTGGCATTGGTGATTTCAAGCTGCCAACCGCCGCACTCTCTTCGCCAACGTGCGCCATGATATCGATCAGCGTAATTTCGTCACGACCGCTATCGGTGAACACATAGACGGTCTCATTATGTACCCAGCTTTGGGTGCTAATACGTGCCTCATCTAACCATAACGTATGATTGTGTGCGTCACTACTAGCATAACTCACTTGCCCTTCATAAACCCTTGCTGTTTGGGCGGCTACATTAGCATTGCTGTTATCTTGAGTGTTAGCGATTTCTTTTTCAATGACCAGCGTAAAGCTACTCAGATTTTCAGCACCTTTTTTGCCGTCAGAACAACTTGCATTGTGCCAATGACTAATACGAGCAGTGTAAGGTTGCTCATCATAAACCAAGCCAAACGATCTTGTGTAGTCGCTATAAGCACGGAAACCTGTCGGCTTACTAAACGGATCTGACCCTTGCATTGTCGCTTCACTGGCAAGCTGCTGCGTAATAGCAGTCACCGAAAGCGTCGACAAATCAAGTGGATGCTGATTAAATAGCTCGTCCGCCTCACGTTCTATCAACGCCGTATCAAGATTGGCCTGACTAAAAGACTTGGTATTTATAATGTAGCGCAAAAATGCGACGTTATTTGGCAGACCGACGATGCGCGTTTGAGCGAGTGCACGGTCAAGTTTGGACAATGCTTGCTCGCGCGTGGGCGCATGAACGATAAGCTTTGCAATCATCGAGTCATAGAACGGACTAATGACATCGCCTTCGCGTACGCCATCGTCGATACGCACATCTGCAACATTGAAGGTGCTGTGTTCAGGTTTTTGATAAGTGAATAAAGTACCCGTCGCTGGCAGAAATTCATTGTCAGGATTTTCAGCACAGATACGTGCTTCAATCGCATGACCGTTAATCGCTAGCTCCTCTTGTTTTTTCGGCAAAGGCAAACCTGCCGCTACTAGTAGCTGCCATTCAACCAAATCTACCCCAGAGATGGCTTCACTAACCGGATGCTCAACTTGCAGACGGGTATTCATCTCCATAAAATAGAAATGCATGGCGCCCGCGCGTTGCTCAACGATAAACTCGACCGTGCCTGCACCAAAATAATTGACCGCACGCGCGGCTTCAATGGCAGCGGTTCCCATTGCTTCACGCATCGCCGCGTCAACACCCGGTGCTGGCGCTTCTTCTAATACTTTTTGATGGCGACGCTGTACCGAGCAATCTCGCTCAAACAAATGCACATAATTGCCATGGGTATCACCAAATACTTGGATTTCGATATGGCGTGGTTTTAGGGCGTACTTTTCAATCAGTACTTGATCATTACCAAAACTGGTAATCGCTTCACGGCGACATGAGTCTAGTAGGTCAATAAAATCGCTGCTCTGTTCAACGATACGCATGCCTTTACCACCACCGCCAGCACTGGCTTTAATCAATACGGGATAGCCGATGCTGTCTGCTTGCTGCTGTAAGAATTCTGCTTCTTGGTTTTCACCGTGATAGCCGGGTATCAGTGGCACGCCAGCCGCTTCCATCAGACGTTTGGACTCAGATTTTCCACCCATGGCGCGAATAGCGTCAGCCGATGGACCAATAAATACCAAACCAGCATCTTGGCAAGCTTGCGCAAAATCCGCATTTTCACTTAAAAAACCATAACCTGGATGAATCGCTTGTGCGCCAGTTGCTTTGGCAATCGCAATGATAGCATCGCCCTTGAGGTAGCTGTCTTTAGGCGCCGAACCACCCAAATAAACAGCCTCATCACAGACAGCGACATGCTTAGCCTCACGGTCAGCATCAGAATAAACAGCAACGGTACTTACGCCCAAACGCTTGGCAGTCGCGGCAACTCGGCAGGCAATTTCACCACGGTTGGCGATTAGAATTTTAGAAAACATAACTATCCCTGTGTCTTGTCATTTTTATCGTTTTTTACATTGATAAATAATAAAAATATATGCTGATGTTCACATACGACTGGTTTAAATTAAATAGTATTTATTGTTAATTTATCATCAATTTGCCGAAAGCCTCTTTTACTATTAATCTGCTGTCAGCCAATCAGGCTTGCGCTTCTGTAAAAATGCTTGCACACCTTCTTTGCCTTGCTGTGATGAACGAATATCAGCAATACCTTTGACGGTGTCAGCAATTAGCTCATCGGTAATCGGTGCGCCCGCGACTTCATGTAATAAACGTTTGCAGGTCTTAACCGCATCTGGGCTGTTTTTGACCACTGTAGCGCAGAATAGAGCAACTGCCTCATCAAGTGATTCCTCACTGACGCGCTCATGAATAAAACCTAACTGCCGCGCCTTTTTGGCATCAAATACTTCTGCGCTTAAGAAATAACGCTGCGAGGCTCTAGCACCTAATGCGCGTATGACATAAGGGCTGATGGTCGCTGGCGCCAATCCCAAACGCACTTCACTGAGGCAGAAGTTGGCGATTTTAACCGCAATGGCCACATCACAAACGGCCACCAAGCCCATGCCGCCTGCATAGACGTCACCTTGGATAGCGGCAACCGTTGGCTTAGGGCACTCATAAATGGTCTTGAGCATTTGCGCGAGTTTATCAGCATCGGCTAAATTTTCTTCATAGCTATAATCTGCCATCGTACGCATCCAATTAAGATCCGCACCGGCACAAAATGCCTTACCCGCAGCCGCTAAGACGATAACACGTACATCATCATCAGCGCCAAGCTTATCAAATGCATCCGTCAGCTCGGCAATCATTTCATCATTAAAGGCATTACGTATCTCAGGACGGTTTAAAGTTACCGTCGCGATATGCTGCTCAATGTTAACCAGTAGGCTTTTATAATTATTCAAAGTTTGTTGCATAACTTTCTCTATTTTTTATGTATTTATGAGCGCTAAATGACTGACGATATACCATTTAATGCTACATTCTAAAGACACCAAAGGTTGTCTCTTCAATCGGTGCGTTATAGGCAGCGCTCAGCCCTAATGCTAATACATTACGGGTATCAGCAGGATCAATTACGCCGTCATCCCACAGTCTAGCAGTGGCATAATATGGATGACCTTGCTTTTCATACATATCGAGAATCGGGGCTTTAAATGCCGCTTCGTCCTCGCTACTCCATTCCTCACCTTTGCGGTCGAAGTTGTCACGCTTAACCGTTGCCAATACAGAGGCTGCTTGCTCACCGCCCATCACAGAGATACGCGCATTTGGCCACATCCATAAGAAGCGTGGGCTATAAGCACGGCCACACATGCCGTAGTTGCCAGCACCGAATGAGCCGCCGACAATAACGGTAAATTTTGGTACTTTGGCATTAGCCACCGCCATGACCATCTTGGCACCATGACGAGCAATACCTTCATTTTCGTATTTACGGCCAACCATAAAGCCAGTGATATTCTGCAAGAATACCAACGGGATTTTACGCTTACAGCATAGCTCAATAAAGTGCGTGCCTTTTTGCGCCGATTCACTAAATAAGATGCCATTGTTGGCGATAATACCAACTGGCATACCTTCGATATGCGCGAAACCACACACCAGCGTCGTGCCAAAACGTGCTTTAAATTCATCAAAAGCACTGTCATCGACGATACGGGCGATGATTTCTTTGATATCAAAGGGCTTGCGCTTATCTGTTGGAATGACGCCATATAGCTCTTTGGCATCATAGCGTGGTGGACGTGGTTTAATTTGATTCGGCACTTGCTTCGCAGGACGGTTTAGATGACTGACGATATTACGGGCAATCGATAACGCATGGGTATCGTTTTGCGCCAAGTGATCAACCACGCCTGACAGACGCGTATGCACATCGCCGCCGCCCAAGTCCTCGGCCGTAACTTCTTCGCCGGTCGCCGCTTTTACCAATGGCGGACCACCTAAAAAGATGGTTCCTTGGTCTTTAACGATGATAGATTCGTCACTCATCGCCGGTACATAAGCACCGCCAGCCGTACAGCTGCCCATGACCACGGCAATCTGTGGAATACCCGCCGCACTCATATTGGCCTGATTAAAAAAGATGCGCCCAAAGTGCTCTTTATCAGGAAATACGTCGTCTTGGTTAGGTAAGTTAGCGCCACCCGAGTCCACCAAATACACACAAGGCAGGTTATTTTCTTGCGCAATTTCTTGTGCACGTAGATGTTTCTTGACCGTCATTGGATAATAAGTACCGCCTTTTACGGTGGCATCATTACAGACAATCATACACTCAGTGCCGTTAATGCGACCAATACCAGCAATCACGCCGGCCGCTGGAATATCTTCGCCATACATATCATGCGCCGCCATCGGCGCCACTTCTAAGAATGGTGTCCCAACATCAAGCAAACGCTCGACACGCTCACGAGGCAAGAGTTTGCCACGCGCTAAATGCTTAGCTCGCGCACGCTCTGAACCGCCTTGGACGACTTTACGCAAGTGCACATATAAGTCGTCGACCACCGCTTGCATAGCGGCACTGTTTTGCTGAAATTCAGCCGCGTTTGGACTCAGTTTACTGGTTATGATAGCGCTCATGATATCCCTTTTCTTTAATGCGTCAATGCGAGTAGTTTTTTTATAAGAGTTATTCTAGCTGCTGGTTATTTTAGTCTTTACTAATATAAGTCATTAGTAAAATAAGAAATAAAACAGCTCAAGTTTTTATAGACCCAATTCTTCTTTCATCTGTTCAATAATTTTATATTTCTGAATTTTACCAGTGATGGTCATCGGGTACTCAGTCACAAAGCGATAATAGGTCGGCACTTTATAATGGGCGATATGCTCACTACAGAATTGGCGTACTTCTTCTTCCGTTAAGCAGCCCTCTTCTTTAGGAATAATCCAAGCAGCCAATACTTCGCCATAACGCTTATCTGGGATGCCAACGATTTGTACATCACGAATTTTCGGATGGCGATAGAGATAATTCTCGACTTCTACTGGATAGATGTTTTCACCACCGCGGATGACCATATCTTTACTACGACCAACGACTTTGACATAGCCATCTTCGTCCATGGTCGCCAAATCACCAGTATGCATCCAGCCATCTTGAATGGCCTCACGCGTTTTAAAGCGGCTACCCCAATAGCCTTTCATTACTGAGTAACCACGAGTCAGTAACTCACCAGTCTCACCTAACGGTACAATCTCACCTGTTTCGGTATCGATGACTTTGACTTCAAGCGCTGGCTGCACGAGTCCTACGGTCGAGACTTGCTTATCAAGTGGCGTATGCTCATTGGTCTGGCAAGATACGGGACTGGTTTCGGTCATGCCATAAGCAATGGTCACTTCCTTCATGTGCATCTCATCGATGACGCGACGCATGACCTCAATCGGACAGCTAGAGCCTGCCATAATGCCAGTACGCAAAGTGGATAAATCGAAATTTTTAAATTCAGGATGGTCAAGCTCAGCGATAAACATCGTTGGAACGCCATGTAGCCCCGTACATTTTTCTTCTTCGACTGCTTTTAATACTGACAAAGGCTCAAAACCATCGTTCGGATAGACGATACAACCGCCATGTGTAAGAATCGCCAAGTTACCAAGTACCATACCGAAGCAATGATACAAAGGTACCGGAATGCACAGCCTATCTTCTTCAGTGAGATTCATAGCCTCACCAATAAAATAGCCGTTATTCAGGATATTGCGGTGGCTTAAGGTGGCACCTTTTGGCGTACCGGTTGTGCCACTAGTGAACTGTACATTGATAGCATCCGTGTTTCTGAGCTGGGCTTGGCGCTCTGCAACACGCGGATCGTTGGCATCACCTTCAGCCATCCAAGCCGAAAACTTCTGCATATAATTAAACTCTTCATCAGAGTTTGGCTCATCAATCCAAATAATGCGCTCAATCGTCGGAATCTCGACCAAATCAAGCTGAGTATAATCTTTATGATAAATCTCAGGGCACAGCTCGCGAATCAGACTCGCATAGTCGCTGCTTTTGAAATGGCGCATCAATACCAATGCTGAACAGCCCAATTTATTCAACGCATATTGTAGCTCAAAGGTACGATAGGCAGGATTGATATTGACTAGGATAACGCCGGCTTTCGCGGTGGCTAATTGCATCAGCAGCCATTCAGCATTGTTGTGCGACCAGATACCGATACGATCGCCAATCTCAAGTCCCATCTCAATCATACTGCTTGCCAGCTGATTGACTTGCTGCTGTAGCTCACGATAAGTCCAGCGGATATTTTGGTGACGTACAACCAGTGCTTCGCGTTCAGGATATTTAGAGACGATAGCATCAAAAAAGTCACCAATGGTCGCTTCTATCAGCGGCACATCAGGACCTTTATCATAGCTTTGGGTGAGTGGCGCATTTGCCGAGCGTGCACCCATATTGATGCTAGGAATATTAGCTAAGATAGTATTGAAATCAATATTTTGCGTCATAACGAGTCCTTTCGTTTTACTTTTTATGGTGCTTATTGGTCGCCTATGACCTCTTCATTCTTCCTTGAACAGGTCTTGACTGGCGTTAACTACTATACCGCCTTAAATCGAAAGCTGTCAATAATAGTAATACAATATGTATCATTTAAAAAGAAGATATAAAATCAATTTATCATTGATTGCTAGATGACGAGTCTTTTATATGACTTAAATCGGAAAAGCCAGCCTTATACCATAATAGTAAAAAGCTGGCTTTTCCAGTGATTAATAGTTTCAAGTTATCCTAGACCCAATTCCTCCACCATTTGCTCAACTATTTTATATTTCTGAATTTTTCCGGTGACGGTCATTGGATATTCAGTCACGAAGCGGAAATAGGTCGGCACTTTATAATGAGCAATATGTTCACGACAAAACTGTCTTATCTCTTCTTCACTTAAGCTATCTATCTCTTTTGCAATAATCCACGCCGCCAATACTTCGCCATACTTTTGATCAGGAACGCCAACTATTTGTACATCGCGAATTTTTGGATGGCGATAGAGATAGTTTTCGACTTCTACTGGATAGATATTTTCGCCGCCACGAATGATCATATCTTTACTACGCCCAACCACAGTAATATAGCCATCTTCATCCATCGTTGCCAAATCACCGGTATGCATCCAGCCATCAGTGATTGCCGCACGGGTTTTAAAGCGGCTGCCCCAATAGCCTTTCATCACCGCATAGCCATACGTATGTAATTCGCCTATCTCTCCAATCGGCACGACTTGACCCGTTTCAGTGTCAACGATTTTGACCTCAAGACCTGGCAGTACCATTCCTACGGTAGAGACTCTCTTTTCAAGTGGCGTTTGCGAGCTGGTCTGACAAGAAGCTGGACTGGTCTCAGTCATGCCATAAGCAATGGTAACTTCCTTCATGTGCATCTTATCCATCACACGGCGCATGACCTCAATCGGACAGCTAGAGCCGCCCATGATACCGGTGCGCAAGCTGGACAAATCAAAGCTATCGAAGTCTGGATGATCGAGCTCCGCGATAAACATCGTCGGTACGCCAAGCAAAGCGGTACATTTCTCCTCTTCGACCGTCTGCAATACCGTTAGCGGATCAAAACCATCATTAGGATAAACCGCACAGCCACCATGAGTTAAAATGGCGAGATTACCACCCACCATGCCAAAGCAGTGATACAGCGGTAATGGAATACACAGCCTATCATCACAGGTTAACTTCATGCCTTCGCCAAGAAAATAGCCATTATTCAAGATATTACGATGGCTTAAGGTGGCGCCTTTCGGTGTCCCTGTTGTGCCACTGGTAAACTGCACACTAATAGCATCAGTATTCTTAAGCTGGGCTTGGCGCTCTGCGACGCGTGGATCATTGGCATCACCTTCCGCCATCCAATCCGAAAATTTTTGCATAAAATTAAAATTTTCATCACTGTCTGGCTCATCAATCCAAATGATGCGCTCAATCGTCGGAATCTCGACCAAATCAAGTTGCTGATAATTCTTATGATAAATCTCAGGACACAGCTCACGAATCATCTGTGTATAGTCGCTGCTTTTAAAATGACGCATCAATACCAATGCCGAACAGCCCAGTTTATTCAGTGCATATTGCAGCTCAAAGGTACGATAAGCAGGATTGATATTAACTAGGATTACACCGATTTTCGCTGTCGCTAATTGCATCAGCAGCCATTCAGCATTGTTATGCGACCAAATAGCGATACGATCGCCTATCTCAAGTCCCATCTCAATAATGCTACTGGCCAACTGATTAACTTTTCCCTGTAAGTCACGATAAGTCCAGCGGATATTTTGATGGCGGGAAACCAAGGCTTCACGCTCAGGATATTTATCAACAATCGCATCAAAAAAATCCCCAATGGTCGCCTCAATCAACTGCACATCAAGTCCTTTATCATGGCTTTGGCTGAGTGGCGCATTTGCCGAGCGCGCACCTACATCAACTTTTGGAACATTATTAAGAATACTGTCAAAATCAGTAAGCTGAGTCATAACGAGTCCTTTCGTTTTACGGTTTAGGGTTTAGGGTTTAGGGTTTTTAGCAGTGCTATAAAAATAGGCTACCAAATTAAATGCGATATTTTTCCTTGAATACTTTTTAATGAATACTCTTTATCGCTATAGATTTATCACCGCAGATTCTGATTAAACTAAACTAAGTTTTAACCAATGATACGGTGCTTTAAATTAAAGAATATCAATAACAATACGATATGTATCGATAATATCAGACTGAAGCGTTCTTAAGTCTAAAATCGATAAAAGAGATGCGGTAGATATCAATAAAAAAAAGCCAGCACTGTATTAGAATGGCAGCACTGGCTATGGCTTAGAGTTTTTTTAATCATTAAACGTTAGGGATGACAGGCGCTTTAATAGTGACTGTTGCGCTAACTTCATTATTATCATCGAGTAAATCCATGATGAGCTCCTCATCAGTTTCAGTCTTTACCTGCCAATTACCAGACGCTTGTGGCACGCCCGTCGCCATTACCGATATCGCTTTGTTTTTTAAGCGAATCATCGGTGGCTTATGATCATAACCGCCGTGCTCTAAACCCAAGATGTCATCAGCAATGGTGGCGGCTTGCGCACGTAATGGCGCGACATAACGGCAAGCAACGCCATTGATAGACATACAGTCGCCAATCGCATAGATATTGTCGGTATTGGTACGCAGCGTTGGCGCATCCACCACGATACCGGTGCGGCGATTGAACTCAACCCCAGCTGCGGTTGGTAATTTATCATCAACGGTCAAACCAGCACTAGCAATCACATGGTCAACAATTAATGTTTCGGGTTGCTGAGCAGTATCACTGTCGGTGGCTGAGGCGACTGCTTCATAACTAACTTGCAGCTTACCCTCACTATTACGGGTGACATCAGATACTTGATAACCGCCTAAAAAGTTAATGCCCTGCGACTGCACTGCTTTGGCAATACGAGCAGTAGCTTGTGGCGGTAGCATCTGTGATAACGGCGCGTCATTCAAATCAATTAGTGTCACTTGATGACCAGCTTTTAATAAGTCTTCGGCGATTTCTGTCCCAACCATTCCGGCACCAACGATGGCAATGTGCTGACTGCCGGTTGCCAGCTTCTCTTGTAATTGTCCAAAACGCTCAATATGATTGACATGCCAGACCAAGTCTTGTGGCAAACTTTTTGGAAAGATAGGATGGGCGCCCATCGCCAGTACCAGCTTGTCATAGCCGATAGTAGCGTAATTGGTATAAACCGGATCTGAGCGCAGCGCCGAGATAAGCTGTACGGTTTGGCTAGTAGGGTCAATATCGGTCACTTGCGTATCGGCAAGCAAGTTAATATTTGCAGCCTTTGCAGCATCGCTACCAGTCGCCCGTACCAAATCCGCTGCATTTTTCTGTTGGCTAATCGCCATCGTTAGCATGGGTTTATGATAACGATCGCCATTATCAGAAGTGATCAAGGTAATCGGAATGTCTTTATCCTTTGCACGAATCGCATCAATGACGTGCCAGCCTGCTAAACCTGCACCGATGATAACGATACCTTTAGATTCTGCTGTTGTCGATGAAAGCATAGTTTTTGGGCTCATACTGACTCCATGATAGATGAGAGATTATTTTATTTTTATGATAGTGACTGCCATTGTATCAGTAAACAGGTATTCACTCACGTAGTGGCTTACAATAAAAAAAGCGTCTATTAATAGACGCTTTAACAAATAATTGAAAAACAGTATTGGATTTTAATGATTGAGAATCTTTGATAAGAACATCTGCGCGCGATCACTTTTCGCGCCTTCAAAAAACTCATCTTTGCTACAGTTTTCGACTATATGACCTTCATCCATAAAGATAATCCGATTCGCGACCTGACTGGCAAAACCCATCTCATGGGTTACGCACATCATGGTCATACCATCACGAGTTAGCTCAACCATCACGTCAAGCACTTCTTGAATCATCTCCGGGTCAAGTGCCGAGGTTGGCTCATCAAACAGCATCGCCACCGGATCCATCGCTAGTGCACGGGCAATCGCAACGCGCTGCTGCTGCCCGCCGGATAGCTCAGCTGGATATTTTGCCGCTTGTACCGTCAGCCCGACGCGGTCGAGATACGCCATGGCTTTTTGTTTGGCCTCGCTTTCTTTACGACCCAACACCTTAATTTGCGCCACTGTCAGATTATCTATAATAGTCAGATGTGGAAACAATTCAAAATGCTGGAATACCATACCGACACTACTGCGCAGTTTGGGTAAATTGGTCTTTGGCGCCCCCACAGAGATACCGTTGACCATAATATCACCTTTTTGAAAAGGCTCAAGTCCATTGACCGTTTTTATCAAGGTTGACTTACCACTACCCGATGGACCACAGACCACCACCACATCACCCTTGTGCACATGGGCGGTACAGTCATTTAGCACCTGAAAGTCGCCATACCATTTGCTGACGCTGCTCATCTTGATGACTATCTCATCGCTCGCATGACCATTGTCGGTGACCAGTCCGCCAAATTTATTTATATACGTGTCAGCATTATTCATTACTGGCTCATTCATCACTGGCTCCTAACTACATTACTTTCACAATTATTAAATAAAGCTCTTCTTATGCAATTTTCGATACCGATTTCATAAAAGCTATTAAAACCTTAAGCGTTTTTGCAGTTGCTGCACGCCTACAGAGGCACTTAAGCTGATGATAAAGTAAATAGCACCAGCGCCCAAAATATAAGGCGTTAATAAGCCCATCAGCTCACCACGGACGTAGGCGGCGCGGAAAAAATCCGTCAAACCAATAGCAAAAACCAACGTCGTATCTTGGAATAAAATAATACATTGCTGCAAAATCAGCGGTAGCATTTTGCGAAAGGCTTGCGGCAAGATAATCAAGCGCATTGTTTGGCCGTAAGTCATCCCAAGCGCTTTGGCGGCATTAACCTGCCCACTGCCGATAGATTGAATACCAGCCCGTACCACCTCTGAAAAGTATGCTGCTTCAAACATCATAAAAGCGACGACACACGAGGTAAAAGCGGTATCTAGCTGTAGATATTTACCAGCTATCCAAAAATAAATCATCGGTACGGCGAAATAAAACCATAGCAGCACCAATAGCAACGGTACTGAACGGAAATAATTGACGTATAGCTTTGCCGGTATCTCAAGTGCTTTGATACCAGATAAGCGCATCAAGGCCAGTACCGTCCCTAAACTGATGCCGCCCAAAATAGCCAAAAACAATACTTTTAAAGTGGTCAGCATCCCACCCATCAATCCAGGATAAGCGGTTGCCAATTCGGTCATCATGCTCATTTCTGACCTCCCGCAATTAGCCCAGGTACACGCAGTTTACGTTCAATTAACCCCATGATAGCAATCAGAGACAGATTAAAGACCAGATAAATAATGGTCGCATAAGTATAAATCTCGAGACTGTTTTGGGTATATTCACTGATGGTTTTGGTCTGACTAATCAGCTCCATTACCCCTACTAAAGACGCCACTGAGGCGTTTTTAAAGCAGTTGGTCAGCTCCGAGCTCAGCGGTGGCAAAATAACTCGAAAGGCTTGCGGCAATAGCACTTCTTTATACGCTTGCGGGATACTAAAGCCGAGCGCGTAGGCGGCGTTTATTTGTCCTTCAGGAAGTGACTCGATACCAGTACGTACTTGTTCGACGATACGCGCCGCGGTAAATAACCCTAAACCAATACTTGCTGACAGCATGGCTGAGGTGTTGGGAGATAAGTCCTTATACCACCAATCCTGTATCGCGGGCGTCAGCCAACCAGGGGCAATATAAAACCAAAAGAATAATTGCACGAGAAGTGGAATATTGCGAAAGAACGTCACATAGGCGGTGCCAATGCTACGAGCAGCCTTATTAGGCAAGGTACGCATAATACCAAAAATGGTACCCACGACCATAGCGATAGCCCACGCGATGCTGCCAATCAATAACAGCCAGCCAAGACCCGTAATCATCCAATGGATATAAAGCTCGTTACCGATACCGGTCTGCTCAAAGAGCACACCCCAGTTCCAGCTATAATTCATGATTGTCTCTCCAAGCAGCGATTGAAAAGCCGACGCGCCAGATTGACATTAAGATCAATCTGAGCGCGTCAGCAAGCTATATTGAGGGACAATGATTACTGTGCAGTCGCTACTTTTGGCTGATCGCTATCATGTGGATTGGCAATCAAGGCTTTTAAGTTATCAGACATCTCAAATTTCAGATTGACATTTTTTGGTGGAATAGGATTCATAAACCATTTGTCATAAATGCTATTGATCTCACCTGATTTAAAGACATTGGCTAATGCTTCATCGACCACCGCTTTGAATTCAGGATCATCTTTACGCATCATACAACCATAAATCTCAAAGGATTGTGGCTCACCAACGATAACCCAGTCATCAGGATTTTTTGCTTTGGCTTTTTCGCCAGCAAGTAGGACGTCATCCATCATAAAGGCATCAGCACGGCCATTTTCTAGCATCAAGAAGGCTTCGCCATGGTCTTTTGCTGAGATGATATTGATGTTCATTTTCTTATCATCGTTGTATTCACGAATATAACGTTCTGAGGTCGTGCCCGCAGTGGTGACCAAGGTTTTACCTTTTAAGTCTTCAAAACCTTTAATACCAGAGTCTTTTTTGGTCAATAGGCGCGTACCGATTTCAAAGAAGCCGTTTGAGAAGGCCACTTGTTTTTGGCGCTCTTCGTTGTTGGTGGTTGAGCCACACTCAAAGTCGACCGTACCGTTTTGCACCAGAGGAATACGAGTTTGCGAAGTAATAAGGTTATAGCGAATTTTTAGATCCGGCATATTCAGCTTTTCTTTTACCGCGTCAACCACTTTCATCTCTAAATCATGGGCATAGCCAATCGGCTGATTTGGGTCATCAGCGATATAAGAGAATGGAATAGAAGAATCACGGTGACCGACCACGATAGTGCCTGACTCTTTGATTTTTTGTAGCGTACCGTTGGCATTCGCAGCCTTTTCTGTCGTAGCCGCCCCATCTGCTGGCGGCGCTTCAGTGCTGGTCTGATTGCTATTATTACAGCCCGCTAAGCCCAACGCCATAAAGGCAACCAAAGTCAACGGTTTAGAGATTAAGTAGGTCATGAGATACATCCTTTTATCACATTATCACAAAATTGAGAGGGGACTTTGGCGCTGTTTAAGCCATTAATGACCTTTATCGCCATGCATCCGTGCTGTTGCTGTTATTTATTACTGTGCAACTTAATGTTACTGTACAACAATTCGAGCAGTGGGGGTAAACTTTTTTTAATGAGGCTAACTTTTAAAATATTTAAGCTTTTAATATTGATGAATAGTCAATAAAACAGACATGAGTATATAGAATGCTTACCGCTATTTAGACGCTTCATAAGAGCATCTATGCTTAATAAATAACTTAAATTCAGCAAGCAATTTAACAGCTATGATTGATAAATCGCGATCAATCCCCATAAAGCTAACAACTTCTTAATACTACCTATGACCTATGACACAAGATATTCAAGCCCCAAATACTGAGAGCCAAGCGGTTGTTCACCACCATGATAACGACGTGCGCCAACGCTTTTTTATCGAAGATTCACCGGTGCGCGGTGATGTGGTGCGCCTATCACGCAGCTATGCGACGACGATTGCGCAAAAGCCCTACCCTGAAGCAATTAAGCGCTTATTGGGTGAGATGCTGACAGCAGCAAGTTTGCTTATCAGTACCGTTAAAATCAATGGTCGTTTATCGATACAGTTGCAGTCAGCAGATAGTGACAGCTTACTGAATTGGGCGATGGCAGAATGTGACCAAGACGGTATCATCCGTGCGCTTGCCAGCTGGAAAGGCGATACTGACGAGCAAGCTCAGGCATGGGAACAGATGACCCATGCTAAAGAAGCCTTTGCGGAGTTGGGTGCTGCCGGTCAAGGGGTATTATTTATCAATATCCAGCCTGATGGCGGCGAGCCGTATCAAGGTATCGTTGAACGTAGCCACGACAATTTGGCTGACTGCTTAGCCCATTATCAAAAACAATCGGCACAGATTCCAACGCTGATTAACTTGGCATCTGACGGTTTGCAAGCGGGTGGTATCTTGGTACAAATGCTACCTCGTACGGCTCAAGAAACTTATGAAGTCGAGCAAAACCAAGACGCTGGTATCGATGATGACTTGTGGACGCGCTTAAGCGTATTAACGCGCACGGTGAAAGCGGAAGAGTTGACCACGCTAGATACCAATGAGATTCTTTATCGCTTATATCATGAAGAAAACGTCGTTGCCCCTGATCCTGTGTCTTTATCATTTGGCTGCACATGCTCACGCGAGAAGTGTGAAATGGCTATCGAGCAAATCGGTGAAACGGAAATCTTAGATATCATCGAAGAGCAAGGTGGTACTTTTGAGATGGATTGCGGGTTCTGCGGTGAAATCTATAAATTTAATAAAGACGATGTAGCCACGATTTTTTCTGAGTAGGCTGTAATTTTATTTATTTGATTGATTGTACGTATTTGATTCCGATTAAGTCAAAAAACCCTTAAGTGTTATGCTTGAGGGTTTTTATCATTCTACGCTTATTGCTCTACACTTATTAAACATGATATTAATGATTTCAAGAATGCTTAATACGCAACTTCATCAATTTCTGGATAAGAGTAGATACGATCATTAAGCGCATACTTCGCTTCATGCGCATCACCTTGGCTATTGGCTGATAACCAAGTAATGATTTGCTGGTGCACTCTATGGTTAGAAATTAGGTTCATATGATTGACACCATAAAAAATCGCCTTATGACCTTCTGGCACATGTAAAGTATGCTCTTCAGTATATTCGCCCAGCGCTGATTCTACTGACACCAGTCCGTCACCGAGCAAGCTTGTGGTCTTAGATTTATAATGAACTTCGACCAAAGCTGCCGCGATCAAATACGTATTGACATGTAAAGGCAAGCGCGTCGGATGGCGGAACTCTGCGGGCAGCACACTGCGACCTTCGGCTGATTTCCAGTCCGCATCGCGAATACTGCCATAACGTAAGTCAATAATACCCGCACTACGCAAATCACCCAGCTTTGCCAGCGAACCTGCAAAAGGCAGCTTAGCGATTTTATCTTGCACAAAATTGCCAATTTGCTCCAAGCTGGCACCATGGTGCGGCGAGCCTAAAGTGATAAGATTGCCCACACGTTGAACCCAGCTAAAACCCTGTTCTTTGCCATAAAACAGCGCGCTACGGCTCACCAAACCGCCCATACTATGACCGATTAAATCAAGCTGGGTGATATCTGGATTACTTTCGACCAAATCTTGCAAGACTTTTGCAAAGTTACGGCCATTATTAGAGATACGTCGGCCGGTATTGTAGTTTAAATACAAAACCGTCGTGTTTGGCAGGCTGCTGCTGAGCTTTTCAGCCAGATTACCCTCTTCAGATATCTGCCAGCTCAAGTGACTCATACAAAGACCATGGCATAAAACAATCACCCTTCCTGACAGTGCGCCACTTTGCACAAAGTTATCTTTATCGTACAGCACCATCGACACTGCTAATGGATTATGATGGGTGATAAGGTGATCGCCCATGACGCCATTTAGGATATTAACCAGGCGGCGTAAGTTTCTTGGTAAGGGTTGTACTTTTTTGGGCTTTAAAACAGTGTTGTAAAGCCGCAACCCTGAGGCGAGATTATTGCCCACCAGTTGCATTGCCTGACGTACCGTACCGTAAATTCTTCCGGTAATACCGCGCTGCCATCGCTCAAGACTGCCTTGATTAAACCGCCCTAAAGGCCGCAATAAAATCTCACGATGGATAGCTTCTACAATATCAGTGACTTCCACCACGCCCATGGTTGCAAGCTGAGCCAAGCCTTCAAAGAAATCAACCAAAGAGATAGGCTGATGCGGTTTGCTATAGCTGTTATCTACAGTCTCTGCGCTCATCTCATCGACATAAATATATTCAAGTTTCGCCAGCTCTTCATAGACATCGCCTTGAAAAGCTTCATCAGCACCCGCTTCACTATCAGGTGAAGGATGAGTTGTGGCAAATAAATCATGAATACTGTCGAAAGGTTTTGGATTGAGCATAATTTTGATACATCAAGCAATTAAGGAAGTTTTACATACTAGCCTGTAAATGCCATAAACAGAAGAGATTGATTTAACTGTCCCGTATCTTTATTGTCAGAGCGGTTACAAGCGCATATATATATATTGTTTACAGTGCTTTTCTGCAGTTTTTATTAAGCAAAAATATGTAATGCTCACACTTAAAGTTTAAAATAAAAAACCCCAAATATCATTTGGGGTTTTGATAGGGATTAGAAATTTTATCATGAACAATTTTTGTTATTCACCGCTAATAAACAGCTTACTTAACCTCTGCATGCCATTCATGCGCACCCAGTGCTAGGGTTAATTGGTCACCTGCTTGTAATATACCAACGCCGCTTGGCGTACCGGTCATAATCACATCACCTGCTTGCAAGCTAAAGGCATGGCTGATATTTACCAATAACTCATAAACAGGAAATAGCATTAAAGCGCTATCACCATCTTGCTTTAGCTCGTTATTAATATTCAGCTGATAATGCACATTTTTAAAATCGCCGAATGCTTGCGGGTCAAGCCAATCGCCAAGCACACAAGCGCCATCAAAGCACTTAGCACGCTCCCATGGATGACCTTTTTCTTTCAACTCAGTTTGCAGCTCACGCAAGGTCAAATCCAATCCTAACGTCACGCCACCAATGGCTTGCTTAGCTTCTTCAATCGTTGCCGCTGATAAGTCTGCGGCTAATTGCACACACAGCTCAGCTTCATAATGGGTCTCGCCATATAGCGATGGATTTGGACGTACAACGCCATGATGGATAGATACCACCGAAGAGGCAGGCTTCATAAATAATATCGGTGCTTTAGGTACTTCATTGCCTAATTCTTCAGCATGCGCTGCGTAGTTACGACCGACGCAGACCACCTTACCGATAGACGCACGTAAACGCTCATTGGCATCATTAACACTATTATCATTAACGCCCGCAGCAATCGCCTCAGCTAAAGACATATGTGGTGATTGGCTCATATTAGATTCTCACGGCAATTTATAAAATTATGGCTAGATTTTTACTTTATATTCACTATCAATACAACTAAGGAATCGTATTGGTGACGACATCTGGTGGTACATAACTGGCATGGCGATTCATGCGTTTTTCGAACAATCTAAAGCTAAATAAGATAACCCACGATAGCAATAGGTAAACCACACCGGCGGCAAAGAACAATTCCATCAAGGTATAGGTGCGCGCACTAATGGTACGGGCGACGCCAGTGATATCCATCAAAGCAATGGTTGATGCCAGCGCACTACCTTTGAGCATAAAAATAACTTCGTTACTGTAAGCGGGAATCACGATACCAAAGGCACGCGGTAAAGTAATACGGGTCAGCTTCTGCCATTTTGACATCCCAATTGCATCGGCGGCTTCAAGCTCGCCCACAGGGATATTTTGGATAGCACCGCGAATAATCTCTGCCAAATACGCACTGGTATTAAGGGTAAAGGCAATGATGGCACACCAATACGCTTGGCTAAGGACCGGCTCCCACAAGAACGAGTTACGTACCGCTTCAAACTGCCCAAGGCCATAATAAATCAGGAATATCTGTACCAAGAGCGGCGTGCCACGGAAAAAGAAGATATATAAAAACGGTAAGACTTGTACTAGCCAATTTTTAGATAACCGCAATAACGCCAAAATTAAACCAAAAAACAGCCCGATAATACCCGAGAAAACGACTAGCTGTACGGTCAATACCGCGCCATTAAGTAAATCAGGGATATGGTCAAAAATGACCTGCCAATTCCAATCCATAGTATCTCTCCTCTACCCTATGGTCGATTGACGGTGGGTTGTTTGACGGCTCAGCTTTTTGGCATAACGTGCTGCCGGATTAGCACGCCACTCAAGCCACATCATAAAGCCGGTAATCAACATGGTCAGACCCAAATAAATAATCGCCGCTGCCATATAAAAGGTAAATGGCTGCTGTGTCGACTGCGCCGCACGCGAGGACTGATACATGATGTCTTTGAGACCCACGACCGAGACCAATGCCGTGTCTTTGAGTAATACCAAAAACAGATTGCCCAGACCTGGCAGCGCAATTTGCCACACTTGCGGCAACGTAATACGATAAAAGGTCTGAAAAGGACGCATCCCTATCGCTTGCGCGGCCTCGCGCTGCCCTACTGGAATCTCTTGAATCGACATGCGAAAAATTTCAGTCGCATAAGCGCCAAAAGCAATAGACAATGCCATCACACCGCCCCAAAAAGCGCTAATCTCGACATAGTCGTTATAGCCAAACTTTTTGAGGATGCTCATCAGCACGATAGAGCCGCCATAATAGATAAAGAGTACCAAGAGCAGCTCAGGAATACCGCGCATCGTGGCGGTATAAACCGTCGCAAGCTTACGCAGCAGCCAGATATTAGACAGCTTTGCTGTGGCACCGAGCAAACCTAACGCCATTCCGATGACCAAACTGGTCATGGCAAGTTTTATGGTGACGGTTGCGCCGCTTAGTAATAGCGCGCCAAATCCTTGTAAATCAAACACAATTATCCACTCAGTCTCTTTATATTAGCAAGTTGCAAAATATGAGTTAAAAGAATCAGCATCAATAGCTGAGCGCTGCTGATAATCGTCTGCTAGACCAAATAGAGCTTGGCCTTTTACGTCACAGAGTGACGTCAGATAAATACGATTATTGCGGCGGTAATTGACACAGTAGAAATGAGCGCTGATTTTATCATATTCGTCACCAGCTATGTTAATACTGACATGTAAAAGCGCTGTCTAAATAGATGCTTATCAGCATAAATATCAAATAAATCAGTAAGATTTGATAAAAGTTGACCGTTAATCCCACTTAGAACTTAATGATTTGCTATAAAAAGCAAAAAAAGACATCACTATTATGGCAATGTCTTTATGCTCAAATACCCTCATGCTTATTAAGACACTATTTAATAAGTTATTAAGAAGCGATTCATCCAGTTGTGAATACAGTGATAATTCTGTGCAAGAATAATACTGAGCCGTTACTGTACTGCGCTCTCTACCGCTGGTGCTTCTGTTGGCGTCGCGCTTGCTGGTACAGCAAAATACTTTTGATTGATTTTATCATAAGTACCATTGGACTTTAGAGTGGCCAATGATTTATTAATTTTTGCTTGCAGTGCTGCATCATTAGGACGCACAGCTATCGCAAAATTGTCATTTATATCAATCTCATCGCCTTTTAGCACGTACTCGCTACCTGACGGTGAGCCAAGCCACTCTAACGCCGGTAGTTTGTCAGATATCATGGCATCGACGCGACCTGCACCTAAATCTAAAAACGCATTACTCAAGGTATCATAGAGCTTCATATTGGCTTTTGGATAAGCATTTTCTAACCACTGTGAAGAGATGGTCGAGCGCTGCGCCGCAATAGAATGTGCATTAATATCGCTGCTATTGGCTGGATCAAAGCTGCTGTCTTTTTTGGCTAAAAACACCAAAGCGTTACTAAAGTACGGATCGGTAAAAGCAACTTGTTTTGCACGCTCAGGCGTCACTGACATCGCCGCGACGATGGCATCGTATTTACCAGCCTTGAGACCAGGAATAATGCCGTCCCAATCTTGCGCTATGATTTCACAGGTCATCTGCATATCGGCGCAGATTGCATTGGCTATTTCAACATCGAAGCCGCCCAATGTCCCATCAGCATTGGTATAGTTAAAGGGTGCATAAGCCCCTTCGGTACCGATACGCAGTACATTATCATCAGCCGCAGCGGTATTATTTTCAGTCGCTTCCTTGGTGTTGGTGGCATCTGAGCTAACGTTTTCATTAGTCTCGTTTTGACCATTGCTGCAACCCGCCAAAGCCAACAGCGCAGCTAGGGCTAGCATCGTCTTTGTCTTCGGATTTGAGAAACGCTTGCTAGGTGACGAAATGATAGCAGACGTAGTAGTCATGCAGGCTGGGACAAGATGGTTGCTCATAATCATCCTTGATGTTATTACAGAGTAAAATACTATAAACGGGATAAAGCACGCTTTAGTTAAAACGTGCTTTATTAAAACCAGCTCTTACCTAATAGACCTTTGTTAAAAGCTCTATTATTTAGTCGCCGCTTCTGCTTGTTCTTCTTTGGCGATAACAGCATTGGCATCGACATTACCTTCATCAACGACCACCACTTCTTTGACACCGTCAGTCGCCACTGCTTTTTGCGCCGCAGCCGTTGAACTGGTACCAAAATAGCTACCGGTAAGTTGATCATAAGTGCCATTGTCTTTTAGTTCAGCCAAAGCTTTATTAAACTTAGCGACTAACGGATCACCTTTACGGAAGGCAATACCCATGGCATCCTCACTGGTGCTGATTTCCTGTCCTTTGACTTCGTAGCCTTTACCGGCTTCAGTTTTTAGCCAGTCGATACCCGTTACTTTATCAGACATCATGGCACGGACACGACCTGAAGTTAGGTCTAGGTAAGCATTGTCTTGGGTGTCATAAAGTTTGATGTCAGAATCGGCATGTTTTTCTTGCAGATATTGTGAGGCAACCGTTGAGCGCTGTGACGCGATCGGCTGACCTTTGAGAGAGTCTACACTGATGTCATCGCCTTTTTTACCAATTAGGATGATGCCAGTATGAAAGTATGGGTCGCTAAATTCTACGACTTCTTGACGCTCAGGGGTGATTGACATACCCGCGATGGCCGCATCAAACTTCTGCGCATTCAGTCCTGGAATCAAACCATCCCAGTCTTGCGAGATAACTTCACAGTCAGCTTTCATTTGCGCACATAGAGCGTCAACCAGCTCAATCTCATAGCCGATTAATTTGCCATCAGCATCAGTATAACTAAAAGGTTTATAGCTTGATTCTGTGGCGATTTTGATATTTAAAGGCGCCTCAGTAGCGGCAGCTGTTTCAGTACTTTCAACTGGTGCCGAGCTGTTATTACAAGCAGTAAGCATAAGCATCGCTGCACTCAGTGGTGCAAGCCACAATGCTTTTTTGCTCATTGATGATGTCATTGAAGTGATCATAAGGTTATTCCTTAATATATTTACCAGCCGTGTATTAATCCGCAGTGTGTTCGTCAGTTATTCGTCAATCAACGCTTCTCGAAGCAGTCTAATCATTAAAGACTCTTCCCAGAGCATATCAAGCAAATTATTGACCGAAATTTTCCTGTTCAAGACGGGCAAGCTCACCGTTGCTACGGATTTCGCTCAGCGCTTTGTTAAAGTTGTCTTTGATTGGATCGCCTTTACGCACAGCAATGGCAATATTATCGTCATTATCAATCTCTTCGCCTACGATACCGAAACCTTCTGGGTTGTCCGCTAACCATGATTTGGCGGAGACTTTTTCAGCAAGCACCGCATCACTTCGACCAGATTTTAGGTCTAAATAAGCATTGTCATAATTATCATAGAGCTTGACGGTGTTACCGTCTTTGCCTTCATAATTGTCTTGTAAATACGCACCAGGTGTCGTTGAACGTTGACCGCCCAAAGTTAAGCTTTTGATTGATTTAGGATCAAAGCCGCTTTTGGTATCGGTTAGCCAAACCATGGTATTGGCAAAGTAGGGTTCGCTAAAATCAACTTTCTCTTGACGCTCAGCCGTGATAGACATACCAGCGATGACGGCGTCATATTTTTGCGCCAATAAGCCTGGAATAATACCGTCCCAATCTTGGGCGACAATCTCACATTTGGCTTGCATCTGCGCACATAGTGCATTGGCAACATCGATATCGAAACCCGCCAAGCTGCCATCGGCATTAGTATAGTTAAAAGGAGGGTAAGCGCCCTCGGTGGCGATACGAATGGTCTTCCCAGCCGTTTCTGCAGCAGGGGCATCAGTGTTGGTATCGGTGGCTTCGTTAGCAGGCTGACTACAAGCACCAAGCATAAGCGCGGCGGTGACGGTCATCGATGACCACAATAGGCGAGAATTCGACATCATACATTCCTTAAATTCTGATAGGTTTTTTTAATATAGGGTTCTGATATTTTGTTCTCTGACGTCCCTGCCAGATACGCAATTTAATTAACAGAAGACACAAGCAGCCGTTACTAGCAACTGCCTGTAAACCTTTTGATAATACCTGACTCAAATATCAAAAACAAACGTTTTGCATACCGACTGTGATTATTGAGTAATAAACGCTCTAAGAAGATTACTAACAAGCAATTTTGGCGTTTTAATCGTTTAAAAACCATTAAAATTGAAGCAATTGAAAACTGTGTTTTAGTTTTGGCGGTGTGCTGCCATAAAGTCTTTAACACGCTCAGATTTTGGATTATCAAAAACCTGCTCAGGCGTACCAATCTCTTCAATAACGCCTTGATGTAAAAATACCACTTTGCTCGACACTTCACGCGCAAAACGCATCTCATGGGTTACAATCAACATGGTACGCCCTTCTTCTGCCAGCTCGCGCATAACGGCTAGCACCTCATTGACCAGCTCAGGGTCCAAAGCAGAAGTCGGCTCATCAAACAATAGTACTTGTGGCTTCATCGCAAGCGCGCGTGCAATAGCAACACGCTGACGCTGACCGCCGGATAAATTTTCTGGATACGCGTCTTTTTTATCGAGCAAACCGACTTTATCGAGCAGTTTTTCTGCATCGCTAATGGCTTGGTCTTTTTTGATTTTCAGAACCTGCGTTGGTCCTTCAATAATATTTTGCAAAATGGTCTTGTGCGGCCACAAGTTAAAGTTTTGGAAAACAAAACCCACGCGCGCACGTAAGCTTTCGAGCTGCTTGATATCTGCCGCTTGCAATTCGCCTGACTTATTAGGTTTTAGCATCAGCTCATCATTACCAATGATGATACGACCCTGATTGGGCTTTTCTAGCAGATTAATACAGCGTAGCAAGGTCGACTTACCGGAGCCGGATGAGCCTAAAATAGAGATAACGTCGCCATCATAGGCGGTGAGAGACACCCCTTTTAGCACGTCTAATGAGCCATAGCTTTTATGGACGTCTTGTAAATCTAAGGCGATAGGCCGAGTCGAATTCTTTGCAGTATCAGGCATGGTTTAGCAGACTTCCAATAAATATGAGTAAAAAAGTGCGCTATCAAAAAGCTCTCTAAAGAGCCACTGTATCAATAATAACAGTATCGATAGTAGCCAGATCAATATGAGTCATTCGAAGCTAAAGGCACTATCGAGGATTACTTTAATAGCGCTGTTTTAATAGCATCGTTTTGATAACATTATGAGGGGTTCAATAAAGGCGCGATATTGTCGCCTATAATGCAAGAAAAAGGCAAACCCAGTTTCTTTTGCCCATTAGGTTTTGACACTACAATACCCTTCATAAAATGAGGCCCATAACGCACCGTCAGTTATGGGCCTCATTTTATCATCTTAACACCGTTAGCGCTGTTTTATCTGCTGACTTAATCAATCGAAGTCAGTCAGAACTTAGCAAGACTAGTAAGTGGAAACATGTTCTTCGCTTTCAGTACCATCGAGTACTTCCGCATCATCGGCAGTTGCTACTGCAACATCATCATTTTCACCGACTGCCATACCTTGGTTGGTGTTGTTGCTGCTGCCATTCGCACTGGCAATTGCGACATCATCAGTGCTGCCTGCAGTTGCGACGCCCGTTGCTTCATCTTCTACCGCTGTCTGCGCATCAGCTGTTGGTTCGACATCCATCGGTGCCTCGTCTTTTTTACCGCAGGCGCTGATACTTAATGCCGCTGCCACTAAGCCAATCGTTAACCAGTTTTTATACGCATTCTTTTCAATAGCCATTTTATTCTCCATCATGAGTATTTATCCTACTAGTCACTGCTATTCATCTTATTAATAGCGTGGTGAGCTAATATCTTAGCGCCCACTATACGCACGACTTATAATCATTACCTTAGCAATTACAGCGCAGTTCTGTTAAAAATACGTAACAGCACACTGAGTTCTAGCTGCTCATCTTTTATTTTAAAGTACTATTCCTATTCTTATTGATAAAAACCAAATAATAGTAAAAACATAAAACCAAATGTTTATAAAAGATAATCGAAAACAACGCTAAAAAACTCTGCAGTGCTTGATAAACGGTCTTTGTTCACAAAATCGACTTTACTATGGTCTTCATCTCCTCTATGTTAAATAGCAGAGCATTTTCAGATTCTGAAAAAACATATTTTTGTAGATTAGTGATGATAATTGGCAGTTCTACTGCTTTTCTTTATGCATAAATATTTTATAACGCTTAAGATTCATGATTACTGGTCTACAACCCTTTATTTATAAATATAAGGAAGAGAATTTATGAGTCAATCGAATACCGCAGATATTACTACTTACATGCAAACCGTTGGTCAGCAAGCACGCGCCGCATCACGAGCACTTGCGGCGGCCAATACGGGCAAAAAGAACTCAGCGTTGATGGCTATCTATGATGAGTTAAAAAGCGCCAAAGCAGATATTTTAGCTGCCAATAAAGTCGATATGGATAAGGGTAAAAAAAATAACTTAGACGCCGCCTTATTAGATCGCCTAGAACTAAACGACGCACGTTTCGATGGTATGCTGCAAGGTTTAAAAGACGTCGCGGCGCTACCCGATCCTATCGGTGAAGTCACAGATATGACCTATCAGCCATCAGGTATTCATTTAGGTAAAATGCGCGTGCCACTCGGTGTGGTCGGTATGATTTATGAGTCACGTCCTAACGTGACCTTAGAAGCCGCTTCCTTGGCGCTAAAGTCAGGGAACGCTATTATTCTACGTGGTGGCTCGGAAGCATTTGAATCCAATCAAGCGATTGCTAAATGCATCTTAAAAGGTTTAAAGAAAGTCGATATGTCTGAGCATAGTGTCCAAGTGCTAGAGACCACCGACCGCGCTGCCGTTGGCGAGCTGATTACCATGACTGACTATGTCGATGTTATCGTGCCACGCGGCGGTAAAGGCTTGATTGAACGCATTAGCCGTGATGCACGCGTACCCGTTATTAAGCATTTAGACGGTAATTGTCATACCTTTATCGATAGCGATGCCGATGCCGATATTGCTATTAAAGTTAGCGTCAATGCCAAAACTCATCGCTATGGCACCTGTAATACTATGGAGACGCTATTGGTCGATGAATCAATCGCCAATGAGCTATTACCAAAAGTTGCTGAAGCCATCGTCAAAGCCGACGATGCCATGCAACTGCGCCTTGATGAGAAATCACAGGCTATTTTAAATGACAATGCTACCCTCAAAGGTCATCTGTCGGCAGCGACCAGCGATGATTGGGATACTGAATATCTCGCGCCTATTCTAGCCATTAAAGTAGTATCAGGTATCGATGAAGCGATTGAGCATATCAATACCCATGGCAGCCATCACACTGACGTTATCATTACCGACAATTACACCAAATCGCAACGCTTTATCCGCGAAGTCGATTCGGCCAGCGTCATGATTAACGCCTCTAGCCGTTTTGCTGATGGGTTTGAATATGGACTTGGTGCTGAAATCGGTATTTCAACCGATAAAATCCATGCGCGCGGACCGGTTGGACTCGAAGGTTTGACCTCACAAAAATGGATCGTTTACGGTCATGGCGAAACGCGCACCTAGCTCAATACCTGCCTAGCGTATTATTTCCTCACTATAATTTATTACCCAACTCAAGTATAATCAATAAAAAACGTCAGCTTCATTGCTGGCGTTTTTTATTATTGATAAATATGTTATATAAAAATTATTTTGCTGAATAAAAACCATCGATAGGATAGCGCGCCCATGCAAAGCGGCAAAATTAAACACTGGAATGCCGATAAAGGCTACGGCTTTATCGAGGTAGACAATCAAAGTGAAGATGTCTTCTTTCATATCAGCACCGTGCGCTTGGCGCAACCTATCAACGAAGGTCAACGCGTCTATTTTAATAGTCAGCGTAATGAAAAAAATCAATTGCGCGCGACTGAAGTTACCTCTGATGAATTAAGTATTTTAGCAACTTCAGCATCAAATTCAGTGACAAATTCAGCGCATCGCAATGTAGATAAGACTCAGCATAAAAATAATCGAAACGCTTATCAGAAAAACAATCAGCAGAAAAATACTCGTGGCAGCCAAAACAAGAAAAGCAGTTTCTCTACCTTATTGAGTTTAATCGCCATTATTGCCATCGCGGTTTACCTCTTTGGGGATTTAAAATCCAGTTTGTTTGCAGATGGCATGCAAACAACGCCTATATCACAGACGGCATCTAAAACCACTAGCTCCAGTGCAGCAGCTATCACGGGTGATGCACAAATAGATCAGACACTGGCGCTTATTCAGCAAGGCGGGCCGTTCCCCTATCCGAATAAAGATGGCACGACTTTCTATAATCGTGAAGGCAAGCTACCTGCCCAGTCGCAAGGCTATTATCGGGAATATACCGTACCTACGCCGGGGATTTCTGATCGAGGCGCACGGCGTATTGTGACAGGCGGTCATCCACCAACCGTCTATTATTTGACCGTCGACCATTACGATAGCTTTCGACCGTTAGAGGTAAACTAGTATGAGCCAAGCTATTTACTATGTTAATCAAAACAGCATCAATCAAAACGACATTGAGCAGGAAAATAAAGCCTTTGTGGACGGCATTCCTGAGCAAGCGATTAACATTCCAATTGGCGATGTTTTAGATAAAGAAACGCTACTGACCAGCTTAGCAAAAGCCGCCAATTTTCCGAGCTATTTTGCCCATAATTGGGACAGCGCTTGGGACTGTTTAACCGATAGTGATATCACAGATTTCACGCTTTACTTAAATAAGGTAGAAAAAATCAACACTGAGGACTTTAATGTCTTTAAGAGCATCATTGAGGACGCTTATAAAGATTTTGGCAAACCGAAATTATGGATTGTTGTGGCGTCCGACGATTCTTTGAGTCGCCCATAAGATAAGAATCTGAATTCGAGATAAAAACAGATTTATCCCGAATTCAGGTTAATTTATATTTATATTTATATAAAGGATTAACATATGGAAATCACCCTAAACGGCTATTACACCCTGATATTAGCCACGCTGGTACTTTTGCTTGGACGCTTCTTGGTAAAGAAGATCAAGTTCTTAGAAGACTTTAATATTCCGGAGCCTGTCGCAGGCGGTCTGGTTGCTGCTGCGATTGTATATGCTCTTAATTTAATATGGGGTCATACCTTTAGCTTCAATCAAGCGTTACAAACTGCGACCATGCTGATGTTTTTTGCATCCATTGGTCTGAGTGCCGATTTTGGACGCCTGAAAGCTGGTGGTTCACCGTTACTCATTTTTACCATTGTCGTATCCGTTTTTATTATCTTGCAGGATGTGGTTGGCGTAGCAATGGCAAGCGCGCTTGGTCTTGATCCTTTGCTCGGCTTGGTCACAGGTTCAATCGCTCTAACAGGCGGGCATGGTACAGCGGGTGCATGGGGTGTTGTGTTAGAAGAACAGTATGGTGTGGTTGGTGCCACCACCCTCGGTATTGCCGTTGCTACTTATGGTTTGGTTGCAGGTGGCTTGGTTGGTGGTCCTGTTGCACGTCGATTGATCAATAAAATGGGACTTAAACCAACACCTGTCAATCCAAATCCAAGCGAGGTAGAAAAATTAGCTGGTAAGCAGTCGTTATACAGTACCAAGCATACCGAAGATGACGATCATAGACATGAAGAGATGTTTGAGAAGCCTGATAACATTCGTCTAATTACCGCCTCGTCTACTATCGAAAGTTTGGCATTGTTTGCAGGCGCTTTAGCATTTGCCGATTTGATGACCATCGTTGCACAGGGCACCGCATTTGAGCTGCCCACCTTCGTTTGGGCATTAGCAGGCGGCGTTATTATCCGTAATGCGTTAACCATGGTGTTCAATTTTGATATGTTCGACCGTGCTATCGATGTGATTGGTAATGCTTCGTTAAGCCTATTTTTAGCCATGGCATTGTTGTCATTGAAACTGTGGGAATTGACAGATTTAGCAGGACCGGTCTTAATAATCTTACTCGTACAAACTGCCGTCATGATTGGTTATGCTTATTTTGTCACCTTTAGAATTATGGGCAAAGATTATGATGCGGCGGTATTGGCAGCCGGACATTCGGGTTTCGGTATGGGCGCAACGCCAACGGCTATTGCCAATATGCAGGCAGTGACCGATCGCTATTTACCATCACCTAAAGCATTTTTGATTGTACCGATGGTTGGTGCTTTCTTTGTCGATATTGTTAACGCGACTATCTTGCAGATATTTACGAAGATACCGTTTTAAGCTATTGATGCAATGTTGTTAGATTAAAAATAATTTATGAAATAAAAAACCGCCTAGCAAAAGCTAAGCGGTTTTTTTATATCTAACTTATAAAGCCAACTAATCAGAAATTACTGATTTTTAGCATAGACAGGAAGCTCTTTACAGATAGCTTCCACTTTACCACGTACTTCAGCGGTAACCTTTTCATCACCACGGCTGTCCAGCACGTCACAAATCCAACCTGCCAACTCACCCGCTTGCGCCTCATTGAAGCCGCGCGTGGTAATCGCTGGCGTACCGATACGAATACCAGAGGTCACAAATGGAGATTTCGGATCATTTGGAACGGCGTTTTTATTGACCGTAATGTGCGCATCACCCAACCATTTATCGGCTTCTTTACCCGTCATTTCTTGCTTAACCAAGCTGATGAGCATCAAGTGGTTTTCAGTACCACCAGAGATGATTTCATAGCCACGGTCGATGATAACTTTCGCCATCGCTTGGGCATTTTTGACCACTTGCTGCTGATAAGTCTTAAAGTCATCTTCTAATGCTTCTTTGAATGATACCGCTTTGGCAGCGATAACATGCATCAGTGGACCACCTTGGTTACCTGGGAATACCGCTGAGTTTAATTTTTTGGCAAGCTTCTCATCACGAGCAAGAATCATACCTGAGCGTGGGCCACGTAAGGTTTTATGCGTTGTGGTAGTCACCACATCCGCAAATGGTACTGGGCTTGGATAAACGCCAGCAGCGACCAGACCAGCTACATGAGCCATATCGACTAGTAAATAAGCACCCACTTCGTCAGCGATTTCGCGGAAACGTGCCCAATCTACTACTTGTGAATAGGCTGAGAAACCCGCGATAATCATTTTAGGCTTGTGCTCTTTTGCCAAACGCTCAACTTCGTCATAATCGATAAGACCCGTTTCTTCAACCAAGCCATACTGTACCGCGTTGTAGTTCAGACCTGAGAAGTTGATATGTGCGCCATGGGTCAAATGACCACCCGCATCTAAGCTCATGCCAAGGACGGTATCATTGGCTTCTAATAATGCTAAGAAAACAGCAGAGTTTGCTTGGCTACCAGAATGCGGTTGTACGTTCACATATTCTGCACCAAACAATTCTTTTGCACGGTCGATGGCCAATTGCTCAACGACGTCAACATGCTCACAGCCACCATAATAACGCTTGCCAGGATAACCTTCAGCGTATTTGTTGGTCAGGTCGGTGCCTTGTGCTTCCATCACTGCTTGTGAGCAGTAGTTTTCTGAAGCGATAAGCTCAATGTGGTTTTCTTGACGAACGCTTTCAGCGGCCATGGCTTCAGCAAGTACTGGATCAAATTCTTTGATAGAAATATCTTTAAACATAGTGATGTCCTAGGTAGTGGCTATCGTTAATGGTAGTGCTCATTGAAAAGAGGCGAGTAATAAAAGGAGGTGAAAATGGGCAAGCAAAGGCAATGAACCTGTTATTAACTTGTCCAGATTGGCGATAGACTCGAACTATAAAGGCATCGATATCATCGCTAAAGATTAAGTGTAACATGAAAATTTGTGCTGTGAGCGCAAAAAAACCTCGCCTTAAGCTCAAGGATTTAAATGATGCTATCAGAGAAATAAATGCGCAATAAAATAAATGACTTACTGATTTTGCATCTGAGCCTTTATGGCAATTATTTAACAGTCCTTAGATAAAAACGCCGCCAAAAAAGTTTCACTGATAAGTATGTTACGACCATACCAATCATAAAGTGTCTGCCGTTGCCAACCATCTGCGGTTTGTTGGATAAAACGCTGATTGGGCAAGGTACGACTGCGCTTAAATAACACATAGCCAATCGGCGTACTTTTTAGCTGCTGTAAACGGCGTGCCTGCCCCTTCAAACTCGCTAAAGGAAAAATACTTTGCGCTTGCACCCATGGCTTTACATCATTGCCATATAACTGTGCCTCGCGTACCCACGCCAAGAGCGGGCGACTCAGCGCCGCGCCTTGTACCCTTAATTGTTTTTTTTGAGCTAGGGACAATAACCGATAACCCTCAAAGCTACGCTCGACGCGTAACGGTTGCCCTGCTTTTACCTCAAGCATGGCAGTGAGCGAACCTTCAGTATTGAGAAAATCTAATAGCTCAATGGGAGCAGATAGCGGGTTAGAACAAGAAAGATTACGGTTCATAGTTTACGGCTGATAGGAAAAGGTTAAGTAAAAAGCTATTACATAGGCAATTGCTAAAAAAACGATATATCGAATATTAATCAGTGCTATCAAACATTAGTACTATCAAATGTAGGCATATTATCAATATTAAAGGGCAAGGCTTCAAATGCCTGCTCTCGATACTGCGCCATATGCATGCGGTCTTTGGCACAAAAATCGCTAATCGCTGGGACAAAACGCGCATCATAAATACGGTGCAACGAGTGGGTTTTGGTCGGAATGAAACCACGAATTAATTTATGCTCACCTTGGGTGCCTGGGTCAAAATACCTCAAACCTTGTTCGATAGCGAACTCAATACCTTGATAATAACACAGCTCAAAGTGCAGGCTATCATACTCACCAAGCGCGCCCCAGTAACGACCATAAAGCGTCGCGTTTTTACTCTCTGGCTTATCGTATAAAAACAAACTGCTGGCGATAATCTCACCATTGGCATCAAGCGCTTGCGCCAGCATCAAATGCTCAGGCATGCTAGCAGCTAATTTCTTGAAAAAATCTAATGTTAAATAAGGCTGTTGCCCTCGTACCGCGTATGTCATCACATAACAATGATAAAACGTTTTCCAATCTGCTGCAGTGATAGCATCACCGCATTTGCGCTGGCATACAATACCTTGCTCATTGACTTTTCGCCGCTCAGCACGAATGGTTTTACGTTTTTTGGCTCTGAGCGTCGATAAGAACGCCTCAAAGTCAGTAAAGGGTTGACTGTCTTTGCTCAGATGTTTATTTTGCCATAAAAACTGGCAGCCTTGGCGCTCCAATATCGGTAACTCACTTGATTTTGCCACTACGCCATTTGCTTGGTTTTTAAGCGCTACTTCTATCTCAATATCAGTCGGCATCGATGCGTTAGCGATAGCAGCCATTTCGGGCGTGACAAACAAGCCATGCCAGCCCGAAGCTTCTACTTGTTGAGCAATATCATCGACTCCTGCGATAGCGGCTTTTAAAATATCCGCATTCAGCATCTCACCCTCTGCAAACCACATACGTTGACCGGTAACGGGTGTATAAGGCGCGCTGGTTACCAAACGCGGATAATAATCGAGACCATACTGCGCATAGGCTTGTGCCCACGCATGGTCAAAGACGAACTCGCCTTGATGATGACCTTTGATAAACACTGGCATGACCGCAATAGGCTCCCCTATTTGTTCTGAAGATAGCACTTGCTCAGTTGCCTTGTTATTAATAGGATTATCAGCATGATTATGCCTATCGCTATCTACATCACTATTTCTATCGTTTGGGCGATGAATTAAGACATAAATAGGCAACCAGCCTGCTTTTTCACCGATTGCCCCAGTATCACTAAGCGCCTGCCAAAACTCAAACGACATAAAAGGCGTATCTAGTGTCTGCCAGTTGGTCAAATGCTGCCAACTGCTGTCACTCAGTAACGCATATTGTACATTCATAATTGCCACACTATCCCCATACTATTTTTTAGACTATTCTATTTATCGTTTAGCCTATCAAATAATCACTTCTTTACTGTCATAATTTGCAAAAAACCATGGACAACTTATCTAGCAGGACAAAAGTATACGCTTATCAAAACAGTTTAAAAAAAGGAGCATAAAAAAAGCCATCGACGGCAAGGTAGATGACTTAGGCTCGAATTTGTACGGCAATGAACGCTAGAGAAATGACTGTTTTAAAAAACCATTATTCTAAAATAATAGCCACTTTAACAAGCTCATCGTTTAAGAAACAAGCTAATGAATGAATAAAATAGCATTAAAAGCGTGCTAATTTTCTGCAAAAGATGATATCGACGCTGATGACTGGTAGAATAAGGCTATTACTAGCTTAATATAATTCAGATACATAGGATATGAGCGAAAATAGTATACTTAGTTCAATGTACAACATTGACATCATATCGGATTTATAGTGGATGCACTATAATATAACGTCAGCCATAAGCTTTTAGACCCTTTTAGTCTGAGAGCGTTGAGTAAATGGTCAAGATGACCTTTGAATAATGAGCTTTTAATAAAGTAAGCGCTTAAGACAGCGACTTTTTAAGAAAGACCAGCCAATAAAGGTCAGCGACTGCTCGTGAAAGATTTTTCTGACAGTCTTGCCACTCTAGAATGGCGATAAACGACGACACTTGATGTACTTGAACTAACCCCGTAGCCCATTATTGTATGAAGGCTGTATAGAGCTATTAAATGATATCTTAGCCTTATCAACCTCATTAATGACAACAAGGAATACTCTACTAATATGTCAAAAATTATTTATACAAAAACTGACGAAGCCCCAGCGCTTGCGACCTTATCATTCTTGCCTATTGTGAAAGCTTTTACTCAAACCGCAGGCATCGAAGTTGAAACCAGTGATATCTCTGTTGCAGCGCGTGTGTTGGCTGAATTTCCAGAATACTTAACGGAAGAACAGCGCGTTCCTAATACCTTAGCTGAGCTTGGTCAACTGACCCAAGATCCAAACGCCAATATCATAAAACTGCCCAATATCAGTGCTTCTGTGCAGCAGCTGAAAGCGGCTATTAAAGAGCTACAAAGCAAAGGCTACGCGATTCCTAACTTTCCAGATGAGCCAAAAACCGAAGAAGAAGAAGAAATCCGTCGTCGCTATGGTAAAAGCCTAGGCAGCTCTGTAAACCCTGTCATACGTGAAGGTAACTCAGACCGCCGTGCGCCAAAAGCGGTTAAAAACTACGCTCGCAAGCACCCGCATTCTATGGGTGAATGGAAGCAATGGTCACAGACGCACGTCTCACACATGCACAGTGGCGACTTCTACGACGGCGAGCAATCGATAACGTTAGATAAAGCCCGTACTGTACGTATGGAGCGCGTGGCTGAAGATGGCACTATTAATGTTTTCAAAACAGGCATTGCTTTGCTCGACAAAGAAGTCATCGATTTGATGTTTATGAGCAAAAAAGCGCTACTCGAATTTTATGAGCGTGAAATGGAAGATTGCCGCGAAGCCGGTATCTTATTTTCACTGCACGTAAAAGCCACCATGATGAAAGTATCGCACCCTATCGTCTTTGGACACGCGGTTAAAACCTATTATAAAGATGCCTTTAACAAACATGGCGCGTTATTTGATGAGCTAGGCATTAATGTCAATAACGGCATGGCAAGTTTGTATGAAAAAATTGCCGAATTGCCAGCCAGCTTACGTGAAGAGATTGAGCGCGATTTACATGCTTGCCAAGTGCATCGTCCTCGTCTAGCGATGGTTGATTCATCAAAAGGTATCACCAACTTCCATTCACCAAGTGATGTAATTGTCGATGCGTCGATGCCTGCTATGATCCGTTCAGGCGGTAAAATGTGGGGCGCTGATGGCAAAATGTATGACTGTAAAGCAGTTATGCCTGAGTCTACCTTTGCGCGTATTTACCAAGAAATGATTAATTTTTGTAAATGGCATGGCAACTTTGACCCAACCACGATGGGTACCGTACCTAACGTTGGCTTGATGGCGCAAAAAGCAGAAGAATATGGCTCACATGATAAAACGTTCGAAGCAAGCGATTCTGGCATAGCTCGTATCGTTGACGAAGAAACCAATGAAGTATTGCTTGAGCAGCGTGTTGAAAAAGGTGATATCTGGCGCATGTGTCAGGTCAAAGACGAGCCGATTCAAGATTGGGTGAAGCTTGCCGTACGCCGCGCCCGCGAATCAAATACCCCTGTTATCTTTTGGTTAGACCCTTACCGTCCACATGAGAACGAGCTGATCAAAAAAGTACAAACCTACTTAAAAGATCATGACACTGAGGGTCTACATATTGAAATCATGTCACAAGTTCGTGCCATGCGTTATACCTTAGAGCGCGTTGCTCGCGGTCTGGATACGATTTCTGCCACCGGTAATATTTTGCGTGATTATCTGACTGACTTGTTCCCAATTTTAGAATTAGGAACGAGTGCGAAGATGCTGTCAGTTGTCCCACTAATGAAAGGCGGCGGTTTGTTTGAAACCGGCGCAGGTGGTTCAGCACCGAAACACGTGCAACAATTGCTTGAAGAAAATCATCTACGTTGGGATTCACTAGGTGAATTCCTAGCCTTGACTGAGTCTTTAGAGCATTTGGCCAAAAACGACAACAACGCCAAAGCGAAAATATTGGCAGATACGCTTGATAGAGCCACTGAAACGCTGCTTTTAAATGACAAATCACCGTCACGTAAAACAGGCGAGTTGGATAACCGTGGTAGCCATTTCTATCTGGCCATGTACTGGGCTCAAGAGCTGGCAGCACAAGATGAGAATAGCGAGCTAAAAGCACAGTTTGCGCCACTGGCACAAAAGCTTGAAAGCAATGAAGCCGCTATCATTGAACAGCTCAATGAGGTTCAGGGTAAGTCTATGGACCTTAAAGGTTACTACTTGCCAGATGAGGCTTTAGCTGAGAAAGCCATGCGTCCGAGTGCTCTATTCAACGAGACCATTGCTTCGTTGTAACTGGCTTTACACTGACTTAGCGAGCTTTGCTAAGTTAGAATCAATCAAACACCCCAAAGGTCTCAGACTTTTGGGGTGTTTTTTTATTCTCTATCATGGATAAAACTGCTATAAAATCATGACAATAATAGAGAAAAACAACCATAAAAAAGCCACCTACATTGCTGTCGATGGCTTTTTCACCCTTCTTTCTAACGGTTTTCTAATAATACAATTGGCTAATATTTTAGCTAAACATTGATAAAGCCTGCTATTTATCTGTTTGGCTTTTAGGCATCCATATGCTTAATAATCGCTTCACCGAACTCAGAGCTGCTTAGCAAGATAGCATCTGGCATCAAGCGCGCAAAGTCATAAGTCACGGTTTTGTTTTTAATCGCCCCTTTGATACCATCAATAACAAGGTCAGCAGCTTCTGTCCAACCCATGTCACGGAGCATCATTTCCGCAGACAAAATCAATGACCCTGGATTGACTTTGTCTTGACCAGCATATTTTGGCGCTGTACCGTGAGTCGCTTCATAGACAGAGATTGACCCGCCTTTATTGGCACCCGGTGCGATACCGATACCGCCCACTTCGGCTGCTAGCGCATCAGAAATATAATCGCCGTTTAAGTTTAAGGTCGCGATTACCGAATAATCAGCAGGACGCATCAGAATCTGCTGTAAGAAAGCATCCGCGATGACGTCTTTAATGATAATCTCATTGCCAGTTTTTGGATTTTTCATCGTCATCCAAGGACCACCATCTAACAGCTCGGCACCGAAACGCTCAGCGGCAAGCTCATAGCCCCACTCTTTAAACGCACCTTCTGTATACTTCATGATATTACCTTTGTGCACGAGAGTGACACTTGGTAAGTCATTGTCGATAGCATGCTGGATGGCTTTACGCACCAGACGCTGCGAGCCTTCTTTTGATACGGGTTTGATGCCAATGCCGCAGTCATCTGAGAAGCGGATTTTGGTCACGCCCATTTCTTCTTTTAAGAACTTGATGACTTTTTTAGCGTCATCGCTACCCGCTTTCCACTCGATACCGGCATAGATATCTTCTGCGTTTTCGCGGAAAATGACCATGTCCGTTAATTCTGGATGATGGACAGGGCTTGGTACGCCTTCAAACCAACGTACTGGACGCTGACAGACGTATAGGTCAAGCTCTTGACGTAGCGCCACGTTTAGCGAGCGCATACCGCCCCCGACTGGCGTGGTCAATGGACCTTTAATACTCACCACGTATTCGCGCAGAATTTCGAGCGTTTCAATCGGTAGATATTCGCCGTCATAAATCTTAGAGGCTTTTTCGCCGCAATATACTTCCATCCAAACGATAGATTTTTTGCCTTTATAGGCTTTTGAAACGGCGGCATCGACCACTTTAATCATCACCGGAGTGATATCCACGCCAATACCATCCCCTTCGATAAATGGAATGATGGGATGATTGGGTACGTTTAGCGATAAATCAGCGTTGACGGTTACTTTTTCGCCGTCTCTTGGTACGATAACCTTATCATATGGCATGGGGTCAAACTCCTTGATTGTATTTTTATAGTAGATAGTGCAAGCATCCTTGGCACTCTGTTATGCTCGCTAGCTATTTATGTTTTGATTTTGGCTTTAGCTGAGCAGTAGCGTAATGCGTTAAACTTTAACAATTTGAGCAGCACATACTGAGCAGAAGATAGGTAAGCCGACATGCTTGGCGAGGTGATGTATAATTATTCTGAGAATACTCTTTAAAGAGCTTTTTAATTGTATTATTAATGGTTCTTTTAGTTATCAGGTAAAACTGCAGCGACTGCCATAAAACGATTTGGTCACTTATCGAAAAAATAAAATGTCATTACAGTAAGTAAAACTACAAGGTTGTTTTATAAAAAGTGAATAAAAATCTTAGACTGCGTGAATTTATTATTGTAAAAAAACCACCAGTTTGCTTAGTTATTTTACTAAGATAAAGGCCTCGCTGATAATTTTTGTTTTGCATGAGCCATCTTTAATTATCAATATCATTAATACCACAATTATAACATGGTTATTGATGATTATGAAACTAGCCTCATCACACGCTGGATTTTTAGCAAACATTTACTTTTTAATTATTTATAGTTACTGCAAACTTTGGTATTTTTATCTTTGCTGCAACGTTTATTTTTTGGGTGCTGCTAGCTTATACTGACCGCTTACAACCCATGACCAATCATTTTATTTTTTGGAAACGCTATTTTATGTCGACCTCGAGCCTGATTTTATTTAACAAGCCTTACGGAGTACAAAGTCAATTTCGTGATGACAGCAATAATGACCACAGTACCCTATCAGAGTACTTCACCGATAAATCTCTTCGCGTTGCCGGTCGACTTGATGCCACCTCAGAAGGCTTGCTGATTTTGACCAGTGATGGACGGGTTAATAAAGCCATTACCCAGCCGCCATCAATCAAGAATTTTGCGCAAAACAAGCAAAAACAAGGTAAAACCTATTTAGTACAAGTGGAAGGTCTCGTAAGCGATGATCAATTGAACCAATTGGCTATGGGGGTCCATTTAAAAGATGGCAAAACCTTACCTTCAACTGCGCTACTGGTCGAGGAAGCAGACTTACCGATTGCGTTATGGCAACGTGATCCCCCTATCCGTGAGCGTAAAAACGTGCCAACCTCATGGCTAATGCTGACCATTTATGAAGGCAAAAATCGTCAAGTAAGACGTATGACCGCGCATGTAGGTCTACCTTGTTTGCGTCTTATTCGCTGGTCAGTCGCTGGATTTGAGCTTGGTTCGCTTGGCGTTGGTGAGTTTATACGCATTCATTTAAGTCGTGAGCGTTGCCAGCAATTGGGTGTTATGGTCTAGATTTTTAGCTTTATTATTTGTTAGTTGTTGCTTCCTTTAATCACTGGTTAATTGGTTTTGCTTTTTAACTTGTTAGATATATTACGACTTGTCAAACATAGCGTCTCGAACAAGTAAGGTTTATCTGTTAAGATTCAAAACCATGCTATTTTTGGGTTATGTCTGTATTCAATTTAGCTGATATTTACTGCGGCTTGTTTGTTATTTTTTTATTGATAGTAAGGATATGTCATGATCGCTTCTCATCGTTTTGCCTTGTTTGCCACCAGCATGTCTGCTGCGTTGCTGCTAAGCGCTTGTCAGCCAGTAACAGAAGATACTGAGGTAATACCGGTAGAAGAGACGACCTCAACCACCTCTGAGCCGTCTGAAGCTGCTCATGATATGGACGCACATGCTGGTCATGATATGGCAGCAGGAGATACGATGACAGACGAAGCACAAATGACGGACATGCTTAAAGACTATACGGAATCGATGACCAGTATGCATAATGAGATGATGGTTAGTATGGGTTACAACGATCCAGATACTGCCTTTGCCAAAGGGATGCTGGGTCATCATCGCGGCGCGGTAGATATGGCAAAGATTGAGCTGAAATATGGGACTGACGAAGCCATGCGTAAGTTAGCCCAAGACATCATCGACTCACAGCAAGTTGAAATCGATATTATGAAAAAATGGCTGGCCAGCCACCCTGATGCGCCCAAACCTAAACCCCATACTGAGGCCATGCAAGCGGCTTATGCTAAAGGGATGAACACCATGCATAGCGACATGATGTTGGGCATTGCAGAGCCTGAGGCTGATATGGCATTTGCGCGCGGTATGCTGCCCCATCATATTGGCGCGGTGGATATGGCAAAAGTACAACTCCAATATGGAACTGATGAAGAGATGCGCAAGTTAGCCCAAGACATTATCGATACCCAGCAGCCTGAGATTGAGCTGATGCAAAATTGGATTGGCAGAACATCATTTGATGGCAAAGAGACTAATAATCTAACTGATAGCGCTCAGTAGATGCTAGATAGACAACTTTCAATAATAAGCTAACTTATTATAGATTTTTGATTTACAGATATTATCGCTTAACTGAATACTTAAACGAGGAAGTGGTATCATCTCTCACACGATATAATCTATAGAGGTCTATATGTTAGTTAATTTGATACGAGAAGGTTTAGGACGGATCATTGCTGCTGTGAGTGTATTAACTCAAGGTAAGCCAATGGCACGCAGTCAGGAACAGCAAGCGGAAGTGACTGCTGCCTGTAAAAATTTATCGCTATATCAATTTTATGCCTGTCCTTTTTGTATAAAAGTACGACGTAAAATGCATCAATTAAATTTACCTATCGAATTTCGCGATATCAAAAAAAATCCAAAATTTCGCAGCCAGCTCGCTGAGAATGGTGGACGCGTCAAAGTACCTTGTTTACGTATTGAGGAAAATGGCGACGTTCAGTGGATGTATGAATCGAATGATATTATCGCTTATTTACAGCAACGCTTTGGCTAATATTCCTGATCAGTGAAAGGCACTATCGGCTCGGGTTAGTAGGAACGTAACCCGAGCATTTATTTATCAGATTATTTATCATATCAAGTCACGCGCATTCTTTACTAACCCTACCTAATATTACTATGCATTGATTTAAAAAACTCTATCCCTTTAAGACTTAACAAAGTTAGGCGTCAACCATTGATTAAATCCTAACTTTTCCAGCTTTAGATTCACCTTATACGGACTGGCTGTGCCTACTTTATCTTGTTGGCTATCTCTTATTTCACTTGTCACAGTCGCTGCTACGCTGACACACATCAACTCGTCACGACGGAATAAATGACAGTCAGTCTCAGATTGCGCCATTGATACAGCAGCCAGTTGCTTACTGTCAGCTCTGATACCATCAAGAGCAATGATGACATCATGGGCAGATATGCCTGCTTTAGCAGCAGCGCTTGCACGCCTTACCTGATTCACCATAAGTCCAGCTGGCGTTTCCGTACATCGCATGCCCCACGGTAGAGATTTATCAGCCGTTTCTTTAGTGTTGCTATGCACTGTAATACCGTTTGCCGCAAGCAGCTCTTGCATCGGTAACTCTTCAACGCCATTAACATAACGCCGCTCAAAATCTTGCCAATCCGCTAACGGTATAAACTGCGCGATTACCGTTCCCATATCGGCACTATTGATACCAATACGCTGATTGTCATTTTGCTTCGCCTGCTCATAAAAAGCTTTAACCACATCAAACAAACGATAACGACCGTCACTTTTTTCAAGTAACGTTAAATCCAAACATAACGCCACCAAAGCGCCTTTATTATAATAACTGATGCCCGCATTACCGGTATTTTCATCGTTGCGATATAACTTAATCCACGCATCAAAACTCGACTCGGCGACGCTTTGATGCGCGCGCCCAGGGGTTTGATAATAGCGGTTGATTTGCTCGGTTAGTAATTTAAGATAACTTGCCTTATCAATCACGCCTGAAGCCTGCAACATAAAATCGTCGATATAAGAGGTAAAACCTTCAAACACCCATAACAATGGCGTAAAGGCTTCGCGTCGTAAATCTACATCCAACATCACATCTGGACGCACCGTTTTTACCCACCACGCATGAAAGTATTCATGGCTGCATAAGCCCAAAAAGCGTTGATAATCGGCACTTGGCACTTTTGGCTCATCAACACTGGGTAAATCGCGACGCGGGGTGATCAAACTGGTCGAATTGATATGCTCAAGACCACCGTAATCCTGACCACTGGCAAAGGTCATAAAGGTGTAATCATCAAATGGCGCATCACCGAGCCAATCTAGATAGGTTTGACATATTTGAGTGACGTCTTGCTGCAAGCGTCCCATATTAGGGCTATGCTTACCTGCTAGATAGAAATGGTGGCTAATCGTCTGGTGCTTATCATCTTGAATAATGAAATCAAAGGTATCTTGTTCCCCAATCTCAAACGGATAGTCGATAAGCTCGTGATAACTGTCTGCTTGTAGAGTATATATTCGCAGCTTAGCACTCTGTGATGGTGTTGCCTCAAGTCCACACGCCAAGCGCACACGGCCATCGTCTTTGTCGGTCAAAAATGCCGCTGGCACGCTTAAATCAACTTCTACTGCTTTTTGCTCTTTTCCTTCAATCGCTAAGGCAAGCGAGGTAAAATTGCCATAAAGACGCTGCTGGTCAACATAAGCGGTACGCACAGATAAATCATAACAATATACTTCATAGCTGACGTCTATTGCCTGCCCCGCTTTAGCATGTGGCAGTTGCCAAGTGTTTTTATCGGTCTTTATTGCGCGGTACACCTCCGACCGTTCATCATCTATTATTCGATAATGTACCGCGGTGATATTACGGGCAAATTCGCGCATCAAATAGCTACCCGGTATCCATGCTGGCAACCACAAACTTGGCGCGTCAGTATCGGCGGTAAAGGTAAGCGATACATCCACCAAATGCTCTAAAAAGCGCGCAAAGTCGAATTGGTAAGAGATATTGGCAGTTTGCTGGTTCAAAGTATTAACCGTTAAAGCTTGAGAAGATGCAGTCATGATCGTTATTTGTCCTTATGTTTATCACTATTCTTATTGTTATGGTCGTCTCTATGGTAGGAGTCATTATGCAAAAACGCAACTGGCAAACCTTAAACCACTGACGTTAAAGGGAGCAAAAATTAGAAAAATCATATTTATTTACATTAATTAGCCGATTAAATGGCATTTTTTATGTTTTTAACCTTGAAACCGATAGCAGGCATCGCAATTAAAGATGCTAACTGCTAAAGTTACCCTAATAAACTGATGATAATTGACTAATGACGTGGCTGTTTGGCTGGCTGATTGGCTTTTTTAGGTTTATTCCAACCGTATTTAAATTTTAATATCGACATATTTAGGATAATTTATGACTACTATCGCAAAAGACACTGCCGTCAAGTTCAACTACACCCTAAAAGACGACGAAGGCAATATCCTTGACCAGTCTCCAGAAGGTCAACCGCTTGCTTACTTACATGGCCATAGCAACATCATCCCAGGTCTTGAGCAACAACTAGAAGGCAAATCTGCTGGCGAAAGAGTCAATGCCGTTGTAGAACCTGCTGATGGTTACGGCGAATATCAAGAACAAGCGGTACAACATGTACCACGTGAAAACTTCCAAGGCGTTGAAGATATCCAACCTGGTATGCAATTTCAGTCAGAAGCGGGTGGTCAAGTTATGCTGGTTACCGTTACTGATGTAAACGACAAAGAAGTGACTGTTGATGCAAACCATCCATTGGCTGGTAAGCGTTTGACGTTTGATGTTGAAATTCAAGAAGTACGCGCAGCAACTGAAGACGAATTAAACCATGGCCATATCCATGGCGCTGGTGGCGTTGAGCACTAATCTCTTTTTGAGTTTAGCGTAGCATTATTAGCATGGTTAATATAATTAGACGAATACTTATTTATTAACGATAGTATTCTCGTTTAATTAGAAAAGGTCAGTAGAGCAATCTACTGACCTTTTTTGTGGGGTAATTTTAATACCATATTTTTAATGCAATGTTTGCATTATTAGCCATTTTCTAACAACCACACTTTTGCAAGCATTATAGGGATTGCAGACGTAACAAAGCCGCATAACGACAAACATTATGCGGCTTTTATCACTAACCATCCATGTTAATGTTATTAGATACTTAATCCCGGAGCATCTTATAACTGTCAGGCTTCCAGCCTTATCATCCCTAATCAGCAAACCACCTATCCCTGATGCGACCTTTAAGATACCAATCCCTAGTACCTATGAACCTTTTCGTTCAATCGTGCCGTACAGTTATAATCGCAGATTCACCCAAGGTTAGTAAGAGGTTTAAGCGTCAATGCGTGTAAGCATATGCTTACACGCATTTCTAATGACAGTGTGAATGGCTCAATAGATGAGCGTTTCTATAGTTTTTCTTCAGGGCTAGCAAGTACTTTTGCATCAGCACTGAGCATGATATAAGCGGCTTCATTAATAAAGGCTTCATCTTCAGGCAGCTCAGGGCGCTCATTAGCCTTCATCTGGCTACGCTCTTCAAATTTTGCATCCATTGCTGCTTGATAAGTATTCCAGTTGGCATAAGGACGCTCACCTGTTGCGATAAGGCGCTTATTTTCAGCCTCCAACGAACGCTTTTCTATCAGCTGCATTTTGGCGCGGCGGCTATTGATATCGAGAGGAATTGGTTTTTTCTCGTCTTCCATATTACGAATATCATTGAGCGTTGATAGATAAACGAACTGTGGATTTTTCTGCTGACGGATTTTTGATTGTTGGTTTAGCGTCGCTAACGTATTGGCAGAGAATTTACCTTCAGGTTTATAAGGCGCGGTTTTAATGGTATCCCAAGGTAAGGCTTTTTTCTGCGCACGCTCGCCAAAGGTTGCATCATCATAGATATTGACCAATTCAACATCAGGTACCACACCTTTATTCTGCGTACTACCACCCGTGATACGATAGAACTTACGCTGCGTTAGGGTTGCTGAACCCAAAGCCAAGCTATCTAATTGAATTTGTGCAGAACCCTTACCCGTCGTTGTGCTACCGACAACCAAGCCACGACCATAATCCTGAATCGCGGCGGCAAAAATCTCACTGGCAGAGGCAGAGGCAAGGTTGGTCAAAACGACTACTTTGCCATCATACAGTTGCTCGCCGCCATCGTCATCACGGTAGACTTGGATGTTGCCGCGATTGTCGCGGATCTGTACCAATGGACCACTCTTGATAAAGAAGCCAAGCATCTTGGCAACTTCATCGAGCGAGCCGCCTGGATTATTACGTAAATCAACCACCAGACCATCGATGTTTTCTTTATTCAGCTCTTTAAGGGCTTTTTCAGTATCAACACTGACACTACGGTAATCTTCACCGTTACGACGAGCACGATAATTCAGATAAAAGCTTGGTATCTCAAGCACGCCGATGCGTTTGGGTGTTTTATCAATATTAGGGCGCTGCACTTCAACGACGCGCTGGGTAACGCCAGATTCTTCTTGTTGGATAATATCACGAACCACGGTTACGTTACGAGCGCTGGCGTCAGGGGTATTCGGTTGACGTACTTTAATGGTCACCGACGTGCCGCGCTTACCACGAATTAAACCAACAATTTCACGCGTTGACCAGCCAACTACGTCCGTCATGGTCTCGCCGTCTTTGGCAATACCGATAATCAAATCATTGGGTTTAATCTGACCCGATTTAGCGGCTGGACCACCGTCTACCAAGGTGACAATGCGAGTGTAATCCGGGTTTTTACGGTCAGGGCGAATAGAAACCCCAATCCCTTCTAATTGTAAGCTAGATTGAATTTGCAGCTCATTTGCTTGAATCGGCGCATAATAATTACTATGTGGATCATAGGTCAGCATCGCCGTATTCAAGATGGTTTCCATGATTTCATCATCTTTTAGACGGGTAAATTGCTCTTGCTGGCGTGATAAACGATTGAGCAAAATCTCACTTGGCGTTCTCTCGTCATTACGCACCAAATCTTGCCCGCGCGTAATATCGGGATTGTCTAAAAAGACTTTTTCTTTCGCTTTCTCATCTTCTTGACCCAAAGTAATACTCATCAGCTGAAACTTAAGCTGACGCGTCCAATAATCGCGCTGCTCTTTTTTGGTTTTAAAGTGACTGAGCTTTTCGCGGTCAAGTACAATAGTATCTTTACTGGTTAAATTAATATCCGTCTTTAGTAGCTTCTTTGCCATGGTAAAATATTCATTAGAGCGTTTACGGTAGCGCTCAAAGACTTCTACGCCAGCAGATAAGTCACCGCGTTTTAAGCGAGCACCAAAGTCGTCAGCATATTTTTTCTTAAATTCATCGACATCAGATTGCAGAAACAACGTATGGTTTGGATCGAGACTATCGATATACATGGATAGAATCTCGCTGCCCGTTGCGCTATCGAGCGGCTGATTGAGATAATGGCTACGATCTAGCAAGGCAGCGACCTGACGGGTGGTGACCTGTTGCTCAGGGGTTGCCTTAAAACCTTCGGTATTGCTATCGGCAACTGCGGTACCATAGCTTTGGGTAAGAATAAGACCAGCGATGCCCACTGACGCTGCACTGAGTAACCACTGTGCTGGTTGTTTTTTCATCATATATACCTAATTATTTTAAGTGAAAAGTATGCAAAATATGCTTAATTGTTATTGATATTAAAAGTTATCTAATAAACGGCTATCCATAAAATTTAGCTGTTTTTTACTCTAGTATATTTACCATTAAAACATGCGTTACGCTAGCATTAAAAGCATGCCAACGTATGAACATATGATAGTTATTTTAGTTTTATCGTTAAAAAATCAATCAATACTAGCATGGCCATAAATACGTCACTGTCTCAAACTGTATAAACAATCTTACACCCAGCGGCGCTATTTCCTACCATCTAACATTCAAGCTTTTTATCGAGCACATTCATTGTATTAATTTAACAAATATTAGCCCGCTTGCTTAAATCAATTTTTCTTAAATCAATTAAGTAGCTATATTAGGCTCATCTCGCAATAACTGTCATAATATAACCAAAATGGTAATGAGCAGCGACAGGCAATGATGCCGATATATGATGTGCGTCATTGGTCAGCGCTTTTTTTAGCTTAAATGGTTTTTTTAAGCTTAAATGATAATATAACAATGTATAGCCTAATAAGGATCACGCAATGTACGGCGTCTTAATGATTGATATCGATAGCACCGCACTGACCGCTGAGGATGTCAGTTTAATCAAACAAGCACAAGTGGGTGGAGTGATATTATTCGCTCGTAACGTGGCAGATGCGGCGCAAGTGCGGGCATTATGTGACGATATACGCTATCACAATGCCGATATATTGATTGGCGTTGACCAAGAAGGTGGGCGCGTTGCTAGACTACGTAACGGTTTCACGCCATTGCCTGCGATGGGTAGGCTTGGTGAATTATTTCATGATAACCCCAGCCGCGCCCTGAGCCTTGCTTACGATTGTGGTTATTTGATGGCGGCAGAGGTATTGGCAGTCGGCATTGATTTGAGCTTTGCGCCAGTGCTCGATAGAGACGGTATCAGCCAAGTTATCGGCGATCGTAGCTTTCATCATGAGCCTCAAGCGATTATCGCGTTAGCAAGCCAATTTATGCGCGGGATGAAAGCTGCCGGTATGGCAACCACGGGCAAGCACTTTCCCGGCCACGGTGCCATTGCGCCTGATTCACATGTAGCAGAGGCAGTCGATACGCGTAGCTTAGATGAAATTATGAATAGCGATATGCAGCCTTTTGCACAGACGCTACCATTGCTTGATGCCTTAATGCCTGCGCATGTGATTTTCTCACAAGTCGATAATAAGCCTGCAGGATTTTCAAAGATTTGGCTCAAAGACATCATTCGTGAACAGCTTAATTTTAATGGGGTTTTATTTTCTGACGACTTATCGATGGCAGGGGCACAAGCAGCAGGCGATGTGAGCGCCCGCGTTAAAGCAGCGATTGAAGCAGGTTGTGATATTGCTTTAGTTTGTAATGATCGCGTTGCCGCTCATGAAGCTGCCGAAGCGGCCCAAGAGCTGCCCTATCCTGACCAAAAACGCATCAAAACCATGTGTGGACAGATACCCATTTGGCAAGGTGACCTTGAATCTACTTGCCAGCAGTTTGATTATTGGCAACAAGCAAAAGATAATGTCTTGCAGACTTTTTTTCCTGAGCAAACAGACGCTCAACCCGAATCTCAAGCAAGCTTTCAAGCATCGGCGCACACTGAACTAAAAGATCCCACTGCTTATAAATAATTAACTTAATAAAATACAGACAATTTAGCAAAATAAAAACCGCACCTTTATTAAGATGCGGTTTTTTTGTTATTAAAACTTCAGTTAGAATTTAATAAGTATCCGTAAGCTCGTATTAGTTAGTTGCTTTTGGGTCTAATGCAGTACCACGACTAGGATCATCAGCGTCAGGCATTAAATCATCATTATTACTGTCTAATGGATTTAAATCTGGGTCAAGCGCACTGTTACTAATCACCATGCCATCGTTGGCATTTGCTGTCTCATCATAGACGACAAACTCGATACGGCGGTTACGGAAACGACCTTGCTCAGTGGCGTTTTCAGCAATAGGATCAGTCTCACCCATCCCCTTAGTCATGAGCTTACTAGGATCAGCACCTTGCGCGACCAAGTAGTCCTTCATGGATTGGGCACGCTCTTGTGACAGTTTCATGTTGTATGCAGCATCAGCGGTTTTGTCAGTATGACCAATAATCATCAGCTTCATATCTGGCACTTGTTCCATCAGCTTGACAGCGCGGTCTAACAGCGCTTTATTGGCATCAGGAATGACGGCTTTATCCACTTCAAAATTCACCACTTGTAGACTTAGCGCGCGGGCCACATCACGAGGATCAGGGTTTTGACCGAGGTTATCCATCGCAGCTTGAGATGTCGTTAAGCTGTTATCAATCTCAGCTTGTGCATCTAATGGACCTTCTGCTTGTACGGTCATCGCTGGCGCAACCGCTTGTAAATCTGCAACCATTTTATCTAGCGCAGCAGCATCAGGCGCATTAACGGTAATAGTATCGCCTTTAATTAACATGCTGGCATTGGGTACATTTTTGACGATGGGTAAGATAGAAGCAAGCTGAGCGGCAGCAGGCATATCAATCGAGAAGTTATTATCAACATCCGCACGGCAATTATTGGCTTCATCACCAAATGTAGCGGTTAAAGCGTCCATGACATTGGACTGTAGCGTCTCATTACCTACATTCATGCGGCAAGCATATAACTCACTGTTTTCACCGGTGGCAATACGCAATGACGCAGGTTCAATATCAGCGGCGACCGCTAACTGCTTATCACCATTAACGGCTTGCTGCTCGGTAACAACTGGCGTTCCGACTGGCTCAGGATTGTCTTGGCAACCTCTTAGCAGCGCCCACGCCAATGCCCCCAGAATAATCAGTCCGATAATTGGTAGCAGCGCTTTCATGAAGCTACCTTTTTCTTCTTCTTCACGGTGAATGGGCGCGGTGCTGACCGTATCAGAAATACGGGCGCCAGCGGGTGCAGCAGCAATCATACCGGCAGGCAGCACCGCACTCGCCCATACAGGGATGTGATGCTGATAACTAGCAAGGTTATCATTTAAGAACTGAGGCACGGGTGTCGTTCCTGCCAAGCTTTTTATTTCGTGATATGCCAAAGGCGCTGCCATCGCAATTAAGCCACGAGCCGCGGTAGCATCGACATTGTGTTTGCCAGCAAGCTCACGAGCGATTTGGTCACGGTGCGCGCCATCCGTCCATACTCGATCGTAAAACTGTTGATCATCACGAGTAATATTTTCATTGGCAAAACGATTGTAGGTATCATTATCGGCGAGACGAGCTGCAAAAATAGCATAGAACTGTTCAAGTAAATTTTTCTTAGCAGGAGTGCGGTCATCTCCTAGTACTGCTGGGCTAACCGTCCGCGTTAAGTGACTGATAATATCCATAATGTCATTCCTCAATTAATCGTTATTTTAAATCGCTTGTTTTATATAGCGTACATTCTCAAAAATGTAGAAGGTTGATATTTAATGACTGATGTTTGATATAAGCTCATGCTATTAATATTAAATACCAGCGACAATATTAAATACTAGCAATAACTAGATTCAACTTTTGTTATTATAAAAGTATTAAGGATGTATTCACAATCAACACGCTGTTGTGCAATTGCTACGTTAAGTAATATTTCGATTGTTACTCGTAACTGCGACGCTTATAACATACAAACCACTAACATATAGAGGGTTAATACTTCAATCCTGAATAGGTGGTTAGTGAATAGGAATTTGCCTAAATTCTTTTCGATAGTGCTTTTCTACTGTTATCATCTTTACTTAGCAGCAACCAAAAAGGAGCGCAGTCAATCATTGATACTGCACTCCTTTTAGCTCTTAGCTCTTTATTTTATATTCCCTTTTAACAATAGTTTTTTCTATCTTTTGACTTGTGCGGGCTCAGCCACAATGACACTGTTTGCCATATCATCTACTTCTGACTCTGAGAAAGGTCCCGGTGGCCTCGTTGATGCTGGGCGCTCATTGTTCCTAGGTTCGTTATACATAGGCGGGTTATTGAAATCATTATTGCGGGCAGGCGCAGGCATCACGCTATCACCTGTATTATCGTCAGATGCTTGGTAGTCACTATTGCCGTTAGCATTATTATTAGCATCGTACTGGTTGTTTGTCGGCATACCATCGTTAGCAAACTGATTGTTTGCACCATTCGTAGCCGCCATATCAGCTGCTCCTATACCACTGTCATTATTATTAGGTAGTGGTAGCGGCGCTGTACTATCAACCATCATCGCAGGCACCAAAGTACGGATATCCGTGGCTAATCTCTGCAGCTGCATACTATCTGGCGCTTCTAAGGTCATACGGTCGTTTTGCAGCTGTAAGCGCGCAAATGGGGTCGCTCTCAATAATGTCAGAATATTAGGTAGTGCCTCGATAGGCATATTGGCAATATTATTGGCGACCCTTTTTTGAACCGTAAACTGACACGTACCCGCCTGCTCACCAAAGCTGCTATTGAGCGCCTGTTGCAGCGTACTTTGTAGCGCGGCATCACCGACAGAGGCACTACAGCTATAAAGACTGCCGCTATTATCCACGCCAACGATAAGTTCAACGGGCGTTAATACTTGCGCTGGCGGCTCAGCGATAGGCGGTATGACCATAGGCGCAGTCACGACCGGCTCTACGGGCGGGGCGTTATTAGGCCGAATTAATAATGCCCATACCAGCGCAATCACTGCAATTGCGGCAAATAATAGAAATACCCGTATTAATAAATCATTGCGTTGGTTGCGGGTACGTACTTTCTCACGCTTTAGGCTGCTGTTCTCTTCTAGGTGATGGGCGGCAGGATTGGCATGGATAGCACCCGTATCTATAACAGCTGTATTTAGACTGTTATCAAAGCTGTCGATAGCAGGGTCGTTGGGCAAGTTCGCAGAAGGATTCATCCTACTTGCTTCAATGGCATTAAACTTATTTAGTGAGACAGGCATGGCTGCTATATCAGCTACCGCGCTTTGAGCATTAAACAGCTCATCCTCAGCATGTTGCGGCGCGGTAATCACTGAGGCTGCCCATATCGGCAAATAGTGGCGCAATGACGGTTGCTGGCTTTGTAAAAATGCCGGTAAAAACTGACCGTTTGCCATGACCTTGAGCTCACGATAAGCTAACGGGGCAGCATTCATAATAAGCTTTATAGTAGTCGGCTCATCAATATGATGGGTCGCCGCAAGCTCTTGAATAAGGGTTTGGCGCGAACTCGGTGCTTGCCATAACTGCTCAAACAAGGGCTTTTCTAGAATATTATCATTAACAATCAGCTGATCATCACGCAGTAATTGCGAGTAAATTTGCGGCAACGCCAAACGCGCCGCCAACATGGCATAAAACTGCTCTAATAAGCTGACATAGGACACACCGCCGTTATCAACTGGACCAGTAGTAGTGTCGCCATTAACATGATTGTCATTACTATAGCCACCTAACACCGCTGAGGTTACTGTTTGTTCTAATTGGTCAATGATATTCATAAGTTATAGCCTTCGTCGGCGCTGTTATAGGATATATAAAGGGGATTTTTTAATTGAATTTTTTACGCTGTAGACTCTAAAATGCTGACAGATCTGGGCACTTAACGGGCCGGCATTTAACAAGCAATATTGGTATATAAACTGCCTATCATTTATAAATCCCATTACTTTTTAACTGACTATCAAGTAAACAACTATAAATGTAATAGCGGTGAGTCCGATAAGCCTAAATCAATACCACCTATTCATTATTCATTTTTATTCTCTGTCGTGAATCGTTACGGTCAGTATACGAAGCATTACTCATTGTGCCTGATACGCTGTTATATTATTTAATATAAACGATTATTAAAGCATAATTTTGTCGTCTATTGGTTTTTGCCTTAGTATCACTGCTATTATTGTTGGTGTCGCACTTTAGTCATTGATTATTACTGATGATTTAGTCCTCATTTATGATTTCATAGTTAGTATCAGTTGTTATTCAGCCAAAACACTTGGGCTTTAAGCGTTACGATTTATACCATTGCCATCTATCAGGCTCGGCCTAAGGACTCTCCTTTGTTTAACCAAACGACTCTTATTATTATCATTACCGTTATCGTCAGTTTATTGGCATGGCAAAACAAAACACTGTTTAATCGACTGATTTTTTATCCGCCAGCTGTGAACAATGGTCAATGGTATCGCTTTGTGACTCATGGTTTCATTCATGCTGATGCGATGCATCTACTGTTTAATATGTTTACTTTGTACTTTTTTGGTCGTGCGATCGAAGGCTTGTATCAGTCATTTTTATTCGGTTATGGTTTCGTGGTTTTTTATGTATTGGCCATCGTTGTCGCGATGATTCCAAGCTACATTAAGCATAAAAATAATGCCAGTTATTTAAGCCTTGGTGCATCAGGCGGCGTATCAGCGGTACTCTTTGCTTTTATCCTGCTCGCGCCATGGGAAAAGATTTATCTGTTTGCAGTCATTCCTATCCCAGCCATATTGTTTGCGGTCGCTTATATCGCTTATAGTATTTACGCCGACAAACGCGGCGGCTCTAACATCAATCATATGGCGCACATGTGGGGCGGCGCATTTGGGATTATTGCAACCATCATTCTAGAACCTCAAGTACTACCGCACTTTTTAAATGCGCTATTGTCTCCTGGGTTTTAAGCTCAATAGTAAAACCGAGTAATCAAGCTTATAAATAAAGTTCAGTAATGAACATTGAAATGAAAGCTTGGTTTATGATGGCAGTTTAAATACTTGAGCCAGTGTTAGTTTCGCTAAGCATTTTGCGCAAACTTATACTCAATAAAATATTTAAGAATTTGATAATTATTATGATTATAGATGTGATTGGTGATATTCACGGTTATGCAGACAAGTTGGTGGGCCTACTAAAACAGTTGGGCTATGTTCATAATGGCACCCATTTTGTACCGCCATCCGGTCATCGGGCGCTATTCATTGGTGATTTCATTGACCGTGGGCCGCAGCAAGTAGCATCGCTAGAGATTGTGTTTGCCATGTTAGATGCAGATGTTGCCGATGCGGTGATTGGCAATCATGAATATAATGCATTAACCTTTGCCATGCCTGACCCAGAGCAACCTGAGCGCTATTTACGCTCGCATAGCGCTGTTCATGTGCGCCAGCATGAAGCGTTTTTAGCAGAAGTACCGTTTGGCTCAGAAGCGCATCAATACTGGCTGCAGCGCTTTTATGAGATTCCCTTGTGGCTTGAGACTGACTATGCTTGCTTTGTACACGCTTGCTGGGATGTCGATAGCATGGCGGTATTGAAGCCGCTTTTGACTGCCGATAATTGCCTGACGCCTGCAGCCATCATTGCCACGGCGCAAAAGTATAGCCCTGCTTATGAAGCGCTTGAGCGTGTGCTAAAAGGCGTAGAAACGGCGTTGCCCGATGGTTTAGTCATGGTCGATAAAGATGGTGCAGCGCGCTCACAAGTACGCGTGCGTTGGTGGCTTGATGAGCTCAATAAACGCACCATTCATGAGATTGCCCGTGCACCCAGCTCAGGATTGGCGCAAATTCCAAGTGATGCCCTAGCGGAAAATATCGAGTTTGCCCTTAAAACCCATAAACCGGTATTCGTCGGTCATTATTGGCTGACCGGCGCGCCGCAACCCCTTAGCCCGCAGGTCGCTTGTACCGATTATTCAGCAGCGATTGATAGCGGTTATCTGACCTGCTATCAGCTCGATACCGAGCAGCCATTACCGCTTAAAGCTTATAATTTTGTACAGTATCGCCATGATGAAGACTCAAGGATAAATGCATAAAATCAGCGTTATTTAGCCCGCTTTGCTATTAAACAGCAAACTTGGCTTTACGAAGGCAGCAAAACTTTTGTATGATGGTCTTTTTGAGGATATCAAAGCATGAGCACTACGTCGGCTACCGTTACCCCTGTTGAGCAAAACAGCCCAATCACTTCTCCTGCTGGTCAACCAAAAGTAGGTATTATCATGGGCTCGCAGTCTGATTGGGCAACCATGAGTGCAGCGGCGCAACTACTTGCCGACTTTGATATCGCTTTTGAATGTGAAGTGGTGTCAGCGCATCGTACCCCTGATAGATTGTTTGATTACGCCAAAAGTGCTAAAGGTAACGGATTACAAGTGATTATCGCTGGGGCTGGCGGTGCGGCTCATCTGCCCGGTATGTGCGCCAGCCAAACGCCGCTACCTGTCTTTGGCGTGCCTGTAAAATCATCGATGCTCAGTGGTTGGGATAGCCTACTCTCTATCGTGCAAATGCCAAAAGGCGTGGCCGTTGGGACCTTAGCAATTGGTGCGGCTGGCGCGTATAACGCTGCTCTCCTTGCTATTCAGGTCTTAGCATTGCATGATGAAACAATTGCGACTAAGCTGGATAACATGCGTCAAGCGCAAACCGATACCATTCTTGCCAGCCCAATACCCGGTATTATTAACGCGTAAAGCCTGCCAAATAGCGTTAGTTTTTAGCAAGAAACAGTTAGCAGAAATGCAATTTTAACAAAAAAACATTAAGCGCAATCATCTGGTTTTTAAATCTCAATATCAAACTTAAATACCAAAATTAACAAGCAATGTTCTAAACTTGATATTTTTGCTCAGATGCGTTCTACTAAATACAAGGTGCATACAGTGCACCTTTTCCTATTTTAATAACATAAGTTTTATCCCGTAGTTTTTAGATATTAATACTCAAAACCCCTTATTCATTTTTAATGTAAAGAGCCTGCCATGACTACAGCGAACGCTTATCCTGTAACCCAAACCATTCGTACCATCGGTATTTTAGGCGGTGGTCAGCTTGGTATGATGCTCGCCGAAGCCGCCATGCCGCTCGGTTATCAGTGCGTATTTTTAGAAGACAATGCCGACTGTCCGGCCAGCCTATATGGCAAAGTTTTTCATAGTGAGCAGTTAGAAGCATTTATTGCCGCAGCTGACGTCTTTACCTTAGAATTTGAAAACACGCCTACTGCCACGGTTGAACAATTGGCTAGCCTATCAAAATCTGGTAGCAAACAAGGCATGTTTCCGCCACCGATTGCCCTTGATATCGCTCAAGATCGTTTAAAAGAAAAGCGCATGTTCAATGAGCTCGATATCGCCACTGTGCCATTTATGGCGGTCAATTCTGAAGCGGAATTGAAGCAAGCTTGCGACGAGCTAGGATTGCCTATCGTCCTAAAGACCAGCCGCGGCGGTTATGACGGCAAAGGTCAGTTTGTCATCAAAGAAGAAAGTGATATTAAAGTTGCTTGGCAAGCGCTTAAAGATGCGGTTAGTGGTAAAGGTGCACTGACGCCAACGCCTGCCCCACTCATTGCAGAAGGCTTTATTAACTTTAGCCGTGAAGTGTCTATCATTGCTGCACGCGCCCAAAATGGTCAAGTACGCTGCTATGATTTGGTCGAAAACCATCATCATCATGGCATATTGGCCAAAACCCGCGCGCCGGCCGTTGGTACTAGCCATCTATTTCAACAAGCAACCGATGCTATTACCACTGTGATGAATCATTTAGGTTATGTCGGAGTGATGGCGCTTGAGCTATTTGTGAGCAAAGACGCTCGTGGTAACGACTATCTCCTTGCCAACGAGATTGCCCCGCGCGTCCACAACTCTGGACACTGGAGTATTGAAGGCGCTATCACTAGCCAATTTGAGAATCATATTCGCGCTGTGGTCAATCTGCCGCTAGGCGATACTGACAACGTCCATCCAGCAATTATGCTTAATGTATTGGGGCAGTATCCTGATATCAGCGCCGTGTTAAATATCGATGGCGCCCATTACCATAGCTACCATAAGGCTGAGCGCGAAGATCGTAAGATTGCGCATATTACCTTAATGCCAAATGACGTTGCAGATTTAGAGCCTGCATTGGCTAAGCTGGTGGCTGTTTTGCCTAATAAAGTGGGTCTTGATAAAAAGTTAGCCCCTATGGCTACCGAGAACCAAGCAAAAACGCTAGAAGAACCAAGCAATGCCGATACTGCCTACGCTGTAGAAGATAATGATATCCATGTTAAAGACAACCAGACAGAGGCTGTAACAGCTATAGACGTTTTATCGACAGCAGATAAGGCTAAGCAATAATGCAGATCTGGGTAGATGCTGATTCAGTGCCACTGATTGCCAAAGACTTGATTATCAAAACGGCTGAACGCACAAAAACCATGGCGATATTCGTCGCCAATCAGCCCATTAAATTACGCAAATCACCGCTGCTCGTCATGACCGTGGTGCCCTCGGGGTTTGATAAAGCCGATGATTATATCGTCGAACAAATCCAGCCAGGCGACTTAGCCATCACTAGCGACATTCCACTGGCAAATGATATTTTAGATAAAGGCGGGATGGTGTTGACCACGCGCGGGATGGTCTATGATAAAAACAATATCAAGCAAAAGCTCAATATGCGTGATTTTATGGATACCATGCGCGGCACTGGCGTGCTCGAGCTGCAAGAAATGAGCGGCCAAAAACCTTATGGTGACCGCGATAAAAAAGCCTTTGCCGATGGTCTTAATCGCTTAGTACGTTAACTGGTGCGTTAATTTTCTTACTCATTATTTAGCAATTACCCTTTCTAGCGCTTCCTACCTTCTTTTTATCATTATAAATAACAGCTTTTATAAAGAAAAACTTTTATAAAGAGCAACCTTGCAATCCGTATACACTCTATAACTAAACATCATGCAAACGGCACGCTTCATAACGAAGTGTGCCGTTCATTCTTGTTACGCTATATTCAGCTTTTAAGACAACCAGTATTTGAATAACTGGTCTTTAAACAACAAGTCTTAAAATAACGATAACGTATATAAAACGCATATAAAAATAGGAATGATGATGAAAATTTTAGTGATTGGCGCCAGTGGTCGAGTGGGTACAGATTTGGTCAAGCAGTTATTAGCCGATGACCATCAAGTGATAGGGACAACCCGTCAAAAAGAAAAGCTATTTAACGATGACAATTATAGTCAGTTAGATTTAGACATCACTGCTGAAAAAGAGGCTATTCAACAGCAATTCGAGCAAGAGATTGATGCCGTCTATTTCGTCGCTGGTTCTGGTGGTAAGGACGTCTTAGAGGTCGATTTACACGGCGCGGTTAAGACCATTCAAGCCGTGGAAGATAAAGGTATCAAACGCTATATTATGCTAAGCACAGTGTTTTCATTAGACACCAGCAAGTGGGACACCCCTGGTATTGCTGATCTAAAAGCATACTATATCTGCAAGCATTACGCTGATCAGTGGTTAGTCAATAACAGTAGCCTTGATTACACTATCGTGCAAGCAGGTGCGCTAAAAGAGCGTGCAGCGACTGGTAAAATCACTATCAACGATGACAATGCGGGTGAGAACTCAATTGAAGATGTGGCCACGACGTTAGCTGCGGTCCTTAATGCCAATAATACGACTAAGAAAGTTTTTAGCATGCACAACGGTGAAATCGCAATTAATGCAGCGATTGCACAGTTATAGTGAATTTCATGCAACTCTATAGTATATACAGAAAAAAAAAGCGAGTAAGCCTTCCGGTTTACTCGCTTTTATTATGATTGGCTATCGGAAATAAAAGGCGGCTGCGTTATATTTATTACAGGGTGACTAAGCCAAGCCACTAGGAAAAGGAATCACCTGCTCTAAGCTGCTAGCGCCAGTTATAACCATAAGCAACCTGTCAACACCAACCGCGATACCGCTGCAAGATATTAAATCATCAGATGCCGCTAATAAATGCTCATCAATTGGCATTTGTGGCAAGTTATGACGCTGGCGTAATCGGTTGTCCTGTTCAAAGCGTGCCCTTAAGGCCTGCCCATCTGCCAGTTCATCATAAGCATTGGCAATCTCAATACCATTAATATAAAGCTCAAAGCGTTTAGCAACTGTATTACCGTCTTTATCCACCGCCGTTTTCGCCAATGCCGCAGTTGCAGGTGGATATTCTATAATCAACGTCGGCAAATCGTGACCTAGATTTGGCTCGACGGCATGACTAAATAATAAATCTAACCAACTTTGACGAATATCTGCTTCGTTATTGATTGCGCCGCTTGCTGTACTATTAAAATCAAACCCTGTCAAACCTTTATCTTCTGCCACGGCTTGTAGTGACTCAATACTGGCAGTCAGCGGATGAATACCAACAAAATCCATGAAAGCATCGACGTAACGGTAATGACTCAGCACAATCGGATAGCCATATAGCGCCTCTAATAGCTCGCCCAATTCAGCGGCCATATCATCTAGGCTATAGTTCGGCTGATACCATTCGAGCATGGTAAATTCAATATTGTGGCGGACACCTATCTCATTATCACGAAATACCGGACAGATCTGATAGATGGGTACCTGCCAGCTGGCAAGTAGGCGCTTCATGGCAAACTCAGGCGAAGTATGCAAATAATAGGTAAAAGGTTTATCTTGGTAAGTAACCTGCGCCGCTACTGATTGCAAAAAAGTATCGGTATTGCCTGCTTGTGATAACAAGGGCGTCTGCACTTCAAGCACTTGACGCATGGCAAAAAACTGCCGAACATCACTGATAAATTGCGCACGTTTTTGTGCCATTGAAACGGTCATGGTCGGCGCATAGCTAGGTTTCAAAGAAGAATTACTTGCTTGGTTCATTATTATTTACTGTCATTTAAGAATAAAAAATGGAGTTTAAATGGGTATTTTAAACTTTAAGACTGCCTGACCTTTAAAATTGCCTAACTTTTACGACTGCCATTCACGGCGTAAGTGATAATCTCGGCGCAATTGATCAAAGTCTATGCCTTTTACCTGCCCATCAGCTAACTTGCTTCGTAGTGAGGCATCATCTTGCATAATGTCATAAAACTTAATCAGCCTTTCTGGATGTGCCTTAAGCTCAGACCATAAAAACATATTAAGTGGTAATAGTGTGTGCATAGACTGCACAGGTGTGACTGCCAGCTGTTCACAGAGCGCATCATAGATAATTTGCGTACCACGTAGCTTACCTTCGACCGTATAACCGGCGATGTGCGGTGTGGCAATAGCAAGTTTGGCTAATAAACTCTCAGAAATCTCTGGCTCATGTTCAAACACATCAAGCACTACTTGGCGTCCCGTAAGCTCAATATCTGCTTCTAAATCACGCGCATTAATGACGGGTCCGCGCGCGCTATTGATTAATAAAGTCTCTGACGGCAGCGCATCTAATGCATTTTTATCGATTAGATACCGTGTTGGATAATCGCTGCCATTAGGATTAGTATTATCTTTTTTATCGGTTAACGGGACATGCAAGCTAATCACATTACTTTGGCTCAGCACTTGCGCAAGGCTAGCATTATTAGTATTCGATGCAGGGAGAAGCGGATCGTAACCCAATACTTGCCAACCCAAATCATGAGCATATTGAGCAAGAGTTCTGCCAATATTACCCAGTCCGATAATGCCCAGTGTCACTGGCGCTATCGATTGCTGCCAATACTGCGGGCGCAAGGTTAAGATAGCGGTTAATACATATTGCGCAACCGAATGCTTACTACAGCCAGCAGCATTGGCAAAGGCAATATTGCGCGCCGCCAAATAGTCTTGATCGATATGATCAGTGCCGATAGTCGCCGAACCGACAAACTTAACACTCTTATTATCAGCCAGTAGAGGCTCGCCCACTGGCGTCACTGAACGTATCAATAGCACGTCAGGCTGTAACTCTGCGAGCAATTGGGCATTGATAGTACGTCCAGCGACGGCAACAATATCTACTGGGCGCTTAGTCTCTTGACCAAGCGTCGACGCATTGAAGAACTCACTAAGGCTGGCAATATTGCTATCAGCAACGATGGTCAGAGGACGAATATGTTCGTTATTCATCATGCTGGCATTAAGCATCTTTAGATATCCCTATTCATAAAGGTTTATTAGCAACAATCGCATCATTAGCACAGTCTATTTTTTATTATTAAACTTTATGGGCTAACAGTCTGGCAGTAAAAATTCTACAAAAAAGTTTTTAGCATCTTACCTTTCAATCCTACAGTCAGTCGACAGAGGCTATATTCTCATCTTTATCTTGTTCATCAATTTTAGGTAGAGGTCGACCGTCAGCCAACATTCCTTCGTGCTGAGCAAATAACTCATTCTGATGCTGCGATATCCATTCACGCCATACCGCAAGGCCGATTGCCAATACCACAGGACCGATAAACAATCCAACAAAACCAAAAGCGGTCAAGCCGCCCAACACCCCGATAAAAATAATGATAAAAGGAATTTTGGTCGCGCCACTAATAACGATAGGACGGATAAGATTATCAACCCAACTGATAACGAGGATGCCCCAAAGCCCTAAGCCGATACCTTCAACGGTATGGCCTTGGCTCAATAACCAAATAGATACCCCGCCCCAAACGAATGGCGTGCCAAATGGAATTAAAGCAATGATGAAAGTCACAATCGTTAGTAAAATAGGGCTTGGGGCGCCAGCGAAATAATAACCAACACCAGCGAGCAATGCCTGTGCCAATGCCGTCAACCCAATACCATAGACTACCGCGCGCGTAGTCGTGCCGACCGAATCAATATAACCATCGATGCGATTGCCAATGACATTGCGTAACGCTTGACGAATTTGACGTACCAAACTTGTGCCATCGCGATAAAAGAAAAATAGCGTCATCAGCGCCATCCCAAGCTTGGCAAGACCGCTAAATACGACATCGAAGGCGACTTTGCCATAATACAGATGCGACTGTACCCAAAGACGAAAGGCCTCTAGCGTCCCTTCGGGATTTTTATTAATTCTCCACAGCACATCTTTGACTTGCTGACCGATGATTGGTAAGTCCTTAATCGAGTCAGGCACATCCAGATAGCCAACCTTGATGCGATAGATTAAATTGCTAATGAGGCTTAGCGCTTCTTGCTGCAAGATAAAGATACCGACGACGAGCGGTACACCTATCATAAGCGTGATGCTGACTGTCATAATGGCAGCGCTAAGGTTTGAGCTGAACCGAACTCTTTGGTGAAAAAAGTTATAAATAGGAAAAGTCACATACGCTAAAATTGCCGCCCATAGCGCTGGTACAATAAAAAACTGTACAACTTGGAAACATAATACGAACAGTACCACCAATAAAGTAATGGCCAATAAGCGCTGAATAAGGAATTCTTTTGTCCAGTTTTCAATCATAGCGTATAAACCAAGAGCGAACAGCAAAAAGCCCTTTCGGCTCTGCTGTAAAACTTATAAATAGTGGAGAGCAATGACAGATCACAGCCATAACCTGCCTCCATTAGCGAGTGTTTTTAGTAATAGGTTTTGGATAATAAATAATGCATAAACTATTTGCTGCGAATAAGCACAGCAATATGGCTACCGTACCATAGAGCGCTTTTATAAACATCCTATTCAGCTATAAAAACAGCGTTAATATATAAAAATAGTCTGCACTGATAAACATAGCGTTTATTTCGTATTTATAAGTGCTTAAATGCTACAACCAATCGATCAAAACGGTTTATTATGCAACAGAATAAGCCTAATAAATAAGGCTATGTTGTAATCTTTACTTACAATTATCTGCACGTATTATTGGTGAATATTGATGCTGACATTCTCAAATGACCGAGTAGATTTATCCTTGCAGAATAACGGTCAGCTATCGCCTTTTTACTATCTCCAACTATGATATCTCGCCAGCTAAATCACTGCTCAGTTCTATTAGTACGGACAATTGATGTTATACTAAAGTAATTAATCTGAACGCTTAAACGCTGTTAAGTTAGTGTGACTTTATTCATTTTTGTCATTATCAGCCTTGGGGTTTTGAAAAATACTTCTTGCAATCCTCATTTGTCACCCTACTCTAGACGGTCTTAATAACGTGTTTTTAGAGCAGCGCTGCATATTTTGGTATTGTCGATAAGCATGACATTAATGCCTATCCAAGCTTGGCCCTCATCATAGCGACTCACTATTGAAGAGTCATTCTTTGAGTGCACGATTCAACACTTATATTTTGCGTTACTTTTATAAATTACTTTGATTTGGTTTTATTTGAAACCAAGGCGGATTTAACACATTTAAACAACCTATTGATAGGAACAATAACAATGTCAAAAGACACTGATAACCCCAATTTTACTTCTTCAAATGACACCAATACGGCTTCTAAACCGCAAGACAGCGTTACTTTTGCTTTGGCCCAATCCCATTTTTTAGTTGGCGATATCACCGCTAACGCTGAAAAAATGCGCACACTCGCGCTACAGGCACGTGAACAAGGCGCGGATGTCATTATCTTTCCAGAGTTAGCATTATTAGGTTACCCTCCTCAAGATTTATTATTACGCCCAAGCTTATCTGGTCGTATCAAAAGCGCGCTGTCTACTTTAAGTGATATCGATGATATCGTGATGATTGTTGGCTACCCGCATGTTGATCATCATGGCACCTTTAACTCAGCAGCCATTTTGCACAACGGTCATCAGAAAGGCTTTTATCATAAACAAATCTTGCCAAATTATGGCGTATTTGATGAGCGCCGTTATTTCGATAAAGGTCGCAATCAAGTATTGTTTGACTATAAAGGCATTACTATCGGTCTGCTTATCTGCGAAGATTTGTGGGAAAAAGGTCCGATTGCCGAGCTTAAGAAACAAGGCGCTGACTTAGTTGTGAGCTTAAACGCTTCACCATTTGAGATTGAAAAACAAGACAACCGTAAAACCATGCTGGCCAAACGTAGTCGTGAAAACAATCTGCCTATCATTTATCTAAATGCTGTTGGCGGTCAGGATGATTTGGTATTTGACGGTGGCTCTATGGCAATCCAAGCCGATGGCAGCGTTGCCCACGAAGCTTCGCGCTTTATGAATCAGCTTATGTTAGCAACATTCGATGTAAAAACAGCAAAATTTGATACGCAAGCAAAAGCACCTTTATCATTAAGCCGTGAGTCGGAGATGTACCAAGCGCTGGTCGTTGGTCTACGTGATTATGTCAATCTTTCAGGCTTTACTGGCATCATTGTTGGCTTATCAGGCGGTATTGATTCAGCCTTGACCTTGTGTATTGCCGTCGACGCCTTGGGCGCAGATAAAGTATATGCCGTCATGATGCCGTACGAATACACCTCTCAAATCAGCTTAGAAGATGCACAAGCACAGGCACGTCGCTTAAACGTTTCTTATACCGTTTGTCCGATTTTCGATGCAGTTGAAGGTATCCGTCATACCTTAGCGCCATTATTTAATAAGTCTCCTGCTGATACTACCGAAGAAAATATCCAAGCGCGCGCACGCGGTGTGGTACTAATGGCACTGTCTAATAAATTTGGTCATCTGGTCATTACCACGGGTAATAAGTCAGAGTTAGCCGTTGGTTATTCAACTTTATATGGCGATATGGCTGGCGGCTTTGATGTGTTAAAAGACGTTTATAAATCACAAGTTTATAAGCTCGCCAGCTATCGTAACCGTTTAGAAGATACGCCTGTTATTCCTGAGCGTGTGATTACGCGTCCGCCATCTGCTGAGCTGCGTCCTGATCAAAAAGACCAAGACAGCCTGCCTGACTATGATGTCCTAGATGGTATCTTAATGTCGTATATCGATGAAGATATGGGTTATCAAGATATTGTCGATAAAGGCTTTGACGCTGACTTGGTTGCCAAAGTCATTAGAATGGTTGATAACAGCGAGTACAAACGCTCGCAAGCACCGATTGGTACCAAAATTAGCCATAAAGCTTTTGGTCGTGAGCGCCGTTATCCACTGGTGAATAAATGGTCAATCAAAGGCTAGGCTTTAACCACTGATTTATCATTACAACCTTTTAGATATGCCGTTATTTTTTAGAGTAACGTCTATTTAAATTACAAACTAAAAGGTTGGATAACTTTCAGTTTTTATATAATTTTATATAATATCATTCAAGTGTTTTATAATTAGCTGGGTGCTTCTTACCCAGCTTTTTTAGTTTTTATCGATAAATATTTTCGTTATCTACTAACGTTTCTAAATATTTATACATATTTTTTTACTTCTCATTATTTCAACTATTGTTTCTAATTTAACTATCTTACCTATTTTTATCCGAGTCCTTCATGAGTTTGCTAACCGCTACTATCTTCCTTCTTTTATTACTTACCTTGAGTGCTTTTGTCTCTGCCGCCGAGATTGCTATCGCTGCTGGTCGCAAGATTAAGCTCCAAATCATGGCAAAAGAAGGCGAAGTCCGCGCCCTTGATGTCCTGCATATGCAAGAAAATCCTGGTGGATTTATTACTGTGGTGCAAGTTGTTCTTAACGCCGTCGCCATTTCAGCAGGTGCGGTTGGTGAGTCAGCCATTAGCCCTTATTTGCAGCTGTTGATCAAGCATGAAGCGGCGTCATCCGTTATCTCATTTGTCCTTATTACCAGTTTATTTTCCCTACTTGCTGATTTGATGCCTAGGCGCTTGGCGATGTCTAATGCAGAAATCTTTGCTGTGCGACTGGTACGCCCTATGATGGCGTTGACTTTTATTTTTAAGCCAGTTATTTGGGTCTTTGATGGTGCAGCAAACCTCATCTTTGAGCTTTTTGACATATCAACTATCCGCCAAGATGACATCACTCCAGAAGATATCTATGCCGTGATGGACGCTGGCGCTGAAGCCGGTGTGCTCAAAAAACAAGAGCATCATTTGATCGAAAATATCTTTGAGATGCAAGAGCGTACCGTCACCTCAGTGATGAATCCTCGTGAGCATATCGTCTATTTTGATAGCAAGACCAGTACAGAAGAAGTGGTCGAGGTGATGATTGCGCAGCCGCATAATAAGTTTTTGGTCTGTGAGGAAGACGATTTAGAACAAATTATCGGTTATGTAGAATCGCGCAGCTTTTTAGCCTTGGTGCTTAACCAGCAAGAGGTTAGCTTAATTGACAAAGCGCTATTAAAACCGGCGTTATTTGTACCCGATACCTTGTCTTTGTTTGAAGTGTTAGAGATGTTTAAATCGACCGGCGCTGACTTTGCCGTTATCGTCAATGAATATGGCTTGGTGGTTGGCGTCATTACCCTACGCGATGTGATGAGCATTGTCATGGGTGAGCTGGTGACAGTTGAGGAGCAGCCTATCGTGCAGCGTACGGATAATTCTTGGCTTATCGATGGTATGACGCCCATTGAAGACGTCATTCGGGCGCTAGATATTGTTAATTTACCACGCAGTCAGAACTATGAAACCATCAGCGGCTTTATGATGTATATGCTGCGCAAAATTCCTAAAAAAACCGATACCATTGAATACGCCAATTATCGTTTTGAAATTATCGCGACCGACAACCTTAAAATTACCCAGCTACTTGTCACCAAACTTGATGAAGCAGTTAAATAATTACCATACTTTAAGCTCAATGCCAGTGTAAGCTTTAACGGCTTAATTGGTTGAATAACAATGACAAAAATCAGGCACGTGCACCAAATATTGCCGTGCCGACGCGTACCATGGTAGAGCCGTTGGCAATGGCGGCGCTAATATCGTCACTCATACCCATGCTCAGCGTATCCCACTGCTGCAATTCTGGATGTTCGCGCTTGATGTCTTCAAATAGTTGCTTGGTTCGAGCAAAGGCATCGGTGTTGGCTTTTGCTGGAATAATCATCAGACCACGCAATTGCAAGCGCTCGTAATGCTTAATAGCAGTTATCAATTCGGGCAGATCGGCTGGCAAACATCCTGATTTACTGTCTTCAGTATCGATATTGACTTGTATAAGCACATTAAGAGGCGACAGCTCAGCGGGGCGCTGTTCATTGAGGCGCTTGGCAATAATCTCACGCTCCAGCGTTTGCACCCAATCAAAATGCTCAGCGATATCTCGCGTCTTATTGCGTTGAATACTACCAATATAATGCCAAATAATAGATTCACATTCTGGCTGTCCTCGTAAAACTTGTATCTTCTCAAGCGCTTCTTGCAGATAATTTTCACCAAAATCGCGCTGCCCTTGACGTGCTAATGTCGCAATCATCTCAGCAGGCTTGGTTTTAGATACCGCCAGTAAGGTGACCTCATCAGTCTGCCTTTTAGCTTGTGCACACGCCTGCGCTACTTGTTTATTCACCTGCTGCCAACTTTCAATTAAACTTATATTATCGATGTTACTTTCATCATTTTGCATGTCAATGGTAGCCATGACAGTAGGAATATTATTTCTATGGGATCGTTTAGCGATATCGTTCATAAAAGGCTCACGGAGATAAAGAATGCGGTTGTTTTAGAGAATTATTTTTATAAGTAATTTTAAATTCTAATAAATACTCTGTTAATAGAGAAATGATAAACTCATATTAATGAGCAATGAAGAACTGAACTATTTTTGCATTTTATTTATATAGTAGATGGTTAAATAACCACATTCTTGTTATGATATTGTTACATGGTCTAACATATACTACTGAAAAACATAGTAATAGTAACAAACACAGTAAATATCAACATATTTTTAAGATAATTGGCTTAAACAGCGTTAAAAATAGCTATTCACTATTTCTTTTAGACGCTTTTTGGCTCACCCTTATTTATTGATAGGAATACCCGATTATGGCTGAAAAGAACAATTTAAGCATCGAAGACCTGCTGCGCTTTACGGTCAAGCACAAAGCTTCAGATTTACATATTTCAGCCGGTATGCCAGCGATGATTCGTGTCGATGGCGAGATGACCCGTATCAATATGCCAGAGATGAGCCATCAGGTCGTGCATCAGCTGATCTATGACATCATGAATGATAAGCAACGTGCCGATTTTGAAGAGTTTTTTGAGACTGATTTCTCTTTTGAAATTCCGAATTTAGCGCGTTTTCGTGTCAATGCCTTTAACCAAAATCGCGGTGCTGGCGCTGTTTTTCGTACCATTCCTTCCAAAGTTCTCACCATGGAAGACTTAGGTATGGGTGAGGTTTTCAAACGTGTTTCTGATTTTAAACGCGGTGTAGTGTTAGTCACAGGTCCGACGGGCTCAGGGAAATCGACCACGCTTGCGGCAATGATTGATTATATCAATGAAACCCGCAAAGAACATATTTTGACCATCGAAGACCCGATTGAGTTTGTCCACGAGTCTAAAAAGAGTTTGATTAACCAACGTGAAGTACACCGCGATACCTTAGGTTTCGAGCCAGCATTGCGCTCTGCCCTACGTGAAGATCCAGACGTTATCCTCGTTGGTGAGCTTCGTGACCTTGAGACCATTCGCTTAGCCTTAACTGCTGCTGAAACGGGACACTTAGTCTTTGGCACCTTGCACACCAGCTCAGCGGCCAAAACCATTGACCGTGTGATTGACGTCTTCCCTGCTGCTGAAAAAGATATGATTCGAGCGATGTTATCAGAATCGCTACAAGCGGTGATCTCGCAAACCCTTTTACGTCGTCAAACCGGTGGACGAATTGCCGCGCATGAAATTATGCTGGGTACACCCGCTATTCGTAACTTGATACGTGAAAACAAAATCGCCCAAATGTACTCTTCTATTCAGACTGGTGCTGGTGATGGCATGATTACCCTAGATCAAACGCTCAAAAACTTAGTGTCCAAAGGTACCATTAGCAAAGATGTCGCACGTCCTTATGCCAAGCAGCCTGAGGCATTTATTTAGTATTGGTTTTCATCATACTAAACGTGCTAACACTCAGTATTTTATACCATCACAAATTAACAATCATAGATTCTTGCTCGGCTTCATTTATTTTTAATGGTCGTTATTGGCAGTCTTTAAAAGTTTATTGAAGCACTTTTTAATCTATATATTACGAATGTAGGTACGTTATGGACATTGATAAACTTTTACAGTTAATGATTAATAAAAATGGCTCTGACCTTTTTATTACTGCTGACGTCGCGCCGTCCATGAAAATCAATGGGAAAATCTTGCCCGTGGGTAAAACACCCTTAACGGCTGAGCAAACTATGAGACTGGTTAAAGGTGTGATGACGTCAAGCCAGCAAAAAGAGTTTGACGAAACCAACGAGTGTCAGTTTGCGATTACCGACCAAGCTCAGCAGGCACGTTTTCGGGTTAGCGCTTTTATACAGCGCGATATGGCGGGGATGATTTTACGGAAAATTGAAAATAAAATCCCAACGGTTGAAGAGCTGCGCTTGCCACCGGCATTAAAAGAGCTTGCCATGAAAAAGCGCGGTATTATTTTACTGGTTGGCGCTACGGGTACAGGTAAATCTACCACCCTTGCGGCAATGATTGGACACCGTAACCAAAACTCGCATGGTCATATTATTACCATCGAAGATCCTATTGAGTTTGTGCATAAGCATCGCGGTTGTATTATCACTCAGCGCGAAGTCGGCATCGATACCCATTCTTTTGAAGCGGGTCTAAAAAACACCTTACGCCAAGCGCCTGATGTCATTTTGATTGGGGAGATTCGTAACCGCGAAGTCATGAGCTACGCCATTCAATATGCCGAAACGGGCCACTTAGTATTTGCCACCTTACACGCCAACAACGCCAACCAAGCCATTGACCGAATTATTCACTTTTTTGAAACCAGTCGTCATAATCAGTTGTTTATGGATTTGTCATTAAACTTGCAAGCCATTATCGCCCAGCAGCTGATTCCAACGCCTGATGGCAAAGGACGCCGCGCCGCTATTGAGATTTTATTAAACTCTCAGCTGATTAGTGACTATATCCGTAAGGGCGAGGTTCATGAAATTAAAGATGTGATGACGCGCTCACGCGAGAGCGGTATGCAAACCTTTGACCAAGCGCTGTTTGATTTGTATGAACACGGCGAAATTACTTATAAAGAAGCCATTCTCCATGCCGACTCCCCTAACGATTTACGCTTAAAGATTAAATTGAGTAGTAAAAACGGCACCGCTAATTTAGATGAAGGCGCTGATAGTCTATCGTTAGATATTACTTAGTTTGATATTGCTTCATTAGTATTTTCCCATAAAAAAGCCCTCATTGAATTTGAGGGCTTTTTTTATAGTTTTTAAATTATCATTATAAGGCAATTCGTTTCTAAAACGCTTATTTTGCGCTGTCTTTACAAGCTTGATTATCACAAATACCGTAGAGTACTAAAGAATGACCAGACAGCTTGAAGCCATGCTCTGCTGCTACTTTCATCTGTTCCTCTTCGATAATTTTGTTATGAAACTCGATAATCTTACCGCAGACATCGCAAACCAGATGGTCATGATGCTCTTCTTGGGTAATCTCAAACACCGATAGATTGTTTTCAAAGTTATGGCGCTCGACAATACCCGCTTGCTCAAACTGAGTCAGTACGCGATAAACAGTTGCGAGACCCACATCCTCACCTTGTTCAATCAGCGCCTTATACACCTCTTCTGCACTCATATGATGCAGCTCAGCACTTTCAAGCAGCTCTAAAATTTTTATACGTGGCAACGTTACTTTCAAACCCGCTCTACGTAAATCTTGATTGGTAAAAGAAGCCATAATGTCCCTTCTGACTATGAAAGTCTTAGCAAATAAGTTCAAAAAACACGAGTTAAATAATCGTCAATAAGTCGTAATACTGGATAAGAGAAAAATAAGAGTCATGAAAAATTAGCCACTATTAAGCAAATCTTTAGATCATTTTTTTATAGAAATCTGACGCCAAGCCTATGAATTTAAAATATAAATAATAAATACTGTAAGATAGCATTTGGTAAATAATGTCGTAAGTGGTAGGCAATTGCAAGTAAATGACGTATCATTTGTCCAAGATTGTCAGCGAGACTAGCATCATCGGTTCTTAGCTGCGCCTAACCCATTTCTTATGAGTCATCTTACCATGATAAAGACATTAAATTTTCGTTCGTTAAGCGCTGCCAATGCAGTACGCAAGATTGCCATTACCAGTATGCTTAGTGCCGCTGTGGCTATGTCTGGCTGCTCACTACTGAGTGTCTATAAGATTGATTTGCCACAAGGGACCGCTATTACCCAAACCCAGGCACAAAAGCTACAAGTGGGTATGAATCAAAATCAGGTTCTTTATATACTTGGCAGTCCAGCGATTAAAGATACATTAGAGCCTAAACGTTGGGATTATATTTACGACTATAAAGCAGGGACAGAGGGTCGCCGCAAAGGTATCGCCGATGTCAAAAATGCCAGCCAGCATTTAATTGTCTATTTTGATGACAATGGTATAGTAACCCGTATCGAAGGTATCGACAGCTTACCAGCATCTTAGGTCTACTAGCAAATCATAATAACTTGCTAGCAAATCATAAAGACTGATGGTTAACCGCGAGACTTATTTTTGCGTTGAGACATAGGATCAGCGCTTAAGCTGCGATACACCTCTACCCGATCAAAAGGCTGTAATGTGTAATTTAGCGGCTGCTTTTGCGCATATACGCCAACACGCCAACGCTTAGCCGTTGGCGTTGTCATCTCAGCAACTTGCTCACACCATCTTGCCAGTTCTTCAAACTGTGTTAGCCAACCTACTTGCGCCAACGTCTCATACAAAGTAGCACCTTGGCTGACTTGGACGGTTAGGTAATGCTGACGCTCTGCATCTTCGGCATACGCCAGATATACCGTCATCAAATTGCTTTGCTCAGCCTGAGACATATCAATGTCAGCTTCACTGTTATTAGCAGCAGTCGTTAGCTTAACCACTGCATCACCCAACCTATTAACGCTAATAGTAACGCCAGCGGCACGATCAACCGTATCGCCACTCGCCATAAATTATAAAAAGCTTCATTACCAAAGTTTAGAGACTTGCGCAAATGGCTGATTTTCATCTGCCAACCCGCAAAAACTGACAGTAATAAAACGGCGATACTACTGATAATTACTAAAATACCAACCAGCCAATGAGTAGGTATGGCAACCACTAACAGCAGCGCTATCACGAAAGTTAACACCACACTGACCAGCAAGCCAAATTTATGCGCCAATTGCTGGCTGCTATAGTGTAACAAATAACTAGCCACAAACAACACGCCTACCCAATACAATAACTGGCCAATCGGTGGCAGAGCCATGCCACTGATAAATAATGCGACCACGCCAACCACCAGCTGTAATATCCAAATCGGTAGTACGAGCTTGGTTGCGCGATATTCTTGCGCAGCATGATGGCGGGCAGGTTTTTGGGCATTATAGTTATCAGCACTTACGGCGCTAACCGCTTGCTTACTCACTAAATTTTGACCGAACCAATATAAACCCGTACCTGCACCCACACTGACTAACGCTAAGGCAACAGCACGTGCCCACTCGCTTAAACTGACATCGGTCATCGCAAAAGCGATATTTGGTAAACCATTTGCCACTCCTAACAATAGACCGACCAGCATTAAGCCTAAGCCAATCGGTAGAGGAGCTACGCCCAGTAAGCTTAATAAGACAGCAATGACCATTAAGCCTGCCCCAATGGCAAAGCTTGGCACATCAGGCGCGCTATTTAACTCTGTTAGAGCGGTTAGAATACCACTGCTTGCGCCAGATATGACCAGCGCTGCAATAATAATAGAAACCAATGCCGCCAACCAACCGAAACCGCGCCATAAAGCGTTGGCATCCGCTTCGCGAGTGAGCTTTTGCATACCCGCCAAAGGTGCATCAGCACTACGATATGCCAAGGCAATCTCAGCATAAACGACCGGCAATGATACCAGTACCATTGCTAAAAGCCAAAGCAACCAAAAGTCGATTTCACCGATGGATGCTGGTGCAAACCAACGAAACAGTAGGAGCGGTAGCAGCGCTGCGATAAAGTAAGAAGCATAGCGAATCATCATAATTTAAATCCAAGCGATTCAAAGTGAATAACATTTACTAATATAAAGCACTGATAAGCGTCTATATTTTCTCTATTAGCTTTGTATAGAGGCAACTTATCTTATACAAGTTTTATAAAAGATCATGCAAATTATATAAGGACTGACAGTTATAAAAAAACCCCGAAATCGGGGTTCAATAGCTAAATCATGACGGCGGCGTGAAAGTAAGCACAGTATAGTATTTTGCTATTCACGCTAAGTATGTAACGAATTAGTGGATAGCACTCACATAATCTGACAAGATGCGAATATCGCGATCAGAAAGTTTTGAAGCAACCGTCTGCATCATGCCCATTTCGCCTTCTTTTGCCGCGTCGTTAACACGCTTTTGCTCATCGCTATCAATATCATCTGCACGGCCAGCCGCACGGAAAAGCTTTAGCTGAGTAGCGATATATTCAGCATGCTGTCCACCTAAACGTGGAAATGCAGCCCAAACGTTACCCGCTGCGTCTGGACCATGGCAGCCTGCACAACCGATGACACCGCGCGTCTTATCGCCGCCTAAAAACAGCTTAGTCGCTTCTTGCGTGGTCGCAGGGTTTCCGAATGCCACACCCCAAGGTTTTTGGCTCGCATAATACCCTGCTACGTTGGCCAGATCTTGCTGAGATAAATTGGCAACTTGCGATTGCATGATACCGTTTTTACGATAGCCTGATTTAAAATTAACCAATTGTTTGTATAAGTACTTCACATTTTGACCGCCAAGATTCGGCTGGGCGGGTACAGGACTCACACCATCAACACCATGACAAGCCGCACAAACGGTTTCGGCGATTTGTTTACCAGCGTTAAGATCGTGTTCAGGAACAGTGATAGCAGCTTGTACGCTGAAACTTGCAACACATAAGCTGGCGGCAGCGATTAACTTTTTCATTGATACAAATCCTACTAACTCGATGTAAGCGTTATCTAGCATGATTGCATTGTCAAGAGACACAATATCTACATAGCCAGCTAAGCCATATATTTTGCGGTCTTTATCACAAGCAGCCCGAAAGTACTTACTAATATCAGGGTTTATTTTGGATTATTATAGCAAGACTTTTTACTATTTGCCTACTTAATCGTAGCATTGCGGTTTTTTTATATTCACACCATCACTGTGTACTGAATAAAAAAATAAAAAGCGCAAAAGGTTTAGCAACCTTGCGCCCTATATCATCTATCTAAACCACTATTTATATCTTAAATGATTGCCTTTTAACTATTTACTCATATATTCGATAAGCTTGCGGTAATCATCATCGCTACAGCCTTCGCACAATCCGCCCGCTGGCATCTGAATCATGCCACTTTTCACCGATTTAATCAGTGCTGGCATGCCTTTTTGTTTGATAAGCTGTTGCCATTTGGCACTGTCGCCTTTTTTAATGGCATTGAGCGCGCCACTATCGTGACAAGCGGCACATGAGTTATTATAGGACGTTGCAATATCATCTGCACTGGCAGTACTGAACATCGCCGCACTGATTATTAGCGTGGCAGCAGTATTGGCTAATAAGCGATAGCTTTTGCCAAGCGTTTTGGTGATTGAGAACATGGGACACCTCACATCGTTTCTTCATTCGCTTAATTAATGATTTTATTAAACGTCTTTCATCCAACCTATCTGACTGAATATTGTAACAATATATGTCGATTTAATATATATAAATATAGTTTAGCTTTGTTAACAGCTTCTAATAAGCTCGAGGGCTGCCTTAAGAGTTGATTTACTTTACGGCTATCTTGAGAGTATGTTGCGGATAGGTTGTAATTAATATAAGGGTAATAGCCGTTATTTCAATAACTAAGCGCAGTAATAGTATAGAATAGGCCTTATCCTAAAACCCTTATATTTCTATAAGTTTTATTTTTGCAGCCCATCCATTCTATGCGCTGCTTTCAGCACTGCTTAATTGAAAAAATCTTTATTACCGTATCTAATTCTTTAAGATTAATGAGCCACTTATGAGTACCCCGTTCAAAGATGTCGCCGCTGAACATGCGGATTTTAACACCAAAGCACGTCAGCGCATTCAACAAACTGAATTTCTGATGTCTGCGCCAACTTTTCGCCTTTGTCCTCCTGATGTTGGGCTAGAGGTTGCCTTTGCTGGACGTTCAAACGCCGGTAAATCTTCAGCGATTAATGCATTGACCAATCAGCGCCAATTAGCACGCTCGTCTAAAACGCCTGGTCGTACGCAGATGATTAACTTTTTTAGCATTGGCGATAGTGACAGACGTTTGGTTGATTTACCAGGTTATGGTTATGCTGCCGTGCCGCTTGAAATGAAAAAAGAATGGCAGGTTGAGCTAGAAGAATATCTCGTATCGCGCTCAAGCCTTGCAGGTTTGGTGCTGATGTCAGATATCCGTCATCCACTTAAGTTCTTCGATGAGCAGATGCTGCATTGGGCAAAAGATGGTGAGCTACCGGTGCATATCTTGCTGACTAAAGCAGATAAGCTTAAATATGGCGCTTCCAAAAACGCCCTACTGAATACCCGTAAAAGACTGAAGCAATTGGGCTTAGACTGCACCATTCAGCTATTTTCGGCCTTAAGAAAAGAAGGTCTCGATGAATTGGCAGGTGTCATGGGCAACTGGTATGAGTATCAGCTTGATGCAAATAAAATTATTGAGTCCTCTTTTGCCTTGCTAGAAGGCGCTGAGCTAGAAGACGCTATTGAAAAGGATGCTGTTCAAAAAGGCAATGTTGAGAAGGATAATGTTAAAAACGACAGTGTTGAAGAAGACGGCGAGTAAACCTTATGGTTGTTAGCCAAAAAGGGTTTATCGCTCATCACGATAAACCCTTTTTTATTGGCATTTTTTATTATTTAAACTAATTTTATTTAAGCACACAATAGCTCAGCCAAGGCTTGCGGTGTGTCCACTTGATAAGTCGGCTGCTGGGCGGCAAGCTCGCTACTCGATGCCGTACCATAATTCACCGCAATACTGGTCATGCCCAAACGGTTTGCCATTTGAATATCATAAATACTATCGCCGATAAATACCGCATGAGAGATGGGTTGCTTGGTATAGTCTAGAATATCGCTCAGCATTTGCGGGTCAGGTTTTGAGCCTGACTCATCAGCACAGCGCGTGATGGCAAAATAGTGATGACTGTCAGAACCCTCTAATACCCGATCTAGTCCCTTTCTTTTCTTACCTGTGGCGACCGCAAGCTGCTTATTTTGCTGCTGTAAGGTCTGCAACATATCTTGTATCGGCGCAAAAAACGGCGTACGATGACTGTTTGGAATATAGTAGTCCGCATAACTTTGCTGAATCGCTAGCTTCTGCGCATCGGTTGCTTGCGGGTATAAAATCTCAATGCCATGCATTAAGCTCAGCCCGATGATGTCTTTGACTGCCTGATCCGTGGTGGTAAAGCCATGCGCCTCGCCTGCCACATGCATTGCCTCAACAATTAAGCCAATCGAATCCATTAAGGTGCCATCCCAATCAAAAATAATCAGCGTTTTATCTGCTAAATGATGGTCGGCTGATAACTCAGAATTATTGGTTGGTGCTAATGTATTAGCGCTAGATACTGCTGTCATGGACTAACCCTTAACGAATCATCGTAAATGGCGGATATGAAAACGTCACAATCACTTATTTAGCTAAGACATACCCTAAATAAGTGACTGTGACGTTTATATTTAATATGCATTTAAAAACTGAGAATTGAATCTTTCAAGCTTATTTAGGCAACTGCATGTCAGCTGGCAACCAAGCTGCCATCTCATCTGGTAATGGCGCAGTAATGGTCTCATAGCCAGGAATATCCAAACGCCATGCATGTAAACACAGACGATGGACGCCAGATTTGTCATGCACGTTGTATTTATCATCCCCTAAGATAGCATGACCAATATGCGCCAAATGCACACGGATCTGATGGGTACGACCCGTCAGTGGCTTAGCTTCAATCAAACTTACTGGCTGATTGGCAAGCATAAAACGACCATGAACGATAATATCTGTCTGGCTTTCTTTGGCTTGGGCATCTTGTGCATCTACTTTCACGCGGCGCTCACCGCTAGCCAGCGTATAGCGCAATAATGGCGCATCGATACGCTGCTCGTTCAGTGCAGGCTGACCTTTGGCGAGGCAAAGATAATGCTTTTGAATGGTTCTGTCGACAAGGTGCTGCTGCAATGCTTTTAGCGATGAGCGCTTCTTAGAAATCATCAGTAGACCTGAGGTATCTTTATCGATACGATGGATCAGCTCAAGATACTTTTTACCTGTCACTTCGCGCATGGCTTCAATAACGCCAAAATCTAAACCACTACCGCCATGAACGGCGATGCCAGAAGGTTTATTCAATACAATCAAGCCTTCATCTTCGTAGACCACACGTGCCAATAAGCTCTTGGCAAATTCGGTACTGATAATAGGTTTATCACGGGTAGCTAGCTGTACGGGCGCGATACGCACCACGTCTTCACGCTGTAATCTGTCATGCGCTTTACAGCGTTTATTATTGACGCGCACCTCATCAGAGCGAATCATTTTATAAATATGCGGTTTAGGCAAGCCTTTTAGACGATTGAGCAAAAAGTTGTCCAAGCGCTGGTCATGCTGATGGCGAGTCACTTCAAGGTAATTGACCTTTTCAAAGTTACTAATTTCGTCATCGGCGCTTTGCGGGCGCGTTTTGCTGTTAAAGATAGCTGGAGCTTCGTGGATAGGTTCGTCGTTTGTCATTTTAGCATTCGTCATTTTTAGTTAGGTATTTACATAAAGATTTGCTATAGTTTAGCATGTTGAGCGCCAATTAAGCAGAGGCTGCGACAATAATTCATTGTTGTTACAGACAGTGCAGCGCCGTTTTTATTACTGGCCAGTACTGGTTAGTAAAGCGCTGCCAGCTATAAAACCTGCCAAGCTTGTGTGTTTCATCTGATTTTAAGGGTGTTATATCCCTTGATATACCCTATAATGCCCCATAAATCGTAAGAGCAACGCTGATATTTATAGTAAAAAAATGATTTATCAGCACCAGATTGTTTATCATTACAGAATATTGTGACATTAGACAATATCGCTTTGATAGATTGCATAAAAACAATCTTATAAAACGATAACAACATACCATTTACTCACTACCGCATAACTACGACTTGCCTTGATAATTATTTATCACACAGTCCTTTAGGCGCGCAGATGAGCAAGTATGGGTCGTTTAGAGCCAGAATCGAGCATCATTAACTGATTGTCGATAGCTGCCTGAATATTGGTGGTCAAACAGAGGACGATAAGTAGAATAGACAAGAGACACCGTGCCGATAAGCCGGTCATTTATTCTGTTTGCCAAGTACGCCCCGCTGATGAAAGCAGCGCCACCTAGCTTTGAGACACCCCAGATATTATTGACGTTATACCCAAAAGAACGATAAATATAGAATGACCAATTGCTTCACCTAAAAGGATAACCGCTGCACGGCACTATTTTATAAGATAGCACTTATACAATGGTCCTTTATTAACAGCGATATGATTGCTAGACCTTGATTGATTAACTGTGGCAGCACGATACTTTCTTAGTACCTGTTATGTCTTGAATCTCAGTCACTATCCACCGCCACCCTTACAAAGTGCGCTGAACATCAAACTGGATAAAACGACTGATAATGAAAGATCACTAACTTGCTCCTATATTAATCGTTAAAACAAGCCTACTCATAATAACTCTATAGATAGTAGCCTTACACCCTATCTTATCTATATGAGCATTACCGACATTAGCATAAAGAATCGCTAATATATTTTAGGTCAAAAAGCGATTGCACAAAGCCCTCGCGCTTTACTGCGTTCATAGTTTACGTTCTACCACTCATTAACATCTGCTCGGGCTAATTTTATGATTAGCCACACTTGCCACCCTGCTCTAGAGCCTGTCTCGTCGTCGTTATGCGTACTCATAGGATACCAATATGAAACGCATTTTAATCAACGCCACCCAAAACGAAGAAATTCGTGTTGCCCTTTGTAAAGGCAATCATCTTTACGACTTCGATTTAGAAAACCGTACCCGCGAACAAAAAAAATCTAACATTTATAAGGGTCACGTCACCCGTGTCGAGCCATCACTTGAAGCAGTGTTTGTCGAATATGGCTCACAGCGCCAAGGTTTCTTACCGATTCGTGAAATTTCTGCTGAGTATTTGAGCGGCAATCCACGTGATGAAAACATCAAAAAACTGATCAAAGAAGGCGATGAATTAATCGTCCAAGTCGAAAAAGAAGAGCGCGGTAATAAAGGCGCTGCCCTCTCAACTTACGTCTCACTAGCAGGTCGTTATTTAGTCTTAATGCCTAACAACCCTCGTGGTGGTGGTATCTCGCGTCAAATCTCAGGCAAATTGCGTGAAGATATGAAACGCATGCTTGGCAGTCTTGATTTGCCAAAAGGCATGAGCGTCATCATTCGTACCGCTGGTATTGGCAAAACCCAAGAAGACTTGCAACACGATTTAAATCACTTGCTGAATATCTGGCAAGCTATCCAAGAACAAAATCAAAAATATCCTTCACCGCGCTTAGTTCATCAAGAAGCTGGCGTTGTTACGCGTGCCGTGCGTGACTATCTACGTGATGATATCGCTGAGATTTGGATCGATAACGAAAACGCTTATATTGAAGCGGCAGGTTTTATCGATGCAGTGATGCCAACACAAGCAGAAAAACTGCGCAAATATACCGATTATGAGCCGATGTTTTCGCGCTTTAATATCGAAAAACAAATCGAAACCGCTTATCAACGTGAAGTGCGTCTGCCATCAGGTGGTTCAATCGTTATTGACCAAACAGAAGCACTGGTGTCTATCGATATCAACTCAGCCAAGTCAACCAAAGGTTCAGACGTCGCTGAGACTGCCTATCATACCAACCTAGAAGCAGCTGATGAGATTGCTCGTCAACTACGTTTGCGTGATATGGGCGGCTTAATTGTCATTGACTTCATCGATATGAATGACAATAAGCACCAAAAAGAAGTTGAAAAACGTCTAGTCGACGCGACCAAATATGACCGTGCCCGCGTACAGTTTGGTGATATCTCTAAATTTGGTTTGATGGAAATGAGCCGTCAGCGTTTGCGTCCGTCATTAGAAGAATCGACCGGTTATATTTGTCCACGCTGTCATGGTAATGGCATGATTCGTGATTTGCGTTCATTGTCGCTATCGATTATGCGTCAGATTGAACAAATCGCCCTAAAAGAACGTCAAGGCGAAGTGCAAGCTGAAGTACCAACGGATATTGCCGCTTTCTTATTAAATGAAAAGCGCGATGCCTTGGTCTACCTTGAGCAAGACAGTGGTACCCGTATTACCATTTTGCCGCACGCACATTTAGAATCGCCAAACTTTAAGCTACACTTTAACCGTGATGGCTTTGCCCCATCGAGCTATGAGCGCATCACTGATACTCAGCAGCAAGAACATAGCGAACTTGGTTATAACGTTGATTGGCAAACGGCTGAAAAAGAGCGTCCAGAACAGCAGCCAACGCGTCAACCACGCCAAACAACCGATAACAGCAGTAACGATAACGGTAACAGCAGTCAACAAAATGCGCCGAACCAGCAGCAGAATACGACCAGTCATAGCAATGACCATCGTAATAATACCAATACCAATACCAATACTAGCAATGTCTCATCAGCACGTGCACCGCAGCCTCAGATACCAAATGTACCGACTGTTGCGGCTACAGTTGCTCCAGTAGCGACCCCAACTACTCCTGTTGCTGCCGCCCAACCACAAGCCGTCGCTTGGTTATCCAATTTATTTGCGCAAGCACCGCAGGCGCAAATCACCCATAGTATCAGTAGTCGTGATGCCGCTGAAGCTATTGAAGCATTGGTCAATACGGGCGCGCAAAGTCTAGGCTCTTTTGGACAAGTCGATAACAGTGCGTTAACTGACAATAATCAAGCCCCAACAGCACCGCAAGAGAGCAATCAGCAGTCAAACGCTAACGCCAATCATCAACAGACAGCGAATAACACTGCTGACGACAATAATGATGCTGAGGATAGAAGAAGACGTAAGCCACGTAAATCAAGACCTTCTAAGACGCGCCAAAGAAAAGAGCCGTCAGATGATACGAATGACAACGTCGCTAGCGATGGCAGCGCAAATAACACTGATGACCAGCAAGCGGATAACCAAGACAAACGTCAACAGGATAACAGACGTCCTAATGATCGTAATCGCAATAACCGTCAAGATAGCGGTCGCAATGGTAATGAGAACAACGAAAAAAGCAATGAACGTACCGATGCTGAGGGCAAAAATGCCAATGAGGCAGATGAGCAAACTCGTGCTAAGCGTAAGTCAAACAGTCAACGTCAATCACGCGGTAAACTTGAGCGCGGTGAGACGTTAAGCGCTGACAACAATCAGCAAAATGCTCAGCAAAGCACTAAAGATACGGGCAATGGCAAAAACCAATCCAGTTCGCGCCGCAACCAAGACCCTAACGAAGTTATTTTACAGGTCAATGAAGCAGCCACAGAGCTCAAATCGCCAGAAGTTGTGCATTTATCTTTAGATGACAGCAAGTCTGTAGCAGCCGTGCGCCCAGCGCCTGAAAAGCAAAGCTCAGAAAAAGCTGGCAATGAAGCTACTACAGAGCAAGCACGTCAAGAGGACAGTACTCCGAAAATTGATGACAAGCAGAAAGCTGTTGAGCAAAATACTAACCGCCAACCTGCTAAGCATAGTAGCGACTCGGTTGATGACCGTCAAAAAAGCAGTAAGCAAGTTGATACGGCTAAAGCTATTGAGAATGGAGACGCTCAGGTAGAAGAGAAAAAAATAGCAGAGACAAAAACGGAGCAGGTAGCGCTAAGCACGACTGAAGATACAGCGCAAAAGTCTGATGCTAAGTCTACAGACGATAGTACAGTCGAGGCTAAGAGACCGACAGCAGATGAGCAGCCTGTTTCTAACAGCAGCAGTGATGTTCAGACTGACCGTCAAGCTGCTGACAGCCAAAAGCCAGTAGACGCCACCGCTGAGAATGTAGCAGCTACAGAGAAAGCTCAGAACATTTCTTCTGATGTTGTTTCTGATGTTGTTTCTGATGTTGTCTCTGATGTTGTCTCTGATATTAACTCGGAGGCTGACGACGCTAACAGTAGCAAACAACCAGCGTTTGAGCTTAACCATGAAGCATTATTTGCTAACCGCTACGTAACTGCGAATAAGTTTGGTCAAGCCAGTAATGATCCACGTGTGGTACGTCGTCAGCAGGCTCAAGTGCCTCAGGCAAATGAGCAAAGCGAGCAACTCACTGTAAACGCACCAACTATCCGTGGTACGGTTGGCGAGTTTATACGTGCGACGCTACCTGAAGCACAAGCGCGCTTAGCTGCAGAGGGTGTTATTAATTGCTTTAACGCTGCCATTGCCTTGCATTTAGAGCACGCTCAAGCTGTTACCACTGACAAGGCCAAAGCCAATAGTAGTAGCGAGCAGCAAGTGCCGACTAGTGAAGCTGTCAATCAAGACTTTGACTTTAGCAACTATGGTTATCAGCCTTTAGCAGCAGATTATCTCGCACGCTTTAAGGCAATGACGCAAGCGGTTAGTCAGTTTGCCGCAGCGCAAGGTAAAACAGCCGTTGAACCACGCGCCATTAGCAAACGGGCAAGCAACGATCCACGCGGTCAGCACCCTGATTATCAGGAAGTAGCTGTAGTGACAGCGCCTGAAGCGCCTGAAAATAATGCTTTACCAGTCAACAGCGAAGTCAATGCTGACAAAGTAGAAGCGACTGCTCTTGCCAATCAGAGTCAGACAGACGATGTCAGCGCCAATAGTGAGCAACTGTTAAAGGTAGAAAAAGCCCTAGAAGAAAATGCCACGCAATCTGATGTTGAGGCGGAAAACGTTAAAACAGAAAGTGTTGAAGCGGAAGATGCTGATGCTGTTAATGAAGTCAAAGACGCTGCTGTCGAGCCAAGCGAAACTGAGCAAACGTCTGAGCCAGTAGCAGAGGCAGCAACAAAGGAAGAAATTCAGGCAGCGAAGTCGAAAACAACGATAGCCAGTTATAAAAACATGATTGAAAATGTGGCTGAGCAGCTGTTGCCACAGAAAAGCATGTTTAATTTAACCACGCCAAAAGTGCCTAAGGCTCGTACGCGTAAGCCTAAGGCTGAAAACAAGAAGCCAACGCCAGCTGAAAAGTCAGAATCTGACGATACGGATAGCGAAAGCTAATAACGTACTATAAAATGTAAAAGCCCCAAAGTTGTCAGCAACTTTGGGGCTTTTTTACGCCTTTTTTAACAGAATTTTTTATCAATAGACTTCTTAATAACAGCGCTTTTACCAGTACAACTCTTTAACAGTCAGAGCCTTTAACAAGTCAGAATCTTTGAAAAATAGAATTAATGCGCAGAAGGCTCATCTTTATGGCGTATTTTATTAATGACCGTAAACAGAGCAACGATAGCAGCACCAATAATAAAGCCGATAACAGCATTTAATAATGCTGTCGTAAAACTCTCAAAAATACCAGTAAGATGGGCAATGTCTTCAACTTCGTGGTGTAAGAAGTTAATTCCGTGTACTAAGATACCACCACCGACTAAGAACATCGCCAAAGTACCAGCGATCGATAAAAACTTCATTAATTTAGGCGCTGCCGCAAATAAAACCTTACCAACTTTTTGAGTAAACTTGCCGTCTTTTTCCATCATATGCAGGCCCACATCATCGATTTTAACGATACCGGCGACTAGACCATAAATACCAACGGTAATGCCAATAGCTAAAATAGACAGCACCAAGCTGCGCTGTAACAAAGTAGCCGTTGCCGTTGCTCCTAGCGCAATGACGATAATCTCTGCCGACAAAATAAAATCAGTTCGCACCGCACCTTTGATCTTTTCTTTTTCAAAAGCAACCAAATCAACCGTTTCATCAGCATTGGCTTGCCGACGAGCTTCTTGCTCCTCATCATCTGGCAAGGCATGCGGCCAAAATCGATGAATCACTTTTTCAGCGCCTTCATAAACCAAAAACAAGCCACCGCACATCAGCAAAAAGGTAATCAAAGGCGGATAAATGGCACTGATAAGGATTGCCGCTGGTACCAAAATAAGTTTATTAATGAAAGAGCCTTTGGCGACCGCCCAAACCACTGGCAGCTCACGATTTGCTTTGACGCCGGTGACTTGCTCCGCGTTCAATGCTAAGTCATCACCCAATACCCCCGCGGTTTTTTTGGCGGCTACTTTAGTCATGACCGAAACGTCATCTAGTATCACACTGATATCATCAAGTAAGGTTAATAAACTGGCACCTGCCATACGGGCTCCTTAGTAAAATTGCTTTATCAACTCAGTTTAAATAGGACCCATGAAATAGTCATATTTAAATTGATTGTAAAAAATAATTATGAAAAATGGTTATAAACGGTAGCCTACCTAGACATAAGCCGAGATGAAATAGTACAAATGTATTTTATTTCTCTTGTCGTAACATTTATCTATAAATTGTAGATTTGACAACGCTAATAACTCGCCTTTAGTGGTTATTTATAAAAATATGCTAATATGACAGCTATTGCCACTTATCTTTTATTATCAATAAATTGTATATCATCATTGAAATATATCGTTCTGATAACAAAATCTAGTAGATATGGTGCAAGCATTTACGCACTCTTTACTGCCCTCTTTTTTATATCTATATCTTGCTTAGGCATGCCTGCCTAAAGGAAACACCCTATGTTTTTACCTTCTTTTTCGAAAACCAACGCCACTCGTGATACATTTTCTCGCACTCATTTATCACGTGTGATGATGGGTGCCTTGCTGGTCGTTGTTGCGGCGGGCTGCTCGAATAATGCGGCTGATGCGACCAGTAACACAGGGATTGTGAATAGCGCAGAAGCCAAAGTTAGCACTGCGCAAGTCACCAATGATAGTGATTCAGCGGTAGTCAAAGCCTTACAAGCAAACTTAAAAGCCTCGGGTATTGAAGAAAATATTCTTTCAGCCGTACCAACAGATATGGACGATATTTACTGGGTAACAGCAACGGGCTTGCCGTCTTTCTTCACTGATAAATCAGGCAAACATATTATTCAAGGTCAAATCATCGCTGTTGGGGCAGAAGCGCCGGTTGATATCAGTGGTGCGTTGGTTGCCAAAACCGCGCAAGCCGCTCTAAAAGCGGTCGACAAAAAAGATATGATTATTTATCCTGCTAAAGGGGTGACCAAATCTGTTGTTTATTCCTTTACCGATGCCGATTGCCCTTATTGCACCAAGCTCCATGAAGAGATAGGTGATATCAATGCGCGGGGCATTGAAGTGCGTTATTTGGCATGGCCGCGCAGCGAAGGCAGTATTCCAAAGATGGAAGCCATTTGGTGTAGCGAAGATCGTAATGCCGCGATGGATCAGGCAAAAATGGGTGCTAACGTCCAAGCCCCTAGTTGTAATAGCCCGGTAAAATTACAAATCGAGCTTGGTATGGCATTGGGTGTCCGCGGTACACCTGCTATCTTTACCGAGTCTGGACAACAAATCGGTGGCTATTTACCAGCTGATCAATTGGCGCAAGCCGCGATTGATGCCAGCTAGTTATCTGCCCTGATATTGTTGACTTTGGCGACAGTGAGTTTGGGTAGACGTCACAAGCGCTTGTCGGTATGATACGATAAAGCGCTAGGTAATATTAGCCGTATATTTTTATGCCGTTCTTCTTTATATCAGCACTCTTTATATCAACCCTTTTATATCAGCGTTTTTATGTAAGAGCCTGCATAGAAGCATTTTTATCCAACTCTATAATCTCTTGAGGATACTGTGAGCAAATCCATCAAACTAGCGATACTTGGTCTCGGCACCGTCGGAACGGGCGTGATCAACCTAATCAATGATAATTTAGATGAGTTAAAACGCCGTAGCGGACGCGATATTTTGATTACCGAAGTCGGTACCCGTCGTCAGCGCGATGATATCGACCCTACTATTATTCAAAGCAGTGATTTGATGGCAACCGCTGCCAGTGACAATGTCGATATTGTCATCGAAGTGATCGGCGGTACGACGCTGGCTAAAGACGTGATTATGCATGCCATCAAAAATGGCAAGCATGTCGTCACAGCTAATAAAGCGTTACTCGCTGAACACGGCAATGAGATTTTTGCCTTTGCTGAAGAGCACAATGTGCATGTCGCTTATGAAGCAGCAGTGGCAGGCGGTATCCCAATTATTAAAGTCATGCGTGAAGCACTTGCCGCTAATAGAATTGACTGGTTGGCGGGTATTATTAATGGCACTGGCAACTTTATCATGACCGAAATGCGTGATAAAGGTCGCCCATTTGCCGATGTACTGACAGAGGCACAAGAACTCGGTTATGCGGAAGCCGATCCAACTTTTGATGTCGAAGGTATTGATGCGGCTCATAAATTGGCACTACTGGCTTCTATCGCCTTTGGTATTCCGCTACAGTTTGATAAAGTCTACTGTGAAGGTATTACTGGCATTACTTTGCAAGACGTCAATTATGCAGAAGAGCTTGGCTACCGTATCAAGCATCTAGGTTTTGCCGTGCGCCGTGATGGTCAAGGTGATGGCTCAGGTGACACTAGTGCCGCTGGTATTGAGCTGCGCGTACACCCAACGCTCATTCCGCAAAATGCCCTACTTGCCAACGTCAATGGCGTAAAAAACGCGGTGTTGGTCAACTCTCATCCGCTTGGACAAACGTTATATTGCGGCGATGGTGCTGGTGCAGGCGCCACTGCTTCTGCGGTGATGGCTGATGTGATGGATTTGGTTCGTGTTCTAGGCAGTATAGATAGCAACAATGAAAGCACTAATGGTCACCATGTTCCGCACCTAGCCTTTATCCCAGAACAGTTATCAGATACGCCTATCTTGCGCGCTGAGCAAATGATTACCGGTTATTACCTACGCGTGCATGCTCACGATAATCCTGGGGTATTGGCTGATATCACGCGTATTTTGAGTGATGCTGGGATCAATATCGATGCAATTTTACAAAAACCTGCCCATAAACTTGGTCAAGTGCCAGTGATTATCTTGACACTACCTGTGATTGAGAGTCAGATGAATCTGGCCATCGAAAAAATTGAAAAACTAGACACCATTACTGATAAAGTAGTACGCATTCGTTTAGATGAGCTAGCGTAAACCAAAGCTAGATAGGTGTTAGCGAATCAGCGTTTGATTATAGTTTAAGTAAAATACTCTCATTTAAAACATGTAAAAAGGAATAATAACGATGTCAAATGATTCAATTGTAATTTTAAATGGCGCCCGTACCCCAATGGGCGGTTTTCAAGGCGCACTAAAAGATATGAGCGCGACTGAACTTGGTAGTGCTGCTATTAAAGCCGCTGTCGAACGCTCAGGTGTGAATGTCGATAGCATTGATGAAGTCATTATGGGCTGTATCTTAACCGCAGGTCTCGGTCAAGGTCCTGCCCGTCAAGCGATGCGTAAAGCGGGTCTAAATGATGCAACGGGTGCCGTCACCATTAATAAGCTTTGTGGTTCAGGTCTAAAAGCAATCATGCAAGCGCATGATGGTATTAAGGCAGGCAGCTTTAATGTAGCGGTTGCAGGTGGTATGGAATCGATGACCAATGCGCCTTACATTATGCCAGGCTCGCGTGGCGGCTACCGCATGGGTCATAAAGAAGTCAAAGACCATATGTTCTTAGACGGTCTAGAAGATGCTGAAACTGGTAAGCTGATGGGTCAATTTGCGCAAGAAATGGCCAATGAAAAAGGCTATACCCGTGAGCAAATGGATGAATTTGCCATTGAATCGCTCAACCGTGCTTTAACTGCGATTAAAGATGAGCATTTTAAAGATGAAATCGTGCCTGTAAGTTTCAAGACCCGTAAAGGCGAGCAGACTGTCGATACCGATGAGCAGCCCGCCCTTGCCAATGCTGATCGTATCCCTACCCTACGTCCTGCATTCGCAAAAGACGGTACAATTACGGCGGCAAACGCCAGCTCAATCTCAGACGGTGCTGCTGCGGTAGTGATGATGAAAGAATCACAAGCAAAAGCTGAAGGCTTGGATTACCAAGCACGTATCGTAGCGACTGCTTCTAACTCGCGTCACCCAAGCGAATTTACCATTGCTCCAATTGGCGCCATTGAAAAAGTATTGGCCAAAGCAGGCTGGTCAGTTGCTGATGTCGACCTATGGGAAATCAATGAAGCGTTTGCGATGGTGACTATGGCTGCGATGGATGAGGTAAATATCGAGCATGCTAAAGTCAACGTCGAAGGCGGCGCTTGTGCCCTTGGTCATCCAGTAGGTTGTTCAGGTGCGCGTATCGTCGTTACCCTTATCAACTCTCTGAAGCGTACGGGCGGCAAGAAAGGCGTCGCTACCTTATGTATCGGTGGTGGTGAAGCGGTTGCCGTCGCGATTGAACTTGCTTAATTGTAGACTGCTCAAATAATTTAACTTTCCAATATCTAGTTTAGGATTTTGAGTTTCAACTGATTTTCTTACTATTTAAATACCGCATTGCTTTTGGCTGTGCGGTTTTTTTATGCTCAAAACTTACAAATCACCAGAAGTTGTTTAGTGCCGTAAGAAAGCCTTAACTTAAATTTATATAGTAATGGTGAATTTTACAGCCTATTACACGCAATTACCTCAAGCGCACACTTTGCTACCTTGCTTATATATCTCATTGAAAATCACACTGCTACGATATGCATAAGTTGATGGAAAGGCTGCATATCAACGTTACTCAAGCAGTTTCTCCAATAGAGCCATCTTGGCTTAAGACAACAACTTACCAAGTTTTTAGCAATGTGGATTTTTACCGCATTGCTATTTTAAAAAAATAATTACTAATGTACTCATATAAAAGGAAGATAATAATGAGCCAACTAATTCGTTTAAAAGACATCCAAGCTACTCATCGTGACATTATTGGTGATGACTATTATGACCCAACAGGCAAAACTGCTTATGGTGTTGATGAAGAAAAAATCGGTAAAATCGAAGGCGCTTTAGTGGAAGATACCACTGGTCGCATTCGTTATTTAATCGTTGATGCAGGCGGTTGGTTTAGCTCAAAAGAAGTGTTGGTACCAGCAGGTCTCGCCCGTATTGTTGGTGATGATGTATTTTTCGATAGCTTAACGCAAGCACAGGTAGAAGCGATGGAAGTATACGATCACGATTATCAGTACAGCTATAAAGAGCAATACGAAAAGGATCGTCAATCATTTGTTGCTGATAGCATCCCAGAAGCAGAGCGTATGGAGATTGCGGAGCATGCATATAACGCCCCAAATACCTTGGAGTTATTAGAAGAACGCTTGACAGTCAATAAGGATCGCATCGTTGCCGGTTTGGTAAAAGTTGGTAAGCATGTCGTGACCGAAGAGCGTAATGTCGATGTTGAACTCGAAGAAGAGCACGCTAACATTCAGCGTACCAATGTAGATCGTCCAACAGACCGCCGTATCGGTGATATAGATGGCAATCAAACGATTGAACTTGAACTAGAAGCGGAACGTGCACGAGTTAATAAAGAAACCTATGTAGCTGAAGAAGTAAACGTCGGTAAGACGACTGAGCGTCATACTGAAACGATTGCTGAAACCATCCAACGCGAAGAGTTGGATATCGATGGTGACGGTAATGTGATTGACCGCGATGGCAATCTTTTTGACCGCGATAATATCACTGCCGAAGACGTACGCCGCGCTCGTGGTATGTAATAAGCAATTCTTTCACCTAGTCATCAGATAGTTATAAGCTATATAGATTCTCAAACGTGATTTTCAGCTTAGAATCTTGTAGCTTTATTTGAACAACTACTATGTGAGAGTAATTAGCAGCTGGGTTGTATGCTCAGTGAATAAGACCAGAGCTCGTCTCTGGTCTTTTTTTATACCTATTCATTTTTATATCTATCCATAAGGAACATGACCATGAATGCCGATGATAATGACATTAAGCAGCAGCAACGTGAAAGCCAGCAAGCTCAGCAACAGCCAGTTCAGCAACAAGTACCTTTATCGACAACCACTGCTTCCCCTTTAGATAGAATCGCCAATCACAGCGGCGAGAATAAATTACCTGCGCCTGCTTTAACGGTATCTGACTATCAACAACAACCCATCTTAGACAATCAACAACAGGGCGCGGCAAACAATTTATCGAATAGCTTATCTAATAATTTACAAAGCACGGGTAATGATGGCTATCTAGAGCTATTAGAAGAGCGTCCTGTCATTAATAAAGAACGCTTAGATGTTGGCAAAGTAACGGTAACTAAGCATACACGCACCAAAACCATTGATGTCCCTATTGATTTGATAGAAGAATACATTACCGTGCGCACTGATTATTATGATGCCGAAAGTGAGGATTTATTATCAGGCAATTATGATGATAAAGATATATTGCGTCATGTAGAACCATCGCTAGATAGCAGAGCCGTGGTAACCATTAATGGCAAACAGATTGAGATTGGTGACGCGCCAATTGAGATTGTCTTATCGCGTCAAGTGGCGACAATTACCAAAGATACCCATGTGATTCAAGAAGTGCAGATTAATAAAAGCACTCATACGCATAGCGATAGTATTCAAGTAGAGCTTAAACACGAAGAGCTAGACGTTAGCGAAGAAGGGTTTTTAGCGCATGATAGTGAACCTCATGCTGTGTATAAAAAATAGCGCTTATATAAAATTGAGCATTCTTTCTAAGAACTTCAAAAACGAGACCACAAAAAAGCAACGTCAGCGTTGCTTTTTTTATGGGTTATATTTAAGTTTAGTCCGATAAAAGCCACATTTATGAATCTGCTTTTATACGGCTTCTTCTACCGTTTCTAACTCTTCTGATTTTTTACACTCATAAGTGCTGACTTTGGATGCATCTGCACCAGCCGTACGTATCACACCTGTTTCACGCTCTGTATGCGCGACGCGCCACTGTACAAAGCCTTCACCACCATCGAGGGCAGTTTTTGCTTCAAACACTTCAGGGTTGCTGGCATCATTGGTTTTCGTTAAAGTAGCTGTTCCTTGGGCAGTCGCAATAACGACTTGATTATCAGCATCTTTATACGTTGCTTCAACGGCAAGCGCAGGCGAACATGAATAACTCATTTGATTGACGCCCGTATTAACAGAGGCAACGGTGTCATCTTCTACGTCACTGGCAGGCGCATCTAACACCACATCACTTGGCTCAGCGGGCTCAGCAGACATTGGCACAGACTGCTCTTCACTGATACTGTCTTCTAGACTCGGCTCTGTCTCTTGCTGTTTTTGACAAGCACTCATCGTCATAGCGCCAGCCAGTAAACCGGTTAGGACGACAGAGGTACGCCATTTTTTTAATGATTCCACATTCATCACATTCTCCCAAATAAAGATGTTAAACACTATAGCGCACCCATAAATTCACGCCTATGTTGGATTTGTAATTAATCGCTACAAAAGCACTGATATTTTTATCATCGTAATTTTCTTACTATTTATCAATTATTCGATATGAGTACTACTGCCAAGGCTATACTATAAAAAAAGTCCCTATCTATTTTAGATAGGGACTTTTTATCATAACTTAACAATTTTTGATTATCAATGTTTAGATTTTACCATGGCATTGCTTATACTTCAGGCCTGACCCACAAGGACAAGGAGCGTTACGGCTGATGTTCATACCAGCGTATGGGTCTGGATCATTTACATCGCTGCCACGGCCTACCATAGCACCTACTGCTGCACCGCCAATGACATTACGACTTTGCGCGGCCGCTCTTTCCACACCGCCATCCATATTATCAATATCACTGTGCTCAAACTGCATTTGCATATGCGCTGCATTTTCACGCTGCTGAGCTTCTAATGCTGCTAGCTCTTCTTTGGTCGGAATATGCACACGTGATAAATCTTGTACCGTTTCAGACTTAATTGCGCCAAGCATCATTTGGAACAGCTCAAATGATTCACGCTTATATTCTTGCTCAGGATTTTTTTGTGCATAACCTCGCAAATGAATGCCTTTACGCAGCTGATCCATTTGCGTCAAATGCTCTTTCCAGTGCTTATCTAAACTCTGCAGCATAAAGTGACGCTCAAGCTGGGCGGCATCTTTTTCGCCCATTTGCTCACGGCGACTGTGATAACGATCTAAAGCCGTTTGGATAATTTTGGCACGTAGACCTTCTTCATCTAAGCGGCGGTCTTCATCAAGCCAATCGTTAATTGGCATCGCAATCTTGAATTCTTCCTCAAGCTCGTCCTCTAGACCGTCAATATTCCACTGGTCATCGATAGAACCTGGCGGGATAAACTGGTTAATCATGGCGTTATAGACTTCATGATGCATAACTTCGATGGCTTCTAATAAGTCCATCTCTGCCAGTAAGTCATCACGTTGTCCGTAAATAACTTTACGCTGCTCATTGGCCACATCATCATATTTTAATAGATTTTTACGCGCATCAAAATCGCGGCTTTCTACTTTACCTTGGGCGTTTTCAATCGATTTGGAGACCATTTTATGTTCGATGGCTTCGTCTTCTTTAAGACCCATGGCGCGCATCATATTAACGACGCGATCACCGGCAAAGATACGCATCAAGTCATCTTCAAGCGATAAGAAGAAACGCGACATCCCAGGGTCACCCTGACGACCGGCACGACCACGTAGCTGGTTATCAATACGGCGTGACTCATGACGCTCAGAGCCAATAATATGTAGACCACCAGCGGCAACCACTTGGTCATGCTTGACTTGCCATTGGGCTTTTAGGCGTGCCATCTCTTCCGGACTAACGGCATCAATATCTTCAATAAATGATTGCCAGTTACCACCAAGAATAATATCGGTACCACGACCTGCCATGTTAGTAGCAATCGTCACGGCTTTTGGACTACCAGCCTGCGCGATGATTTCTGCTTCACGCTCATGTTGCTTGGCGTTTAGGACGTTATGCTTAACGCCTTCTTGGTCAAGCAAATAAGACAGTTCCTCACTGGCTTCAATCGTCGCCGTACCGACTAAGACTGGCGCACCTTTGGCTTGAATCTCTTTAATCTCGCGGATGATGCCTTTATATTTACCTAACTTGGTCAAGAAAATCTGGTCATCCATATCGATACGGGCAATCGGCTCGTGCGTTGGAATAACGATGACGTCTAAATCATAAGTTGATTTGAATTCTGCTGCTTCAGTATCAGCGGTACCTGTCATACCAGATAACTTGTCATATAAACGGAAAAAGTTCTGGAATGTGGTGGTTGCAAGTGTTTGGTTTTCTGCTTGAATCTCAACACCCTCTTTAGCCTCAACGGCTTGATGCAAACCTTCTGACCAGCGACGACCAGGCATAGTACGACCGGTATTTTCATCAACGATGACCACTTCGCCATCATCAACAATATAATGGATGTTTTTGACAAAAACATGGTGAGCGCGAATCGCAGCTTGTACGTGTGCTAATAATGGCAAACGGCTCGGGCTATAAAGACTTTCATTTTCGCCAAGCTCGCCGACTTCGATTAAGAAGCGCTCAATTTTCTCATAGCCTTTTTCGCTAATCTCGATTTGACGATTTTTCTCATCAATCCAGAAATCTTCTTCTTCGTTATTCTTATTGGCTTCTTCGTCTTTTGAGCGAATCAGCACAGGAATAATGGTATTAATCAGCGCATACATACGCGATGAATCTTCGGCTTGACCCGAGATAATCAGTGGCGTACGAGCCTCATCAATTAAAATAGAGTCAATTTCATCGATAATACAGAAGTTTAGCGGGCGCTGTTTTTTCTCAGCTAAGCTAAAGACCATGTTATCGCGCAGATAATCAAAGCCATATTCGTTATTGGTACCGTAAGTGATATCCGCTTGATAAGCGTCAATTTTTTCTTGTGGCGGCTGCTGCGAGTAAATCACCCCAACTGTCATGCCCAAAAAGCTGAATAATGGACGGTTTAATTCCGCATCACGTGCCGCCAAATAATCGTTGACCGTCACCAAATGCACGCCTTTACCGCTGATGGCATTGAGATACATAGCTAAGGTACCCATGAGAGTCTTACCCTCACCGGTTTTCATCTCAGCGATTTTGCCTTCATGCAAGGTGATACCACCGATTAGCTGCACATCATAGTGACGCATACCATTGACGCGTAGCGACGCTTCACGGCAGACCGCAAACGCTTCTGGTAATAATGCATCTAAGCTTTCACCTTTTTGGTGTCTTGCTTTAAATTCTTCGGTTTTTTGTTGTAATTGCTCATCAGACAGGGCTTGTATCGTAGCCTCGTGTGCGTTAATTTTGCTGACCACTTTGCGCATGCGCTTGAGTTCACGCTCATTTTTGGTGCCAACGACACTGCCTATAATCTTTGATAACATAATTTTTTGACCTATGGAAATATTCGATAATTAGTGCGCATTAGCTAAGGCTTAGTATGCTGCTGCCTTGTCATTACAGTCATCACCCGACTAAGTACTTCTTAACAAAGCACTGATTCATAAGATACTGCCTAATGACGGGTCGCCTAATGAAGTATCGCCCAATTAAGTGTGACGTCATTATATATGGTTATGAAGCCGATGGATACAAGGGCAATGAGTAGATATTTGCCGACGTAAAAACCTAGTCGAACGTGTTAAAATAGCGCTTATAGACTTAATTTTCCAAGCTTTTTAACTGCTTCATTTAACGGGATAATTTATCATCCTCAGCCGCTATTTATTCTTATAAAAATAACCATTTCGCTCCAAGCAAACCCACTTAAGCATCATAAGAGATCCTGCATGACCGTTAAGCCGTCCGCTCAAAATCCTCATTCAGCTGAACCGTTAGTTATAGGCGATGCCGTTTATCACTTAGCAGACCATACACCGATGATGGTGCAATATCTAACCATGAAAGCCAACTATCCACAAGCGCTACTGCTGTACCGGATGGGTGATTTTTATGAGCTATTTTTTGATGATGCCAAACGTGCGGCGCAGATACTCGATATTACGCTCACTCGCCGTGGTACGGATAAAGCCGGTAACACCATTGCGATGGCAGGTGTGCCTTTTCATGCAGCTGACAGCTATATGGCACGGCTGATTGCTGCTGGGCAGACAGTAGTCGTTTGTGAGCAAATAGACGAATCAACCACCGACGCTAGTAATACGTCCAATGCTTCTATTATGGGCGATAAACAAAAAAAGGATAAAAGCAAATCTGCCGCTGGCAGCATTATGCGCCGTGAAGTGGTTAAAACCTTGACTGCAGGTACCATTACTGATGATGCACTGATTGCGCCCAACCATACGCCGACCGTCGTCGCGATTGATATAGAAATACCTAGAGCTAACAGCAAACAACCTGTGCAAGCCGCTATCAGTCAAATGGATTTGGCCGCTGGAACGTTAACCACGCAAACATTTAGCGCAAATCATGATGACATTGAAGGGCTACAAACCCAAATGCTGACGGTGCTGGCACGCTTCGCCCCTAGTGAATGTATCATTAGCGAAGCACTCGGTGACAGTATTGATGGTATCGGCGAAGAATGGCTGCTATGGCTACGTCAAAATCTTGACTGCCCTATTATAGAAGTTGCGGCCAATGACTTTCATCGTGAGCATGCTAGCGAGACGCTTTGCCAGCAGTTTGACGTGCAACGTCTTGATGGACTAGGTATTAGCGATGCGTCATTGGCTCAATCTAGCTGTGCGGCGCTGATACATTATGCGCGGCAAACCCAGCAACGCCATGTACCACAAGTGAATCAGCTTATCGTTGAATATAATGACGATTATTTAATCATTGATGCCAATAGTCAGCAAAATCTTGAGCTATTTACACCCGTTAGCAGTAACGGTACGTCATTAATATCTGTACTCAATCATTGTCAAACGCCCATGGGACGCCGCTTACTCGTGCAGCAGATGAAACGCCCGCTGCGTCAGCATGCACGTATCAATATGCGCTTAGATGCGATAACCAGTCTATTGCAGACAGATAATCAATCTGGCGAAAACAAACATATTAAGCAAAATTTAGAAAGTAGTTCATTAATCAATAGCTTACGTGAGACTTTGAATGCGATCGGTGATATCGAACGTATTAGTAGCCGTATCGGACTGATGAGTGCCAAACCACGTGATTTGCGTAAACTTGCTGATGGCATTGCCAGTAGCGCTCAACTGAGCAATTTATTGACGGCTGCAGCTATCAGCCATGAGCAGGCAGGATTGCTGCCCATGCTGATGCAGCAATTGCCTGAACAGTTACCTTCGGTACAATCCGTCGCTGAGCTGATTGAGCGCGCTATTGTCGTAGAACCACCTGCGCATATTCGTGATGGTGGTATGTTCGCTGCTGGCTATGATAAAGAGTTTGATCGCCTGACCCATCTACATGACAATATCCAAGTGACCTTGGATAAAATGGTAGAGCGCGCGCGGCAAGAGAACCAATTACCCAGTCTAAAAGTGGGTTTTAATAAGGTCAGTGGTTTTTATTTTGAATTGCCTAAAATGCAAGCAAAGAATGCGCCAACGCATTTTATCCGTCGGCAAACGCTGAAAAGTAGCGAACGCTTTATCACTGACGAGCTTAAAAAGGTTGAAACTGAATATCTAAGCGCGCAGTCATTAGCATTAACTCGTGAAAAGCAGTTATATCAAGAGTTGCTAACCATCTTAGGCAGTCATTTAGCCGAACTTCAACAGCTAAGTGCTGCTATCGCGCAGATAGATGTACTTAGCAATTGGGCGCAACTTGCCATAATTTATAACTGGCAACGTCCAGTGATGAGTAATGACTCAAAAAATGATAGTAGCTTAGAAAGCAGTAGCTCAAAGACTGACAGCATAACGAGTATTGATATTAGACAAGGTCGTCATGTGGTTGTCGAAGCGGCGTTAAATCCAAATAATACTCCCACTCAAAGCAAAACAACCAAACATACTAGCCAATTCGTTGCCAATGATTGCGAACTAGGCAGTCATACCAACCCTGAAAGACTGTTAATTATTACTGGTCCTAATATGGGCGGTAAATCAACCTATATGCGCCAAACAGCTCTGATTGTCCTACTTGCGCATTGTGGCAGCTTTGTCCCCGCATCAAGCGCTCATATCGGTGATATCGACCGTATCTTTACTCGTATTGGCTCAGCGGATGATTTGGCGGGTGGCAAATCAACCTTTATGGTGGAAATGATTGAGACGGCTAATATTCTCAATCAAGCAACCAATAAATCGCTCGTGCTGATGGATGAAGTTGGACGCGGCACGGCAACCACTGACGGATTGGCAATCGCTCATGCTTGCGTCAATCGTCTGGTGGAGATTGGCTGCCTGACATTATTTGCCACCCATTATTTTGAGCTGACAAAATTGGCAGAAAACAATAAAGATAATCACAGCAACATCCGTAATGTCCATGTCGCCGCCAGTGAAGTTGATGGTCAGTTGCTACTACTGCACCAAATCAAGGATGGTGCAGCGAGCTCTAGCTTTGGATTACATGTGGCAAAAATGGCAGGTATACCCGCTCAAGTGCTTAATGATGCTAAGCGTTATTTATTAGATAACTTAAAGATAGATAATCTAAAAGCGGATAACAAAAAAACCATTGATGATAAAAATGAATTAACTAAGTCGTTAAACGATAAACAGCAGCAGAATCATGAGAGTAAACTAGAAAGCGTAAACGTCAGTAATATTACTCAAACTCAATTAACAACCAATAATCCACAACAAAATCATTTGTTTAGCTTACAAGATGAGCTAAACGCGATTAATCCTGACAACCTAACGCCAAAGCAGGCGCATGACTTACTTTATCATCTAAAGGAAATCATTAGTCATTAAAGGGAATTGTCAATTAGTGGTAAAAGCGCTAAAATGTGCCTTATTTTTAATCTATTCTATTTCGCCCAATCCAATAACAGGTAGACAGTACTATGACCTTTGTCGTTACAGAGAACTGCATTCTTTGCAAATACACCGACTGTGTGGAAGTCTGTCCTGTAGACTGCTTTTATGAAGGACCGAACTTCCTCGTCATCGACCCTGATGAGTGCATCGACTGCGCGCTATGCGAGCCTGAATGTCCTGCCAATGCTATCTTCTCAGAAGATGAGGTGCCAAAAGGGCAAGAGATATTTACGCAGCTAAACGAAGAGCTGGCACAAAAATGGCCAAACATCACTGAGATGAAAGGACAACTGCCAGAAGCTGAAAAATGGGATGGTGTAGAAGGTAAGATTCAGTATTTAGAGAAGTAATTAGATATTTGAAATAAATTAATAGAATCCTGATATAAAAAACCATCTAATACCAATATGGTTTTAGGTGGTTTTCTTTTAAGAAAATAATAGTTTGTAAAATAACCGACAATAATTAACTTACTCTTTAGTAAGATACTTTGCACATTTCAGTGCTCGTATAATCTCTTTACTTATTCTCCAGCTTCGTAGCTTTATACAATAGACTGCTATTGATCCTATCATTAATAAATAAGGTTTGTTTCTAACAAAAACATTTTTGCCAAATTTGAAATGAATGTGAAAAAGATTGCGAAACATATAAAATGCTTTCCATGAATCTATAGCGCCCTGCTGATCGAAGGGAAGCTGCCTAATCAGCTTAGCATCTCTAACGGCTTTAATAGAGTAGCCTGCTTTTCTCGCTCGTAGAGCATAGTCCACATCATCGTAAAATATAAAATACTTAGGTTCAGGATAACCTATGATATCGATGACCTCACGTTTAATCATAAAGCCTTCAAAGGCTACGTTATCCACTTCTATAGTAGCTGGCATATCACTTCTATTTTTATACTTATCACATACTGCCTGTCTTTTAGGATTCAAATAAAAAGGGTTAGATAGATTATACTCTATAGCTGCTCTTTCAACTAACTGCCCATCTTTATATTCTCGCACTGCAACCATGCAAGGATGAGCTACCTTCATTAGCTGCTCTATACAGCGAGAATCAGCAAATACATCATCATCCATGATAAAGATCCACTCATAACCTAACTGATGAGCATACCTTATACCTGTATAGAACCCACCTGCTCCTCCTGTATTCACCTCATTATGAATCACTGTAAGCGGTAAATTTCCTTTGTAACTATCCAAAAAACTTGCAGTTACTCCATCGGTCGAAGCATTATTAACGACAATCAAACTATCAATAGCATATGTTTGTTTTTCCAGCTTTTGCAAACATTGCGTTAAAAGTTTCAAACGATTATAGGTCACAACTACTATTGCTAGATTCTTTTGGGTCATGCTTTCTCTACTCAAAGGTTTTACCTATAAACTGACGATGTTTAGAAAAATCATTAAACCAACCTGCGGACAAGCCGTACAGAGAGAATTTTAGTTTTTTCAGCGAAGGTTGAGTGAAACTATAAAACCATATAGTTTTTATGCTAAATAATAATGCATATAAGTTTCCATGATATTTTTTTAGATTAACGGTATTGTTTCGACATAAACAATAAAGCTTAATTTTTGAATTTGTATCATTAAACTGCATTTTCCCAAAAAACATAGGAGTACCAAGACTAGGTGCCGTAGGGTGATAAAACTCGATATCGGTAATCGTCGCTATTCTTGCACCAGATTTTCTAGCACGCTTGGTATATTCAATATCATCGCCCCAAATAAAGAACTTGGCCAACGGATAACCTATATGGGAGACTAACGAAGAGCGCAGTAATACTCCGTTGAAGGGAATAAGTACGTTTGACAACACCTTATTATTTGAACTAAAAATATCCAACTGGGTTTTATTACGAACGATTCTTTTGGAAGTAGGTAAAGTGATAGGAAACGATAAAGTAGTTTTATCCTGATCACTCAATACAAGTGGGCCATAAAAATCATACCTATCTTGATACTCTAAAAGTGTCTCAAGACAAGTTTGTGGTGGATAACCATCGTCATCCATTAGCCATATCCAATCTACATCAGACTCATGTGCTATTTTGGTGCCCTCGTAAAACCCACCTGCACCACCTGTATTATTAACAAGCTTATGATAAAACAGATTAGATTTGTCTAAATATCCTAAATGCTGTAAAAGCTCATTTGTACCATCATTGCTAGCATTATCTATAACTACTATTGAGTGTAAAGGTAAAGTCTGTTTATAAAGATAACTAAGAGTTCTCAATAGTAGCTCTTTTCTGTTAAAAGTAACGACTACCGCGCATATTTTGTTATTTGACTTCATTGGACTTAAATAACTGTTTGATAAAAAGCTTTTGGCTTTTTACTATTTTCAAAACTATGTAACAAAGCATCAGCTGTTTCTAGCGCTTCTTTAATAGTGACATCCATATCTAAATAGCGATAAGTTCCCAATCGTCCAACAAAAGTGACTCCATTACACCGCTGAGCCATATCAATATACTGACCTAAAAGCTTCTTGTCATTCATCAAACGTATTGGATAATACGGGATATCATTTTTATCACAGGCTCGGCTGTATTCCTTATAACAAATACTTTTACTATGATCTTCCCAAGGAGCAAAATGCTTATGCTCTGTAATTCGGGTATAAGGAACTTGTTCGTCACAGTAATTGATAACGGCATTTCCCTGTATATCGCCTTCACCATAAAAGGGTACAAAATCTAAGGTTCTATAACCCAATCTGCCTAATCGGTGATTAAAGTAAGCATCTAAAGGTCCAGACCAAACCATATACTCAAAGTCACTTCGCATTTCTTCAAAATACTCAGTCTCTAGTTTTAGCTCAATATTGTGATGATTTAATATATTCTCAACTATACTAGTATAGCCATTTCTGGGCATACCTTGATATTTATGATTAAAATAATTATCATCGTAATTAAATCTTAGGGGTAGTCTTTTAAGAATACTAGCAGGTAGATTACTTGGCTCTGTACCCCATTGCTTAATGGTATAGTATTTAAAAAAAGCCTCATATAGGGGTTTGCCAACGAAGCGGAGAGCCTGTTCTTCAAATGTTTGAGGCTCATCGATACTTTTGTCTGATTGAGCTTCTATAAATGCCTTAGCATCATTTGGACTCAAGGTTTCGGAAAAAAACTGATTGATAGTATGTAAGTTAATAGGCAGGGAGTAGACTCTATTGCCTGTGACAGCTTTGACTCGGTTTACATACGGCATCATCTCACCGAAACGGTTGATATACTCCCAGACAGTTTCGTTATCTGTATGAAAGATATGTGGACCGTATTTATGTACCATGATATCAGTCTTTTCATCTCTATAAGTATGACAATTACCCGCCACATGATCACGACTGTCAATGACTGTCACTTTGTGCCCAACTTCCGCTAGACTACGTGCAATTACCGCCCCAGAGAAACCTGCGCCTACTATTAATATCTTTTTCATAAACTATTTCCTATAAAATTATTAATTACTAATACTGTATACATCTTTAATAATTTTATTCATATGGTCGCTCATCGAAAAGACATTTAAGTCCTTTTTCCAAAAGTCTTTGAGTTCTACTTCCTTATTCAAAAAATTGGAAATTTTATTAATAAAATCTTTTTTATCATCATGTCTAAAGATAAAATGAGGGTTTTCTGCTATTTCTGAAGCGCCACCTAAGTTTGAGGTTAGTACAGGTATTCCATTACACACATACTCAATAGCTACTTGAGGTAAATTATCTTCCCATTGAACAGGCACTATACCAAGATCAATCTCTTCAAGAATTAAAGGTAGACTTTCATGAGTGTATCCATCATATACTTTAAAACTATTAAAACCATCACTTAGAGATTTCAATTTTTCCGCCGTTTCTTTATCTCTACAATGAGCAGCTATTATTATATTAATATTTTTCTTAGCTTTTAAGTCCATTTTATCAATACTATTGATAAAAAAATCAAAACCCTTATCTTTCCTCATATAACCAAGATAACCAATAGTTAGGCATTTTTCAAAACCCTTTTTTAACTCAGCGCTTTTATATACATCATAAAAACTAGTACCAATATAAACCACATTTAACTTATTTTCTTTCACACCATGTCTCTTCATTATATCTTTCGTTCTTTCAGAAACACAGATTATTTTATCAAAAATATCATTACACATTTGTATATTTTTCTCTCTAAAATCCCTGAAAGCAGCAGAATTATTCTCAATATTAACTGTAGGTATTCTATTTTTCTTCTTGTAAATCTTATGATTTAAATATCTATACTTGTGCAATGTTTTCTTTGTTAAAAGATAAACATTCTTATGCAGAGCTGATTTACCTAACATTTTATCAGAGAGAGTAGTTTGAATTTTCTTTATTATTAAGTTACTTTGGAAACTATTATAGTTGTTATTACAATTTAAGCATCTACTACCTTCCTCAAAATCTTGGCAGTTTTCCTTATCATTAAACCATAGGTTCACCTGCATACATAATAAATTATAGTTATGAACACTGTAGATAAAATTAGATAAAATAAAAGATTCTCTTAGTTCTTTAATAAAACCATAAGTTAATCCCTCTATATTATTAAAATGGAATACATCTATATCTGAAAACCTTTGGAATATTTCATGAGCAATTTTATCTAAGCTATTACTGTTGGTAAAAACTTCTGGTTCGTAGAAAGAACTACTGGCGGGCGCTAGAAATGGTGAATTATAGACAATACAACGAGTTAAGTTACCTTCTTTCTTAATATCTAGTCGTGGTTTACTATTCTTTATATCATAACTATTACCTGAGCTTAAAAATATTACTTCATGATTGCTTTGAAGCAAGCTTTTAACTAGGTTCGCTAAATATACCGTTACACCTCCGCCTCTTCTTTCAATGTCATCAAACTGAACATAGTTATATAGTAGTATTTTCAAGTTTTCTGTCTCCATTCTTCCTAATTAACTTTAAATTCTTTGAATTTCGTATTATTAGCACTCAAGTCTTTATAACTCCCACTATCAATAATCTCACCATTTTCCATAAAGCAAATAATGTCGCAATCCTTTACTGTACTTAAACGATGAGCGATCATGATTAGTGTTTTCTTACCTTTTAAATTATTGATCGCTCTCATAAACGCTTTTTCTGTCACATTATCTAGAGCCGCTGTCGCTTCATCCATAACCAGTATTTGAGGGTTATGGTATAACGCTCGAGCTATGCCTATTCTTTGTCGCTGGCCACCCGATAACTTGACTCCTCGCTCTCCGATCACTGTCTCTACACCATTAGGTAGTGAACAAACCAGATCATCAAGTTGAGCAACTTCTAACACTGTCATAACTTGGGCATAATCGATATAATCTTCTTTTACACCAAACGCAATATTAGCTTTGATCGTATCATCAATAAGATAAATATCTTGCGGTATGTATCCTACATTTCTCTGCCACTCTGGCAATACATCATCAATATCTCTACCATTAATCAAGGTGTTGCCAGTATCTTGTGATAACAGGCCTAACATAATATCAATTAACGTACTTTTACCCGATCCAGAATGACCCACAAAGCCGATACTTTGATTTCGCTCAATCGTCAATGAAATGTTTTTAAGGACGGGTGTATTAGCAACATAGTTAAAATTAATATTTTTTAAAGTAAGACTTTCAAAGACAAATTCGTTTGTTCGAAAATTTTCGTTAATTTGAACAGTGTTATTCATATTAGTAGCAGATACGATATCTCTCATAACATCTTTTAATACACCTTGCATGTATTTAATAGAATTAAGAGCGTTTAAAATGCGATTCATCGATGGAAGTAACCTAATACCTGCTAGACCAAATACAGATAACATAAGTATCAACTCACCTGAAGGCTGTCCTTGATACAGTAGTATCATGGCAAGACTCATCATAACTGTGACAATCGAAGTTTCTAAAAAAAATCGAGGTAAGCTCTGTGTTAAGTCAAGGTATTGATTTGCAATAGACATCTGTTGTACAGCGCTATTAAAACTATTGACAAAAAAGGCTTCTTTTCCTAGCATCTTTGTTGTCTTAAAGCTACCTAGGCTTTGAAGAACCGCTTTATTCGAAGCAGATCTATTCCTAGCAACGATTTCCCCTGATTCTTGAAGCTTTGCTCTTGAGTAGTAAAATATACCCGTTACACATACACCGATTAATACAAAGACATACAGGGTAGCTATAGGGTTTATGGCAATCAAAAAGGCTAATAATAACAAAACAACTAATACTTCAGTGACCAGCAATAGTATTGGAAATAAAAACCCTTGGATCAGATCTAGTGTCTGTTGATTTACATTTCTTATAATATCACTCGTATTACGATTAATATGCTGTAAATAGCTTTCGTTTAAATAGTAATGCAGTAGGTCAGATGACATACGTGTGTAAAGATTATAATTAAACCCGACTTGATAACGTAAGCTAAAAATAAAAAATATATTCTTCAGCCAGTAAAAAACAATAATAAGAAAGGTAGACAATATAAGGAAATGCGTAATTCCATTGACAAGACCACTATCTTTAAGAGTGCTATATATCTCACTCATAAAAGGCAGCGTTAGAATTTTTTCAGTATCTAATAGAATAGCAAGATAAGGTAAAATTATCCCTATACCTAAAACCTCGAGACAGCTACTCATGAATATGAGCAGCATCATAAGTAAGATTGATAATTTATCTTTCTTATTTAAAGTTTGAGAAAATTTGAGATACAGGCTATACAATCTAATTACCTTTGTAGTTTAAAATCATTTCTCGTTACCTCGCCCCAAACCCTGTCACCATCGTCTGAATAGTTTTAATCACTATCAATAAATCTAACGTCAACGAGAAGTTTTTGATATAAAAAAAGTCATGCTCAAGCTTAACCTTAGTTTCATCCTCGTCACTGGCATAGCCATGCATGACCTGAGCCCAGCCAGAGATGCCAGGTTTGACGATATGACGATAGCGATAGAACGGAATGGTCTCATTGAAGCTCTCAACGAAGTCTAACTGCTCAGGACGAGGACCAATTAGGCTCATCTCACCCTTTAGCACATTGATGAACTGCGGCAATTCATCAAGGCGAGTCTTCCTGATAAAGCAACCAAACTTCGTCACCCTCATGTCGTTGTAGCTCGCCATCTGTGAGCCACTTGCCTCGGCACTGGGAATCATACTGCGAAACTTATACATGATAAACAGTTTACCACCTTGCCCTATACGGCGCTGTTTAAATAATACCGCACTACCACTATGACGCCCTTCCCACTTTATAGCTAAAGCGATTAATAGTGCTATAGGTGTAACAAAAGGCGCACTCATAATGATGATGGCAGTATCTGCTATACGTTTTACCAGTAGATAGCTCTGAGATGGGAGTAGTGAGCCTAGATTGTTTTCATACAAGTGCTTAATAGGTAAGCGACCAGTCAATGACTCAGAGACTTGTAGGATGCTATAAACTGGCGTACCTTGCAAAGCAGCCTCGGCTAGCAGCTGCTCCCACTCTCCTGATAAGCCTTTATCGGCAAAGTCAGCGACTACCGCATGGAAGGGTAGACGATCGTGGCTGGCTGGTTTAAAACACTTGGTCAGCTCGATCCACCGTACGTTATTTATGTTCAGTAAACTCTCATAACGACCTATAGGCACATATCCTATGGTTACTTGCATCACTGAGCGTAAAAAAACTTGCGACACAAAGCAATAAAGCAGGCCTAACGCGGCACTCAAAGATAAATAATATACAGAGTATGGTAGACGAAAAACAAGTAGCATCAATCCGACGATCAATCCGCTCGCCAGTAGCGTCGGTAGCACTGTCACCATGGATTTCTGCCCAGGGAACTGAGTCAGCTTATCCAAACCTATTAAGCTTAATATTAGGGCGACACTACTCGCGATAACACTATTTATCTGGGTGAGCAATATACTATCAGTGAAAATATATTCCCAAAATAGCGCTGCTGCTGGTAACAAACAGACAAGCAGCCAGCCTACTATGATCCGTATGCTCAAGTATTGCCATAAATGCTGTTGTGTATTACTGATATGAGCCCCTAATATTAATAAACTTTCTGATAACTATAGAGAGTAATTTAATGTTTCTAAGACTATGTGCTCGAGTGAGAGAGACCTTACTTGCAAGCATATGGTAGGTAGATCTCAGCAATATCAGGAGATGTCATGCATTGCCATATTCCATCAGCAGTAACGCTTAAAGTCATAAACTCATCTTGAAGATAATTGAGATTCTGAATATGACAAGTTATCGCACTAGGTGCGGAACCATTATCACTCGGTGGCATCACGCTGAATTGACAGTATTTGCTTTGTGCTGACAAATTTAATCCCGTAGCGCTAAAGCTTGCTGCTGTTGCACCTTCATTGATTAGCATCTGATAAGGCATACGGAAATTACTTAGCTCTTGATAAATAGTACTGAGTTGCGTCTGTCTTATCTGCATATAATAGCCTGTCGTCGCTATAGTCGCCAATATGCCAACAATAGCCACTACAACCATCAGTTCTATTAAGGTATAGCCAGATTGTAGCATATAGGCATTATCATAATTTTGAGACATAAGAATAACCAACTTTACAGTTTATAATATAATAGTGCACGCATCATGCCACCATTTATTATAATAAAGACAGAAAGCTCTGCACTTCTTTATACTACAGTCATTCAGTTTTACAAAGGTAACAACAAACATTTCTGAATACGCGAATTAGATCATGTTCTAACTATTCCTATCTCGATTTTTTTGCCTATGTCACCTATTTTTTAATAGGATTCAGATCAAATATTTAAGATTGAGAACTAACGCCGTTTTTTTACTGTTTGGATGCTAGTCGTACTTATCAATGCAAGGTATGACTATCGGTGCATAGCTGAAGCCTTTGAGCACGCCTTTTTCAAAGCCACTCTCACCTATGTAAATATAGTCTTTCATTGGTTTTCTATAGTTTAGATAAATCGTACTTTTACTTATATACTGGATAAAAAAACACATCCAATATTTATAATATATCAAAAAATTTTATATCCATTTTCCAAAAAGCGTGGTCGTGTCATTAACTCATTATCTATCAGCGCCGTAGTAGTGATAAAAATATAAATAAAGAACCCAGCCAATAGTAAATAGCTAGCAATAGATAAAAAACGGTGCGACGCCAAGCCAAATGCAGGTACTCGACTAAAATATTTAGCATGCAAAAAATCTGGGGATTTTAGTAAAAAGACGAATAGCCATAGTAATGCTATCTGAGTGATTGGATATATATGAATACCTGAAAGCGACAGCTCTATACTGATGGCTAATAACGCTGCAATGACAAAGTAATTCTGCTTCAAATTCCAACTTATATTCTTAGCAATTACAAATATAATAACTAATAAAAATCCAAAACCTATTAATCCTATCTCGCTTAAAGCTTGTAAAAATATATTATGAGGGTGTGCGGCTAAGGTTCGGTCACTATCTAATTGATAAAATCCGCAACCCAAAATCGGACTTTGCGACCAACACTTTAAAGCATCCATCCAGATGTCATAGCGCTGGCTAGTCGTCGCTCTAACTATCTGTACTGCTGCGGTACTGCCAGCATGTAAAGCAGCAAGGTAAGAGATTGCTAAATAAGTGAACCATGACATTGCATAGGCAGCAAGCAGCTGCCAGCGAGCGCTGCGATTAAAAAGGCAAATCATGGTTATAAAAGCACTATAAGCCAGTGTTGCTGAACGCCCTCCATCTATCAATATCGATAGGAAAGCTAAGGATAAAAAGCCTAAATAAACGTTTTTATATGAGTTTTCGGTCAAATACAACCATACCGCAAAAATTGAAATAATTAATAGATAGCTATTATAAATGCGAATATTTAAGCGCAGTGGATACCATTCGGTAGAGTACGTACCTGTCGCTATATAATCCCACAAAGCGACTGGCAGTAATAAAAAAAACAGAAAACTAGCGAATACGATAATTTTAGTAATTACAGGACGATACTCTAACCAATAAAAACTTTTATATAATAGGTAAATCAATAGTAAATCCGCTATCAAAAACAGGGCGTTAGACCAAAAAAAGCTACCCAATATAACAAATGCAAAAAACAGCCATTCTACCTTTGTGACTAGATAGTGATTACAACAGTAACTATATATGCATAAGCCTAATAATAGGACAACCTCAGCAATTCTAGATTCATTATAAACACCGTATTCACTACCTGCGGTTATGCCTAGTATAAATAATAGAAAATACAACCCTATAAATGACTCTTTAGTAGCCAAAGCTTTGATAGCATTAGCTACTATATGTAACTTAGGTCGGTTATCTAAAGACAGTTTTTTATACATAGCGAAAAAAGCCAAAGTTAAATATATAAAAAAAGCCAAACATTACGTTTGGCTTTTTCGTCAATACATCTCACATATTAATTAGTCTATAAATACTGACTATTAGGTGAATGATTTAGGTAATAAGTCTACAGCAAGATCAGTAGAAGCATTTTTAACTAGCGTACCATTATTATGTAAGTCAGCACCAATTTTCTTACCTGCTACTTGACTTGAAACACCTGTAGCTTTAAATGTATATACCAATGTACAACCACTAGCCGCTGTTGCCGCAGCATTAGCATCTAATACAGGAGTACCACTGATGACTAGATTACCATATTTACCCGCTACTGTATCATCTGTACCTGATGCTTTAGTACATAAGTTACCTTGCAAATTCGTATTGACGTCAGCTTTAGCACCACCCATCAAAGTGAATGCTTCTGATACTTGTGACTTAGCAATATAATTCTGATAAGCAGGAATAGCGATTGCAGCTAGAATACCAATAATAGCAACAACGATCATTAGTTCGATCAGGGTAAAACCTTTTTGATTAGTGTTCATATGAACTCCTTTTAGGGTATATAAAGATAACTGGCTATTATTAATACAGCCGCGCTTTATCTTTAGGGATATAATGTATTCTTTTCTTACTCCAAATACTGCACTTACTATGCCAAAATTTCGGATGGTATTGATTTATTACTAATATCGTATTAAACATCCTCATTTGCTGCTAAAAACTTATTATTTTTAATTTTTTTGACATTAAATGTTACGCTTAGACTACTGAAAATTGTCAGTCTACCTATTATAGGTAATATAAGGTAAAGACGACTGACGTTTTTTGTTAGAATACTAATCTTTCTATCCATCTAACATTATTTATTCCACTCATCTTCATTACCACATTTTTTATTCGTACCTTTGATTCGGCATTTAATACCTTGGTAATTGAAAGTAAGATTACCATCGCTTAACATTTGACTACCAATTTTTGGCGTGGCAGTAATTGTCCATTTAGAAACTAGTGGATCGGTTATGGTTACATCATATAGCTGAGCCCCCTGCTTTGGGTACGCGTTAGCAAAATCCGTTTTGACAGATGCACTAATAGCACTATAACTACCCTGGGCCAACTTACGGCTTTCAATCTCTGAAGCAATATTTTGCATCTCAGTCATCATATCCGTACGTTTGGTCTTGATAACGTACTGTTGATAGCTTGGGTAAGCAATCGCTGCTAATACACCAATAATGGCGACGACAATCATCATTTCGATTAGTGTAAAACCTTGTTGCTGCTTGAATGTCGCTTTAGATATTTTGGTCGTAGCAGACATTACCAGTCCTCCTTTCCAGTGCCACAATCAGTCGACGCAGTAGTAATAGCCCTATCCTTACTTTTGCAGCGAATTCCTTTGCTACTGTTCATTAAAACATTAGCATTTAAGTTTTTAAATGAGGTGTTTGGCTCTGCCAACATACGCCATGAGCTGCCCGCAGTAGAATAGCCCGTGCCTGCAGGGGCCAAGGTATTGCCTGTACTAGCGTCTACTAAGGTAATCAGATAATGGTAATTGGTGCTATCGCTACCCTTAGGGACGTAGATGGTTTTATTATCAGTCTCATCATATGCATAACTGATATCGCCATTATTTGCTACCTTTTTGGGTGTAAATCCTTTATAAGTCAAAGCACTAGCGCGCCAACGATTGAGCTCTATATCCAGCTCCTGCATCCTTGCTTGTGCTTGAGACTCAGCATTACGTACCACAAACTGCCGATAAGACGGAATCGCAATCGCCGATAAGATAGCCACTATTATAATGACTATCATCAGCTCTATGAGCGTAAAGCCTACTTGTTGTTTTAACGCCTTCATATTCATGCGACTATCCTATTAGTCTACTTCATACCAAGTTTTAGGCTGTAACGTATAACGTTCATTAAATATCATATCAGGTGCTGTGCCATTACCAATGACACTGTCAGTCGCTGTTAGACCACCTTGATCCAAACCTTTAGGGTTCGTCAGAGCATTGAAAAGCCCCTTATCACCATCAGATCCAAAGTTCACACGATCATTAGCACGCTCGGTCAATGTACGCGTGCCAATAAGTAAACGCTGATTGGACAGACTTGAGCTACGTGGTCCGAGCGTTAGCTCTTGAATACCTTTACCTGCCTGCACATATCCACCCGTACCATTCTTCGAAGCTTCATCAGTACAGATACCATAAGGCAAGCAATAGAGCTGTCTTTCTGAACCGCCCGTTACTTTAGCAGAGCAAGAATCTGTAGCACCATAGCTCATATCTGGGTTATAAACGGTTGTATATATAAAGCTGTCCACGACTTCAGACTTACCAACACCTTTGGTATATCTGACATTGCCGTAGCCATCAAAGCGTGTAAGAGGATAGTACCAGCCTCTTTTTGTGCCAGCTTTCAGAGTATTAATAGCGATAGTTTTTTGTTCTAAGTTATACTCTGTATCATTAGGGCTTCCAATATCTGATGGAAATTTAGATAAATTACTGTCTGCTAAATCTTTGATTGTTTGACCGCCCGTTGTAGTAGCAAAGTTACTAGCATAAAAAACGTTATCTGCCTTAGTAACATCGCTGTCTATAATGCCATAGAGACGATCAGCCTTGGTATTATCACGTATTTTTGATAAAGGTGAGCTGCGATCACCTGAGATGGCATTAACCAATGCAAATAAACTGTTGCTACTGTCATTACGATAGAAACTGACAGTAGGGCGTTCATAGAAGCGATAGTTATACTTTGTGTTACTACCTGTATAGGCACTTTGGAGTATACGCGTGACTCTAGTATTGCTAAAAGAAGTTTCAGCTGATGCAGTTCCTGATGTGACTGGTTTTATAAAACCCGCATTGGTAAAATCAGCACGGAATATCTGACCACCCAAGTCTGCAAAATATATATGATCCAGGAAACCATCATTATCGCGGTCTAAGGTAGTAATACCAGCGACAACGCTGTTAGTCATAGCAGGAACAGTATTTGATGCACCTGCGGAATTAGAAACGTTAGAAGCTGACCATATTAACGCACCGGTTTTAGCATTGATGATATATACCGCATTACCTTTGGTAGACGATATATTTGAGCAGCCAACTAACGCTAACGCCGCATCGGTAACACCGACTTGGAAAGTCTCATTTTCGTAACACATATCATAACCACCACCAAACACTAATACATCGGTACCTGTATCAGTAGTACTGGTTTTTATTTTGGCTTTGGTAGGTTTTTCCCAAATTTGACCCATACGACTAAAGCCTGTTGTTTCTGGCGTAATCGTAAACATCATACTCGGATTGTTACTATCATTAAGGTTTACGCCATAAAAAGCCTCACCGCCCATGCGTAAACCACCATAAGCAAATACGCCCTTACCACCTGCTTTATTAACGTTTACTTTATTGTTTGACAAATCATACTTATAATCCGCAGTGACCAACCAAGGGGCGTCGATACCAAAGTTCGGTGATCCCAATCCAGTTTTAGTTGCGGCTTTAATAAGCGCATCAGACTTACTAGCATCTCTTAGCATCTCTCTGGGTATTATGACAAACTTTTCTTTGCCACCATCACCAGTGCCTTGATCGCCTGCATCTACCAAATGCAAACCACCTTCAGATGAGCCAAATAACACATAGTCATCGCGTGCATCAGTGACTCTGCCAGTAGTAGCATCGAGAGTAGCTGAATATGAAACGGCCGCTGGTGTAGAATGGATCGTTGCCCCTAGCACTTTGACAGGTTTGGTTGCGTTCGCGGTTGTTAGCATCATGTCTTTGACGGAAGTAGCCGGAAGCACATCGAACCCTAAAAAGTTCAAAAGCTTGCGTAGCGTCGCTTCATTATAGGTTGTGGTATCCTTGAAGCTCGTGGCGCTCAACAGGTTATTATTGACAGTCACCCGACCATCAGTATTTACCGCAAACTTCTTCAATACTGATTTATTGTCGCTATTATTGGCACTATTCCAGTCTTCGACATACAAAGTTCTAAGGGACGCCGCCCCTGTCTTAGGCGTATTTAGTAACGAATAAAATCCGCCCGACTCTACCTTGTCATTGGCACCAGGATAGTTTTTATCTGACCACATATCTTGGGTTGCGGGATCCAAATCACCTGCGATACTTTTAAATAGCTTAGAGCTGCCTTTTCCATATAAGGTACCTTCATTTAAGGTATACTTTTTTAAATTACCTTCCCAAATAACTGCGTTTTCCGCTACTTTGGGTTGTAACGTAGGATAATAGGCAACAGCAAGCTGGCTATCAGCACGATACGGGTCATCAGGTATGATAATCGTACCTGATGGTACCGATGGTAAGGTTTGATTTAAATCACTGACGAAAGTGATAATACTATTAACAATATCTTCTGTTGACTGTGCTGAGTAGAAGCCACCTTCCCCAAATCCACCAACTCCTAACAAAGAAGGATGAGATTTTTCACCCCAATTACAAGCATTCCTTGCGTCAATATTTGTAATTTTTTTACAGTTGTAAAAATCGCGATCTGCGGTCACTCCAGTTTTTGGATTGGTATAAGGCAATCTACGAATAACTCTGTCTTCTATATTTGGTTTGCTTGCATCTGCTGCTCTATCTACATCAAAAACTGAGCCAAAACCAACGACTGCAGTGAATATTTCTCTATCTGTACCTAGCGGATTGATAGTTGGATCACGTAAGGCTTTGGCAAAGGCACCAACTTCGGGCATACCGTTACCACTTTGACTACCACTTGGTAGTGTAACCGCTGGTATACTGAAATTAGTAGAACCTAAAGCTGACTTCATTAACGGTAAAGGAACAGGAGAGCTGTTTGGTTCACCATCGGTTAAGAAGTAAATACCCCGTCCATCACAGCTAGAGGGTGACGACAGCGGGCTTATATAGTTTGAACCAGACTTTGCACTTGAAATAGAGTTTTCAAAACCACTAAAGCCCCAATCTTCTGCACTTTGGGTTTTATCTTTAGATAGACAAGTACCATTATAATACTTACAAGAACTGCTCGTATAACCGGATGTTGAAATTCGATAGGAATTACCCAGTCCAGTACATCTTTCAGCAGTCCATGAGATACATTGTGAATAATAATCCCCATAGTAGTCTCTACCAGCATATCTATACTCTTCTCTTGGATAGGTAATAGATGATGTAGATGTGTTTTTGCCTAGCATGTAAGCGCCGACCTCTGCATAAGCATTTGCTGTCGGTGTTCCATTCTCTCCTTTTAATGCTGCTACTGCTGTTTTGATAGCGTCACGCTGGATCTGATCAACCAGTTTTGCCGGTACGACTATCTTTCCACTGGTACCATCAGCACCTATATATGTATTATTATTTTTATTGCTTTGCGTTGAGTACTGACCAATTCCAATGGCTACTTTTGTAGCATCTAATTGGGTGTTATTCATTAGAGAAAAAAGTGCATCTTTCAGACGGGTTAAACGGTCGTAATATTCAACATTTTCAATTTTATAATAATACGTATCATTAGAGTTCCTACCGCCACCCTCTTCAGTATAGCCAGAGATTGATGGTGCTGATATTACAGTACTACAAGAACTAGTACTATCACTACCTAAACTGCTATTGTCACCACAACGGTACCAAGTAGTACTTCTCCCACTAGAAGTTTTTTTATAGAAATATTTTTTATTAGTAACCTCACAGTATATTCTGGGATAGACCGGCGAGGTAGTAGAATTTACGGTCTTAATTGCACTAGAATAGACTCCAGTAGGTAGGTCACATGCATCAGCTCCAACATTAGATACGAGTGCGGACATACTACCCGAAGTATCTAACATCATGGTTATCGTGGTTTTACCACCTTCCGCAGCTTTGTAAATCTCTAAATCGCCGATTTTTTTACCTGCCACATCTGCCTGTGAGATTGGCATTGTCATCATGGATGCCACGACAACGACCAAATATCTTACTGGTATTGCAATCATGTTAGTTGTTGTCGGTACGTTGTCAAATCGTTTCATGACATCTATCCTTATATTATTTCAAAGCAATGAATAGGCAAATTAAGGTGTAGAAAGCACACACTTAGAGTTCATGGATCCTCTACCAAATGGATAACACTTGGTGGAAGACGAAACGTTTTCGACATCCGCTTGCTCATATAGCATTTTGCTGGGTGTGCTAGCCGCTAATAGGCACTCATTTAATGATTTTTTGCCAGTTGCTACATTATTACGAATACTGGTTTGCTCAAAACACTTATCACCCCCTACCTTAGGCTCACTATAAGCTGGTAGTGAAGACGTTGGGCGAATATCAAATTGGAACTTTTTACTGGTTCTATCCTCAACCTCTTTACCAATAACAACATGTTCAAACGGTGTTGCATTAACGCTAGGAGGCGTAAGCGCAATACTCACTTGTGTCATCACAGCCTGTCTAGCACTCGTATAATCGGATGCATTTGCATAATTACAGACGCCGTTATTGAGACCATCTACGTACCCACCAGCAGGTACTCTAACTGTGGCACTATTGGTTAAATACCTTTGGGTACGCGGATTGAAACAATAAATAAATTCATTGACTTTATTATCTTCAAATAATAAAAAATGACCAAGTGCGCCTGTCACACTTGTTACATCTTTGTATCCTTCAGACGCTGGGCTACCATTTACCATCGTTTCTAGCTTCTGATTGGCACTGTCTGCGGATTGTAGTAAGACCGTGTTAATCTGATCACTTGTCGCAATTTTGAGATCTGTCGTACTCTGTCTAACTGCGATAGCGCCTGCCAACATAATAAGTACTAAAAACAATAAGACTACTATAAGCGTCGCGCCTTGCTCGGTGCTGCGAAATGCCAAACCCATATTGATATGTTTCTGTGTCGAACTTGATAAATCACGATATCGAATCACTTTTAGTCTCCTTACCAATATGTTATAGGCTAGTATTTATATTTACGACACGAGCGTTACGCAATAATGTTGTGGTCTCATAAGTGCTACGGACTTTCTTTTTGCTACTAGCATCTGTCTTTAACTTATTATCTGCGGGCAACTGACCTAACAAAGCAAATTCCGACTGTTCAGCACTACCTATAATAGGGGTACTGCCATGAACAATTAAGCCGATCTTGACAGAAGTGACTGCTGGCTTACCAGTCGTTATCGCCGAATAGGCGCTGCTGGGTAGATAAATGATTTGCCCTGCATTAGCCCCAGTCGTGTACTGAGCACCTAATAAAACTTTAAACTGATCAACATTGACAATAAACTCTTGCCCAGCTTGACCAAAGTTTCTTGGATCACTTGATGGTGTCACAGTAGCTATACCACCAACTGTATTAACGCGTCCTGCATCACAGGCCAAGACTAAGTCTTTGATAGTACCAGTGCTAGTAACACCTGTTGCCTGACGTAGAAAATAACGCTCAATCACGATATCATTGACAGCAGCGACTGCACCCTCACAATCTGTCATTGGAGCGCCTGTTATGTTGATATATTGAATCGTCAACTGATCGCTATTGGTATTGGTATTTGATATACCTGTCCACCCATTCGCACCAACGGCGCTATCTCCTGCACGTCTTGTCAAATATCCCGTATTAGGATAAGGAGTCGGTGCAGCTGGAACGCCAATATTAAGCCCCGTTAAGACAATGCCCCCATTAGGTGTAGTACCATCAATTCTAGTGGTTGGATTGCCAAGGTTTGCTAGGCGAATACTTTTTTCTAGTTGTTGTAATCCAAACACACTGGCATCTTGTAACTCACTACCACTGGCCTGAATACTGCTTGTTTTTACATTGATCAGATATACTTGAATAACGGCTGCAGATACGATTAAACCAAGTACCAAAGAAATCATCAGCTCTATTAACGTAAAGCCTGCTTGATGATCATTCATATATTTGCCTTGATAGTTATATGACATCAGTAAGCCTCCATAATAAAGCACTCTGCGCCGTTTTTATAACTACCATTTACATTGGCACAAGCTTTAGGTGCAGTATCACTTAATTCAACTGTGGTATCTCCCCAGCTTGCTACAAAGCACTGGAGTTCTTGATTACCAGAAGTGCCAGGACAGCCGCCTGGTACCATACCAATATTAATATCATTAGCGCTTGCATATGATTTTAGTAATAGTCCATCACGTGTCGCCAGTTGATTGATAGTGCAACTGGCTGCTGCTGTAGGTTCAGTATTGGCACTCGTCAAACAACTATTTTTAGTTATGGTTTTGCTATCAACATTAACACTATCTGAAGTGCCGTTTATCGCTGCCTTAAAAGCAGCAATGCCGCTAGGGTTAGTACGCATCGTCTCTGCCCCTCCGCGCATAATAGCTAAAGAGCGAGTACGCATTAAACTTTCGTCTGTCGCTTTAATCGCTGACATTTGCATGGCGCTAAACCCTAAAACAGCCACAGCTAGTAACAGCAATGCAACCATCACTTCTATTAAACCTACGCCTGCCTGCGTGTCTTTAATCTTCATTAACAACTCCCAGCATTTATAGTGTTCACATTAGCAATATTGTTAAGATTTACTTGTTTAGGTGTCTCACTATTAGAGCCACTATCACAGATGGTATATACTACTGTGGCATTGTTAGCTATTTTCTTATTGGGTTGAAAAATAATATTACTTACCGTAGATGGGGTAATAGTTTGAGTAATAATACTTTGCTTACCAATATTATAGACAGATATATTAGTATCAGAAACAGGCGGAGTATTAATAGCTTTCAGAGTAATTGTTTTAGGTGTCGTAGTAGCGTCATATATCAATTCTACATTTTGGCGACGAATAATGCTTTCTACTTTAGCTTCTTTTAAGGCATTAGCAATAGTAGCCGTTGTTGATTTTACGCGCTGATTGGCCAGTTGAGTACTAATACTAGGCGCTGCAATACTAACAATAATAGCAAGCACGGCGATCGTTACCATCAGCTCAATCAGGGTAAACCCTGAGCTAGTCATTCGTAATTTCTGTGCTACCTTATTTGTAGATGCGTTCACATCAAATCCCTATTTATAGCTGTTACTGTCTTTAATGAATACTAGGTTCAGAATATAATAATTACTCTTAATAGCCTTTCTAAAACCCATTCTTAGTCTATTTCTTAACCATACTCATTGATATACGTGCAATTTTTGTTCCAATAGATACAATCGTCATACAGTAACACTACTTATGTTCAATATATTTATCGATTCAAACCTTATAAAGCGTCATTAATCATATAACACTTTCTTTAAGCAATAAAAAAACAAAATATGTAGGTAAAATTTGTCAATAATATAACGTTAAGGCAACACATTAGCAACATAATAGTTATTATAAATCGATAGAAGCATTGTTTTGATAGAAACAGAGTTTACGATTGACTGCCATGCGCTAATGCATAGGCTAATAGATGATATTGATTAGAATTATGAGGTTTAGTGTCTGATAAGCCATTAGATTGACCGATTAACACACGACCCAATGCTTGAAGGCTAGCACCTGTGGTCGCAACATCGTCAAACAATATTAAGCGCTTAACATGAGGATTTTCGATTACAGCAAAGGCATTGTTTAAATTACTTAAACGTTCGGCACGTGTTAACCCTTGTTGACTGATAGTATTATCGATACGTTCGACGCCTTGCCAAAGTGGAATGTGCCAATGTTTAGACAATTGGGCAGCTAAAATACTGACCGGGTCAAAGCCTCGTTTGACAACGCGTTGCTCCGTTGTCGGCATAGCAACAATCACACTATTATCATGATGACAGCCGTGCGGCCGGGGCAATTGACGCAATACATGTAACAATAACGGCAACTTGGTCATATCTTCGTCATGCTTAAAAGCACGAATGGCTTGACGTATCGGATAATCGTAATAAGTCGCGGCTTGAATAGAGAGCACAGTGCCCACAGCGATATCTACTTCGAAGGGTTTGGGTAGCCACGCGATACTATTATGACAATGTGAGCAAAGCAATCCGCTATTAAGACGCTTAGTTAAGAACCAATGCTTATTTGGTAAATTTGGTGGGGAATTCGGCGTGGTGTCAGCAGTCAATAGACTACTGATATTTAATGGAGAGTGGATTTGTAAGCGTTGTGATGGTGGCGCACTGCGATAAATACGGCATAACTGGCAGCGCATATCTCCATACTCTGCCAGCCATAATCCAATTTGATAAGGCGCTAAATGGCGCATCGGACAATGCCTATAGACGCGCTTATATTAGAAACCTTTCCAATCGTTAAGCATAATACCAAAACCAATAGAGGTATTTTCATGATTATAATCAATAATGGACTCCCCATAACCTTGGAAGAGCTGTACATAGGCATTGACGTTTTTGCTTAATGGATACACATAATCGATTTGTGCCGCGCCTTTATTGGTGCTTGGATTATAACGTAAGGTACCGCTTAAACTCTGTTGATCAGGTAAGTCATATAAGAATTTGATATCGCCGTAACCCATGTAATCTTCAATATCTGGATTATCCTCACTGCTAGAGCTCTCGTTATTGATTCGAGCCCATAGACGCGGTATGACTGATAGCTTGCCCCACTCTGCCCCTGCCATGAGATACGCACGGTTCCACGAGCGTGATAATGGATCATCTTGCCCGTTAGAGTGGTGAATTGCCCCCGCTCCCAACATGCGTAGACGGCCACCAAAAGGCAGGTCAGCGGCAACTGGCTGAGTCAAAAATATCTCAGGCTGATAGTCAGTGGCGCGAAATGGTCGTGAGTTGTCTTCGTTATAAACTTGCCAGTGCGACTCTTGGGTATAACCAAACCATAAATCTGCACTGGTATCAAACAAGTCTTCCATTACTTTGGTCTTTAAAGACAGCTGAAACTTGAGCTCAGTATTGCGCGTGTCGTTAGACGTTAAAGGCACTGCAGGTTGAGACGGTGTATTTGGGCCTAAATTGGGATCAAAGGTATAAAATATCGGTAGTATATAGGTCGGTCGGTACGGCCTGGCGGTCCACTTCCCACGCTCACTGTTTTTATCCAAATCATAAGATAAACTTAGCGGGGTGAATTTATCAATGTCCGTTTGTGTGACCCCGACGCTTTCTAATACCTCAGCTTCCCTTTGCGTCAGTCCAACCGTGTCTAGACCTTCTATATCCGCTGACTGACTATCTGCCGTAGCATTGGCATCCGCTGTGATGGTGCTATTTTCTTCTACCAACACGACTTGCGGATTGCCTGAAAGTGTACTTTGAAAGGTTTTTGCCAAATCGACTGGTTGTTTGGTCGTGGTATAACTTGGCTTTTTGCCTTCTTCCGCCACTTTATCGAAACAGGCTAAACGGGCAGCACTGGTCTGTACTTGGGTACATTCATAAAAAAATCTCGCTTGTTGGGCGACGAATTCCTTACTAATGACCTTGTCGCTTTGCGCGGCTGCATTCGAATTTACAACGCGCTTATTCACAGTTTTTGAGGATTTATCCGCTCCAGTCTCAAGTGCGATATCCTCTACAGGCAAATCCTCATAAATTTCACCGCCATTTGCAGCATGTCCTTGCAGCGTAAAACAAGTGAGCGCCATACCAATAGCGATCGTTAAATAGTGCTTTGCCATCTGAGGGTTGGTGTTTTTATGCGCTTTAATAATCGGCAAAGAGGTGCGCTGCGGAGTAATATGGGAAAACATAAGTGTCCTTTATCCAACTGACATCATTGCCAGCAGAGTATATGAGATAAGTAATATAACCATTAGCGTTAGCGCTAAAATAGAATAAGAACTAAAAGAAAATCAATAAATTGGGACATAAAAGGCAGCCACTACGCATAGTAATGCTCCTTCGACAATGTTGCTTTATTGTAATGAAAATATGTGCACTATACTAGCGTTATCGTTGTCTAATGCCAATGTAAACAACTCTAAACCAAAGATTTAGCGCCTATATTAAAGAAGCTATTTATTGACTTCCTCCCCTGCCTAAACGGAGGGGATTCCTACTGCTAGACGCTCAAGCCCGAGCGCAAGAATGTTCTTTGCCGCATTAATATCGCGGTCATGAATGACACCGCACTCAAAAAGCCATTCTCTTATTCCAAGACCTGTTCTACCTTTCGGACTGTTTTGGCGAGAGCCACAACACGAACAAGTTTGGGTGGTGTAATGCTCATTCACTTCAATATAGTGACAACCTGCATGCTTGCATTTATATATCAGTTGCCGCTTAATCTCAAACCAACCAGCGTCATAGATGGATTTAGCTAGTTTGGCCCGAGTAAATGAGGTTGATTGAAGTTTGCCAATAACTATTAAGGTGTTATCGTTGACAAGCTTGGTGGTGAATTTACGGATCAGGTCTTGGCGGGTGTTCTTAATCTTGGCATGAATGGCCTTGACCCGCTTTTTATTCTTAGCACGCCCCGCGATGGCTAGCTTGGCAGCCCATTTTTGAGTTTGCTTAATAACTAATTTGTTGCCATCACTGCTGACTGCGGCATCCTTACAGCCCAAATCAAGACCGACTTGACCATGACCGCATTTAATTGTTGGAAACTCTTTAACCGTCATACAGGCGTACCAGTTACCACGAGCATCTTGGACCAGCTCACAGGTATTGATGCTGTAGAGAGCTAAGTTGTAGCTGTCCCATAAATCTATAGTGAGCTTTTTACCCTTAGCGAGGCTGAGCTGAATGGTTGTTTTCAAGCTCTTTTTACCAGTTTGTCTTGTTGCTAGGTGTTTGATGGCTGTTTTTTTAAACGGTATCCAGCCTAAGTTTCTGCGTTTGGCTTTAGGACTGTTGGTACGCCATTTGAGTTTGGATTTTTTAAATTGCTTACGAGATTTGGCATGGGTTTCTGCCACCGCTTGTAATGTTTGGCTATGCAAGTTTAGGTATTCACCCGCTCCTTTGGTGTAGCTTGCTAAATCATAAGCTGAAAAGAATTTGCCAGTACGTTGCAAGTGTTTAAAACTCAAATCATTGACATAGTTCCAGACAAAATTAACTGCCCCAGTCAGCTTATTGAGCTGCTGAGCATGTTTGTCTCTGATGCGTAGTTTGAGCGTTTTCATGAGGTAATTATGTTCTTAACGGGTTTGGTTAACAAGGTGTCTTCAAGAGTAGACGACAATGACTGACGCCTGATATCCATGCCCTAGAAGTGATGTGGTTTTACGGCGCTTTTCGGTAAAATTGAAAAAGCCAACGCCCTATTATTAAAGGACGTTGGCTTTTTAGTGTATAGAAATGAAGAAAAATTTATCTAAATTTAATGATTAATTCAGTGCGGCTAGGGTTTGCTCGAATTCTGAACGATCAATCTCACCCACTTGTTGATTGGTCAATTGACCATCTTGATAATACAGCAATGCTGGCGGACCAAACAGTTTATAACGCGCTAAGATAGCTTTAGAGTCGGCAGTCGTTTCTGTTATATCAAGTCTGACCAACTGCCAATCTTGCATTTGTACCGGACGATTATGAAATAGGTTTTTATCCATAATGCGGCATTCAATACACCATTCAGCAGTGACATCGACAAGCACTTTAGGATTGGCGGCGATAATTGCATCTAACTCGGTAAGCGTAGTAACGGTTTTATCTGTCGTATTACTTATAGCTGCTTGACCAGTCGTCTGCATCATCGGAACGGCGCTCAAAGATGCTAGTGGATGTAGGCTGTCATCGTTACCCAATGCGGCGCCAATGATCAAACAGGCGGCCCAAATCCCGGCGATTAACCCTAGTGCTTGAGTTAGCATACGACCTTTACCCAACCAACCCCACGCCCACATCGCCACTACCATAAACCATAGCGCCCATACCATTAGCATCACAGGTGAGATAAAGACGCGCTCAATCAATAGTAAGGCAACCGCAAAGAGCAATAAGGCAAAACCTTGCTTCACCCAGTTCATCCACTCGCCAGCCTTAGGCATAATTTTACCCTGAGTGGCACCAATTAAGATAAGGGGCGCTGATAAACCAAAACCTAGCATAAATAAAGCGGCAAACCCAAGTAGTGGACTACCAATCGTCGATACTGCGAGCAGCGCCCCAAATAATGGAGCAGAGACACAAGGTGATACGACTAAGGCTGATAAGAAACCGGCGATTAAACTGCCGCCCGTGCTACCAAGCTTACTATCCCCGGCTTGGCTTAAGCCTTGCATCTTACTACTAATAAATCTTGGCAGACGAATGCTAAACAAACCTAGCATGTATAGTGCAAGTAGGACAAATACAATAGCAAAACTAATCAAGATAATTGGATTTTGCAGCCAACCGATAATGCCTAACGATTCACCAAACACCGCTATAACTGCACCTAAAATTCCATAAGCTGTCGCGACACCAATGGCATAACTGCTGGTCAAAATAACACCGCGTTTTACCGTCGGGTTTTCCTCACGCGCAACGATATTGGCGACAATCGGTAGCATCGGTAATACGCATGGCGTCAATGCCAAGCCTAATCCTGCTAAAAATAATAATACCAATGCTAACCACGGATGCGAAGCCAAGCCAAAAGGATCGCTATTAATCGCATTATTGCCAATCACTGTATTACTATCTGTTGCAGCAGCATTATTTATGACAGCGTCATTGTTTGCTGCTCCACTTGTGACATTACCACCTATAACTTCTTCGTCTGCGCCAGAGATGGTATTGCTAGCACCAAGTTCTGCATCTAAAGCCGCATCATCTAACAAGGCATAATCAATCACCTCATCATCTGGCAAGGTTTGCGCTGCGGCAACATCATTAGAATCATCGGCATTTGCAGATAGAGGTTTATCATTCGTAGGATTATTTTGCGCAGTGGAAATATTGGCGCTATTCGCTGCCGATTGTTGCGGCATGGCCGCGATATTGACCGTGGTTTTTATTTTCTCCGGTGGATAGCACAGACCCGCTTTGGCGCAACCTTGCCAACCAATCGTCACAGCAGCATTATCTATAGCTTTGCCATTACTACTGCTCAAAACGGTACTGGCAACCATATTGGCTTGGTCAAAAACCAATACTTGTCCAAAGGTTGGATCGTCGATTGAAACTGGCTTTTGGCTAAAGGTAAAAGGCGTAGCTGTCACACCAGCAGGCAGGGTCAGCTTAATTTGGTCTTTATAAACATAATGCTCAGGGGTAATATCAAAGTTAATCGCTAAACGGATGCCATTATTGGTAGGTTTGCTACTTCTGCTGACCTGAAAAGCTTGGTCAACTGGCAAAAATTTTGGCTGGATAGCACTTTTATTACCAAATAAATCACCCAATCCTGCCGCTTGCGATGCCACTGGCGCAACCACTAGTCCAGTAGCGGTTAATCCCGTCAACAGTGAACTAGCGCTTAAAGCAAATGCCAATAGATAAGATTTTTTTGAAGATCTATTTTCCGTTAATGACGGAGATTTTTCTGCGGTCTTAATGGACATGAAACACTACCTATTATTACCAAAATTCAAATTGACCCATTCACTGTTTATCTACGTGATTACTTATTTACGTAGCGTAGCAATATTTACCGTGGTTTTTATTTTCTCTGGTGGATAACACAGACCCGCTTTGGCACAGCCTTGCCAACCAATGACAACCGGTACATTTTTGGCGCCTTTACCATTATTGCTGGTCAACGTGGTGGTGGCGATTATATTTTTTTGAGTAAAGACCGGAACTTTACCAAAGGTCGGATCATTAATAGCAACTGGCGACTGGCTGAAGCTAAATGGCGTGGCACTGATACCTTTAGGGAAACTGACGGTGAGCTTTTCTTTATAAACGTAATGGCCAGGCGTGATATCAAACGTAATCGATAGCTGCGTGCCTTTAGAGGTCGCTTTGGAAATACTATCCACTTGAAAGGCTTTATCAACTGGCAAAAACTTTGATTGAGCTGCATTATTGTTACTAAACAACTCACCTAGTCCTGCTGCTTGTGCGCTCATTGACATCATTGATAATCCTGTCATCAATGAGGTGCTCATAAGCGCAATTGCCAATACATGAGGTTTTTTAGCAAGGCGTTTATTGATAATTGACGTGGCTGTTTTTATGAACATAAATACCTACCTTTGATGATGGAGTTTAATAACTGACTATAATAATGAGCACACTACAAAAGAAACGCAGTGCTACTGCGAGGAATTTTGCGCAGCCTCTGTCTGCGTAGGCACAGCAAGCAGGGAAAATTTATCCCAGTAGCACGTTTATATACTTAGTTTATGTCTTAATAAAAAATATCAACCAATAAAGCCTTATTGGTTGATATTTAGAAATTATAAACGGCGCTTTAGTCAAGAAAATGTCATTATTAGAAAATAAGATACTGCTCATCTCTAACCACTTTAAGGCCAAACTTATAGCTGGGCATAAAGGTCAGCGTCTTGTCCTTCACCGCCCTGCTGTCCATCTGCACCCAACGAAAACAAATCATAAGGTCGACCTTCGCTACCTGGCGCGACATATTGCAACTCGTTTTCCCAACCATCGGTCGGATAACCACCTTTGATATAACCGCCATCAGGATAGTTTTTGGCCTCTGCTGGCGGTGTGGTTAGCGCTTCTAAACCTTGCGCCGTAGTTGGATAACGCGAATTATCAACTTTGTACATATCAAGAGCATTAGATACGGTCGCAAGCGCCGTTTCAGTGGTTTTGACGCGAGCTTTATCACTTTGTCCAACCACTTTCGGCACCACCAAACCTGCAAGAATGGCCAGAATCACAATCACTACCATAATTTCAATAAGAGTAAATCCAGACTGGCTTTTACGCAATGGCTGACTGGCTCTAGTAGAAGCTGGTTTATTGTCGCCAATACTTTCTGCTTGAAATTTATAATCAGTCTTAGCGTTTTTTGGTAGGGTATTTACTTGAATGGTGTCAATTATAGTCATCGCTTTGTCATCGCTTTTGGTATCAGGTGATATAAATAGTGAATGTGGTGTTCAGAGCGCTTTCATCGGTTGGTTTTATATTAATGAACACTAAACCGTTTATCACTATAAACTATGCTTTTATTTTTATCCAGCGCTACGGTAGCTTGTTATTGATGGCGATTTTTATTTATTGAAAGAGGCAGCGGATAATTTGATGACAGCTAATATTGCTAAGCACGAAGTATATTTACAAATACAGATTATCTAGACGTGGCTTTTGACTAATGCTTACTATAGCGTGCCAGTTGGTTTAGCTCTAGTAAAAACACTCCGCTGTCAACAATCTACAACAGTAAGCAAAGCTTACGAAAGTTAATGGAAGTTTTAGCAAGATAGAGGTAATGAGGTTTGATTTAGATGAAGAAAACTTAAGAAGGTTTAGATATTTACTAACCTGCCAAATCATTCATATTCACAATCGGTAGCATCACCGCCATCACAATAATCATCACTACCACGCCCATGAGTACTAGCATTAACGGCTCAAGTAAAGACAGCAAAGTACTGATAAAGTTGGTCGCTTCCGCTTCTTGCATATTAGCCGCGCGGCTGAGCATATTTTCAAGCTCGCCTGAATTTTCACCACTTTTAATCATCTGTACCATCATTGGCGGAAAGTAGGCGGACTTTTCTAATTGACTTGATAAGCTTGAGCCTTCTGTCACCCTATCGGCTGCGGTGATAATGCTTTTTTGAATATGTAAGTTGGTCGTGACCGCAGCGCCTATATGTAAGGCCTCAATTAATGGCACACCTGAACGTACCAATATCGCCAATGTACTGGCAAAGCGTGCGGCATTAAGCCCTTTTGATAAGCGCGCCAATATCGGTAATCTGAGAACAATACTATCTATGGCTAATTTACCGGCTTGCGTCTGGGCAAAGCGATAAAACAAAAATGCCGTCGCTGCCAAGACGAGTAACATCAACCACCACCACTGAGTGATGATGTTTGATAAGCTCAGCACAATTTGGGTAATCAAAGGTAGCGCTTGCTCAGATTGCTCAAAGACTTTGACAATTTTGGGCACCACAAAGCTCATCAAACCCATAATCACCCCAATCGCCATCACCATCAGCACAATAGGATAGACCATCGCCCCTTGAATTTTCTTTTGCAGAGCAAAGCGGTTTTCGGTGTAATCTGCCAACTGATTGAGGATTAAATCTAAGTGACCAGACTTTTCCCCTGCCGCAATGGTAGCAATATAAAGGGGTGGAAAACTGGTTGCCTGCTGCAACGCACGCGCCAAGCTTAAACCTTCTAGCACATGCGAGCGTACGGCAAGCATGAGAGATTTGATGTGGGTTTTTGGTGACTGTTTGGCGACCGCCGCAAGCGATTCTTCAAGTGGAATACCGGCTGCCAGTAATACTGATAACTGACGCGTCAGCAATGCCAATTCATAAGCAGACGGTTTTTTATAGCGGTTTTTGTTTTGGTTCTGTCTGTCATTGACGGCGGTGACTTCAACGGGCGTCCATTGTTTATCACGCAGCTGCTGGCGAACTTGGCGCGCAGAATCGCCTTCGAGCAAGCCTTTTTGAACACTGCCATGGTCGTCTAACGCTTTATAATGATAAGCGGGCATAGCAGCGAATATCCTAAGGTAGTCAATGAGGAAAGATAATAGATAAGGGCTTATAGAGAGCGTGTATTTAGCATTAATATCTTAAAAAAGTGGCGTAGAATCACTGCTATCTGGCATCAAACCTTGTAATAATAAAACGTCTAAATGCTGTTGTTGCAGCTTCTTATCGAAATCATTGACCTCGGCAATCAGCATTCTCTCGATACGCTTATCGCTGGCAAATACGCTTAATCGCGCACAAATAACCGCCAGTTGATAAATACGTTTTTTGCAATAACCATCTAAGCCTTGTAGTAGCCGCACCATATGCGGCGTCTCTAGACTGGCGTATTCATAGCCGCTCACGACCTGCGGACCGAGCGCGGTAACACCATAACTGATAGACAGATGGGCGCAAAAATAGCAGCTAAATAAATAGCCAACCACATGACCAATATAATAACCGCGGTCATAAGTAAAGCTACTGACCCCAAAATGCCCCAGGACATAACTGTTTAAACTGCCTTGATCTACGATAGGCTTGTCATGTTTAAGCTTACCAACGGTAGCAAGGCACAGCGGATTGTGTCCATCTTGCGTCGTTAGTTGCCAACCGGCTGGCTGCTGAGCGGGCATATGACGCACGATATCTTCGATAATATCATCAACCACATGCAGCTGCTGCCAAAGGCGCTCTAGTCCATCCGTATCCATAAGGCCACGTTTATCAAGCTGCTGCGCGAGTAAATATTGCTGATATTCTGCAAACTGTGTTTTTAGCGTTTGCACCAGATAGGTAGGACGGGTAGCGGCAGACGCCATATAGAGTTGGCGCGTGCGCTCATGCTGAGTGTGATAAAGCGTCACACGCTGGGCGGCGACATTAGTCTCGCTGTTAGCATTAGGCAGGGTATGATTGGCAGGTATTGGATTAGTAGTATTTAGATGTGATTGCTCAGAACTTAGTTCAGAATTTAACTGGGCATTTGGCAAGGTAAATAATGCCAATAATGCGGCCTTATCAAGCGCGTCCGTTACTTGACTTTTTTGCTTATTTTTTGCAGCCTGTTTACTACTCTTCACCTTACTTTTAACGTCTTCTTTATTAACGCTGTCTGTATGGGTGGCAGGCGTAGTCGCACCTTGGTGGTCATTTAAGGTTACGGTTGGTTTAGCGGTCGGTTCAGTCATAAAATACCATCAGCTGCAAAAAATCAACATCGCCCAAGTCATATTAGGTATCAGCATCGCATAGCTGTCATACCATGAGATTTAGATATAACATGCTAAAAAAGCAACGTATCAACACATTTAGTCTGGGGCAACTCATAATTCTATAGTACCTGAACCTCAGTACATTGTCAGCTGTCCATCGCCGAAATACTAGGCATCAAAATAAATGATAAAGGCTGGGTTAAGCAGCGAAAACAGTTAGTAAACTAGCATAATCAATATAAAAAAACGCTCAGGCAAATAAATAACCTGAGCGCTTTTTAGAGATAAACGACAGTTAAGAGCTGACTAAGCAAGCTTTCGTTGCTGATACTGTTGGCGATAGGCTTTTGGCGAGACCCCATAAACACGCTTAAATGCTTGGCTAAAGGTCGAATCTGAGGCGTAACCGACCAATTCACTGATACGGCTAATGCTATTTTGCTGCAAACGCAAATAGCGGGCGGCTAAGCGCAAGCGATAATCCAGTAAATAGGTCAATGGCGGTATACCCACCACCTCTTTAAAACGCTGCGCAAAGCTTGAGCGTGACATGCCTGCCACCTCAGCGAGCTTATGAATCGTCCAGCTTTTGTCTGGCGATTCGTGCATCGCTACCAACGCTTTGGTTAAAAACGGATCTTTCATAGCTATCAGCCAATTATCGGTGGCTTCAGGCAGACTCTCAATATATACCCGCAGACATTCAATCATCATAATACTTGCCCAATGATTGATGACCGCAGCTTTACCCATACGCTCGCGCTCAGCCTCTAGCGTCAGTAGCCTAATCTCAACATCAATGACTTCAAACCGACCATCAGAATCATCATTAATTTCAGGTAATATCGCTGGCAGCATCGACAATAAAGGCCGAATCATTGCCTTGTCGTACTTACACTCGATCAGTATCAATGATGATTCAGAATCACCATCGCCCTTTACATCCAGCGTATGCTCTTTACAGTTTGTCAGTAAATCATCCAACGCCTGAGCCTCATTACCATGATAGTTTAGCGCATAACTCACATGCTGATGCGAGCTTGGAATCATAATCATATCACCGGCTCGCGTTTCTCGTGGGCCATTGCCGACATCGATACAAAAACCACCAGACATGACCAAATAAAACAAAATCGTATCTTGTCTAGTGATTGAGTAAGACCAATTACCCACACCATTCAAACGATAATATTTCGTTTCGAACAAATGCACATTTTGTAGCAACATGCTCAGTGCGTCCATCCATCCCTTCCTCAGTAATATACATTTAATACGGTCAAATTTAAAAAAACACAGATAAAGCGGTTATCACTGCAAAATCTTTTAAAGCACTCAAGCAACAATTTTTATTTTTATTTGATAGGCATTTTATTTTTGATAAAGTCACAACAAAGACGTACCAAAAAAGCATGAAGCAAATAGTTTGGTTCAAAAACTGAATTTCAGAATGATTTTCAAATAATAAAAAGTCATCAATAACATCTATCATAAGAAAAGAACGAAAAAAGGCCAGCAACGCTTAGATAAATAAATGCCTCAGCAGTTTATAACTCACGATAGTAAAAACAAACATGATAGTTTGAATAGCATCATCATTTAGAAAGCATTCATTGATATTAAACAGACAGGCACAAAAAAATGCCAACAATGGCAAGTAGAATGGTTTTAATAATTTTTGGATTTAATAAGGAAGGTAATACAGAATAAAATATGGGGCGACTGATGGGACTCGAACCCACGACAACCGAGATCACAACCCGGGGCTCTACCAACTGAGCTACAACCGCCATAACTGTTGCCAAAAAAGGCAAGATTGACAGGCTAAATGGTGCGCCTGGCAGGATTCGAACCTGCGGCCACCTCCTTAGAAGGGAGATGCTCTATCCAACTGAGCTACAGGCGCTCTTAGAGGACTTTTATATATTTTGGTCAGTCTAGCATAGCAGAAACTAAACCATTATACATAAAAAAAAGCCTGTAAGGCTCTTTAAATAGATGGTCGGAGTGATAGGATTCGAACCTACGACCCTCTGGTCCCAAACCAGATGCGCTACCAAACTGCGCCACACTCCGAAATTCTCTATTATCACGATAGTCTGCTACTTAACTCATTATCGGTAATACCGCTAACTGGTTAATGTTCCTCGCTATCGAGGTGCACATATTAAGGGGTAAAGCTGATGGTGTCAACACTTATTTTTGATTATTTTCAAAGAATCGTTAAATTCTTTTAAAAACGTTCAATCTTCCTAAAAATAGCGGTGACGCAACGTTTATTTTTACCAACCATAATACATACTGTCGTTTTCGACAGCGCTCATTATACTACATTCCAGTCCGGAAGCAAGCCACCGTTTATATTTCCGCTAATAACATTGAAGGGAATGAGCCATAATCGAGCGGGATTTGACTGTATGTTAGAGGTTTTACGACAGTCTGTACTATCACCTTTATCATAAACTTGTTGCCTAAGCTCGATGGGTTGCCTGATATCATCTTGTACCGGATAAACTAACCATACTTGCTCTGCGCGATAAGCCTGCGCATAACTCGTTAACTGATAAGCATCGTTAGCATTAATCGCGCCTGCGTGCGCTAGATGCTTCCATTTTATATCAATCACGTGGCTATAATGCCCTAACCTCTCACTAACTGCCACATCACCCTGATTTTGAACTTGACCTAGACTTAAATCAGCACCGTTGTCAGCAGCTGCTTTATATATCAATAAATCTGGACGAATAGACAGACACGCCTGCCCTTCTGCATCGTTTAGCCACACACTTTGCGTTTGAAATAAGGGCTTATAAGCCAAATTGATTTGCTGAAACATATTGGCTATACGCTGGCTTGCCCACTGCTCAAATGCCTGATTCATATCTATCAATAAACATAAGCGTGATTGAGAGGGATTGGTACTTGATGATGTTCGCGCATTAATACCATTACCAGTATGAGCGTCAGATTGTTGCAACAACCAATAAGTCAAATCTAATAACTGCTGCGCTGCTTGTAGTTGCTGTCGAGATAAAGGCTGCAGCACTAACTGCCGCTTTGCTTGCTGATATAGCGGCTCTAGCCGCTGCCGCTCATAACGACTCAGTGCTGGCACTTGTTGCCACCGCTTTAATGATGGCAGTAACATCGATGCCGGAAATAGCGGAGTAAGTAAGACAAGCGCGCTTTTAATTAAGCGATTACTAAGCATGTCTTGGCTCAGCACACTGCTCTCACAGACAAACTTATGCGGCTGCATACAGTTATGGCGCAACTGTTTTTTGATCAGCAAGCGACCTTGTAGCACTGCTTGGTTGTGGATTTGCGCTTGATAGTGCTTGGTCGGTCGATAATGAGACAAACGCCTTAAAAACTGAGCCACCAACCAGTCTGATAATGGCAGTGCTTTGATCGGTAGCGCTGCCAACTGAGTACTAAATTGACCTAAGTTTTTCGTATTGGGTAGCTTGCTTTGAGAGTGGTGGCCATTGGTTAAATCAGCCAGCATATCCTGTACCCATTGGCGCGTCTGATTGATGTCATTGGATTTAGATACATCGTGTGGCTGCTGATAATCAGTCAGCTTGTTTGCTATCAGTTTGGGCAATATCTCAAGCGTCATACCGCTAGGCAGCAAAATAACACCGATATAATGCCCGATCTTTAGCTGCCATTGTCCTTGCTGACGTTTAATGCTAAAAACAGCAAATTCTTGCGCCATTAACCAGTGAAAATCTGATACGTGCACAAAATCACGCGCAGTTAAACGCTGGTGTTCAAATACCGTGATAATACCAGCACCAAGTACAGTCGTATTGACGCTATCAGCAATATTAGTGCTATTCACGTTGCTACCTATTGCTTTGCCATCAGACTGTAATCCCCTACTCATCACTAGCTAGCCACCTTATTAATATAGACGCTGATAGACAAAAGGCTTTGTAAACTCAGCGCTGTTATTCATCAAATCTACATTAATCCTATAATTCCCAGTACTTATAGACTGATCGAGAAAGGAGTGATGACCTGCAAACATTTGATTTGAACTATTGGAATTGGCCGAATTATTTGAATCATTATTGATGAGTGCTTGGCTATCTTGGATAAACTGTGCGCTCATCGGCTGCTGCTCATCTTGAAAAATATATTGCAAAATAGTGAGTTGTCCACCAGCCGCTTGTGCCAATTGCGGAATGATTTGTTCAGCGAGCACCGTTTGCAATTGCTTAAGATTGGCTACTGACCATAAAAATGCATGACCTAATTGCGCCTCTGCCCCTAGCGTTTGCATAATACGATTATTTAAACCAGTTAGTAATTTAGCCAAATCTATCGTTTCTGCTGAATTAATTATTTCTGAGTTAAGTGTTCCTGAATCAGCCGTCTCGGACTCTTGATTGAGACTAATAACCGGCAATAACTCAGGCTGCGGCGAACAGTCAACAAAGCGAAAACGTCGACGCAATGCCATATCAAGCGGCGCTAATGAGTGGTCTTGAGTGTTCATCGTGGCATAAATATCAACGTTGGCAGGGACGCTAAATGTCCGCCCTGAATACGCCAAATTAACCGTCATCGCGTTTGCCATACCGGCACGCTTGTCTGTCTCAATCAAACTTAATAGCTCGCCAAAGACGCGTGAAACGTTAGCCCGATTGATCTCATCAATTAGCATCGCATAACGCTGCTCAGGATCGTTGGCAGCGCGCTGGCATAATTTTAAGAATGTGCCATCTTGAATGGCATAACTCATTTGAGATGAACTATGCGTTGTATGGCTGGACGCCGCCATCACAGGGCGAATACCTTCAACAAACTCCTCATAACCATACGCTTGATGGAAGCTGACCATACTGAAGCGCTGCTGGCTGAAATTTTGGTCTTGGTTATTATTCTCGCGCTGCGCCTGCTGAAACTCTGCTAATTGCTGCGCTAACTCGCTTAATAAATCCATGCTTTCGGGGAGCAGATACCATGCACCGCTATTGTCTTTATCAAAATATGCCTGGCTGGCTCGATTTTTATAACTCACCGTTTGTGAGTTCGTAGGCGTATGCATTTGTAGCACAGACCATGCCGTATTGCTTAAGTTTTTCTCGCGTGCATTTTGCGTTGCTTTGGTGACAAAAAACTCATGATTGACAATTTCTGGCACCTTGACCAAATCTTGTTTTTTAGACTTAAAATCTAAAAATATTAAACAGACCACATCACGCCAGCTCAATGCCTGTAGTAGCTGCCCCAATAAATCCTTATCATTTACCCTTGGCAAATAGTCGGTATATTGCTGAGCAATTTGTAGCAAACGATAAGTTTTACCCGTGCCAGCGACGCCGGTATAAATTATATTGGTCGGTTTTTGAGCAGACATATCTGGCATAACCTTATTCAGCATTAAAAAATCACGGCAACGATACTTCAGTACTTTAGCCACGTAAAAGTCTAGTTATTATAACGTGGCTTTTTTTAAATTAAGCGTTATAGATAATGTGACGTTATTGCTAATATTTATTGTGAGCATTTAAGGTATCGTTACGTTAGTCCTATTTTATAATCGCAGCAGTTCATGTTAATAATAGTAGCGATACGGCGCTTAATGTACCATAGTTAGAAATTTATTAAGTTAGAAATGCGCCAACGCTAAAAGAGCGGCTAAGATAAAGCGTATTATTTTGCCCGTTCATCGCTCATTTTCTAAGCATCCATTCATTAACTCCGTTCACGAGCTGCGTTAATGAATATGATCAAACCACTCTACATTGAGGAATGTTGTATGTCAGGATTATTAAAAAAACTCCCTACCAAGCTGACCAACAAACTGCCAGCCAAAGTAGCTGACAACACAAGATTGCCAGTCGAAAAACCAAATAGCACCTTGAAACCTATCAGTAACCAATTTACCAAGCTGCTATCAGTCACTAAGTATTTACCTGCTGCTGCGCGCGCCAGCATTTTATCAAAAGCCTTTGGTAAAGTGGTGCCGTATGTTGGTACAACGGGTATCTACTATGAGACAGTCGACCCCAATCAAGTGGTGGTCAGCTTAAACAATACCAAAGCGGTACAAAACCACATTGGCTCAGTCCATGCCGTTGCCATCACCTTACTCGCTGAAACGGCAACAGGGTTTATTTTGGGTTTAAACCTACCTTCTGACCGCGTATTATTGATTAAATCTTATTCGGTGAATTTTTATCGTCCAATTAAAAAAGGTCAGATTGCCGCCGTGGCGTCATTGTCGGATGAGCAGCGCTTGGATATTTTGAACACGCCAAAAGGTGAGATGGTGATTCCTTGCGTGATTCATGACCGTGAGTCTGATAGCGACCGTGACCCAATCGTCGTTGAGATGACGTGGGCTTGGATACCAAAATCTGAATTAGAAGCACGCCGTCAAGGTAAAGCGACTAAAGCAGAGCTAGAGAACGAACAACTTGACAATGCGATGTCTGAGAGTGAAGAAAGCAGTAAGCAGTCTTCAAAAGAGCTTGAGAGCAATTAGTTTTAATTTTTTAAAACAAAAATAATCATACGTTAAAAAATGGATTTTTATAAAACCATAATAATAAGGAGACAACCGTGTCTACATATATCAATCAATTGACTACTAACTTATCTAAAGCATTGCTGATTAGCGCCTGCTCATTAGGCTTGGGCTTTGCCGCTACGGCTAATGCGGCGCCAGCGAAGAATAATGCAACCATCACCAAATCTAGTCCAGTATTTCTCGGTGATGGCGGCAATTATCCATTTTCAGAAGCGGTACGTGTCGGCGACACTTTATATATGTCTGGTCAGATTGGTTTTAAAGATGGCAAGCTGGTCAAAGGCGGCGTAAAAGCGGAAGCCAAACAAGCCCTCGATAATATCAATGAAACCTTATTAAAGTACGGCTACCAAAAGTCAGACATCGTAAAATGTATGGCAATGCTGACCGACATGGATGACTTTGATGACTTTAATAAAGTCTATAAAGCAGAGTTGGCTAAGCCTTACCCTGTACGCTCAGCTTTTGGCGTCTCAGAACTGGCAGCGGGTGCAAGCGTTGAAGTTGAGTGTATCGCTGCAAAATGATAGCAACTCGAAAATTTAAGATACTAGAGTCAAATAACTGGCTTTTATAGCCAGTTATTTGATTGATTGTCTTACAAATACCTTCTCTAAGCATTTTATATCAATATCGTGTCATCGGTGATGGCGCTTTCTTTGGTGACCCGCAGTACCTCTTCTAACGTCGTCCGACCCTCCATGACTTTGCGTAAACCATCAGCACGTATTGATGGTGTCTGCTGGCGGGCGTATTCTTCTAACTCGTACTCGGCAGTATTGCTATGAATCATACGGCGCAAGGTATCGTCAACCGGCACCACTTCATAGATCGCCGTCCGCCCTTTAAAGCCTGAATTATTACATTTATCACAGCCAACGGGTTTGGGTAAATTAATCGTCTGTGCTGTTAAATTTTCAGCATTTAACCCTATGCCAATTTCAGTAAACAATTTGGCCTGTTCGCTATCAGCAGCCTGCCAACCATGACAGTGTGTACATAAAGTACGCACCAAGCGCTGGGCGACAACACCTATCAGCGATGACGATAATAAAAATGGCTCAATGCCCATATCCTGCAAACGCGTGACCGCCCCAATGGCGGTATTGGTATGCAGCGTTGATAATACCAAGTGTCCTGTCAAAGACGCTTGTACGGCAATTTCAGCGGTTTCTAAATCGCGAATTTCACCAACCATGACCACGTCTGGATCTTGCCGTAGCATGGCGCGCAAACTTTTGGCAAAGGTCATATCGACCTTGTTATTCACTTGCGTTTGCCCAATACCATCGAGTTGAAACTCAATTGGATCTTCGGCAGTTAAAATATTTCGGGTTTGGTCATTGAGGTCAGTCAATGCTGAATATAGGGTGGTAGTTTTACCCGAACCCGTCGGTCCGGTCACCAAAATAATGCCATGCGGACGATGGATCAAGCGCTTAAGCTCGGTGTAGTCATTATCAGAAAGTCCAAGATAAGTCATATTCAGACGACCCGCCTGTTTATCGAGCAATCGCATCACTACCCGCTCGCCAAAGCTTGACGGCAGCGTTGATACGCGCACATCAACCTCACGCCCTGCCAGTCTTAGGCTAATACGACCGTCTTGTGGCACGCGCTTTTCGGCGATATCAAGCTTCGCCATAACCTTGATACGCGAGACGAGTAACGGCGCTAATTGGCGTTTTGGTGTGATGATTTCTTTGAGCTCACCATCAACCCGAAAGCGTACCACTAAGCGTTTCTCAAAAGTCTCAATATGAATATCCGAGGCATTTAGACGAATCGCTTCGGACAACAGCGCATTAATGAGACGAATAATGGGCGCGTCATCCTGTTGGTCCATCAAATCTTCAGTTTCAGGAACGCTATCTGCCAAACTATCAAGGTCAGGATGGTCTTCAAGACCTGCGGCAATATGCTGCGACTCACCCGTATTACCCGCGTAGGCAGCATTCATGCGTTTTTCGAAATCATCGATACTGATACTTTCGTAATTGGGTACACCGCGCACGCCTTGTTGCTGTAAAAAACGTACCGCTTCATTAATCGCCGAAAGTGGCGTGGCTTTGGTCAACACCAACGTTGGTGGCAGCTCGGGATCAATAGCAAGAATGGCCAAAACTTGATGACGTTTTGCAAAACTGTACGGTAGCTGCAGCATAAAGACGACCTAGTGAGTGACAAATTTAAAAAGGAGCTTATGAGATATAATCTAATGAATGCTAAAAAATACTGCTGATTTTCATCGTTAAAGCCGCTTGCCTAAATCGTTAAACTGGGTAAAGATTGTCAGTAAGCGCGCATGAGTTTGTTATAATAGCATTTTGCTTTACGCAAGTAGCAAGGCTTTCATGTGATTTATCGCATGGTAGGTTAAGCTTCAGTATTATTAGGCATTAGAAAGTACAATCCTCTATTTGACCTATGACGACTACCGGTCTTTAATTATTGATATTGTTGATAGAAGTCCTTGTTCATCACCTTTTTCGCCACTTTATAGTCACCTTTGTTCGCCCGCTATTAGGATTATCCTTATGTCACAAGCCACAAATTCTACCGCCACTTCGATGTCACTTCCGCAAGACACTCTTTTACAAGATACTTTCATTGTCGGCAGTCGTACATTCTCTTCTCGATTGTTGGTCGGTACTGGGAAATATAAAGATATGGCTGAAACGGGTGCTGCTATTGCCGCCTCAGAAGCAGAGATTGTCACCGTCGCTATTCGCCGCACCAATATTGGTCAAAATAGCAATGAGCCTAATCTGCTTGACGTGATTTCACCGGATAAATATACCATCTTACCCAATACGGCGGGCTGCTTTGATGCTGAAACAGCGATTCGTACGTGTAAGCTTGCTCGCGAGTTATTAGGCGGGCATAATCTGGTTAAGCTGGAAGTGTTAGGCGATGAAAAGACCCTTTATCCAAATGTGATGGAAACCTTAAAAGCGGCAAAAGTGCTAATCGATGATGGCTTCGAAGTTATGGTTTATACTTCAGACGACCCTATTGTCGCTCAAGAGCTCGAAAGCATGGGCTGCGCGGCGATTATGCCGCTCGGCAGCTTGATTGGCTCTGGTCTTGGTTTGCTCAATCGCCATACGCTCAGTCTCATTATCGAAAACGCTAAGGTGCCGGTATTGGTTGATGCGGGTGTCGGCACGGCTTCTGATGCAGCGATTGCCATGGAGCTTGGCTGTGATGGTGTGCTGATGAACTCAGCCATTGCCAATGCGCAAAATCCCGTCCTGATGGCGCAGGCCATGAAGCATGCAATTTGGGCAGGACGTCAGGCTTTCTTAGCAGGTCGTATGCCGATGCGTAAAATGGCCATTGCCAGCTCACCGCAGACCGGATACTTTTTTCAGTAGCGTTTAAACTTATAACTCAATGGAATTTATAATCAGCTTAAATCTCTAAAAACATGGGTTATGGCTTAATAAAATAATAAAAGCCCCGTAACCCATGCTTTTTATATTAAGATGTTTTTATGGCTATCTTTAGGTTTTTGCTCGCTTCTTACTAAACGCTTTATCTTTTTTTAACTGCATACTTATTCATTGCCATTTTTCATACCTCGTCATAAAAGGATTTATTATGCGACTTCTCACAGCAGTCGACCAGTTGTTCTTACTTCTTGAGTCGCGTAAACAACCCATGCATGTTGGGGGTCTATTCCTATTCGAATTACCAGAAAATGCGGATAACAGTTTTGTGTGCCAATTGGTCAAACAGATGCAAGAGTCTGAGGTGCCGCCAACGTTTCCTTTTAACCAAGTACTTGAGCATTTGATTTTTTGGAAAAAAGACAAACATTTTGATGTTGAGCATCACTTGCATCATGTCGCACTACCAAAACCCGCCCGTGTACGCGAGCTCTTAATGTACGTTTCAAGAGAGCATGGTCGTCTACTGGACCGCGCGATGCCGCTGTGGGAATGTCACGTCATTGAAGGTATTGAACCAGAAAACGAAGGTGCTCCTGAACGTTTTGCTTTATATTTCAAAATCCATCATTCTTTGGTTGATGGCATCGCGGCTATGCGACTGGTCAAAAAATCTTTATCTCAATCACCGAGCGAACCTGTCACACTACCGATTTGGTCGTTAATGGCACGCCATCGCAACCAAGTCGATGCTATCTTGCCTAAAGAGCGCTCTGCTTTAGGCATCCTTAAAGAGCAAGTTTCTACCATTAAGCCAGTATTTACAGAATTGCTCGACAGTTTAAAAAATTATGGTGACGACAGTTATGTCAGTACCTTTGCCGCGCCGATGAGTGTGCTCAATAAACGCATTTCAGCATCACGGCGCATCGCCGCCCAGTCGTATGAGATACAGCGCTTTAACGATATCGCCGAGCGTTTAAACATCAGTAAAAATGATGTGGTACTCGCCGTTTGTGCCGGTGCCATTCGTCGTTATTTATTATCGATAGATGCCCTACCGAGCAAGCCATTGATTGCCTTTGTACCGATGTCATTACGTACAGATGATAGTGTGGCAGGCAATCAGCTGTCCTTTGTACTGGCAAATTTAGGTACCCATTTAGACAATCCACTCAGCAGAATCGAGTTGATTCATCGCAGTATGAATAATGGTAAACGTCGCTTTCGCCGCATGAACCAAGCGCAAGTTATTAACTATAGTGTCATCTCCTATGCATGGGAAGGCATTAACCTGGCAACTGGTCTCTTTCCTAAGAAGCAAGCTTTTAACCTGATTATCTCGAATGTGCCCGGCTCTGAAAAACCGCTCTATTGGAATGGCGCGCGTATGCAATCCTTATACCCAGCATCCATTGTATTCAATGGCCAAGCGATGAATATCACTCTTGCCAGCTATTTGGATAAGATTGAATTTGGTATTACCGCTTGTAGTAAAGCTTTGCCGCATGTACAAGACATGCTCGAACTTATAGAAGAAGAGTTGCAGCTGTTAGAGCGCACCAGTAAAGAGCTTGCGTTCCAAGGCATTACGGTTGAGGATAAAAGTGGCGATAAAGGCAATGATAAAACAAAAAAGCTGGCTCCATAATGGAACCAGCTTTTTAGCATTAAGTTGTCTCAGTGGTCAATCATGCTTAAAACGCATCACCCCATGCTGGTACAACCACTTGCATCAAAGGTTTTAATAATTTGATATTACATGCAAAGATAGAGCCTGAAGTCATCGAATTGTGGGCGCCTGTATGGTCAACCACCACACCGCGTGCTTCCGTCACGATCAACTCGCCAGCAGCGATATCCCAAGGCTTAATAGACATCTCAAAATAACCATCAAAGCGACCAGCAGCGACATAACATAAATCAAGCGCAGCTGACCCTAAACGGCGAACTTGACCGCCTGCTTCAGAGATTTTTTGTAAGCTTTCAAAATGCTGCTTGGCATAAGAGATGATTTCACCATTACGTTTACGCTCAAGCGGATGACCAGTGGTAAATAAACCCCCGTCAATCGTTTTACGCTCGCTAACATTGATACGGCGTTGGTTTAAACGCGCGCCTTTACCACGGCTGGCAGAGAACATCTCATCACGGACAGGATCATAGATAACACCGTGCTGGGTAACGCCTTTATGCTGCACAGCGATAGACACACAAAACTGTGGCACACCATGCACGAAGTTTTTTGTGCCATCTAGCGGATCGATAATCCAGCACCAATCAGCATCTTCGCCGCGACCTTCTTGCATACCAAACTCTTCACCCAAAAACGAGTGATTTGGATAGCTGGCTTTTAGTGTCTCAATCGTCAGCTCTTCACTGAAACGATCAATGCGGGTGACCAAACCATCAAGTCCTTTAGACTCGATATCTAGCTCGATTTTGTGGCGGTTCTGATGCGCATATAAAATCTCTTTACCGACTTTTTCAGCAGCACGCGCTGCGATGACGACCATGGGTTCCATAAATAACCTATTTGCTTGATGAATGAATACTACTTAAGAGAGGTGACTCATAAAATTTACGAAAAATAAAACCTATTTAAAAACTGACTCATATTAATAACCATAGCCGTCTAGCAAACCAAATAGATGATTGCCAGCAGTTGTACCGCCCAAGTTGTCAAATAATTCACACCTACGGCAAGTAGGCGAGGTTTAAGCAAGGAACAGAAATACTTTATTTTTCAATCCGCTATTTTAGCAATTTTTTATAGATTATAGTATTTTATTTTAACAATTGCTGGAGCTGACTGACCACTCCTGAAACATCCAGACCACAGTCAGCCATTTGTTCTACTTGCGAACCATGAGCGACAAAACGATCAGGGATACCAATATTAAGGATTGCTGGGCGATTATGTTTAAAAGCTGGCGATTCGTTAAGTAAATATTCATTTACCGCACTGCCCGCGCCGCCCATAATCATATGCTCTTCTAAAGTGGCGATATGCGTTATGCCTTGCTCGATTAAGGTCTCTAGCAAATGGGTATCTAAAGGTTTTACCCAGCGCATATTTACCACATGTACCTGACAGGGTGATTCTACATCATCGCTAATTAGGCTTTCTGCAGCTTGCTGAGCAGTTGCAACCATAGTACCAAACGCCAATAACGCCAATTTATTAGGGGCGTCATCTTGACCTAATACCGACTCTACCACTGCTTTGCCAATAGGATAAAATTGTACGGGCTGCTCTATAACAGCACCTGTACCAACACCACGCGGATAGCGCACTGCTGTACAGCCTTGATATTCATAGCAAGTATTCAGCAGATGATAACATTCGTTTTCGTCTTTTGGCGCCGCAACTACCATATTGGGTACGCAGCGTAAAAAGGCAAAATCGAATACGCCTGCATGCGTCGCGCCATCTTCGCCGACCAAACCGGCGCGATCGACAGCAAACATTACATCAAGGTTTTGCAAAGCCACATCATGAATAAGCTGATCATAGCCGCGCTGCAAGAATGTCGAATAAATCGCGACAATAGGTTTGACGCCTTGGGTTGCCATGCCACCTGCTAAAGTTACCGCATGTTGCTCAGCAATCGCCACATCAAAAAAGCGCTTCGGGAATTGACGCGCAAACTCAATCATTCCCGAGCCTTCTTCCATAGCTGGAGTAATGGCGAGTAGCTTCTCGTCAGCAGCGGCTTTGTCACATAAAAACTGCCCAAATACTTGCGAGTATTTTAAAAGCGGTGTGCTAGTAATTAGACTATCTTTTACCGCTTCCTTTTCACTCTCTTCAGCAGGCAATCTACTAATAGCGTGATAACCCACTGGATCTAATTCAGCGGGCGCAAAGCCTTTACCTTTAGTGGTATAAATATGGACCAACACGGGGCCTTTTAATTGCTTGGCAATCGATAGCACGCGCAGCAGCTCGGGAATATTATGCCCATCGAACGGACCAAAATAGGTAAAGCCAATCGCCTTAAATAAATTGTCTTCTAACTGTGGGACATCGCGCAGCTCTTTATGACGTTTACGGCGGTCAAAGGCTTGCATATCGGGGCGCTGACACAGTATTGGCTCACCTGCATCAGAGATATCAACCTGATAGCCTGATTCCCATAATGTCGCTAAATGCCGCGAAAAACCACCGATAGAGCAAGATATTGACATGTCATTGTCATTTAAAATCACTAGCAAGTCAGCGTCTTGTTGTACCGCGTCGTTCATCGCTTCAAAAGCCATGCCGCCCGTCATCGCCCCATCACCAATAATACAGGCAACCGTTTGCGTACGTCCTTGATAGCGTAGCGCTAAGCTCATACCCAAACCAGCAGAGATGGATGTCGATGAATGACCAACCCCAAAGGTATCGTAGACCGACTCGGCACGTTCAGGAAACGCGGTCAAACCGTCTTTTGAGCGAATGCTGCCAAGCTTATCACGGCGACCTGTTAATACTTTATGAGCATAAGCTTGATGACCCACATCCCAAACGATCTGATCTTGCGGCGCATCTAACAGATAATGCAGCGCAATGGTCAACTCAATCACGCCTAGGTTGGCACCAAAATGACCGCCACTTTGACCGGCTGAATAGAGCAGAAAAAGACGTAGCTCATCCGCCAAAGTGATTAGCTGACTCTCACTAAACGCTTTCAGATCAATCGGTGCGTCCACCGTATCAAGCAGCGGCGTATGAGGACGCTCACGCGGAATCGCTGCATACGTTTTCTGCAGGTTTGATAGCGGTGCAGCAGAATCAATGGCTGACGCAGATAATGACTGAGACTGTGGGGAATGAGTTGACTGCTGCATAAAACGTACGATACCTACCAATCTGCTGACAAGATGCTACCTTAGAATACAGCGATGGCGATAACAGGGCTGATATTCTAAGTGGCGTTAATAATAGCGAGGGCATCATAATTTTATTGATACCATCAACTATATAATTATTGATACAGCTTCTAAAATAGTTGTGAATAACGAAAAATACGCTATCTAATATAAGGGGCTACTTTTAACCTTATACCGCTACAGGCAATCATGACGACGGTTATCAAGGCTGTTATAAATCATGATAATGTTCAGTACTAATGCTTAATGATTTTGCATGCATATCGAACATTGGTGACGACATAGTAATGTAAGGGCAAAGACTTGTCACTGTATCCGTCAAAATAGTATGGCATAATAGCATTTATTTTTAATTGTCGCTTTAATCATCGTGCGCCGTCTGTGAACGTTATGTGTTTTTATTATAAACACAATCAGTATGCTCTTTTAATCAGCAGCGCATATGCAACACCTTAGCTATTATTATAAAGCTTTAACAGACCTCTAGCGTCACGATGATCGGCTTATGCAGGACATTAATGTCATATAAATTTATCACTAGTGCCAAACTACCTACTCGTCACGGCGAGTTTGACATTCATATCTTTGAGAACCAAGACGGTCAAGAGCATGTGATGCTTACCGTGGGTCTGCCTGTAGTCAATCAAGACGCCATCGATATGTTAAATCAGCATGATGCGGCGCTCAATCAACAACATGAGTCGCTATCAGAGCGCCCTGTGCCACTGATACGCATTCATTCTGAATGTCTCACTGGCGATGCCTTTAGCTCATTAAAGTGCGATTGTGGCCCACAGCTGAATACTGCCATGCAAGCGATACAAGAGATGGGCTGCGGAGCGATACTATACCTGCGCCAAGAAGGTCGCGGTATTGGTCTGACCAATAAAATCCGCGCTTACGCCTTGCAAGATCAGGGTCATGATACCTTAGACGCCAATCTCATGTTAGGCTTACCGGCTGATGCCCGCGTTTATGATATGTGCGGACCAATGCTTGCCCATGTCGGAGTTGATACCGTGCGCCTAATTACCAATAATCCCAATAAAGTTGCTTATTTAACGCAGCATGGTATCGATGTCGTTGAACGGGTGCCATTATTGGTTGGGGTCAATGATATGAATGCTGAATATCTAGCGACCAAACGCGATCGCATGGGTCATCTACTGGATAAAGACTTCAACACTGCCTTACACCTTAATAAATAGTAAATAATTAGATATTTTATGAGTATGCCAAATATAGAGAATAGTACCAATCCTTTAGTCACAGATTCAGTGTCAGATTCAATGACGGCACCGACCCATAATGACATTATGCGTGTTCGTGAGTTTTTGGTCGATTTGCAAGCGCGTATCTGTCAAGCCTTAGAGGCGCAAGAGCGCGATGGCAGTAGCAATAGCCAACCTGCCACTTTCGTTCCTGATGATTGGGAGCGCCCTGAAGGCGGCGGCGGTCGCTCGTGCGTCCTAGCAGATGGTGAAGTGATTGAAAAAGCGGGCGTGATGTTTAGTCATATCCATGTGCAGAACTTGCCCGCTTCGGCAACGGCTCGCCATCCTGATATTGCTGGTCGTAAAGCGCAAGCCATGGGCGTTTCATTGGTCGTGCATCCTAAGAATCCTAATGTTCCAACCAGCCATGCCAATGTGCGTTTATTCATTGCAGAAGCTGAGGGCGAAGACCCCATTTGGTGGTTTGGCGGCGGTTTCGATTTGACGCCATTTTACCCTGTACTTGCTGACTGCGTGCATTGGCATCAGGTCTGCCATGACCTCTGCGCGCCTTTTGGTGACAATATCTATCCTGATTTTAAGCAATGGTGTGATGAATACTTCCATCTGCGCCATCGTGATGAGCAGCGCGGTATCGGTGGCTTATTTTATGATGACGTCAATTTTGAGAGTCGCGGCTGGGATTTTGCAACTTGCTTTAAATTTATGCAAGCGGTAGGCAACGGCTATCTTGAGGGTATATTGCCCATCTTTGAGCAGCGTAAAAATGTTCCGTATACTGGAGCACAGCGCGAGTTCCAGCTATATCGCCGTGGACGCTACGTCGAATACAACCTTGTTTATGACCGTGGTACGTTATTTGGGCTACAAAGTAATGGACGTATCGAATCTATCCTAGTCAGCATGCCACCGCTTGCCAGCTGGCATTATCGCTTTGAGCCTGTTGAAGGGTCACCTGAATTCGAATTGACCGATTTTTATCTAAAGCCCCGTGATTGGTTGACTTTATAGTCGTCATTGGCATAATAAAGCACAGACGGCGTTAGTGTTTGCATCAGTAATAGCTATTTTTGATATCTGTAAGCTATACAAGATAAATGATAGCAACGACTTAACGTATTGATTACTTATAATATTTACAGCTTACGTTATAAAATAATAAGGGTCAGCGGTAAATGCTGACCCTTGTTATTTAATTAACAGCGATACGGGTGTAAAAACAACCTGTTAAGCACATAGCAGACATAGTCGTCTTTCATACTTAAAACAACCATATAAAATTTATTTTAATAGTCGCGATTTAATTGGGTGGCGAGCATGACTATGCTACGGCACCTTTTTATTAGCCACGTATAAAGGAGCAATACAGATGGCACAGCTTTCTAATAACAAATCATTCAAGTCTATCATCGGCATAACTTTAATGGCAGCTGCTCTAGGTCTAACTGCTTGTAGTACGCCAGTTGACCCTGACGTTAAAGCGCGCCAAGACAGCATGAAAAGCTGGGGTGATGCAATGGGTATTATGGGTGATATGGCGGAAGCACCAGATACGTTTGATGCCGAAGTATTTAAAGAACAAGCCGCATTTTTAGCGAAAGACTCAGCAAGTCCTTGGAGCCATTTTGAAAACGAAGCAGCCACTGGTAATGCCACTGAAGCGGTTTGGAGCAATGCTGATGGTTTCCGCACTGAAGCAGACAACTTTCAAAAAGCCACTGCTGAGTTAAATACCGTGGCTCAAACAGCAACCAGTATCGATCAGGTCTTGCCCGCATTCGGTCAAGTGGGTGAAAGCTGTAAATCATGTCATACTGACTTTAAAGTGAAAAAAGACTAATAAGCATCAGTTTTCAGACATAAAAAAGCCGCTATAGTTAATATAGCGGCTTTTTTATTGGCGCTGTTTTAAAAAGCATGAATATGTTTAGATAAATCCGTCTTTTTAGACAAATCTACTGCATTCATAAACTCATTAAACCTTTACCAATCTAGCCCATTAAATCTGCTTGTACGATTTCAATCCAGTAACCATCAACGTCTTTAATAAAGGCGATATTTTTCATGCTACCGTCTTCTGGACGTTTTTTAAATTCGACGTCATTTTTATCGAACCAAGCAACCGCCTCATCAAGGCTCGGTACACTAAAGCAGATATGACCAAAACCTTGTGGCTCACCATTGCCATCGTGATAACTAAAATCCGCTTGGGTTTCAGTGCCGTAGTTATGGGTTAACTCTAGAATACCGCGCTGACGAAAAGCAAAAATCTCTAAATCGTCACCCGATGGTAAATTATCACGCTCGCTCTCAGTGAGCTTGGCTAAAAAGTATAAATCAAAACCCATCGCAGGGAATTTTTTTACCGCCAGTAACGTCATGCCTAAGACGCCCGTATAAAATGCCAATGACTTAGCAGGGTCTTTTACACGGAGCATGGTATGGTTAAACGTATAGCCTGTTGTTTGAGCTGAAATTGCCTTTACGCCTTCTGCTTTTACACTGCTCTCGGGCTGCGCTATTACTTTTTGATCGATAGTCACTTGGTTGTTATTCACGTTTGCTGAATCAGTCATAATTATTCTCATTTTTGAGTTTTTTAATCGTTAATAGCTGATACGGTCTCGATGTTACCGCATACCAACGGTACTCTAACTATGATAGACATTTAATACTAAATGTCCATTAAACATCTAAAAACCGAACCTTTCCTGTCTCTAAATTGTACTCGGCACCAACGACAAGCAGCTGACCGCTATTGGTTAAGTCTTCTAATGCGCGCGAACCGTGCTTTAATTGGCTGACCGACATGCGTACATTGGCGCGAATAGAGCGATCGACCAGCTCATCAGCATCGACGTCTTGACCGTTGGCAGTCGCCAGCTCATGCAGGTTATAGACACTGGGACGGATACGATCGACGATTGATTGTAAATTCGGCGAGTAGTTTTGCTCAGGATTGATCAGCGCTTCTACGCACGCGGTCACAGCGCCGCAATGCGAATGTCCAAGTACCACCACCAATTTGGTACCAAATTTTTCGGCGGCAAACTCGACTGAACCAATCTGCGATGGCGCAACCACATTGCCCGCCACTCGTATGACAAACAAATCGCCCAGGCCTTGATCAAACACAATCTCAACCGGCACACGTGCATCCGAGCAGCCCAAAATAATCGCTAGAGGGTCTTGGTCATTGATCAGTTCTGGACGTTTTTGGGTACAGGGGTCGGTGCTGGTCAAACTATCAACATAGCGTGCGTTGCCTTCTTTAAGTAGCGCCAATGCTTCTTGACCAGTTTTTGGGCGGGTATCGTTAGGCATAAAGGGGTCCTTTATTATTAATATGATTGACATTCTACATTGCGCTAGCGTTCTCTTTTTCACGTTGGCTTATTCTTTAAGCGCAGCCGCTTGCTATTGCAAATATCACTGTATTTAGCATACATAGAATGATTGTATAGGAAGCAAGCCAAAAAAATGGTAAAAATTCTTTATTTTAATATGACTTATCGCTTTGCTGATTTATTAAAAGCCATTAAAAAACCATAATCAATAGGCACAGACAATAGGGTAAAAACGGTCGTACAAAATACCCTATTCAATCAAATTAAAATATGAAACTAAAAAGTATAAAAAGCGCTTAGAGTGACTTTTGGGCTATTTGTGCTGCAAAGAACCATTGCAACCAACCAACGAATAACGAACTTGCACTAATTTACCGCAAGGGTTTGTTATAATACGCAGCAACCAGACCACATATATCCCCATCGCTTATAGCCATGCCACACAACTTGCAATACCAAATGACTCAATAAACCACTAGTCATGCTCAATGACTTGTCTGACCAAGAAGCCATTATGCTACTGACATTGCTGACAGTATCTACTATTGATAACGCTACTGAGGTTTTGGTATTTTAGGAATTAACTTTATGACCGAATCAAATCTACAGACGCAGTCCACTCCTACCTCACCCCATACGGACAAGGTGCTGCTACAACTGACTGGTCTACAAAAAATCTATGATCAAACCGAAGTATTAAAGGACATCAACCTTGATATTCAGCATGGTGAGTTTATCACCCTGCTTGGTCCGTCAGGTTGCGGTAAAACGACCTTATTACGGTTGATTGCAGGTTTCGAGCAGCCCAATGCTGGGGCAATTTATCTTGATGGTGTACAGATGGCAGGCTTGCCAGCAGATAAACGTCCGGTCAATACCGTGTTTCAGCAATATGCGTTATTTCCGCATATGACGGTGGCACAAAACGTTGCTTATGGTCTTAAACTCAAAAAAGTCCCAAAAGATGAGATTCAAACGCGCGTGCGTGAGATGCTGGCGATGGTACAACTTGAGCATCTTGCCAATCGCAAACCGCAAGATTTATCAGGCGGTCAGCAGCAGCGCGTGGCGATTGCACGCGCGGTGATCAATCGCCCTAAATTACTCTTGCTCGATGAACCACTATCGGCGCTCGACCATAAACTGCGTTTGCAAATGCAATCTGAGCTTAAGCGTCTGCAACGTGAGCTTGGCATTACTTTTGTCTTTGTCACCCATGATCAAGAAGAAGCACTATCGATGTCAGACCGCATTGCGGTGATGAAAGACGGCAGATTTCAGCAAATTGGCACGCCCATTGAGATTTATGAGACCCCTGCCAATTTGTTTACCGCTAAATTTATCGGCGAAACCAATTTGTTTAAAGCGGAAGTCAAAGGCGTTTATCCTGAGCAGCCCGATCGTGATGGGCACGTGACTAATGGACGTATTGAAGTCGAAGTTTGCGAAGCACAAGCGCAAGCTGGTCCCACCACCTTACGTAATCTGCGCCGTCCTGACTTTGCCAATGACGTCCAAGTCGGCGATATCGTTAATTTACTATTGCGTCCAGAAGATTTACGCATTTATGACCCCAATGATACAGAGCATGGCGGCTTGCTGGGGCGTGTGATTGAAAGTAATTATAAAGGCAGCACCTTAGACTCGATTATTGAGCTGGCTAACGGTCATATTATTAAAGCATCAGAATTCTTTGATGAAGATGACCCAAGTTTTGATTATAAGCTTAATGAAGGCGTTAAAGTATCCTGGGTAGATGGCTGGGAATGGGTGTTGCCAGAAGATGCTACGCTTGATGATGAAGGAAATCATAAAGCCACTATTCTAGCTGCCCAGAAGGATATCAGCTAATGGCGCGTACTCATTCAAGCAATAAAAACTTAAGCAACAAGAGCCCTTTTCGTACCGCAACGCTATGGCTGATTTGGGGTTGGCTGCTCATCTTTGCTTTATTGCCAAATATACTGGTCATTGCAGTCAGCTTTTTGACGCGTGATCGCAGTGCTTTTATTAGCGTACCAGTCACTATCGACAGCTACGTGCGCATGATTGACCCGCTTTATTTTGATGTCTTTGTGCATTCATTGTGGATGGCAGGCATCACCACGGTCATCTGCTTATTACTCGGCTACCCCTTTGCTTGGTTTGTTTCTCGAGTCAGTAAACGCTGGCAGCCTCTCTTGATGCTCATGCTGATATTGCCATTTTGGACCAATTCTTTGGTGCGGACCTATGCGCTGAAGCTGCTATTCGCTAGTAATGGCTTGATTAATAAATCTTTATTAGCGCTCGGCATCATCGATGCGCCTATTGATATTTTATATACCCAAGGCGCAGTAATTGCCGGTTTAACTTATTTGTTATTTCCTTTTATGGTGCTTCCCTTGTACGCCGTATTTAGTGATTTGCGCAATGATATGCTCCTTGCCTCGCAAGATTTGGGCGCCTCAAACAAACAAACCTTTTGGCATGTGGTACTGCCGTTGACCACACCTGGAATTATCTCAGGTGTGCTGTTAGTACTGTTACCAGCGATGGGCATGTTTTATGTCGCCGATATTTTGGGTGGCTCGCGCAATTTATTGGTGGGCAATATTATCAAAAACCAGTTTTTAGATGCACGTGACTGGCCATTTGGCGCCGCAGCCAGTGTGCTATTGACGCTTGCCATGGCCGTATTATTACTCGCTTATCGCGCCAGTAGCCGCCGTATTGGCAAAACTGATTTTAGTGAGGTGGCCTAATGTCTGATCGTTTAATAAATAGCTCACCAATAAAAACCAAACGCTCTATTAAGTCACCTAGCATCGGCAGTATTGCCGCTAAAGGCTACCTCGGCCTGATTTACACTTTATTATACTTACCCATCATTGTATTGGTGGTGATGTCCTTTAATAAGTCAAAAATTGGCTATAACTGGGGCGGCTTTAGTCTAAAGTGGTACGAGTCGTTATTTAATAATCAGGCGATGCTTGATGCCTTTTGGCATTCTATCGTGTTGGGTTTGGTTGCCGCCACGGTATCAACCATCATCGGTACATTAACGGCACTTGCGCTACATCGCTATGACTTTCGTGGCAAAGGGCTGCTAAATGGTTTGTTGTTTGTACTGATGATGTCGCCTGAGATTGTCTTGGCAATATCGCTATTGGCGTTATTTTTATTAATCGGCCTGCAGCTCGGGTTTGTCTCGCTGTTATTGGCACACATTACTTTTTGCTTACCGTTTGTGGTCATTACCGTCTTTGCGCGCTTAAGCAGTTTAGACGAGCGGTTGATGGAAGCAGCGCGAGATTTGGGTGCGAGCGAATCAATGATGGTACGTACGGTATTGATTCCAGTGATTTTTCCGGCGGTGATGGCAGGCTGGTTGCTTGCCTTTACCTTATCGCTTGATGATGTGGTGGTATCGACCTTTGTGACCGGTCCTAGTTATGAGATTTTGCCGCTACGTATTTATTCTATGGTGCGTGTAGGACTTAAACCTGAGGTCAATGCTATTGGAACCATTCTACTCGTCGCCTCGTTAATTTTAGTGGTTATCTCGCAATTGCTACTACGTCGGCGTTAGTTTTAAATGTTACTTTAGCTTTTACGGCGGCAATAGTGTTGACGTAAGATTAGTCATAAAGCATTGACGATTTTTTAAGTTTGTATAACACGCAATTTCTTATTTTTTTAACTTCAGTGGTTAGGTTATTTTATGCTAGAGCTCCGTCATCTTAATACGCTAACTGCGCTGCGAGCACATGGCTCACTGGCTGCCGCTGCCGATGAGCTGCATGTCACTGCCTCTGCAGTCTCCCATCAGTTAAAAGAGCTAGAAAATTACTACGATATCAGCTTGGTCAATCGGCGCACGCGGCCGCTAACCTTTACCCCAGCGGGCAAAACGGTACTGGCACTGGCAGACAGTATCATGCCGCAAGTCACGCGCACCAAAGCAAACTTAAAACGCTTAGCCCACGGTCAAGCGGGCAGATTGCGCTTAGCGTCTGAATGTCATAGCTGTTTTGATTGGTTGATGCCGATCCTTAATCAGTATCGCCGCGAATGGTCGGATGTCGAATTGGACTTTGCCACCGGTTTTGAGCCTGAGCCGCATCATTTATTGATGGAAGGTGATATCGACCTGCTGATTACTACCAGCAATTTACCGATAGAAGGCATCAGCTATCAGCCATTATTTGAGTATGAGAGCCGTTTGGTGCTGTCGCCTACGCATGATTTGGCTGAGCAGACATTTATTCGTGCCCAAGACTTGGTTGATCAGACCTTAATTGCCTATCCGGTGGAAGCTAAGCGTCTAGATATCATTGCTAATTTTATGACGCCAGAGCAAGTCAGCTTTAAAAGCATGCGTACCACCGAGCTGACCGCCATGTTGATTCAATTGGTTGCTAGCGAACGCGGGGTGGCGGCATTACCTGATTGGGTCGTTGCTGAATATGAGAAAAAAGGCTGGGTGGTTTCACGACCATTAGGTAACGGCGTCTACTGTCAGCTGTATGCCGCGACGCGCACCTCGAGCCAAGAGACCGCTTACATGCAAGGGTTTGCAAGTTTATTAGAAGGGATAGTAAAACCGTTGTAATTTCATTACCAATTAGTTTTTTATAATTATGAAATATTAGCCACTTTTTCATATCATAACGACTATTATGGTAAATGATGGTTCCCTAGTGAGGACCTGAAGGTTTGGCTGTAGGCTAAGACTATCAAATGGTTTTGGTTGTTTACTTTATTGATAATACACTTAACAGATAATTTTTAATTACTGAGACAAACCTATGATTTTTCCTATAACCAAGTTAACCGCCACTTTTTGCGTTGTCTTCTTATCGCCTATGCTACTTATAGGCTGTCATAAAATGCATAGTACAACGAGTCCACAAATTTCTCAGGTGCAACCGCTAATTGAAGAAAGTGGTGAGATTATAAAACTAAAAAGATTGGCTGAAAAAGGCAATGCTGAAGCACAGTATAAACTTGGCTTAATGTATGACATGGGTGAAGTCGTAAATCAGGACTATAGCAAAGCGTTTGAATGGTATGAAAAATCTGCTAACCAAGGACTAGCAAGTTCACAAAGTAAACTGGGTTCAATGTATCGATATGGCAAAGGAGTAGAGGTAAATCATGCTAAAGCGAGTGAATGGTACTGGAAAGCCTATGAACAAGGAAATGAAGAAGCTCATTATCAGCTTGGTACGATATATATATCAAACAAAGAGAAACTTAGCCATTAAAAAACCATTCTGGTGTCACATGAGTCGATTTTCACTGGGGTATACCCTACAGGAACTAACTAAACAGACTTCTTAAACTATTCATAGACCACCCAAAATAAACTGTTAATTAAATGATATTCATTAAAGCTCAAAGCACCAACTTAAAAAAGTAAAATCCCAGCGCGGTTGCTAATAATGTCAGCCCTACGTGTAACCCAATAAGTCCTAAGCCCGCAAGCAGTTTGCCGTTATTGATAAAGGTAAATACTTCAACGCTAAAGGTACTAAAAGTCGTCAGTCCGCCCAAAAAACCAGTAATCACAAACAATCTGACATTTGGAGACAAGCCGCTGCCCACGCGTTCAAACCACACCAACGCTAGCCCTATCAATAGTCCGCCCAAAACATTGGCACCAAGCGTCCCAAGAGGTATCCAATGGTGTAGCGGATTGAAACGTGCCAGCCACCCTCGCAGGCAAGCGCCAATGGCAGCACCTAATCCAATCGCAAGCCACTGCATAAGTCATCCTTGAGTGATATTAAGTATTAACAAGTTGGGTTTAAGCTAGCTGCTAGTGTTTATACAGCGGGCAACTCTGTCATCGGCCAACGTGGTACGCAGCTGACAGCCAAATCATCCGCCTGACCTGCTTGCAGTCGCTCGTAACCGGCATAAGCAATCATTGCGCCATTATCTGTGCATAAGGCTGGCGGTGCGTAATGAACAGTGGCATTAATTTTAGCAAGCTCACTCTCTAATGTCTCACGTAAATGGCTATTAGCACTGACGCCACCAGCAATGACCAATCGGCTCATCTCGACTTGTTTAAGCGCTTTGACGCATTTCTTCACCAAGGTATCGACCACCGCATGCTGGAAACTGGCGGCAATATCGGCGCGAATTTGTGGGTCGTTCTCAGAACTATTTCCCGAACCGCCTGAGCCATCAGTATCTTTAATCAGATTGTGCACTGCCGTTTTCATACCGCTAAAAGAAAAATCCAAACCGCGATGCAGCATTGGACGAGGTAAGTCATAGGCGTTTTGATCACCCGTTTCCGCCAATTTTGCAATATTAGGACCACCCGGATATGGTAGACCGAGCATTTTTGCCGCTTTATCAAAGCACTCACCCGCCGCATCATCGATGGACTCACCAAGGATTTCATATTGACCTATACCATGGGCGGCAATGAGCAGCGTATGCCCACCGGAAACCAGTAGCGACACAAATGGAAACGCCGGTGGATTGGCACCCATCAATGGCGCCAATAAATGCCCTTCCATATGATGAACACCAATCGCTGGAATATCCAAACCATAAGCCAAGCTGCGGCCAAACAAAGCGCCTGTCATTAGAGCACCGATAAGCCCAGGGCCTTTGGTATATGCAATAGCATCAATCTCATCTTTAGTGATGTCACACTGCTCTAACAGCTCATGGAATAAAGGCACCAGCTTACGAATATGATCTCGACTGGCAAGCTCAGGCACCACACCGCCATAAAGAGCGTGTAGCTCTATCTGTGAATACAGTACCTGCCCTAGCAGACCTTTATTGTCGCTCGTTATCTGCTCGCTGTCAAAAATTGCCAGACCCGTCTCATCGCAAGAGGTCTCTAAACCCAATACTTTCATCTATGTGCCTTTATATGTTGCCTTGCATTGTTTATTGCGTAGAAAGAACTTCTCAGAATATGCTTTTTGTCGTTATTGTGTCGTTAATAAAAAAACCGCCACTGTTGGCTTACAATGGCGGTCAGTCTAGCAAATTTCAACAACCAATATTAGCTAACGGCAGCGACCATATAATCAACCGCGGCATGAACTTGGGCTTCACTTATTTCAGCATTTGCTTGCGCAGGCATTTTGTTAAACCCTTTAGCAGAATGCATATGTAGCGTATCAATACCTTTGGCAATTCTTGGTGCCCATGCTTCTTTATCACCGAATACTGGTGCGGCTAACAAACCTTTTTCATGACAAACTTTACACTGTTTTTCATACAATACAGCACCAGCATCAGCAGCTAACACTTCAGGCTCAGCGGCAGCTTTGGGCTCAGCTTCTACGACTGGCACTTCCGTAGGCTCTGCTTCAACCGCTGGCTGAGGGGTTACCACCTCGGTTTCTGCAGCAGGCGCTTCTGGCTCTACTACTACCGTTTCTGTCTCATTGACCGCGGCAGGTTCTTCTGCCTTATTGTCACCGCCACTACAAGCACTTAGTGTTAATAACGCACTAAGACTTAGGCCCGACAGCACCAATTTAGCAAGCGATTTTTCCTTCACATTTTTTTGAATAGTCATAGTTATGCCCTCGTCCATAGCTTGTTAGTGACACTGCTCATTATTAAATACTGCCTGCAGGCATGATTAGTTTGTTGCCGGTGCAGCTTCAGTGGCAGCGGCATCCGTCGCTGGCATTTCAGCACTATTGGTAGTATCGGCAGTTGCCACAGCGGTATCAGTGCTATCGGCACTCGCCGTTGCATCAGCTGCTGTTCCCTCTGCCGCAGTTGATGCTTCAGTACCCATAGTGGCATCTGTTGTCGCCTCCGCTGCTGGCATTGGCGCTGTTTCTGGGAAATCCATCTCTTCAGCAGCAGGCGCATTTTTGCGAGCGAGCGCTGCCGCCTCATCAACGCGATCTTTTGCCAATACTTCGTGCGATTCACCTTGTTTATCACCACTGCAAGCACTGATACCAAAACCAAGAGCAACGATAAATGCTGTGCTTAGCGCCGTATTTAGTACTGATTTTTTCATTACAACATCCTCAATAAAGTGCAGATAAAACGATTGATATAATGCAAATTATCATAGCATAAACTCTGGCTAAACCGTTATAGACAGTAGGGTTTTTTATTTATAATCATGGGAGGCAGTCATTTTCTCTATTCATACACTCTTACAGAAAATAATGTAAAAAAATCATGAGTCTAAATTATTTACTGCCTTTATTGCTGATAACAGCGTGCAACTTAATGATAATTATAGATTAATGCGCAAAAGCCTTTGACTTTACTGCCATTTTTGATTAAAATAGGCGCCCTTGTGCTATTGCGCAAGACTATCCTAGTTTGAGCTGATGCCGGTAATCTTGAGATATTACGGCTAAATACTAATATACAGCCAAACTAATGCCCTTATATCTCATCCTAATCAAGGAGATTTCATGCCTGCAGTTAAGGTTAAAGAAAACGAACCAGTTGATATCGCTATCCGTCGTTTCAAACGTGCTTGTGAAAAAGCTGGCGTATTGTCAGATGTACGTAAGCGTGAATTTTATGAAAAACCAACGCAAGTACGCAAGCGCAAAAAAGCCGCTGCTGTAAAGCGTTATAAAAAGAAATTACAACGCGAAACTATTCGTACCACTCGTATGTACTAATCACTAATACGATTAGCTAAATACCAGCGCTACACTAACGCCACTGTTATCGATGAATAACAGTGGCGTTTTTTATGCTACAATTTTCATTATTAATGGTGATTAATTGTTTTATATCGCAATTTCAAATGCAAAATTATTGATGACAGCGCTTTTTGTCATCAAAGCTGCATTGCCAAGTTAAAAGCTATTAGCCATTTTTTATTTAGAACATTATCTCTACTCATAAGGAATAATAACAATGAGCCAACTTAAACAGACCTTGTCTGACAGCATCAAAACTTCTATGAAAGCGCGTGAGATTGAGCGCGTCAAAGTGTTGCGTAACGTCCAATCCGTGGTCAAACAAATTGAGATTGACCGCCAAACCGAACTTGATGATGCGCAAGTATTGGAAGTGCTACAAAAGCAGCTTAAGCAGCGTCATGAATCACTGACTATCTTTACAGAAAATGGCCGTGATGATTTAGCGACTAAAGAGCAGTTTGAAATCGATATCATCAACGAGTTTATGCCAAAACAAATGGACGATGCCGAGCTTGCCGCTTTGGTTAATGCAGAAATCGCTGAGCAAGGCGCCACCTCAATGCGTGATATGGGCAGCGTGATGGGTGTGTTAAAAAATAAAACCGCTGGCCGTGCTGACCCTGCGTTAATCTCTAAACTGGTAAAAGATGCGCTGCAGGGTTAATTAAAGTTAAGAAAAACGATATATTCTTAATCTGTGTATAGACTCAAGCGATAAAAACAACCGCCTAAGGCTTAAAGTCTTTGGCGGTTTTTACGGCTTTGATTTCAGCATTAATATTGGCCAATAGCGGACCGGCGCTACTGGCTTGAGCGGTATTTTGCATCTGCTCGGTCAATTGCTTGGCTTGCGTCAACGAGGTCAGCGCACGGTCATAGCGGCCACTCCAGAGCTGGTCATGACTGCGATAACGCAACGCATTAATGGTAGCAATTTTCGCAAGCGGCGCTGAATCGGTGGTTTTGGCAATCTTCTCATTGGCCAATTGCAAGCTTTGCCACGCATAACGGTCACTTGGTTGCTGCTCAGTCAAGGGCTTAAGTAATGCTTGCGCTTTGGCTGGCTGATTACTATTGGTCAGTGCTTCGGCTAAATATAGACGTAAATCGCGGCGCTCAGGATATAGGCGCTGCTGACTCTCGAGCAGTTCAGCCGCTTGTTGCCATTTATTTTGCTCGGTAAGGATTTGGCTTTGGGTAATGGACAATAAAGGCTCTAATACTTGGCGCTGCGGCGCAGGCAACGCTGACAGCTCAGTATATAGATCATTAGCTTCTTTAAAACGCTGCTGCTCGCCATACCAATACATCAATGCTAATTTTGCCCCGACGCTATTTTTAGCAGCGGTCGTCAGTGCAGTTTCAGAGACATGCTTGCCAGTACTTTGCGTACGCCAATACAGTAAATCAAACAACGCTTGATGGCGCTGCTGCTTTGACAAGGGCAATGCATCATAACGTTGAGCGCGGCTTTGCGACTCGCTTAACCGCTCATTACTCAAAGGATGCGAGCGCACAAAACTGGGTAAGAATTGATTGGCGGTTTGGTTCAGTTGGCTTTTTTGATTCATCGTCGCAAAGAAGCGCGGCATCGCGCGTGGATCATAACCAGCTTGGTTCATAATTTGCATACCAACGCGGTCAGCATCACGCTCATTATTACGGCTAAAAGCCATGCTGCTATTCATAGTAGCCGTTTGACTGCCCATCATGACTGCTGCTGCCGCATCACCATCGACGGCTGACGCGGCAATCGCCGCGAGCATACCGCCTATTTGCATCAACAAGGCTTTTTTACGCTCATCCGCCCCACTCTCATAATGGTGCTGGCTAATATGTGCCACCTCATGCGCGATGACGCTGGCAAGCTCATCCATACTGCTCGCCGCTAGTATCGTCCCGGTATTAAGCCCAATAACCCCGCCGGGTGCCGCAAAAGCATTAATACTAGGGTTATCAATAATGACTAAGCCTAGTGGCGCTTGCTGGCGGGCTTGAGCATTCAGCCGCCATGTTATGTCCTTGACAGTTTCGTGTATCCAAGGGTCATGCTCCATCTTAGTGCGGCCATTGATATTTCTTAATGACCATTCGCCAAGCAATTTGTTTTGATACTGTTCAGCGAAGCTTAACCCCTGCCCACGCAAATTGGGCAAATCTAATTCTTCTTCATTGCTAGGCTTCCATGAATCATAAGCAAATGGCGCAGCTTGCGTGCCAAGACTATAAGCGGTTGTTGCCATTGTCAGTAAAGTAGCAGACATGCCTACCTTTAGCGCAAAAGAGCTTTCTTTTAATGTATTTAGCATCGATTTTTTAAGCAGCGATAGTCTATGAAAATAATACAAGTGCGTATCCTATACGAGTAATCATAACGTCTTTTCGACTATACGAGCTTGTTTATTCAAGGTCAATTGCCATCTGTTTTTGGCTACCAATCACGCCGACGTGTGTCACGATTGTGCAACATAGTTGTGTAAATCTAGGCGGTGTAAATAGAAACGGTAAGTTTAAAGTATCAATCTATTATCCAATGATAATAGGGTGTCCTGATTGACCAAACATTGTGATGACTATATTCAACTGCAATTGTATAGTGGCAATTTGCTATAATAGCAGGTCATGATACAGGCTGTTTAGCAATGCTCTACCAGACCAAGCTTTCTCAAACATTGATATTTTAAAGGTTTATTCTATGTCCGCTGATAACCAATCCATCATTGTACGAGGCTCGCATACTATTTATTTGTCAGAATCTTTGTCTGAAGCAGCACAGCAATTAATGATACCGCTGCTGGATTTATTACCAACAGCTAGTTTTAACATAAACGATAGCGCAGGTTTGGCACAAGCGTCGATTATTATTAAAGATATGGTGGACGGGCGCGGACTTGCCTGCCCTATGCCACTGCTAAAAACCAAAGTAGCGCTGCGTCATGTGGCTACTGGTGAGTCCTTGTACGTGGTTGCAACCGATCCAAACTCGCAAGCGGATATCACTGCTTTTTGTGAGCAGAGCCAAAAAACAGACACCATAAACCCATTATTATTGGTCATCAATCAGGCAACGGCAGCAAGTAGCGAAGATATAACAACAGCTAATTCTAAACATTCTGTTGATACAATATATCACTTCATCATTACCAAAACTGATAGCAACTAAGCGGCGCTATCCTTTACAATTACAACTATAAAGATTTTTATCTGACGCATTGCTTATCTATTTAACCAAGGTCAAGAATATGGCTAATACTTCTACTAACGCTGCAAATTCTGGTAAAAAAGACAGCGCAGCGCCTGAAAAAAACGAAGCACGTGATGCAGCGCTAAAAGCTGCTGCTGCGCGCCCACCTTATGACGCCAGTGTGCTCGGCGATACCAGTACCCGTGACTTAGTACCGGCAATGCCAACGCATTTATCTGCGCCTGGGGTAAACTTGGGTGCTTATATCAATACGGTGCATCAAATACCGATTTTGACACCGACTCAAGAGCAAGAACTCGCCCATCGCTATTATGATGAAGGTGATGTTGAAGCGGCGCGTCTGCTGGTCATGTCGCATCTGCGCTTTGTCATTCATATTGCACGTAGCTACTCGGGCTATGGCCTGCCGCAAGCGGATTTAATTCAAGAAGGTAATTTAGGCTTAATGAAAGCCGTTAAACGCTTTGACCCTAATAAAGGCGTACGTTTGGTGTCATTTGCCGTACATTGGATTAAGGCTGAAATTCACGAATTTGTCATTCGTAATTGGCGCATTGTCAAAGTTGCTACTACCAAGGCACACCGTAAATTATTCTTTAACTTACGCAGTCTTAAAAAGACCAATAATCAGTTGACCCTTGAAGAAGCTGATGCGATTGCCAATGATTTAAACGTGACACGCAAGCAAGTGCTTGAGATGGAATCACGTCTAACGTCTTATGATGCGTCATTTGAAGCGCAATCGAGCGATGATGATGATGGACGCTATGCGCCGCAGCTGTTCTTAGAGGACGGTATTGATCCGGCTGAGATGGTTGAAGAGTCTGATTGGGAAGAAAACAATTCATCTGCCTTACTTGCTGCAATGGATACCTTAGATGATCGCTCGCGTGATATTGTCGAGCAGCGTTGGCTTTCTGAGCAAAAATCAACCTTGCATGAGCTGGCGGCGGTTTACTCTATCTCGGCAGAACGTGTGCGCCAAATTGAGAAAAATGCCATGGATAAAATCCGTGAAGCAATGACGATTGATAGCGTGATTTTACCGGATGATATCCAGTAAGTTACAGTTTATCAGTTAAAAGATACCCACTATCAACGCCCTGTTTATAACACGAGTTTTACCATGTTAAATTGGATAAGTATTGCGGCGGTTAATATGGCTATCGCCGTTGCTTTGGGCGCCTTTGGTGCTCATGGTCTTAAAGCTATCGTCAGTCCCCAGCAGCTTGAATGGTGGCAAACAGCAACCTTATACTGGTTTATACATGGGCTTGGATTATTGCTTGTGGCAATCCTTATTCGGTTGAATTATGCGACTCAAACCACAGCTTGGTTATTACAAATCGGGGTAATTATCTTTGCCGGCAGTTTATATGCGATGACGCTTGGTGCGCCGCGCTGGTTTGGGGCGATTACCCCTATCGGTGGTGTATTGATGATTGCAGGTTGGTTATGGCTTGCGGTATCGACATTCCGCTTAAATAACGTTGCTGTTTAATAGATATTTTCTTAATAATTACTTTATTAATAGTCATTTTCTTAATAGCTATTTTGGTTTAGATCACTCACCCCCTTAAACGACCATATAACATCTATGATGCAACTGGTAACCATCTATATAATATCAATTAAAGACAATTACGGATCAAAGATAAATTGATAAAAAGGAATCTTAAGTCATTAGGGAGCACATACTATGAGTAGTATAAATGTAAACGGTAAAACACTGCAGACTACGCACCAAACGGTACAACTGGTGGTCAATGAGTTGGGGCTTAGCAAAGGTCGCTATGCCGTTGAAGTCGATGGTGAGCTGATACCAAAAAGTGAGCTTGATAAACTGCGTATCGTTGAAGGCATGAATATCGAAGTGGTACAAGCGGTTGGCGGTGGCTAGTATTTATGAATCACACCGTCTAAAAAAAGACCTCAACGACAATTCGTTAGAGGTCTTTTTTTGCTTAGCTTGTCATGTTTGCTCTTTGTTGAGCCTGTCATCTATTCAAATTCATTGCTATCCGATTATTGATGAATCACAATTCATTTGATAGTTATACCAATTTAATAAACCTGCTATTTTTATGTTTGTTTATCATTTGTTTATTAGCTAAGCGTTATCAAACGGCGACAATACATGAGGCTATCACTAAACTGCGGGTTCTGCTTCAGCAGTTGTTGAATCTTCATAGCGTCCATCACGCCCTGCACCCTGTGTCTTTTTACTCTCCAATTTGGTTTTATACTTGCGCACTTGTCTATCAAGTTTGTCTGCCATCTCATTTATGGCTTTATACATATCGTCATCAAGCGCTTGGACAAACATCTCTTTACCCGAGACTCGCATGATAGCTTCAGCCTTATGGCTCTTTTGAGCTCCACTGTTATCTAGCGATAGAATAACTTGAATACTCTGAATCTGATCAAAGTGACGCTCTACTTTTTCAAGTTTTTCGCGAACTGCTTTTTCCATGGCATCGGTAATACTGATATGGTGACCACTGATAGAAACATTCATATTATTGTCCTTTTATTATTGCTTATATTGTTACTTACAATCAACAGATGAGCCAGCATTTCTGCTTTTATCACCCTGCCTTACCAATATCTGACCTAGTATCTTCAAGGGTTAGCATTTAGCTTGTTTCATCTCTAACGTCTTTATCTCTCTACCTTTATTAAAATACAAACGCGATTTTTATCGTATTTTAGAGTCACAATTGATACAAATTAGCTAAACCGGTACTTGGCTTTCGTTGTTGGTATGACTCTAATTTGTCATGAAAAGAGAATAGTAGCAAGACATTAAAACGTAACTAAATGTAATAAAAACGGATGTTTCTTGCATGTTTCTATATAATCAAAAAATTTTATTTTTTATATTCACACTAAAATGTTTTGCTTACAGCAGCCATATATTGATAAGCCATTGAATAGCAACATTTAATATTTTTGTTTGCGCTGTGTAGAGGAGCCAATATTCATCGCTTCACGATATTTGGCCACCGTTCTTCTGGCGATATCGATACCTTCTGCCAATAGAAAATCTTTTATTCGACTGTCAGATAATGGTCTTTTGGGGTCTTCATCAATGATAAGTTGTTTAATCATGGCGCTGATGGCGGTTGAAGAGATATCCCCGTCGCTGCTACTGACGTGAGATGAGAAGAAATGCTTGAGGGAAAACAACCCTTGTGGGGTCAAGATGCTCTTGCTATTGGTCAGGCGTGAAACGGTAGATTCATGTAAATCTACTTCTTCGGCAATGGCTTTTAGAATAAGGGGCTGCATGGCAGTCGCGCCATGCTGCAAAAACTCTTGCTGATGGCGCACGATACTGGTCGCTACTTTTAACAGATTTTGATTACGCTCTTCAATACTACGAATAAATAAGCGCGCATCGGTGAGGTTTTCACGCAGATATTGGTTGTCAGGGCTGTCATCACGGCGTTTGACTAGATTGGCATATTCTTGATTGACCCGCAATTTGGGCAAGGTCTCAGGGTTCAGACGCACATGCCAGCCATCTACTTGCGCAGTAATATCATCTCTATTGCTATTATTGCTATTATGACGGCGAATAGGCGTAACCAACACATCAGGAATATCGTAGCTTTCTGACGGTTGCATATAATCAGGCTGGCGACTTTGGAATAGCAAGCCAGGTGACGGATTTAAAGTACGTAGCAGGCTAAGTGCGGGGGTTATATGTTCAGGCGCGAGTCCCGTCATCTCAGTGAGTGCTTTAATATTATTGCTGACCAGATGCTCGCTGGCGGATAATAAAGCGTGCGCTTCTTTTAGATAGCCAGTAGTAGGATTGAGTTTACACAATTGAAGCGCTAAGCATTCATTGAGATTGCGCGCGCCAACCCCAAACGGGTCACATGATTGAATAATACGCAGTACCGCCATAACCTCGTCATGCTCAACGCGTTGATCCCATTGATAAAAGCTTGCCATGGTATCAAAGCTTTGCAGCAACTCATCGATATCAAGGCGCACAAAGCCCATATCATCCATGGAGTCCATCAGGTATTCAGCGATGAGTGTATCTGTTTCAGAGAGATGTTTAAAATTCAACTGCCAGCGCACATGGTCTTGAATCGTCGCGCTGGTGCTACCTTGATAACTATCAAATTCTTCATTGCCTCCATGACTGCCAGCGCTAGTCGCCGCAGAGGCATAGTTACTATTTTCAAAACCACTATAATAGTCGCTATCTAGAGTATAGGTGTCTATCGCCTCATCATCAAAATTAGCTTGCTGTAACTTATCAAAACTATCGCTGCTGCCTTCATCACTGATAGTGCCATCACTGCTATTTTCATAATAGTCGAAACCATCATCCGAGGCGCTAGTAGCAGAGGTGGAAAACGCATCAACGCTTGTGCTTTGATTCCAACCATCCAGCGTTAATGATTCGCCAAACTCATCAAGTGTCTCATCTTTATGACTGTCGTACTCCTCTTCATCGTCCTCGATACGTTCGAGTAATGGATTGCTGTCTAATTTCGCCTGCACCTCCTGTGCGAGCTCAAGACTAGAGAGCTGCAACAATTTAATAGCTTGCTGCATTTGCGGGGTCAGTTTTTGCGAGGTGCTCAGCGTGGTCGCCAATCCAAACGACATACTCATGGGTGACTTATTACACTCCGATCGTGGTGAGATTCTATATATTATGTTGGTTAAAGGCTGCAATTATGGATGCATACACTGATTAAAAAGGCGCTTTAACCTGTCAGGTCATGACGATAGCATTTTTTGCTACAATGTTGCTATGATAATTTATATCCTGTCCAGATAAGGTATTTTTACGCACTTGCTCAAATTATAAAAACCCCACTGTCTTTGTAGGAGTGCTTAGTGCTTAAACAATGAAAAGACTGGGCATGAAAATCGCGAATAACCATAAGATAAAAAGCAAATAAGAGCAAAAACTCTATCAAGTCTAAAAAATCGGGAAAAATAGTATGAATAATATGAGAAATAACGAGCAGCTAACCGTTGCTGCCGTCCAAATGAATAGCCAGCAAAATATTGAAGACAACTTAGCAGATATAAAGATCGCTATTATCAATGCTCGTGCACAAGGCGCTCAGTTAGTCGTTTTACCGGAGAACTGCTGCAGCATGGGCAAGCAATTTGTCACCGCAGAGCGCTTTGATGCGCTGTCAGCAACGATAGCTGACTATGCGCGTACTTATGGTCTCTACGTGCTAGCAGGCTCATTGCCTTGCCTTTATCGCCCTGATGGCATCATCGTACCCGATGGTAGGTTGCGTCAAGTTAGCCAGTTATTTGCCCCTGACGGTACACGAGTGGCACGCTACGATAAGATTCATTTATTTACTGCGACGGTTGCGGACAAACAAGGCAGTTATAATGAAGCGGCGACCTTTGAGCCAGGCACAAAGACAGTCGTAGCAGCTCTAGAAGCAAATGATACCGTTTATCAGCTCGGTATGATGGTCTGTTTTGATTTGCGTTTTCCAGCCTTGGCGCAACGCCTACGGCAAGCAGGTGCAGAATTATTAAGTGCACCGTCCGCCTTTACCTATCTGACAGGGCAAGCACACTGGTCGCTCTTATTACGCGCACGTGCTTTAGACAGCCAATGTATGGTGATTGGTGCAGCTCAAGGTGGTGAGCACGTTTATAAAGATGGTCATACACGGCAGACATGGGGGCATGCAGCTATCACCGCTTATGATGGAACCGTTATGAGTAGCTATGAAGATAGTGAATTAAACCATTCTGCTAATAAAGATCATAAAAATTATGCTTTGGTTTTGGCAACCTTAGATAAACAGGCACAACAGCAAGGGCGACAAAAAATGCCTATTTTTGACTGTCATCGTTTGGCATAAGGCAGTTTTCTAGCAAGATGAATTTTTAGAAAACATTTTTAGAAAGTCATTTTATGAGATTAAGTGGTTGGATTGCTATCTTTAGGTGCGTGAGTCGCACGAGGATGGGCGCGGTCATAAACTTGCGTTAATTTAGCAAAATCAACATGGGTATAAATTTGCGTGGTGCTGATATCGCTGTGACCAAGCATTTCTTGGACGGCTCGTAAGTCGCCACTGCCTGACAGCATGTGTGAGGCAAAGCAATGACGCAATAGATGCGGATACATATTTTGTGCGATACCCGCACGAGTGGCCGCAACTTTGAGACGCTGTTGCACTGCCCTTGTTGATAAGCGTGTGCCTAATTTCTCACTGATGAATAAGGCGCTATCCATCTGCTCTACCCACAGATTTCGGTGCGGTAGATAACGCTTAATCGCCTCTGCTGCTTTGACGCCTAATGGCACCAAGCGCGTTTTATTGCCTTTACCCGTCACGCGAACACGCAAATCAGCCAAATCCATGTCTGCCATATCAAGCGCAACCAGCTCGCCGACACGTAAGCCACTGCTATAAAGCAATTCAAACATCGCCTTATCACGTAACCATAAGCGCGCCTGCTCGGGCGTATCAGGAATCTCTTGGTCAAGCAGCTGAGTAAGCAAATCTACATCGGCAATAGACGGCAGCGGTCTAGGGCTGCGCTTAAGCTGATAGCCCGTGGTTGGATTGATACGTGCCAAATCCTCTTCTATCAGCCAACCATAAAAGTGGCGAATAGCGGACAGCTCTTGCTGGACGCTGGCAAGTGCAAGCTTGTCTTCATCGAGGCGCTGGCTGATATGCTGGGCTAACTGCCGCTTGTCACAGCGCGTCCACGTCAAGCGTTTACCGCGTAAAAACAGCGCTAATTGATTTAAGCCCGCAAAATAAGCCGTTAATGTGTGCGGTGAATGATTACGCACCGACAGCATGTTTAGCCAGCGATGCACTGGTGCTAACAATTCTCTTAGCGCTGCATCCGACTCTATAGTAGCGGCGTGCTCAGCTGATAGCCATGCTTTTGACTCAGAATCTGATATAGGCGCTGTCGTCATTATCTATTAGCCTTCTGGATTTGGCTTAATGCCTGCTTGAGCCATCAGACCATCTGGGCTAAAGACACCTTCATAGACAAATGCCGTTGGACCGGTCATCATCACTGAATAGCCTGGTTGCCATTTGATAATCATGCTGCCGCCATAAAGCTGCGCGCGTATGTCTTCGCCTTCATCGAGCCAACCTTCACGGATACCAACAGCCACTGCCGCACAAGCGCCTGTCCCACACGCTTGGGTCTCGCCGACACCGCGCTCATACACTCGCAAGCGTATATGACGCTGATTCATCACCTGCATAAAGCCGACATTGACGCGCTCTGGAAACGCTGGGTGTGATTCAATGGCTTTTCCCAAGGTTTCAACGTCGGCATCGAGTACGTCGTCGACTTTGATGACGGCGTGCGGATTGCCCATATTAGCGACATACAGCTGCACCGGCGTGCCATTGACATCGAGATGATAGGCGTTTTGAATTTTGGTCGTAGCTCTAGGAGTAAAGGGAATCTCGCTTGGCTCAAACTTGGGCTTACCCATATCGACTTCGACCCAGCCATAACGGTCAGTCGTCAGCGAAATAATACCGCTCGCCGTCTCAACACGCAGGCGCTGCTTAAATGACAGCTTACGCGCTTGCACAAAACGAGCAAAACAGCGTGCACCATTACCGCATTGTTCAACCTCTGTTCCATCGGTGTTAAAAATGCGATAACTAAAGTCAACATCAGGACGCATCGGCGGCTCAACGACAAGCAATTGATCAAAGCCAATACCTAAATGACGATCGCCCAACAGTTGCACCAAATCCTTGGTTAACTCTAAGCGCTGGGTTACCAAATCGATGACCATAAAATCATTGCCCAGCCCATGCATCTTTGTAAATTCTATTAGCATATCCTTGTTATCCTATCCTATTTTTATGTATGCCTTATATTAGCACGCTGTCAGATACAATCATAATTATCACCGCTATCAAACGCTAAGTTAGTTTCATATGTTCAAACCACTATTTTTCATTCAAGCTTGCCATAAAAAACCCACTATCATTACGATAATGGGTTGTTTTTTTGAGATGCTTTATATTGCTTAGCAGTTAACTCTGCCACAATATTTCGTCTGCATATAGCGCTTCAACACTTTCACGTTTACGAATCAGTTGATGACGATCAGCAGCCACCATTATCTCACTGGCACGACCGCGCGAGTTGTAATTACTACTCATGGTGAAGCCATACGCGCCAGCACCTGTTATCGCCAAAATATCGCCTGTTGCTAATGCTAATAAACGGTCTTTTGCTAAAAAGTCACCCGTTTCACAAATAGCGCCAACGATATCCCAAGGCTGCGTACCGTCAGTATCAATGCCATTGTCAGGTAAGACACTTGGAATCACTGCCATTTCAGCTTGATATAAAGCGGGGCGAATTAAGTCGTTCATTGCGGCATCAACAATGGCAAAGTTCTTATGCTTGGTTGGCTTTAGTACATCAACCTTAGTTAACAGCACGCCCGCATTGGCCACAATGCTGCGACCCGGCTCAAAGAATACCGTTAAGCCAAGCTCAGACAGTTTTGGCAATAATGCTTGCGCAAACTCATCGATAGATACCGGCGTCTCATCGATATAACGTACACCCAGACCGCCGCCCAAATCGATATGACGCAGCGTAATCCCTTTATCACGTAGGCTATGTATCAGCTCAATCACTTTGTCCAATGCCGCGACGAATGGGGCAACCTCAGTTAACTGTGAGCCAATATGGCAATCGATTCCGACGATATCGATATGGGATAATTGCGCGGCTTGCTGATAAACAGCAACGGCATCTTCATGGCTAATGCCAAATTTATTGTCTTTTAGACCTGTTGAGATATACGGATGGGTTTTGGCATCGACATTGGGATTGACCCGTAACGAGATTGGCGCTGATTTATCTAGTGTCTTTGCGACGTCATTGATTAAGGTCAACTCGCTAATCGATTCGACGTTAAAGCAGCAAATACCTTGGGTGAGCGCATACTCGATATCGCTATAAGTCTTGCCAACGCCCGAGAATACCACGCGTGATGCTTCGCCACCTGCTGCTAACACGCGCATCAACTCGCCGCGAGAAACGATATCGAATCCTGCGCCTGCTTGCGCTAATACGCCAAGTACAGCAAGGTTAGAGTTTGCCTTAACGGCATAACAAATCTGATGATTTAAGCTGGCAAAGCTATCGGTGTAGGCTTGATAAACGTCTAAAATCGCTTGCTTTGAGTACACATAGCACGGCGTACCATAGTGTTTGACTACCTCATCAATACTGACCTGCTCCATATACAAGGCACCGTCGCGATAATCCAGCGCGGGCAAATGGGCGGTTAAGGCTTCAGGATTAACGTACAATCCCTGCTCAGTTTGGGTAGTGACTGACTGACTCATATAAATATCTCTAATATAATCAAGGTGTTAAGGTTTTAATGTATCAAGATAAATAGCATGTCGGAGACGCTAACAATCGCTTTAGCGTTGGTATTATGATAAGCAATAATCAACCATTAATAATCGTTAGGATCACTGCTGGGTTCAGGCAGCTGAAAATCCTCTGTGTTTTGCTCATTATTTTGCTGCTTGTCGTCAATCTTAGCAAAAGCAGCATCTTGCGGATAACTGGTACTATCAAGCGCAGGCGCATTGTCTTTAACCGTTTGGCTGCTCGAGTCTGTGAGATACAAATCGCCTTTTTGCCCGCAGCCTGTCAATACTGCTGACCCTATCACGATAGTAGCTACAATTAGCTTATAAATAGCAGGGCGACTGGCACTAACGCTTAAATCGGCGTCATTAATATTAGAAGTACGGCGTATAGTAAACATAGAATGGCTAACCTTTAATCTTGCAACGGTTTGGCTGTAATACAAATAACTATCTGCGAAAAACAATCAAGGCTGCAATAGGGATAATAGGATAATTTTTTAATCATAGCATTATTCGATAAAGCTGTGCGCCTATGACATCTTATTGACCCATAAATTCATTAAAATAAATGACTGACACTATCAATAAACAGCTTTGATAAATAGCCCATATGTCATTGATGAAGCTTCATCCTGTAAACCCAGAAAAATTTACTTACAATTTTTATAGAGAGGGTTTTCGTCGCATGATAGCGGCTAAGCACTGATTACCTTCGGTGTACACCTGTATTCAATACTCAGTTGCTTGCTCATTAAAGCCTTATAGTTATTGTGGTATAAGCGTAAAAATATGGTACATTATACTGAACCCTTGGCGCTGTGACGAGGCGGTAGCCTGCGCTTTATCGACCCTTAACCGTACTTAAAATACAGATTTTTCAAAACAGGTATTTCAAAATCTGTAAGCGGCTTTAAAAAAGCGTCAGCCCAAGTAGGATAAAAATCAGCGATGTGATTGTTTGCGTATGTCAGCTGTTTGACGTGCTCCAGCAAGGATATGGCTGGTTTTTGTTTATCTAACCGGTGATAATCGATGACGATTCACCACTTACAAAATATAATCTAAGGATAGAGTATGAGCGCCAGCCTAACCACGACTTTTGATGACAAAAATACCGAAACATCAAACCTGACCAATCCCACCTTAGTCCTTAACTGCGGTTCTTCTTCTATCAAATACGCGCTGATTAGCGAAGACAACTCTACTCGTATCACAGGTTTGGCCGAAAACTTAGGACTCGATACTGCCCGTATCAAACACACCACCTTAAATGGTGAAAAGTTAGAAATCGCCATTGCTGGTGGTCGTCATGAACTTGCCTTGAAAAGAATCCTTGAGCTATTAGAGCAGTATCACTTTATTGCCGTCGGTCATCGCGTGGTCCATGGCGGTCGTGAATACTCAGAAGCGGTTCGGGTGAATCAACATGTGCTAGAAGAAGTGAAGCGCTTAAAAGTGCTGGCACCATTGCATAACCCCGCCAACGCTTTAGGTATCGAAGCCGTACAAGCTATTTATCCTGAGATTCCACAAGTGGTGGTATTTGACACCGCCTTCCATCAAACCATGCCTCCCGTTGCTTTCCGCTATCCGCTGCCAAAAGCCCTTTATGAAGATCACAAAATCCGTCGTTATGGCTTCCATGGCACCTCACATGCTTATGTATCAGAACGTGCCAGCGAAATTACCAGCGCGACAGGACCTCACGGTTGGCTAACGGCGCATTTAGGTAATGGCTGTTCAGCAACGGCTGTCTACGATGGCAAAAGTCTCGATACCAGTATGGGTCTGACCCCACTTGAAGGGCTAATGATGGGTACGCGCAGCGGTGATGTTGACCCAAGCTTACATATTCATCTTAAGCGTCAACTGGGCATGAGCTTGGAAGAGATTGATAAGATGCTCAATAACGAAAGCGGTCTGCTTGGTATTTCAGGCTTATCAAATGACTTGCGTACCATTGAGCAAGCAGCTAATGAAGGTCATCAAGACGCCAAGCTTGCCATTGAGATGTTCTGCTATCGGGTCGCTAAATACCTTGCTAGCTTGAGCTGCGCCCTACCTAATTTTACCGGCATTGTGTTTACGGGTGGTATCGGTGAAAACTCGGTCTCCACGCGTACGCGTATTTTAGAGATGATGCCGCATTTTGGTATTAAAGTAGATGCTGATAAAAATGCCAGCTTGGTCGGTGGTAGCGAAGGCAGTTTCCAGGCCGACGATAGCAGCATCGAGCTATGGGTTGTGCCAACTGATGAAGAATGCCGTATCGCCCAAGAGACGCGTCAAGCATTGGGCTTACTATAACGATAGTAATGCTATAAGAAGTCCTTATCGCCTCTTATAGCTCCAAGGAAGCAACCTTCTTTAAAAATATAATAAACCGTAGGATACATTATGCAAACTATTTTACTTGTGCCCATCAGCCGCGGTATCGGTGTGACGTCAGCGGCATTAGGCTTGATTCGAGCTTTTGATTATAACGGTATGAAAGCCGGCTTTATGAAGCCGTTTTTACAAGACGATACGCTGGATAAGCAAAACAGTTTAGACAGCTCAAGCGCCTTAGCGATGCATGCTTTTGGTCTTAAGCCACCCGAATCTATCAGCCGTCAACGGGTTGAGCGTATGCTTGGTGATGGCAATCTTGATGACTTGATGGAAGAAGTGGTCGTCAACTATCATACCCTCGGCGATGACTATGATGTGGTCATCTGCGAAGGCTTGGTGCCGACCACCGAAACCTCTTATGCCTCACAAATAAACCGCGCCATTGCCCATGCGCTAGATGCCAAAATCGTTTTTGTCAGCACCGCTGACACCAGTAAGCCCGCCTATTTAGCCGATAAACTTGACGTCCATGCCCGCGAATTTGGTGGTATGGCCAGTGATCGCACGCTCGGCTGCATTTTGATGCGTATACATGACTTGCCGAATACGCAAAGTGCTTTAGAAAATCAAATCGTTGCCCCTGGTGAAGCCGTCGTGCAACTAGATGAAGGCTTTATGCAAGAAGTACAGCGTCTATCACCGCATTTTAATACCGAACAGTTTCGCTTAATTGGCGTGGTACCTTTTAGCGACTCATTATCTGTAGCCCGTACGTGGGATATTGCCGCTGAACTTGATGCCACTTGGCTCAATGTTGGTGAGGCAAAATCACGCCGTATCAATCGTATCAGTTTGACGGCGCGCTCGGTTGCGCGCGTTGATGAAGTATTCAAACGTGGCACCCTTATCGTCGTACCCGGTGACCGTGATGATTTATTATTGGCAGCGGGACTTGCCTGCATCAACGGCATTCCACTGGCAGGATTGGTCTTAACTGGCGGCGTGGTACCAAGTCAAACGGTAGCTGAGCTCTGGCAATCGGCACTTAAAACTGGCATCCCCGTCATGAGCGTCGAAAGTGACAGCTATGAGACAGTACAAAGCCTCGTACACATGAGCTCAGAGATTCCAAGCGATGATACTGAGCGCGCGGAAGAAGTGGCGCGTTACGTTGCTGCACATTTGGATTTGAGCTGGATTAAAGCCTACTTTAGCCAAAATCATGAGCCGCGTTTGTCCCCATCAGCGTTCCGTCATCAGGTGGTGAAAAAAGCCCAAAATGCCAAAAAACGTATCGTGCTACCAGAAGGCTCTGAGCCGCGTACGGTCGAAGCTGCCTGTATCTGTCAAAGCCGAGGTATTGCCAATTGCGTACTACTCGCTAAGCGTAGCGATGTCGAACAAGTCGCTAAAAACCGCGACTTGGTCTTGCCAGAAGGTCTTGAAATCATCGACCCTGACACGCTTGATATGGATAAATATATCGCCGCCGTGGTCGAGCGCCGTAAAGGCAAAACCAATGCCGAAGTCGCTGCTGAATATCTAAAAGATACGGTTTATTTAGGCACGACCATGCTACAGATGGACGAAGTTGATGGTTTGGTCTCTGGTGCGATACATACGACCGCTAATACCGTCCGCCCAGCGTTCCAGTTAATTAAAACCGCGCCGCAGTATTCATTAGTGTCGTCAGTTTTCTTTATGCTGTTACCTGAGCAAGTGGTCGTCTATGGTGACTGCGCCATCAATCCAGACCCAACAGCGGAAGAGCTCGCTGAGATTGCTATTCAATCGGCGCAATCGGCAGCGGCCTTTGGTATTAACCCAAAAGTGGCGATGATAAGCTACTCAACCGGCGCTTCAGGTACGGGCGCTGACGTCGAAAAAGTCATCCGTGCGACTGAAATCGTCCGCCAGCGCGCGCCACATCTTGCGGTCGATGGACCTCTGCAATATGATGCCGCTTCGGTCATGAGTGTCGGTAAACAAAAAGCACCGGATTCTCCCGTTGCTGGACAAGCCAACGTCTTTATCTTCCCAGACCTCAATACCGGTAACACCACTTATAAAGCGGTACAACGTAGTGCTAATGTGGTCAGTGTTGGACCGATGCTGCAAGGCTTAAATAAGCCGGTCAATGACTTGTCCCGTGGTGCCTTGGTCGATGACATTATTTATACCATCGCTCTAACTGCCATCCAAGCCGATAGCGATGCAATTTAATTGCGTTAAAATTTATGAGTAATCATTCTATATTTAACCGACTATCAAAATGATGGTCGGTTTTTTTATGGCTGTTAAACGCTATAGTTAGGCCTAATAAAATCGATAAGCGCGATAAGTGGATAATCACATGTTATAGTCCATTTAAAATACATTCATCATAACCGTTTTTTTATCAGCTTTTTATTCACTTATTTATGCCAAATACTGTTAACCATCACTCTGTAACCCATACTGCCCCAGCCATTCGTGCTTATTTGGGTGGCTCATTTGATCCTGTGCATAGCGGTCATTTGCAACTGGCGATTTACGTTTATCAAAGTCTGCTACCGCTAGCTAAGCAGCAGCAACGCGAGCTACAGGTGTCATTATTGCCCAATGCGCGCTCACCCTTTAAAGAGGACAGCACCCATCCTGAGCATCGATTGGCCATGCTAAGACTGGCAACGCAAGAGACACCTTTACAAATTAATGAGCTTGAGCTGTGGCAAGCGCCGCCCGTCTATACTATCGATAGTGTGCAGATATTACGCGCCCGCTATCCAAATGACAGCCTGATATTTATCATGGGGATGGACAGTGCACGCAGTTTGGATAAATGGAAGGATGGTTTATCGCTGACCGATTATGTCAATCTATGGGTTTTTAATCGTGAGGAAAATCCTGATATTCATAAAAGATTTTCTGAAACTGATTTGCTGATCCAGTTAAAATCTCAACTTCCTGTGCCATTGCAACCTTTAGTCACTGTTTCAGCTACTGAACTGGTCATACCGCCTTTTCGACATTTAACAGATAGCCCTATCTTGAAAAATGCTTATCAAGGTCGCATTTATATAGACCCGCGTCCCGTAGCAGCGATATCAAGTACGCAAGTTCGGCAGTACCTGCATCAATCACACTCGCGAACGCCTCACTCATTACATATAAAGCACGCTGCTGAAACGCAAATCGCATTTTTACAACCAATAAATGCTATCATTAGCAATACTGCACCCAATTCATTCGCTAAATGGCTAAATCCTGCTGTTTATCAATATATTATTGCCCATCAGCTATATTCTGCTGCCCAATTCCGTTAAAATCGTCTTATACTTTTAATTTTGCCCACTTTGTGCATTTTGTCTTAAAAAAACGTCTGCCTATATGTGGCTCGTTAGAGAATGCACTGTGACGATTTACCATTTTATTTTTAATATTTACGATTCAAGAGATTACAATTTATGACCAACACCATGACTGAAGAACGCTTAGAAGAATGCTTAGCGGTAGTCGAAAACGCGCTAGACGATATGAAAGCAAAAAACATCACCGTAATGGATGTAGCAGAATTAACAGATGTGATGGAACGTATTGTCATCGCTGACGGTACTTCTAAGCGCCATGTGCGCGCGATGGCTGACAGTGTCGGCGCTGAAGCAAAGCAAGCGGGCTTTATGCCACTTGGTCGCGAAGGCGGTATCGACTCTGACTGGACCTTGATTGATTTGGGCGCTGTGGTCGTGCACATGATGACGCCAGCGGCGCGTGAGTTCTATGACTTAGAAGGTCTATGGTCATCACCGGATCAATTGGCTGAGCTGGTCGCTGTACCGCGTGAAAAGAAAACCGCTGGTCGCCGCAATAAAAATAAATAATCTTATTCATTGCCAACACTGCTTAAAAAAAGACCAGATAGCTATTCTGGTCTTTTTTTATTTAACATTTGGCATTAATAAACTTTAAATTTTTTATAACTGTTAACGTTCTGACAGAACCTGTAATGCTGAACCATTCTGAAATACGAATACCCTATAACTGAGCACACTATTAGGCTAAGATAATACACATTATTATTAATACTAGCATTGACATCGATATAGCCACTCGCCTAATGAATCACTATAGATTAGGAATCTTCCATGAGCATAGAACCTATAAACCCAAAAACGATAGCATCTTCTACTCAAAAAAATAGTACTGATTTCAATCAAGCGCTTCCGCTACATATCGCCACTCTAACCTGCGTCCGTGCTGGCAAAGCCATGCCATTCGCCCGTGAAGAGATGAGCGCGATTGATAAAGCGCCTATCAAAGCGCCTGTCGCGGTCAATTTTATGGGTCTCACCACCGATGAACAAGCCGACCGACGCCATCATGGCGGTCCACTAAAGGCGGTACATCAACTAGCAACGGCGACTTACGATAAGATTAACGCAGAGTTTGGTCTAAAAGTACGCGTTGGGACATTGGGTGAAAATTTAACCACCGAAGCAGTAAATGGTCTGCCTGCAATGGATGAGTCTACGGTGTGTATTGGTGATGTCTTTGAATATGGCAATACTGATGATAACGACAGCGTACAACTTCGTATCGTCCAACCGCGACGACCATGCTATAAAATCAATGACCAAATCGGACAATTTAGTAAAGTGCCCAATATCGCCTCTTGGGTGACTAAGCAAGGTATCGCTGGCTGGTATTTTCAGGTCGTGCGTGATGGCATGATTAGCGCTGATTTACCAGTTTATTTAATTGAACGTCCCTATCCTTTTGCAACACTTGAGACATTGTGGCAGCTATCAAATTCAAAAGAAAAATTTGCAGCGGAAGTCATTGAACCTTGGCTAAAGATTGAGTGTTTAGAAGATAGTTGGAAGACGGTACTTAAAAAGAAGATTCAGCAGGATTGAAAATAGAACCCTAGAAAACTTTATAATAATGAATACTCCTATCATCTTAAAATAAAGGTGAGCACCATCGCCCACCTTTTTTCATACAGAGCATTTCATGGTAAAAAACATTAAATCTTTAGCATTGGCATCGGTATTAACATCGTTTATGACGCTACCACTTATTAGCTGCGTATCAATTCCAACCACAGAGCCGCGCTACATCATCGATAGCGATACCTATCAAGCCCAAGGCAAGAGCGAGCGAATTAAATCCATCGTCCTGCACTATACCGTCTCAGATAATGACCGATCCATAAAGACATTGACTACAGGTCAAGTCAGCGCCCACTATCTGATTTTAGACCATAACGATGACAAGATTTATAACTTAGTACCTGAAAGTGAACGCGCTTGGCATGCTGGCGATGGTGGCTTTGCAGGTAGAATGATACTCAACGATACCTCTATCGGCATCGAGATTGTCAATAGCGGCATTAAACCTGAATATCGAGACGCTTTAAAAAACGGCAATCTCGACTACCATCCGTATGAGCACTATGTTGCATTTGATGAATTGCAGATTAAAAAAGTCGCACAATTGGTGCAAGATTTGGCAGCGAGATATAACATTTCACCAAAGAATATCATCGGTCATGCAGATATGGCACCTTCACGTAAGATTGACCCCGGTGCAAAATTCCCGTGGCAACGGCTGTATAAAGAGTATGGGATTGGTGCTTGGTATGATGAGTTTGATAAGCAATTTTTTATGCATCAAGACGCGTTTGCAGCGGCAACGATACCTGAGATTAAGCAAGCGTTTCGCGATTATGGCTATCAAATCAATGACACTGATGAATGGGATATAGACAGTCGCAATGTCGTTTATGCCTTTCAATTGCACTTCAGACCGCAGCAGCCAACGGGCGAGCTGGATTTAGAAACTTATGCTATTTTAAAGGCACTCAATAAGAAGTATGCTGGTCGTGATGACTTTTATTAATGAATAAAAAATATTAGGATATATAAGCCATGAGTAACTCTCAACCAAATGAGCAAGACGAGCTGCAGAAGTATCTAGAAGAAAAAGCCCAACAAGAGCAAGCAAAACAGCAAGAAGCTGAACCTCTCTCTGCATATGATGCTTGTGTGCTAAAGGAAAGCGCGAAGATTCATGATTTAATAGCTGAGGCTCAGAAGAAGCATAAAAAAAGTTCAGAAAATGAGTAAGCATGTGGGGTGGGTTATTTTCTAAATTTCCGTAAGGAATGTTAGGAAAATCAACCCACCATCTATATATATGCGGCGGCTTTTATACCTTGATACAAATTACGCTACTTTTAATCCGCATCACTATTATTAGTCTCATCTAAAGCTGTAATAGCAGGATTAAAGTACGCATTAATAAGATATCTAATTTGTGCCTCACTAACTTTACCTTTTCTAGATTCTATTTCATTCTCTAATAAACTCACTACTTCTCTTAACCAATCTAATTCTGGTAAAAAAACCTCAATGCTTGGCGTTTTCTTGTATCTAGATGAAATTCCTAACGCAATACTTCTTCTCGCATAGGGTTCGGTTTCAATAAAAGCTCTTACAAAATCATTTGGTGTTATATACTTTAACACTGGTTCTTTTTGGTAAATAATTACCGAACCAGTATAGTATATTTTTTTATAGAAACTATCCGCATCATTTTTTATATCTTCTAATAACTCCTTAGCAATTTCTGGTAAATTATCTGAAATCTGCTTTTTAGATACTTCAGTCATATATTCTAATAATCTTATAAACTTGCTATCGTTTCTATTACGAAACTCTAATCCAAATGTCTGCGTATCATCATAAATTTCAACATAATCAAAATGCGGTATTTCTCTCCCTTCCATAATCAAGTTATCAATATTATTTTTAGCTATTTCAAAAACTTCTTCTTTCGTCATATCTAAAAGACTGCGGTCTACAAGCTCTAAAAACAAGCCAGTTACATGCCTTATCTCACCTAATTCTTTATATTCTTTACTGCGAAACTGCTCTTTCACGATAGTTAAAAGACTATCAAAATCACTATCTCTCAAATACATAAAATGCCAGAGTTGCATCCACTCTGGTTTGTTTTCGCTATGGAAATAACGCGAACTTCTTAAGGATTCGTGTACCTTTTCATTATCGATTAACCCCTTATCAAATATATCTTTCCATACTGACTTTTCTAGCAACATATCTAAAGGATCAAACATGGGATATTTCTCTTTTAATTCTATATAGAAGCCGTCAATTTCGACCTCTTTACCGCCACCCTTATGTGCGAGTTCAGTAAAATACAAATCTTCAAGTTTATCAATATCAACAGGCGACATTTTTCCACTTTTTATCTCAAAAGAAAGCACTAAATATATAGACAACAACTCTTCGATAACATCTTCTCTTTCTCTAATATCACTAGAAACAAACTCTATTAATCTCGCGAAATCCATTAATGCTTGTCTTAGGTGTCTTAAGTTTAAATAACCAGAACGTAGATAGTAATCTTTAATTAAGTCTATATTATTATTAAAAAATTTCTGTGTAGCAGCATTTTCTATTTCATTAATAAAATTATTAATTGCTAAATCAAGGCGAGGCTGAATTTCGAAAGTTTTACCAATCAATTTTTCTTTTATACGTCTATAACTGGCTTCTTTTTTTTCCTCTTTATCAAATAACTCCTCTTCGTTAGCTATAATTATTACCTTATAACCTTGATGCTCAACGAAATAGTTGATATAGCCTAATAAGCCCTCTAAATCCATTGAAGCTCGCTCTAGGTCATCAAAAACTAAGATTAAACCTTCTGTATTACGCAAATAATCTGGTAAGTTTATATCAGGAACTTGAGATACTACACTAGCATCACTTTTGCCATCACCATCTAGATCAATCTTTAGGGTAGTTTTAAGAAGCCCTTTCCCAATTTTTCCTACTAACGCCATACCTTTAGATGATAATACAGGATGAAGCTGTCTAAAAAATTCATTTTCTATTTCTTCAAAACTAGCGACGCCATATAAACTCACATATAAGTGCGTTTTTACTCGATAGTCAGAGTTATACAGATTTCCCATCATTTCTTTTAAAAACCAAGTTTTACCGACACCCCATTTACCTTTTAGTAAAACAGCATAGTGTGGTGAATTTTTTAACTCGAAATAGTATTTCAAAAAATCTTCAATGTGTTCGTTTGAATTACTCATATATTTCTCTTTTATTTTTAAAATCTAGTCAGAGCTAAATGTACTGAGTTTATTAATATAGCAGATATCAATCTGATACTGATTACAACATAAGATAAAACGCCCCCCCCTACTTTAAAAACCTAAATCCCAAACACAAAAAAGGTGAGCCGAAGCCCACCTTTTTTTATGTTTAAAACAGTGATTTAAAACAACTTAAGCTATATCCTAACGCAACCAAGCACGAGCGTTACGGAACATACGCATCCACGCGCCGTCTTCGTCCCACTCTTCTGGTTTCCAACTGTGATTGTAAGCACGTAGCGTACGCTCAGGATGCGGCATCATGATGGTGACGCGACCGTCAGTGCTACATAGACCCGTGACACCACCGACCGAACCATTTGGATTGAGCGGATAAGTCTCAGTTGACTGACCTTGACTATCGACGAAGCGCATGGCAAGTTGACCATGTTTTGCCATACCATCGATTTCTGTCTCGTTAAGGGTGGCATAGCCTTCACCGTGGGCGATAGCGATTGGTAAGATACTGTCTTGCATACCTTTAAACAGGATAGACTTGGTGCGCTCAACTTTTACGTTGACCGTACGCGCTTCAAAGCGAGCCGATTTATTGGCGATAAAGCGTGGGAAGTTTTCCGCGCCTGGGATGAGGTCTTTTAACTGCGCCATCATCTGACAACCGTTACAGACGCCGAGTGAGAAGGTATCCGAACGGGCAAAGAAGCGCACAAACTGCATGCGCAACTCGTCATGGAACAAGATAGAGTTTGCCCAACCAGAGCCTGCGCCCAGTACGTCACCGTAACTAAAGCCACCACAAGCAACCAAACCATCGAAGTCACGTAGATTGATGCGACCGCTGAGCAAGTCGCTCATGTGGACATCGACCGCTTCAAAGCCTGCTTGAGTAAAACCTGCTGCCATTTCTGTCTGACCGTTGACGCCTTGCTCGCGCAGGATAGCGACTCTTGGTTTGTTTTCGCGGCTAGCTAGATATGGTTCTTCAACTTTTTGATTGAGATCAAAGTTTGGCGCAGCGATAAGACCTTGATGGCTGACATCGCTAATCAAGTCATATTCTTGCTGTACGCAAGCTGGGTTATCACGGCGGCGGGCGATTTGATAGCTGACCTGACTCCACTCTTGTTGCAGCTCGCTACGGCTAAAGCTAAGCGTTTTATCACCGTTTAGCGTTGGCGTTTGGATAATTAAGCTGTCTTCCTCAATGCTTTGACCGACAAGGCTAAGCATATCGCTGACATTAAATTCTACTGCCATTTGCATTAAAGCCGCGACGTTTTCTGGTAATACTTGAATAACCGCGCCCAGCTCTTCACTGAATAATTGACCCAATAAGTTGTCATCGGTCAACGACAGCTTGATACCTTGACGGCTAGTGAATTGCATCTCAGCGATAGTCGCCAGTAGTCCGCCATCACCTATATCGTGATAAGCGCTGATGACGCCTTGCGCGTTACCCGCTTGGATAAAGTTAAAGAAGTCGACCAAGTCGCTTGGCTGTGCTAAATCTGGGCAGTCGTTACCCAATTGGCTTAAAGTTTGCGCAAGGATTGAACCGCCTAAACGCAATTTTCCTTTAGACAAGTCAATACGATAGAAGGCGCTATCACCGTTAATAAGTTCAGGCGTTAAGGTTTTTGCGACATCAATAACAGGGGCAAAAGCAGTGATAACCAAGCTCATTGGTGAGACGACTGATTTATCTTGGCTACCGCTTTCAGCATTGTCGTCTGTCCAATTGGCACGCATCGATAACGAGTCTTTACCGACTGGAATAGCGATACCAAGTGCTGGGCATAGCTCTTCACCAACGGTATAGACGGCATCAAACAATGCCGCGTCTTCCGCATCATCGCCACACGCTGCCATCCAGTTTGCTGACATAGTGATATCGGATAACTGACTAATACGTGCGCCTGCGATATTGGTAATTGCTTCACCAACGGCTAAGCGTGCAGAGGCTTTTGGATTAATCAAAGCAACTGGCGTACGTTCACCGACACTCATTGCTTCACCGCTCATTGGCTGACCATCAAGCGCAATCAAGCCTGAAGCAGTAACGGCGCAATCGGCAACAGGCACTTGATAACGACCAACATACTGATCACGGACAACCATACCGGTGATAGAGCGGTCACCAATGCTAATCAAGAATGATTTGCTAGCAACGGTTGGATGACGTAATACGTCTTTGATTGATTCGGCTAGATTGACTTCGCCAAGCTCTAGAGCTGGTAAGGTACTCTCTTGACGCTCAAAACTACGCTTCATCTGCGGCGTACCACCGAGCAATACTTGCATCGGCATATCGACTGGCTGTTCTGGTAGCAATTCGTCGTTAACGACTAGCTGACGTATTTCAGTGGCTTCCCCTAAGATGGCATACGGGCAGCGCTCACGAGCACAGATGGCATCGAACTGATCTTTACTTTCAGGGCGAATTGCCAAGACATAACGCTCTTGTGCTTCGTTCGACCAGATGGCCATTGGCGACATGCCGGCTTCTAGCGATGGGATTTTACGTAGATTAAGTACTGCGCCCATTTCATGGTCATTGACCAGTTCTGGCATGGCATTTGATAGACCACCGGCACCGACGTCATGTAATGAGACGATTGGGTTGCCATCTTTACTGTTGTTACTAGCGTCAATATCGTTGCCCGCTAATGCCCAACAGCGATCGATGACTTCTTGACAGCGACGTTCCATCTCAGCGTTATCACGCTGTACAGAAGCAAAGTCCAAGCCTTCATCAAGTGAGCCGCTATCGACAGAAGAGGCCGCACCGCCACCTAGACCAATTTGCATCGCAGGACCACCAAGGACGATTAATAAATCACCTCGCTGAATGGCGTTTTTTTCAATGAGGTTGCGTTTGATATTACCGTAACCACCTGCCAGCATGATTGGCTTATGATAGCCGCGCATTTGACTGCCATCTTTTTCCGCTGAGGTATCCAATTGGAAACTACGGAAATAACCGCATAAATTTGGACGACCAAATTCATTAGAAAAGTTGGCTGAACCCAATGGTGCTTCAGTCATAATTTCAAGACTGGTTGCCATACGATCCGGCGTACCATAGTCCTGCGTACTTAATTGACCTGACTGCTCCCATTTTTCCGCAAGCTCTGGGATATGTAAGTGCGAGACGTGAAAACCCGTTAGCCCTGCTTTTGGCTTACCGCCGCGACCGGTTGCGCCTTCATCACGAATCTCACCACCAGCGCCAGTTGCTGCACCCGCATAAGGAGCTATTGCGGTTGGATGGTTATGAGTTTCAACTTTCATTAAGATATCGATTTCTTCTTGATGGAAATCGTAAGGATGCGCAGAGTTGACATCCATCGCATCAGTAGGCACAGGATAAAAACGCATACCGTCAGACCCTGCCATTACTGCGGCGTTGTCTTTATAAGCCGACAAGATACCTTGCGGATTGGCTTTATAAGTATTCTTAATCATCTGAAACAGTGACTTAGGTTGTACTGCACCATCTACTGTCCACTCTGCATTGAAAATCTTATGACGGCAATGCTCTGAGTTTGCTTGTGCAAACATCATTAGCTCAACGTCGGTCGGATTACGCTTTAGCTCATTGACATACGCATTCATCAAATAATCAATATCTTCGCTCGATAAGGCGAAACCGAATTCTGTATTGGCGGCTTCTAACGCTGCCTGACCTTCACCAATCACATCAATATGATTTAATGATGCAGGCTGCTCATCATCAAATAATTTATTCACATCATTTAAATCATAAACCAAGCTCTGGGTCATGCGGTCAAATAATAATTGCTCAGCGTCTACTGGCAGTTTATCGCCTGCCTCTCCATCGACAGTTAGCGTATAAACAATCACACGCTCGACACGATTGATCGCAATTTCACAGTTATTAAAAATATCAGTCGCTTTACTTGCCCATGGCGATATGGTGCCAAAACGTGGGCCAACGGTGACTTGTAACTGGTTGCTTTTTGGCGCGGCAAGGACAGTGGTACTGTCGACAGCAAGTAAGTCTAGTGCTTTTTTATGCTCATCACCTTCGAGTTCTCGTGATAACACATACACTTGCTGGGTATGAATCTGGCTGACATTTAGCTCGGTTTTTTGCTGAAACTGACTGATGAGTTGCTGCGTCTGAAAATCGGTAAGAAACGGTTGTCCGGCGATGGTCATCATAAAGGCATATTCCATAGGATATAGGCAATAACAGGCATCTCTGCCATGCTAAGTAAATGGTTCGCGTATTATAACAAGAAGCCCTGTAATAAGCAGGTCAAAACCAAGATAAATTGCGCAAGTGGTTAGATATAGATTTGGCAAACCGTTGCCAAACAATTAGGGCTAAATAACTGTGCTGACTTTATCTTAGCCTTGTCTTTTTGGCTTCTGTATTACCCCTCTAACTTGACACATAAGCTTTTCATCATAGAAAGCTTTAGCGTTTAACGTCACAATTTTTACTCAATCCTTATAGTCCTTACAAACACTCACATCGCATTACTGGCCACCTATATAAACAACCTACCAGTAGTCGTTATTCTAGGTAGCAGTTGCTGGCGAGTTAATTTCTTACCTATCTAAGGCTTAACCGTCTAACTAAAGATTTAATGAATTAAAAACTTAATCAATAACAATAATCCATTAACGAAAAACCAATCACTATAATGACAAAGGATAATCACCATGAGTAACCAAGAGCATATCGATAAAATTCAAGACGTTATTAAAGACATTAAATTTTCTATGATGAGTACCACCAATAAAAAAGGTGATATTCATGCTTGGCCCATGACCACTAACGAAGTCAATCTCAATAATAAAGAAATTTGGTTTATTGGTGATAAATCCTCAGACGTCGTCAAAGACATTCAAGATGATGCAAGAATCGGTCTGACTTATGCCACTCAAGATGAGAAGAACTTCGTATCTATCAGTGGTGATGCAGAACTTGTTTCGGATAAAGACAAACTAGATGAGCTATGGTCACCTGTCTATAACGCTTTTTTTGCCGATGGCAAAGAAGATGAAAACGTACAATTGATTAAGGTTGTGCCTCATGGTGCAGAATGCTGGCTCAGCGGCAGTACTGTCGTGAACATGTTCAAAATGGCGGCAGCGGCGCTACAAGAGGGTAAAACCGCTGAAGATATGGGTGAAACCTTTTCTGTCTCTTTATAAGCTATCAGTAGCGCACTGAAGGTAAATAAAAGGAAGGTAGATAAAAAGAAGATAAATAACAACGCCAGTAGCGATATGCTTACTGGCGTTTTTTTATCGCTTAAATCTTTCCTATATTTCCATAAATTCCTTTATATTTTCAATAGCATAAAAGCTTACAAAGCATCACAGCCCATTACAGAGTACCTATATAGTTTTATCGGGCAACTTCATTATATTAACAACTGATTCTACATTTATTGGGTCATTCACTAAGATTTATGAACGACGTATTATTTTACTAAAGCATAATTTCCTGACGACTTTTAAAGCCAAAATTTTTAACTTAACATTTCAATAGTAAAGGACAGCTATCATGAATAAACAAGCGCAAATGGACACCATCCAAGCGATGGTAAAAGATATTAAATACACCATGATGACCACGCGCAATGGCGAAAATCATCTGCACTCTTGCCCGATGAATACCACCGAGACCAGTATTGGCGCTAAAGAGATTTGGTTTATTGGTCATAAGCCTTCTGAGACCGTTGATAATATTAAACAAAATCCAGAAGTGAATTTGGCTTATGTCACTCAAGAATCTGATAAGTATTTATCTATTTCTGGTAGCGCTGAATTGGTTGAAGATGAAGAAAAGCTCAATGAGCTTTGGTCGGTCATGTATAACGCTTATTTTGAACAAGGCAAGGAAGATCCAAGCGTGCAACTTATCAAAGTAGTGCCACATGGTGCGGAATACTGGGCCAATGGCAATGCGATTACTAGTGCTGTCAAAATGGCAGCAGCGGCTTTGACTGATAATGCAGTTGAAAAAAGCTTAGGTGATAACTTTTCTATCAAGCTGTAATAACTTAATAATGAGTAGAAGTAAAATAAGTAATCACGAATACAAATAATAAAAACGCCAGTCGCTTATCACGATTGGCGTTTTTTATAATTCATTTAATCATGCATCAATCAGGCATGATTGATAATTATTGTGGCGGCTTTGCATATGCATTATCTGCTGGAAATGCCTTTGGCGATTTTGATTTTGGCTCAGGTCGTTTAGGCTTAGTAGGATCGTAAAGCTCATAAATGACGGTACCAATTACTCCGGTATTTTCTATAGAACCGCTATCGGTATTAGCGGCATAAGCATTGTCTGGTTTGCTGAAAATAAAGGAGGCAACCGCACTGTCACTTTTTCGGAAGCCCTCAATGACCAACTCATCATGGGGTCTTAACACGTAACCACCATCATAACGACTCGCCGTACTGCCATCAACAACATTTAAGCCATCGACACTGGCGACGATTTCGTAAGTATTGGCGCTATTATTATTATAAACCAAACGATAAGCCTGACCTGCTTTTCCTTGTAGATAGTAGTTACTACCATCACGGTAAAGTGGTAATTTGCCGTTATCAGTGGCGGCTGAAAACTCAACTTTTCCAGCGAGCAATGACATACTATTTACCGCACGCCCCTTATAATTTTTATCGGCATAGGAAACCTGCATTTGTGCAATAGGCTCGTCACTGACACGACTTAGATCGACGACGGTCACTTGAGAGTCCACATCATCACCCCACTGAGTACCCAAACGTTCTGAGGCAGTCGCATCTTGCGTTGACTCTGCCTGCATTGAATCAGCTTGCTTATTTGCCGCAGTGTCTTGGGCAGACTCTGCTTGCGTACTTTGTGCCACCTCTGCTGTTTCTTTTTGCATCGTTGGCGATGATGAACAACCCGTTAATAAGGCAAATAATAAAACGACGCTAAACGACAGCCCCTCACGTAGCTTCATGCGATACTCCTTATCTGGATTATTATTTCCATATTTTTACTTATCTATTTTGGCTATCATTTACTATTTTTAGTATATCTTAACGAGACAAACAATCAACATTTAAAACAGTCATATCAAAGTGTTAAGGCAATACTAAGAATAAAAAAACACCAGTAGTATCAAGCTACTGGTGTTTTTTACAATCAAATGGCGCCTCATAATCATGGCAAGTTAGCCACTTTGTTTTAAATAAGGCCAGGCGGCTTTTAGATAAATCATCATCGACCATAAAGTCAGAACCACTGCCGCTACCATCAATACATAGCCAATGGTTTCAAGCGATTCCCAGTTTAACAGTAAGACGGTGATGGCGATCATCTGAAAAGTAGTTTTGAGTTTACCAACATAAGAAACCGCCACACTGGTACTTTTACCGAGCTCTGCCATCCATTCACGCAATGCCGATACGGCGATTTCACGCGAGATAATCACAATCGCGGCAATAGCCATAATGATATTGGGATGCCACTGTACCAAGATAATCAGCGCGGCGGCTACCATCAACTTATCAGCGACGGGGTCTAAAAAACGTCCAAAAGCAGATACCACGTTGAGTTTGCGGGCAAAATAACCATCAAGCCAATCGGTAATCGCCGCTAAGATAAACACGCCCGTTAATAATAAGTGACGCAATAGACTATCGCTAAAGTCACTCATACCAACCTTCGCAATGACGTTATCAGAAATCGCTGGCATGCCAATCCCCATCGCAGGTGGCCAATAGGCGATCGCTACAAATAGCGGAATCATTAAAATACGCGCAATCGTTAGATTATTAGGCAGATTAAAAATGCTTTTATCATTTTGCGCCGGCAGCGGTTTTTCTTCTGGCGTGTGCAGCTGTGTACTCTCGGTCATGGCAAACCCAGTTATAATGAACAATAAGAATGTGGTTAGCTTAGCATTTTTCGGGCATGGCGTCATGCCATCTCTGTCGCTTGGTTTTGGCCTTAACAAATTATCAATCATTTTAGCCAATAAACACTTATATAGACCTTGTTATCCTACTCAGCCTTTAACGTTCATCTTAGCCACTCATAATGCCCAAAACGTAATGACATGTAAGCAAACTAGGTAAATTACTAAATTTCGGTTATGATGAAAAAGTAAAAAATACAGTTGTACACTGGAATTTGTAAGCAGATGTAAGAATTTCTTGAAATATGGGGTTTTGACATCATCTTTATATTAACAATAATAAATCTTGCTCAATTTATTTGTGACTCGTAAGCCTTAACATTAGAGCAGTTGCATGATAAGTTTTCCTCAGCCCACGACCCCTCCTTCGTGGGCTCTTTTTTTGCCTGTGCTTTACATTATTTAGTTTTATTATTTCTATGGCTTACTATTCCTATCGATTGGTATCGCTATCTCGACTGCTAAAAATGATGCCTTTCTAATAAAGTTTGTTGCATTCTAAAGGGTATCGAACATTAGAGCTTATCTTTTGATTTAAAGGGCTCTGAGAACTGCAAAATTAAAAAGCCCACAAACGATAAAATAATAGCAATCTCATAGCGACCGTAGGCCACCGAAATACCGATAGCGCCGGTATTCCATAAACTCGCTGCCGTTGCTGTGCTTTTGGAGCCTTCTTCGTTTTTAAAAATCGCCCCACCACCGATAAAACCCATGCCGGTGATAATGGCATACATGATTCTCGCCTCACCAGTCGAATCATAGATATCCATGCCTACGAGCATAAAAGCACAAGAAGCAATGGTCACTAAGGGGAAAGTTCTAAGCCCAGCGCCATTGTCTTTCATCTCACGATTGAGTGCAATCGGCAAAGAGAGAATAAAGGCAATACCCAATTGAAAAAAATGGTATTGCATCAGCTGTATATCGATATCAAATCCAAACATAGCCTACTACCTCTTTTTACTTAATTGGCGCAGATTAATTAATCCGCACTAATTAATGAGTGCGCGCAAATCCTTGCGACGGCTTGTGTTGCCATTTGATAGCAGCTTTCGATATTGCCTTGTCCACACCAATCACCACTGACAATCCATTGCTTCTCGTTATCAACCAACACTCCTAATTCGTCTTTATTAGCATTCGTGATGGTCGCAGCATAACGCCAACGATGACAGTCTACTTGGCTCGGCATACTGTCTGCATTCCAACCTAAAGCTTGCTTGGCGGCTACGAGCAACTGCGCTTTTACGGTATCAATGTCGGCATCGACATGCTGCTCCGACCAATCATTGCGCGCATCAATAGTGATGCTAGGTAATAGCTCGTTATGTGCAGGCTTTTGATGCTCGATAAATATTCTATCAAGTATAGAATTCTGTACATAAGCCACATCCCACGCCATTTCCTGACAGCTTAGCGCCTCAGGCAATGGTTGCTTATCATCCCAGCCGAGCATCAAGGTATAGCAGGCTTGCATTTGTGACTCAGTAATTTTTGTTTGTTCAGCAAAGCCCCTATCTGCCATTAGCTCTACAGCCTGAGCATTTGGCGCGGTGCAAATGACCCAATCAAAACTGCCAAGACTGTTGCCCTCTTCGTCAAATAGCTCAGTTTTCTTATTAGTTTTTCTGCTGGCTTTATTAGCGAGAGTTTGGTTATATTGAGCCAAAGGTGCAACGCGAGTTTTAAAATTGATGGTGGTATGCTGTAACTCATCGGCTAATGCTCGCCCCCAACTGGTCATCTTTGGCGTGCTGATATAGCGCGCTTGTATACTGCTCCATTGCTCTTTAGGTTGAATATCAGGTGTCTGATTATTCGCATTTATTGGGATTAAATTCACTACTTGCGCGCACCAAGGCTGTAGTAAATCCGTCTTTAACCAAGGCTTAATAAACTGCTGAAAGCTTGCACTTTTGGCGGTAAAAAACTGCGCCCCAAATGCCCATTGCCAGTTTTTATTAGTATGGCTATCGGTGCGATAACGAGTCGCTAAGCGCCCAACGCTGCGCGATTTTTCAAAAATAGTGATTTGCGGTAGCAGAGATTTGTTATCGTTTTGCTTGTCATTAATTTGGCTAAAAGCACGTTCTAATAAGGTAGCAGTAAATAGCCCCGTCAAACCCCCACCGATAATGGCAATTTTCGGCGATGATGTCTGAGTAGGTTGCAAAGAAGAGTCAGGCATAATGACAGTAAACCTTATAAAGTGTGGGGCAAAATAGGAACGATAACCGTTGTGCTATAAAAACAGCGCAGCAATTTTAGTATATTGAACCTTTAAAGCCTGCCAATATCAATATTACCTACGTAAAAAAGCCATGCTATCTTTAATAACATGGCTTTTTAGAAATTAAGCGTCAGTTTACTGAATGTTTTTTAGCAATACCCAACTGTTAATACTAATATCTAGTCTCCGCGTTCAGCCTTGACCACGTCAACCAACTCATTGATAACGGAGCTATCAGCAAGGGTAGACAAATCACCCAGTCCAACATACTGGCCTGCTGCGAGGTTACGCAGGATACGGCGCATAATTTTCCCAGAGCGTGTCTTGGGTAAAACATCAACGATATAGATAGCATCTAAATTGGCAATTGGACCAATCTCCGCGCGCACATGGCGATTCAGCTCTGCTTTTAGTGATTCAGTGGCGGTTTCACCCGACTTGAGAATAATAAAGGCGCAAATACCCATACCGCGAATCTCATGCGGCATACCGACGATAGCTGCCTCAGCGGTCGCTGGATGCGCAACCACCGCGCTCTCAATCTCTGCAGTGCCCAAGCGATGCCCCGAGACATTAAGCACATCATCCACCCGTCCGGTAATCCAGTAATGCCCGTCTTCGTCACGCTGCGCGCCATCACCAGTGAAATAATAACCCGGATACTCTGTAAAATAGGTTTCTAAAAAGCGCTTATGATCATTATAAATGGTGCGCATCTGCCCCGGCCAGCCGCCGCTTATCGCAAGATTGCCTTCCGCAGCACCTTCGAGTATCTCGCCATCACCATCAACGATGACTGGTATGATACCGTACAAGGGGTTCATCGCCGCACCTGGTTTCATATCTACCGTGCCCGGTATCGGCGCCAGTAAAATACCGCCTGTTTCCGTCTGCCACCACGTATCGACAATCGGACATTTGCTGCCGCCGACGACATGATAGTACCAGTCCCAAGCTTCAGGATTGATCGGCTCACCAACGGTACCGAGCAAGCGCAAGCTTGAGCGATCCGACTCACGGACAAAGGTATCACCTTCTTTCATCATGGCACGGATAGCCGTCGGTGCCGTGTATAAAACCGTGACTTGGTGTTTATCAATGATATGTCCGATACGCGCCCACGTTGGATATTCTGGTACACCTTCAAACATAACCGTCGTCGTGCCATTGGCAAGCGGTGCATAAGTGGCATACGTATGACCTGTCACCCAGCCGACATCAGCCGTACACCAGTAGATATCATCCTCTTTAATATCAAAGACATCTCGAAACGTAGATAGTGCATAAGTGATATAGCCACCAGTCGTATGCAACACGCCTTTGGGTTTGCCCGTTGAGCCCGAGGTATATAATAAAAATAGCGGATCTTCAGCGTTCATAACCTCAGGTTCGCAATGCTTTGATTCACCATCGACCAAGCTGTGATACCAAACATCACGGCGACCACTCATCGGTACCGAATTACCCGTACGATGCACGACAATGACGTTGGTCACGCTGTCCGTGCCATCCATGTCTAACGCACGGTCGACACTGGCTTTAAGCGGCGTTCGCTTATTGCCACGAATACCTTCGTCAGCAGTAATGACCAATTTAGACTGGCTATCGATGATACGGTTGCCCAAACTCTCAGCAGAAAAGCCGCCAAACACTACCGAATGCACCGCCCCAATGCGTGTACACGCCAGCATGGCCACTATAGCCTCTGGTATCATTGGCATATATAAAGTGACGCGATCGCCCTTTTTGACCCCAAGCTTACGCATCGCATTGCCTAGGCGACAAACTGCTTCATGCAGCTCTTTAAATGAGATAATTTTATGCAGTGATGGATGGTCCCCTTCCCAAATAATGGCAGGCTTATAGGGGTTGTTTTTGACATGACGATCAAGACAGTTGACCGAGATATTGAGCTCACCATCTTCATACCATTTGATACGGAAGTCTTCTAAATCGTAGCTGACGTCGCTGATTTTGGTGGGCTTTTTTATCCAATCGATCAGCTCGGCACGCTTTGCCCAAAAGGCATCGTTTGCCTCGGGTGATTCAATAGATTGTTGATAATCTTTGGCGTATTGCTCGGCAGTGGTGTTGGCAGCGGCGACAAATTCAGCCGCGATAGGAAATGATTTCTGAGTCATCGTGGTCATCCTTTTCTAATTATTATGACCTGTAGCGGTTATCGTCGAACATTAGTTGTCGAGCAATAAACGCTACAGGTAATAAGAGTCATCTTCCATAATGTGACCCTTAAGGACAGTTTGACAAATAAGCGGGAGGGTTGCAAGACATCAACCGTGAATCACAACAATTGCATAGCACACCATTGTATTTAACAATAAAGATTGTATAGCAGCTGTTTTTTACAATGCAGCTGCAACAATGCTATTTAATCCTTGTAACCTGTTATAAAACATGGACAATAGCAAACTGATATAAAGCGCTGCAACTTCTATCCTCATTCTTTATATCACAACAGGCTCTACGAGTTTTACTTGCTCTTTTAAAATCAGGAATTATCAACCATGGACAATCACCGCACTGCCTCACAATACTCGCATTATGATGTCATAATCATTGGCGCTGGTGCGTCAGGGTTATATTGTGCACTCACCGCAGGTCGCCGTGGTCGCCGCGTCTTGGTGCTCGACCATGCCAATAAAGCTGGTAAAAAAATCCTCATGTCCGGTGGTGGGCGCTGTAACTTTACCAATTACTTCGTCGAGCCTGAGCATTTTATCGGCAGCAATACACATTTTTGTAAATCAGCGCTCAGTCGTTATCCGAGTTGGGAATTTATCGCCATGGTTGAGCAACATAAAATCCCCTACCATGAGCGCGAGCACGGGCAGCTATTTTGTGATGACTCGGCGCAAGATATTTTAACCATGCTCCTTGATGAATGTGCCGCCGTCGGTGTACAAGTCAAGCTCAATACCCAAATCGACAGCGTGCAAGCACTCGAAAACGATAAAAAATCCCGCTTTCAATTATCAACAACCAAAGCGCTCAGTAAAAAAGAAAAACAAGAGAGAAAAGAGTCAGCCAATCAGACCAAGCTGCCACAAACCAACTATCGCTGTCAGTCACTCGTGGTAGCGACGGGCGGCTTATCGATTCCGACATTAGGTGCTAGTGGCTTTGGTTATGAGCTTGCGCAGCAGTTCGGGCATACGCTGATAGCAACCGATGCAAGTCTTGTTCCCTTTACCTTTACCGATAAAACTGGTGAGCTGATTCGTACGCTTGCTGGTATTAGTCTGCCGGTGATTGCCAGTAATGAGCGCATCTCCTTTAAGTTGCCGCTGCTATTTACCCATCGCGGACTATCTGGACCTGCCATGCTGCAACTGTCCAACTATTGGCATGTTGGCGAAACCATCACCATCAATTTGCTGCCTGATATCGATATGACTGCGCTTTTGCTAACTCATAAAAAATCACACCCACGGCAGCTCATCCGGACGGTTTTGGCAGACAAGACCGACAATGCTTTACCGAAAAAACTGCTGGCAGCGCTACAAACGCATTTGTGGGACGATATCAAAGACACAGAGCTTGCCAATATTAAAGATGAGCGCCTGATAGAGCTTGGCGCAATGCTCAATGGCTGGCAACTAAAACCGTCTGGCACCGAAGGCTATCGTACCGCTGAAGTCACGCGCGGCGGCATAACAACCGATGAGGTATCGTCAAAGACCATGCAAAGCAAACATCAAGATGGGCTTTATTTTATCGGTGAAGTGCTCGACGTCACAGGCTGGCTTGGTGGCTACAATTTTCAATGGGCGTGGGCCAGTGGTTTTATCTGCGGCGAAGTGGTTTGATATACCCTTATCTTTATAAAATCTAAGCCTTATAAAACATCAGTGTTTTAAAATCTAAACTCATAAAGTCTCAATGTTGTTGCGAGATGACCATTAATAGACTGATTTGGAAACATACCTCTTGATAATTATTAACACAAACACCATTTTATATTATACAGGTGTAGATATGCTTAATAATTATAATTTATGAAAAGTAGATCTATCGTCATAAAATAAGGCTTTTAAGCTTGCGAGGTTTGTTATGCGTTCAATCAAACATATTCATGGCGATAAAGCGCCACATTGGGTCGGCGACGGTTTTTATGTAAAAACCTTGATCAATCACCTAGATAACCATGCTGATTTTAATTATCGTCATACCGATCCATTTTTATTATTGGACTATGGTCAGCCAATAAACTTTGCACCAAATCCAAACTACGAGTCGCAGCCGCACGGCGTCGGACAGCATCCGCATAAAGGCTTTGAGACGGTTACGATTGCCTATGCTGGCGAAATTAGCCATGCCGATTCGGCTGGCGGCTATGGCGTCATTCAAGAAGGCGATGTGCAATGGATGACCGCTGGACGCGGTATTATGCACCAAGAATTCCACTCGCTAGCCTTTGGCCAACGTGGTGGAGCCTTTAGCATGGTGCAATTGTGGGTTAATTTACCAAGTGCCCATAAGCTTACCGATCCCAAGTATCAAACCCTAAAACGGGCTGAATTACCCATCGTTGACTTAACGGATAATGAAGACCGACATGCTATTGGTAAAGCGGCTATTATTGCTGGCGAATGGCAAGACACTACGGGCGCGGCAAGTACCTTTACGCCTATCAATTTATGGGATCTCGAGTTACATCAATCAGGGACAACGACGCTGCAAGTGCCAAACACCCATAATGTCTTGATCTTGGTGCAAGAAGGCGCGTTACTGATTAATGATACGCCAGTGAGCGCGGGTAATCTGATTCAATTTACCGCACCAACTGATACAGATTCTTTCAATGAGAAGTTAGTAACGCAAGCGAGCGATAGTATTAAGCTGACGTATCCTAATCTATCTGATGACGAGCAAACCCCAAGCCCTGTCAAATTGCTACTATTAAGCGGTAAACCTATCGGTGAGCCAGTGGCAGGATATGGGCCGTTCGTCATGAATACGCAAGCTGAGCTAAAACAAACGTTTCGTGATTATCAAACCGGCAACTTTGGTAAATAATTTAGATTAACAATTCGGCTAAATAGCCAAAATTCACCCATCAAAAAAGCCACTTTGCTATCGTTAGCAAGGTGGCTTTTTTATATATCATCGCTCTATTTTCATCAATCCATAAAGCGAGTTATCCGATAAACACTTAAGCTTGGTTTAAAAACGGATAATCGGTATAGCCTTCTATACCGCCACCATAAAAGCTTTGCGGATGCTGCTCATTAAGCGGCGCACCTTGGCGGATACGCTCAGCTAAGTCAGGGTTGGCAATATAGTCACGACCAAAAGCAACCGCGTCGATATAGCCCTCTTTAATATTCTTCTCAGCTTTTTCGGCAGTATAGCCACCAGCGGCAATAATCATTTGCCCAAAAGCATCTCGAACACGTTGACGGAATTCAGTGCTATAAGGCGTACCACCTGCCCAGTCAGGCTCAGAGAGATGCAAATACATCAAACCGCGCTTATTAATCTGCTCAATCAGCCAAATATTTTCGTCTTCATTGTAGCCCGCTTCGACATTATTAAACGTACCAAGCGGTGATACGCGAATACCGATATGATCAGCATCCCACGCAGCGACACAAGCATCGATGACATCAAGGGTCAAACGGGCACGGTTTTCGCGGCTACCGCCATATTCATCATCACGCTGATTGGTTTGCTCCACCCAAAACTGATGCAACAGATAACCATGAGCGCCGTGAATCTCTACGCCATCAAAGCCCGCTTCTTTGGCATTTTTGGTCGCAAGACCAAAGTCAGCGATGACTTGCTGCACTTCTTCAAGCGTGGCTGGACGTGGCGTGGTTGCTTCAACGCGAATGGCTTGATTGTTGCTGTCGCGCAGTGACGTACGTACCCCCACATGAACATCAGACGCTGAAATAGGCGCTTTGCCATCAGGTTGGACGCTTTCGTGTGCAACCAAACCTGTGTGCCATAACTGTACGACAATTTTTCCACCTTTGGCATGGACATTATCAACGATGGTTTTCCATGCGGTCGTTTGGTCTTCGGTATGAATACCGGGGGCGCCCGCATAGCCTTTTGCTTGAAAAGATACCTGCGTCGCTTCAGTGATGACCAATCCTGCGCCACTACGCTGCGCATAATACTCGCTCGCTAGCGCAGTAGGAACATCGCCCGGCTCGACCGCGCGTAAGCGAGTTAAGGGTGCCATAATGATACGGTTTTTCAGGGTTTGGGTGCCCATTTTGACGGGTTCGAATAAGTTATCGTGTGCCATAAAAAGCCTTGTTTGTTGTTATAAAAATACGGTTATAAAATTTATGTGTAATAGATAAACAGCGCTTAAAATGCTTAAACCTTCTACTTATTAGCCGTATTCTTTATAGGGGTAGATACGAAGATTCCAAGTAAAACTTACAAACAAAAACACCAGTATAACTATCTCTTTAATTTTTAAAGCGCTACTATTTATGCAGTCTTATAAGCTTATTAAGCTATTAGAATGAGTGACATTAAGCCCATTTTTTATTTTTGGTTTTCCCCTTATCTAAAGGACATAACCTATGCAAAAATTTCTGTTGTCACTCGCCATTGGTATGAGCTTGCTGTTGACGCTAAGCGCTTGCCAGCCAAAATCAGCAGCAGCGCCTGAAGGAGAGGTAAAAGACAGCGCCGACCAAATCCGACAACCATCGGTGGACAAGTCGACTAAGCCTGAGATTGCTAATAATTCAGCGGTAGATGCCAAGACCTGCTTGGCTCTCAGTAACGCTATGCAAAAAGTGGATAACACCAGCAAGATTGAAGCCATTTATGCCATTCGAAAACCGCTGCAATCCTGTTTGCCAACGGCTAGTAATGCCGAAGTCTTAAATTTACTAAAAGACTATCAAGCGATGTATGAACGTTTTTTATGGGAGGAAACTAATCTTAACAATTCAGAATTTGACCAAGATTTTTTTGACGTGATGAATGCCTTAGAGCAAGGCGAAAAAGCGCCGGAAGAAAAACTAAAAAATCTGAGCCCACGCGTACGCTACTTGATTGGACTCATCCAAAATGGTGCCGATGTTAGAGTTTATAATTTAGGCGAAGGTTACTATGCATTCAATCATGATTTGAAAGCAATGGCTGATATATTTACCCCTTATTTGCGTAGTGACCAAAAAGCATTTATCCAGCAAATGGCAAAAGACAATAAAGATATTTTTTTGAGCGATGCCGCCATTACTACTTCTTTTGAAGAGTTGGTTGAGCGCGCGGTATTTTGGGAGGATTATATAACGCGCTATCCAAATGGCTACGCGGTGAAAGATGCCAAAACCATACTAGACTCGTATCGCTATTACTTATTTTTTGGCTCAGATAATACAGGATGGACGGATGATGATATCCGTGAGTTTCTTGAACCAGAGTATAAGCAGACGATGGTTGCACTTACCAAACGTCCCGATAGCGTCTTGGCAAAAGATGCAACAAACTATCTTAATTTCATGGCGTTATCCGATAACGAACGTCAAGAGCACTATCCAGCGCCTAGTACCGATGAAGATGGTTACGAGATGAATGAGTGGGCAATGACCTTCTATCGATTAAATCAAGCAATGCAGATACCATCTTTTTGGAATACTAATGGTGATAATAGAGATTGCTCAAACGGGGTGATTTGCCAAGATGAGCGTCTCGACTAACAAGGTAGTAGAGAAATATATTTCGAGGAGCTCAGAACCACAAAAATATGCCAACAATCATTCGCTACTGTTTTTAGCCTTTATTTAAAGGATGTATCGCATGCAAAACACTCTATTATCTCTTACCACAGCAATGGGCTTACTGGTTGCCTTAAGTGGTTGTCAACCTAAGGTAGAAACGCCTGCTGCATCAAATGACACGCAAAAAGCAGAGCAAAATAACAAGCAACCCCTAAGCGTAGAACAATCTAAACCAGCAGTGGTCACAGATCCAGCGATAGACGCAAAAACTTGCTTGGCGTTGAGTAAATCCATGGAAAAGATAGATGACACCAGCAAGATTGAAGCTATTTATGCCATTCAAAAACAATTAAAAACCTGCTTACCAACGGCGAATAATACCGAAGTATTGAGCTTGCTAACAGATTACGAAGCGATGTATGAGCGTTTTTTAACCATAAGTCATACTATAGAGGATGAGAATTTTTATACCGTTATGAGCATGGCAGACGAAGGCAAAAAGGCGCTCGAGCCTCTATTGAAGACGCTAAACCCAAGATTGCAATATCTCATTAGATTGATAGAGGACGACGCTGACGTAAAGGTGATATATTTAGGCGAAGGCTATTACCAATTCACTCATAATTTACCAGCAATGGTAGATATATTTACCCCTTATCTGAGCCAAGATCAAAAAGCGTTTATTGGCCGTATGGCAATGGACAATCAAGATATTCTTTGGAACGATGGTGGGATTGCGATTCCATTTGCAGAAGTGATCGAGCGCGCGCAGTTTTGGGAAGATTATGTAGCACGTTATCCAAATGGCTACGCACATCAAGACGCCAAATATTTATTTGAGGTATATCGTTATTTACTATTGTTTGGTTCAGAAAATACGCAATGGACAGATGACAGCATTCATGAATTCGTAGCACCAGAATATCGGCCGTTAATGCTTAAATTGGCCAGACGTCCCAATAGTGTTTTGGCTAGAGACGCTCAAGCCTTGTTAGACTTTATAGCGCTAACCGATAGTCAGCGTCAGGAGAAATACCCTACCCCCGATATGGATGAAAATGGTTATAAGATGGATGAATGGTCAATCGCCCATTACCAAATAGCAAAAGCGCTACCGCTTGAATCACCATGGCAAGCCGCTACCAAGAATTGTTTTATTGGCGTCGTTTGCGTAGAAAACGACACTGAATAATGATACTAAGTTGTTATTGGCAGTGTCGATAAAGCCTAAACTAACGCTTTTAATATAAAAAAACCTACTTAAAAAACTAGGTTTTTTTATATAGGTCATAAAATTTAATAGCCATTAACCACTCATATCTATGGTTGCTTAATGATTTAAAGCAGCAGTTAGAAATGATAGCCAAGTTTCATGCCAAGTGCATAGCCTGTTCCATCATCAATATTGGCCACACGACCATCAACCTTGGTATCGACTGGACCGCCTTCAAACCACATATATTGACCGCCCGCAGCGATACTTAGCTGTTCGGTCAATTTATACTGCGCGCTTAGGCCCAAGCTTTTGATAGAATCATAAGGTCCCAATAAGCTGAGCGGCGCACCGGTGCCATGGTCATAGCCTACACGTACTTCGCCTGAAACTTTTGGATTGAACTGCTTACCTAATGCCACTTCAACCGCGTAGCCGTCTCTTTTATAGGCGGCTAAAGGTTCTTGTGTCGCTAATGAGGCTAAAGGCGGGGCAACACTAAAATTACTCCAATCTACCCAACGGGCATTGACCATACCCAGCAACTGATATTTCTCACTCAGTCCCGTTTGGAAGTCTAAATTGACCGACTGTGGCATCTTAACCTCAGTCTTACCCACTAGCGGTAATGCCACTTCATCGGTAGCTGGCGACGGCGTGACGCCATCACCGCCAGCGATAGGCGGCAAAATAACTTGCAGATTTTCTACACCTGATACCTGATATTTAGCGGGTGCACGATACGTTAATGCCGCTCGCAAGGCAATTTCAGGCATTTCATACGCCATGCCAATCACTGGCGCTAGCGTGCTTTCGTTTTCAAAGTCCAACGTATAATACGTCGGTGCTGTCGCCACAGGATTGACGGCAGCTTCATTAATAGCGTTTAAACTCGCGGCTTCAGCTGGCGTAATCGTGCCGTTATTCTGTTTATTGACCAAGTCATAATAAGCGCTCGTCGTTGGAATACCAAAGAGCGCACCCGCTTGATCGATCACCTGTGACACCGCCGTGGTGAAGCCAACTGGCTGCGCGCCCGTTACCTTACCTTTTAGCGTTTGGTATTCAAGACCGCCATATAGCCAAATATTATTACTGATCTTACCACCGCCTAAAAGCGTGATACCGGTCGTCTCTACCCGTGCCTCGGTCGTGCCCATGCGATTGTTAAAAATATTACCTGCTGAATATTCAGTATCGACACCAAAGGGCTTTTCGTAAATCACTGCCAACGCTGTATTGGCTGTTGGGGCAATTTTAATGGCGGCACCGGGTAAATCGAAGCTGTCCATCATGTCGTTGATTTTATTACCAGCGGCATCGGTGCCTTCAATTTTTGGATCAACATGAGCATAAGATAGCTCGGCATAATTACCCGGTTCAAAAAAAGGCGCTACCGATTGTTTGCTGTATTCGATCCCAGCCGCATGCGCTGAGCTGATGGCAAGACTCAGTACCGTTAGAGTACCGGCAGTGAGCAAATAGCGCGAAGAACGATAAAGGGTGACAGAATCTGTAAATCCTAAAAGCAGCTGAGCGCTCATGACAATATCCTTTTGTCAGTTAAAAACACGACCAAACCATAAACCGTTAACACTTTTTATAGTTGGTATTGGTTTTTAGATTAAATAGCGAATGTCGACCTTTGTCAATATATCAGCATCAACTTTATGGGATTCTCTATTTAATTAGACAAAGGTAACCGTTAGCCTTTCAATACTTATATAAATTTTTGCTGCTAAAAATATTGATGCTTTACTTGTATTTATTTTGCAAACTAGCCAACTTATTTATGCGAATTGGCTTAATATCATATTTAACAATCCTTTCTCGATTGCCACTTATTTGATTAAGCAGAAAAAAACATGATGTCAAAATCAGTCTCAAAGCTATTCCCAAAATCATGTTTAGCTACCGTATTAGGTTTAGGGCTAGGTTTAAGCGGCTGTATCGCTACAGAAAAGCTTGTTGATTATCAATTGATGCGCCAAGAAGATGCAAAATGGGTTGCCGATGAGCAATTTACCGACATCATTATCGCGGTCGGCAAGCCCGCCGCGCCTATTCAAGGTGTGGAGCATGCGATTGTATTTGCTGGAGAAAAGCGCAGCTATTTGGTACAGAGCATCAATAGAGATAGTGAGTTTATTGATATTTTAGATCAAGTAGATTTGGCTTATTTTTCTTTTAAGCCCATGGCGTCTATTGATACGCCGCACTTTAACATCAGAATAGGCGAAAAAGGCTGCACCTCAACGCAAGGCTGTATCGCAACGACACTGTGGTTTGAAAAACCGACGCATCTACTAGTCGCAAGTGAAACGGCTAAACTTGAAGGTTTTGATTTTACTTGTAATGATGGCTTTGCAGGTGGCATAACACGCTGCACAAAAAGCCTATGGCGACTCCCTGTGACAGTGGCACCAGCGGTGAAAAATATTAATACGTTATCATATCGCTTGCATCAACCGACCACGCTAAATTTTTATAATTATCAGCCAGACAAAGCATTAGCAGAAGAAAAAAGGCTCAAAGCGCTGATGCCACTTGCCAAGGCCTTTGACATCATCACTTTTCCGATTCAATTTATCATGGTAGAAGGTATCAAATAAGTGCAATTTATTAAAAGGCTGCTAATCAATTCAAACCAAATATCTTAAAAAATAGCGTTCTGTTGTTATAACAGTTTAAGATTTAAGCATTTTTTTGATAGACAGCTCTAAAGACAGATAAGTACCAAACAATATCACCATTGAGCCAATAATCGCTGGTGTATCTAAAGCCTCACCAAGCAGCAGATAACCAAAAATAATGGCAAAAATCGGAATCACTAAGGTAATACTGGTCGCTCGCATCGGACCGATACTTTTAATCAATTGATTCATAAAAATCAGCGCGATGGCGGTTGAGAATACACCAATACAAATCACTGCTGCCCAAGCAGTAAGACTGATGGTTTTCCCGTAGGGAAATTCATAGATGGCTATCGGTAGCATAATAATACTGGCAATGATAAGCGAGCCTGCGGTAATCGCTACTGGCGAGACATTATATAAATAGTTTTTGGTGATATTAGCGCCGACCGCATAACCAACGCAGGCCAATAACGCGTAGCCCATAGGCAGCAAACCTGAACCTGACTTAGTACCCTGCCCGCTAGCGCCCAACAAGTTCTCACTCATCAAAATAATCACACCAATAACGCCAATGATTAAGCCGATAATTTGTTTTTTTGACAGCCTGTCTTTAAAAAAGGTACTGGCGATAAAACCGCTCATCATCGGCACAGACGCATTAAGCACCGCCAATACCCCAGCATTGACCGAGCGCGCTGAAAAAGCAAATAAGATAAAAGGGATAGCCGCAGAAAACAGCCCGACCAACGCCAATACTTTCCAGTTATCCCGTATGCCTTCTCTGTTTTTTGGGCTGATTAAGACAAAAACTAGCATGGTCAGTCCAGCAAATACCACCCGCAGACTGGCAAATGCTAGCGAGCCAAATTCTGGCACACCGATACGGTAAAATATAAAAGACAGCGACCACATAAAGGACAGTGTCATAAAAATAATGAGGTCGCGGTTAGACATGAGGTAATCCTATCGAGCATTAAGAAGTAAAAAAACTCCGATGATAACTTTTTAATCGCTCAATGGATGTTGTATTTTCTGTATTTATGACCAATTTTTCTACAAATCTACTTTATCTAAAATAAAATCAATATCTTTATCGCCGCGCCCTGATAAATTGACCAAAATCGTCTCATCCGCTGACATATCTTTAGCGACTTTCATCGCATAGGCAATAGCATGTGCCGACTCTAACGCAGGAATGATACCTTCGAGGCGTGACAGAGCCATAAACGCTTCTAAACATTCAGCATCAGTCGCCGACTCATAAGTAGCCAGTTGTAAATCTCTTAGGTGCGAATGCTGTGGCCCAACGCCAGGATAATCCAAACCTGAGGCAATCGAATGGACGGGAGCTGGCTCGCCTTTTTCATCGAGCAGCACGTAACATTTAAAACCATGAATCTCACCTTTCACGCCTAATGACATGGTCGCTGCATGATTGGGCGTATCCAAGCCTTCACCGGCGGGTTCCACGCCTATTTTTTCCACATTTTCATCATCAAAAAATCCGCTAAACATACCAATAGCGTTAGAGCCACCGCCAATACAAGCCACAACCTTATTAGGTAGCTTGCCCGTCGTCGCTAAGAATTGCGCCCGTGCTTCATGTCCAACCACCGATTGAAAATAGCTGACCATTTCAGGATATGGCGCTGGTCCTAATGCTGAGCCAATCGCGAACATACTGCTATCAAGCTCATTTAAATAAGTCTCAAAAGCGCTATCGACTGCTTCTTTTAGTGTACCTGCGCCGCGTGAGACTGGTACGATATTGGCGCCCAAAATCTTCATACGGCTGACGTTTGGATGTTCTTTTTTAATATCAACCACGCCCATATGTATTTCACACTCTAAGCCCATCAAGGCCGCTGCCGTTGCTAACGCTACGCCATGTTGCCCTGCACCTGTTTCCGCAATCACCTTTGTTTTGCCTAATTTTTTGGCTAATAATACCTCACCTAAACAGTGATTAATCTTATGCGCGCCCGTATGGTTCAAATCTTCGCGCTTAAAATAAATCTGGGCGCCGCCGCAATGCTCTGACAAACGCTGCGCATGATAAATGGGACTTGGACGACCCACGTAAGTCTCACGTAGGCGCTTCATCTCAGCGATAAAGTCATGGTCTTTAATAATTTCACGAAAGCCTACTTCGATTTCTGCCATTGCTTTGGCCAGCTCAGGATGAGCAATTTTGCCACCGAACTCACCATATAAGCCATCGCCATTAGGTAATATTGATGCGTGTAAACCGTAACCAGTTGCTGTATTTTGCGTTGTCATATAAAAGCCTTATTATTTTAAATGGAGTATTAATATTGGCGCTTTCGCCTAATTATTTAGCATTTTTAATGATGAAAATAGTTTAATGTATTTGTGTTCTAGTACATTGAAACAAGATAATAAGGGAAATTTTCTATTCGGTCAAGTTTACGAATCAATCTAACAAGATTAGCCGAGTGGTTGATTAAAAGCTGGCAAGGACTATGAGTAAATTAAAGTCCTTTTTCCTATAAGCATTGAATCAATCGCGTGACTGAAATAATAACGCAACATTTGTTTGTTATTATGATGCTCGCTTGGCTTAGCGCACCTTTGCAGGCGAAAGCGAATAGTATTCAATATGAGCTTTTTTAGCTTAAATCTTAACACTAGGACATACCATGCAACGACGTCAACTGATTAAAGCCATGGGTTTAAGCTTAGGCGCTATCAGCACCTCCGCTGCGGTAAGTGGCTGTCAAACGCTTGCCAAGCAACCAAAACTACCCAGCACCATCACCCAAGTGGGACACTTCCCTAGTATCATCATTGGTAGTGGTTATGGCGGCGCAGTATCAGCACTGCGGTTGAGCGAAAAAGGTCATAAAGTGTTGATACTTGAGATGGGGATGCGCTGGGACAGAACACCCGAGCATGATACCTTTTGCAAAATGATTACTGCTGATAAACGCTCAAGCTGGTTTAGCAATATGCCAAACGCCCCTATCCCGATTCCGATACCTATCAGGAAATATCCTGGGGTTTTGGATTTAATCGAATATGATAATATGAAAGTATTCGCAGGACGTGCTTACGGTGGCGGCTCTATCGTCAATGGCGCGATTGCCATTCAGCCAAGACGCGCGCACTTTGAAGAAGTGTTTCCTTGGATTGATAGTGATGAGATGTACGACACTTACTTCCCGCGTGCTATGAAAGAGCTAAAAGTCAGCCAAATTCCTGAGTCATTTTTTAATGAGTCCGAGCATTACGAATTCACTCGCTCGGCTGAACGCCAAGCAGAAAAGGCGGGACTCAAAACAGAGTTTTTCGGTAATAGCTACGACTTTGATTACATGCAAAAGGAAGCGAAGGGCGAAGTCTATAAATCTGGCCTTGGCGGTGAAGTCATCTATGGCAACAATGCGGGCAAGTTTTCACTGGATTTAACCTACCTAAAAGACGCTGAAGCCACGGGCAATGTCACCGTAAAAACCTTACGCAAAGTAAATAGCATCCAAGCGCTCGATAATGAGCAACTCAGATTAGAAGTCCACGTCCTAAATACTACAGGCGGTATTGATAAAGTTGAGCATTATACCTGCGATAAGTTGTTTCTGAATGCTGGCAGTACAGGCACTTCAGAGCTGCTACTCAAAAGCCAAGCGGAAGGCAAATTAAACAACCTAAACGAACATATCGGACAACATTGGGGCCCAAACGGCAACATCATGACCGGGCGCAATTTCGTCCACGCCGCGGGCATCACCCAATCTACCATTCCAGTCAAAGGCATCAATATGTGGGACGGCGATAGAGACGGCTCGAAGTACAAAATATTTGCCGAACTCGCACCATTACCGCTAGGACTTGAGACGTGGACGACACTATATCTCGCCATCACTGATAATCCAGAACGCGGCAACTATTACTATGATAAAGCCAGCAAAACCGTCAAACTCAACTGGAAACGCGAGCAAAACGAGTACTCGGTAAACGCTGCCAAAGAGCTGATTGAAAAGCTAGCTAAAGTAAATGGCGGCTCTACTTCGAGTTTACTATTCACCAAAGGCTTCGGCGATAACTTCTGCTATCACCCGCTCGGCGGCTGCGTACTTAGCAAAGCCACTGATGAATTTGGACGCGTAAAGGGGCACGAAAATATCTACGTGCAAGATGGTGCGCTAATCCCCGGCAGCGCTGGCGTCAATCCGTATGTGTTTATCACGGGACTTGCTGAGCGCAATATGGCGACTATTTTAAAGGAAGATTTTGGTTAAGTTATAAAAGGGTAATTGATCTGTACCCAGCATATAATGCTATTACTTAAACCAATAATAATCATTATCTGTAGGAGAATCTTACTGTGAAGATAGCTATGGCTTTAGCAGTGATAAGTACTTGTCTTATTAGTGGATGTGCCACGATAACTAATGGAATATCTGATGGTGTCACTAAGACCCAGTATTACGATACCGATGGGAAATCAAAAGTTATTTCATTTAGTAAATATGTACCCGCAAGCGGTAAAGAACTCAGAGAAAATGACATAACTGGCTATTTTCAAGACATCACCACAGGCGATGAGGTCACTATTTTTAAATATAGTGATGGAAAGACTTTTAGCCTCATTAACTTAGATACTGCTCAGCCCATAAAGATTATAACTAAAGAAACATTCCATGCTTTAGGTAATGCTAAATCATTCAAGTTTTACGAGTTTGGTAAAGGTATTATTGAACCTGCCATTTTTCAATCCCAAAATGGTATCTGTAAGGACTTTAATAACGCCCAAGGTATTAAAGTAAATTTCGCGACAAACTATTATCCTAATATTGTTAAAACACCAAATGAGTTTTTTACTACTTATGCAAGTGCGAAACTGGGTGAAAAAAGCAAAAATAAGTTACTAAGTACGAAGTTTACCGTTACTTCTAACGACTCTAAAGTGCGTGAACAAATAAATGCCATGTGGAAAAAGGATAAAGATCAATTACTACAAACGGATGTCTCTAAACTTCGCAGCTTCATTAAATATCTTTGTAGTAAGTAATAACTAGTAACCAAGGACGAACCAAATAGAGCTCTGCTAAGTTTATTACATCTACATAATACTGCTAGGCACCTTGCCTAGCTTTTTTTTGCTTGATGCCTTCTTTGATTTGCAGCTTCTGCTAACCCTACCATAGAATAATTGAGTTTTACCTTCGTATCAGTAACAATAGCGCTAGCCAACCCTCTATGTTATTTAAACCATACCTATAAAAAACATCCTGCAATAGAACCAATAAGGAAGAATAATGAAACTACGCATCTTAAAATCTGCCGTGACCAACCCTTGGTTTAATCTTGCGACCGAGGATTGGATATTTAATACTCTCAATCCCGACTCGCACACACTGTTCTTATGGCGCAATAGCGAGACCGTGGTCATTGGGCGCTCACAAAACCCATGGGTAGAATGCAAAATCGATAAGATGGAAGCTGACGATGTATTTTTGGCGCGGCGTCAGAGTGGCGGTGGCGCGGTGTTTCATGATTTGGGCAATACCAACTTTACCTTTTTATCACCCAAAGACGACTATGACCAAGACGCGAACTTTACCATTATCATCAATGCGCTAAAGAAATTGGGTATAGAGGCGGATTTGTCCGGTCGTAACGACATGCAAGTTGGCGATAAGAAGATATCAGGCAGCGCCTTTAAACATGCGGCGGATCGCAGCTTTCATCACGGGACATTACTCGTCAATGCCAATATGCAAAAGCTGGGCGACTATCTCAACCCGCATCCGTTAAAACTCAAAGCCAAAGGTATCAAATCTGTCCGTTCTCGCGTCGCTAATCTGGTCGAGTTTAACGAGGATATCAATCATGAGACTTTATCAGATGCGATTATCGAAGCATTTTGTGAGTATTATGGCGACACCGCGCCCGTAGAAGAATTGGATGAAGCCAGTCTCGCCAAACAGCCTAGCCTGAATGAATACTACCAACAAATGGCAGATTGGGGTTGGCGCTTTGGTAAGACTCCTGAATTCACCCATCACATTGAGACGCGCTTTGATTGGGGCATTATTGATTTGCACCTTGATGTGAAACACGCAGTCATTACTGAGGTGGTTATCTTCTCTGATGCACTAAACGTTGAATTGATTGACCTATTAAAAGACATACTGACTGGCGTTAAATATGACAAGCATGATATTACAGTTAAGTTTGATGAATTTGGTAAGGAGCATCCTGATTTAGCAGCACAGATTGATGATGTATCGGAATGGCTGACTAGTGAAATGGAAGGTTAGATTTCTAGAAGTAAGGTAGCAATCGGTTATTTTCACTAATAACAAAATACAAAAAAACGGCAGGAAATATTTCTCTGCCGTTTTTTGTATTTTGTTATTGTGCTTTAGATGACGCTTAAATACTCGCCGCGACCTCAGCACCATCACGAATCGCGCGTTTGGCATCCAGTTCAGCCGCAAGCTTTGCACCGCCGATCAGATGGTATTGCGCATCTGGCGCATCACCGACGTTTGGCATCAGCTCAACGACTGACTCTTGACCGGCACAGACCACAACGCTATCGACTCGCAATAGCTGACTTTGACCTTGGTTATTGGTAATCCAAATACCTTCATTGGTGATTTTATCGTACTGGGCACCTGATACTTGGATGACGCCGTGCGATTTGACATGGGCGCGATGTACCCAGCCTGAGGTTTTATTGAGACCACTGCCCAAGCGACCTTTGGTACGCTGCATCAAATACACTTGGCGAATAGGTTTAATGGCTTCAGGTTTAAGCAGACCGCCCTCGGTTTGATAATTGGTGTCAGAAGTAACGCCCCATTCTTCACGCCACTCTTCAATAGATTGAGCTTTTGGACGATAGCTTGGGTCTTTTAATAACTCAGGACCTAGCTCATCAAGCGGCTGACCATGTTTGGCGGTCAAATATTCACTAACATCAAAACCAATACCACCCGCACCGATGACGGCGACGGTGTCACCGACTGATTTTTCACCAGAGAGTAATTCAGCATAGCTCATCACTTGTGGCAAATCAGCCCCTTCCAGCTTACCTGCTAGACTTCTAGGAACAACACCAGTCGCAACGATGACATGGTGAAATTTGGCTTTCTCTAACATCGCTTTATCAACTTTGGTATTGAGTTTAATCTTAACGCCTAAGTGCTCAAGCTCATTGATATAGTAGCGAATGGTCTCAAAGAATTCTTCTTTACCAGGGATGACTTTGGCATAGTTAAACTGTCCACCTAAGATATCTTTTGCTTCAAATAAAGTCACTTCATGACCACGTAGCGCGGCAACATGCGCCGCTGACATACCAGCGACACCGCCACCGATGACGGCAACTTTTCTAGGTCTCTTGGTTTTTTTATAAACCAATTCTGTCTCATAACACGCTTGTGGATTGACCAAACAAGTCGAGCGTTTATTCTCAAAAGTATGATCGAGGCAGGCTTGGTTGCAGGCGATACAGGTATTGATGCGATCGGCTTGACCATTTTTGGCTTTATTCACCCAATGCGCATCAGCTAAAAACGGACGTGCCATTTGAATCATATCTGCCTGACCACTGGCGACAATTTCTTCAGCCGTTTCTGGCATATTGATACGGTTGGCCGCCATCATTGGGATATTTATATGCTTTTTAATTTCGGCAGTGAAATTAACAAAGGCCGCACGCGGTACACTAGTGACAATCGTCGGAACGCGTGCTTCATGCCAGCCGATACCGGTATTCATGATGGTGACGCCCGCTTCTTCTAGCGCTTTAGCGACAGTAATGACTTCGTCCATGACGTTACCGTCTTTGACCAAATCAATCACTGATAAGCGGAATAAAATAATAAAATCTTCACCTGTAGCTTCGCGTACCGCTTTGACCACATCAACCGGAAACTTCATACGGTTTTGAATATCACCGCCATATTCATCCGTGCGTTTATTGACATGGCGCGATAAAAACTGATTGAGCAAATAGCCTTCTGAGCCCATGATTTCGACACCATCATAACCAGCTTGTTTAGCCAATTTTGCCGAACGCGCATAGTCTTTTACCGTTTGCTCAATATTTTTTATGCTCATCTTACGCGGTTTGAAAGGCGAGATTGGCGATTTAATCGGGCTTGATGACACGACAAATGGATGGTAACCATAACGACCACTGTGCAAGATTTGCATGATGATTTTGCTGTCATACTTATGTGCGGCGCGGGTGACACGCTGATGATTAATAACGTCAGCACGCGTATTCATGGTACCGCCAGCAGGCAGCAACCAGCCTTCGCGATTGGGCGAAATGCCGCCCGTAATCATCATCGCCACGCCGCCCTTGGCACGCTCTGCAAAATACGCCGCCAGTTTACCGTAGTTATAAAAACGATCTTCAAGCCCCGTATGCATCGAACCCATGACCAGACGGTTTTTAAGCGTCGTAAAACCTAAATCTAACGGCTCAAATAAATGCGGGTAGTGTTCATTGGTGTTGGCAGTTTCAATCGTATTGGCAGTGCGGCTGGCGGACATATCATTTTCCTTATGAATGGTTTGCTGGGATTGCTTCGTTAGTATAGTTATGCTGCGGGATTTAACGTTATGCTATCCTAACACACCGCTATTATTATCAGCTATGCAGACAAGCGACTGATGAGTGAACACTAATTAATAGCAGCGCTGAATGATTCTATCTAATGATGAGGTTTTTGCAGCTAGTTAAATAAACTCCACAAAACCCGTCCAAATTTTGCCTGCGACTGTCTATAATAATCAGACCCTGATACAGTCGATTGGCGACAGCAGCGCACCATTACTGCGTCATCCACTATAAAAACATACGATAAAGGACTATCCTAATGACAGACTTCCATACCGGTCTCGGCAAAAATGCAGCCAACTATCAACCGCTTACCCCTATTGACTTCATTATCCGCAGCGCTCAGGTCTATCCTGACAGAACCGCTATTATCTATGACGATCTTGAACATAATAATCTGACCCAAACATGGCAACAGACTTACGATCGTTGTCGTCAACTGTCTGATGGGCTGCGCAAATTAGGCATCGATAAAAATGACACAGTTGCAGTCATGATGCCGAACACGCCAGCGATGGTCGAATGCGCCTTTGGGGTGCCTATGTCAGGCGGGGTACTTTGCACCCTTAATACCCGTCTTGATATTAACGCCCTGACCTTTTGTCTGCAACACTCAGAAGCCAAAGTATTAATCTTAGATAGCGAGTTTGCTGAGCATGCTGAGATGATCAACGAAGCCTTTCCCAACCTTATCGTAATTCATGCGACCGATGCAGCGCTCGATATCGAGCGCTTTGGGCAAATGAGCTATGAAGAATTAATCGCCAGCGCAGACAGTTTGGACAATTGGGAAAAACCGCTCGATGAATGGGATGCTATTGCGCTCAATTATACCTCTGGTACCACTGGCAAACCCAAAGGCGTGGTGTATCATCATCGCGGTGCCACGCTCAATGCTGTATCCAATATTTTAGATTGGGATATGCCCAAGCATCCCATGTATCTATGGACGCTGCCATTATTCCATTGTAATGGTTGGTGCTTTCCGTGGACGATTGCCGAACGTGCAGGCGTCAACGTCTGCTTGCGTAAGATTGACGCCGATTTGATTTTGCAGCTGATTGCCAAGTATAAAGTCTCGCATTATTGCTCAGCGCCTGTGGTGCACAATATGATTGCCGGTGGCAAGTCTGAATATAAACAAGCCATTACTCATGAAGTTAAAGGCTGGGTCGCTGGTGCACCACCGTCTGAAACCATGCTCGCTGCGATGGAGGAAATGGGCTTTCATATCTCGCACGTTTATGGCCTCACCGAAGTCTATGGTCCAGTCACCGTCTGTGCTGAGCAACAAGAATGGGATAATCTTGATGTCGCTGCGCGCGCGCAGAAAAAATCACGTCAAGGCGTGACCTCGCATTTGATGACTGGGTTTGAGGTATTTAAACAAGGCACCACTGAGCCAGTTGCCGCTGATGGCGAAGTGATGGGAGAGCTGGCACTGCGCGGCAATATGGTGATGAAAGGCTATCTAAAAAGCCGTAAAGCCACCGAAGAAGCCTTTGCTGACGGTTGGTTCCGTACTGGTGATTTGGGCGTCAAATATCCTGATGGTTATATCAAAATCATGGACAGGCTCAAAGACATCATCATCTCAGGCGGGGAGAATATCTCTAGTATCGAAGTCGAAAACGTCTTATATAAAATGCCTGAAATCCAAAGCTGTGCTGTCGTTGCCGCACCACATGACAAATGGGGCGAAGTGCCCGTAGCCTTTATCGAGATTCATGCTGGCAGTACCTTACAGCGCGACCATGTCATGGAACACTGCAAGCAGCACTTAGCAGGTTTTAAAGTGCCAAAATATATTATCTTTGCTGAAATACCAAAGACCAGCACCGGTAAAGTACAGAAGTTTGAGCTACGTCAAGCGGCCAAATCGTTGGCACACGAAACACCTAAAGTAATAGCAAGCGCCAAATAAGCCTCTGAAAGATTAAATTATGATTTATAAAAAAGGGCCAGACTAATTAAATTAGACTGACCCTTTTTTAATTCAGTACTCACTTATTCTTGAGCCTGCTATTAATCCATCTATCAACCAAGCCCATATTAATTAAGCTTAGGCTCGAGCCATTGGTAAACCAGCATGCCTATTATCATTGCTGGGATAAAGACATAAGCTTGCCACTGTCCCGTGCCAAGTAGCACAATTCCAGGGCCTGGGCAAATACCGACCAAACCCCAACCGATACCGAACAACATCGCGCCTATTAACAGTTTTTTATTGATAGTGGTTTTGGTTGGCATCTCAATTAAGGTACCAATCCAGCTGCTCTGTTGACGCTTGGCCAATTGCACACCGACAAGCGCTACTATTAGCCCCCCACCCATCACCAGCGCCAGTGAAATGTCCCATGCACCAAAGACGTCCAAAAAGCCCTGTACTTTAACAGGATCGGTCATACCTGATATCAGCAGTCCAAAGCCGAATAATAACCCTGCCAGTAACCCAATTATATTTTTTAGCATGTTTTTTCTCGCACCTAATATGTTAATTCAAGCTGTTATAAATAGTATTGAACGCTGTCTTCGCAACGTACCGTCTATATGCTCTTTAAATGAAGCCCAAGACATGCCGACCAAGATAAACGGTCACAATACCAAACAACATAAAGGTCACCGTCGCCGCCATTGAACGTGGCGATAGTCGCGCATTACCACAAATACCATGTCCACTCGTACAGCCTGAACCCAAACGCGTACCAAAGCCAACCAATAAACCTGCAACGATTAATAGCGGTAACGAGGTACTGACCTCGACATCCGGTAGCGGTCTTACCAATTTATATAACAATGGCGAGATGACCAAACCTGCGATAAATAATACTTGCCACATCTCTACACGCTTGGGTTTGAGCAGGCTGGAAAATATACCACTAATACCCGCAATACGACCAATACCTAACAATAGAATAACGGTCGCCACTCCTAGCATTAAACCGCCTACCAAGGAGATTGGCGTAAATGCCTGCCAGTCTATTTGTATACTCATAATATTTACCTAAGCCAATTTTTATCAAAAACAGTTTTGAGATTCGCTTTATATAAATACATTATATAATAAAATATAATAAAAAGGTAAAAAATACTGAACCCTCGTTACAAAGGCTCAGTATTTTTTGTACGCTAAAAATATCTTATACGATAAAGATATTATTTAGCCAACACCTCATCAAGCGCTTTTTCAAAACGTTGTACTGCACCGTCCACATCAGTCAATTTATCGAGACCAAATAAACCCAAGCGGAAGGTTTTAAAATTATCAGGCTCGCCTACTTTTAATGGTACACCAGCAGCGATTTGCATGCCAGCTTCAGCGAAAGCACTGCCTTTATGCATGTCATCACGGTCGGTGTAAGCAACCACTACACCAGGCGCTTCAAAACCTTTTGCTGCAACGCTTTCAATACCTTTGGCTGCTAGTACTTCACGAATACGCGTGCCAAGCTCCCACTGTGCCGCGCATAATGTTTCAAAACCAACTTCTTTGGCCTCGTTAACGGTATCGCGGAACTGGCGTAAGCTATCGGTTGGCATCGTTGCATGGTAAGCATGGCCGCCATTTTCATAAGCGCGCATGATGTTTAACCACTGTTTTAAATCTAGGCTGAAGCTATCAGACTCGGTGCTGTCTACTTTTTGCACGGCAGCGTCGCTCAGCATGACCAGACCTGCGCCCGGTGTGCTGCTCCAGCCCTTTTGCGGCGCGCTGATAAGCACATCAATGCCCAAATCTTTCATATCAAGCCAGACGCAACCTGATGCGATACAGTCAATGACCAATAAGCCGCCAACGCTATGAACGGCCTCGGCCAATGCTTTGATATAATCTTCTGATAAAATAATACCAGATGAGGTTTCGACGTGCGGAGCAAAAACCATCGCTGGTTTTTCAGCTTTGATTTTAGCAACCGCTTCATCGATAGCGACTGGAGAAAACGGCTTTGGCGTATCACCCTCTTCACGATTGGCAGTCAATACTGTAGAGGATTTGGCAATCTTGCCTTTTTCTAAAATTTGCGTCCAACGGTAGCTAAACCAACCGTTACGGATAATTAAACAGTCTTCGTCATTAGCCAATTGGCGCGCCACTGCTTCCATTCCATAAGTACCAGAACCAGGAACGATAGCAACTGCATCAGCGTTATAGACGGATTTTAGGTCGCTAGATAAGTCTTTCATCACTTGCTGAAAGACTGTTGACATGTGGTTTAGGGCGCGGTCAGTATAGACCACTGAATATTCTAATAAGCCGTTTGGATCAATATCTTGACGTAATGCAGTCATGGGACGCTCCTAGTATAATAAGAGAAAATGTTGTTACTGAGTTTTTAGGTTTTGGGCATGATTGAGACTTTGCCACATCACTGATGTTTTTTTGCTCTACCGATTATAGGGGGTAACTTAGCAAAAAACCAACCCTTGTTTAGCGATTGGTTTGGCAAATGGTTTAGTGACTGGCTTGAAAAATGGCTTAACGACCTCGATGCGCCTCTTGTAATCCCGACACTACAAAATCTAGCAATTCATTGTCACCCTCACGTGCCGCTTTACGCATCAGCTTCGATGGTGCGTGGGTTAGCGTCTGAGTCAAACGTCGTGACAGCTCAGTAATAATGTCCTCAGGGCTGGCATTATCCTGTTGCAACTTAGCAATGGATTCATGCAGCAGTTTATCTACTTGGTCATGGGTTCGCGCGCGATACTGCTGAATATCTTTGCCGACTTGGCGCACTTGAAAGCGCCGATCCATCTCAACGACCAATTGACTGACGAGCAGCTCCGCATCGACCGCCGCTTGCCTACGCTGCTCAATATTACCAGCAATCACATGTTGTAAGTCATCGACCGAATACAGATAAACATCATCGATACGGCTAATGGTAGAGTCGATATCGCGCGGCACTGCCAAGTCAATCATCAGCATCGGCTGATAGCGACGGCTTTTAAGCGCGCGCAAGGTCATGGTTTTATCTATCAGCACATCCATGCTACCACTACAGCTACTGACAATATCAGCTTCTGCCAATACTTGCGGCAATTCTTGCAGCGCTCTCACCTCTACGACACGATCTGGTCGACGCAGTTCAGCGGCCAATGCTTCAGCGCGCTCAGGATTACGGTTACAAATAATAACCTTTCCGACCCCAAGCCCGGCGATATGGGTCGCCACCAAGCGATTCATCTCGCCTGCTGCGACGACTAATAAGGTGCGACTGGGTAACTCGTCAAATATCTGCGTCACCAATTTGGCAGCAGCATAGCTGAGTGAGACTGCTTGAGCACCCACTTGGGTCTCGTTACGCACGCGTTTAGCGGCAGCAAATACCTGATCGACAATCCAGCCGAGCTGATTGCTCAGTGCTTTTTGATCCTGCGCCAAATGGACGGAACGCTTGATTTGACCGAGTATCTGCGGTTCACCCAATATCATTGAGTCAAGCCCAGCGGCAACCCTGAGCCAATGGGTCAAGGCATGAGTGTCACGGTGTACATAAAGATAAGGGTCAATCTCGTCCAATGACAGCTGTTTAAAATCAGCCAGCCATGCTTTGATTTTTAAAATATGGACACTGATGGCCGCCGAAGAAGTTTGCGCACCCATTGCGTTATTACTAGCAATAGCAGTAGCAACTTGCGGCTCTGATAAATGTGCGCTTGATTCTGCCGGTAATGACATTTGCGGCACCAGTGCGTAAATTTCAGTGCGGTTACAAGTAGAGACAATCACGCTACCATCGGTAAAGCGCTCTAGCTGCTTAAGGGCGATATTCACATCGTCACCCACAAGCGCCAAGCGCTCTCGTAGAGCGACTGGTGCGGTTTTGTGATTGACCCCAATGACCACTAATCTCATTATTGATAGACCATAAATATAACGTTTACCTGCCAGCCAAACGCTCTCAGAATGTAAAGAAACCCTATTCAATCAGCAGTGCTAAAAAACAGCTTTTCACAGACAGCGCTTGATAAACTGTCTTTGAAAAAATGTCTTTAACTAACCATACTCAATGTGAACGCCTAAAAAGCGCTTATTATATCATTATTGGCAGCTTTATTTAACAGGCAACGCTAAGCGATGGTATTTGTCTGTATCTGGGCGCAGCGGCGATAAATCAACTGCTATGCCGACTTTAAAGTAAATGCTGCGAGCCTTTCAAATTTGTCTCATTTGCCGTTACGGTTGTTTACTAGCGATTGGGTGATAGGCGATTCAATTTAAAAAGCATGCCGTGCGGCTGGGATGCTTGCTTTTGAAATATAGGTTGCGAAATCTCTATCGTGCCAAGCCCACAGCAGGCGAGGAAAACTTATCCCAACAGAACGCTATTTTGAATATATCTTTTTTATATTAAATTGATTATATTAGAAATCATTTAGGGTCATTTATAGTAGTTACTTAATCGCATAAATATTCCTAATATCTGAGTAACACGGACGCTATTGTTTATCACTTCAATCTACTCTTATAATGCTAGTGACAAGTTTTGTTCGCAGCTATTTCTAAAATAATAACAATAAAATCACCTTGTTATGCTGCAAACGATTTGACGGGCAAATAATAGGTAAACACTGCTAGCTATGATTTTTTTTGGCTCATCCTTTAGATTGCAACCTATGCATCATGATCAGTCTCGCCTGCGCTCTTTATTGCACGCTATTATTGAGCGGCTATGCCAGCGTCATCAGCTAACTTTATCGTTGGCCGTTTGCTTATGCCTAGGATTACCTGCTCATGCCAATCATGCAAACTCATCATCAACCATAAAACTACCTGAAACACCGTCAGTTATCGCCAATGAGGCAGCTGCCACTGCTAGTACCTCTCCTAACATGCTTAATACGCAAACTCAGATAACGGAAAGTGTGAGCGATATAAATCGTTTACCACCCAGCGAAACGCCAGCTAATTTTGGTGAACCAAGCTTGTACGCACTTTTGGATGCAGAGTTTGCAGCAGATCGCGATGATACCGCGCGCGCAGTGACCATCTATAAACAGCAGTCTTTTAAACAAGATGCAACGGCGGTATTTGAGAGGGCGCTAAGCTTATCTTTACGTAACGAAAGCGTTGAGGATTCATTACGCTTTGCTAAAGCGTGGCAAGACCAAAACCCCGACCACGTACCCGCTTGGTTTTATGTGGCGCATTTGGCATTACGGGCACATGATTATGAGTTGGCGGGCGAAACCCTCAATCGTATCTTAAGTTATGATCCGCGTGCTGATCTTAGTGAAATCCTGATTGGCATTTATCCCAATACCGATGAAGACAAACGCGAACTACTCGCCGCTCTGCAACCTATCGATAGTGAGCAAAACGCCTCCCTCTCGGTATTAAAAGCCGGTTTGCTCTATCAGTTTAATGAGCCTGAAATCGCCATTGTCCATATCGATCGCGCCTTAGCGCGTCAGCCCGACTATGTGCCTTTTATCACTTTAAGAGCCGATATATTGCGCAAAACCGAGCCATCAGAGACGGTCATCAACTATGTCAGCCAAGCACGTCTACGTAACCCTGATAGCAAAAGCCTATACTTATATGAGATTCGCTACTTACTTGACTTGAAACAAAACGAGCAGGCTTGGCAACTGTTGCTTGACGCTCATGAGCGCTTTGTCGATGATGAGGAAATCACTTTGCTAGCAGCGCTTGTTAGCTTGGACGTTGAAGAGTACGCCAGTGCTGACCAACTACTTAATATGTTGGCTAAAAGTCCGGCTTACCTAGATCAAGCCTATTACTATCTTGGTATCAGTGCCGAGCGTCAACAGCGCTTTGAGCAAGCAAAATACTATCTCAATGGCGTCATGCAAGAGGACTTAGTATTAGAAGCGCGCCGAAAAGTGGTGTCGTTTGAGCTGCTCAATGATGACGTCGATGCAGCCGTCGCCACTCTAGAAAAGCTGCGTAAAGACTTTAGCGTCTTCGCACCTGATAGCTTTGTGATGCAAGCGGATATCTTGTGGCAGCAAAATGAATCCGATGAGGCGCTACGTTTATTAACGCGCGCCAGTCGCAAATACCCCAATAATGAGATGCTCCTATTTGCTCGCGCCCAATTGCTTGATGACAAAAACGATTATATTGTTAAGCGTACCTTGCTGAACCATTTGCAAGCGCTCGACCCGACCAACCTTTCTTATCAGCTTAGCTACGCACAACTACTGCTAGCTAATGAACGCAGCTCTGAGCAAGCTTTGGCGATGGCAACGGCCATCATCCAAATCCGTTATGATGACCCGCGTTATGACAATGAGCTGCACTTGCAAGCATTGAACGTACTGGCAGCGGATGCCTTAGCGACTGAGAACTACCAGCAAGTCATCGACTATCTACAAACGCCCTATGACGTCTTCCCAACCCTGCGTTCAGGCACGCTCTTGCTACGCGCTTATCAAGGTTTGGGGAACAATGAAAAAGTTGAGGCATTACTCACAGATTTACAACAGCGTTTCTCATTCGGGCAGCGCAACGTTAACGACCGTATACAGCTCTATTAACTTTCTATTGTGCTAAAGCCTATTTGATACTCACAATAAAATGCGGATAAAAGCAGAAAAACGGTTGCCATAAAAACTACACGCCAGTTATAAGAAATGAACAGCCACGCATCACCGAGTAACAAATAGCGCTTAAGCTACTCTCTTTTCGAAACAGTTTTTTTGAAATCTCTAATTATCGAAACTTCTAAACATTGATTTTGTAAATTTGTCACTTTTGAGGAACAACCATGTCCGTATTAATAAAAAACCACCAGCCAACTAAACTTGCGCTATTCACTGCTTTAACCACAGCGCTCGTTATTACTTCTGGTTGCCAGTCAATGAAAACCGCCAACGCCACCATCCAGCCTAGCACTACCATCCAAGGTCAAAACGCTGAACAACCTAAAAAGCTTGAAAACTTTAATATCACTGGCAAAATCGGGGTGACAACGCCTGGCAAGGACAATACAGGAAACCAAGGCGGTAGTGCGTTTTATGCCTGGGGTCAACAAAATGACCGCTTTGCCATCGAATTGATTGGCGCATTAGGTATTGGCAAAACCAATATCGAATATAATGGTCAGTCAGCTACTTTAGTGAGCGAAAAAACAGGCACCTTAACCGCTGATGATCCTGAAACCTTGCTAAAAAAAGCCACGGGTTGGCAAGCACCTATCTCACAAATGCCATATTGGATATCTGGGCGCCCAGCACCTTCAGACAGCGCGCCACAACTGGATGCTCAGAACCGTTTGGTTAGCTCAGTTAATGGTGAATGGCAAGCCAACTTCACTTATAAAGGCAATGATAAACTGCCAAATAAAATCAGCGCGATTCAATCACAAGGTAATAAAGTGGTGATGACCATTGACCATCAAAAACAATAACACGCAGAACTTATTATTATCTTGACCAACTATTCATAAAGACAGCTATCTATGACCAAAAGTACTACAGCAACATCGGTTGTCACACGCTTATCACCAGCAAAGATCAATTTATTTTTGCATATTAACGGTAAGCGTGCTGATGGCTATCATGACTTGCAAACCGTCTTTCGTTTGCTCAACTGGGGCGATTATCTGCATTTTTCGGCCATAGATAACGCAATAGCTACTATTGATAGCCTAGTAGATAGTAGCGCCATAGATACTGATAACCTGTGTGGTCAGCTACTAACGTTAGCTGGTGCAGAAACCATAACAAGCAGCATAGAGGACAATTTAATCTTTAAAGCGGCTAGCGCCCTACTGGCAGCCGCCATAGAATCAAATAGGCTACCCAAACAGTTGCCACAGATACAAATTACCTTAGACAAAAACTTACCAATGGGCGCAGGCTTAGGTGGTGGCTCATCCAATGCTGCGATAACATTATCAGTCTTAAATGAGATTTGGCAGCTTAACCTCACTCAAAATGAACTAATAAAAATCGGTGCTAAAGTGGGCGCGGATGTACCGATCTTTATTTTTGGACAAGATGCGATTGCCATGGGCATTGGTGAGCAATTAACTGCCATTGATTTGCCAGATCAACAATATTTAATCTTGACACCTGCTGCCCATGTCAATACTGCCGAACTGTTCGCGCACCCCAAGCTACAGAGAGATATCTCTGAGCTACCAATTGAAACTATTAAGAACCAATCCCATGATTATGTGCAATATTTAAACACGCCTTATCAAAATGTCTTTACGCCTATAGTCACCAGCCTCGCTCCTGCCGTCAATGAAGCGCTACGATATTTGCAAGGGTTAGAGTCACAATTATTGGGCACAGCACGGATGACCGGCTCTGGTAGTGCCGTATTTTTGCCATTAGATGCGAGTATTGCTACGGATAAGGCGATTTTGGCAAAATGGATTGCAGAGGCGCCTTGTGCGGGGTATGTAGCGGGGAATTTGCAAGCTAATACTTAAGAGATAACTTGCATCCAACGCACCGTTTTTAAGAGGTACGTATTTTTTCTATGTGCTGAGCGTGCACTACTCAAACTCTAAAATAGGTGGTATTGATATGAGCCATTTATATTTACATAAGAGTCTAATAGCAGCTGCGGTTTTTGTATACCTGTCATCAGGTTTAGCTGGATGTACGTCACTACCCAAATCGCGGGGTGACTCTAATCCTAATCGCTTGTCCGATAATATAGCTTTACCACAGCAATTAGATATAAAAGCAAAAGACAATCTTCAAAAGATTGCTGTTTCTCAGCAATATTCTCAAGACAGCTCACCTGCTGAACTATTTACTTATGCCACTACTCTTTCAATGCGAGAGATAAATTTTGTTTTCAAAGGTAAATACGTTATCAAAAATAACTGCTTATACTTTGTCAAAAACAACAACGAGTATCTTAGTCCTATTTTTTATCCCGATAGAGCCATTCTTTTTGAGAATGAACAAACCATTTCTCTAAATGGAACCAAAGTTAAACTTGGTGAGGAAGTTGTCACTAGCGGTATAATTAAAGAGCAAATAGGTAGTTACTATTTACTAAAAGGTGACACCGTTATCGATGACCCAAAAAATACAGCTTGTTTGACAGAACCTGCGGTGTTTATGAGTGGTAGAGTGGTGAATCCTCTCGTCTAAAAGTAACTCGCACAGCATTAGCTTACGATTGAAAGACGTAATAAAAAACCTCTATTCACTACAATAGTAGTTATGGGACTTAGGATAATTCGCTTAGTTTCGAATAAAAGCCATAAAAACACCTAAAGACCTTGCAAAATCTGAAAACTTATTTATAATAGGTCGCCTCAATAGGGGTATAGCCAAGTTGGTAAGGCATCAGGTTTTGATCCTGACATCCGTTGGTTCGAGTCCAGCTACCCCTGCCATTTTTAAGCTCAAAGCATTTGATGTGTACTTATTATAAGCCGTTTATAGATAACCGCTTATCTTATTGACATTGACAATGTTATCCCAGTTTCGGTATAGTTCGCAATGAACACCGTTGGGGAAAAGTTATGTTGTAGACGGTTTATCCGTTTATTAGATAACGAACAGGTCGTGACGCTATTTTAAGAATAACTGTTAAAAGCTATGATTAGATATCGACGTACACAGCCTAGATATTACAGGGGTATAGCCAAGTTGGTAAGGCATCAGGTTTTGATCCTGACATCCGTTGGTTCGAGTCCAGCTACCCCTGCCATTTTTTACTGTAATAGTAGTCATCAATACTTTTCTCCACTCTTTTCTGAATTTGAGCAGTTTGACACTGCTTAGCGGTCGCTGCTTGAGTCAATCAATAGGACTTCTGTCATGCCTTATTTGGCGATTTTTACGGGTAATGCCCACCCTGAATTAGCAAAAACCGTAGCCGATCATCTCCATATACCTCTTGGTAAAGCTGACATCACGCGTTTTTCTGATGGCGAAATTGCCGTAGAAATCAAAGAACACGTGCGCGGTAAAGACGTGTTTATCATGCAGCCTACTTGTGCACCGACCAACGACAATTTGATGGAAATCATGATGATGGCTGACGCCTTGCGTCGCTCTAGTGCTGGTCGTATCACAGCAGTCATGCCGTATTTTGGTTATGCGCGTCAAGACCGTCGTCCTCGTTCAGCTCGTGTGCCTATCTCTGCTAAAGTCGTCGCTGACATGTTAAACATCGTTAGTATAGATCGCGTCATGACCGTTGATTTGCATTCAGATCAGATTCAGGGCTTCTTTGATATCCCTGTCGATAACATCTACGGCACCCCTGTATTATTAAACGACCTCAAAAAACAAGATTACGACAATATCATGGTGGTTTCACCTGACGTTGGCGGTGTGGTACGTGCGCGTGCCATGGCTAAGCAATTAGGCGACACTGACATGGCGATTATTGATAAACGCCGTGCTCGTGCCAATGAGTCACAAGTGATGCATATCATCGGTGATGTCCGTGACCGTGATTGTGTCATCGTTGATGATATGGTTGATACTGCAGGTACTTTATGCAAAGCCGCTGAAGCATTAAAAGCAAACGGCGCTCGCCGCGTATTGGCTTACATTACCCACCCTGTCCTATCGGGTAATGCGCTAAAAAATATCAGCGAGTCGGCATTGGATGAGATTGTGGTTACTGATACCATTCCACTGTCTGATGCTGCTAAAGCCTGTAGCAAAATTCGCCAAGTGAGTATTGCACCGATGCTGGCTGAAAGCTTGCGCCGTATCAATAACGAAGAATCTATCAGCGCTATGTTTGATGCCTAGTCTGACGCTTAAGATTCTCTTCTGCTAAAAAAAGCGCTAAGTTTTATTGCTTGGCGCTTTTTTTGTGCCCTATTTTTAAGCTACTTTTACACATAGACTTTTTCTGTATCAGCACAGCAAGCAAGAAAAACTTATTCCAGTGGTACTTTATAATATTTATCCTTTTTTATTTAGGACTGATTATAGGTGTTTTGTCTAGGCGTTTTATATAGCCATTTTACGTAGGTCTTTATTATTGCTACAAAATCACGTATAATGCGCGCCTGTATTCATCATTAGCTAACATCTATTATTTTTAGGTATTTTTATACTTAGCGACATGATTGATACTTTCTAAAGTATTGATTATCCAGTGGTAGACTGGTCGCAAGTCTATTATTGCTGGTAGATACTTCACATACTCTCTATAGGATTATATCCATGGCTATTGATCATTTTGCAATCAACGCGGTTGACCGCTCTGCTGAACAACAAGGTAAAGGTGCGAGCCGCCGCCTACGTAAGCAGAACCTAGTTCCTGCTATCATTTATGGTGGTAATGAGGAGCCTATGGCTATCTCAATCAAAATCAACGAGCTAGTAAAGTCGCTTGAATACGAAGCCTTCTTCTCACAAATCTTGACCATCACTACTGATAAAGGTGATGAGCATCAAGTCGTTATCAAAGACTTGCAACGCCATCCTGCTAAAGGTTTCCCAATGCATGCTGACTTTCAGCGCGTTGTGAAAGGTCAAAAAATCAACATGAACGTTCCTGTTCATTTCGCGGGTCGTGAAGAAGCGCCAGGTACGAAAGCGGGTGGTATTCTATCAACGCTAGTAACTGATATTGAAATCGTTTGCCTACCATCACAACTACCTGAATACCTAGAACTTGACGTATCAGGCATGGAAATCGGTGATCTATTCCGCCTATCAGACATCAAACTGCCTGAAGGTGTTATCATCTTTGATCTTGATATGGAAGATGCACACGACCGTACAGTGGTTAACATGCAGCCACCAACCGTTGAAGAAGTTGACGCTGAAGTAGTTGATGCAGCTGACGTACCTGCAACTGCCCAAGCTACTGAAGACAAGAAAGACGGCGAATAATATACAACCTTTATCCTTATAATAATATACAACCTTTATCCTTATATAGAGACCTTGCGGTTGCTATAATAACAAAAGGTTCGTTTAGTCAAAAAAATAGCAGGTGATGAATATCTCCTGCTGTTTTTGTAAGTAAGGTTTGAAAATAGAATGGATTTATCTTGTTTTTCAAACCTTATCACTTATTTATTAAATTTAAGCAGGGTGTTTTTATGGCCATAAAGCTTATTGTCGGTCTTGGTAATCCTGGTCAGCAGTATATGTTTACGCGTCATAATGCAGGATTTTGGTTCGTCCATCATTTGGCTCAGCAGTTTAATATTACCCTCACCCCTGACAAAAAATTTCACGGGGTGACCGGACGCGGGCAAATTCATGGGCACGATGTGCGTCTCTTGATGCCACTCACCTTTATGAATAAATCCGGTCAGTCAGTGGTGCCGATGGTCAATTTTTACGGCATTGCTAATGATGAATTGCTGATTGCTCATGATGAGCTCGATATTCCAGCTGGCAGCATCAAGCTCAAAACGGATGGCGGTCATGGCGGTCATAATGGTTTGCGTGATATCACGCCACATATTGGCAACGACTTTCATCGCCTGCGTATCGGTATTGGTCATCCTGGTCATAAGTCTAAAGTCAGTGGTCACGTGTTGTCCAAAGCGGCACCCGATGAGCAAGTTGCCATTGATAGCGCTTTAACCGCCGCCTTTGAGGCATTACCATTGTTATTAGATGGTGATATTGAAAAAGCGCGCTCGCAGATTAATGGTTTTAAATTACCTGAATAGCGTTTCGTTATTTGCATAGCCTTCAGTCATTTAAATTGCTGAAGCGTGAATTTAACCGTGACTTTTATGCAAAGAACTTTTATTCTAGCAACCTTGTCCCCATTAAGCTTTTGATTTGACTCATTTATATCAGTTACCCTAAGGAAGCAACCTATGCTACTTAACATGCTCAAGTGCAAATTACATCGCGCCCGTGTTACTCACGCTGAACTGCACTACGAAGGCTCATGCGGTATCGACGGTGACTTATTAGACCTTGCCGGTCTGCGTGAAAACGAATCTATCGATATTTACAATGTCACCAATGGCAAACGCTTTCGTACTTATGCGATTCGCGCTGAAGCGGGCTCTGGTATTATCTCGTTAAACGGTGCCGCCGCTCATATGGCAGACTTAGGTGATATCGTTATCATCTGTGCTTATGCGCACTTTGATGAAGCAGAAGCTGAAACGTACCAGCCAAAACTGGTCTATTGCAACGAAGATAATACGGTTAAAGACACCGCCAATATCATTCCAGTACAAGTGGCTTAATCGTTGCATATACTGAGACGCGATATAGTCGCTTACACTGAAACGCGATTGCATTGATTTAAGCTAATACAAATAGCTATCGATCATTAGTGCTAAGGTATTTAGAATATTATTGTCATCAAAAGCTGAATCTACAGAAGGTTCGGCTTTTTTTATATTTATTCATGCATTTGTAATAGAATTTGCCAAAATTTGAATAGTAAGGAAAATGAATGCAAGTACTATCGCGAGTAGACTGAGCCAGTACAAAGCAAAGTTGACAACGCTAAGCGTATTTTCCGGATTTAGTAACAACATGGCTCAAACATCGTTACTATCGCGCTGCTATTAGATGCAACCGTACTCATAAGCCCCTTGATCATCCATAAAGGCATCGTTGAACTTAATCTGCCGCACTTGCTACTGATTACCGCTTTGACAGCTTGGCAGTTGCGTGACGGGCTGCTGAGCCTAAATGATGAACTGCTGATATGGGCATTGCTTGTGGTAGTTTTAGCTATTCAAATCGTGATGAGCTTAGGTGAAGGCAGCTCAAATACATTAGACAAGATTATGGATGGCGCTGTCACTACAGCTAACTGTCAGACAGTCATTTATTAGATAATGAAGTAGCAGAAATAGGTGATACATAACCTAGCTTAATGCATGGTCTAGGTCGGCTATTTATTGGGTTATTAATGCTGGTCGCTAGCCCGTCAACAGGTTTAAAGGCGATGAGCGTCATCACTTTATGGCTTATGGTACTTATAAACAAACCCGCATTTGGTCGCACTTCTGCTGCGATGCTGATGCTGTTTTTTTTCGGACATACGCTATGGCTGATGTAAACTGCTAATATGTAATGTCATTTGAATTTATAACTTTTATAACCTTAAATACTGAGCGTCTTATTTATTTGCTTTGCGATTTCTAATTACCCGCCATAACCCTTCATTCTCTGTTTTTGGCATTTTTAAGGTGATGGTATTGGATAGTATGTCTTGTACCGCAAGACCGCGACTATTAAACAAGCAAAAGACATAGTTAAAGACAAAACCCAAAAAAGTACTGGTCAATAAGATAGCTCGTGAGCCGCCGATGACACTCCCAATGAGACCAAATATCAGTGGCATAAGACTTGCCGCTAAGATACGTTTAAACGACTGCCCCCACGTCAATAAATGACCGCTATTATTGACCGTTTTTAAGCGCCACGTTTGCATGCCTAATGTTTGACCACCACGGCGCCAAAATAGCCCATAGAAGCCCACTAACGTTAATATAAAAGACGGTGTCATAACGACATTCTGATACCACGTTGGCAGTGATCTGGCCTCTTGTGATTGCGTGCCTGTCTCCATCGTCAGTAGCGTGCCTATCACGGTCAGCACTGTACCAACTAGGAATAGTAAAGCCAAAATCAACATCCCATCATAAAGAATAGCTGCTAGACGAGTGCCAGGTTTGGCAACCATCGCTTCTTCAACATCAGAGGCTTGACGCGCTGAATTTTTGACTGATGATTTTGCTTTAGCAGCAGCTTTTGGCGACGATTTTGACATGATACAAGCCCATAACAAGCGGAAAATAGAGCGCTCATTGTACCGTAATTCAGGCGCTTAGCGTACACTATGATGAGAGAAGACTATGGATATAGCAGCAGCTACTCTAAATTGATAATAAAGGTAGAGGGATAAGCCCGTTTCTTTATAAAGCGTTTATGTATAAAGCACCTGCTCATAAAGAAACTATTTATACAAATGATAGACATAAATTATAAAAATGACAGACATAAAAAAATCGCCAAATTGTCATAAGACAGGCGATTAATTTAGTTTTAGCTTAATGGTTGTATTAACAAATAAGCCAGTATGCAAATGGTGCGCTTGGAGAGATTCGAACTCCCGACCCCTTAGTTCGTAGCCAAGTGCTCTATCCAACTGAGCTACAAGCGCGTACTTTGCACATTATCTACTGCGTTGTTAATAACAATTACAGTAAATTAGGTTGGTTATTATATAGATAATATCGCTTGTGTCAACATCTTTTTTAGTTAAATTCAAATTATTTTTGAACTCGATACTAAAAAAATCATTAACGCCAATTTTTGCGTCACTACTCTTTATAACAACTGAATAAATGGCGGTGAAGGAGGGATTCGAACCCTCGATACGCTTACACGTATGGTTCCTTAGCAGGGAACTGGTTTCAGCCACTCACCCACTTCACCGAACGATTTAAGACACTTATCAAAGTACTTTTTAATAAAAACACTTCTTTAAACACAGTATCGATGCTAATGATACGTCTTATGCCGTGGGCGAGTATTATAGCAAAGCCAAAACGAATTGCAAGCGTTGTCTACAGATTTAACGCGGCTTTTGCCATAATTATCGATTTAAATGACTTTATCTCTTTTTAAAAGTAAAAATCGCCTGATTTGGCCGTGAAAACTCTAATATATGGTAAGGTTTTACGGCCAATCTGCTAGGATTGAATGGCTATGGCTTTTTTGGTAGTGGATGGCTATAGTATTTGTTATTGATTATAGAGCAAATAAAAGGAAGGGTTATGCGATCAGTGGTACTGTGTTTTTCAGGATTGGATCCGTCAGGCGGTGCTGGATTACAAGCGGACATCGAAGCCATCGGCCAAGCCGGTGCTCATGCTGCCATCGCTTGCACGGCTGTCACCATACAAAACTCGCAGCAAGTATTTGGCTTTGAGGCCTGTTCAGCAAGCTTGGTGAAGAATCAAGCTACTGCAGTGCTCGATGATTTGCCTGTCAGTGTCATCAAATCGGGCATGCTTGGCACTACTGACAACATTGCTATGCTTACGCGTCTATTTGCTGAGCAAATTATCCCCGCTGAGACGCCCTTTGTACTCGACCCAGTATTGGTTGCCAATAGTGGTGGCAGCTTAGGCGATGAGCAAACACTGGTGACGGCGTTTAGAGAACTGCTTCCCTATGCGACTTTAATCACCCCAAATACGCATGAGCTGCGTGCTTTAAGCGGAGAGCAAGATTTGCATATCGGTGCGCGAAAATTATGCACCCAAGGTACTCATGCGGTACTGGTCAAAACCTCACACGACTTCGATAGCGGTGATATTAAGCAGTATTTATATATCAAAGGTGAGATGGTACATAAAAGTGTCTTACCACGCTTAGCCGGTGAATTTCATGGCTCTGGCTGCTCATTAGCGAGCTTTATTGCTGGACGCTTGGCAATGGGTGACGCGCTTATTGAGGCGGTAAAGGCTGCAGATAGTTGGATTACCCAAACGCTGCGTGCCGCTGATGCGCCGCACCCTGATAATGCCAATGCCCAATTGATACCCAATCGTTTTGTAGAATTTTAGAATAATCTATAGATGGTAAATAAAAAAAGGCGCTCTATATTTTATAAAGCGCCTTTTTATTCAGTGTTCGATTTTATACTAACTTTTACTTAATACTTTTTACTTAATGAATTTAACTTAGCCCAACATCGGCATAAAGCTTGATGCCAATCCACCGATAAATATCTCAAGCAGATAAAAGGCAAAAAAGGCAACCATTGGTGATAAATCAATCATACCTAAGTTTGGCGTGATTCGACGGAATGGTGCCAAGATCGGCTCCGCTAAATTAACAATGATACCAATGATCGGATGCTGAGACTGGGTAAACACCACAATCCAGCTCACAATGATAGAGCCGATAACCAGATAGCGGCACATACGCAAAAAGTCTAATACCAAGCTGACAGTACCAGTAAAAAATAGTGGTACAGGCGCAATGCCTTTATGGGTTAACGCCGCCTTACCAGAGATATCAATCAAGCGGATTAAAAACATCAAGACAATGGCAGCAATACTAATACGGCCTTGGGCGACGGTTGGAAAAATACGCCCAAACACATCGACGATATGGGTGGCTTTATAAGCTGGGGCAATCATAGGATTGCGAGCATCCATTCCCGCAAACTGTAGCATAAAGCGGATAAATACCAACATCATAGCGAAGGTGGTGACCAAGTCAAAAATTTGCAATAACAGGTTGTTCATGAAGTGCTACTCAATGTGACATTATTAACGGGATTTAGGATGACGAATGTCATTATCAGGTATTTTTTATGACTTTAAATTTTTTATGATTTTAAACAGGGCATCTCATGACTCATGACATACCCTATCAATAGAGTACTAACCATTAAGGGCTATTTGCTCATCTCTTCACTCAGGGCTTGGCTACGATCATAACAGGCCTGCATAGCCTCAACGATTTGACGACCGATGTCATTGGCCTGCATGGACTCAATAGCTGCTTGGGTCGTACCATTTGGTGAAGTCACTTTGCGACGTAGCTCGCTTGGCGCATCCTCACTACTCATCGCCATTTTTGCTGCGCCCAGCATGGTTTGCATTGCCAGCGCAGAGGCTTGCTCTTTATCCAGACCTAACGCCACCGCTCCATCGACCATCGATTCAATGAAATAGAACATATAAGCAGGCGCTGATCCTGACACCGCAGTTACCGCGTGCATGTGTTCTTCATTGTCGACCCACATGACCAAACCTGATGCTTCCATCACTGCGGTTGCCAATTGCTTTTGTTCGGCAGAAATATCGTCCGTACCGTAGAGACCGGTCGCGCCCATTTGAATCATTGCCGGTGTATTTGGCATCGCACGGACGATATTGCCATAACCACCCAACATGTCAGACAACAATGCAGTCGATAGCCCTGCTGCCACTGAAATCACCAGCTGCTTGTCTAACACATCAGCGAAGCTACTGACCACCGCTTTCATGACTTGCGGCTTTACGGCCAGCACCACGATGTCAGCATTGATAACTGCAGCTTTTGCATCGGCAGTTGGATCAACCGTATTCAATCCTTTAGCAGCCAATTGCTCGCGCGCTTCGCTATTCGGATCAGCAACAGTAATCAGACTCGGTTTGACGCCGCAGCTGACTAGCCCGCTAATCAAAGCCTGCGCCATATTTCCACCACCGATGAAGCTGATTTTTTTATTATCTAAGACTGACATAGCTGTCTCCTATTCAAAAAATGCAAAGGCATTCAAACTAACATAATGATAGGTAAAATGACACTCAGTTTACCATACTGCTACTAGCGCCGTTTGATAAATTCAAAGGCTCAGTAATGGCGCTACCGTTTAAGTAATCAATATAGTGGACGCCGCATCTTTATTATTTACCATGTTTTACGCACAGCTAGCTGGCTTTTGATAAGGGTGGCAAGTTGCTTTACATCCACATTAATACTCGACTGTTCAGCAGCCAACACCCAGCTTTCGAAAGGTGATAATAATAAAATAGGACAGTTTATCGGGCGCTCATTGTCTAGAAGCTCATTTCCAATGTTTCTGTCATTTATAAAAGTTACGCTAACTACCACCAAACTCTCGCGCAGCCATGGTGGGATACCCAATGTTTGATAAAGCTTTTTACCCGCTTGTGGGCGTGACGCCAGTACCGTTTGCACACGCTGATGACGATCTAATGGCGCAAAGGTGAACTTAACCTTATCTTTATAGATTTCTAATGGTTGCGCTACTTCATTTGGCATAATCTGCAATTGCCAAGTAAATTTATTATCATTACGTAAGGTCATGGAAACGGACTTACTGTGAGTTGTATGAATAACAGTAAGATTAGACTCAGTATGACTAGATAAGGTCTGCGTCTGCTCGGTAAAGGGTAACTCTAACCATTTGAGCCAGTCACTGCTGAGACGATAAAGCTGCTGACGGTAGCGGCGAACAGTATACGACTGCTTGCGACCTTGCCAAAATAGCACCGTTTGGTGATCATTATCATCACGTTGGCTTAGGCGTAAAACATCATCAACGAGCTGCTTTGCAGGCGGCAATGGCTCATCTTGACCGAGCCAATGGTGCAATAATTGTCGCTGACGATAGGATGGTAAGGTTTGTAGTTTATCTATATTTAGTACGCGCTGTGCATATTGAAGTTGTAACGGTGCAACCTCTATCTGCTGCAAATCCTCGACTGCTTGGGCATTGATAATTAATTGAGCATCGCTTAATAACTGCGTGCTACGAGCAATATTATCAATGACGTTTGGATTATAGGTCGCCAATATCGGCATGATATCTCGGCGCAGTCCACTACGCACATTATCGCCAGCCTCATTGGTTGGGTCATCGATATAGGGTAGCTTTATACGCTGAGCATAGGCGCTGATATCGGCGCGTTTGACCGTCAGCCAAGGTCGCCATAAGGCTATACGATGTGCGTCCTGCGTTTGGATGTGCCATGGCTGCATACCTGATAGACCATTGACCCCAGCGCCTTGAATCAAGCGCATTAACACCGTTTCTGCTTGGTCATCAGCATGATGGGCCAAAAGCAATACATCATCTTGATTAAGTTGGACACGCATCACGTCATAGCGTGCTTGCCGTGCCGCTTGCTCATCATGACCGTCCACTTGAGCGCGTAAAATCTGGCACGGTATGTTTTGTACCTTTGCCCAATCGGCAACGTGCTGTGCCCAAGCGCCACTATCTGCTTGCAGACCATGATTAACATGCAGTAATTGCGGCAAAAATGGCAACTTACCTTGCTGATAGAGCTGCACACACAGTGCTGCGAGTGCCAACGAATCACGCCCACCACTACAGGCCAGCCAAACTCGCCGTCCATGCAGCTGTTCGCTATACTCAGCCAGACTGCTTAATAACGCTTCTGCTAGAACATTATCAATAGGCAGAGTGACTATCGAATCAATAGGGTGGGAAAGGATTGCGCTATTCGTCATTATCAACCTTATTAATCATTAAATCACTTAAGAGCTCATGCAGTTTTTCTAGGATAAATGAATCGGCACAAAAAAACGCGCCATAAAATGACACGTTTTTATTTTAACATTAAGCACAGACCTTCAGGGCTAAAAGCTGATCATTAGCCATCTAGCAGCTAGAGCACTAGCAAGGCAACATGACTTCTGAATTAAAGGATTTCAGCTTCTCATAACGTAGTTCGCAACGCTCATGCGCATCCATGTCTTTAAGCTCATTTAGTTGCTCAAAGATTAATGCCTTGAGCGCAGTCATGACTGGCTGCGGCTGAATATGTGCGCCCTCGCCTTCATCGATAACTGCATCAATTAAGCCCATTTGATAGAGATTGATGGCATTTAATTTCAATGCTTCACTGGCATCTTGTGCCTTTTCAGCCGTTTTCCACAAAATAGACGCACAGCCTTCAGGAGAGATGACAGAGTAAATACTGTTTTGCAGCATATTTACCTTATCGCCAACCCCTATCGCCAATGCACCGCCTGAGCCACCTTCACCGATAATGGTGACGATGATAGGCACTTTAAGGCTTGAAAACACTGCGATACTTTCGGCGATGGCTTGCGCTTGACCGCGCTCTTCAGCACCGATACCTGGGTAGGCGCCTTGGGTATCGACAAAGGTCATCACCGGGATATTAAAACGCTCAGCCATTTTGACCAAGCGAATCACCTTACGATAGCCTTCGGGATTGGCCATACCAAAATTATGGGCGATACGCTCGCGCGTACTGCGACCACGATGCTGGCCAATAACCATCACCGGCATACCATCTAGGCGCGCAAGACCACCAAGAATGGCCTTATCATCCGCATAAGCACGGTCGCCATGCAACTCATCAAACTCGGTAAACAATTGATTCACATAGTCCATAAATAATGGACGTTTGGCATGCCGTGCAAGCTGAACGCTATCCCAGACGGTACTCATAGACGCTTCCCTTTCATAATTATAGGTAATGTGGTGATGTTTAAAATGACCTTGTTATCAGCTTTTGAACAATCTCGGCTTTTTGATAATCAAAGTACAGTTGTAAACTCAATAGAAGCTATAGTAGCACATCTTAAATGGCATGACATTACTGACAAAGCCGCTTTTGTTACGTTAATCTGTAGCTCAATTATTACAATAGTAACGGCTTAGCATTAAGAATCAGTATTAAAAACCATTGTTAAGAATCAGTGCTAGCACTCAGCGCTGATGGCTCAACTACACTCGGCCTCAACCACGCTCAGTTTCACGCCCCATTTAGCGAACTGTTCAACCTCAGTATGCAAATCTGATAACAAGAAAGCATAGTGCTCACTACTCTCGCCAACCGTGATTTGCCAGCGATTATCCTCCAGCACTTTTAGCGCTAGCTTTGGTAATTCATGATCGCTACGACTATGATGCGCCAGTACCGCTAAGCGTAGCAACAAACACAAATAAACGAGCTGTTCACCACCGATGGTACAAGTCTGCTCTAACATATCAGCTTTGAGCTTACGGCGATGATTCAGCATCAATTGCGCCATACGCTTTTGATCCACTTGCGAAAATCCTGGAATATCAGAGTATTCAATCAAGTAAGCACTGTGCTTATGATAACTGCTATGAGCAATCGCCAAGCCTATTTCGTGTAAGGACGCCGCCCGTCTGAGCAAATCACCATCTTCACTATTGAGGCTAAGCTGACTTTTTACCTGCTCAAATAGATTAAGACTGGTTTTAACCACTTGTTTGGCTTGTTTTTTATCGCCTGAATAACGCTTTATCAGCGCCAAGACACTGCGGTCACGCACGTCTTCGCTGGCAAAGCGGCCGAGCATGTCGTACATGACGCCTTCGCGTAGCGCGCCATCTGAGTAAACCATGGTCTCGATGCCCAATACTTTCATGATCGCACGTAATACTGCCACACCTGCTGGAAAGACCGCTTTACGATGCTCTTTCACGCCTTCTAAATCAATATCATCAACGTTGCCAATTTTTAGCAATAACTTCTCTAACTTTTTAACGCCTTTATAGGTAATGCGCTCTTGCTCGTCCGCCCAGCCTTTTGAGACAAGGACGTTGCGCACCGCTTTAATCGTGCCACTCGAGCCAACGACACTACTCCAGCCTACTTTTTGGTAACGTCCATTAATCGCTAACACCTCTTTACGCGCGCTCGAGATAGCATTATTAAAGGCTTCTTTGGTAATTAATCCGTCCGAAAAATACTTTTGAGTAAAGGCCACACAGCCCATCTGTAAGCTCTCGGTCAATAGTGGATCGAATTCTTGACCAATAATAAACTCTGTCGAACCGCCACCAATATCAATGACCAAACGCTTATCACTACTGGCATTGGTATGTGAGACCCCCAAATAAATCAAACGCGCCTCTTCTCGTCCGGCGATAATCTCAATGGGTTTGGGCAAAATTTTATTGGCACGGGTGATGAAGTCATTGGCATTTTTGGCTTGGCGCAAAGCGTTGGTCGCGACGACGCGAATACGCTCAGGCGGCACCGAATCTAAACGCGCAACAAATCGGCTTAAGCACTCTAGACCACGCTTTTCAGCAGAAGCGCCCAAGATGTTATTCTCATCGAGTCCTGCAGCGAGCTGCACCTTTTCAGACATAGACACTACTTTTCGCACCTCACCATGATCGAGGCGAGCAATGGCTAAATGAAAGCTGTTGGAGCCAATATCAATGGCTGCCATCATCTCATCATCAGCAAGTGGTGGGTTTTTCAGGTAATCTTTAGGCATAAGAGAGATCGTTACCGTATTAGATAAAAAGGTATTTAAGAGCATCAGGGCTTTTAAAATGAGGATTATAGCAAGTTTTGCTATTAAAATATTTATGCAAAACGCTGGTGAGTCAGAGACTTGCACCGTTACCTATAGATTAAGCGAGAAACAAATATGCTTTAATCCTGAAAAGTAGCAGCCAAAATCTCGGGCGCACTTTAACATAGCCTATTTTAACAATAACGGCTTGCTACAACTGCAATTCTCTATATTATAATAAAGAACAAGCACTTACTCATGGCGATAAATGTTCGATATATATATAACTCGATATATAATAAGCACCCATCTTTGCCATTAAAGCCCATCACGGACTGATGACGCTCAATCAATAACAACCTGCAAGGAAGCAAAAACCATGAATCAGACGACCACCCAAGCCTCAACCGCCAAATCTTCTGCTGGCACTGAACAAGCCAGTCATGGCAGCCTTATCCACCTAAAACGTCCAGCTAAGGTGAATTTTTACGATTTTTATTTAAATGAGCATCAAAACATTGCCTGCCGCCGTTTGCATTTTGCCAGTAGCAGTTTTGGACTTTTGGGATTGGCAAAATCCATTAAGAACCGCTCGGCAAAGCCGCTGCTTAAAGGTATTGCCGCAGGATATGCCTGTGCGTGGGTCGGACATTTTTTCTTTGAGAAAAACAAACCCGCTTCTTTTAAATTCCCAATACAGAGCTTTGTCAGTGACTTTCGCATGTATAGCGATGTGCTACGCGGCAGACTCAGCTTAAAAGATCGTAAATTTGATAAGGTCAGATAAAGCCAAACCTTTCAGTGATTATTAAGGTGCTATATGGAAAATGTAAAAAAACACTGGGCTGCAATTTTTTGCAGCTCAGTGTTTTTATAACTTCCAGAGCTTAAATATCTTTAAGAGTTTCGATGATATTAAGCACTTTTATAAATTAAATAAAATGCGCCTTTAGCGTAAAGATTTACGTAATATCTTACCGACTGCCGTCTTAGGTAATTCATCGATGAATTCGTATGACTGCGGACGTTTATAGCCTGTGAGACGCTCGCTTGCAAAGTCTTGTAGCTCCTCTACCGTCAAGCTCGAATCTTTTTTGACCACAAACGCTTTGGGTACTTCACCGCTATGCACATCTGCAATACCAATTACCGCTACTTCTAGCACTTTTGGGTGCTCAGTCAACGCCGCTTCTACTTCGTTGGGATAAACGTTAAAGCCTGAGACCAATATCATGTCTTTCTTACGGTCAACAAGCGTCAAGAAGCCTTCAGCATTCATTACTCCGATATCGCCAGATTTAAAATAGCCGTCTTCAGTAAAAGTATCAGTATTGTCTCTTTGCCAATAACCACGCATCACTTGTGGTCCTTTGATAGCGACTTCTCCACGTACACCTATCGCACAAGCGCCGCCATCTTCATCAATGATTTTGATATCCATCATAGCTAGTGGCAGACCCACGCTACCATTAAAACTGCTAATCCCAGGCGGATTAAAAGAGATAACTGGAGAGGTTTCGGACATGCCGTAACCTTCATTGATTATCATGCCGGTGACTTGTTGCCACTGATCAGATACTGCTTTTATGATTGCGGTACCACCACCGATAGATAAGGCCAAGCGACTAAAATCAAGACTGGCAAACTTCGGGTGATGCAGCATACCAATAAATAAAGTATTGACTGAAGGTATGACATGCGGACGATGCTGCTCAATGGTTTTGACTAGCCCGTCAATATCACGCGGGTTAATGACCAATATATCTTCCCAACCACCATATATTCCAAGCAAACCACAAACCGTAAATGAGAAAATATGATAGAGCGGCAAAGGATTGAGTATCTTAATCTGCTCACTACGTCCTGCTTCAATCGCACTGCCAAACATTGCATAACACTGGCAGACATTGGCCATGACATTATAATGCGTCAACATCGCGCCTTTGGGCTTACCTGTTGTACCACCAGTATATTGTAATAACGCTAAATCCTCGCACTCGATAGTCACAGCTTTAAAGTCTTGCTCGCGATGAGACTGCATAATATGTGCAAATTTTATGTTCTCAGGCGCTATATTTTCTTGCGATGATGGCTCATTATCCATTACTGATTCTGATACATTATGGGAGTCATTGGTTGAGTTGGTCTGATTTGCGCCAATCTGACTCAATAAGGCAATATCATTATCAGATATCGCAGCGTTAGGATCTATAGAACATCTGACGACCCATTTAAGTTGCGCCTTAACTGCATCGTCTAACTGCTCATAAGCAGAGCTCATCCCATCGAGGACGATAAGACCACAGGCTTGAGCATCCGTCAGCTGATGCGCCAATTCATAATGGGTATACATCGGATTGACATTGACCAGTACCGCTCCTGCCCGCAGACAACCAAGTAAAACCACGGCATACTGCAATATATTGGGCAGTTGGACGGCGATGCGGTCACCTTTATTTATACCTTGTGCTTGCAAAAAAGCAGCAAAGCGGCGACTAGCGATATCTAACTGCCCAAAGGTTAGCGTTGCAGACCCCATACTAAAGGCCACAGAGTCGCTATGCTGATCTATCTTTGGTTGTAGTAAGTCTATTAGGTTTTGCTTACCTTCTAACGCATCTAGGTTATTTCTGAGTCCATACTGCTCATAAGCAGCCTGCCATAGCGGCGGCGTGGTACTGCTAGGTGCATTATTGTCAAAACTAGTATTCATCGGTTAGCATCCTTGCTCAATTGTCATTATTAGTCTCAGAATAGCACAACTTATTGTCTATTTTGCAATCACTCAACAAAGGATTTATCTCAGTCTTATTTTTTTTAAATTATAAAGTCACTATCAAAAAAACTTTATTTTTTATAATGAATTTATAAAATTTAGACACAAAAAAACCAGCACAATGGCTGGTTTTTATTTATAGGGCTAAACTTCAAAGCAGTAAACTAAGCTTTTGCCATTTCTGCAAAAATCTCGTCAGCCGCTTTAATAGTAGCTTCAATGTCTGCATCACTATGCTTGATGGACATAAAGCCCGCTTCATAAGCAGATGGCGCAAGGTAGATACCGCGATCTAGCATGCCATGGAAGAAAGTATTAAAGACATCCATATCGCATTCGGTGACGTCATCGAAATTCTGGGGTACGTTTGTTGCCTTGTCTTTAACAAAGAACATGCCAAACATACCGCCCAATTTATTGGTGCGCAAGTTAATACCATGCTTATCTGCCGCAGCTTGGAAGCCATCAACGAGCTGGTCTACTTTCGCTGATAATTCAGCATAGAAACCATCGACGGTTAAGTCTTCAAACATCGCGATACCAGCACGCATTGCCAATGGGTTGCCTGATAACGTACCCGCTTGATAGACGCCGCCAAGTGGCGCGATACAAGACATCACTTCTTTTTTGCCACCAAAAGCACCGACTGGTAAACCAGCACCGATGATTTTACCAAAGCAAGTTAAATCAGGGTCAATGCCAAAATGCGCTTGTGCGCCGCCAAGTCCAACACGAAAGCCGGTCATTACTTCATCAAAAATCAATACCGCACCATTGGCGGTACATTCTGCACGCAAGGTATCATGGAATTCTTGGGTCGGAATGACCATATTCATGTTGCCAGCGATTGGTTCAACAATCACGCAAGCAATCTCACTACCCCATTTCTCAAAGCAATCTTTAATCGCTTGTGGGTCATTATAAGGAATGGTAATCGTATGCTTAGCAAAATCCGCTGGCACGCCTTTTGATGTTGGTTCGCCAATATCAAGCATGCCTGAGCCCGCTTTTACCAATAAGCTGTCTGAATGACCATGGTAGCAGCCTTCAAATTTGACGATTTTGTCACGCTCCGTAAACCCGCGCGCTAAACGAATCGCGCTCATGGTCGCTTCTGTACCAGAGCTAGTCATACGAATCATCTCAACGCTTGGGACGATGTCGCAAATCTTATCAGCAACCGTGGTTTCAAACGGTGTTGGTGTACCAAAGCTCAAACCATCATCAGCGGCTTTTTTAACGGCATCAATGACTTTTGGATGCGCGTGACCTAAAATCATGGGACCCCAAGAGCCGACATAATCGATATAAGCGTTGTCTTCGGTGTCATAGATCTTGCTACCGTTAGCACGGTGCATAAAAATAGGCGTGCCACCGACACCGGCAAAGGCGCGAACCGGTGAGTTTACGCCGCCAGGAATATGCTTACGTGCTTGCGCGAAAAGTTGTTCATTTTTAGTACTCATACTGATTCTCTACTTATTGATTTGGTCTTATTTTATTAACAATAAATTAGGCTTTTTTAACCACCGACGATTTCAGCTTCATTGGTCCATAACCATCGAGTTTACAGTCGATATCATGACCATCAGACGCATCGGGCAGTAGGCGGATACCTTTTGCTCTCGTACCGACTTTGATAATAGTTGAGGAACCTTTGACCTTTAAGTCTTTAATCACGGTGACGGTATCGCCATCTTGCAGCTCATTACCGACCGCGTCACGAATGACCGCGTCTTGCTCTTCAGCTTGCGCCGCATCGGTTTCAGCCGCGGTCCACTCATGCGCACACATGGGGCATACCAGTAACGCACCATCTTCGTACGTATATTCAGCATCGCATTTTGGGCAATTGGGTAAGCTCATAATTTCCTCGTCAGCCGTGATAAATTGGGTGTATTCTAGAGCTAACATTGTACCGTAACTCGCCAACTTTAACCAATCGCTTCGATTGTAAACACCGTACTGTGCCCAATTTATACATTTTATGCATGCGCTGATACCTTAAAATAGACATTAAACGGACATTTTTTATCACCCAGTTTTTTGTGGTACTCTGCTTTAACTAAATTTGGTTTGATAGCCATGTATGTTTGGATGGTAAAAACCTCAACAGCTACTTTAGCAATTATTTTAATAACTCAGTGTTCACCATAATATCTGAGGCGATATCGACTGATAAATAGGACTATAACAATGACTCAATCAAGTATATCAACACTGCCACAATTTGCTCAGCTAACCATTCAAGGTGAAGACGCGGAAAAATTCTTACAAGGACAATTGACCTCTGATGTCACCAAGCTCGGACTCAGTTATCAAGCAACAGCGCTTAGTAATTTAAAAGGTCGCATCGATTTTGGTCTATGGATAAAAAAACAAGAAGAAAAGCACTATGATGTGGTTATCAGTGCCGATTGCGTTGAGGCTTTCCAAGCCCATTTAAAAAAGTTTGGCGCCTTTTCAAAATTTGATACCAGTGCGCTAGCGCCGATTTATCCTTGCGTGGTTGATGGGTTGCCAACCTTTAGCCATAAAGAGGAACATAGCACGCCAGCAGATACCCAAGCGTGGATGCAAGCGAGTCTCGCAATCGGTAACTATTGGATAGTTGCTGCCACACAAGGTTTGTTTCAGCCGCAAGAGCTACGGCTGCATCAGCGCGGCGGTATGGATTACGATAAAGGCTGCTACCTTGGTCAAGAAGTCATTGCCCGTATTTACTTTAAAGCGGCGCCAAAAGCTTTTTTACATTATGTTAGCGGCACAGGCGACGTACCAGCAGCAGGTGACAAGCTCGATAAAATCCAAGTGGTCAATGCGATTGCAGATGAGAGTGGCTTTAAGGCATTGGTCGTCGCCCGTCCAGAACATATAGCGGATAGCGAGCTTACGATATTAGACTTACCGCCAGCACTGCAAGCGGATGTCGCCCGCCAAAAATAATGCGAAACGATTAGCACTCTTTAAAGCACTTTTACTAAAAACGCAGCAGAGCAATTTATGAGTCATATTACGGTACTCGGAGCGGGCGTGGTGGGCGTGACCACCGCATGGTATCTTCGCCAAGCAGGCTACGATGTAACCGTCATTGAACGTGAGTCAGCCGCAGGTATGCAAACTTCATTTGCCAATGGTGGGCAGATATCTGTCTCGCACGCGACGCCTTGGGCCAATCCTGCTGCCCCAATGAAAGCCCTTAAATGGCTGTTTCGCGAGGATGCGCCGCTACTATATCGCTTGCGTGCTGATAAGGCACAGCTTAAGTGGGCGATGCAGTTTTTACAAGAATGCCGCGCAGAACGAGCCGATGCCAATTTGGTACAAATGGTACGCTTAGGCTTGTATTCACGAGATGCACTACAACAGCTGCGTGCTGATATCGATATTGATTATGAGCAGCAAACGCGCGGCATCATGCATTTTTATACCAACCAAGCTGAGTTTGATGCCGCCATTGCACCAACCAAGCGCATGCAAGAGTTAGGCTGTGAGCGCCATATTATTGATATCAATAATGCCGTCAGCCTCGAGCCCGCGCTCTACCCTATTGCCCATAAGCTCAAAGGCGCAACTTATACCAGCCGTGATGAATCAGGTAATGCCCATTTATTTACCCAACGCTTAGCTCAGCGCTGCGTCGAAGTTGGCGTGCAGTTCTTATATGATACCGAGATTTTGGCGTTAAATGCGGACACCGACTCTACTAGCCCGCATATCCATAGTATTACTATTCGACCCAAGGGTGAAAACGCACAGACTTTTAGTGCGGACAGCCATGTACTAGCGCTCGGTAGCTATAGCGTAGCGCTGATGAAGCCACTGAATATGCATCTGCCTATTTTTCCCGCTAAAGGCTACTCGGCTACTTATCAAATCAATACCCGCGCGCCGCATCTGGCACCCTTCGTCAGTCTCATTGATGATGAGTTCAAATTGGTAACATCACGCCTTGGTGACAAATTACGGGTTGCGGGAACGGCAGAATTTAACGGCTATAATTTGGATTTAAATACCATACGCTGTGAAGCAATCACTCGCCGTGTGCAGCAATTATTTCCGAAAGGTATCATTGCTAATTCTGTCCAATATTGGACAGGGCTGCGACCGATGACCCCATCAAATGTTCCTTTAATAGGACGCGCGCATAGGGGTCAAGTCTGGCATGGTAGTCACAATATAGACGCTAGCTTCGATAATTTATGGCTCAATACTGGTCATGGCACACTTGGCTGGACCCATGCTTGCGGCTCGGCAAAGGCTATCAGCTCATTAATACAGGGCGAGACACCGCCAGTCGATTTTGATTTTGTTGGATTAGGAACGTAAAAAAAGGCGCTGATATAAGCACCTTTCTTCTTTATGTTAAAGACTTTTATTCTAGAGCTGTTTTACGCAGCGCTCCCTGATTCAATATCGGAATCAACGTCAGAATCGATGGTATCCAAATTAAGCTCTTTTGGCTCAATTGCTTCCAACCGCACAGGTACGCCATTGACCGCTGCATTGCCACTTAGCTGGTCAATTAACGTATCGTCCGTCAAATCGTTAACACTGACACCGGCATGCGCCTGCGCAATTTTTTGTTTCACGCCTTTACGGCCGTGTCCCCAGCCATGAGGAATACTTACCACTCTTGGCATCAGCTCGTTCGTGACTTCTGCAACTATCATTACACTACCAACGCGCGAGGTAACTTTTACGTTTTGACCATCCTCGATACCGTATTCTTTGGCCGTTTCAGGATGCAGCATTAGCGTGCAGCGCGGCTTGCCTTTTACCAACCGATAGCTATTGTGCAGCCACGAGTTATTACTGCGTACATGACGACGACCGATTAATAAAATCTGCTTGCTGTCATAGTCCTGCATCATCGCCTGTACGCGCTCTAAATCTGCTTGATAAAAATCAACGTTAAGATGAATCTGCTTGTCTTTATGCTTTAAAGCATGTGGCAACATCTTTTTGAGAGGTCCTAAACCAATACCATGCGGATTTTTCTTAAGTTTATTCAGCGTCATACCTGCATAAGGTCCGCGTTTTAAACCTTGATCAAGCAGAAATTTTGGTCCTAATGTCCTGACCAATCGGCGCTCTATTTTGGTTGCAAGTGGCGCTTTTTTATCCAGACGTTTTGCCAACTCTAAGTAGATTTGCCAATCATGTTTTGTATTTTTTTTCTTAGCAAACAATGCTTTTGAATATTTAGCGACATTATGCACGGCAAAGTTATTAAAGGTAACATCATAATGATCGCGCTCTAATGGCGAGACAGGTGGCAAAATGATATGGGCATGACGACTGGTTTCTGTAACGAAGTAATCAATAGCGACCATAAAGTCCAGGTTGGCAAACGCCTCATCTAACTTTTCACCATTGGGCGTACTGAGCACAGGATTGCCAGCGACAGTCATAAAGCCTTTTAATTGTCCCGCGCCCTCAACCAGCATCTCATCCGCCATCGCCACGACGGGATAATCACCATTAAAATCAGGCAAATTACTCACTCGGCTATGACGCTTACCTAAATAACCTGGACCCGAGTTATTGACCACATCGACTGCAGGATTGGGGAACATCAGACCACCCACTTCATCCAAGCGTCCCGTGACAATGTTAATCAGCATAATCAGATATTGACTCAGTAACCCAAACTCTTGTACCGAGACACCCATGCGCCCGTAACAGACCGCACTTTCCGCTTCACAAAACTCTTTGACCAGTCGTTTAATCTCGCTTGCCGCAATGCCAGTAATATCAGCAACAGACTCCGCACTATACTCTTTGGCAAAGTCGGCGATGCGCTCAATCTCTGGCGCTAGTGCCAATGCTTTGTTGTTTTTAGTACGTGCTTTGTCCGCATACCCTTGGAGATGAATCTCATTGAGCATAGCAAGCAGCAGTAAGACATCGGTCGCTGGACGAATAAAATGATGCTCGCTGGCAATGTCTGCGGTTTCGGTGCGCCTTGGATCAATCACCACCACTTTACCATCGCGGGCTTGGATATCTTTTAGTTTTTGACGCATATTTGGCGCGGTCATGATACTGCCATTAGACGCTAACGGATTGCCACCAATGATGAGCATATATTGGGTACGATTGACGTCAGGCACAGGAATGCGCAGCATATGCCCGAACAGATGCATGCTAACGATGTGATGCGGCAGTTGGTCAATGGAAGTCGCAGAAAAGCGACTGCGCGTCTTGATACTGGTTAATAAATGCTTAATGGTTAACATGCCGCCTAGATTATGGACATTAGGATTGCCTAGATAAATACCGAAGGCGTTTTGACCGTACTTTTTCTGTACCGACTGAATACCCGCTGCTACCTTATCCAAAGCATCAGCCCAGCTAATCTCTTTCCAACCGTTAGCGGTTCTCTCAACGGGATGACGCAGTCGATCGCTGTCTTCATGCAAGTCTTGCAAAGCAGTCGCTTTTGGGCAAATATAACCTTTAGAAAATGGATCGTCTTTATCGCCTTTGATCGATAACACCTTTTTACCATCATGCTTGATGACAATACCGCACATCGCTTCACATAAGTTGCAGGTTCTAAAATGTGTTTGTGCATCCGTGTTAATTTGTCCACTACTCATGGTCGCGCTCCCTGTTGTTTTTTTTACTATCGCTTTTACTATATAAATTCCGTTTTATGAGGTTAATAAATTTGCTAGTCTTAAAAAACTGACAATTAGCCAAAGCTAAACATTGATAAGCTGAGCAACTAGCCATTCACTCTATGCCTGTCTTTGGTGAAAAAGCTGTTAAAAAGTCCATCAAAGTTTTTGCACAATATCTCAATGGCCTGCTGCCGTGAATAACGCTGTTGATGACAACCTAATATCAACTCATGTACTTGGGCGGCAGCGATATCGACACAGAGATGAACGTCAGATTCCTCAAAAGCACACTTGGCTGACTGCAACCCCTGCATAAATATCTTGGTCCACTCCTCTCGTATTTCTATGATCAAGCTTCCCAAACCTTGACGTTCTATTTTTGAATCAAAGCGCAGACTGTCTTCGATTAAACGTTGAAATAAAGCGATATTTTGGAAGGCAATCTCGAAAATTAACGTTAGGCATTCCTGACAACGCTGATTGAACGCCTCTTTAGACAGCGTTGGATAGTCTTTAAGCATATCTACCCACGCCATACGCATCGGCGATAAATAGTTGTCTTTAAGCTGCTCGCTCAGCACCTGCTGCAACGTATCTAAACTGCCAAAGTGATTATAAAAACTTGGCTGGGCAATATTTGCACCTTTCGCGATTTTATTCATACTCATGCCACAGCTGCCCTCTAAGCTATACAACTGCAAGGCACTTTTTAGCAATTTATGACGGGTTTTCGCTTTTTCCTGCTCACGCTTCGATTCTGTTTTCGTATCATTTACTGTATTCAATGAATTCATTGTCAATTTGCCCTAGCTTGGTCATACCTATAAAACAACCGTTAGTTCAACTATAAGGCTATAGTCATTTAAACAGTAAGTCTATATTTAAATACTCAAACGATGGATTATTTATAGTCAATCTTTACGGATCATACTGAAAAAATGCCTAATCTCTTACACAACTATACTGCTCCTAACATAGACGCAGTTTTTATCATAATTGAGTAACACTACAAACATTGCCCCTACAGACAAGTATCGCAGAACTTCCTATATTGATAGAACAAGTTAGCCACTGGCTAGTTGTAAAGTACTAAAAAGTAGCACTGAACAAGCAATAAGAATCATAAATAATAACTTGCACATTAAAGCGTCGTATAAACAGTTGATGTAGTTTCTAATCACAGGGTTATAGAGGCGCAATAACGAGAATAAGGAATATCACAATGAACGAACATACCCTAAAAGGTGAGTGGAAACAGATGAAAGGCTCAGTAAAGCAAAAATGGGCTGATCTTACTGATGATGACTTACTACATATCGAAGGTAGCCGTGACAAGCTAGTTGGTAAAGTCCAAGAGCGTTATGGTCATAGTAAAGATGACGCTGAGCGCGAAGTTGATGCATGGCGTACTGAAAATAAATACTAATTCATAAAATTTCTTATAAAATCTTGTCATAAGATAAGTACACATTTTTATCAGTTATTTAGTAAATAAAAACCGCATCGATTGTAATGCGGTTTTTTTATTTGCCTTTTTCATGCTTCACTGATAATTACCGATTTACCTTGACGATCATCGTAATCAATATGTAGAAAGGTTGGGCTGGGAGAAATACCATTGATAGCTATTACAATAAATAGATACTGGGGAATATATGCAAAGGAATATCTAATACCCAGACACAATAAAACCGCATAACAATTAATTATTATGCGGTTTTATTGTCAACTATCCTTGTTACCCATCACCACTCTAATCACTGCATCCTTGCAGGATATTGAGTATGTTGTGATAGCTAGGCATCCTGCCCATTTCTTCACACTACTATTGGCATTATCTGCCAGCAACACGGGTCATGTATCCTTATTCCAATTGCTATTATCATCCTGATGCCAGCGATTGAACTATTATCCTTAATACGGTCAACTCAATCCTTGAGTCACATTCCCTTATGCCGTGTGTGTATAGTGTCAAATTATGAGGCACCTGGTAAGTCGCGTAAGCGTCATTGCGTGTAAGCATATGCTTACATAGTCTCTTGTTAAAACAGCCATGATTAAGCAAGTCATTGATAAAGCTATTATTATTGAAAACGAATGACTTCTAAAGCACTGTAGTATTTATTTAAACGCAAAAAGAGTTAGCGATGTTTAATAAGGTTAGCAACACCTTAGTCACCTAATGTGTCGAATGCTTACGCAACTATTTGCAAAATTTACAACTTCTTAACATCAAAGACATGTATTAATGATTTTTAAGTCTTACTATGTGTATGTAAGAAAATATTTCAAAATTAAAACACAAATATCGATTATTGATAATCATTACTTCATAATCTTCGGATTAGTAACCCTTTATAAAATATTTAACTCTTTATAACCAATCACTATTAAAAATTCAAATCTCATCAACAATAGCCCCTTATCCAGCTATGCCACACCAAAGGAGATTTTATCATGAAAATTCTACTTGCTTTCTCATTGAAGACAGCAATATCCGCTGGTCTGGCGCTAACTATGTTAGGGACAGTTACCGGTTGTGCCGTTGTCGGTCCAGGTTACGAAGACTACCCAATATATGGCGGCAACAGCGATTATAGTAATGCTGACTATAAGCGTGTGAGTCAAACTTTACGCAATAACCTGAGCCGCCAAGGCTATCAAGTGATGGAAATCCGCTCTGATAACTATCGTGGCAATCGAGCACTCACCGCCATTGCCAAAAAGAATAATCAAACTTATGAGCTCAAATATACCTCTCCTGATTTAAGACTCATTAGCTCAAAAAAAACAGCCTCTTCTAACATTTGGCAAGATGACAGATACGATAAAGACCGTTACGACAAAGACGATTATAAAAAAGATAAGTACAAGAATAATGGCAAATATAAAAACGATAAACGTTATAAAAATAATACTGAAGGCAGCATCAAGAGAGAATCGCGTTATCCAGCGATTAAGCAAGGTGCGGTCAACAAGGTAAGATCAATGGGTTACCAAGTTAAAGATATTGAGCTCGAAGAAAAGAATGGTCGCGGTGTGTTTGAAATTGAAGCAAAACGCGGCTCACAAGAATATGAGATTTTACTTGGCTATCCAAACCTAAATGTGATTAGGGTTGAGAAAGATTAATCCTTAACAAAAAATCTTTGCCCATAGTCATTTACATAGCATCTGAATGGGATTTTTGCGTCACTGGTAAGTTGACGCCTTTAGTCAGATAAGCTAGTTTGGGATAATTAATCTTTAAACAGTCCAGTTTTAGGTCGATTTAACATTTTTATGCGCTAGCTTTTCTTATGCAACGTTATTGTGGTCATGCAACATTAAGATCAGTAATCAAACACCAGTAATCGCCAAATTACTAATAAGATAGTAGGAATATTTATTATGAAGATATTAAGCTTCTCAACTTTAAAAACCGCCTTTTCTGCTGGTATTATGATTGCTTTGTTCGGCATCACCGTTGGGTGTACCGTCACGCCAAGTCATGATGGTCAAAGAGTTTATTACCCAAACGGTCAGCATCAGGGTAATGGCAAGTATAACAATAATGGTCGTTATAATAATGGCGGCTATAAAACCAATAATGCTCACCATGATACTAAAAAAGGTAAGCATAAGAATAAAAACGATCATCACAAGAATAAAAAAGCTAAACATAAAAAAGATAATGGCCGTTACAACAATAATGGTCGCTACAATAATAACCATTATCGCTATAAGTAAATCGACAGCCTTTAATAACTCATAAAAAAAGAGAGCTGCAGTTCATCGACTATGCGTGTAGATAGTAGCTATGGTTGTAATTTCTACTCACAGCATAATCCATTTAGTTATCTTAGAATTAATGAAACTTGCTCGTACTTAATATTTGCTTAAATTCCCTTTTAGTATGTACAGCTAAGCTTTTTGGCATCGTTGACTACTTGGTGCCTTTGGTCAAATAAGCCAGCCCTTGGTTTATTTGACCATTTTTTATAGCACGATTTTGTATGGCATAGTTGCCGATGCTTTTAACATCATAAGAGGATATTATGAAAAAACATACTTTCTTAAAGACCACCGCTGCGACCAGCGTCATTGCAACGTTACTGACCATAACGACTGGCTGTGTCACCGCACCTGGATATAATGCATACGGCGACCTTTACGAAGACATTTATAAAGATACTAAGGTCTACAAGAAACATAAGAAAACCGTTAAACCCATTGATAAACAGCTTTATCAGCCTGCTATCGAGCAACGAGCCGCTAATAAAGTCAGTAATATGGGTTACCGGGTCAAAGACGTCAAATATAAAAAAGGCGACAGCAAAATAAAAGTAAAAGCTACGCGCGGGGGTAAAGATTATAAAATCGAGCTTGGCTATCCAAGTTATAATGTGATTAAAATCAAAGAAGACTGATAGTTGGTCTTAAAAGTCTAGTACTTCGATAACATCGTAGGCAGGCGTTTCAAAAGGATGCGCCTGCTTTAACGCCTCGACAACCTCTTTAATATAAGTAGTAGCAACTACCATCTCTACCCGCCATTCATCAACAGTTTCAAGTTTATCATGCACCCCAATATTTGGATTACTCCCTACCAGCGGCATAAACTGCCCTATCCCCTGCACTTGCCAACAGCATTGTTCATAGTTGCCAATCTTTCCAGCTCCCGCCGCAAATAAAGCAGATTTTACCTGCTCTAACGCTGCATCTGGAATAAAAACGGTCAGTTTATACATCAATTGCTCCCTTCAAGCCTATCTAAAAAAATTGCTATAAAGTATAGATTTGCTATTTTTTGGATAACGAAGGGTGGTCGGTCCAGATATAGCGTAACAACCAATCTTTGGCTTCGTCCGCATAATCAATGCCAATACGCGGCCGTAGTGATACTGGCGGCTGACAGCCATCGTCTTCAATCCAAACTTCTGAAGCCTGAGTAATGGGCTTGGCATATAACGTTCGATCTATTTGCAAGTATTTGGTCAGCTTACCAGGACCTGCCAGCTGCTTAGGGTTATGCAGTTGTTTATCGTTGCTTAGCAACTGTTTGTCAATTAAGCGCTCACTATCCTCTGTTAAAAACCCTGCCCGTATTAATACCGCTTCGGGCGACTCTAACGGTCCACTCACTAAATTGAGCATATGATGAATACCGTATGTCAGATAAACATAAAATACGCCGCCTTGGCTGTACATAATCTCGGTACGAGCGGTACGGGTGCCCGCATGTGTATGACAGGCTCTATCTTCTTCTCCAATGTAGGCTTCGGTTTCTGAAATACGCATACGTAATATTTTTTGCTGACCATCATTATCAGTTAGCTGTCGACATAAGACCTTGCCAATCAGATCAGCACCGACCACGCAAGTTGGACGGGTAAACCAAGACGGCTCCAAAACTATTGAAGTAATTTTAGACAGTAACATCAGTCGTGACCTTTTTTATCAGGGTTTATATTTACATTCCACCATCACAGCAGCATCAACTTAACATAAAAAGCTATTAAAGGAGGTCTAAAGGCGAACATCATTACTTATTGCAACTGATGCTATACAGACACTTAACTCAATCACAGAGTAATCTTAATAGCAGACCTATCACACTAAAAAAGTATAATTAAAAGGATAAAACAATGAGTAACTCTAACGCCCAAAACAATAAACAGCATAATGACAGTGACAAAGCAGAAGATAAGAAGAACGATGTCAAAGATCAGAACGCTAACAAAGACTCTGACAATAAAGACAAGAGCTTAAACAATCAGTCAGGAAGCAAAGACAGCAAAGATGATAAAACGTCAGATAAGGATAGTCATAAAGACGATAAATCATCGGATAAAGACAATAGTAAAAATAGCGATACTTCTGATAAAGAAAATAAAGACAGTAAAAATGATAGCTCTAAAGGCGATAACGACGCCTCTTTAGCAGATACCGCGACGACTAAAGCAAAAGAAGTGGTCGGCTCATTAGCTGATAAAGCAGCAGATGCGATGGAATTTGCGGCTAAAAAAATTAAAGAAGCGCGTAAAGATAAGTAATATGTCTATCGACAATAAAAAACTGAGCCATGGGCTCAGTTTTTTATTGTATTAAATATTCGATATGTCTAGCTTAATGGCACACCAATACGTTTTGCCACTTCTTCATAGCCTTCAATCACGTCACCCAATGATTGACGGAAACGGTCTTTATCCAGTTTTTTCTTGGTAGCTTTGTCCCAAATACGGCAACCATCAGGCGAGAACTCATCACCTAAGACGATACGGTCATGGAATACGCCAAACTCAAGTTTGAAATCCACCAGTATTAAATCACCCACATCAAACAGTGTTTTTAACACTTCATTCACTTGATGGCTCAGCTCTTTCATTTTCGCCAATTGTGCTTCAGTTGCCCAATCGAGAGAGATAGAGATTGACTCATTAACCATTGGATCACCCAAAGCATCGTCTTTGTAGAACAGCTCATAGGTAGGCGGCATTAATGCTTGCCCCTCTTCTAAGCCTAGACGGCGCACCAAACTGCCAGCAGCAAAATTACGTACCACACATTCAACCGGAATCATCTCTAAGCGCTTAACCAACACTTCATCATCTGACAATTGCTTTTCGAAATGGGTTTCGATACCAGCGTCAGCCAGTTTTTGCATGATAAAGGCATTAAAGCGATTATTTACAACGCCTTTACGGGCGAGCTGCTCAATACGCTTGCCATCAAGCGCTGAGGTGTCGTCACGGAAGTGTAAAATCAGCAGATCATTGTCTTCTGTTTCATAAACAGATTTGGCTTTGCCTTTATACAGCAGTTCTTGCTTTTGCATTAGGGGAGTTCCTGTTCGTTCAAGCTTATGTGGTAAAAACGCGCAGCGACCGCGAAAAAATTTATATTAGGGTGTTAAAAAATAGACTTAACCATAATAAAAAACCAGCGGTACAGATAGGGATAAAAAAGGGTTTATTCTGCTGCTTGGGTGACCGCAACCGCACGCTGAGGTTTTGGCAATTGGTATTGCTTACCCGACTCGTTTTCTAACTTTAGGGTATTCGTACCTGCATTAGGTGTTGGATATAGCGGAACAAACGGCGCTGTTTCTTGCTCAGCAGGTAGCTGTAGCGGTGCCAGTTTTTTGCTTTGCTGATACTCAAGACTACCGTTATCACGCTTACCAAAAACACCTTTTGTCGCTTGGCAGCCGCTCAATACCAACGTACTACCCAAAACTACCGTTAGCAGCGTCGGGAATATTTTTGCAGGGCTCGATGATACTTTCATCATATTATCTCTCTGAGTTAGCAGTTATTGCTTATTTGGTACCTATTAATAAAGCAGTGCTTGTATAGCTTTATAATATCTCATAGCTTGTTGCTAAACCTTTGTTATTAACAGATGGCTTAGCAGCTATAATGCCTATACTTGTAAGCAATGTTTTTATAGTAATTTTGCCCGAATCAAGGCTTCATCAATCGTCGCATGGTGCTTTTCAGCCAACCATACTAATGGCAGACGAATGCCTTTGTCTATCATACCCATTTTATGCAACGCATATTTGGCAGGGATAGGACTTGACTCGATAAATAAATCACGGTGTAAGTGCTTTACGACATCATGGACTTTATGAGCCGCGTCAAAATCACCGCGTAAACCAGCAGTAAAGGTCTCGCTCATGGCTTTTGGGGCAACGTTGGCAGTGACCGAAATATTGCCTTTACCACCCAATCTCATTAATTCAAGGGCGGTACCATCATCACCAGATAGGACAACCATTCTGTCGCCGACGGCTTTGATGAGTTGCTCACCGCGAATCGTAGAACCGGTGGCGTCTTTAATGGCGACAATGTTATCAATATCCGCTAAACGCTCAACCGTTTCTTGGGCGATATCAACAACCGTACGTCCCGGCACGTTATAAAGCATCTGCGGTATTTTTACCGCTTCAGCGATGGCTTTATAATGCTGAAACAAGCCTTCTTGTGGTGGCTTATTATAATAAGGAGCCACCAATAGCGCACAGTCTGCACCCGCATCCGCCGCATCTTGTGTCAGCTTAATGGCTTCAGTGGTGTTATTGGCACCAGTACCCGCAATCACCGGTACGCGACCTTTGACATGCTGCACAAAATAGCGGATCACATCGCTATGCTCTTGCATCGACAAAGTCGCTGATTCACCAGTGGTACCGACAGCGACAAGGCAGTGCGTGCCCTGCTCAATCTGCCAATCTATGAGGTCTGCCAGACGTTTATAATCGACCGTGCCGTCAGGATGCATGGGCGTTACCAAGGCTACCATTGAGCCTTGAAGTCGGGTTTTAATCTCGTCGTATGCTGTGCTCATAACCGTGCCTTACTGTATTATCCTAGCTTTTATTAAAGCTATCACATGATAAGTCGTTTGCAAGTGCCTTTATAAAGATAACCGTCATAGATATAAACATACATTGATTCATATTTATTAGAAATAACGTTAAGGGCAATACCTTGCTTGATGTTGATACTGATTATTATGATAACGTCTTAAACGCTATTTTTGCCTACTGCCAATCTGATGAATAGTTGACCATAAAAACGCCTGTTAGTGTAGCATATTTTGGGTCTATCGCTATCAATCAATTAACCCCTAATCCTTCTATAAAGCAAAAAAACGCCTGTCGATTGGGATACTAAGCGCTACTATATTGAGCCTTAACACCTAGCCTGAAAGCTAAACAGTTAGTGTAGCGTAATTACTGATTGCGGATAAAAGCTTTTCAGGTATTTTAACGAATCGTCAACACATCGATGGTTGGACGATACAAGCGAAAAGGCAATCCTCGCGTGCCAATACCACTACTGACAAATATCTGCGTACTGCTATGCTGGTATAAACCACGCTGCTTGCCTATACGGCTATTCTCTAGAAAAGTCAGCTGATCACTATTGCGTTGAATACCTTGTTGCTTTTGTGCTAACCACATATTTTTCTGAATCACTTTTGCAGCGCCAGTGATTAATAACGGTCTTGGCTGTAGAGATTTTGGTAAGTCAGTAATACTGTCAAACCGTGAAGCCAAAATGATAACGGGATAGCGAGTATTAGCAATTTCAGTACTGAGTGTGGCTTTGTCAGCCGCGTTTGAGCTCTCGATATTTATAAGTTGTTCGGGTACATCTTGCCAGCCGCAAAGTACTGCAACCATATGCTCATCTTCTATAGTTTGCTGCCTAAGAATGGCTTTATTTTTTTTACGACTGCCTGATTCGTGCATCACTGGCTGATCATTATTAACACTAGCACATTTTAGCGGCAGCGAAGTACACTGTTGACCGATATAACTGATATCAAGCACATCAAAGGCACTAGCCAACGTATCTTCTAATAATGGTTGTCCTTGCTTGGTGGTATTAATTGATTGATAACGCAAATCGGAGGTACTCATCACCGTATAAACAGGCTTATTAAGCGCTTTAAACAACATCAGTTGTCCAACCAAGTCTGCACTTGGATAGTATAGCCAGTCGCCAGTAATTAAGACCGCATCTACAGATAATTCGTTGATGGTGGTAACCAGCTTACGAATATGACGTGGCTTGCCGCTATAGATTCCGATACGCAAATCCGCCAGTACGGCAACTGTCAGCGGTGCTTTTAAGTCTAAATCGACTGTGTGATGCTCGAGGCGTAAACGGTTTGGCTGTATAACCACCGTATAAAAGTAAGATACCATGGTCAATAAAGCCATCAGTACCAATGGCAACGATAGCGGCGCTAACATACCTTGCCACCAACCCACTATTAATAATGCTGCCCAAACTGGCATGGTATAAGCGGCATAATACAGCGAAAGCTTTAACCAAATACCCAGAAAACGTTTCGTAGGATTAACATTGAAGGTCTGTAACACTGACCACAGTGCGATATACGCTAGCAATGCTGCTGCCGTAGAGATACTTAGCGTATAAAATGTGTGGTCAGTCATAATTACCTGGCGGTTACGGGAGAGTATGAGCCTATCAAACGACTTACCCTATATTAGAGCGTATTGAGCAATCAATAAATAAATCACTCAAGGAATAAGTTAATAACAGTAGCTAAGCGTTTTCAGTCATCTGATAAAAAATCAGCCATTATAGAGGCCGAACTCTATGATAGACAAGTATAATTATCAATGAAGCTTTATAGGACGACAGGCGCTGTTTAATATAGGCTCTTATCAATAGTAGCTAATATCAACCTATTAACCTCTACTCAATCCGCAAACCAATAATACCTGGAATACCTTGACGCATCATCTCAAGCGTCACCACCCCTTTTTTGGGTAATAATGAAACGGCGCTAGAAAAATCATTGACCGTTTTGATAGGCTTTTGATGCAGGTTGGTGATAACGTCGCCCGCCAGTATGCCTGAACGTGCTGCCAATCCTGTCGGTTCAATTGCCGTGACCAGTACCCCAGTCTTATTATCGGACGCCAGCTCTCTTTGTTCCTCTGGCGTTAAGTTGCGTAGCGCCAATCCCAAGCTTAGGCCGTTACTCTGCTGAGTAGAAGTTTGTGATTGGATATCGTTAGAAGCATCACTGAGTTTGCCTGTTATGATAGATTGCTTGCCATCGCGCTGAATTTGTACGCGAAAGCCATCATTAGGTCGTGCCCGATTAATCAGGTTTAATAAGTCGGAAGCTTCCACAATTTGAATATCATTATATTTTAAAATAATGTCACCCGACTTTAACCCCGCTTTTTGTGCGGGCGAATTTGGTGACACGCGCGTTAATAATGCCCCTTGCGGACGCGCTAAGTTATAAGCTTCGGCTAAATTACGGTCAATATCTTGTGGATAAATGCCTAAATAGGCGCGCGCGACTTCACCATTGGTTTTTAGTTGCTCATAAATATCCATTGCCGCATCAATCGGAATGGAGAATGACAGTCCCATATAGCCGCCCGTGCCGCTAAAAATACGCGAGTTAATGCCGATGACTTCACCGCGCTGATTAAATAACGGACCCCCTGAGTTCCCAGGGTTTAACGCAACGTCAGTTTGGATAAAGGGTACGCTGGTTTCACGCGAAAAATTGCGTGACTTAGCACTGACAATGCCCGCCGAAGCCGAATAATCAAAGCCAAAGGGCGACCCAATCGCCAATACTGGCTCCCCTACTCTTAAAGCATTCGAATCACCGATTGGAAGCGCTGGGAACTGACGACCGGTTACTTTTAATACAGCCACATCCGAGCGCTCATCACTGCCTACTAACGTCGCGTCAAGCTCCGACCTGTCATTGAGCGTCACACTGATCTTGTCCGCCCCTGCCACCACATGGTGATTGGTGAGCATATAACCGTCAGCGGTGACAAAAAATGCGGTGCCATAAGCATGCTCAATCGCCGGCGTCGCTGCTTCATCAGGAATGCGTAAGCGATCTCCAAAGAATTTACGCAACAGCTCAGCGGTTTGGGCTTTGGCAAGCTCGGCCTCGCTGACAGTTTTAGTCACATTGACCCTTGCTACAGCAGGGGTAACTTGCTGAACCAGACCAGAAAAATCTGCTGTGGTAACGGCAGCTTCAGCATTCGTTACGGTAGCTATACTGATACCAGCCGCCATCGTAGTGGCGACGGCAAATGCTAAAGTGCTCTGTTGTAACCAACGTGTCAAATTGCGACTATTCGGTGCTTTAGACATATTGATAGGCATATTATCCTCCATATAATGGATCTTTATAGTTATTATAAACGGTTTAAACATAACCGTTATTAAGCATGATTTTGGCGTATTTCATCAATCTATTTTACTAATCAATTTATTCTACTAACTGTTGCCCAGCTTGCTGATTTGCTAAAATCTAAAGGAGTGGTCTTGAGTCTTTTAGGTTAAAGATTTACAGCATACTTTTATCACAGTCTTTTATCAGTAAGTACATGCTTGCAAAGAAGACTATTTGTTAGTTTACCGTCCATTTTAGACTTATGGTATAAAACTTTATCTTTTCTATCATAGGGACAGTTAATGTCATTATCTGACTGCCTTTATTGACGCCAAGAGGCTATTGTTTCAACTGGAGCTTAAATTTCTGCCATTAGAAAATAACGCTTATATGATGAATAAGTCAGCGCGCTTAACGTGCTAGTCAGCCTATGCTAGCAATGCTAAAAAATAACGCAAGCCCGCCTTATTTATAGCATACCTTTAGTAGCTGCTTTAACAAGCTTTATGATCAGATAGTAAAACGGAGCAATGAGACCGTCGAAATACATAAAATAAAACCATGTTATGATAACAAGCCAAATAATTTATATGACCAACCAAAGTTAATTTTTGTCGGTCATTATGTTATCAGATTGGCTATCACCACCTTATTTTTCGTCTTTTGCTTTTTTAAATTATGCTTATTAATCTAGGAAAGCCTTGTCTGTACTGCAATATAGTCGATTCATTTTAAATCCGCTACTGTGCTGTTGGGATATGTTTTTTGCCACCTCTGTCACGCTTGCGAACCGCACGCTAGAAAAATTCATACCAGTAGCACGTAGCTACTAACGTATCGATTTTATTTCAAACTGACCATATCGTATCTCGCTCATATTTTGATTGATGCTGTGATTGGTGTGATTGATTAATTACAGCGATGAATTTTATCGCATAGCGGTGATAGATATTTGCGACAGCTTATTAAGGCGAATGTTGCGACAGTTCATGACAGCAGCGCCTATCGCGCATCTTAATAGATATAAAATATGACAAGATTATAAAAGGATCAATTTATGGATACCGCCCTATTGTTATCCGGCGTGGTTGGGCTTGGCATTGCCGCCCAATGGTTGGCTTGGTATTTAAAGCAACCGTCCATTTTGTTTTTATTACTGATTGGTATTATTGTTGGACCAATATTAGGCGCTTTTGACCCCGACTTGGTATTGGGTGAGCTGATGTTTCCTTTTATCTCATTGGGCGTGGCGATTATTTTATTTGAAGGCTCACTGACCTTAGAGTTTGATGAGATTAAACAACATGGCTCTGTAGTACAGATGCTGGTATCGGTCGGTGTGCTTATCACGATTGCTATTGTGGCACTGTCGACGTATTTATTGTTCGATGTTGACCCATTGATTGCCTTGCTGTTTGGCGCCTTAGTCTGTGTAACTGGTCCAACGGTCATTATGCCGTTACTACGCAGTGTGCGCCCCAATAAAACCATCTCTAACATTTTAAAATGGGAAGGTATCATCATTGATCCTATCGGCGCGATTGCGGTGGTATTGGTCTATGAATATATAATTTCAGGCGGTGAAGCCAGCAGTATTTTGCTGTTTGCCAAAATTGTGATATTGGCAGTAGCGATGGGATTAGCTGGGGCGTGGACATTAGCGTTTTTAATGCGCCGTCATATGATTCCTGAATTTTTACGCAATGTTTTCACCCTTGCTTTCGTGCTACTGCTGTTTTCTATCTCCAACCACTTAGAACACGAGTCTGGCTTATTAACCGTTACCGTACTTGGAGTGGCGCTGGCTAACTGGCCAAAATTCCCGCGTGAGACAATTTTAGAGTTTAATGAATCACTGACCATTTTATTGGTATCGGTATTATTTATCATTCTTGCTGCCCGTGTTGAGCTTGAGAGCCTGCTGAGCGTTGGCTTTGCTGGACTGGTGCTATTGGCGATTGTGATGTTTGTCGCCCGTCCTTTGTCAGTGTGGGCATCATCTATTGGCTCAAACCTAAAAACCAATGAAAAGCTAATGATTAGCTGGATTGGACCGCGCGGTATCGTCGCCGCTGCTATCTCCTCACTATTTGCTATTCGCTTGCAAGAGTATGATATTCAAGGGGTCGAGCTGCTGGTACCTTTGGTATTCTTGGTCATTATTGGCACGGTAATGATTCAAGGCTTAGGCGCAAAAATGGTTGGTAATTTCTTGGGCGTCCGTGAGCCTGAAACCAACGGTATCTTAGTCGTTGGCTCCAATCCTATCGCTTTATTGGTCGCGACTTCTTTAAAAGACCAAGGTTTCGATGTCATCGTCGCCCACAATAACTACACCAATATTGCCCGCGCGCGCATGAGCGGTCTGCGCACCTACTTTGGTAATCCCATCTCTGACCATGCCGATCATCACTTAGACCTTATCGGTATCGGGCGACTGTTTGCCATGAGTATGGACAAAGAGATGAATACCTTGTCCGAGATTCATTATCGTCATGAGTTCGGCGAGCGCAAACTGTATCGCCTTAAATTCAGTGATGAGAAAGTCAGAAGCGAGCGCGATGATAAGCAAGGTAACTTCCATTCGCAGTGGTTATTTGGCAAAGACGTCACTTATACCAAGCTTGCCAGTATGCTGTCGAAAAAAGCGCGTATTAAAATCACCAATATCACTGACAGCTACAGCTTTGAGCAATATAAAGCCGATAATAAGCAATTTGTACCTCTTTATACGGTCGATAAAGAAGGTAAGTTGCATGTGATTACTGACAAATTCGATGGTACGGTGCCACGTGATCGCAAACTTGTCTCCTTAGTCGTCGATGATGACGTGCAACCAAAACCGGTCGATGTGACGCCGCAACAAGAACAAGCACGCGCAGCGGCAGATGCCAGCTTTGAGTCTAGCTCGAAAGCACCTGAAAAACGTCAAGTGATAGAGGGAACAGACGATAGTAATAAAATCAGTGGGACAAAACCTATAGTAGAGGCAGAGTCTACAAAAGGCACTGACATACCAGTTGAGCAAGACAATCTATCTATTACTGCGACTAAAACGTTAGATATTCATTCCGAAAAAGTAAACGCTCAAGCGATAGAGTCTAAAGAGAAATCTACTAGCGCTATTAATGTCCATAACGTTATTAATAAAGGGGTGATATCGGATAATTCGACAGCGACTTCGAAAACTAAGACCTCTAGCAATCATAACGGTAATGGCAGTGGTGGCGCGCCTAAAACCAAAGACGGCTCCCTTGATCCTAATCGCCTACCTGACTCAAGTGGCGACAATATAGCCAATGCTAACGATAGCGATAGCGATAGCGATAGCGATAAAGAATAACGGCTGCTTTTAAGCAACGAATCCGTAAAATATAAAAGCCCCAACTGCTGAGTTGGGGCTTTTTGCTTAGTGGCTTTAAGACGGAAATAACAGAGCTACACAAAACCAAACTTAATCTAGGTGAAATCTATCCTGAACTGTTTGCCAGATACGCGCGCCGACTTCATCGGCACTGCCTGAAGCATCAATACGCTGGATACGCTCAGGCTGCTCGCTGGCAAGGACACTAAACCCTTGATGAACTTTGGTAAAAAACTCGGTCGCTTGCTGCTCGAAACGGTCAGCGGCGCTGCGTTTATTGGCGCGTGCCATCCCCTCTAATACCGGTAAATCCAACCATAAGGTCAGCTCTGGTAATTGCACTACAAACTGCTCGATAAGCATGTCGATTTTACGACGTACAGTAGCGTCGCCATTCGCCCGTCCAAAGCCTTGATAAGCAACAGTCGAATCAGTAAAGCGGTCACATATTACCCAAGTACCGCGTTGTAACGCTGGTAAAATCACGTGCTGCATATGATCACAGCGCGCCGCAAACATTAATAACAGCTCCGTATCATCATTAATCGAGGTATTCGGGTCTAATAACATGGCGCGCAAACGCTCAGCAAATGGACTACCGCCCGGCTCACGAGTGCGTAAATAGTCAATACCACTTGCCTGCAAACGTGCACATAATTGCTCAATCGCCGTGGTTTTGCCGACGCCTTCAGTGCCTTCAAAACTAATAAAACGCCCTTGCTTGGGCGTCATAGTGGTTTGAGAAAACGGCGCTTGTATGGATGCTGACATGATATGACCTTGTGGCATTGAGAGGCGTTTACATTGAGGAGCATTATCATCAGGCATTGCCATTAACGACAACGTTCCTCAATGGCAATGCTCTTTAATGATATGTTGGTAGAAAAGTTTAAAGTGCAGCTTATGAAGGCGGTGTTTGGGATTTTTTCTCGCGCATAACGCTTAAATACTCTTTTACCGCTTGGTTATGGTCATTCAAACTACTGGTAAATTTGTGTCCGCCATTACCTGTCGCGACAAAATATAATGCTTCGCTATCGGCAGGATGCAAGGTCGCTTCGATAGAGGCTGCTGACGGCAAGGCTATAGGCGTCGGTGGTAAACCATCGATTTGATAAGTATTATAAGACGTCTTTTCATCGATGTCTTTACGGCGAATATTGCCTTCATAACGGCTGCCCATACCATAGATGATGGTCGGATCAGTTTGCAAACGCATACCCTTATTCAAGCGATTATTAAATACCGCAGATACCAAAGGACGCTCTTCTGCCACGCTGGTTTCTTTTTCGATAATTGACGCCATTACCAGCGCCTCATAAGGGGTCTTATAAGGCAAATTCGGGGCGCGATTCTCCCATGCTTTGGTTAACGCTTGCTGCTGGCGTTTATACAAGTCGGTTAGTACCTGTTTATCCGTGCTTCCTTCGCCATAATAATAGGTATCAGGCGCAAACCAGCCTTCAAGATTGTGATTGACGATAGCATCATTACTATTCACCACCGCATCCGGCAATATGCCAACCAAATCTAACGCTTGAGCGATACTGGCATTAGTACTGTCCGCGGTCAGCACTTCTTTCTTAATACCTTTATTATCACGTAATGCTTGATACAAATCTTTTGAGGTTTTACCTTCGATAATTTGTACCTTTACCATCGACGCTTTTACCCCTTGCCCGAGTATATGCAGCGTTTCAGCAAAGGTGGGGTTTTCTGGTAATTGGTAAATACCGGCGTGCAATGGACCCTCGACTTGCGTTTTCATATAAAGCTTGGCAATCGTGGCAGAAAACAGCGGTATTTGCTGTTGCCACTGCGGTAGCAAACCATAATAGGTCTGACCCGACTCTATCGTGACCATTTGCTTTGGCTGCTCAATCCGACCAAACAAGGTCTGATACACCATAACTAAGAAAAATGCAGCGATTAACCCAAGCACCAACAACACTTGATAACCGCGCTGCATAAAGAACGAGGGGTTATCGGCTTTATAGTGGCGCGGTTTATTGTTACCGTTAATGAGCGAGATATCAGTCGCCGGTACTTCCTCTGTAGGAACATCGTCAATAACGGGTTTTGTGTCCAACGGTGGCGTATCGACAGGCTGACCATCAGTACCATCATGGTTGTTTGATGGCGACTCATTAGGGCGTTCAGGTGGTATTTCAGGTGTTGGTGTGCTCATGTTCACTCGCGAGGGAGAAGTTTGCTAGAATTTAGCATTGAACTGGGCGATTTTCAATGGTATTTGCTTAGCTTATCGATTAACTTGATGGTTAGCTTAAGAGTTACGGCTTAATATCCATACTCTTTTAATGTTATTTTCGCACTTCATCATTGGTTACGAAAACTTGTTATGAATCTACATTTCAATCAAAGTCTTGCCAAAAACTATAAGTCACCAAGCCAAATCATTAGAGTACTAAGTGAGAATTGGGTTGCCAATCAAAGCTATTGCCCTAATTGTAATAATGCGCCATTGGCTGAATTCACTAACGGAAAACCTGTTGCTGATTTTTATTGCGCACATTGTAGCGAAGAATATGAGCTAAAAAGTAAGAAAGCGAAACTAAGCAACATTATCAATGATGGCGCTTATGACATTATGATTGAGCGCATCAACAGTGATAACAATCCAAACTTTTTCTTTTTAACCTACTCCCAAGCATTGAGCGTTAATAATTTTTTAATCATTCCCAAACAGTTCTTTAAACCGGACATGATCATAAAACGTAAGCCTTTATCAGTCACTGCTAAACGCGCCGGCTGGGTCGGCTGTAATATTGATTTGCGTAAAGTGCCCGAATCAGGAAAAGTATTTTTGGTCAAAAACCAGCAAGTAATACCACGCGAAAATGTCACCGAGCAATTTCAAAAAACCTTGTTTTTACGCACGCAATCTATCACTTCACGTGGTTGGACTCTAGATGTACTGCAATGTATCGATAGACTGGATACTAATTTCTCTCTCAATCAGGTTTATGCGTTTGCCGACTTATTAAAAATTACACATCCTGAAAACAACCACATTAAAGATAAAATTCGTCAGCAATTACAAGTGTTACGCGATAGAGGCATTATTGAATTTATCGGTCGTGGGCAATATCGCAAATTATATTAAGTGTTTTTATTATCCCAAAGAGGTAAATCTGCACTTGATACCAAAATCTCATAAAATCTATGAGGAACGTAGGTTTTACCTAACTCACCATGTAGTAAAAACATAGGATTTAAGTCATCTTCAAATGAGTTACTGACTTTATTCTGCACATATTTATTCCAGTCTGTCAGTAATCCTAATGGTGTACGAGCAGGTTTAGTAAAGGGCTGTCCTTTGACAGTAATGGCACACATTGGATAATCACTATGTATAGGTATAGGAATATCAAAATCATATTTAATACCTTCATCTAATATATACGAATATTCAAAAACTCCGCCGTAAGCTACATATTTTTTACTATCCTTAAAGTACATAACGCTAAATGCTAGTTGGGATTTAGTATTTAAATAGACATTTTCATGAGGGCATTTTTTTGCCTTAAGACAAATTTCACTAAATATTATTAATCGACCTACTTGTAGTGGAATTCGTTTATTTTCATAGATTGGGCGCATGAGATTTTATCCTTTTTCAAAAACAGGATCATTGATCGATTTTACTTAGCGCACAAGTCCACTTAACAAAAGACGATCACTTCTTTTAATCGCCTTTGCTAACCTAGCGGATATAAATCCTAAAGAAACTTTGATAGGTGTATATTGAGAATAGTGATGATAAAAATAGATAAGAAATTAGAGGGAGTCTTTCAGATAGAGATTGTCGAGACGCTAAGTAACATCGTGGAAGTGTTGGCAGAGAACGAGCAAGAAGCACTACTAAAAGCGCGAGATATTTATCGGTATGAAGACGTTATTTCATACCCAGCTGATTTTATTGACACCAAATTCAATGTTTTCAACTACGGTTAAACTGGTTAGAAATTCACCACCTCACCTGACAATAAAGTCAAACTGGTCATTGGCATAATACCGCGCAGTGCATTGCAAAAGAACAGCCGGCTTAAATGAGGTAAATCATCATCTTTTAATGACCGGATAATGACGGGGTTTTTGCTAGTCGATAACTCGTCGATAAGGACTTGTCGCATCACTCCATTGACGCCTGATTGTGCCATCGAAGGCGTGTACCATTGCCCTTGTGTCAAATAATTTGCCTTATCTTTATCAACGTTGCCTTTATCAGCCTTAAAGCTATCGTTTATGTCTGAGGACGATGCTCCCAATCGTGAATCCGATAGCTGATAGAACACATTACTCATCGTTCCCTCAATCCAGCGCCCGCTCATATCTCGTAACAGACCTTCGCTAAGGCTTAACGCTGCCTTAGATTCTGATGAATGAGATTCTAATAGGGCTGAATCTAACAACGTCGATGGTAATAATTTTGCTTTGATAGCGTGCAGCTCGCCACTTGCCAGCACATTATCCAGACGATTTAAGCTTTTCAGTCCAGCAAGCGGCGGCGGCAAGCAAGCGATTTGCGCGGATAAGCAAATGGCGCTAGCAGTAGCTTGTAGCGGGATTGATTGCCCATTAGCGAGAGGCAGCGATTGTGCGGCTGCAATGTTCATTCGCAAGGATTTTAGCCAAACCTCGCAAGCACTGCCAGACTCGCTTGGCATATAGCCATAGCCACGGATATCTTGGGCGGCGCGCATCACGATAAGTTTTAGCATACCTTGCTGTAGCTGCTTAGCATGCGTTTGTAATATCGCTAATAGTGAATCGCTGTCAAGCTTCAGTTGTAAGGCTTTTGCGTGGAAGATGAGGCGCTGATGATGATAATCCAACCACAATATCTGCCCGTTAATCACGCCCATGGTGGTAAAAAAACCATCGCCGTAAGCCAGTCCGCGATTGTCGAGTGAGACAGCTATCTGTGAATCATCAATCGTAGCATTTGGCGGGTTTAAGCATATCCAACTATTAGGCGACATCAAGGCTAGTCCCGCTTATTTGTCAGCGGTTTGAGAAGCAGATTTATTAATCACTAACATACAGCTATAAAACTCGCATTTTGCCAGCTCTACTTTTTGACCACCGATGGTTTTATTTTTAACGATTTGACCATTGAGCATATCAGCAACCAGCCGACCGCCTTCATCGCCCATCAATTGGCGCGCCAGCTGATAAGATTTTTTGGCATGGCTTTGACTCAGCTCTTTTTCTTTATCGGAGTCGGTCGGGTTGGCAAAATACCAACCAAGCTCAAGATATTTTTCAGAATCAATCAGGTCTAAATACGGCGCGTCGTTCTGCATAAAGCGATATTTGGATGCAGGATTACTGGCATAGTCTAAGCTGTTTTCATCGGTGCTGACCACTTTACCGAATGCTGACTTTATCGCGCTAAGCTCATCAATATTAAGGGCTTTAACTTTAGCAGTGCCCCACGAGGCGACATCATATTTTACTGGCGTACCTTGCTCGGCAGTTGCGCCATCGAGGTCAGCATTTGCCTTGGTATTGTCTGGTTTGGAGGCTTCAGCGATGGTCTGCTCGCTACTCTCAGCGCTGACGTCTTCAGCTGCTGTATCGCTTTCTTTATTGCTATTACAGGCGCTCAAAGACACGCCAACTGCCATTATCGTACCGACCATCAGGGTCTGTAGGCTATTCTTCAACATAGGCAATTTACTCACACTTTTATAAAGGTCTGAAAATAGTATCAACGAGCGGACAGCGATGCCGCTGATAATAAACAATGTTTGTTAATTTTTTATATTTATATACTGTGTTATCGACTGGTTTTTTTTATACTGTAGTAGTCAGTAAAACACAAAGCCAATAGAAATTTTGATGCTCCCTAGTTTACCCAACTGCTTAACACTTGACTAGCCTTTACGTTACGGATAACACTCCCACAGAGTACAGATTTGTTAAAGACCTCACGAGGTAGGAAATACCCTTTATTTCACGATTTATTGGCTCAGTACAAGTTTGTCAAATATAGGGTTATCCCTTATGATGAGTGGGATGAGTGAATTGACACTTTTTTATTCACGAATTTTTGCCTTTTAATTTTGCCACTTATAGGCAGCGGACTCTTTATGACCCAGCATTTTATCGTTATTGGCAATCCGATTGCCCACAGTAAATCCCCTGAAATTCATACACTATTTGCAGCGCAGTCGGGCATTGATATTAGCTATCAGCGCCAGTATTGTCCTGATGATGCAGCCAGTCTTAACGCTGTGATTGAGGCATTTTTTCAAGGTGGCGGCGTCGGTGCCAATGTGACCGTACCCTTTAAACAAGTTGCTTATGATTGCTGCGTGGCGCGTGGCGGTTTGTCTGAGCATGCCAAAGTCGCTGGCGCAGTTAATACATTGCTGCTCAATCAAGCGCTGTTAAAAAATGGCACGCCAATAGCTCAGGCCATATATGGTGATAATACGGATGGGCAAGGCTTGGTCAATCACATCACAAGCTTAGGCTGGCCACTTATGGGTGCACGCGTGGCGCTTATTGGCGCAGGTGGCGCGGCACGTGGGGTGATACTGCCATTAATTGAAGCCGGTATCGCAGAGCTAACCCTTGCCAATCGCACGTTAAATAAAGCAACTGCCCTTGTCACTGAACTTAGTGCTGCTAGTGCTACGATCAATAAACAGCAGATTAAAACTTGTACCACTGACGACTTAAAGGGTGATTTTGATACCATCATCAACGCCACCTCGATTGGTTTATCAGGCGATACGCTACCGCTTAGCGACGAGCTAAAGTGTCATTATGCTTACGATATGATGTATGGACGTGAGCTGCCATTTTTGCAGCATTTTGCCGTGTGCGGCGCCCAAACATCAGACGGTTACGGCATGCTTATCGGACAAGCGGCGCTAAGTTTTGAGCGCTGGACGGGGCATACGATTGATGTGGTACAAATCACTAAAGCTTTACAAGCGCATTGATTAAAAACTTTAACAGTATTGAACAGACTCAAAGTGGCAATTAAAAAAACCGTATGAATGTTGCTCATACGGTTTTTTATTTGCTGATGATTTATGTTTAATGAATTGTTAAAGGACATATTATCCAAATTCTTCCTTTATGCAAAACGCGCTAATAACCAACTTTCCAACCGGCGTAACGGCACACGTAAATTGGTGGAATGCATTACTACTCCGCCGCTTAAACCCACTAAGCAACCAATAATGGTATCAAACAAGCGCGCAAGAATGATTTCTTGATAGCCTTGCTCAGAGAACGGTAAACCACTGCCATATTCGGCAATAAATATCGTCAGCGGTGTGATAAATATCACCGCCAACCCATAATGCCGGTCGACCAAAGTTTCGATACACAGCATCATACCTAATATCGCCAGCGCCACCCCCCATATCGGCAAGCCCCACGATAGCATCCAGCCCGCCAGCCCTACCCCTAATAGAGTTCCAAGCAAACGATGTATTTGCTTAATCCACATGGTACGCAAATGAATACCTTGGATAATTAAAAAGCAGCTGACCGCCGCCCAATATGGATTTGATAGCTGCAAAGTCACCGCGATAAGCAAAGCCAAACTGACAAAGCCGGCGACAATCACACTTTCAGTGATGGTATCTGGCTCATAGCGATAGGTGGGCGTAGGAGTCGACGGGCGTGTCGCTAATAGAAATAGCGAATACAGCAGCGCCATGATCAAGGCAAAGCCGCTACCCAGCATCACCAGACCCGTAGCGGGCATGATATCTTCTAAAGGCACTGGTATAAATAGTGCAATCGCTCCCGCCATCATCACAAACAATCCTGCGGGCGGCGGTTGGCGATAATAGCGTCCAAAAATCACAATCCCAAAAGCCATCAGGGTGAATATCGGCAATTTTAATAACGGGATTTGCTGCCCTATCAAACCAAGTGCAAAGCATAGCGACATAGCAAAGCCCCAGGCCATTACCGTCACCAGCCGGTATGGCAACTTACCCACTAAGGGGACGTTTAAAATAACCATCGCCCCTAACGATGCCTTGATACCCGATGATAAAGCGTCAAAATAAGCGCCCACAAATACGGGGAAGCTAATTGCAATCGCGGCGATAATGGGCATATGCCAAGGTCGCTTGCTGCGGTTAACGGTCAGCAAATGATTGAGCTCACCGTCGATTAGATTTTTTAGGCGAGCAAATAATGCTGTTAGCCAAAATGCTCGCGTTGCCTGACGCTCTGATGCGCTCATAATTGGCTTTCCTTATCTTATAAATACAATCAATCAATGTGCATAACGGACGTTATTTTACTATAGTCGTATCTATGATAAAGCGACATTCTAGAATAGACATTCATAAAAACCCAGCATATATATAACTTAAATTTTTAATTACACCTATAGGTCATGAATATTAGTTATTATTAGTATATTTGTCGTTATAGAAGATTTATACTGGCATCAATGCACGGCAGCTATTATTTATCAAGAGCTTCTTAACAGTATTGAAAATGCATAAGCTATCCTTAATAAAGCAAATATTGATCCATGATGTTGTCTATCTTTTCCCAAATAATCGCACACTCGTTTTCATAAACCACGGTTTAATTAGTAACTTAAGCAATAACCAAACGTCTATGCCAGCGAATAACTAAAGAGAACGACTATGTTAACTTACAAAGCACCTTTACGTGATATCAAGTTCTTAATTAATGACGTGTTTGACTACCAAACGCATTATAAAGATTTGGACAACGGCGCGAACGCAGATCCTGAAACGGTCGATATGATTTTACAAGGCTTTGCTGACTTCGCTGAAAATGTCTTAGCCCCTTTGTACCAGCCAGCTGATGCAGAAGGTTGTCATTTTGAAAATGGTGTTGTCACTACCCCTAAAGGCTTTAAAGAAGCGTACGATCAGTTTGTAGACGGCGGCTGGCAAGGTATCTCATACCCTGAGAAATTCGGTGGTATGAACCTACCTATGTCAATCAATCTCATTAAGTCTGAAATGATGGGTACGGCGAACTGGCCTTGGGCAATGTATCCTGGGCTATCGACCGGCTGTATCAACACCATCATGCAATATGGTACTGATGAGCAAAAAGAAACCTACTTGCATAAGTTGGTTGAAGGTTCTTGGGCGGGCACCATGTGCTTGACGGAGCCACAGTGTGGTACGGATTTGGGTCAAGTGAAGTCGAAAGCCATTCCACAAGCAGATGGCAGCTATAAGCTTAGCGGTACTAAGATTTTCATTTCAAGCGGTGAGCATGATTTAACGGAAAACATCGTGCATATCGTTCTAGCACGCCTACCAGATGCACCAGAAGGCACGCGTGGTATCTCATTATTTATCGTACCCAAATTCTTGCCAAATGCTGAAGGCGAAATTGGTGAGCGTAATGGCGTCTCTTGTGGTTCGATTGAACATAAAATGGGCATCAACTCATCAGCCACTTGTGTCTTGAACTTTGATGATGCGGTTGGTTACTTAATTGGTGAGCCGAATAAAGGTCTAAAAGCCATGTTCACCTTTATGAACACGGCTCGTATCGGTACTGGTATCCAAGGTTTGGCCCACACTGAACTGTCTTTCCAAAACGCCCTACCATACGCCAAAGACCGTCGCTCAATGCGTACGTTGTCAGGTACGAAAGAGCCTGAAAAAGTGGCTGATGCCATCATTAATCATGCTGACGTACGTCGTATGCTATTGACCCAAAAAGCCTTTGCAGAAGGCGGTCGCTCAATGATTTATCATTCAGCTCGCTATGCCGATAAAATGTCTCAAGGCATCGCCAATGGTGATGATGCAGAATTTGAGAAATGGGATGATAAACTAGGCTTCTACACGCCAATCTTAAAAGGCTTCTTAACTGAGCTTGGCATTGAAGCGGCCAAACACGGTCAGCAAGTGTATGGCGGTCACGGGTATATCAAAGAATGGGGCATGGAGCTGATCGCTCGTGATGCTCGTATCGCAACCATGTACGAAGGTACGACCGGTATCCAAGCACTAGATTTATTGGGTCGTAAGGTTATCTTGCAGTCTAAAGGTAAAATCATCCGCGACTATACCTCAAGCATCATGAAATGGTGTGGCGAGTATGCGCTTGATAAAGAGATGCGTAAGTTTGTTTGGGCATTGACCAAGCTATGTGCTGAGTGGAATACTCTTACTGTACGCTTAATGCTGATGGCACGTAAAGACCGTGAAATCATCTCAGCGGCATCAGATGACTTCTTGATGTATTCAGGTTATGTGATGATGGGCTACCACTGGGCGCGTATGGCAGCGGTTGCTTATGAAAAGCTTGAAAACGGCGGTACAGAATCACCAGAATTCTACAAAGCCAAAATCCAAACGGCAGAATTCTATTTCGATAAGTTGTTACCACGTACTTCAGGTCATGCCGAAGGCATGGTTGCACCAAGCAGCAGCATGACAGCAATGGACATCGATAACTTTGCTTTCCTAGATTAGAATTGCAAAAGTATTAATTAATGATTGATAAGAAAAGCGCCTATTATTTAGGCGCTTTTTTATGCTTAACTGAAAGCTAGAAAGTACTAAAACTGGAAATAATAGATAATAAACTCAGTGAGGAGATAATGATGTTTTCCATTCATAACAAGCGCAATTTATTAACTGCACGGGTGATAAACACGCTGTTGCTTAGTGCCAGCTTAATCAGTGTGGGCGCAAATAGTGCAATCGCTAAAAGTAGCGATACCCCCATTCAATTTACTAAGGGTGCTATCAGTAGCACGGTGACTGGTAAATTGAAACCCAATGAAAATGAACGTTGGTATCGCTTTGATGCGAGCAGCTGGCAATATGCCATTATTAACATTGCACCCCTAGCTGGTACGCCTGAGACTGCTAATGTCGGCGTGCTATATATGCCAAACGACACCCAAGATGGCACCAAAGGCGGTATCATTTATCAAGGTTGCCTACCTGCAACCGGAGAATATCGCTTACGTATCGCGCGCAATTTGATGGCCACTCAAGGTAAAACGGCCGGTTATAAAGTTGAAGTGATGATATTACCTAAATATGCCAGTGAATCATTATGCGAGTATTTATAACGGTTCATAGCATTTTATAACCAATAGCTTTCAGCGATAGCAAACCTTTTAACTTCTCAGTGTTTTTGACTACTCAGCCTGTCGCTCTTCAGTAGGCTAACCACTGAGCATTCTAACTGCCGAGCATCTTCTTATGATAAATTGTGCTGATTTCTTCCACTTCAACACATATCTGTATGTCTACTCGCCCTGATTGCCCTGCATCTAATATCTCTTCTATGGCGGTCACTAACAACTCGGCAAGCTGATGACGCACAACCTCGTCACGACCGCTCATTATTTTTAGATGCGCATAAATAAAGCCACTGCGTTGCTCATCATCTGCAACACCCACCAAGAATGTCTCAGTCGGTATCATGCGCGTTTTGATATCAGTTGGCTTACCAAAATGCCCGCTGCCCCATAATGCTTGATTTAATGCTTTAAGAAATGATTCTTCATGAGTAATGATGACATTGGGCGTCACTTGAATGGTTAAATGCGGCATAGATAGAATCCTTAAAAAAAGAGTAGCAAAGCCTAATAGTGAACCCTCATAGCAAATAACTGCGATGAGCTACAAATGGTAAGCAAGCATAAATGTCCGCTTAAAACTTAATCATCAACAATATCTGCAAAGCGAGAAGCAAGGGTGCTCGCCAATTGCTCAGGTGGTAATTCAATCTCCAAACCGCGGCGACCGCCACTCACATAAATACTCGCTTGCGCTTGTGCGGAGGCATTGACAACCGTTGGCAAGCGCTTTTTTTGTCCCAATGGGCTGACACCGCCCAGCACATAGCCAGTAGTCCTTTCAACTTGCTTGGGATCTGCCATTTGCACTTTTTTGCAGGGCAGCATTTTATTAGCAGATAGCGCCTTAGCCATTTTTTTAAAATTTAAGGTTTTATCCACGGGTAAAATAGCCACCGCTAGAGCGCCAGCGTCGGTCGTGACCACCAAGGTTTTAAACACACGCTCGGCAGCAATGGCCAGTTTTTCAGCCGCTTCTAACCCAAAGGACGCAGCGTTACTGTCGTGAGTATATTCATGCAACTTATAATCAAGGTTGCGTTGTTTGGCAATTTTGATAGCAGGAGTCATAATATTTTAGCTTAGATAAAAAAGGTTAGAGAATAAACTTTAAAAGGAGTTGCCTATCAATATCTCATTTAATCTTAATACAGTATTACGCGAAATCGCTGATATTTCTACCCTTCGTTTAATAATGACAGCTATCCACTGCAATTTTAGCCAATAGCTTATAATGCTATACCGTTAATATTGGCAGTATATACAGACACTATATATCGCTTTGATGGCTTTTATGGCATCATAAGCACAACACATTTGACTAATTTTGATACTCATTATGATACCGAAGTTCTTAAAAAAACGGATTTTTAAAGCGCCTGTAGCGACCGACGATACGGCAGTGACTAAAGACTTAGACACAGCTACCAACCCAGTCGCGCCAAAGCCTTACACTAATGCACCGATTAACCAGCTGTATCGTAAGCTCTCGGGACAGATGCTTGATGTTGCCGTTAAGCCAAAGCTGTTGGGCGAATTGCCTGAGTTTGATGATGACGACAACATCCTCAGATTTTATGTACTGCAAGACTATTCGCGCTCCAACAGTATTTTGATTGACCTGCAAACGCAGGAGCACAATTTGCCACCAGCGCTGGTCGGTGTACAGGATATTGCCCATAATATTAAAGAAAACGCGGCGATTATATTCTTACATCATCCCCATGCCAAAGACAGCGAGCTATCACCGCGCCTATCACGCTTGGTCTCTGCCGTTTTGCAGCATCCAGAACTAAAGGTACGGTTGGTACCCGTCTCGATCCTGTGGGGACGCGCGCCAGAAAAAGAAGATTCATTATTTAAACTCCTGACCGCCGATAACTGGCAAGACCCAAGTATCACCAAGCAGCTCTTTAATATCGGTGTCATGGGACGTGATACCTTTGTCCAATTCCATCCACCGCAAGATTTGCGGACACTTATTAATGATAGTCTTAAAGGCGATGGCGAAGGATTTTCTGTTTTTGATTCAGTAGCGAGCGATTTAAAAGATAACTTCTCACAAGACCATGTTTTAGAAGATAGCAACTTACAAAATAGTGAGGAAGCGCCAAGCTATACCATGGTTGCAGCCGCTGACGGCAATCGTGAACTGGTGCGGTCGTTGCAACAACAACTCAATATTTATTTAGACAAACAGCGCGCCAGTATGCTTGGGCCTGATTTGTCGGACAGGCGCAACTTGGTCGATAAACTGGTTTATTCGCCCGCCATTAAAAATGCCATAGAAGCCGAAGCTGAAGCCTCTGGTATCAGTGTACGTGAAGCCCGTGTCTTAGCAAAAGGCTATGCCAATGAGATGGTCAACGACTATTCGCACTCTATTGTCCGCGGTTTTTATAAGTTCCTCACTTGGCTATGGACGCAGCTTTATGATGGCGTCGAAGTCCATCACTTTGAGCGCGTGCGCGAGCTGGCGGCGGATTACGAGTTGGTTTATGTGCCTTGTCACCGTAGCCATGTCGATTATCTATTACTGTCTTATGTCATCTACAAGCGCGGCCTAAGCATTCCTTATGTTGCCGCCGGTGACAATTTAGACGTGCCAGTATTAGGGCCATTACTACGCGGCGCTGTTGCTTTTTACATTCGTCGTAGCTTCCGTGGTAATGCACTTTATACCGCGGTATTACGTGAATATATGCACACCCTTATTACCCGTAATACGCCGATTGAGTACTTTATTGAGGGCGGACGCTCGCGTTCAGGACGCCTATTACCACCGAAGATGGGTATGCTGGCGATGACCGTCCACAGTCAACTGCGTCACTCTGAGAAGCCCGTGGTATTCATACCGACCTATATTGGTTATGAGCGTATCATGGAAGGCGGCACCTATGTCGGTGAGCTAAAAGGTAAGCCTAAAGAGTCTGAATCTTTAATAGGCTTACTCAAGGTTGGGCGTAAGATTGAACGTATCTTTGGTAATGTGCATTTAAGCTTTGGCACACCGCTCCATCTTAGCGACTTTATGACAAAATTCGATGTGCCAGCCAATAGCTTACCTGCTGATCGCACCGATACGCCGCTCGATGATAAAGCCAGTGCGATGGTCGATAATATCGGCGTAAAAGTCATGCAGCATATCAATAAAGCGGCGGTTATCACCCCTGTGTCGCTTTTGTCATTGGTATTATTATCAGCACCAAAATCTGCGCTTGATGAAGATATTTGCCGCGAGCAAATTGCCCTATATCAAGGTTTGGCTCAGCAGCTGCCCTACTCAGATGATACGATCATCACCGATATGTCGCCGCAACAAATCATTGATTATGGTATTAAGTTGAAGCTTATCGAGCGGATACCGCATATCTTAGGTGATATTATTCAGATTGCGGGCAAGCAAGCCGCTTTACTCAGCTATTTCCGTAACAATATCCTGCATGTCTTTATTTTATTATCATTCCTAGCGGCCTTAGTGGCTCGCAATGGTCGCATCGAACGCAGTCGTCTAAATAGTATTGCCGAGCAATTATATCCATTCCTCCAAAGTGAGCTGTTCTTATACTATCCGGCACATGGTTTGGCGGAAACACTCGACAAAAAAGTCGATAGCCTCATCGCCAATGGACTGATTGTAGAATTAAGCGATGGTATGCTGAGCGTCCCTGAAACAAATAGCAAATGCTATCAGCAGCTACAAGTGCTCGCCACACCGGTTGAACAAAGCCTTGAGCGTTACTTTATGACCCTTGCTCTACTTGCGCAGCAAGGCTCAGGAAATCTGACCGAAAATGAGGTGGTTGATCTCTGTCATCTGCTTGGACAGCGTTTATCAGTACTATATGCCGATGACATTCCTGACTTCTTTGATCGGGCTTTATTTACTAGCTTTATCAGTGCCTTAACTCGCCTTAATTATCTACAAAAAGACGAAGAGACGGGCATCTTAACCTTTGATAAGCGCATCGACCATATCGCTCATCACGCTAAATATGTATTGAGTCCTGATATGATGCAAATTTTGCAGCAAGTCGCTAGTCTCAATGAAGAAGAGATTGCTCATGCGATTACTGAGATTGGTAATAAAAAGCAGCGCAAATTTGGCCGTAAGCGTTAAATTATAGTTCGCGACACTCAATTATGTAGCACAAAAAAAGACCTCTAATATATTAGAGGTCTTTTTTATTATATAAAAACTTTAAACAGCTACTTTAAGTAGAAATCTTTTTATACTTCATACGCTTAGGACTGGCGTCATCACCCATGGTCTTTTTACGATAAGTTTCAAACTCAGAATAGTTACCATCGAACCAAACTGGGCCTTCCTCTTCAAACGCCAAGATATGAGTGGCAATACGGTCAAGGAACCAGCGATCATGCGAGACCACCATTACCGTACCTGGGAATACTTGAATCGCATCCTCTAGCGCACGTAAGGTTTCGATGTCCAAATCGTTTGAGGGTTCATCAAGCAGCAAAACGTTCGCGCCTTGCTTTAGCGTTTTCGCCAGTTGCAAGCGGTTACGCTCACCACCTGATAATTGACCGACGTGCTTTTGCTGGTCTGAACCTTTAAAGTTAAAGCGACCGATATAAGCGCGACTTGGCGTTGTGTAGTCGCCAACCGTGATGATGTCTAAGCCATCAGACACTTCTTCCCAAACGGTTTTGCTGTCATCTAAGTTGTCACGCACCTGACCGACATAAGCGACTTTCACACTTTCGCCCAACTCGACTGAACCTGTATCTGGCGTATCACGTTCGGTAATCATGTTGAATAGCGTGGTTTTACCCGCACCATTTGGACCAATAATACCGACGATAGCACCCGCTGGCACGTTAAAGCTTAGGTTTTCGTACAATAAACGATCGCCAAAGGATTTGGAGATATCGTTGACTTCGATGACTTTGTTGCCTAGACGTGGACCCGGTGGAATATAAATCTCAGAGGTCTCGTTACGTTTCTGGAATTCTTGTGAGTTCAACTCTTCAAAACGCTGTACACGAGATTTAGACTTAGCCTGTTGACCTTTTTGGTTTTTGCGAATCCAATCTAGCTCTTTTTTCAGTGCTTTAGCAAACGATTCTTCTTGTTTGTTCTGCTGCTCTAAACGGGTATTCTTTTGCTCTAACCACTCAGTATAGTTGCCTTCGTACGGATAGCCATGACCGCGGTCAAGCTCCAAAATCCACTGGGCAACGTTATCCAAGAAATAACGGTCATGGGTAATAGCAACGATAGTACCGCTATAATTCTGTAGGAACTGCTCTAACCATGCCACGGACTCAGCGTCCAAATGGTTGGTTGGTTCGTCTAGTAACAGCATATCAGGGCGCGACAATAGCAAACGGCATAGTGCCACACGGCGTTTTTCACCACCTGATAGTTTGCTGACATCCGCATCCCATGGTGGCAGACGCAGGGCATCGGCCGCTTTTTCAAGCTGGGTATTTAAGTTATGCGCATCCCATGCTTGGATGATGTCTTCCATCTTACCTTGCTCTTCAGCAAGCTTGTCAAAGTCCGCATCAGGCTCAGCATATTCGGCATAAATAGCATCTAAACGTGCAAGCGCATCTAACGCTTCACGCATACCGTCTTCAACGTTACCACGGACGTCTTTGCTATCATCAAGCTGTGGTTCCTGCGGCAGATAACCAATTTTGGTACCCGTTTGCGCGCGTGCTTCACCACTAAATTCAGTATCCACGCCCGCCATAATACGTAGCAAGGTTGATTTACCTGAACCGTTGATACCCAAAACACCAATTTTGGCGCCAGGGAAAAACGATAGGTTAATATTTTTTAAAATTTCACGCTTAGGTGGAACAAGTTTTGACACGTTGTTCATCGTGTAAATATATTGAGCCATTAACACTCCGATAGACTGCATAAAAGAGGTAAGCGAGCAGACTTAGCAATACTGCTAAGTAGGCTGCACCTCAAAATCAGGGGTATTCATTGACTGTCATTATCGCATTGTGATGAAGCCCCTGCAAGCTAACTGGCTGTTTTACCGCTTGTTTCATGCCTTTTATCACAAACCTGCGAGCATTTTACATAAAAGCTTCTATTAAAATTATCATTCAGCTTACTGGCCTATCTTTCTGATTCATTGCTGTTTTATAAAAGCCACAAAAATGCGCATCAAATATTTCGCAAAGTTAATCAATAGGGTCTATTATATTAGTTAATCTTAATAAAAATAGTTTTATAAAAAACAACTTTATAAAAAAGGTACTCCATGACGACTGGCTATCGCCCTGAACTTATCCAACGTGCGTTTGTTGATTTTATCAGTACGCGCCTGCACCCATTTTGGTCATTAACCGTGCCCAAATTGCGCCTTATAGCACGCCGGACACTCAGTGATGACTTGATAGCGCTACAATTTGAGCCTAATCGCGCTTTTAAACAGCAAGTTTTTAGTTCAAGCGATATCTCACACGATGGCTGGCATGGCGGACAGCATATTAATATAAGCATACTTATTGATGGTATTTATCATCAACGCTACTATTCATTGGTTGGTTTGCCGCAGCAGCCCTTATGGTGGCATGAGGGCGGCGATAAAAAATCTAACGGCAATAAAGATAGCTTTGATAAAGACAGCATTCATAGAGATAGCATTGATGAAAAGTCGCAACCACAAACTATTACCTCGACGATAACTATTGCTGTTAAGCCTCAAGGTTTAGTTTCAGATTACTTAAGCAAACATGCAGCACTGGGTACTATATTTAATAGTAGTTTACCCAGTGGTGAATTTACTTTAGCTCATAGATTATTAGAGCAGCAAGCAAGTCAAATAAACGAACCGTTATCTCTTACCTCTTTATTAATACCGCTATTATTTATCGCTGGCGGCAGTGGTATTACGCCAATGCCAGGTCTCATTACGCAGGCACTGCAAAATGGGCATCAAGTCACGTTGCTACATTATAGTCGTACAACTTTTGGTAAATCGCCTTTGCAGAATCAATGGCAGCAGTTATCTGCTAAATATCCAACATTCATTTATCATCTTATTCATACTGAAGACCCTAGTACTTACATTGCAGGCTCGCGACATTTAAGTGCAAAAACGTTAATAGCATTAAAGTTACCACTTATAGATACACAGATATTTGCCTGCGGATCGGCAACGTTATTGTCAGGTTTATACCGCGCTTGCGATAAAATTGATTTGCCACATGGCAAGCAGCTGCGTGACAATATTACGATAGAGAGTTTTAGTACGATAGAAAACTTCGATCATATCTTGTCTACTATAGATAATGCAGACAAAGGAGCCGTTACGGCCGAAGTAAAAACCATTTATTTACATGGACGGCAACGACAATTTAACAGCAGTACCACATTATTATTGGGTGCTGAGAGCGCTGGTATTCGCCTCAACTACGGCTGCAGACAAGGCATATGCCAGCTGTGTCGCTGTAATAAAATTAGCGGTAGAGTGAAAAACATTCAAACCGGTAAGATAAGTAATGATGGCTATGAGTCTATCCAAACCTGTATCAACGTGGCAGTGACCGATGTGGTATTGGATATTTAGCAGATTTATCAAGGATAAAACAGCCTTTCATAACTATTTATAACTTAGTTATTACCTAGAGAACATTCATTCGTATTGTCTCTTAAAACTGACACCAATGATTAAACCGAATATTGTGATCATCATTTATTGAGGCACTTTCGGATAAGGATTATCTATGCGCTTGTTACCCCCTATATCTAAAGCTAAATCTGCGGTGCCTATTCTAACTTCGTTAACCGATGCACCATTCAAGACCAAGCGATATCCAACGTTAACGGCGGCGCCACTACCAAAAGCGCAGACCGAAGCCCTCGCTGATGAATTGAATACATTGTATCAAAGCGTGATGGACTCACTAGGTAGCGATGATGCGCGCTATATTCAGCGTGTTTATGGGACGGTGGTATATAGCGAGGTAGTTTCACGTGCACTATTGGCAGTTGCTGGACGATTATCATCAAAACGCAGCAAACTTGGCGTTTGGTTACTGGGCACATCCTTGCTAAGCTTTAGTAAAATATTAAACAATATGGAGCTTGGCCATAACGTGATGCATGGTCAGTATGACTGGATGCAGCATCCCTATCTTAATAGCCAAAAATTCGATTGGGATATCGTTTGCCCTGCGCCGCTATGGCAACATTCGCATAACTATCTGCATCATACTTTCACCAATATCGTCGGTCGCGACCATGACGTCGGCTATCATTTGATACGCGTGACTGATGAGCAGCCTTGGACACCAAGCGATCGCTATAATTTATTTAAAACAATGATATTGGCATTGGGCTTTGAATGGGCAGTCGCCTTCCATGATATTCAAATCAGTGTTGACGAATACGCAGACGCGCCGCAGCTGACAGACATCATGCAGCCAAAAGCTCGCGCGCTATTTGGCAAAATCGTCCGCCAAGTGGGTAAAGATTACATTGCTTTTCCTGTGCTAGCAGATGTGTCATTAGGTTCTGGCAGCGCCCTGACGACCCTAAGCGGTAATATCACCGCCAATATCGCTCGTAACCTATGGACATGGGCGGTGATATTTTGTGGTCATTTTACCGAACAGGCGCATATGTATACCCATCTTGATGCCAATGAGAGCAAAGGTGATTGGTACGTGCGCCAAATTCTTGGCTCCAGCAACATTCAAGGTAATAAATGGTTTCATCTTTTGACCGGTAATTTATCGCATCAGATTGAGCATCATATCTTTCCCGATATGCCTGCTAGACACTATGCGAAGATTGCACCGACCGTACAAGCCATCTGTCATAAGTACAATTTAGCCTATAATACTGGGCAATTTAGTCAGCAATTTATGCAAGTACTCGGACGCATTCGCTATTTTAGTAAACCAAGCGCTGAAGAATGGCACACTTATACACAATCGACATCAAATAACCATAGCAGCATTAACAAGCCTACTTCTAATAGTACTTCTGTCTCAGACAACAATGCTCAAGCAGCAATAAATGATGCACAAGCTAAACGTGGTTTTAGAAGGTTTCTTCCTCAGGTTGTGCGCCAAGCTATGTTTTATGCCTGATGATTAGTACTTTACACGTGATGCGCTCTTATATACGACGTCAGTAGAGTCTTTAAACTTAAATAGAATCTATAAAGTAGAACATCTAAAATAGAGGCATGTTAAAGATGTTAACATTTGCTCTATCTACTCTTACGGTAAGGGACTAGAAACTTAGAATCAAAAGCCTCACAATGGAAACAGTAAAACACCTAAGTGAAAACAGGTATTGAGCCAGACGACCATTAAAGAAAGCAGTATTGAACTAAATATCAGGCTAGATAAATACGAATAATTATAAAATCTAATAACGAGGAGCTTTTATGAGTAATGAAAATAAGAAACCAGAAATCAAAATCGTTCACAATGAAACAGCAAAACGTTTTGAGACGTCTATTGACGGTCATATAGGCTACATCAGTTATCAAGAGCGTGACGATAAGTTGGTGTACGATCATACCATCGTGCCACAAGAGCTAGGCGGTCACGGCGTGGGTTCAGCTTTGGTCAAACATGCTTTAAACTATGCTCGTGAAAATAACAAGAAAGTCGTACCTCAATGCTCATTTGTCGCTGCATATATTGACAAACATCCTGATTATCAGGACCTGCTATAGTCCAAGTAAGTTATAAGCGTTTTTCGCGCTATATAGCAATGATAGTTTTTACTACCAACCGCCATACTAGAGCTATATACTCTGGATATTGACGCCTCACTGCCCTCCTATTTCTCTGATGTTCTTTATTGTCTATTTGCAGCCAAATAAATAATAAGATATCCGTAATAGGTGGGTTTTTTGTCCCAAAGTTTTTGTAGTCTACGCGCTTATCACATGAGTAAAAGCGTCTGAAACTCATCGTAATCGCCACACTATTTTATCGTTAATAGTGATTTTCTCATCCACCATAATAATAAAGGATATCACCATGAGTAGTTTATCTAATCAACAAGTTGATTTGCAGTTGGAAGAGTTGCCAGGCTGGCAGCGCGATGGTAATGCTATCGTAAAAACCTACCACTTTGGCGATTTTGTTGAAGCCATGAGCTTTATGAATCAAGCGGCTTTTCATGCTGAAGCATTAGAGCATCATCCTGAATGGAGTAATAACTATAATGTGGTCGAAGTTCGCCTGACTACTGGTGATACTGGCGGTATTACTAGCCATGATGTCCGTTTGGCAAAACGAATGGAGCATATCATCCAGCCTAAAACTTTCTAATATTTAACAAAATTGTTCATGTTAATTATAACCATTAAGATATCTAAATCTCAGCCGTAAAAAAAGTCCTCAATAGAGGACTTTTTTTATTATCAGCATGAATACTTAAAATCTAAGCAATCACTGTTCTCTATTACATACGGCGACTAACAAATGCGACAATGAATAAGATTACAGCAATGGCTAGTAGAATGTAGGCAAAGTTTGCAGATAGGCCAGCAACACCGCCAAATCCTAGGAAACTTGCAATCAATGCGATTACAGCAAAAATAATAGCCCAACGAAACATAATATTCTCCTCAAATAATGATTAAAAAACTGGGTGTCGAGACTCCTAAAGTACGTTTCAATAACCCAGTTATCAGCCAAGTTGTTTTACCTTAATGGTCTTAATCACCCAATATCTTACTTTTTGTTTTAATAGTGCTTATCACTGCTTACGAATATAGATTAGCAATAATTGTCTTTAGAAAACGTTCATTTTGGTAATAATGTCGATAGGTTATGTAAACTTTGTAGCAAATCTTACCGTTTTGAAGTTTTTACTTGGCTTTTCAGGACTTATGTGCAGACACAGTAAACGATTGCGTAAACTCGCCTATTTTTATGAGAAAATTTGCGATAGCTTTTAATGATCTATCAATGACCTATTTTTAATTGTTTACAGGCTTTGCCCTATAACTTTTAGTTAATAAAAGTTTATTAGTAAAAGTTACTTAGCAAAAATAATATACCGATACCTTTTAGAACAAACATTTAATACCGTGCATTCAACACTCTGTGGTCAACAAGCAAAATCTAACCAAAGCTAATTAATAAGGAAAATAAATATGAATACGGATACTTCAAACAACACCCAAAAATCAAGTCATGAGCAATCAACTTCTAGCGAAAAGCGCTCTTATGCGGTGGTTCTATACGGAGCGACAAGCTTTGTTGGCCAGATTACGGCGCATTATTTGACAGAGTTCTTATCTAATGCTAAAGACAAAAACGGCTCAAACGTCACTTGGGCGATTGCCGGTCGTGATGAGGAAAAACTCAATGAACTGAAGTCCAAGCTTGCTAGTAAAGTCGATATTATTATTGCTAATAGTGACGATGTGGCTAGCCTTGATAATATGACCAAGCAAACCCAAGTTATTATTTCAACCGTTGGCCCTTACCTAAAATATGGTGAGCCCTTGATTAAATCTTGCGCGGAGAATGGCACCGATTATGTCGATTTGACGGGTGAAGCCATCTTTATCAAGGACATGATGGATAAGTATCAGGATACGGCAAAACAAAGCGGCGCTCGTATCGTCAACTCATGCGGTTTTGATTCTATCCCATCAGATTTGGGCGTTTACTTTACCCAGCAGCAAGCAGAAGCGAAATTCGGTAGCGCCTGCGATGTCATCCATATGCGCGTCAAAGCAGCAAAAGGTGGCCTATCAGGCGGCACGATCGCGTCCATGGTGACTATCTTTGAAGAGGTCGGAAAAGACAAGTCTCGCCGCAAGCAAGTAGCAAACCCTTATTTGCTGAACGATGATAAGGATGCACCGAACGTGCGTCAAGATAACGTCAGCAAACCAGAATATGACAGCGAGCACAAACGCTGGCTTGCGCCCTTTGTCATGGCGAGCATTAATACCCGTATCGTACATCGTAGTAACCAACTGCTCGGATATGAATATGGGCGTGACTTTAAGTATGACGAAGCGATGTGGATGAAAGATGGCATTAAAGGTAAGCTATCAAGCTATGCAATGAGCGCAGGCTTATTAGGATTTGCCACCGCCATGATGATTACGCCAAGCCGCGAGCTTTTGTCTAAACACGTATTACCGAAATCAGGATCAGGCCCTTCTAAAGAAGAGCAAGAAAATGGCTACTTTGACATTCGCCTCTTTGGGCAAACGGCTAACAAAGACAGCATTGCTACCAAAGTAACGGGAGATAAAGATCCCGGTTATGGCAGCACCTCACGTATGTTGTCGCAAGCGGCATTATGTCTCGGGCAAGACATCAGCAAAGAAGAAGTGGGCGGCGGCTTTTGGACACCCGCCTCAGCGATGGGCGATAGCTTAATAGAGCGTTTAGAAAAGTATTCTGGTATTAGTTTTGAAGTCGTTGAGTCCTAAAATCACCGATATATAAAATCAAAGCAATATGATTTTCACTCATCTAATAAAGACCGTATCTTAGCAAAAAGGTACGGTCTTTTTTTGGCTGTATTTTCTCATAATATTTTGCCACATTGTTTAGACTGAGCATTTCTAGGTAAATGTTAATGAATACTAATAACGTAATTTCTGCGTAAACGATATTGCCTAATCCCTCTTTTTTAATACATTAAGCTACATATTCCTAGCCTAATGTCACAGCCATGTTGCTATAACTGACGTAGGATAAAACAGGTTATGGCGTCGCTTTCATTATGCTAATAAGAAAAGCCATCAGCTTTTGATAAGACATTACTTTAACATCACGACATTGCTCGAATACGAGCCAGCTAAATAAATGCTAAAGCTTTTATTTAAAAAAATTAGAGAAACTAACTTGAAGCCATTAATAACAATAAAAGAGGAAATAGTGATGAAATTGAATGTATTAACAGCCGCTGTTTTAACCTCAGGTGTGGCCATGGTTGCGAGCACTGCCAATGCAGACATGACGACTGATAATCATGGTAACGTCGGTTATGATAGCTATGATGAGTGTGTGATGGCCGTCAAAGATGGCTCAGCTCAATTTTATACTCCTTACACTTATCAAAAACCAAAAATGCAAATTGGCGAATCTTCTGTCAAAAAAATGCGCTTATCTGAGGTCATGATTCCTAAAGCTGTGGTGAATAGCAATAACTCAAAGGCTAGTAATTATTCAGCGGGTGCCTGTGACTTAGGCGTTGGGCAGTCAAACGGTCGCTATGGGGTGTCGGGCGCTTTAGTTGGTAAGTATGTGCCTATTGCGGCTGATATGCCAGTTAACGTTTATATGGACAAAGCGGGTAATCCCGTACGTTTAAGCATGCAGCAGTGTGATAACCATTTTGGTGCTAAGTTCCCAACACCTATTATGAATGAAGCAAAAGAAAAGGAAGCACCAGCACCAGATGCTGAAGTTGCTATCACTGAAGAACGCAGTTTAGAGCCGGTCGTTGTAGAAACCACACGCGTTATACGTCCTGCTAAATACCGTGTGAAAGAAGTTATCATTGCCCCAGAAGACCAAATCAAACGCCTCAATACCGCTAATGGTACTGTGATTGCAGTTGAAGATAGTGCTAATCGTACCGTTATCGTTGGTCAAGAAGCGGATGCTGAAGTACTTGAGGAGACAGAAATCAGTCAAACCTTCCCTGTTATCCGTGTGCCTGATAATAACGGCCAACAACCTATTGTTGACCCCAGCATCAGTAAGTAGGTGATTATTAAATAAGCGTTTTTGATGCGTAGGTGCTTGAACCTTTTTAATGCGGTTTATTGCAGTATTTATATACAGTACGATATAAGAGAGTAGAGATTCGACTTTATCTTTCTATCTGACAATAACCATACAATGGTTGCATAAAGTCACCTATAAACATCGCTCTGTTAGACTTTTAATTTATGTACTACTGAACCTACGCTTATTTAGTTGGTATTCTCCCACTTAGGTTTTTATCACTGATTTAGATCAGCTTATAAACCTCTTTATCCAAATCGATCATGATAATCGCTTAATGGTTATCATGATTTTATTTTCTCTATAGATTCAATGTTAGCTATTCTAAATATATAGATTCAAAATACTAAATGAATTTTGATTTTAAGCAGTTACATACCCCAGCACGCAAAATAAACGTCAAGTTTGAAATGCTTTAGACTGACTTGATAAGATTATAAATTAAGGAATTGATTCATGAAAAAAAGTACTCTATCTTTATCGCTACTCATTGGCGCTGCGCTCACTATCCCAAGCTTGGCCATGGCTGCACCTACTGATACGGCAGCAATGGAGAAGCAAGCGGCGGCTACGGCAATCACACTAGAAGCTGAAGGTGACAATGTAAATAATGAGTCAGCAGCAAACCAATCTAGTCCGTTTCAGATTAGCGAAACCCAAGTTATCTCAAGAGCAAAGGTAAATAATAGCCCTAACCAACAACAGATGACAACTGAGCTACAAGCCGATCAAGAAGCTATGCAATTGCAACAAGCGGCTATTCAAAATCCAGAAGATGCGATGCAACAGCAAGATTTACAAGATGAAATGCTAGAAGAAGAAGCGTCATTAGAGACAGAATAAGACGTAGAAACAACAGAAATTTTATAGATTATAAATAAAACGCTTATGTTGTTAGTGGATAAAACCTTAAAGCCTGCTTTTGATACTACCCTTCTTTAATAGTATCAATAAAGCGCAAGCTGAGTTATTAGCCATAAAGATAAACGATTTTTAAAGAAATTCCTCCAATATATTTCTAATAAAAAGGCAGCCATCGATGGCTGCCTTTTTAGTTGTTCGTCATTAGCTGAAATCTATATGGCCATAAACAATCATTACTTTTTAGCTTTGGTCACGCCTGCTTCTTGCAATAGTGCGCCAAGCGTACCCATTTTACTAGGGGCTTCTGCCTTCTCTGCTCTTGGCGCTTTAACGCGATTATTGGCGTTATCTTTATCTTGACGATTGCCACGCGGTTTTTCTGAACGCTTATCAGCAGCTGGACGGCTATTATTTGAACGGTTGCTATTTGTATGGTTGCTGCCTGGACGACTAGCTTTATCATCCTTAGCTGTACTTTCTGCAGTCGACTTCGCAGCTGGGCGTACTGGTTTTTCAGACTCAGGCTTCATACTAAAGCCAATACGGCCACGTTTTTCATCGATAGAAATGACACGTACTGAGACGATATCGCCAGGCTTGACGCGGTTCATCGGGTCAGCGACAAAGTCATTTGCCATCTGTGAGATATGCACCAAGCCATCTTGATGGACACCGACATCAACGAAGCAACCAAAGGCTGTGACGTTGGTCACTACCCCTTCAAGCTGCATGCCCTCGCTCAAGTCTTTAATGCTATTGACGTCTTCACGGAAGTTAGCGGTTTTAAACTCAGGACGTGGGTCACGTGCAGGCTTTGCAAGCTCTTCAATGATGGCTTTGACACTGATATTATCATCGTTCGCAGCGAGTGCAGTGGTATCGATACTGTTTAGCACCCCATCGTTACCGATGACTTCTGGCAACGTCTTACCGGTTTGCTCAAGTAAGCTGTCAACCAGCGCATAGCTTTCTGGATGCACGCCTGTCGCATCAAGTGGGTTGCTACCACCATGGACACGTAAGAAACCTGCGGCTTGCTCAAAGGTTTTCACCCCTAAGCGTGGGACATTTTTTAGTGCTTCACGGCTATCAAACGCACCATGCTCTTTACGATAAGTGACGATTTGCTGTGCGACGTTTTTATTCAAACCAGCAATATGCGCTAAGATAGCAGGGCTTGCTGTATTCACATCAACACCAACCGCATTTACGCTGTCTTGCGTGACTTTATCGAGACTATCCGCTAATTGAGTTTGGTTGACGTCATGCTGATATTGACCAACGCCGATCGCTTTTGGGTCAACCTTAACCAACTCTGATAGCGGATCTTGCAAGCGACGCGCGATAGAAACCGCACCGCGTACAGAAACATCTAAATTAGCCAACTCATCACTCGCAAGCTCACTGGCAGAATAAACTGACGCGCCTGACTCATTAACGATAACCGCCTTTGCTTTTAATTCAGAATTGGCAGCCAAAATCTCTTTAATCATCGCATCTGTTTCGCGACTGGCCGTACCATTACCGATAGCCACTAAGTCGACATTATAAGTGCTTAATAGCTTGTCGATAACTGCTTTGGCTTCATCCATCTTATTATCAGGGGCGAATGGATAAACGGTTGCGACGACAGGTTTGTCTTCACTGTCTAGCATGACATGACCTTGGGCATCGATAATCGCCATTTTAACGCCATGACGGATACCGGGATCGACACCTAAAATCACTTTACGGCCAGCAGGCGCTGACATGAGTAAATGCTGTAAGTTATTGGCAAAGACATCAATTGCATCGGCTTCAGCGGTCAGACGCTTTTCAGTCAATAAACGATGTTCGATATGCGGACGCCATTTTTCTTTCCATAAGCTAGTGGCTGCTTCTGTCAAAAATTCTTGACGTTCTGCTGGTGCTTTGGCATCAAGCTCAAAATGCTTAATGATTTTTTCAATAAAGGGCGCATCTTCGCCTTCAATTTTTAGACCCAAAACGTTTTCTTGGCGACCGCGCAGCATCGCTAATAAACGATGATTCGGCAGACGCGCCAGGCTTTCACTATGCTCAAAGTAATCTTTAAACTTCTCGCCGACTTCACGTTTTTCTTCACTGGCAACAGCCGAGACGATACTGGCCGTTTTGGCAAAGCCACTGCGCAGATTATCAAGTAAACCCAATGCCTGCGTCCACTCATCAACGATGATGGCCTGTACGCCCGCCAATTGCTTGTCGATATCGCTAAAGTCGACTTCAATCTCATTACCACTTTCATCGGTAATGCTCGATTGAACTTGATAGTCTGCTAATGCGTCAGTTGGCGTGATTTCTTGCGTCAACACTGCTTGAGCAGCAACGTCAAGACCGGCAGCGCGTGCTTTAGCAGCAGGAGAGCGGCGGCGTGGACGATATGGCAAATAGATGTCTTCAAGCTCAAGTTTCGACGTCGCATTATCAATACGCGCCTGTAGCTCGTCGGTCAAATTGCCCTGCGTGCTGAGCAGCTCAGTAATTTTGAGGCGACGGGTTGCCATATCGCGCTCATAATTAAGCGACTTCTCTAAAGCTCGCAATTGCGCATCGTCAAGATTCTGTGTCTTTTCTTTACGGTAACGGGCAATAAAGGGAACGGTCGCGCCTTCATCGTAAAGCTTCACAAACGCATTGACTTGAGCAGTCTTAATGCCAAGCGCGCGAGCAAGCTTGTCGTGAATATTCGCGTGTGTGGTTGCATCCAAAACCTGTGCATTTGTCGAGGTTTGAGATGGCGTTAAGGTATCAGTGCTACTCATAGACGTATCAATCGTTGAGAAATGTAGTTTTGCATTATAGCAAAAGCTGCATGAATAAAAATCCTTTTTATCTTTTCGTTATTTATCGCCTGTTTTATGGCAAAAATCGTCTCATATCATCCATTCTCACGCCTTGTTAAACAAACGCATACAGCATTTATCCGTATCAGTGATGCAATTAGGCCTGCAATCTTATACACTAAAGTATCAAAGGCACAAATATGGCTAAGTGCTGCTATATTGAACAAAAGTCTTCATTTTTATAGGTTTTTTCGACGACTATATTTTTTATGACAACTAATGGTTTGCTAATCATGATTTACTTATCAAGGGAATGATCATTAAATAATAACAATATTTTTACCCGCGTTTTAAAAATAGCTTTTACTAATGGTTTCTACTAATAATAATTTTTATAAGAGGATGACTGTATGACAGACAACAACAGCCCTGACACTCTAAACCAGCGCATTTTAGTCGTTGATGACGATGCACGTTTGCGCTCTTTATTACAACGCTTTCTAGAAGACGATGGTTTTGTCGTTCGTACGGCTCATGATGGCAATCAGATGGACAAATTGCTACAGCGTGAGCTGTTCTCATTGGTGGTTTTAGATTTGATGTTGCCAGGCGAAGACGGTATCAGTATCTGTAAGCGCTTGCGTGAAGATAACGGTGATATTCCGATTATTATGTTGACTGCTAAAGGTGGCGACGCCGATCGTATCGCTGGACTTGAAGCAGGCGCTGATGATTATCTGCCAAAGCCCTTTAATCCAAAAGAGCTATTGGCCCGTATCAAAGCTGTGCTGCGCCGTCAAAATCGTGAGCTACCGGGTGCGCCAAGTCATCAACTTGAAGTAGTTGAGTTTGGACCATGGACGCTGGATTTATCGACTCGTACGCTTAAACGTGACGGTAATGTCGTGACTTTAACGACCGGTGAGTTTTCGGTGCTAAAAGCATTGGTTCAACATCCACGCGAGCCATTGACTCGTGATAAGCTGATGAATCTTGCGCGTGGTCGTGAATGGGGTGCGATGGAGCGTTCTATCGATGTGCAAGTATCACGCTTGCGTCGCTTAATTGAAGACAATCCTTCACAAGCGCGTTATATCCAAACCGTGTGGGGTGTAGGCTACGTATTCGTCCCTGACGAAGCAGAAGTAGAAGCCGCTAGAAACGAGTAAATTATTCTTTCAAATTATTTGACGATATAAAAACCCTGTCACTCATGTGCAGGGTTTTTTATTGGTCTAACTGATATTGTAAGACATAAAATCAACGTAATTGACTGTCTTTACTACCACGGCGATTAAATAGCTCAGTCGCCTTTGCTTCTTGCTCAAGCTCCGTTTGACAACTGACACAATGCTGCACGCCCGGTAGCGCAATACGTCGTGCTTCTGGAATAGCGTTACCGCATTCATCACAAAACTCTGCGCTCTTACCCGTTGGTAACGCACGCCTTGCGCGCTCTAACGCATCGTTAACGGTGGCATCCATTTGCTCATGCTCTGCCCCATCTCTTGACCAGCCACCTGCCATAATCACATCCTATTTTTTATTAATAATACTTAGTTTGATAAATTAAGCTTGGTTTAACCATCAAACCAACTATGGTAAAAGTCTTTAATAACAAATAGATGGGGCTATATATCAGCAAATTCAATATCGATGAATTTATTATATTTTATCAATACTATAAATAGCTAAAGAGCTATTACTCAATAAGACTACAGGTGAGAATCAATCCTTTGGTTGTAACTCAACCACTTGACCACGTACCCCAATACTTTCATCACTCATCAAAAACACATAGCCGCCCATAATATCCTCAGGAGTTTTCAGGCTCATCGGATTTTCACCGGGAAAAGCATGGGCGCGCATATTGGTACGAGTTCCGCCGGGATTGATACAGTTAAAGCGCAAGTTAGTGGTATTTTGCGTTTCTTGGGTAAAGATATCGCTCATACCTTCTACCGCTTGTTTAGAAAGTGCATACGCGCCCCAAAATGCACGAGGATGGGTGCCAACGCTACTAGAAGTAAAGACGATAGAACCATGTGCTGCGTCTTTAAGCAAAGGCAGTAGCGCTTGCGTGAGCATAAAGGTAGAAGTAAAATTGACCTTCATCACTTGGGCAAACATATCGACATCGTACATCTCAAGTGGCGTCAAGGTACCCAGCATGCCAGCATTATGCAAGATACCATCAAGCTGACCGACTTCTTTAGCGATCAAATTCTCTAACTTTTGCATCTCAGCATAGGTCGCACCTTCTAGATTCATCGGTAACATGGCGGGCTGCTTACCACCAAAGCTCTCAATTTCATCATAAACGTATTCAAGCTTGCTACTGGTACGTCCTAACAATAATACGGTCGCACCATAACGTGCATAGGTTAAGGCGGCGATACGCCCGATGCCATCACCTGCTCCCGTTACCAAGATAGTCTTGCCATCTAAACAGTTATCAGGCGGCACAAAATTACGAATATCGTCGTGCGTTAAAGCTTGCACAGAAGCTTGCACCGCTGATGGCATCTCTTGCTGAGTAGTAGGATTATTAGTATTGTCACTCATGGCATTACTCACTGCTGATTATTTAATAGGTAGGGTGCTTAATAGCTATTTCGATAAAGGGTTTATTTTCTTTATAAGTCTTATTTGTTTTATAAATAGTCGAACTTGCCAGAAGAAAGTAATAATTTATTCAAGTCTGCAGGAGTTTCGGTAATATAATCTGCGCCCCATTTTTTCAAGTTGCCTTGATCTTCAGGTGGGATATAGCCATAAGCAGCTAAAATAGTCGGCATACCAGCCGCGTTGCCCGCTTCTATATCGCGTATATGATCGCCGACATAAAGCACGCTTTCAGCGGCACCGCGCGGGATAGCGAGCTTTTCTAACGCTACATACATCGGTTCTGGATCGGGTTTCGAGCGCGATACGTCATCCGGACACACTAGCACCGCACAGCGCTCGTCTAATTGCATTTTTTCTAACAGAAGCTCAGCAAGATAACGCGGCTTATTGGTGACGATGCCCCATGGCACGCCTTTTTCTTCTAATTCGCGCAGCACCTCTTCAAGCTCATTAAAAACACAACTATCAACACATATATCCGCTTCATAATCGTCTAAGAACTGCTGACGAAAGGCCATTAACTCAGCTTCACTGACCTCAAGCTGGTCATTATGACGCAGCATCAGCTGTACCATCGCCGTGGCACCGGCAGAGACTTGCTCACGAATTTCGGCTTCAGGTGGCGCTTGCCAATCATTTTCACTGCTCATTTTACCAATAATGCGCACGAAGTCGGCGGCAGTATCGATTAATGTGCCATCAAGGTCAAACAAGACAGCTTTTACAAATTGGCTCATAACAGGCGCTCTTAATAATAATTTAAAAAGTGGTCAGATAGGAATGCTTATAAAAGACGATTTACGCCAGTGGCTTTTGTACCGCCATCATATAATTAACATCAACATTTTGTGCCAACCAATAGCGCTTGGTCAATGGATTATAATGCAGACCGATGATGTCTTGACGGGTAAAACCTGCATTGACCGCCATGTTATCTAACTCAGCTGGAGTGATAAATTTGGCGTAATCATGAGTACCGCGATCAAGCAAGCGCAATACATACTCTGCCCCAACGATGGCAAACAGGTACGATTTAGGATTGCGGTTAATCGTTGATAGCATACAAACGCCGCCTGGCGCTAATAGCGCAAAGCACGCCTCAACGATAGCAGTGGGGTCTGGCACATGCTCAAGCATCTCCATACAGGTCACAACATCGAACTGACCGGCATGGGTGGCAGCTAATTGCTCAATAGGAATATGCTGATAACGCAAAATGTCATTTAAGTTGCTTTGCTCAGCATGTAAGGTCGCTGCTTTGAGGTTTTCGGTACCGAGGTCGATACCGGTGACATCAGCGCCGCGACGTGCCATTGATTCTGACAAAATACCGCCACCGCAACCGACATCAAGGACTTTTTTACCCGCTAAGCCCATCTCTGCCGTTTTATCGCTATCAGCACTCATAAAGCCGCGCTTGACGTTTTCTTCTATCCAGTTAAGACGTAGCGGATTGATTTCGTGTAAGGTGGCAAATGCGCCAGTCTTATTCCACCACTCGCTCGCCAGGTTATTGAATTTTTCTACTTCACTGGCATCGACGTTGATAACCGTGTTTTGGTTAAACTCGCTAGCAGCGTTGTTCATAGAATTGTTTTCTTGATGATTAACAGGCTGCGTAGAAGATGAAACTTGGCTCATAGGATTTTTCCTTTATGGGTATTATAATTATTATCGTGCAGAGTTATGATGATAGGCTCAATATTAGCATGAGAGCGGCAACTTTGTCGTCAGTACATCGTCACCGACTGTGAATCGTTTAAACATAAGCAAGGTTTTATCAACTACTTAAGTAGCACTATTATTAAGCGTCAGAATGTTATAAAAGCAAGAAAAAATAGCTTTGCTGGTTTTAAACTTTATATAATGTCATTAATTAATGGCTTTAATTAATAACTCTATCCTTGATAAAACTTAATAAGTTTCCACTTAAAAGTGATAAGTAAGCTACCTTAAATAATAGCTCACAGCTTTACAACCGTTAGTTAAGAATCGGGTTCACAACTATGGGCATTTTACGCTATTATAGGCAGTATTCTGTTGTAGGTAGATTTAACGAGATCGATTTAAGCGACGTATTGCCGCCGATTTACGTTGAAACCTATATCAATACGCTAAAAACTGCTGAATCAAAGCGTCTAAACTAAACATTCCAAATTTTGACACCTCAAGGAACAAGTATGAAACGTATCATCGCATTGACTGGTCTGGCTTGTGCTATTGGGCTGGCCAATATGGGCGCACAAGCTGCCAACTATGTCGCAGGAAAAGATTACCGTGTACTAGACAACCCAGAAAAAATCAGCGGTGATGCTATCATTGTGCGTGAATTTTTCTGGTATGGCTGCCCGCATTGTAACGTCTTAAATCCGCATATGGAAAAATGGGCAAAAACCAAAGGTAAAGATGTGGCATTCTTTAAAACCCCAGCGGCGCTTAACCCTGTTTGGGAAGCCAGTGCCCGTGGTTTCTATGCTGCTCAGTTACTAGGTTATGAAAACAAAACCCATGATGCGCTATTTGATGCGGTACATAAAGACGGCAAGCAATTATTTGACCAAGCGTCACTCAGCAAATGGTATGCGTCTAAAGGCGTGAACGAAAAGAAATTTAACAGCCTATATAACTCTTTTGCTGTCGGTACCAAAATTGGTCGCTCACAAGCAGGCGCTAAGCGTTATCAGTTATCAGGCGTGCCAGCGGTGGTTGTGCAAGGCAAATACGTCGTAACGGGTGAAAGTGCTACTGTCCCTAAAGTAGTAGATTATTTGGTTGATAAAGTTCGTGCTGAGAAAAAGTAGCATTAATATTTTCAGAAAAACCTAGATTAACACACCAAGTACAACGCTATTTCTGATCAACTAAAAAAGCCAATCTTTACTGATTGGCTTTTTTATATTTTAGTGTTCTATCTTTAGTATTTTATAGGTAACCACTAGCCAAATTTACTAGCCTATATCTCTTATCACTATTTTTTTAGATTCGTTAAAATAGCGACTTCACGTATATAACTGGCCAAATCTGCTTTTGATTCTGCCATTAGCTCCTCATCGTTGGTATGCTTAGCGTACTCAATCCAGAGCAATAGCTGATACATACTATGCTGCTCAGAGGCTTTATATTGTTTGACGAACTGCTTGAGCGTACCTTCATCATTGATATTTAAGCGCTCATACCAGCTCTCAATTTTAGAGACTTGCTCTTTAGGAAAGTACGCATCAAATAATGCTTTTATCAGCTCATGGCGATTTTCTTCAATCATAAGCTTGCCAACACGTTTGGTCTGACGATTGCGGGCATTGGCGCTGGTGATATCAGCAAGCGCCATCAACTCTGCCATAAAATAATCGCTAGCTGGTAAGGCTTTAAGCTGTTTTTTCGATAAGCTGGCAAGCGGTATCGAAAGCTGCTGCAAGCGCTCATGGGCTTTTTTGAGTTCGGTGCGCGAGACACGCATATCCTGTTCTGACCAGTCAATCATAAAAGCTTTCCATTTTTCGAGATAATAAATAATAGATAGTAAATCATAAATTTAATAGCATTTTTGCCATTTATACGTTGTAGCTTATACCTTACGACTAACCTCTACCAACGATGCTTTTCGCGGTGTTTGGCTGCCACGGTCAACCCTTTGGGCAAGCTTACCGTCAGTTTATCTTGTAGATGCTTGGTGATAAATACCGAGCGATGTTTACCACCGGTACAGCCAATAGCGACCGTTACCGTATGGCGATTGTTATGTAAAAAATCAGGCAACCAACGATTGAGAAATTTTGCGATATCCTCAGTCATCTCAGACACCTCTGGATAGTCGGCAAAAAACTCAGCGACCTCAGCGTCAAGACCGGTAGCGGCTCGTAGGCTCGGATTCCAATGCGGATTGGGCAAGATGCGCACATCAAACACGAAGTCCGCATCGATTGGGCTGCCGTATTTAAAGCCAAACGATAACAGATTGATCACTATTTGATTGTCGACCCCCACATAATCACGTAGGCGCTCTTTTAACTGATGAATATTCAGCATAGTGGTATCGATTTTGACATCCGCCTGCTTAAATATTGGCTGTAAAAGCTGAATCTCTCTTTCGATCGCCGCTGGCAGATTATAAGCGGTATTCTCTACACCTTTGGTATCTTGCACCATAAGAGGATGAATGCGGCGGGTCGCATTAAAGCGTGCCACCAAGGTTTCTTCTTGCGCTGTCACATAGATCACAGTGACCGCTTCTTCACCATACCTCTGCTTTAACGCATCATGAGTTTCAGCGAAATTAGACAAATCTGCACGTGGCGTGCGAATATCGACACCCAAGGCGATGCGTTTAATCCCACTATCACAGACCAGCTTTTGCGCCGCGTCAGGAAGCAATGACAAGGGCAAATTATCGATAGAATAATAACCCAAATCTTCTAGGATATTGAGTACTGAGGTCTTACCCGAGCCTGAGCGCCCTGACACCACCAGAATACTTAACCTATCTTTATTTGCTACGTTAGCGATTATTGGCTTTGTTAAATTATCATTTTTCTGTACTTGTTTATTATTTGCCTTGGCTTGCTTATTGTCCCTATTTGCACTCATGATCCGTCATCCTAATAATTGCGTCTGGCGAATTACTCTGTTATTACGGCTGCTGAACCGTCACCAACTGATTGTCTAACAAACGTGCACGGCCCAACCAAGCAGCAACCAAAACCACCAAATCCTGATGGTCTCCATTGAAACTTGCAGATGCACCATCTACCTTTAAAGAATCTAGCTGAGCCGTTTTGACCTCTAAATAATCAATCTTAAACCCCGCCTCAGTTATGCGTGTCCGCGTCTCTATTAACAGAGACTCAAGTCCTTGCTCGAGATGCTGACCATGCATCAGTTGCGCAGCTAAGCGTTGTAATTCTTTATGTAGCACAGGAGCAGCGCTGCGCTCAGCTTCAGTTAGATACTGATTGCGCGAAGATAATGCTAGGCCATCAGCAGCACGCACGATAGGCGCACCTATAATTTCGATAGGATAACTTAAATCACGCACGATTTGCTGGATAATCGCCAATTGCTGATAATCTTTTTGACCAAAGACTGCCACCTCAGGCTGCACAATATTAAAGAGCTTAGAGACGACAATACCGACGCCATCAAAGTGATTGGGGCGTGATTGACCACATAGCTGCGCGGTAATTTCCCCAGCTCGGACTGACGTTGGTGGCGGTAATACCGGATACATCTCATCAATACTTGGAGCAAATACGTAGTCCGCTCCAACGGTGGCAAGCTTGGCAACATCTGCATCTAATGTACGTGGATAACTGTCAAAATCTTCACCCGCCCCAAATTGAGTAGGATTGACAAAGATGCTCACCACCACAATATCAGCATGCTGTTTAGCAAGCTTTACCAGCTCAAGATGACCGTCATGCAGGTTGCCCATCGTTGGCACTAGAGCAATACGTTGTTGCCCACGGTAAGGGTTTAATGCGGCGCGCAGTGTTGCGATATGATGATGAATGCTTGGCATGGTGAATACTTCTTCTACTGATAATCGTCAAAACACTAAATTCAATAAAATTAAATACGACTAGCTAAATTGGTGCTGCCCAGTTGGAAAACTGCCGTCGCGTACCGATTGCTGATACAGGACAAAAGCGCCTTCAATACTATGCTCACTATTACGCTTATCGGTCAAAAAGTCATGGACAAAGCGCGGTACGCGACCGTGTACCATACCCAGCATGTCGTGCATCACTAAGACTTGACCATCAGTATCAGCACCAGCGCCAATACCAATAACTGGCACGGCAACTGCTTCGGTCACAGCTTTAGCAAGCTCAGCAGGAACGCATTCCAATACCAAAAGTGCCGCGCCAGCAGCAACGACCGCTTTGGCATCAGCAAGCAGCTTATGGGCCGCCTCGTCACCACGTCCTTGGATTTTATAACCGCCAAACACATTGACTGATTGCGGTGTCAGCCCCAAATGTACACAAGTGGGCGTGCCTGCTTGCGCCAAAGTCGTAACTACCTCGCAAAGCTCACTACCGCCTTCAATTTTAATCACATGCGCGCCAGCCTGCATAAGTTTACGGCTATTAGCTACGGCTTCTGGCAGCGTCACATAACTCATAAACGGCAAATCAGCTAAAATAAGCGCGTGCTTATTACTACGGGCAATATTGGCAGTATGGTAAGCCATGTCATCGACAGTGACAGGTAAGGTTGAATCATGACCTTGCACCACCATGCCCAGACTGTCGCCAATTAAAATTGTATCAATTTGAGCTTTGTCCATCATGCGCGCAAACATGGCGTCATAACAGGTCAGACAGGTAAATTTGGTGCCGTCTTTTTTAAACTTATTTAAAGTCGATAAAGTCGTCATATAACCCTCAATAATTTTAGCCATCAATGACTGGTACTACTGCTAAATGCCAATTTGCCACTACTTTGTAACGAATAATACATCAATCATTTGATAGTAACTTTAACCCTTTCCAATCGTGACTCAGCGGATAATCCGTGATTGGTTTACCTTTAATAATCAACTCTGGCGCTAACTCTCGCAGCGGTATCAAGACAAAATTGCGTTCATGCAACCCAGCATGCGGTACTGTTAATTGCGTCTCTGATATTTGCGCGTCACCATATAATAAGATATCGACATCAAGGCTACGTTCACCCCAATGGCGCAGACGAGCGCGTTTTGCTTGTTGTTCTAGCGCTTGGCAAAAATCAAGCAGCTTAAACGCGGTGAAGGTAGTTTCAAAACCTGCGACCGCATTGATAAAATCAGGTTGGTCTTGGGGTCCCATCGGCGCTGAGGCATAGTAGGAAGACACACGTACCGCACGTATATACTCCTGTTCCTGCATAGCCGCAACGGCTTGCTGTAAATGCTCCACAGGAGAACCCAACTCATTTGTCAGATTGCTACCTAAGCCTACATAGCAAGTAACCCAAGCCGCGTAATCATAGCTGTCATTGTTATCACTAGCATCAAAGTGCGTGTTCATAGTTATCACTTTACTCTATTGTCCGCTGACGAGCCTAAACGTTATTAACGCTTGGCTGACGACGGCGACGCTTTGATGGCACAGGTCCTTTATGCTCATTCATGTTACTAGCAGCCGTCTGACTTTTATTAGACTGACTTTGAGTAGTCTTGCTCTCAGTATCCTGATTGGCTTTAGCAGGTTTTGCTGCTGAAGCTTTGGTTGATTTTTTAGCTTGAGCATCAATTTTACTAGTAGCTTCAGCCGCTGGTTTCGGGGCTTTTTTTACGTATTTTTCCGCTTTCTGCTCTTGGCTGCCGACTGCTTTTGCCTCTACGCTATTGCTATTGGCTGAGCTATTTATACGGTCATTACTACTGTTATTGTCTATCACTGAAGGCTGACGACGGCGGCGTTTATGCGGTATCGGCTCGTTATTCATGCTGACGAGTGCAGGTGTTCTTGCTACCGTGCGCGTAGCATGCTCTGTCGTATGCGCTTTAGTAGCAACTGAGTCAGCATTAGTATTAACATCAACTTGCTTTGGTTTCTTAGCATGACGATGCTGTTGTGATTGATTGTCAGACTGCTCTTTAGGCACGGCTGTCTTATTCGCTACTTCCTGCGTCGACGTGCTTTCACTGACGGCATTTTTCGCAGGTCCTTGGCTAGACAATTTAGACTTAGACAGCGACTTTGCGTCACTTGGTAAGTGCTTGCGTAATGGCGGCACAACCTTTTCATGTTCTATCACAAACAACGGTGCAGGTTTAACATCGTGGCGTCCATTTGCCGCTTGATGACCAGTGTTCGCAAGGGATAACTGTTGCAACTGCGCAAGCTCATTATTATCTTGTGTTGCTTGCTGCTTATCATAGCCCTTATTATGACCATGACTATTGACACTGTTATTAGCATGCTGAGCGCCAGACTGACTAGCAGCGCGACGGCGACGTGATGGCACGTTTGAAGCATCGTTGACAACTTGCTTGGTATGACCATTGCTGTTTACTTTATCTTGCTGAGCGTTTTCTATGTGATTCACCTTGCTATTATCGTTCGAGGTTTGCTGTTTTTGACGATTACGTCCACGACCACGCTGCCCTTGCTTATAAGCGCCGCGACGAATTTTTTCATCAAAATCGTCAATCGCTTGTTGTTGTTGCTGTTCAGTCAAGGTCTGATAGTTGTGCCACCACTCGCCCATATCATTGGTGGATTCTGATAGCGGATGTTCGGCATCGCCGCACTGCTCGCGCAGCAACAAGAAATCGAAACCGGCACGGAAGCGTGGGTGTTCAGACAACTGAACAATTTGTTTACTACGCGGCGCAGCCAATTTTGGCTGTAATATCCAAATATCACGAATAAACTGTTCAGCAAATTTTGGGATAGCAGTTTTAATACGCTGACGGTCAATGACTTTGCTTGCTGCATGCATCTGCGCATCCGCAAAAGGCATATTACGTTTTTTGGCTTTTTCTAATTGATGTAGGTAATTTTCCCACAGCAACGCTGCATAAAAGAAAGCAGGGTTAATACTTTTGCCAGCAGCAATACGTTTGTCGGTATTAATAGCGACTTGTTTAACTAAGGCACTCGGCTCAGCAGGTGGATAAACAATAAGACTATCAATCGCGCCCGACTCAAACAATAACGGCAATAACGGCACCAAATAACCACCGGTAAACATCTTTTGCGTTTCATCATACAGACGATGCGGAGAGATTTGTTCAAGTAATGACCAGTTACCATCATGAAACTGTGCGGCCAATTCGCTATCAAAATCAAAGCCCAATTTGGCTTTAAAACGTAGGGCACGCAGCAATCTGACCGGATCCTCTTCGATACGAGTCGGCGCATTACCTAATAGGCGAATGATTTTATTATCGATATCTTCAAGCGCACCGCAAAAATCATGTACCACGCCTTTGAGTGGCTGATAATAAAGGGCGTTGATAGAAAAGTCGCGACGGGCAAAATCTTGTTTGATATCGCCCCAGACATTGTCGCGCAGAATCATGCCGTCTTGATTGGTATTAGAATCATTAAGCGGTGGTCCACGGAAAGTGGCCACTTCGATCAGCTCACGCCCGGAGTACACATGCGCCAATTGAAAGCGGCGGCCGATAATACGGCAGCGCTTACCAAAGACGTCTTTAATCTCATGGGGCTTGGCATCAGTGACCGCATCAAAGTCTTTTGGACGCAGGCCTAGCAATGTGTCGCGCACGCCGCCACCGACGATATAGGCATCAAACCCAGCTCGGGTTAGGGTTGCAATCACTTCGGTAATGGAATTTGGTAATTCAGATTTATTCAGTTCTAACTGCTTGGCGGCACGCTCGGCCATGCATCTACTCCTCGCCTTTATTCTTAACCACCCTGACGAACACAGCGTCTATCAGGCGGATGTACCTGCTAGTTTAACAAATTTTGACCATGGTGGGTGTGTTATGACATTTACTTACATGCTATTTTGTCAATATTGGGGTTAATTAATACAAAATATCGTGATTAATACCGTGATTAATCCTGTACGCTTAAACGCCTGCGATTCTTCTCAATGGTTTTTGCACCGATGCCTTTTACCTTGGTCAACTCATCAACCGTCTTAAAGCCACCAAACATGTCACGATATAACATAATCGCCTGTGCTTTACTGCTGCCAATGCCATTTAATGATACCAGCTCAGCTTCTGTCGCTCGATTGATGTTAATGCTACTCTGATCACGTGCTTGGGTTTGCGCTGTTTCTTGCGTCAATAGATAGTTATAAGCACTTTGCGGATTATCAAAACAAGGCGCTGCAAAGACAGAATGAGATAGCATAAAAAATATGCCTACTAAAAAAATAGTCAAATGTTTAAACAAGCTATCATATGACCGTTTAATGAATGAGCATTTAGTAAGCGAGTATTTGGTAAGTAAGCATCTATTAATCGCGTTCATGCTGTTTCGCCGCTTCCCATAACGTATCCATCTCATGAATATCACTATCCTCTAAACGCTTGCCAGCAGCAGCTAATTGGTCTTCAATATAGCCAAAGCGTGATTTAAATTTATGCACACAGGTCAGGGTTGCTGTTTCGGCATCGAGGTTTAATTTACGCGCGACATTGACCAGCGCAAACATGCAATCGCCAAGCTCTTTTTCAATGTCTCTGATATTGACTTTGCTTATGTTATATTTAGCAGCATCTTTTGGCTCATCTAAAATCTCGGCCTTTAGCTCGGCAATTTCCTCATCGAGTTTATCAAACGCACCGCTCACGCCTTCCCAATCAAAACCCAATTTTGACGCCTGTTTTTGTACATCCTGCGCCTGCATCAAGGCGCTGCCTGCTTTGGTATTGTCCAAACGGCGCTGTGGTTTGCCACGTGCGGCGCGTTCTTGTTGTTCCTCCGCCTTAATCTCATCCCAGCGTATTTTTACCGCTGCTTCATCTTTTAAAATTTCTGCTTCAAAGACATGCGGATGACGACGAATGAGTTTTTCTTGTAAAGTGGTAATCACATCGCTCATATCAAAGCGCCCTTGCTCAGCATACATTTGGCAATGAAAAACCACTTGTAGCAGCACATCACCAAGCTCACCTTTGATGTCTTCGTCATCATCACTTTGTACCGCTTCCCCTAGCTCGTAAGCTTCTTCAATCGCATAAGGAATGAGACTATGATTGCTTTGTTTTTTATCCCACGGACAATCAGCACGCAGCCGTGCCATTAAGGCCAATAAATCATCTAACTCACCACTAGCAACTGGCGTTCCTTGTACAGGCTCAGGTGTTAAGATCTGATTTTCTAAAATGCTCATAAAAATGCTCTTATATTTTTTGTTAATCATTGAGTCGGATAGTCGCCTAATAGAGCAACAGACATGAGTACGACTCATTTAGCAGTTAGTGTATCATTGAACGCTTATTGACTTATAATCCTGATATGACTAAATCATTTTTCACTGCTCACGCCTAAGGAACTTTATCATTATGTCCACTTCTGCGACTACTGGCTATCAATCAACCACTGAATTTAATCCTATTATTATCAATTCATTTAAGGCTTATGATATCCGCGGTGAGCTTGGAGTCAATCTAGACGAGAATATTGCTTACCGTATCGGGCGTGCCTTTGCACAGATTTTATTCCAGCGTTATAACGTAGCTGACGCCTCTACTGAATTAAAAAACTTAAAGCCAGCTGTCGTTATCGGTAGCGATATTCGTCATTCAAGTGAGCAGTTAAAACAAGCGGCTATCAAAGGTATACTAGATGCCGGCGTCGACGTGATCGATTTAGGGATGACGGGAACTGAAGAGGTGTATTTTGCCACCAGTCACTATAAGGCGCTGGGTGGTATCGAAGTGACTGCTAGTCATAATCCGATTAATTATAATGGCTTAAAGTTGGTCAAGGAACAATCAAAACCGATTAGTGCCGATGATGGTTTGGCTGAGATTCAAGTCTTGGCAGAATCTGGACAATTTGCCACTGACAATACACTAGGTAAATTGCAGCTGTTGACGGATAAAAGCGCCTATATCAATCATGTGATGACCTTCGTCGATATTGATAAATTAAAACCGCTTAAGCTGGTGATTAATTCAGGTAATGGCAGCGCCGGTCCCGTGGTTGATTTATTAATTGAGAAGTTAGCACAAGCTGGCGCGCCGATTGAAATTATTAAACTGCATCATACGCCTGATGGTAGCTTTCCGAATGGCATCCCCAATCCTATGATTGAAGCTAATAGAACCGTAACTCAGCAAGCCGTGTTAGCAAATAAAGCCGACCTTGGTATTGCTTTTGATGGGGACTTTGACCGCTGTTTCTTATTTGATGAGCATGGCGAATTTATTGATGGTAGCTATGTCGTTGGGATGCTCGCGCAAGCGTTTTTAAACAAGTATGCAGGCGAGTCGATTGTTTATGATCCACGGGTCATTTATAACACCGAAGCCGTCATTCATGAGCATAAAGGTAAAGCGGTCATCAGTAAGTCTGGACACTCATTTATCAAGCAAGTGATGCGTGATTCTGGCGCTGTATACGGCGGCGAGATGTCTGCACATCACTATTTCCGTGATTTTTTCTACTGTGACAGCGGTATGATTCCTTGGCTGCTAACCATTGAGTTATTATCCACCACAGGTAAAAAGTTATCAAAATTGGTCAGCGGTTATATTCAAGCCTATCCAAGCTCAGGTGAGCTAAATTTTCATCTCACTACTCTTGATGCGCAGGCGATTATTAAGGCAATTGAAGCAAAGTTTAGCAACGAAAATCCAACTAAATCGATGCTTGATGGTTTGAGTTTGAACTTTGGCGAATGGCGTTTTAACTTACGTGCATCAAATACAGAACCACTGATCAGATTAAATATTGAAAGTCGCGGGGATAAGGATTTACTACAAACTAAAACCCAAGAGATTCAGCAATGGCTTGCCAGCCAAGGTGCTGTACCTGCTTAAATAGCTTTGATTTGTGACTTTGATTTGTGAGTACAATATAAATCTATAAAAAAGGCGCCGGTTAATATAGAAATTAACCGGCGCCTTTTTTATAGATTTAGCCTAACAACTGTTTGTCTACTGCGTTGAATTTACACTTGATAGAAAGCCTTATTTAGCGCGACCAATACCAATATAATCCCCGACTAAAGCATCAATCTGTGTCCGTGACAAAGCATTTTGTGCATCGAATATGAGCATCGCCTGCTGATTCAGTCTGTTAATATCCAGTCGGTTTTCTGGCAACCAACTGATAATAAAGATTGCCTGCGCCTCATTAAGCTGTTGATAAGGATTGTCAATTAATTCAAGCAATGGCTGCTGCTCATAAAGCGCGGCAAGCTCCATTTGCGCTTTATCACTATAAACCAGCGTGCGGATATTATAAGACCATAATAATGCCAATAAAGGATGAATAGCCGACTCGGCCGTGCGTCCTGAGCCTGCTTTATAACTACCGCCCCAAATCATGACGGTTTTATTATCGATAAAACCATCAAAATACTGCCAAAACTTGCGGAATATCAGCTCTTTTTGGTCTTCATTAATATGGATGACCGATTGCAATAACGGCATGGCTAAGCTCTGCGCTTGACTTGACTGCTGCAGCTGAACCAATTCCGTCGGTAGCGTATTACCGCCAAACCCCCAACCTGCTTGTAAGTAGCTACTACCTACACGCTCATCGAGGCCCATGATGTGGCTGACCTGCTGGATATCGACCTGATGACTGTCGGCCAAACGCGACATCTCATTCATAAAGCTGACCCGCGTTGCAAGCATCGCCATGATACTACTACGCGCAAACTCTATCGTGGCAATATCGGCATGATACGTCGCACGCGCATGCTGTATCAATGGTTGTAGCAGATTTAGATGATGGCTACTGTTTGGCGTTTTTTCACCGAGCAACCATAACGATGGATTTAACATCGAGCTATAAGCATCACCGTCTTTTAAGAATACGAACGGTAGATAATAGACCCAAGCGCGCTGTAAACGTTTGGACAAGGCTGCAACCGCTCCTAACTGTTTAATACCGCTCATTATGATTGGTAATGCTTGCTCATGACTATGGTTAAAGGCAGTAATCCAGCTGTCTTCTAGCCATACTGAGCTAATACTATCTAAAAATAGCCAATATAGCGCAGCTGATTTTTTCTCATCATTATCACTCGCCACTTCATAACGCTGTATTAACTCATCAGCACTCTTTGGTAGCGTATAGCTCATAATCTGTTGCTGCTGGTCATACATTTGCCAAAGCGCTTGCAGATGATGCTCAAAGCCATATTGTTGTAATTGCTGCGTCAATACGTCTTTATCGGCATAAAGATGAACCACATGACTGAGACTTGCTAGAACCACGGCACTGGTAATCGCCTCGATACTATGACCGACAAGGACGCAGACGCTAGCATTTATGGCAGCATTACTAAACGGCTTGGGTGCAGGTTCATGCTTATGTTTATCTATGGCATCAGCGCTCATGATTTTACCTTTGATTATTGGTGAATTAATAGCGTTAATAAGTTAACAGCACGATTATGAAGAAAACAGCTTTATATGCTGTAACAGCTGATTGGTAGAGCTGTCGAACTGCTGATTACCCTCTTGCTGCATGGCAGTATGCACGGACTCTGCCATCTGCTTCCCCATCTCGACGCCCCACTGGTCAAACGGATTGATATCCCAAATGCTGGCCATGACATAAACTTTATGCTCATAAAGGGCGATTAACGCCCCCAAACTATGCGGGGTCAGCTCGTCAATCAGTAACGTCGTTGACGGCTGATTGCCGCGGTAATATTTATACTTGTCAGCATCAGAAGCGATTTGACCATCGGCCTCAGCGATAGCCGCATTACCAAAAGCCAGTACCCGACTTTGCGCTAGACAATTGGCTAAAGACAATTCATGCTGCTGCTGTAACGACGCATTGGTTGCTTTATCACTATAACGACGAACACAGGCGATAAAATCACAAGAGACTTGCTGCGTTCCTTGATGCAGCAGCTGATAAAAGGCATGCTGAGCGTTTGAGCCAATTTCACCCCACAAAATCGGACACGTATCATAATCAAGGCGCTCGCCATGCAGCGTTACCGATTTACCATTACTTTCCATTTCAAGCTGGGTTAAGTAGCTGGGCAAATACCCTAAACGCCCATCATACGGCAATACCGTATGAGCATTCACTTGTAAAAAGGTACTGTTCCAGACAGCAAGCAAACCCAATAATACCGGTAAGTTTTCTGCAAAATCCGCTTGCGCGAAATGCTCATCCATACTATGAGCACCTGCTAATAAAGCCTTAAACCCATCTATCCCGATACGAATGGCAATAGCAAGACCAATCGCTGACCATAAAGAAAAACGTCCACCAACCCATTCCCAAAGCTGTAGCTGATGCTCAGGATGAATACCCCACGCGCTCATTTTTTCGCTGTTAGCGGAGATGCCCATAAAGTGACGACGTAATACGCTGTCCTCCGTACCCGCACGCAGTTTTGCAGTTGCAAGGAGCCATGACAGAGCTGTCTTGGCATTGGATAGCGTATCAACGGTACCAAAAGATTTAGACGAGATAATAAATAAGGTGGTTTCAGGATTTAAGTGTTTCAGTAAATTATCAAGTTGCGTGCCGTCCATATTGGAGACGAAATGTACCTCAATGTTGGTATCTGCCCACTCATCTAGCGCCGTGGTCGCCATCAGCGGACCTAAATCAGAACCACCGACGCCGATATTAACCACATCAGTAATCGCCTTGCCGGAAAATCCGCGCCATGTACCCGTACGGACACGCTCCGATAACCTTGCTACCTGCGCCAGACTACGATGAACATCGGCGACGACATCTTGCGTACCAACTTGCAATTTCGCTGTCGCTGGTAAGCGCAGCGCCGTATGCAGCGCCGCACGCGCTTCACTAGTATTTACCATCGCGCCTTGCAATAAAGACTCGATACGGCCTGACAATTCGCAACTTTCAGCTAAGCTCAATAACCTGGCTAATACCGTCTCGTCAATACACTGCTTGCTATAGTCCATATATAGCGCACCAACTTGCGTACTAAAACGGCTCGTACGCTCAGCATCTTGCGCAAACAGTTCATCCAACGACCATGGCTGTGCCGCTAACTGTTGTAACAGCTGCCAGTATTCAGAATTGCGAGCGCTGCTATAGCCTTTATTGTCTTTTGTATCGTTCATTAATTACTCTTCATCGACCAATTGCTGCTGAGCAAAATACATAAACGCCTGCAGATAAGAGCGCATATCACCGGCATCATAACTATTACCGCGCATGGTTGTGACATTAACACCATATTGACTAATCAAGGCATCAATAGCGTCGGTCAGTTGAATTTCGCCACCAACCGACGCTTTTGTATTGGCCAAATAATCAAAAATATGATGGCTAAAAACATAACGACCGACCACAGCCAGTCTGGAAGGCGCCTGAGCGAGGTTTGGCTTTTCTACAAAACCGGACACTTTAAAGCTGACATTCATATCTGTTTTATCAGCTAAATCGCTTGCATCACTCAACGCTTCATTTAATTGGGCGATACCGTATTTATGCACATCTTCATCGGCAACTTTATCGACCAATATCTGTGAATGACCATCGCTGGCAAACCGATCAATCATAAAGGCTAAATTATCCGCTGCCATGTCAGTAGTAAACGGGTCTAGCACCACATCGGGCAACAGCACAGCAAAATCATTCGTACCTATAATTGGGCGCGCTGCAAGCACCGCATGCCCCAAACCTAATGGTTTACCTTGGCGTATCATCGATACCGTCACATCATCTGGTAGCCAGTTTAGGCTATCGGCCAGCTCGTTTTTACCCTTTTGACGCAATTGGTTATCTAACTCAGCATTGATATCGAAATAATTTTCAATGGCGCTTTTTTGCGCATGACCAACCAACACAATATGTTTGATACCAGCAGCTATCGCCTCTTCAACGACATAATGAATAGCAGGACGGTTACCAAGTGGCAATAGTTCTTTTGGCACTGATTTAGATAAGGGCAACATACGGGTGCCAAAGCCTGCGACGGGAATAACGGCGTGGGTGATTTTTTTCATAATTTTTAAACTGTATTAGAAGGTGTGAGATAAAAGCTAGCTTTAAAGATAGTCTTTATGCAATCTAAGCGATGTTATAACCATTCGGATTCATACTTTGCCAACGCCACGTATCTTGACACATCTCAGTGATAGACAGTTTCGCTTCCCAACCTAATAGCTCCTTTGCTTTATCAGCACTGGCATAGCAGCTGGCAATATCACCAGCGCGGCGAGCAGAAAATTGATAAGGAATATCTTGGCCGGAGACTTCAGAAAAAGCAGTGACCAACTCTAAAACTGAAGTCCCTTTGCCTGTTCCTAGGTTAATAGGCAAGAAGCCTACTGAGCTATTTTTATCTAAGCTGTCTTTATCTGAGCTTGCCTGTTGCTGTAGATAATTAAGCGCTGCAACATGACCTTGCGCCAGATCAGTGACATGGATAAAGTCGCGTACGCCTGTACCATCTACAGTAGAATAATCATTACCAAAGATGCTGAGCTTTTCAAGCTTACCAACGGCGACTTGCGAGATATAAGGCATTAAATTATTAGGAATGTCATTCGGATCTTCGCCAATTTGTCCCGATGAATGCGCCCCTACCGGATTAAAATACCTGAGAGGAATGAGGTTCCAGCTATCATCGGATACCGCTAAGTCTTCTAAAATATGCTCGACCGTCAGCTTACTTTGTCCATAAGGATTGGTACAAGAACGCTTCGAGTTCTCATCAATAGGTAGCGTTTCGGGATCACCATAGACAGTAGCAGAAGAGGAAAAAACTAAGTTTTTAACGTTGGCTTCAGCCATGACTTCCAATAAAGTAATGGTTCCGCTGACGTTATTATTATAGTACAGCAGGGGCTTGGCAACGGATTCGCCAACGGCCTTTAACCCCGCAAAATGAATCACACCAAAAAATTGATGCTCTGCAAATACCTGTCTAAGTAACTCAGAATCGCGGATATCGCCTTCGATAAATTCGAGAGGCTGACCAATGAGAGTAGAGACACGATTGACAGCTTCACGGCTACTATTAGATAAGTTATCGTACACGACGATATCATAGCCTGCCTGATGCAAAGCGATACATGTGTGTGAGCCGATATATCCAGCACCACCCGTTACCAATATCTTGTTTTTCATAAGATGGACCATTTCTTTCGGATCTATTGTTTTTAAAGTAGGTATTCGTCTTTACTCTTAAATGTAACTATACTGGGAACTACAAAGCATTGCCAACATAAATACACCTATAATGCACGGCTGCTCTCCCGCTATCAATCTGAGCCATCAACCATATTATGAAATTTAACGCTTACATCAAGCCACTATTATTAGGCTATTATAAACACTATCGTCAGCCAAAGCAGCGCTTGGCATTAGTCGTTGGTATGCTGCCATGGCAGGATCTGATTGGTAATTGGGTATTAGAGTCATCACATATCCAAATACAACGGCACTTCGATCAGCGCTATTTCAATCTATGGTTAAAATCATTTATCAATCGCGTGAATCCTGTCATCTATATCTGGGGTTATAAAGCGCCTGATTATTTTATTGAGTATATACGCGAGCAAAACCTAGATATTTTCTTTTTAGAGGATGGTTTTATTCGTTCCGGCCCTGACGATGATAGCAGCGCTCCGCCACTATCTATCGTCATGGACAGCCAAGCACCCTACTTCGATACCACACGTCCAAATGATTTGACTGACTTAATCGCTAATTTTGACTTTGAACAGAATGGTTATGATGAGATGTTGGCACAGGAGATGCTTGACTATTACGTTGCACATAGAGTGAGCAAATACAACCATCAGCCTTATGTCGATGTCGCACCACTATATGGCGTTAAGGATAAAGAACGCATATTGGTATTAGGACAAGTGCCCCATGATGATTCGTTGAAATATGGTGGAGGTATTGGCATTTCGCTACTTGATGTGGTCAATAAGGCCGTCGAAGAGAATCCTGATGCGCAAATTATTGTCAAACCTCACCCGATGACGCTGAATGACCCCTCTATCGTCAGTGCTCTTACTGAGCTAGATTGCCTTATCCTTACGCAGTCTATTCATTTGGTCGATGCATTAGAGACAGTCGATCACGTATATACGATTACATCGTTGGGAGGGTTTGAAGCATTACTGAGAGGAAAAAAGGTCACGGTATTAGGGCAACCCTTTTATACAGACGTGGAAATTAATAAGGCCGAATTTTTTTATGCTGTAAGCCACTATCACAATTGTTTATGGTAGCGATTTACTTATAGTAACGCTTTAACATACCCATTAAACGCTCATGATAATCAGGTAGCTTATTCTCGCTATCGCTCTTGAAATCATTTGCACAAAAGGAATGAGGCGAAGCATTTAGTTTCTTTAGTTTCAGCAATTTCTCATAACGTGTCAAAGCATGGCGTGAGCGAATATTGAAGTAATAGCAAATATCAACTTTTTCAATCGCTTTTCCTTCACAGTACAATAGCCATGGCACTAAAAACGAAGCCATATTAAGATCGTTGTTACCTCGAAACCGATTAGGTAAAAAAGCTTTTATTTCTTTTTCAAATAACTGCCATGCTTTCTCATACCCTGATTTTTTTAGTGGAAAATAAGTATGAACAAGCGGATTCTTAATATTGTATGGATAGTGCTTTTGCAATAGCTCAATACTCTGCAACGAAGCTTTTAAGGTTGGGGTTACAACTCCTTTCTTTTGCATAGCATATAAATTTTTAGTCGATACAAATAAAGAGCTTATATTATTCGCTGAAAAAAAATGTTCTTGTGGTAATTCTTTCGCCACAAACACATCATCATTAAAATAAATAAAATTTTCTGATAATTCTGGTATACGGTATAGAAACGCTTCTATAACATGTGAATTAAAGGTGGGTAGATATTTATTATCGATAATTTCAGTGTGATCAATGATAGTAATTCCCTTTATCTGATCTAACCAGTCCGGTATTTGATTGTCAGTGACAATATAAATGTGTCTTACCCAAGGTAGGTATTTCTTCACTGCTTTGACTGAATAAAATAACTCATTATGATTGTCAAAACGTGCGCTATCAGTAGCATATTGACCTAGTTGGGCAGCAATTCCTTCTAATTTATGTTTTTTATATTTTTTCTGCCACGCTTTGTCAGTATTATCTACCCAAGTAAATACCACGTCTATGACTCTATCATCAGGCATAGCGACAGTATTGATATTAGAATATTCTACAAAAGCCGTTTCAATGACTTCATCGACCCCAAGTTCAGTATTGGTAACAGGGTAGCGTTTATTGAAATAATCCCGAAAAAAAACACCGGGATTATTTTTTAGCTTTTTAAGCTTACGTTTATAGTTACTACGCTTACTTATTACTTTGGATATCATATCTGTATATAACCTATGTAAAAAAGAGCTTGGACAAGCTCTTTTTTGTATTCAGTCGACTTTATTATCTATATATTGGCTAACTGTGCGTAGAATTGCCAATCTTCAATAGTACAATTATCACTATACTCTTCTAATAACATTTTTTGTGAATCTCGTGCCAATATAAAGTCATTACTTAGAATAGCTAGCTTAATACGTAGACGTAATAGCTCATCAGTCAGTTCTGTACCCTGAACCTGTTTAAGCTTTTCCAACCCTTCACCCAAACGCTTTTCATGCCATAATATATTAGCTAATTTGACAGGGTCATCTTGATAGCCAGTCTGAATGACTTGTTCTTTAGTTCGATTAATTACTTCTAACTGCGCTTGATTAATATCAGAATGCTGTAGAGCATTATCAATACGTTCTAGTGCAAGATCCCAAGCCTCATGAGTTATGGCTTGCTGTGCATACTCCATAATCGTATCAACGGAAACTTCTGAGGTATCAGGACGATCGAGATCTAAAATAGCTTCATATACTCGCTCACAATTTTCTCCATCTCTAAATGGAAAGGTTTCAATCATACGTGTTCTATAAGGTTCTAAAGGTTCACCGCCATTCTTAAGAACCGCTTCAAGATTACCTAGTATTCCTTCTTGAGTGGTAGCTACAGGACCAAACCCATTCTCTACATAGGAAAAATAACCTTTCTTAAAAAGATGTGATACTGTAAAAAACTCTTCCTGATCAAACTGATAATAAAGTACATACTTATTCAATAAACCCATTTCAAAGGCAACTGAAGAATAGTCAGTTATCATCAACCTTGCTGTTTGAAAAAGTTTTTGCATACTAAAGTCAGAATGGGTTGCGGTCCAAACACTTATATACTCAGGCAGTTCAAAGTTAGGTAAATAAGGCTCAATGTTAGCATGTGGAGCAAAAATGACCTCGTATCCGTAATGGCGAGATAACTCCTCGAGCTCATTACTATTTAATAAATCGCTCCAGTGTTTAGCATACGAAGTATTCATAAACTCTGAATTGATTGTACGGGTATTACCCATGCCAATCGTATCACCCATAATACCTTTGCGCCAAGTGGGCATTATAAGTATTATTTTATTACTGTTTGAATTATCTGCTAAAAGATTATCATGACGTGGTATTCCAGTCAGAACCACCTCTTTTTCAGTAAGCTTATATCTACTATCTTTATCAAGGATTGAAGAATACTCATCAGTCGTAGTTGTAATCAAACACTGCAGATTATTTTTACTACTAAACCAATCTGATAGATCATTCATTATCACGCCATGCTGTAAAAAGACAAACTTCTTACTATATTCGTACTCATCACCGAAATAATTGTTTATATATTTATCCAAATGACTACTAATAATTTTAGAGGAAAGCTTTAACTTTTTCTCAAATTCCTTAGTGCCGAAATCGACAAGATTAAATCCAGCATGTTCAAGACGATTCCAGTCTGGTGAAGACCTTCTTAAGGCAAAACATATTTTCTGATTAGGATGATTGATCATCAGATATCGGTAAAAACTCTCAGCATTATCGTCCGCTTGAGTATCTCTATCCATCAACAACCAACTCCCATCAGTTTTATACTGTATCGATGGCGAAAACTTACCTATAATCTCTTCTACTTCAACACCGTCCTTATATTGCTTTCCTTTAAGTGAAATCCTTGATTTATTGCCATCTATGAATACTTCAAACTTTCCTTTAGAGCTATAAGAAACCCATGACCTAAACTCGTTAACAAAGTTTTGACCTACAAAATCATGTTTTATCACTTTTTGGTAGATAGGTATCACATCTTTACCATCAAATCGGAATGAGACAGCTCTTTGATGACCTGTGAAGTAAGAGATGAGAATTTGCTCTTTTTCTCTATCTATATTTTCAATATATACGATTTGATTAAAAACCCTATCGTTTTTAAAAGTTTCAATCATTCCTACTTTAAATGCAAACCATATTCCTGCTAAGTCAAAATCTAATATGACCTCTGAGTCTATATAATAAAATATATCTTCAATGAGCTTATGAAAAATATTTTCTTCTTCACAACTTAGAAACAATGTTTTCTCAGGATTATCTACCAATAATCTTAAATACCAACTTATATCATATAAAACGGTTCTTTGAATATGATTAGGCACATATCCTAAGTCATTATTGTATATAGATAAAATAGCTAGATAGCCTTTTTTTAATATATCCCTATACTTCCTCTTATCTTCCCAAGATTTATCCACAGTAGAGCTTTTATCATTTCTTTTTCTATAAAGATATATTAGGTCTTTAGAAAACAATACGTTTCCGTCATTTCTCAGTAGATATTCAGCTATAAACTTACCATCCTCAAAAGTAGGCTTTACATCTTCCCCAAACTGTAAAAATTTTTCATTAATAATTGACGTTTTAAAGATAGATGCTGCAGCTGAAAGATTGATATGACTCTTCAAGTCCATAGCAGGCAGTCTAGTCTTAATATTTTTGAAGCGATTCCTTAGTGGATGCCTATTTCTAATCTCATTAAACTCTTCCATAAATAACTGGATATTGGCTACAATCATATTTAAAGAATTGTCATTTTCTAAAATGGAATTTAAAGTATAGAAATAATCTATGTCTACAAAATCGTCTGGATCAATAAAAGTAACCCATTCACTAGTTACTAGATCAATTCCCATATTCCTAGCAGATGCTTGGCCACCATTATCTTTATATAAGTAAGTAATATTATTTGGATATTTTCTTTGCCATTTCTTAATAATAGTAGCAGATCCATCTGTTGATCCATCATCTACTAAAATTAATTTTATATATTTTTTAAAACTTAGCGACTGATTTATTAAGCTATCAAAATAATCTTCTATATAGTCCTCAACATTATATACTGCTGAAACAACAGTGAAATGATTCGAACTGCTATATTTAATAGGTAAGTATTTTCGTGCCTGATTACTTCGCTTCTTGTATGAATCTCCCAAAAAACCCTTTGGATCTCTTTTTAGTTTATTTATACGTCTTTTTAAAACCATCTTTTTGTCATTATCTATAGATAAAACTTTAATAATTTTCTTGTAACTCATAAAAAACTCCATATTGGAAACATCTATTATAAAACTATGAAAAAGTGAGGTTAATGCTTGGGATTAGAAATCTAAATACTAACTTTACTATAAAAAATCTTGCCTTCTTCTGTAAAAATAGATTCTGTATATTTATTATTAGAGTTACTACTATTTATAGTTACATCAACTCGTAAGGGAAGCTCGCATATTTCACCTGTTAACATATTTATTTCTATATATAATTGATAAAATCCAGTATCTATATGCGACATATCTAGACCTTTATACTTGTTTGTACAGAAATAAGCTTTATCGTAATTTACAAATGTACCTTCGTAATATATTTTAGATATCTGTGGCTTGTTATCTTTAGCTAGTAAGATTTCATAATTTTTTGTAGGTGACTTGAGCTTTAAAACATATTTTAAGTCGTGATAGTAAGCACAAGGTACTCCTCGTAGAAAAAACACGCCTTCTACATAAAAGAATCCCTTATTATCGAAAATTATCTTGTTCACTCTCAAAACTGGTTCTTTAGTTATATTCATCACCTTGCATAATCTGTCTTCGTGTATAATGCTATTTTTAAATATTGGTGGTAAGTTATAACATAGACAACCTAAGATACTTAGTATCAATGGTGCATTGTGAGACGTTACATCTTGATGTCTTCTGACCAATACAGATCTGGATTCAATGAAATTAAAATTAAAGTATTTGTGAAAGTGACCCAAGAAAGGGTGGATTTGTCCCAAATATCGATCATCAGCTTTGGATGATATTAAATATATGTTTCTATCGTAATTAGTATCATTTTCAATTTCGTTTAATATCATAGAGTCTAATTTTTTTATATTTTTGCTACTTAGTTCACTTCCTAACATAAATTTTGCAGGGCTTTTTATAGGTCCTTTAGGAATAGTACCCGCAACAGACGACCCTATTAACAACGTTGGTGCTGATAACAATATATTTCTGAAGTTATATTTAAGACCATAGAACAATGCACTTGACCCACCTTTTGAAGCTCCTAACAGCGTACAATTTTCACGATTAACATTTAAAAAACCTAATACTTTATCTAAGAACCTACAAACTGCTTGTTCTAATTTATTATTTTCCGAGTAAACAGGATCAATATAATAAGTTGCTTTACCATTATCATAAAAATCATCTTTAATCCATAATACGTACGCCCTGCTTGATTTTAGCGCATTTAAGAAATCGTATGTGAAACTAGATTTAGCGCCAAATCCACTAAAAACTACAATAAGATGATTTGTATCGTATGTTCTATCCTTTAAAATGTATTTAAAAGTAAATCCTCCCTAATCTATACTCTCTTCTTGTGCACTCAAAGTAAACATATATCACCATATAGACAAAATAAATATTTTTGAAACAAAAAAACACCCCATTGTAGGGGTGTCTTTTTATTTTTTCAATGACGTTTCGGTATTAGACTGTAGATTGATACCTACCTTACCAACCCGTAACTTCTTTTAGCTTATCACCGATTTTTGATGGATCGCGAGTATAAGCAATACCAGCGTCTTCAAAGGCTTTAAATTTCTCTTCAGCAGTACCTTGACCACCAGAGATAATTGCACCAGCATGACCCATACGTTTACCGGCAGGCGCAGTCACACCAGCGATATAACCAACAACTGGTTTAGTCACATGCTCTTTGATATAAGCAGCAGCTTCTTCTTCAGCAGTACCACCAATCTCACCGATTAAGATGATAGCTTCAGTTTGTGGATCTTCTTGGAACAGTTTTAGCGCATCAATTTGGTTCATACCAGGGATAGGATCGCCACCGATACCGATACAGGTTGACTGACCAAAGCCAAGCTTAGTCGTCTGTGCAACCGCTTCATAAGTCAAAGTACCAGAGCGTGAGATGATGCCCACTTTACCTGGCAAATGGATATGACCTGGCATGATACCGATTTTGCACTGACCTGGGGTGATAACGCCTGGGCAGTTTGGACCGACCATACGTACACCGTCAGCTTCTTCGATATAGCGTTTGGCTTTTAGCATATCGATAGTCGGTACGCCTTCAGTGATCACAACGATCAATTTCACGCCGGCATCGACTGCTTCAACGATAGAATCTAGTACAAATGGTGCTGGTACATAGATAACTGACGCGTCAGCTTGGGTCGCTTCCATCGCTTCCGCCATGGTGTTAAATACTGGCAAACCTAGGTGCGTTTGACCGCCTTTACCTGGTGTTACGCCACCAACCACTTTAGTGCCGTATTCGATCGCTTGTTCAGAGTGGAATGTACCGTTCTTACCGGTAAAACCTTGTACCAATACTTTGGTATCTTTATCAATTAATACACTCATTATTTTTCCTTATTCGGTTGTCTTGTCATTGCAATTTTCTTAGTGTTTTTTGATATAGCGCCAAATATTAACGCTATAACATTATTCTTAGAAACTGCCATCACGCTTTGACTACAATGCTAAAGGGTTTTATAAATGCCTATTTATCGCACTTATTTTTAACCGCTTATGTTAAAGACTTAGGCTTTAACTGCATCGACAATTTTTTGCGCCGCGTCTGCTAGGCCTTGAGCGGAGATGATTTTCACATCAGATTGCTCTAGTAGCGCAGCACCTTTCTCAGCGTTGTTACCTTCTAGACGTACAACTACAGGTACTTTTACGTCGACTTCTTTAACCGCAGCGATAATCGCTTCTGCAATCATGTCACAACGTACGATACCGCCAAAGATGTTGATTAGAACACCTTCAACACTGCTGTCTTCTAGAATAATTTTGAACGCTTCAACAACGCGATCTTTGGTTGCACCGCCGCCAACGTCCAAGAAGTTAGCAGGTTTGCCGCCATACAGTTTGATGATGTCCATGGTCGCCATCGCAAGACCAGCACCATTCACCATACAACCAATGTTACCTTCTAGGGCAACATAGTTTAGGTCAAACTCAGCCGCTTTTAGCTCACGCTCATTTTCTTGCGTTTTGTCTTGTAGTGCAGCAATTTTAGGCAAACGATATAGGGCGTTTGAGTCGATACCAATTTTGCCATCAACACAAACGATTTCGCCGTTTTCGCGAACCGCTAATGGGTTAATCTCAAGCAAATCAATGTCGTTTTCAATGAAGGCTTTATAAGCACCGCTCATTAATTTTACAAACTGGTTGATTTGTTTGCCTTCAAGACCTAATTTAAAGGCCACTTCACGTGCTTGGTAAGGCATTAGACCCACTAATGGATCGACACTTACTTTAAAGATTTTTTCTGGTGTCTCGTTTGCTACTTCTTCGATATCAACGCCACCTTCGGTTGATGCCATGAAAGTCACGCGACGCGTAGAACGGTCAACAACTGCGCCAAGATATAGCTCAGTTTGTACTGGGTACATATCTTCTGCAACCAATACAAAGTTGACTGGTTGGCCATCAGCGTCAGTCTGGAACGTAACCAGATTGGTACCGATAAGCGCATCAGCGACTTCCTTAGCTTCTTCACGAGTTTTAACTAACTTAACACCTCCAGCTTTACCGCGACCACCAGCATGAACTTGCGCTTTAATAACCGCAATGTCAGTTGGTGTTTTATCAAAAGCAGCAGCAGCTTCGTCGCCGTTATGGGCGATAATGCCTTCTTGAATGGGCAAACCGTAGCTTTTCAATAGCTCTTTTGCTTGATACTCATGTAAATTCATTGATTGTATCCTTTATTTTTTTACAATTAATAAAAAGTGAAAACAAGTGCTAGAAGCATATATCTGAGCACTGATGATGGCGTGACGACTATCTTAATGACGATAGCAGCCGCGCCATCGAGTTAAACTTGATATTTATTTAAATTGTCTTAATTTTAATTGTACGAACTTAAATCATTTTATCTGTAAAAACTACTTACGCTTTTTACGCTGGATGGCGTGAATCGCGCGACCATCTGCAGAAAGAGCCGCTTCATGAACCGCTTCAGAAATAGTTGGATGCGCAAACGTCATCAACTGCAAATCTTCGATACTAGAAACAAATTCCATCGCAATCATACCTTGATGGACGATATCACCAGCACCCGCAGAGATGGCATGCATACCTAATAGACGGTCTGTTTTAGCATCAGCAACGACTTTGATAGAGCCTTGCGCTTCACTTTGAGCAAGCGCACGACCGTTCGCCGCTAGGTTAAATGAACCAGTTTTCACTTCATAACCAGCAGCTTCTGCTTCTTGCTCGGTCAAACCAACCCATGCGATTTCTGGATGGGTATAAATGACGTTAATGATCGTGTCATAGTTAACTTGTGCTTTTTCGCCATGAATGCGCTCAACTGCCATCATGCCTTCTTCCATTGCTTTATGCGCAAGCATAGGACCACGCACCAAGTCACCGATAGCATAAACGCCATCAAGATTGGTTTTACATTGGTCATCGACATCGATTAGACCGCGTTCAGTTAAGGTGACACCGCTGTCTTCACCCAATAGTTTTTCAGAGTATGCACGGCGGCCAACACAAACAATCAGTTTGTCAAAGCTCTCTTCGCTAGACTCACCTTTAGTTTCACTGGTAACGACCACTTGATCGCCTTTCACTTCAGCATTGGTAACCTTGGTATCGACACGGATATCAAGACCTTGCTTCTTCAGCATTTTGCCCGCTTCTTTAGCAATATCTTTGTCAGCAGCAGCTAAGAAACTTGGTAACGCTTCATAAACCACCACTTCCGCGCCTAAACGACGCCATACTGAACCAAGCTCTAGACCGATAACACCGGCACCGATTACGCCTAAACGCTTAGGGACTGAGGTGAAATCAAGGGCACCCGTAGAATCAACGATGCGATCGCCGTCAGTTTTTGCCACAGGAATATCAATAGGAACCGAACCTGCTGCAAGAATCACGTTTTTAGCCGTGATAATGGTTTCTGCTTCGTCAGCAAGGGCGGTGAATTTAACTTTTTTATCCGCGCCTTTACCATCTTCCAACGTGCCCCAGCCCTGTAGCCAGTCAACGCCATTACCTTTTAACAATGCCGCAACGCCGCCAGTCAATTGCTTAACGATGCCTTCTTTACGAGCAATCATTTGCTCGATATCGATAGCAACGTCGCCGGTGCTGATACCATGTTCAGCAAGGTCATGCTTCGTCGCTTCATAACGATGTGAGCTATCAAGCAAGGCTTTTGATGGGATACAACCGACGTTTAAGCAAGTACCGCCAAGCGCTGGCTCACCTTTATAAACACGTTTCTCGATACAAGCAACGCTCATACCTAGTTGGCCTGCACGAATAGCGGCTTCATAACCACCAGGACCGCCGCCGATGACGACTAGATCATAATTGTCTTTCATAGTACGTTCCTATTTCTAATTTTATTTAGGATTTAAATGATTGGTTAGGTTGTTGGCCTATAAATGATAATTTTATTCTGTCGTTAATACACGATAAGAACAAAGGACTTTCTGTTATTTATCAATAGACCATAATCACCTAGTCCAAAGTTAAAAAGCTTGTATCAGTGGTTACCGATACAAGCTCATAGACTTAAAGGTCTAGTAGCAACATGGCTGGATCTTCGACCAACTCTTTGATAGTCACTAAGAACTGCACTGCCTCTTTACCATCGATCATACGGTGATCATAAGAAAGTGCTAGGTACATCATTGGTAGAATTTCAACTTTACCATCGACTGCCATCGGACGATCATTGATGGCATGCATACCTAAGATAGCGGTTTGCGGTGGATTCAAGATAGGCGTAGACATCAATGAACCAAATACACCACCATTTGAAATCGTGAATGTACCGCCAGTCATATCATCTAGACCCAGTTTACCTTGTTGTGCTTTACCACCAAACTCACGAATCTTAGCTTCAACATCAGCCATGCTCATGCGATCGGTATCACGCAATACAGGAACGACTAGACCACGATCTGAAGACACGGCCACACCGATATCATAGAAACCATGATAAACGATATCATCACCATCTAGTGAGGCGTTAACCGCTGGGAAACGTTTCAATGCTTCGGTCGCCGCTTTAATGAACAATGACATAAAGCCTAGACGTACGCCATGACGTTTCTCAAACTGCTCTTTATACTTAGCACGCATGTCCATCAACGGTTTCATGTTGACTTCGTTGAACGTTGTTAGCATCGCTGTTTCTTGAGAAGCGGCTAACAGACGGTTCGCAACTGTCTTACGTAGACGCGTCATTGGAACACGTTTTTCAGTACGCTCACCTGTTGATTCCGCCACTGGACGACCGCTGTCAGATTTGATAGAACTATCTACTTTTAGCGTTGGGTTCGCCATATCAGTTTTGGTCACACGACCACCACGACCGCTGCCTTCGACATTTTTAGGATCTACGCCGCTTTCTTTCGCCGCTTTACGTACCGCAGGGCTTTGATCTTTATGATCAGACTCGTCCGCTTTGTCAGTCGCTTGTACTTGCTTAGGCTGAACAGGTGCAGCTGGTTGGTCTGGATCAACTGCAGGAGCATCACCTTTATCAGCACTACCACTGGCACCTGCTTCAAACTCTGCGATCAATTCGTCAGACAAAACAGTATCGTCAACTTGCTTGACGATTTTAGTCACAACACCGTTATCAGGTGCCACCACTTCTAGTACCACTTTATCAGTTTCGATTTCAGCCAATAAATCATCACGGCTAACTTCTTGACCTTCAGTGACATGCCATTCCACGATGGTGCCGTCGGCAACCGATTCTGGGAACACGGGGGCTTTAATCTCAGCCATCGATATACTCCTTAGATGTTGATATTACTATTTATTATTAAGTCGTGATAAGCAGTCAGCACCCTTTTAAATGTCTTACTTAAATGGTAATACTGGGTACTGACTGTTATCGCCTGATTCATGTATATTGAATAATCTGTTACGTAGACGAGTCGCTATTTAGACAGCTCATCCACACTAACGCCAAGGCCACCAGCAATCAAATCTTGTTGCTGCTTGACATGCAGTTTTGCCGAACCTGTTGCCGGTGCCGCACTAGCAGGACGCGCTACCGGCTCCATGACTTTCGCCTTAGTTGGGTGCGGTACGACAATACGGAACATGTGCGGCGCTAAGTAATACCAAGCACCTTGGTTAAGTGGCTCTTCTTGCGTCCAAACGATTTCTTTTAGATTGCTGTATTTTTCAATCTCAGCAATTAAACGTTTTTCTGGCAATGGATAAAGCTGTTCGATACGCACGATAGCGACATGATCTAATCCCAGCGCACGGCGCTGCTCTAGCAAGTCATAATAGACTTTACCGCCACATAGCACCATACGAGTCACGTTATCCGCATTTTGCTGATCCATCTCTGGCAATACCGTTTCAAACTTACCGTTTGCCAACTCTTCAAGATTTGACGTCGCCAATTTATGGCGTAGCAAACTCTTCGGTGACATGACGATTAACGGCTTACGAATCGGACGTACCGCTTGGCGACGTAACGCATGATAAATTTGCGCTGGCGTCGTTGGCGTAATCACTTGCATATTGTCTTCAGCACATAGCTGTAAGAAGCGCTCAAGACGGGCAGATGAATGCTCAGGACCTTGACCTTCAAAACCATGAGGTAACAACATCGTTAGACCACAAACACGCTGCCATTTGGTTTCACCGCTTGAGATGAACTGGTCAATGACCACTTGGGCGCCGTTGACAAAATCGCCAAACTGCGCTTCCCATACGACAAGTGCATTTGGCACAGTGGTTGCATAGCCGTACTCGAATGCTAATACTGCTTCCTCTGATAACAATGAGTTATAAGTGGCAAAGCGCGCTTGTGTTTCACTGATATGAGCCAATGGCACATACATGCTGCCATCTTCAATATTATATAGCTCACTATGGCGATGCGAGAAAGTACCACGGCCGACATCTTCACCCGTAATACGTACCAACACTTTATCATTATCGACCAGTGACGCGTATGCTAGTGTCTCGGCGGCGCCCCAGTTTAAAGGCTCTTCACCCGTTTGCATGGCTAATCGTTGTTCGACCACTTTTTGCACTTGGCGTTGTAACTTATAGCCTTCTGGCATCTCCGCCATACGGCGGCCATAACCTTTTAGCACTTCGATATCGACGCTGGTATCCCAGTCATCGACCAAATCGTGACCCAAATAAGGTTTCCAATCGACGAATAACTCTTCGTTAGGCTCGCTCACTAATGAGTTGGCAACATATTCACCGCGGTCTAAAGATTCACGATATTCATCTTCGTAGCGTTTTTCATCTTCTTGGCTAAGTAGACCTTCTTCAATCAGCTTTTGCGCATAGATAGTACGAGTCGTCGGTAGCTTCTTAATCACCGCATACATCAGTGGCTGAGTGGCTGATGGCTCATCGGCTTCGTTATGACCATTACGGCGATAGCAGAACAAGTCAATGATGATGTCTTTATCGAACTCATGACGGTAATCTAAGGCCAATTGAGCAGCAAATACTACGGACTCAGGGTCATCACCGTTTACATGCAGAATAGGTGCATGCACCATTTTTGCGACGTCAGTACAGTATTCAGTTGAACGCGCATCTTCTTGACGGCTCGTCGTGAAACCAACTTGGTTATTGATAACAATATGAACCGTACCACCCGTTGTATAAGCACGAGTCTGTGACATCTGGAAGGTTTCTTGTACCACGCCTTGGCCAGCAAAAGCGGCATCACCATGAATAACGATTGGTAATACTGAGTTACCTGTCTTATTTTCATGGAGCGGCTGATCGTTACGGCGGACTTGACGGGCACGTACTGACCCTTGTAGTACAGGGGCAACAATCTCAAGATGCGATGGGTTAAACGCCAATGCTAAATGCGCCTCGCCACCTGGGGTCATCACGTTAGACGAAAAACCATTATGGTATTTAACGTCACCTGAGCCTTTTTCTGGCTGTACTTTACCATCGAACTCATCGAACAAATCGGCAGGGTTTTTACCCAAGATATTTACCAATAGGTTCAAGCGTCCACGGTGAGCCATACCAATGACCATCTCTTTGGTGCCATAACCGCCAGCACGTTGGATGATTTCATTGATAGCAGGAATAAAGCTCTCGCCGCCTTCCAAACCAAAACGCTTAACGCCCGTATATTTACGAGCCAAATATTTTTCTAAGCCTTCTGCAGCAGTCAGACGCTCAAGAATTGATAAACGTTTTTCTTTATCAAACTCGATGTAACCTAAGTTGGTTTCTAGGTATTTTTCCATCCAGCGTTTTTCTGTGCTGGTGGTCACGTGCATATACTCGATACCAATGTAACGGCAGTAAACGCGCTCCATAATTTCGATAATTTCACGTAACGTCGCTTCATCCTTACCAATATTTAAATCATTGGTTGGGAATACCGTATCAAGATCGGCTTCTGAAAGGTTGTGATAAGCGAGAGTTAAATCTTCCACCTCTGCACGTGGATGCAGATTTAAGGGATCAAGCTTAGCGTGGCGATGACCACGACGACGGTAGGCAGAAATCAGCTGCTGCACACCCATTTGTTTGGGGTTGTTACAGTTACCTGTATTATTAGCCGCTGCGTCAGAGGTGTCAGCCGTTACTTTATTAGCGGTCTGATTGCGTGCTAGCAATAAGAACTGATCTTTAATCGCATTATGCGCAGCATCGTTTGGTGATTTGTATTGTTCAAAATACGCTTGCCAATCGCTATCAACGCTACTAGGATCATCTAGATATTGCTCATAGAGCGCTTCGATATAATTGGCATTATCAGCAGCCAATTCAGTGTGATCTACGCTCGCTGCTTCTTTAGTTATACTATTCATAATAATCGTCTATTTGATAGATAAATGAATGGAATCGTGCTTATTATTGTGACATCTGTTGTTCATTGAAGATTGGCGATATTTACCATCAGTTTTTAATACTAAAAGCTATCTAACGATAAAAAGCCTGATTGCAATACCAATCTTACAATTACCATTATTTGTGAACGGCCGGTTTTCTGAATCGTCTCGTTTCACAACATTAATTTATATATACTGCTTTCAGCTATAACCAAATTGTTAATAATGAGGTTTTTAATCCAGCATTTCTTCTTTCAGTTAGCCTATCAATTGGCTATTTGCACTGAAATGTTTTCCTATGGTAGAAAATTGACGTCTATTGCGCCAAAAATACATTGCCGTATAGAATAACATGCCTACCCTATACGCCATAGTTTGTTTGTTCAATACTAGGTATTTACGTAATGAATATCTAGTATCATTTTTCGCAACTTTACATCTGTAATACTAGACAATATTACTATATTCAATTATATAGGGAGTCGCGTGATATAGCATGTCTTCTTACATACAAGCAACGTATCGTTAATACAGCCTTACTTACCCTGACGCATTTGCCACTGCCCCTCAACAATATCTCTCAAAATATTAATATTGTCATTTTAATAACAAGAACAGTAGCTTATCGATTCAGAAAACAACCCAATGCTAATATTTTTAATAAAAAACACCACCTAATGATAGGTGGTGTTTTTGATATCGCTATTATAAAGCTAATTGACCCTAAAAGGTAGACTAACCTGCTTGATCGATAAGCAAATTGCGTAAATGACCAATCGCTTTGGTTGGATTTAGGCCTTTTGGACATACTGAAACACAGTTCATGATACCGCGGCAACGGAACAAGCTAAACGGATCGTCTAAACGCGCTAAACGAGCACGAGTGTCGGTGTCACGACTGTCAGAAACGAAACGGTTGGCATTCAGTAGCGCTGCTGGACCTAAGAACTTATCAGGGTTCCACCAGAATGATGGGCAGCTGGTTGAACAGCATGCACATAAGATACACTCATACAAACCGTTGAGCTTTTCACGCTGCTCAGGTGACTGCAAGCGCTCTGTTGCTGGCGCTGGCTGGTCATTTATTAAGAACGGGTGAACTTTTTCGTACTGCTCATAGAACTGGTTCATGTCGACGACCAAATCACGAACCACTGGCAGACCTGGTAATGGACGAACCGTTACTTTTTCAGGCAAGGTATTCATGTTTATAAGACAGGCTAGACCGTTCTTACCATTGATATTCATGCCGTCAGAACCGCAAATACCTTCACGGCACGAACGACGGAAGGTGAGGGTCTCATCTTCCTTTTTTAAGCGTAATAACACGTCAAGCAACATACGATCTGAGTCTAACAACTCAACCGTATAGGTTTGCATGCGTGGCGCTGCGTCCAGATCAGGATCGTAGCGATAGATTTCGATGGTGCGAGTACCTCGGCTCATAATGCTAAACTCCACACGTAGATGATGGCGGGCTGACAAATCCTACAATCTAAGGATTGTAAACTATCAGCGCTGATATTTCTGAGTCTCAGCGCTGACAGCGACCTGTCGCTGGCGGTCACCTTTTTAATAAATTAATAAGGGATAAAACGTTTCTTACAGTGCGTAAAAATCAGGCGCACATCGTCTAGAATTAATAGACGCGAACCTTTGGCTCGATATAGTCAACCGTCAATGGTACTTTACGAACAGGCTTATAGATAATACGGTTGCCTTCAGAATACCATAAGGTATGCTTCATCCAATCATTGTCATTACGGCCGTTTGGTGCGTACTCATCATCTTCTGGACGATCATAGTCAGAAACACTGTGCGCGCCGCGACTTTCATGACGCTTAGCCGCTGATATCATCGTTGCTTTTGCCACTTCATACAAGTTAGCGACTTCGAACGCTTCAATACGAGCGGTGTTAAAGACTTGTGATTTATCAGCCAAATGGATTTGGTCGATTTTTTCACCTAGCGCTAGGATTTTCTCAACGCCTTCATCCATCATCGCTTGCGTACGGAATACGCTGGCATGCGTTTGCATGGTTGCACGAATCTCGTCGGCGACGTCTTGAGCATTATAGCCTGAAGTTGATTGTTGCAATTTGTCTAAACGACGCATGGTAAAATCAAGAACGCGAGGATCTAATGGCTTATAGTTATGATCGGCATGATGGAATTCATCAACGATATGCTTTCCAGCAGCGCGACCAAAGACCAATAAATCAAGCAATGAGTTGGTACCTAAACGGTTGGCACCGTGAACACTGACGCACGCACATTCACCAATGGCATAAAGACCTTTAACTACATTGCCTTTGGCATATAGACCGTCTTCATCCGTGCCCGCTTCTAGATCCGGTACAATCACTTGACCATGGATAGTCGTTGGAATACCGCCCATCATATAGTGAATGGTTGGGATAACTGGAATTGGCTCTTTAGTGATATCAACGTTAGCAAAGTTCTTACCAATCTCGAATACTGATGGCAGACGCTTCATGATGGTTTCAACACCCAAATGCGTCATATCCATCACGATATGGTCAGCATTCGGACCACAACCACGGCCTTCTTTGATTTCTTGGTCCATAGAACGAGAAACCAAGTCACGTGGTGCTAAGTCTTTAACCGTTGGTGCATAACGCTCCATGAACGCTTCGCCATCTTTATTACGTAAGATAGCACCTTCACCGCGACAACCTTCGGTCAATAGTACGCCGGCACCATGAACGCCGGTTGGATGGAACTGCCAGAATTCCATATCTTGCAATGGAATACCCGCACGAACCGCCATGCCAATACCGTCACCAGTATTGATGTAAGCGTTAGTAGATGCGGCAAAGATACGACCCGCGCCGCCCGTTGCAAGAACCGTAATCGGCGATTGGAATACAGCAACCGTGCCCGTTTCTTGTTCAATCGCGATTACGCCGTTGATATTACCCGCGTCATCTTTGATCAAATCAAGGGCAATCCACTCGATAAAGAACTCAGTACCTTGCTGTAGGTTTTTCTGATATAGCGTATGCAATAATGCGTGACCTGTACGGTCAGCAGCAGCACATGCACGCTGTACGGCTTTTTCGCCATAGTTTGAGGTATGACCGCCGAATGGGCGCTGATAAATCGTGCCATCTTCGTTACGGTCAAACGGCATACCCATATGCTCAAGCTCATACACCACTTTAGGTGCTTCACGGCACATGTACTCAATGGCGTCTTGGTCACCTAACCAATCTGACCCTTTAACGGTGTCATAAAAGTGAAAGTGCCAGTTATCATTGCTCATGTTACCCAAACTTGCACCGATACCACCTTGAGCAGCAACGGTGTGCGAACGGGTTGGGAATACTTTGGTCAAGACTGCAACCTTCATGCCCGCTTCCGCTAAATGCAAAGAAGCACGCATACCCGAGCCGCCACCACCAACGATGACCGCGTCGTAGTTCAGGGTTTTAATATTACTAATGGTATTATCTTGTCTAGTTGCCATTACGGTTTTCCTAATGCCTGTTAATGCTTAGAAGTAAATAAAAAGGTTGGTCTGCATCTTATTGTGTATTAACGTTAGCGAGTTTTTGCTGCAACGCTACTGACAATAATCAAAATACAATACAAACAGCCTTCAACCACTTAATTTGCATATCTATCGTTATATTGGGCCTGCCCATTTTTTCACTGCTTTTATCTATATAAAAGTCATTTAGCATATAAGTAATAGTGAATTTCGTGTGCGCCCAACGCTATGATTAGCTATGACTATGTTGGCTACTAACGGATGTCTATCACCTAAGCATTTTAAAGTACTTATTTAAATAACGTACTTTAAAATAAGCGAATCATCGCCAATGCTGTCAGGTTTGTCCGTCGTTATTAGATATTGATTTATAAAAATTAAACAAATCAATATCTAAATGTATGATTACTGGTTAAACGGCAACAACACCGAAGCCGTTACCCCAAAAAATCATAATGCCCCAAAATAGGAAGACTAAAATAGCGATAATCATTAATGACTGTAGCACTAAACGTAGGCCAGCTGCGCTTGAGCCCAGTTTGCCAGTGGTAATATAGTCAGTAAACACGGTCCACATACCAACCCAAGCATGACCAGCCAACGCCAAAACGGCCAATAAGCTGAACAGACGCATCGGTAAGCTGGTCATAAATCCTGACCATTCAACGAAACTCACATTGCCATGAGTTAAGAAGAAGCCCAGTAAGACCACACTGTATACAGCTAAAATTACGGCACTAATACGCTGGACAATCCAATCACGTGAACCTGAGCCGGTTAGACCCGTAGCGCTGTTGATTCCTGAATCATTTTTTATCATTAGAACATCACCCATACAAATGACGCGACAATTAAGATTGCTGCAATTACAAAGCTAATCATAGAAGCGGCACGGCCAGATTTTAGCTCCTCATTCATGCCCATATCAGCAAATAAATGCTTGATACCCATCACAAAGTGATAAGCGATGGCGGCGACAAAAATCCACGCCAAAAAGCGAACAAGGACATTGTCAAATACGGTCTCAAAACTCTCAGGTGACGCCAAAGAATTCTGTAACAGCCATAACATGACAGGAATAAGTAGAAATAAAACAATGCCAGAGATACGATGCAAGATTGAAGCTATCGCAATCGGTGAGCGATTAACGCTAATCACTTGGCTTAAGGGCAGATCAATAGGTCGGTTGCTTTTCACAGCGGGCATCCTTTTTGCGGTTATACTCCTGTATCTGCTATCAACGCTTTATACAAACACTATTCTACAAGCGGCGAGCAACACATGAGATGAATAAAGTAAGGAAGGGCTAGCTGACGTCGTTTAATTTGCGCTAAATTTGAAAGGTAGCAAGCTTTTATATAGTTTACGGTCTTTATAAACTCATTAACCTCGCTCATTGAACTGATAATCCCTTTCAATAACAAGCTGCCTACGTGTTTTATAATAGTAAGCACGCAGCAGGGGATAAATCGATTAACTATTCTATTTTTACTGCTTGCCATCAACAAAAAAGATAACGCCAGGGTGTCATCTCTATATTATCATTTTTTATTAAGGTAAACTTCACTGTTGGCTATCTAAAAATAGAACAGTTAACAAGAATATTCAAGCGCTAAGCTGGGTTTTGGTCTATAAAGCGACCGTCCAATCGTAACAAAGCGTGAGTAAAGCTAGGCTTTATCAGCAACTCTATTAAGATGGCCTATCAATTTGCGCAAATCTAGTGCCAGTTAAATCCCTCTAATTATAAAATGACTGGGCGCTAATTACAAATTTATCCCCTAAATAGTGGTTATTAGAGATTAATTAACAAAAAGCTAGCTATTGGTAATATGAATTCATTAGTATTACTCAATCAAAATATTTTGTAGAGCCAAGCCAATTTGTCGGTTACTCATACTCTGTCTGTTCCATAGTATAGCGCCTTAAGAATTAAAATGGCTCATCTTGGTAAAAAGACTTGAACCTTATAAAGTTAATGGGAATCATTAAACTTATATCTATCTCTGAATTCGGAGCTAAATTACTCAAGAGACATATTTTGATACAAAGTTTACAGTCGCTAATTACGACTAAAACACCCTTATTACAGACATTACTGCTAAAAGTCTTTTCAAAACTTAGGTAATAACTGCTAATATAGCCTGCATATTAAATGGGTTAAATTGATTTTGACCATTTAGGGCGCGAAGGTATGCGTCTCTACAATTTTATTCTAACAAGTTAAAACAATGGAGATTAGATTATGGCTGATAATCAAGCCACATTAACCGTAGATGGTAAGGATTACCAACTTCCTATTACTGAAGGGACTTTAGGGCCGTCAGTTATCGATGTTGCTGCTTTTCAAAAAGCTGGATACTGGACCTATGATCCAGGTTTTATGGTAACAGCGCCTGTTGAATCAAAGATTACTTTTATTGATGGTGGTAAAGGCGAGCTATTACATCGTGGCTACCCTATCGACCAGTTAGCAAACAATGCAGAATACTTAGAAGTGGCGTATGCGCTGATTCATGGTGATTTGCCTAATGCTGAGCAAAAAGCGGATTTCTATGAAAAAGTCCGTAAGCATACTGGCGTTCATGACCAGCTACGTAAATTCTTTGAAGGCTTCCGCCGTGACGCCCATCCTATGGCAATTATGGTTGGTGTCGTTGGTGCCTTATCAGCGTTCTATCATGAAAACCTTGATGTGAGTAATGAAGAGCATCGTGAAATCACCGCTATTCGCCTAATCGCTAAAATGCCAACGCTTGCGGCGATGAGTTATAAATACTCACAGGGCGAACCGTTCATGTATCCGCGTAATGACTTCAATTATGCTGAAAACTTCTTATATATGATGTTTGCAACGCCTGCTGATGTTGATTATAAAACCAACGATGTCATCACTCGCGCTATGGACAAAATCTTTACTTTGCATGCTGACCATGAGCAAAACGCTTCAACGTCTACGGTACGGTTAGCTGGCTCTACTGGCGCAAACCCTTACGCTTGTATCGCCGCTGGTATCGCTGCCCTTTGGGGTCCATCACATGGCGGCGCCAACGAAGCCGTACTCACTATGTTAGATGAAATTGGTACAGTTGAAAACGTACCAGCATTCATGGAAAAAGTAAAAAGCCGTGAAGTAAAACTAATGGGCTTTGGTCACCGTGTTTACAAAAACTTTGACCCACGCGCACAAGTAATGAAAGAAACTTGTGACGAAGTCTTAGGCGCATTGGGTATCAATGATCCTAAGCTTGAGCTTGCGATGGCACTTGAGAAAATTGCTTTAGAAGACCCGTTCTTCGTTGAGCGTAACTTGTATCCAAACGTTGATTTCTACTCTGGCATTATCCTTAAAGCCATCGGTATCCCAACGTCAATGTTTACCGTTATCTTCTCACTAGCGCGTACTTCTGGTTGGATTAGCCATTGGTTAGAGATGCACAGCGCACCGTTCAAAATCGGTCGCCCACGTCAGTTATATACTGGTGAGACAAAACGCGAATTCGTTAAAGTCGAAGACCGTAAATAGTCAGTCTTTTATTTTAGCAGTATAAAAATTAGACACATAAAAATCCCGCTACGATAGCGGGATTTTTTATGGTCTATCTTTAATAAGATTTATTGAGCAAGTCAACTCTAATACTTTAAATTTTTACTGGAACTCTTTTAACGTCTGCTCATATTTGGCAATTTGCTCATCATAGCCTTTAATGGTTTCATTGAATTTCGCCATCAGCATTTCAAACTCTTGCTGTTGATTGATTTTCATCTGTTGCATATCAATAACTTGCTGGGCTTCTATTTGCTCCCAAACCTGATGCTGAATAATTAAACGCGCCAGCGCTGGACTTTTTGCGCTGAGTCGACCGGCGATTTCTGCATGTTCAAATAGCTGCGGCACCAATGTCGCTATATCAATTAAGGTATCAACATCTTCCGCACTAAGCGGCGTGGTCACAGGTTGATACAGTGCCTCCATCGCTTGCTGATAACTTTCTATCATCTGTTCATCTGTCAACATCACTGGTTTACGTGGCTCAAGGCTAATACGCTTAAGCACCGTTAAATCACGCTCGCCGACCTTCGTACTGGTATTGATATCCGTCTCTGAAGCAGCATCAATATCAGGGTTGATACCAGAATCAGCATTGCTATTGGCCGTGGCAACTGCTGAATCCGTAGCGGTTGGTTTTACTATCTGTTCAGACCCTGTATTGTTCGGGACTGTGCTAGACGGGCTATTCTCAGTCGTAGAGTCATCAGCGGTACTATTAGACAACAAATCGTTGTCACTGTCTGAGGCATCTGCCGCTTGTAGCGATTCATATTCTGCTTGCAATCGCTGCTGTAACCCTTTCGCTTGAGCGACATACAAATGCTGAAACTGTTCTATACGAGCGGCAGCCGAATCGCTTTTGCGCATAGGCTGACTGTCTTCAGCGCTTGTTTGCTCGCTGGTTTGGTTGGTATCAGGTGCTGGTTTTTCTGATTGCTGCTGACAACCGCTCACTAACAATACACCAGTCAGTGCTGCCGCAAGCAAGCTAGAGGCTTTATACGGGCGAATCATGGCTGCATTTATAGAGCGATGATGAACATCAATGTCAGGTTTTACTGATAAGAGTTTAAACATCCGAATTCATATCCTTATTAAAAGCAGAAAGAGTAAAAGCTAACGTGATGATACCCTGCATGACTGATTGTCTTTTTGGCAACGTTACCGAATGAGTACTGAGTCAATCAAGTGATAAAGTATCAAGCTTTTTATCATCGATTTCTTTATTACTGTACCTACTGCACGTATCTATACTGCCTAGCCGCTCTACTTATTTCGTTTATATACCGCCTGTTTATAACAATAATCAGGTTAAGCCATCATATAAATATTCAAGCATAATAGAAAGATTAAACTTTGAACGACTTGTGACTGTCATGAGTATTTTCTAGCGTTTGAGACCCTAGAAATGGGATACAAATTTCAAAATCGCGACAATCGTGACCATGATGGCGGCTGATAAAATAATCTTGCACCATGCGCGCCTGCTGCTCAATGCCATAGTTAAAAAAAGGCTTACCTGCTTCAAGTACATAATCATAACGGCGATTTATGATAGCGCCGCGTATGACTTTAAGACCTTGCTGCAACTGCCAAACGTGCGTCAATTCATGGATAAGCCAGCTTTGCTTACTCAATGAACATTGGCTAAAATCTGTGACCCAGTCAGCCGGATGAAAATAAATATTGCCATTAGGGCTAACAGCATAATGTTTTAGTACCCACCATGCAGTCTTAAGATGAATATTATCTAAGTTAATAGTGTCACCGAACACTGAACGTGCTAGCGCTATCTCTCCAGCAGTCAGCTGACGTGATTGTTGCTTTGGGCCTTTAGCGGCTATAGAGCTATTAAAGAAGCGCTTGAAAGTCGACTGCGACGCCATTACCGTCTTACCTTTTGTTGAACAAATCATGATTCATAACTACTGCTAAATCCTTAATAGGGATGAAGACCTGAAAATAAAGCGCTTAAGACATAAGTTGTACACTTAGTTGACTTTTATTAACGTAAATTTGCGTTAGCCTAGCTAGAATGTGTCATCAGTTTCATTACCCTGTTAAAAAAACCACACTTTCTAAGAAGATTAATAAAGCCTGTAAACACTGCCGTTATAATGAGTTGAAAACTATTTAGTTAATAATAGAGAGCCCTATGCCACCTAATTTTCATGCCGATACCCCCCTCGCCCAACGTATGCGACCTGCGACGCTGGATGCTATTATTGGTCAAGAGCATCTGTTAGCAGCCGGTGCGCCATTAAGGCGCTTAGTGGAACAAGGGCATCTGCCTTCGATTATTTTGCATGGCGAAGCGGGCATCGGCAAAACAACCATCGCAATGCTATTGGCTGATGCCGTTGGACGACCCTTTCATGCGTTATCAGCATTGAATACGGGCGTTAAGCAATTACGTGAAGTATTAGATAGCAAGGATTCGCTAAGCTTTGAGTCGCCAGTAGTCTTTATCGATGAGATTCACCGCTTTAATAAAGCCCAACAAGATGCCTTACTTGGCGCGGTAGAGTCTGGTGATATTACTTTAATTGGCGCAACGACCGAGAACCCGTCGTTCAGTGTCAATAATGCCCTATTGTCCCGTTGCCAAGTCTATCGCTTAGAGCCACTGACGCCTGAGCAAATCAGTGACGTATTGCAGCGCGCACTTTTGGAAGATAAGGTACTGAAAAATCTGACAGTCGATTTACAGGCACAACAGACTATTAGCCAACTAGCGCATGGTGATGCTAGAAAAGCGCTCAATTTATTAGAGCTTGCTATTCAGACGGCAGATGCTAAGCAATCCCCATTAATTATCAGTGATGACTTAGTCGCCCGTGTCGCCCAGACAGCTTTAGTACGCTACGATAAAGATGGCGAGCAGCATTACGATATTATATCTGCCATGATAAAGTCCGTACGCGGCTCAGACCCAGATGCGGCACTTTATTGGATGGCGCGGATGTTGGTTGGCGGTGAACCTGCCGATTTTATCGCGCGGCGCTTAGTAATTTTGGCCAGCGAAGATATCGGTAACGCTAATCCCAACGCCCTACTTCTTGCTGATGCTGCTTTGCGTAGTGTGCAATCCATTGGGATGCCAGAAGCGCGTATTATCTTAGGGCAAGTGGTGGTGTATCTTGCGACCAGCGCCAAAAGTAATAGCACGTACAAAGCCATTAATGCGGCAATGGCTTTGGCAGAAAAAGACGCTTCACCTGTACCGCTGCATTTGCGTAATGGCGTGACCAAATTAATGCGTAATCAAGGTTATGGTAAAGGCTACGCATATCCTCATGACTACCGCAACCATTATTATCCACAAAGCTATTTGCCCGATAATTTAATCGGTACAAGTTTTTATAAATTTGCTGACAATCAGCGAGAGCAACACAGTAAGCAATTTATGGACTGGCTAAAGAGCCAAGCGGCCAGTAACCAATAAAGACTATCTGTCTGCATCATTGATAATACTTATGATTATTTTTAAACTATTAACTGACATATCGGGAATATGACGCAGCACGCTGGGGTGAAAAGCGTTAAAATGACCTCATAATGATATATACAAGCCAATTTAGTAGGTCATTTTTATAGTATGTTGCTGTTACCAAGGCGTGCTTTGCTCTACCACAACAGTGCTTAGAGCAATCTACTGCTACAATAGGCTGATAAACATTTATATCCCCAATCAAACCTATCTATACATAATAAAATATTGAGACTTCCTATGAGTTTAAATACAATTCCTGAGATTATCGAAGATATTCGTGCAGGTAAAATGGTCATCTTGATGGATGATGAAGATCGCGAAAACGAAGGCGATATCATTATGGCAGCGACCCATATACGCCCTGATGATATTAATTTTATGATTACCCATGCCCGCGGTTTGGTTTGTTTGACCTTGTCAGAAGCACGCTGTAAACAGTTAGCACTGCCACTGATGTCAGACCGCAATGAAGCAAAATTTAGCACCAACTTTACCGTTTCTATTGAAGCCGCTGAAGGCGTCACGACGGGTATTTCTGCCGCTGACCGTGCTCGTACGATTCAAGCAGCGGTTTCCTCTTCAGCAAAACCAGAAGATATCGTGCAACCTGGGCATATTTTCCCGATTATGGCTCAAAATGGCGGCGTGCTTCACCGTGCCGGTCATACCGAAGCCGGTTGTGATTTGGCTCGTCTAGCAGGTTTGGAACCAGCAGCAGTGATCGTTGAAATCATCAATGATGATGGTACGATGGCGCGCCGTGATGATCTTGAGATATTTGCCAAAGAACATGGCATCAAAATCGGCACGATTGCGGACCTAATCAACTATCGCATTGCCAATGAGCAAACGGTCGAAGAGATTGAATCACATCCTTTTGAAACAGAATATGGTACTTTTACTCTGCATCGTTTCCGCGAGTTTGGGGCGGACGAAACTCATTTAGCTTTAGTAAAGGGCGATGTTAGCGAAGGCGTTAGTACCGTTCGGGTACATGGTTTCCATCCATTACGTGACTTATTTGCGGCGAAAAATGACGCAACTGGTCGTAGCGGCTGGAGTGTACGTTCAGCGCTAGAAGAAATACAAGAGTCAGAACGCGGCGTGCTCGTCTGGATTGGCAACCATCAGCCGATTGATTTAGGAGATGCGCTTGATAGAGCCGCTGAAAATCAATCAATCTCAACCATCGCTCAGCAGCCTTATCGCAGTATTGGGGTTGGCGCACAGATTTTACGCCATTTAGGGGTTCGTGATATGCGCTTACTGTCATCACCGATGAAGTTTTATGCCTTGTCAGGTTTTGATTTGAACGTCGTTGACTTTGTGCACGCACCTAAGCAAAAATAAAGACCAACGCAAAAGCAAGCAGCATGATAGACAAGACAAGAAAGGCACGCTAATAACTTAGCGTGCCTTTCTTATTTTTACTGGTTTAGTGATTAGCACTCTTTTATCGGCGTCATTTTACCAGTATTTACAACCTACCAAACGAGCTTATTTTTTAAAGTTTGGGTGTATGGCCAACGCTGGCTTCTAACGCCAACAAGCGCTCACGCTCCTCGGTGGTCCACGGTAATTTATCCTTGCCATTACTATCTAAACGGACGATGACCGCATCCGCCATCGCGACAATCATCTGTTGAGCGCAGCTATAATAGCTATACTCGATCACGATGCTGGTATTACCCAAGCGCTGACAGCGTACGCCTAATAATAACGTATCGGGATACGTCACAGGGCGTAAATATTGGCAGCTAGATTGCGCTAAGACCGTCACCATACTGCCATCAAACATGCCGAGCGCCTGCAAGTAGCCAATCCGTGCTGACTCCGCATAACGATAAAACACCACGTTATTTAAATGATTAAAAGCATCCATCTCACCCCAATGGATTGGCTGATGATGAATAATAGGATAGTGTGCCAACTCGTCAGGGCAGTTGTTATCTGAATTATTAATTGTTAGGTTTGATTTTTGATTAATACTGTCCATCACTGCATTTCTCTTATTTTTTATAGCGATAAATTTTAAAGCAGCCGTCATTCCCTTAACGCTTAGGCTTATCCAAAATTTGCGTGGTTAATAATGGCGTTGGTTTTGGGGCATTGGCAATCAGTCTATCTAACCAGTCTATAACCTCGGTAATGTCATTCGGAGAGGACTTGGTTTGAACCTTACCATTGTTAGAGTTTGTGCTATTTGCTGCTTGAGAAGTTTTATTAGTAGAGGTTTTTGATTGTGATGTTTGTGGCGCTAAAGTTTTTAGCTGCTGACGTGCTTGGCGCAGATAGCTGACCAGCTGTTCTTGTTCACGCATATTGCTGGCTTGACTGGCAAGATTCAAGGTCATAATCACTTCATGAATCATAAGCTGTCTGCGCGTTAAGCTTACATTATTATCAGGAATTTTAGTCGAATCAGTTGCATTAGTAGGACGCTCACGCTCGTAACTGTGCAGAAACTCTTGGATGTTTTGAATGGCGATGTTTTGTAGCTGCCACGGACTGGGCTGTGAGCTTCTTGCCTGCAGGCGTTCGATATCTTTTACCAAGCTTTGTTTAATCACGACGGTTAGCGCTGGGGCAATCTCATTACTGCTTTGGGACAGTTGCCAATGCAGACCGCGTAATAACTCCATCGCCGCACTCTCGTTATTGTCTGCCAACAATCTGTCAGCCGCTTGTATTTGAATACGCAATAAATCCAACTGGTTTTGGGCTTGGCTACTGGCGACAGTACGTGGTGTTGGCAAGGTTTGCTGACTCATCGCAAATATGCGATCGTCCATCTCATTTAAACGACTGACGACTTGCTCATTACTTTGCAAACGCTCATTGACCTTGCGCTCAAAACGCAGCTGACTCATATAAAGCCAAAGTAAAGCGGCGATAAGCAATAAAATCACCAGCCATTGCAGGCGCACCAAAAACATATTTGCTTGCCGGCGCTGCTGAATAGCAGAAGGTTCCTTAGATAATGATTCAGTATTAATGGACATAAGGCAGCACCGTTGGTGATTGATAATTTTTAAGCAAATATAAAATAAGTAGATTAAAAAAATAAAGCATTTTTTACATTGAATCAACTATAGGCGAACGGATTGCCGCAAGGATAGTAGCTGGCGCTAAATCTTCTACACGCCAATAACTCAACTGCTGGCGAGCGACCATATTGGCTAAGCGCTCTCCTAATACCACATACGCAAAATCGGTGAGCTGCAGCGCTGGGTGGGCGGGCTTATCCATACTCGACTTTGCCTCTACAACCTTTGCTGCAACTTCCTTAACAATAGTTTTCCAATGCTCAAAAGCCGTGCCGCTACTGACAATCACGATGGGCTTTGACTTTGCTACTGAGGTTGTCTGCTGCAAAGAATGTTGCGTAAGAAACTGTGCGTGCCATTGCTCATACTGTGCCATAGCGTCGGCAGGCATGATGCGCTCATACCAAGCGATGCTATCGATATGCACGCCGCGTGCCTGTAGCGTATCAACCAATAGCCGCCGCCCACCAAGCCCGCGCCATACCAAGAGTTTATCTCCTGCTTGGAGACTTTCAATCTCATGCATGGCTAACATACCTTCATTATTGGCAATTAACGGCTGCAATACTTGATAGCTTGCTGCATCTAATTTGCAGTCCTTTAATACCGCCGCAGTCGCCTCTCCGACTGCGATCAGATGGCTCGGGGCTTTTACATCTTTAAGCTCTGATTCTTTATGCTCACTAACATTCCTCTCAGATTTCTGAGCTTGGTGTTCATTTTCAAGCACTTGCCAAACAGCCAATCCTGAAGCGGCGGCAGTCGGGCTAACAATGACGAGTGCTTGATAATCACCCGCAAACCATTGACGCATCAGTCCCATATCCTGCTCGGTAGTTGCGCGCGATTCTAGTGTCAACATTGGTATATCAATCACCGACATTCCTGCCGCTTGTAAATGCTGGGTCAACGGTGCCGCACGCTCAACTGGGCGCGTATTAATGACGACTTGCGGCAGCAATGATGGCTTATCAAAGGCTTGATGGGAATCCGTAGATTTTGGTGATGACCAAGACATAAACATACCATAATAAAAGGCTCAAGAAGGAAGCTTAATCATATAGCCATCTGAGCGACGGCGCTATGATTAAGTGGATAACGAGAGTACGTTATGATGCAACTTAAAGGGGACTCATTTTAAGCATGCGTCAATTTCAACATGATTCAACCTAAACATTATTTAGGATTATAAATGGCCGATAAAATATCACCCGCACCAATTTCTAGTAGCATCTCAGCGACTTCAATACCTAGCTGATTGGCTTGCGCTTCTTGCTCAGCTTGGCTGCCCGTTAGAGTCAGACGTTTTTCAGCTTTGAGCAGCTCACTACCATCCTCTTGACCCACACGACCGCGCAGCCATAATGTATCACCCGCATCATTGTTGCCATTTTGATTGCTACCATTGTTGTCAGTGCTTTTATCACTGCTGGCATTGTCTGCGTTAGCCATTTGTAAGACCGCATAAGCGGCAATCGGCACTTGGCAGCCACCTTGCAAATGGCGATTTAGCGCGCGCTCAGCGATGAGGCGGATACGGGCTTTGTCATCATTTAAGGGCGCTAGTAATTTTAAAACCTCATCATCACCCTCACGGCATTCAATCGCCAGTGCGCCTTGTCCAACCGCTGGCAAGCAAATATCAATATCTAGCTCACTGCGAATACGCTCATCGAGCTCAATGCGCTGTAAACCGCTGGTTGCCAAAATAATGGCATCATACTCGCCAGCATCGAGCTTCCCTAAGCGCGTACCGACGTTACCGCGCAGGGTCTTGATTTGTAAATCGGGACGATAGGCTTTAATTTGGCATTGGCGACGTAAGCTTGCGGTACCGACCACCGCGCCTTGTGGCAACTCATCAATACTATGATAAGTGTTAGAAACAAAAGCATCGGTTGGCGAGGCACGCTTACAATAAACACCCAGCGTCAAGCCTTCTGGTAATTCCATCGGTACGTCTTTTAAAGAATGCACCGCAATGTCTGCCTGCTTATCGTATAAAGCTTGTTCAAGCTCTTTAACAAACAAACCCTTTCCGCCAATTTTAGCCAGCGGCGTATCCAAAACCTTATCCCCTTTAGTGACAATTTTTAGCAGATTAATCGTCAGCTCAGGATACAGCGCCAGTAGGCGGGCACGAATATGCTCCGCTTGCCATAATGCCAAGGGGCTTTGGCGCGTGGCGATATTTAAGGTAGTCAAAGCAGTTGGCTGCATGGTGCTCATAAAAGGCCTCAATAATTTCGATACTAGAATGTCAGTGCTCAACAATAATGCAAATTTGGCACCCAAAATGGGCGCTAAAAACGATTTATAAAGAAGAATGATGCAAAAAAATACCCCTATTTAAGCATAAATAAGGGTTTGATGATATGGCATGATTATGTCAACAGCGTAAAGCCCGTATCGCTACATGCTTTGAATCTTTTCACGTAGTGCCGGTAGATGGCGACGACTAACGGCTAGCGTCTCATCAATCCCTTTAAAATGTAGTTGAAACTGTCCTGCATCCAGCGTTTCTAAAAAGTCTAAATATTTGATATTGATAATCGCATTACGATGCACGCGAAAAAGCCTGCCTTCAAACTCTTGCTCAAGCTCTTTTAGGGTGTCGTCAATGAGAACAACCCCTTCTTTATGGCGTACTTTGACGTATTTTTGATCGGCGGTAAAGTAGTAGATATCTTTAAGCTCAATCAACTCAACCCCGCGATGGGTACGCGCCGCAATATGTTCACGCACTGGACGGGCAGTCGGGTTTTCAAGTTTGCGAATCTCATTTAATTGCGCGGCATTAAGGTTAGTGGCTTTTTGCAGCGCTTCAAGTAATTCATCTTTATTGGCCGGTTTTAACAAGTAACCGATGGCATTGGCTTTTAACGCCGCTATCGCATAATGATCGTAAGCCGTCACGAATATAATAGCTGGCGGATGGTTCAGCTTCGCAAGTTCTTGGGCACACTCCACCCCATCCATCTCAGGCATGCGAATATCGAGCAGTATGATATCTGGTTGCTGAGATTTTACGGCAACAATGGCTTCGATACCGGTCTTTGCTTGGGCAACCACCTCATGGCCTGATTCTTGGATAATCCTAACCAAACGTTCACGGGCCAATGGCTCATCATCACAAACAACAATCCGCATGCAAACTCCTTTATAAGTGCATACTTAGAAATCTTTAATAGCATTATGATATATCAGCATTTATAGCTTACCACTTATCAAAATCCATAATTCGCTTTCTAGCAAAGGCAATGCCCCTTAATTCAGTTATAAACCAACCGTCCGACTTCTGCAAGCTGCCAATATATCTTGAGCGTTTAAGCGCCATTTTTAGCATTTGAGCACTGCTAATATGTAAACACTGGTGGTTTTTAAAAACTGGTATGCATCAATAATATAATAGATAGTGCAAGAAATATGCCACGGTTAAGGGCTCAAGATTAAAGACTAAGCAACGCCCTTTAAAAGGGAAAGATTATAAACTCACATCTTGTAGAGGGTAATGAATAATAGTAATAATTTGTTTACTCGCCACTCGGCTTTGGATATCGGCACTTTCGCCAAAATAAGCACGCAGACGTTGCACTTGAATATAAAAATCCATACGTTGGCGCAAATCATGATTAATCATCAAGGTTTTTTTAGGCAGCTGTACGCTAATCGTAATTTCGACGCGATGCTGCAGCCAGGTAACTTTAATATCGATATAAATGGTTTCGGTGGTCATCTCGACCACATTGAGCAGCATTTTTTCAATTACGCTTTGTAAAGTCAAAGCGGTGATAACCATGTCATACATCACATCTTCATCAGGCAACTGCCAGCTTATGACCAATTTATCTGCCAAACGGATCGACTCAATGGCCAAATAATGCTCGCAAAGGGCAATCTCTTCTTCAAAACTAATCTCACGCGCCCCATTAAAACTGGCACGGAATAACGCTGAAACGTGCTGCAATAAATCAGCAGCGCGAACTGGGTCAGATTCGATCAATGACATTAACGTATTGATGGTATTAAAAAAGAAATGCGGTGCCAGACGGGCTTTTAACACATCATTCTGGGCGCGCAGTTTTTGCTCAAACGATTGTTTAAGCGCATTCATTTCACGGTAGCGCCTTAAAAAAATCAGTAAAGCGGCAACTGTAAAGCCTGCGCTAATGACGACATTAAAAACAACCGTTGAGATAAACACGGGAATACTATAAGCAAACCAACCACAATTTATCATAATCAACAGGACTAACATCATGGTCACTGCGGTAGCACTCGTTAAGATGAGCAGCACATACATGCTGGCCCTTGATACGCTTAAACGCTTAAAGATAGGGCGCAGATAATCTATCAGATAAAAAGAAGGCAGTAAGGTTAAACTGGTTTGGATAAATCTCGCTATAAATTTGATGATAAATTGGGATTCATTGGCCACACTATGGCGATCCACTATCGCCACAAACAGCGACCAAAAAAAGATTGCCAGCAGCCATTGCCAAGGCTTCATGATGTCCATGAGCTTGGGCATAAAAAACTCTAAGCGCTCCGCTAGTAAGGCAACCTCATCATTTGCTATACTTGAGTTCTTATTCTCTTGACTTGTCTTGTACCGATATGAACGCCAACTCTTCAAATATTAGTAATCCCGATTCAAATAAAAATCCAGCTGTTTCTGATTCTAGCACAGAAGCTTCTCTAACAAATACTGCTGCAGCGCACAGCCCTGCAAGTAGTCAGGGTCAGCAGATGTGGGGTGGTCGCTTTAGTGAAGCGACGGACAGCTTTGTAGCCGCCTTTACTGCTTCGGTCGGCTTTGACCAACGCTTTGCCCGTCACGATATTCAAGGCTCAATTGCCCACGCCACCATGCTTAAAGAGTGCGGTATCTTAGAAGCTAGTGAAGTTGCAACCATCATTGAAGGTTTGCAGCAAGTACTACGCGAGATTGAAGCAGGCGAGTTTAACTGGTCGATTGCGTTAGAGGACGTACACATGAACGTCGAATCACGCTTGACTGATATTGTCGGCGCGGTAGGCAAAAAGCTGCATACTGGCCGTAGCCGTAATGATCAGGTTGCCACCGATATCCGTCTATGGTTGCGTGAAGAAACCGATAATATCATTGCGCTATTGGTACGTTTGCAGAGCGGCCTGCTCGATTTGGCTGAACAGCATACCAACACGATTATGCCAGGTTTTACCCATTTGCAAACCGCGCAGCCTGTCAGCTTTGGCCATCACGTAATGGCATGGTTTGAGATGTTATACCGCGATACAGAGCGTCTTGTCGATGCCCGTCGCCGTATCAATCAGATGCCGCTTGGTAGTGCCGCCCTTGCTGGCACGACCTTCCCAATCGATCGTACTATCACTGCCAAATTGCTAGGTTTTGAAGGTATTTGCCAAAACTCTTTAGACGCCGTATCAGACCGAGATTTTGCCATTGAGTTCACTTCAGCCGCCTCTATCTTGATGATGCATATGTCACGCATGAGCGAAGAGATTATCCTGTGGATGTCTGCACAATTTAACTTTGTACAGATACCAGATCGCTTCTGTACTGGCTCATCGATTATGCCGCAAAAGAAAAACCCTGATGTACCAGAGCTTGTTCGTGGTAAAGCGGCGCGTGTCTTTGGCCAGTTAATGACGCTGCTTAGCCTGATGAAAAGCCAGCCGCTTGCTTATAATAAAGACAACCAAGAAGACAAAGAGCCGTTATTTGATTGCGTCGATACCTTAACGGGTTCGCTATTAGCATTTGCTGATATGCTACCGAACATCACGCCAAATAAAGAAAATATGCGCGCAGCTACCATGAAAGGTTATGCGACAGCCACAGATTTGGCAGATTACCTCGTTCGCAACGGTGTGGCTTTCCGTGATGCCCATGAAGTGGTCGGCAATGCCGTTGCTTTGGGTATTAAAGAAGGAGTTGATTTAAGCGACTTGTCTTTAGCTCAGCTGCAGCAGTTTAGCGATGCGATTGGTGATGATGTCTTTGAGTATCTAACGCTAGAAGGTTCATTGGCAGCGCGTGATCACTTGGGTGGTACTGCACCAAATCAAGTGAAGCAAGCGGTGGTTAATGGTCGTGCGCGTTTAAAAGTATTTGCGTAAAGCCAGCAGCATCATACAAGGTCTAATCCCAGCATTAGCCCATGCATAAAAATACCCGCATCATCGCGGGTATTTTTATGCAGATAGTTTTATAAATATGGTTTTATAAATATGGTTATGAACATCAATAGCTACATGGGCTGTTACCTTCTCTACACCTGTTATCCTTGGCTAAACCCTCGAAGACCGTTATCATAGGTCGATACCAATATTACATTTAATAATTTAATACCATTAACTAATAAGGATTGCCTTATGACTGAGACTTTTAATCCGCAAGCCAATACGGTTTTTTGCCGCAAATATAAACAAGAATTACCAAAAATGCCGCATCCACCTTTTCCTAATAAGAAAGGTCAAGAGCTGCAAGAAACCGTCTCTGATAAAGCATGGAAAGAGTGGCTTGAACAGCAAACCATGCTGATTAATGAAAACCATCTCAGCATGCTAGACCCTGAAGCTAAAAAGTTCTTAACTGAGCAACGTGAGAAGTTCTTAGATAACGAAGACTATGAGCGCGCGCAGGGCTGGACGCCAGAAAAATAGTTCGAATGATGACTTTCGTTGATCAAAAAAACTGGCATTAATTAAAAAGACTGTTGTTGATTGAAAAGACAGTAATCAAATTGAAAGTACCACGATTTCATCTCAACTAACAAACGGTAAATGACTAGGCATCAACCCTATAGTTTGTTAGTATGAGACTGATTTTACAACACTGACAGACTCGGGGTGCGGTGTATGACAAGCTTACTTTATAAGCTTGTCAATACATTCGCTGAGAGATCACCCGCCGAACCTGATGCGGTTAGTACCGACGCAGGGAAGTCTTAAGCCTATGTTATATATGAACAAAGGGCGCGCAGAAATGCCTTTTTATTATTGCCAATATCTTATGTCTGACAGCGTTTTTACGCTGCTGTATGGCAATTAATGAAAAGCTGCGCCTACCAATCATTTAAAAACGGCATTAGATTGAGTTTCAATGAAACTTGAACTTGATAATAATGCACGCATTTGATGATTGAATTTGTCTGTCTTGCATAGTCTTGCCCCGCAGCTACTGGCGGTGTTGCTTTTATTCAAAAACCAACACGCTAGGACAGCATATGACTACTTCAGATTTACAAACAGCCCAAACCCCTTCGACCCCTGTTACTAAAACTGTCGATAAAAAAGCCGACGCACTAAAAACGCCTGCCCACCGTACGGCAAATGATGCCCGTTTTGAAGAAGACGCCCGTGACTTACACCGTGTACTACCCGCTTCTAGAAAAGTCTATATCGAAGGTTCAAGACCCGATATTCAAGTACCGATGCGCGAGATTAGCTTAGCAGATACCCCTGTTGGCGGTGCTGGCGCTAATGAAGGCGAACATAACCCTCCATTTTATGTCTATGACACCTCAGGCGTCTATACTGATCCCAATGTCGACATCGACCTAACCAAAGGCTTACCTAAATTACGTGAAGGTTGGATAGCTGAGCGCGGTGATACTGAGCAGTTAGATGGTTTATCAAGCTCATATGGGCTTGCCCGCGCTCGTGATATCAGCACTGCTAACTTAAGGTTCGCTCATATTGACAAGCCTCGCCGTGCCAAAAATGTCGATGGCAAAGCTGGTAACGTCACACAAATGTACTATGCGCGGCGTGGCATCATTACTCCTGAGATGGAATATATCGCCATTCGCGAAACGCAAAAGCAGCACGAACTGACCGATATGCGCCAACACGAAGGCGAAAGCTTTGGTGCCAATACACCAAAAATTATCACGCCTGAATTTGTCCGTGATGAAGTAGCTGCTGGACGCGCAATTATCCCAAATAACATCAATCACCCTGAATCCGAGCCGATGATTATCGGACGCAATTTCTTAGTGAAAATCAATGCCAATATTGGGAATTCAGCACTCGGCTCTTCTATCGATGAAGAAGTATCAAAGATGACATGGGCAACGCGTTGGGGTGCGGATACGATTATGGATTTATCAACGGGCAACCATATCCATGAAACCCGTGAATGGTTGATTCGTAACTCGCCAGTGCCAATCGGTACGGTACCGATTTATCAAGCATTAGAAAAAGTCGATGGCGTCGCAGAAGACCTAACTTGGGAGATATTCCGCGACACCCTTATCGAACAAGCCGAACAAGGCGTTGATTACTTTACTATTCACGCCGGCGTGCTATTACGTTATGTACCATTAACCGCTGGACGCTTAACGGGTATCGTTTCGCGTGGTGGCTCTATCATGGCGCAGTGGTGTTTAGCTCATCATAAAGAAAGCTTTTTATATACTCATTTTGAAGACATCTGCGAGATTATGAAGCAATATGACGTGGCGTTTAGTCTAGGTGATGGTCTACGTCCTGGTTGTTTACAAGATGCCAATGACGAGGCACAGTTTGGTGAGCTACGTACGCTTGGTGAGCTGACCAAAGTCGCTTGGCAGCACAATGTACAAGTGATGATTGAAGGCCCTGGACACGTAGCGATGAACCGCATTAAAGAAAACATGGACTTGCAACTGGAGCTATGTGCCGACGCACCTTTTTATACCTTGGGGCCTTTAACCACGGATATCGCCCCCGGTTATGACCATATTACCAGCGCCATTGGCGCGGCGATGATTGGTTGGTTCGGCACCGCTATGCTTTGTTATGTCACGCCAAAAGAGCATCTCGGTCTGCCCAATAAGAAAGATGTCAAAGACGGCATCATTACGTATAAGATCGCTGCCCACGCTGCTGACCTTGCTAAGGGTCATCCGGGTGCGCAGGCGCGTGATAACGCCTTATCCAAAGCCCGTTTTGAGTTCCGCTGGGATGATCAGTTTAATCTGGCACTTGACCCTGATACCGCGCGTGAATATCATGACGAAACCCTACCAAAAGACGCACACAAATTGGCACACTTTTGCTCCATGTGCGGGCCAAAGTTTTGCTCGATGAAAATCACCCAAAACGTGCGTGAATATGCCGCGGGATTGGATAAAGATGCCGCTAATAAACAAGTCACGCCGCAAGCGGGCGATTTAACCCATGCAGGTCATCTGATTAAAGAAGTGGATACTGAGCTTGTCGGTCAAGTGGGTGAGGCCAGTCTCGATGAGATTCATAAAGGTATGGCAGAGATGACTGAAAAATATCATAGGGAAGGACGTCAGTTATATAAAGAGGTCTGACCGCTCAGCATTAACCCTTAATCTTTAGCTCACAAAAAAGCGCTACTCACGAGTAGCGCTTTTTTTATGAACGAATAACTTATGGCAGTAACAGATGACGTTTAATAGCCTGTGTTAAATCTTCGATGCCTCATAAATCTCTTCAATAGAAGCATTGATAGTATTAGCAAACTCTTCGTCAGTTTGTTGCTTGCTTAATCCTTCGGTAAAGGCACGTGAGAAACTGGCAATCATACCGGGGTTTTGTTTCAGCTTTTCGCAGGCATCATGACGACTATAACCACCCGATAGCGCCACCACTTTTAATACTTTAGGATGATCGATAAGCGCTTGATAAAAGCCCGCTTCATCTGGCAAGGTCAGTTTTAGCATCACTTGTTGGTCGTCGTTTAAACGCTCAAGATTGTGCAAAATACTGGTTTTAAGGATGATTTCGCAGTCATGTTTTTTGCTACTGTTGATATCCACTTCAGGTTCAACAATAGGCATCAAACCTTTGGAGATAATCTGCTTTGCCACATCAAACTGCTGCTGCACCACAAGCTCAATACCATCGACACTTGGCTCATAAATCACTGAGCGCATCTTGGTGCCAAACACCGGATAGTTTTTTGCCTTATCTAGTAGCAAGTCTAAATTTGGCATCGGGCGCATCACTTGCACGCCATTCATATGCTCAGCCAAACCCTTATCTACCTTTAAGAACGGTACGATATTTTTATCTTCCCATAGGTAGTTGGCAGTTGGCTTGCCATTGACCTCACGCTCCATGGTATCTTCAAACAAGATAGCGCCAAGGACACGCTCATTATCAAAGGTATTACAAGTCATGATACGCGCGCGCATCTCATGCACCAAGTCAAACATGGCTTCGTCATTGTCATAAGCATCACCATCGACGCCGTAGTTCTCTAACGCCTTTGGCGTACTGCCACCGCTTTGATCAAGGGCAGCGATAAAACCTGAACCATTTTTGATACGCTGTAATTGTTTTTTATATTCCATTGAGTAGATATCCTATCCTAATTAATAAGGGTCAAACATTATTATAATAAGTGAATCAGCCCTCCGATGACGTGAGCTTGACTATAAATAACCTTAACATAGGACATGCCGTGTGCCTATCGTTGATAAGTTAAATTTTTGCTAATTTAAACGCTCGAAGTTAAGCCAAAAACAATACTACCACACAGCAAACTGCCAATAATAAACCGACGATATTGATACGATTAAGCGACTCTTTAAATACTCCCACACCTATTAAAGTTGCCACTGCAATCACACCGACGTTCATACCCGTAAAGACGATGCTTGGCGATTCGGATAAGACTTGATGCGCGCGCACATAAGCATAAATATTGCCCATATTTAACGCTCCAAGTAATAAGCCTGCGCTAAGAGCTTTACCTTGCCAGCGTACGCGCGTGATAAGCAAGTAACCAAGCAGCAGCAAACCTGCCAATCCAAACGTCACAAACAAGGTTAAAGGAAAGGCCGCGCCTTGCTTGGCAACTTGTTTAAACAAGATATCAATAACGCCATAGCCTAGCCAAACGCCAAATAACCACAGCGGCGTCTGCTTTGCTTGGGTATTTATGAGCCCGTGTTGCGGACGATAGACTAAAGCGCCAAGTGCCAAAAACCCTAACGCTAGCCCAAGTATGCGCGTACCTGTCAGTACTTCGCCGAATAGTAAAAAAGCGGCAACAATAGGAATGATAAGTGATAAACGCTGGGCGGCATCGGTTGCGACCATACCGACCGATTCAATTGCGCGCCCAAGAATAATAAATACCGCAGGCAATAACACCCCAAGCGCAATAATGATGCCCCATGCATCCCCGAGTGCGCCAATGCTACTAACATCTGGTTTTAATAAAACCCAAGTCAGTAAAAAGGCCACAGGATACCCTGCCACGATGGTTTGGCGAATATCGATATTTTTTTGGCGCAATATTTTTAAAAGTACGGAGACAGCGACGCTACAGAGCACCGCTATTATGAGATACATCATTAAGGTCATCCTTGTTAAATTACACTATGGCGGGTTTATTATGAGTATTTCACACTGATATCATTATTGCCTTTATCTTATACTCTGTTACTTTTTAGGCATTAAATAGTTTTGTTGTCAACGTTGCTAAATCCAACGAAACCATAGAATGTAACAAAATATTTCTTATGCGGCAATCTATTTATTTTGTAGGTGATTTAATTTTGGTTATTTATTACTGATAAGGTCCTAAAGGATTGGTGAAACTACCCATGCAGTGAGTAAGCTAGAGTTGAGTATAAGCGATACTCTGCAGCTTACAATTAGCATGCAGCCATTAAAGCGAAGTTTGTTAAAATAACAGTCAATCCTAATCACAAAAGTAAAGATTCAAGAAAGTACGTTATCGTACTTATCTTGGCGTACTGCTATTGATGTTTTATCACTGCCTATGAATGCTCTATTTCGTTTTTTCGAAACTCGCCTGCCCGCCTTTCCTGATACCCCTATGCCGCTGCCATCCCCAAGCGATGGCATGCTCAAGTTTTTGTGGGCCTGTACCAAAGGTCTACGTGGTTGGCTATTGCTGTTTATGATTTTGTCTGCCGGTATCGGTATTTACGAGGCCATGCTATTTGCGTGGATTGGAAATATTGTCGATTGGCTTGGCGTTTATACGCCGCAAAATCTGTGGACAGAAAAAGGCGATATGCTGCTATTGATGCTAGCCGTGATGATTGTCAGTCCACTCTGGATTGCCTTTTCATCGTTTATTCATTTTCAAACCTTGCAAGGCGTTTTCCCGATGCAAATGCGCTGGCGTTTTCATCAGCGCATGCTTGGGCAATCAATGCAGTTTTATCAAGACGAATTCTCTGGTCGCGTTTCTGCTAAGGTGATGCAAACGGCATTGGCGGTGCGTGATACCGTGATGACGGTCACCGACATGTTTATGTATGTCGCCGTCTACTTTATTACTACCGGCGTGATTTTATTTAATTTAGACAGCTTATTATTAATCCCATTTATCGCTTGGTTTGTCTTAGTTTGGCTGGCGATGTGGTACTTTATCCCCAAACTGAAACAAACGGCGATTGTACAAGCCGATGCCCGCGCTTTGATGACGGGACGTATAACCGACGCTTATGCCAATATCATGACCGTGAAGCTATTTAGTCATTCGCGCCGTGAGCTTGGTTATGCCAAAAACGCTATGGGACAATTTTTGGGTACTGTCCATGCACAGATGCGCTGGGTCAGTTATTTAGAAGTCTCGACCCATTTAATTAGTGTGATTTTGGTCAGCTCGACAGCCGGTATCAGCCTCTATTTATGGCAGCAAGGCGCAATTGGGGTTGGGGCAATTGCCGCCGCGACGGCGATGGCACTGCGTTTAAACGGTCTCACGCAATGGATTATGTGGCAAACCGCCAGTTTATTTGAAAGTATCGGTACGGTACAAGACGGCATGTGTACGTTATCGGCGCCACAAACCATCGTTGATAAGCCAAACGCGACTACACTTAAAGTCACCGATGGTCGTATCGTCTTTGATCATGTCGATTTTAGTTATGAAGGCGAAGACGATAATACAGGTTTAAATACGCATAAATTAGCCAAACGTCTTGATAACGTTAATGAGGATGGTATTGATTATGCTGCGGGAACCTCATACGCTAAGCTACTAGATAATTTTTACTTGGATATCCAACCGGGTGAGAAAATCGGTCTGGTTGGGCGCTCAGGTGCGGGTAAATCCACCTTGGTCAATTTACTTCTGCGCTTTTTTGACGTCGATAAAGGTAAAATCTATATCGATGGACAAGCGATTGATGAAGTGACCCAAGAGTCTTTACGTCAACAAATCGGCATGGTCACTCAAGATACCTCTTTATTGCATCGTACCGTCCGTGAAAACATCGCTTACGGTCGTCCTGACGCAACCGATGAGGAAATCATCACGGCTGCCAAGCAAGCACAAGCATGGGACTTTATCAACGATTTATATGATGACAAAGGCAATACTGGTCTTGATACCCATGTCGGCGAGCGTGGTGTCAAGCTATCTGGTGGTCAACGTCAGCGCATTGCTATCTCACGCGTTATGCTTAAAAACGCCCCAATTTTATTATTGGATGAGGCGACCAGTGCGCTCGATTCTGAGATTGAGTTTGCCATTACCGAAAGCCTAAATGACATTATGACTGGCAAGACCGTTATCGCGATTGCGCATAGACTATCTACCATTGCCGCCCTTGATAGACTGGTGGTGATGGATAAAGGTCGTATTATTGAGCAAGGCAGTCATGATGAGCTGCTGGCGTTAAATGGCGTTTATGCACGCTTGTGGCAGCGTCAAAGTGGTGGCTTCTTAGGCGAAGACAGTTAATAATAAGCACATGATAAAGATTAAAAAAACCATTACAAGGAAGTGTTAGTCTTATGGAAGCATTTACCAAGCGTATCGATATCGATGGCGAACAAGCGCGCTATTATGACTTGGAGCAGCTCAATCCGTCAAAAAAACCAGGAAATCATAAACGCCAGTCTGCCCATTTTTATGGTGGCAATAGTTTTACCGTTGGTACTTATGCACCGTTATTAAATGCGCTGGCCACTGGCTTTGACTTATCTGCGTTGGCGCTACGTGGCTACTGGTATGACAAACCACAAGCGCCGCGCCTTACCCGCGAACAAGATGCCGATATACTTATTAAGTTTTTAGAGAAAACCCAAGATGCGCCTATCGTTGGTATTGGGCATTCACAAGGCGCAACTGCCACCGCCATGGCAGCGGCCAAACGCCCTGACCTGTTCTCACAGCTATACCTTATCGAGCCTGTGACCTTTACTAAGAAGCAAGCAACCCTTTATAACTTGCTACCTCGTCAATTTTTGCTAAGCCGTGAACCCTTTAAAAGCACTCTTACCAAGCAATCTACTTGGGCAAGTATCGATGATTACTACAAGAGCTTACGCGCGCAACGTGCTTATAAGCGTATCAGCGATGAGCACTTACGAGTATTTGCTGAGCAAAGCTTGTCTGCCAACGATGATTTCAGCTATAGCTTGATGTTCGCCCCCGAGCAAGAGCTTGCCAATTATTTTGGTGCGCCCCATATCGATGCTGCACTAAAAAAACTTAGCTGTCCTTATACCCTTATCACAGGCAAACCAACGCTATTTATCAACGATAAAGTACGCAAACAATGGCAGAAATTCGTTCCTGATGGCAGCGTTATCTCCTTGCCAGATTACGGTCATCTATTACCGATGGAAGCGCCTGAATTGTGTGCGCAAATTATTAATGAACATTATAAAAACAGTAAATAAGCTGAGCGATGTGGGATGTAACTTATGACTGACCTTTTTGCGCCCATGCCGACTGATAACTTATTGCCTTGCGATGGCAAAGTAAATGATTTAGGTATCGTTATCGATTATCCGAGCGCCTTATATTATGCCTTATTAACGACGCTACCTTGGCAATCTGATATCGTCACCTTATTTGGCAAGACGCATGTCACCACTCGTCAAATAGTATGGATGGGCGATAGTGATGCCAGTTATCAATATTCCGGGCACACACGTCAAGCGATTGCATGGATAGACTCCGTGTTTCATGTGAAACATTATGTCGAGCAGCAACTATTAAAAATCGGTATCCATGCTAACTTTAATTCTTGTTTGCTTAATTATTATCCGTCTGGCGATGAGGGTATGGGTTATCATGCGGACGATGAAAAAGAGCTTGGCGATCAGCCTATTATCGCTTCCCTATCACTTGGTGCCACGCGAAAATTTGTTTTTAAGCATAAAAAAACTCAAGATAAAGTCGAGCTTTATCTTGAGTCCGGTCAGCTTATCGTCATGCATGGTGATACGCAAAAATACTGGAAGCATAGCATCACTAAGACCAAAACGGTCAATGAAGGACGTATTAGCTTAACCTTTAGACAAATGGCATTAAATTAAGCAAGTTTGGCTTAGCTTGTTTTGAACACAATCTTACCAAAGGTATTACCTTTTTCTAGCTCGCGGTGTGCAGCCACTACTTCAGATAATGGATAGGTCTGCTGAATTTGCAGAGTCAACTTGCCATCGGCAACAAGCTGTAAAACTCGCGCCATATCTTCACCACTACGCTGCGCCTTATAACCCGCTACCTTTAAGTTCTTCTGACTGCCTGCTTCTTTCAGTTTATCAACCCAAATTGTCGGTAAGACATTGACGCGGCCACCAGATTTTATAACGCTCAGCGCGCGTATACCCGCATCATCACCGACCAAGTCCAGTAGCACATCGGCTTGTAAGTCAGGAAAAGCATCATCTTTGGTATAATCAATCCAACCTTCCAGCTTACTTTTATCTATTAAATCGTCAAGTTTGGCATATTTCTCAGGTGAGCAAATAACGGTTACTTTTACATTATCTTGCGTCACTTTATCCATCAATAGCTGAATGGCTAAATGCCCAACGCCACCGGCTGGCGCATTGATAACGACATGCTCGCCTTTTTTGATATCCGCAAATTCGATAAACTGTAGCGCCGTTTGCCCGATACAAGGTAGCGCGCCTGCTTGCTCTAGTGTCACCCGCTTAGGAATTTTTGCCAGTAGCTTGGCATCGACCGCGACATACTCTGCATAACAGCCACCGTTAAAGGTCAATGCCGCGACTTGCTCACCGATAGCAAACTCATCACTCTTACTTTTAACCACGATACCGGCGACATCACAGCCTAAAATAGCAGGCTCATCTTGATCAAATTTATCTTTTTGAATCGCCTCAGCGCCCCACCCTTTACCTTGACGCGTTTTGTAATCAACGGGATTGATACCGGTATAAGCAATCTTTATCAATACCTGATTGTCTGTTAGCTCTGAAATAGCCACGCCGTCTTGATATATCATGACTTCAGGCTCGCCAAATTCATGTATGAGTACGGCGTGTTGCGTAGTTGGTATTTGTTTATCAGACATAACTAATCATCCTTGTATTATTCTCGTTTTTCTTCTTTGGTTTACTGCCTTTTTAAGTAACATTTCTATCACTGGTTTGTAATTCTAGGGCAATGCCAACTCTGCACTTAGCGGCAGATGATCCGATAACGTTGACCAGGGCTTACCTGTATGTACCCAAGCGTCCTTTACCCTTAGATTGCGCACGTAGATACGGTCCAAGCTTAGCACCGGCAGCTTTGCAGGAAACGTGGGTAGTAATTTACCATGACAATACTTAAATGCTTCGGTCATGCCCAAGTTTGAAGCGAGCTTGTCGCAAGACATTTTCTTCCAGTCATTAAAGTCTCCAGCCAATATCAAGGGTTGGTCGGGCGCAATCTCATTACGTACATAGTTAGAGATGGCTTCATACTGCTTGATACGGTCGCGCTCAAAGAGGTTTAGATGAGCGCATAACACCACGACTGGCATCTCCCATCCTATCGGCTGCACTTCGCAGTGCAGAACACCACGTTGCTCAAGTTTATTGACAGTGATATTGACGTTATGTTTTGGATCTAGGGGAAAACGACTCAGTACGGCATTACCATGATGACCATTTTCATACTCTGAATTTTTACCATAGCTGTTTTGCAGTTGCAGATATTCACCAAACCATTCGTGCTGCGATTGGTCAGGGTACTCGTTATATTGCATATTGCGCTTAAGGTTTTGACCTTGCACCTCTTGGAGACAGAGTATGTCTGAGCCAATGATATCGAGCGCTTGGGCGATACCTTGTATCTTGACTTGGCGATTCATCGGCGACATGCCTTTATGAATGTTATAGCTGGTTAAAACAAAAGAGGTGGTATTAGTCATAAAGTTATCTGTCATAAACTCAGTATTTATAGAGTAAGGGTGAATAGCACTTCATTAAAAATTTATCTCAAAAAACAATGAATAAGATAAGAGTAAGCGTCCATCAATGTAAAAAGAGCATTGATTCTTATCGAACCAATGCTCCCATATTATACCTATGTCGTAACGATGGCTAATTCATTAATGAATATCAGCAATCAATTAATAGCGAGTCACCAGAGCAATTGGCTGATCTTCACTCATAATATCTTGTGGCATAAAGACAGCTTTACCACCATTATGAATGACATGCTCGATAATTTCGCCAATCGCATCATCAGTGACACCTTCTGCCGTAGCATCTTCTGCCATACTCAGTGTCTGCGCTTTTTCATCAATCTTCGCAGGTTGCATATAACCACGACGGACATATAAGGTCTCGCCTACACCTTGAAAAGCACTACGATAGACTTCTTGTAAGTCTGTCTGCAGCATATTTGCACCGCGAGCTTTATCAATCTCACCCAAAGCAGTTTGATGTAATGACGACCGATAGCCCTCTACGGCTTCCTGTACACTATCAACAATATGCTGTGCACTGCCTTCTTCTAAATTAGTGGCATTTGAAACAGTGGCAATGATATTTTCTGGACGATCACAGACATCTTTGTAGTAACCAATATTTTTGGTGTCACCAACGATGACAAGCGGCATTTTATTCTCGCCCCACAGCTCTTGAACACTTTTATCCACTTGGTTAAAGAAGGCTTTCAAATAGCTACTTTCGTTATTTGACGAGCGATCTGAACCGCTATCACCTGTGGTATACAGCCCATTATTTTCGATAGGAAATGGGATGTTTTCCATATTATTTTGCGCAGCATCATCTTTATCAAATTCTTTGATAACTCGATCGTTAGAAGCTTCAATCAAACGGGCGTTATCACGCGTCAATACGACCGTATAATAATGAACCGCACTTGCCATATCACGCACCAAATCACGCGTAGCGAATCTATCTGAGATGATCACACGTTCTTTGGTATCGATTGGCATACGGATAACTTGTACATCATCCATACTGGCAAATATCGCCAACGTATCTAGATTATAATTATGGTTAAAATCACTGGTTTTATTTTTGATATTTTCTAATATAGTGGTTGCTGTACGCTTATCATATTCATTGGTTAAGCGCTCTTCGACGACTTTTAATTGGTTTTTTAGAGCGATAGGATCCTTTTCATTATCAGGATGCTCACGGTGAGTTTTGATAAAAATACTAACTGCTGGGTTGGCCTTCGTCTCACGTAAACTTTTAAGAGTTGCTTTCATAAATACTGCTCCTTGTTTTATTATCATTGGTTTGCACGTTAAAGTAGATTTTTTATATTTATTGGTTATTTTAGAAATTATTTCACTAGTAAATAAGTCTGTTTTTCCACTTCCCTTACTATGATGCTAACAATTTAACCCCACTCTCTATAGGGTCAATTTGCAAGCAAATGATGACGGTTTGTAAGCGAAGCTTAATCAACTTTACTTACAGTCAATAATTGCAGTCAATAATTGCAGTCAATGTATTGCCAGCTATGATCATTTTTAAAGACGCTACTTTAAAACGATATATGCAGCACTGGGTTGTATTCCAAGCGAGTGATACCCATCTTTTAGATAACCTATATAACAACCCTTGTATAACAACATTCTCAATCAATAATAATTCGTTCATTAATATTGGATATTCTTATGAGTTCTATTTCTCCAAATTTACGCCTTGTCGATTTTGACAATGTCTCGCCAGACACTTTAAAAAACCAAGTTATCAGTGCTATTGATGCGGCTAATACATATTTAGATGACATGAGCGCAGATACTGACAGCAATAACCGGTCTGCTGATATTAGTGCTGAGCAAGCACTGACCGATATCATGGCTTTTGATCATATTAATCTGGCTTTAGATCGCAGTTGGGGTATTTTGTCGCACCTCAATAGCGTGATGAGCAATGACGACATCCGTCATGTCCATCATGAACTGCTGCCCAAATTGTCCGCTTATGGCACACGGGTGGGACAGCATCAGCCGTTATTTAACCGCTATCAAGTTATCATTAGTGATACAGAGTTTTTTGCTGCCCTTGAGCCAGCACGGGCGCGTGCTATCGAGCTTGCACTACGTAGCTTTGAGCTGTCAGGGGTCGCATTACCAAAAGCTGAGCAAGAAAAATTTGCCGCTATTCAAAGTGAGCTATCGACCTTATCGGCGACGTTTTCAGACCATATATTGGACGCCACCCAAGTATATGCTCTACCGCTTAAACAAGAGCAATTAGCAGGTCTAACCGAGAGTGGTTTGGCGCTACTGGCAGATGCAGGCGAACAGTATAAAGCCCGCGAGCTTGCCAGCGGTACGCTCACGCAAGCAGATATCGACGCGTTGCCGAGCCCTTATTATGTGGCAAGCTTAAATATCCCGGTTTACCTTGCCGTCATGACTCATGCGGATGATCGCAATCTGCGTGAAACGTTATATCGCGCTTATGTTACCCGCGCCTCTGAGTTCGATAAGCACACCAATGCCAAAGGCGAATCACTCAATAACGCCGATATCATGAGTCAAATCCTACAATTGCGTGAGAAAAAGGCCAAGCTATTAGGTTTTGATAATTATGCAGAAGTCTCACTATCGACCAAGATGGCAGATAGCGTGGCAGAAGTTGAAAGCTTTTTACGGGATTTGGCGGAGCAAGCGACTCCAGCCGCTAAGCAAGATTTAGCACAATTGCAAAAATACGCGCAGGATGATGGCATTACTGACTTACAGCCGTGGGACAGTGCTTATATCGCCGAAAAAGTAAAACAAAGCGAGTTCAGCTTATCGCAAGAAGAGATACGCCCGTACTTCCCATTACCCAGAGTGATTGGCGGTTTATTCGCTATCGTCGAGCGTTTATACGGTATCAAAGTACAAGAGCAAAGTGAATCCGTGTCGCGTTGGCATGATGAAGTCAGTTTTTATCAGTTGTTTGATGATGATGATAACTTACTTGGTGGTTTTTACTTTGATTTATTCGCTCGTAGTGGTAAGCGTGGCGGCGCTTGGATGAGTGGTTTCCAGTCGCGTTATATGTATGCCGAGCAAGATCATGAGCAGCTACCCGTCTGCTTTATGGTCGGTAACTTCACCCCTGCCCTTGATGGAAAACCAAGCTTGTTGACGCACGATGAAGTATTAACCTTATTTCACGAGTTTGGTCATGGTCTACATCATTTATTGACCCAAGTGACGGTCGGTGATGTCGCGGGTGTCAATGGCGTTGAATGGGATGCGGTCGAGTTGCCCAGTCAGTTCATGGAAAACTGGGCGTGGGATGCTGAAGGTATTGCACTGATTAGTAGTCACGTCGAGACCGGCGAGCCATTACCAAAAGATAAGCTTGCCGCCCTACTAGCGGTAAAGAACTTCCAAAGCGGCATGCAAACCCTGCGTCAAATCGAGTTCGCCCTGTTTGACTTATTGATTCATGCGCACACGCCAGCGCTTGATTATGACGGCATCCTCACCACCTTAAATGCAGTACGTGATGACATTGCTATCATGCAGACACCTGACTACAATCGTTTTGCCAATGGCTTTAGCCATATCTTTGCAGGTGGCTATGCGGCAGGTTATTACTCTTATAAGTGGGCAGAGCTGTTGTCGGCGGATGCCTTTAGTAAGTTTGAAGAAGAAGGTATTTTTAACCCAGTCACCGGTAAAGCGTTTCGTGAGACGATCTTATCGGTCGGCGGTAGTTTCCCTGCCAAGACCAACTTTGAGAATTTCCGTGGTCGCAGTGCCAGTATCGATGCCTTACTCCGCCATAGTGGTTTCGATACTGTTCATAATATCGATGCTGTTAAGAATGAAACGAAACGCGAGGTTATCTAAATGCGTTATCAATCATCAACGCCAAAGCGGCGATTTTTAGCGGGCGTTCGTTGTCCTAAATGTCAGGCGATGGATGCAGTAGTACAAGTAAACATCGCCATACCCGAGCCAGATGAGTATATCGAATGTACGCAATGCGGACATACAGAGCATCGCCCTGACCCTGATGTCATCAGTGCCAAAAATCATTTAGAGGATCAGCTGACTCGCGATGCGATGGCGACAGGTACCAGCGGTACAGTGAAGTTTAAGCCATAAATAATAAAACACGGGTCGTCAAGTCTTAATAGCTACTAGCCTATCTACCAATAGATAGGCTTTTTATTTTGAGTTTGCTATAGTATGCCTACTTATATCTTTGACATAAATCGATCCTTGTATGAATAAAAAAGAGACACGTCCTTTATCCGCTCATTCATTGAAAAAACAATCCACTAAACCGCGCCAAAAATGGTGGCCAATTATTATATTGGCAGCATTATTGATTGGTTACTTGGTTTGGAAAAATAATTCGCCTGACGCAAATATTACGCCTGTTGAAAGTACGCCACCGACTACTGAGCAAGACAGCGCTGTGCAATCAGATACTACGCCATTAGGTAATGATAATGCGTTAAATACTGATGCGTCGATTTTAGATACCGATGGTTCTGCCACCACAGACAGTCAAATGCCTGATGCTGAAGCCATCTTAAATGCACCTTTACCAGAAACAGATAGTTTAGCGAAAGAAGAAATTGATCGTTTAGAAGACGAGCGTAAGCGCTTAGCAGAGCAAGAGAAGTTAGCGGCTGAGCAATTGGCAATGAATAAACAGCTGACAGAGATGAAAGAAGAGCAAATCGCGTTGCTTGAAGAACAAATTGCCCAGTTAGAAGCCGCTGAAGGGGCTAAAACCAGCGCAAAATAATATCATTTTTATAGAGGGGCTGATAAATGGCACATCTACAACTCACCCATGCCCCTATCTTAAATAGTAGCGCACAGCTACTGATACTGCCTGTTAATAACGCCGGTATCCTTTTAGACCCTATCCTCGCACGAACCAAAAACCTATATCCAGACAATTACCAACGCTACTATCGTGCTTGCCGTGATGGTAGCTTAGTGGTCGGTAGCTGTTTACTGCATAAACGCTCACGTGAGCAGGCGGGACTTGGCGTCAGTAGTAATGGGAACCAACCAAATTATATTGCCAATCTCGTGATATCAGACCATCCCTATCATCCAACCAGAGCTCGTTGGTTGACGACAGCTTTACTTGATTTACAACAGCAGCTCATTCCACTTATCCGTTATCAAGGCATCCGTAGGATTGCATTGTTAGCGCGTCCACTTATCTCTAGTCAGGGACAGAATATTCCTTTAAAAAACAGCGACAATGATAGTAGCGATGATGAAATAGCAAAATCCATTGCTCTAGATTGGTATATCGATATACTACCGCTCCTTAACGCTCATCTACAAGATTGCCCCAAGCTACGTATCGATATTCACCTTCCTAAAGACATCAATATATAAATCACTTTCTCATTGTCATTATTTTTTGAGCACATAAAAAAAACCGCCTTGAGTGCTAATTATCAGCAATCGAAGCGGTTTTGCAAGTTTTGACTAGGTCAAATTACATCAAATATCGAGGATTAGCTTTGCTCGATACCTTTCATAGTCAGCTTGATACGACCACGATTATCAACGTCTTGAACCAATACTTTAACGATTTGACCCTCTTTTAGATAGTCAGATACATTCTCTACGCGCTCGTCTGCAATTTGTGAGATATGGACGAGGCCGTCAGTGTTTGGCAATACGTTAATGAATGCGCCGAAGTCAACGATACGAGCAACCGTACCTTCATAAGTTTTACCCACTTCCACTTCTGCGGTGATTGCTTCGATTTTACCGATAGCTGCTTTGGTTGCTGCTTTGTTTTCACCAAAGATACGAATCGTACCGGCATCATCAATATCGATAACCGCGCCAGTTTCTTCCGTTAGCTGACGAATCGTTGCGCCACCTTTACCAATCACATCACGAATTTTATCAGGGTTGATTTCGATAACGGCATAGTTAGGAGCATGGGCGTTGATTTCAGTACGGCTTGAAGGCAATACTTTGTTCATCGCCTCTAAGATGTGGATACGACCTGCATGGGCTTGCTTAAGCGCTTGCTCCATGATATCGGCGGTAATACCTTCGATTTTGATATCCATCTGTAAAGCAGTGATACCGTCTTTTGAACCCGCTACTTTAAAGTCCATATCGCCAAGATGATCTTCATCACCTAGGATATCAGACAATACAGCAAAGCGCTCGCCTTCTTTAACCAGACCCATCGCGATACCAGCAACTGGTGCTTTTAATGGAACGCCAGCGTCCATCAATGCCAAACTTGCACCACAAACCGACGCCATAGAAGATGAACCATTTGATTCAGTGATTTCTGATACCACACGAATCACATACGGGAAGCGTTCGCTATCTGGAAGCATCGCTTCAACACCGCGGCGCGCTAAGCGACCATGACCGATTTCACGGCGTTTTGGAATGCCTTCACGACCGGTTTCACCGACTGAGAAATGCGGGAAGTTATAATGCAACATGAAATGGTCACGAATCGTACCAGCCAATGAATCAATCATGTTTACATCACGCGTGTTACCAAGTGTGGTGGTAACCAATGCTTGTGTCTCACCACGGGTAAACAATGCTGAACCATGAGTGAATGGTAATACGCCTACTTGTACATCTAGAGCACGAACGGTCTCAAGATCACGACCATCAATACGTGGCTTACCTGACAAGATATTGTCACGAACGGTACGGTATTTTAGGTCATTATAGATTTCTTTTAGCTCAGAAACAGTATCATTATAGGTTTCTGCTTCCGGGTCACCCGCCAATGAATCAATAATCGCTTGTTTGATTTCATCAAGCTTGGTATAACGCTCTTGCTTATCCGTGATGGTATAAGCATCAGCAACTTGCTCGCCAAACTGCGCTTTCATGCTAGTTTCTAACGCTTGATCGCGGACAGGCGGCGTATATTGCTGCTTAGCAGTACCGATTTCTGCTGCCATTGACGCGATATTATCGATAACGATTTGCTGCTGCTGATGACCGTATAAAACCGCACCTAGCATTTGGTCTTCAGACAATTCTTTCGCTTCTGACTCAACCATCAAAACGGCAGATTTGGTACCAGCAACCACTAAGTCAAGGTCGCTCTCTTTGAGCTGCTCAAGCGTTGGGTTAAGAACGTATTCACCATTGATAAAGCCAACACGAGCAGCAGCCACAGGGCCATTAAATGGCGCATCAGAGATAGCTAGTGCTGCTGAAGCACCGATTAGCGCAGCGATATCTGCAGATTGGCTCTTATCTGATGACACAACCGTTGCCGTGATTTGAATTTCGTTCACATATCCTTCAGGGAATAGTGGACGAATAGGACGGTCAATCAGACGCGAGGTTAAGGTTTCAGCTTCGCTTGCACGGCCTTCACGTTTGCCATAAGCACCTGGGATTTTACCCGCTGCATACATTTTTTCTTGATAGTTCACGGTCAATGGAAAGAAGTTTTGCCCTTCTTTAGCATCAGACTTTACCACGGCTGCTACTAATACAGTCACGCCGCCCATATGGACTAAAATAGAGTTTGCTTGACGAGCGATACGGCCCGTCTCGATAACAACCTGCTGGTCACCGTATTGGAATTCACGCTTAACGGTATTAAACATTGTCATATAATTTTCCTAATATTGACTGACGAAAGTGATATCAGCACTATAAAAAGCTGATATTTGTCATTTAAAATTCTTTAGATGTAGCCACCACTTACTGACATTAATTCAGTTAAAAAACTGCGTCAATTAGCGCTGGCTTCAACATCTACTTATCCGATGCATCTGCATTTATTTAAAATATAGCGTGTACTTATGATATGTTTTCTTATTCAAATCTGGTTTTCTATGCTTACTATTAAAGGCGCGGCCAAGTCAAAATACGTTAAAACCCAACATGACGCTGCTTCCTTATTTTCTTTAGTAAGGTATTTACATTATTCGTCTATGCTATCTAGACAGTCATCACATAAGGGTAAGCTATATCAATATTCGCTCGAGCGCCAGTATGACTCTAAAACTCACAAGGCATTATTTTACAGTGATTTATGACGATTGACCAATGAAATACAAAACCATCTGCTTATTGATCACTTCCACTTTATAGATGCGAACAAATAATTGTCTATAATTCAATTATCGTATGGCATGAGATTTTAGTATTAAAATCAAATGAACCATACTAATAAGCATAAAAAAACGGCGTGAAACTATTCCACACCGTCTTTAGAAAAAATCTATTTTATCAAGTTCAACAAGCAAGTTCCAAATGGTTTAGCAAAAAATCTAAAATGCTGCCACTTTAAGCTACATTCTAATTTAGCGACCACTCGTACTATTGTCGCCAAATTAACGACGTAGACCTAATTGGCTAATAAGGGTGGTATAGCGACCAAGATCTTTACCTTTTAGGTAGTCAAGTAGTTTACGACGCGTGTTAACCATACGGATAAGACCGCGACGGCTATGATGGTCAGCTTTATGCTCTTTAAAATGGTTTTGTAAGTCATTAATACGAGCACTTAACAAAGCTACTTGAACTTCTGGTGAGCCTGTGTCGTTTTCGCCACGTTGGTACTGGGCAATGATTTGTTCACGATCGGTATTAGTTAGCATAAATCTCTCCGGCAATGCTATAAGTTCCGAGATGTACTTAACATTTAAGCATCAAGGAACGATAGAATAATAAATAAAATAGTTTAATCGTCATTCAGAACAACCCTGCATTACTAGAGTTGACCTAGTGTACGACAAACTTATCAATAATAACGTTTATCCAAAAATAGCCTAGAATAAGATAAAACATCCGTTAACTTAGACTTTCACCCAAGTAAGGATAACACCCAATCTAAAACGATATTCAAATATGACAGCGATTATAGCAAAAAACCGCTGAACTAGCAGCAGTTTTTAGTAGTTTTACAGTCTAATTTGAAAAAATTTAATGACTAGCAGTGATAATATTGAACGTATAATCATTTATTTTTTGACGTCATCTTGCGTGGCAGTGCCACCAAGGGCGTCATCATTAAGCGGCGCAGTCGTTATCTCTGCTAAGCTATCAGGGCTAATATCTTCGTTAGGATTGATGTCTTCTGCCTGTTCTTTAATTTTTTGTTCTTGTTCATCCATGTGCTTTACTGAATCAGTCATAATAACTCCTAATTATAATTACTGAATAATTTTGCTCTTACTAATCATATATCATTAAAAATTAACTATTTATCTTCTTTAGTGTTTTTTAAATTATCAGCAATACGGTCAGCTGCTGCTTCGGTATTCTCAGTATGATTATTTTCAGTTTGACCTTTTAACGCAGCTTTCGCTGATTCAGAACGCTCTTGCTCAAGCTTTGTATCATTTGGATTCGAGTTTGACATAATAGCTTCCTTTTTATGGTTGTCATTAGTAATAGAAATTAAACCAGATATATATTATTCAATACTGGTGGTTCAATGTCGCGCCTAGGATAGCGCCTTATCAATGGCTGCAACAAAGTCTTCGATATCATCTGGATTACGCGAGGTAATCAGATTACCGTCTATTTGCACGCTTTTATCTACAAAGGTTGCCCCAGCATTTTCTAAATCAATCTGTAATGTATGATACGCAGTCAGGGTTTTACCTTTAGCTATGCCAGTATTTATCAATGCCCAAGGGGCGTGGCAAATAACAGCCATTGGCTTACCGGCCTCATTAACAGCATTGATAATACTATGCGCTTCTTTATTGCCACGTATGCTATCGGCATTTACGGTACCACCGGGCAGTACTAACGCATCATAATCAGTAATTTTTGCGTCTTTAGCAAATAAATCGGCAGTAAAAGTATCGCCTTTATCAACGTCTTGCTGCATAGCTTGCACTTGTTTTTCTTTATCGGTCGTAATAAGAAGCGTCTTATAACCTTTGCCTTTTAGCTGGTTATTGACCTCTTCATACTCTGCCTGTTCAAAGTTATTGTGTACTAAGAAAGCAATGGTCTTCATGGTAATCCTTATACTTTAATTTATTAACTTCGTTGTTTTATAACTATATTTTCATTATTATCTTCACGTTAAAACTCAAACATTATCTTTATATTAATTAATATCTTTTTATTTTTATTTAAATAGCTCATTTTTATAGTTATATCTTTGGCTGCTTAATTGACTCGCATTTTATTTTCTTATTTTTATATCCTTGTCGTGCTTTCCCTAGCTGACTTAACTAAGATACAAAAAAAGCAGGTTTCACTATAGGTGAAACCTGCAATAAAATGTGATGATATGTGATTAGTGTAAACTCTTAGTAAGTTTTACCTAGTTTCATTTATGTAAGCTGAAACTCATTTAAAGACTTTTATCATAATTGAATCAACTTTTTAGGCTGTAATCGACCATTTAGACTTAGGGCTCCTAGACCAATAAACTGCCCTAGCTCATCTACTAAGCGGATATCTACTGGTATCTCATGCAGTAATACCGGTTCTCCATCGTATTTATTGTCATCACTATCTTGTTGCTTGGCGGCATTCTCATCATGACATTGCTGTTGCTCGATGGCAGCTGCAAGATAACTTTGTAAATCTTCAGTTAACTGCTCAATGACATTTAAGCGTTGACCCATTTTGACACGGGCACATTGTTGGGCAGTTAATGTAAGCTCAGCTTCAAGGTTGATGCAAGCATCGACTGGTAATAAATACCTCTGACGATCATCTAAAGCTAACGCTTCTAATTCTGCTAAACCAATCGCATCGTCAATACTAAAATTACCGACTTTTATACGCCGTAAAGCGGTCAGATGTCCTAACGTACCCAGTACTTTAGCGATATCTTCTGCTAATACACGTACATACGTGCCCTTGGAACAAGTCACTGTTAACTGGATTTGCTTATTGTCTATCTCTTTTAAATCGATTGCTTTGATGACAATATCTCTTGGCGGGCGATCGATCTCGATGCCCGCACGCGCATACTCATACAGTTTTTTGCCATCTTTCTTTAACGCAGAATACATCGGTGGAATCTGCTGCTGAGCGCCTAAAAACTGCTGCGCAACCTCTTCTAACGTTGTCGCATCAAACTGTGGAATAACTTCCTGAGCGACAATCTGCCCATCGGCATCGCCCGTATCCGTCTGGCTACCCAACAAGATGGTCGCTTGATAAGATTTATCAGCATCAAGTTGGTAGTGACTGAATTTGGTCGCTTCACCTAAGCAAATAGGCAGTAAACCCGTTGCCATAGGATCAAGCGTCCCAGTATGACCCGCTTTTTTACTGTCATGATGGGGTGATTTGAACAGGTATTTTACCTTTGACACCACTTGCTGTGAGGTCATACCTTGAGGCTTATCCACTAAAATAACACCATTGACTTTTATCTTATCAGGCATCTGTTTAGTCTTTGTAGCAGCTTTTGTAGAGACTATCGACATAATGGCTTTTACTCGTTGATTTCTTGCTCTTCAGACTCATTTTGCTCAGTTTTAGTGACCGCTTTACTAATAAGATCCATCATATAGTTACCACGAGCTGTAACTTCATCATAATGGAAGCGTAGGCGCGGTGTCGTACGAGTCTTCAGACTGTGACTCAATTCGGTACGCAAAAAACCTGCGGCTTTGTTCAGGACTTTGATGCTGTCTTCATGGTTAGACTTAGTCATGGCATCGTTGAGCTCAGGCTCCATGATGGTGACATAAATATCAGCGTAGCCCAAGTCTGGACTGACTTTAACACTAGAGATGGTGACGAAACCCGTCAGACGCGGATCATTGACAGCATCACGAATAAGGACAGCAAGCTCACGCTGAATCTGATCAGCTAAGCGTTGTAAACGTTGGTTCATGTTATTACCCTGTTTGTCATACGGCTTATTTTTATTAATTAAAATGCGGTAGTCTATTAAGAAGCCATCGTTAAACGTTAAAAAACGATACTTAGTACACCATCGTTAGAAAACAATGAACTTCATATAATGAGATTAAATTTAAAACACCCAATCTTTGATAAAAAAGGCCTAGCAGGGTGTACCTGTTAGGCCTAAGTACAGCTGAATATTAAGAAATTATCCACTCGACTTAATCATCTAAAATGATAGCAAAAATGGATAACTTCATTATTGAGCAACCGCTTTAGATAGTACGTGCGAACTCTTGGATTTCAAAGACTTCGATTTTATCGCCCGCTTCGACATCATAACCACGAACCGCTAGACCACATTCCATACCGGTACGTACTTCATTGACGTCTTCTTTATAACGACGTAATGATTGCAACTGACCAGTAAAGATAACTTGGTCATCACGCAATACGCGGATAGGTTTGTTACGATAAATCGTACCTTCAACTACCATACAACCAGCAGCGGCGCCAAATTTGCTAGAGCGGAATACTTCACGAACGTCTGCAACACCCAATATCTTCTCACGATGTTCAGGAGCCAACATACCACTCATCGCAGCTTTGACATCATCAATCAAGCCATAGATAACACTATAGTAGCGAATATCCATGTTAGCAGTATCTGCTTTACGACGTGCAGTTGCATCTGCACGGACGTTGAAACCTAATAATACCGCTTCACTAGATTCTGCTAATGTCACATCAGATTCAGAGATTGGACCAACCCCTGAGCTAATGACTCTGACTTTAACTTCATCAGTTGATAGCTCATTCAATGCAGCAAGTAACGCTTCAAGCGAACCACGAACATCTGTTTTTAGAACGATATTCAAGAACGACACATCACCTTGTTCCATCTGATCGAACATGCTCTCTAGACGCATGGCGTTCTGACGCTCAAGTTGACGCTCGCGCTCACGATTGGTTCTAAAGTCAGCAACTTCACGGGCTTTTTTCTCATCGGTTAAGACTAAGAATTCACTACCTGCAGCAGGCGTTTCAGGTAATCCTAAAATCTCTACTGGAATAGAAGGACCTGCTGACTGAATACGATTGCCATGCTCATCGGTCATCGCACGAACTTTACCGTAATGCTCGCCTGCTAACACTAAGTCACCTTGTTTCAAGGTACCTTTTTTAACCAGTACACTGACAACTGGACCGCGACCTTTTTCAAGTCTTGACTCAATAACCACACCTTGAGCAGCGCCATCTAACGGCGCTTCTAGCTCCATCAGTTCAGCTTGTAAACTGATAAGTTCTAATAGCTCATCAATACCGTCGCCTGTTTTGGCTGAGATACGAGCCATTGGGGTATCGCCGCCCCACTCTTCTGAAACCACTTCTTTAGCAGTCAATTCGTTAAGAACGCGATCAGGATCGGCACTTGGCTTATCCATCTTGTTGATAGCAACAATAATAGGTGTACCAGCGGCGCGCGCATGATCAATCGCTTCTTCCGTTTGTGGCATCATGCCATCATCAGCAGCGACAACAATCACAACGATATCCGTTGCTTGTGCACCGCGTGAACGCATAGCACTAAAGGCGGCGTGACCTGGGGTATCAAGGAAGGTAATAACACCACGTCCAGTTTTCACATGATAGGCACCGATATGCTGGGTAATACCACCGGCTTCGCCAGTTGCAACCTTAGTTTCACGGATTTTATCTAACAGTGAGGTTTTACCATGGTCAACGTGACCCATAATAGTGACGACTGGCGGACGCGTTTGCACGTTGCTGCTGCGCTCATCAACTGCATCTTGTAGATCGTCTTCAACTTTCGTATCACTAACAGGTACTGGGTTATGACCCATTTCTTCAACGATCAGGCTCGCTGTCGCTTGATCAATCGTATCTTCTTCGCGTGCAATTTCACCCATTTTCATGAGTAATTTGGTTACTTCACGAGCTTTAACTGCCATACGCTGCGCCAAATCAGAAACAGTAATATGTTCACTGATTTCGACATCATAAATGATTTTATCGAGTGGCTTTTCAAACTTATGCTGTGAGGCTTGCGTTGAACGTAAGCCATTTTTGCGGTTTTTGATTTCACGCTCATCTTGATTCTTACGACGACCACGGCCGCCACGAGCACTAGTAGTACTGGTGCCACGCTTGATTTCACGACGCTCTTTTTCAAATGACTCTTCTAGCGCGTCACCGACCAAACCTTCAGCTAATGGTTCGTCTTTACGAACTTCAGCAGCAGGCTGATCGGTATATTTACCAGCCATTTTACGCATTTGCTCAAGCGTACGTTTTTGAGCTTCTTCGGCTTGCGCGCGGCGTGTTTCGGTTTCGATTTCGCGTAGACGGGCTTCTTCTTTCTCACGGGCTTCGCGAGCTTTACGCTCAACAGCGGTTTCGACTTTTGGTTTCGTCGCTGCAACTTTTTTCTTTGGTTGGTCTTTTGGCTTAACTTCTACTGCCGCTTTACCGCCCTTTTTCACAACCACTGAGGTTGAGATATCATCATTCTTATCGTCTGACTTTTTACTAGAACCCAAGCTTGCACGCATCGCCGCTAAGGTAGCCGCCTGACGTTCTTCAGATTTTTTCTTAGTAGCTGCACGTTCTTCAGCGTCTTTAGTCGCACGCTCTTGGGCTTCAATCATTGCTTGCTCGCGAGCAGCCAATTCTTCAGCCATTTTTTCTGGGTCAGGCTTTTCGAATATTTTCTTTTTACGCACTTCCACATTGACGCTCTTAGATTTACCTGAAGAGCCAGTCACGCGCGCGGTGCTAGTCGTTTTAGATTTAAGACTAATACGACGCTTTTCTTGCTGACCATGACTTTGCTTTAAATACGTCACCAACTTCTCTTGCTCAAGCTCGGTGACTACGTCACCCTCTGCGCGAGCAGGCAGTCCAGCGTCTACCAGTTGCTGTTGTACAGCACTTGCGGTTTTGCCTACCATATCTGCCAGTTCTTTGACGGTCTTATCTGCCATTTATTATCACCTACTGTCTATTATTTGCTATATGTTCAATTCAGTTGTTGGCTACAAATGATTGGGTTAAGGCTGGTAGTTATGTTGCATTTGATTATGTTACGTTGCACCAGCCCTTATTATCGATAGCATATCACTAAAAGACAGCGATATGCAGTTACCGCTTATTCATTGAACCAAGATTCCCGAGCTTTCATGATGAGTTTTCCTGCTGTTTCGCTATCTAATCCTTCGATATCTTCTAGATCGAAGACGGCTTGTTCTGCCAAGTCATCAACGGTAATGATGTCTTTTTGGGCCATTTTATAAGCCCAACTGACCGTCATTCCTTCAAGATCTTGTAGTTCTTGACTTGGCTCTTTCATGTTCTGTTGTTTGACCAATTCATCGGCGATGACAACTTCTTTCGCACGCTCTTGAATCATGTCAATCGCTTCGTCGTCTAGACCTTCAATATCATAGAAAGTTTCGACAGGTACATAAGCGACTTCTTCAATACTGGTAAAACCGATATCGACAAGCGCTTGTGCTAAGTCTTTATCGACTTCTAGGCGCTCATAGAATAGTTCAATAAAGGCTTTCGATTCGTTTGCTTGACGCTGCTGATACTCTTCTTCTAGCATCATGTTGAGCTTATAGCCTGTTAATTCAGACGCTAAACGCACGTTTTGGCCTTGTGAGCCAATCGCACGCGCCAACTGATCATTGGTGCTAAAGATAATATCCGCAGTTTTAGTATCTTCATCGAGAATAATACTGCTAACGTCAGCTGGCTCTAAAGCGCTGATGATAAATTGGGCAGGATCATCTGACCACACCACCACGTCAATACGCTCGCCATCAAGCTCTTGCTGTACCGCTTGGATACGCGTACCGCGCATACCGATACAAGCGCCAACTGGATCGATACGATGGTCGTTGGTCTTCACGGCTATTTTAGCACGCGTACCCGGCAAGCGAGCAACGTTGCGAATTTCAATAATTTGTTCTGCAATCTCAGGCACTTCTTTTTGCATTAACGCTGAGAGCATTTCAGGATGGGTACGTGATAATAATAACTGCGCACCGCGATTTTCACGGTTAACATGATATAAAATGGCATTGATACGCGATTTTGCGCGTAATTGCTCACGTGGCAGCATTTGGTCACGTGATAAATACCCTTCAGCGTTGTCACCTAAATCAATGATATAACCATCGCGAGTCTGTTTTTTGACTTCGCCATACATCATCTCGCCAACGCGTGGCTCAAAAGCATCAGCTACTAAATTGCGCTCCGCTTCACGGATTTTTTGGATGATAACCTGTTTGGCTTGAGTGGCAGCAATACGACCAAATTCAATCGATTCGATTTGCTCTTCTTTGATATCACCAATTGACCATTCATCTTGGTCAAGATCGGTAATCGCAAGCTGACACGCAGGCATCTCATGGTCTTCATCTGCAACCACTGTCCAGTAACGATAAGTATCGTAATCACCCGTCGCACGGTCAATTGAAACCCGCACTTCTACTTCCGGCTGATCGGTATATACTTTTTTCTTAGTGGATACCACCAAAGCATCTTCGATTGCTTCAAAGATATCTTCAGGATTTAAGCCCTTTTCATTACTGACAGTTTCTACTACCGTTAAGATTTCACGACTCATGCTATACCTGTCCTATCGTTTTATAATTGACTTAAACTTTATCGTTAGTGTGTTGACGTTATATTTTCACCGTAAGCTATAAGCTGTTTGGAGATTAAAATATGGACTTATAAGGAAGCTGTTTTAAGTAAAGCTATTTTAAAACTAGTCTTTAAAACTAGGCGTCTTCATAAATCAGGTTGGCTTTATCAATATTGCTCAACGCAATCTCAAACTGCTCACCATCGGTGGCAGTCAGTTTTAAAGAAGTAGCATCAATACTGTCTAAAGTACCGGTTGCTTTGCGGCGTTTTTTATCGCCTTCACCTATCGCTTGTATCAAGCGCAAGCTCACTGTTTGACCCACATAGGCATGCATTTGCTCATCGGAGAAAAATGCACGGTCAAAACCGGGTGACGACACTTCTAAGATGTACTCACCAGCAATAGGATCATGAACCTCAAGAATACCGCTCACTTGGTGATTCACTGCGGCACAGTTCTCAATCGTTACTTGCTTATCTTGGGCTTGATCTTCTGGCAATGCCTCAATATAAATACGTAATAACGAGCGACGGCCTTGTGGCGCAAACTCTATACCCCACAGCGCCACATCACAAGCAGCTACCGCAGGAGCAATAATATTGGTCAGTTCTGTAACTTTTGTCGAAAGCTTCATAATCTATTTATCTTTTCCTATTCACTTCTCTAGCGTACTGAGTCAAGTGATTTCAATTTATGCATCGAACTTTCATGAGTTCGAACTTTTTTAATCAGCGCTTTATCATCAAAGCTGTATTCATCGTTGCCTTATGCAGACAAAATCATTACTTCAACCACGATCATCATTTTATTCTTAAAACGTAAACACGTCACTATATATGCTATGCGCTTTATGACTCGTGCTTTTATATAAGGATGAGCATAGAAAACATCAAGCTCAACCATGCAATGCTTATATTATTTATAAAGCAGAACTATCGATAAAAGCGTGAGGAATAAAGGATAGTGTGCTTACCAAGCATCGCGCCGGTCGCGGCTGATGATGGTTAGTAACGAGTAGCATCGTACTCTATAGAAATAGAGCTTAGCATAAGTAGGATAGATATCGCGATAACACCGACCATCAGATACAAAAAAACCCACAAACATAATGGTGGGCTAATCGTTACTGACAAATTTAGTGTACAAAACATCAGTATAAAAAGTGGTAGCGGGGGCTGGATTTGAACCAACGACCTTCGGGTTATGAGCCCGACGAGCTACCAGACTGCTCCACCCCGCATCAATCTAGAACGCGTATTATAGGGAGGTTTTATAGAAGTGTCAATACTTATTTTAAATAAATCCTAAATTAAGTATTGCCGACAATAATTCCAATCTTATACCGTTCAAGTAAAACATCGTACAGATAAAGCTTGGTGCGATTGGGGGGACTTGAACCCCCACAGCTTGCGCCACCACCCCCTCAAGATGGCGTGTCTACCAATTCCACCACAATCGCATTTTTCTCACTGCGCTGTTTTTCACCTTTAACCCATTATAACGGATGCTTAAGGAAGGCATCGAAGGTTAAAGACTGCTAAAAACAGAGAAGCATTGTAAGACTAAGCGCTTAAAATAGCAAGTACTGCCTGTAACAAAAGCCATTCAATCAAAGCGCTTTTCTTTGTCATCTATTAATAGGTAGCTATTAACCGTTATTAAAAATATTAATTATGAACGATAAATAACTACTGAAAACAGCTACTGAGGATTTTGTGTCAAAGGGCGCGGCGTTTGTGGCGCTGAAACTGGCGCATCTAAACGAAATTGGTCTTCTGCCTGTTTACGTGCATGTACGGCAAGCGTCATACTGGTGATAAAAAATATCACCGTTAAAACCGCAGTTGCACGCGTTAAAAAGTTTGCAGTCCCTGCGGCGCCAAATACTGTACCCGATGAGCCCGCCCCAAAAGAAGCCCCAGCATCTGCCCCTTTACCATGCTGTATCAAAATCAAGCCAATCATGGCAATCGCCACGATAATGTGCAGGGCTAATATAAACGTAAACATGGTGGCCTCTTTTGCCGCGTAATGACGACTGATAACGAAAAATAAATCGTAGGGATTAATAATGAAAATGAGTGGTGTTTAACGATTGACATCTAATAGCGTTAATAACGCCAAACCAGTTATATAAACAAAGCGATTATATAAATAAGGCGCATTGTACACGATTGCAAGGGCACTGTTAAAGCCACTTTTACCAACTGCTAAAGACATTTTTTGAATAAAGTAGCCATTTGGTATTTATTAAACGGCTGTTTTATTTGATTTTATTAAGCCGTAGCGCGGTTAAAGGCCTGAGCAATGGCCAAAAAGCTTTCTGCTTTTAATGATGCGCCGCCAACCAATGCGCCATCAATCATGCTATCGGCGGCAAAGCTATCGGCGTTTTCGGCATTGACGCTACCACCATATAAAACAGTCATGTTTTCTAATGCATCATTAAAGCTAGCAAGCGTTTGCTTAATATGTTGATGCGTCGCACTCACCTCTGCCACGGTTGGTACTTTGCCAGTACCAATCGCCCAAACTGGCTCATAAGCGACGATTAAACGCTCTGATAAACCTGCAATAAGTTCGGGGTTTTGCGCAAGTGAGTCCTTAATAACGGCTAATTGAGCATCAATGACTGTAAGCGTTTTTTTCGCATCATACTGCGCTTGGGTTTCGCCAATACAAAATATCACGCCTAAATTTTGCGTGAGCGCATGAGTCATTTTTTGCAATAAGCAGTCATGAGATTCTTGATGGTACTGGCGGCGCTCAGAGTGCCCCAGTATGGTCCATGTTGCGCCAGCATCAGCAACTTGCTGCGCTGAACAATCCCCTGTATAAGCTCCTGTGCCTGCACTATGAGCACCAATATCTTGGGCAGCGCACAACACCGAGCTGCCTTTTAGACGCTTACTGACAGCCGTTAAATGAATAAAGCTTGGTGCAACCATCAATTGACAGCCATCGATATCAGCATGCGCTTTCGTGCTAACGGTAGTTAATAAGTCATCTAGTAGCGCATCGACGTCCTGGCTCGTTGCTGGATTCTGCTTCCAATTTCCAATTATCCACGCTTGCATACTCATCTACCTTGTCTTATCTATTGCTGCCAATATGGCTCATATGCGCGCAAGTATAACAAATATTTCCCAAGTGCTATAGTATAGTGGAGGCAGAATTGGAACTGATATTTTGCCGACTTTTATATTATGTTTTTCTAAGTGGCTATTTCTTATAGACTAACAATCCCATACCCTATATAAAGTCGTTTAATACTACTAAATTCCGATGCAACTCTATCCATAAAAAAATAAAACCAAGACAATCAATCATCTGTATGATTGCCTGTAACAAGCTGGACATAAATGATTGGCACTAGCTTATTAAAAGTTATATAAGTCATTGTCGCTCGTTGGCTCTTAGTCATATAGATATAGAGTGATGTGGTTTCGATAAAATTCAGTCTAAAAAATACAGCCTATTTGGTATCAAGCAAAGAGAGGTCTTAATGTCTATTACAGCCAGCAAATACGGCGGCTTAGCGCAGCAATTGATTAGCGAAGGTATTGTGAGCGAAGCGCATATGAAAACTGCGCAAACGGAGTCACAACAACAACAAATAGGGCTGGTGCCTTATTTAGTCGAGCATAAGCTAGCTAACCCTTATCAAGTGGCACAGATGTTGTCACAAGCTTTTGGTGACCCTTTGTTCGATCTCGATGCGCTAAGCTCAGACGTCATACCAAAAGACTTGGTCGATGAAAAAATTGTCCGTAAGTTTAATGCGTTACCGCTCTTTAAGCGCGGACAGCGCTTGTTTGTTGCGCTGAGTGATCCGACACGTATTGATGCCATCGACGCCATTGCCTTTAACTCACGCCTGTCCATTGAAACCGTTGTCGTTGAAGAAGATAAGCTAAAAAAGCGTATTGAAAACCTTTACGCTGATACTATGCAGAATTTTGATAGTTTTTCTGATAGTGATTTAAATGTAGGCTTTAATGAAAATGATGAAGAAGAAGGTGAAACCAAGCTTAGCGACGGCGTCGATGAAGCACCGGTTGTAAAGTTTGTCAATAAAATGCTGGTTGATGCTATTCGTATGGGCGCATCAGACTTACATTTTGAGCCATACGAGAAAACCTTTCGGGTACGCTTCCGTGTTGATGGCGTCATGCAAAAAATGGCTAACCCGCCGGTACAGCTTGCCAGTAAAATCGCGGCACGTTTAAAAGTAATGTCACAAATGGACATATCCGAGCGCCGTATACCGCAAGATGGTCGTATTAAGCTTAAAATCTCTAAAGATAAAGCCATCGACTTCCGAGTAAACTCTTTACCTACTTTATTTGGCGAAAAGCTTGTTTTGCGTATCTTGGATCCCTCATCAGCCATGCTTGGTATTGAAGCATTGGGTTATGAGCCTGACCAAAAAGAGATGTTTTTAGAAGCCTTACATAAGCCACAAGGCATGCTTCTTATTACCGGTCCCACTGGCTCTGGTAAAACTGTCTCTCTCTATACTGGTATTAATATTCTAAATACTGGCGAAACCAATATTTCGACTGCCGAAGATCCAGTCGAGATTAACCTTGAAGGTATCAATCAGGTCAACGTCAACCCGAAGGTGGGTTTAACCTTTGCCAATGCCCTTAAATCATTCTTACGTCAAGATCCTGATATCGTCATGGTCGGTGAGATTCGTGACCTTGAAACCGCCGAAATTGCGATTAAAGCGGCACAAACGGGACATATGGTTCTCTCGACTCTGCATACGAACTCCGCGCCCGAGACCTTAACGCGCTTACGCAATATGGGTGTTGCCTCATTCAACATCGCAACGTCAGTAAACTTGGTGATTGCCCAGCGGTTGGCACGCCGTTTATGTAAAAACTGTAAAAAGCCCATTAATATCCCCCGCCAAAGCTTGCTTGAACTAGGCTTTAACGATGCTGACTTAGACAATCCAGATAATATCATCTATGAACCTGTTGGCTGTAATGAATGCCGTGAAGGTTATAAAGGGCGTGTCGGTATTTATGAAGTGATGAAAGTCAGTCCTGACATCTCACGCATTATCATGGAAGATGGCAATGCGATAGATATTAAAGATGCGGCGCTAAAAAATGGCTTTAGAGACTTACGTCGCTCTGGCATTTTAAAAGTGTTACAAGGGGTGACCAGTATTCAAGAGATGATGCGCGTGACCTCTGAATAACTATCGTCAAAAATAAAAGCGCTATTATTTGTAATTTCAAGCATGAGTTTTTGTAAACCAGCAATATTACCTAACAGATGTACTTAAATATAAAACAGATATATACTGGCTTTTTACGATAAAATAAAGTATGCCACTTTTAAAGTGCGCATCAGGTATCTTTTATAGCTTTGTAATATCTCTATTAGACAATTTTTGAGGGTAGTAACATGGCAAAAGCTAAAACCGACATGCTGTTAGACTTTGTCTATGATGGGGTAAACCGGCGTGGACAAAAAATAAAGGGCGAAACCACCAGCCGCAGCTTGGAGCTGGCAAAAGCTACTCTACGCAAACAAGGCATCACCGTTAAAGGTATCAAGAAAAAACCAAAGCCACTCTATACTTTTAAAAAGTCTATCAAACCAATTGATATTGCTATTTTTGCGCGTCAATTAGCAACCATGATGAAAGCAGGTGTGCCACTGACCCAGTCTTTTGAGATTGTTGCCGATTCATTGGATAATCCGAGTATGAAGGACTTGGTCTTGCAAATAAAAGCCGATATTGAAGCAGGCGGTACTTTTGCTTCGGCATTGCGCAAGCATCCTCGTTACTTCGATGATCTCTTTTGTTCACTCGTCGATTCTGGCGAGCAATCAGGCGCACTTGAGACCATGCTAGAACGTGTTGCGACCTATAAAGAGAAAAGCGAGCTTTTAAAAGCCAAAATTAAAAAGGCGATGAAATATCCGATTGCGGTTGTTGTCGTGGCTATTATCGTTACTATTATCCTATTAGTTAAAGTCGTTCCCGTATTTGCTGATTTGTTCAGCTCTTTCGGTGCCGAGTTACCCGCTTTTACTCAAATGGTAGTAGGTATGTCTGAATGGATGCAGGCATGGTGGTTTATTTTAATTGTTGTTATTGGTGGTGCCATCATTGGTTTTTCAGAAGCCAAAAAGCGCTCGAAGAAATTTCGTGATTTCTTAGACCGTGCAGTTTTAAAAGCGCCAATATTTGGCAATATTGCTTATCAAGCTGTTATCGCCCGTTTTGCGCGCACGCTATCAACCACTTTTGCTGCTGGTGTACCACTTATTGACGCCTTAGACTCTACTGCTGGGGCAGCAAATAACGTGGTATTTTATAATGCCATTCAGCAAATCAAAAATGATGTCTCAACCGGTCAGCAATTGCAGTTTTCAATACGTTCAACCAATCTATTCCCAAGTATGGCGATTCAAATGGTCGGTATTGGTGAAGAGTCGGGTAGCTTAGAAGAGATGCTTGATAAGGTCGCTGTCTATTACGAAAATGAAGTCGATAACGCCGTTGATGGTTTGACCAGCTTAATGGAACCATTGATTATGGCAGTGCTAGGCGTACTAGTCGGTGGCTTAGTGATTGCCATGTACTTACCAATCTTCCAAATGGGCTCAGTGGTAGGCTAAAAGCCACTGCAAGGACAACGACTTGATGCAATTTATACAGTTATTACAAGAAAACATGGCACTTTCTTTAGTCGTATTTGGTCTACTCGGTCTTTGTGTCGGCAGTTTTCTAAATGTCGTCATTCATCGTACGCCGCTTATGATGGTGGCGGCTTGGCGACAAGAGTGTAGCCAGTTTATGGCTGAGCAAACAGACATGCTGCGTGAACACACGCTACCACTAGCGAATATTGTCGCCACTGATACCCCTATCACATTAAGCAAACCTGCCTCACGCTGTCCTCATTGTGCCCATAAAATAAAATGGTATGAGAATATCCCTTTAATAAGTTGGCTTGCGTTACGTGGACGCTGCTCGAACTGTAACGCCCCTATCGGACTACGTTACCCTCTCGTTGAGCTAGTGACAGCCCTGCTATCTATAGCGGTCATCTATCAGTTTGGCGTCAGCGCAGCTGGATTATCTGCACTGATTCTAGTGTGGACACTGGTTGCATTAACGGGTATCGATTTTGATACGCAGCTACTACCTGATCGCTTCACTTTTCCATTAGCAGGATTAGGATTAGCCGTAAACTCGCAAGGCTGGTTTGTGTCACCCACTCAGTCCATTTGGGGACTATTACTCGGGTTTTTATCCTTGTGGATCGTAGTAAAAGTATTTTATCTCATCACTAAGAAACATGGCATGGGGCAAGGCGACTTTAAATTGCTGGCAGTATTAGGTGCTTGGCTTGGCCCTATGATGTTGCCGTTAATTATTCTACTGTCATCACTGCTTGGTTCAATCGTTGGACTTATTCTGATGAAAAAACAAGGGGAAAGTCGTCCTTTTGCCTTTGGTCCCTACATCGCTATCGCTGGTATCATCGCTTTACTATACGGCTCAGACATCGTCAATTGGTACCTAGGGATGTATACTTAACCTTATATACTCATGCAAGTAGACCAGCAATTTCTCAAAAGAGGGTCTTTAACCTGCTAGAATATGTCATTGGTCTATTACGGTTATTCCTCTTCTATCAGTTAAATAAGTCATCACTATGTCAAACTATGCTTCATCTTCATCTTATTCCTATCAACCCCAACCTCATCAAGCCAAAAGCAAGACGTTAGTCGTTGGTTTGACGGGTGGTATCGGCAGTGGCAAGTCGGCTGCGAGTGAGTGGTTTGCCCAGCAAGGGATTGATATTATTGATGCTGATGTGATTGCTCATGAAGTGGTCGCTAAGGGTAGCGCCACTTTACGCAAAATCAAAAGAAAATTTGGTGATTGGGTGTTAAAAGCCGATGGTGAAATGGATCGTGCCGCCGTGCGCACCCATGTCTTTACCCATCCTGAAGCCTTGATTGAGCTTGAGGCCATCACCCATCCAGCGATACGTGAAGCCGCAAAACTGCAACTAGCAGCCAGTACGTCACCATACGTGGTGCTATCAGCACCCCTGCTCATTGAAGCCGCAGAAGCGGGGCTGGCCAATTTATGCCACCGTATTTTGGTCATGGATGCCACTGAGGACACCCAACTTGCGCGTGCCAGTCAGCGTGACGAGCAAAGCGTGCAGAAGATTAAAGCCATTATGGTCAATCAGCTGAGCCGCGAAGAGCGTAATCGTCATGCAGATGATGTGGTACTCAACGACAGCGATCTTGCGGCGCTATATGTCCAGCTTGAGCCCTTACACCAAGACTACCTTACGCTTGCCCAGCAGCTAAAGTTCGCTGTCGATTAATCTCGTATAACGCCATACCGGTAGCAACACTGACATTTAAACTTTGTAAGTTACCATGCTCGTTTCCTGACATCGGAATATAAACCAGCTCATCACAGCTTTCTGTTGTCAGGCGACGCATACCCTCGCCCTCTGACCCCATAATAATAGCAGTTTTGCCCGTCAAATCGGCCGCATGTATCGGTTTGGCATCTGCATTTAAAGCCGTACCAAAGACAAACACACCAGCGTTTTTAATCTTGGTTAACGTACGTGCTAGATTGGTCACACTGACGATAGGCATCATCTCTGCTGCCCCTACCGATACCTTAGCAACAGTTGGCGTTAGACTTGCCGCATGGTGTTTTGGACAAATAACCGCATCAACGCCCATTGCCACCGCAGTACGTAAACATGCACCAAAGTTATGCGCATCGGTGATTTGGTCTAGTACCAGTAGCAAACAATCCTCACGTTCTGCAAGAGTATCTAGTAAACCTTCATCAGCGAAACCTAAGGGACGAGCATTAAGCACCACGCCTTGGTGCTGCGGGCTGCCGCACAGTTGCGTGAGCTTGTCTTTTTGCGTCGGTTGGATACTAATGCCATTATCACGTGCTTGCGCCATAATCTCTTGCACTTGGCTGTCAGTCTCACGTCCTTGCTGGACAAATAAGCTTAATCCATCGAGAGGACGGTGTTCGAGTAAGGCATCAATCGCGTGAATACCATAGAAATAGCTGGGTTTTGCCATAATAGGCCTGCCGATTATAAAGTGGATATCGCGCGCGGCGATAAAGAAAAAAATATAGCGATAATTGTAGCAATTAATCAACGGCTAAAAGAAATAATGTCACCAAAAAAAAGAAATAAACCTTATTATAAGATTTATTTCTTTTGAATCATTGGCTTTTTTGGCGTCATCAATCATCTAACGACACCTTGAGGCGTATCAGCCTTCTAAGTGACAGATATACTGTACGATTTCTTCCGTCCGTAAGTTAAAGCCACTATTGCCTTCGACCACGAACGATTGTCCTGCACGGTAGTAGCTGAATTCTTCTTCGCCATTTATTTTAACCTCGCACTCACCGCTGATAATTTCGATGCGTTCGGAGGTATTGGTGCTAAAGTGATAGTGTTCGACCAAATTATCGCAAGGTAAAATAACCCCTAACGTTTTATGGCGACCGTCCTCAAACATAATGGTATGGCTTGAGCAACGACCATCGTAGGATATCGTGGCTTGAGCATTGACTGTTACATTGGTAAATTGCGCCGCTGTCATAGTGGCTTCCTTATCAAATAATTATTGCCAAACTAAAAAACCAAATTGAAAAACTAAAGAATAATGAACTGCCTAAATGACAGCTGAATTATCGCTTTTTAACGACTAACTCTATATTTAGCTTGATGTTATTAGCGGCTAAATATAGAGTCAGACTGGTCTTGCGCTGCTTAAAACGATCATGCAACACTGACTTTGACAGTCATAAAGCTGCATCTCATTACCTATTAGATAAATCTTGTAGCACAGATTGTATGAAAATCTGGTGGTAAGAGTTTATCATTATGTGAGATTATGCTACCACATTATATCTATAAAGTTTGTTACAGCAACTAGGAAAGTTTCGCTTATTATAAAATGAACGGCTCACTTTCATTACCTTTAAAATTTGTATTTACTATCTTTTGCCACCATAATATTTGCCAATCTTTTTTATCTCATTAGCACCATTAACCAGAGCCATTTATTCCCTTATTTACCTATTTTAGACATGAATGATCAGCATGACTGATAAATTTCATTGTCTGCCATGAGAGGCGTTGATGCTAGTATCATTAACTTTACATCAGTTTGCATTGATTGCTCAGCATGAGCTGAGTGTGGCTGAAGGCTTCAATGTCATCACCGGTGAGACGGGGGCTGGCAAGTCATTATTATTGGATGCGTTATCTCTATGTATAGGCGAGCGCGCCGACAGTGCGATGGTCAGACATGGGGCTGCGTACGCCGATATTTATGCGCAGTTTGATGTAGAAAATAATGACGTCGTTGCGGAATGGTTTGCTAAAAACGACCGACCTCTAGAAGAACCCGAAGTCCTTATTCGCCGTCAACTCAGTAATATAGGGCGCTCAAAAGCGTGGTTAAATGGCACGCCAGTCAGTTTGGCTGAGCTAAAAAGTCTCGGTGCCTTACTGGTTAATATCCATAGTCAACATGCTCAGCAGGCGCTACTGAAGCCACAATTTGTGGTGCAATGGCTGGACGAGATGGCGCAAATCACGCCGCTGGCTGCACAGACGGCTAGTAGCTATCAAGCTTATCAGCAGCTCAAACGCCGGGCTGATGATATCGCAAGTCGCGAAGCCCAGCGCCAAGACCGTATGCAACTGTTGCAAAGTCAACTTGCTGACATTGCACCTTTATTGGCTGTAGATTATGCAGAAGTTGAAGCAGAGCACGAAGAGCTGTCTAATATCGAAGCCTTAATGCAAGAGGCCAGCCATGGCTTGCATCTGCTCGACAATGATACTGATGAGCCTGACGTCATGACCTTGCTTGGGCAAGCAATTAAGCTTTGTGATAACCAAATGAGCGTCAGTCAAACCTTTGAGCAAGCCTCCGAACAACTGCATTTAGCGCAGCAGCAAATCACTGAGGTGACAGGGTTACTATCGGATTATGCGGAGCAGCAGCTACCTGATCCTGAGCGCTTGCAAACACTCGACAGCCTAATAAGTCTGGGGCACCGCTTGTCACGTAAGCATGGCTTGCCAGCAGGCGACTTAATCGATGAAGCAAAAGGCTGGGAAGCACAACTAGAGCAGTTAGAAAACGAGCTCAGTAGCGATGCTATGGCGGCACAAATCGAGCAAGCATGGCAAGACTATCTTGCGCTTGCAACTCAGTTAAATAAAGCACGCTCAAAAGCCGCGCCGACTGTTAGCAAACAACTTATAAAGCAATTACAGCCGCTTGCCTTACCCAATGCGCGCTGCGAGTTTGTCTTTACTAAAAAATCTGAATCTAGCCAGTATAGTGCGCAAGGTTGCTATGATATTGATTTGTTATTTAGCGCCAACGTCGGTATGCCGATGCAGCCACTGCATAAGATTGCTTCGGGCGGTGAGCTGTCACGGATGGCACTGGTTATGCAAGTATTGCAAGCGACCAATGCCGATAATAATGCTGCCAAGCCCATGCTAGTATTTGATGAAGTCGATGTGGGTATTAGTGGCGGCACGGCGCAAGTGGTCGGTGAGCTGCTGCGTGCGCTTGGGCAGACGCAGCAGTTATTGGCTATTACCCACCAAGCGCAAGTCGCGGCGCAAGCCCATCAGCATATCTTGGTACAAAAACATCATGATGAGCAAACCGAAAGTGAGCTATTAATCTTAACCGATAGCGCGCAAGTCGACGAGCTAGCACGCATGTCGGGCGGCGTAACTATTACTGACGTCACCCGTGACCATGCCCGTAGTTTATTGAGCGATGTTAAATAAAACTTTACGGTTAAGCATTAACGTCGAATCACCACTAAACATTTGCTTTGGTTGATTTTTTACTCAGTATCGCCATATAGTGGTGTCTCACCATTCATATTAGGTTGCGTTTTTTGCTATGTCTAAAGCCAATTTGACCCATCATTTCTTAATCGCCGCGCCAGAGCTGTCAGACCCACGGTTTGAGCAGGCGCTGATTTATATTTGTCGCCATGATAAAAACGGTGCACTTGGTCTGATGGTCAATCGTCCATTGGAGCAGTCGCGCGTTGGCAAACTGCTAGAAGACTTAGATATTGAAGTGACTGATCCGCAAGTGATGGAAGATGTGGCGTTAGAAGGTGGTCCTATGTATCCAGAAATTGGCTTTGTCCTGCATACCGGTCAGCCGGAATGGGCGTCTTCTTTTGCGATATCAGAGAACGTCTGTATCACCACCAGTCAAGATATTCTTAAACGTATCGCTGCTGGTCAAGGCGTTGGTCATTATCAGCTGTGCTTAGGTCATGCCAGCTGGGGTAAAAAACAGCTCGACCAAGAAATTAATAACGGCGACTGGCTCGTCTGTCCTGCGGATCTCAACTTATTGTTTGATACGCCATTTGAAGAGCGTTGGCAAATAGCTGCCGATAAGATTGGCGTGAATTTTGACTATCTGAGCAGCGATATCGGCCATGCTTAGCATTATATACTGAGTACTATATACTCAGCATCACTTGCTCAATGAATACAGAAATAGGACATACCCCTTATGATGGTAGATAGCACGCTTATAACAGATACGCTAGATGCCGAACCAGCTATTAAGCCACACCTTGTCCTAGCCTTAGATTATGGGGTCAAAAAGATGGGCATGGCGTTAGGTAATACCATTACCGAGACTGCGCGTGCTTTTGATATCTTGGCGATGAATAATGGTCAGCCTGATTGGGATAACTTGCTCGGCATTATCAAGGTTTGGGGCGTAGCAAAAGTCGTGGTCGGGTTGCCACTTAATATGGATGGTAGTAGCTCGATGCTGTCTAAGCGGGCGCACAAATTTTCCCGCCGCTTGGCACATAGAATTATGGAGCAGCACCTACCAGTGGTGGTGAGCCTCTGCGATGAGCGCCTGACTTCAGTGGCAGCACGCGAAATTGCGTGGGAGAACGGCTGGATTAAAAACGAGCGCGACCCGATTGATGATATCTCCGCCTGTATCTTGATGTCAACTTACTTTGCTGATCCCAGTAGCAGTATCGCCATCGACGCCATTAAAGCGGATTAATAGTGCGGTAAATCCATTGCTAACATACCGCGCCTCTTTGCTCCATCATCTAAACGAATAAATGACTGATTAATATGACCACTGTCTCAGACCAATCCTTGCAAAACAAGTCGCAACGTGGCTTTGCGCCGCTCGCGATTGCTCGTATCAAAGGTGCTCAGCGAGCAAACCAATTAGCAATTTATCTTATTTATGCTGCTATCTTCGCCTTTATGGTTTTTGGCACCATTGCCAGTATCAAAACCTTTCATGACAATCAGCTGCTTTATCAACTCTTCTATAACTTGCCATACGCTTTAGTAGCGCTCACGATTCCCATTACCGTTTACGATGCATTGGTGATTTATCGTTATCGCTTAAATCAGCCATCGATGATTGCTATGACTATTGGCGTATCAACGATCATATTGCTTGGCGGGCTATTATTTGCAGATACTGCTTGGTTGGGGTTATCCTGCTGGCTTGGCGTAGCATTTTTATTCAAAGTGAGCTTTAAGCGCTTTTTTAACTTTTTGGAAGCCGACAAAGAAGCTGATGTTGTTAAAGAAGCGTAAAGCAGCTGAACACATGGTACGGCAACAAATGAATAGCAAAAAACTTTAACCATACTTTATCGATTCAAAATCATGACTATGACACCTTCAATATCTGATACTACTATTCAACATCATTTAGATACCCAAGGACTCATTTGTCCTGAGCCGGTCATGATGTTGCATCGAACAATTCGTAAAGCCGATGCTGGTGAAGTGATTGAAATACTCGCCACTGATCCGGCGACAACTCGCGACATTCCTAATTTTTGCCGTCATTTGGGGCATACGCTTGTCCATCAAGAGACACTTGCTGAAAATGTGGATTTAAATATCGATCCGGATGAAATAAGAGTCGCTGGCGATGATAACGCGCCAACCAGCGCCACGCTTTATCGGTATTTGGTCAAGAAAAAGAATGCTTAAATGCATTTAATCACCTCTAACGCATTAATGATTTAAGAGCATGAAAAGCACAAAGATATCTTTGCTTTGTACAAAACATATCATTCACAAATTAAAGGTAGATAACGTGTTAGCAACCCAAAAGCAGTATGTGCAGTGGCTCGAAAACAAAGACGGAAACGAAACCTTACATCAAGCACTTTGGTTGTCTGAAAGCAATCATGCGCCGCCTGCGCGTATTGTATTGGTCGATGACAAAACAACCGCGGATGATGCTTACCGCTTAGCTTGCGAAGGCACATCATTACTATGGCGCGGTGACTTTCATAATGCGCGGCAATTGCTACAAGCGCTTGGTCGGCGTATCGATCGCACTAATGAGCGCTCTGAGTTGCGTAAGGTTAAAAAAGCCGCAAATAAATCTGCGGCTGATAAATCGGTTGCGCCTAAAGAAATACCTAACTTGTTTCATCAACAACGCCAAATCCAAGCCCAGCGTGCGCGCATATTAAGCCGCTTGCTATTAGAGCTTGATGCCAATTATGTCAGCCAATTACGTCGTGCCCCTGATGTCAGTGCCGCCTGTACAGTAGCTTTTGGTCAGTTGGATAAAGAACTGAATGAATCATGCGTGCTATCGTTTCGTGACCTACAAGGTGTATTGGGTGCAGCGCAGTGGCGCGAAAAAGGCGTACCGATTGAAAGTCTAGGCCTATCAATTTTCCCGCATTATGGCGTCTTTGCGCCAACCCGTCATGAATATGTGCAGCTATTGCTCGATGCACCGTTGCCAAAAGTTCATGATGTTGCCTATGATATCGGTACGGGCACTGGCTTGCTGGCTATTATCTTGGCACAGCGCGGTGTCAAACAGGTGATTGCCACAGACTTAAATCCACGTGCTTTAGCCTGCGCCAAAGAGAACTTTACACGTTTAGCGTTAACTAGCGTACAGTTACAGCAAGCGGATTTATATCCGACTGATGCGCCACTCGCCAATCTAATTGTTTGTAATCCACCTTGGTTGCCTGCTAAGCCAAGCTCGCCTTTAGAGTATGCCGTTTATGATGCCAATAGCAAAATGCTGCGTGGGTTTCTACAAGGCGCGAAAACTCATTTAGCCGAGCAAGGAGAAGTCTGGTTAATTCTGTCGGACTTGGCTGAGCATTTGCAGCTACGTACTCGTGAGGAATTATTAGGCTGGTTTGCAGATAGTGGTTTAACCGTAAAATATCGTCTTGATACAAAACCTAAGCATGGTCGCAGTCAAGATGATACCGATCCTCTATTTGCCGCGCGCAGTGCGGAAATCACTTCGTTATGGTGCTTAGAACGTGTTTAACATTCAATCACCGAGTCCTGTCTTATGAGCCGCGACCGTGCTGTGCAACAGCGCCAACCAAAAGCGCTGGCGGTTGATGACGAACCAGCTTATATCACGGAATTTCGCCAAGCGATGCTCGCTCGTGGTCTTGCAACGCGGACGCGTAATGCTTATGTGCGTGACTTGCGCTCTTGCGAGCTGACCAATCCTATTGCGCTGACGAAATGGCAGCCTGAAGACGTACTGCACTGTCTATCAACCCTTACTCAGGAAAGCAAAACGCCGCGTACGCAAGCACGGATGCTCTCAAGCTTGCGTCAGTTTTATCTATGGATGATTGCTAGTAATTTACGTGAAGACAATCCGTGCGAGCGGATCAAAAGTCCCAAATTGGGCCGTCCATTGCCAAAGGATTTGAGCGAGGCGGATATCGATAACCTACTTGCCGCACCTGACAGCAGCACGGCGCTCGGTCTGCGTGATAAAGCCATGTTAGAGGTGCTCTATGCCTGTGGTCTGCGGGTTAGCGAGCTAATCAATCTATCGCTAGAGCAAGTCAATCTAAACTCTGGTTGGCTACAAATTACGGGTAAAGGGAATAAAACTCGACTGGTACCATTGGGCGAATATGCAGCAGATGCGCTGGAAGATTATTTAACGCATGCTCGTGGTGATTTGATTGCGCATTTGAAATCAGGCAATTGCCAAGCAGTGTTTTTGACCGCGCAAGGTGGTTATATGACGCGGCAGAACTTTTGGTATCTATTGAAGAAATACGCCAAAGTCGCCAGTATTGATAAAGAGCTATCGCCACATACCTTACGTCATGCTTTCGCCACCCATTTGCTCAATCATGGTGCAGACTTGCGTAGCGTGCAATTATTACTTGGGCATAGTGATTTATCGACCACGCAGATTTATACCCATGTGGCGACGGCGAGATTGCAGAAGTTGCATGCCGAGCATCATCCGCGCGGTTAAAGTTAAAACTGACTATTTATTGATGATTGTAAAAGGAATAAAACGTGTTGCAAGCTCAGCCATCTACTCTGCCTACCCTAACAAAAGGGCAAAATTCTGCACTCAAAAACCTGACCATGATGGGTTACCTAGAAGGCACTTCTTTTTTATTATTACTTGGTATCGCCATGCCACTAAAATATATGATGGGTATTCCTGAGGCAGTGAAATGTATCGGTATGGCGCATGGGGCATTGTTTATCGCCTATATTTTGATGCTGTTGATTGCAACCAGCAAGATAAAAATGCCACTGTGGGCAATGCCTGCAGGTGTGCTTGGCTCGTTTTTACCGTTTGGTCCGTTTATATTTGATCATTTATTAAAGAAGAGTTTGAGAAAATAGGATTAAAAGCTTTTCGGTATCGGTTGCGCTTAGACTTTTAAGGATAGGGATTTATTAACGACGACAAGATTACAGAAGCTGCATGCAGTGCATCATCTAAGAGGTTAAAGTATTTCCGATCTCTCGTCATGAAGTAAACCAAAACCTATTAATCTAATTCTAATAACACTTTTTGAAACATCAAAGTAACGAGCTAGCTTACTAACAATATTATTCGCTATCATTTTGTTTTCGGGCTGGTTATCTAAATAGATCCAGAACACACCTCTTCGTTTTAATCCTGAATTAGAATATATCTTGGAGAATTCTTTTGCTAATTGGTCATTAGGAACCAACAAACAGCTTGCTAAGTAATTTGCTTGAAATTCAAGCTTTGCAACCATAGAGTTGTCTAAAATTTCTAGATTATCTAAGTCGCTCTCTTCAAGTGAATCTTTATCCAGATATTGACTGTGCCCTAGTAGGATATGTGAAATTTCATGTGCAAGAGTGAACCTATCTCTTTTTTCGTCATCAATTTCTTTTTTGTACATAAAAATTTCATTACTTTTAAAATCAACTTTGCCGAGTAGACTCTTCTCATGTGCAGATGGAATAACGTTTTGATATAACTTTACGCTACTTAATACCTCGTAAGATAGTAAGTCAGATAAGCAAACAGCACCGTCTAAATACGCAATTTTTATAAGTATGTCTTTAGCCATATCTTCCAAAGTATCTTTAGAAAAATATTTTACTTGAGACTTAGTAATTTCGTCTTTCTGTCCAGTGATGTATCTTAGGTATTCCTTCAGACTACTAAACCATTTATTATGAGAATAAAAGAACCAACTAGAATTATAGTAGTTTGGTTGATCGCTATCCACAAATACGCCCTCTGAACTAAGAGCTTGATTGATACCATATTTTTTAAAGCTTCTATTTAATACCCATTTCAGCCCATCGCTTTCGTTTATTTTGATGAGTCCTACATTTCTCTCTGATGCTATATTAAATGCTGATTTTGCTAAGCTAGAGCTAATTGCCATTATAGGCTTCAAACTATGGCTAAAATTACCCTCACTTAGATCTCTTACATCTTGTAAAAACTTATTAACTTGGTCAACACCAACTGCTCCTTTATAGTCCTTACACTCAATCAGTATTAGAAACGAATAGTTTGGAATTATTTCATCCTGATATACCTCAATAGCAATATCAAACTCTATATCGCTTTTCCTAAATCTTGAAAAATACTTTTTCTTTTTAAAAACTTTTATATGATTTTTAGGGTTTATGAAAGTATTAAAATCCTCTATTTCCTTCATGAGAAGTGTCAGCACTTTGTCTTCAAACTTATCACCTTTTTCTGTCGTATTCATAATGATCTCATAGGCTATATCGTTATAAACTAATCTTACACTACAAAGTATATGTAGAGTTCGCCTTGCGCACCAATGCTAAGTATTATTTTGATTAAGAGACGGAAGGTATACCTTACTTTTCTTCAACCCTTGCTACAATTCTCACCATAGGATGCTGCAAACCTGCCCTTTTCTCGTTACAATACCTGCCATAATGTATTAACCTTCTATTTATTAAATAATCCGAGAATTCCATGAGCCATAGACCACCTGCTGACCTGTTAAAAAGCGCTGAACACTGGCGTGAAGATATTAATTTTCGCCAAGATGTGTTGGGCAAGCCGTTTGATTTTGCGACCACGTGGGGCATTTTTTCACCGCAAAAGCTCGATGATGGCAGCTTGATGCTGCTTGATTATGTAGATTTTCAAGCGGATGATGATTCTATAGATTTGGGCTGTGGTTATGGCGTGCTCGGTATGACGGCGGCGCGTGAATGTCCGAATGGTCTGCATACCTTGATTGATAAAGACTTTATGGCGGTGGAATATGCGCGCCTTAATTGTGAGAAAAACGGTCTAAAAAATGTCGATGTACATTTATCAAACGGCTTTAATCATGTAGCAAAAGATAAAGACTTTAGCCTTGTGATGTCAAACTTGCCAGCCAAAGTAGGCAAAGAGCAGCATTACCTATATTTTCTCGATGCCTATGCGCGCATGCGTAAAGGTGGGCGTTTTTATGTGGTCACCATTAATGGTTTACGCCAATTTATGAAACGCTCATTTACCGAAGTGTTTGGCAATAGTGAAAAAGTCAAACAAGGGAAAACTTACACTATTACGATGGCGACGAAAGACTAATCTATAAACACTTAAGCCTTCAAAGCTTATATCTTAAACGCTCCGTAAACAAAAAGCCCGCTAACACCATGATGTGTTAGCGGGCTTTTTTGTGCCTAAATTTCTAGAGTTACATTTGCCGTTTCAGTAAATATCCACCCAATATCGTGCTGGCGATAATGGGTAATATCACCATTAATAATGGCGAAAATCCAGTCGCTAATGAGACAAAACCAACCAAGTCTTGCACGTAACTAAACAACAAACCAAATAGCAATGCCACGACGATACGTAAACCCAAGCTATGCGTACGCAATGAGCCAAAAACGAATGAGCAGGCAACAATCACCAGCGATAAAATCGATAACGGTGAAAGCAGCTTTTGCCAAAATGCCAACTCATGACTTAACGAGCGCGTGCCTTGTTGGCGCATAAACTGACGATGCTCATACAGCTGAGTCAATGACAAATCCTCTGCCTGACGAGTGAGTAAATATACCGATTCAGGGGCAAAAGGCAAACTTAAGGTATCTGACGGTGCGATAGCTTGGCTACTCTCAAAGCCCTGATTGATCATCAGCTTGGTCATATTATTCAGCTGCCACTCGTAACGATATTGCTCGCTCGGTTTGCTGCTATCGGTATCTATAGGCTCGCGGCCGATATATTGCCCGCCCTCAGCATGAATGGCGGTTTGCAAGTTGCCATTATTGTCTAAATGCCAGCGTTTGACCTCACCAATATTTCCTTGCACATCGGCATAATCAATATACAAAATATCACTACCATCCGGCTTGGCACTACCGTCTTTTGCACTCTCGAAACGTGGTTGTACCGTCCAATAACCCCGTACCGACGTGACAAGCGAGCTGTTGTCTTGATCATTAATCTCTTGCGCCAATTGATTGGAATGCGGCAATACAAACTGATTAATCACCAATGCCAACAGCACAAAAATTAAGGCAGGCTGCAACACCCAACCGACGATACGATAAACACTGACGCCAGCGGCGCGCATCACAACGAGCTCGCTTTTATTAGCAAGTAAACCTAAACCGACTACCGCGCCAAGTAGCGCACCGGTTGGCATAAACTGCTCTAAGAAATAAGGTGAGCGGTAAAAAATATATTTAATTGCCTCGCCCATGGTATAGCTGTCATCCAGCGAATCTAGCTCAGACAAATAAGAAAATACCAACTGCAATGCCCACAAGCCTATGACCGCGCCGATGATGGCAAGCAAGGCATTCAATTTAACGTAACGGCTCAGCACTTTTAAATTGGTCGGTTTTGGCGCAAGTTTCAGTTTAGTATTTGGCGAATTTAGCTTTGGTGATTTAGAAAATAAAGCGCTCATTAGGATTGTCCTCCTTGTGAGCCATTGCTTTTGTGGTCAATATTGCCTTGATGCTCGCTAACGGTTAACAGCTCATCTGGTTTGCGAAAGCGCAAACGATGCTGCATGCGGCTGCCCCAGTTCATATAAAGCGCCAATACTATAAAGCCTAATATTAACCATGCATACGCCCAAACGCTCACACTGCCTTTACTCACAGCATTTTTGAGCGAAATAATACCCAGCGCACAGCTGACAAATAATAAAATAGAAGGGAAGAGGCGCAACCAGCGACCTTGGCGCGGACGTACTTGCGCCAGTGGTACAGCCAGCATCGGCGCGATAATCATTAACCAAGGCAATGACAGACGATAGCCAAGCTCACCTTGCGCGGCTCGTAGTGCACTGTCACTATTGACTGCTGCATTGCCCGTTGCTGCTTGCCATAATGGACCAATTGCTTGGGTTTCAATATTGTCTTCGGTGATGACTTCTTTGGAGGGTTCGGTCAAGGTGATACGATAGCGATCAAAACCTACTTGATTATATTTCAGGCTGCCCGCGCCCACTTCATAACGACGACCTTGGAATAAGTCCAATTGGGTCACGCCACTACTACCCGTCTCTACTTGCTCAGCGCGCTTGGCAAGCGTAATGGTGTCTTTACTAATACTATTTTTACTTGTGAGTGCATTTGGTAGCTCTGGGATATTGAGTTGCTCAGCGGTTTCAGGGTCAATATTACTATTGATATCAACGGCGGCATTTTTTGCGGCATTGCCTTTAGTCTTAGGCTCAGACTGAATAAGTATCACATCTTGCAATTGCTTTTTATCATCGCTCAAGCTGCCCACATATAAATGATAATTGCCACTACTGATAAACTGATTGGGGCGAATCAAATCAAAAGCACTGGTGAATGCTTGCTGCTGCCAAACGCTCTCGGATGAGCGTACGCCCCACGGCTTCCCAACGATAGATAAAGCCGCTTCGCCGACAAATAATGCCAGTATCAATGGCGTCATCAGACGTCCAAGCTTGCCACGCGACACGCCACTGGCATTAATCACCGCCATTTCTTGGTCAACGTATAAGCGCCCAAATACCAACATGAGAGCGATAAAAAATGCCAGTGGCAGGATAAGTTCTAAAAAGTAGGGCAAATTATAACCAATGATGGTAAATAATAAGCTGATATCTAGATTGCCTTCTGCCGCAATACCGAAGTAACGGATTAAACGACCGCCCAGCATCATCACCACTAAAAACCCCAAGACCAAGGCGGTCGTTGAAGCAACTTGTTGGGTCATATAGCGGCGTAATATCACAATAGGCACTCTTTTAAAAAAGGTTGGTATGCGCACAATTTATCGCAGTTTTATTGGCAATGACTGACGACTATAGAGAGAAGTAAACTCGATAGCTGAGACTTAAAGACAGTTATAGAAAGGCGATGACTTAGCGAAACACTATAAATAGTAGCGATAAAGATAACCGCTAATCGTAGCATATTTTGCTTAAAAATGGCTGTGAAATGTGTTTGAAAACATTGCGTCTATCTTACTGTAACGCTGGATGAATGGCTGGATATTAGATAAAATCAGCACAGTATATAGCGCACATAAGTTATGTGCGCGCCTTAATATAAGTGCCACCCTATTAAGTCTTTGCAATATATTTTTGCTTTATGTTATTTGGAAAAGTTTGTTTGTCCTTCGTATCCTCTACCACGCATCTTTAGTATTAGTTGTTAGACTGAGAAATCTGCAAAATTTCTAATCATGTCGCCTAATGGAGAATACTAATGATGAACACAGTCGCGTCTACACCCTCTACTTTACTTGAACTCGCTGGTGGTCAATTTGATGCACTCGATTGGTCAAAGTGCGCCGTCGTTTTTATTGACTATCAAAACGAATATGTTGATGGATCCATGCCTTTGGGACAAGCTGGTGCGCAAGCCATTAAAAATGCACGCCTCCTGCTAGATAAAGCTCGCGCGCAAGCCATTCCTATTTTCCATATCGCCCATCACGGCGAAGATAACGGCAATGTTTTTGATCCTTTATCATCGAATGTTGATATTGTCGCTGAATTACAACCGAAAGATGGCGAAACGGTCATCGTCAAAAAACATCCTAACGCTTTTTATGATACCCAGCTTCAAGCGCTAATAGCAGGCACGCAAAAGCAGCAAATTATTTTTGCAGGTTTTATGAGCCATATGTGTGTCAGCTCAAGCGTCAGAGCGGCATTTGATTGGGGCTTTGACAGTTTTGTCTGCCATGATGCTTGTGCCACCCGCGCCTTGCCTAATGATAAAAAAGAAGCCATAAGTGCGGATGTGATGCACGAAACAGCGATGGCAGCATTACAGGATAGATTTGCAGCTTTAGTCACGACCGCTGAATTGGTTGGCGAGTAACTGACTACTCTATAAAGACATAAAACAATTACTTAAATAATTATCGCAAAATTGTTCAAACATATTACCTAAGCCTTACTCGCTGCGCACTCGCCTTGCAATATGCTACACTATTGCGATGGCGAAATTGCCCAAACGATTTAACAGGTATCAGCAATTTAAATAAAACCTGCCATTTTTATAGCGCTAAATTCATAACTCTAATAAGGATAACTATATGAATATTAAATTAACCCAAACGCTGCCAAAAACTCATACGCAAAAAATACTTAAAAAGGAAGCCAAGAGTAAAGATGCCGCCTGCCTTGTGGTGCTCATCGATGATAAGAAAAACATCTTAGCTGAAGCAGCATTAAGCGACTATCAAACCCGTATTGAGCAATTGATTGAAGTATCACACTTTAACGGTAAAGCCTGCGAAACTGTGGCTGACTATGCGCTTGCTGGCGATAAAAAAACAGCGAAAGAAAACCCAGTACAGCTATTATTAGTCGGTGTTGGTAGTATTGACAAGCTTAGCCATAGCATATTGCAAAAAATCGCCAATACCATTTATCAAAGCACGCAAAAACGCGTCGATTCTATTACAGTGGCCTTAGGTGATGCATTAGAAGAAAATCACTTCGGTCAGTTTGCTCTGAATTTATTGGCAGCCAGCTACCGTTTTGATAAATATAAATCAGAGCAAACCACGCCAGTTTTAACTGATATTTACTTACTTGCTGATGAGTCATTGAACGCTGCATTAGCGTTTGCCGAAGCAGTCTTCGCGGGTCAAAGCCTGACCCGTGATGTCGCCAATGAGCCGGGCAATATCTGTTTCCCCGCTTATATGGCTGAACAAGCGCAAGAGCTTGCCAAAACCTATCCTGACTTATTAAAAGTCACCGTACTCGGTGAAGATGAGATGTCAGCACTGGGTATGGGTTGTTTCTTGGCCGTTTCGCAAGGCTCTACCAAAGAAGGCAAGCTGGTACTCATGGAATACCGTGGTAAATCTAACTTTAGTACTGGCACTAAAAAAGCAACGACTAACAGCGCAAAAGTCGCTGGCGGTCTCAAAGCCTTGGCGGATAAACTACCAACCAAGTTACCTAAGAAAGCGGCTAAAAATGCTGATGTAAACAGTGATAACGATGTACAAGCTGCCAATGATGACGCGCCTATCGTCTTAGTCGGTAAAGGCGTCACCTTTGATTCAGGCGGTATCTCAATCAAGCCCGGTGCGGCCATGGATGAGATGAAGTTCGATATGGGCGGTTCAGCGTCCGTACTCGGTACCATTAAAGCATTGTGTGAAGCGCGTCTACCGATTAACGTCGTTGGTGCTCTCGCTTGTGCAGAAAACATGCCATCAGGTGATGCGACTCGCCCAGGTGATATCGTTAAAGCCATGAATGGCAAATCGGTTGAAATTTTAAATACCGATGCAGAAGGTCGTTTGGTGTTAGCTGATACCTTATGCTACGTGCAGCGCTATAATCCAAAAGCGATTATCGACGTCGCGACTTTGACTGGCGCTTGTGTGGTTGCTTTAGGTCACGTACGTTCAGCAGTATTTAGTAATGACGAAGACGTATTGTTTGACTTAGAAAACGCCAGTCATTTATCAGGCGATTTGATCTGGCACATGCCAATGGATGACGACTATCAAACACAGCTTGACTCGCCTATCGCTGATATGCAAAACATCGGTGGTAAAGGTGCTGGTGCTGTGACTGCTGCTTGCTTCTTATCGCGCTTCGTCGAAGAAGGTCAAGCATGGGCGCATTTAGATATTGCTGGTACGGCATGGAACTCTGGTCAAGACAAAGCGGCAACTGGTCGTCCTGTACCACTGTTTATGCAATATTTAAAAAACAGCGCGAATATGGCCTAATCCATTGATAAAGACCTGTTTATGAAAATCAGTTTCTATATTTTAAGTGAGAGTAAAGCCCAAGATTTCTTGGGCTTTATTTGTCAGCTGACCCAAACGGCGCTCAATAAAAGCACTCAGTCGTTATTGATTCTTATCGAAAAAGAGGATGAGTTGCTATCGACGCTTGATGAGGCACTATGGTCACAAGATGCCGTCAGTTTTATACCGCATCAGCGGCTTTTAGCTGCTGATGTTGACGGTGCTGATACTGGAAACACGGCTATTAATTCTATTAATAATCAACCGTTAGCCCCCGTTTTACTTAGCAGCTATATGCCAGCCGATTTTAAAGGTATTGTCCTTAATACTACCATCCATCCGGTAAATCGCTTTATGGCAGCGACCAATAATGCGCAGCCTACCCGAGTACTTGAGCTAATAAAACCCGATCCTAACAGCGTGCAAGAAGGTCGTCACAAATATAAGAGCTACCAGCAATTAGGCTATGAGCTGACGCACTTTAACGTTTAATTGATTGATTCTTATCTTTACTTCCTTACCCTGCTAACGGCCTTTATTTTCCTAGCGTGCCACGCTTTTTATCGCCATATAACCTCATGTCCATGTGGGTTAAAGGTAGGCGCTTATCGCAAAAAATGCTACCATCCTGCGATTACTTTTCCGTTCTATTATAAATTTCATATTTATTGACTAAGTCGAGGGTGTATAGATGCGTTCATTGATTGCGATGTACCAGCGTATAGGTTTGGTACCGCTCATTATTATTGGTTTAATACTGGGAGTTTTGATTGGCTGGATGGCACCAAATATCGGTATTGCCTTAGGACTATTAGGGACGCTATTTGTCGGTGCTTTAAAAGCTGTCGCGCCGATATTGGTATTTATTTTGGTCATGGCAGCCATTAGCCAACACCGTAGCGGCAATGAAGTGTATGTCAAACCTGTGCTGATTATGTATATGTTCGGCACCTTTTTGGCAGCGCTAACGGCAGTTGCCGCCAGCTCTTTATTCCCCACAGAGCTGATATTGATCAATGCCACCATTGAGCAAGTACCACCTGCCAACCTCAAAGAAGTATTGACCAACTTGCTGATGAATTTGGTTGCCAACCCAGTTAATGCCATCGCTGAAGCCAATTATATTGGTATTTTAGCCTGGGCCATCATTATTGGTTTTGCCTTGCGTCAAGCCAGTGATACCGCGCGTACCGTGGTCAGTGATTTTTCAAATGCTATCTCGCAAGTGGTCAAATGGGTCATCGCTTTAGCACCTTTTGGTATTTTAGGCTTGGTTGCCAATACCGTCGCTGAAACAGGTTTTGCTGCGTTGGCAGGCTATGCCCGCATCTTGATGGTATTGATCGGTTGTATGCTATTTATCGCTTTAGTCGTCAACCCGCTGATTGTCTTGGTTAAGACACGTAAAAACCCTTATCCGTTGGTATTCACTTGCTTACGCGAGTCAGGGATTACGGCGTTCTTTACCCGTAGTTCGGCGGCTAATATTCCTGTCAATATGAACCTTGCGCGCAAATTGGGTCTACACGAAGACACTTATTCGGTCACCATTCCACTGGGTGCGACCATTAATATGGCAGGCGCAGCGATTACGATTAACGTCTTAACCCTTGCTGCGGCACATACGCTCGGTATTGAAGTGACGTTTGCGTCAGCGCTGCTATTAAGTTTAGTCGCAACGATCAGTGCTTGCGGTGCCTCGGGTGTCGCTGGCGGGTCACTGTTGTTGATTCCCCTTGCGGCGAGTCTATTTAGTATTCCAAACGACATTGCCATGCAAGTGGTCGCCATTGGCTTTATCATCGGTGTATTACAGGATTCAGCTGAAACTGCACTGAACTCATCAACAGACGTGTTATTTACCGCTGCTGCTGATCCAAAATATGCGCGCTAATTGTTAAAGCATGATCTGTAAACCATTAAGGGTCTCACTTTAGAGACCCTTTTTTATGGGCTGAATAATGAGTCACTTGTTATTTCAAATGATCGACCTCTACTTCAATCACTGGGGTCTGCATTTCTAGCTGACGCTTAAATTGACGCAGCTGCTCAATCTCATCTAATAGCTCAAGTATCAACCCAATCGCCGGTACACTGGCTTCAAAGTCGCGGCTAAGGCGTGAGGCACGGCGTACAGTCGTCAATTGATAGCCGGTGAATTGCTGGCGCTCTGGCACATCATATTCAATGATATTTTCTTCAATCAATTCGATGACCCATTGGCGCTCTTGACCACAGGCAGATACGAGCTCATCTAAGCTCAAGATAATGTCGGTAAATTCAGGCGAGTGTTTCATAGCGATTATCCTCGTTTACTCTTTATTTTATCGTTATCGTTTGCATCTCTAGTTTTTATTACCATAATCAATGACTGCTGTTAAAGGCGTTTTTAGCGCTCAATACTAATGTCTGAAAAAGCTTGTTTTAACGCCTCGTAAGCTTTAACAGCCTGGTCATTATTGATATTCGGGTTGATAATATTTAGGGTCAAGTACAAATCGCCGGCCTGTTTGGCAGGAATTCCTTTACCTTTTAGACGTAAGTTGCTACCCGATTTGCTGTTTTTAGGAATCGTCACGCCGAGCGTCCCTGCTGGAGTGCTGACGTTAATCTTCTCGCCCAGTGCCGCTTCCCATGGCGCAATATTGACCGTCTGATAGATATCAGCACCTTCGATACGGATATTATCCGCATGACGGATTTTGACCTTTAAAAATAAATCGCCGTTTTTCCCTCTACCGCCGCCCGCCGCACCTTGCCCTGCTAGACGAATTTGTTTACCGTCAGTGATGCCTTTAGGGATTTTAATTTTTAGGGTTTTGTTTTCGTAATCGACGCTGCCATTCGGCTGACGAACGGGAACATTTAATTTAATACTATAATCATCGCCACTATAGACCGAAGATAAATCAACGGTAATCTCTGCATGTTGGTCTTGACCTTGGCTACCAAAGCCGCCATATTGCGACTGACCACTAGCTGAGCCGCCACGTGCACCGCGCCCAAAGGCGGAAAAAATATCATCAAAGCGAAAGCCACCATCGCCGTAGGCTTCGCCCTCCCCAAATTGGTCTTTAATATCTTCCCAGCGGAAGCCACCCTGTCCAGCGCCTGCCGATTGCCCACCAAAACCGCTTTGACCAGCAAAGGGATTGTTTAACATGGCGTCGTATTCCGCACGCTTATCTTTATCTCTGAGGGTCTCATAAGCGTTATTGATTTCTGCGATTTTATTATCAGCGTCTGGAGCGTCGCTCACATCAGGGTGATATTGACGAACAAGCTTACGATATTTCTTTTTAATCTCAGCATCTGTGGCGTCTTTTTTGACCCCTAAAATGTCATAGTAATTTTTTTCTGCCATGTTGTTGTTCCTCAAAATAAAAGCCTATTTATAAGGCTGGTATGCCAATGTAAACCAGATGATAAGGAAGTTTATTTGACGGCGACATAACAGATTGTCGTTACCATCTAGTAACCATAATAACAATAATAAAAACCCATAGCGTTAGATAAATATAACCAGTTATGACGACTAGCTATAAGCGTACCACGAATAACTTAAGTATAAGAGCTATGTATATAGGTAATCATGGGGATATTGTTAAGAAAATTAAATAAGATAATCGCTGTTTAAAAGTGATGAATTTATAGATTTTTGGCTCTAAAAAGTACTGTTTTGACCTTAAGAGTTCTTTTACAGACCGGTAATAATATGACAAGTTACTTCTTGTAAAATACTTTTACTATTTGTACTCACAGGGAGTATGGATAACATAGGCAAGCGTATCTGTCTATCTCATCAATAGAAAAAAGGTATTACATGTCTTATTTCATCAAGTCTTTAGTCATCACTTTATCGCTACTGTTAAGTACCACTGTTTTTGCCGGCAACACCAGTTACTATGGTAGTAAGTTCCACGGCAAACGTACCGCAAGTGGCAGTATCTTCAATATGAACTCTCTAACCGCCGCACATAAAACGCTGCCGTTTGGTACGAAGGTACAAGTGACTAACAAAAAGACAAAGCAGAGCGTGATCGTAAATATTACCGATAGAGGACCTTTTATTAAAGGTCGTATTTTGGATTTATCGAAAGCCGCTGCTGGTCAAATAAACTGCGAACTTTGTACAACCACCATGAAAATACTATCTTATGGTGATGGTAAATACCGTATGGAATAATGTAATAAAAAAGGGAGAGCTAACGCTCTCCCTTTTTTATGCTGCTGTCTTTTAAAATGAATGCTTATCATTTTATAACTGGCTATTGCGGCCTATTTAACAGCTACTTCCATATCCTCTAAGGTTGTCATCGCGAGCAATAACTTCTCTTCATTATCACTATGCTGCTGCTGTAGCACGGTTTGCTCATTGAGTAAAACCAGCAAATCAGACTTGCGGCTTTCTTCATACAACTCAGTATCGGCAAGCTTGGTTTCAAGACTGGTTAATTTCTCAGCAATCTTAGCCAAGGCTTTTTCTGTCTCTTCAATCTCACGGCGAATAGGTGCGGTGAGTTTGCGTTGTTCAGCGGCCAATTTACGCAGCTCTTCTTTACTCAGCGTAGGCTGAGCAGCACTGTCTTTTGCAGAATGGGTGGAGGCTTTATTACTGATTTTGTTACTTGCGTGGCTGTTTGTTGCACTGGCATCTGTTTCACGTGAAACAAACTTCTTATTGTCTTTTTTATTCTTTTTCTTACTGTTGCTTTTATCTGGCGTATTTTCTTGCTTACGCTTTTCGGCCAGCCATTTACCGTAGTCACTGATATCACCATCGAACTCATCGATTTGACCATCATGGACCAAAAATAGCTCATCACAGACGTTAGCAATCAGCTCGCGATCATGCGACACCAGTACCACTGCCCCTTCGAAACCCTGCAAGGCGATGGTCAACGCTTGACGCATTTGTAAGTCTAAATGGTTGGTTGGCTCATCGAGTACCAAAACATTTGGACGCTGCCAGACAATCAATGCCAACGTTAAACGCGCGCGTTCGCCACCCGAAAACAGCTCACTTGGCGTGTCGATACGCTCACCGCGAAAGTCAAAACTGCCGAGGAACGAGCGCAATTCGGCATCAGAGGTTTTGCCCGCTAAGCGACGTAACATTTGCATAGGCGTCGCCGCAGCATCCAATGCATCCATTTGATGCTGATTAAAATAGCCAAGCTTAAGCGTATCAGAGACGCGATAGCTGCCCGTTAAAATACCAAGCTCGCCAACCAAAGCTTTAATCAAAGTTGATTTACCCGCGCCATTCATACCAAGCAAACCAATACGCGTATCCGGCGTCACTTGGATATTGGCATTATGCAGTAGCGCTGTATCTGTGTAACCAATATCAGCATTGCTCAGCTCAATCAGCGGTGAGCTCATATTTGCCGGCTCATAAAAGCGGAATGAGAACGGGTTGTCCGCCATCATCGGTGAAAGCTCCGCCATACGTTCAAGCTGCTTAATACGGCTCTGTGCCTGCTTTGCTTTACTGGCTTTGGCACGAAAACGACGAATAAAGTCATCCAAATGCGCTTTGGTCGCTTCTTGCTTCTCAAAAGCTTGCTGCTGCTGCGCCATACGCTCATGACGGGTGCGAATAAACTGTTGATAATTACCCGTATAAAGTGTGATTTTTTGTTGTTCCACGTGCAAGATATGCCCGACAGTAGCATCTAAGAACGCTTGGTCATGCGAGATCACAATCACCAAACCGCTAAATGCATTAATCCACGTCTCAAGCCACAAAATCGCATCCAAGTCCAAATGGTTGGTTGGCTCATCAAGCAGCATTAAATCCGCGCGGCTCATCAAGGTTTTGGCAAGGTTTAAACGCATGCGCCAACCACCGGAAAACCCTTCTACTGGCAGCTCGTGCTGGCTGGTATTGAAACCAAGACCTGCCATAATTTGTGCGGCTTTGGTCGGGGTACGATAGCCATCAATCTCATCAAACTGTTGATGCAATACCCCAATCTGATCATCACTGACACTGCTCAAATCATTTAAGGCGGCATTAATCTCATACCACTGCTCATCGCCACTTAACACATAATCAATCGCCGTTTGTGTACTCGCGCCCACTTCCTGCGCCATGTGCGCCACATGCCAGCTATCAGGAATGCTGACCTCACCCTTATCAAGCGTCACTTCGGTATCACCGGTGCCCATGCGTGTTAATAATAAGGCAAACAAGGTCGATTTGCCTGTGCCGTTATTGCCCGTTAAGCCAACTTTGTGGCCCGGATGTAGCTGGAAGCTTGCCCCTGCAAACAACTCACGACCATCACGGCGAACACCAACGTCTTTAAATTCGATCATATAATTTCTTCATCTCAACAGTAATATAAAACATAAGGCAATAAGAAAAACACACGTCTGGCATGTTTACTGGCGGCTATTATTTCAAACGCTTGCCGCATAGGCAAACAATTAAATAAGTATTTTAAATTCAAACCTTTATACTGCTAAAAACCTCTTAATATCGTCAGAGAGCGGCGACTATTTAAAAACTTGCGGTTTAAAACGCCTTTTTTCGTCGCAAACGCTACTGTCACCCTTGACAAATCAATCATTAGCCCAATTATGCTATACTAGTAAAACACTATTGACATCATGCAGTTAAGTCGTAGCAGCTCGACACGAGCGTCTAAAATCGTGACCCAATCTCACTAATATTCCCGTAGCCTATGCTTATCAGCCGTTACGGATCAGTCGCCCTATCCAGTATAAATAGACGACCTCGCATACATAAAAAATAATATCATTTGATTTTAGCCACTGAGGTAGATATGAACGAATCAGCCAACCAATTTAACCCAAGCTCAAGCCAACCCGTTGATCCAACTGTTTTAAACCTAACGGACAGTGCCGCACAAAAGGTGCGTCGTCTGCGTGAAGAAGAAGGTGACAGCAACCTGATGCTGCGTGTATATGTGACGGGTGGTGGCTGCTCAGGCTTCTCTTATGGTTTTAACTTTGCCAACGAGCTCAATGAGGACGATGCGAATTTTGATAATGACGATGTGACCTTAGTCGTCGATTCGCTAAGCTATCAATATTTGCAAGGCTCTACAGTTGATTATACGGAAGGATTAGAAGGCGCGCGCTTTATCGTCACCAATCCGAACGCCACCACCACTTGTGGCTGTGGCTCATCGTTTTCTATTTAAACCATTAGTGTTATCTAACAGCTTTTAGATTATTTGCATAAAACTGAGTACACAATCGTATATCGAAAATTTCATTTTTAACCGATAATCTGGTTAATAGTGGCTTTTGTCGGTTTACGATTGTTTTTTTATGGGGATATGCTTAAATATTGTCTTCTTTTGAGTAGCTAAACTAATCAATCCTATATTCAGCTACTTATTAAAAGATTTTTTATGGCAAAGTTGGTTACTGCGAGACTTTTATCAAAAGATTTTTATTAGAAGATTTTTTATTAAAGGATTTTGCTGTCAGACGCCAACGACTGGAACACAACCCCATTCCTATCCCAAATAATTAAGGCACACCCACATGGCTAAGTTATCACTTGACGCATTAAACGACATTGACGGCTTCATCGCAGCAGCATTAGTAGATAGCGAATCAGGTCTAGCATTAGCAACTCTGGGGGCTGGTATCGATCTTGAGCTTGCGGCGGCTGGCAACACTGAAGTACTGCGTTCTAAGCGCAAAGTAGCAGAAGCGTTAGGTTTAAACGAAAGTATCGAAGACATTCTCATTACCCTGAGCAAGCAGTATCATTTGCTACGTCCACTGGTACGTAATGACAGCTTATTTTTGTACCTAGTACTTGATCGTCAAAAATCAAACCTTGCGATGGCACGACATAACCTAAAAAACTTTGAGACTGAATTAGAGTTCTCATAAGTTGACCGTTCATTTAAAAGTGCGATTAATGTCTATATGAACAATCAGAACCCATCATATAAATTGATAGCGCCTAAAGCATCTACCTCATAAGTAGATGCTTTTTTTGCTTAATATCTGCTGAAGCTAGAACGTTATCTTATGTTTTATCCGCTGAATAGCAGCACTCTAACCACCAGCGAAGCTTACCGTATTTGTAATTGCACGTGGTTTTTAGGGTGGCTTTGGGCTAAACTGACGTGATTATCTAACCTCTTTTTGCGGTCGGACAGCCCTTGTGTTTCGACCGACCATAACTAATAACAACAGATGACTATTATGAGTAATTTTGCGAGTAGCTTTGTCGATTTTGAAATTCCAAACTGGTTTGACAGTCAGCATTTAGCGGGTATGCTCCGCGGTATTGAAAAAGAAGGCCTACGGGTTAGACCTGATGGTTATTTGGCACAAACGCCACATCCTGCCAAACTTGGCTCAAAGCTGACCCATCCGTTTATCACCACTGATTATTCAGAAAGCCTGCTTGAGCTTATCACTGACCCTAAGACCTCACCAAAAGAGACCTTAACCATGCTGCGCCAACTGCATTTATTGGTCTATCAAGGTATGCCTGAAGGCGAGCTGATGTGGCCATTATCGATGCCTTGTATGCTGTCCTCAAATGATGAAGATATCCCACTGGCAGATTATGGTAGCTCTAATAGCGGTAAACTTAAGACACTGTACCGTAGTGGCCTTGGTATCCGTTATGGTCGCCGGATGCAGACGATTGCTGGTCTCCATTACAACCTGTCCTTTGGCGATGATTTATTTAGCGCGTGGCAAGCACAAACGCCAACCGCACAAAATCTGACCCTAATAGAGTTTAAAAATGATAAGTATTTAGGACTTATCCGTAATTTTAAACGTCTGACCAGTTTGGTACTTTACTTATTAGGTGCCAGCCCTAGTGTCTGCCCGTGCTTTGTTTCGGGGATTGAGCATGATCTTGAGCTGCTGAATGACTCGACCTATTATAAACCGACTGCCACCAGCCTACGTATGGGTAAGCTCGGTTATACCAATAGCGTGCAAGAACATCTTGATATCCGTTATAACAATTTGCCCGAGTATATCAAAGGGCTGCGCCGTGCGATTCAAACCCCGCATGAAAGCTTTGAGAAGCTTGGTTTAAATGACGCCGATGGCAACCCGATTCAAATCAATGATCATATTCTACAAATAGAAAACGAGTACTATAGCCCTATTCGTCCGAAACAGATTGCTGAAAGTGGCGAGAGCCCAACCGAAGCGCTTGAACGTCGCGGTATTGCTTATGTTGAATTTCGCGCCATTGACCTCGACCCTTATAGTGATATTGGTATTCGCTTATCTAGCGCCTGCTTTTTAGAAGTGATGGCGCTATATTGCTTGCTTAGTGATTCACCAGAGCTGATGCCTGAGGAAGAAGATGCGCTTGCCATCAACCTTGAGCGTGTGGTCAATGAAGGTCGCCGCGAAAACTTGCAAATCATTAATAATGGTGCTGAGCAATCATTAGAGAGCTGGATGCTCACGCACTTAAGCCGTATGCAGCCATTGGCAGCACTGCTTGATGCGCATTATGGTGGCAACGACTATCGGGCGGCAGTTGCTTTGATGCAAGGTAAAGCGGGTCATTCGGAATCGACCATCTCTGCGCAGGTCAACTCTGATAGTAAACGCTTGGGCAGCTTATGGCAGCTCGGCTTTACCTTAGCGCAGCAGCATCGCGAGTCGCTACTACAGCAGACTCTGAGCCCAAATACTCAAGCAAAATATGAAGTCTTGGCTGAAAAATCCATCTTGCAGCAAGCTGAGCTTGAAGCAGCAGAAACCGAGGACTTTATGGATTTCTTACAGCAATATCGCTAATCTTTATATGTTTTCACTTTCATCAATAAGCACTTTATAAGAGTATTCGCCCCATGCGACAGCTGACCACTTACCGTAATTTACAAGTGTTTTTAGTGATAATGGCCTTGATAGGTATGAGTTTTGCGCTGTTCTTTTTGCAGCGTTATATGGGATTTTCGCCTTGTCCACTGTGTATCTTTCAGCGCATTGGGCTAATGGTGATGGGCGGCTTTGCGCTCATCGCGGCGCTATTGAATCCCAAATCAATTGCCGTACGATTGATGTTATGGCTGGGGAGCTTGGCAGGTGTTGGTTGGGCCGCAGTAGTTGCAGGACGTCATGTCTGGCTACAGCATTTACCTGCCGACCAAGTGCCGTCATGTGGCCCAGGTTTAGACTACTGGCTCGATACGCTACCCATGCAGCAGGTATTAAAAGAAGTGTTTGCCGGTTCCGGCGAGTGCGCGTCTATCGACTGGACCTTTATGGGACTTAGCATTCCTGAACAATCATTGATTCTATTTAGTATTCTGATATTGGCTCATGTGCTCATATTGTGGCGTATCGTCCGCCCTGTTCGCTAACGTGCTTTCATAATCTGCTTTGCTTTTCTTAGCGAGTACTCTCATAGCTTTGCTTCGTAGATTTGCTTCATAGCTACCTATAACCGTCAGGCTGAATCGCACTGACGGTTTTTTTATACTTTATGGAGGTGTCTATACATTTCTTTATGATAGAAGTGAAACCAGAAAACCGCTTTAGTCACTTTTAGGCTTTGATATCTTTAGCAAGTTTATTTACCCTATTGGAATAAGGGTTGGCTTTATAATGCCTTAATCGTATATAGAAAGTGTTGGTAGTACTAGCGTGTGTGATGCCTACAGGCGGCGATGTTTATCCACTCTGAGACTTTTATCACATAAATTAACGAAGTCAGGGTCGCACATTTTACCTATTGCCGTTAAGCTTGTTCTTTGATTTATCGTAAAGCCTTAGATCATTTATCATATTGACAACGTTTAGACATACTATTTAAAAAACTGTTTATTGGTAATACTATGATAACTTTCTCGCCTATTTCTTCCTCTGCTATTATGACTATCAGCCGCTCTGTGCGCCCATTATTGGCGCTACCGGTCTGTCTGCTCCTCATGAGCTGTGACAGTGCGTCATCTTCTACCAATAAAACGACGCAAGGCACGCCAATTAATAGCCTACAGCAAACCGATTTGCAAAATGATCAGTTTCAAGAGAGTAATGCTAACGATGTAGTGAATGAAGCAAGTCACGAAGAAGGTCAGCCAGTCATTGCAGCGACCAATTTAGCTGATAGTACTCGTCGCGTGCCGATGATTTCAGGATCGAACAACGATAGTATGCTACAAGCAACCTTAATGGGTGATTATGGCGGTATCGTGCCATGCGATTCTTGCGATAATATCACTATCACCTTAAATCTCTTCTCTGATGGCTCCGTTCTAAAAACCAGTCTCTTTAATCATGCCGAGCCTGCGCGCGCGCCCTTGCTGGAATCGGGTGTCTATCGCCAAGATGACGATATGATTACCATTGTCTATGAGAGACAAAATATCGAAACCTATCATATTAAAGACAATCTATTGATTATGATGGACGCGGATAAAAACCCTGATGATGACTACACCCTTTCTCGTAAATAAGCAGAGGTACAAATAAGGCGGTGCATAAATAAGCCAAATCAATCGTCTGAATTGAGCATCTATATAACGCCTACTTACTGGCGTTTTTTATTGGTCATCTTACGGTGTTTACTTTACAATGAGCCTTTGCCTACCGAGCTGTCTGCCGCACTAGGATGTGTTGGCTGATTTAAAGCTCAATTCCCTTTTTCAAGCGTGTACGGAACGTCTATGCATATTCATATTCTTGGTATTTGTGGTACTTTTATGGGCTCGCTGGCATTATTGGCGCGCGCGCTCGGGCATACGGTCACGGGCTCAGACACCAATGTCTATCCACCGATGTCCACTCAACTTGAAAATGCGGGCGTGACGATTGCAGAAAGCTATCTGGTAGAACATTTGCAGCCAGCGCCTGATTTGGTGGTGGTTGGTAACGCCATGAAACGTGGCATGGATGTTATCGAATATATGCTCGATAGCGGTCTGCGCTATACCTCAGGGCCACAATTTTTATCTGAACAAGTGCTGCAATCGCGCCATGTTATCGCGGTGGCAGGTACGCATGGTAAGACCACAACGACGACCATGCTGGCATGGATACTACATTATGCAGGTATTGATGCAGGGTTTTTAATCGGTGGCGTACCATTGGTCGATACTACTGATAAGCACTTGCAGCAAGTCTTTGCGCATAGCAGCTACTTGGGTGCTGAAAAACTCACTGATGGCGATACAGAAAAGACTGGCTATTTTGTCATCGAAGCCGATGAGTACGATTCTGCGTTTTTTGATAAGCGTTCAAAATTCGTTCATTATCGCCCGCGTACCGCAATTTTAAACAATCTTGAGTTTGATCATGCTGATATATTCGATGATCTGAATGCCATTCAAACTCAGTTTCATCATATGGTACGGATGATTCCGAGCACTGGTAAAATCATCATGCCAGCGGCGACCATTAGCTTAGAAGATACTTTGGCAAAAGGTGTGTGGACACCTATTTGGCGTACAGCGGTTCTAGATTCAGTGTCTAATAATGCCAATACAGAAGAGAATACGTTAAAAGACAGCAGCGACTGGCAAGCTGAGCTTATTAGCGCAGATGGCGGTCAGTTTCGCGTCAGTTTTGCGGCTGATACCGCTGATAAAAAAGCAACAGCAGTCGTCGATTGGTCAATGAGCGGCATTCATAATGTGAATAATGCGCTGGTTGCGGTCGCGGCCGCTTATAATGTTGGTGTCAGCGTTGAAACCGCTTGCGCGGCGTTATCAGACTTTGCCGGTATCAAACGTCGCATGGAGCTGATCGGCGATGTAAATGATATCTTGGTATTTGATGATTTTGCCCATCATCCGACCGCCATTACCACCACCTTAGATGGTGCCAAAAAGAAATTGGCAGATAGGCGCATTTGGGCGATTATCGAGCCGCGTAGCAACACCATGAAAATGGGCATTCACCAAGATAGCTTGGCTGAGTCCGCTGCCCTTGCCGACCATACCTTATGGTATGAGCCTACAGGACTCGAATGGGGTTTAAAAGAAGTGATTGAAAACGCCAATATCGCCAATCCAAATATGGGCAACCAACAAGTACTCTCTAGCGTCGATGGTATTATTGAACATATTATTACCTATGCCAAATCTGGCGATGCTATTGTCATCATGTCAAATGGTGGCTTTGAAGGTATTCATCAGCGCCTATTAACGGCACTGCACAACCAATGATGTGCTGCTAAGAAATTAAACGCAGTAAAATGTTATCTTAAAAGCGTGGTTCGTTAAACGAGCTGCGCTTTTTTATGTCCGGTACTTTTTAACATATATCTTAACGAATGTCTTAGCTCGCCTCTATCACTTAAATTTTCTTAACCTAGTTATATTTCCTTAGCCAAAAACTCATCTTTGAAGTTTTGTACGTTATGATTACTAAATATTGCTTACGTTAGCGACTTTACTACCTTTGTAACCTGCTGTTTACCTATCTCATCTGCTTAATAGCAAATATGGCTTTTTCCTCACATAGCCCGTACACAGATAACACTTTGTGCTTACTTTTTGGCTTTAGGAATGACTACAATGAATTCACTAAAAGAAAGCAACATAAATAAGTAACACATTATAAATAGCAACATCTTAGGAGAATAAAAATGGGCTTTATTTGGATGATTATTGTAGGTTTGGTCGCAGGTCTATTGGCACGTGCTATTAAGCCAGGTAGTGACCCTATGGGTTGGATTATGACCATCGTTTTAGGTATCGTTGGTGCGATGCTGGGTGGTTTTGTCGCAGGATTAATCGGTATCAATGCTGATGGTGGCTTTATTGGTCTTATCTTCTCAGTAATCGGTGCGATTGTTTTACTGTTTATTTATGAGATGATTATGACTAAGCGCCGCATATAACTGCCGCTTGCAACTTATATCACCTACCATTTATATGAATAAAGGTCTTGCTCAATGCAGGACCTTTTTTATGAGACCAACTTTATTTTTTCTCAAATATCGTTTTTCTGTCTTGACTCTTAATGATGGGTTTTCGTTATGTTATTAAGTAAGTATAGAGGGCGTCATGTATTGATAAGCATTACTTTTGTCCCCATTTATCTTATAATATCAGACCTATTTTATCTTTATCATTGAGGTGAGCCCTATGGCGTTACTCCCTATTTTAAGTTATCCCGACCCACGCTTGCGTACGATTGCCAAGCCTGTCAAGGAAGTCACGGCTGAAATCAAGACCTTAATCGCCGATATGATTGAGACGATGTACGATGCCCAAGGTATTGGTTTGGCGGCTAGCCAAGTCGATCGCCATATTCAGCTTATCGTGATGGATTTATCTGAAGATAAAGACAGCCCAAGGGTGTTTATTAATCCCAAAGTTACGCCATTGGTAGAAGAAAAGCAGCCGTATGAAGAGGGTTGTTTGTCGGTGCCTGAAGTCTATGATAAGGTTGAACGTCCGAGTAAAGTGCGTATCGAAGCCTTAGATGAGAATGGTGACAAGATTGATGAAGAAGTGGAAGGCTTACTTGCCGTTTGCATTCAACATGAAATGGATCACTTAAATGGGGTCATATTCGTCGATTATTTGTCGCGTCTCAAGCAAACGCGTGCACGTGATAAAGTACGTAAAGTCCTTAAAATACGCGAAAAACAAGGCGAAGAAGCACACGATAAACAACCACAACCTATCAGCTCTTAATTCACTCATCCATTTATTTTTCAAGCTGTGTATCACAGCGTTTAATCGTTATTTTCGTTAAGAGATTATGATTGTCGTCAAGCTTTATCAGCGCCAACGATTACGATGATAAGACTATGACGATGATATTGGCTTTTACTCTCTGACATATACTGTCTTCATTAAAGGTTTCCTACCATGACCATGATCAAAATTGACCAATATTTTGACCCTGCCGGCTGGCAGAAATTTACCAAAGCTGCCGAAGGTCGCGAAACCCCATTTCTGGTCGTCGACCTGAGCCGCATTAAAACTAAATATGCTGAAATGGTCGGCTTTTTTCCGAAGGCGAAAATTCATTATGCAATGAAAGCAAGCCCAGCGGTTGAAGTCATTAACTTGCTTGCTGAGCTTGGTTCAAACTTTGACTGTGCGTCAATCTATGAGCTTGATCGTGTGCTTGACTGTGGCGTTGATGCCTCACGTATCTCTTATGGCAATACCATTAAAAAAGCGGAACATGTCAAATATGCTTTTGAAAAAGGCATCGATTTGTATGCGACCGACTCAGAAGCAGATTTAGAAAATATCGCTAAGCATGCGCCTGGTTCCAGAATATTTGTGCGTATCTTAGTACAAGGGTCTGAAACCGCTGAATGGCCACTATCACGCAAATTTGGTTGCCATCCGAATATGGCGATTGACCTGTTGATTCAAGCGCGCGATTTGGGCTTGGTACCTTATGGTATCTCGTTCCACGTCGGTAGTCAGCAAAAAGACGTTGCCGCTTGGGATGACGCGCTCGCCAAGGTCAAATATATGTTTGACTGGATGAAGAACGAAGAAGGCATTAAGCTACAAATGATCAATTTGGGCGGCGGCTTTCCGGCGAACTATATCAGCGAAGTCAATCCAGTAAAAGTCTATGCTGAAGAGATTAACCGTTATCTGACCGATGACTATAATGAAGATGAAATGCCCGAAATTATTTTGGAGCCAGGTCGTTCATTGGTTGGCGGCTCAGGGGTATTGGTCAGTGATGTGGTACTTATCTCGCGTAAATCGGATACTGATTTGACACGCTGGGTCTATACCGATGTGGGCTTATTCCAAGGCCTAATTGAAACCTTGGGTGAGGCAATCAAATACCCTATTTATACGCCTAAAATGGAAACTTCAAAAAGCGAAGGCACGGTCGTATTGGCAGGTCCAACTTGTGATTCAACCGATATTATGTATGAAGAAGCAGGTTATCAGTTGCCAGAAGAGCTAGAGATTGGCGATAAAATTTATTGGTTAACCACGGGCGCTTATACCAACTCGTATTCATCGGTTGAGTTCAATGGTTTCCCGCCGTTAGAAGTGATTTATATTGACTAATTTTTAAACAATCAATGTCAATTCAAAGCGCGGTACTGTGATAAGCAGTGCTGCGCTTTTTTATGTTTGTTTGTTTATTGACGTTACTAACTAACCAGATGCAGTAAACAGTCATTCGCTACTGCACTAAGAGCGAAATCGGCACGCTATTACTGCTACTCAGCGTGCGATTACTGCCATAACCTGAGCTCTGGGTTTGGTTGTTTTGCGAAATTTGTCCAATATTGACCCATTGCCCGCGTGGCACGATGATGGTGCTATTTAATCTTTGCCCTTGCACGCTACTGTTATTATTATAACCATAACGATTATAAGAAGGATTAGCGCGCACGAGCTGTTCTTCTACTTGGGTTAATGTTACTTCTACTTGCCCATTTGGTAGTAGCCTTGGCGTAACGGCAATCCCTTGCGTCGTTGGTAATAATACTTGCTGCTGAATAACAATCTGTCCGGACGAGCGGTTATAGGCTGGATAGCTATTGGCAATATGGGTTTGGCTTAGTGAATAAAGCGTGCCTGTACTGATGCTCGCCGCACTACCAGACAGCGTTTGCACTTGATATAAATTATTACCTTGCTGCTGACTGTTACGCTGGTTAATAACGCCTGCGCCTTGAATACCACGATTGCTAATAATGACCTGACCTTGTTGGATATTACTTTGGGAATCGCTATTGCTACCGACACGCACAGCAACGGTCAACGCTTGTGACTGACCATCAATCTGCCTCAGTAACTGTTGGACAGTTTGATAGTTAACAGCAGTGGTATGCAATATCAGTTTATCTTGATACGTCGTGACCGTGCCGCCATCGCGACTCGCATCTAACTGCTGACGAACCGCTGGTAATAAGCTTTCACCGCCATAAGTATGAATCACATAGGTTTGATAAGCGGCCGCTTGTACAACTATTGGTAATGAAGCTAAACTTAGAGCAAACGCTATCGAGCGCGCATAACTTATGCTTCTGGCAGTTTTTATATTTTTAATAGTGTTAAGTATAGCCACCGTGCGACCAAAACTCGCTATTAGATTTTCACTAAACTTATTCATAATCGACCTCTAGCAATAGGTAAACGCTATCAAGAGCCATACTCAGCAGCTACCAAACCATAAGCAAAAAACCTTAATCCTTTAAGCTTTAGTCATTTAAGCCTAAAACATCTTGCATATTATATTGACCAACTTCCTGCTTAATAACCCAAGTAGCCGCACGTACCGCACCAGCTGCAAAGGTCATACGCGCACGCGCACGGTGGGTAATTTCAACCACTTCCCCATCAGCGATAAACATCACGGTATGATCACCGATGATTTCACCGCCGCGAATCGCATGAATACCGATGGTCCCTGCTTCACGCGCGCCAGTTTGTCCTTCGCGGCCATAAACGGCAACGTCTTTTAAATTTTGGCCACGAGCTTCTGCGACGGCTTCTGCCATCATATAAGCCGTACCAGATGGCGCATCGATTTTATGCTTATGATGGGCTTCGATGACCTCTACATCAGCATCAGTGCCAAATGCTTTTGCCGCCATACCTAGCAATTTTAATGACAGATTAACGCCTGTTGAATAATTACCTGCATAGACGATAGCTATCTGCTCGCTCGCTTTTGCCAATACTTGCTCTTGCTGCTCATTAAAGCCTGTTGTACCGATGACCATGGCGACGTTATTTGCTGCGCAGATTTGCATATTTTGTTCAGTGGCATCAGGCAAACTAAAATCAATGAGCACATCAATGTCATTAATAACTGCTTCTAGGTCATCAACAATCTGCACATCCAAGCGTCCGATAGCGGCGACTTCGCCAGCATCGGCACCAACGAGACTTGACCCTTGACGTTCAATCGCTGCATTAAGTGTCGTTTGTGGATTGTCTTGGACGGCTTCGATAAGCATACGCCCCATACGCCCACCGGCACCGATGACACCGACTTTAATAGCTTGTTTCTGCTCTTTTTTTTCTGCTTGCTGAGTCATAGTTTTTCCTAAATGCTTCATTTTTAATAAGGGGATTGATACATATTATTTATCATAAGTTTAGCAAATATCACTGCACGAGTGGCTTTTTATACGCTCATTAAAAAACCCAGAGGTTCCACATGAAACTTCTGGGTTAGCATAACTGCTTATTTGAGCGGCTTATTTTAGCTATTTGCTTTAAATATAGCGATTCAGCCATACACAGCGTTAATCAAACAAGTCGCCAATCTTTTTAAAGAATGATTTCTTATGGGGTGACTGCTGATGCTTGCTATCACCATCTAACGTATCTTGGAATTGACGCAACAAATCTTTTTGCTCACGAGTCAGATTTACTGGCGTCTCGATGACCACACGGCAAATCAAATCACCTTTCATGGTGGTGCGTACTGGCGTCACACCTTTACCGCGTACACGCAATAATTTACCACTTTGCGTGCCTTCAGCGACCTTGATTTTTACTTTGCCATCTAAGGTTGGAATTTCAACTTCTTTACCGAGTGCCGCATCGGTGATACTAACTGGCACATCCATATAAAGATCAGCACCTTGACGGGTAAAGACATCATGCGGTTTGACGCGTACTTCGACGTATAAATCACCGTTTTGCACACCTGCACCGCCCGCCTCACCTTCACCCGCTAAACGCACGCGGTCACCATCATCGACGCCTGCTGGGATAGACACTTCAAGCGTACGTGATTTGTCTTTAACACCATTACCATGACAGTCAGAGCAAGGGTTTTTAATCTGTTTACCAGAGCCGCCACACTGTGGGCACGCTTGCTGCACCGCAAAAAATCCTTGCTGCATACGCACTTGACCCTGACCATGACAGGTCTGACAAGTGACGATATCAGAGGCATCTTTGGCGCCTTTACCATCACAGGTATCGCAAGGCGCAGGGGCGGTAAAGCTGATTTCTTTTTTGCAACCGCGCACCGCTTCTTCTAAGGTCAGCTCAATCACATAACGCAGGTCTGAGCCGCGGCGCGAACGTCCACCACCGCCACGCGATTGACCAAAGATATCGCCAAAGTTGCCAAAGATATCACCAAAGATATCTTGGAAGTTACCACCGCCGCCGCCGAAACCGCCGCCGCCCATACCGTTTTCAAAAGCGGCATGACCCATACGGTCATAAGCTGAGCGTTTTTCTTCGTTGCTCAACACCTCATAAGCCATCGATGCTTCTTTAAACTTATCTTCGGCATCGGGATCTTCAGAGTTACGGTCTGGATGATATTTCATGGCCAGCTTGCGGTAGGCTCGCTTAATTTCCTTGCTGTCAGCGGTCTTACTGACACCTAATACTTCATAAAAATCGCGCTTACTCATGGGCTCTCCTCTCGTCTTCACAGTCCACCGATCGGTCGATTCATCAACCCGAGTCAATTATCCTAATACTGCCTATACTCGCACTAAAAGGTTTCACATGAAACACAGTGAAATATGCGAAGGCAAAGAAGATAATTTATGAATCTTGCAAGCGAATACGGCGGGATGCTGCTTAGCCAAATCAATTATTAAAAGTTTGCGCTATTTATGGAGATGCCAGTGTGATTTATCAAGCGCTGGGATGGCGAAATTCTCACTTATGATGCCTGAAGCACTTTAAAAAAGGATTTATTAAGGATTGAACAAAGGTTTTCATACCGTAATATGATTAAGCCATGCTAGTATTTATCGTCCAAGTTTGTGGTCATTTATATTAAAAAATTTTAAGTTTGCGATAAGGTAGCATTTTTTATGAAAAAGCTGATTGTTTTATTGATTGTCATTGCAGTCGCTGTTTATGGCGGTTCGCCTTACTATAGCGCTTATCAGCTTAAAAACGCCTACGACGCCAAAAATGGCGCGACTGTCGCGGCGGCTATCGATTATGAGCAAGTACGACCGAGTATCCAAAATCAATTGATCAGTCAATTTGCTATGACTATGACCAAATATCCGTTGGTCGCAGAACTCGGCGGGGCGCCATTAATAGAGGCAGCAAATGGTTTTATTACCCAAGCAGTCGACGGTGCGATTACCCCGCAAAACATTGAAAAAGTCATCAACACCCAAGGTCAGGCCAACACCGCCACCAAAGAGCTTGCCGCCGCATGGGCAATCGCCAGTAATCAAGTCGATTTAAAAAACTTGATTCAAAACTTAATCATCAATCGCGGCGACATCAATGCAGTGGTTAAAAATCAAATGCAGCAAATTATGGATAAACAAGCGGCAGAACTTGAAAAACAAGCGGCGCAAGGCACGGATAGTGATAAGCCAACATTGGGCTATTGCGGTATTAATTGCTTTACTATTAGCGGTCAAGTGAAAGGCTACCCGCTCACTATCGAGATGCAGCGAGACGGTTTAATTGCTTGGAAAATCGTCAATATCGTCTTGCCACAATAGTTGTTGCCATAATAGACTTGCTACCATCAACTGTTAGGCGCAAAAAAACCGCCCTATGAGCTATGTTCATAGGGCGGTTTTGGCTTAATCATTTTCATACAGCAATTTATACGATAAATCTACGTTTGAGAATAGCTAAACCAGCTATTCTACGCCCAAAAACTCTAAAAACTCAGGGCTCTCAAAACTGGCTTGAAAAAGGACACCATCTTCACGGTAAATAGCAGGTGTTGCCATCACTGCCAAACCAGCGGCTTTTTCGCGGTTAGGAGTGACATAATCGACGTCACAACTTGCTGGTGCAGGTGTCATTTTTCCCTGTAACATAGCCTTATCAAAAGCGCTACGGCGGCTGTCTTCACTACCTTGACACCAGATACCACGCATTTGCTCAGGCGATTGCTCATATATCGGATAGCCAATGGTTTTTACCGTCACACCTTTGGCGTTAAGCATCGGTAACTGCTGATGTAATCGGCGGCAGTACGGGCAATTGACGTCGTTGGCCACGTAAATAACCGCTTTTTCAGCGCCAGTCGCTGGATAATTAATCAGATGGCTTTCATCTAAGGTCGCAAATACAGACTGATTTTTGCGCTTTTCAAACTCTTGATCGAGCCCAATAAACTGACCATTTTCAATCACTGATATCTCGCCATCGGTAATATACTGCGCATCATCTGACAGTAAAAAAGGCACACCTTCTAAGGTAGCACCCCAAATAACACCCGGTACAGCGGTATAAAAGAACGGCGTTTTGGCACTCATGTTTTTCAGCGCACTCATATTGGCTAGGATGTCAGACTTGACGCTGGCGCTGACAGGTTTGCCGACTTGCGCACTACTACGCGCTGGGATTTTGGTTACTAGCCGTTCGCTGGGGTTCTTTTGTAGCTCGCCTTGAATCACGTATTTGCCATCTTCGGTAATATGCAGCGGCAATTGACCAGCCAAATTGACCTGATACATATTGGGCAGCTTAGAAGGTACGATAGAGGTAATTTGCGTTTTGATACCGGCTTGGATGAGCAGTTGACGTAATTGACTATCAATAGCTTTACTAACGGTACCAGACACTTTTGTACTTTGAGTCGCTTGGCTGACGTTTTTATGAACAGCCTCAGTAGTGCTTGGCTGCGCGCAAGCCGTGGTTGCCAATAACGTGGCAGTAATCAGGCTGGCGGGTTTTAATACAAGTAATTTCACAGAGACCATCCTATCTGGTTTTTGATAGCAGCTGTGTTTAATAAAAGGCATATCAAAACATTGCGCTATTAATAAAGACAACTATATTATGTAAAAACATAGATTAAAAATAATAAACGGACTGTAGCACATGTGAGTATTTTGCAAAGCCTCAAACAGTTAATTTTGCAAAACTGCTACTGAGCTTTAAGAGATAGGCAACACAGACGGCTGGTAGAAATAACCAAGGCAAATAACGGACAGCAAAAAGCAGCACACTGTGAGTGGCTGCTGATTTTGCAAAAATCATTTTAATGGGCTATTTTAAATCTCATAGCACACAAATTTAGAATTTGGCGACTTCTTCGGGGGTTAGGAAACGACTGTCCCCTTTATCCAAGCCATCCAAGTTGATATGACCAATACTGGCGCGATGTAGCTCAGTCACTCTATTGCCAAAGTAACCCATCATACGTTTAACTTGATGATATTTACCTTGCTCTAAGATTAAACGCGCATGAGTTTCATCGATGAATTCAAGAATCGCAGGCTTGGTCTCTTCGTGCTCGCCTTCTAAAAGAATGCCTTCAGCGACTTCTTTGACCGCATTGGCTTGCGCCGCTTCATCCATTGGATCAGCCAAAGTCAGCTCATAGATTTTTGCATGTTCGTGCTTAGGACTGGTCACACGGTGCAACCATTTACCATCATCACTGATTAACAACGCACCCGTGGTATCGACATCGAGGCGACCCGCAATACGTAAGCTGCCAAGCTCTGGTACGGCAATCAGCTCAGTGACGATAGGATGTTCTTTCACTTTAAGCGTACATTCAAAACCTTCAGGCTTATGTAATAGAATATAACGACTGCCCGCCGCGACCGATAATGGCTCCCCCGCCCAAATTACCTCATCGTTGACGATATCGACATGTAAGCCTGGATCTTTGACCACAGTGTCATTTACCGTCACTTCACCAGCGTGCAGAATCTTTTTCGATTCTTTACGCGACAGCTCAGTGGCTTTACTAATAAATTTATCTAAACGCATACTATTTACTACCATCAGTTTTATGTTACCAATCCTAAATCAGAAGCCAACGTCATTCGCATTCAGGCGTGGCCTGCTCGCTATCTTCACTGGTTAGAAATGGTACTATAATAAAAAATTAATGAACACTACGTCAAATACAGACAACAGTGAAAGTCAGACAAGTTTACCATATCCAACCTAAGCCTGATGAAATATGAACTATCAAACGCTAAAACAAGCAGTCACTGCCCGCTTAGAAATCAAGAAATCTGAGTTTATTGCCTACGCTTATCCGGTCAATTCACGTGAAGAAGCGATGTTTCACGTGGAACAGTTACGTCAACAATATGCCGACGCCCACCATCACTGCTGGGCATACATCATTGGTGACCCCAATAACACCACCAGCGCAGGCTTCGATGATGATGGCGAGCCCAATGGCACCGCAGGACGACCGATACTAAATGTCTTACAGCACAAAGCTATCGGTAACGTCATTATCATCGTGGTACGTTATTTCGGTGGTATCAAACTCGGTGCTGGCGGCCTAACTCGTGCCTATGCAGGCTCGGCTCAAGCAGCGGTCGATGAGATGATATTACTGCCCTATGTAGCGATGGCGCAAGTACAGATATTGGCAGAATTTGCGACTGAAGCGCAATGTCGCTATATCGTCGAAAGTTTAAACGGCCGTATCGATAATGTCGATTATAGTAAAAAAGTGACATTGACTGTGACGCTTGCTGAGGCAGATATAGAGCATTTAAAAGAACGCCTTGCGATGGATGGACGTGTACTAGATGAGTGATAAAACTGGATGAGTAACCATGCGTTCACTGAAAACCATTGGTTTTGACAACGACCGTGGGTATGATAAAGCACTGATTTTTAACGACGATTTTTTAACAAACCTAAAATAAGACCCCTATATGCCAACCTCAAAGTCGACAAAACCATTCTCGCCAGCGCCTTTTAAACCGCCATTCTGGCTGACCAATCCACACCTGCAAAGTATCCTGCCGAAGTTTTTTGCACCTAAAGCGCCTACTTACCGACGCGTGATTAAACAAGACTCGCTTGCCGAAACAGACATCGCTTATGATTTTTATGATGCGTATCCTATAAAAACAGCAGAAAATGCTGAGCTTGAGCAAACGCCATTAATCGTGCTATTCCATGGTATGGAAGGTAGCAGCGACAGCCATTATGCGCGTGCTTTGGCGTATCAGATGCATGCGCAAGGTTGGCACTTTGTCGTGGCGCACTTTCGCAGCTGTGGCGGCATTCCTGCTAATGGTAGAGTTTTTTATAATGCGGGTGATACCGATGAAGTGCATCACGCCCTGCAAAATCTAAGTCAGCAGTACGCCAATATTTATGCGGCTGGGGTATCACTTGGTGGTAATGCCTTGGCAAAGTATATGGGCGAATATGGTAACAAAGCAATCTGCCAAGGCGCTGTTGTGATTTCTGCGCCGGTTGATATGTCATCGGCTGCTCTTAGTATGCACAGCTTTTTGAGCCATCGTATATACACGCCCTACTTACTCAACCCCATTATCAAAAAAGCCTTGGCCAACGACATTACTAAAGATGAGATCGACTCGATCAAAGCGGTCAATCGCATCAGTGATTTTGATGATATCTTTACCGCACCGCGTCATGGCTACCGCTCTAACAATCACTACTATCAAGCCTCTTCAGCACTACCTTATTTGATAAAAGTGACGAAGCCTTTATTATTAATTAGTGCCAAAGACGATCCTTTCCTTGGTTTTACCGCCACACCAAACGATGTCTCAGACAGTGTCACTATTTTAGACACTGAGCATGGTGGGCATGTGGGCTTTATTCGTTATAACGCTGATAAAGACAAATCACCTCATCTTTATAAAAAATCAAGATTTGATATCAATTGGATACCCGAAACCGTCAGCGCCTACTTTAACCATATTGGTGTACCATCTAAGCACTGATAATTTGGCAAACGTTAACCCTACTATTTAAACTCTAACTGTTTGAGATTGCTTTATGTATCCATTTATCCGTTATGCCAGCACCATCGCCCACGCCGCACTACAAGTAAAAAAAGGCCATACTCTGACGTTTAAAGATACCAGTGAGATTACCTTTCGCTGCCGGCTGACAGACATTGATAATTTCTTAGAGATGAATAATGGTCGCGTGCTGACCCTTTATGACATGGGGCGCACCGATTTTGCTGTGCGTAGTGGACTTGGCAGCCAACTACTCAAGCAGCGTTGGGGCTTGGTCGTTGCTGGCAGTACCATTCAATATCGCAAACGCATTCGTGCTTTTGAAAAAGTCACCATGAAGACCAAAATCGTCGGCTTCGATGAGCGCTGGATATATATTGAGCAATCGATGTGGGTCAAAGGCAAACCTTGCTCATCGGCCCTACTGCGGACGGGCGTGACTGAAAAAGGTAAGGTGATCGAGACCGCACGCGTACTAGCAGCTTTAAACCAATCAGATTGGAAACTGCCACCGAGCGGCTATGTGGCAGAATGGATTGTGAGTGATGCTGACCGTCCGTGGCCGCCACAAGCGTAAGTTTTTGCTAGGTTCACCGCAAATATCTACTGATTATTTAACCATTTGCATGACAGCGCTGCTTCACAAGTAGGTCGTCACAAGCAAGTAACCTTATAGCTACTATTTCCTAACAATACATTATATAGATACATATAATAAATGTTAGGATAGTAGTGAGTCTTATACTCAACTAAATATTGTCTAGCTAAAACAGTCTAATAAGGAAAATAATATGGTTAATAATACTGATTATGTCGGCACGCTGTTTGATAATAGCGAATCAAACCCAAGTAAAATTACTTTAGCATTTACCATGGCAGGTGTGGCGCTGAAAAAAGGGCACTCAGCATCGGTCATATTAATGGTAGACGCGGTACATTTAGCATTGCCGAAGGCATTAGATAACGTCAATATTGGTGCACCATTTGAACCTGCAGGCGAATTGCTAGAAGCCTTTGTCGAAAAAGGCGGTCAAGTGTTAGTCTGCGGCGCATGTATGAAACACAATGGTGTCGAAGAATCAGCGATTGATAAGCGCTTCACCGTCATTAGCGGTGATGACGTGGTTGAGCTGTTGATGAATGCGAAGGGTTCTTTACAGTTGAACTAAGAGTTTAAGCTAAGCAGTTAGTTTATAAAAACAGGTCGGTTTTCTTAACTCTCTTTTCGATGGTGTAAGAACTGACCTATTTTTTACGTTAAATTTCAACATCTAACCTTGTATTACTATTTAATGTTGAATACTAGCCACAGCTTCTCAACCCCTCCTATTTCTCAACTAAATAAACATTATCTAACACACACGCCGTTCAGCTTTGTTAAAGTACGTCATGCAAACCTCCTAATAAATAAAAAGGACGCCCGTCATGACCTTGCTGAATATTCTCAATTTAACTCATCCTATCGTGCAAGCGCCTATGGCAGGAGCAACCACACCTGAGCTGGCAGCGACGGTCAGTAATTTTGGTGGATTGGGTTCATTGGGATCTGGCATGACGACGCCAAAGGTTTTAAACAGTGAAATTGATAGCATTAAATCACTCACTGATCGCCCTTTTATGATCAATCTGATGGTATTGTCTGAGCATGAATCTAATACCTTGGACAGCGCGGTTCCAAATTGGCTAAGCCAGTATTATCAAGAAAATAATATAGAAATAGAATTACCGAAACAACCAGCGCTCAGCTTTGCAGAGCAACTACAAGTGCTCTATGACAATCCTGTTCCTGTCGTCAGTTTTACCTTTGGTATTATTAACGCCGAACAAGTGCAGCGTTTACAGAGTCTAGGCACACGCGTCATCGGTACTGCCAATCATCCATTAGAAGCAAAAGCATGGTCAAATATTGGCGCAGATGCAGTATGCGTACAAGGCGTAGAAGCTGGTGGACATCGCGGTGGTTGGTTAGCGCAAAGTGCAAACGACCCATTGGGATTATTGACACTGATTGCTCAAACTCGTGCGTGTACTGATGTTCCTTTGATTGCTGCGGGTGGCATTATGACGGGGCAAGCTATTAAGGCCGTTCAAACCGCTGGTGCCGAGCTAGCGCAAATAGGAACGGCATTTTTGACCACCGATAAGAGCGGTATCAATGATAGCTATAAACAAGCACTACTTGACGCCAGTGAAGGTAAGCGCAGTGCCGAAACGCGCTTAACACGACTATTTTCAGGTAAACAGGCACGCGCTTTATTGAACGATTATCTGCGTGACTTTGCTCAATTTGAGAGCGCTCATGAGCTACCACCTTATCCACAATTAAATGCCATGACCAAATTGTTGCGTGCCCATGCGACCAAAAATCTTGATGCCGAACATCAATCTTTATGGGCAGGACAAGGGGTGGCTTTGGTCAGACAAGAGCGCACGATTAAATTATTAGAGCGCTTGGTAAAAGAGAGTTAGTTTGATTGACGTAGGCTGAGTTTTTAACCCAACCTACAACAGCTCATATCCAACCAAAATCTGAGCCAATAAATTCTTACAACATCATAGGTAAATGGCTATTTCTTTAGCGCTTCACGAAACGTTTTATAATCCTCAGCCGTTTGCTTCACCGCCTCTATCATTGGTACATGCCCAATCTCTGGCATCATAATAACTTGTGATTGCGGAATGATTTCTTTTATTAGCGTAACCGTTTCAGGCTTGATCACTTGATCCTTCTCACCCCAAACCACCAGCGTTGGAATATGATAGTCAGCGATAATCTTAGCGCGACCTTCGACATTGTCTTCAGTTATTTGCGCCAGTATCTTAGATTCTAGCGCTTTATTCGCAATACGTTCTTGCGCAAAGACGGCTTTTACAGACTTAGGAATATAAGGCGGCTTAGACATGACAAGGTTATACATAGCATAAAAATCTTCCTTCTTATTGACCAACAGCGGATTATTCTCAAGGGTTGCGCTTTCCAACGATTTCGGCACGCCCGCTGACCAAAAGCCTGCACTATCTATCAGCCATAGGCTTTTGACCTCTTTAGGATACTTCGCGGCATAAGCGACACTGATAGCGCCGCCCATCGAATTGCCACCGACATGAATATTAGATGCTAAGCCCTTAGCTTGTAGTAGCTCATGTAAGCGCGTCGCTTGTGCTTCCGAGCGGTAGTCTGCTGTTATCGGTTTGCTAGAGTCTCCAAAGCCGAGCAAATCAGGAATTATCAAATGGTAGTTTTCTAACTGCCGAGCAATACGGGTAAAGTTGTCTTTATTACCGCCAAAGCCATGAATTAGTAATAAAGGCTCGCCCGCTACATTGCCGTTTTCGGCGTAGACCATTTTATCGCCAGAAGCTAACATCAGCGCTTTGACGGCTAAATCAGACTTATTGCGCTCATACTGAACTAACTTTTGAGTGGTGTTGACAGCTAAGGTATTAGGCGCGGTGGTACAGCCAACGACTGAAAGGCTGAACAAAGCAGCAAGGCCTAGGCGTTTTAAACTCATCGAAACTTCCTTGTTAAATCCAGCAAATGAAGAAGGGTGAAAACAGCTTAAAAGCATAATCCTAGCACAAGCCTATTTCAAGTTTAAACTATGACCACCGCGATGTGCGCCAATAGTGCTAAAGATGGTCAAGTAGAACATCTGTCACTATGGAAGGGAGAAGGCGTTGCAGGTGATGAGGCTAAATGACTAAGAATTGCGAACGGTTCGTTACCGCTGAGCTGATTACTGTTCTAATAAAGATGGTACGAGCATTCTCATTTATAATAAGTACCTTTCTTTAATCAATTATTGAATCAATCCTAAGTTAACTATCTGGCACCTTTCGTAGGACGCTTTTTTACAATCAACCAAAGCCAACTTGAATGATGCAAAAGGAAAGACATTGAGCGAGACAAGTATTCCCACTGATAAACGGCGTGACCTCACCGAAGGATCGATTGCCAAAACCATGCTGCTTTTTGCCTTACCGACCCTTGGCTCATCGGCCCTGCAGTCGTTGAACGGCTCGATTAATGCCGTCTGGGTAGGCCGATTTTTAGGCGAAGAGGCACTAGCAGCAACGGCAAACGGCAACATCTTGATGTTTATCCTGATCTCATTCGTTTTCGGTTTCGGTATGGCTTCTACTATTTTGATTGGTCAGGCAATGGGCCGCCGTAACGACACCATGGTTAAGAAAACCATGGGAACGGCGCTGGGCAGTATTATTCCAATCAGTATATTGGTATCGGCAATAGGGTGGCTATTTGCCCCACTGCTCCTTGAGCTACTCGGTACACCACCAAGTGCGGTAGATCTTGCCCTGACCTATCTGCGGATGATTTTCATTGCGATGCCCGTCACCTTAACGTTTACGCTAATCATGATGGCACTGCGCGGAACGGGCGATTCTACGACGCCGCTTTGGTTTATCATTGTATCAGTCGTGATTGACCTGACTTTGACACCGACGCTCATTTTGGGTCTAGGACCCTTTCCCGAATGGGGTATATTTGGCGCGGCCTTCGCAACCGCTGTCGCAAACGCGCTAGCGCTTATTGGTATGGTGATCACCATGTACATGCGTGACTCGGTGCTGACACTTAGGTTGCCAGAGCTTCGTTTTCTACGCGCAGACCGAGAAATCCTGAAGTCGATGTTCTCAAAAGGTTTGCCGATGGGCCTGCAGATGATCGTCATCTCTTCGGCGGCGTTGACGATGCTGTCGCTGATTAACCGCGAGGGCGTACAGACGACAGCCGCTTACAGCGCGACCCAGCAGCTCTGGACATACGTGCAGATGCCTGCGATGGCGCTAAGTGCTGCGGCCAGTGCAATGGTTGCACAGAACATCGGTGCCAATCAATGGAGCAGGGTTGCAGGAATCACACGCTGGGGGCTTATTTTTAACCTGATATTGACAGGCGCAATTATCGGGGTATTAACTATGTTCGATGAAACTATTTTGGGCTTTTTTCTTGGCAGTGACAGCGAAGCGGTGCCGATTGGGCGGCATATTCAGTTAATGGCGACATGGGGCTTTGTCTTTTTTGGGATAGCGCAAGTGCTGTTCGGCACGATGCGTGCGAACGGTTATGTGGTTTGGCCGCTGATTGTCATGGTAATTTCGATGTACCCAGTTCGTCTAGGATTTGCTTTCGGGCTTTATCCCCTACTTGGAACCGATGCGCTTTGGTTGTCGTTTCCAGCAGGCATGGTAGCAACCGCTCTGATGGGGGCTGGACTATATCTGTACAGCGGATGGCGCAAGGGTAAAAACTTGGTCGCAGAGGAAGCCGCGCAAGGAACTGAAGGGTATCGCGTGCAGGTAGGTACCTCTGCGTCGTGTCGTGATATTGCACCGACGACTGTGTGGAAACTGTCACCTTTACGCCGTATCACAAGGTTGCACCGCCGACTGCAAAGTCGACTGCAGAAACACCGTATGATAAGAAAGCATAAACGCTCATCGCGTGGTTTATAGTGGTTTATAGATAGTAAGTCCAATTGGTTTAAGCTCAACTGTTTTAAAATTAATGACTTAATAAAAAATCCACCGCTGCGGCTGCATGAATAGCGGTGGTATCAAATACAGGAATTGGGCTGTCTGCTTGCTGAATAAGCAGTCCAATTTCGGTACAGCCTAAGATGACGCCCTCTGCACCTTTATTTGCTAAATCTTGAATCACCTGCTGATAATATTGGCGTGAGCTGTCAAGTAGCTGACCTTGACATAGCTCCTCATAAATAATGCGATGCACCTCTGCCCGCCCGTCATTTTCTGGTATCAACACTTGCAAACCCGCATCAATCAAACGCTGCTTATAAAAGTCCTGCGTCATGGTGAACTGAGTTCCAAGTAGAGCAACCTTAGTGAAATCTTGCTGCTTAATCGCAGCAGCCGTGACATCAGCAATATGAATAATAGGTAAGCCAGTCGCAGCTTGCATCTCATCCACGACTTTATGCATGGTGTTAGTAGCGATTAATAAACCTTGCGCGCCAGCCGCCTGCAAGCGCTTACCGCTACTCGCCATTATCACGCCCATCTCATTCCATGCGCCTTGCGCTTGCAACTTATTGATTGGCGCAAAATCCACACTATGAATCAGCAAATCTGCTGAGTGTAGCCCGCCAAGTTTGGCTTTGACACCCTCATTAATCAGTCGATAATAGCTTTCGGTACTTTCCCAACTCATACCACCAATGATACCCAAGGTTCGTTGCTTTGTAGCTGCCATTCCCTTCTGCCCTGTATTTTTAACCTTATTTATCGTAGCAAAATGGATGAGCTTTAGTTTGTTAAAAGCTGGATATTGTTATTTTTATAGGTAAGAAAGTCGCCCTTAAAATATAACGAATCTTATTATTAATAATAACTATTTTACCTCGCCAGCATCACGCGTTATCATAGTCGCCGCTAAGCATGAGCAATGCTTTATATCATCCTCTTTCATCGCAAAATCACGTTTATAACACCCCTTAAACGTGGCTCTCATCAAGCAGGACAACATAACGTTATGGCAAAATTCCCGACCGTCAGAATACGCACTCGGCGCAAATACTATCGGCTGATTTTCACCTTTTTGATGGCGCTGATGATGTCTACGATTATTTCGACAGCGTTGCTGCTGATTAATGTAGGATTTGTCGAAGGCTTCTTTACCACCCTGTTTCATTCATGGAAGTATGCCTTTATGGTTGCTTGGCCGAGCGCTTATATTTGTGCCTATTTAATCCAAGAGCACCTGCTGAGCCGCATCGAGTTTTATTAGATCCTTTATAAGCTTTAGTACACTATGCTTGTATAAAAACAGCTAAGATAAGCGACAAACTGTTTTTATTCAGAGGCGACTATGAGCCAAGCACGGCGTACTATCGAGCAATTACTGCAGCAAGGTATTCTGCCTCTCAAAAATGCCGAGGCGGCAGCAACGCACCTAGAAGTCTATCCAAGCAAACGCACTTGGCTGAATTTTTTTGACAAGACACTACTGATTGTCGGAGCCGTAGCGCTGGTATTGTCTCTGGTGTTCTTTATCGCCTATAACTGGCAAAACATGGGCAAGATAGGTAAGTTTGCGTTGGTTGAAGGCGCGCTGGTTATTAGCATTGCGCTTTATGTGACCCTGTCTTTTAGGCGACGGTTTCAGCTAATTCGGCAGGTATTATTGCTTATCGCTAGTATCATTACCGGTAGCTTGTTGGCGCTATTTGGGCAGGTCTATCAAACGGGCGCTGATACGTGGCAACTGTTTTTTGGTTGGGCAATACTGATTACGCCGTGGGTCATGATTGGCCGTTTCCCTGCGCTGTGGCTGCTGTGGTTAGGGCTGCTGAATGCATGTTTGATATTATATTTGGATGTCGCAAATCTACAGTTTATCGCCTATCACTTACAAAGCATCTCTCAGGTGGCAATCCTAGCGCTATTTAATTTCGTTGCTTTTTACTTTTGGCTTATGAGCTTCGATAATAAAAACCCTTCCTCTGCTAGTAAGTCCTTTAATCGTATTAACGTTAAAAAACTCATGTCCGATACACCGGCTAGTAACGTTACTCGTAATCTAAGCAATCCTCAAACCCAATCCAACTTGCACTGGAGTACTTATGTTGTCGGTTTATCAAGTACGTTCTTTATGACGTATTTGGCTATTGTTACTGTTTTCGAGAATGGCAATATCTGGGCAACGCTTATCTCTGTCATAGTGTGGTTAGGTTGGTGCGGCTTTATTTTTTGGCAGTTTCGTCAGCGCCGTACTGACTTGCTGATGCTTACTTATCTGTCATTTTCTCTCATTATCGTGGTGATGTTTTGGGTCGGTAGATGGCTGTTAGATGACTTTAATGCGGCTGGATTTTTGCTATTAGCGCTGTTGCTTATTGGTATGAGCTCTACAGCTGTCATGTGGCTGCGCAAAGTATCGCGCCTAGAGAATGACCATCAAACCCATACGATTGAGAGAGACGCTAACGATGAATGATGATAAACAAGCGCTACTTCAGCTAAAAAACCTTGGCTTGCTTGATACTGAGTCAGTTCATACCAGCTCAGTTGACAGCAGTTCGGTTGATGAGAATTTAACCAATGCCAGACCTGCCAGCGCAGATATTGATAGCCATCAACCAGACCAAGACAATCCTTGGTTTTTACAGCTGCTTTTTGGGCTAAGTGGTATGTTAGCCAGCCTATTTTTTATTGGGTTTTTGACGTTACTATTAGACAGTACCGGTGCGCTTGATAGCGCAATAGCGTTATTCATTATTGGCTTATTATTAAGTGCTAGCGGTTTTGTCTTATTTAAAAGTAAGCGTGCCAGCCATAATATATTTTTAAACAGCTTAGCTTTGACGATTAGCATCGCTGGTCAAAGCTATGTGATGTATGCCTTGATGAATGATGATATTGAACATCCCTTTGGTATATGGTTGTTTTTATTCTTGCAAAGTGCCATGACTTTTATCGTACCAAATTTTATTTATCGTTTACTCAGTAGCTTAGCTGCTTTGGGCTGCATGGTATTTTTACTGAATTACTATCATCTGCATGAGGTAAGTTTGGGGTTATTGGCGCTGATTGCTATCGTTAGTCATTTACAGCATTATCAATTATTGCAGCGTGCTCCCGTTAAATGGCGCGCTGGCAGCTCTGATATTATCAAGGCGCTTGGCTATGCCAGCACGCTCATGCTACTTTGTATTTCCGTCTACTTTATCGCTGCTGAATATAACAATAGCTTTGCTACTTATGATGGCGACACTTTTAGTTATAACTACTACTTAGCACAGGGGCTCTTAACACTCGCCAGCCTTTATGCCGCTTATTTGATTCTTAAGCGCTATCACGTCAAATTACTATCAGCAGCAGGACTGCTCATTAGCGGCGTGATTGTGTTGCTTGGGATAATATCAATTTATGTCTCAGGCTTATTAGCCACCAGCTTGATTATCATTATCGCAACTGCCAATAGCCAACGCGTACTCTTAGAACTAGGCATTATCGCCTTAGTTGGTTATGTCTTTTGGTATTACTATCAGCTCGACACCTCGCTATTGGTCAAATCCGCCTCCATGCTTGTCATCGGTATCTCGCTATTACTGCTGCGCTGGATGCTTATCAGAGGCCATCTTGCGAATATAAAACCGAGCGCTAACGACAATCAGGAGCGTCCGTCATGAACAATAAAATTTTGACCAAGCACCTGATTAAGGATACATCGAGTGCGCATTGGCTACGAAAACCGGCCGTCACGATTGTTATTGCCCTCCTTGGATTGGCGCTGGTATTGGTCGTGATGACGATGAATATCATCAAATACGAAGCCCATCTTACGACTGGTGATACCGTCTTATTAGCGCTTGCCCCTGTTGATCCGCGCGGCTTTATGCAAGGCGACTATATGACGCTAAGCTATGCGCTAGAGCGTGACGTATTTGACACCTTAAACAAGGGCCCCGGTAGCTATCCTACTAATGAAGAAGGCTATGTCATTGTCGCTTTAGACAACCATAACGTCGGACAGTTTGTGCGCTTAGCTGCTGATAATCAGCCGGATAATCTGGCTACTGATGAGATGGCCATTCATTACCGTATCCGTAATGGCACAATGCAGCTTGCGACCAATGCCTTTTTCTTCCAAGAAGGTCATGGCGAAGCATTTGAAGCAGCACAATATGGATTATTTCGGGTGAATGATAAGGGCGAGCCGTTATTAACCGAGATGGTAGATAGTAATTTCCAGTTTATTAAAGGTAAGGCTGAGTCAGCTGCTGACTCCTCTCCTTAAATAATAAAAGACGGCTAGGTAATGACTTTTATTAACCAAACTGATATTGCGATAAGTAGGCACGACTTGTTACTGTTGATGGCTGTAAATTATCAACTCATTAGAAAAAACTTAAAACTAAAAAAGGAATTATTATGCGTAGTGCAACTTATAACGAATTTGGCAAACCAACTGAAGTATTGACCCTCGGCGACCGCCCTATCCCAGAGCCTAAGGCTAATGAAGTCCGCGTCAAAACCATCTTAGCCTCTATCCATAATCATGACTTGCTTACCATTCGTGGTCAGTACGGATTTAAACCTGAATTGCCAGCTATCGGTGGTAGTGAAGCGCTGGGTATTATCGACGCCGTTGGCAGTGAGGTTACAGACTTAAAAGTCGGCCAGCGCGTGGCAGCAGCCAGTGTGCAAGCAACGTGGGCGGAGTATTTTGTCGCATCAGCCGATATGGTCTTTGCCGTCCCTGATAGCCTAAAAGATGAAATGGCGGCACAATTAATTGCCATGCCGCTAAGTGCTCTAATGCTGCTGGAGTTCTTAGACGTAGAAAGCGGTCAATGGATTATCCATAATGCCGCCAATGGCGCCGTCGGTAAGTCGCTCGCCATGCTGGCAGCGGCGCGTGGCGTTAATACCATCAACGTCGTACGCAGTGCAGATGCGATAAAAGAATTAGCCGCTCTCGGTATTAAAAATAATATCAACAGCTCAGATAAAGACTGGAAAGAGCAAGTCCGTCAAATCATCGGTGATGATAGCATCAGCGCGGCAGTCGATTCTGTCGGTGGTGAAGCTAGCGGCGACTTATTATCCTTGCTAGGTCATGGCGGCACTTTGGCGTCTTTTGGTATCATGTCAGGCAAGCCAATGATCCTTAATCCGACACATTTGATCTTTAAACAAGCGGTAGTGAAAGGTTTTTGGGGCAGTAAAATCAGCCAAGAAATGAGTGTTGAAAACAAACAGCGCCTGATAGATGAGCTTATCGAACGAGCCACCAGTGATAAATTACATCTACCCGTTGAAGCGATTTTTGATTTGGCTGATATTACCAAAGCGGTCGATGGCAAACTGCAATCAGGCAAACAAGGTAAGGTATTACTAAAACCATAAACGATTATTTAGTGAGTTTAAGTATTATTGAAAATGGCAGCATTCTTTATAGTAAGAACGCTGCCATTTTTTATGGCTTATTTTATGGTTATAACATTTGATGGTCACAAACAGCTGGCAACGTTAATTAACCAAAGTCAGGTTGCGGGTATTAAGGCCAGCTTGTTAAGGTTGATGAGCAATTAATCACTGTCATCGTTTAAAAATAAACCACATCGATTAACGACATATACCTAACAATAAAAAAGGACCTTACCATGCGTAGCGTAACCTATCATAAATTTGGCAAACCATCTGACGTACTGAATATTACCGACCACCCTACCCCAGAGCCACATGCCAACGAAGTGCGTATCAAAACCATTTTATCCTCTATCCATAATCACGACCTCATCACTATCCAAGGTCAATATGGCACCAAACCAAAACTGCCTGCAGCTGCGGGTAGCGAAGCCGTGGGTACTATTGATGCTATCGGCGAAGGTGTCGATGGTATAGAAATGGGTCAGCGTGTGGTGGTAACAGGTGTCGAGGGCACGTGGGCAGAGTACTTCACCGCCCCTGCCAGCAGTATTATTCCTATACCTGAACAAATCGATGATGAAATGGCCGCGCAGCTTATCGCCATGCCGATGAGTGCCTTGATGCTTATTGAGTTTTTAGAACTAGAAAAAGGTCAATGGGTCATTCAAAATGCTGCAAATGGCGCCGTTGGCGAATCGCTTGCGATGTTAGCCGCCGAGCGCGGTATCCACACCATCAACGTCGTCCGTAGTAAAGAATCGGCAACCGAGCTGACGGAGATTGGTATCACCGAAAATAACGTCGTGAGCGCTGATGACGACTGGAAGGATCAAGTCCGCCAAATCGTTGGCGATGCCAAAATAAGCGGCGCAGTCGACTCTGTTGGCGGTCAATCTGGCGGTGATTTACTAAGCTTGCTCGGTCATGGCGGCATGATGGCAGCGGTGGGCGCGATGTCTGGGCAGCCGCTAGCGCTCAACCCGACTCACCTCATCTTTAAGCAAGCCACAATCAAAGGGTTTTGGGGCGGCGCCTTGATGCAAAAGCTGGATGCGGATAATAAAAACCGCTTGATAAAAGAGCTCATCGAGCGTGCTGCCAGTGGTAAATTAAAGCTACCGACAGGTGGCATTTATACGCTAGATAATATTAAGGAAGCGGTATCAGGTAAGGTGCAATCTGGCAAAAAAGGCAAAATACTGCTAAAGCCATAAGGTTTTTTTATACCAATAACTGCCCGCACCTAATGTGACCAATTTACATGGCGCGCAGGCAAAGCTACTCTAATCAGGAACACTCTTATGTCTAATAATAAAACATTTAAAGCCTTGGTCGTTGAAGAAACCAGCGACGGTGAATTTAAAAAAAGCATTCAGCAGCGCAACGTTAGCGATTTACCTGAAAATGATTTATTGATCGAAGTCCATTACTCATCGTTAAATTTCAAAGATGCGATGTCGGCATCAGGCAATAAAAGAATCACCAAGCAGTATCCACACACGCCCGGTATCGATGCTGCAGGCGTCGTGGTCAGCGACAAATCTGGCACGTTTACAGCAGGACAAGAAGTCGTGGTCTTTGGCTATGACTTGGGCATGGATACCGATGGCGGCTTAAGTCAGATGATATCTATCCCAGCCGATTGGGCGGTCGAATGTCCACCTTCTCTAACACTAAAAGAAGCGATGATTTATGGTACTGGCGGCTTAACAGCAGCCTTAAGCATTCAAAAGTTAGAAAAAATGGGTGCAAAACCAAGTGACGGACCAGTCGCGGTCACTGGCGCAACGGGCGGCGTTGGCAGTATCAGTATTGCGATTTTGAGTCAGCTCGGCTATGACGTTATTGCTTTCTCTGGTAAGCCTGAGCAAAGCGATTATCTAAAGGAGTTAGGTGCAAGTGAAGTCCGTCATCGCGATACCATCAATGAAATTGGCAATAAACCTGTCGGTCGTGAGCTATGGGCAAACGCCATTGACACCATCGGCGGCGATTATTTAGCAAACTTGCTGAAACAGACCAAAGCAGGCGGCGCGGTCACCTCTTGCGGCTTGGCTGGTGGAGCTGAATTTTCGATGACGGTCATGCCATTTATCACCAGAGCAGTTTCTTTATTGGGTATCGATTCGGTCTATATTCCACTGGCGGATAAAAAGGCTATCTGGGAGCGTGTCGCTACCGATATGAAACTGCCTAATCTAGAGAGCTATGGCGAAGAGATTACGCTTGAGCAAACGCCGGAATACTTAGATCGTTTTATGGCGAGTCAGACGGTTGGACGTTATGTGGTGAATGTGCGGGGTTAAGTTTTGGTTTAAGATCGAATTTTATAAATAGTAGCGGTGCTCTTTATCTAAAAGAGCACCGTTTTTTTGTATAGAAACAATGAATAATTTATTCACATTGAAGCTTAAGATAAAAAATAATTAAGTATAGTAAACTTAAGTACATTTTATTGGAATCATAAAATATGAATAGTAAAAAAGCTGAGTTGTTTAAGGTAGGTGAAGTTTATAATCGAATGTCTGACATACATAACAAATATGACGGGCAGCAACAAGGAGGTATTTCTACACCTGCTGAATTTCCTTATATATTTATCTTTACGGGTACTACTGGTGGAGATTATGGGTATAGAGATGGATATGATAATGAAGGTGTCTTTAACTATACGGGTGAAGGGCAAATAGGTGATATGAAGATGACTAAAGGAAATTTAGCTATTCGTGATCATCAAAAAAATAGGAAGGAAATATATCTTTTTGAAAAATTCCTATCAGGCTATCGCTTCGTAGGTCTTTGTAATTACATAGATAATCGCATAGAAAAACTAAAAGATAGAAATGGTGAGTTACGTGATGCTATCGTTTTTCGTTTAGATATTGTTAATGCTCAAAATATTGATACCGCTCAAAATTTGCATGCAAATATAGTTGAAGCACCTAAATCTACGTACTGTACTAAACCTAGCAAAGCTAGGTCATTACAGCAATTACGAGAGATTGCCTTAAGTTCAACACCAACCCAAGCAAGTACTCAAGAAAAAATTCAGTCTATTCAAAACCGTAGTACAGCAATTAAACTTTATGCCAAGAAAAGAGCTAACGGTATATGCGAAGGATGTAATGAGACAGCTCCATTTGAAACCAAATCTGGACCTTATCTGGAAGTTCACCACCTAACGAGGCTAGCAGATGGTGGTGCGGACTTGCCTCAAAACGTCATCGCTCTGTGCCCTATCTGTCATCGAAAAGCTCACTACTCTTTAGACCATTTAGAATTTAATAATCAGTTAATAAATAAAGTTGCTTCTATCGAAGCAGACCTTAATGAGTGAAACACTTAACTTTAAACTAAAAAAACACCCAACCAAGTTGAGTGCTTTTTTGTTCTATTCTCGGATATCAAACATTCTTACGCATGCTTATTAATAATTATTTTAAATAACGATTAAGGAAAATGAACTTGTTCGTATACTTAGTGCTTCTCTAATAAATCAATTATGCGACTCAATCCTCTTTTTTTAAGTTCTTTTAAAAGTATATCTAGTGGAGGCCAATTACTCACGTAAGGATTAGAATCTGGTCCAGTATAAAGCCCGCCACCTGGTCCAGTATAAAGCCCGCCACCCGGTTCAGTGTAAAGCCCGCCGCCCGGTCCAGTGTAAAGCCCGCCGCCCGGTCCAGTGTAAAGCCCGCCGCCTTGCCCGGTATAAGCGCCACCGCCTGGCCCGGTATAAGCACCACCGCCTGGTCCAGTATAAGCACCACCGCCTGGCCCGGTATAAGCACCACCGCCTGGCCCGGTATAAGCACCACCGCCTGGTCCAGTATATTTATTTCTTACCCACATAAACAATCCTCATTTAATTGATAGTTTTGATTTATTAACATATTATATCTTTTTTAATTTAAAGCCAAATAATGTTCATTTTTATTTTATAAGTTAAATTTACCACAACAAAAAAAACACCCAGCTAAGTTGAGTGTTTTTTTGTTTCATCTAAGGTCTAACTAGGATTTTATTCCCACTCAATCGTCGCTGGTGGCTTGCTTGATACATCATAAGTCACGCGTGAGACTTCAGCGATTTCATTCATAATGCGATTCGATACCGTCTCAATCAAATCATACGGCAGATGTGCAAAGCGTGCAGTCATAAAATCTACCGTTTCAACGGCACGTAGCGCAATCACCCACGCATAGCGGCGACCATCACCGACCACGCCGACCGATTTAATCGGTTGGAATACCGCAAATGCTTGCGCGGTCTTCTCATACCAGCCTGAACGCTCAAGCTCTTCCATAAAGATAGCATCAGCAGCACGCAGGATATCAGCAAATTCTTTGGTGACTTCGCCTAAGATACGCACGCCCAAACCTGGTCCTGGGAACGGATGACGGTTAATCATTTTAGCAGGCAGACCAAGGGTGATCCCTAGTTTACGCACTTCATCTTTAAACAAATCACGTAACGGCTCAACCAATTCAAACGCCAAATCATCTGGTAAACCACCAACATTATGATGGCTCTTAATAACATGCGCTTTACCTTGATGCGACTTGGCTGATTCAATCACGTCTGGATAAATAGTGCCTTGCGCCAAGAATTCGATGACTTTACCATCGCTTTGCTCACTGACTTCACGGGCACTATTAGCGAATACATCGATAAAGGTTTTACCGATGATTTTGCGCTTGGCTTCAGGATCAGACTCGCCAGCCAATGCGGTTAAGAATAACTCTTCGGCATCGACACGGATGACTTTTACACCCATGTTTTCTGCGAAAACTTGCATCACTTGGTCGCCTTCATGTAGACGCAAGAGACCGGTATCAACAAACACACAGGTTAGTTGATCGCCAATGGCTTTATGCAACAATGCCGCGACGACTGAGCTGTCAACACCGCCTGATAAACCAAGTAATACTTGCTTGTCACCGATTTGCTTTTTCAGCTGTTCGATACGCATATCGATGATGTTATCAGGCGTCCAGCTACCAGCACAGCCACAGATATCATGGACAAAACGACCAAGCAACGCAGAACCTTGCGCGGTATGCGTGACTTCAGGATGGAACTGTAGACCATAATAGTGGCGCGAATCGTCTGCCATAATCGCAATCGGACAGCTTGGCGTGCTAGCGATGATATCGAAGCCTTTTGGTGCATCAATGACTTTATCACCATGACTCATCCAAACATTTAGCTTACCGGCAGCGTCTTCGATGCCATCGGTCAATGTCGATTTACCATCAATATTAATAGTTGCAGCGCCAAATTCATGGATATCACTGGCGTGAACTTTACCACCGAAACGCTCTGCCATCGCTTGCATACCGTAGCAAATGCCTAACACGGGTATGCCTAAGTCAAAAACAGCATCGTTGATACGTGGGCTATTTTCCGCATGAACGCTTTCAGGACCACCAGATAAGATAATGCCTTTGGCACCAAAATCGGTGATACGCTGAGTATCGATGTCAAACGGGAACATCTCACAGAATACGCCTGAATCACGTACACGGCGGGCGATAAGCTGGCTGTATTGTGAGCCAAAATCAAGGATTAATATACGGTCTGCTTTTATTATAGGCATAGTAGGTATTGCAGGAGTGGCAGCGGCAGTGGTCATAAATCGATGTCCATCAAGAAAAAATTAGTGACCTATTTTAACAAGTTTGCGCGCATTAATGGCTATTAGATGGTCAATTATCCATGATTTTTGCGAGTTATTACTATTTATGGCTGATTGTTGATAGTTATTAGCGGATATTCAGGATTATTTGAATATTAGGAAGGTAAGCGTCTAACTTAAGCCGCAAGCTCAACAATACATTCAGCAGCTTCATAAGACTTTTTTTAACGCATGACTATAAAGTGATAAGAATAGTATTCCTGAAAAAGCATTGATAATTAGCGACCAAACAAAAAGTCATGAATTTTTATTATACAAATGACGAGTCTGTATGAAATTTTTGTTTATATTGTGCTATGCTCAGATTATCAGCACTTGGCTTTAACGCTGTAGAGTGTGCATGGTTTACCCAAGCTAACGATCAGCGGTTAAGCAGTGGTTAATTAAATTAATTCCAATTATCTAAACCACACCTAAATCCAAACTTAAATAACACTGATAGTCGGTTCAAGATAATTTGGACACATGGAAGACGAGTAATATTACTACAGGATAGTAGACTGCGCGCGCCTGAACCTGTGTCCGATTTATATAGAGTTTGACTATATAAAAAATTGACAGGTATGTCCCTATGAGCAACATCAAATCTCTTTTTCGTAAAACAGCTACCCCTAATAATACTGATAACACCTCTTTAGATACGGCTTCAAAAGATAACGAACCCACCAATACGCCTGCTAATACCTCCGCCAACACTCCTATTGAGCAGACGCGCTGGAATGGTTGGGGTAATATTAATATCAATAAAAAAGTTTCGCCACATGGCGCAAAACTGATTAAATCACATATCGGTAAAACAAAAAAACTAAACTCTGTCAGTTTGGCGCAGGTACTCAAAACCGTACCAAAATCGCGCTTGCCTGCTGCCCTGACTAAGCTGGATACGGTATCTGTCGATAACGAGGTCAGACTCAGACATGCCCGCGGCCAAAGCTTTCCAGACTGGATAGCCATGCATGGTGGCGACTTTGAAGTCTTTCCTGATGGCGTCGCTTTTCCTGAATCGACCGCTGATGTCGAAACCTTATTAAAGCTAGCGAGCGAGCACGACCTTATCGTCATTCCTTTTGGCGGCGGCACTTCAGTAGCTGGTCATATCAATCCACAAAAAGGTTCACGCCCCGTATTAACCATTGCCATGAGCAAGATGGATCAGCTCATTGATTTAGATATCGAGAGCCAAATTGCTACCTTTGGCGCAGGCACGCAAGGGCCAGCGGTCGAGGAGCAATTAGACGCACACGGCTATCGTTTAGGACATTATCCACAGTCTTGGGAGCTATCGACCCTTGGCGGCTGGATTGCAGCGCGCTCTAGTGGTCAGCAGTCTTTAGGCTATGGACGTATCGAGCAGATGTTTGCCGGTGGTACGTTGGTGACGCCACAAGGAGTGCTTAATATTGCGGATATTCCAGCGTCAGCAGCAGGGCCTGATCTGCGTGAAATGATGATGGGCACAGAAGGTCGCGCCGGTATTTTTACCGAAGTCAAAATGCGGGTGCAGTCGCAACCAGAAGAAGAGCTGTTTAAAGTCGCCTTTTTACCCAACTGGGAAGCGGGTAAAGAAGTGATTAGACAAGCCGTACAAAAAAATATTCGCCTATCTATGCTGCGTCTGAGTAATGCAGTCGAGACTGACGCGCATCTACATTTGGGCACGACGCCCAGCCAATTTATGGCCATCAGCACTTATCTAAAAGCGCGCGGACTCAGCTCAGAAAAAGTCATGCTCACTTATGGGGTATCAGGGGATAAAGCGCAGAATAAACTGGCGCTGACGCAGTTTAATAAGCTATTAAAGCAGCAGAATAGTGTCACTGGTAAAATAACCGATATCATGGGTAGTGTGTGGGCACATGGACGCTTTAAATTCCCTTATTTGCGCGGCACTTTGTGGGAAAAAGGCATCATGGTCGATACCTTTGAGACCGCAACCAACTGGAATCATATCGACGAGCAGATGCAGCAGATGCAAGAAGCCGTTCGGACTTCCTTGGCAGATGAAGGCGAAGAAGTAATGGCCTTTACTCATATCTCACACGTCTATAAACAGGGTGCCAGTCTTTATACCACCTACTTCTTCAGAGCGGCTAAAGATCATGCCACGACCTTAAGCCGCTGGCAGAAAATCAAACATGCGGCCAGTTTAAGTTTGGCCAATGGCACAGCGACGATATCGCATCAGCATGGTGTTGGTCGCGATCATGCCCCGTACCTTGCTGCCGAAAAAGGTAAGCTCGGTATTCAAGTAACCCATGATATGCTGAAAAGCTTGGACCCTGAGCAGCGCATGAATCCGGGTGTTTTAATCGAAGATTAAAAGGTAGCCTTAGCACCATTAAGTGGCTTAAGTATATTCAAGCATATTAAGTTACTGATTAATTTAAGTTAATGTGAGATAAATCGTTTATGAATCAAAGCAAGCAACGCCAGCAAGCACTAGCGCCTTTAACACGCTCAGAACCGTGGGATATGCTCATCATCGGTGGCGGGATTACTGGCGCTGGTATTGCTCGTGAAGCAGCAAGGCGCGGCTTAGCAGTTTTATTAATTGAGCAAAAAGACTTTGCTTGGGGCACCTCAAGCCGCTCAAGTAAAATGGTACATGGCGGGCTGCGCTACATTGCCTCAGGTGACTATAAAACCACTTTGCTGAGCGTCCGTGAGCGCGAGCGGATGCTTAGCGAAGCAAGTGGTCTCGTCAACGAGATGCATTACGTCATGCCGCATTATAAAGGCAAGTTTCCACCGCCATGGATTTTCAATACCTTGCTACGTGTCTACGATGGTTTAGCGGGTAAGCGCTACTCTAAATACTTTAAAAAAGATGCTTTTTTACAGCTTAATCCGCACATCAAGCAAGACAAATTTTTGGGTGCCAGTCAATTTAGTGACGCGGTGACCGATGACTCACGTCTAGTGATGCGCGTGCTGGACGAAGCGACTCATGATGGTGCGCATGCGATTAATTACCTTAAAGCTGAGTCATTAATTACCAATGAGCAAGGCTTGGTAGTTGGCGCTACTCTATTAGATACTTCTGCTGAAGATAGCAATCATACTTACGATGTCCATGCCAAAGTGGTGGTTAGTGCTACGGGTGCTTGGGCAGACACCTTACGGATGCAAGCAAGCAAACAAACAGAACAGAGCTTTCATAAGCAAATTCGTCCGTCGCGCGGCAGTCATTTGGTAGTCAGTCAAGAGCGCCTACCAATCAAGCAAGCCTATACCTTTTTGCATCCTGTCGATAAAAGAGCCGTCTTTGTCTTTCCGTGGGAAAACCGTACCGTCCTTGGAACAACCGATTTGGATCATCCGCCATTAGACGATAACGAAGTCGGTATCACTAATGAAGAGGTGGATTACCTATTGGCGGCGACCAATAATCTCTTTGATAATGTAGACATTAGCCGCAAGGATGTCATCAGCTCATGGGCAGGCGTACGTCCACTGATTTCTGATGGCGGTGACGGTAAGCGCGTCAGCCCGAGTAAAGAAAAACGCGACCATAGCGTCTGGTTGGATAACAACCTAGTTACCGTCAGCGGTGGCAAGTTAACCACCTTTCGCCTAATCGCCCTTGATGTATTAAAGGTTTGTCAAAAGGTGCTCGAACTTGATGAGTCGGCTACTCAAAATAATGTCTCATATAGCAGCCAAGTCTTTAGTAATCAACCGCCAACCAATCCCAAGTTTTCAACCCTAACACCACTATTGCAACAACGCTTGCTAGGGTTTTACGGTCTACAGCTTGATGCCTTATTAGAGTTAGCACATGATAATGACTTGGCTTATGTGACCGATAGCAATACTATCTGGGCGGAGATTCGCTTTGCGGCGCATTATGAGCAGGTCATGCATTTAGATGATTTATTATTACGCCGTACGCGCTTGGGCTTGATACTGCCGCATGGCGCGATGACCCCGCTGATTAGTGTAAGACTGAAGCAAATCTGTCGGCAGGAGCTTGGCTGGGATGAGCAAAAATGGCAGCAAGAAGTTGAACGTTATCAAGCCTTATGGCAACGCTACTATCATCTGCCTGCGGCTTAGGGTTTTTTTATATTATATTAATAGCAAATGCTACTGGTATAAGTTTTCCTTGCTTGCTGTGCCTACGCAGACAGAGGCTGCGGAAAACTTACCCCAGTAGCACACTATAATCATCGTATTTTTATTGAGCTATATATCTATTTCTACATAGTAAAGGACTACTATGACCCATAACCTTGATGCCCCTATTTATTTCTTAGCTATCGACAATGGCACCCAAAGCGTCAGAGCGCTTATCTTCGATCAATTCGGTAGCGAGATTGCCAAAGCCCGCGTCATTATCGAGCCGTATTTTTCAACGCAGCCAAATTTTGCAGAGCAACATGCCGATTATTATTGGCAAAAATTAAGCGAAGCCTGTCAGCAATTGTGGCAAAACTGCGATATTACGCCCGAGCAAATCGCCGGCGTCAGCCTCGCCACCCAGCGCTATACAATGATATGTTTGGACAAGGATAAACAACCGTTACGCCCAGCTATCGTCTGGATGGATTTGCGTCGCGGCGAAACCAATGACATAGGCTTCTTAAATCCGCTAACCAAAATCATCGGCATGGGTGAGTTAGTGAATGAGGCGCAGCAAAAAGCCCGCTGCAACTGGCTTGCACAAAATGAGCCTGAGATTTGGAAAAAGACTGCACACTATGTCAACCTCTCCGCATACCTCACCTATCAGCTCACCGGCGAACTCGCCGATTCGACAGGCCATTCGGTTGGATATTTGCCTTATGACTTCAAGGCGCAAGCGTGGCTAAAACCTAAAGATTTAAAATGGCGCTTATTTAGTTGTACACCAGAGCAAATGCCCAAAATCGTCCCTCCTGGTCAATCGCTAGGTCACATCAGCGCCAAAGCTGCCAAAGCCACAGGTATCTTACAAGACACCCCAATGATTGCCGCTGCTAGTGACAAAGCTTGCGAAGCACTAGGCGCAGCGGGTCTCGCAGCAGATACCGCCTGCTTAAGTTTTGGTACTACTGCGACGATTAATACCACTTCGAGCAATTATGTCGAGATCCTCAAGCACATGCCCGCCTACACCGCTGCTACGCCGAATTACTATAATCACGAGTATATGATTTATCGCGGCTTTTGGATGGTCAGCTGGTTTAAGGAGCAATTTGCTCACTATGAAGAGCAGCTGGCAAAGACGCAAGGCATCGATACCGAAAAACTCCTCGATCAAGCGGTAAAAGACATTCCAGCGGGCTGTATGGGATTAATGATGCAACCGTATTGGTCACCCGGTGTTCGTCATCCGGGGCTTGAAGGCAAAGGCGCACTCATTGGTTTTGGCGATGTGCATACGCGAGCGCATGTTTACCGCGCTATTCTAGAAGGGCTGGCTTATGAGCTAAAGCTTGGCTTTGATACCATTGAGAAGCGTACAGGCAAACCCATTAAACACCTGCGTGTGTCTGGTGGTGGCTCCCAAAGCGACTCAGCGATGCAGCTCACCGCCGATATCTTCGGTATGCCCGCTTATCGACCGCATACTTATGAAGCCTCGGGACTAGGCGCTGCCATTAACTGTGCGGTGGGACTTGGCGTTTATCCTGATCACGCGACTGCAAGCGAGGCGATGACCCATTTGGGCGATGAATTCTTGCCTATTGACGCCAATGTCCAGCTCTACAAACGCCTTTATAATGAGGTTTATCTCAAAATGTATGAGCGCTTAAAACCTTTATATCAAAGCATTCAGGATATTACTGGTTATCCGGCTAAGTAACGCGAACCTTGCACTCTACTCATTACGACTGTTATGAAATTAAAATAATAACAATGGGGATTACTTAATGACCATGACATCGAAGCCTGAGCTTAAAAACACCCAAGATTATGTCCTAATCAAGTCTGATATTGACAGCATTCCTGAAACCAGACACGTGCACCAATTTAACGAACAAGCTATTCGCCATGCGGTCTCATTGAGCGACATCGTTGGTTTAACCAAATTTGGTTTGCATCTCGTACGCGTTGAATCAGGTGATGAAACGACTCAGCATCACTATCATGAAGAATCAGACGAGTTCATTTATGTGCTATCTGGTAAGCTTACGCTACGTTATGGCGATGACACTTATTTATTAAATACTGGTGATTTCGTCGGCTTCCCAGCACATGGAGCGGCGCATTCTATGCGTAACGACAGCGATAGCGATGCCGTCTATCTTATGGGTGGTAGCAGACCACCCATTGATATCACCAACTATCCAGACATTGAGCGCAAAATGTACAAGATCCATGGCAAAAAGGAATTTGTAGATTTAGAAAATTTGGGTCAAGTAAACCCTTAAAACAAGCGAATCTCATCTCATTTTATAAGGGCTGGCTTATATCACATAAGGCGGTATGCATACGATTTAAGCCCTCTAAAAGCAGCGCTTTAGGACACGCCACATTAAGGCGCATTTTTAGATGTCCTTCACCACCATATTTAATCCCTGCACTTAGCTCAACCTTAGCGGCTCTCAATTTGTCATAAAGCGTTTGATCGTCTTGCTCATATGCCGAGCAGTCAAGCCATATCAAATACGAAGCTTCTGGACGCATCACCTTAATTTTAGGCAAATGCTCTTCTAAAAATTGCAGGGTTAAGTCAATATTGGCTTCGATATAAATCAGCGCCTGCGCCAACCACTCACCACCTTGCTCATAAGCATTACGCATTGCCGTATAAGCAAATAAATTTAGCTCATGCTCATCACTTAAACGTTGCTGCTGGTTAATTTTACTCAGTAATGCGCTGTCTTTAGCAAATATCATCGAGCCTTTGATACCGGCAATATTAAAAGTTTTAGTCATCGAGGTTAGGCTGACTACTTTGTGCTCATAGCCTTTTACTAGGGTTAAAAAGGGAATAAAGGTGTGACCACTCAAAGTTAGATCTTGATGAATCTCATCACTGACAATCGCCACATCGTACTTTTTGCAAATCGAAAGCAGCGCCTCAAGTTCATCCACTGTCCATACACGTCCGCCCGGATTATGCGGATTGCAAAACAAATACAGCTTAACTTTATGCTCGATAATTTTAGCTTCTATATCAGCTAAATCCAGAATATATTTCCCTTCAACCTCCTGTAATGCAGAACTCACCAGCTTACGATCATTATCCAAAACCTTGGTCATAAAAGGCGTATAGATAGGATCATTGATGAGTACCGCATCCCCTGCCTCAGTAAATACCTTCATCATCAGCACCAAACTTGGCACGACACCCGGAGAAAACAGGATATCCTGCTTATCCAGCCACAAGTCATAACGACTGCCATGCCAGTCGATAATCGCTTGATACAACGGCTCGGTCGGCACGGTGTAACCCAATATGCCATGCTGCGCTACTTGCTCAATCGCCGCTAAAATAGGCTGGGCGGTCTTAAAGTCCATATCCGCAACCCATAGTGGAATCGTGTCATCGCTATAATGCCATTTAAACGACCCCGTATCACGTCTGTCTATTATTTCATCAAAGTTGTACAACACCGTATTCTCCTGAGTTAGACAAAATAATGTTTTAGGGTACAACATGAATGCCATCATCGCCAAATACTAAAATAGAAACCCGTTCAGCTTACCAGCGATGATGTTGAAATTGACCAAATCTAAAGCTATGCACATACCCAAACCCATCAATATCAGGAAATAATGTTAAATGCCTTATATCAAAAGTTTCTTCTAATTCTTTAACAGCTAATCTCTTGAAAGCAGGGCTTATATTTATAGCTATATAAGAACTTAGATCATTATTTATTACTAGGCTTCCAATAGGATTATCAACGACTAAACTAAAAAGAAATTGAGCGTTTTGAGATGCAATACGTTTTGAGACAACTGGAGGTTGCCATACGAGCGAATTATTATGTGTCTTCAGTCTTTTACAAACATCTGAATAGTCTCTACTCTCAGTCTTATTCTCATTTCCACCAACGAAATCAGAATGATACCCAAAGAGTAATCCATTACTATGTGGTTCAGATATGCATGCAAACCACAAGCCTACTAATAGATTTCTAGAACAATCTATCAATCTTGTAGCAGCTCCATGGTGCTGTAATTTAGCTAATAACTCAAAATCGGTAAGCTCCCTAGCACCTTCATATCTATAACCTTGATGAGTAGCATGCTCAAGCAAAGATTCTTCATAATGTTGCATATCCTGCTCAGTTACTTCTTTACCAGTTATTTTCAATCTTCTATATGCTGAGCTATGTATAGGCCATTGAATATCACTTTGGCCTCTCCAAAAATAAACATTCCGCCTTTCTAATGCATGATTTTTAACTAAAAGTAGTAAGTCTTCAATCGACTCTGGGGAAGGTAATTTTCCAAATAGCTCACTGTCAGAAAAACTTATCATTTATTTACCCTTAAACTCAGCTTCCCTTCTCTCAACCATCGCCATCGCACCCTCTTTTGCATCTTCTGAATGAAATAGATGCGGCAGATAGCCGTGAATATTGGCGAGTGCTACTTTTGCGCCATTACGACTGGCATCTTGTGCTGAGGACAGTAATCCTTGCACGCCAAGCGGTGCAGCGTTGCAAATCTCTTGGGCGATGGTTAGCGCACGCTCATATTCCTCACCATTTTCCACCACTTCACTGACCAAATTCAGTCTATCCGCGGTCTGTGCATCGAAGTTCTTACCCGTTAATAGATAAGGCATGGCTTTTTGCCAACCAGCTGCTTGCACGAAGCGCACGGTTGCGCCACCAAATGGCATAATACCTCGCTGGACTTCCATTTGCGCAAAGTTGCAGTTGCTACTTGCGATGACGACATCACTATTGAGCATCAGCTCAATCCCAGCGGTAAAGCAAGTTCCTTGCACCGCAACGACAACGGGTTTGCTGCGCAATTTTCCACCGATACCCCACGGGTCAATTTCGTCGGCAGCAAACTCAAATGCGCCTTTGTCCCATTTATCCTGTAGCTCCATTAAATCAAGCCCTGCGGTGAAGTGCTCACCGTGAGCGAATATCAGCGCACAACGCAGATTGGCATCATTTTCATAACGAGTTAGTGCTTTAGAGAGTTGCTTAATCATATGACTGTCAAACGCATTGCGTTTATCGGCGCGATTGAGCCCGATCAAGCAGATGTAATCTTGGATGTCATAGGTAATGCGAGTGTCATTGCCAGTGTTATTTCCAGCATCATTGCTATTGTGGCTTTCCGTAGTCATGGTCTTATCCTTTTTAAAGCATTCATTTATAGGGTACAAATTACACTAAATTGATATTACTACAGCTAATAAACCTTCCTTTCAATATAGACATACGTTCGGTGCAACGCAAGCACCATATCAGCGGTGATATCAATATCAGTTGACCTCATTTACGGTAATGTGCAACTATTATCCAACTCAAGACATGACTCAGAGCATTTTATGGAATTTTGGCACGGTTTTTTACTTATCACCAGCGTCCATCTACTCGCTGCCGCCTCTCCGGGCCCTGATTTTGTATTAGTCTCACAGCAAACCTTAGCAAAAGGGCGACGCACGGGTTTGATTTGTAGCCTTGGTATTACTTTGGGTCTGGCGATACACATCACTTATTCGGTGCTAGGACTGGCGACGGTGATTGCTCATTCGCAACCATTACTCACCGCTATTAAATGGTTAGGTGGCAGTTATCTTATTTATCTAGGATGGCAAGGTATTCAAGCCAAACCTAAAAAGCCATTAGACTCAGCAAATTCAGAAAATATAACAGATTCAAGCGCTCACGTTTCACCAGATACGCTTACCAAGCAAACGACGATTAACACTCACACAACGCTTTCTGATAAAGCCATTTCTAATAAAAAACCGCCTACCCATACAGAATCAACCGCTTCCATTCTGCGCCGTGGCTTTTTTTGCAATGTGTTTAACCCAAAAGCACCCGTATATTTCGTGGCGATATTTACCCTCGTACTTTCACCCAATATACCGCTTTGGCAACTGGCTATTTATGGCGTATGGATGATGGTCTTGCAGATGGCATGGTTTAGTACCGTGGTTATGTTGCTCTCTATCCCTGCGATTCATCGACGTTTTCAGCGTTTTGAGCATTGGATAGACCGCGTATTGGGTACAGCGATGATAGTGTTGGGTTTAAATCTCATTTTACGTAGTCGATAAGAGATAAGACGCTAGTGACTGATGAAATCTGCTAAAATGGTGCATTATATTCACATATCAAAGCCCGATACTATGACCAGTAAGCCTATGACCCGTCGCCCGACCGCCAATAATCACAGAAACAGATCGCCTGAAACTGCCAAAAAACTCGGTAAGCTACATCCGCGCAACCCACACCAAGGTCGTTATGACTTTGCGCTATTGACCCGTGCCCTGCCTGAATTGGCCAAGCACACCATCACCAACCCGAATGGTGAGCCGACCATTAACTTCTCTGACAGTGAGGCGGTTCGCGTCCTTAATCAGGCCCTGCTAGCGCATTATTACGGTGTAAAATTTTGGGATATTCCGGAAGGATATTTATGCCCGCCTATTCCTGGTCGTGCCGATTACATTCATTACATTGCCGATTTGCTTGCGCAAACGACGCATGTTAATAAAGACAATACGCCGCCAACAGGTAAAGAGATTCACGCCCTTGATATTGGTACCGGTGCCAGTGCGATTTACCCTATTGTTGGTAGCCAAAGCTATGGCTGGCGCTTTACGGCTTCAGACATTGATCCTATTTCGGTCAATACCGCCGCGCTTATTTGCGAGGCCAATCCTAAGCTAAAAAGTGCGGTTAAAGTAAAATTACAACCTGAACCTAAATTTATCTTTAAAAATATCATTGGTCGTCAAGATTACTTTGATGTGGTGGTATGTAATCCGCCGTTTCATGCGTCATTAGAGGAAGCGATGGAAGCCAATAGTCGTAAGCAGCACAATTTGCAACGACATCGCGGTAAGAATGAAAACGAACAAATCAGCCGCAGCTCGACAAAATCTGGCAATGCAGCACAGAATTTAAACTTTGGCGGTCAGCATAAAGAGTTGTGGAGTGAAGGCGGCGAGATTGCCTTCTTAACCAAGATGGCAAAAGAGAGTCAAGACTTTGCTGAGCATGTTGGCTGGTTTACGACACTGGTATCTAAGTCAGAAAATGTAAAGCCTCTACAACTGCTGTTAAAACAACTTGGCGTCGCCCAAATGCGTATCATCGAGATGAGCCAAGGTCAAAAAAGCACTCGTATACTCGCCTGGCGTTTTGATACTGACGAAGAATAAATAGTAGTTAATATAAAATAGTTATAGTTTCACGTGAAACAAAGAATCACCACTTTAATGATTAAGGTGGTGATTTTTATTGTATAAAACAAAGCCAAATAATGGTACTTATTAATGGATAAACATCACCTTTATACCAATGGCTATCAATACCAATCCACCAAGTATTTCAGCTTTATCCTCAAGCCAAGTTCCTGAAGATTTACCTAAATAGATACCGAAAAAGCCAAATCCAGCGGTGACAATAGCGATAATGAAGCACGCTAGCCATGCATTAAGTGCTAGTAAATTTAAAGTAAAGCCTGCTGCCATCGCATCAATACTGGTAGCGATAGCCAGTGTAAACATCATACGATGATTGATTTTTTCTTGTATATTCTCATCGGAACTGTCTTCTACTAGCGCTTCAATCTCACCAGTGAATGCTTCATATAACATCTTAGCACCAAGCACAATAAGGATACCACCACCAATCCACGGTGCAGCAGTCGCTAACCAGCCTAATAATACTGCGCCCAATAAATAACCTATCAGTGGCATCACGCCCTGCGCGATACCAAAATACAAACCAGCATAAATGGCTAAGCGCAGCACATACTGCTTATCTTGTTTTTGCGATTTAGCCCCTAGCCCAATTGCAACGGCAAACGCGTCCATGGCTAGCGCTATAGCCAGTAGTATAACTTCTATCATTTTATTTTCGCTTATTATAATAAGTTTCACGTGAAACAACTTTAATAATAAAAAACCACCGCCTTGGCAACAAGGCGGTGGTTTTTTATTAACTAATAGTCATTAAGCAACTTTTCATAGCCAGTTTAGATGTCTAAATTAGATACCGTCAGCGCATTCTCTTCAATGAAAATACGACGTGGTTCAACATGATCACCCATCAAACAAGTGAACATATGATCAGCAGCAATCGCATCTTCAATCGTCACGCGTAGCATACGACGATTTTCAGGATCCATCGTGGTATCCCATAGCTGATCAGCGTTCATCTCACCCAGACCTTTATAGCGCTGAATGGCCAAACCACGACGTGCATCAAGCATCATTTGCTGCCAGAGATAATCAAAGTCATGTACAGGAATATCTTTGGTCGTACCCGCTGTTGCTTCACGGCGGATAAAAGCATCTTCTGCAAGCAACGTATTCCATTCAGCTGATAAGCGTAGCAGCTTGGTATACTCACCTGAATTGATAAAGCTGGCGTCTAGCAGATAATGATGCGCTAACTGATGCACATAAACGGTGATACGTGGCAACCATTGGGCTTTAGCAGAGAGTGCTTCACCGTCACTATCTGACGCGACGCTCTGTTCAGGCTCTACCACAGGTCTCATGCCTAATAAATCAGCGGCAGCCGCATCCATATTTTTTGGTTGCGGCGCATGGATATTGATCAGCTCAATTTCAGGATTTAAATCACTACCAAAGCGCTCAAGTTGCGTTTGTAAAGATGCTTTCCACGCTTCCATCGCCGATTTATCATAGGTCATATCCGTACTAAGCTTTGGTGTATGCGTCAACGCATCCAATAACACTGCTGGATAACGAATCTGCAAACGCGCTTTAATCAGTTGGGTTTGGTTATAGTCGTTTAATAACGTTTCTAACGCTTGACCAGTAATAGCCGGCGCATCCGCACTGATATGTAGCTTGGTATTGTCAATCGTTGATGACAATAAATAAGCTTTTAAAGCTTCATCGTCTTTTAGATACAGCTCTTGACGACCCTTTTTTACCTTATAAAGCGGTGGCTGGGCGATATAAATATAACCGCGTTCAATCAGCTCAGGCGTTTGGCGGAAGAAGAAAGTCAATAAAAGAGTACGGATGTGCGACCCATCAACGTCCGCATCGGTCATGATGATGATTTTGTGATAGCGGACCTTGTCAGGATTATATTCATCCGGACCAATACCACAGCCAAGCGCGGTAATTAGGTTACCGACTTCAGCAGAAGATAGCATCTTATCAAAACGGGCTCGCTCAACGTTAAGAATCTTACCTTTTAATGGTAAAATCGCTTGGGTCTTACGGCTGCGACCTTGTTTCGCTGAGCCACCTGCAGAATCACCTTCCACAATATAAAGCTCTGATAGTGCCGGATCTTTTTCTTGGCAATCTGCCAATTTACCCGGTAAACCAGCGATATCTAACGTGGTCTTGCGACGTGTCATCTCGCGAGCTTTACGCGCCGCATCACGGGCACGCGCGGCATCGATAATCTTACTACCAATCGCTTTACCCGCACTTGGATTTTCCAATAAGTAATCATTAAACTTATCATGCATCGCTGATTCGACAGCAGATTTTACTTCACTTGAGACCAGTTTATCTTTGGTTTGGCTTGAAAACTTGGGATCAGGTACTTTGACAGAAACAATCGCTGTCAAACCTTCACGAGCATCATCACCAGTCGCGACGACTTTCTCTTTTTTAGATAAGTTTTCACGATCCATATAGCTGTTTAGAACACGCGTGAGTGCTGAGCGGAAACCAGATAAATGCGTCCCACCATCGCGCTGCGGGATATTATTGGTAAAGCACAATACTTTTTCGTTATAAGTATCTGTCCATTGCAGCGCCACTTCAACACTGATGCCATCATCTTGCTCACTGACAAAATGAAAGACTTCGTTGATGCCATCTTTACCCGCATTGATGTAGCTGACAAACTCTGACAAACCGCCTTTATGTTCAAATTCATGACGCTTATCAATACGCTCATCCGTTAAGACAATACGCACTCCTGAGTTTAGGAAAGACAGCTCACGTAAGCGCTTGGCTAAAATATCATACTCAAAGATAGTGCCCGTAAAGACATCATTACTTGGATAAAAACGAATTTGCGTACCAGTTTTATCTGTCGCTTCCATCTGCTGAATATCGGCATCAGGGACACCATCAGTATAAGTTTGATGATAATGATAGCCTTCACGCCAGATATTCATCTCAAGCTTTTTAGACAAGGCGTTAACAACAGAGACACCGACACCATGTAGACCGCCTGATACTTTATAGCTGTTATCGTCAAACTTACCACCCGCGTGCAGTACGGTCATAATAACCTGTGCTGCCGACACGCCTTCTTCTGGATGGATATCGACGGGAACACCGCGACCGTTATCCATGACACTGACAGACTCATCTTCATGAATGATAATGTCAATTTGGTCACAATGGCCAGCCAATGCCTCATCAATCGAGTTATCCACCACCTCAAAGACCATATGATGCAAGCCGGTACCATCATCGGTATCACCGATATACATACCAGGACGTACGCGCACTGCTTCTAGTCCACGCAATACACGAATGTCTTTGGAGCTATAATCAGAGGGCAATCCTTCAGGGATGGCAGCGGGGGCAATAGTATCCACAACGCTGTCTGGCGCCAATTGCTCGTGGTCGATAGGTAATGAATCACTCATGTACATTCCTTAATCTAGCCATCATCAGCTATTTGTCATCAGCCCACCACGACGGCGATACTGAATGACGTTATCTTAGATTTAACGTTCACGGTTAAAATATTTAGTTATAGTATTTACTAAAACGTCATCAGATGTCGCTTAAAGAGATATAAAGCAGTGTTAAAAAAGCAGCTCTAAACATAGCCATTTTTCAACTAACGTTTTTAATATACGCTTCTATTTTTTTTAAATATCATTAAAGTAAAGTAATATTAAGCGCATATTTATCAAACACTTAAATATCTATAAGCTTTGAAGAACATCCATAGAAACCTCTAAGATAACTTGCTGAGAATAGGACAAAAACAAAGTTCCATTTTAGCATTTTTTTGCCGCTAAGTCACTGTTTACTGACAGTTTTATCGGTATCGAGCCAGTAGTTTAGGATTGTCGTTATTTTACTGCAAAGATGCGCTTAATGACGATGATTTAGAGAAAGTATCAGTGAAATGAGATAAGAGTTAAGCAAAAATTCAGACTATATTATTCATTGAAAAGTGCATTTTATAAAAGTAGCACACTTCCTTGTTTCACATGAAACGTCTTAGGTTCTGACCAATATTGATGGACCAACGGTAAGATATCATCAGTCAAGCTGGTCATAAATACCTGACATGGCAGCTGCGCTAACGTCGATAATAAAATCTCTATCGCCCTATTATCCAACTCTGCAGTGATATCATCTAGCAACACCACTGGGGTGGCTTTCGATTTGATATGGTCACTAAACGCAGCAGCACTATGACTCTGTTTGTCGATAGCAAGCTCGACTCTTTCGTCATTAAGCAATAATGGCAATTGTGATAAGCGTAAGGCGGTGATTAACAGCTTTTTCTCACCGCGAGACAATACATTGGCCGCTTGTTCTTTTAAAGTTGGTAGTTTGGTATTAAGGTCTGTATTTGCGGTGGGATTCGAACTAGCGTCCTTTCCATCGTCACTGGTCGTTTGTGCTATATCGCTAGAGCGCCAATGCACATGAATATCAGCGCGATGGTTACCAATACGCGTATAACCCAGTTGTAAATCCTGCTCTAAACGCTCGTTAAGCTGTACATCAAGTGCCACACTAGTGTCATAGCCGGCATTATAGCTCAAGCTTAATTGCTCAGCGTATGTAGGCAATAATTGCGCGATACTGTCAGCAAAGTAAGGCTGCCATTCTGTAAAGATACGTTCACGGTAATGATGAATAAGCGCAGCATGATTACTAAGCCCTTTATCCCATGATTTTAGCTCCGCAAGCTGAACCTGCGTCAGATGGCGGCTTTTTTTTAGCAAACTATTGCGCTGTTTTAGTAAACGTTGATAGGCTACCCACTGTGGGTGAAAACCTTGTTTCATGTGAAACACTAGCCAATCTAAGAGCTGCCGACGACTGGCACTACCCTGCTCCAACATATCCATCGTCGATGGATCTATAAGTAATGTGGGTAGCTGTTCAGTTAAGATACTTTGGTTATAAACCGTGGTTTGATTCAGACGTAGAACCGTCGTCGCATCGGCTTGCTTTTGAATAGCTAAGGTACTGCTATCACTTAGCTTCGCGTGTACGGTGGCCGCATTTTGATGGTGTTGGATATAGCGTTTAGGCTGGTGATGACGAAAACTCTTACCCCGCGATAGTAAGAATATTGCCTCAAGCAATGAGGTTTTACCACTCCCATTATCGCCGATAATGACGTTGCAAGCAGCAGGCTGTAGATTCACTTGGGTTAAATTACGCAGATTTGAAATCTGTAGACGTTCAATCATAATAGTGACAGCCGCCTATATGACTACCTACAAAATAGCAGGCAAAAGTTTATTTTTAAATATTTTATAATAGAGTCGCACTATATGCGCATTGGCATAATGACATACTGATGAAAGTCGTCATTGAGCTGATTGACCAATACCGAAGCATTTGATTGGCTCATGTGCATCTGTAAATCACCTTGAATGACACCTAATACATCTTGTAGATAAGCGGCATTAAAAGACAGCTCCATCGGCTCGCCTTGATACTTCGCTTGTATCATCTCGACTGCTTCATCTTGTTCAGCGTTATTGGCGCGTACTTCTACCATACCATCACTGGCAAAGTTAAATACCACGCCGCGAGACTTTTCATTACTCAAAATCGCCACACGGCGCAACACATCTGTCATTTTTTCTTGATTAAACAAAGCAAGCTTATCTGTATTACTTGGCATGACACGGCGATAATCAGGGAATTTGCCATCGATAAGACGCGCTGTAAACGTCACCATCAAATTATCATTTACTTGCCCTACACTATCCACATCACCAAACGGCAAGCTTACTTGCAAGAATTCACGACCAAAACTTAGCGTGACTGCATTGTCTTTATCACCCAGCATCTTACCAAGCTCTGATGCCAAACGCTCAAGCTCAATCACAGCTTTACGCGGTAAAATCGCCTGCATATTCAAATCGGCATTGGCATCGATAACACTACGCGCTAAAGCCAGTCTGTGTCCATCGGTTGCAACTGTAGTCAATTGCTGCTGTGAAACATCAAACAACATACCCGTTAAATAATAACGAACATCTTGAATGGCCATCGCAAACTGGGTTTTATGAATCAAATCCGTCAAACGGCTACGACTGATGGTTAAAGGTGTGATATTTTCAGGATTACCAAGACTTGGATAATCTTCGCTAGGCAATGTCCCTAAGGTGAAACGACTTTTGCCACTGGTCAACAGGCAACGCTCATTTTCTTGCGTGGTAAGATTGACTTGCGCTTGCGACGGCAGTGATTTACAAATATCTTTAAGTTTGGTCGCAGGTAACGTCGTTGTACCGGCTTCAATACAAGCACCGGCAGGCAATTTCAACGTCGATGTCAGCTCTACTTCTAAATCAGATGCGGTCAAAATCAGCGCTGATTCAGACAACTGAAGCTTAATATTACCCAGAATAACCATATTGTGGCGCTTATCTGCAGCCTTAGCGATGAGGTTAATAGCTTTTAGTAACGACTCTCGATTAATCGATAATTGCATGCTTAGTTACTCTTGTTTATTAGTTACTCTTATTGAAAGGATTCTTTTTATATAGTTTCAAAATACTGGCTTAATAATACCCTGTCTACTGACGATAATCCATATAGCTGGTGTCTCATGATACTTAAAGTATTATAAATCATATCTGCTTACGGAAATATCTTGACACCACAACTGTCTAACCCGCTTGTAACATCAACGCCAATGTCTTGTAATCCTTATCAAATGCCGGATCGGCAGCGCGTAGCTCATTGACCTTATCGCAAGCATGCATCACTGTCGTATGATCGCGACCACCAAATGACTGTCCAATTTCAGGAAAGCTATCACTCGTTAGTTCGCGTGATAAAGCCATCGCGATTTGACGCGGTCTTGCGATACTGCGCGTACGTTTTCGTCCCATAATATCTTTGACCGTTACATCATAGTATTCGGCAACTACCTTACGAATATTGTCCATGTTCACGGCTTGAACACGCATCGCAACAATGTCTTTTAGCGCGTATTGCACCATTTCAAGCGTAATGGGCGCACCCGTAAGATTAGCATTAGCAAACACCTGATTTAACGCACCTTCTAAACGCCTAACGTTAGAAACCACGTTTTGAGCAATGAATAACGCACATTCTTTAGGAAGACTCATTCCATAAGATGCCGCTTTTCTCTGTAGGATTTGTACACGCGTATCGATCTCAGGAGGATCGACCGCAACCGTCAAACCCCAAGAGAAGCGAGATCTAAAGCGCTCATCAAACTCCGTCATTTGTGATGGATGACGATCTGATGCCAAAATTAGTTGTTTATCACCACTGGTGAAATCGGCAAATAGCGTCAAAAACTCATTACTACTTTTCGTCTTTCCAGCCAATACATGAATATCATCTACAATTAACAAATCTACTTTTTTTATTTTCTTTTTAAAATCTTCTATTTTATTATTTCTTAATGAATAAACCAATTGATTAATAAACTTTTCAGAAGTGAAATAATAAAAACTTAGATTATTTTTTAAATAGCGATGTGCTACAGAATGCATTAAATGCGTTTTTCCCAAACCAGAAGGTCCGTATATAAATAAAGGATTGTGTCGATTTTTTGATTGGCGTTTTCCAAGCTCATAACAGGCTTTGTAAGCCAGATTATTAGACTTACCAGTGACAAAGGTCTCAAAGGTAAAATCAGGGTTTAGATAACTTAATGATTTGGCATCGGCAGATTCGATCAGTTCAGCATGACGCATATTGGCATCAATATCTGCCCTAGCCATATTATTATGGGTGGTTTGAAAACTGTGATCTGTAGGGGGAGGGGAGGGCTTATCCTCTGCAAACAATGAACCTGACTGCTGATTACTATCCTCTATGTCTCGACCAGCATTATCAACACGAACAATAACATCTTCGATACTACCTTGGCTATGTTTAGCAACCAGCTGTTGGATATCTTGCAAATGATTCTTTTTTATATAGGTCACAAAATAATCATTAGGAGCAAGAATAATCAAGCTATTTGCTTCTTGATGAGCAGATAATGGTCTTAACCACATAGTAAAGACGTTGTCTTTAACGTGATAACGTAAGTCGTTTAAGCATTTATCCCAAATAGTTGCTGTATCAATCATGAAATATACTAACCCTATAGTCCAAAATAACTGGTCAAAAGAACACTGTTTTTATTATGAATATCACTGAATCTTTACCGATAGAGCGGCTCGTTTTTGAGTTAAGCCGCTGTATAGTGAGATCACTTAAAATCATACATCATGTAGGGGGCTAATCTAACACAAACACCTTGTGGATAACACCTTGTTTTTTGTGGATAAGCCTGTGGATAATTTTGTGGATAAGTTAATATTGTAAGTTATCCATATTTCACCCACAGGTTACCCACAACCTTATCCATAGCCTAGTATTTTGATATTAAAGAAAAAAAATGAGTTAACCACAGATAATAAGGCTCCCAATAACAACAATACTTATATATATTAATAGTTAATTATTATAATGACGGACACAAACTGTGGATAACTTTTAAAATCAATTGTCAAAATAGTTTCTTAAACACTTGGACTGGAGTTGCAAATAAGAGTTGTATTACTATAGATAACTTAGAACAGATTCTTTCTGTTCTAAAATCTGATTGCATAAACACAGACTGAATTAGTTTATTGACCAAGATACTATGCGGTGGTATAATCCTCCGTTATTACGAATTTAGTCCATTATTTTGATAGGTGAGTTATGAAACGTACATTCCAACCAAGCGTGATCAAGCGTAAACGTACTCACGGTTTCCGTGCTCGTATGGCAACTAAAAAAGGCCGTCAGGTCTTAGCTCGTCGCCGCGCTAAAGGACGTCATCGCCTTACTGTATAATCAGTAGATTGCGATAAGCATGGCTGATAGTGCTTGTTGTGTTTCTATTATTATTTATAGATTGCGATCGTCAATCATCACAACTGACACTTAGCCATATATCAAAAGCGCCCATATCGGCGCTTTTTTTGTCTCTATACTTTGCGATTATTTCTACTCTATTATTTCTGCTATTGTTATTAGCCCTTATACTAGGTTGTACTATGTCTAATACTGTTTCAACGCCACCTAATGCTTGCTTCACCAAAGCGCAGCGCTTACTGACGCCTGCTGCCTTCCGTGAGGTGTTCGATGAGCCTGAGCGTAAGCTTCATCAGAACCACCTGATGGCGTTTGTGCGTACCAATACTCACGAGCAACCCCGAGTCGGTATGGCTATTACTAAACGTAAAGTACCTACTGCTGTTGCACGAAATTTAATCAAACGTCAGGTACGTGAGCAGTTTCGCGTAAAGGCTTGTTATTTAGAAAATAAAGATATCGTTTTCATTGTCAAAAAATCTATAAAAGGTTTAAGTAATAAAGATTTAATTAATGAGATAAATAATATATTTAAAAAAATAGAAAAAAAATAAAATGAATTATTTATATAATATAATAAATAATTTTTTATATAAAATTATTTATTATTTAATTTTACTTTATCAAAAGATAATTAGCCCTATACTACCTGCTCGTTGTCGTTATTATCCGACTTGCTCGAATTACGGCAAACAAGCTTTAGCGTGGCATGGTATTTGGTCAGGCAGTTGGCTGTTATTAAAACGTATTAGCCGCTGTCATCCTTTGGGCGGACATGGTATTGATTTTGTGCCGTTACCTTTATCTTCTTATCATTATAAATATTTATCTCCTATCGTAGTTGGTGGTGTTAAAAGGCAAGGTTTATATATTTTTAGAGATACGACAAGCTATGTTTTTCGTCTAAATCAGATGATGAAATAGACCTAAAGCGTGTTAGCGACTGGGTAGTTGTGGATATCTATTTAGTTACCCACAAGTTATCCACACTCTTGGTATCATTTAGAGTGGTTTTTTAGTAAAATGATGAACATTTTATGTGATTGACTGCTGGAATTACCGCTAAGAATGCCGGTTAATGCTGTGTGGTGGTCATGACACATGCCTGATTTTTCATTCCCTAATTTTTTAATCTAGGAAAGGTTTATGCAAAAGATATTTCGGGTGATGATCATCATTGCGATGCTAATCACCGCTTATCTGCTGATTTTGGCATGGCGAGATGATTATGCCGATGCGCCAGCTGTAGAGACGGTGCCAAAAACTGCAACATCGGTAGGAGTTGATATTCCTTCTACCAGCGGCGCAGCAGGCGACATTCCGGTACAGACATTACCAGTGGGTACGGGTACGGTAGCAGAGACACCTGCTGCCAATACCGGTCTGATTACGGTAACCACTGATCGCTATGACATCAAAATCAATCCAGAAGGCGGTGACATCGTTTATGCTGCGCTAAAGCAGTATGATGCGACACTCGATAGTGATAAGCCTTTCGTCTTGCTAGAAAATAATAGCAATCGCGTTTATGTTGCGCAGTCTGGTCTGATTGGTAAGAATGGTATCGATACCGCAGAAGGTCGCGCCAAATACAGCCACACTGCCAATAACTATGTGATGGAGAAAGGTCAGCAAACACTATCAGTACCGCTTACGTATCAAAAAGATGGCGTGACAGTTACTAAGACCTTTACTTTCACCCAAGACAAATATCCGATTGATATCAGCTATAAAATCCAAAACGCTTCTGCCAATGCTTGGCAAGGGCAGATGTTTGCACAGTTAAAACGTGATAATAGTAAAGATCCTGGAATGTCTGATAAAGGCGCGCTGAGCATGGCGACTTATTTGGGCGGCGCTTGGGGCACACCTGATGACCCTTACAATAAGCTGAAGTTTGGTAAGTTTAATGATGGTGAGTTGACCACGACCAGTGATAAAGGCTGGGTTGGCATCGTACAGCATTACTTTGTTTCTGCTTGGACACCTGAAAACTTTACCGGTAAGTTCTTTAGCCGTGAAACGGGCGATGATTACTTTATTGGTTTTAATAGCCAACCTGTCAATGTTGCACCAAATAAGCAAGTAACTTTAAATGCAACCTTATACGCTGGTCCAAAGGTACAGGCTGAGTTAAAAGAAGTCGCAGCAGGTCTTAACCAAACTGTCGATTATGGCTTGCTATGGCCAATATCAAAGATATTATTTGCGGTTTTGGATGGTATTCATAAAGTTATCGGTAACTGGGGCTGGTCAATTATTCTGTTGACGCTGCTGGTTAAAATCGCTTTGATGTGGGTCTCTAATAAGAGCTACTATTCAATGGCGAAGATGCGTGCAATCGCCCCAAGGCTTGCTATATTAAAAGAAGAGCACGGCGACGATCGTATGAAAATGTCGCAAGAAATGATGGCGATTTATAAAGAAGAGAAAGTCAATCCAATGGCGGGTTGCTTACCTATCTTAATGCAAATGCCGATTTTCTTGGCGCTATATTGGGTGTTGGTCGAGAGTGTTGAGCTGCGTCATGCGCCATGGATCTTATGGATTCGGGATTTATCAGCGATGGATCCGTGGTTTATCTTACCACTCCTCATGGGTGCATCAATGTTTATACAGCAGCAGCTAAACCCGCAGCCCGCTGATCCAATGCAAGCGAAAGTGATGAAGTTTTTACCGATTATCTTCACCGCCTTCATGTTGTTCTTCCCCGCAGGTTTGGTACTATACTGGACCGTGAATAACTTATTCAGTATGACCCAACAGTACTTAATCAACCGAAAAGTTGAAGAAGAGCAAAAACGTCGTACCGTTAAAGTTTTGGACTAAACAACACTTGAACTGATAAAAAACCATCGCTACGGCGGTGGTTTTTTATGTGCTAAACAATGGCATTTTCTTAAATTAATAACTGAGGAAAATAGCTATATGTCACTGCTGTAAAAAACGGCTCATTGAAGTTTGCTTTGTCAGTGTGCCTTAAGCCGTCTATAATGAGGTTTTTGGTTATTGAGAGTGATTGTGGATTCCTTAGAGATGGCACTAGCCGCCCATGATTTAGGTGATTCACCTGAAAAATTCGGTTTATCTGGACTTCCGACCATTGCGGCGATTGCGACACCGCTTGGGCGTGGTGGCGTCGGGATTATTCGTCTATCAGGTGCACGCGCCTATGATATTGCTTGTCAGCTCACTGGTAAGTCTGCTTTCACGCCGCGTTTGGCCAGTTTTTGCCGTTTTTATCAGGCTGATGGTACGACCATTGATGAAGGTTTGGTGCTCTATTTTAAGGGTCCTCACTCGTTTACTGGTGAGGATGTGATTGAGCTACAAGGGCATGGCGGCATGATCTTACAAAATCAGCTGTTAGCGCGGGTGTTTGAGCTGGGTGCAAAACAAGCGAGCGCAGGGGAATTTTCTTACCGTGCTTTTGATAACGATAAATTAGATTTGGTGCAGGCTGAAGCCATTGCTGATGCTATTGATGCCACCAGTGCCGCTGCTGCCAGTAGTGCGATTCGCTCTCTTAGCGGTGAGTTTTCGCAAAAAATCAATCAATTGCTTGAGCAGTTGATTCATCTGCGCTTACACGTTGAAGCAGCGATTGATTTCCCCGATGAAGAAGATGTTGATTTTTTATCTGATGGGGTTATCCAAGATAAACTTGAGCAAACGCAAGCTAAAATACAGCAAGTATTAGCGACCGCTAAGCAAGGTCAACTGTTACGCGATGGGATTCATGTGGTGCTTGCGGGCAGACCAAATGCTGGCAAATCAAGCTTGTTGAATCGTTTGGCAGGACAAGAGCGTGCTATCGTGACCGATGTCGCTGGAACAACGCGCGATACCCTGCAAGAAACCGTCGTGCTTAACGGCTTGACGCTGCATTTAACCGATACCGCAGGTTTGCGTGAAACTGAAGATACGGTTGAGCGTATCGGTATTGAACGTGCACGTACCGCTATCACACAGGCTGATATACTACTGATGGTTTATGATGTGACTCGTGACCTTGAAAGTGACAGCACACCATTACAGTTGGCTGAGCAGCTATTCGGTGAGCTGCCGGAAGCCAAGCGCTTATTGATTATTGCCAATAAAAGCGATTTATTGAACGATAACAGCAGCAAAGAAATAACGTCTATTTCGCAAGCAGAAATCAAAAATCGCGGCTATGAACAAGTCAATGTTTCATGTGAAACAGGTGCAGGGATTGATGACTTAGTTAAAACTTTATGTGCTAAAGTAGGTTTCCATCCGCCAGAAAACAGTTTAATCGCTCGTACCCGTCATATAGATGCGCTAAGACGTACCGCTGACTCGTTAGCAGAGGCGCATGAGCAGCTCGCGGTATTTAAAGCGGGAGAATTGGTGGCAGAAAGCTTGCGCCAAGCACAGCACAGTTTGGGTGAGATTACCGGTGAATTCAGTGCCGACGATTTATTAGGTAAGATTTTTGGTAGCTTCTGTATTGGTAAATGATGTCATTATTGGTGGCAAAATGATTAATGTTTTTAGGTTGTTTAACATTAATCATTGAATGTATTATTTAAATCCTATTATTCAAGCAGTAATAGCTCCTATAGCGCTTAATATTAAGACAAGGAAAAGAGTATGCATTGCCCGTATTGTAATGCGTCAGATACCAAGGTTATCGATTCACGACTGGCAGCTGAAGGCGCGCAAGTGCGTCGCCGCCGCTCATGCAATAGCTGTCAGGAACGCTTCACGACCTTTGAAGTGGTAGAAGTAGTGATGCCGCGCATTATCAAATCAAGTGGCAAAATCGAACCTTATGATAATGACAAGCTGCGCCGTTCGATTTTATTACCCTTACAAAAACGCCCGATTACCATTGATGAACAAGAAGCAATGATTAGCCGTATCGAAAAGCGCGTGCGGCAAATGGGCGAGCGCGAAGTAAGTAGCAAGGTTTTGGGTGAAATTATCATGAGTGAGCTCAAGACATTAGATGATGTCGCTTATGTGCGCTTTGCCAGTGTGTATCGCGACTTTCAAGATATCGATGCCTTTCATCAAGAGATTGCCAATATTCGCCCAAACGAAAAATAGAATAATTTAAATATCAATCAGTCGATAAATTTGACTAATTATTGAATACTTCTCTTAGTTCAAACCTTCTAAAACTATTAGGTATTTATAATAACCATTTCCATCCTCTATTAAGTACGCCCTTATGCCGAACTCGAATCACTCTCAAGATGCCAAAGACCGCTATTTTATGATGCTTGCTATCGAGCAGGCAAAGCGTGGTTTGTATACGACGCGCCCCAATCCGGCGGTGGGCTGTGTGTTGGTGCAAGCAGACGAGGTGGTCGGGCAAGGGTTTCATCCTAAAGCTGGTCAGCCGCATGCTGAGGTTTTCGCCTTAAAAGATGCAGGTATACGCGCCGTGGGTGCTTGCGCTTATGTGACGTTAGAACCCTGTAGTCATACTGGACGTACTCCGCCATGCGCGCGAGCGCTTATTGAATCTGGTGTGAAACGTGTCGTCATCGCTGGTCTCGACCCTAATCCTCAAGTGGCTGGTCGCGGGGTGGAACTGTTAGAACAAGCGGGCATCGCTGTTACCGTTGGCGTGCTAACAGCGCAAGCAGAAGCGTTGAATAAAGGCTTTTTAAGGGCGATGCGCAGCCAATTACCTTATGTCAGGCTTAAGATTGCCACCAGTCTTGACGGTCGTACGGCAATGGCATCTGGAGAGTCGAAATGGATTACGGGTACAGCCGCACGTGAAGATGTGCAGAAATTACGCGCGCAGAGTGGCGCTATTATCACTGGTAGCGAAACCGTTATCGTCGATAACCCTCAATTAAACGTACGTTCAAGCCGATTGGGTATAGCGCCTGAGGAGATACCATCTGCTAAGGTGGTGATACTTGATAGACGAGAGCGACTAAAATACGATTTGCAATCTGACTATCAGTTATGCACTCAAGCAGATACGCTATATTGGCGTGAAGATAGTTTGATTGAGTTATTAAAAACCCTAGTGACTGAGCATCAATGTTATGACGTATTGGTAGAGGCAGGAGCAAGCGTGGCTGGTAGCTTCTTACAACAGCAGCTGGTGGATGAGCTCATTGTTTATCAAGCGCCTTGCTTATTAGGAGCACAAGCACGCCCTATGGTTGATATTAATCCGTTACTTTTAGCACAGCAGCTGCGTTTTGATATTCAAAGGCATGAGCAACTGGATTCTGATCTTAAGCTTACCTTACTGCCTTTATAAACCTTCTAACGGAAACTCTTGTTTTTCAATGCTTTATCCACAAGATTACACTCATGAACCACTGGTGTGGATAAATATAATGATTTATCAGAAGTTTCACATGAAACTGTGTATAACTTTGTTTCACATGAAACGGATTTATAGGACTTGGTAATAATTTATAAAGGTATTTCCTTTTAATTCAAACACTTAGATTTTACTAGTGTATTCGGTAGGTATAGAGTGAAAAGTATATCTGCTGTGGATAACTCCTCGGATATACAGCTTTTAATCCTACTATTTCTCAAACACTCTTTAGTTATCCACAGTTTATCCCATGGTTTTACTAGATTTAGCTACGCTTATAATAAATGCCGTCGATATAATTGAGTGCAATAGTTAACATTATTTATATATTTACATGAAACAATATGCTCAAATAAAATATACTAGCCTACTAGGGCAATAAAAAATGAAAAGAGGGTGATATGTTTACCGGAATTATAGAAAGCGTTGGAAAAGTAAAATCTATGCAGCCAACGGGTGGTGATATCCGTTTGACGATAGAGTCTGATGGTTTGGATTTTAGTGATGTGAAACTAGGAGACTCTATTGCCTCTAATGGTATCTGTTTAACGGTAGTCGAGTTTGGCAGTAATTATTACTCTGTTGATGTTTCACGTGAAACTATTGCTCGCACTGCTTTAGCGGAGCTAAAACCAGGTTATATCGTGAACTTAGAGAAAGCAATGCTACCGACAACACGTTTTGGTGGGCATATTGTTGCCGGTCATGTCGATGGCGTAGGCGTGGTCAGTAAGCTGCAAAAAGATGCGCGCTCACTTTATATTGAAATTGAGATACCACAAGAGCTGGCGCATTATACGGCGACCAAAGGTTCTATCACCCTTGATGGCATCAGTCTGACCACCAATTTGGTACGCGATAATATTGTCTCACTTAATATCATTCCGCATACTGCGCAAGTGACTAATATCGCGCAGCATTGGTTGGTAGGAGATAAAGTCAATGTGGAAGTGGATATTGTGGCGCGCTACTTAGAGCGTTTGTTAAATAAATCGCAAGCAGATAGCTCAAATGTGGCTAATCCACAGAGTGCTATCACCGAGGCGTTTTTAGCAGATAATGGTTTTATGAGGTAATGAGTACAATCTAAAGTCAGAGCAGCACTTATGCCTCTTTAATATGACTGGCAAATGTTGTAAACGCTTATTAGGTTTTAATAAGCGTTTGCAAAACCTCTTGTAGTTTAAGCTTATTAATAGGTTTGGCTAAAAACTCATCCATGCCGACTTGCAAGCAGGCGGCGCGATCCTCTTCGGTATTATTTGCTGTTAGTGCAACGATAGGAATATCATCGCCTTGCGCACGAATAGCTTGGGTCGCTTGTAGTCCATCCATCACCGGCATCCGGCAATCCATTAAAATAAGCGCAATCTCTTGACGCTGTTCTTGTAATTTGTCTAGCGCTTGCTGCCCATCTTCTGCAACCACACTACGATAGCCGATTTTTTCCAAGATTTTGCAAGCTATTTTTTGATTGGTTGGGCTATCTTCTACTACTAAAATCAACGGTGCTAGGCTTTCGCTAGTAGCATCGTCTGTAGCTGTTGTTAACGGGTTACTATTCTCTTTACTATTCTCTGGCTGTATTAATTTTTGTCTAACAAGTAACGTCAAACGCAGTAATTCAGAGAGTAATAATGCCACATCGACTGGTTTGTTTAAAAAGCCGTCACATCTCTCTAATAACATGGATGGAATGCGGCGCTCTGCTTTCATGCTAACCAATATTTTTGGCAGCGAGTTATCAGCAAGTAAGCTGTTTAGAGCCTGCTGTCTATCAATATTTACGTGTGCTTTATTTTCTAATTTATTTTCAGCTTCTATATTTTTATCGTCAGCGATTATTTGGGGCGATAGTGCGAGCGTGATTTCTTCATAATATTCATAATCTAGTAGCAAAATAGGAGCAAGCCTCTGCTCATCTTGCGTCAATTTATCGTTTATTTGCCGTAGCGCTGTTCTGTCTATAAAAGTCGAAATAGTGGCTGGTATAGATAAGTAAGCACACAAATCGCGCAGATGTTTGGCACGCAGCGGTTGTTTAATTACTGCAATCAGATGGATATGGGTCAATTGCGGATTAGGATGATAAATAGGCTTATAATTTGGACGCCTGCAAGGTAAGTAAAGATTAAAAGTGCTGCCTGTAGTCAGCGTGCTTTTTATTTCAATAAAACCACCCAGTAATTGCGCAAAACTATTGACGTTATTTAACCCTAATCCTTTTTTAGTTGTGTTTTTTTGAAGATAGTTAACATTTCGGTTGTGGTTTTCATTAAGATACATCAGCAGTTGATGCTGCTTCGCTATATCGATTCCCATACCGCTATCGGTTACGCTAAACCGAATCCAGTCGTGTGAGGCATGAGTGGTATTGTCTGTATCAATATCGCCTTCTTGAGTAAGTGTATGGTCTTTATTGATACCTACCAAGCTTCTGTTTTTGCTTGCTAATACCTCTGCGTTACTCACCGTCTCTATGGTCAATGCCACATAGCCAGAAGTGGTGAATTTGACTGCATTGTCCAATAAATTGTGCAGGATTTGTTGTAGACGCTGATGGTCTGTATCAATATAACGCGGACTGTTAGGTGTAAAAAAACACAGTAGCTCAAGACCCTGCTGCCTGATCCTTTCTAGCAGTGACTCACTGACCTTCTGTCCGAGTTTATAGATATCGACCGCCTCGATATTCAAACGAGTCTTACGTACCTCTATCTCTCCTATATCTAGCATGTCGTTCAGCATAGTAAGCATAGAGTGACTGGTGTGAATTAAGGTGTTTAAAATTTCATTTTGAGCAACCGTCAAAGTTTTAGGGTCAATAGGTTCTAGGGTATCAATCATCGCTTCTAACGGCAGGCGTAAATCATGACCCAAATTTGATTTAAGCGTATTAAACTCATCAAGTTGGCGTTGTAGCTGTTGGTTTTGTTGTTGTAATTGTATGCTCTGATTGACCCATTCATGGATATTGTTTAGCAATACCGTAAAGCCATGTACTTGTCCATGCTCGCCAAACCACGGGGTAATATGCAACTGATAGGTTTTTTTATTATGCAATCCATACACCAATAAGGTACGCGTAACCCGCAAATCTGCCAGTTTATATAATAGTGACTGAGTGGTTTCATCCTCAGCAAAGACGAAGTCAGTCAATTGATAGTTGCTATCGCTTTGAAAGGGTGTTGCAAATACTTGCTCAAAACGCTGATTAAAAAAGCTGATTTGACCGTGTCTCATAATCATCAGCATGGGCAGCGGCGCATGGTCAACCAAACGCTCTAAACGATGTTTTAGCGTGGTAATGCGTCGGTGATTGTCGTGCAACTGATAACTGATACGACTGAGCGCGTGCCCTAAGCGCAAAAACTCAGCCGTAGTTTTTTTTTCAATAAACGGTGGCGTGATATAAGCCTCTTTGGCATGGCTGCTTAACTCATCGGTATAAATAAGGAGTTGTTCCCAATTGGCACGCCGTTTTAGTGTATACAGTAATGCTAGGGTAAGGAACATGGTGGCTATCATGAAAGGCAGCCAATAGCGATACGATATCCAACTGATATCGAGCGGCTTATGACGCAGGATGGTATAAACCTTATGACCAGTCTCAAGCTCAATGGTGCCGACCAAACTGCTATTATTCACTCTATAGGTACTAGAATGGTTGCTATTAGTAGGCAGTGAAGTCATGACCTTGGGAAAGGTGATGCCGGTAAATTCACGCTCATTAGGGCGGGTGCGGCGGTGAATATAAGTTTGTCCAGACGGCATCATAAAAATCAGCTGATAGCTAATACCTTTAAAAAAGGGTTTTTCTAATATTTTTTTTATCTCAGAGTCTGCAGGGTTATCAAGCTCACTAATCTCATGCTGCAATGCATAAAAGCTCTCTATGCTATATTGCTCATTATATTGTCTCATCTCATAAAACATGGTGACGTAATACACTGACAACATTGCCAATAATGTCAAGGTATAAAAAATCAGCAGGCGTTGCAGAGACTGGAATTGTTGCATAAAAGCATGACCCTAAATCGGCGGTAAGTCGGCATATCTCAAAATGATAGTGAAAATAACAGATTTGCTCGCTGTGGCTTATTTGATATATAAGTAATTGAGCTTGATTACCATTATAGAGATAAATAGCACCATTAATAGCGCTTGATGCCTGCTATTACAATCATGGCACAACACTACAAACTCACCTATAATAGGCAAATCAACCATAAATAATGCCTGACTATGACCACACTTGCTGCACAACCTGATGTATTTATTGACGCCACTCAACCTGAGAAAATCCCTATGACTGGAACGCAGACTGAAGCTAACCCGTTAAGAGTGATATTTGCTGGCACACCTGAGTTTGCTGCTGTTAGTCTTGAAGCGCTTATTAAGCAGCAAACGGCGCTTAATATAGACATTGTGGCTGTCTATACCCAGCCTGATCGTAAGGCAGGTCGCGGACAAAAAATGGCTGCTTCTGCGGTCAAGCAAGTGGCATTGGCGCATGGTATTGCGGTTGAGCAGCCTGAAACCTTTAAGAAATCTAGCACAGAAGGGTTGGCGGCGCGCGAGACCCTGCGTAGTTATCAGCCAGATGTGATGATTGTCGCTGCTTACGGACTCATTTTACCGATTGGTGTATTGACCACGCCGACTTATGGTTGCCTGAATATTCATGCTTCCTTATTACCACGCTGGCGCGGTGCGGCACCTATTCACCGCGCATTACTGGCAGGTGATAGCGAGACTGGCATTACTATTATGCAGATGGATAAAGGACTCGATACTGGCGACATGCTTTATAAAGTCAGCGCACCTATTGAGTCTGATGATACGGCTGCTAGCCTACATGATAAAATGGCTGAGCTTGGTGCGACCGCCATTATTACTGTGCTAAAAGATTTACCACATTATCAAGCTCAGGCTATAGTACAAGATGACAGCCAAGCCAATTATGCTGAAAAACTGGTCAAAACTGAAGGCGAAATTGACTGGGCGCAATCAGCTACTCTGATTGAACGAAAAATTCGCGGACTGACTCCATGGCCAGGTGCTTATACTTTTTTGGCAGGGCAGCGCGTCAAAATTTTAGCCAGCTTGCCTGTGAATGCATCGCAGCTAACCGATAAACCAGCAGGCACGGTTATGAGCGTTGGGCGCAAAGCTATATTAGTAGCTTGTGGCAAAGAAAGTAATCATGATCAACAAGCTACTAGTTTAGCTATTACTCAGCTACAGTTTTCAGGTAGCAAGCCGGTGAGCGCCGAACAAATTTGCCATGGAAATCAGCTCAATGATGGCGACCAGTTCAGTAAAGAAACGAAATAATTTAATCTAACTACACACAATCCAAATCGCACAAGACGCTAACTATTAGGCGTCAAGGAAATTCAATTTAATGAGACAAACCAGTACTGCGCCAAGAAACAATAAGCTTAAACCGTCAAGCAACCTTATCATGAATGGTAGCGTCCGCGTTCGCGTCATTCGCACTTTACTGGCGATTCAGAATGGTCAGTCGCTAGCGAGCGTCCTTGATCCGCTATTAAACAGTTTGCATGATGGGGATAAAGGTTTTGCTCATGCGCTATTGTTGACGACGTTACGCCAGTGGTATGCCCTTGAGCGCTTACTCGATAGTCTGGCTGATAACCCTATTGATGAAAAAGAAGTACGTACGACTATTCAAGTAGGTCTAACGCAGCTACTCTATTTGCAAGTGGCTGACCATGCGGCGATTCATGAAACGGTTGAAGCGGCAAAAGAAATTGAGTTTGCGCATGCGACGGGTTTAATCAACGCCATTTTGCGTAAAGTTGCTAAAAACCCAAGTAAGTTCCGTAAGAAGTGTGATAAAAAACACAGCTTACCGAATTGGCTTGCCTATCAGCTTAAGCAAGATTGGAGTGAGCAGTATGACGACCTGATGCAGGGTTTACGTCAACCTGCACCAATGTTTTTGCGCGTGAATACAGCGATTACCTCGATAGAGAATTATCAGCAAGCATTGGTGGAGTTTGAAGTTGAAGCGGACTTGGTTGAGCTAACGAGTGGTTTACAACTCGAAAACTCGTCGGATACAGCCACATCTAATACTATATTGACCAAAGGGTTAAGATTGCATCAAACTACCGCAGTCAATGCCTTACCGCAATTCGCTGAAGGGGCTGCTAGCGTACAAGACATGCATGCTCAGCTTGCAGCACCGCTTATCCATAGCGCTCTACTTAATAAGCTGAGTGTTAAAAACGACGATGCAGACGGCGATATGGATACGAGCAACAACGAGATCCGCATTTTAGATGCATGTGCAGCGCCGGGTGGTAAGCTTGCTCATTGGTTAGAATTAATCAGCTCAAACGAGTCTCCATTGTTTAACGTCAAACAAGATGATGAGTCAATACCTGTAGTTTCAAAAGTGAAGCTCACGGCGATAGATAGTGAAGCGCCGCGTATCGAGCGTATTTATACCAATCTACAGCGCTTGAACTTAAGTCAGCATGACTTACAGCAAGCTGGGAAAAATATTGAGCTCAATATTGTCTGTGCTGACGCGACGACATGGCAAGGGGCTGGTAAGAAAAAGAGCAAGCTCGTATTTGACGCTATATTGCTAGACTCACCTTGTACGGCGACAGGCGTGATTCGTCGTCATCCTGATATCAGTATCTTGCGTACCGAAGAAGACGTCGAGCAAACGGCACTCTTACAAGCGGATATATTGCACAATCTATGGCCACAGCTTAAAGTTGGTGGTTATCTGTTATATGTCACTTGCTCTATCCTAAAGCAAGAGAACGTCGAGCAAATGCAGGATTTCATGACTCATTATAGTAATGTAGAAGCCATTGAGTTTAGTGACGATTGCAGTTGGGGTATCGAACAAGCGATCGGTCGCCAGTGTTTACCAATTGATAGCGAGAGCGGCGATGGCTTTTATTATGCCTTGCTGCAAAAAACTGCTGAATAAACTGTTTTAATTAATCATCTCATTGTAGACAGGACAATCTAATGAAATATATCAGTACCCGTGGTCAGACAGCGCCGATGGATTTTAGTGATGTGTTATTAATGGGTCTTGCACCAGACGGTGGTTTGATGTTGCCTGAGCACTATCCAAATATTGATAGTGCGACGCTTACGGAATGGCGCGCACTGAGCTATCCACAGCTTGCGATGGCGATTATGCAGCGCTTTGCTACTGATATTCCTGCTTCTGATTTGCAAGATATTATTGAGCGCACTTATACCGCTGAAATATTTGGCTCTGATGAGATTGTTCCTGTCCGCAAGCTTGAAGATAATTTGTATATTTTAGGCTTGTCGAATGGTCCGACATTGGCATTTAAAGACGTTGCCATGCAGTTTTTGGGTAATGCTTTTGAATATGTGCTTAAAAGAAAAGACGCACGTATTACCATCATTGGTGCCACCAGTGGCGATACAGGTAGTGCGGCAGAATATGCCCTGCGTGGTAAAGAGAATATAGAAGTCTTTATGCTGTCCCCGCATGGCAAAATGAGCGAATTCCAGCGCGCGCAAATGTATAGCCTGACTGATAAAAATATCCATAATATCGCCATCGATGGTATGTTTGATGATTGCCAAGATATCGTCAAAGCATTACAGCAAGATGCAGAATTTAAAGCAGCTTATAACTTAGGTACGGTCAACTCTATCAATTGGGGTCGTATCCTAGCGCAGATTGTTTACTACTTTAAAGCCTATTTTGCCGTTACTACGAATAATGATGAAAAAGTTAGCTTTAGCGTACCATCAGGCAACTTCGGCAATATTTGTGCTGGTCATATTGCTCGCGAAATGGGCTTATCAATTGAGCGTTTAATCGTCGCGACCAATGAAAACGACGTGCTCAATGACTTCTTTAATCAAGGTGCTTATCAGCCGCGACCAACTGCTAAAACTTATATCACGTCAAGTCCCTCAATGGATATCTCCAAAGCGTCTAACTTTGAGCGTTTTGTCTATCTACTACTCGATAAAGATAGCGCTCGCGTCAGCGAGTTATTCGAAGGGGTGAAATCCGGTCAAGGTTTTGACTTGTCTGACTTGATGGAGGCGGTTAATACCCGTTATGGCTTCGCTGCGGGTAAATCGACCCATAGTGACCGCCTGCAAACCATTAAAGCGCTTTATGAGCAGCATGGTGAGCTAGTCGATCCGCATACGGCTGATGGTATCAAGGTTGCCAAAGAACTACAGCGCGAGGGTGAGGTGATTGTCTGTGCGGAAACTGCACTGCCGGTCAAATTTGCGGATACTATCGTTGAAGCTATTGGTCAAATAGAAATCGCCCGCCCAGCCCATACTGAAGGCTTAGAGAGCTTACCGCAATATGTGGTGGTGCTTGATAATGATGCTGAATTGGTCGCTGAACAAATCCGTCAGCACGTTACACCAAATCCAGCTTAGTAAGCTTATCTATATAAGATATTCATTGATATTAATATCCAATTAAAGGTTACGCTATTGTAATAAAGTGTTTATGATTGTGTTATGGTAGATATAATTGTAATATTATAAATAGCGTCGGCGAGTCATCATCATGCTAGGCGCTTTTTTAGCAATCAAACCCGTCAATCACATCAGTCAACAACACTGAGCAGCTGCTCTATAAGCGTTATGATGGTGATACTTAAGCTTTTTATGTTTTTTCTAGTCACTATTTATTGCTTAGAAATAAGGTTCAAACCTAACTCATAGACTTAAGTAAACCAGAGTTGACGCTAATAGCGCTACATTTGTGGATATAACAATGAAGATGAGCTTAAAAAAGATAGCAAAAGCACTATTGGTGACGACATTTAGTGGTGCAATGCTGATGACCACTGCCCACGCTAATAATCCACCGCCGACCATCAAAGCGGATGCACCCAATCGCTATATCGTCAAAAAGGGCGATACGTTGTGGGATATCTCGGGACGTTATTTAGACAGTCCATGGCGCTGGAAAGAGATTTGGGCGACCAACAAGCAAATCAAAAATCCCAACCTTATTTATCCGAACGATATTCTTATCTTATGCGTCATTCAAGGTAAGACTTTGATTGGTGTTGATACAGGTGAGGGCTGTGTAGGTGTTGAGAAACAGTTAACGGGTAATGTAGTGTCTAGCACAGTTTCAGTCACTTCGACCGCTAATAGTATTCCGCCTATTCCATGGTCTGCGATTCAGCATTGGCTCGATAAGACCATCATTGTTAATCCAGCAGATTTTAATACCACGCCCTATATTTTAGCCTCTAAAAAAGGTAATTTAATTACGGCAAGCGGCGATAAAGTCTATGCTAAAGGTGTACCACTTATCGTTGGACAGCGTTATGGTATTTACCGTGAAGGCGAGAAGTATGTCGAGCCTAAAACGCAACAAGTCATCGGTTTAGAAGTCACCCAAGTTGCCACAGGCTTGGTCACCTCTACAGAAACCAATGGCGTCACTAGCTTGCAGCTTATCGACAGTTACGGCAAAGAAGTCCGTGAAGGCGATCGCGTTTTTGTAGAATTAAACAATTCCATCCCGCCAGTATTTTATCCAACGCCTGCCACCGTTAACCGTGGTGGTATGATTGTCCGCGTCATGGATTCTATCAGCTCAGCTGCTAAAGGCAGCGTGGTTGCTGTCAATTTAGGTAGCACTCATGGCGCCAAACCTGGTGATGTATTGACCGTTTATCAAAAAGGCGCAGTGATACGCGATATCAAAGACAATGACACACCGGTACGCTTGCCAAGTGAGCCTAGTGGTATGGTCATGGTCTTTAATACCTTTGATAATATTAGCTATGCTTATGTGCTTGATTCTGAGCTACCGATTAACGTTGGTGATCAACTTTTACCACCGCCTTACTTATAATGACTTGAGTCTTTATTAAATCATCATATCCGTCAGTTACTATGAGATAAGCGCTTATGACCGTGACCGCAGTCTCCTCTCTGTTATCCGATGAGCAGCGCGCAGTAGTGGCGCTGTGGACTGAAGTCAATGCGTCATTAGCGGCTTATCATAAGCTTATTGGCTTTTTTGGTAGTGCACAGCTTGCCTGGGGTGCGAAATTAGCAGCATGGAGGCAGCTTGGTATCCATAGTACGCATATCAAGCGTCATGAACAGTTGGAGCAAACGCACGCCACTATTGATAACATCCAACAGGCACTGCTAGATGGAAAATATGGTCTATTATTTGCAGAACAGTCTGACTATCCTGCACAACTCTTACAAATCTATGACCCCCCGCCCTTATTGTTTTATCGTGGCGATAAATCACGTTTGCAACAAGCGCAAATTGCCATCGTTGGGAGCCGCAAACCCACCGCTCACGCGCAAAAAATCACCTTTGATATGGCGCAATACTTAGCCCAAGCTGGTTATATTATCACCAGCGGCCTTGCTATGGGCGTAGATAAGCGCGCACATTTAGGTGCTTTGGCACAAGTTGATTCTGAACATCATGGTCGTACGGTCGGCGTGATGGGGACAGGGATTGACGTTAATTATCCCAATCATCATGATAAATTATTTAGTCAAATTATCGATCAAGGTGGCTGTATCATCAGTGAGCTGTTGCCACACACGCAGCCCCACAAACATACGTTTCCTCGCCGTAATCGGCTAGTCGCAGGACTCAGCCTTGCGACGATTGTGACAGAAGCAACCATCCAAAGTGGCTCGCTCATTACTGCGCGTTTAACCTCTGAGCAAGGCAAGCAAGTCTTTGCGATTCCAAGTCATATCGATAATAGTAATGCCGAAGGCTGTCATCACTTGATACGTGAGGGCGCAACTTTGATTTATCATCCGCAGCAAGTCCTCGAAGATATCAATAGTCAATTGGGCTATCAAAACCATAGCTACAAGTTATTGGACAATACAGAAGCTAGTAGTACTCAAGAAAATCTTAGCCAAATTCTTAATCCTCTAAATAAAGACAGAGATTCTATCGCAACTATTGGTCAGTCGCCGCAGTCTAATATTAAATCTTCTTCCAATGCTACCTTTATTCCTGAGCATTTAGCACCAGTTTATGAGCAGCTTGAATGGTATGGGCAAGATTTGGATGCATTATTAGGCACTACTAACCTGACGCCACCGCAACTGATTGGGCAGCTTATGGAGCTTGAGTTGTTAGGGGTTATCAGTGTGCAAGGTGGGCGTTATTTGCGCGTATAACTTTTTTTAAGCTTAACGCGATTTTGAGAAATTTTTAAACATACTATTTTGCCTATTATTAAAGCTGTATTATATTCTCTCATCCTTTTCAACCGCATTCAGCTATGTCTACATTTAAACCACTCATTACCGATTCTGTCGTTCAAGCTGCGCATTGGCTTCAAGAGGGACAGCTGCTTGCTTATCCAACCGAAAGCGTGTGGGGTATCGGCTGCGATCCCTTTAATCAGCGAGCAGTACAGCAGCTTTTGACCATCAAGCAGCGACCGATAGAGAAGGGCATGATAGTGGTCACCGATAGCGCCAGTCGACTTGAGGCACTGTTAAATCCTCTAAGTGATGAGCAACGGCAGTTGGTGTTAGACAGTTGGTGTAACGATTCTAAGTCTGATGCTTGCACTAAGCAGGCGCATACCTGGTTGTTGCCCTTATCGCCCAACCTGCCTGTTGCTATTCCCGTATGGATAACAGGCACCCATAATAGTATCGCAGTGCGTGTGATTGACCATCCTTTGGTGCAGCAACTGTGTCAACAAGTGGTTTCCGTCCGCAATCCTTATGGTTTTGTTGTCTCGACCAGTTGTAACCCTGCTGGTCAGCCACCCGCTCTATCATTGGCAGAAGCGCAGGCTTATTTTTTAACTAATACCAATATCGACAATACCAATATTAATGCCACTACCTCTGCTGATTTTAATGACCACGAACAAGTGGGTTATTTAAATGGAGACACACTGGGCTATTTGTTACCTAGCCAAATCAGCGATGCGTTAACGGGACAAGTGATTCGTTAGTAGCCATTTAAATTCTGTCATAATTTTATGATAACCGCTAACTGACAGTTTGCTCTGTTATTTTTTTACCCCTTTATCACTGCCTATTTTAATCTCTGATACTGCTAAATTCTATATTTATATCCAGTCCTGCTTTAAGTTTTATACCTACAATTAACCTCTTGTTTTTGTAGGATGTTTTTTGTCACACTGATGAAAAGGCGAGATAAATATAAGGATAAAAGCGATGAATATTCTAATCAGTGGTGGCTCAGGATTCTTAGGTAGCGCATTTAGTGAAGCAATTATTAAGCGTTATCAAAGGGATAATAAAGAGGTGCAGGTTACTTGGCTGACCCGTGATAGCAGCCAAGCACACCCTGTCGATATTAAGATGATGACTTATGATGAGTTGACGAAATCTCATCAGAGTTTTGACGTGGTTTTAAATTTAGCGGGTGCTGGGATTGCTGATAAGCGTTGGAGCGATGAGCGTAAAGAGCAGTTACTTACCAGCCGTGTTCAGCCTACCGAGGCGTTACTTGCTTTTATGGCGCGCAGTAGTACTAAGCCTAAACTCCTAATTAGCGGTTCAGCGATTGGTTGGTATGGCACCCAAGGTGACAAGCCTTTGACTGAGAGCAGTGACTTTAAAGCTGATTTTTCGCATAAACTTTGTGACGATTGGGAACAGTTGGCGTTGAAAGCCACTGATTATGGCGTTCCTGTCGTTATCGTGCGAACCGGCGTCGTTATTCATCCTGAGGGCGGCATGGTTAGCAAGTTATTAACGCCCTTTAAAATGGGTGTTGGCGGTCAATTGGGTAATGGTAAGCAAATCATGAGTTGGATCAGCCGTGCAGATTGGTTAGGGGCGGTGTTATTTATCATTGAACAGCACTTGACGGGTCAGAATAGTCAGCAACGAGAGCTTCTAAAGCAAGGTCATCAAAATAGTATTGGTGATGTTTTAAGAACAGCAAATGATACGCCAGCCGTTGTTTATAACTTAACAGCGCCTAATTCTGTGACCAATCATAATTTTACCAAGACGCTTGGAGCATGGCTACATCGTCCGACGTTTTTTACTTTACCAACATTTTTGTTGAAGTTGATGTTTGGTGAGATGTCAACCTTGCTGATAGACGGACAAAAGGTATTGCCACAAGCGTTACTAGAGGCAGGTTTTGAATTTAAACAGCCAACGCTTACGCAAGCTTTAGAGCAGCAGTGATAAATAGGTTGATGGGGGAAAGGTAGTGGCTGATCAGGTGGTTTTTGGAAATAAGTCTTATGAGCTTGAATGAGCGATTGTTTCATGTGAAACATTCCTCTGCTGGCGAACATATTTCTTTGTTGGTTTTTTCTTACAACCTTTATAACGTTTCAATAAACAATCATGCTGTCTATAACAGCTAAGGATATTGACGTACTATAAGTTTGTCTTTATCTGGTGCAATTTTACTATGTGGCTTTTTATCTTCCTTACCCAGCTGCTCGCGATGATGAGTAGCATGATACTGTACTGGTTTATTAAACCAACGCAGCGTCTTGCGAAAGTGAGTCTGGTTTTAAGCATCTTTATTATTAACAATGCTTTTCTTATATACGGATTGAGTGAGTTTTGGTATGAGCGCTTTCATGTCTATCTGGTTGCCAGTATTTTACAAGGCTTTATGTTCTATGCGGGCTTAATAACCGCTGTTATTAGCTTGGTTTATGTTTATATTTTTAAGCAAAAATATCATCCGATACTCACCAGAGCCGTCGCTGCTATGGTTTATGTTGCTATCGTTAGTCTGGCGCTATTTAATGCCTACTCACCTGTCGTACATCGCCTGAATGTAACTACAGATAAACTACTTAATAAACCGCTGCAGATTGCTTTAGTATCTGACACTCATTTAGGTAGATGGTTTGGCAATCGGCAGATAGATAAGATGGTGCAGTTGATTGATGCCCAGAGCCCAGATGTTGTAGTCATCGCAGGCGACGTCATGAATGATTCAACGGCTGCTTATGACAAAACCAATATGCATGAGCATTTATCAAAATTAAGAGCGCCGCTTGGTGTTTATGCCACTTTAGGCAATCACGACTACTCAGGTAACCAAGTTGCCATTGCTAAAGCAGTCGAAAAAGCAGGTATTCAGGTGATAGATAATAAAAGTGTCTGGTTGGATGACTCAGTATTGCTAATAGGACGTTCGGATGTAACGGACCCTGCGCGCCCTGCAGCGGAAGATTTGCTCAGTGAAGTAAAAGCTGATAAGCCGGTGGTATTTTTAGAACATAGCCCTGCCGATTTAGAGCAAATGAAAGGCCTGCCTATTGATTTACATCTATCAGGGCATACGCATGGTGGGCAAATATTTCCTTTAACGATATTGTTAAAATGGTTCACGCCGCTGGTTTATGGTGCCAAAAAAGTAGAAGGCACGCAGTTTTTGGTCACGTCAGGTTATGGTATTGGTGCGGTGCCATTTAGATTGGGTACGCGTTCAGAGATATGGCTGATTACCTTACAGTCGGCACAATAGGTGGCACAGTAATTATTAAAACAGTTACCAACATAGTGCTAACTCATCAGTACGGTCGCTAATACTCAAAACATTGCACTGCTAGGAATTATTATGCGCTACGCATTTATTATTACCATTATTGTGCTGCTAGAGCTGTTTAGTTTTGGAGCGGCGCTAAGTTTAGAGTGGTGGCTACAGCCTTGGAGTAATCCTACGCTCCAAACCGCCACATGGATAATGATATTTGCCATTACCAATATCCTTCTGTTGCTTAGCGTCACAAAGCTATTCGCTAATAGCTATCGCTGGATAAGCGCTTGGATGTTAGCGATGCATTTTATGATGCTAACCGCTTTATCAACCAGTCTGTTTTATGGAGGATATTGGCTTTTAAGCGTATTGTTTGATAATGACCTTTCTGACTTAGAAATACTCACTATTGGCTTACGCATTTTTGCGCTGCTATTCTTTATCGGGTTATTTATTTATAGCCTATATAACGCTTATATACCAGTTGTACGCAAACTCTCTATTAATATTAACAAGCCCTTAGCCAAGCCATTACGTATCGCGGTAGCCAGTGATTTACATTTGGGTCGACTGTTTGGCAATAAAGCTGTTGCAAGATTGCATGCCATTATTAAGCGTTATCAGGCAGATATATTGCTGATGCCGGGCGATATCATGGATGACAATACGCAAGCTTTTAGCACTTATAAGATGGCAGAAGATTTGGCGAAACTGGTCACCGATTTGCCGTATGGTATTTATGCGACGTTAGGCAATCACGATTTATACGGTCACGAGCAGTCAATTAGTCAGGCCTTACAGAATGCAGGCGTGCAGTTGTTAAATGATGAAGTGTTTTGTATAGAACATGAAGGCTCACCTATTTGGCTCCTTGGTCGTTTCGATAATCATAAACGCCAACGGGTAGCCACGAACGAGCTGCTAACACAGGCCAATATTGCTGAGCCGATTATTCTATTAGATCACCGACCGAGCGATATCATGGCACATAGTCAGCTACCGATTGATTTACAGGTTTCAGGACATACCCATAACGGTCAAATATTTCCAGCCAGCTTTATTGTAAATGCCATCAATCGTTTGGGCTATGGTTATGAAGCCATTGGCAAAGGGCATTTTGTGGTGTCTTCAGGTTATGGGTTTTGGGGTATCCCGTTTCGCTTAGGCTCACGTTCTGAGATTTGGCTGATTACTTTGTCAGGTCAAGTTGATTAATAGTAATTGGCCTTGCTTATACGGTTCTAATAGTCCGGCAATTTTAGTTTTTCATCCTCTTTAACAGACATCGATACTCATCGCCATGATTCAGCTAATCATGCGACTAATAAATCTTGTATGCTTATAATCTCACGTACGAAGCTGGAAAAACCATCGATGATATGATGAGTCTCTTGCCCAAGACCTTGATGAATGCTCATAAAATGGATAAATCCGTGCGGTGCCCCATAGACCATGTAGGTTTGCACAGCGATACCGTAGCCCTCTAATTGGTTAGCATAAGCAAAGGTCTGATCACGCAAAACATCCAACTCTGCAGCGACGATATACGTAGGGCAGACTTGTCGATTGTCACCGAGCATGGGTGAGGTCAGGATATGCTGCCGCGGTAGCGGACTATTTTGCAAACAAGCGGCGTCGAATACCGCCACATCGGCATGGTCTAATAATAACCCTTCGCCATATAACTCCCAGCTTGGATAGTCATTTTCAATATCCGTCACAGGGTATAGAGGCATTTGCGCCATCGGTTGTGGTAAACGTTGCAGTATCTCAAAGGTTCTCTGTCCATCCACACCCAAATCTTGCCATGCCTCTGCCGTTGGTGTAATCACTTGTTGTGCAACCATGGTTGATAAACCGCCGCCCGCACTATCACCTGCTAGTACGATACGTGAAGGTAACGCCCCAAATGCTTGGCAGTTTTCCGCTAACCATGCATAAGCGGCAATACAATCTCTCAGCGCCGTCGGTGCAGGATATTCAGGCGCTAAGCGATAATCAACGCTGACGATCGGCCAACCCGTTTGTTCACAAACGGCATGGCAGAATTCATGATGGGTGTCCACATCGCCGATACAAAAGCCGCCACCATGAAAAAATAACATCACGGTTTGATCTGGATTGCGTTTGGGTTTCGTTTTAAAGCTAAAACTTGTTGTGGTCGCTTTTTTTTGATAGCAACGAATAATCATATTGCCATCATCGGCATTCGCAATCATTTTGTCTTCCCAATTGACGGTATTTTTATCCTTATTAGTGCAGGGTTTTATACTGCTAAATATAGTAGAGCTGGCTTGCTGCCATACTTTTGGGGCTTGCATGGCAACGGCGTCGGTAGCAAAGCGCTGGCGTAGCTCGCCCATTTCTATCAGGTTTAAAGGCGTTTTAAGTTTACTATTGACTGCAAGGATTAAGCGCAGATGCGCATCAACGTGTTCGTATTGCTTTGATGTTGGTCCATCCAAATAACCAACCCAGCTTTCTAATACCAACTCTGGCAAGCAGCCGATACCCTTCATCGCATAATGTAGCAGGTGCGGCTGATAAGTCGTCATTAGATTGTGATGAAGCACCTTGTCTTTAATAGATAATGGCTTATGATTAGCGCTAGTCTCAGCTTCAGTATGGCTCGTTTGCAGATTATCTGGTTCGTGATTGTTTGACGAACCATTTGATGAGCCGCTTAATGATTTTTCAGGTTTTTCTTGACTTAATGACGTTAGGTTAAGGGTTTTCACTGCTTTGTTAAGCAAGGTGTTGATTGATAATACTGTTGAATTAGACATAACACCTCTGATAAATAATGGATAATATTTGCCCTAATAATAAGATACGCAAAAATAAAGTTGAGTATTATTTGGTAATAGTTTGGGTGTTAATAGTAAGTTACTTGGAATAATGAGTGTTTTTTGTAGGTCTTGTTCGCGAAATTAACCACTTATTGACCATAAACGTAAAAGTACCAATACTATTTTGACGAGTAATTTTCTACACTTTCCTGACATTTATGAGCATCAAGAAAAATTCCTGAGATTAGGCTTGAAATTTGCCCCCATCACCTTTATCAAGCAGCTATAAGAGTATATTAAGAAACGATTGATAAAAATCTGTGATTTATAAAAAAGTGAGTGATAACAGCTAGATCATTTATAAAGGCCGATAAACTGATTAAGTCAGCAATGGAGAGAAAAACAGTTTGGCTAGCCATTAGCCGATTTATTATGTCTTTCAATCCATCGTTATTAAGTTAACAATCCCATTAATAATTATATCCCTATTAAGGAGCTATCATGAGCGAGCAGAATAATAACCACGAATCGATTGACCAAAATGTCTCACATGACAATGTTCAGCATACTGACAGTATTTTAGAAGAAACCATGCAAGAGTTTGATCCACAACATAACTCAGGTGCAGAGAGCAGTATCCCAAGCGATATTGATTTAGATACGTTTAAATCTCGTATTGCTGAGTTAGAAGATGAAGTCAAGCAAGCCAAAGAAGGCACCGCTCGAGCCAACGCTGAAGCTTACAATGCACAAAAACGTATGGAACAAGAAGCGGATAAAAGCAAAAGATTTGCCCTGCAGAAATTTGCCAAAGAGCTGTTAGAAGTGGTCGATAATTTAGAACGCGCCATCGAAAATGCCCATGCAGATGATCCTGTCACTGAAGGGGTAAGATTGACTCATAAAGCATTGTTAGATGTATTGAATAAAAATGGCATCGATATGGTTGACCCACAAGGCGAGAAGTTCAACGCCGACTTGCATGAAGCGGTAGGGATTGACCCCGAAGCCGAAGCCGATATCGTCGGTACAGTTCTACAAAAAGGTTATAGTTTAAATGGTCGTTTGTTGCGCCCAGCGATGGTGCGCGTCGGACAGTAAGATGCAAAAGCTTGAGATTTTAGGTGTTAGTATTGAACAATAAGTTTATAACAGTGTAAAACCCTATTATTAATGGGGCTTTACACAAAAAATCACATAAAAGACAATATTTACCGCCTGATTGACTTGAAAAAATGAAGTCTCAAACCGATATAAAACAACAAGTGACCGATTAGATGTTGATAGTTATTCATAATCTAAGGTCTGATGATATAGAAGTTTTTATTTAAAAATAAATTAGGAGCAATTCATTATGGGTAAAGTAATTGGTATTGATTTAGGTACAACTAACTCATGTGTGGCAGTGATGGAAGGTGATAAAGTTAAAATCATCGAAAACGCTGAAGGTACGCGTACCACACCATCGATTGTCGCTTATAAAGATGACGAGATACTTGTTGGTCAGTCAGCGAAGCGTCAAGCGGTCACCAACCCAAACAATACGCTATTTGCTATTAAGCGTCTTATTGGTCGTCGCTTTGATGACAAAGTCGTACAAAAAGACATCGGCATGGTGCCTTATAAAATCGCCAAAGCTGATAACGGTGATGCATGGGTAGAAATCAACGGTAAGAAATTAGCGCCACCACAGGTTTCTGCTGAAATCTTGAAAAAGATGAAAAAAACAGCTGAAGACTATCTTGGTGAAGCGGTGACTGAAGCAGTCGTAACCGTACCTGCTTACTTTAACGATTCACAGCGCCAAGCAACCAAAGATGCCGGTAAAATTGCGGGCCTTGATGTAAAACGTATTATCAACGAGCCAACGGCTGCAGCACTTGCTTATGGCATGGACAAAAAGCAAGGCGATAGTACTGTTGCTGTATATGACTTAGGTGGTGGTACGTTTGACGTATCAATCATCGAAATCGCTGACGTTGATGGTGAGCAGCAGTTTGAAGTACTAGCGACCAACGGTGATACATTCCTTGGTGGTGAAGATTTTGACTCAGCGTTGATTGACTTTTTAGTGGCTGAATTCAAAAAAGACCAAGACGTCAACCTAAAAGGTGATTCTCTTGCGATGCAGCGTCTAAAAGAAGCGGCAGAAAAAGCAAAAATTGAGCTATCAAGTGCCCAAAGCACTGAAGTGAACTTGCCATATATCACTGCTGATAGCAGTGGTCCTAAGCATTTGGTGGTGACTATCAGCCGCTCAAAACTTGAGAGCCTAACAGAAGAGCTAGTACAACGTACTATGGGTCCTTGTAAAACAGCTCTAGAAGATGCTGGTCTAAAAATCGGCGATATCGATGATGTTATTTTAGTGGGTGGTCAGACACGTATGCCTCTCGTACAGCAAAAAGTACAAGAGTTCTTCGGTCAAGAGCCACGTAAAGACGTCAACCCTGATGAAGCGGTTGCCGCTGGTGCTGCGATTCAAGGCGCGGTATTGTCTGGTGACAAAACTGACGTCCTATTGCTTGACGTAACACCATTGACACTAGGTATTGAAACAATGGGTGGTGTCATGACGCCAATCATTGAGAAAAACACTATGATTCCGACTAAGAAATCACAGGTATTCTCAACGGCAGAAGACAATCAGCCAGCAGTAACGATTCAGGTTTATCAAGGTGAGCGTAAAATAGCTAACCAAAATAAACAGCTTGGTCGTTTTGACTTGACGGATATTCCACCAGCACCACGTGGTTTACCGCAAATTGAAGTCACGTTTGACATCAACGCTGACGGTATCATGAATATTTCAGCGAAAGACAAAGGTACTGGTAAAGCCCAAAGTATCCAGATTAAAGCGGATTCTGGCTTGTCAGATGAAGAAGTTGAACAAATGGTGCGTGATGCCGAAGCGAACGCCGCTGAAGACGAGAAATTTGCTAACTTAGCACAAGTTCGTAACGAAGCAGATGGTCGTATCCATGCCGTACAAAAAGCGCTAAAAGATGCGGCAGACAAAGTATCTGATGATGAAAAATCAACAGTAGAAACGGCTATCTCTGAGCTTGAAGCAGCTGCTAAAGAAGACGACCATGACGAGATAAAAGCCAAGCTTGAAGCTTTAGACAATGCGTTCTTGCCAGTTAGCCAAAAGATTTATGCGGATAGCAGTGCGGGTGCGGAAGGTATGGATCCAAACCAGTTCCAACAAGGTGCTGATAACGCTGGCAACAGCAACCAAGCTGACGACGATGTGGTCGATGCTGAGTTTACTGAAGTAGACGAAGATAAAAAATAAGCGCTATTAACAGTTAAAATTGACGTTTGACTTATAATAAAGAACGCATCTTTCGAGGTGCGTTCTTTGATTTTATAAAGTTATTTATAGCCAATGAGTAGGAAGTATTACCCAAAACAGGTGATTGTAACAAAAGATTTCATATATAGACCTTTGTAACTCGAAGACTGACAAACACTTGCAAAAGTTAACTTTCTTACCATTAAACACTGACAGAGTCTTTGACATAGTTTGTTACTATGTATACATCGTTAGCAAACAAGGCGATATGACTAAAAAGTCCACATAAATAAATAACTTGTTTGTCCCAATTGATTTTAAGGAGCTACACATGAAAACTCTACAAAAAACTCTACTTGCACTAGCCGCTGGTTCTTTAGTAAGCATCGGTGCACAAGCAGCCGTAGCATATGGTAATGGCTACACTGGTCAACCGTACGTTGGTGTAAAAGTCGGTCAGTTTGACCTAGACGTAGACGGCTCTGATAAGCCAACTGCTTATGGCGTATATGGTGGTTATAACTTTGATCCTAACTTCGGTCTTGAAGTTGAATATGTAGGTTCAGATGACGCTGATTATTATAATGGTGATATTGATGCGAAATCTTATGGCGCATATGGTACATACCGCTATCAGTTCCCGAACACTGGTCTATATGCTAAAGGTAAGCTAGGTGTTGCTAAAACTGAGATTGAAGGTAACTATCTATCTTCTAACTCTAAAAGAAATACCATCTCTAAAGATGATACTAGCTTAGCTGGTGGTGTAGGTCTTGGATATTCAGTGAACCCTAACTTCAGCGTTGAAGCAGAATATGACAAACTAGGTAGTGATGCTGATCTTATGACGGTTGGTGCACAACTTAAATTCTAATCATTTGAACCTTAATTTCTTTGATTAGTAATAGCTAAAATAGTCATTAAAATAAAAAACGATCACTTCGGTGGTCGTTTTTTTTATGCGAAAAGAAAAAATGATATGAGCGTCATTAAAAAAGCGAGCATTAACAAAACGGTTCTGTTAGTATTGCGCGTCCAACAATAGTTGAACTAATTTGTATGATTTGTAATATTCATCCAAATTGGATTTTAGTTTTATTTAACGGGAAAATATATGAATACTTTACAAAAAGCTTTGAGCGCACTAGTAGTTGGTTCTTTACTGACTGTAAGTGCACAAGCAGCAGTTAATTATGCAGGTCAGCCGTATGTTGGTGTTAAAGCTGGTAAATTTCTGGTAGATACTGATGGTCTAGATGATCCTACTGCTTACGGTATTTATGCGGGTTATAACTTTGATCCTAACTTTGGTGCTGAAATTGAGTATGTAGGCTCTAGTGACACTGATATTGAAACAGGTGTTAGAGGCGTTAATGCTGAATATAACCTTAAAACTTATGGCGCCTACGGTACTTACCGTTATCAATTCCCTAATACAGGTCTATATGCCAAAGGTAAAATAGGGTTTGCTAAAGCAGAGCTTGATGTTTCTGCAAGCAACGTTTTAGGCGGTTCTGTTAGCGATAGTGATAGCGATAGCGGTCTTGCTGGTGGTATCGGTTTAGGTTATAACTTTAACCCTAACATGAGCATCGAAGCTGAATATGATTATGTTGCTGAAGATATTGCGCTATTGACGGTTGGTGCACATTACAAATTCTAATATGATTCTAGAATTTTAACGTTGATATTTTCAAGGTTAAATTCGTTTAATGAATAAAACGATCGCTGCGGCGGTCGTTTTTTTGCTTTAAACGTCAATAGCTTTGTCTTAAGTCTGCTTAAGATGGATACACCATAGACTGATGATTTTTAAGAATTTATAAAAGCCAAAAGTATGTTACATTGAAAGCAAGAATAGGTAGAATAAGGAATGTGACAACAATGGAGACGCTTTGGATGATTGAACCTTGGCACTGGCTGGTATTAGGCTTTGTGCTGCTGATCGTCGAGATGTTTGTGCCGACGTTTGCCTGCCTCTGGTTTGGGGCAGCTGCCATTATCGTTGCTGCTCTTTTATGGTTAATACCTATTTCTCTCACCGTCCAAATTATTATTTGGTTGATACTATCGGCTATCTTTTTATTGGCATGGTTTAAATTCGTCAAACCCTTGTCTGTAGATCGTACCAAAGCGGGATTGGGCGGCAGTGTGATTATCGGTGAAACGGGTATGATTATCTTAGCACCACAGCCAGATAGAGCAGGTATGGTGCGCTTTAGTGTGCCTATTGTTGGTGCCGCTGAATGGATGTGCCGTACTAGAGGTGAGCAAGTGGCAGTCGGTGATCGAGTGGTGGTCACAGATATCGTGGGTAATGAGCTGATTGTCAGTACTATGACGTCGCACGCGGTCATTAATAAAAATATTTAAACATAATAATAGGGGTGGAACATGGGAAGTTTTAGTATTGTATTGGTGGTATTGGTTGCATTGGTCGTCTTTACAGTGTTTAAAGGCGTACGTATTGTCCCGCAAGGCTATAAGTGGGTCGTGCAGAGATTGGGTAAATATAGCCAAACCTTAGAGCCTGGATTAAACCTTATTATTCCTTATGTTGATAATGTGGCTTATAAAGTTACCACTAAAGACATCGTGCTTGATATCCCGTCACAAGAGGTCATTACGCGAGACAACGTGGTGATTATCGCCAACGCTGTTGCTTATATTAATATCGTCCGTCCTGATAAAGCCGTCTATGGTATCGAAGATTACGAATACGGTATTCGAAATTTGGTGCAGACGTCTTTGCGTTCAATCATTGGTGAGATGGATCTTGATAGTGCCTTATCTAGCCGTGATGAAATAAAAATGAAGCTAAAGCACGCGATCTCAGAAGATATTTCTGATTGGGGTATCACGCTAAAAACAGTAGAGATCCAAGATATTAACCCGTCACAAACCATGCAAGCGTCAATGGAAGAGCAAGCGGCCGCTGAGCGTCTACGTCGTGCGACCGTGACCCGTGCTGATGGGCAAAAGCAAGCGGCTATCCTAGAAGCCGATGGTCGTCTAGAAGCCTCTCGTCGAGATGCCGAAGCGCAAGTGGTATTGGCGAAAGGTTCAGAAGAATCTATTCGTCTTATTACTGCTGCGATGGGCACGGAAGAGATGCCGATTGTATACCTATTGGGTGAGCAGTATATCAAGTCGATTCGCCAGTTAGCAGAATCTAATAACGCAAAAATGGTGGTATTACCAGCTGACATTCTAAGCACAATAAAAGGGATGGTAGGTGATAAGCTTAAGGTTTAAGAAACTATGGCTTAACCCCTGTTATGAAGTCAAATCTTAAAAAATAGTCAGTGATTATATGAAGCGCTGGCTATTTTTTTGACTTTAATTTACCCATGATTTTTTGATAAATTCTGAATAGTTTAATTCCGCTTTTATTTAATAATAAAAATACTGATACAAGGAAAATAACAATGACCAAGGAAAATATAAATGCTGCTATCATTCCTATGAGCGAATTTCCGCAAGGCAGCCCATTACCTTATACCGTGCTTGATGCGACGCATATTAATGCGGCTTACCCTGAAAAAAAGCTAGAGATTCGCGGCGGCGGCTACGGTTCAGATGCAGCGGCTCATCCAACCAATGCCAATCAATTTTATGCCCTCACCGATCGTGGTCCTAATGCTGATTTTGACGGTATTGCTGGTAAAGGTAAGCAATTTCTAGTACCAGGTTATACGCCATCTATTGGATTATTTGAATTACAAGCTGATGGCAAAATTATCAAAGTAAAAGAGACAGCACTCAAAGACAGGCTCGGCAATCCCATCTCTGGGTTACCAAATCCAAAAGCCCTTGGCGGTACCAATGAAGTACCCTATGATATCGATGGGCAGCCGATGACCGTCAATCCAAATTTGCCTTTTGATGCGCTGAGCAATCCTATTAAAACCGATATCAATGGTTTAGACCCTGAAGGTCTGGCGGCACTCAAAGATGGGAGTTTTTGGGTCAGTGATGAATATGGTCCACATCTCGTCCATTATGATGTCAATGGAGTGGAGATTGCCCGTATCAATGCGTTTGCCAATGATGAGCGTAATAATGTACTCATTAATGGTAAGCGGCTTTTATTACCGACAGAATTTACCAAACGCCGTGCCAATCGCGGGATGGAGGCGTTAACCATTACGCCAGACCAAAAGACGTTGGTCGGTATCATGGAATCTGCTATGGACAATCCTGATAAGTCAGGGCGCATGTCTAGTTTGGTGCGCATCGTAACAATCCATTTGGTTTCAGGGAAAATAGCACAATATTTATATCGCCTTGATCATGCGCAGCACGTGACTTCTGGCATCGTGGCACTTAGTAGTCATGAGTTTTACTTAATTGAACACGATCGCAAATTCCCGCTACAAGATAAATCAGCACAAAAACTAATCTACAAAATAGATATCTCGCAGGCAACAGATATTGACGCGATTATAAGTGGTACAAGTATTGAGAAAAATGACACGCTCGGTTTAACTATCGATGGACAAACACTCGAGCAGCTTATTGTAGCAAATGAAGAAAACTGGCAAGTGCTCGAAGAGATGAGTATCACACCGGTCAAAAAAACCTTGGTCGTCGATGTGCTGGCTAGCTTAGATTATCCGCATGATAAGCTTGAAGGGTTGTGGTTGCGGCAAGATGGCTCATTGGGCTTACTCAATGATGATGACTTTGCGATGACAGATTCAGAGATAGTGCACTCAAAAAGTAGCGTGGAACAAAAATATCTTGATGCGGAAAAAACCATCGAAGATGCCAATCGATTGTATATCGTCATGCCGACTGAATAGAGTAGATTGTTCTGTCGTAACTACTGATGCTTATGACAGACAATAAAAAAAAGACCTTGTGCGAGGTCTTTTTTTATTAAGTATCATTCAATCAATATGCTTTAGATGACTTTAAATAACCTTAGAGAAGCGGTTTTTATGTTTTTTCTCAAGATATTCATCGAACACCATGGCCACATTACGACCCAATAGACGACCTTTTGGCAGTACGCGAATCCCAGCCGCATCCATATCAATCAAGCGGTCCTGTTGCATCTCGTCCAACTGTTGGATTTCATCAATAAAGTAAGTGATGGCATCGATACCAAACTTCTGATTAATGTCTCGAAAATCCATATAGTCATGACATAATAAATTCATAATCACGTATTCACGTAAGCGGTCTTTAATCGAGGTCTTAATTACATTGACCGCGGGCATGATGGTTGGATTATCGCGTGCCGCATCGATATTTTCTTTGTAAACCTGTAAATCGGTGTGATTTTGCAGAATATAGCTGCTATTGGCATTGGCAATCTGACTGATTGAAGACACGCCAAACCCTAATAAATCACAATCGCCCATGATGGTATAACCTTGAAAATTACGATGCAACTTACCTTCGCGCTGGGCGATAGCAAGCTCATCATCAGGTTTGGCAAAATGGTCAATACCAATATATTGATAACCCGCTTCGCTTAATGTATTAATGGTATTACCCAGCATTGTAAGCTTAGCGGCTGGCGTCGGTAAATCCGCCTCTTTAATTTGGCGTTGAGATTTAAAGCGCTCAGGTAAGTGGGCGTAATTAAATACCGATAGGCGATCGGGTGACATCTCAATAATACGGCGTACAGTTTTATCTAAGGTCGTTGGCGTTTGATGTGGTAAACCATAAATTAGGTCGACGTTGATAGAATGGAAGCCCAACGCGCGCGCCTCAGCAAGCACATTCTCAATGAGCTCGGCAGAATTTATGCGATTGACCGCGATTTGTACGGTTTCATCTAAGTCTTGCACGCCCAAGCTCACGCGGTTAAAACCAAGGTTGCGCAGTACTTTTAGAGTCTCAGTGCCTAGCTCGCGTGGGTCAATCTCAATAGAGTAATCGCCTTGGTCTTCTGGTAAAAATTCAAACTGGGTCTGTAAAAATTCCCAAAGTTGTATCAACTCATTATCTTGTAGAAAGGTTGGCGTACCACCACCAAAATGTAGCTGTTTGACCAGTGGCTTTTCACCGTCTGCTGGTGTTTTTAATAAGCTACGTTTGTGCTTAATTTCCGCCATCAAATATTCTAGATAATCGCCGGCATCGCTATTTTTTTTGGTAATAATTTTATTACAAGCACAGTAATAGCAAAGATGGCGACAAAACGGTATATGAAAATAGAGCGATAGCGGTACATGGGCTTCGCGTTCTTGCAAAATCTTTGTTTCAAGTCCTTCTGGCATCGGTGAGAACTCTAAAGCAGTAGGGTAGGAGGTATAGCGCGGCCCCGAGCGATTATATTTATTGATAATATCTTCATCGAATGCCGGTAATTGCTTACTGGTAATGCTGCCGCGCGTACTGGCATACGGATTGTCCGGCTGCGTCACAGGGCGCACTGTGGTCGGCTGTTCGCTGGCATGGGCGAAAGGTTTTTGGGCGCTATTGATATCGGTTGGTTCTGACATGCGAGATTCCTCGGTTTGACTGTATAAATAGCCGTTTTTTACGTGATGAGCGCATGGCTTTTTTATTCGGATAATTGCTTTGCTAAGTATGGTTACTGAAACTAGCTTTTGCTAAAAGTTAGGTTGCTGTGGGTTACTTTAATATAAGTTATGGAGTTCGCTATGAAGCTAGATATTAAGGTTAGATAGGTGATAAGCAGTATAACAAATCATGGGTTATAGTGGCATGGACGGCAAGTTTTCGTATATACCCATAAAGTTGTATTGTTATTTGCCATGAAAAAAGACCTCAGGACGATCCTAAAGTCTTTTGTGTGCATGTTAAAATTTGGCTATGACTACTCTCTTAGTTTTACCACTTCACCCACGGCTTGTTTGGAGATGTCGCTGATGCTAAAAGGCACACGAATCCAATCTTTATCTGCGTAGCGACGCGTCTGATCACGATGATAAGGGCGCGTGCTATCCGCTGATTGTGAATAGGCAAGCAGCGCCTCTACGACAGGCTCTTTGTCATCAAAAGTCACCGTTTGCATATAGGTCGGTCCATTATTAATAATGTAATTACCCATATTATTGACTCCCTCACCTCGGGCAACGTTAAAGATACCTTCGCTACCATAACCACCATGCATAGGGATACGCTGATTATTCTTGCCAGTATCTAGCACATATTGTAGCTCCCCTAAGGTGGCATCCAGCGCTATGCCCTTATTTTGAAAATATACAATAGCATCGCCCAAGGCTTGACGAGTCTGTGCGGTGATTTTTAGCTCGCGAGGCGTATTGATAGGGTCTGCCTCGTTAAATGGTACTTTAAATGAATCATTTGTATATTCGGTAAAACCAGCTTTGCTCCAAAACTCTCTAAACACATGCGCGCCTCGGCTGTTGATATTGTTGCGACGATCCCAAGTACTCAGAATGCTACAGGCCTGTGTGGCATCGATACTGCCACCATCCTTCAGAGGCAGCATAGGTTTAGCGGTACAGTCAGCCAAGACATCATCGAGAACCAACTCTGCAGCATAGCTACGGTTGCCATAAACGACTTCTTGCATATTAGCTGAAGTAAAGGTTTTGCTACCCAGCCCATCTGAGTTATCAAGACGGTCTAATACTTGCTGAAATGCCATACGTGTACGCAGAGAAAGTGGTACGCCCTCTGGGCTAGTTGCACTAGGGAAAGGCGTTAAACGGCGACGTAGCAGTGGTGAAAACCCTGTTAATGGCTCATCTAAATTACTCAACCAATAAGTATCGTTTGAGTTAAGCACATAGTCATCACGTATTAAGAAAGGCAGATTTGAGCGCCCAAAAATGCCCGCTTGCGGCGAATCGGCATCATTACCCCATTCGCAATCCGCGTTGCTGCCATCTAATGCTGGTAGACCAAAACCAACGATGGCTTGTAAATAGGGCTTACCAGCAGTACAGCTTGCGAGTTTTTGAGCGGTCACATGCGGTACAGTTGAGATATCAGCATAAAGCGCTTTACCGTAGCGGTCGGTTGCAATGGTGTTGACAAATCCTAGCCCCACCATATCTTGCATTTTATCGACCAAATCTTCGACACTGCTGGCTTTATTCATACTGCGCCATTGGTTCAACGAGCGGGCGTTTTCTGCGGCGGCATCACGGATGGTAAAGGCGATATTATTTGTACCCCAAGGCGGTAATAACGGATTGATTTGATTGACGGCTAACATAGGGCCAAAATGTGACGAATAAACAGCTCTCACCAACGTCTGATTATTTGGTAATTGAATGGTGATGTCATCCTTTTGAATATCACGTTGCTCAACGACACCCTTACTATTGGTATAGTTGTACTTCATTGGATCGCCGTCTACTAGGCTGAGTTGATAAAGCGTGAAGCGTTTGGCGGTAGAAACCGTATGACTCCAAGCAATGTCTTTATTAAAGCCAATATTGGGGAAGGGCTGTCCTTGCTGTCCGGCGCCCATGACATCAAGCTCGCCCGGCATGGTCAAATGGAACTCGTAAAAGCGCTGTAGACCATCCCAAGGCTCATGGGGATTACCATAAAGGATACCGCTCTTGGTGCCCGTGACTTCACTACCAAAGGCATAGGCATTGCTACCGCCATTGGTCACGTTGATGGCGCTCATATCAAAGTCAAAGCCTGATGCCAAATCAGCGGCAGACTCTGACGATAATTCGCCCTCTGGTTCTATAGACATGGAGCGCATTAGAGAGCTGCCCATGATACCATTTGCTACAGGCGGCGTCGCAGTGGCGATAGGAGTGACAAAATTCGATAGACCACCGCGCAAATTGGCCTTGCCATAAAGCGCTAGCAAATCATCGGTCTTAATTTCACGAATCCATTCAGCACCAGCACAGTCTGGATCGATATTGTCGACACCTTTATCACGTAAATAGCGGCTATAGCCCGCTGCATAGCCTGCTACCGCATCCAAAACCTCAGGCTCTTGAGCATTTAAAAATTGCTGACGCTTAGCGTCTGAGTTGTACCAAGTATAAAAGACATCACTATCGATATCTCCTTCATCACCCAGATAGCGCATACTCTGGCCTTTGGCTATCACGATTTCGCGTGCCAGTGAACAAATATTATCTTCGGCAAAGGCGTAACCAACGCCGTACCCTAGTCCTTTATAGTCTTTGGCGGTGATGTGCGGTATCCCAAACTCAGTGCGCTGAATATCCGCCTCATAAGTATTATCGCTATCTATATTGCCATTAAAATTATCGTTATCCGAACAACCAAACAGTCCCAACGAGACTGCCATCGTCAATAGCGTGAGTGTGTTTACACGCCGATTAAGCACGTTGATGCTCATAATCTTACCCATCCATGGTGAATTACGATTATATAAAGTGCTGGCAAAAACCCACCATCAAGCTTTAAGTGTCAATAAATTCCTTTTATTGCCATACTTTTTGTAGCTCTTATATTTTTTGATATATAAGATAAATTAAAAAGAATTTATCAATCATATAACAATTTCAAACATCTATGCTAGCGAATAAACCAAAGGATTGATTGGCTGATTTTTGATGTAAATATAAGAAGAAACTGTCTTTAACTATTTTAATAGTAGGTCAATAACAATGCTGCTTTAATAGATTGATAAATAATAAAACACGACATTTGCGCACTTATTAATAATGCTTTATTATCGATTCATCACTACATTAGGAAAGGCCGATGTCATTTGCCCAAGTCTATACGCGCTCAGTCGTTGGGCTGCATGCACCGCAAGTCATTATTGAGGTGCATTTATCGCAAGGCTTGCCAGCGCTCACCATTGTCGGCTTGCCTGCTGCTGCCGTACGCGAAAGTAAAGATAGGGTGCGCTCAGCCATTCTGAATTCAGGATTTCAATTCCCTAACCGGCGGCTGACGATTAATTTAGCACCAGCAGACCTGCCAAAAGATGGCGCAAGGCTGGACTTACCGATTGCGATTGGTATTCTAGCCGCCAGTGGGCAACTTGAGCCAGAAGTAATGTCAGGGTTTGAGTTTATCGGTGAGCTGGCGCTGAATGGTGAGCTTCGGCAGGTAAGTGGTAGCTTGGCTGTTGCTCGAGCCATCAAAGCAGAGGCGCTAACCTTAAAAGCATCAAGAGGGTCAAAGGCGTCAAAAACTCATAAACCACAGCTGAGTAAGAAGCAGCAACAATCAAAAACCCCGCAGTTAATAGTACCGATAGATAATGGTGCGGAGGCTAGCCGTGTCGAAGGCGTAGAGATACTAGGTGCTCAAAGTCTAAAAGCAGTTTGTGACCATTTGCAATCGTTGACTAATCCAAATGCTACGTATGAACGCTTAGAGATTGTACCGCCCGCTGCAGTAGAGAAACATCTTGGTTATAAGGTAGACTTGGCCGATGTTAAAGGTCAGCATCATGCGCGGCGGGCGTTGGAGATAGCCGCCGCAGGTGGTCATTCGTTATTATTTACAGGGCCACCGGGCTCGGGCAAGACGTTAATGGCGTCACGACTACCGACTATCTTGCCTGACTTAAATGATGAGGATGCATTAGAAGTTGCCAGTACCTATTCAGTGGCAGACAGCGATTACGATTATGGTACACGGCCATTCAGGCAAGTCCATCACACCATATCTGCCGTGGCATTGGTCGGTGGCGGCTCACGTCCCAAACCTGGCGAGATTACGCTTGCCAATAAGGGTGTGTTATTTTTGGATGAATTACCCGAGTTTGATCGTACCGTGTTAGAAGTATTGCGTCAGCCGTTGGAAGCCAAGCAAATCACCATTAGCCGTGCAAACTCACAGATGACCTTTCCAGCAAATTTTCAATTGGTGGCGGCGATGAATCCTTGCCCATGTGGCTATGATGGCGATGGCTCGGGCCGATGTCGCTGTCGACCTGAACAGATTAAGCGCTATCAAGATAAGCTGTCAGGCCCACTACTTGATCGTATTGATTTGCATATAACGGTACCAGCCCTACCAATTGCGGATCTGCAAAATGCTCAGGCTGGCGAAACGTCTGCACAGGTGCGCACGCGAGTCGCTGCTGCACACAAGCATCAATTAGAGCGACAAAAAAAGGTCAATAATGAGCTAAGCCCTAGCGAGATTGATAGGTATATTCAGCTAGGAGAGAGCGAGCAGCAATTATTACAGCTTGCTCAGCAGCGTCTAAATTTATCAGCTCGAGGTTATCATCGCGTATTACGCGTTGCACGGACGATTGCTGATTTGGCTGACAGTGTCAATATTACCAGTGCTCATGTGTCTGAGGCACTGAGCTATCGTAGTAAGTGATTCGTTTTTCCGTTAAAAAAGCCCAGTAATATTTCCATTATGATCTAAATCAATATATTCAGCTGAAGGGCGTTTGGGTAGACCGGGCATTTTCATGATAGGGCCGCAAATCACTACGATAAACCCTGCACCAGAAGAGATGCTGATATCACGCACATGGATAGTGAAACCAGTAGGTCTTCCCAGTAGTTTGGCATCATCACTAAGCGAATACTGGGTTTTGGCAATACAAATCGGCATCTTATCGAGATTTAAGGCTTCTAGGCGGCGTATTTTGGCTTGAGCGGCACTGCTGATATCAATATCTTCTGCCCCATAAATACGCTGGGCAACCGTGCGAATTTTATCAGCGATACTATCATCACTGTCATAAGCCAAACGGAATTGGCTAGGTTGACTGCTATTATTTTGAGAGCCTTTATCTTGAGCGCTGTTATTCTTATCGCTGTCATCAAACAGTTTAAGCAGAGTGTTCGCTAAATCTTCACCACCAGCGCCACCTTTTTCCCATACTTGCGTGAGAGCAACCTCTACACCTTTTTCCATGCAAGCTTGTCGCACTAACTCAACTTCGGCATCGGTATCACTAATAAAGTGATTGATGGCGACTACCACCGGTAGACCATATACCTCTTGCATGTTTTCTATGTGCTTCATCAGGTTTGGCAGACCTTTCTCAAGGGCTGGCAGGTTTTCAATCGTCAGCTCATCTTTAGCGACGCCGCCATTGTATTTTAATGCTCGAATGGTTGCGACTATAACGGCAGCATCCGGTGTCAGTCCTGACAATCGACACTTAATATCACAAAATTTCTGCGCGCCAAGGTCTGCACCAAATCCTGCTTCGGTAAGCGTGTAATCTGCCAAATGCATCGCAACGCGAGTGGCGATAACAGAGTTGCAACCGTGGGCGATATTGGCAAATGGTCCACCATGAACGATGGCAGGTGTACCTTCAATCGTCTGTACAAGGTTGGGTTTGATGGCTTCTTTTAGGAGTACCGCCATTGCCCCATGGGCGTTCAAATCTTTAGCATAGATAGGCTGTTTGTCTTTACTAAAGGCGACTAATATATTGCCTAAGCGCTGTTTTAAGTCGCTTAAATCGGTTGCTAAGCAAAAGATAGCCATGACTTCAGAGGCAACGGTAATATCAAAACCATCTTCGCGCATCACACCGTCAGTCGTCTTACCAATGCCACTGATAATATTGCGCAGTTGACGGTCATTCATATCTACTGCGCGCCGCCAGAACACTTGTTTTGGGTCTATATTTAGCATATTTCCTTGGTAAATATGATTGTCTATCAGCGCCGCTAACAGATTATTTGCCGCCCCAATCGCATGAAAGTCACCCGTAAAGTGTAGATTAATATCTTCCATAGGTAGTACTTGCGCGTAACCACCACCCGCTGCGCCACCTTTAACGCCAAATACCGGGCCTATAGACGGCTCACGGATAGCGACCACCGTTTTCTCACCACTATTTTTCTGCTTATGGATGCGATTTAATGCGTCAGCCAAGCCAATAGTAACGGTTGTTTTACCTTCACCAGCTGGCGTTGGGTTAATGGCGGTAACCAGTATCAACTTGCTGTGTTTGGCTTTTGCGGGCATCGCAAACACATCATCTGGATTAATCTTTGCCTTATAGTGTCCGTAAGGTTCGATATTGACTGTCGATAAACCAAGTTTTTCAGCGATAAGAGTGATTGATTGTAAGGTTGCTTTTTGGGCAATAGCAATATCGCTAGGTACGGTCATAATAAACAGTCTCTTGAATCGGTACGTCGGTACAGATTAATGATTTTTATCTAAAAGGCTTGGTAGGTTAAGTGTTTGCTTGAAAAATATCAGCCAGTTAACCTTCAGTTATTAAATGCCTATTCTTTTAAAAGATACTCAACCAATGCCGCAAAGTCATCAAATACTTTGGTAGGATTTAGCTCACGAATATCTTGCCCATAATTATAACCATACGACAGACCAAGCGTGTCCATATTAGCGTGTTGTCCCGCTAAAATATCGTTTCTGGAGTCACCAATCATGACTGCTTGTTTTGGAGCAACATTCAGCATTTTACAGACATGCAATAGCGGTGCGGGATCCGGTTTTTTAAAGGGTAAGCTATCACCGCCTAGCACTTCGCTAAACAAGTCCTGCCAACCAAAGGATTGCAAGATTTTGGGTACGAAAAGAATGGGTTTGTTGGTGACTAAGGCCAATATATAGCCCGCTGCCTGTAGCTTTTTTAGGCCGCTATCCACATCTGGGTAGGCGACAGTTTTACTGCCACTGATATTTTTATAGGCATCGAAAAATACTTGCTCAGCATGATCGGCCTCTTCCTTGGTTAACTCGCCTTCTAACACCTCTATCTTACCTACCAACGCGCGCTCGACCAGCATCCTTGAGCCATTACCGACCCAATTACGTATGGCATCAAGAGCGTAGGTTTCCTTACCAAGCGTGGTCAGCATTGCGTTAGTCGCATCAGCTAAATCTGGCACGCTATCAATTAAGGTGCCATCGAAGTCAAAAATTAAAAGCTGCTTATCCATTATTTCTCGCTATTGTTGATACAATTTAAAAAACACCGTGTTACTGAAACAAATTTTTGCGAAGCCTCTGGAGGGACAAGGTCGCGCAGCAAGCGAGGAAAATTTGTACCAGTAACACGTTCTGGTAGATTGCTAATCTGCATTACCATAGCACAGCAAGCTGTTAAAACTAACCATTACTATGATTCTTAACCGCTACTACTCGACGTTTTTATAGCGCTCACGATGTTCTGCTTTCATCTTTAGATAGGTTTCGTTTTCGCGGCACAGATCCCATTTTTGTTTAAAAATACAGGCAGATTCTGCTTTGATCGGATCCTCGGTTTGCCGTGGTAGCTCTTCACGTCCATGTGCACCGCTTTGGCCTTTTTTATCATCAGGTACTGGTCCCTTGTATTTCTTGCCGCCTTTGTGATTGGCATAGCGGCGGGCACGAGTATAACCCATTTGAATAAATTTGCGCGCCATGTCCGCACCAACAAAATCATCGGCAGCCAAGTAATCTAAAAACATCTGATAAATAGTTTCACTGCTATCAAGCGCAATCTCAGGGGTGGCAAAGCGCCAATGCGGTAGAATCTCAGATTTATAAGGCTCCACCAATAAGACGCCTTGTTCACCGCGACCGACACGGTACAGCTCAGGCTGCGCACGCAAATCTACGTTTTTATAGTCCAGATTATAATCAAACGCTCTCATGGTTTTGCCTATTAGTATTGCTTAGTTATTAATTATTAACTGTCAGATTTATCATTATTACTGCTATCGAGTATACTGAGTGACCCTATCTAATAAACAGCACAAAAATGTTATGCAACCGTGACCGTAAGCGTTTAGCATAAGAAGAATAATTGGTAGAAGCCATTAATGGGAAGGTCATGACAGTTAATCAAATCAGAAAAACTATCGTAGCTAGGTCAGCTTCTGCGATGATATTAAAAAGTATGCTTATGATATCAGCGCTTGTCCTGCTCAGCGTGTTAACAACCACTGTCGCCTATAGTGCTTGGTTTGAGCGTTTGATTCCGCAAGGTGAGACCTATACGGTACGCGAGATAGATCGTGACCTGGCATTCGTGATTGATGGTTTTATTTATGATGCGCGTACATCTTGTTTTATAGTAGTCGGCGATCGGGTGGTGTTTTTTGAAGGGCGTCACGGTATTGATTATCGCGCGACGATTTATGATTTGGATTCGCGTGAGCGTTGTAATCTACTATTACGTGGTCGCCTGTATCAGTAGCACGTGCTTGGCTTATATCGTTAGCCATGTGATTATTAAAATACCGTTTCTATTATCCAGTGTCTGTATAAAAAGTCATAAATTAAGCATAAAAAAAGCCCCGAACATTGCTGTTCCGGGCTTTTTAGAATGCTTAAACGAATGGTGGCTCGAGGCAGGTTCGAACTGCCGACACACGGATTTTCAATCCGTTGCTCTACCGACTGAGCTATCGAGCCGTCTTCGTTGAGGCGCTATTAAACTAAATATAGGCGTTACTGTCAAGTGATTTTTGCATAATATGCGATAAAAAACCATAAATAGTCAAATATAAGCCAAATACAAGGTTTTAAACTCGTATTTAATCCTTAACGCGCAGGAGCTCATACTCGCTCATGATACGATGAATATCGGCATCGACTGGAACGAACTCGCGCACACCTTTTTTCACTTCGGCATCATAGACCAGTTTGATAAACTTAGCATCGATGGCGCGACCTCGATTTTGGCTGTGTACCGTGAGATATTGCAAGCGTTTTGCATCGGTTTGTCCATCATCAAAGCAAGCAACCGCGGCGATAGGCTTGTCATTAAACATACCGACATACAGGGTTTGACCACGCTTAAACCCTTGCTCAATAAGATTTAATACTTCTGCGCCACTTGGCTGGTTGTCATCGCTGTCATATAAGGCATGCAAGCGCTCGGATAGTTCGTTTTCACGCGCAGGTTTTTTAATCAGTGGCGCATCTAAGCTGTTGATGGCGATCGCTTCTAAAGGCATAATCATTTCCTATAAATAATCGGTTGCTATAAGGTGATACAGCGTGGCATCGAGTGTAGCATTGTAGAGTCGGCGCGGCTTATGATTGATAATACTGAACGCACTATTTTAGCAGAATAGGGCGATTTTGTGCGTCGATTACTGCTTGGTCGTGGCAGTAAATGCTAGGGTTTGCTATGATGAGGATAGACAATGGTTTATATGCAAAAAACCTAATATTTCGGCTTTTTGAATAAGTGTTTTTAGTAAGAATTTGAATAAGCCTTTTGAATAAACATTGACCCCACTTTTAGCTTAGTTTTTTATATTATTTATTTTAGACGCTAGTAAGAATGCTTTGGGCGCTTTTTCGCCCTATTTTATTGACCGCTTTTCATTTATAGAGAGTAGCCATGACTGCCAATTCTACGACGACAACCAATACAGCCAATGCAACTGAGCAAAACCAATCTACCAATCTAAATTTACATGGTCGCCCAGCCCGTACCGCTACCGTTGAGCGTAATACTGCTGAGACGCAAGTGACTTGTACCGTCAATCTTGATGGTACAGGTCAAGGCACTGTCGATACTGGTGTGCCGTTTTTGGATCATATGATTGATCAAATTAAGCGTCACGGTTTGTTTGACTTAGATATCAAATGTACCGGCGACACCTTTATCGATGATCACCACAGTGTTGAAGATACTGGCATCACGCTTGGGCAAGCATTCAATAAAGCATTAGGTGATAAAAAAGGCATCCGTCGTTATGGGCACTTTTATGCGCCACTCGATGAAGCGCTTACCCGCGCAGTGGTTGATTTATCAGGCCGTCCTGGTTTGCATATGGACATTCCTTTTACCCGCTCGCACGTCGGTAATTTCGATGTCGATTTATTCAGCGAATTCTTCTACGGCTTCGTCAATCACTCATGGATGACGGTGCATTTAGACAATCTTAAAGGTAAAAACAGCCATCACCAAATCGAATCTACCTTTAAAGCCTTTGCTCGTGCGCTACGTATGGCTTGCGAATATGATGAGCGTGCGCTGAATACGCTACCGTCGACCAAAGAGGCTTTTTAGATGAGTCGAGCCACAAAGATTGCACTACTAGATTATGGCATGGGTAATTTGCACTCGGCCAGCAAAGCATTGTCAGCGGTAGGCGCGGAAGTCGTTATTACCAATGACCCAAAAGTCGTCGCGGCGGCTGATAAGATTTTCTTCCCAGGTGTCGGTGCGATGCGCGACTGTATCGCTGGCATGCATGAGGCAGGTATTGATGAGGTCATACGTCAGGCGATATTTAATAAGCCTGTCATGGCCATCTGCGTCGGTATGCAGGCGTTGTTTGAGCAGTCCGCTGAGAATGGTGGCACAACATGCTTGGGCATCTTAAATGGCAGCGTAGAAGCGTTTGACCCTACTTGGAAAGATGAGCAAGGCGCAACCATTAAAGTGCCGCACATGGGCTGGAATACCATTAACGGTATGGATTTTGACCATCCATTGTGGAACGGCATCGAAGATAATGCACATTTTTACTTTGTACATAGCTACTACTGCGCGCCAGCCGATAGCTCGCAAGTGGCTGCCGTTTGTGACTACGGTCAGCCGTTTTGTGCCAGTATTTTGCAAGACAACTTGTTTGCGACCCAGTTCCACCCAGAAAAAAGCCACACCGCGGGTTTGCAGCTGTTAAAGAATTTTGTAGATTGGAATATTTAAAAAGCGTGCGTTGAATGTTTGATTGGACAGTTTTGATTGAACAGCTTCGATTAAATAGGAAGGTAGGTTAGCAAATGCTTAATCTACCTTTTTTATTCTCAATATATAATTAGTTGTTTTTCATTTATACTCAGTTATTTTCTATCTCTTATACGCGGAATAAAATCGTGGATTTTTATCTCTTTAAAAACGGTGTCGTGGATGCCACAGGATTAGACAAAGACGCCTTACATATGTATGTGGGCATTGGTGTCTACCTATTAAGTTTAATCTTGCTACGTCCAATTTTTAAAAAATACAGTGTTAGAGCATTTATTGCTTTGATCATGGTAACCGCTATCGCCTTATTAGGTGAGTATTTGGATAATCGCCAGACGATTACCGAGCTAGGACTCGCAGGGTTACAAGCTGCAGAAATAAAGGCCAGTATCCATGATATTGTTAATACCTGTATGCTGTCTTATATAATCTATGGCTTTACCGTATGGACAAAGACATTTCAGTCAATCAACACCGTCAAACCTATGATTAAACGACAGAAAAAAACGGACTATTCATAAGTCCGTTTTTTGTTTCTATCGTTAACGCTTTGTATAATAAAAGGCTTAGTCGTTCTGACTGCTAGCCTTATCATAAAGCTCGCGCACCACCTCACCAATCACTCGAATACCATCAATCAGCGTTTGCTCATCAGCGGCGATACTCATGCGGATGCATTCGTGTGCATGCTGATAATCGCTGATATCGACACCAGGGAAGAAGTACTCACTTGGAACGATAATCGTACCTCTTTCTTTCAAACGCTCGTACAGCTCAAGCGTGCTAATCGGCAAATCTTTAAACCATAACCATAAGAAAATCGCGCCCTCAGGCTTATGAATCATTAATGGATAATCACCCAACGCTTCTTTTAACAGCTTTACCGCTAATGTGGCTTGCTTTTGATAAAAGGGTTTAATCTCATTATCAGCTAACTGCTTGATACGGTCATCGTTTACCAATGGCGTCGCAATCGCTGCGCCAAAACGTGTTGGCGCTAAATTCACCACCGCATTCATGGCGCTGACCGCTTCGATGACTTTCGCGTCGGCAACGACAATACCCGTACGCATACCGGGCAGACCAATTTTAGACAGGCTAAAACAAAGGATCGTATTGTTATCCCAGTTTAAATGCGCGTCAGAGTAGATGATATTAGGGAAGGGCATACCGTAGGCGTTATCGATGATAAGCGGGATGTCATAACGCTTGGCAATCTCAGTTAAATGCGCCATTTCCTCATCGGTCAATACATTACCCGTTGGATTGGTCGGACGCGAACAGCAAATCGCGCCGATACGCCCTTCTTTCAATGCTGGCAAGTTCTCTAACGCTTCAAAATCGACGCGATATTTAAAGAAACCTTCCTCGCCATCATGGGTTACTTCATCAATATGAGGTAATACGGCTGCAAAATGCTGACCTTCGACATGCACATCACTATAGCCAATATATTCAGGGGTTAATGGTAGTAGGATTGATTTGTCGACAGACTGGCTTTGTTTATCCTGACTGTTTTCATCAACGAAAGCCCCACCAAATAAGTTAAACAAATAGAAAAAAGCATTCTGCGAACCATTGGTCAAAGCGATATTTTCTGCGGTCAAATTCCAATCATAATGACGATTAAAGAAGCCAACCAAAGCATCGATAAAGCCCGCATCACCTTGCGGATTAGAGTAATTCGCCATGCTAATAATAGCGCTGCTATTAGCCTCACCGGCATCGTTATCATTACCAAGCGCTTTATAAGTCTCTAAAAATAGCTCATTAACAGCATCAATCTTGGCAGGATTACCACCGCCAAGCATGTTAATTGGCTGATCGCTTTTTAGCGCATCGCCCAGATCATCCATCAATTGTGAGATACCGGTGGGTTGGGTAAATTTTTGACCGAATTTTGAGAATTTCATAAGATTACCGTACTTTCCTGAATGTTCTATGAGAGTTATATATGAATGCTGAGATGGGCATTAGTATAGCAAATAGTCAGTTTTAAACGAGCTGGAATATAAAAGCTGACTATTACTTTTAATTTCACTCTAAATCATCGCACGTACCCTTGCCATAATCCCGCGTCCAATCACCAATCTCACATAAATAATGGCAATGGCAAAGAGCAATGCAACTAACGCCACACCGCCAATACCCAAGCTTGTCCACGACACACTAAAGCGCAGATTAAACCATAGGGTAATAGCAGCCCACGCCCCGATATTAGCGATAATAACCGCAAATAAGGCGGCACTAATGCCAAGTATGCCAAGTTCTAAGATATTTAGCATATATAAGTCGCGCTTTTGCATACCGAGCAGCCTAAATGAAGCACTATCCGCCATGCGATCTTGTGAGGTGGAGAGTAGCGAGCTAATCAAAACCATAATACCCGTCAGTAATGCCAGTAAGGTGAAGACATAAACCAAACGACTCATTTGCACGACCAACTCTTGGACTTGTTGCGCGATTGCCGTACCGTCAATGGTCGTTACTGCAGGAAACTCGCGTACTAGCTGACCTTGGAGCTTTGGAATTTCTTCCGCTGCGACGTGGGCGGTGGCAAATTGGATCTGCGGAGCAGCCGCTAAAACCGCTGGCTCAAATAAGAAGTAAAAGTAGGGGCTGGGTCCTTTCTCATAGCGCGAGCGGATACTGGTTATTTGCCCGACGATTTCAATTCCTTGGATATTAAAGCGCACCTGATTACCCATGCCGACGTTTAGCAAACTGGCTGCCGTATCCAAAATCGATAACGGCGCAACAGTTTGTGCTGAATTGTTATCTGCAGTCTTAATAGGGGCATAAAGCTCGTTTTTTACTAGCGAATCAGTAATAAATTCAGTATCCATCACCGTATCGGCGTAGCTTAAATTAAAGACACGCGTCGGTTCATCAAAGCCGTCTGCAGGTTCGATATCTTGTACGGGTACATTATTAGCAGTGACGACACGCGCACGAATGACAGGATAATAGTTGACAGGTGCAGCAATGATGTTATTAATCTCATCATGCTGATCACTTTGAATATCGAGCAAAAATAAATTGGGTGCATCCTCAGGATACGCATTAATAAACTGAGTATTGATACTATGATTAAGCGTAGTAATCAAAGTTAAGACCGCCACTGATAGCGATAAAGTGACAAAAAATAATGCTGATTGATTGCCTTTACGGGCAAGGTTATGGATAGCAATACGCTGCATCCAACTAATCTTAGAGCACTGAGCAAACTTAGTCAGTAGCCATAACCAACCGCGCGCCAATAGCCAAAATATCGCTACGAAGGCAGTTAAGCCTATCAAGAGCTGCGCACCTAGTATCAGAGAATTAACTTCATAAGCAAAAAACGCATAAAGCCCGATTAGCATCAGCCCATACCATAATAATGGCAAGCGTCGATACCAAGGCATATTTTGCGAGTTTGTGCTTACTCCTTGATTAAGTAAAGTAGCAGGCTTGGTCGTACTTAGTGTGCTTAAACCACGCTGAGCAATCAGTATGGTCAGCACTAAAGCGATAATAATGGTTTTAATGGCGCTAATAGGATTGATAGCTAGACCAACATCAGCAGGCAAGATAGCAATCAGATACGGCTGACCGACTTTAAGTAAGCCAAAACTGACGATAACTGCGGCAATACAGGCGATGATAGTGGTGACAATCAAAAGCTGATAGTAGCTGCGTTTTAGCGACTTAAGCGGTTCACCCAATGCCAAGCGAATGGCATTACTAGACTGCTGCTTGGTCACAAAAGCCGTAATCACGCCATACATCGCCACTGCAGATAACAAGAGCACGGCAATGACGAGCAGCTTTAAGAACATCAATACATTGTCAGAGATACGCGAGACAGAGGTATCTGCTGATTCTGCATCAGAAATCTCAATATCAGGATAATTGCTTAGTATTTGCGTAAGTTTATCACGCTGCACGGCCATTAATTCAGGCTCGCCAGCCAGTTCAATACGGTAATTAATGCGGCTACGCTGACCCAGTAAATTTGTTGCTGCGAGCGCATCTTGATGCATCAAAACCCGCCCGCCAAAACCAAAGGCGGTTAACGGACGGTCAGGCTCTTTGGTTAGCACATCACTAATGGTAAAATCAGCATCACCAATGGTGATTTGGTCACCGACACTGGCGTTTAAGCTGTTCAGTACTTCGGGCGCGACGACGACATTATCAGCGCTTAATTGCTGCCATAAAGGCTGTCCTGAAGCAAGCTCGGCTTCCCCATATAACGGATAAGCCGGAGAGACGGCTTTGACGCTGGCAAGCAAAGTTTGCTCATCGGTCACCACCATCGCGCTAAACTGATAGTCATATACTATTTGCGTATCAGCGACCGTCTCTACTTGCGTTAATACCTCGCTTGGCCATTCTTGCTTGCTGTTTAATATTAAATCGCCGCCAACGAGCGCACGCTGATTGTCGTTGATATAGGTAGCAACCGATTGCTGAACGGAGTCGAGGGTGAGGTAAGTCGCAAGCGATAACGTTAGCGTCAATAAAAATAATAGCGGATAAATCCAGCGTTGCCACCAACTGCGACTTAGGGCTTGCGTGCCTAAGGTGCGATTAAATAGTTGGCTTATTATGCCACTCGAGTAATTCGACTCATTATCCATGTTATCCATTAATTTTTGATCCATCTATCATACCGTCATGCATGGTAATGACACGATCTGCCATCTGCGCAAGCGCGGCATCATGGGTGACGACGACCAGTGCCGAGCCCACTTGCTGGCGTAAATCTAATAATAGCTGCATCACTTGATTGGCATTTTGCTCATCTAAGTTGCCTGTTGGCTCATCGGCAAAGACAATCTTCGGCTGTGAAACCAACGCGCGGGCAACGGCAGTACGCTGCTGCTCACCACCTGATAACTGGTTGGGTAAGCTATCACGCCTATGTCCCAAATCAACCGCTTCAATCAATTCATTAACGCGCGCTTTGTTTGGACGGCGAGCGATATCAAGCGGGAAGGCAATGTTTTCTGCTACTGTCAATGTCGGTAATAGATGAAAAGATTGAAAGACGAAACCCATATCACGTTGGCGAATGACCGCCAACGCATCTTCATCAAGGTTGCTTAAGGTTTGCCCTGCCAATTCAACGGAACCACTATCAGGATAATCTAACGCTGCTAATAGTCCTAATAACGTGGATTTTCCTGAGCCAGATTTGCCCATGATAACCACAAACTCGCCCGCATTGACATGGATATCTACGTCTTTGATGATAGACAGCTTTTGCTCACCGACTTGCACGGTTTTATTAAGTTGTAAGGCCGTTAGTAATGGGGAAGGTTTAGATGTGGGTGTGATTGTTGCAGTTGAATCTAAGTCTGAAGCTAAAAGTGTCATTGCGTGGTCTCAGTAGGCGTGCTTGTTGATGTTAGCTTTGCTTCTAGCTTTTCAATTTCAGGCTGTAAGATTGGCAAAATATTATCATTAACGATAATGGTATAACCTTCTTTAGTAGGGTGAATCGCATCGGCTTGGTTTAGCTTAGGGTCGCCGCCCACACCATCTAAAAAGAAAGGAATCAGCGTCACATTCATATCTTTAGCCACTCTTGGATATATCGCGGCAAATGATGTTACGTAATCAGAGCCAAGATTGTCATAAATCTGCATACCGCCCAAGATAACTTCACTTCCATTGTCCTGCAGGCGTTTAACAGCGGTGCGAATATTGGCCTCGACCGTTGCCACATCAATACCACGGATGGCATCATTGGCACCGACGGTCAAAATGGTGATATCAGGTTTGGTCTGCAATACCCAATCCAATCGATTGACAAGCCCCGTACTCGTTTCACCACTTAAGCCTGAATTGACCACTTTGACGTCTTTATAGCCAAGCTCTTTTAGGCGTGCTTCTAACTGAGCGGGGTAATTGGCATCATTATCGACGCCAAGCCCTTCGGTTAATGAATCACCCAATGCCAATATCGTTAATGGCGCTTGCTGCTCAGTTGTAGTTGTAGTTGTAGTTGTAGTTTTCTGGGTTTCGTTGGTTTGGGTGCTATCGTCAGCCTTATTAATGTCAGGCTCTTTTTGACAACCGCTGACTACAAGGGTAACGCTTAATGCTGCCGCTATTATTAAAGATTTGGATGCAGAGGCAGGTAAGCGTTTAGCCAAATAAGAAGAGATATTTATCATGATTTTGCTGTCCTATTTACAATCAAACCAGTGTAGCAAACTAAGCTTATGAGCAATATGGCGCGACAGTTAACGGTATTGCGCGCCTGTCAGTCGGTATAAATGGCGAAAATTAAGCCTTCTTACCATCGACCATCACTGGACGGCTGACCATCCAAGCAAAACCCACGTTTACCACCATTAAGACCAACATGATTAATAAGGGCAAATCCCAACTGTCGGTTGCTTCATGCAACCAGCCTGTGCCCAATGGACCGAAAAAGGCAATCAGATAACCGACCGCCTGCGCCATACCCGACAGCTCGCTTGATTGATTGGCGGTATAAGTACGCATCGAAAACAGCATCATACTTAAGGTAAAAATCGCTGAACAACCAATGCCCATCAGTGCCGACCATAACCACGCTAAATCAGCAGATAAATAACTGACTCCTAAGATGCCAATCACATTTAAGACGGCAGCAATCACCGCTAACGCCTGAATAGGACGCCCGCGATTGACCAGCCAGGTTAAGCTTAAAATCGCCACCGGTGCCATAAACTGAAATACCGAGTTCATCTGTCCCGCGCTTACCGCTGATAGGCCTTTACTGAGCCAAATTGAAGGTAAAAAACTGGCAACCGTATAAAAAAGCAGCGACTGTAAGCCCATGAATACCGCAATTTGCCAAGCAAAAGGCGTGCGCCACATGGAAATGGGTGACGGGGCTTGTGCGCCTTCAGCAAGCGGTACAACTGGCTGATGATTTGACGAGCCCAAACGCAGTCGTAGCAGCACCCAAATAATTAAGGCAAACACGCCTAAAATTGACCAACCACCAAGTGCCCATTGCCAGCCAACTTGCTCAGATAATGGCAAGACTACGCCCGCGACAATCCCTGCTGACACCGTCATGGTGAGACTAAATAAACCCGTAATCAACGGAATATGATTTGGTGTGCGCTGCTTAATCACAGGAGCGGCAAGGGTATTTGCAAAACCAATCGCTAACGTTAGCAATAACGTGCCACCTAAAAAGCCAATCCAAGTCGGAATGACGCTACGAATAATCATGCCTACCGTTAATAAGGCAATCATCGCAATCAAGGTGTTTTCAAGGCCGAAACGTTTGCCAATCGCTGGCGAAATAAAAGCCCCGAGCGCAAAAGTCAACATTGGCACCGCGCCAAGCCAGCCAATTTGGGTTTCGGAGATATTAAGCGCCCCTTGCACCACCGGCGCAATAGAACCCAGCGCCACAATCGGCGAGCGCATATTGGTCGCCAATAAAATCATGGCACACAGTACTAGCCAAAACGTAAAGCGTGAAGAGGGCAGCTTAAAATTTGACGGCGCACCTGACTGAGATTTTGAAGACTGGGGCGGCAAATCAGTTTGCAGATTAGGAGAGATAGACATAGCAGCACGACTATTAGCATAAGAAAAAGGACACGTCATTAAAAAGCGCTGGCGCACCATCGCTTATAAAACAACACCAGAGTACATCACCAAGACGGTGATTGAGACAATATATTAGAATGTAGAACTGGTTGCAGAAAGCCCATCATAGGAACTTGCTACCCCATTCATTAGGGTAAAATTAGTATCTGAGTAGTGATTTTTAGATGTTGATTACTTAGGTTTTGCTTATAAAGCGCATGTCAGGTATATCAGCCATTGTTGTTTGAATAAAGGTTTCTTATAAGAAGCTGTTTTAAAAAAATCATAACAATAGGCTAAGTAAAAAGCCAACGCCCACAAATAAAAATAGCGTCAGTCCTTTTAGTTTGCAAAGGACCAGACGCTATTATAGGAACAGATGTTAGGTAAATACTACCAGCATATGGTAACAAATAAGGCGTTTATACCGACTTGCCTAATTGGGCAGCTTTTAGTGCAGTTTCTTGCTGCTCGGCGACCAGTGAATCGCACTTGTTGGGATCATTACCACAGAATGAGCATTGCTCATCGCCCATCAGTTTTGCCACACCGCCACAAGATCCTCTAAGCGGCTTTTTTTTGACCATATAACCGATACCCATGAAGATAAAAAACAGCATAAATACAGTAAAGGTAATAGCAAGCATGGGCAGCAATTGGTTAAGCATAGAGGTAACCTCTCGTTTAAAATATAGGACAGTCATCTGGTCGATGACTCTCTTATAGTATAGCAAAAATTCGCCTTGTCCGTTTGTGCTTAGCAAGCATCTCAAAGCCGCGCTAAAGCAAACTTGTTGGTATCTTATACTTTTTAAAACTGCCGTTTTTTAAAACCGCCATGGCTTAGAATCGTCATGTATTAGAATGACCTTTTTAAAGCTCATACATTTAACCTGATGGCTTTACTCTGAGGGCTTTGATCTCATCGCTTTAATATTAGGACTTTTTATCAGCACGTAAAGCTTTCATGGCAGGGGTTTCTACCATTTGCCAATCATCAATACTGTCGGCCGCCGAACCCTCTGAATCTAAAGTTATATTATTAGCCAAGATAACAAATAAGGCGGCGATATCGTGTTCTTTGGCAGTTTTGAGCGCTTTTTCATAAGGCATGGCGGTTAAAGCAGTAGCCCAAGCGTCCGCCAGCGCGACCGATTCTGCGGCGACGGTTACCGATGGCGCGCCACCAACAATGGGCTCACCTGTCGTCGGGTCGATAGTATGACTGTAGTGCTTACCATCAAAAACGACGGAATTGCGATAATTGCCAGAGGTTGCAAGCGACATAGTAGTGCCATTATTAATAGGCTGACGGATCACTGCCATGGTTTGGCGTGCGCTTACTGTGCTGCCTTCGATGGGCGCGTCAATCGCAATTTGCCACGGTTGCTGCTGAGCACTGACGCCAGAGGTCGCGACTTCACCGCCAATCTCAACCATATAATTGCGAATCTGATAGTCATCTCTGAGTACATTGGCGATAACATCAACGCCATAGCCTTTAGCCACCGCCGAAAAATCAAGCTCGACGCCATCTTTGGTTTTATAAATGCTTTGCTCTTTTTGTATCACGCTTTTAAAGTCAACCAAAGCTTTTGCTTGTGCAATCTCAAGCGCTGTCGGCGGACTTTGTAAGCGCTCAACCGTCATGGTGCTGCCAAAACCCCAAGTTTCAATCAATGGCATCACCGTCGGATCAAACGCGCCGCCCGATAGCTCATAAACTTGTCTAGACGCTTCTAAGACATGGCTGAAATCGGCGTCGATAGCAATCGGTGTATCTTTTCCTAATTGATTAAATTTAGAAATAGTAGAGTCTGCTTGATAAGTGGACATGCTGTCATTGATGTCTTGCAAGCGCTTATCGATTGCTGCTTGTATGGCAGCTTCATCAACGCCTTTGGGCAATTGATAACTGATATGGTAGCTGGTGCCCATGGTCTCGCCGCTTAGATTGTTATAATCAGTCTTTTGCTGGCAAGCGCTAATAGCAAGTACAGAGCCGATAGCAATCATAGACAGAAAGGCGGGTTTCATTGATGGGTTAGCAGCGCTAAGCGAGGTTAAGTTTGTCATAGGGGTCATCACAGCTTGATAGAGCAAAGGGGTGAGTGGGGCGCATTAGCTAGTAAAAACCGTTAGTCAATAACTAAGCAAGCTACGCGTTGCCTATTTTACACCCCTTGTCACCCATAACGCCAATCATCGACTAAGACATATCTGCTTAGCCTGCTAGGTTTATGTTACTTTTGATTCACGGATAAGTTTATAAAGCTTTGGCGGCGATAAACGATTGACCCTAGTGGCGAGCTTTTCTTTATGACCAGCGACGATAATATATTCTTCGTTGTTAATAAGGGCTTTGATGACCTGTTTGGCAAAAACCATCGCCGTCAGTCCTTTATTGGTCGCCTCATCCATCGTCCCTTGAGCGCTACCGTCACCAGTCAAGGCATTAATAGAAACATTGGTTTGAATAAATCCTGGAAATATCGTCGCCACCTCGATGCCTTGCCCATGTAATTCAGCACGTAGACTATTTGCCCACATATGGATGGCCGCTTTGGCAGCACCATACGCGCCGCGATATTGCGTACCGAGTAAACCCGCCACACTTGATACCATGATCACTTTGCCACCGCCTTGCGCGATCATATCTGGCAATACCAGTCTGGTCAGACACGTTTGCGCAAAGTAATCTACTTCCATCAACTGTCGTTCAACTTCTTCAGTGGTTTCCATGATAAGCGAGCGTTGACTGATACCAGCATTGTTAATCAGCCAATCAATTTTTCCCGCTTGGGTCTTCGCCGCTTCATAAGCTTCTTTTGCTTGCGTGGCATCAGCGATATCAAAGGGGATGACGATATGTTTTTTGCGATTTTTACAGCGATTTTTAACCGCTTCTAATTTCTCTTTATCACGTCCACTTAAAATAATAGTGGCACCGCGTTTGGCAAAGGCGGTGGTCAATGCTTCACCGATACCGCTAGAGGCACCAGTTATCCAAATGGTTAAATCTTTCACTTTGTTTTTCATAAGAATCCTTTCTTAGAGGAGTAAATAATCAATAATATAGGAGAAGGTAGGTAATTTACTATTTAGATTTGTATTGGTATGAGGTAGGTTTATCGTCAAATATTAGCCATAAAAAAAGAGTCTCAACTGAGACTCTCTTTTTATTCATGACTTTAAAGATACGTTCTGTGCTTTACCAACCACTTAACCACCGAAGTCATCAAGCATGATATTTTCATCTTCCACACCCAAGCTATGTAGCATGTCGATGACCGCCGCATTCATCATCGGTGGCCCACACATGTAATATTCACAGTCTTCTGGGTTCGGATGGTCTTTGAGATAGTTTTCAAGTAGCACGTTATGGATAAAGCCAGTTGGACCTTCCCAGTTGTCTTCTGGTAAGGGGTCAGACAAAGCCACATGCCACTCAAAGTTATCAAACTCTTCTTCTAGTTGGTCATAATCTTCAACGTAGAACATCTCACGAATAGAGCGCGCGCCGTACCAAAAGCTAATCTTACGGTCAGTGTTTAAACGTTTCAGCTGATCGAAGATGTGCGAACGCATTGGTGCCATACCCGCACCACCACCAACGAAAATCATTTCAGCATCAGTCTTCTTGGCAAAAAACTCACCATAAGGACCAGAAACCGTCACTTTATCGCCAGGCACGAGGCTAAATACCCAAGAGGACATTTTGCCGGGTGGAATACCGTCAGGGCCACGTGGCGGGGGACTGGCGATACGGATGTTAAACTTGATAAGGCCTTTTTCTTCAGGGTAGTTGGCCATCGAATAAGCACGAATCACCGGCTCATCAACTTTTGACACGTAGTTGAAGATACCAAATTTTTCCCAGTCTTCGCGATACTCTTCGTCAATCACAAAATCTTTATAATGCACTTCATGTGGTGGCGCTTCTAGCTGTACATAACCACCGGCACGGAAGTTAACTTCTTCACCATCTGGAATTTTAAGCACCAATTCTTTAATAAAGGTGGCAACGTTATCGTTAGAGATAACTTCACATTCCCACTTTTGCACATCAAAAAACTCAGGGTCAATCTCGATTTTCATGTCTTGCTTAACTGCAACCTGACAGGCAAGACGCATGTGGTTACGGATTTCACCTTGGGTAAAATATCCTTCTTCGGTGGGCAGGATAGAACCGCCCCCTTCAATAACGCGGCAACGACACTGCGCACAGGTACCACCACCACCACAGGCTGAAGATAAGAAAATACCTTCGCTCGCCAGTGTTTGTAGCAGTTTACCGCCTGCAGCTGTCACGACGTCATTATCGGGATTGTCATTGATATGGATAGTAACATCGCCTGAACTGACCAGTCTTGAGCGCGCCGCCAAAATAATGGCAACGAGGCCCATGATGATCAAGGTAAACATAGCAACGCCACCAATCGCCGTAGCGTAATCCATGGTAGGTATCCTTAATCTATGGAATAGGGGTGCGAAAAGACGTTATTGCGTTTTTCCTGAACCCCTACCGAATAAATGAATTAAATAGGTCAAATCGCTAAATAGGCTTTTAAGCGTAGCGGTTTAAATTGACATACCGCCGAAAGACATAAAGCCAAGTGACATCAGACCAACCGTGATAAAGGTAATGCCAAGACCACGCAGCGGTGCTGGAATGTCTGAGTACTTTAGCTTTTCACGGATACCCGCCAATGCGGTAATCGCCAATGCCCAACCGAAGCCTGCGCCAACGCCGTATACCATCGATTCACCAAAGTTATAGTCACGCTCAACCATAAATAGCACGCCACCTAAAATGGCACAGTTTACGGTAATGAGTGGTAAGAATATCCCTAAGGCGTTATACAGACTTGGGACGAACTTATCTAAGAACATTTCTAGAATCTGTACCACAGCGGCAATCAAACCGATATAACTGAGTAGACCTAAGAAGCTTAAGTCTATATCAGGGAAACCTGCCCATGCCAGCGCACCATCTTTTAGGATAAACTGAAACAGTAAGTTATTTAGCGGTACGGTAATTGCCATTACCACTACCACCGCCACCCCAAGACCGATAGCGGTTGATACCTTTTTCGATACCGCCAAAAAGGTACACATGCCTAAGAAGTAGGCCAGCGCCATATTCTCGATAAAGACTGAGGTTATAAATAAACTGACATAATGTCCCATTAGTGACCGCCTCCTTGTGCCATGCCTTTAGATTGCGGCTTCATTACAAATTCAGCTTCTTCAACCTGTTCTGGTTTCCATGTACGGATAATCACGATAAACAGGGCGATAATAAAGAACGCTGACGGTGGTAGTAGCAGTAGACCGTTTGGTACGTACCAGCCACCATCGGTCGCAGTTTGTAAAAGGGTGATGCCAAACCAACTGCCTGCACCTAAAATTTCACGAATACTGGCGACAAATAGCAGTACCGCCGAATACCCAAGACCGTTACCAATACCATCTAAAAAGCTCGGTACTGGTGGATTGCTCATCGCAAAGGCTTCAGCACGACCCATGACGATACAGTTGGTGATAATCAAACCAACGAATACTGACAAGCCTTTACTAACGTCATAAGCGACCGCTTTTAAGATCTGATCGACCACGATAACCAATGACGCAATAATCGTCATCTGCACAATAATACGAATACTGGCTGGAATTTGCTTACGGATAATAGAGATAAAAAAGCTTGAAAATGCGGTGACCAAGGTCAACGCCACACTCATTACCAACGCATTTGCCACACTCGTGGTCACTGCCAATGCCGAACAGATACCTAAGATTTGTAGCGCAATGGGGTTATTATCAAAAATAGGCGAGGTTAAAATACTTTTTGTATCAGCCATGTTATGCCTCCTTGCCGTGTGCTGCTGGTACTACTGCGACCAGTTCGGTTACGGGATGCGTCTGTTTGTGAGTCTGATGCTGATTTAGGCTTTGACCCAGCTTTTTATACGGGCTTTGACTGGTTTTTACTTCACTATCTGCCAGTGTTTTGCCGCTTTCTTTACGCAGTTGGTCTAGGTATGGCTTATAGCCTTGCTCACCCAACCAAAACTGAATCATATTACTGACGCCGCGACCAGTTAAGGTTGCGCCACTGATACCATCGACCCAGTTCTCTTTTGGATTACCGGCTTTGGTTACACCCGTTGCTACCGCACCGTTTTCGTCATAAGAGTGAATGCCGCTCCACATAGCGCGCCACTCTGGTTCTTCAATACGAGCGCCTAGACCTGGGGTTTCTTTATGCTCATAGAAACTGATACCTTTGATGGTATTCATGTCACTTTCAAGCGTCAAGAAACCATAAATCGTACCCCACAGTCCATAACCTTGAATCGGTAAGACCACCATTTCAGGCTGACCGGCGTCATCATTTTTGACATAAACTTTGGCGTATTTGGGCTTACGACCGATACCGGCAGGATCATTACTGCCTAAGTCTTCACTGAGGGCTTTATTCTTAGTCGCTTGACTGGCATCGTAAGCATTACGATCAGGGATACCAGCGGTTTTTAGCGCGTCGTCATCGAGGTAAGTGCCTTTATTTAGGTCAATAATTTCAACCTCAAAGTCTTTAAAGCGCTCAGCTACATCTTCATTGGTATCAGTAGCAGGGTTAAACATACCGGCTGCCACTAAAATGTTTTTGTTACGGTCTAAGCGCGCGTTTTCAACTTGCGCTGGCTTTAAACCAACAGCAGCGGCTGAGACCAATACAGAACACACCAAGCATAGCGTCAACGCCACACTGATGGTTTTTGCATTATTACTTTTGGGCTTGGACATAGCGAACCCTCCGTGCTGTTTGACGCTTGATATTTGCTTGCGTCACAAAATAGTCAAATAGTGGCGCAAATAAGTTGGCGAATAGAATGGCAAGCATGATACCTTCTGGGAAAGCAGGGTTAACGACGCGAATCAATACGGTCATAAAACCAATCAAGATACCATAAGCCCAGCGCCCTTTATTGGTATGCGCGGCAGATACTGGGTCAGTTGCCATAAACACGGCACCAAAGGCAAAACCACCGATGACTAAGTGCCAGTAAAAAGGCAGGCTCATCATCATATTGTCTTCAGAGCCGACCATATTAAAGACCAGCGAAGTGGCTATGAGACCAACCACACAACCTGCCATGATGCGCCATGAAGCAATGCGCGTCCAAAGTAGAACGACCGCACCCATTAAGATAGCTAGGGTCGATACTTCACCGATACTGCCTTGCATGTTGCCTAAGAATGCATCACTCCAGGTGATGGCATTGCCGTAAACATCGACAAAATCTTGTGGAACGACGCCAAGCGCGGCAAGACCAAGGGGCGTTGCACCTGAGAAACCATCAACGGCTGTCCATACTGAGTCGCCTGACATATAAGCAGGATAAGCAAAGTATAAGAAAGCACGACCTGATAGGGCAGGGTTAAGGAAGTTTTTACCCGTACCGCCAAAGACTTCTTTTGCCACGACCACGCCAAAGATAATACCTAAGGCAACTTGCCATAAAGGAATATCCGGTGGTAAACAGAGTGCAAACAGTACCGAGGTGACAAAGAAACCTTCGTTGACTTCATGCCCGCGCACGACGGCAAAGATAATCTCACAGAGAATACCGACCCCAAAAGTCACAAGATAAATAGGTAAGAATTGCATGGCACCGTAGACAAAGCTTGCCCAGATACTGTCTGGGTTATAGCCTGCCATACTGGTGATAACAGTGCGCCAGCCGTCAGGCTGTAAGCCGAGTGTTGCAATCGCAGTTAATGCTTGATGACCGATATTGTACATACCCCAAAACATCGCTGGGAAGGTACATAACCATACGGTAATCATAATACGCTTTAGGTCAATACCGTCGCGTACGTGTGATGATGCGTATGTCGTTGAGCTTGGTTGACGCAAAAACGTATCAAACATCTCAAAGATGGCATAGTATTTTTCGTGTTTGCCACCCTTGGTGAAAGACGGCTCCATACGATCGAACATATTGTGTAAAAATTTCATCGTGGTTAGCCCTCCAGCTCAATGCGTGTTAAGTTATCACGCAAAATATCGCCGAATTCATATTTGCCAGGAGATACGAAGGTGCATAATGCCAAATCTTCTTCGTCCAATTCAAGTACGCCCAAATCTACTGCCGTAATGATGTCTTCGACAATCAAAGCACGTAATAGTTGCGTTGGCAGGTAGTCTTGCGGCATCACCTCTTCATAAACCCCAATTGGCACCATCGCACGCGGTGAGCCATTACTGGTAGTTGTGAAGTTATATTTCTTATTACCAAAAAACTTAGAAATATAGATAGGCAATTTTGAAAAGCGGTTGCTACCGACGCTTAAGAAATGGAACGCTGGACGCTCACGACCTTCAGATAGCACACTGACTTGATTATCAAAGCGACCAAGATAAGCAGTATTGCCAAACACTTTACGACCTGATAGCACAGAACCTGAGACAATACGGTTCTCACCAGCCTCAAGCTGACCTTTGGTCAATGCCGTGATATCAGCACCACGTTCGGTGACGATTAAGTGCGGGTTTTTGACCGCAGGACCGGCAAGGCTAAGCATGCGGCGCGTATATAAGCGCCCCGTGGTAAATAGTTCACCAATGGCAATCACGTCTTGATAGCCAACTGTCCAAACGGTCACGCCGCGCATGATGGGATGCAAAAAGTGAATGTGCGTACCAGCAAGACCGGCTGGATGTTTACCGGCAAAGCTATGATACTCAGTGACATTATTAGCCGCCGTTTTGGCAACTGGCGTCAACTGGGCATCGCCATGATGGCAGACAAAGGTGTTGGGGCTGAGCGTTGATAATACGGCAAGTCCGTCATTAAACGCCTGCAATTGCTCATTAATCAGCAACATCGGGTCAAACGCTAATGGATTGGTATCCATCGCGGTGACAAAGATAGCGTGAGGACGGGCACCGATTTCGGGAGCACGGCTAAAGGGACGCGTACGGAACGCGGTCCACTCACCAGAGGCAAGCAGTTGGGTTTCAACGACTTCAGAATCTAGGTCAGCAAGTTGCTGGGAGTCGTAGCGCTGAAATTCTACTTCTTCACCGTTTGGGTCGACCGCAATCACAAGACTTTCAAACACACGACGCTCACCGCGGTTAATCGCGATGACCTTACCAGCAGCAGGGGCAGTATAGATAACGCCGACTCGTTTTTTGTCTTCAAAAACGGGCTGACCTTTTGCTACGATGTCGCCTTCTTTGACATTCATCGTGGGCTTCATGCCCACATAATCATAGCCAACAAGTGCCACATGGGCGGGTCTGTGCTCAGATATCTCGCGGGAGGGTTCACCAGTGATGGGTAAATCCAAACCTTTTTTGATGGTAATCATAAGCGAAAACTTAGTCCATAGTCTAAAACGATACCAGACGTCCTGTTTGGTATATCGGCAGCATGAATAACAGCGTCATCAATAAAGTCCTTAATCAACCCCAAAAAAGGGTGTGAAAAAGTGCTCTAGACATAACACATCATCATAACTACAAGTAAGAGTATTAACGCTGACCTTAGACTCCTTAACAACACGTTAATGTCTTATTCGAATGACCAAAGTGACGACTGGCTACCAAGATGTATACTAAAACCCTCAAATCTAATGCCATCCTCAACAAGGACAATATGAGATTAAAGACAGTCTTACTATACGGTTTATTAAAACCTTAAAAATTATCATATCTGTGTGATTTAAGCAGCGCTCTTCATTCAAGTGATTATAAATGAGAAGTAAATGACTTTCATGTCTTGTCAAAGCCATCTTTCTTAAAATTATCTAAACGCTGTTTAATAACCTATGATTACAGGGTAAGCTTCATTGCTTGATAAGCACAATTTATAAGCACAAGCATTAATCTGGTTATTAATGTTAGGCTGCATTTACCTTGTGCTGATTGAAATCATCTAGAGGTAGCAGACGATTAGGCTTTATCGCACAAATACAAATTTACCTAGGATTATACGCTAAACTGACCTAAAATTGCCAGTTGGTAATTGAATTTACCTAATGTTGCTAGTGAATCCACGTACTAAAACTTATGGTTATGATTGTGTGGTTTTTGCCATTATTTAACCAGGTTTTTAAGCAATCTTTCATTTTATGTGGTCATTTTAATATTTAACGAATTTCTCCTAATAACCTCTTTTAATTTGTTATGCTAAATGACTTTATATACAGCCGCCTTTTGAGTGGCTTTTTGACGCTTGTTTCACTTTTGAGTGGTTTTTTATTATTCATATCGTTTTTATAAGGAATGCTATATGTGTGCTGTCCCTGTCATTATCCCTGCTATTGATTTAAAAGATGGTAAATGTGTGCGCTTAAAACAAGGTCGTATGGAAGACGATACGGTATTTTCTGATGATCCGGTGGCGATGGCAGCGCGTTGGGTCAATGAAGGCGCGCGCCGCTTGCATTTGGTCGATTTAAACGGTGCATTTGATGGTATTCCAGTACATAAGCAAGTAGTACATGATATTGCCAAAGCCTTCCCCAAGCTGCCGATTCAGCTTGGCGGCGGTGTACGCAATATGAAAGCCATTGAGCAGTATATTACTGCTGGTCTGACTTATATCATCATTGGCACCAAAGCGGTTGAAGATCCTGATTTTGTGGCTGAAGCCTGCCGTGAGTTTGCTGGACATATCATCGTCGGTATCGATGCCAAAGACGGTCTGGTAGCGACGCACGGTTGGGCAAATGTCACTGATACCAAAGCCACTGAGCTTGCCAAGCGTTTTGCCGATGTCGGCGTATCGTCAATCGTTTATACCGATATTAACCGTGATGGCATGATGCAAGGCGTTAATGTTGAGCAGACGGTCAACTTAGCGCGTGAAGGCGGATTACCTGTAATTGCGTCAGGCGGCGTGACCGATATGAAAGATATCGAATTGCTCAAACCTTATGGTGATTGTATCGAGGGTATCATTACCGGTCGCGCTATCTATGAAGGTACCTTAGATTTGGGTGAGGCGCAGCTTTATCTAGACGGTAAATAATATGTGGAACGCTATTTTTAACGTACCTCTTGTATTTTAAACGGACTATAGAATAAAGCTAGAATAGAAAAGGATGTTTATGGCAGCTAACTTTGACCAGCGCAAGTTACGCATAACTATAAAGGCGTGCGTTCAGTTGCTGTTGCCATTAAGCATCTTTTTAAGCCTGCCCACTTATGCGGCTGAAAAAATCAGCACAGATGAGTCTTCTGTATTAGCGAAAGAAATTGCTGATAATGATGCCTCAACTGCTCAGCCGGCTGTTAATGAAGCTACCAATGAGCCAAATAATGGGCTAAATAGTACTCTAGCTATCACACCTGCTATTCCGAATGCTTCTGAGACTGCTGCGCCGATGCCAGTCGAGCTGCCACCCGTTATCAGCGGTGAAAGCACCAATAATGCTCAAATCGAAACCACTCCCACACCATTAAAAGACAATGATATCCGCCAACGTATCAGTGGTATCTTTTCTGAAATTGACGGTTTGCAAGCGGTTCATGTTAGCGTTAATCAAGGGGTTGTTACCTTAACCGGTGAGACTCCCAATGAAAAAAAAGCCCAGCAAGCCATTAATTTGACCAATCGTTTAACCGATGTGGTGACAGTAGAAGATAGAATCAACCGCACGCTTGATGTGCAAGATAACGTGTCGACCGTTTATCAAAACCTAAAGGCGCAGACAAAAAACTTAGTTAAAGCTTTGCCGCTATTGTTAGTAGGGATTATTTTATTTGCCTTGGTCACTTGGTTTGGCAGTTGGTTGTCTAATCGGCAAAAGATGTGGCAACGTTTAACACCCAATCCCTTTGTCGCAGAATTGTTGGCGCAGACCGTTAAAGTTATATTTATCGTTTTGGGGCTTATCTTAGCGTTAAGTTTGATTGGTGCTGAGACTATCTTGGGCACGCTACTTGGCGGCGCAGGCGTTATTGGTATCGCCGTTGGTTTTGCGGTTAAGGACACGATTGAGAACTATATTGCCTCGCTTATGCTCAGTATTCGTCAACCCTTTCGTGCCCGTGATCATATTTTGATTAATAATCAAGAGGGTATTGTGGTACGCCTGACGTCACGAGCGACTATTTTAATGACCTTAGATGGCAACCAGTTACGTATTCCCAATGCTGAAGTCTTTAAAGCCACTATTTTAAATTACACCAAAAATCCTGAGCGCCGTTTTACTTTTGAATTAGGTGTCGATGCCAATGATGACCCGCTTGCTGCCATCAAGGTAGGTATCGATGCGATATGTCAGTTAGGCTTTGCCTTAGATAAGCCGAAAGTCACTGCGGTTATCAAAGAGGTGGGCGACTCAAATATTATTTTGCAATTTCAAGTATGGGTCAATCAATTGGAAGCTGATTTTTCTAAAGCCCGTAGTATTGCCATTCGGGAAACCAAGCATGCTTTAGAAGATGAAGGTTTTAGCTTACCTGAGCCCATTTATCAGTTACGCTTTAATCATAAGCTAGAAAAAGCGTTTGAGCATTTCCAAAGCACTCAAACTGCTGATAAAGTTCACGCGGAAGTAATAGTAACGCCAAACATTGCTAAAACTTCTAACGATTCTAAAACATCTAATGAAGCTCAAGCGGCTGAAACTGCAATTGAGGATCAAGATAAAAAACAAGCGAAGGCGCGGGCGAAGTATATCTTGCAAGGTCAGAATGCCGATGAGGTGCTTGATACTCGTCCTGACGAAAAGCTAATGGAAAAGGTCGAACAAGAAATTGCTGAAAACTCAGATGAGCCTGATTTATTAAGTAATAGCAGCCCGCAAGAATAGCGTTCAATACCACATAGAAAAGTCGGCATAGAAAATGCAATGAAACGTTTATCTACATTTTATCGCAATAGACGAGACATTTTTATGCAAATGAAACATCTGATTATTTTTGCTCTGGCAGGTATCGTTATGCTATTAGGCTTTAACATGATGAGTGGCAGCCAACGTGAGAAAAATAGAGAGGCGATAACCGCTAGTACGAAGTCAGAAAATATTAATGATGATTTAGCCATAGCTGAGAGCAACGGTGCTAATGCTGACAATGTTGATAACAGCCATACATCTGATATCGTAAGCCAGCCTTTAGGACAGCAACCAAAAGCCATCCTTGACAATGCTACTACCAAGATAGAGCAAGCAGAGCAGGTCAGTCAACAACGTGTTGAGCAAATGACAGATACGCAATAGTTTGTTAGCGCTTAAAGAGTCTCCATTTCAATATAAGACAGATAAGTAGCCGCCATTTAATCGATACTCATAAAAAAAGACTAACGTTATCGTTAGTCTTTTTTTATTTCTTAAGAGCTATACCGCATTAGCTTTTTTTGCTACTGCCTCTACCACCACGGCTGCCGCTTTTCTTAGCAGGTGATTTTTTGGTCTGCTCTTTGCTTTGTGGACTAGGGTTAGAATGCTCTCTTTTGGTTTGATTCATTTGGCTTGCTTGTAGCTTAGCCTTTAAATCGAAATCGATTTGTAGCAGGTCCATATTGACGCCCGCTACTTTTACTTTGACCAAATCACCGAGACCGAATACTGTGCCTCTATCTTTACCGATAAGCTGTTGCTGCTGCTCATCATAGACAAAGAAATCATCACCAACGTTAGAGATATGCACTAAACCATCGATATATAAATCAGTTAATGTGACAAACAGGCCGAAGCTGGTAACGGTAGTCACCACGCCATCAAACTCTTCGCCGACATGATCTTTCATATAATGACACTTGAGCCAAGATTCTACATAACGTGACGCTTTTTCAGCGCGGCGTTCGGTATCTGACGTTTGCGTGCCAGCACCATCAAGCGAGAAGTCCATCACTGGCTGTTGACTATTCGTCACTTTCGCTTTAATCGCTCGATGCAGCATTAAGTCAGGATAACGGCGAATCGGCGAGGTAAAGTGGCTATATTCGTCATAAGCCAAACCAAAGTGACCGATATTGTCAGGCGAATAGTTCGCTTGCATCATCGAGCGTAGCAGCATACTGTGGATGCTAATCGCGTCAGGACGCTCTTTGGTTGCTTCAATAATACGCTGATAATCGGCTTGCGTTGGACTTTCTTCAGGGAAGCCTAGACCAAAGTTCTTTGCATATTCATGGATACGCATCGACTTTTCGCCATCAGGTTTGTCGTGGTTACGATATAAAACTGGCAGCTCATTTTGTAGCGCAAAGTTTGCCGCACACGTATTGGCAAGCAACATGCACTCTTCAATAAGCTTTTGCGCATCACCGCGCGTACGCGGTAGAATGGCTTCGATACCACCTTTTTCATTAAACTTAATATACGTCTCAACCGTTTCAAACTCCATGGCATGGCGCTCTTCACGCTTCTTGACCAGTAGCTCATACAATTGATACAAGGTATCGATAGATTTTTTAACGTCTTTATTGCCCGTTAATGACTCAGGTATGCTGTTATCTTTTGGATTCTCAAGATAAGCGTTTACCTGATTATAAGTCAGACGCGCTTGTGAATGCATGACACCAGGATAGAACTCATAGCCGGTAACCTTGCCTGCACGAGATATCTTGATATCGGCAACCATACAAAGGCGGTCGAGATCAGGGTTTAATGAACATAAGCCGTTTGACAGCACTTCAGGCAGCATCGGAATCACGCGATGGGGGAAGTAGACTGACGTACCACGTTCGTAAGCATCTTTATCTAATGGTGAGTTGGGCGTGACGTAATAACTTACATCCGCAATCGCAACTAAGACGCGATAGTTACCACCCGAGCGTTTTTCTGCAAATACTGCATCATCAAAGTCGCGCGCATCTTCACCATCAATGGTAATTAGCGGTAAATCACGTAAGTCTCTACGACCTTTTAAGTCTTTTTCGGTTGGTTCTTGATAAGCATTGGCTTGTTCAAGTGCCGCTTCACTAAAGTCTGATGGGATATCATAGTTGAGTAAGGTAGTCTCAATAATCAATTCACGGTCGTTGTCATCAGATAGTACTTCAGTGATTTTACCCGTAGCAAATTCATGCTGGTTAGGCCAATCGATAATATCGACTTTAACTGGCGCACCTTGTTTTGCATTAAACGCTTGCACGTTTTCTTCAGTAACGGTGATCGGCTGATGATTGTTTGGGCTACCAAGCTCAACACAATAACCGTCTTCATCACGCGCCAATGTACCAATAAAATTGCTTTGGCGGCGTTCAACGACATCGACAATACGTCCTTCGGTACGGCCACGATTATCCGTTGAGGTGCCAACCGCTTCTACCGTATCACCGTTAAACACCCAGCGCATTTGCTTTTCATGTAGAAACAGGTCGGGCATATCACTTAGTAATACAAAGCCAAAACCTTTTGGATGCGCAGTTACCGTACCTGTGACGATATCGTGCTTGGTCACCGTGCGATAGCGATAAGGACGCCCGTCACGGTTTACTTGGCCATCACGCGCCATCGCTTTTAGGCGATTACCCAAAGCGTCAAATTGGTCAGGATCATCAATATTAAAGGCTTTTGCCAATTGTTGATGCGTGACTTCGCCATGTTCGTTAATCGTACTGAGTATCAGTTCGCGACTAGGAATAGGGTTATCATATTTTTGTGCCTCAGTTGAGGCGTTTGGATCGTTCCAACTCATAAATTACCGTATCTGTTTTTTAAAATTATTAATAAGAGCTATCTTAACACGAACAAGGTCGCAATATCTTAGGTCAATTGTCTTATGTGCATCAGATAGCAAGTAGCTGTTAGCCTTAACAGCTAGCAGCAATCGACATTCTAGATAAACCAAATATCAAATATCGATGTCGACTGTATTTGATTGATTGGTTATTTTTTTACTGTCTAGCTCCTTTGATACTTCAAGTACTGTCGTTTGATTCGACTTATCGAGATATTTCTGGGCTTTATCCACTTCAGTCGTCAAGGCATTGACCGTCTGCTTCATATTTTCTAGCGCTTCTATTTTATAATTGCTAATCATATCCATCGTATCATAGACATTATTGAAGGCGTTTTGCAGTTTATCAAGCTCAATCGTACTACTGGTTGCTTGCTCATGAATCTCAAGCGATTGACGTTTTAGCATCGCCGACGTCGATTCAATCAAGCTACTGGTGGTTTTATTCAAAGCCGTGATTTGATCGAGTACCAGTTTTTGATTGGTCATGGCTTGGGCAACAACAACCGCTGTACGTAGCGCCGAGATAGTTGTCGTTGTTGCGCGATCTACGCCTTTAATTAACTCTAAATTATTCTTACGTATGGTATCAAGCGCTAAATAACCCTGAATGTTTACTGCCAATTGCGTTAAGAAGTCAGTGTTTTTCTGGCGCACATAAAATAGCATTTCTTCTTTGATGATACGGGCTTTTTCAGGGTCAGTGGCTTCAACGGCATAAACCTTTTGCTCAAGCTGCTCATCAATCTTTTTACCTACATAAATGTATTGGCGAATGGATTGCATCAATTCCCACATATTGACTTTTTCTTGCTCAATCATAGCATTGTCTTTGAGCAGCTCATCCTTACCATTGTAAAGGCTGGTCACCACGGCGTTAATATGGGATTGCGCCGACTCGTACTGACGGAAATAGTCTTGTACTTTATTGCCAAATGGAATGAGACCAAACAGTTTACGTGAGCTGGTCAGCTCTTTTTTACTAGGATCTAAATCTTCGACAATACCACGCAGCTCAGTCAATGACTTGGCAATAGGGGAGTTGTCAAACAAGCTATTATTCAGACTTTTCACGGGTAAATCGAGCATACGGTTAGACACTTGCGCCGATTCGCGAATTTCTTTATTGCCTAAATTATGGATAGATTGCACATTTTGTTGAAATTCAGAGCTGTGTACTGAGTTATTAATTACATGATCAACGAAGGCATCGACTTTAGCATCAAGTTCTGGAATCTGGCTTTCATCTAGCTTCACCATTTGATCGGCTTCGCTTTTTTGTATTTCTTTTACCGGCTCAGGCGCAGTCAAAGTAATACTTGGTGTCGAGGTATTTTCGGGTGGGGTTAGTTCTTGCATAGAATTTCCTATAATAGCTGAAAAGGGCGTTGTTGGTTACCAACGATATTATGTGTTAATGACATCAGTCGTTAATGGCAATATTTGCTAATCACATTCATAGTCGTGGCATCGATTATTTTTATGCCCTTATTAATGGTTTTATTCGAATTATATTTAAGAGTGATAGCGTTGACCTTTAGATTAACTGGTAATGAAAAGGTTGAGAAGTTGGATTTTGTAAACTGGGGTTTGTAAGAGGTTTATAAACAGCGTTGGCTGATTATGTTCAACTCATTGTATTTAAAAATGTGTGTTTAGGGCTTTAAATATTAAAAAACCACCAATATCCCGTAGCATATTGATGGTTAAGAGGATAACTATCTATATCAACGCGCTGTCTATATTAACCAACAGTCACATCGATTAACAGCCACTACTAGCTGTAATCCATAAATAGATTATTTTTTCTTCGTAGGACCTAACAGCATACCCATTTGACGACCTTCCATCTTAGGATATTGCTCGACGTTCGCAATCTCAGCAGTGTCTGCAATGATGCGATCCAGCTGCTTACGACCAATTTCTTGGTGAGCCATTTCACGACCACGGAAGCGAATACTGATTTTAACTTTATCTTGGTCTTCTAAGAAGCTAACGATTTTTTTCAGCTTAACCTGATAATCCGCTTCTTCAGTACTAGGACGCAGCTTCATCTCTTTCAGCTGAGTTTGCTTTTGGTTCTTTTTAGCTTCTTTCGCCTTTTGCTTTTGATCATAGAGGAAATGTTTATAATCCATGATCTTGCAGACAGGCGGCTTGGCATCTGGAACCAATTCGACCAAATCTAGATTGTCCTCACGTGCCGCTTTCATCGCGGTTTCGATATCGACCACGCCCATTTGCTCGCCGTCTTCTCTAACAAGACGAACTTCTTTGACATTGATATCTTCGTTGATGTTCAAACGGTTTGACTGTTTAATAGGTATTACTCCTCATCTGTTTTTGGGGTCTGTCGGCCTTTTTTACCAACAGCGGTCTGTACTAATGTAATAAATTCTGCAACACTCATCACGCCAAGGTTTTCACCTTCACGAGTACGGACATTAACACTGCCCGATTCGACTTCTTTATCCCCTAATACTAGCATATAGGGAACGCGTTCTAATGTTTTCTCTCGTATCTTAAATCCAATCTTTTCGTTACGCAAGTCACTAGTGGCTCGCAGACCAGCATTTTTAAGCTGATTGACCACATTTTCACAAGCATCTGCCTGTTTATCAGTGATATTCATCACCGCTACTTGTTGTGGTGCCAGCCATACTGGCATCCAACCAGCGTAGTTTTCAATCAAGATACCGATAAAGCGCTCAAACGAACCTAAGATAGCACGGTGCAACATAATAGGCACTTCACGCTCGTTTTGCTCATTCACGAATTCAGCATCGAGGCGCTCAGGCATATTTGGGTCAACCTGAATGGTACCGCACTGCCAGACGCGACCCAATGAATCCTTTAGACTAAACTCAATCTTTGGACCATAGAACGCGCCTTCACCGGGCAGATATTCCCAGTCAAGACCTGAGCTATCTAACGCATCTGCCAAGGCTTTCTCTGCAAAGTCCCAAGACTCATCGCTACCAACACGTTTTTCAGGACGGGTCGAGAGCTTCATGATGATGTTGTCAAAACCAAAATCTTCATAGACAGCAAGTGTCAGCTTAATAAAATCAGCGACTTCTTGCTGAATTTGGGCTTGTGTACAAAAGATATGAGCATCATCTTGGGTAAAACCACGCACGCGCATCAAACCATGTAGCGAACCTGATGGTTCATTACGATGGCACGAGCCAAACTCTGCCATACGTAGGGGCAACTCACGGTAAGACTTTAAACCTTGGTTAAAGACTTGCACGTGACAAGGGCAGTTCATCGGTTTTACCGCATAATCACGGTTTTCACTTGAAGTGGTAAACATATTGGTAGCATAGTTGCCCCAATGTCCTGAGCGTTCCCACAAGCTGCGATCGACGATTTGCGGCGTTTTAATTTCTTCATAGCCATTATCATTTTGTACTTTACGCATATATTGCTCAAGTACTTGATAAATCGTCCAACCATTGGCATGCCAAAACACCATGCCCGGTGCCTGCTCTTGCATATGGAATAGATTAAGCGCTTTACCAATCTTACGATGGTCGCGTTTTTCGGCTTCTTCAATACGTTGGATATAAGCTTTTAAATCTTTTTTATCCGCCCACGCTGTACCATAAATACGTTGTAACTGTTCATTTTTAGCATCGCCGCGCCAATAGGCACCTGACATTTTGGTCAGTTTAAATACTTTTAAGAAGCGGGTGTTTGGCACGTGTGGACCACGGCACATGTCGACATATTCTTGATGATGATATAGACCAAAGGCTTCTTCGCCTGGCATATCATTAATCAGCTTAAGTTTATAGTCTTCACCACGTTCTTCAAATATCTTGATTACTTCATCGCGCGGTGTCATTTTTTTGATAACGTCATAATCTTGCTTAATCAGCTCCATCATACGTTTTTCAATTTTTTCCATGTGCTCAGGCGTAAATGGCGTCTCACTATAGATGTCATAATAGAAACCATCTTCGATAACAGGGCCAATGACCATTTTCACATCAGGATACAACTGTTTGACGGCATGACCCAATAAGTGTGCACATGAATGGCGAATAATATCGACACCGTCAGCGTCTTTTGGCGTCACGATTTCGACTTTGGCGTCAGCGACGATCGGGTCATGCGCATCAACTAAGTGACCATCTACGCGCCCAGCGACTGTCGCCTTAGCCAATCCTGCCCCAATACTTTGCGCCACTTCCATGACGGTGGTATTGCCTTCGAAGTTTTTTACGCTACCATCGGGTAAAGTAATCGCTACCATAATCTATTCACCTTTTTGGATCCGTTGGCAGTGATGATTGCAACCATCAATCATATAACCGTAAGACCACGTCAATTATATCTAACCGCTGTGATATGTTGTAAGAAGTAGACATTACTTAAAAGCATGGCGCTTAGACTTACATAGCATCATGTATCGCATAATAATTATTAGTCATCTAATGACCTATAATTAAATTACCACGATATCAAATAAGATACCTTCTAAGAGGCTGAGCAGCAATACCATTAAGGAATATCATAAAAGCAGCCATTATAGCAAAAACTGTTTATCAACACTAGATAGCAGGGTTTAGGTTAGCTTCTATATATAGGTGCGTTCAACATCAATATCAACGGTGATGAGCATAGACGTCATTACTATCGTTAATAGAGGCACTAAATACTATGTTTATAATCACATTAAAATAATTTTCAGATTTTATAATGGCAAGATATGCTTATTAGAGGATAAAAGTATCACACCAACGGCCATTCTCAGAATAGAGTTTAAGTATTTGGACAAATAGTTTTCCGTCTAAGTCATTGAAAAACATGGCTTGTTATTTATTATCTGAAATTAATTAAAAAGTCTTTGGGAAAACGGTTGACAGCTACCTCAAACTCTATATAATACGCACCTCAATAAGGCAAACCGGAATGACTTATATGTAAATTACATATAACAAACCTGGATAACTTACTGAAACAATTTATAAAAAAGCTTGACAAACCAAATCATTATGATATGATAGT
>NZ_VOAZ01000002.1 GCF_008369115.1 Psychrobacter sp. ANT_WB68 | reverse complement strand
ACATCTAGCATGGTGGCCAGTACAATAATGATAAGACTGATACCACCAATAAGCTGACAAAACCTTGAGATAAGGGTGCTAAGTTTGACTAAAAACGCCATGTGACCACTCCTTTAGGTTAGACCTTGCAGGCGGCACTGGCGGCCACATAGTGTGAAAATCGAGTTGCTTTAACCTCTCCTGTATCATAATAATTAGATACTTTACTATTAGATACGTTACACATCTTAAGCCTAGACGCCTTGTATAAAGGAGCTGTCGTTACTTTAAAATTTGAATTATTCTTCATCATGAAATCCTTTCTTGATGGGTATGTATTGATTGGATATATATTTATTGAGTGTTGTCGATTAACTTAGCACCTGTCTTAGCTTGCAACTCCTCAAATGTTAAACCATCGATCATTTCGCGTACTACCAACCCCTTATCAGTAACGTTAATCACCGCTAGATCAGTGTAGATACGATTGACGCATTTTTCACCAGTGATAGGTAGCTTAAGCTTCTCAATAATTTTAGGATCACCATTTTTACTGACATGATCCATCATCACATAAACTTTTTTCGCACCAACGGCTAAATCCATCGCCCCACCTACTGCGGGAATATCTTTTGGTCGACCTAGAAACCAGTTAGCGATGTCTCCATTTTCGGCGACTTCAAATGCTCCTAGAACACATAGATCAATATGACCACCACGAATCATCGTAAAAGAATCGCCATGATGGAAATAGCTACCGCCTTCTAACAAGGTGATATATTGCTTACCTGCGTTAATTAAATCGCCGTCCTCTTCACCTTCAGCAGGTTCAGGACCCATGCCTAACACACCGTTCTCACTGTGTAAAAAAATATCTTTATCTTCAGGTAAGAAGTCGGCAACTTTAGTTGGCTGGCCGATACCTAAGTTAACGTACATGCCTTCTTCAATATCTTGAGCAACGCGTTTAGCGATCTCATCTACTGACCATGGTGTATGATTAGTCATCATGCTTTTGCTCCAATACAAACAACTTCATGAACGAAAATACCTGGGGTGACAATATGCTCTGGGTCTAAAACACCCAACTCCACCACTTCACTGACTTGAGCAATGGTATGATTTGAGGCAGCAGCCATAATAGGTCCAAAGTTTCGCGCTGCTTTATTGTAAATCAGGTTACCCCAACGATCGCCCTTCAAGGCTTTTATGAGCGCGAAATCCCCTTTGATAGGATATTCCAATACATAGTCAACACCGTCAATGGTTCGCGTCTCTTTGCCTTCAGCGAGTAGAGTCCCATAGGCTGTCGGTGTATAAATCGCACCAAAACCGCTACCCCCAGCTTGAATACGTGCAGCCAAGGTACCTTGTGGAACTACTTCAAGCTCAATTTTCCCCGCTCGGTATAAGTCATCGAAAATATATGAATCGTGCTGACGCGGGAAAGAGCAGATAATCTTACGTACACAACCTGCCTTCAATAGTGCGGCCAACCCTGTATCACCGTTGCCTGCATTATTATTGACAATCGTTAAGTCCTTTGCATTACGCTCAATCAGAGCATCAATGAGTTCTGCTGGTTGTCCTGCTAACCCAAATCCACCTATCAAGATGGTTGAACCATCATTAATATTGCTGATAGCTTCAGCCACAGATTCTGTCACTTTATTTAACATTGAGTCATCCTATATGAAAAGAGTTGAATAGCTGAGTCTGAATAGCTTATTCTAGCTCTTCAAGCGGTAACCCAACGTAGTTTTCAGCAATGGTTGTATTGCCTGCTTCTGAGTGAATGAAGTAGTCAAACTCAGCTTGTTGTACACGGAAATCAAAACGACCAGCGCTTTCGAAACGATGTAAGAACATAGTCATCCACCACGAAAAACGTACCGCTTTCCAGACACGTGCTAAGCAAATTTCTTGATAGCGAGGAATCAGATCAGTTCGTCCTTCGTTATAGATTTTGACAAACAGACGGAATGCAGTTTCTACATCACTAGCAGCAAGGTTTAAGCCCTTAGCTCCTGTTGGTGGTACGATATGTGCAGCATCCCCTAATAAAAATATTTTTCCATATTGCATGGTTTCACAGACATAAGAGCGCAATGGTGCGATACTCATCTCTAACGCAGGGCCTGTGACTAAACGTTCTGCCATTTCTGGTGGGATACGACGCTTTAACTCATCCCAGAATTTTTCTTCGTTCCAGTTATCTATAGTATCGGTATCAGGTACCTGTAGATAATAACGACTGCGTGTCTCTGAACGCATTGAACATAAAGCAAAGCCACGCTCATGAGCACAGTACACTAGTTCATCATGTACTGGCGGTGTATCGCTCATGAGACCTAGCCAGCCAAAAGGATAAACTTTCTCGTACTCTACTAGCTTGTCTTGCGGAATTGATTTGCGTGTCACACCGTGGAAACCATCACAACCAGCAATATAATCACAGTTGATACGGAACGGTTCATCATTATGATGGTAGGTCACATAAGGACTCTCTGAATCAACATCATGTAGTTTGACATGATCAGCTTCATATATGGTGCTAGCACCAGATTTCTTACGTTCATCCATCAAATCACGGGTTACTTCAGTTTGGCCATATACGATTACATGTTTGCCGCCACTGTACTTCTCTAGATCCAAATGGTGGTGCTCACCTTGGAAACTAAAATCTGTCCCCTTATGGATAATGCCTTCTTTATCCATACGTACACCAGCACCCGCTTCACGAATCAAATCTGCAGTGCCTTGTTCTAAAACACCCGCACGAATGCGACTTAAGACATAGTCTCCAGATTTTCTTTCTAAAATAATATTATCAATACCAGCTTTGGTAAGTAATTGGCCGAGCAACAAGCCAGAAGGTCCGGCGCCAATAATAGCTACTTGGGTTTTGATCGTTGCTTGTGAGTTTGCTTGAGCTTTAGTCATGAAATCCCTCTCATTGTCTAATTAAGTTATTATTAAAACTTATAGAGCAGTTAGATATTAAAAGTCGAAAAACACCGTCTCACCATCACCTTGCAGGTAAATATCAAAGCGATAACGCGGCTTACCCTTGCCTTCTTCTTTTACTGCTATTAAGGTCTTACGGCGTACGTCCGATGGAATACTAGTTAAGATTGGACAATTATTATTAGCCTCTTGCTCGTCATCGAAATACGCTCTGGTTTGTAGATGAATATTGATACCGCGTGCAAAAACAGCAATATTGACATGCGGCGCCATCGGCTTTCCATTAAAGTCTACTTGCCCAGGTTTGACTGTATTAAAATGAAAATCACCATCTACAGCACAAGCACTACGCCCAAAACCGCTAAAAGGTTTCTTATTATCAAAATTGGCAATATAGTTGCCTTGACTATCAGCTTGCCAGATCTCAATTAAGGCATCACGCACTAAATCGCCATTGCCGTCATATACCCGACCAACCAATTCAATATGCTCACCTTCAGCACTTTCTTTGGCCAAATCCTGCCATATTTCATCTGCTCGTGATTCAAAACCTGCTATTTCTAATGCCAAGCCGATATGTACAAAAGGACCTGCCGTTTGCGAAGCTGTTTCGCGTAATACACCTGTTTCATCTTGCAGTTTGTATTGGCTATACATGTTTTACTCCTCAAAATAGGTTTGTAATGCACCGCGAATGACAATATCAAAACGATATGCTAAGCAGTCCATGGGCTTACTCATAGCCATATCTAAGCGTGCAATCATCGTTTCAACTGCTTCTGGATCTTTTAAGACTTGTACGATAGGACATAGCGGAATAAGAGGGTCACCTTCAAAGTACATTTGCGTGATTAAACGAGTTGAGATCGAAGGTCCCATTACTGATACATGAATATGAGCTGGGCGCCAAGTATTAATGTCATTGGGCCAAGGATAAGGGCCTGGACGTACTGTACGAAAGCGATAACAACCATCGGCATCAGTAATACATCTGCCTACCCCACCAAAATTGGAGTCTAATGGTGCTAAATAACCATCTTTTTTGTGGCGGTATTTACCACCTGCGTTTGCTTGCCACATCTCAACCAAAGTATTAGGCACTGGCTTGCCAAACTGATCTATTACACGCCCATGCATAATAATACGCTCACCAATAGGTAAGCCTGCGGTCGCACCTTCGGCACGAAAGTTCATCAATAAATCATTGTCGTATTGACCAAGCTCTAAGCCGTCAAAAACTGGACCGCTACGCTCGGAAGGGCTAGCATTTGGAATACTAACTAGTGCTTGGCGCGGTGAACGGCTAACCGATGTTTTATAGCTTGGCGTATATTGTGCTGGTTGCCATGCCCGATCACGAGCAAGAAAACGGGGGTACTTTTGACTCATTATGATTTTCTCCATTCTTATAAAGCGAGAATAATATATATATTATTCTCTACAACCTTGATGTTGTGAGATGGTATTACCCCAGCCATTTTCTTTGGCTAAAGCAAAACCATGATTGGCAGCTGGTACACCAGCATAAATTGACACATGCATCAGTACTTGACGCAACTGATCTTCATTGATACCTAAACGCTTTGCAGTACGCAGGTGTAAACCTAGCTCACCATCTCGCCCTAGCGCTGCTAATATAGCTGTGGTAATCATACTGCGTTGCTGTACGGTCAAGATAGGATTGCCCCACAGTTCGCCCCAGGCATTACGTGTAATAAACTGCTGAAATGGGTTATCTAACGTAGTCGCATTTTGAGAAGCTTTTTCCACATGAGCCTCTCCTAGAATGCGCTTACGCTGTGCCAAACCTTGTTCATAGCTAATACCTGTTTCACCAACAGTCGCGCGGTCTGCATTGGTTTGAATATGCTTAACCAATAGACTTGGCGCCTCAACCGACGGCACATGACCCACCCCTTCAAAAATACTTAGGTTAGCACCAGTAAACTCAGCTTTCAGTGCTTCTAAGGCAGTAATAGGTGTAGAGACGTCATCTGCACCCGCTATCAACGCCACACTATCTGCATAATCAGCTAGCTTTCTGCGATTATCTACTTGTGCTAATGCCTCACAAAGCTTGGCATAACTTTCATCATCGCTGCGTGACAGTTGCACTTGCCAGCCTTGTAATACTTCAGGGTTTTGTTCAACATAACTTGGTGAGAACCAGCGCGGCACAATAGCCTCCGCCATTTCAGCCAAGCCTAAACGACGGACATTTTCTGCACGTTCAGCCCAAGCTTCTTTAGTACCGATCACCGCACCGGTATTGGTGAGCCAAACTTGCTCTAAACGCTCAGGCGCTATCTGGCACAAGCTTTGACCAACCACACCACCTATGGAGGTACCGATAAAATTAAAACCATCAATCTTTAAGGTATCAGCCAACGCAAGGACATCATTAGCAAGCAGCTCTGCTGATAATCCATCTGCTGCAGCGCCGCTACTACCATGACCTGGTAGGTCCCAGCGAATACAACGATAATGTCCATGCAGTTGGTCACACACTTCGTCCCAAACATCACGGCTCATTCCTAGTGGATGCGCCATAAATAATGCCGGTAAATAAGTTTCACCACTATCTTGATACGCAATAAGGTGGGCGTCTGTTGCCAAAAATGCCATGATTATTCTCCTACTCGTGAAACTACTAAAGCAATCCCCTGCCCGACGCCAATACACATGGTACAAAGCGCTCTGTCTTTTTTAGTGTGCTGTAACTCATGGATAGCAGAGATCAAGATACGCGCGCCCGATGCACCTAGTGGATGACCCAAAGCAATAGCACCACCTCTAGGGTTAATGCGCTCATCACGATCATCAAGTCCTAACTCACGTGAACAGGCCAACGCTTGCGCAGAGAAAGCTTCATTAAGTTCGATGATATCGATATCATTCAAACTGAGATTAAGCCGCTTTAATAGCTTCTGAGTAGCAGGTACAGGTCCAATACCCATGATCGTTGGCAAGACACCGGCTGTAGCCATACCTTCGATTTTTGCCACAGGTGTTAAGCCATACTTTTCTACAGCGGCTTCACTGGCAACTAACATCGCTGCTGCACCGTCATTAATACCAGAGGCATTTCCTGCAGTGATTGTGCCGTTTTCATATATCGGACGCAATTTGCTTAAAGTAGCCATATCAGTATTGGGACGTGGGTGTTCATCTGTGTCTACAACAAGCGGCTCTTGTTTACGTCTCTCGATAGTGATAGGGGTAATCTCTGCATATAAACGACCGTCATTTTGTGCTTGGGCAGCTTTTTGTTGTGACCATACCGCAAAAGCATCTTGATCTTCGCGAGAAATATTGTATTTTTCTGCTAGATTCTCTGCGGTACGTGGCATCGCTTCTGTACCATACATATAATCAAGGTTTTTATTAATAAAGCGCCATCCCATGGTGGTGTCTTGCAACTTCTGACCACGATCATAAGCTTTTTCTGGCTTACCCATTACAAATGGGGCGCGAGTCATCGACTCAACACCGCCAGCAAGTGCCAACTCCATCTCACCACTAGAAATCGCGCGAAAAGCCGTTCCTACCGCATCTAAACCAGAGCCGCACAAACGGTTAATAGTCGTGGCCGGTACTTTCTCTGTTAAACCAGATAGTAAGCTACTCATACGGGCAACATTACGATTATCTTCACCGCTTTGGTTGGCACAACCCATAAAAACATCTTCAATTGCACTGTGATCAAACTCAGGTGCATCTGCCAATACTGCCTTAATTACTTGTGCAAGCAAGTCGTCTGGACGAATATCAGCTAAAGAGCCACCATAGCGGCCTACCGCTGAACGTTTTGGATGACAAATATAAACTGCTGTCATGTTTCTCTCTCCCTAGAGATGATGTTAGGTCGATTCATTGTCGCTATTTAACTATTTATATGCTTTGATGATTATCACAATTCAATAATAATCATGACCAATTTTGTTCTATATCAGAATTATTGTTCACATAGTGAATTAACTTATACTTTTCCTATCCTTCTGTCAATATAATTGACTGATTTTTTAAAAGAGATTCGCCTTTTTATTATAAATACAAACATATGCTTGGTAGAAAACAAACACTTGACTCTCAGCGTAAAATGTAAAAAAAAGACCCAACTCAAAGTTGGGCCTTTTTTCAGATTTAATGAGAGATAAGAGTAAACTAGGACTTACAAGCCGCACTGGCCTCCTTGGCTTTTTGATAAACGGTTTTGGCATCCAATCCAAGTGTTTCAATATCTTTTAAGTATTTTTGAGTGCCTGCTTCTAACGGTGCTTTCCAAGCAGGGTCATTCAACGGATCAGGGATGTCTATCATCACATCGCCTTTTGCTTTAGCCTCGGCCATAAATTTATCATCGTCTGCATCGAACACTTTCCCAGCAAGAGCAGCCATCATTTTTCCAGAGTTATTATCGATGACCTGTTTCAGCTCTTCTGGCAAACCTTCGTATCGACCTTTGTTCATAGTGACCACAATAGCCGAGCTATAAAACGGAATATTAGTATGAGTATTGGTCAGCTCAATCAATCTAAAAGATCCGGTGGCATCCCATGGCAGACTCACACCATCAAGCACACCGCGTTGCAGCGAAGTATAAAGATCAGGAGCCGGTAAGCCGACAGGCGTACCACCTGCCGCTTCAATGATGTCTCCGGCGATAGCCGATGGACGACGAATACGTAACCCCTTTAAATCATCCGGTTTACTAATAGGATTGTCGATGGTATGAATACCTCCAGGGCCAGTTCCCATCATGAACAATAGGTGTGTATCTTCATATTCACTTGATATCACCCCATCATCATACAAAGTCTGTAGCATACAGTTCATTTGCGTTGCTGAGCTAGAGAGGCCTGGAAGCTCTGTAATTTGAGTCAATGGAAAACGGCCCGCTGTATAACCTTGGAGCTCAGAACCTATATCGACCGCTCCTTTAGCAGTAGCATCATAAGTGGCTCCACCTTTACTGAGTGTGGCTGAAGGATAAATTTCTACCTTAATCCTGCCACCTGACTCTTCTTCAACTTTCTTCGCCCAAGGTTCAAAAATTTCAGTATGGGTTGCTGCTGTAGCAGGCCATAAATGCGAGAAGCGCAAGATAGTCGTCTCTTCTGAACTTGAAGTAGCGTTGTCGCTCGATTGCGAACATCCTGTAAGACCTATCAAAGCTGCCAACGCCAAACCAAATGGAAGTATCATTCTCATCATAAATTCCTTTTTTGATGTTTTTGTGCGATATAAGAACTATTATTCTTAAAATGAACTAAATTATACATTGTTTAGCATTCTGTCAATATATTTGGCTTCCTAATTATTAAGCTTAATTTAAATTTAACAATTAAAATATGTTGACCTTAAGATAAGAGGGCCTTATTACTAATCACACTTATGAATAAACTATCCCAATAAACAGCGAATATATTATTTACATTATTAATCAAATTAGATCCTCACTGATCACTCGTATATTATCAGTATGAGCCAATCCTGAATTGAATGTCTCTGCATATCGCAGTGTAGCATTTGCATGCTCTCTCATTATTCCTTCAGCTCGAGCACCTTGACCATTACTCACTGCATCAAAAACAGCGTGGTGTTGCATATGGGCGAAGTTAAATCGGCGATATTCTCTAACCAGGTTATTGCGATCAATAGCTAGCGAACTAACCGAAGCAAATGGTGTATGCTCAATGCGAGTTAGTGCCATGTCAATCGCCGGATTGCCACTCGCTTCAATAATAATAGAGTGAAAACGTTTGTTAAGGTCATGATACACCTCAAGATCATCTTCAGTGACATAGCCTTGTGAAAATAACTCATCACCTCTTATAAGACATTTCAGTAAACCTTGGCGATGCTCTGTTTTTAGACCTTTCTCAGCCGCTTGCCTCGCTGCTAACCCTTCTAAAACACCTCTGACTTCTACAGCCCCATTAATTTCTTCGAGAGTCACTTCACGAACGCGATAGCCGCGATTCTCTAACTTGATAAGAAGCCCTTCTTGTTCAAGGGTACGTAGCGCCATACGTATAGGTGTACGTGAGACGCCAAGACGTTCAGCGGTTGGTATTTCAGCAACACGCTCTCCAGCCTCCAACTCACCAGAAATAATCATTTGTCGTAACGCACTAAGTACACGCTGTCCCGCTTTACTCATTGAAACCTCACAAGAAATAAAAGCTTCTAAAATAAAAATGGAACGAGTTCCAATTCCAGAACCTAGAATAGCATCATATTAGTATTAATGGTCTTTGCAAGTTAAAAAGCAGCATTATAAATACGAGTTATAGGGTCAAGATCCTAAATTATTTTTCTGCCTAGTCAAACTAAAAAATGATACAAAGATATCATAACAACTGACTCTACCAAGTTTATACCAACCTCGATAAAATCCAGATTTACTAGAAATTGGATCCAATTTATTCAAAAACCAGTAGACAAAACTTATTTCTGTGCTAAATTGAATCAAATTAAGTACAATATTTGCAAAAAAAAGGATTTTGATATGTTTCCAAAAAACTGTTGGTATGTTGCTTGTACTCCAGATGAATTCAACAAAAAACCACTAGGTCGCCAAATATGTGGTGAGAATATTGTTTTTTACAAAGGTAAATATGGTGTGGCAGCAGTTGAAGACTTCTGCCCACACCGAGGGGCACCTTTGTCACTCGGTTACGTTGAAGATGGACTTTTGGTATGTGGTTATCATGGCTTAAAAATGGGTAGTGACGGAAAGACTGTAGCTATGCCTGGACAACGTGTGAGAGGCTTCCCTTGTATTCGTAATTACCCCGTGGTCGAACGTTATGGTTTTGTTTGGGTTTGGACGGGTGATCCTGAACTGGCTGATACTGCCAAAATTCCAGAGTTAGAATGGGCAAATAACCCCGAATGGGCTTATGATGGCGGTCTGTTCCACATAAATTGTGACTACCGTTTAATGATCGACAACCTCATGGATCTGACCCATGAGACCTATGTACATACGAGTAGTATAGGACAAGAAGAAATTGATGAAGCTCCTGTGCATACTACTTCAGAAGAAGATATGGTGGTTACCAGTCGCTTTATGGACAATGTTCTAGCACCACCATTCTGGCAAGCAGCCTTACGTGCAAACAACTTAGCTGACGACGTCCCAGTGGACAGATGGCAGATTTGTCGTTTCACCCCTCCAAGTCACGTGATGATCGAAGTCGGCGTAGCCCATGCTGGAAAAGGAGGATACGAAGCTGATCCTGAATTTAAAGTAAGTAGCATCGTCGTGGACTTCATTACCCCTGAAACGGAAACTTCTATCTGGTATTTTTGGGGTATGGCACGCCACTTCAAACCAGAGGATGAAAAGCTGACAAAGCAGATCCGCGAAGGACAACATCATATCTTTAGTGAAGACTTGGAAATGCTTGAGCGCCAACAGCTCAATCTATTAGCTTATCCTGAGCGTAAACTCTTAAAGCTAAATATCGATACTGGCGGCGTTAGGTCAAGACGTATCTTGGATAACATGTTAAAAGAAGAGCAACAATCAATAGAGACTCTTAATCTCTAACTTTTAGCTAGCGTCCAAAATAGATTCACAAATTACTAAATTATTTAATCACGAACTGTATGTAATGCCTGATAGGGATATCTATTATGATTGAAGTTTTGGTTATTTCAAAAAAAGTCGTCGCCGATGACATCTGCCTATTTGAACTCGCTGGCCTAAAAGGCGCTCCATTGCCACCCTTTAGTGCGGGAGCTCATATAGATGTTGAACTACCTGAGGGAATCACTCGCCAATACTCATTATGCAATCATCCCGATGAAAACCATCGTTATCAAATTGCTGTATTAAAAGATCCCTTCTCACGTGGTGGATCTTTAGCAATGCACAAGCAAATCAACGAAGGTGACCGTCTTCAGATCAGTGAACCACGAAACCACTTCCCTCTTGCCCATGAAGCTAAGCGCAGCTTATTATTTGCTGGTGGCATTGGAATCACGCCGATTCTTTGTATGGCTGAACGGTTAGCGCATATTGGAGCAAACTTCGAGTTGCACTATTGCACTCGGACTCCAGCTAAAACAGCCTTTATCGAACATATCAAGGCCTCAGAATTTGCCGATCAGGTGCACTTCCATTTTGATGATGGTAATGCGACACAAAAGCTTGATGCTGCAAGCCTACTTGCGACCCCTGACTCTAATACTCATGTATATGTCTGCGGTCCTGGAGGTTTTATGGAGTACATTCTTAATACTGCAAAGGAGCTGAACTGGTCAGAAAAACAATTACATCGCGAGTATTTTTCTGCGGATCCAGTCGACAACACCAACGATGGCAGGTTCGAAGTCAAGATCAGTAGCACAGGACAGATTGTAGAGATTCCTGCTGACAAAACAATCCTCGAGGTGCTAGAAAAACTTGATATAGAAATATCCTTTTCTTGCGAATCAGGGGTTTGCGGTACTTGTTTAACTCGCATTCTAGAGGGAATACCGGATCACCGCGATGTTTTTCTCACAGAGGAAGAACAGGCAAAAAATGACCAGTTCACGCCTTGCTGTTCGCGTGCGAAGAGCGAATTACTGATCCTAGATATCTAATCAAAAATATTGGTTTATATCTCTTAAGTTAACACATTAAGTACGATGCCAAATGACCATTAAAAAACCTAGATACACTAGCATTAAATTTTCCATTTACTAAACAAAGTGAGGTTAAAAAATGAACTATAGTTGATTTTATATTGCAATTAATTCTAACTTTAATATTATTGAGGTGACTTATGGATAAGCACAATAATGAATTCTGGAGGGACATCCCTCCAATCGCCAATGTTTTTAAGCCTGACGCATTGCCTGAGGTTTATTTACAAGATGCAGCAATTGACGATGAAAGATATTACGTACCCTTCAGTGATACTGTCTCATCTCGTCCGTTATGGATTTCTCCTTCTCAAAATAGTTGGTGTGATATTTTAATGGCCAAAGGAGCAGGGTTAGTTAATCGGCATTATCATCCTCATCAAGTTTTTGGTTACACCATTTCGGGGAAGTGGGGATATTTAGAGCATGATTGGGTTGCTACTAAAGGGGACTTTATTTATGAAACACCGGGAGAAGGTCATACTTTGGTTGCGTATGAACATGAAGAGCCAATGAGAGTTTTTTTTATTGTTAAAGGACCTCTAATCTGGCTCGATGAAAACGGTGAAACCACAGGTTACTTTGATGTTCATGATTATATTGACCTATGCCGCAAACATTATAATAAAGTTGGTCTAGGTTCTGACATGATCGATAAGTTATTTAGATAGCTTGATGACCATCCTAAAATAGATTAATAATTTCTTGCTAAACCAGATACCCTGAGTATCTGGCTTTTTTTATATTAAACAAGACATAAGTAATAGAGATGTATCTCAGACAGTGTTTTCATATTCAAACTTAAGTGATGTCTTACATTGTTATAAATATAAAACCAGACTCATCGATCGGCTATTTTCTTCATGCCTAATAGCTTGCACAGATGACTTTTCATCTCCATTTTTCTTGCTCTGCAAGCTTCGGATCAGAGATAGTCATTCAGACTATACAATGCCAACAGAGCAGAGTCCTTTTTTAAATACATTGCGCTCAACCTTCATGCGTTTATTCTCTTTGCATAACTCTTGTATTTCTTACTGATCATCGGTTAGAGCTTTGCCTATTTTCAGGAGTTACCTAGTTATTCTTTTCTGATACCGAGTTAGCCATTTTTGTAAAGTTAATTTGCTAATGACAAGCGAGCTTACCATGTCAGTATACTGCGGTTGTAATCAATGACTAAGCTCATCGCTTCCAACTTGAGTTCTCGAGTATATTAAATAGACCTCTTGCAAAAGTCATAGACTAAGCTCGAAATTCACTAGTCCTGCGAACAACTTCATTATTAAGTTATAAAGTTGACAATAATACTTTGCTAAATACTGATTGGCTTGTTTAAAGAGTACTAACAACTCACCACCCTTTGGTTTTTTAAAAGGAGTAAAGGTATGGTTATGTAGCTTGGCTATACACTGGTAACCACTGTCTACTAAGTAGCTAGTTTTATCGGGCAGCCAATAAGGGCAGGTCTACTTATAAAGTTAAAATCATTTACCGAGCCACTGCAAGTTTACAGATCAAGTATAAGACCCATGTTCCAATGTACGAAGACTTGCCCTTTTAAAGTATGATGCTTCTTTTTTCCGCTATAGTACTCGCTTTGTTTTTTAGACGCTCAATTTGCGTTTCGTTTGCATCTATAATGACCGCTGTCCGATTGGTATCCTCAGGCTTACCTTGTGGCAGTTTTCGTGGTAAGTCAAACTTGCGTGAATGAATAAGAACATCTTCTACTTTTCTGACAATGAGACTGGTAGAGGATTTATTAACGCTAAAGTCCATGCCAATATGATAGAAAGTTCGGTTTTCTCGCTAATAAGTCAGTGGCAGTAATATCTGAACCTATAAGCTAATCTCAATTGGACGACTTGACTTAGTCTTGGATATTTCATGCTCTTTCATGGCGTCTAGCATTTGCTCAAAAGTGGCGTTGTATATGCGTTTAAAGCCTGCAATCTACAATAAAACGCTTATGTAAAGCGCTACAATAGAACTATGAGGTATGATTAGCTGAATCAAGAGTTGTTTACTGATTTAGATCAAGTCCGTCAGCGAGCAGAGGATTGCTTGTATCACTACAATAACGAACGGCCTAATATGTGCAATGGCGGCTTTACGCCGATACAGAAACTAAATCAGGCAGCTTAATTCCATTTATTAGGTGTCTTATGTTTGGGATGCTTACCATAGGAACTGAACTAGTCATCTAGGACAGCCCCAATTATTATAATCACGAGAGAATCTAAACCGATGACACACCTTAGAGAATACTCAAAGAACTGACTTCTATACTCTACATGAATGATGTCTTTTAGCTTCTAAACTATTTAGTTTTTAGAGCTTTATTAGCAATTGACAATTTTTCCAATATCAGTTATGGAAAAGAGTAAACTAGGACTTACAAGCCGCACTGGCCTCCTTGGCTTTTTGATAAACGGTTTTGGCATCCAATCCAAGTGTTTCAATATCTTTTAAGTATTTTTGAGTGCCTGCTTCTAACGGTGCTTTCCAAGCAGGGTCATTCAACGGATCAGGGATGTCTATCATCACATCGCCTTTTGCTTTAGCCTCGGCCATAAATTTATCATCGTCTGCATCGAACACTTTCCCAGCAAGAGCAGCCATCATTTTTCCAGAGTTATTATCGATGACCTGTTTCAGCTCTTCTGGCAAACCTTCGTATCGACCTTTGTTCATAGTGACCACAATAGCGGAACTATAAAAAGGAATATTTGTATGAGTGTTTGAAAGTTCAGTCAGTTTAAATGAACCCATGGCATCCCAAGGAAGACTTAAACCATCTAAAACACCGCGTTGTAGCGAAGTATAAACATCAGTGACAGGCAAACCTACAGGCGTTCCCCCTGCCGCCTCAATGATGTCTCCGGCGATGGCCGATGGACGACGAATACGCAAGCCTTTCAAATCATCGGGTTTGTTGATAGGTTGATTAACCGTATGAATTCCTCCAGGACCGGTACCCATCATGAACAATAGGTGTGTATCTTCATATTCACTTGATATCACCCCATCATCATACAAAGTCTGTAGCATACAGTTCATTTGTGTTGCTGAGTTAGAGAGACCTGGAAGCTCTGTGATTTGAGTCAATGGAAAACGACCGGCTGTATAACCTTGAAGCTGTGAACCTATATCCACAGTACCCTTAGCAGTTGAGTCATAGGCAGCGTCAGCTTTAGTGAGTGTTGCAGAAGGAAAAATTTCAACTTTTAACCGTCCTTCTGACTCTTCTTCAATTTTTTGCGCCCAAGGTTCAAAAACGTCTGTATGCGTCGCTGAAGTCGCTGGCCAAAAATGGGCAAAACGTAATGTAGTGGTTTCTTTAGAATTTACAGCAGCACCATCACCGGCTGTATCATTTGACTGCGAGCAACCAGTAATACCAATCATAGCGGCTAATGCCATACTAAGTGACAGAGTCTTCTTCATCATAAAATCCTTTTTGATGGTTAAATTAATTCTAATACAAAAGCTCTATTATCAAGTCAGGCCTATCTTTCTTTAAGGTTATAATGAAAATGACTTTGATAGAATGCAAAATCAAACACTCCATAGAAGAGTTTAATTTGTTCTGCAATAGAATATTTGTTCGTAAAGTGAATTAAATTAACCCTTTTCTCTCCTTCTGTCAATCTAGTTATTTGATTTATAACTCTCTATTTACCACTATTTAAAGTTTAAATAAGCTTTTCAATGGTTTTTAATATCACTTGGCATTGCCTATCTGCAGCACCACAATAAGTTAAGGGCGATAGAATAACTTCAAGCTCACCACTAGCTCTATCAGCATTTCTATATATAGCCTGCTCTTTTAGTAAAGATAAAAAAGTCTGTACAAACCCTCTGTGGTCTCTATGCGCTTCTTGGCTGGCTTGCTCTATTAATGGATATACCTGACCTTGATTGTCTAAAAAGTAATGCTGCAGAGGTTGAATAAGGTATGCGTCACTATTTAAATCAAGGTTGGCAGCCATACGTTCTGGGTAGACTTGCAATCCTTGTAGCAAATCTTTCAAATAGGCTGCAGCACCCGCAACCAAGGCCATACCCTCAACTAAAGGCATCCAACTAGCATGCCACTGACCTAATGCGCGTTCAAAGGGTTGGGCTGTTGTACTGCTGATAACACTAAGATGACCATGCATTCTTAAGGTGGCTGTTTTAATCAATGCACACAATACAGGATTACGTTTATGAGGCATTGAGGATGATCCACCCATACCTCTGATGGCCGGCTCAGCCACCTCACCCAATTCAGACTGACACATTAATGCGATGTCTTCGACGATATTCTCCATTGCACCTGCACAAGCATCTAGTGTAGAAGCTATCGCATGAATAGGTTGCCTGTTGGTATGCCAAGGTAATAGTGGCAATGACAATCCAAGCAGGTTTGCGACGTGCTGGGGTAATTCATGATGCTCATTTTCTTGATCGCTTACACCAACGGGCCCACCCCATTGTAAATAAAAACCTGATTTCTCTAATTGTGCTAGATTTGGCATTACAGCGATTAAAGATGCTGCCCACTGTGACACTTTGACTCCAAAAGTAATTGGTAAAGCTTGTTGCAACAAAGTCCTACCTGCCATCGGTGTCATATTGTGAGTATCTATCAGTACGGCGCATGCTTGAAGCACTTCGCTCAAGTCATGACTGATATTTGCTATTGCAGGCTTCAGCATCATCATCATCGCCGTATCGACCACATCTTGACTGGTCACTGTTTGATGAAAATATGGTTTTAGTTCTTGAGTAATTAATGATTTGGCTTGGGCGACAAATGGAATGGCCGCATTACCGCCTAGATAGGTTTGCGATCCAATCGCATCAATATCGAATAAATCTATCGATAATGCTTGCTTAAATTGCTGTAGAATACCTTTAGGAATAAGGCTATGATGCTCTCTGGCTTCTATGATAGCCAGCTCAAAATCCAACATCGCTTGTACAAACAGACGATCAGAGAAGTTATTGGCGATATTAGAATGTACAAAAGGCTGATTGATTAATTGAGTAATGTGCATTTAGAATCCCTAGTTTTATTAATCATTAATTGGTAATTATTAAACATCATGTATAAAGAACAAGATAAGAAAATACCCTTTGATAGTCCAGACTTTGTTGCTTCTCTTGCAGCAGGTCTAAGCGTATTACTGACTTTTGATGAAAACCACTCTAGCATGACGCTGAGTGAAGTAGCCGAACGTGCCAATATAGACAGAGCGAAAGCTCGACGCTATCTATTAACATTGCATGCTCTTGGTTATGTGCATAAAGATAAGCGACAATTTAGCTTAACACCTAAGACTTTAAGTGTTGGCGCAAGCTATTTAAGCGGTGTTCACCATCATGATATTATTCGGTTTTATCTAGAGCGCGTGACTGAAAAAACAGGTGAGTCTTGTTCTTTTGCGGTATTGGATGGCGACGATATAGTTTATATTGCTCGCTCTGCAGCCAAACATCGCTTACTGTCTATCAGTATCTCAGTTGGAACACGACTCCCTGCTGCTTATACCTCGATGGGGCGCGCTATTCTCGCTAATCTTCCTAATACGCAACTTGAGAACTATGTCAATGACGTTGAACTAATTGCACACACCCCCTACAGTATTACCGACCGTGATGAACTTCTTCAAACACTAAAACAAGCAGCAGAAAATCAATATGCGGTCGTAAATCAAGAGTTGGATACAGGCTTATTATCTCTTGCACTTCCCGTCTACAAATCAAACAATGAATTAATTGGTGCTATTAATATTAGTACAAACGCTTCACGTATCTCTTATGAAACCCTAATGGAGCAATTTTTGCCCATATTACGAGATTGCGCTGAACAAATCCAAACCTACTATGTTTAAGAGGAGCTATCTGTTAACGCATTAGCTTTTCATAAATCAATTTGACGATAGCATCCTTACTACATCTCCAACTTTCTCTGAATTTCAGTAAAGTTTAGGGGTCATCCTAAATAACCTCAGTTATCTTGGATGACCCCTTTCTTGCTTATATAGATGTAAAATTCCTATAGTTCGAATTACTACCTTAAAGTCGAGACCCAAACAAATATTTCAATATCTCATTGTTGTTAAATTAATATAATTTAATTATTAATTGTATATTAATAAAGCCCTGCGTAGAAATGGTCGATGCGCTGTGGGCGCACCATCAGACATAACGACATGACACGATAAACCCTTGTGAACCAAGCGCTGCAAGGATTTTTTATTGTTTAATATACGATGGCCACCGATTAATAACGGTATCATAGGCGGTATTCATCGATACCGTCAAAATGGCTAAAATAATAAAACCCTTGACTGATTCACAGGTCAAACAAGCCAAGCCGCAAGACAAACCCTACAAGCTGGCAGATGGCGGGCGTCTTTATTTATACGTCAGCAAACTAGGCGCTAAATCTTGGCGTATGGATTATATCAAACCTATTAATAAGAAGCGCGCTACTATAACCCTAGGGCTTTATCCTGACGTTACTTTGTCACAAGCTCGAATACAGCGCAAGGTATCGATCCGCAACAGCAAAAAATTGATAACGAGCAAGCGCAAGTATTATTATCTAATAACACGTTTGCAGCCATTGCCGAGGACTACATGAGTTGAGCTATGCTGAAAAAACCGTAGAACCAAACTTGGTAAACTAACGACTCAATGAGGAGTTTATCATGACTAAGAAAATCAGAATCTATAGTACAGCTTTCAAAGGTGAAGCCGTTAAGAAGATAGCAGACAATAATGGCAATATCTCAGCGACTGCAAAGCAGCTTGACATAATCTACCAAGTGTTTTTTTCGTGATTGACAGCAGGGGTCATACCTATTACAGGAAGGCAGAATGCTACAATAGCGCTTTTTCATGATTCGATAAATTAAGATGATAAAAACAAAGTATGCTTTAGGTTCGGCATGGATGATTGTGGCGGCATTTTTATTTGCCTTAATGAGCATTTTGGTAAAAAATGCCGCCACACAGCTTGATATGAATCCTTACGAGTTGGCGTTTTGGCGGTCAGTTTTGCCGGCATTGATGATTTTTTGTGGTACGTTAGTGCGTCGGCAAACTCTTAAAACCCCATTTTTTTGGGGGCACATGAAGCGTAGCGTCGCAGGCACAACGGCTTTATTACTGGCTTTTTATGGGTTAAGTCAGCTGCCTTTGGCAACCTCTGTGACCCTTAACTATACGTCAGTAATATTCATTGCCATTTTATCCATTGTTTGGCTAAAAGAAACGCCCTCCTTAAAAACATGGATAGCGCTGTTAATGGGCTTGGGCGGTATTTGTTTGATGTTGCAACCTGCCTTTGAGTCAGACCGGTTAATTCAAACCTTGATTACGCTGAGTGGCGGAATTTTTACCGCTTTTGCCCTATTACAAGTGCGAGCGCTGTCGCTCATGGGCGAGCCTGCTTGGCGGATTGTATTTTATTTTTCGGCAGTGGCAGCGGCCATTTCGGCAGTGGTAGCAACGTGGGTGGGCTGGCATCCACTGACCATGGCAAGCCTGCCTTATATAGTCGGTATTGGAGGCGCCGGGCTATTGGCACAGCTGGCCATGACCCATGCTTATCATGTGGGAGAGAAATTTACGGTGGCAGCGTTGTCTTATTTGACCGTTGTATTTGCTTCCATTTATGGGGTAGTTTTTGCGGGCGAAACAATCGGCCTAATAGAAATTTTAGGCATTGTAGCCGTGATTTTGGCAGGAGTAGTTAGTAGCTTTCCTGAGAAGAAAAACGCGGATTAAAATTACATTAACTATTATCAATAATTTAAGCAGTTTTTCGGTAAGGATGCACAACCGGCAACCCTCGGCTACTGGTTAAAATCTCGATGTCTACTTGATATACTTGCTGTAAGATTTGCGGCTGTAACACTTCTTGAGGCGTACCTTGTGCTTGTATTTTACCATCTGCCAACAGCAATAATTCATCAGAAAACTGAGCGGCAAGGCTTAAATCATGCAATACCATCAAGCAAATAAGTTGATGTTCTTGAGTATAATGGCTCACCTTTTGTAATAAATTAATTTGATGTGCCATGTCTAGTGCCGACACCGGCTCATCAAGGAGTAAAATTTTGGGACGACGTAGCAAGGCTTGGGCAAACATAGCAAGCTGACGCTGCCCCCCACTTAACGCACGGATAGGACGATGTGCCAGTTCGGCAATATTTAATTGTGCCATCAGGTCAATGGCTTCACGCATTAAGTCATCGCTAATATGCCGACCCAACGCATCCATACGCCCCAGTAGCACTACCTCAAGCGTATTAAGCTCGGCATCGGTGTGGCTATCTTGCGGCATATAGGCAATGGGCTTACGCCATGCCATCAGATGGGCTTTACGTTGCACGGTATCTTGATAACGGATATTGCCCGAAAACGCTAATTCACCAAAAATCGCCTTTAATAAGCTCGATTTGCCCGCCCCATTTGCCCCAAGCAGCGTATATATTTTGCCGGCGTGGAACTGGGCATTGATAGCTTTGACAACGGTGAGCGAGCCACGCTGTACGGTTAAATGATCAAGTTCAAGCATTATTATATCTTTATAAAGTTAATAGCAAAAATTAAGCAAACAGGTTACGCAGCCAATTACCTAGCTTATCCCACCATGACATCGTTTCAGGTGCTGACGTGGTTGGCGTAGAGTCAGCTGTGGCTTTTACTGAGTCGGGCGCTATGGCTGTCGTTGATACGTCGTCTTTACAAACACTTGCGCCGCAGCCTAACTGGATAAAAAACGTGCCGTTGGGCTTGACTGGCAAGTATTTTTCATGAAAATCCATGTAGGTTTTTTCAGGGTCGATATCGGTAAAGACTTTAGGATATAAGGCCTTTGCCATAAACTGAGCCGATGCCAAATCAGACAACGAGCGAGAAGCAGTGTGATAAATGCCATACACCCGGTTATTTTTTACCGCCGGTAGACTTGCCCAGCCGTTACGTGTAGTAAAGCCTTTGAGCCGACGTTGGGCTTCATCGGCACTAATATCGATGCCCATGGCCATAGCATCGGTCTGTTTCATACCAACTTCTGTGCCTGAGATGATAATAACATCCGGTTTACTTACCAATAGTTGCTCAGGGTTAATAGGGCCCCAATTTTCGACAAACGGTTTACTAATATTATCACCGCCCACAGTATCGGCAATCGCACCCCACATATTTTTGCCAAACGTAAAACTGTGCTCTTTTGGTCCTTTATCACCAAATTCAATATAGATTTTTGGCTTGGCTGACCCTGCGGCTTGAACCCGTTTTTGGATATCGGCAATCCCATCAGCGTACTCTTGGGCAGCTTGGTTAGCGCGCTCCTCTGTCCCTGCAATTTGCCCAAATATTTTGGTGCTATTGGTATGATTTGTGATACTTTGATCATTATAATCGACCACCACCACAGGGATATTTGACGCCTCAAAACGCGGCATTTCGGCTTTTAGCGTATCGTATTGCCACTTTGCCAATATCACCACATCAGGTTTCATTGCCAAGGTTTTTTCAAGCGAGAATGTGCCCCTATCGATATTGCCAATATCGCCAATGCCTTGTAAACTGGGTAGTTTTTGACTATATAATTGCCAGCTACCAGGGTTAAAACTTTCCCAGAACTCTCGGGAAATACCCACCACATGTCCAAAATTTTCAGCGCCCGTTGCCGCAATATAATCCGGATAATAAAACCCCAACACTACCCGTTTGGCCGGCACGTCAACTTTAACGTCACGCCCTAACACATCATGAATCGTCTTTATTTCAGCTTGTGCACCCATCGCTGTCATTAATACTGCTGTCGCCAATGTGGCACGAATAACTTGTCTCATCGTTTACTCCAAATAATCCAAAATAAAAAAGGCACGCCCACAAAAGAGGTCACAATACCCACAGGAAATAAGGCCCCGGGAATAATGACCTTTGACAACACCGATGAAAATGATAAAAAAGCGGCGCCCGCTAGCATGGTTGCGGGTAAAAAATAGCGTTGGTCTTCTCCTACCAATAGCCGGGCAACATGCGGGGCAACCAAACCAATAAAGCCAATTACCCCCACAAAACTAATCGCCGTTGCCGTCATCATAGCGACCAAAATTAGCGTTCTAATACGTAATCTTGTTAAGTTCACGCCGAGGGCAGCGGCTCTGTCTTCGCCTAGACGTAAAGCTGTTAACTACCAACCATCTCGCATCAATAAGGTAATGCAAACCGTACTGACCACCGCAACCACAGCAAGATTTGTCCACGTAGCTTTGTTAAGGTTACCAAATAGCCAAAATAGAACTTGCTGAGACACTTCAGGCGATGCGATAAATTGCACCAGCGATAACAGCGATTGAAAAATAAACAACAGGGCAATGCCTACTAGTATCAAAGTAGCGGCGGCAAATTGCTTTAAAGAAGCGAATAAAAACAACACCGCTGAGGCTAGCATGGTCATGACAAATGCCCCAATCGGTACGGCATATTGTATAGGCAAACCAAAACCACCAAACGCAATTACTAACGACGCCCCAAAACCTGCTGCGGCTGCCAACCCCAAGGTATAAGGGCTTGCCATAGGATTATTTAATAAGGTTTGCATTTCAGCACCGCCTGCCCCAAGCGATGCACCGACCACTAATGCCATCAAGGCAATGGGCAGTCGCAAATCATAAATAATGGTATGGGTGGTATCTTCCACACCCGTCAGCCGTAATAACGCCTCAATCACATCCCTTATAGGCAACATCGAAGGGCCTGTCATCACATCCAAAATCAGTCCCACTAAGCACGCTAGCGCAAACACCAACAATACCATGCGGCGCTTGTTCTCGATTTTTCGTTGCTCACGAATGATATATTCGCTCATTACTTGGGTCATTTTATAATCCACAGGGTTAGAGCAGTATTAAACAACCCTATTGTGTTCGCTCGAAATTTGAAATGAGGATTATAATAGAAATGAGAAACATTCGCAATTAAATATTAAGTTTTCTACTTAAAACCTATTACTTTAAAACTAAAAATTTAAAAAGGAACAGGAACAGGAACAGGAACAGGAACAGGAACAGGAACAGGAACAGGAACAGGAACAGGAACAGGAACAGGAACAGGAACAGGAACTATACTCAACTTAGGCTGCATAAATATCAACTAATTAGGAGTCATCTGAGTATTCGGACCATATAGAGCGGTAGGGAATTTTGTCGAGCCTTACTGTGTTTTAAAACAACAATCTATTTAAAATTCTTAATTTGAGAGGATAAATCAGACTTGTAGTGGCATAATTCAATCGGAAAGTGTCTAAGAGGTCTGTTTGGTAGGTTCTGTTGAAATATATCTCAAAGAAACCATTGAAAACCGACTTCTTCTATCTACAGTCATTTGTCATAATCACCGTTATGGGAACAAGGGCTGCTACCTAGTGAGGGTTTGTATATCAAGCTGTAGGCTAATGGTATCAACGGTTTTTCTTACTAAAATAGTCGCTGTGTACATGCAGTGATATATATATAAAGCCAGCTATAAAAATAGTTCAATACTTATTTGACGCTATATTAAAAAACATTAACCAATCATGTTATTAAGTTGACAATAAAAGCACATAGTAGCCTACTAGCACCTGCCACACTAAGTTATCAATAATAAACAAGGACTTGATATGAACTTTACTTCTAAAGATAAGTTGAATTCAGAGTTGCCTTCTATTCATTATAATATGAGCTGTACTTGCTCGAAATGTGGCTGTACCTGCCCATCCACCTGTGATAAATGCGATATGTGTTCGAAATGCTGCAAGTGCGGTGAAAAGTAATATACCTTACAAATTAGCATTTTTTACGCTATTAATAAGAATTAAAAAAGCAGCCCCCTAGAATATCTAGGGGGCTGCTTTTTTAATTCTTATTAATCATCGTTTAAATAGATTAATGCTCAGTGACAAGTTCTTGAACAATGCGCTTATACTTTATTGGCTGCAATCCAGCTTTGCATTTGTTCAATTTCAGCCTTTTGGGCATCGATAATTTCTTGTGCCAGTTTCAGCATTTCGGGGTTTTTACCATATTTAAGCTGAGTTTCTGCCATATCTACCGCGCCAACGTGATGCGGTAACATACCACGAGCAAATGCCATATCTGGCACTGGGTCTGCAATACCTGCCATCATATCATCATGCATCGCATCCATACCGTCAGCATAGGCTTTCTGCATCGCTTTGGTATCCGCTGTTGGAGTTTTAGTGTCTGGATTACTAGCGAGCCATGTTTTCATCTGCTTAATTTCAGACTGCTGGGCGTCGATGATTTCTTGCGCCAGCTTACGCATCTCTGCATCAGTACCGTACTTGAGCTCAATCTCTGCCATATCTACCGCACCGATATGATGACCAAGCATACCTTGAGCAAATGCCGCATCGGGATCGTTATAATCCATACCAATCATCATATCTTCATGCATTTTAGTCATTGATTCGCTGTACTCTTTGAGCATAGGTGTCATCGGAGTTCCGTCTGCTACCATCGCATCTGCACTCATATCATGCCCTGCATGTGGATCCATCGCTGGTGCATCTGCTTGAGTGGCATCAACTGTTGCTCCTTCTTCAGCTACGGGCGCTTCAACCTTATCATTAGCAGGCTGACAGGCGCTTAATAAAAGAGCGGCACTGACACTAGCAGCAATAACAGATAGGCGTAATTTGTAATGAGTTTTCATGGTATATCCTTGGCTTGAATCAGTTAAATATCTTTAACTGTTTGAAATGGTTTATTCAAAACTTTATAAATATTTTAGATGTCAAAGTCATCAGAGATGAGTTTGACGTAAGGATTTATCTGATTTTATGGGCATTATCCATAAAGCCATTGTTATCGTTACTAAAAATGCATACCAGTATCAAAGCTATAATTGTTGCGTCGTAGACTTAATATCTGCATACACTTGGGTAGTGCCATCTTTGTTGAGCTGCATAATTTGATACGGCATGAATTTATTTTGATACTCCATACCTGGGCTACCAACTGGCATACCGGGTACCGCAAGACCAATGGCTTGTGCTGGCGGATTCTCTAAAAACTCTGCCATATACTTGGCGGGTACGTGACCTTCAAAAACGTAACCATCAGTGGTGATTGCCGTGTGGCAAGAACGCATCTCAGTGGGTACGCCATAACGGTCTTTAAATAATGCCACATCAGCAACATCCTGCGTCGTTGTGCCTAGACCATTATCTTCTGCATGGCTTATCCAGTCTTTACAGCAGCCGCAATTCGCATCTTTATAGACGGTTGCTGAGATATTTTTAAGTAAGTCTGGATTGCTTACTGGCGTACTTATCACAGAGGCAGAAGTAGTCTTTGATTCAGCTACGTTTGCAGTGACAGCCTGATGCTCAGCCTTTACTGTGCTGGCAGTAGAGGCACTACTTTCCGGTTGGCTACAAGCAAATAAGGCTGACGCACCAAGTAATATCAGTGCGCTATGCACTAGCTTATAGGATTGTCGTTTAGGCTGAAGGTTTGATTTTTTTATGAGGACTGTCATAGTGAGTCTCGTATTGGTCGCACAGTGCATAGTGCATAGTGCATAGTGCATAGTGCGCACTATGCAACGCCTGATATTGTTTAATAATAAATTTGGCATTAGATTAAGATTACGAACAGCTTAGTATGATGACTCTGACAACAACATGACGCTAAGATGACAATTCTGTCATGTTGCGGTCATAGCATGTTAATGCCGCTAACACTGCTCTATCTTTGATCAACGCTCTAAAATTAGAGCTTAAGACGACGCAGTCTCAGCGCATTACCAATAACCGATATTGAAGAAAGGCTCATCGCAGCGGCCGCAATCATTGGACTGAGCAAAAGCCCGAAAAACGGATACAGGACGCCAGCAGCAATCGGTATGCCAAGCGCGTTATAGAAGAAGGCAAAGAATAGGTTCTGTCTGATATTACGCATTGTAGAATGGCTCAGTTTATGGGCTCTAGCAATCCCCATTAGATCGCCTTTCACGAGCGTAATGCCAGCACTTTCCATGGCCACATCTGTACCTGTGCCCATGGCGATACCAACGTTAGCTTGTGCAAGAGCGGGAGCATCATTGATACCGTCACCCGCCATAGCCACGATCTTGCCACTACTTTGCAACTCTTTGATGATACGATTTTTATCTTCTGGAGAGACATCCGCATGTACCTCATCAATATTTAACTTACTGGCAACTGCTCTAGCCGTTATCTCATTGTCACCCGTCAGCATGACTACCCGTAGTCCAGCTTTGTGCAGCAGAGATATTGCCTCGCTCGTACTCGGCTTGATCGGATCAGCCACTGAAATTAGACCAGCGGCTTGCCCATCTACTGCAACGAACATGACGGTTTCACCATCTTTTCTACGTTTGTCGGCACGGTCTGAAAGCGCACTGTCAAAACTATTGAGACGTTGCATGAATTTAGAATTGCCTACGGCTACTTGTTTACCATTCACCAGCGCCTGCGCGCCTTCACCAGTGGTCGAACTAAAATCGCTTGCCTTGACCATATCGAGAGATTTTGTCTTTGCAGCATTGACGATAGCTTCTGCTAAAGGATGTTCGCTAGCAGTCTCTACCGCTGCGACAAGTATAAGCAGTTCATCCTCATCTAAGCCTCCAAGCGCTTCGATAGCGGTAAGCTCTGGTTTGCCTGCTGTTAGTGTTCCTGTTTTGTCTACAACGATGGTGTCGACTTTTTCCATGCTCTCTAACGCTTCAGCATTCTTGATAAGTACGCCGTTTTGAGCCCCTTTGCCAGTACCAACCATAATCGACATTGGTGTGGCGAGCCCTAACGCACAAGGGCAGGCGATGATTAATACCGCGATAGCATTGACCAGTGCAAAAGCCATTGCAGGCGCAGGTCCGAACATGGCCCAGACAATAAAGGTTATAACAGAACAGATAAGTACGATCGGCACGAACCACCCAGCTACCTTATCTACCAGCTTCTGTATTGGTGCGCGACTGCGCTGAGCTTCAGCAACCATCTTGATGATCTTGGATAATACGGTGTCATCACCAACGTCGACCGCTTTAATCAGTAGTGTCCCAGTACCATTGACTGTTCCGCCGGTAACCGTATCCCCTTGTGCCTTTAAGACCGGAATGGGTTCGCCAGTCACCATCGATTCATCGATGCTGCTACTGCCTTCAAGCACCGTGCCGTCTACTGGAAGCTTTTCTCCTGGCTTCACTCGCAGTGTGTCACCGCTAACAACTTCGTCAAGTGATACTTCTATCTCGACATCATTCTCATCCACACGTCTTGCTGTTGGTGGAGCCAGCTCAAGTAAAGCACGGATTGCGCCTGAGGTCTGACTTCTGGCTTTGAGTTCTAGAACTTGACCCAGTAGTACCAAGGTCACGATGACAGCTGCCGCTTCATAGTAGACGCCGACTTGACCAGAAGCATCCCTGAAGCTGTCTGGGAAAATACCCGGAACAAAGGTTGCTATCAGACTGAAACCAAAAGCTGCGCCTACGCCCACTGCAATCAGAGTGAACATGTTCAGGTTGCGACTTTTTATTGATTGCCAACCACGGACGAAGAATGGTGCGTCTCCCCATAAAACGACTGGTGTTGCGAGCGCCAGCTGTATCCACTGAGCGATCTGCCCAGAGATATCGCCCTTAATAAGGTTGTCTAGGTTTATACCTACCATATGGCTCATTGCATATAAAAACAGCGGTATGGTCAGCACCGTGCATATCCAAAAACGGCGAGTCATATCGTCTAGCTCTGAGGTGTCTTCCTCACCAATAGTAGCCGTCTCTGGCTCAAGCGCCATTCCACATATTGGGCAGCCGCTATTCTTCACATCTCTGACTTCAGGATGCATAGGGCAGGTATAGACTGTGCCGCTGTAGCCAGCTGGTACTTTGTCGTATTTGCCGCCTTTGATAGATTTTAACTCTGTATTAGACGCGCTGTGGTTATGACTATGACAGCTTGCATGATCATCTTTTGTATTTTTGTCAGTCATCTCTGCCATCTCGACAACCGACTCTTCAGATTTGAGGAACATATTACATAAAGGACAGCGACTATCCTCGATATCTCTGACTTCAGGATGCATCGGACAAATATAAACAGTTCCGCTGTAGCCAGCTGGCACTTTATCGTACTCGCCACCTTTGACAGACTTTATATCCTTACTCACTGTTTCGTTACCGCTTACGTAGTTATAGTTATTGTCAATTTCTCTTTCTTCTTCGCGCATATCATGTTTCATCAAACCATTCCTTGAAGACTGTGAGTAAAGGTTTAGAATCTATGCGATTGGTACTCGAACACCGTTTTTTACTGTTAAACTTAGGTGTTTTTCGTTAAGCTTATTCTGGTTTACGCAGATACTTGAGCAGAGCCATAACGGTCAATATAAGTATGGTAAAAACTAGTATTACAAACAGTAGCCAGATAACCATCATTCCCCAGCCCATACCATTCATCATGCTTCCATGCATTATAATGTTCAACATAGTATTTCTCCGTAACTGTTAGCATCAGAATTAGCTCTAGCATTAATAACAGCGTAACATTACAGCTCTGACAACAACATGACGCTAAGATGACAGTTCTGTCATGTCGCGGTTTTGGCATAGGAATATTGTCTGCATTCCTCTATGATCAACACCATTAACCTAACGAATCAGCATGGGTCTGCTATGAAAGTATTATTAGTCGAAGATGAATTGTCGCTTGGTGACTATATAAAAAAAGGCCTGACCGAAGCAGGCTTTATCGTTGAGCATCAAACCACTGGACTCGATGGTTACCATGCGTTGATGAGTGAGGATTTTAACGTTGTGGTTATGGATGTGATGCTACCTGATGTCAATGGCTTTGAGTTAGTACGTAATTACCGCGCCGCTGGTAAGCACACCCCAGTCTTATTTTTGACCGCTAAAGATGATTTGAGTGATCGCATAAAGGGCATTGAAATTGGCGGTGACGATTATCTTACCAAGCCTTTTGCATTCGCTGAGCTGTTAGTAAGAATAAAAAGTTTATTGCGTCGTGCCAACCAGTCTGACTACAGTAGCAATCTTATACAAATTGCAGATTTAAAGATGGATATCGCTAAACGCACCGTGCATAGAGATGAGCAGTCTATTAAATTAACCGCAAAAGAATTTTCCCTATTACAGTTTTTACTCGAGCGCCAAGGTGAAGTATTACCGCGCTCCGTTATCGCCTCGCAAGTTTGGGATATAAATTTTGATAGCGATACCAACGTCATTGATGTGGCCATTCGGCGCTTAAGAATTAAGATCGATGATGACTATGAGACAAAGTTGATACACACTGTGCGCGGTATGGGCTATCGCTTAGAGGTTGTGGATAATATTCATGATTTAACATATCCCACAGATAGCCAATAATATGACACCTATTGTCACAGACGGACGCTTATCACTGTTATGGCGGACACTGTTTTTACTGACGCTTTGTGTAGTAATTACCCAAATCTGTCTTTATTTATGGATTCAGCGTTCAGTTAATGGTCACTTTGAGCAAATGGACTCAGAGATTTTAACGCATGCTGCTTTTAATTTGCGTCAGCAGATGACGGATAGCTTGCTCAATGATCAGGGTGAAACATGGTTTTCTAATCAGCCTGTGAGTAAGCAGCCACAGCAACTACAAGATGCTGTACTGGAGTATGATGTAAAAACGATGATTACTGATAATCAGGGACAAGTCCTTACCAGTAACCCCAAAGGCTTTATGAGTCAGTCGAATAGTAAACGTTCAGTAAAAGATTTATGGCAGCAACATCATGATCGGCCGTTTAACTTAAAAATTGACAGTCGTCATTATCGAGCGATTGTCATTCAGCATTCCGGGCGTTTTGCGCTCATCGCTCTACCTATTGATGTTCATCATCAATACCTCGCCCAGTTTAACCGTCAGCTCATTCTTATCTTAATCGCGATTACTTTTATCTTGGTTTCTGTTGCGGCTTTCAGTGTCCATTTAGGATTTGCCCCACTATCAACTATCAGGCAGAAGATGACACGTATCAATGCTGAAAAACTCGATGATCGTATTGTAGTTAATGAGATGCCCAGTGAATTACGACCGCTTGCTGATGCTTATAACGATATGATGGAAAAACTTGAGCAAAATTTTGAGTCGTTATCGCGATTCTCAGATGATATTGCCCATGAGCTTCGTACCCCACTTGCTACCTTAAGTACCCAAACCCAAGTGATGTTAAGTAAGCATAGAAACAGCAATGAATACGTTGAGCAACTGCACGATCAGCATGAGACACTTGAGCAGTTATCTAACTTGATTAATAACATGCTGTTATTGGCAAAAACGCAAAAAGGCGTCTATGACTCCAAGTTTACTGCAGTCGATACCGACTCCCTCATTACTAAAATGATTTCTTATTATGATTTTATAGCGGAAGATCGTGGGATTGTATTTGAAAAAAGCGGAGACTTTAAAGCTGTATTGGGAGATGACAGCTTATTGCAAAGGCTGTTTGCCAACCTGATATCAAATGCTATCTATTATTCGGCCAGTGATAGTGTCATTACTATTGCCGCCTCTACTACCGATAATAGCACTATGAATCATACAGAGAGGGGAAATCGATCGGTATCAAGCCAGTCATTTTTAAAGCCATACCTAAAAATAACGCTCACTAATCAACTGTATGAGCCCTTAACACAAATAGAAGCGAATAAATTGCATGAACGCTTTTATCGTCATCATAAACGCAACTCTCTACATTCTGGCACAGGTCTAGGGTTATCGATCGTACAAGCGATTGTTAACGCCCATGACGGCAAAATGAGCATCACTGTCAAAGATGAATATTGTTTTCAGGTCAGTGTGGAGCTGCTGCTTTCTTAATTATAGCGTATAACCTAGCAGAACCACCTAATTAGGGTAATTAACCTATTAATAGACCACTTAAAACCGACTGGTATAATGGAACTACTTATAACAGACCACTGAACTAGGTCGTCTATTGCGTTATGCATTTTAGAACCATTTGATCTTTATCACAAAGCCATCTTATAACTCGTACTACGCCCAGAAGCCTCAGACTTTCTCAGCATCCCTTCTCTATCAAATCATTGATATTAGGTAATGCTGTGTCTATAAAGAACTTAGTCATCACTGCCCATTTCTTGGTAGTCAACTTGCCATAAAAGTCTGCGAGTAAAGTACTAGCATAACTGCTTGTCTGGTATTTAAGGCATGCTGTCGATGGGTCTGCCAAAAACTCGCCTTATGGATGATTTTATCTGTGGTCATTTGAGCAGCGATGAGTGCTTGTTCTGTAGCCTATATACCTCCTGCCCCTTTACTTGACGCCTCACTGTTTTCAACCAATATTGCTGCAGCGCTCTTTTTCAGAATTGCCCACTGTTCATCATCGACATAGATACCTTCTTTCCATGCCCGTTTATGGGTTTCAAACAGCTCATCCATTGATACTTTTTGATCAAAATTTTGGATTTCTTGTTCAATATCAAAGTTAGCTGTCGATAACTCAATCACCATATCATTGGTATTATAGTTATCCTGCGCCTCATTGAAAAAATATAGATCAGGATAAACAAATCTTTTATCTAAAGTAAAAATGGTATGCTTAGGTGCTGTGCCATTGTCCCACTTAGCCAAACAAGCGATACCTTTTGCCGCAAGATTCACGAGCTCACTATAAGCCAACCAGCGGTTGTGACAGTCGTGCAGATAGATTTTAAAATGATCATGATCACCCATTTTTTCAATGGCATAGTCCATCACTGCCGGCAGATGACAGACCAAACTGCTGCCATGTAGATCTAAACTGACCTCACCGTCAGCTTGATGGACGATATCAATAGGTTCATCACGTTCAGATAAAATAAATGGACTGGCATTATTAAAGTGTGTGATACCATTAAGCCCTGCCATCTGTAGCTCTGCTACCATGGAGGCAATCAAGTCAGCCTCCCCGACTTCACGTTGCAACCCCAAAAAGGCTTTATTCACCATGGTCACGATTTCATTATGCGATACAATCATGTCTCAATACTCCTTATTGGGCAGCTAATGGTAAAGTCGGAAACTCATTTATTTTCGGTAATAAAGGAAATAGCCACTCATCACTATGGACATCATTAAATAACGGCGCACCTTGGAACAAGGTCACACGCACCCAACGATCTGAACGCGGATCAAACTTAGTGGCACCAAACATGGACAATTTACAGCGCAATAAATGCATCGGTAACGCCGTTTTTTGCAAGACGTTAATTTGAATATCGCCCATCTTTTTATGACCCATCGTCCAAACGCGACGGGCGATGGTGCGATATTTTGGCTGCGTTAAGATAAATTCTGATAGCAACTGTTGTGGATCTGCTTGTTGTAAAGCTAAATACAGCGTATTCGCTTGTCTGCCAATATCTAACAAGAACTCTTTATCATCGCCATGCTCTTGTCCACGTACGCCCATTCTCGGCTCTTCTTTATCCTCAGAGCGATACCAGAACCAATAGACGTTTTCTTCTGCGGCAAAATCAATGTTAATTGCCCACTGATAACGCGCTTCTAATGCCTCAATCAAGTCTTGAACGACTTTGCCACTCGGTAGTGACATAGTTTCATCAGCGTTTATCTGCCCTGCAAAATCATCTACAAGCTCAGGATAAAGTTCCATCATGCATGAGATAATGACTTCTTGACTCTCATAACTGAGATGGTCATTGCGATGTAAAAAATCAGCCCACGTATCGCAGTCTTTAAGCTCAGCTTCAAGTTTTTCTTGTAACGCTGTTAACTCTTTAACAACCGTACTATTCAGTAGAATTTGCGGCTCATTGATGGTGATTACTTCAGAGAAGTGTTGGATGGCGCGATTCATTAAGGTTGAGAATTGCTGTACTTTGCTATTGTCAGATTCAAGCTCAATATCACAGACCAATACGGCTTGTAGCGCCCCTTCGCGAGTACTTAACCATTGATCAACGACACAAGGATGATTAATTAAGTAAGGTGCCATACCAAGACCAGTGGCATTACCGATACCCAGATATTTCTTAGTCTCTGGATGTAAGCTTACTGCCTTATCGCCGCCTTTTTTCTTCGCTAAATAATCGACCCAATCAAGGCTAAATTCTCGGATTAGATAAACTGCACACATCTGCGCGCGAAAAGATTGGTTAAAGTCTTCGCTATGATCAAGTGGTTTAAAGTCGTAAATGCCGAATTTACCATTGCCATAAACGGCAGTGGTGCGCAGGATATAACCGACTTGCGCCAGTACGTCCAAATCAGGCTGTTGACCATTGGCAAGCGAGCTGACAATATGATCAAAGACGCGCACGCTTTTATTAGCGCGTGCCAGCACCATCACCATGTTTGAGTTACGACCGGCTTCTTGTAGTGGCACATTGGCTTTCAGGTTTGCTAGTAGCTCATCGCCTATTTCGCCATAAACCAAAGCAAACGTCACGTCCCATTTTTGCGCAATCACGCGATCGTTACGTTCTTCATCAGCGATTTGATTGCAGAATACGACTAAGTGATAAACGTGCTCGGGCGTCTGTAAACAATAAATAACTTGTCCGTAGCCATTTTCATCTAAATCCCAGAGATGCTTACTTAACGTCCAATTTTCTTTATCGATTTTACGCAGTAGCGTCCGCACGAAGCTGATACGGGTTTGGTGCATCGCGCCCAATCTTTCAGAGTGCATCACCACATCGGGGGTACGAAAGCTGACTGCGTCTAGATTATCATTGACTGGCAAAGTATGTTCCATATAACTATCACCTTAAATAATAGGTTGAGCAAATAACTTATTCGCTACTTCTAAATACTGAACTAAATGAGTAAATAAATCATCCGCTATAGTAATGACGCACTTAATCGATTTTTTTGGTAACTGTTTCGTTGGCACGCTTTTCTTCAGCGAGTCGATGAGCTGTTTCCACTCGGTTAGGACGATAAAGGTCTTGGTCGTGCGCCATTTGCTGCGCAATTTTTGGTCCGTTCCATAACGACGGCAGTAGAATAAAGGATACAGGCACCGCAGTAATCACAATAAAGGATTGCAAAGCCGTCACGCCGCCGTCACCAAGTGAGATTAGCGCAATCGCTGTCACACCCATCATGATGCCCCAAAAGGTACGAATCGTAGCATTGGGCTCGCGCTCACCACTGATAACGACACTGATGGTATAGGTCATCGAGTCACCCGTCGTCACGATAAAGATCATAGTCAAAATGATAAATAGTAACGAGGTAATCAATGGGAATGGCAGCTGCTGAGTAATAGCTAATAACGCACCCGGAAGATTAAATCCTTCAAAAGCCGTACTTACACTTCCTGGATTAGCAATCTCAAACGCCAAACCTGAACCGCCAATCACTGTGAACCAAAAGCAAGTAACCAACGGGGCGATAATACAAACGGTGGTAATTAACTGACGAATCGTACGACCACGTGAGATACGAGCGATAAAGATAGCCATCATTGGACCATAGCCCAAGAACCAACCCCAAAAGAACACCGTCCAACCACCAAGCCAGCCTTCATCACCACGATATGTTGCCATCGGGATAAAGTTATGTACCATCGTGCCAACGCCTTGAATATAGCCATTGATAATAAACTTACTAGGTCCAAACATTAAAATAAAGACCATCAACCCAAAAGCCAATATCACGTTCAAGCGACTCAGTATTTGCATACCGCGAGCCAGTCCACTAATGGCTGATAAGGTATAAAGCACGATGGCAAATATAATGATAATAAGCTGGGTGACAAACGTATCAGGTATACCAAAGAGCGTATTGAGTGCATAACTGGTTTGTAACCCCAAAAAACCAATAGGACCAATCGTGCCAGCAGCAACCGCCACAATACAGCATGCATCAATGATTGCGCCTGTTTGACCATGCATAACACGTTCACCAAATACCGGATATAACAGCGTACGCGGTTTGAGGGGTAGCCCTTTGTCATAATGCAAGTGCATCACCACAATAGCCGTCAAGCTACCAACGATCGACCACGCCAAAAACCCCCAATGCATAAACGATTGTGACAATGCATTAATAGCTCGTTGTTGGATGTTAGTAGATTCACCATAAAGAGGTGGTGCGCTAACGAAATGCGCGATAGGTTCAGCCGCTGCCCAGAAAACACCCCCACCAGCCAATAGAGTACAGAATAGAATCGCCATCCATTTGAAATTATCCATTTCAGGTTTAGCTAGGTTACCTAAAATAACCCGTCCCGTACGGCCAGCCCCAACCGCTAACGCAATCACAAAGGTTGCTAATAATAACAATTGCCAAAACGGACCAAAGACAGTTGCCGACCACGTAAAACCCGTTTCCACTATCTTTGCTAAACGCGCTTCTGCAAAGATCGCCATTAAAACAAAGATAACGATAAAACCACCACTGTACCAAAATGCGGGGTTTTTCAGTCCTAGAGTATCTGATGACTCTTCGTTTTGAACCAAATTGTCCAGTGAAACATCCGGAATGATTGAGCTTCCTTGCTCACTATACTTACTATTAATTCCCTTTAAATCAGCCATGGTATGGCTCCATATGATAATGTTGCGTCATTTAAATTAGCGTTACATCTAAACAGTCTTATTTCGCCTTTCCATACTTTAATTTTTTCTGATTTACATAATATTCAACGTTATATAACGCTGAATGCTTCGTAAAAATTTAAGCTAAAGGCTTTATGCCACTTTCAAGAAAATCAAACCAGTTTTGACCGATAATTTTTCCGGCGTCTGTCTCATTGAAACCATGTTGTAATAGACCGTTATAGATATTTTCCATACCGTCTTTGCCAGCGAACCACGGCAAGGTATCTGGCCATCCTGAATTATTGGCATTACCTTCACCATAATCCATCGCCTTTGACCAACGACCATTACGCATCCACTCAAGCACGGCTTGTGGTTGGTTAATGCATAAGTCACTACCAATCGCTAAATGCTCAACGCCATATTTATCCGCACAATTAGCAATCATGCTGCAAAAATCATTGAGCGTACAGGCGCTGCCGTTCGGTAAATGAAACGGGTACAAGCTGAAACCTAACAGTCCGCCCGCTTTGGTCAAAGCACTAATGACAGTATCGGATTTATTACGTAATGCCTCATGGGCAGTAGTTGGATTGGCATGACTGATACAGATTGGACGGCTCGATATCTCAATGGCTTCAAGCGTTGATTGCTCTGCGCTGTGCGACATATCAATAATCATACCGACTCGATTCATCTCGGCTATTGCTTGTTGACCGAAACGCGTTACCCCTGAATCGTTTTGCTCATAACAACCTGTCGCCAGTAAGCTTTGATTGTTATAGGTTAATTGCATAATCAGTAAACCTAAGCGGCGCATGACGCTAATCAAACCAATCTCATTATCGATAGGCGAGCAGTTTTGCGCGCCAAAAAAGATACCAACTTTGCCTTTTTGCTTTGCCGTCTTAATATCAGCGACCGAATAAACGGGCAAAATCAAATCGCTATTTTGCTCAAAGCGTGCATTCCATTCAGCAAAGCGCGTTAGGGTTTGCCGTGCATCCTCGTGATAGACCAAGGTGGCGTGTACCGCATTGACACCACTGGCTTGTAGCATCTTGAAATAATCACGATCCCAATGGCTATACTGTAATCCGTCAATGATGATATAGTCTTGGTACATCTCAAACTCCCTTTATGCTTTTTGTAAGTAGCCGCTTGGCGCAGGTTTAACCAGTTGCGCCGTGATTAATTAATCAATTGACTGCGACTAGCATCCCTTTTAATCCGCTTCTAGTACGCTTTCTGATAAGCGGTTTTAACGATGGTATAAAACTCTTTGGCATACGTTCCTTGTTCGCGTGGACCAAAGCTTGACTCTTTACGACCACCGAATGGCACATGATAATCGGTACCTGCCGTTGCTAGATTGACCATGACGCAGCCTGCTTGCACTTGTTCTTTAAACATCGCACTATTACGCAAGCTTTGAGTGATAATGCCACCAGTCAAACCAAAGCGCGTGTCATTAGTCATGGCGATCGCTTCTTCTAAATTCTTGACACGCATCACACACGCCATTGGCGCGAATACTTCTTCTTGGTTAACGTCCCAGCTATTATCAGTCTCGGTAAACAAGGTAGGTGACATATAGTAACCATCATGTGGCATGTCCAAACGTTCACCACCAAAGGCTAAATTGGCACCAGCTTGTTTGGCTTTTTCAATCCAATCCATGTTAGAAGCAAGCTGCTTGTCATCAACGATTGGACCCATAAAGACACCGTCATCAAGCGCATGACCAACTTTTAAGGTTTTCATTTTTGCAATAACGCCATCAACGAAAGCATCATGAATACCGTCCATGACTATCAGACGTGAAGATGCGGTACATTTTTGTCCTGAACCACCAAACGCGCCAGCAACGGCAGCATCAATAGCAACTTGCAAATCAGCATCATCAGCGATGACCAAGGCATTTTTACTGCCCATCTCTAACTGGCAACGCACAAAGTTTAGCGCGGTAGCGGCAGCAACTTTACGACCAGTCGCTACTGAACCAGTAAAGCTGACCGCATCGATGTCTTTTGAATCAATCAACGCATCACCAACTGATGAGCCGCCACCAAGCACCAAGTTAAACGTACCTTCTGGCAATCCTTGACGGTGAATGATTTCCGCCAACGCCACTGCACTGGCTGGCGTTAGATTAGCAGGCTTCCAGATAACACTATTACCATAAGCGAGTGCTGGCGCGATTTTCCAGACAGCAGTAGCGGTTGGGAAGTTCCAAGGTGAAATTATAGCGACAACACCGACTGCTTCACGAGTGACTTCAACTTTGACACCAGGGCGTACTGAGTCAGCAAGGTCGCCCATTTGACGCAATACTTCAGCGGCATAGTAATGAAAGAATTGACCGGCACGATAAATCTCTCCACGACCTTCCGCAAACGGCTTACCTTCTTCGCGTGATAGCAAAGTACCTAACTCATCGCAACGGGCAATCATCTCATCGCCAATCGCTTGCAAGATAGACTGCTTTTTCTCCATAGGCGTTTTTTCCCATTTTGGCTGCGCAAGGCGTGCAGCAGCAATGGCATCTTGTACTTGGTCGCTACTGGCTTGAGCAAAATTACCGATGTTTTCGCTGATATCTGACGGGTTAATATTAGAAATCGTATCTGCACCACTTAACCATTCGCCATTAATGTAAAGTGATTTTTTTGGGTCTTGTTTGAAGGCTTGAGTTGACATAAAAAATATCCTTAATAACAATTTTGAGTGAGTTTTTAAAAAATAAAATAGATTATGAGTCATAAAACAGATATAAACTTGCAAATGAAAGCCTAAGGTACAGCTGCATAAACAACCAGCTCAACCAGCATTTCTTCTCGCGCCAATCCTGATATGACTAAAGCAGCTCGATTTGGGTAGGGTACAGTAAAGTATTCAGCGTAGACTTGATTGACCGTTCTTAGATACTCACGATCTGTGACATAAATCAGTACCTGCAATACTGAATCCATGTTTGTGCCAGCACATTCTAGGGTATGTTTAAGGTTATCAAGTGTTTGCTTAGCTTGGGCTTTGATACCACCGGCTACTACTTCTCCATTTTCATCGATAGGAATTTGCGCTGTATATAATGTGCCATTGTTAGTGACTGCCCATTCAAGAGGCGACCTAGATGCATAAAGTGAGGTTTTAACCGCTTGTTTAGTTGAGTGAGTGGTCATAGATTCAATTCCTTTGAATGGAGATTTGATAAACTCTTTCTTACCTTTTATCTGGTATGAGATTCATGCTACGCACTTATTAGCGATAAATCTAACCAATTAAATATTAAATATGATAGATTTAATCTATCGTTTAAATTATAGTATTTCTGATTATATTAATAAGCACACAGGCGCTAACCACCATGAAACTACAGCAGTTACGGCATTTTTTATTTGTGGTAGAAGAAGGTGGCTTTCGAGCGGCAGCCAATCGTGCTAATCGCTCACAAGCTGCAATATCGGCATCAATAAAAGAGCTTGAGAAGACACTAGATCAGCGTTTATTTGAAGTCGGCAATAAAGCGACCCTAACATCTTTTGGGGAGAGCTGTTTACCTAAGATTCAGCAGTTTCTTATTGTTTATCAAGCGTTAGAAGATGATTTACAAGCAATCGCATCAGGGGACAAAGGGAAAATCAGAATTGCTAGTGTGCCATCATTGGTAACTAAGCTACTACCTAGCGTATTAGTTGCTTATTCGAAAAAATATCCCGATATTGAAATCGTATTGATAGATGATAATGCGGTTGGCGTGGCCAATCGGTTATTGACTGGTGAAGTAGACTTAGCCTTGGGCAACTGTACTAGTATTGATGAAAAAGAGATTGATTTCACCCTACTTATATCAGATCCGATTGGTGTGGTCTGTCTTAAAAGTAATGAACTTAACACTGAGCTAAGTCAGTCGAAAGGGTTAGAATGGCAGCAACTCATAGGTGAGCCATTTATTTATAACGGCACCTGTCGATTGCTTGAAAATACGCCTGCAGAAGCGCTCAATCGTAAAGCTCGCTATACGGTAGAAAATATTACCTCACTGTTCTCATTATTAAGAAACGACCTTGGTATCACCACCTTACCAAAACTTGCCTTTCCTACTAATGAGCCGGAGCTGAGATGGATAGAATTAATTGAGCCGTCCCTAAACAGGCAAATAGGTATTTTTAAATTGGCGAATAAGTCTATCTCTCCGCCTGCTCAAGCTTTTTACGAACTGTGTGTGACCTATGTTCAAGAGCACTATTTATTATAAGGTATTAACAATAAATAGTGCTCTAAGATCAACTTATATCTAAGCAGATATATTTCGTCTCAACATATTCTTCAATACCATATTTTGAGCCTTCACGCCCTAATCCTGACTCTTTAACTCCACCGAATGGAGCTAACTCCGTAGTCAACATTCCAGTATTGACACCTACCATACCCACTTCCAGTGCTTCAGCTATACGCCATACACGCCCAATATCTCGACTGTAAAAATAACCTGCTAAACCATATTCAGTTCGATTTGCCAAAGAAACTGCTTCATCGTCCGTTTCAAATTTAAAAATCGGTGCAATGGGACTAAATATTTCTTCATTAGCAATTCGCATGTTGTTATTGACATCAGTTAAAATGGTCGGCTGAAAAAAGTTTTGACCTTCTTTAACTCTCTGACCACCATACAATACAGTAGCGCCCTTACTTTTAGCATCAGTAACAAATGCTTCAGCATTATCGGCAGCAGCTTGACTAATTAGCGGGCCCTGAGTTACACCTTCTTCTAAACCATGACCAATTTTTATAGCACTCACTTTTTCTGCTAATTTTTGTGAGAATTCCTCATAAACATCCGCTTGTACAAAAAAACGATTGGCACAAACACAGGTTTGACCACTATTACGGTATTTACTTACCATAGCTCCTTCAACAGCTGCGTCTATATCAGCATCATTGAAAACAATAAAAGGAGCATTACCACCTAGCTCTAATGACATTTTTTTGACCGTGTCAGCGCACTGCTTCATCAGTATCTTCCCCACACGGGTTGAGCCTGTGAAACTGATTTTTTTAACAAGAGGATTTGTTGTCATCTCCTCTCCGATAGCAAACGGGTCACCTGTTACTACACTATAAATTCCGTCAGGAATACCAGCTTCCTGAGCTAAATAAGCCATTGCTAATGCTGAATAAGGTGTTTCTATTGCAGGCTTAACAACCATCGGGCAACCTGCTGCTAGTGCAGGACCTGCCTTACGGCTAATCATTGAATGAGGAAAATTCCATGGAGTAATTGCCGCTGTTACGCCAACAGGCTGTTTAATAACGATCAGACGCTTATCTGACATGTGCCCTGGAATAAAATCTCCATAAATACGTTTGGCTTCTTCAGCAAACCATTCTAAATAATCTAATCCACTTTGAATCTCGCCTTTAGCTTCCGCGATTGGTTTACCCTGCTCAGACGTCATTAATACAGCTAGATCTTCGACATTTTCGGCAATCAACGTATGCCAACGACGCAAAATTAAGCTACGCTCTTTACCCGTTTTTGTTGACCACATTATCTGAGCCTTATCTGCAGCTTCGATCGCACGACGGGTTTCATCAGCACCCATCATTGGTACTGTACCGATTAACTCTCCTGTGGCGGGATTCCATACATCATGAGTTTTCTTACTATCAGCATCACACCATGTTCCATTGACAAAGGCTTGTTGTCTGAATAACTGCTCATTTTTTAATTGCATCTTTATCTCCAGCTGTTTTACTTTCAGATTTATAGAAGCTCGCGTTTAGTTAATACTTCACGGGCAATGCGAAAGCATTCTACCCCTTGTGGTACACCGCAATAAATCGCAATGGCATGGATAGCAGCGCGAATTTCATCAATAGAGCAACCATTGTTGATTGCACCATTTAGATGTAACTCCCATTCATGCATTTTACCTAAGGCGGCAATCATGGTTAAGTTCATTAATGAACGGGTTTTAGCATCAATAGCCGCGTCACCCCAACCGAATCCCCAACACCACTCAGTCATGGCTTCTTGGAATGGACGATTGAAGTCATCAGCAGCCGCTAAATTTTTCTCAACGTACTCAGCGCCTAAGGTTGCTTTACGCTGGGTTAGACCTAATTCAAATCGCTGTTTATCCATTACTATTCCTTATTATTGTTCATTAAGATGCAAACCCATCCGGCATGCTTCATCAATATGCTTTTGGCAAGCTTTGACTGCCGCTTTGCTATCACCCTTTGCAATATTATTAACAATTTCTTGCAAATTATCTGGACCCTTGATTGCTCGCTCTGGTGTAGATAAAGTCATAAATCGTAAGCGACCAATACGACCATTCAATCGTTCTGTCAATTCCCATGCTACTGTCATGCCAGCAGTAAAGAATAGACGCTCGTAAAACGAATAGGAGTGCGCAAGCGCTTTTACTACGTCTCCTGCATGTAAATTATCTCGAATCTGAATCAAATCATTCTGTAGATTCTCTACTAGTTCAGGTGTCACTTGTTCCGCGCAATGGCGAACCGCCTCACCCTCTAACATCGCACGCAGATGATAAATTTGGCGAATTTCACTGCTTTCTAATACAGCAACTGAAGAACCTCCTACAGAAAAGGTAACTAAATGCTCGCTTTCTAAATGTCTTATACATTCACGTACTACAGTTCGGCTAACGCCCAACTGTTCACAAATAGTCCGCTCCACCAATCGCTTACCTGGGGCTAGCTGTCCTATCATAATTGCTAGTCGCAATTGCTCTAGTGCAGTGTCTTTTAAAGTTTTTGGCTTTTCTACTTTTTCTAACATGACGTCTCTACCCTCTTAAACATAGAAAAGAAGTATAACGAGTATGACGCGAAAAAGCAGTACGCTTTCATATCGTATTACGGTATACCATAATATTTGTTTTAAAAAAAAGCTAGTAATTTATTTAATACCGTATTATGGTATACCAATATTGTTGGCAACTATTAACCAATAGAGGTAAGTTATAATGCAAAAACCAGAGATTAGAAAAATCGTGACTTTTGAAGAAGAAATCTTAGTTGAAGGCTATAAAGCTGCCGAAAAACCACTGCGTATGTTTGCTGTTGCTGCGGTGATTACCAATCCATGGGCAGGACGTTATGCTGCTGACCTTAAACCTGAAATACAAGCTTTCGCACCTATTTTGGGTAAACTTCTTACTGATAAAATCATTAAATTAGCAGGTGGTGCAGATAAGATAGAAGCTTATGGTAAAGCAGCCATCGTGGGTTTAAATGGTGAGATAGAACATGCCTCAGGTTTAATTCATACATTGCATTTTGGCAATTTTTATCGTGAAGCTTTATCTGCTAATACTTATTTAGCATTTACTAACATACGCGGCACTGCCAATACACCCATTATGGTCCCTCTAATGGATAAAGATGATGCGGGCCGCCGCTCACATTACTTGACGATTCAATTTGCAATTCCTGATGCACCTCGTGACGATGAAGTTGTGATTGTTTTAGGCGGAGCAACGGGTGGTCGTCCGCATCATCGAATCGGAGACCGCTATCAGGATTTAGAAGATCTTGGTCGTGATTTGAATAACCCAGCAGCAGTCTAAGGAGCAATCACTGATGAAATGGGCACGCAAAATCTCTGATGGGCTTGCTTATCACTATAGCGGTAATGAAAACAATAAAGCTATTCCTATCGTTTTCATTCATGGCGTTGGCTTAAGGGCGGAAAGTTGGTATAAGCAATTACCGGTATTCAACGACCGCTACCACTGCTATGCGATTGACATGCCAGGACATGGGGAAAGTGAGTCATTGCCTAACTCCACTTTGATATTAGAAGACTTTGCTGACGCGCTAAAAACATTCATCAATAACGTTATTTGTCAGCCAGCAATCATAGTTGGGCATTCATTAGGGGCGATGACAGCGTTACAAACTGCAGTATCTTACCCCCAAGTGGTACGCGGTATTGCTGCACTTAATGCCATCTATGATCGTCCGGATGCAGCTGCTCAAGGTGTAAAAGCTCGGGCTGAATCGCTGCTGAACAACCTTGACCAAAATGTCACTGACCAACCGATTGCTCGATGGTTTGATAGCGACCCTCAATACTGCTTAGAAGCAGAGTTATGCCGGACATGGTTGGATAACGGCAGTCGCTTAGGGTATGCACGGGCTTATCAGATGTTTGCCCATTTGCGTGGTATTGCAGCAGCCGACTTAAGATCTATTGCTGTACCTACGTTATTTCTAACGGGCGAATTGGACATTAATTCTAAGCCTGAAATGTCACTGGCGATGGCAAAGTTATTACCCAATGGTCATGCGGTTATCGTACCTGAAGCTCGCCATATGACCCAAATGACCCACGCTAACGACGTTAATGCAGCGTTGGCGACGTTCTTTACTCAATGCGAATCATACAATATGACGCTTGCTTAATTTAAAAGCATACTAATTTAAAAGAAGAGGTAGTTATGAAGCAACTTGACTCTAAAGCCTTACGTAATGCATTTGGTAGCTATATGACTGGCGTTACTGTAATAACCGCTATGACTGACGATGGTAAACCCGTGGGCTTTACCGCAAACTCATTTACTTCGGTATCACTTGAGCCACCATTACTATTAGTGTGCCCAGCAAAATCTCTATCCAGTTTTGATGTGTTTGCCAACTGTGAACACTTTGCCGTCAACATTTTAAGCGAAGACCAACAGAACATCTCAAACATCTTTGCTGGCTCAAAAGACGACCGTTTTAGTCAAATTGACTGGCATACAGATGAGCAAGGCAATCCAATTATCGATGGTGCATTAACACACTTTTCTTGTAAAACGGAGCGCAATCTTGAAGCAGGAGATCATCATCTTTTAGTTGGCCAAGTACTAGACTTTTCAGCTCGTGAAGGACGTGGCTTAGGTTATGCGTCGGGTGGTTATTTTAGCTTAGGACTAGAACGCGAAGCAGCTGAGATTAGTACCCAGCAAAAACAAGTGAGTGTGGGTGTGATTATTGAACATGCTGGAAAAGTGTTATTGAGCCAAAGTGATGGTAAAGCCAACTTACCAAACACTATTACTGACGAAAACACTAATGCTGTCAGTACTATTAAGCAATTTTTAGCAGAAAATGGTATTGAAGCTCAGCTAGGTGCCGTTTTCTCAATTTATGAAAATACAAAAAACAATAACAACTATATTTTTTACCGAGCCTTTGCAGAATCGTCAGATACCAAAGGATTGGGAGAATATGTCGCTATTGATAGTCTCGCAGAACAAAATTTTGCGACCCCAGCCATGGCTACTATGATGAACCGTTATGCGACCGAAAGCAAAAATGGCTTCTATGGTGTATATGTCGGACAAGAAGAGTCTGGCAAGGTCCATTAAATCTTATATTCAACTTAAAACAAACAGCAAGGGATTTGCCTTATGAAATTTTCATTATTTATGCATATGGAACGCCTCGACGAGACACAAACATATCAACAACTCCACGATGACTTTATTGAGCTAGCAAAAATGGCTGATCAGGGAGGTATGCATGCTATTTGGACAGGTGAACATCATGGTATGGACTTTACCATCTCCCCCAACCCATTTTTGAACTTAATCGATTTGGCACACCATACTAAAAATGTACGTTTGGGTACAGGAACGGTTATTGCTCCATTTTGGCACCCTATTAAACTGGCGGGTGAAGCCGCAATGACCGACATTATTACCAAAGGCAGATTGGATTTAGGGATTGCTCGCGGTGCCTATAATTTTGAATACGAACGTTTGATGCCGGGTATGGATGCTATGGAAGCAGGAGGTCGTATGCGCGAACTTGTCCCTGCCGTCCAAAAACTATGGAAAGGTGACTACGCGCACGATGGCAAATACACACAATTTCCATCTACTACCTCAGCCCCAAAACCTCTACAAGATGGTGGTGTACCAATGTGGATTGCTGCACGCGACCCTCATAGCCATAATTTTGCGGTTGAAAATGGCTGCAACGTGCAAGTTACCCCACTATGGCAAGGTATGACAGAAATCCAAAGCTTAATGAAAGCCTTTGAAAATGCAAAAACTGAGTACGGAGAAGGTAAAAACCCCAAAATCATGCTTTTACAGCACGCTTACGTTGGTAGTAATGCCGATGACGTTGCGGAAGCAGCAAAATGTATCAGCCGTTTTTATTGCTACTTTGGTGCATGGTTCAAAAATGAACGTCCGATTCATCAAGGACTTATTCAAACATTGACCGAAGAAGAGATGTCAAAAATCGACATGTACGCGCCTGAAAAAATGTTAGAAAACATGCCCATAGGGACACCAAATCAAGTCATTGAAAAACTCAAAATATATGAAGAATTGGGTTATGACGAATTTGCGTTTTGGATTGATTCTAGCATGACCTATGAGCAGAAGCGGGCATCGTTACGCCGTTTCATTGATGATGTCATGCCAGCGTTTGCATAACCTTATTCAGACTCTTCCTCTAGTGAATGATGAACAGACAACCCAATAAAAAATTTGGAGAATCACCATGACCAAACCTCATTACCAGCTCTATATCGATGGTGAGTGGTGCGAAGGTAGTAACAACCAACGCCTAGAAAGTTATAACCCTGCTACGGGTGAAGCGTGGGCAACCTTTGCCTGTGCCAGTCCTGCCGATGTTGACCGTGCTGTCAGCGCTGCTAAAGCAGCACTAAACAATCCTGAATGGGCAAAAATGCCAGCGACTCAACGTGGGAAACTACTTTACCGCCTAGCCGAGCTTGTCGAGCAAAACGCAGAGAAATTAGGCAAAATTGAAACCACTGACAGCGGCAAGCTGGCTCACGAAACCGTTGCCCAGACACGTTATATTGGTGACTATTATCGTTACTTTGCAGGCCTTGCCGATAAGGTTGAAGGTGCAACGCTACCGATTGATAAACCCGATATGCACGTCTTTACGACTCGTGAACCAATCGGTGTGGTGGCCGCTGTGGTGCCATGGAATGCCCAGATGTTCTTGACTGCAACTAAGTTAGGGCCTGCGCTAGCCGCTGGTTGTACCATGATTCTGAAAGCGTCCGAAATCGCACCCTGCCCTATGTTTGCCTTCGCCGAATTAGTAGAACAAGCAGGCTTTCCTAAAGGGGTTGTCTCTGTCATTACAGGCGATGCCGAAAACTGCGCCATTCCCTTAACCAGTCATCCAGATGTAGACAAGATTGCCTTTACTGGTGGGCCTGAAGCGGCGCGGCATGTGGTTAGAAACTCTGCCAATAGCTTTGCGGTCACCAGCCTAGAATTAGGTGGCAAATCGCCAATTATTGTCTTTGACGATGCAGATTTGGAAAGTGCTGCTAATGGTCTTATTGCGGGTAACTTTGGCGCTTCTGGACAGTCTTGCGTCGCAGGATCTCGTGGCTTTGTTCAACGCTCTATTTTGCCTGAAATTATCAAACGTATAGAAGAAAAAGCCAAAAACATTGTCATTGGTAACCCACTCAATCCTGACACCCACGTCGGGCCTTTATGTACCAAAGCTCAAGTTGAGCGTATTAAAGACACGTTAGAAAAATCTGTTGCCCAAGGCGCTACGATACGTTTTGGTGGTCATTCCCCTGAACAATCTGAATTAGCAGACGGCAATTACTTTTGTCCAACGCTAGTCGAATGCCCGAATACGGATATTGAAACCCAAACAATTGAAATGTTTGGTCCTGTCATGTCTTTGGTAGCATTTGATACCGAAGAAGAAGCCATTGCGATGGCAAACAACAGTGTTTACGGTTTAGGCTCAGGCGTATTTACTCAAAACCTAGCCCGAGCACATCGCGTTTCACAGCAAATTCGCTCAGGTGTATGTTGGATTAATACCTATCGAGCTATTTCTCCTATGGCGCCTTTTGGTGGCTATAACCAGTCAGGTTATGGGCGTGAGGCCGGTAGCGAATCAGTACTTGCCTATACACGCACAAAAACCACATGGATTAATATTTCGGCGGAGCCGATGGCTAATCCGTTTGTCATGAGGTAATACAATAAAGAATTATGAGAGGATTGATCTAGACCATAATTAGCAAATGTAATTCATTGTACTACCTAGAAAATATAGCAACACTTGTGCTTTATATTTTGAGGAAAACTATGGTTAATAGCTATTTACCTGAATCTGCTAAAAACCTTTAATTAAGTTTGGCTGTATTTTAAATAAGACGTGAAAAGGAATTCACAGTGGAAAAAAACAATGATAAGCAGCAAAGCAAAATACGCGACTACGCCATTGATGAGTATGTGCCCATGGACGCCAGATATTACGGTGGCAAAGAGATGATGTCCACTTGGATTTGTGCTAATGCAAATCCAACCACTTGGTATATGGGCACCATCATGGGCGCCTTAGGTTTAAGCGGGGTTGTTATCGCCTCTTTAATAGGCAATCCAATTGTCTATATTATTTTAGCCTTAGTAGGCTTTATGGGCTATAAGATAGCTTCAACCAATATGGGCTTGTGCCGAGTACCTTTTGGCATTAAGGGCAGTAAATTACCATCCATTCTCAATGCGTTACAGTTCGTTGGCTGGTGTGGGGTCAATACCTATATAGCGGCCACAGCGTTATCTACGATAATCAGCTACTTTACCGGTGGCGATATTTATTTCGCAGGCAATATCATTGTCTCTGTCTTATTGATTATGTTGGTCTCTACTGCCACTGCAGTTTACGGTGCTAGATATATCTCAAAAGCGCAAGTGATAGCAGTAGTCTGTCTTGTGGTTTTGAGTGTATGGATATCTTACAAAATCTTTACTTTAGTGTCTTTTGCCGATTTATGGGGTTGGTCGTTAGCAGACAATCCAAAAAACACTAGCTGGTCTCTGACCATGGGTGGTGGTTTAGATATCGTTTTGGCTAATGGCTTTGCGTGGGTAATGTGTATTGCTGATTATACCCGTTATACAACCAGCAAAAGAGCGGCGACAATTTGGCCTATGCTTGGCGCTGCATTCGGTATGCTATGGTTTCTCATAGTTGGTGCGGCTGGCGCCATCGCCGTTGCTGTTATGAATGGCGGATTATTTGACCCCTATTCTGCAGATTTGGCTTATATCACAGGCACACTAGGTATGGGCATGGTAGCGAATATCTTAATTGTCATCTCTACCGTTGCCGTCAATATGATTAATATCTACTCTGGTGGATTTTCAACTGCCAACATCAGTGAAAAACTTCCAGCCAAGCTTTCGATGATCGTCGTTGGCACATTAGCCGCTCTGATTGGCTTATCACCTTTAATACTAGGCTCATTTTTAGATACCTTCCAAGTCTTCCTTATTTTCTTAGGCGCATTTTTCCCAGCCTGTATCGCTATTATGTTAGTGGATTTTTATCTGCTGCGTAAACAAGACTATGATATTACCAAGTTCAATGATAAAAGCGGCCCATATTGGTATGGCAATGGCATAAACGCCATGGCTATCGTTTCGTGGTTTATAGGCGCAGGGTCGTATTTTGTTGCCCCAAATCTACCTTTTGTCAGTAGTACTATTGGTAGTGTGTTCTTTAGTTTCTTAGTGACTTGTCTTGTTTATTATTTCATAGGCAAAAATGCAGCGACTAAACGTTTAGCCAGTAGCAAGCTAGAAACCGTAACCTAACATTAAGATATGAATAATAAAATAGCTCATAGAAATAGGAGTAATAATCATGTGTTTCTCTGTTATCGCCGGACGTAATACCACCACAACAGGGTGCGTAATTATGGGTGTTAATGATGATTGGCCTGGTAGCCCGGGGCAAGTTCATCACCAGCCCCATAAATTTCATAAGAAAGAAGACGTCTTTGTCACAGTGAAAGGCGTTCAAATACCACAAGCATCAGAAACCTATGCTTATACCTATACAGTATGTGATTATGAGACAGGCACCCGCCCTCTATCATGGGCTAACGGTGTTAATGAAAATCAAGTCGCGGTAGGCATGACAGGAGTCTATACCTTTCATAACGGACAAGGTAAAAAAGACATCCTAGAAGCTGACGACATCTCAATTTTAGCCTTAGAGAGAGGTAAAACAGCCAGACAATCTGTGCAAATGATTGGTGAATTAATTGATAAGTATGGCTATAGCGTGTCTTCTATAGAAGGCGGTAAAGGTGCGGTAACCATAGCGATATCTGACCCAAAAGAAGGATTTTTCTTAGAGCTTGTTCCTGGTGGTCAATGGGCTGCCAAAAGAGTTAGTAATTATGAGGTTGAGTGTCGTCCAAATTGCTTTGGGACGCAAGAAATCAACTTTTCAGATCATGACACCTTTATCTATTCAGCAAATTTGCGCTCGTATGCTAAAGAACATAATTTATATGACGAGAGTGAGCCTTTTAATTTTTCCAAAATTTTTAGTCAAGGTCCAATTGTCTCCGATGCTTTTGGCGGCACAGATAGAGCCGTTAATACGCTGAGAAGATATAACTGTGTGCATAGATTATGTAGTCTCAACCATGATCCAAGTCTATATATATATAAAGGAAAACCTAATAAGCAACTTTCTATAGCGGATGTTATGAGTCTATTGGGAGATACCTTTGAGAATACTGAATATGATTTATCCCAGCGTCAAGAAGCAGGGGTAGCTCACAATCCATTTTGGATGGAGGTCAGTCACAGTATTGGCCAAGGTGGCACAGTATTTTCTATGGTCTTTGAGTTATCAGATAATGAAGATGCTTTCAAAAACGCCAATAAAAATACAGCAGGCTGTATGTGGATAGCATCCGCAGCAAGTAAGCTTAGCTGCTTTGTACCATTTTACCTAGCAGCCAGTAATATACCTAAGTCTTATCAGTTGGCAGTCACTGGAGACTACGACTTGGATTCTGCTTGGTGGGCATTTCAAGAGGTCGGACAGCTTTGTTATCGTAATTATGACGCTATAGCCAAGAATCTAGTAATCCCTAAGTTCAATCAATTGCAGCATAAATTGTTTGATGAGCAACAGCGTCTGAAGCAGAAGATAAACGACTTGGATGAAGAAGAATCAATCAGATTATTAGCAGAATTCACTAATAATAGTGCTATTGAAGCTTATGAGATCGCTTTAGAATTAGGAAAATACATAAAGGGCAAATACTTGAGTAACACTATCGTTGAATGGTTGTAAGTTAACCATCTATCGTATTAAGTTTTAAGGAAAAAACTATGCCTATTCGTCCCCCATTAAAAGAGTTAAATATAAAAACTCATGATAAAGGTTTTTATAAGGATTTTAATCGCTTTGTCACCATAACATCAAAAATATTAGTCATTTTGATCGTCGTTTGGATTTTGAGTGATGTAGATCGTTCTGGCGCTATTCTAGATACCATGAAAAATTGGTCGTATGCCAACCTCAACAGCTACTATACCTATTCTATAGCATTTTATTTATTAGTTTGCCTTACGGTAATTTTATGGCCACCATTTGGACGCACTAAACTTGGTTCTGACCCTAATGGAAAACCCGAGTTTTCAAATTTCTCGTGGTTTTCCATGATTTTTGGCGCAGGTATTGGTATTGGTGTATTAACATATAGTGCAGCTGAACCAATTTGGCATTTGGCAAACAACCCAGATACTATTATGTCAAAAGAAATAATAATATCGGCTTTAAATGCTAACGGCTTAAAATTACCTCAAGGTGCCGATGTATTTACTTTTTATCAAGATCAAGTCAATGCTAATACATTAAATGCTATCGATGGTATTGTCACGCCTAAGACAGAGGATGCTTTAGATGCAGCCTTTCGCTACTCTTTTCTTCATTGGGGTATCAGTGCCTGGGCAACCTATAGTTTAGTTGGCATCTGTTTAGCATTTTTTGCTTATTCCCGTGGTCTACCACTAACCATACGTTCCGCACTAACTCCCTTATTTGGTAAACACTTAGAAGGAGCATTAGGAAATGTTATCGATATTGCTGCAGTAATTGCAACTTTATTTGGTATTGCCCAAACCATTGGTATAGGCTTAAGTTCTTTTGCTTCAGGACTATATAGTATTACTGGTATTAGCTGGTTAGTAACTAACCCCGTTAATCCGGAACCAACGACAGGGGCCTTATTAGTATCACTGTTTGTAGTGATGTGTCTCTCGATAATTTCTGCCTTGTCAGGGGTTGGACGTGGCATAAAGTGGTTGAGTAACATTAATATGATATTGTCCTATTTGCTATTAGCATTTTTCCTGATTTTCGGGGCATCTATGTTTGCCTTAGAGATGTTGGGAAAAGGTATTCTGACTTATGTAGTGCATTTACCCGCAATGGTATTTACTGTATGGGATCCTAATACTGAGTTAGGTAGCTGGCAAACCAGTTGGTCTATCTTTTACTGGGCATGGTGGATTGCATTTGCTCCATTCGTTGGTATGTTTCTAGCTCGTATCTCCAAGAATCGCACCATTCGTGAATTCGGGTTGATTGGTATTATAGCCCCTAGCCTCACTCTGTTTGTCTGGTTCTCATTTATTGGTGGTACAGGTATTAATCTAGAATTAAGCGGTGTTGCTGGCGGCAAAATATTTGATTCAGGACTAACCGCTCAGCTATTCGAGATTATTGGCTTTATGCTCGAGCCCGTAATGGCAAATATGTTGTCCGCAATGGTAGTTGTACTACTGCTAACATATTTAGTGACTTCTGCGGATTCTGCATTATTAGTCGTTAATATGCTCAACTCCGCAGGCAAGGATAAAGTTGAAAACGGGTCAAAGCATATTATAGTTTGGGGTGTTGCTTTGACTGCCATAATTGCTGCTTTACTGCTCGCTGGAGGGCTAAACGCTATTACCTCAGCTATGATTGTCGCAGCAATACCATTTTCACTTATCATTATTTTAATGGCTATTAGTTTACTCAAAGCTCTAATCTTAGACAAGATGCGTTCGAAAGAGCTATAGTTGCTATATGCTTATATAGAAACACCACCTATATTTATAAATGTAGGTGGTGTTTCTATATCTATTATAAATAATGAACTGCCCCGATAATAAGAATGGATCTTTACAAACCATAAATGAGCGATATCTGCTTTGATGACCAGATCTATATTGCCTTGCTTATCTGCTAGCCTATCAGCATCAGGAGCAACAAAATGAACTTGCTCGTGACCGTAACCACCAGAAACCTACTTGCATAGACCTTTGAGTGTCATCACGGATACTGCCCGCTTTAATACGATATTGAAGTCTCAATATCCTTTAAGGATATAATAAACCCTAGATGATTCGAAATAATCGCGCTAACTCATTTAAGCAGTATATGAAGAATTTGAGAAAGATAGGGTGAATAACTGGACAGTATTTTACAGGTCTGCATCCTTCACTACCTGATCATGATACATCGGCATCTGATAAAATTGGAGTGGTTAAATCTGACGAGCATAGCTTCCTATTCAGTATTTATGTGCTTATAACTACGCATTTTTTATAAATGACTAAGCATCAAGCCAGTGCTGTTGTCTGGCGTAAAAAAGTTGTTTGGGTGTATCTATATCATAGCTAAGCTGATGGTTTATGATCGTACTTAAATGATTGGGTGGTAAGGCTCTAATCAAATGGCGCAGACCTTTATCCCCTATCAGTGCTGGCTGCCACTGTTTGAGACACTCAACATTAATGACTATCGGAAGACCAACGATATTACTTTTACTTGTATCAGTAGAAGAGGCTTTATCTAGACATTGATAACTACTAGCAACCACTGTGCTTTTGGCCACTAATAATTCTGTTAAATGCTCATTATCTAACAATACTTGATCCACACCCATGATTAAGACGCGATTAATCAACGAGATCTCCAAGTTAATTAAAGCGTCAATACCAAGAGACAAGCTATGCGCCATACCCGTTTTAGGTATTAAATTAACCACGGAATAGATTATGGTATTTTGACGGACTAACCCACTAATCGCATCAGCAATTGCTGGTTGATCTTGAGGAATGACAACAATAACAGCAATAGGATTTGTGGCTAATGCTATTTTAGTCATATAAAAGATAAGAGGTTCGCCATGCTTGCTAAGCAGTTGCTTGGGTTGACCAAGACGCTCGCTCAGCCCGCTTGCTAAAATAATAACAGCATGGTTTTTTTCATTATTTTCTATACTGCTAAACAATGGCGTTTTGGTTGGTAAAATAGAATTATGAGTATCAACATCGCTAGTCATGGGCGTAATCATTTTTATAATTATTGAAGACTGATTGCTCTGAGGTGCCCAGATCATAGTGGTTATTTGGAAGTGATGTTTGCGACGTGTGTCCATAAATCACCGCGCTCATTTGTGCCATGATACTGAGTGCCAATGCTTCAGGTCCATCCCCACCCAATTTATAGCCGATAGGATAATGCAGTTTACGAATACCATCCGCTAAAACATTCGGGTTAGCGCTTATTTCACTAATTTCTTTAATTAAACGCTCAGTACGATAACGAGGTCCCAGCTGTCCAAGATAACGATATTGAGTAGAATGTTTTAGTAGCACGGCTAGTCGAGCATGGTCTTGGGCCAGACTATGAGACATCACAGCAACGGCGGCGCCAGCACTGAGCTTGAGCAATGTTTCAGTATCATCCAAGGCTAAACACAATACTGAGTCTGCTTGGCTAAAGCGCAAACGTGTTGCATATTGTGGACGACTGTCTATTACTGTGACATGCCAATCTTGGAGCTTTGCCATTGTCACCAGTGGTATAACATCGTTACCTGCCCCGCAAATGAGTAATCGGTTTTGTGGGCAAATGCGCTGAAATAACCACTCAGCCTCATGCTGCCAACCACCTGTAGGTTGTAACTCTAAATTGCCCGTTAGCTCAATGTATTCAGCATTTTTTTTATGAAATTTATACTTTGATAGTTTTTTGATCGCATTTAAAAACATATCATCTATCAAAGTATTCGAGTCGCCTGCCATATGGCGGTTCAAATATACATCAGCTAGCTTTCCTGTTTTTAAATACTTATCTAAATAAATACGGGTACCAACTTGCATCTCTGTCCCTTTGATTTTAGGACTATCAGACCTAACAAGAGTGGCAATGGTTACCGGCTGTTGAGTATTACGAACCTGACGGATTAAATCGAGTAGCGGTATTGCTGTCGCTAAACGCTCAAACAATACATGTACTCGTCCATTACAACCCAAGCCAAAATTGAGCTCGCCCTCTAAAGGATCGTCTTCAGACCTATCTTCATCTTTGACAGTAGTGCCTTCTTCTATAACAGTTGAATCAGGATCGGCATTGTTAAGATATCCAATATCATCCCCTGTTTGGTATATCTGAACGCTCGCGCCATAGCGGGTCAGCCAAAATGCACGTTTGATAATGTGCGGCTCAAGGCAGCCTCCACTAATCATTCCCACCGAACGTCCATCAGCGCAGATAATCATCATCGCACCCGGTTGCCGATACGCCGAGCCTTCTGTACGAACCACGGTTGCTAATACGGCATCGATGTTTTGTTGTATCGCTTGCATAGCAAGGTCAAGGATATCAGCAGTTTGATTCATAACGTTCCTTATAGACTTAACAATAAGCTTAGAGAATAAGCTAAAAAAACCCGCTGTTTAATCGGGTTTTTTTAGCAAAACAGTATTTGATAAGAATCAATCTGGCAGTTGCTCAATAAGCTTATCTAGAGTAATCGGAAAGTCTCGAACCCGGATACCGACCGCATTATAGATAGCATTTGCAATCGCTGCTGCAGCGCCTGAAATTGCCGTTTCACCAATCCCTTTGATATGCATCGGATTGGTATAACGATCATCTTCTTCTAGCAAAATAACATCCAATTGCGGTACGTCAGCATTAACAGGAATATGGTATTCAGAGAGGTCATGATTACACAAGCGCCCGTCATGCTTATCATGAATAACCTCTTCCATCAAAGCTGAACCTATGCCAAAAACCATACCGCCATAGCACTGTGAAGTAGCGGTTTTTTGATTGAGGATACGCCCTGCGGCAAATACTCCCGTCATACGCTTGACTCGAATCTCACCAGTTACTCGGTGTACAGCGACTTCCGCAAAATTGGCACCGTAGGAGGCTTGGCGATGGGTTTTTTCATTTTTACCCGGCTTAATTGCGCCTTTGGCACTTAACTTTTGGTCGTCATATTGCGCAATAATATCGGCTAGTGAATAACTTTTATGGCTACTAAAATCATATCTGCTTTGTTTAGCCGTCTGTTTCTCTGGCAAGCGTTCCAATAAAGATTCAGGGAGAGACACGCTCGTCTTTTCTGCTAACTTCTCTACAAGCTCGGTGGCGGCATCCTTACCAGATTCAATGATAGTCTCTGTTACTGTCGATTCATGCTGTCCTATTTTCCTGATCTGCCCGTTATTTAGTTCGATGGTATCTGAATATAGTCCGACTTTGTCTGCCAGCATTTCACGCAATTGCTGACAAGCCAGATAAATACTGCTACCTGAGCTTGCCGCACCCATGCTACCGCCTGAACCAACGGCAGGCGGCAGACTTGTATCACCAAGCTTCATCTCAATATGATCAACCGGTAGACCCAATAGGTCAGCAGCAATTTGGGTAAATACGGTATAAGAGCCCGTACCAATATCGGTCATATCAGTCTCAATAATAGCTTTGACCCCAAGCATTTTTGAGGCATCGCTTTGTAGGGTTGCTCGTGCTTCAGAAAGCTTTAACTGATTACCACGGGCAGCGGCAGCCATACCGATACCCTTCCACCAGTCTCCTTCTAAGCACTTAGCAGGCATCTTATTGCGCTTCTCCCAACCAAACTGCTCAGCCCCTTTTTCCATACAGGCAATCAGCTGCCGAGTTGAAAAAGGTATCTCTTGACTAGGGTCTTGTTGGGGCTCATTACGGCGGCGTAGCTCTATAGGATCCATATCTAATTGAATGGCCAACTCGTCCATGGCACATTCAACAGCAATTAATCCGACTGCCTCCCCAGGGGCGCGCATAGAACCTGATAGGACTTTATTGACATCAACCATCTGATAGTCGACCTGACGATTTTCACCGCGGTATAGATAGTGAGTAGACAGCGCTGCAGGCTCAAAGAAGCTCTCACCCGGTAAATTGCTGGTGATAGTATTATGAATAAACGTATTAATGATACCTTCTTTATCGCAGCCAATGCCGATACGTTGACGCGTATTAGAGCGCCTTATGGTGGTTTCCATGACTTGCGGACGAGTCATCACAATCAACACCGGACGCTTTAGCTCTTTTGCCGAAATTGCTGCAGCAATCGATTCAGGGGCAATACCAAGTTTACTGCCAAAACCGCCACCAACATAACGAGCAATCAGTTGCACATTATCTGGATCCAAATTTAAGGCATCCGCCACTTGTTGTTTGCAAGAGGATAACATCTGGTTGGAGGTATACATGATTAACCTCTCACCCTCCCAATAAGCCAAGGTGGCATGTGGCTCCATGGGCGAATTACTCTGGCTTGGCGTATGATAAATCTGATCAAACGAAATCTCAGACTCTTTAAGTCCTTGCTCTGGGCTGCCCTGTTTATGATTCTTGTCCGAGCCTTTCTTTTCATCAACCGGATGCGCATTTTTCAATGCTGAGCTAAAATCTATCACAGCATCTTCTGTTTCGTCTTTATAAGTCACCTTAAGAGCTTTTGCGCCTTCAGTAGCCGCTTCAAAGGTTTCAGCGATCACGGCAGCTATTGGCTGACCATAGTAGAAAATCTCAGCGACTCCTTGAGTGGGTGCTTTTTTCTCTCCACCTTGCTGAGCGTTACGCAAAAAATGCTTGGGATCAGTGACCACTTTAATAATGCCTGGAATCGCCTCTACTGCACGACTATCGATGTGCTTAACCTTGCCCTTAGCAATGGTCGCACCAACTAAGACGCCGTAAACCTGTCCTTCAATATAAAATTCTGCGCTATAAGTCGCTTGTCCACTAACTTTCAAGGAGCCGTCTACACGGTTGATAGGTTTACCAACCAATTGACTGGCAGTCTTATCAAAAAGAGTATTAACTGGGTTATCCATGGTCAATTTTTTTGTGGGTTCTGATGGCAATACTGAGTCCAATAGTGACATGATTATGCTTCCTTGCCCGTTAGTGCGCGCTCAATAACTTGTTTTAACAAGCGACGCGTCAGCGGTATCTTAAAGTCGTTTTGACCACTACCATTGGCATCCTTTAATAATAAATCAGCCGCTTGTGAAATAATATCAAGGTTACCATCTGTGCCCGTTAATAGCGCCTCAACCGCTTCATTACGCCAAGGCTTAGTGCCAATACCACCAAATGCCAAACGTACCGTTTCTAATTCTCTCTGATTATTAACATTGATTACTGCAGCGCATGACACTAAAGCAAAGGCGTAAGAGGCGCGATCACGGACTTTGTCATAAGTGTGCATGCCTTTAATGGGCGCTGGGAGAACAATATGAGTAATCAGCTCTCCTGTCTCTAAAACAGTTTCAATATTTGGCGTATCTTTTGGCAAGCAATAGAAGTCTTTAATCGGAATCTGACGCGAGGTGCCGTCTGCTTGGAGCGTCTCAATGGTGGCATCGAGTAAGCGCATCGCTATCGCCATATCTGATGGGTGCTGGGCAATACAATCGTCACTCGTTCCTAAGATGGCAAGTGGGCGATTTTCACCATTGATAGCTGGACAGCCAGAACCAGGATTGCGTTTATTACAGGGACCATCCGGCTGATAAAAGTAGTAACAACGGGTGCGTTGTAATAGATTGCCGCCTGTGGTCGCTTTATTTCGTAACTGCCCTGACGCTCCTGCTAGCATCGCGCGAGCCAATACAGGGTAACCTGCCGTAATTGCTGAGTGCGCGGCCAAATCACTATTCGTCACAAGCGTGCCAATGCGTAACCCACCATCAGCGGTAATCTCTATTTGTTGCAGCTCTAAGCGCGTAATATCAACCAATTTTTGAGGAGTCTCAATCTCGATCTTCATTAAGTCCAATAAATTGGTGCCACCGGCTATAAATGAAGCGTCTTTAGGCGTGGCAAACATCACAGCTTGTTGCGGTTCAAGGGCGCGGATATATTCAAAGCGTTTCATGAACGGCCTCCTTCAGCATTGGCGGCATAGGCAGTTGGCTTTACTACTGACTGATTGCCAATTTGTGCCTCGCTCGGCGGCGGTGACCAAATACCGCTAATAGCTACATCGGCTGCGCTATTATTAGGCGCATCGTCGGTCATCGAAGATGAATTTGATACTTGCTTTTCGAGCACCTGTGAGATGGCTCTGATAATATTAGGATACGCTGAACAACGACAGATATTGCCACTCATGCGCTCAGCAATTTCTTGTACTAACAGTCCATCAGGATTTTGCAAGTCAGTAGTCACATGACTTGACCACTGCTGCTTTATTTCTTCTATCAATGCGGTCGCTGAACAAATCTGTCCCGGCGTACAATAGCCACATTGAAACGCATCATGATCTTTAAAGGCCTGTTGCAGTTCTGATAGTGATTCAGGTAGTCCGATACCTTCAATGGTTGTAATCTCATCACCATCGTGCATGACCGCTAATGTCAAACAAGAGTTGATTCGTCGCCCATTAATAAGCATAGTACAAGCGCCACACTGCCCATGATCGCAGCCTTTTTTTGGTCCAGTGATATGTAAATGATGACGACATAGATCCAGCAATGTCGTTCGCGGGTCAAGATTATCAAACTCATAATACTGCTGATTAATCGTTAACGTTAGATTAGACATGCTGGCTTCTCGCTGGCAAATAGTAATAAAATATTAGATTGAGTCTTGTAACTGTCTATAGACTAATAACAGGATACTAAGAGTGGGTTTGCCACTTCAGTGTATTTTAGGTAGCCTGCGAGCTAGATTATGGGTTTAAATAGATAGTCCAAGTGAGGTACGCCCTAATCGAAACACCTTAATAGTTGTATAAACAGTTGACCACTACACTCATTTATAAAGAACTGACGGCTGTTATACTTATTAGATAAAAAATCCCCAGTTTAACAACTGGGGATTTTTTGCCTGTAAAACACTATAATTGGAGCAGTAATATTAAAGATTTAAAGTGATGATTAACTTTGGAGTTGGTCAATCATACCTTGGTATTTATCTTTCTTAGCTACGATTTTCTCGCGTTCCTCTTCTGCATTGGCAGACAGTTCCTCGGAATCCTCACCTTTTTTATCAAAAGCTTCTAGTTCAGCGTCTACAGTGTCTAAAAGTCGTTTAAGCATGATAGCTACCGCTTTTTCAGAAACTTCATGCGCCATAGTAGACGCTTCAGAAGTAAAGTCATCTTTGAGTTTAGACGCCCATTGATAAATATGCGATATTGTCACACTATTACTGGTTTCTTTATCAGATGAATCCTTTTCATTAGAATCAGATTTATTGCCTTTATCAGATGTAAGGTCATCTTTGAGCTTAGAAACCCATTGATAGATATTAGTGATCGTCATGCCATACTTATCTTCTTTATCAGACTTATCTTCTTTATCAGACTTATCTTCTTTTTCAGACTTATCTTCTTTTTCAGACTTATCTTCTTTATCAGACTTATCTTCTTTTTCAGACTTATCTTCTTTTTCAGATTCGATATTTTTCTCGGCATTATAATCATCAAAATCGCCATCTTCATACACAACAGTATCACCTTTTAAAACCTCAACACCTATTACTCCATCATTTGAAGGCGTAACTGCTGTATTTTCGAGAGACTCTAAAGCGCTCTCTATTTTATCGTTATTAGTAGACTTATTTGACATAATTTATAATCTCTATTATTGAAGTTTATTTACACTTAATAGTAAGTTAGTATGGTTTTATATTCCGTATCTCAATGTAGATGGTTTTGTTCTATATTCGTTAGAGATGCTGCGAAAGTCTCTGTTATCAAAGCTTATAACCCACTGATATTCATAACACGAACGCGATTTTCCCAAGCAATATCAAATACCTGGCTTTCAAAGCGCTAAAATAAATATACATCTTCATGACAAAGCACAGTGTTGAAGCCGCCAACAGCAGGATAAGTCTTCCTAGTGATAAGTTATGCTAAAGAAACTGTAGAGTAGAACGGAACTTGGTAAATAACGACTCGACAATAAGCAAATGCTTATTCCTCAACTAAAAGCCATGGGTAAGACGCTGTTTATTATCAGTCATGATAACGGTTATTTTGAGCATGCTGACCGTTTGCTGATGATGAAAGAGGAAGATTAATTGAGCTAAATACTGAAGAGGGACAGCATGCCAATGCTGATACAATCGCTATGTTAGAGTGGCTCTCACTAGAATTAAAATATATTACAATAGCAAAAAAGGGGCGACTCTCTAAAAGTCGCCCCGTTGAGCACCGAAATTATTGACTGACTATCATCGTTTATTTTAATAGCTTTTGTAGGAATGAAAAGCGCGATATTAACAACAAATCTAATAATCCAATGATGATAATAGCGATGATTGCGGTTGGGAATATGACGGCCACAATGAGTAACGGAATAGCAAACGGCCACCATATAGAAAGAACCTGACCACGCGCTGGTGGATTTAGTTCAATCATATCGCTAGCTTGACGAGGACGGCGTTGCCACCACATCACATAACCGCTCATACAAATAGCAATAACAGATAAGCAAAATAAAACGTTAGCCAGCACACTCCACAAACCAAGTGTACCCATATGAATAGCCGCACCCGCCGCCATAAACTTACCAAAATTATTGTAATCATCAAAACGGATATCAGCCAATACTTTACCCGAATAGCGGTCAATATGGACAGTACGATCAGCCATTGGACTTTTCATATCGTAGCTCATAGAGTCTTGGCTAATCGTCCAAACTCCTGCATCGCCTTGTGGTAGATTCAGCTGATAACGCCCTACAATACCAATCTCACGAGCAAATCGATCGACAGTGTCAATCATAATTGGTATGTTGGCCGCGATACCGTCCTCACCCTTAGTTGTACCTGACAGCGGCATCGGTGTTAACTCCAATACCCAAGGTACATCCTTAGTCTTACCAGCACTCAATGCACTGCCGTGTGTTGGTGCAACGACAGGGGTGGCACCATGAACGTGCGGTTCTGGAGCAGACTCATTTATAGTGGCGTTATGTTGACTATGGTCAATAGAAATGGGCATGGGCGCGACGCCCCACTTACCTGCAGGAAACTGACTCCATGCCTGCACGATTCGCTCGCCCCAAACGCCTGCCCATGCCATTCCTGAAATACAGAAAAACAGCAGCAAAATCGATATCCAACTGCCTAAGGTCGCGTGAATGGTACGGAAAAAAGCACGTTTTTGCTGCTGTTGAGTGTTGTTATCAGGAACCAACATGGCTTTAAGCGATCTACGTTTCTGCCACCATAAATACCAGCCTGTTAAAATCATTAAAACGGTTAAAGAAGCCGTGGTTTCTTGGATATAGTCACCGAATTTGCCTAATAACAAGTCACTATGGATGCTATCAAAGGTATAGTACAAATTACTATTGGTCGGATTGCTTACAACGACATCAGCAGTGTAAGGATTGACCGCTACCATATTGTCATGTTCTTCCGACTTGATTTGAAACAAGGCGACCGTATCAATATCGCGCGGTGCAATGTATTTAACAAGTGTACTATTAGGTAGGGTATTAAGCGCATTTTTGGCTTGGGTAGCAATTGGTGCTTGAATAGTTGATTCCGAGATATCGATGGTCAAACGGTCATTATCCCGACCTGCCGTATTGGCTATAAGTAACATACCAAGCGCGGTACACGCTAAAATGATTAAAAAAGGGGCGATAAATATGCCTGCATAAAAATGCCATCTCCATACCGTAAAATAGCGTTGATTGTTGGTGGATTGACGTGTGTCTCTGCTCATAAATATAACCTTTAACCATCTTTTGTTGCTCAATTAACGTCATAAACGTATTGATATTAGTAATATAAAATAGTGAATTTTCAAATTAGACCGGACTCACTTTCAAGCCAACATACTGATTTTTAAGATGGCAGCATCATACAAGAAAACTTATTAGAACACTGCAGTTCATGGCAAATAACTGGCAATATATTAGGGCGTGTCATCAAATAGCACCGTTATTTTAGAATAAGCGATACTAATTCTATATATAGCAAACTGAGCTCAACTATTATGACAAGACGACATGCCCTGCGTGATGACCAATGGGAGAGAATTAAAGACCTCCTGCCAGGTCAACCAAGTGACGTTGGTGTTACTGCAAAGGATAACCGCTTGTTCGTAGAAGCAGTTCTTTACCGCTATAAGACCGGCATCCCTTGGCGTGACCTACCTGAACGCTTTGGCGACTTCAGAGTGATTCATACTCGTTTTAGCCGCTGGTCAAAAAAAGGCGTATGGAAGCAGGTGTTTAATCAGCTGTCCGAACAATCAGATGATGAATATGCCATGCTAGATGCCACGATTGTTAAGGCCCATCAGCACAGTGCTGGAAAAAAAGGGATCAAGCCATTGGACGCAGCAAAGGTGGACTGACCACTAAAATACATACTCGTACAGATGCGCTAGGCAATCCTACTGGCTTTTATCTAACGGGTGGCGCAGCTCATGATCTATGTGGCTCAGATGAACTGCTTGATGTCAGTATTAGCCAAACATGGCTTGCTGATAGAGCTTACGATGTGATGCCCGCGTTATTGAACCGATTAAAGCGGTACAAGGCCATGCAGTCATACCACCTAAGTGTCACCGACTGCAGCCAAGAGACTTGGATAAAGAGCTCTATCAAGCACGGCATCTGATCGAGAATTTCTTTGCCAAGATCAAGCAGTACCGTGCGATTGCCACTCGTTATGATAAGTTAGCCAGTCATTTCCTTAGTGCGATTCACTTAGTTTCTTGTGTAATTTGGCTTAATTGATGACACGCCCTAGGTGTCATTTATCTTATAATCTACTTATATAGATTTGATTTTGATAATCATTCATTTTTTGATACCTTTCTTTTCTAGCCCCTTAACTATAGTCCGTTTTCTATAATCTCTATCTATAACCAACATAAATACCCTGACTCATCAACTCTAACCCTTCTATAAAACCTCTTATTGTAAATTATTAGTGATAACAATAATCATTGTTTTTATCACTATTGTCGATATTTAATACTCCTATTCTTTAATTTGCACCAGTTACTCACTTCTACCTAAAAGGAAATAAAATACAGTCTCTTTTGTCTTCAAAACCTGTCCAAAAAAGGCGTCTATCGTCAAGATGAAAATATTGAACAAAGCAAACTTGGTTTTTATGTGCAAGATGAGATGAAACGGCAAGCAAACCTATCATCTTGCTGCCTCTCCAGTGTACATAAGCACGCATAGTAAACTATAATCGCCAGCAGATCTGACCCACCATAAATGCCTAGTATACAAAGGCTCAACAGGGGTCAGTAGTTGGCTTTTTAAAACAGAAAGTGAATATTGGACGCCATTCTTAGTGCCCGCTTTATTGATGTCCAATAATGCAGAATCTTTATGGTATCTGCACTCAAAGGTATGGGGATTGTGCTTTTCCCAGATTGGTTTGTTGGTGAGCGTTTATCAATGATAGAGCGACATCAGGTAAGTGATTTATATTGATGAAACGACAAAGACAGCATTCATAAACCGTTTAAACCCTGTAACAGATACCAGACTCATTATGGTAAGCTTCTAATCTCGAAAGGATTAAATATAGATAAGTGTCCTCAATAGTGATATTTGGAGTAATTTTTTTACAACAGAAGATAATTAACGTGTATATTCAATAAAAAGAATATAAGGCGATTGATTATGGATGATAGAAAATTTTTCTTACAGTCATTATGGATAATCGGTATAATTTTTATATTAGCAGTCGTGCTTACGATTAGATTTTCCAGCATGTTGTAGTCAGCCTAACCAGCAATGGTGACTGAATATCAATTTTAGTTTTATGGTAGGAAATAAGTAAACAGCTATAATCCCAGTGTTTACTGACTTTCTTGATTTCGGTTTTATTTTATGCCAATAATGATAGCAACAACTGATTTGTAGGTGGATTAAATCAGTAGTCTTTTATAGATGGATTCAAATAGGCAAAGTAAGCTATCACTTGTGATAGTAATCATCTAAAATAAGTGCTATTTGTATAGATCATCACTTAATTACAGTGCAGCTTACTGCAAACCCTTATTGCACAACAGGTATCACTCGATACGTATCACACTAGCAGTAACTGACTGTCCGCTACACCAACGTAAGGCTAATATAATAATGATACCAGCAATTAGAGTCGCTATCGCCGGTTACGGCAACCTAGGCCGCGGCGCCCAAGCCGCCATCAAGCAAAGTTCAGATATGCAGTTAGTTTGTGTATTCAGCCGCCGAGATCCCACCTCCGTCACCCTGATTGACGATAGCGTGCCCGTTTACGCCATGGACGATATTGCACAATACAAAGATGACATAGACGTGCTTATTTTATGTGGTGGCTCCAAGTCTGATTTACCTAAGCAAGGCCCAGCGTTCGCCGGCTTATTTAATATCGTCGACAGCTTCGATACTCACGCGAAAATTCCTGAGTACTTCGAAGCACTTGATGCACCTGCTAAGAAAGCGGGCAAAGTAGCCATGTTGTCTGTAGGTTGGGATCCTGGTTTATTCTCTATCAACCGTTTATACGGTGAAGCCATTTTACCAGTCGGCGAAACCTACACCTTCTGGGGCAAAGGCTTGAGCCAAGGACACTCGGATGCGGTACGCCGTGTGGATGGTGTTAAGTCTGGGGTGCAATATACCATTCCCTCGGAACCAGCCATGGCACGGGTACGGGGCGGCGAGCAGCCCACACTCAGCACACGCGAGAAGCACACCCGCGAATGCTATATTGTGTTGGCAGATGGCGCTGATGCCGATGCCGTGCGCAACACCATCGTGACCATGCCGGATTACTTTGCCGATTACGACACCGTGATACACTTTATCGACCAACAAACTTTTGAGCGTGAGCACCAAAAAATGCCCCACGGCGGCTTCGTCATTCGCAGTGGAGTCAGCGGCATCGATAATGAGCAGAACAACCAAGTGTTGGAGTTTTCATTAAAGCTTGGCAGTAATCCTGAGTTTACCGCCAGCGTGCTAGTGGCCTACGCCCGTGCCGCCTATAAGATGAACTTAGCTGGCGAAACTGGTGCAAAAACCGTGCTCGACGTGGCACCTGGCTTATTGTCGCCAAAGTCCCCTGCCCAGCTGCGTAAAGAATTGCTGTAAATAAAATGCTAGCTTTCAACTAGAAAAAATTACTGAGCTAAAAAAAAGCACCAAACCCTTGAGGCTCGGTGCTTTTTTTGTGGTCTAATCTTTGGCGCCGCTATGTTAGCTTGTGCAACGCTAATCATTAAATTTTGGAGGATGGTAAGCGCTTGGCTTTACTGCCTATATTTAGGATTAGATTTAAAATCATAGTTGTCTTTATTTAGGCATTTAGAATAAACATCGCTGTTCACATCATCATTATATCTATTACCTAGAATACTTCTTGCGGTAGACTGTTGGTTCTGACGGCACTGAACAAAACCCTTGTACAACTCCGTATCAGCGATGCCTTCGTTCGTTACAGTTCTAATCTAAAAACCTGCATGGAGAACATGCTAATAACAAGCCTAGCACTCGCCCCTGTGGCAGGACTGCTACCTAAAATGATAGGTGGACGATATAAAAATCAGCTTTGTCCACTGCGGAATAAGCGCGACTTTGATAAACCATCTCATTACCACCCTTGTCTACACCAACATAAGTTTCTGAATTTTTAGCAAGCTGATCAGCGTAGTCTTGTACGTTAGTGGCGGTATCGTAAAAGCGCGAAACGAGAGCTAAAAAATAGGCGCAAGCTAAAGTCTGCACCTAAATCGAAAATAATTTATAGAGGAATATTTAAACAATAATTTTCGCTCATTTTATCTTAACAAACCCCTAATTACAAAGCACTAAAATAGTTTGGCAGACTGTTTTAGGGACGCACGTCGAAGAACTATGCTCGCACTGACAGCTTATGAAGTACACCTTTAATAAAAATTCACCGGCAGAATTTTACCATAATAAGCATGGGCAAAGCATTAGCTTCTACACCATAAAACTACTATAATCGCAGCATCAGTAATCAGCAGATCTAGCGTCATCGAAGCGGATTGCTGATCAGAGCAGCAGTGCTGTTTTGAGTCATGGTGTGGTTATTATTATGAATTTTTAGTGATAAATTTGGCTTATGCGAGTAACCATACTTTATCGATTTCGGCAATTTGATATTCTTTTTGCCCGATGGTTTGTTTTCTTAATAATTGCTGGCTATCTAAACTTTCGATATATGCAGCATCCCAGGGATCGGCTAGGTCGTACGCTTGTATATAGCGATGTAACTTCCACTGATAACGGTCTAAGACTTCAGCCGTCTGCTCATTGTAATGGCTTGAGCTTTTGATACCTTCGTTAGATTGTTCGTCTACTGGCTGAAATACATTAGTAAAGTCCATCGGCTCTTGGATAGTGCATATGATTTGTGAGCGGCTGATCGCGCCTTCAAATAGCCACGTTTGCAAATAATACGGCTGCTCTAATTGCTTTAAGAGCTCATCCCATGACTCATAAATTGTCATTAGATTGGCAATGAGTGAGGCTTTAAGCTCACCAGTTGGCTCAGGATATACGCTATTGATGAGACTAAAATCGGTCCACGGACGCACCCAAAATTTGACATAATCTCGATGCGTCTCTTTTAATTTTTCAATATCTAATGTTTGATGGTGTGCGCCCCATTGCTCAATAGCACGCTTACGGCGGTTGATACCTCGTATTTTGCGATATTTTATTTTCTGCTTTTTCATATTTAACTCTATTTTTTATTAAGCCTAAATGAAACCTTATGGTTCCTCACACATCATAGTCAAGCTCTTACCAAACAATGTTTTATTCAGTTTTTGAGAATCTTTAAAGACTTTCTCAGAGTCCGCGTGATAGCCTTGATTATTCACGCAGTTACTAAAACCAAAAGTAACCAAGTTTATTTTGGCATACTTAGAAGGATTACTGGCTTTTTCTTCTTGATAGCGCGTCGTTGCAATTTTACGATAAGACTTTAATTGCTCAGCACCATGTTGGCATTGCTCCTGAATTTCCTCTTCAACGAATTGCTTCCATCTGTTCTGTAACGCCGCTTCGTTCTGCAATAATGGTGCAATATAATTTTTACACATTTGCGGGCTTTGCTTGAGAGCTTCACTAGGGTTCAGATAAGCCAAGTTGACATACTCCCACCACTTTCGACAAGCTCAAATGGGGGATTCTAAAAGCATAAGCTCTTAGGCGACTTTCTCACGACCGTCACAAGTTTTCTGTTTCAACGGGCGACCTTTACTGCATCCTCCCTCCACAGACAAAACGGCATGTCCTGCCGATAATATATTACGAGCTGCATTCACATCTGCGTTCGCAATATAACCGCATTTAACGCACTCAAACTTGGCTTGAGTGCGTCTATTCTCTTTCGCAATATGCTTGCATTCAAAGCAGGTTTGGCTGGTGTAGCGTGGGTTTACCTTGATGAGTAACCCGCCTTGCCATTGCTGCTTGTACTCAAGCATATCAACCATCATGCCCCAGCCTTGATCTAAGATGGATTTATTCAATCCTGATTTGGCTTTGACATTGCGCCCATGCTCAGTGACAGAGCCGCTAGCCGACTTCGACATATTGGCGACTTTTAAATCTTCACAAGCAATCATGGCGTGGTTTTTGCTGATTGTGGTGGTGATTTTGTGCAAGTAGTCATGGCGAATATTGGCGATATGATGGTGGTGTTTTTGAATCTTACGGTTTTGCTTTTTCCAGTTTTGGCTAAACAAAACCTTTTTACTTAATTGCCGCTGCAATTTAGCCAGTTTGATTTGATTGGCTTTAAAGCTGTTCTTAGGTTGGATGGTTTCACCGTTTGAGGTGGTGATGAGCTTGGTGATACCCATGTCCAAGCCAATGGCGCTTGTGGCAGGGTGACGCGGATTCTCAGTCAGTTCACGCTCAGTGCCAAAAGACAGATACCAGCGCCCTGATTTTTTAGTAATGGTGATATTTTTGATGGTGCCGATAATGTCTTGCGATTTTCTAAACGTCACCAAACCAACACCGTTTGGTAGTTTGACGCGGTTGCCCTCAATACGGCAATATTTATCAAACTGAACAAGCCTGATTGAATCCCGTCCATCGGATTTGCGCTTAAATCTTGGCATCAGTGGTCGTAGTTTAATCTCTGTGCCATCGCTTAGCTTAAAGAACTTGGGTTTACGAGGTTTCTTTTTATTTTCTTTAAGCCTAGCATGAGCTTTAGAGTCAAAAAATCGTGACCAAGCAGAGGCGAGATCACGTACTTTTTGCTGTAAGGACACTGCATTAGCGCTGGTTTTTAAGAAAGCAAAATCAGGATTGTTCTTTAGATCCATGATTTTATTAACCAAGTTGGTGGCATTAATAAATTCATTTTTGGCAAACATCTCAAATGAGATTGCTAGCATTTGGTTCCAAACAAAGCGTGCAGAGCCGACAAGATTATTTAGAATAATCTCTTGCTCCGCGTTAGGCTCAAGCCTAAACTTGTACGCTTTGTTAATTTTCATAACGCCAATTCTTTTTCTTTGATGTAATACAAATTCTAAATTTTAGTATAGCTTGTTTTAGTAGATAACTTGTATGAATATATAATAACGACTAGGCGAAATTCATCTCCACCCTAACGTCGGGCGGAGTCCTCTTTCGCTTTTAGATAGTTAATTTATTTTGCTCATATTCTCCATCAATAGACTTAACTAGATCTTGTTTATACCCTTTTGCTTCAGGAACTACGTCAAGTCGTTCGACATTACTTTTAACTTGTTTATATTCTTTGGTAAGCGTATCTATATCTTTCATAGATAACTTGTCTAGCGTATCAATATCCATAGGTGGAAAAAAGCTATTTAGATTTGTTCTTGTTAAGCCTTCTAGTACGAAGTGGGAATTTTTGATTTGCTTGGCGGTGCATTTTTTACTGTCAAAACTTCCTTTTATATCGCATAACTCATCTTGCCATTTATAGACCTCAGCTTGGGCGATAGTGGTTACTGCCATTGAAGCAAGTAAGGCTGCTACGGTAATTACTTTCATAAATTAAGTCCCTTTGTTTATTTTCATAGTTATTAAGCAAAAAAATTCGCTTAACTTTTTTTATTACTGTCTACTTAGGCTTCACCGAGTCACACACGTCAATATTGTCCGTAACAGCCGCGGATATTAAAGCGGTAAGGCATTCTCCTTGTCATTCAATTCCCCCAACCATTCAACGCCAGAGTATTTCATTGGAGCATCAGAATTTAAGCCTTTGCTCACAGCCCAGCAACTGACCATATAAAAGGCGCAGTTTTAAAATTTTTTCGATCATAAGTTCATCTCATTATTTATTGGGCACCGATACGTGCTTGGGATGATAGCGTAAGTTGAAATATTTGAATTGAGCGTACCAGCTTATGTTCATTGATTACTAGAAAGAATTTTAATAACTATCCTACTTATGTAGAATAAATGAACATACCCAATATTTAGCTTACTCCACCAATCTAGCCCTGATACAAACATAATTACAAGGATAGTAAATCATGACCTCTTTCTGTATTCGTATGCTGCCATTGGCTACTGCATTAACCTTTGTCACCTCTGCCCTCCCTGCTCAAGCTAATGAAGAGGATTGTAAGCCCCCAAAATCAAATTATGCAGAAATTCAATGCACATCAGATAAATCATATTTTATTGCTTTTGATAACCACTATAAACCACAAGCCATATTGGATAAGCAAGGTAAAGTCGTTGCCAGTTTAAAAGGTTATGACGATGTAGATGCTTGGTATTGGGAAGACGGTATATTTGCCGTTTTGAAGAATAATAAAGTCGGCTATATGAATAATACAGGTAAATTGGTTATTCCAACCGTTTACGATGTCATGAGAGATCCTGATGATAAATATGATGAGACATGGTCAGAGCCAGTAGCAGATGGGCGTATATTAGTATCTAAGGGTGGGAAATTTGGCATTATTGATATCAACAACAAAGTTATCCTTCCCTTTAGCGATAAATACCAAACCATTGAATCATTTAGCGAGGGTATGGCACCTGTCATGTCAAAATCGTCTAAATGGGGGTTTATTGATAAAGATGGTAGAGAGGTTATTGCCCCTCAATACGATGGAGTCGACGGTAACTTTGCCGGCCCTTACGGATTTTCAGAAGGGCTGGCTGGCGTTAAAAAGGGCGAGAACTGGGGGTTTATTACTAAAACCGGTGTGGTTGCTATACCCTTCATCTATGATGAAATCCGTCCCTTTAGCGAAGGGCTAGCTGGCGTACTCAAAGGTGGTAAATGGGGGTTTATCAATGGCGCAAACAAAACCATCATTCCATTCAAATATGCAGATAGTAACGTTCAACGTTATAGCGTCAACTATATGGGTGCAACCTATTTTAACTTCTACGAGGGTATAGCAGAAGTTGCTACTATTAATGACGAGACTGTTTGTATCAATAAGTCAGATAAGAAAGTAGCGTGCAGATAGCTTTAAGGGGTTTATCAATTGAATTTTGAGACTTGAAATAATTTCTCTATCTCTTAAATAATACATATTTGGTAAAAAGCATCATGCTTCTATACGGAATAGCATAAGAATGATGTATCTATTCAAACATAGTTATAATCAAAAAATCGTTCACTTATTAAAATAAAAGTACAAACAAGGAAGGTGCGCACGATATGTGGATTTCGTTCAATCGATAAATAAGGTGCAGACGTATAACCACACAAACGCTTTATAAGGAAATAGGCTATGTTAGAACTTCGATCAAAATGCCAATATATGACTTTCAAAAGTTATTTAAGCTGCTTCATATTGCCAGCGCTATTAGTTAATACTGTACCTAGCACACAAGCAGCTACCCCTGTAAAAACCACTTTGACAACCAACTCTGCTATGAAAAAACCTGTCAAGCTAATCACGGGCGTCACCACTTATGCCGAGCGTGATTGGCGTTCAGATGACGGAAAATTCTTATTAACGATATATTCAGGGATATGGAACCCTCATGGCACGTTATTTTATCTAAACAAAGATGGCGGCGTTTCAGTCGAGGGTTTTCAGAAAGGATTAAATATCACCCTAAAATCATATGACCCAGAGATTGGTTTAGAAGCGCCACCAGAATATGCCATCGATGGCACCCTAAATCTGCGTAACAATACATTAGTAGGGACAATCATTCACTATCCAGAGGGCGAAGCGACAATCAAAAAAACCACTTTTTCCCCAGCGATTCCTATTAAAACCTGCCCACAGTTTGTTTTTAAATATTATGGCTTTAACAATGATCGTTGGTATGGTTCTACCATTACTCAAGTGGATGTCATCAATAAAGATACGAATAAAGTTGTGCAGAAGTTAACGGGTTTTGAAGCCGCGGCGCACAGTACCAGATACGTGGACATGAACTACGACGGCTATTTTGATCTAGTGTTGAACGTCGCAGAAGGCGACCATAGTGACAAATACATTTACTGGCTCTATGATCCACAAAGCAAAAAGTTTGTACGTAATAAAACATTGGAGGCGGTTTTAGGCTATGCAACACGTTATCCGCATAAGCAACTGGCGCGCTTTAACGACGACACCCTTAAACGTGTAGAGGATCAATGGAAAAGAGTGCCTTGCTGTTAGACAAGCTAGATATACACTGCTGAAGACGTCTGTTAGCCATTTTGGACGGGATATATCTTGATTAAAAAACCTTAATGACGGCGCAGCTCTTTCGCATTTAGCCTATCATAGGCTTTGCAGCCTTTTGCATAATCGTTATTACAAGCGATTTGATACCACTCTTGTGCTTCGACTTTGTCCTTAGCAACGCCTTTTCCTGCTTCATACATGACCCCAAGGCGATACTGAGCATCGGCATCATCTTGATCTGCAGCGTCTCGGTACCACTTCAGCGCCTTGTTATAATCTTGACTGACCCCTTCTCCTTCCTCAAACATAAGACCTAGATTATATTGTGCGTCTGACAGACCTTGATCCGCAGCTTTTTGATACCATTCGACAGCCTTCTCATAGTTTTGAGGTAAGGCCAGCCCCTGGTAATAGCTTATTCCCATATTATACTGACCGACTGCGTTTCCTTGGTTGGCAGCCTTCGAATACCACTCAAGGGCTTTGGCATAACTTTGAGCAACCCCTTTACCACTATAGTACATTGAACCAAGCGTGGCTTGAGCCGACGCATAACCTTGGTTGGCGGCTCTCAAATACCACTCAACCGCCTTTGTATTATCTTCTGGCATACCATGAGCGTTTTTATACATCCAACCAAGATTATATTGCGCGTTTGCATATCCTTGATTAGCAGACCTTTGGTACCACTTAAAGGCTTGAGAATAATCTTGCTCTACTTCCTCGCTATAGTCGTACATTAGCGCAAGGCGGTACTGGGCATCAGCATACCCTTGTTCCGCTTTCAGCTTAGTGGTTGCAAAGTCTGAAGCTATGACTGGCACAGCTAGTCCAAACCATAAAGCTAGTATCATCATTGTATGGATAACAATCGTTTTCAGCATAGAGACAGTCATGGCTTATCCTTAATAATACAGACGCTCATAATGATAAAGATTTTGCCTAGATACAGCGGATATGCGAAACGCTTTATTAATTAAGTGTTCTCGAAAAAGCAGCTGTTACTGATTGCAGCTCATTTCTACCCCATTCCCACAAGCTTGATTTAACCATATATCGGCTTGAGATTTATCTTGCGCCACACCTCTACCATAGTTGTACATCGTACCGATGACATATGCTGCCATGGCATCACCTTGCTTAGCCGCTTTGAGATACCAGTTAAACGCTTGCTTATAATCTTTCTTTACACCATAGCCATTCTCAAACATCCATGCCAGATTGTATTGGGCTTCAGATAAGCCTTGAGACGCAGACTTTTGATACCATTCAAACGCTTTCACATAATCCTTAGTAATGCCGCTGCCATTTTCATACATGACCCCAAGATTATTTTGAGCATCGACTTGTCCTTGTTTGGCCGCTTTTTGATACCACTCAAACGCTTTGCTATGGCTTTGAGCAACGCCTTCGCCATGACTGTACATAACCCCAAGGTTGTACTGAGCTTCGTCATAACCTTGATCGGCTGATTGCTGCCACCACTCCCTAGCCTTGGTATAATCTTGCTCAACCCCTCTGCCAAAGTAGTACATAGCTCCGAGAACGTACTGGGCTTTTACTTGTCCTTGATCAGCCGCTTTGGTGAGCCATTCAACAGCTTTGCTATAATCTTGTGTTACTCCATCACCTTCATGATACAAAACCCCAAGTTCAAACTGAGCATTCGCATCACCTTCGTTAGCGGCTTTGGTTAGCCATTCAATCGTTTTAGCTGGGTTTTGAGGTCTATTTTCTTTATTAAGGTTTAGGAGCTGTAAGTTATTTTTAGCGCCTTCATTCCCTTGAGAAGCAGATTTTGAGTACCATTCTATGGCTTTGCTATCACTCTGCTCGACCCCTTCACCTTTGTGATAAAGAGCACCAACATTGAACTGCCCTTTAGCATTGCCCTTCTCTGCTGCTTTCAGATACCACTCAAAAGCTTTAGCCGAATCCTGCTCAACACCTTTGCCTTTATCGTATAGTTCGCCAAGATTATTTTGAGCCTCAACATTACCTTGATTAGCAGCCTTTAAATACCATTCGAATGCCTTGGCATAATCTTGCTCAACGCCTTTGCCGATATAGTATTTAAAACCAAGGCGATATTGAGAATCAGCAACTCCTTGCTCCGCCAACGTTTGAGTTGGTGAAAAATCTGCCGCAACCGCTGAGAAGGTCAGCCCGAGCGATAAGCTTAAAATTAGTATTTTATGAATGATAGAAGTTTTAAATGTAGGCATGATTATTACTCTCTCTCTATGAAAAGCACACATCCAATTTAATAAGACGAACTTATATACTACGCAGACATTCCTTACTGTTATTTAGCATGCAGATTCTTATGTACCAACTACGCTAGTGCGATTAAAAGCAACAGCGAGCTTCTTAATTCTAGCTATATTTAACTTGATTAGATATTGATATTAGTTAAAACACTATTGAATCGATTGTATCGACCAAAGTTTCTATTAACCATATCATCACTCGTCGAACGACTAAATCCCGTATCATTATTAATGTCTTTGACGCCCTTAATCAATTACGCTCGAAAGTCTGTTGATTATGTATTTCTTTCTAATGATTTTAAATACATTGTGTTTTATGCATAAAAGACTGACTATAAGATGCAAGCCAATGCTAATTTTGATTAAATGAGGGGACTTATGGAAGTCTTGCCTATACCATCGCTAAATGCATTGCTAACAAAAGCAATAAAAACAGTAGAAACCACTGCGCTTAACCGTAGCAATCAGCGACACGTCTTGCATTATTTTCTAAAGGGGTTAGGCGAATTGCCAACACCGCTTTTGGAGCGACTCAATCACTATCTAAAGGCGCCTACGACTGAGCAATACCCTAATGCTGATGCGCATATGAGACTCATTATAGGGTTAAACTATAAGCTTAAGCCGCCTATACAAATCACCCAATTAGTAGAGTTACGGCAAAAATTTGCAACCGAGATGGTCGCTCTGCAATCTCCAAGCGTATGGCAGCAAATAAATGCTGACGACAACTCTAAAAACAAAAATAAGAATAATAAAGAAAATAGCAACTCAGTGAGCTGGCAAGACAAGGTGATTGCTAACGCGGATGGTGGTGATATGATTATTCGCTGTTATCAAGCAGGGTCCAGCATTACTCAAAATCCTAAACAAAGTGGCGATAACCCTGAAAAAATAGTGATGTTATTTTTTCATGGCGGCGGATTCTGTGTCGGTGATGTGAATACAGATCATGAATTTTGTCATGTCGTTTGTGCCCAAACCAGCTGGGCAGTTGTCAGTGTTGACTACCGCCTAGCACCTGAACACCCTGCTCCTACCGCTATTAGAGATTGTCTCGAGGCTTATACTTGGTTGGCTAAGCATGCTCCTACCATTGGCGCATCATCATCTCGTATCGTTTTAGCGGGTGATAGCTCGGGCGGTGGTCTTGCGGCATTGGTCGCGCAGCAGGTAAGCAATGCCACTGTTAGTCAATCCTCTGATAAACAGCAATATATGAATACGCTTGATGACTTCACCATTGATATTTTCCAGCAACTACAGAATTTGCCGCTCCCACTAGCACAACTCTTGTTGTACCCGATTACGGATATCGGAACCGACTATCCAAGCTGGAAGTTGTACGGTCAAGGATTAATGCTGACGTATGATGATGTTGCCGTGTTTCATGCCGCTTATCTGCAAGACTGTTCTTTAACGCAACCACACGCACTTATCTCACCGATGTGTGGTGATAATACAAAAATGTGCCCAAGCTATATCGTGGCTGCTGAATTGGATATTTTACGCGACGAAGCGCTGGTTTATGCCAAGCAGCTACATGATTATGGCATCACCGTCCAGACTCATACCGTCCTTGGCGTACCACATGGATTTACTCATTTAATGAGTGTCCACCAAAGTCTTGAGCGCGAAATGAGTCAGCTTATTGATAAGTTCGCCCATTTTGTACAGCAGATAATTGACGCAGAAACAGATACTATGACGTTGAAATAAGAAATAAACCCAAATAAACTATTTAAGCAATTGAAATATAAAAACCCTTCAGGCTATGTAAAAAAAGCCTGAAGGGTTTTTATATTTCTGTTACTTAGGTGATGTGCCCAATACTGGGGTTTGAAGCAGCAAACGCATCTGCGGCTAAAACTAATAAGAAAATTGCTAGCATCACAAAATAGGTCTGTTTATAAATGTCATGAAATATTAACCACTGCTTGAATGTTTATTTTTTTAGCTTCCTAAGCTCATCTTAAGATTTGTTTGTTGTAATAGCTCTAAGACAGATGATGCTACCTCTAGTCTGCTTACGATACCTCGCTTAGCTTTTGTTTTTAGCAGCAGGATATCGTCAATCAATAAACAACTTATTAAGGGAGTAACAACCATGAGCCAACAAGACATGATTGATGTGGTCGACGACTCTATTATAAACTCACCCAATACGTCTAAAACTAAGCAGGTAAAAGTCTGGGACATCTTAGTAAGAATTACCCACTGGACAGTCGCGGCTGGTATTATTGCTAATCTACTTTTTACCGAAGACGGCAGCGACCTTCACGTCTATGTAGGCTATACCGTGGTAGGATTAGTGGTTGTACGCTTACTTTGGGGTTTAGTAGGGACACGCTATGCACGCTTTACCAATTTCTTCCCCACACCGGCACGACTTAAACATCACCTATCAGCTTTAAATGTTCGCCAGGTTGATGAACAGCACCTCGGTCATAACCCATTGGCAGCCATTATGATGCTATCGTTATGGGCAGTGATTATAGGGTTAGGAGTCACCGGCTATCTGATGGAAACAGATATTTTTAGTCGCATACAGCTGCTTGGTAATAAAGATGTGCTTGAAGAAATACATGAGTTATTAGCCAACAGTTTATATTTGCTTGTTCCTTTACATATCGTCGCTGCGATTGCCATGAGTTATTGGCAACGCCAAAACCTGATTAAATCAATGATAACGGGCAAGAAAACGGTGACGGATAAGCCGTCCGATGTGAAATAAACGAAGCGATGGAATAAACATGGCACGCATATTATTGATAGAAGACGATATTACCATTGCTGAAGGCATCATCCTTGGGCTAAAAAGTCACGGCATGATGGTCGATTGGTTTAGTGATGCCAAGCAAGGTGAAATGGCGCTGCAAGAGGCCATGTTTGATGCGGTGCTGCTTGATTTGACCTTACCAAAAGGTGATGGTATGACTGTACTGCAAAACTGGCGAGCCAAACAGATAGACACACCAGTATTGATTATCACGGCACGCGATGCGATTGCCAATCGTGTGGCTGGACTCAATGCTGGTGCTGATGATTATTTGGTCAAGCCGTTTGCTTTAGATGAAGTCATTGCCCGTCTGCAAGCCTTAATGCGACGCAGTCAGGGACGCAGTCAGCCTGAAATCCGCTATGGCGAAGTGTCCTATCACCCTCACACTCAGCAAGTCTCTTATCAAGGTCAAACCGTTGAATTGACCGTCAAGGAAGTGGCCATATTAGAGCAAATGCTGACCCATCCTAAGCAGATACATAGCCGAGCAAGTTTAGAAGACAAGCTATATGGTTGGCAACAAGATATCGAAAGTAATGCCATTGAAGTACATATCCATCATTTACGCAAAAAGCTGGGCAATGATTTTATCTTGACCAAACGCGGTATCGGCTATTATCTCAATCCAGTCTATAGCCGTGGTTAGCAGTCACTAATAGGACTTACGTCTACGTTTAGCTTATCCACTTTACCCTCTAACACTTCATCTCCTAATGTGTGAGCCTATGAAAAGTATCCAGCAACGGCTATTAACATCTCTACTGATTGGTCTACCCCTGCTTTGGGTACTCACCTCTAGCTTTATTGCGTGGCGTTTATGGCACGAAATCAATGAGATGAATGATACGCAGATTACCCAAGTTGCCCGTTACTTAATCGGTATCGCCCCTAAAGAAGCGCATGATAAAGACCATGATGAACAAGACGAAAGTAAACATAATAAAAAGCATGCGGCCAAAATCTATAATTTAAAAAGTAAGCAGCTATCAGGTGACCTTGGCGAGGCTGAAGATGACTATATGGGCTTTGCCATTTGGGATAAAAAAGGACGCCTATTGATGGCTGATGAAAATGGTGAGTCATTTGCTTTTTTGCCAGACCAGCATGGATTTTTAGAAGAACAGGATTCTGCCTATCAGCGCCTGAACCCTTTTAGTAAGCGCTGGCGTTTATTTTATGTGCATGATGATCATGACGATAAGTACGAAGGTCGGGTGATTGCCGTCGGTCAGAACCTAAAATCTCGCCAAGGGATGATTGTTGATGCCATGTCAGTACAAGTACTACCAATGTTGATTGGCCTATTTGCATTTATGGCTTTGGTTATTCTATTGATTCGACGTGGATTTATGCCGTTAACTCAGATAAGTGCGGCGCTCGAACAGCGTCAACCGCAAGACGATAGTCCCATCACCGCCGATGTACCCAAAGAGATTCAGCCTTTAGTAACTGCCTTAAACGTTTTATTTGTAAAAGTCGCTGACACGCTAGCACGTGAGCAACGTTTTACCGCCGATGCTTCGCATGAGCTTAGAAGTCCGCTAGCGGCATTAAAACTACAAGCTGATTTATTGCAGCAGCAGATATTGCAGTTGTCTGGCTTAGAATCTGGCGTGGAAGATGAGAATCAGCTATTTTATCATGCCCAGAAAATTAGTAATGGCATTGAACGTGCCACTCATTTAGTTGATCAACTGCTGATTTTGGCCAAAATAGAACCGCAACAACAATTGCCCCCTGAGCAATTAGAAAGTCCAGACTGGTTGATGCTTACGGATATAGTGCTGAGTGATGTCAATCGTCTCGCTCGTGAAAAGCACATTCAATTAAAACGCACCGTGAACTGTGACAGTCCTGCTGATATTCTACCTATCCTTATTAATCCAGTTTTATTTAAACTGTTAATTCGCAACCTGTTAGACAATGCTATTCGCTATTGTCCCGAAGGCTCATCGATTGAGCTTCAACTTGATAGTAGTGCGATTAGAGTGGTCGATAACGGCTTAGGTGTAGAGCCAGCACAACTCACTCGGTTAAGCGAACGCTTTTATCGTCCAGCAGGTCAAAGCCAATTAGGTAGCGGTCTTGGACTATCAATTGCCAATCGAATAGCACAGCTTCACGGTCTCACGTTAGAGTTTGCTAACCGCTCTCAACCAGAGACTGGCTTTATCGTAACAGTCAGAAATAAAAATGAGCTATAAAAAGTTAAAATAAGTGGTCTTAAGCTTGAGTTAATATTCACCCCGTATGCTGTTTGTATTCCCTACTAACATATACGGAGTACATGCTATGAGCCTACCTCTATTAAAACCCTTATTATTGACTGTCGGTGCGACCTCATTGGTATTTTTTGGTGGCGTCATTGCCTTATCTACCCAGTCGCCTAACGCTGATAACGTCCTATCAGTGGCAAACCTCGTCACACAATCTCAATCTACCCAGCCATCATCGCTTGCTGCCCTCAGCGCTGCGCAAGCAACCGCGCTTGCCAAACAAGAATCTCCTAATTCGATATTGCAGGCGACCCCAGAGCTTATCAACTATAACGGCACAGCTGTCTATGAAGTGCTATTAGACAGTGGCGCTACTTATATTGATGCCAATCTTGGTGCCGTTCTAAATCCAGTTTCTAGCTCAACTGTTACTAGTGACTATCGTGCTGAGGGCTTTGATGAAGACGATGATCACGATGACGATAAAGATAAGCATCGCGATGATGATAAGCATGCTGACAAACATAAAGATGATAAACACCGCAGCAAAAAACACGACGATAAACGTTATAAAGACAGTGAGCGTTTAATCGCTACCAGCTATCAGCAACATGATGAGGATAGCTATGATGACTAATACCAAATCACATCAGGCTAAAGGCCTTAATATAGCCACTACTAAAGCTGTTAAAAAAGCAGATCCTTTTGTCACTCTTAAGAGCAGCATTATGATTGTCTCGATTGCAGGCACGATGGCGGGATGGCTAGTATTACTCAATCAAGAGACAGATACGCCAGCTATAGATACCGCTTTGTTGAGTACTACCGTCTCTCAGAATAGCGAGATGGCTGTTGAGCCAATGCCCATCGTTGATATCAGCCAGTTGCGACAGGTCAATGAAGTAGAGCCTGCCCAGGCAATAAGAGTGGTCGCCCGTACACGTTCTTCTCAATAAGTGAAGAGGAAGTTAACGGTGACTGAATTTAAGTTTGTGGTAAAGGAAATGGCAAATGAAAACCAATATGCCCAATAAAAACACATCTGAGCTGGCAACGATTAAACTATTCGCCATGGGTTGTCATATTCAAATCAACTTAAATACCACAAGGCTTAACCCGCGTTATTCACAGATAGTAATAGATCAACAGATTGCTTTGCTAACAAGTGATGTTCAAAAACGCATAGCGCAATGGGAACAAATTTTCAGTCGTTTTGATGAGACCAGTGAGCTGATGCAACTGAATAACCAAACCAACCAATGGATTAAGGTGAGCCCAGAATTATTCGAGGTTTTACAGCGCGCGATTCACTTTACCTCAAAGACTCAAGGTTTGGTAACTCCGACTTTACTGAAAGAACTTTGGGATACTGGCTACAAATATTCATTTGAGACTTTACCCAAAATGTCTATGCCATCCGCGCCCATGACTGGCTCGAAGATTAGCTCAAATACATCCTCAAATATGACCTTAAATACCAGTGCAAGCTTGCAAGATATCCCTAGGGCGAGCAATGACAGTCAGCAGATAGGACGTATTCAGCTGCGCCAGTTAGCTGATGGAAAGCATCAAGTATACCTGCCAGCGGGAATGGCGCTGGATTTGAATGGTTACGTCAAAGGCTGGTGCGCCATGCAACTGGCTGAGCATATTAGCCACGTTCATGACTGGCAACTTCCTTGCTTAGTAGATATGGGTGGAGATATCGCGATTGGCGTTCCAAAACACCGAATAGATAAACCAATTATTTGGGGAGTTGCTATTGCCAAACCTTACTTTTCTAATAGTGAACACATTCAAGAGGAAGAAGATGTCGCCATTCTTGCCCTTAGCTCTGGTGCTGTCGCCACATCTGGGCAAGACTATCGTCGCTGGTGGCACGACGGTCGTTGGCAACACCATTTAATCCACCCTCATTATTCTCGTCCAGTAGGCAGTGATATCCTAACCGCTACCGTACTTGCCACAGATACGCTAATCGCAGAGGTCTACGCAAAATACTGCGTGCTTCTTGGCGTTACAGAGGCGATGGCATGGCTTAATAAACATGATATTGCTGCGCTCTTAATCGATACGAATAACAAAGTGTTGGTGACCTCTGCCATGCGCCCAAGCTTAGTACAGCCAAATTTAGTACAGCCACACTTGATTGCTGGTTAACTGACCACGTTACAGGCGCTAGATATCAATACATTAAGTAAAGCCATCATTCATAGGAGCATAGCCATGCACACCGATAACCCTGCCAGCAGTCATACTGCTTCCAATACAACCCTTCTTACTAAAGTGCTATCGATTGGCTTAATCTTAAGCATTGCTATCGGGATCGGCAGCTATGCGTTGTTAACTTGGGGAGAGACCGTTTCTCAGCTACTGACAGCCACGGATAAACATTTCTGGTATTTATCACGGGCAAGTGGTGTTATCGCTTATACGTTATTTTGGCTGGCAGTCGTTTTTGGTTTATTGCTCAGCACTCGTTTAGGCAAGCATTTTAATATGGCACGAGTATTTGCCTTACATCAGTATTTAAGTCTGATAGCAGTGGGTTTTGCCGCGTTCCATGCGGGTATCTTATTAGCAGATAATTTCTTAAATCTTAACTTATGGCAAATTTTACTGCCTTTTGGTTTCCAAACTGAGCGTGTGGGCGTTGCATTAGGACAATTGGGGTTTTGGCTATTATTCATCTGCGCTTTTAGCTTTTATATTAAGAAGTATATTGGACAATCAGCATGGCGCTGGCTACACTTTCTGACCTTTTTGGCTTATATGTTTATTAGCATTCATGTATTTATGGTAGGCTCAGACAGTCGAGCGCTGCCTCTATTGTTATTTTATGCAGCTAGTCAAACGACAGTCTTTGTACTGATGACCTATCGATTAGTGGCGCTAAAACAAGCTAAGTGACTATATATGAAATGGTATTAATCTTTATCAAGTTGTCTAAATTGATGTGAAATTATAAGCTACACTAGTATATTAAAATCTATGTCGACACCGTTTGAGGGTATCTATGCAGCACTCTATTCATGATGAAATACATTTAAGCAATCGCAATCATTGGTTAAGGGCGGCAGTCCTGGGTGCAAATGATGGATTGATTTCAACCGCCAGTCTATTAGTCGGTGTGGCTGCAGCAAGTACAAGTAGTCAAACATTGCTATTAACAGGAATGGCAGCATTGACCGCGGGTGCGTTATCGATGGCGGCTGGAGAGTATATTTCAGTATCGTCTCAAGCAGATACCGAAAAGGCGGATTTGGATAAAGAGCGGCATGAACTGACTCATAACTCAGAGCGTGAGCTTATTGAGCTGACAAAAATTTATGAGACACGGGGACTGGATCACGTATTGGCTCATCAAGTTGCTGTGGCTTTGACCGAGCATGATGCCCTTGAGGCTCATGCCCGAGATGAGATTGGCTTAACAGATCTGAGTCAAGCTAAGCCGATTCATGCGTCAGTTGCTTCTGGATTATCATTCATTGCTGGCGCAATATTGCCGATTATTGGTATTCTGCTGTTGCCAGCACAAACACTGGTTTGGTCACTCGCGACTTTGACGATAGTAGGCTTAGCACTACTTGGGATAATCTCGGCTCGCTTGGGCGGTGCACCTGTTATTCCTGCTACTGCTCGGGTGGTTATTTGGGGTGTGCTAGCGATGGTAGCGACGTCATTGATTGGACGACTATTTGGTGTGGCTGTCTAGAGCACTTCTTATCCCTAAAACACTATGATTCCTTCACACAGCCCTTCACCTTAACGCTATCTTAACGCCAGGTTAAGTTATGATGATAGAGATAGGAATGCATGATGTGATGTATTGGCTTATGGTTCAAAAAATCACATCCGTTACTTAATAGGTGTTTTAAGCTTGACCATACCTACTATTTATTTAGTCCCGTCACTTAATAAAGTATTGTAATGAGCCAAATAAGCGCGTAAATGCTGGACATCATTATTGCTTGATTTATGAAACATCGTTTAACTGCCCGACCTAATTAACTGTTGGGCATAATATGAGTAACCTTCAATTAACAACCTACTTGTTTATCTAATGTAGATAGTAACCTTTGTATTCATTTTAATAGGACAGGGCTAGTAAAATTTTAAAAAGCGTGTCATAAATAAGATCACACAACAAAGGAATGTTGTCATGAGTCAATTTCTATTTGACCTAGCCGTATTACGTTACTGCACGCCATTAGGGACACTATTATTTCTGATAGGTTTTACGGTTAGTAGCCATGCCGCTACCTATAAAATTGAGCCTGACACCTCCAACGTACGCTTCGCTATTGACCACCTCAAAACCTCTGCCACCACTGGCGGCTTCTATAATGTGACGGGAATACTCCAGTATGACCCGAGCGCAAAAACCGGTGATATCTCACTTATTATTCCCATAAAATCTTTAACTACAGCCAATAAAGGATTCACTCTTAAACTGATGGGGCCTGATTTTTTTAATATGGAACAATTTCCATTGGCTCATTTTGAATCTACCAAATGGCATTTCACCTCTGACAAAGAAAACCCAAAAGTCACACGAGTGGATGGCAAACTCACCTTAAACGGTCAGACCCACCCTATTAGCTTACTGGCAACCAAATTTAATTGCTATCTGAGTTCCCCACTTAATAGAACGGTATGTGGTGGCAGTTTTACTGCCACCATTGACCGTACTCAGTGGAATATCAAAAAATACGTCTTATTTGGAATGACTAAAAACCTGACTTTAAACATTCAAGTTGAAGCGGCTAAACAGTAGTCTTTTTAGCTTCGATAAGCAATAAACGTGTCAAAAAGTCATAGCTAAAACAATTAAAAATGAGTTTTCCTAGCCTTGTGAGTATATTATGAAGCCAAATCCTATAATGTTATCAGCACTTACGCTTATTATGGCTTCCAGCGCTGTCATGGCTGATAGCTCACATTTACCTCATGCGACGAGCCTATTCAATATCAGCCCCGCTACTAACTTACCTAATGTAAGCCCCTTAAATAGCGATTTGGCCAATCGCGGCGCCTATATTGCCCGTACTGCTGATTGTATGGCGTGTCATCGCGATGACTATAGCGGTGGCGTCGCGATTGAAACACCGATTGGTAATATTTACTCAACCAATATCACACCCTCTCAACGTTATGGTATCGGCAACTATACTGAAACTGACTTTAAAAAAGCCCTGCAAAAAGGTCGTGCACCCACGCATCAGCTTTATCCTGCGATGCCATATCCGTCTTATCATGGGATGGCTGATGCGGATATCAGTGCGTTATTTGCCTACTTTCAAACTGTACCTCTAGTAGAGGAGTCACCTGAAAAAACTACTAGATTGCCCTTCCCCTTAAATATTCGCACTCTAATGTTGGCTTGGAATGTGATTAATGTACCTTCTACAGAGAACCGTACAGGTCTCACCCAAACTCAGCAACGCGGTGAATATCTGGTGAATAACTTAGAACATTGTGGCACTTGTCACACCCCGCGCAACCTCACGCAAGGTCTTGATAAAGACAAGTATTTATCTGGCGCGCCGCTTGGTAAGTGGTATGCGCCCAATATCACCCCAGATAATGACAGTGGTATAGGGCGTTGGAGCGAAAGTGATATCGCCACTTATCTACGTACCGGTTTGCTGGATAAACGGGCTTATGCGGGTGGACCAATGGCTGAAGCCGTCGCCCACAGTACACGCTATCTCAGCGATGAAGACCTAAGCGCAATGGCTGCTTATCTAAAAGTCGTCCCTATCATCAAGACGGACGATTATGTGATACCCGTAGATACGTCACGACTGCCAAACCCAGTAAGTCGTTCTATTACCTACAATTTAATCGAGCAAAAAGACTATTTAGCAAAGGCAAAAGCGACTAATGCTGATTTCAATAACGACCGCAACTCACCAAAAGCGCTATATCTTGCTGCCTGTGGGAGCTGTCACGGGGTAGATGGATACGCGCAGCCCGATGCTCGTTACGCTTCTATCGTAGGACTGAGTAGTATTCGCCGCATTAAGCCAGACGCGCTCATTAATGTCATTGCGTATGGTGCTAAAGGTGCGTTAAACACAGCACCCAAAATGCCCGGCTTTGAGAAAGAATTAACTCATGCGCAGATTGCCAGTATTACCAATTACGTGCGGATAAATTTCGGTGGTTTACCAAGTAGTAATGTGAGTGCTGCTGACGTCAAACACATCTTAAAGTAGTGCTATTAACCCCACTATTAATCCAGCTATTACTACCTGATGTCATGGATGACGGTTCTATAATAAGGATAATAAAATGAATGATATGCTTCAATCGCCCACACGCCGGCAACTGCTGTCAATGATTGGTAAGACCGCAGGAGCGACTGCAATGTATCAAGCGATGACTACGTTAGGGTTTGCTTCTGAATCTAGCTTTAAAAAAGAGATGGATTTAAAGGGTGCGCCTGCTGGTGCGAGCATTGTGATACTTGGCGCAGGATTGGGCGGGCTCACCGCTGCTTATGAGCTACGTAAAGCTGGCTATAAAGTGACGGTTCTTGAGTTTCAAAATCGCGGTGGTGGGCGCAGTTGGACACTAAACGCAGGTGATAAATATACCGAGCTTGGTGGCGGCGAGGTAACTTGTGACTTTAAAAAAGGCAACTACTTTAACGGTGGGCCATGGCGGCTACCGGTGCATCATTATGCGGTATTCCATTATTGTAAAAAATTCGGTGTGGCATTACAGCCCTTTATACAAACTAATGACCGCGCCTATTTGCACCGTACCAGCCATTTTAATGGCGCACCGCAGCGCTTAGGCGAGGTACAAAGCGATATCCGCGGTTATGTCTCAGAGCTATTATCTAAAGCGGTTAATACCGGTAGCCTGGATAAGACAGTCAGTAAAGAGGACAAAGAAAAGCTATTAGAAGGCTTAAAAGGTTGGGGTGTCCTTGATAATAATTATCGCTATGTTAAGAGCCATGAAACCAGCAAGCATCGTGGTTATAGCGTTTATCCGGGTGGCGGGCTCATGCCTGATGCTAAGCCCTCGACACCGATACCGATGAACAAACTATTAAATTCAGGCATGTGGTCAGATATTTATAGCAACTATACGATATATGACCATCAACCAGCGATGTTCCAACCTGTCGGCGGGATGGGAAAAATCGGTGATGCCTTCACTCGCGAATGCCGAGACCTGATTAGGTTCAACGCTAAAGTCACTAAGATTTATCAAGATGAGAGCGGCGTCACTGTTGATTACGTCGATAGTAGCAGCAATAGTAACAATCCTGATGGCGCCACTAAAACCGTGCGTGCTGACTGGTGTATTTGCAATATTCCATTGTCGGTATTGACCCAGATTGACATTAACGTCTCAGCACCAATGAAGCAAGCGATGGCAGCGGTCCCTTATGACACCTCTTATAAAGTAGGTTTAGAGTTCAAACGCCGATTTTGGGAAGAAGACGAGTGGATTTATGGCGGTATCAGCTATACCGATATGCCCATCTCCCAAATCTCCTATCCCTCACACGATATGTTTACCACAGGCTCAGGGGTGCTACTTGGCGCCTATGGATTTGGGGAAGCCTCTTATAAATTTAATACCCTTAATCCAAAAGAGCGTATTGATGCGGCACTACAGTATGGCAAACATATTCATCCGCAATATACCAAAGAGTTCCGCTCTGGAACCTCGGTCGCTTGGCATCGTATTCCATGGTCGCTCGGTTGCTATGGTATCTGGAGTGAATCGAGCCGTAATCAGTACTACGATACGCTATGCGCGATTGATCACCGTATCGTGCTGGCGGGTGAACACTGCTCACATATCCCAGCATGGCAAGAAGGCGCAATTTTATCTGGCATGGATGCCGCTCAGCGACTACATCAAAAGGCAAAAAAGCTTGTCTAGTCGGAGTGGTTGTTGATTAACGGCATTGATTGGTGGCGTTGATTAGTAAAAATACTTAAATAGTGATAACAATAATAAATTCAGAGGTCATCATGGATATGAGCAAATCAAACCTACTTGCTGTAGTAATGATATTGAGTGTCGGAGCTACAGTTGCGTTATCTGGCTGTAGTCAATATAAAAAAGACCAAACCGCTCATACAACAGCCACCCTTGCCAGTCAGCAACAAGCCACACAAATGGTCTTTGATAATCAAGCCAGTCGCAATAATGGCGCGTGGGGTGCCGTCTATATGTCCAAAGAGGCGCTTAGGTCGCCAAGAGCTAATATCGTCGATATCAGCTCAATACCAACAATGGCAGAAGATGCTAGCCTGAAAAAATGGCTTACAAAATTCGAAGATAGCTCTGAAGGTAAAAAGGGATTTATAACGACCAACGGCAAAAAGCTCTATGACGATTCTTGTGCGGGTTGTCATATGCCAGATGGCAAGGGTGCACAAGGAGCGGGTTACTATCCGCCGCTTGCCGATAACAGTAAGATGCAATCAAAATATTATATTATTAGTGTTGTGATGAATGGTCTACGCGGTATGCCTTCCTTTCACAACATGATGAACGATGAGCAAATAGCAGCGGTCACTCAATATGTGCATAGTGATCTGAATAAATTTACCGATAAAGTCACTGCTGCCAATGTCGCTCAGCTCCGTCATGATTTTCCGCCCGGTTCTGATCCTAGTGAATAATTTTATTATAAAACAGCTGTATTATAAAAAGTGCTTTATAGAAACTCTTTGCTTGCGTTAGATAATAATGAAATAGAGTGACTGTAATGACTTGGTTCATTATTTAATGATAGCGCTAAGCAATAATACGGTAATGACTATAAAAGAGTGTGACTATGACTAAAAAAAATGGCTTTTATCACTGTATTGTCTGTGGACAAAATTATCCTATAAAAACCCTTACCCCTATAGGCACAGTACGAAAAGCAATCACAGAAGAAATTTTACATGATTTCCCCGAATGCTTGCCTAAAGATTATATTTGCCAAACCGATTTAAGTAAGTATCGAACGAAGTATGTCAAATCATCGCTAAGTTCTGAAAAAGGTGAGGTGACAGATCTTGAATCTGAATTGATTAAAAGTATGCAACAGCATGAACTTATCACCAAAAATATTGATACAACCCTAGACCAAGAATGGACATTTGGTGAACGATTGGCAGATAAAATTGCAACCTTTGGTGGTAGTTGGACATTTCTCATTTGTTTTGCCATTTTTCTAGCCATTTGGATTATCGTCAATACCGTGGTAATGGTCGCCCGTCCTGCTGATCCCTACCCGTTTATTCTATTAAATTTAATATTATCCTGTATCGCTGCTATTCAAGCACCTGTGATTATGATGAGCCAAAATAGGCAAGAAACCAAAGACCGATTGCGTTCAGAAAATGATTATCAAATTAACTTAAAAGCCGAGCTTGAAATCCAACACTTGCATGAAAAGCTGGATCACCTTTTAATGCATCAATGGGACAGGCTCGCTGAAATACAAGAGATACAACTTGACTTGTTATCTGAGATGAGCAAAAAGCAATAGGATGACCGCTATCTTGTCCGTAAATATAGTCGTCAAATATAAACTTAATGTTAAACTAAAGAAATTGGCAGCTATAGCAATGAAAATTAAGGCTACAACTCCCCTGTAAACTGATAACGATCCCCTGCATGCCACATCTTCACAAAGGTCAGTACCCGTCCTGCTGAATACGTCTGACGGCGCAGTACTAGCGTTGGTGACTGCGGTGCAACCTGCAACGCATTTGCAATTTCATCAGGTGCTGCCACTGCGCGAATGGTATAGCTACCGCGCTCTAGTGGGCTTTTGGCAATGAGGTAATCGCTGGTATTGACCACGCTAAAATCTTGCTCGAGAAATTGTGGTACTTTTTTCGCATCTACCCAGCGCTCTTCAAACTGTATCGGCTGACCATCAGCAAAATGAACGATTTTTACTTCGTATAACACAGCTATTTCATTGCTATGAGTATCCTCTGAATCAGAGGATACTACTGCTGTATCAAGATCAAACTTACCACACATTTCATCATCTAACATACTCGCAGTAATAGCACGCTTGCTCACAACATGTGCCTGATAATCACGATTGGCCGATTTTAAATCTTGAGCGATATTACGCACTTCCACAAAAGTATGATTAAACTGCTGCTGGGCGACAAACGTCCCCGACCCTTGCCGGCGTTCTAATACCCGCTCTTCACTCAATTCCTTTAAAGCCCGGTTGACCGTCATACGAGAGACGCCAAACTCTTCTGCCAACGCCATTTCTGTAGAAATCGCATTACCCGCCTGCCATTTACCCGAATGAATATTGTCCAGTATTGCGTTTTTAATCCGCTGATATGCTGGAATTGCTTTTGTCATGTCACGCTTCACCTTTGTCATGCTTGTCTTCAACTGTCTATTTCAACTATGCAACTATAAAAGTGCTGACATAATATCACGACCATTATCATAATCACCATGAGATAGCCTTTTCAACCCATCAACCGCATAAATAATTCGACGACTTATAAAAAAATGCTTGCATGAAAAAATAATCTTTGATAATTTGTATATACAACTTATTGTTTACACCAAATAATACTACCAACAACATAACATTAGCAAGCTGTACAGATAATCAAAAGGATATGAGCATGACTACTGATAATGGATTGAACAAAACCCCTGCATATACTCGCCGTGATGAGAGTCGCAATATCGCCGCGCCAACTGGCAGCACACTACATTGTAAAAGCTGGCTGACCGAAGCCCCTTATCGCATGCTGCAGAACAACCTGCATCCTGATGTGGCTGAAAACCCAAAAAGCTTGGTCGTCTATGGTGGGATTGGACGCGCAGCCCGTAACTGGGAAAGCTATGATCAAATCCTAGAGTCACTCAAAGAATTAGAAGACGATGAGACATTGTTAGTGCAATCTGGTAAGCCTGTTGGCGTCTTTCAAACTCATGAAAATGCGCCGCGCGTATTGATTGCCAACTCTAACCTTGTACCGCGCTGGGCAACGTGGGAGCATTTCAATGAGCTAGATCGTAAAGACTTATTTATGTATGGCCAAATGACTGCGGGTAGTTGGATCTATATCGGTACCCAAGGAATCGTTCAAGGGACTTATGAAACCTTCGTTGAAGCCGGTCGTCAGCATTATGATGGCAGCTGGGCAGGACGTTGGATTTTGACTGCTGGTCTTGGTGGTATGGGTGGCGCGCAGCCACTAGCGGCTACCTTTGCCGGCGCGACCTCTTTAAACATAGAATGTCAGCAATCTAGTATTGATTTCCGCTTGCGTACCGGCTACGTCGATAAACAAGCTGATGATTTAGACCATGCTTATGAACTCATCAAGCAACATACCGCAGCTGGTGAAGCGGTTTCTATCGCCCTACTTGGCAATGCCGCCGATATCTTGCCCGAGATGGTCAAGCGCGCCAATGCAGGTGAAATCAAACCCAATTTGGTCACTGACCAAACCTCAGCACATGATTTGATTAACGGCTATCTACCAAGTGGCTGGACGGTTGAAGCATGGAAAGCCGCACAAGAAGACCCAGAGCAACACGCTGCCTTAACCAAAGCCGCTGCTCAGTCTTGTGCCGTACACGTACAGGCGATGCTAGATCTACAAGCCATGGGTATCCCAACAACCGATTATGGCAATAACATTCGTCAAGTTGCTTTTGATGAAGGGGTTAAAGATGCTTTTAACTTTCCGGGTTTTGTCCCTGCTTATATTCGTCCACTGTTTTGCCAAGGTAAAGGTCCCTTTCGCTGGGTCGCATTATCAGGGGATCCAGAAGATATCTACAAAACCGATCAAAAGATTAAAGAGCTTTTCCCTGAAAACCAGCACATTCATCGCTGGCTTGATATGGCAAAAGAGCGCATTCAGTTCCAAGGTCTACCGGCACGTATCTGCTGGTTAGGTCTTGGTGAGCGTGATAAAGCAGGTCTTGCTTTTAATGAGATGGTCAAAAATGGCGAGCTTAAAGGTCCTATTGTCATCGGTCGTGACCACTTGGATACCGGTTCTGTTGCCAGCCCAAACCGCGAAACAGAAAGTATGAAAGATGGCTCAGATGCGGTGTCAGATTGGGCATTATTGAACGGTATGCTAAATGTCGCAGGCGGTGCCACTTGGGTATCATTGCATCATGGCGGTGGCGTAGGTATGGGGTACTCACAGCACTCAGGCATGGTCATCGTCGCTGATGGTACTGATGCGGCAGCCAAACGCTTGGCACGAGTATTAGTCAATGATTGTGGTTCTGGCGTTATGCGTCATGCAGATGCAGGCTACGAGCTAGCGATTAAAACTGCCAAAGATTATGGCTTAAAGCTACCGATGATTAAATAACTTGCCCTTGTCCTTACACGATATCAATCGACATAAGGACATCATCAATACTTTATCAAGGATGATAATATGTCTAACCAAGATCTTATGCCACCAGCTAGTCCAGTACCTGACCTACTACTAGGCATTCCAACATCTGATATGACGCCGCCTGAAAAGTTGCTATCAAAGCCTATGGCGCTGATACAGCTTATTGTATTTAGTGCCATTGGTCTGGTGATGTTTTTTGTTCCTTTTACCATTGGTGAGAAGAGCACAATTTTGTTCGATCACGGCGCAACTTATCTGGTCAATCAGCAACATACTTTATCTGTTATCTTACTGTTTATGCTGATGATATTTGGTGTAAGTAAGCCATTTATCGATGGCTCATGGCGCAAAAATATCACCCATAAAATCCTAACCGTTTTTAAAGTGCTGGGACTGGTATTAGCCGTGATGTATATCAGCGGTAACGCGCCCGCCTTTATGATGGAAAAGGATATGCTGCCGTTTCTGTTTGAAAAACTGGCGCTACCGGTTGGCATGATTGTCCCGCTTGGGGCGTTGATTCTGGCATTTTTAGTAGGTTTTGGCTTGCTTGAGATGGTTGGTGTGCTGATGCAACCGATTATGAAGCCTATCTGGAGAACACCTGGCGCATCAGCCATTGATGCGGTTGCTTCTTTCGTTGGTAGTTATTCGATTGGACTGTTAATTACCAATCGCGTTTATCTACAAAAGCAGTATTCTGCGCGTGAAGCTATCATTATCGCTACTGGCTTCTCTACAGTATCGGCAGCATTTATGGTAATTGTTGCCAAAACACTGGGGCTGATGGAATTTTGGAATCTGTTTTTTTGGTCAACGTTGGTGATTACTTTTATTGTCACCGCTATTACTGCCCGTATTCCACCGATTAGCCGGTTTGATAATGAGCTGGACCGTCCAAATTTAGACTACAAAAGAGGCACGCGTCTAAAAGCGGCGTATGAGCTGGGTTTATCTACCTCACGCCGTGCATCGGATTTCAAACAAATTCTATGGTCTAATTTTCGTGATGGTTTGACCATGGCAGCGGCTATTGTGCCTTCTATCATAGCCGTTGGACTCACTGGACTATTATTAGCCAAGTACACGCCGGTATTTGACGCTCTAGGGTTGCTACTATACCCATTTACATGGTTAGGCGGTTTGCCAGAGCCACTCGTCGCTGCCAAAGGTATGTCAGCAGGACTGGCTGAGATGTTCTTGCCCGCCTTATTGCTCAGTGAAGCGGATATGTTGACCCGTTATGTCGCCGGCGTCATCTCTATTAGTAGCGTGCTGTTCTTTTCTGCCATGATTCCTTGTGTACTGGCGACCGAAATTCCCATCTCTGTTGGCAAAATGGTCATCGTTTGGTTCCAGCGTGTGGCACTTAGTATCTTGTTAGCAGCAGCTTTTGGACATTTGGCGATGTCTCTTGGCTGGATAAGTTAAGAAAACTCAAATAACATCACTATATATAGTGTGTAGACAACCAATAATATAATTAATATAGCACCTAAAGTTAGGATTACCCTTATGACTGATATCAAAAAAATAATACTACAGCCACGTCAATTAAGCTTTGAAATGCTGCGCGATATTTACGAGCGACCTGTTGTATTGACGCTACCTGACAGCGCTTATGAAGCGATAGATGCCTCACACGAAGATGTACGCACCATCATTGCGCGCGATAAGAGCGCCTATGGTATCAATACCGGTTTTGGTCTATTGGCAAAAACTCGTATCAGCGATGATCAATTAGAATTACTACAGCGTAACCTTATCGTCTCTCATTCGGTTGGTACTGGTGAAGCATTACCCGCCAACGTGGTTCGATTGATTATGGTCATGAAAGTTGCCAGTTTGGCTCAAGGCTTCTCTGGCGTACGTCGCGAGGTCGTTGATAGCTTGCTTGGCCTAATTAATAATCAAATTACCCCAAATATTCCTGCCAAAGGCTCAGTAGGTGCCTCTGGTGACCTCGCACCTTTATCGCATATGACACTGGCTATGATGGGCGAAGGTCATGTTTATGTTGAGGGTAAAAAAGTACTGGCCGCTGATGCGCTAGCGCAGCATGGTCTTGAGCCTATTACTCTAGCGGCAAAAGAAGGTCTTGCTCTTATTAATGGTACCCAGGTATCAACCGCGCTAGCATTGCGTGGTTATTTCTTAGCACGTGATTTGCTTGAAACGGCAACCATCGTCGGTTCACTGTCTATCGATGCCGCGAAAGGCTCAGATGCGCCATTTGATGCGCGTATTCACGAAGTACGTGGTCATCATGGTCAAATCGAAATCGCCAAAGCACATCGTCAACTAATCAAAGGCAGTGCCATTCGCGCCTCCCATGATGGCGAGCAAGATGATAGAGTACAAGATCCTTACTGCCTGCGTTGTCAGCCACAAGTGATGGGTGCTTGCCTTGATATTATTAATCAAGCAGGAAAGACGTTATTGATTGAATCTAATGCCGTCACGGACAACCCTCTTATCTTTAACAATGAAGATGGTCCTGTTGCTATCTCAGGCGGTAACTTTCATGCTGAGCCAGTTGCCTTTGCTGCCGATATTTTAGCCTTGGCCATTGCTGAGATTGGTTCCATGTCTGAGCGCCGTATCGCTTTGTTAATCGATGCTACGTTATCAGGTGGCTTACCACCATTTTTAGTTGACAATGCAGGGTTAAATTCAGGCTTTATGATTGCTCATGTCACAGCAGCAGCGCTTGCCTCAGAGAATAAATCTATCGCCCATCCCGGTAGTGTCGATAGCATCCCAACTTCTGCCAACCAAGAAGACCATGTGTCGATGGCAACGTATTGCGCACGACGCCTATACGAGATGGCACAAAATACCGCCACCATTATTGGTATTGAGCTCTTGGCTGCCGGTCAAGGTATCGACTTCCATCGCGGATTAGAGACCTCAGAGCCGTTGACTGTTGCGCATCAGAAATTGCGTGAACAAGTAACTTTTTATGATAAAGACCGTTACCTAGCCCCTGATATTGAAGCAGCAAAGCAGTTAGTATTAGCTGGCACGCTTGCTGAGCATTGGCAGTCATTGCGTAGTAATTGGTATGATTCTAAATAACAGCCTTTACAATAAAATCTAATAGTATAAAGGCGAATGAAACAAGGAAGCTGACGATGGCATCATTAACCAACACAGCAACGAGTACCATAACCGATACAGCAACCGTTAGCCAAACAGGTGCTGATATGAGTCGATGGACAGGACGTGCAGAGCCGTTTGAGACAGCACGCGCCTGCTACTGGTATCAGTTGGCTCAGCCTTATATGCAGCAGCGTATTGGGCTGGTCGGTTTCGCTTGTGACCAAGGTGTCAGGCGCAATCAAGGACGCGTGGGTGCAAGAGCTGCTCCGCCATTGATTCGTCAGGCGTTTGCTACGCTGCCCGTCATCGCGGAGCTACAGCAGCGCTTTGATAATCAACTGCCAACCTTACTGGGTGACGCTGGCGATATTCATTGCCACGATCATGATGATTTTGCTGCCAACATGCTAGAACAAGCACAGATAACATACGCCAATACAGTGAGTCAGATTATCAAACAAGGCGGTTTGCCCATCGGTCTTGGCGGTGGTCATGCCATCGCTTATGGTAGCTTTTTAGGATTGTGGCAAGCTCTACCGCAAACAGATCTCACAACCCATAAAGACGCGACGCCGCGTATCGGCATTATCAACTTTGATGCACATCTTGATATTCGTCAGTCTGATGTCGCAACGTCTGGCACACCATTCCGACAAATTGCCGAGCATCTTGATGAACATGGTCAGCCCTTTCACTATTGCTGTATCGGCGTCAGTCGTTTTTCCAACACTGCCGCTCTCTTTGATCGTGCTGAGCAATTAGGCGTGCATATCATCAGTGATGAAGACTGTACCAATAAGAAATGGAAAAAAATTGCAGCTCAAATAACAGGTTTTATCGAAAGCGTTGATATTATTTATTTAACGATTGATATGGATTGCTTGCCATCAAGTATCGTACCCGGTGTCAGCGCGCCAGCGGCCTATGGTATTGAGTTCAGTTTCGTTGAGCGCGCTGTCAAACTTATCATGGCATCAAACAAAGTAAAAATAGCCGATATCGCTGAGATTAATCCTACCTTTGATATTGATCAACGCAGCTGTAAAGTCGCCGCTCGTCTCTTGGCGACTATTATAGAGCAGCATTTACTTATCACCGAAACGCACTAGCTTCAAAATAAGCAGGAGCACATTATGAATAACTCTAGCGAACAGATATTTGATGACTCTATCAATACTACAGACGTTATGGATAGCATGACATCGTTTGACCACATCATTATTAATGCCAATCTCGCTACCTTTTCAGCGCAATACGGGTTTGATATTTATAGCGCCAATCAAAATAATGGTCAAAATAAAAGCACACCTTATGGTCAGTTAGAAAACGCCGCTATCGGTATCAAAGACGGTAAAATTGCATGGGTTGGCACGCATACACAAATAACGCCGCATCTGAGCCATTATAAAAACAATCAAATCAAAGACGTTGATGGCAACTGGATAACGCCCGGGCTCATCGACTGCCACACCCATATCGTTTATGCTGGCAACCGTAGCAATGAGTTCGAAGCACGACTGCACGGCGCCAGTTACCAAGATATCGCTGCACAGGGTGGTGGCATTATCTCAACGGTTAGCTCTACCCGCGCAGCTAATGAAGAAGAACTATTTTTCCAAAGTGAAAAACGTCTGCTCGCGCTCATTAAAGAAGGCGTTACCAGTGTCGAAATAAAATCTGGTTATGGACTAGACCTAGAAACTGAACGCAAAATGCTAACAGTCGCGCGTAAGCTTGGTAAAAAGCATAACATCCATGTTAGTACCACTTATTTAGCTGCCCATGCCCTACCACCTGAATACAAGTCTCACATGCAGGACCACTCGGATGATTATATAGAGCAAGTTTGCCAGTGGTTACCAATTTTGTATGCTGAAGGTTTGGTCGATGCGGTCGATGGCTTTTGTGAAAACATCGCCTTTACTGCTGAGCAGATTAAGCGCGTCTTTGAAGTGGCTCGCTCGTTAGACTTGCCAGTTAAGTTGCATTCTGAGCAGCTGTCAAATATAGGCGCTAGTGCTCTGGTAGCAGAATATAAAGGATTGTCAAGCGACCATCTTGAGCATTTAGTAGAAGACGACATTAAAAAAATGGCAGCGAGCAACACCATTGCCGTGCTATTACCGGGCGCGTTTTATACACTACGTGATACCAAACTACCACCGATTGAAGAGTTACGTAAACATCAAGTTTCCATTGCTATTTCAACCGACTGTAATCCTGGCACTTCACCGCTCACGTCGCTATTATTAGCAATGAATATGGGCTGTACACTATTTTATTTAACCCCTGAAGAAGTATTGGCTGGGGCAACCGTTCATGCGGCACAAGCGTTAGGTCTAGCCAAAAAAGGCAAAATAGAAGTGGGTTACGATGCTGATTTGGCGCTTTGGGATATCAGCCGCCCTGCTGATCTTGCTTATCAAATGGGATTAAATCCTATCGCAGGTATTATGGTTCAAGGGCAATGGAATACCTAAGCAAAGTAATAACTGAACGCACAACCTCTTCTTAAAAGTGTCGTTTAAAAACACAATAACCAATATACTTGCATCCTTATTCTCTATAAACGCAGAAAAGAACATCAAGCATATTGGTTTTTTCGTTAACGATTAGGAAGATTATTAAGTGCTAGTAGTTTTAAGTGCTACTAATAGTATCATCAAAGGACTCAGCCAATATAACATCGCCATCTTCTCGCGTAATCATGACCGTCGCTGAGCGCGGAGTACTGCCGCCGGCGACGGCGCCCCAGCTATTGCCTGGATGCTGAATGTTGATAAACAACGTTTTGAAATCTGGCGTCATCGTAATACCAGTCACCTCACAGCCCTCAGGACCGACGAAAAAGCGTTTGATATTGTCATTACTGGCAGGCATGCCGACTCGGGTTTGTTGCCCTGCCGAAGTGGTTTTAAGGGTGCCATCGCTGACTTTGCCCGGTAGTGCTGCTAATAGCATACAACTACTGGTATCCGTATAAGCACCATCATCTGTCTGAATCCACAACACCCCACGTGGATCAAAATACAGTCCGTCTGGCGATGATAAATCGTTGTTGTCATTTAGCTGCGATAAGTTCTCTGCTGACAAATCACTTGGCGAGGCAAACAAATAAATATCCCATTCAAAACTTGTTGCCGCATGATCGCCGCCTGTTTCTGCCCAGCGAATTATATGACCATTATCATTACCAGCCGCCTTGCCGCCGACTTGATAGCTGCGTGGGTTGGACGCTGAAAGCGGTTGATCATCACTTACGCCGCGATACTTATTATTGGTCAAGGTCACATATACCTCACCAGTTATGGGGCTGACCGACACCCATTCGGGTCGATCCATCTTGGTTGCCCCGACTACATCGGCAGCGGCACGGGCGAAAACCAGCACTTCATCTTGTCCATGAAACGGCAATATACTATTAGAGGTATCCAGTCCGTTTTGACCATGGATCAGTGCTTTCCACTCACCGCGACCATTTTCATGGAATATCGCGACATATAGTGTGCCCTCATTCATATATTTATCACCCGCTTTTAAGCCGCCACCGATATCCGCATTTGACCACGTGGCTTTGGAGACGAACTTATAAATATATTCGCCGCGGGCATCATCGCCCATATAAAAGACCACAGGTTTGCCTTGCTCAACAGGTGCATAGGCACAATTTTCATGGGCAAAACGCCCTAGTGCGGTACGTTTTTGAGGTACAGAGTGTTGGTTAAAAGGGTCGATTTCGGTGATATAACCAAAGGTATTAAAGGCATGACGGTAGTCATCGGCAGCACTCGCACCGACGGCTGTTATATCCCAACGTGAAAACTCGTCGGGGATGGCAGCATCTTTGGCGTCAGGTGTATGCCACAGATATTCAAAGCCAGGGAAATTCTCCGTTGCCCCGTAGCGCTCGCGACCGTAGTTATGTGCAGCACTCAATTGAGGGGCATCTTGCCCACGGGCAAATACGCCTAAAAAATTCTCTTCGGTAGTCAGATAGGTGCCCCAAGGTGATAATCCAGCACCGCAGTTATTATTAATACCGCGAGTCTGAAATCCTGTCGGATCAAACTTGGTCTTAACCAAATCAGAGCCAGCAACAGGGCCTGCTAATTGGGCAGTCGTACTGCTGGTGATACGGCGATTGTATTTCGAATTGGGCACCATCTCATAACCCATACCGTCAGCGCGTCGGCTCATCTCAACCACAGTAACTCCATGACAGTTGACCTCGCGGCGCACGTCGCTCGCGAGGCGACGGTTTTGGAAAATTGGCGGGGCACTATTATCTTGGATGACATGGTAACCAAATGGGCTAAGCTCACTACTGTTTACATATTCGTGGTTCATCACCAACAGACCGTTTTCTGAGGCTTTGGCATCGTACGTATTGCCCTTTTTGCCAAAGAACCACATACCATCATGGTTGTCACCCATACGCCATTCAAACGACTCAGCGGATTGCTCACGATTGTCCTTCCAATCCTCGATGCCAGATATCAGCGGCGTGCCTAGTGGTAATATCATCTCGGCTTTATAGCCTGCTGCTACGCTCATCGTCTCAGCCGTTGAATGCGGCACTGCTGTAAACTTTAAGGTTTCGGGGCGTTTTAAATCGCCTTGGGCGGGAATAGCAGCGCTGTTATCGTCGCTAGGATTAACAGGCAAGCTGCTATCATCATCGTCACTACAACCGACTAAAGGTAATGCACCAAAAAACGCCGCCGCCGTTAATCCTGTGCCGCCTTTTAAAATACTGCGGCGGTTCATACGGCGATTGATAATGGTTTGAAAGTTGATATTATTAGTTGGGTTAGAGTCTTCAACAAATTCGTGCGTTAGCTCTTGCTTGTTATTCAATGAGGTCATGTTCAGTTACCTTTTAGGCTGGATTGGCATAGAAAATATTGCGGCTTTATCGTTGCAACCACTAAAATACGATTTACGCTTGAGTCTACTGAAACTCCATGACAACTTGATGACAAATTTTTAGATAATGATCGGCGAAAGATTATCCTATTTCTAATATGAACTTGAAGCTACACACTGTTTGCGTTTACTCCTTAAGAGCAACCTTCGACCAGATAGATTGCTTCTGGTATACCGATATCAATACTTTCTACTTCCCCTTTTAATAAGCTCCGATTATCTGCCGTCCACTCTGTTGATTTAATCCTATAACCATTCAGCCTTTGACCGCCCTTGATGTGGTATTCAATTTGTATGGGTAGTTTATCCTCTTTACCATTAAGCTCAATATTGTTGTCCTTTAACGACTCTCCGAGTTGGGGCTCTTTTATCACCTTAAAATTAACGTTAGCAATCAAGCTATAGTAGTCGCCATTAAGCGCATATTTATCGACCTCATAAGTCAGCTCGTTATTATGCGCTTTCATGACTTCTGACACTGAATCGCCAACATAGATATCTGTATAAAAAGGTATATTTGGAGCTTGAATAGTGATCAGAGCAACTTTGTTATTTATCATTTGATATAACACAGAGGCACGTTTACCGTACTCTTTATCCGTATAGCTCACTGCTGGATTACTGACGTAATAGCATTGCTCATTGTCCGTTTCTGCTTTAGTCAGTCCTAACTCATTTAGCAATTCAGGGGTAATAACCTGCCCGAAGCTTAGCTTTTGGTAGCCTGCTGGCGTTACGGTTTTATCATTAGATAGCTTTGATACTTCGATAGCTGGCGCTTTATCTGCAGTAGCGGATTTTATAGGTGCAGGATTTATAGGGGTTTTATTATCTTCAGGCTTGCTTTTATGTACATCATCCGTTTGTGCTGTGATGTCATTGTTTGAAGATGAAGACTGTAAATCACAGCCTGCCATCAGTTGCGCAGTAGCGAACAAGACAGTAATAAGCAGTGTGGTTTTAATGGTTGGTAAAGTTAAATTTTGGGTGAACACTAACATGGCAACACTCCTAAATTTGGATTATCCATATTAATAAAGCGTACAAGTCTATCAATACAAAACTGGTGTACCCTGCGTGCTAAAAGCGAAACCTTTATTGCTGAAGTTACCAATCATTACCGCCTCAATGACTGGTCTGACCGTCTCATCTACTCCTTCGACTTCAATGATAAATTTTGCCCCTGAACCGCCTTTATCCTCTTCTTTTTCGACAATATAATTCAAGGTTGCCATGGCCGGTAGCTCAATAGTCTCTGTTAAATATGACTTTACAAGATCACCATCGGTACTGTAATAATCTATTTTGTTAATATAGAGCGATTTTTTTAAGGTGGTGTTGCGAACGCTCAAGGTCGCTGACAGTAAGACCTTACGGTTATCCCTGTCCGTATAGATATCTGAATAAATCGGTACATAAAAGGTTTGTTTGTAGCCGAACTGGCTGTGATCGACTTTTTTAGAGTGCTTTTCAAGCTCTTGAATGGGGTCTTGATGCTTCTCTGAAAACATGACATTTGGGTTTTGTTTGGACTCATCACAACCGTTAAATAATAGCAGGCTGGCAAGACATAGTACGGATATGCGACACTTATTCATAACGTTATCCCTGTCGATTAGTGTACTTTAACCCCTACACTACGTAAGAAGTTATTGATATGTTTATTAGCCCCATACACCACCAGCACATCCTTATCTTGTAGCACTTGCTCTGGTGTGGCTAATCCCTGAATGCTGGGTTTACTTTGACGACGACCAAAGCTGTCTTCATAATGCTCATAGCGCATGGTGCTTAGCAGTTTAAGATTGAATTTATGTTCCATTTGTAACGCTGCAATCGTTTTTCCAACTAAAATATCTGGAATACTAATCTCAACGATACTAAAGTGTTCCGTTAAACTAAACGAGTCGACGAAATAACGTAGCGATAGACGTTTTGCCCAGCGCATCGCCGATTCTTTTTCAGGATGAAAAATATCATCAACCCCAATCGCTTGTAGCACTTTTTCATGTAAAGGATTGATACTACGACTGATTAAGCGCCGGGCTTTTAGGGTTTTAAACAGCGCCGTTGCCATAATATTAGCCCCTTCATTTTCACCAATGGCCACCACCACTATATCGGTATCCATAATAGGCAAGCCATTAACCGTATATTCGTCGGTAGCATCCATGCAGATAGTATGAGTGATTGCTTCTTTATAAGCTTCAACTTTTTGCATGTTGCTATCAATGGCGATGACTTCATGGCCTTGGCTCGTCAGCGCCATGCCCAATGAAGAACCAAAGCTACCTAAACCTGCAATAATGTATTTCATAATATTCCTTGTCACTCATGCAACTATAAATGCAGCAATCGTACCGTTTTTAGTTAATACTTAATTAGTGAATATTTGGTTAATTAATAGTAATCTCTTCAGTCGGATAACGGTAGTTACGTTGATACCTGTTTTTAAGTAGCGCAATAAATATCGTCAACATCCCCACGCGCCCAACGAACATAATCGCTGAAACGACTAGCTTATTAAAAGTGGATAGCTCGGCGGTCAAATTTAAGCTCAAACCAACGGTACTATAGGCAGAAAAACACTCAAAAATCACTTTAATCAAGTCAAGCTCAGGCTGATCATAACTAATGAGCGTGACGCCCAGTCCAATGACCAATAGCGACAACCACATAATGGAGAACGCTCGACGAATAGAGATATCAGCAATCTCGCGTTGAAATACTTCAACCTTATTCTGACCACGGGCTAAGCTCAAGGTGTTTAATATCGCAATGGCAAAGGTGCTGGTTTTTATACCGCCACCGGTAGAGTTTGGCGAAGCACCAATCCACATCAAAAAAATCGTCAGCATGATAGTCGGGAATGCGAGCGCATCCATATCCGCAATATTAAATCCTGCGGTACGCGGTGTCGCTGCCGTGAATAGCCCTGTAATCACCTTAGCGTAAAAACTCTGATGCTCAGCAAGTATGCCGTTGTATTCAAATACCATGACCCCAACCAGTCCAATCAACAATAAAGTGCCGGAGGTAATTAAAGTGATACGGCTATTAATACTAAGCAGCCACGGCTGGTAACCATAACGTGGATCATTCTTAAAAATGGCTCTTTGGGCACGGTGACGCAGATAGCGTAATAAATTGACAACAATGATAAAACCCATACCGCCAAATAAGAAAGTGGTGCTAATAATGAGCTGTAAAGGATAATTAAAGCGCAGCGAATCATCATATAAGCCGGCACTAAAGGTAGAGAATCCAGCATTACAAAAAGCAGAGATGGCATGAAAGATCGAGAAAAACAGTCTTTCTGCAAAACTCATCCCTGGCAAATCATAGATACTAATAAAAATCAAGATAGCAGCCAGCGCCTCAACCCCAAACGTCACATATAAAATGGACTTGAGGGTGGTGACCATATCACCCATTCGTTGTGAGACGTTGAGCTCACTGATACTTAGCTGCGTCTCATAACTGACGCCGCCTTTAAAGAAATAACTAAAGTACGTCACAAAGGTAAGAATACCCAAACCGCCAATTTGAATCAGTCCGATGATAATCAGTTGCCCAAACGTCGTGAAACGGGTCGCCGTATCTACCACAATCAGCCCTGTCACACAGACTGCACTGGTAGCCGTAAATAGCGCATCGACAAAGGATATTGGCTCAGTGGTGGCATTGGGCATCATAAGCAACAATGCTCCGACCAATACCACGGATAAAAAGCTTAAGATAAAAAACTGACCAGGATTTAAAAAGGCACGGTTCAGACTAAAATTATTGTCGGATATCTCACGGATGAAAGTGACAAAAACGGCAACCTTAATCGCAATAAAATCATCAACTGGCATTGATAATCCTGAACGCGCCAGCTCAAAGAAATGTACCGCCAATAATATAAAAATAGCGACACTGGTTAGTAAATCGAAAACCGCGACTTTGTTAACAGACAATCGAGACTTTGAACGAATATAACGCCATACCGTGGCAACAAAACCCAATAAAATAATCGTTAAGTAAAAAATATGAAAAACATGTTGTAGCCACGTCGTGAGCGTAAAACCACTATCGACTAAGGCAGTCCCGACGCCAATAGCGCCAATAACAATAGTGAACTTATTCAACAGCCGATACGGTAGGGCTGGGTGCATAGCCTAATTCCATGAAAGGAGTAACGATAATACTTATACGCCTTTTTTTCACTATCCACTAAAACTGTTTTTAAATAATCGTAACCAGTTATGATATTTTTAATACTTATCTTTTGTTCAATATACAACCTCTCAGTATTCATTATTAATACAATAAATTGATACCGACAGACAATCTATAGCTGCCAAACAAAATGGCTAGCGTCGGGTTGCCGCTGATGTGTGGTGGGTTGAGAGTCAGTGGGTGATTATTGAGCTTGTCCAACGTAACCTTGGCTGGGCGTTAGTACCTGAGCATATTCTTGTTGATGCGTTAAAAGATGGCTCTTTGGTATCACCAAAACTGGATTTTGATAAGCACAGTTGGCCCGTTGCGGTTGAGCTCATTTGGCATAAAGAAAAGCCTTTAGGTAAGGCTGGGACTTGGTTAAAAAAGGCAGTCATCGCCTTAGATCAGCAAGCATGATGGCTTTTATCTATAGTCAATTCAATGGATCAGCTTGAGAGATACCGTCAGCAAATAAACTTAAGATATTGCGACGTTTGATATTGAGCTGATTTAAAATAAAGTTTGTGGCGAAATCATTGGTAGGATTATGGATGATTTCAGATGGTTCAGCGAATTGTGCCACTTTGCCATCTGATAGCAGTAAAATACGATCAGATAACGTCATGGCCTCTTCTGGGTCATTTGTGACAATCAAGGCAGTCAGCTGATAGCGCACTACAATTTCACGAATGCGCTCTTTGATGATTTCTTTAATCATTCCATCTAATGCAGATAAAGGCTCATCTAACAGTAGCAACTTAGGTTTCATGATTAAGGTGCGAGCCAGAGTGACACATTGCTTTTGACCGTCAGATAGCTGATGAATACGCTTATTGAGATACGCTTTAATATCGAGCAACTCGATCAGCTCATCGACTTCTTCTTGTGTACTAACATTGGGGTTACTATGTAGACCATACTCGATGTTTTGTTTGATATTGAGATTGGGGAATAAGACATAATCCTGGAAAATGTAATTAAACCCTCCTTGTCTCATAGGTACAGGAGTAATATCTGCACCATTATAGGTAATCCGACCGCTACTAATATCGGTTAAACCCAAAATCATTTGCAGTAAAGTGCTCTTACTGCAGCCAGATGGCCCTAAAATTGAAACTATCTCACCCTTATTAATTTTGAGTGAAAGATCTTCGAAAATCACGCTACCATCATATTTCTTTGTAACTTGTCTTAGCTCTAACATAGCCACTCACCCAATCGCTTATAATCATCCATTTAATTACTTATCTGGCGTAGGTCAGCAGTGTATCTATCAGATATGACACTTCGATGAAAAAACATGACAAGAAATAGCATATTAGGCTTTGGTATTTTTTAGTTTTGTTAGATGGTACTGTTAGTAATGGGTGTTGATAGATAATGAACCGTCTCTGTATTGTCGCAGACTCAGCATTCTGTTGGTATGACAAAGGTAAGATTACTGAGTCCGGCGTTATCATCTCTGATCGTCTCTGTAGGTACCACTGGCGATTCATCTGATAATGGATTGGCTGAAGCGATCAATGGGCCTTATAAGGCTGAAGTAATTCATGACTAAAAAGAAAATCGGACTGTTGTCAGTGATGCTGAACTGTCAACTCTTGAATGCATAGATTGTTTCAATAAAATGCGATTTCACAGTATGATTTTTTATGTGTCTTCTTTTGAGTTTGAAAAGCGGTATTATAATACTTTGACTTTGTCACGCATCGCTGCCTGACTCAAGTAAATCAACCTCCGATAAAGTCGAGGCGGCTCATTCATTCTTGTCCTTCTATTTAACTTTTTTATCTACTGCTTTCCATTACGAAGTGAATACCATGTTCAGTATAGACTCCATTGCCAATAAGTTTAGAATCTCATACTTCCTCTTTGCGCTATTGCTTTGCGCTACTTTCGTCAGTATTTTTATGTATGCTGAAGCCAGGCTCGAGCAAGAGCTGGTCAAAGCGCGCTTGATTCAACAATTGGCGCTCAGTCAAGAAAAGGATGGTAAACAACCGGTTTATATTGCCAATCCAGATATCAAAATCTATGATTATGAGAGTGCGCCTGATCATTTAAAAGCCATCGCAACCGAAACAGTGCAAGAAACTCCTGTCACTGTTAATACTGAAGCAGGCAATATAAGAACCAACCTGCATTTTTTTATATATCAACAAAACAACCACAGCTATCTTTTAACCTACTTAGAAGACAGTGCAATGGTGATGAAAAGCTATCCTGTTTTGGCGATATTCGAGCAATTAGAAGACATATTTACCAATGCCTTAACATTTGCCGTCATCTTAAGCCTACTTATCGCCGCGATATTCTCTCAGCTGTCCTCAAGGCAAATTACCAAGCCTTTGTTAGACCTGAAAAACGCCGTAGAAACAAATCATCAAAACTTAACCCAATTGACGCATCTGCCTTCAGAGGTTGGCGTCTTGGCTCGAGCCATTGACGAGAAAAACCAAAAGCTTGAACAGTATTTAAAGCGTGAGCAATTATTTACAGGTGATGTCAGCCACGAATTGCGCACGCCCCTAACCATTATTATGGGCGCATCAGAAGTATTGGCATCGCAATTGACCGATGACAGTCACTTGAGCGAATTTACCAATCGTATTAGCAATACCGCCAAAGAAACCTCTGAAATCATCACCGCTTTACTATTGCTCTCTCGTGCGCCTGAAAAACTAGACACACCGCAAACGTCCATTAATCGCATCACTTTCAATGAAGTTGAGCGTTTAAATTACTTATTACGTTATAAGTCAGTAACTTGCACAGTCCTGGCTGAACAAGAATATTTTGCATACGTGCGACCTGAGTTGCTCAAGATGGCAGTAGGAAACTTGATAAAAAATGCCTTCCAATATACTGACGAAGGGGAAGTTATGATCAGTATCGACGCGGAGAAAATCACCGTCACTGATACTGGTCTCGGCATCCCTGAAACGATGATGCCACTGCTATATGAGAGATTTGAGCGTCTAGCGCAACAGAATAATGAGGCACAATTGGATACAGATATGTTATCAAAAGGATACTCTAGCTATAAAGTTGAAGGCACAGGCTTGGGCCTTAGTATTGTGCAACGCATCATGTCCCATATGGATTGGAAGCTGACGCACCAAGCCAATGCTGGGGGCGGCAGTACCTTTAGTATTCATTATCAATAGCTTTATAAAGAATTAAAGAATGGCTTTCTCGCATCGTTAACGCAGTAAGGTATTCTTTAGACGGTTTTCAAGCCTCTTATCAATTTAAGGCGGCTTTTAGACGAGTGTTATGGCTTAATATTATCTCATTCATTGTCATTAACTATAGCTTGTACTATTGCAAGCTTATTTTCCAAAAGACCTCTTATCAATCAACATACTTATGAAGATAAGTTTTACACACACTTAAATTTAGTAAGAATGACGTATTACTGTAGCAACAATGTTAATACTGAATTTTTGTTTTGCAATTAAAAATTGCTTTCACTATCATTGAGCCTCTTACGGGGCACTAACGATAGGTAAAGATATGAAGATCAATAAGCTGTACACAGGTATTGTATTGGCAAGCACTTTAATAGTAACAGGCTGCGGAAGTGATGATTCAGACTCAACCATCATCACCGATGATAATGGCGGTCCCATTGTTAATAACGAGCTGAACTACACAGCATTTGATTCTTTTACTGATGTTTCAAATGGTTTATACAAAAAAGGTTGGGGTAAAATAACCTTTAAGCTTAATAACAATGGTTTGACTCGTACCACCTCTACTGTAGTTGGCAGCTCTGATAATGCTTATCAAATTAGCATAGGCGATGAAGAAGGCCATCATGACTACTACGTCGCTGATAAGACATTCGCAAAAGTCAAAGATGGATTTGACAACTCATTCTATAAAGTTAATTTTATTGATAGCGACACCTTTAAGTTGAAAATTCAGACCGATAACCGCTCCATAGACGCAGTTTATGATATCAAGACGTTAGATCTCAGCGGCGTTAAAAAGTTAGCTGTCAACGCAAAAACTGGTATTAATACTGATTTAAATTACGATGGCTTCCAAAGCAATGTTGCTTTCCCTACAGGTTCGCAGTGTTATATCTTACAAGAAACACCTTCTCAGTCATACTATACTTTTTATGATTTAGCCTCTAGAGAAGATATTACTATTAACGAATGGCTTGATGAACAAAGAAAATATAATACTGTAACTAATATAATCAACGAAAAAGTCGGTCGTAATAATGAGCTGACAGCGGTCAGATATACCGATGAAAATGGTGAAATCGAGGCAGCAGTTCAATATAATGGTTTAGTTTATAATGCTTATTATTATCAAAAAGATGTACAAGAAGACTCTGATACTGACTTCACTAAAGGTGTAGTAGATTGCGATCTTTATAATAGCGTTGCAACTAAGTTTTTAGAAAAACAGATCAAAACCAACTATAAATGGTAACCATATATAGTTAAGACCTAATCTTAATGAGAGATGATGTCTACCAGCCATTGATTATTGTCTTTATTACGAGAAACAAAAATAGCGCCTAGAATGGGCGCTATTTTTAAATGGTTAATATTTTATCAAAAACGATATCTATGATTATTTTCACTTGAATCTTGATATTGCTTTCAATCATTCACTAACGCAACTCATCCACGACCGCCAACATCGCAACTAAGGAGGCTTCACCAAGCTTAATTGAACGCTCTGGTGACCAGCCTATATCTGCATCAGGTACATTATCATTATCTTTAAACGGCATCTCCAAGGTATTGGCCAAACAATCAAAACGTTCCGCTACCCAGTGGGTGGCGATGGTCATGTTCGCGGTGCCCGGCGCATCAACGTCATAACCAAATTCAGACTGAAAATCGGCACTAGCTAATTTTAAGACGTCTGAAAATTTATCACGTAGACCTGCAAGACGGTCATTATAACTTGGCGTTCCTTGTGAGCCCGCCAAGAACACATAAGGCAGCGCTTCATCACCGTGCACATCATAAAATAAGTCAACGCCCGTTGCTTCCATTTTATTAATGACATGGAACACTTCAGGGCTTTTCTCTAAACTTGGATTTAACCATTCACGGTTTAAATTAGTACCGACTGCATTAGTACGCAGATGTCCGCGCACACTACCATCAGGGTTCATATTTGGCACAATATAGAAGTTCGCCTTTTCTAATAATAATTTAGCAGTGGCGTTATCACTATCTAGCAGGCTATATAGCAATCCCTCAACCAACCACTCAGCCATCGTCTCACCCGGATGCTGACGCGCGGTGATCCAAATATTGCGTTTATTCACATCACTATTGCTATCGCCATTACCGATTTTAACTAAGGTTAAGTCGCGCTTATCAAGCGTTTCGCCTAAATGCTCTAAACTCACTAATGGGTGCGTTTGTACGGCAGCTAATAAGTCTTGATGACGCTCATAACTGTAAGGGGCAAAATACGCAATTTGAATCGTATCGCATTCAAGCTCTACCATTATGGTTAATTTGCCGTCTTTATACGAAGTCGGCAGGCGGAGCCAGTGCTCTCGATCATAAGACGCAACCGCTTGGTAATTCTCCCAACCCTCAAGGTAGGACGCCTGCCCTGCATTCACAATATTGAGCACATATTGCTCGCCAACCTGACCTGTCAGGCGAAAGTTAAACCACTGGAAAAACTCGTCACCAACGTCTGGGCGAATTGCTAGTTGAATATTTTTTTTATCTTCTAAACTAATAACGTCAATATTACCTGCGTCAAAATTTGCAGTTATATGCATAATCTTTCCTTAATGGTTTTTTGTAAATTTAAAGACTGATATTAAAAAAACTTATACTAAACTCAATATGTTATCCATCACAGTGTAACGGAGTTTATGCCACACTCTCTTATCAGGTTTGATTGCTTATCATAACGTTTGATTACTGAATCTTGGTTTTCCTATGACTTCAGACTAAAAAACGCTACGAATCCGTACATGAAAAATCGCATTGACTGCTAGTAGATAGTTTATCCCAAACTTAACCTACCTTAGATAAAAATCTGCTGCTTTAATGCAAAATCATAAATAAAGGAATACGTGTGACTTCAGGAAGAAGCGCCAGCGCGCATAGCGCACCTATATACATCCCACCAAAGCACTTTGCCGATTATTTATCGCCTCAGCAAGGTTATTGCCTATTTTTGGATATAGATGGCACGCTTGCAGATTTCACCATGGATCCAAAACACAGCTTCATTCCTACTGCTACATTAATACTTCTAGGAAAAATACAAAATCATGGCGTTAAAATCGCTATTGTTACGGGACGCAGTCTGACTGAAGCAAAGCAAATGCTGTCTCCTATAAAGCTGCCCATTGCAGCAACTCATGGACTAGAAATAACGTTTGATGATGCATGGGAAATTCCTATGCAAATTGACTTCATCGAACTTACCGCCATCAAGCAGGCTATTCGGCAATCTTGTACGCTTTATGATGATTTGATGATAGAAGATAAACCTTACTCCGTTGCCCTCCATTATCGGCAAAACCCTGCTTTAGCCAATGTGGCTTATACTATTATGTCAACAACGTTAAAAGACCACTCTAACTGGCTATTAAAAAAGGGCAAATATGTGTGGGAGATAGCTCCTAAAACTGCAGATAAAGGCACTGCGATTTTAACCTTACTAAAAAAAATGCAGACCCGCGATAACCTTTGTCCTATCTTTATTGGTGATGACATCACCGATGAAGCAGGATTTATTGCCGTACAAGACAGCAGCCGTTCAATAGAAAAAAACCAACAGCCATTACATGGCATAGGCATCAAAGTAGGTAAGGAGTGCCATCAACCAACGTGCGCCCATCACTATGTCAATAACATTCACGAGGTGACGGTTTTACTTGAGAGTTTTTTAACTTTTTATCAAGAACGCAGTACTCTATTATCTGATGTACCAGACGCCCATGTCACTAATAGCTCTAAGGCCAACAACCATAGGAGGCAACTGATATGAGCCGTTTAATCATATTATCGAACCGAGTGAAAATGCCCGACAACACTCCTATGGCAGGCGGATTGGCAGTAGCGTTGCAAGACATCTTAACGGGAAACGCCGTTGTTTGGATGGGCTGGAATGGTGACATTATTAATAGCACTGACGACTGTAAAACCAATGACTTTAGCAGCCATGCTATAGCAAGCACTGAAATGCAAGGGGCTGATTCAGAAGTCACTTATATAACCACCGCCCTCACTACCCGACAATATCAGCATTTTTACTGTGGATTTGCCAATAATGTACTGTGGCCCTTGTTACATGAGCAAACTGATTTGGTTAATCAAGCACCAGAGGACTATGTAGGCTATCAAGCGGTAAACTACATGTTTGCCAAACAATTACAAAACATCATTCGGCCTGACGACGTTATTTGGGTACATGATTATCATTTCTTAAGTGTGGCGTATTATTGCAGGACGCTTGGGATAAATAATCGTATCGGCTTTTTTTTACATATTCCATTTGCGCCCTTGCCGTTTTGGCAGTCACTCACTCAAAGCCCTGAGCTTATTAAGCATCTTGCCCACTATGATGTGCTTGGTACCCAAACCCAGCAAGATAGAGCCCATTGTTTTGCCGTTTTTCAACATTATTTGAAAGACAGCTTGGTAGAAAAAAGCTTTTCAGAGTCACCAATAAATATTTTACATCCTTGTCAGAATTTTTTCAGAGCTCATAACAACTCTGGTACGCAGTTGATGCTTAATTTAGATTTGCGAGTTTCACATCACTTAACAATTAATGCTTATCCTATCGGTGTTAATGTCGAAAAGATTCAGCAGCAGGTCAGCCATTTATTCTTACCCTTTACTCAGTATACTCAACAGAACGACACGGTGAAGTCTGCTACACAACGCATCATTGCTGCCGATAGAATTGATTATTCCAAAGGTTTATTAGAGCGTTTTTCGGCGTATCGCGAATTTCTACAGCAATACCCAGTCTATCAAGATCAGCTGCAATTGTTACAAATCGCCTGTCCCAGTCGTTTAGATTTATCTACTTATCAAAGCCTTCATAAAAGTATCAGACAAGCCGTCAATAATATTAACCAGCATTTTTTATCTAGTGAACGCCCTTATGAATCGCAAACGAATGCTTTCAAAGCCAATGGGCTTGAAACAGATGGCGTTGCAGCTGATGCCTTTACCAGTGATGACCTTATAAAGCATTGGCAGGCGATTGCCTATAGCGAAAAAGTGTTAAGCCATGAGACTGTGATGGCGGCATTTCACCATAGCGATATTGGCTGGGTAAATTCCATTAAAGACGGTATGAATCTGGTCGCCAAAGAATATATCGCCGCTCAAAACCCTGATAATCCTGGGGTGCTATTACTGTCACGTTATGCAGGAGCAGCCGAGCAAATGCAAGCAGCGCTCATTATCGATCCGCATCAACCAAAAAGTATTATTAAGGGGCTAAAAACTGCATTAACGATGCCACTAGGAGAACGAAAATCTCGCTATCAAGTGTTATTGCAAGGATTGCAGCAAAATAATTTACTCGCTTGGCAGCAAAGTTTTTTAGACGACCTATATTTAGAGGACTCATATGATAGTAAAAAATATCAAACGGACAGCGTTTCCGCAGCATTGTAAATGTCTGGCTCACAAAAATAACTAGGAGGCTCTTATGCTCGCGGTGCAAGACCCTTTATTGTCGGACATAAAATCTGCTATAAAAAATGTCGTATTCGTTGGCAATCAAGCCATTAGTAGCTTGGTTATCACTGATAAGCTGCGCTATGAGATATTAAAAGTCTTAGTCAGCTATAGCGATAAAATCCCTCATCCTGCCAGTGGTACTGATAATACTAAAGAAAATAATGCTCAAGCCAACTCAAAAACTTTGATTCGTTGGCAAATTTTGGCCTATGTGGCCAGTCTAGATTTGACGATTGCAAAATGGTTTGAATCGCATTTAGACGCCTTAAGCATCTTGCATGAACTGGGTCATGATAAAGCCACACAAGGATTATGGGCGGTTTGGGCAGCAGAGGGCCATCCTGACCCTATACGCTATCGGCAGGGCAAAGTCATCGGTACCAAGGCATGGTGTTCGGGAGCAAATACCGTTGATTACGGGCTAATGACTTATCGCGATGCTCAAGGTCACGCGCAACTGCTTATCGTAGATATGCATCAAGATGGAATTAAGGTTGATAATAGTGCGTGGCAAGCAGTCGGTATGCACGCTACTAATACGGCAATCCTACATTTCGATCAAGTAGCAGCCAGTAACGTTGGCGCGCCAAATTCATACCTAGAACGTGTGGGATTTTGGCACGGGGCAGCAGGAATTGCCGCTTGCTGGTATGGAGCAGCGGCTTGCCTAGCCAGTCATTTAATCACCGCTTATCAGCAAAAACCAAACGACTATAAGGCCATGTATTTGGGGCAAATCGGGACGGCACTGGCCGTCACTCAGCAATATTTTCATCATATTGCTGACTTAATAGATGCTGAGCCAAAGCAAAGCCACGAACTTGCCATCCGCCAGTTAAGAGTAAGCGTTGAACAGCTAGCTCGTCAAGTAATCGAGGTCGTTGGACAGGCATTGGGTGCAGCGCCATTTTGTAATAATGCCCATTTCGCAAGATTATCAGCGGATTTGACCGTGTTTATTCGCCAAAGCCATGGAGCCTTTGATTTACAGCAAATCGGTGAGCTATCTAGTATGTTAGCGAGTGAATTGGCCAGCGACAAGAGCAGTGATTTATTGGATAGGCAGGTAAATATATGGCCACTATAATATCTAATAAAACTGTAAAACCTGCATGTCTTAATGATGATATGGCAAGCAACACTGATGTTTTAGGTACTTTAGATGTTTTAACGCATCACACTGTCACGCCTACTCATCTGTCAAAACACAACCATCCGATTGTTGGTGACCGTGTTATTGAAGGCGACGGCACCAGTCAGGAAGCTTGGCAGAATTGGTCGGGGCTACAAAACATGCCGCGATTAAATATAGCAACAAATTTTCCAGCGCATCAGCGGGTCTGTATTTTTGCTCCGCACCCTGATGATGAAGTATTGGGCTGCGGCGGACTGCTGCAACAACTAGCAGCTAACGGCAATCCTATCCTACTGGTCCATGTGACCAATGGCACGCAAAGCCATCCTGACTCGCAGATTTATCCTCCGAAAGCGCTTGATGTCATTCGACCGCAAGAAAGCGTTGCAGCGTTAGAAGCATTGGGTATATCTCATCAAGTGAAAGTTATTTTTATGGATTTAACCGATGGTAATGTGTTTGCCCAAAAAGAGCAGTTTAAAAGACAATTAATAGCGATGATTCAGCCTGATGATATTTTGGTAACGCCCTTTATACACGACGGGCACCCTGACCACGAGGCGACAGGGCAAGTGGTCGCTGCATTTGCCGAGCAACACCGTTTAACCTGCTATCAAATCTTAATTTGGGCGTGGCATTGGGCAAAGCCTGCCGATAATCGTATTCCTTGGCATTATGCAAATAGAGTGGATTTAAGCGCTAAGCAATTACAGCGTAAAGCCCAAGCCATTACTTGCTTTACTAGCCAAATTACTGTTGATGAAAGTACGGGTAATCCACCCATTTTATCGCCTCAAGCCATTGCCAGAATTAGCCAGCCTTGGGAGGTGTATTTATATGAGCCAACACCCTAAATCTACGCTGCCAATGAATTTTGCAAACCGTTCAACGCTTTCTAAAAGTGAGACAGCTGACGGTTTGTATACTGACATGCAAGCTGCCAACTATGCAGAAACCTATTTTGATGCTTTATATAGCGACAATAGTGACCCATGGCAGTATCAGACTCGCTGGTACGAAAAGCGTAAACGCGATATGTGTCTTGCCGTGTTGCCAAAAGCACAATATGACAATGCCATTGAATTAGGCTGCGGAAACGGCGTATTTAGTGCGTTACTTGCGCCTCGTTGTCATGCTTTGTTAAGTGTTGATTGTAACAAACAGGCGATACAACTGGCCAAACAACGCTTGGCAGAGTCCTCTCATGTCAGAGTGCTACAAGGGGTTATTCCTGACTCATTACCAACTGCTAAAACGACTTTTGATTTAATCGTCATTAGTGAGATTTTATATTATTTATCACCCAATGATATTGATACGGTTATCGTTTGGATTAAACAAAACCTTGCTATAGGTGGCACGTTACTCTGCTGTCATTGGCGCTATGTCATTGATGGCTTTGCAATGACGGGCGAGACGGTACATCAACGTCTGCATCAAGCATTTAACCATTCAGCTCTTACTCATCAAAGCCAGATTATTGATAGCGATTTTCTATTAGATGTTTGGCAATACTCGCCCAATTCAGTCGCCATGCAAGAGAATTTAGTATAAGAGCATACGACAATCAGCAAACCAAGGGGAATAGATGGACGATATAAAAATTAGTATTGTTATTCCTGCACATAATGAGGCGACGTCTATTACTCAGTGCTTGGTAGCAATACAGGCAGCCATTAAGCAGCTCCCCTCCACCATTACGGTGACTGTACTGGTGGTGATTGATAGCTGTAGCGATGATACGCTTACATTGGTTGAAAGTATGCGGCTCAAAAGCGCAAGCGTGGATTATCTATGCTGTGACTATCAGTGTATCGGACAAGTACGGGATTTAGGCATTCGTCATGCTATAGCCTCTGGCGCGACTTGGCTTGCTTGTACAGACGCTGATTCAATCGTCACTCAAGATTGGCTGACGCAACAAATCGCTCATATCAAAGACCAGCCTACTGATGTGATTTGCGGTGTGGTGAGCGTTGATAGTTGGGCGCATTTGACGCCGCAAACGCGCAAAGATTATACGGCTCACTATCAAGATAGGATGGGACATCGTCATATTCATGGGGCAAATTTAAGTTTTAGTAGTGAAGCCTATCTTGTGGCTGGCGGTTTTGCGCCATTAAGCTGTCACGAGGATGTTGATTTGGTTAAAAGGTTTGAGAGCCAAGGCTGTGCTATCACTTGGAGCAATCGTGTTCGGGTCATTACTAGCAGTCGCCTACAAGCTCGAGCAACAGAAGGTTTTGCCGCGTTTCTGGCGACTTTAGAAACTAATAATTTACAATAACTTTTCTAAAATAAACACTTCTGATGACGACAAGTCTAGCATTAGTCCATAGGAGCAGATCGAATATGGGTGGCTGGGAAAACGGCACTAAATGTCGAGCCTTTGCCTTCTGACGATTCAATTTGTAAGGTCGTATCATATTGATAGAGAACATGTTTTACAATCGCCAGCCCTAGCCCGGTGCCACCTGTTGCACGACTGCGTCCGCTGTCCACTCGATAAAAACGTTCGGTCAACCGTGCGACATGTTGTGGCGCAATACCAATACCATCATCGGTAACAGCAAACCGACAGCCTTCTGCGGTCCTCGCCCAACTGATGACGATGTTGCCTGCTTTTGGCGTATATTTGATGGCATTGATGACCAGATTGGATAAAGCACTGTTTAGATACATCTCCGAGCCATATAGACCATCATAGGTGTCTATCTGTAAATGCAGCGTATGGCCATATTCTTGGTTATAAGCCTGCGCATCATCATAGACATGAGTGAGCAGCTTAGTCATATCAATATAATGCAGCTCATGTGTTTCTTCGATTTCAATTCGAGACAATAGCAATAAGTCATTGACCACTCTATTCATGCGTGCAGTCTGCTGCGTCATTAACTCAAACCCGCGTCGCCATTGCCGCGGAACATCTTCCTGATCTGAAAAATTCTCCAAATAGCCCATTAGGACGGTCAGTGGCGTTCGTAGCTCATGAGAGACATTGGCAACAAAGTCGCGGCGCATTTGCTCTAGATGTTGTAAGCGGGTCACATCATAAATAATCAGGAGTTTTTCATCGCCAAAAGGCGTAAGCTCGCACTTGAGATAACGGTTAGGGTCGCGCCATGATTTCATATGCACACCATCATTGGGTGCCACCATGGTCTGATAGTATTGTTGGAACTCGGGGACGTTAATAAAATCAAAAATACTTTTGCCATGATCCGCTGACTGCAGCAATAATAAATCTTCGGCGGCCTGATTCCACCACTCCAAACCATCATCGTCATTTAGCAAGATAACTGCATCTCGCAGTGCGCGTAAGGCACTTCTGATTTTTTTAAGCTGATCGGTGGAGTATTGCTCTATGTCCTCTTGCTCTATGTCCCTAGGCGTTATCATGTTTTTCTCTCTTCTCTATTAACAGTATGATGCTTAGCACTTATTATTAGTATTTATGGTTTTTAGTTCTTATAATTTTAAATATTTATGACTCTTAGCACTGATTGTTCTTATCGCTGTTTCGCTGCGTTGTGAATAATGGGCTATTTTTCAAAATCGATAGCATTATTCAACCAGACTAGAAAACCGATAACCGGTACCGCGAACCGTTTGAATCAATGTACTGCAATCATAAGGCTGTAGTAATTTGCGCAAGCGTCTGATGTGCACATCAATCGTGCGATCTTCGATATAGACATTGCCGCCCCAGACCTGATCTAGCAGCTGGGTGCGCGTATAAGCACGCTCCGGATGACTCATAAAAAATGCCAGCAATCGATATTCTGTCGGACCGATATCGATGACTTTATTATCAGCGGTGATACGCTGGCTTTTGGGATCGAGAGTAAGCTTGCCTATTTCAATTAGCTTATCGCTACTAAGTGCACGACTACGACGCAACACCGCTTTGATTCTGGAGATTAATTCACGCGTTGAAAAGGGTTTGGTCATATAGTCATCAGCGCCCGCATCAAGTCCATGAACCTTACTATCTTCCTCACTTTTGGCCGTCAGCATAATCACCGGTATCTCAGCCAGCATCTCATCGCTTTTTAGCATGCGGCAAAAATCAATACCGCTTTTATCGCCTGGTAACATCCAATCCAGCAAAATCAAAGCAGGTCTGTGGTCAACCACTTGCTGATGCGCCTCTGCGACGTCAGCCGCTTGTAAACTCTCAAAGCCCGCCATTTCTAGCGTCATTACTACCATCTCACGAATTGCAGGTTCATCTTCGACAATCAAAATCTGCTCATTGCGCATACCATCGCCTCATTATTGAAAGACAAAAAATTAGAAAATAAGAATACTAAGCACTTATCAACGCCTGCCCATTAAACGGCTTAATTATGACAGTTTGATGACACAGTGACTCGATACTTTAAATGCTTTGCCTTAAACACTGCGCCTCAAACACTTTAATTTAAATACGACGCTTCAAACAGGGCTTTTTAAAGACTGCACTTTAAAAACTTAGTCTTACACCCTTACTCCCCCAAAAAACCAACGGCTCATCATAACGAATTTTGCTCTAGATATCAGCTGCAATCCGCTTAAATGACCGCTCTATTAGGCTGTTTCTTTAATTGACCGACTTTTTTCATAAAAATGTCTTATTTCATCAAACTGTCATATTTGCTCGGCACAATATGCTCATTGACCACCGAGCGTCTTTGCAGCAAAACGTTGCTAACCAAACATCGTTAGCAATACATTACTAAAAACCTGGGCATCGACATTGTTATTCATAAACGCCCCATACTTAAATCTGATTACTTTTTAGGAGAAATAATGCGCTATTCATTAATGGCTTTAGCAGTCGCGAGTACCTTTACCTTAGCTGCTTGTAATCAAACCCCCAATAGTAATGAAAGCAATGAGCCAGCTACTTCGGCGCAATCAACCACCGCGTCTACCGACACCGCAAAGGTTCAATCGACGGACAATGTGTCGATGAACATCACCGGCGCGGGCGCTTCTTTCCCGCAGCCTATCTATGCTAAATGGTCAGATGCCTATAATAAAGCAACAGGCGGTCAAGTGAACTATCAGTCGATTGGTTCATCGGGTGGTATCAAACAAATCGTCGCAAAAACTGTGGATTTTGGGGCGTCTGATGCGCCAATGACGCCAGCTGAATTAAACGAAGCCGGTCTGATTCAATTCCCAACCGTTATCGGTGGCGTAGTACCTATCGTCAACATCGATGGCGTTGCGCCTGGTCAATTAAAGCTAGATGGAAAAATGCTAGCTGACATCTATCTTGGCAAAATCAGCAAATGGAACGACCCTGCCATCGCAGCCATGAACCCTGATTTAACCCTTCCTGACGCGGCTATTACCACGGTGTTCCGCTCAGACGGTTCGGGCACAACTTTTAACTTTACCGATTACTTAGCCAAAGTCTCAAACGACTGGAAAGACAATGTTGGCGTCGACAAAACCGTGAAATGGCCAACCTCGGCAACTGGTGCTGGTGGTAAAGGTAACGAAGGCGTTTCAAGCTATGTGAATCGTATGAAAAACTCTATCGGCTATGTCGAATACGCCTATGCTAAGCAAAATGGTATGTCACACGTTGCCCTGAAAAATGCTGCCGGCAATGTCGTTCAACCCTCTGCGCAAACGTTCGCCGCCGCTGGTGACATCGATTGGTCAAAGCAAGAAGGCTTTTATAAAGTCATCACCAACTCTGAGACAGCTCAAGCATGGCCTATCGCTGCTGCGACCTTTATCTTAGTCCATAAACAACCAAAAGACGCCAAGCAAGTGGCGGGCGTCCTTAACTTCTTTGACTGGGCTTATACCCAAGGCGATGATGACGCGATGAGCCTCGATTACGTGCCTTTTTCTGATACGGCCGTGGCTTTATTTAAAGCGAAATGGAACGAGGTGGTAGACAGCGAAGGTAAGCCTGTTTATACCCCAGCACAGTAATTCGCAACTTAGTTATTCGAAAAGAAGCAAATTGAGAACAAACTAAATAATGTCACTAAGCAAATACTGAAACGCGTGTTTGCTTGGTGACGTCTTAGCCGTAATGAATTTAATGATACGTCGTTAGAGTAAACAGTTTATTACGGTAAGACGCTACAGCGAACACCAATAAGCGTCAACACAATAAAGCGTTAGATCGATAAACAATAGAGGCTTTTATGGCAGACCTAAAATCCCAACTGGCAAAACAAAAACGCTACGATGCGGTTTTTGTCAACGCCACCAAAGCATTTGCAATATTAGTGCTCTTTTCGCTTGGCGGCATCATGCTGTCATTGATTGTCGGTGCGTGGCCAAGTATCACTAAGTTTGGTTTGGGATTTTATACCAGCAATAACTGGGATACGGTGAACGATCAATACGGTGCGCTTGCACCCATTTATGGGACGGTGGTCACCTCTCTTATCGCTATCTGTATTGCCGTGCCAGTCAGCTTTGGGATTGCTATCTTTCTAACGGAACTTTGCCCCAATTTTTTGAAAAAGCCACTGGGAATTGCTATCGAGCTGCTGGCAGGTATCCCTTCTATCATCTATGGCATGTGGGGCTTGTTTGTCTTTGCACCGTTTTTTGGTGATCATATTCAGCCTTGGTTTATTGAAAATATCGGCCCCCTACCTATTATTGGCAAGGTTTTTACCGGTGCGCCGATGGGATTAGGGATGTTTACCGCCTCGTTAATACTGGCGATTATGATTATTCCCTTTATTGCCGCCACCATGCGCGATGTTTTCTCTGTGGTGCCAGACCTGCTAAAAGAATCGGCATATGGCATGGGTGCAACCACGTGGGAAGTCATGTTCAAAATCATCTTGCCTTATACCAAAGCGGGCGTAGTTGGTGGCGTGATTTTAGGGCTTGGACGAGCGCTTGGCGAGACGATGGCTGTTACCTTCTTGATTGGTAATGCCTTTAATATCAGCCCAAGTTTGTTCACCTCTGGGGTGACCATTACTTCAGCGCTGGCCAATGAGTTTGCCGAAGCGTCAAGTGAGCTGCACTTAGCGTCATTATTACATTTAGGGTTAATACTGTTTGTCATTACCTTTATCGTTTTGTCGATATCTAAGCTGATGCTCATGCGTATTGACCAAAAAGCAGGCAATTAGAAACACTATTTTAAATAGCCAACAAAACCAATCAAATCAAAACAAACTAAACACGTTATTTGCAGCCATTATTTGACCCAAGAAGGACGAACACTTCATGACTTTAGCACCAGTCACTACTCAAATGACCCAGTCAAGCCAGCCTTCTACAAGCTTTGAAGATCGCTACAACAAGCGGCTTTATAACAAGCGCCGTTTTATCAATAGACTGGGACTTGGTTTTGCCTTATCAGCGATTGTATTTGGTTTGTTTTGGCTGACTTGGATTTTGATTACGCTGTTTATTGAAGGCTTTCAAGGTTTAATCGAGATGCCTGTTTTTATGGCAGATACCCCGCCACCGATGGGCGAAGGTGGTCTACGTAACGCTATTGTTGGTTCAGTGATGTTGGCTTTTTCGGGCTTGGCGATTGGTGCGCCAATAGGCATGATGGCTGGCATTTATTTAGCAGAGTTTTCACATGGCAGTATGCTGGGTAAAGTCACGCGATTTTTAAACGATATTTTATTGTCTGCCCCCTCTATCGTGATTGGTCTGTTTATTTATGCCTTGATGGTCAAAGGACAGAGCTTTTCGGGTTGGGCCGGTGCATTGGCATTGGCGCTGATTGTGATTCCTATCGTCGTGCGTACGACGGAAAACATGCTAAACCTTGTGCCTAATACACTGCGCGAAGCCGCTTATGCACTGGGTACGCCAAAGTGGAAGCTGGTCAGTACAGTGACGCTGAAAGCTGCCAAAGCTGGTCTAACCACAGGTGTGCTGCTCGCTTTTGCTCGTATTACCGGTGAAACCGCACCCTTGCTATTCACGGCGCTAAACAACCAATACTTTAGTACCGATATGAGTCAACCGATGGCCAACTTACCCAATACGATTTATCAGTTTGCCATGAGTCCTTATGACAACTGGCATGCACTGGCTTGGGCGGCGGCGCTACTCATTACCGCGACAGTATTATTCTTAAATATTGCGGCGCGCTTTATCGGTGGCAAAGACCATAGCAGATAGATTAAGGCTAACAGACACACAGCTAATAGCAAAAAAACACCCCCATTTAATAAAACTTTAAAACAGATGGATACCATTATGACTGATTTATTAGAGAGAAAAGCGACTAAGCCGATGACAGATACCAGCAGCAAACGCCGTTTACTGGATGACGCTATGTTTAACAATGGTCAGCATAAACAGCCAGATATCGCCCATCTTATCAAGCAAACCATGGCGGACATGCCGGACAACATGCCGCCTGCTAAGATTACCATTCGCGATTTGGACTTTTATTATGGTGATTTTCAAGCGTTAAAAAATATTAATATCGATATTCCAGAAAAAAAGGTCACGGCTTTTATTGGTCCTTCAGGCTGCGGAAAATCAACACTACTACGTACCTTTAACCGTATGTATGACTTATATCCGAGTATGCATGCTGAAGGTCAAATCACCCTTGATGGCCAAAATATCCTGGCAAAAGACATGGATGTTAATTTGCTGCGTGCGCGTGTCGGTATGGTCTTTCAAAAGCCCACACCCTTCCCGATGTCCATTTATGACAACGTGGCATTTGGCGTCCGTCTCTACGAAAAACTCAGCAAAGCGGAGCTAGATGAGCGTGTCGAATGGGCATTGAAAAAAGCGGCATTATGGCTGGAAGTCAAAGACAAACTTAAAGCCTCAGGATTGTCACTATCTGGCGGTCAACAGCAGCGACTGTGTATCGCTCGTGGAGTAGCAACGAAGCCTGAAGTACTGCTATTAGATGAACCAACGTCAGCGCTTGACCCTATCTCTACCGGCGCGATTGAAGATTTGATTACCGATTTAAAAAACGACTATACGATTGCTATCGTGACCCACAACATGCAGCAGGCTGCACGTGTCTCCGACTATACCGCTTATATGTATTTGGGAGATATGGTAGAAATGGGTGAAACAGATCAAATATTCACCAACCCCGCACAAAAAGCGACTGAAGATTATATTACCGGTCGTTATGGCTAAGTTGCTGTTTGTTTAAAGCAATCATTTCTAGCAGTCATTTATCACGCTACTCATTTTGGCAATATTTTTATGAGCAACATCAATACGATTAAGGAAGTAAGCATGGCGATAACAGCAAAGCATTTATCAAAGAGTTTTGATAATGACTTACATGACGTGATTGAGCTGTTTATGCAAATGGGTCACCTAGCAGCAGAGCAAGTCATGGTTGCGACACGTGCCTTGATAGCTGCAGATAAAGCAACTGCAAAAAAAGTGATTGCAGACGACCATCTAATCAATCAGCTAGAGATTAAAATCGACGAGCAAGTCATTTTGTTAGTCACCAAACGCCAACCAGCCGCCAATGATTTGCGCTTAGTCATGGCGCTTAGTAAAGGCATTGTTGACTTTGAACGTGTGGGAGATGAAGCAGAAAAAATTGCCCGTATGGCATGCAAACTGATTAAAGATGGCGCCTCTCCAAGAGGCTATTCAGAGGTTCAGCACTTATCCAATCAGGTGCGCCTGATGCTGCTTGATGCGATTGACGCCTTTTCGCATATGAATCCTCAGCAAGCGTTTTCGGTATTGCAAAGTGATACAGCGGTTAATGAAGAGTACCAATCTGCCACTCGAGCCTTGATGACCTATATTATGGAAGACAGCCGCCATGTGTCCAAAGTGATTAACATACTTTGGGTGTTACGCGCCTTAGAACGGGTGGGCGATCACGCTAAAAACATTGCTGAACTGGTCATTTTTTGCACCAGCGGCAAAGATGTGCGGCATACAGATTTTATGCAAGTCGAACAAATCGTCCAGCAAACAACTGATGCTAGTATGAGCAATTCTAGTAACAAATAATCTATCTTAATAAGTGTGTTGGGCATTTTGGAGATATATCCATCATGCTCAACACGCTTTTTCCATTTTTAAATTCACCATCCGCCTTCTGAGCACTCTTCCAAGCGTGATTCTGTTCAAATCCTCGGCCCCTTTTCAACTCTTCAAACTATTCATATAAATAGTATTTCTTCCTTCCTACATATAAATAAGTAATTGAACTGTTTGTATTTTTACAAAACTTACCTAGCCTTACATTACTAAGTATTCTTAAACACTTAACCATCAATTTCTTAATATGCTCTGAGTTATGATTGTTCAAACAACAAATGTGTACCCGTTTATTAGCGTCTCATTATATTTTTATAACGCGACTATTTCTTCTAATGAAATAAAACGGTTTTGCCATTATGTAACTAATAATGTGAATAATAATTAAGGGCAAATCATGGCGGTCAATAATGGAGTGGTTTATAAAACGATACTAGACGCTATCGCGGCTTCTCATAAAAAGCCGTATCTGCAAAACGATTCTTCGGATGACAGGCTTTCATACAAAGCTACACATGCCAGCGCAAATGCTACTTTAAGCTTTCAGTTAATGACGCGCGCTGAACCTCCTGAACTGGTTATTGCTACCATACAATCTTTGCTGGCGGTAAAAGATGCTAATGATGAAATACTGATTATTGATAATAATAATACTGAAACTTCATTATATGAGCCATTGGCAGCGTTTTGCGCAAGTTCAGACCCAGCGCTTAATGTACATTTTTATCATATTGACGACGTAGTAGGCTTTAAAGCGGGTGCATTAAACTTGGCCTTGGGACTTATGAACCCAAACTGTACACATCTTGTGGTGGTGGACAGTGACTATCAAGCACTTCCGCATGCAAGAACCTCTATTGCCAATGCTATCAAATGCTATCCTAACCATACCCTTCTGCAGTTCCCACAGTTTTACCGTAACGCTGGTCAAGTGAATGCTCATAGCGAGCTTAACCATTATTTTAATCACCATCTGTATCGTCCTTTCAATCGTGAGCGAGCATTATCGACAGGTACTTATGCCGTGATTCGCCGTGCCAATCTTTTAAGTTTGGGCGGCTGGTCAGGGGCTTCCATTACCGAAGATGCGCAAATGGGCGTGTTGATGCATCAAAAAGGTTTTCTTAGTAAGTTCATACCAGAAGTTATTGCGACGGGCTTATTGCCTAATACCTTGGATGACTTGATGTGCCAACGCCGGCGCTGGATTTACGGCAATATGCAAGTATTAAACAACTATTTATCGTCAGCACTTCTCCTTAAGCGCCAACAATCTCCAGAAAAAAGTATCATTAAATGCTTAGCCTATACGCGCTCGCATCTCTCTCAGCTTAGCGCGTGGATGAACTTAACCGGTTTATTTATCTTGCTACACATTGCTTCCGTCTTAATTATCGGCAGTGCAATTTTTAATATTCAAATTTTTGACCGTATTGCTGATTTATCCCTGCTTACGCCTTTGTATCTAGTCTATGCCAGCTATACCTTTTTTCTACTGAGACGTTTATGGGCATATTTCCATGATCGTGCACCGCTAAATAAACAAATCAATGAGGACTATCGGCCAAGTATAAAGAAAAGCTTGAGAGCATGGTTGATGCATTTGAACTTTTGGGAACTTGGGGCATTATCTTGGTTGCCGGTTTTGTGGGGCAGTGAAAAGCCGTTTATATGTACGCCAAAACAGGCTTATATTCGTAGCCGCCGTTCATTGAGACAAGCAAATTTGGTGGCATTACCCAAGCTTCTTTTGGTGCTCAATATCATAACAGCTCTTATCGTAGCGCCGTTCTCGCCCTTCTATTCGCCTATACTATCCGTCTGTGCTGTAGCTATCTGTATATTAAAAATTAGCGCGGCAAAAGTAGCATTTGATAACTTTACTGTGCCAGAGCAAAGACCGACCACTATTAGTATTAAGTCCAAGCCTGCGGTCGCAACAGGTCGTAAGCAAACCAAATCGCTTATGCCTTCTGAGCTTAAAATCGATACCGTGTTTGAAGATAAAAAAACTATTAATTCTTAAGAGCTCTTAGCGTACTTTATGCTGAAAAATCTCACACTTTGAAGCGGTTTGGCTCATTTATATTTATTATTAATTTAGAACGATCGTCAGTTTTACTTTGAGGTTTCTATGTCTTTTTCTGGCTCTATATCTTATGCAAACTCTGTTGAATTGACAGACACTATAAATCCCAGTCATAAACCATCTATCGAAACATCTGATAGGCCATTACGGATAGCAATTCTTGCTCACTGTTTATACCCTATTGCGCAGCCCTACGCAGGCGGGCTTGAGATGATTACCCAGCTTATATGCGACGAGCTTTTCGCTCAAGGTCATGAGGTACTACTTTATGCTCACACGGACAGCTGCATCCACGCTACTTTAGTTCCGCTGCTGACACGAGAGGAGTTTGACGCCACGGTTTATATTAATGAGCATGTATCTGTTGGCATGAGCCGCGAGGAGATGTATCAGTATTTGGTTTATCAAGACGCGATGCGCGATATCATAGAGCGCGACGAACGGGGCGAGATTGATATTGTGCATAATCATAGTTTGCATCATATTCCCATGATGACAGGTCAAGCTTTTGGCGCTCGGTTTTTCACCACCTTTCATACACCCATTTTTCCGCAATTACGTTTGGCACTGCTAACCTTACGTCACGGTACGCAAACTCAATTTACGGCTATTAGTAAACACCAACAGCAGCTATTCTCTGAGTTCGTGCCTTCACAAGTGGTTTATAACGGCATTGATGTAGAATCCTTTGACGCCAATACTGACTGTACGGATAATCTTACCTGTGAGCATGGGGAGGTCTATTTTTGGTACGGACGTATTTGTCCTGAGAAAGGTACTCATTTAGCCATGCAGTACTGTATGGAAGCTGGGAAAAAACTCATTATCGCCGGACCTAAAAGCAATGAAGCGTATTTCGATGAGCAAGTGGCGCCGCTATTAGCTAAAGACAATGAGAATGGCGCGCAAAAATTGTTTGATTATGTTGGTCATGTTACCAAGGACGAGGTGAATCGTTACCTATGTAAAGCTACTGCTATGCTATTTACGAGCACGTGGGATGAACCTTATGGTTTAACACTGGCTGAAAGCTTGGCTTGTGGCACTCCAGTTATTGGCTTTGATGTTGGCGCTAGCGCTGAAATCGTCACGCCAAGCACTGGTATTATCGTTGCTAAAGAAGATAAAGACGCCTTTATAAAAGGCTTTGCTAATATTAAAAATATCTCACGTCAGGCATGCCGAGAACGCGCCTTAAATTTTTGTTCAGTAGCTGCAATGGTAGAAGGCTATCTTGCACTTTATAAAATGGTACTCTATAAAACCGCGGTAGCAGCAAACCATCAGGAAAAGTCTTTCGACAATCAAAAAGATGGGCACCTAGCAATGAATTCCTTTAACTTAAATAATGATAAGTCAAAACCATCCATTGCTTCAGTTAGAGGCTTAAATAATAGTTTAGATAGTGGCTCAAACAGTACTTTAAACAATAAGGCTGTCACTATAAATCTTGGAGAACAAGGGTGATGCGACTAGGTTATTATGCGCATCATCACGGTTCAGGGCATTGCCGCCAAGTTGATAAACTAGCCGCCCTACTAACCATTGAGGTAAGAAAACATCTAACGGTATTTACTAGTCTAAGCCCAGATACTTATACGTTTACTTCTATAAACGAAGAACAAGTTATACGGTTAGTTGCAGAGAATGAGCATGTAGATGATGTGCTTGCGGGGCGCGCAGGAGAATATTGGCAACCAGCCAGCCTACATTATTCGCCAGTCGGTAATAGCGATATTCAAAAGCGAAGCCATAAAATACTAGATACGATTTATCAGCGCTGCATTGATTTGATGATTATTGATGTCAGCGTTGAAGTCGCCATGCTATGCCGAGCCGCGAGCATTCCATACCTTTATATTAGGCTTCCGGGTGTTCGCGATGATATCCCACATCTGAACGCCTTTGCTGGTGCGCTTGCTTTACTCGCCCCTTATCCTCGCCTATTAGAATCCGCGATGACACCTGATTGGGTAGCTAAAAAAACGCTCTATCTTGATTTTATTAATACTGAACAACGAAAATCGCAAACTTACTATGATTTTATAAAAGCATTGATGCAGATGACAGCCAACAGAAAAGTTCTTTCTTTGATGTTAGAGGATAAAGATAAAAACCAAAATCTCTCTTCTATTATTACCGTTATCAAAGGTTACGGTGGTCATAAGGCCATTGATGCAAAGCTGCCTGAGCTGCGCCGCCTATTATCCACGGCCTTTATCATATCGCTCGGTCCTATCTACTATCATAACCGGCATTATGTTGATATCGCGACTCAAGTAAGCGACGTCACACCATTTATCGAGCATAGCGATTATCTACTGATGGCATGTGGTCTAAACGCCATTGCCCAAGCCTATGATTATGCGACGCCGCTGGTCGTCCTACCTGACGATCGTCCACACCAAGAGCAAGAAGTAATGGCAGAGGCTTTAATAGCCCAAGGACGTGCATTAAGTTGGGAGCAATTTAAGCACATGATAAACGGACAAGACGACACTAAGCTTAATGGTTTATCTGTTAATCAATCCGCACACTCCATTTTCATATCAAGTTCTTATAAGGTAGGTCTTAATCAAGAATTTACGTCTGCTGGCCAAGCGTTTATGCATAGTACGACTCAATATCCAACCACCAAAGCCTGGTTTGAACAATGGTTGTTACTGCAGCTTGAATTAAAGCCTGAACGCTAAATGCAATAATTATCAATAACTTCGTAGGAAAAATATAAAAGCTAAATTAACAAGAGAGGCACTGACAAGCAATGACCGAAAAACCCATCACCAATCCTAATGCTGTTCATGAGCACGCACCGGTAACGGTTATTACGACTTGTTACGGCCGTAACCGTCACCTGTATAATCTCTTGAGTAGTCTTGCGAATGGTAGCGTTAAGCCCGATGAAGTTATTATTGTCAATGAGGATACTGACCCTAAACGTCTGGCTGAGTTCTCTTTAAATATTGTCAAGATTCCCACCACCGCAGATTTAGTAGATGCAGCAGACCATCAAACGTTAGATAAATCAATCAAAACGGAATTTGATATTGGTCATAATCGCAATAGTGGCGCCGCGCATGCCACCCATGATACGCTTATATTTTTGGACGTTGATTGTATCGTAGCACCGACCTTTATTGAGCAATTGAGTGTAAAATTAGCCCAGCATCCAAAGGCTTTACTCATGGGGCAGCCGCGCTATTTGACGCGACCTTTGTCGGACGAGGAAAGCTTAGAGTTGCAAAGCGTCGCGCTGACTACTTCTCATCTGAATCAATTGTCTGTTTATAACCCTTATCGTGATAACTTCGACGAGAAGCAATCGATTTTTACTGCGACAGTACAAACAGCTATTAAAAAAACTGATGATTATGGAGCATTTTGGAGTTTATGTTTTGCGATTAAGCGGCAACAATTTGAGCAGATAGGTGGCTTTGATACGCAATACACCGGTTATGGGGCTGAAGATACCGACTTTGCTTTTACTGCCCATCAGTTAGATATTGATTTTTATCTTACTGCCGACCTCATTTATCATCAACAGCACGCTGTGTATCGTCCGCCTCTCAATCATTTAGAAAGTATTATCATCAATGCCAATCGTTTTTATGAAAAATGGCAATGCTGGCCAATGGGGGGCTGGCTTGAGCAGTTCTCTGAAATGGGTTTGATTGATTGGGCGAACGAGCAATCCACTCCAATTACGCTGTTACGCAAACCTAGCAGTAAAGAGATAGAGCTGGCTCATTACCCCAATGCCGCTTATGTTTAGAAAGCATTTATTACAACAGAAAATGCTTAAATAACAAACGTATCAATACTTAGTACTGCCGTATGATTTCTACCTCTAGCGGTGGCGAACTCATTTCGCGACGTTCAAATTCCCAATTATGCCCTTGCCAAAAATGTGCAGTTTTATCATTATCATTAAAACCGATCATTAATAATTGCAGCGGCAGCGCGGCTTTCTGCATCAACTGCACATGCTCTCTAGCCGCTAATACTAATCGATACAACAAAAATCCTGACGAAGGGGCTGAAGAGTGAATATCCGTAAAATAAGGATAGTCAGCCACAACTAGATGGCGCTCCGATAATACGCTATGATGCGCCTCATCCTGCAATAGCTCTTGTACAATCGGTGAAATAATTATTGTTCTATTATCATCAATCGGGTCATCATCAGGGCTTGGGTCTTCACTTGGCAAAGGAAACTGATAAGGCTGATTACTCAGTAGAATACCTAATGGCGCCGCTTCTGCCATGCGCTTCATCACCGATACGTTGTTACTTCTAGGTGGCAAGCCAAAATGCAGTTTACTATCGCCAATCTGCCGAAAAAACAACAATTTAGGTAGCGTGCTAGCCAACGGATGGTTGGCAAAAAATTCAGCGTAGATAAAATGGTTAAATAACACCAAAACATCATCAGGACGTAATAAATGCTCAAGCATATCAATCCCAATAGAAGGATTATTAGCTATAAATACAATTCTTTTATTTTGCTTCAAGGCGTTTTGGATGCTGAGTGGCAGGGCTGCAAATGAAGCAGCTTCTTTGCTTATTTTAATCGAATTATCCGCATAACTAGGTGAGGATAATAGAATATTTGCAAATATTTTTTCAGATACTGAGGTTTGCATAAGATAGGTATTTCCCAATTCAATACAGCCACGATCAATTATTTATTGCAAGTAACCGTTCTCAGCCGTGATATTGGGTGGCAGCTCAGTTTCGCCCAAAGATTCAAGTAAATTAATCTCGATAGTACGTGATAATGCCGTCAGCGGCAATTGGTTGGCAGCCAACCCAAAAGGCTCCTCCAACTCTTCACTTAACGCGTCCAGACCAAAGAAGGTATAAGCAATAACCCCGCAGATTAAGGGCGTCACCCAGCCTAAAGAAGAAACCAGACCAAAAGGTAGCATGAAACAATACAGGTAGGTCGTACGATGCACCAATAGCGTATAAGCAAACGGCAAAGGCGTGCTATGGATACGCTCGCAGGCAGACAAAACCACCGTCATCGAATTCAGGCGTTCATCCATGTTTTGCACCATATGCTCTGATGTCAAGCGCTGCTGCCGACAATAGCCAAGCTCTTTACCTAACAGTCGTAGCAGATAATTTGGCAGATTTTGCGTTTGCCTCATGCTGGCATGATGGATGGGCTGTACAAAATGCTCCACATCTTGCCAGGGCGAACTGTCTCGCAGTCGATGACGCAATGCATGGGTAAAAGCGATGCTCAAATAAACCAGTCGTCGCTGACTGTCTCGTCCTTCCTCACTGTTTTCCTCTATATAAGACAACACTTGACGGGTGAAGCTGCGCGTATCGTAGACCAATTGACCCCACAACCCCCGAGCTTCCCACCAACGCTGATAGCTGGCATTGTTACGAAAGCCTAAAAACAACGATAACGCAATCCCAAGTAAGGTAAAGGGCGCGACGCTATAAGAAGAAAAAGAGCTGGGGAATCCGTGCTGAATATTGGTAATGAAGGCACTAATCAGGCTAATCAGCAAAATTTGTGGATAGACCTTTGGAAGGATAGAACCACGCAAGGTAAAAAGCAGTTTGATAGCGCTTGGCTTTTGCTTGACGATCATTTTAACGTCCTAACGACTGGTGCTTATAAAAAATAACTGAGTTTTTGCAGGACGAAATGATAACAGACTAAAGAAGTATGAGCAGCAAAAACACCTATTTATCATGTTTTAATTGGCTAGCAGTTTTTATCGCTCATTTATTCAATAAATTTCTATAAAATAATCGGTTGTTATAATGATGTAAGGATGGCAGGCGCAAGGATAAACAGCAGCTGCCATCGCTTAAAAATTCGATTATAGTAGATAGGCCTATAACTTATTAATAAACTGAATTTAAATAAATCGAGGGAATAAACCATGAAAAAATTAGGATTAATTATCGCTGTATCGATAGGATTAAGCGCTTGTGCGAGCGGTATGAACGGTGGCACCATGCCGGGCAATTCAAATAACATTGTCACTCAATATCCGATTGAAGCGGCCATGCTCAATATCTACACCAAAGCTCGCAGTCAAAGCTTAGTGGCGACCGTAGGCAATCAAACGGCCTCTGCAGATATCAAAGTGACACCCAAAGGCAGCATGGTATTTAATAATAAACAAGTACAAGGCGCTGAAGTCAATACTATTAACAAAGTGAACAATCAAATCACTGATCAATCAGTCGCTATTAACTACTTTACGCTTAATCCCTTGGTATTTCATGGTTTTACTGATAGTTCAGGCAAGTATTCGCTATCAAATCAGACCACGACCATTCCCAAAATGGCAACGGTTGGCTCCTCTAGCAAATTGATTACTGAAGACGTCTATGCCGATAGAAGTATGCGTAAAAAAATAGGCACCTATAACCAGGATTGGTCTTTAACAAGAGACAGTAATAATACCGCGTGGTTCTGTATAGAAACTTCAGCGAATCTACTACTTAATAATGATCCTAATGGTACCTCATCAGAATGCTATAAAATCAATGCGCGCGGCGATATTTTAGATAGCAAGGTAACGATTAGTCAACCAACTGTTAATGGCGCTAAAACGATTGTTTTTACCAGCCGATAATTTTTGTTAATGCCTATCTATAAACAGATGTAATTTTTACTGGCATTTAATGACAAAGAGCTGTAAATAACTTGCAGCTCTTCGTATTTTGGTAAGTTACTATTATTGAAAACCTGGCTATTAAAAGCTTAAGTTATCTAAATACTTACTGTACACCATCTGCTGGTGTTTGCTCCAGATTTGGATTGCTTTCATTGACAGTGACGGTGTCGTCGGCTTTTTGCTCACCTTCGTTATTTGCATCTGCCATTCCATCTGTAGTCGTGTCCGTTGTTTGTGTAGTCATGCCAGTTTCGACAACTTCACTGCCTCCTTCACTTTCCTCAACGACTGCCCCTTTATCAGAATCTACTGCCATATCTTCTTTTTCATTACTACAACCGGTGACGCCGACGAAACTGGCGAACAATGCTATCCATAATACCTGTCGCGCTTTCGTTAATCCTACATTTGCTGTTAACTTTTTCATCTTACTCTCCTTGATAGCTATTTAACATTATAATGCGGTTTTTTTGTGCCAAAAAACCATTATGCAATATGAACAGTCTAAAATAAGCACGATTAAGATGACCTTATGCCATAAACTTAGCAGTAAATAGGAGCTTCTTGTTTGTTTTTATTAACTATTTATTAAGGCAAACGAAACCCTTAGCCTGTACTGATTACGCCCTATACTGAAAAAATACGGCACAATAAATTGTTAGTAATATTTAATACACACTATTCAATTACATTAGTACAGATAGTTTTGGTGAATATCCGTATCATCTATTCTATTTCTATCCTAACCTTTAGCGAGTTTTTACAATGGACCAAATGAGTGCATGGGTGCTCGGTATCATGGCAAAATTCGGTTACTTTGGCATTATATTTGCCATGTTTGCTGAAAATATCTTTCCACCTATCCCTTCTGAAGTTATTATGCCCGCCGCTGGCTTTGCCGCTTCAAAAGGCGATCTGAGCATAATCTTAGTGATATTAACGGGTACGCTTGGGGCAGTGCTGGGCGCGCTGCCTTTATACTACTTGGGTCGTGTATTTGATGAGCCCCGCTTGGTTGCATTTACTAAAAAATATGGTAAATATCTGTTTGTGCAGCCTGCTGACATCACTGCGGCAAATGCGTGGTTTGATAAACATGGCAAGAAGGCAGTATTTTTTGGACGTATGGTACCCGGCGTGCGCTCGCTGATTTCAATCCCTGCTGGCATGAATAAAATGCCCCTATTGCCTTTTTTAACATTGACGGCTTTAGGGGCTAGTATTTGGACAGCAATATTGGCTCTATCCGGTTACTATTTAGGTCAAAACTATGACGCTGTCGCAGGCATGTTAGCGCCTTACTCTAAAGCCATCGTTATAATAGTGGTGGTTATGGTCATCGGTTTGCTCATCAAGCATCATCTAGACAGTCAAAAAAATGTTGATACCCATAAAAACACCGATGAGCCTTAAGAAAAAATTGCCGAAATTGTTAATAGTTCTTTTGGTCGGTTTTCATAATTCCTTTTTTTCATACCTTTATTGACACCCTCTCACAGCTTTTTAGATCTTCTCTTATTGCGCACTTAATCGTACAACTTTACAGCCAAATATATAACTCTCCAGTATAAAAAGAATGAAGAAATATGATAGGAATAATTCGCTTATTTTTAAACATTCATTTAATACGAATTTTATAGAAGACAATTTAAGCTTGTTATTTTTATCACTTTCTCGTTTTATCTTTTTATTAAATAGTGATTTTTGATACTTAACATCATTGATATTAGGGTAATAAACATCGATAAAAATTGAGCTTTGTTAAATGAGCCACTTATTTTGAATTTTTGGACAGCCTTGCCTTATGCGCCTTTTCGACTCAGCTATCTCTCAACATCAGAAACTTACCTACTCTAAGCTTGCACTTGCTTGTTTACTCACTCTTGCTACTGCAGGGATCGTCGGCTGTGATAGATCTACCACTGAACAGTCTAGTGTAACCACAGAAGAAACCACACAAGTTCAAAAGGACAGCAAGGCTCAAAATACCAAAAATGGTGAGCTACCAATCATTGACGCCATTATCAACCAAGCGCCTGAAGTGCCCCCACCAATCGATCGTGACTATGCTGCAAAAGTAATCGTAAAAATGGAAACTGTGGAAAAACCATGCGTTTGGCGAATGGCGTTGAGATTTTTACGGTAACTTTAAATCTCTGTTTAAGTATTATAAAAGTATAAAAAAACACCGCTTATCTGAATAGACAAGCGGTGTTTTTAATGGTGTCATCAGCTAGCTATAACGCTGATTTTGGCGTTAAGCTTTTAATTAAGCGTTTAAACCGCCAAAGCCAAACCTTTTTTGACGCGCATATCGCCGGTTTCAACATAACGTTGATGCCAAGACAATGCTTCACTCAGGATATGAGGCGTTTGCATACCAGCGGTCTGTGCAGCGCGATCATAGTAATCTTGCAGCATAGGGCGATAGTCTGGATGGGCACAGTTATCAATGATTTTTTGCGCGCGTTGACGCGGTGATAAACCACGCAAATCAGCCAAACCTTGCTCAGTGACGATTACCATCACATCATGTTCGGTATGGTCAACGTGTGACACCATCGGCGTGATGCACGAAATAGCGCCACCTTTGGCAACCGAAGGACTTACAAACATTGAAGTAAAGGCGTTACGAGCAAAGTCGCCAGAGCCGCCCAAACCATTCATCATGTTGGTGCCCATGACGTGGGTTGAGTTGACGTTACCATAAAGGTCACACTCAATCATCGCATTGATAGCCAACACACCGAGACGACGCGAGACTTCAGGATGGTTAGTGATTTCTTGCGGACGCAGGATAATGCGTTTGCGCAATTCTTCGATATTGGCATTAAAACGGTCTAGCGCATCTGGACTTAACGACATAGCAGTCGCAGAAGCTTGGGTCATTTTTCCTGACATAATCAAATCTAACATACCGTCTTGCAATACTTCGGTATAACCGGTTAAATTCTCAAACGGACTGGCTTGCAATCCTGCCAATACCGCATTGGCAACGTTACCTACACCTGATTGGATAGGCAATAAGTTGGCTGGCATGCGGCCTTTTTTCACTTCTTCATGGAAAAAGTCAATAATATAACCGGCAATTTTATTCGAGCATTCATCAGGATCAGCAAATTTGCTATTACGGTCTGGTGAATCTGTTAAGACTACGGCAACGACTTTATCCAAATCACAGGTTAGATAAGGCGAGCCAACACGCTCACCCGGCGTAGTAATTGGAATCGGTTTGCGATACGGCGGTACACCAATATCATCAAAGATATCATGCATGCCCTCTAATAACAGGCTTTGGCGGCTGTTTACTTCAAGAATAATCTTGTCAGCATTATGCAACCATGCATTATTGGTACCGATAGAGGTAGAAGGAATCAGGCGACCGTCCGGTAAAATACCGGCCACTTCAACCACCGCCACATGCATATCACCGTAGAAACCAAAGGTGCTTTGCTGAGCGACATGCGATAAGTGCATATCAAAATAATGGGTTTCGCCGGCGTTAATTTGTTTACGAAGGGCGGCTTCTGACTGATAAGGCGTGCGCATCTTGATACCATTGGCTTCAGCCAATACACCATCACATTCTGCGGCAGTTGACGCGCCGGTTAATAAACCGATTTTGAATTCTTCACCGCGTGCTTGAGCAGCTTTCATACGCTCTGCTAATGCAGCTGGGATAGCTTTTGGATAACCTGCTCCCGTAAAACCACTCATTCCAACATTCATGTCATGTGAGATAAATGTCGCTGCTTGCTCCGCAGACATGATTTTTTCACGTAAACCTTCATGACGGACGCGCTCTTCGTGATTAATTGCACTCATACCTTTTTTCCTAGTAACTTCCCTATTAAAACCAAATTCTCACAATAATGATAAATTTGATACCGAAATAGCAATAAAATACGATGTAGTATATTAACAACTTTACAATAAAAGACAAGCCGATTGTTTTAGATTTTAATATTTCACATTAAATATCATTATAATTATTAACAATAGTTCACTATTAATGATGACAGCCAATCTTCTTTTTTAATTTTTTTGTAATGCTAGTTTAAATTTTCTTCAAATATATATAACCAAAAAAACTTTATACTTAGTTAGAATTTGAAAAATTTCTTGAATAAATATTCAAATATTTATTCAGATAGCTGCAACTTTAAAGAACTATGGACTGCTTTAAGCAGTGACTGTAGACTGAGTTGTATGCTGCTCTTTGGTGGTTCACATAATTGTCTTTTTTACTTTTATAGCTAAGTAGTTGCCAAATTATAGCGATTAAAAAATAATATTAAGAGAAGATATTTCTTAAATAAAGAATATGATAAATATAATTTTCAACTAATATGAAGTCATATAACTATTATCTATCAATTAATAGATGAAGTTTTGATAGATAGTAGCTTTTTGACTAGCAGACCTATTTGATAATTTTTAGAAAACGCAATTATTAGTCGGTCATACTCATGTTTTATAATTTCAATGCACTCTATTGTTTGTCATAAGTCATTACTCATGATGACTTAACTAATGAAATATTGTTCTATATTTGAAAAAATATATTCTTGGAAAGAAATTTAAAGCACAGTGCTTTAATGTTGAAATGACTGCATTTGAGGTAAGATAATAGCTAAAGACAAGTTATTAGCAATTTAGGTTAAAAAATATCTATAACATCAGGATAAAAGACGCTTATCAGATGATAGATGAAACTAAGGACAGATTATGATAACGGAAGAGCACGTTTTGGCTTGTATCGATGGCTCAGCGGTGACTGGCTCAGTATGTGATTATGCCGCGTGGTACGCAAGCAAGCTGGACATATCGGTAGCATTATTGCACGTTAGCGACGTAGCAGCTTCGATCAGACGCGATTTATCTGGCGCCATTGGCATTAATAGTCGCCAGTCTTTACTCGATGAGTTATCCGAGCTGGATGAGCAACGGGCGCAGGTGGTAAACAGCTACAGCAATGCATTAGTACAAGACGCAAAAAGTCATATCCAAAGTAACTTTAAAGGCGTGAACGTCTGCATCTATCAACGCCGCGGGAAGCTGCTGCCAGCGATTGAATACTTTCAAGCAAAAAACCGTGCTATCGTCATGGGCCGCCGCGGTGAAGATCATAAAAACAGCCGAATCAATATCGGTAGCCAAATCGAAACGGTTGCCCGTGCCTCAAACATACCTGTGTTAATTTGTTCCGAGAAATTTAAAGAGCCCCAATCCTATATGGTGGCGTTTGATGGCAGTAAAACCGCGATGAATGCCATCCAGATGCTAGCGAAAAGCAACCTTTTACAAGGGCTGAAAGGTCATATCGTGATGGTCGGTCATGATAATGAGGCGTCTAAAAAAAGCCTTGACGACGCTACCACGCAATTGAGCACAGCAGGCTTTAGCGTAGATGCCCATCACCTGCCACTGCTTGATGCGGTTGATGGCTTACTCGGCTTTCAACTTGAAAATAAAATCGATATCATTGTGGTTGGCGCTTATGGACGCTCTAAACTCCAGCATTTATTTTTGGGCAGTACCACGACAGAGATTATTGCCAGCACTCTATCGCCCGTTATTCTAGTGCGCTAAACACTTGATATTATAAGTTTTAATATTACAGCCTTTAATATCACACCGTTACTTTTCATCAATGTAATTAAACGCCATATACTTTATCAAGTAATCTCCATCCATAAAAAAAGCAAGGCATCCGATGCCTTGCTTTTTTTTGCTTTACTTGATGATTCAATGACTATTTAGCTTAATTAACTAACTAGTCAAAGTGGAAGCCTGCGCCAATTGCGGCACCTACATTGCCTTGGGTGTCCGCCGTTCCGTTTAATTTCATCACCCAACGTCCATCATCAGATAATTTAGAGAAACCAATAGCGACGGCACTTTCACCATTATACGCTGCAATACCACCCCCTATCATTGATTTACCGATGATGTAAGCTTGTGGCAATGAAGACATGGCCATAGCGGCTGAGATCCCCGCATTGGCGTCGTCCTCGACTTCGCCAATTTTATAACCTAGCTCATTGATATTATTATTTAAATTTCTACTTACTGCATCTAATTGACCGAAGTTTACTGCGTCTCTAGGTGCCATGCCGTCCGCAACATTGGTTACCTTAGTACCAGCGGCATTGATGCCGGCTGCTGTCATACTAGGGGCCGTTTCGGCATTACCTGCATAGATACCGGCGGCTGTCATACTTGGACCATTTTTAATAGTAACACCACTATTATTCACCGTCGTATTGCCGGTTGTGACGCTTTCGACATTAATGTTCCCGTTTAAGTCGAACTTGATGCTGCTACCTTCTGCCGTAGTAGTGATATTATTACCACCTTTGAAGCTAAGTGCATTATCGCCAAGCTTTTTATTAATGACTGCACCTGTATCCGCACTGAAGTTGAGACCTGCATCCATCTGCTCAGCAAGTACACTTGTACTGTTCTCCATAGCAGCAACCACTTGATCTAACTGACCTCCATTAATCGCATCCTTACTATTAACTCCTATAACACCATCAGCTACATTAGTAATGGTCTTGCCACCGTTATCAAGGCCAGTCGTTGAGAGCTTAACATCACCAAATGTCGCGCTATCTAAACTGAGGTCTCTATTTAACTCAAAAGAGACAGAGGTTTCGTCACTGGTTACGTTTTTTGACACAGTGATATTAGTGTCTTTACTATTAAAGTCAACCACCGTTCCTGGGGCTACATTGGTTGCAGTACCTCCTGCAGCACTAATGTCCCAGCCTTTATTAGCATTGGCTGCAGCGTTTTTAACCTCTTGTAGTTGACCGCCGTTGATAGCATCTTTACTACCTACTGCAACCACGCCATCATCAACGTTGGTAATCTTTTTGCCGCCAGCGTTAATACCTCCAGCAGTTACCGCAACAGTACTACCTGTAAAAGTTAGACCGCCATCAGTGATACGGGTATTACCAGCTTGCAGACCTTGATTGGTGATAAAAACATTATTACCAACTTGAAGACCTGCATTATTCAGCAAGCTATTACCAGTGGTAACAGATGTCACGTCCAAGTCATCAGCCAACTGAATTTCTAACTTACCATTCTTCGCTACAGTGCGGATATTTTTTGCAGACGCTGTTTTAGAGTCAGCTAAAGTACCCACGATTTCAAGCTTATGTCCAAGATCCTTATGAATCTTCACGCCATCATTGCCTGCAAAATCTAAACCTTTAGTTGTGATACCAGTGCTCAGGTTTTCGATAGACTGATTGGTAGCATGCAACTGACTGCCATTGACAGCATCAGTACTGTCTTTATTGATTGCTCCAGCAGCGACGTGCTTGATCTGACGCTCCTTCCCTACAGAACCAACAGAGACTTGTGCTCCTGGATCTTTTGTTGCACCAGCATAATAATAGTTTTTATTACCAATGGTAAGCTTTTTTTGGAAGGTTGCATTAGTGAGTGTGGTTGAACCTGCACCAAGAGCCACTGAGCCATCTTTACTCGCTGATGCAGCCATACCAAAGGCTGATGCAGCTACACCCTCTGTAGTGGATTGCACACCAACAGCAGTAGAAAGCGCCCCTGTAGATAGTGATTTTGTACCAATAGCAATAGATGCGGCACCACCAGCTTCGGTATTTCTAATATAATTTCCTGCTTCGACGAGGTCACGACCGGCATAGTATTTAAATGCAGTATTAACGCTGCCGCTATTTGAGATATCGAGAGCAGGACTGCTGTTAAGATTGGCTTTGGATGCTTCCTCCAAATCGTCACCACCGATAGCAATAGAAGATGCTCCGTTTGATACTACATTGGCACCGATAGCAATTGACTGTTCGCCACTCGCTGTGGTTTTTTGGCCGCCTGAGCTGCTACCAATAGATATGGCTTGAGTACCTGTAGCTATTGAATTTTGACCCATGGCCATGGCGTTCCAGCCTGTTGCGCCTTCGCCATTATAATTGGCACCATTTGCAGTAGAGTTAACACCGACATAAAAAGCACCTGTAGCAGGCGCCACAGCAATCGCTTGTAAGCTAAAGCCAGCGGCTGCCATTCCCAAACACAATGAACTTAAGCGTAACCATTTTGCGCCCCCTACTACTGAACTTGTTGGACTCGCATTAGAGGTCACTGTACCGCTAGATGACTTACCGCGTGCTTTTGCGTATTCAGCAACTGCCATAAAACAGTTTAATGACGCATTCCAGATCACTTTATAATTGCGATTCATAACTTTTACTCCCTGACAAACTGACGGAAAAATACGTTCTGTGTTAGAGAGAATAAAAATAATCAAATAAAACGCCTATAAAGTTTACATAAACGCCGTTTTTATAATGAAATGTAACTGTTATTAGAACTTAGGAAACAGGTAGGTTTTATATTGTATGTTTATTATTACTCTCTATATATGATTATTAATGAATATATAGAGAGTATCAATACCGTTCGTCGGCTATTTTATACCGTTAATCTTATATATATCAAAAAATGAATATAAAAGAACTCTGAATACTACAAATCATGAATACTTCACCCATTACTGCAAATTTTATGATACAAAATCGTAAGGTTATTACGACAATTTAATATCAAACAATAGCTGAATCGGCTTTTAGCTAATCTATTCAACAGGCAGTATAATCTCAACCACCAATCCTTGAATACCGTCTTGGCGATTATAAACACTGATTTGACCTTTATGAGCGAGGATAACCGCGTGAACGATTGCTAAGCCCAATCCGTATCCGCCCGTTTCGCGATGGCGCGCACTATCAAGCCGTACAAAAGGCTGAAAAATGCGCTCTAAATCTTTTTCTGCTACCCCGCCACCCTCGTCTGTGATGCTAATTGTAATGGCATCTCTTTTATTATCTAATTGTGTTTTTATCAATTCAGCAGTGACGGTTGAACCTGAAGCGGTGTGCATAAAAGCATTACGAATGATATTTTCAAAGGCACTATGCAACTGTTCTTGATTGCCAAGCACTGTCAAAGACACGACAGTTGATGGTGATAATAAAGCATCGGGCGGCGTCCATTGCCAGCGCACATTTTTATGCTGAAACTCAAAACAGACGTCGTTACCAATTTCAGTGATAATATCAACCATATCCACGGCTTCGTTTTCTAAATTATCGACGGTATATTGCTGCATTTGTAGCGATTGAATATGAATAATTTGCTCAATCAGCTCATTCATTCGTGCGGATTCTTTATCGATACGGTCGAGATAGCGACTGGCATTGGGCGCAAAATCACGGGTCAGCTCAGTAGCAACATCAAGACGTGCCAATGGCGAGCGTAGCTCATGAGAGATATCACTTAACATCTGTTTGCGCGCCAGCTCACTGTCTGCCAATCGCGTCGATAGCAGAGCCACATCTTTTGCCAATAAGCCTAGCTCATCAGAGCCCAATTCTGATAAATTGGGATTGGCCTCATAGTTGCCATCAATCATACGATGCACAGCATGTTGTACCCGACCAATGCGCCGAGTCAGTGTACGACTGAGCCAAAAGCAAACCAAAATACTAAAGACAATAATCAGTAGCAAACGTACGGTAAAATTACCGCGTTGCAGCGCCAAGACGTCAGCAAAACGCAGATGCGGACGCAATTGTATAATGGCAGTTTGGCCGTCTGGTAAACTTACTGTTAAATCTGCCAGTTCTGGACGATTATTGGGGTCAAAAATCACTTCCCTATTAGGCATTGTTGGATGCAGGATTTCATTAAGAATAGAAGGCTTCTCATAGACTCTGTCGTTTTTATCATTGTAGGCTTTACGATTGTCAGACATACGATTTGATGGCAAGGCATACTCCACTTCCTGCCCATTTTTTTGACGCTCCTCCCTATAACGATAGCGCGGAAAAATAATAGCGCCCTGCTCATCATAAATCCTGATTTGACTCATCAACCGTCGGTCTTGCCGATACAGCTGCCTGACTGCCAATAAATCGCCAGCTTGTAGCGCCTCAACCACTTCTTGGCGCTTAAGTAAAAGACTGTCAATTTGCACATCCATCCGAGTGCTTAACTCTTTGCCATTGAGCCAGCGTTCTACCATGACAGAGATGATAGAAGTGATGAGCACTGTCAATAGCAGACTCAGAAATAACCGCCAAAATAGAGTGATTCGTATTTTAAATGTAGGTATATGCATCGATGAGTCCGTCATTACAGCACCAGCTGATAGCCTTTTCCACGAACCGCTTTGATAGACTCATGATGAAAAGGCTGAAGTTTTTTGCGCAAGCGTGACACATGCACATCAAGACTGCGATCAAACGGCTGTAATTCACGCTGTAAGACATTTTGTGAGAGCCATGCTTTACTCACCACCTCGCCTTTTTGTTTGAGTAGCGCCACCAACAAATCAAATTCCGTACCGGTGACTTGTAACTCGACGCCATCTATTTGACAAATACGCTGATTTTGATCCAAATGCAAACGGCTATCTGGTAAGGGCGTGTGCTCTGATGAAGCAGCATTGGTACGTTTAATCACCGCGTTAATACGTGCCAGCAGCTCACGCGGGTTGCAAGGCTTAGTAATATAATCATCTGCGCCAAGCTCCAGCCCAATAATGCGATCAATCTCCTCGCCTTTTGCAGTCAACATGATGACGGGGATATCGCTGATAGCGGGCAGCTGACGTAGGACACTCAGCCCATCTATCTTTGGCATCATAATGTCCAGCACCAATAAATCATAAGGCAAACTATTCTGCATCGCAGTCTTTAACCGCTCTATGACCGCTTCACCATCATGAACACAGTCACAGCGAATATCGTGATTATTCAAATATTCTTGCAACAGTTGGGTCAACTCTTCGTCATCGTCACCCAATAAAATATTTGGCATATCTATCCTCTCCACCCTCTTGCAGCTTACTCATATTATTATTTATAACATGCCATAGTATGGTGCATATTATCAGGCAAGCGCCCATCAATGCGCCACAAACGTTACCTTTCTTAATATTTCATAAATGTTCGTAACTTCTAGCTGTCGTATGATAGTGCCTATCAGCAACAAACACTGATGACAAGTAGTGATTGGCAGTACTAACTAGCAGCATGGGGAATACTGATTAATAGTGGCTATCCGGGACACTTGACCATCATTACTTATCAGATAAAAACCACTTTTCACAATAAATAACGTTTGCACCATAATTTAAGGTAATAATGATGAAAAAATTATTCATGGGCTCAGTACTCGCGATATCTAGCATCTTAACTGTTACGGGCTGTACCAGTGTTAATGCCACTACCGATACCACGCCAGCAACAACCCAAATGCAAAAGCAGCATAAAGCTGGTATGAAAGAAGGCATGCACAAAGGCGACATGAGAGGCCCAATGTCACAGCTAGATTTGACAGCGACGCAGCAGGCGCAAATCAAAGCCATTATGCAAGAAAAATATAGTGGTCACAAAAACGATCGCACAAAATATCAAGCAGAACGTGCGCAAATGCAACAACAAATGCAGACGTTGACCAATGCCAAAACCTTAGACACAGTAGCACTCAACCGTCTTGCGGATCAGCAAGCAGCGAAAACCAAGCAGCGCTTTATTGAAAGCGTCCAAACTCAACACGCTATCTCTCAAATACTGACCCCTGAACAGCGTCAAAAAATGGCGCAATTAAAATCAGAGAGAAAAGCAAAAGGTCATCATGGTTCAAAACAGCGTAAGATGCATAACCAAGCGCAGTAAGATAAAATATCGAGCATATAATTAGAAAACATTAGTTAGATAAAGTACAGCCATTAAAAAGCGCAGCGATTAATCGCTGCGCTTTTTTGATTTCAAATGCTTTCTTTATAGGATTAATTACACCCAAATTGGTTGCATGAGTAATTAAAGCTATTTCCATCACTATCGCTACCATTATGGTAAGTAGAAGACCCAATCTGGCGAGAAGATTTGTTCCAAGAACTCCCATTAGCACTAGTGCCATTAGTATATGAAGTATCCCCAATTCTATTTGTATTCTGGCTCCAATTACTTCCCGTATTGCTATTATAACCAGACGTATAGGTTGTATTTCCTATTCTACTATTCGTATACGAGTTCCCACTTGCATCAGAGCATGTCGAAAATGTCGAGCTTCCAATGCATCCTGCCTGTGCTGAGCTACAAGTAATTACAGCAAAGATAATACCCACTAAATACTGTTTCATATCTATCCTTTTTAATTTAAATAATGTTTCTATTTATAAGAAACCATCTAACTCTTTAATTACTTTAAAAAATAAAACCCATTTTCTTAATCCATTGAGCCCAAGCGCTGTTTATACATCGGTAGCATACTAAATAACATTTTGCCCATCGTTGTACCATTACCTTGGCGGTAATACTCCGCAAGCTCAATGCTATACTCTTTTAAATCGATACTGTTGCTAGCATTTGGCACCTGACTGTCACTGGCTAAATTGGGAAACGCCTTATCTTGCGCGCGGATAGACATGTATTGAGTGAGCGCATCAATAACGAGACTATTTTTTTCAGTGGCGTCGTTACTGGCTTTGGTCGGAAGATAATGGCGGCTATGCTGCCATTGCAGTTGCCCTCCTTTACTAAAACCATATAACTCTTGTACAGGCAGATTTGATCTTGATATAGGTAAGGTAGTCTCTTGAGTTTTTAGCACTTTGTCATCAGCAAAACCTTTCATTTTTAATAAAACTTGTTTGACTATCGATTTACTGGTGATTTTATTATCCGCAGGATAAATGTCATCTTGCGTATCAGAGACACTTTGCGTTATAAGCTCAGGGTATTGCTGAGTGATGAGTTTATAGAATGTGCCCATATAGTCTTTATATGCCTGTTCATCACTAGCACTACTTTGTACACGGCGAATGATTTTTTCGCTATTGAGCATTGGTACTAGCTGCTGCTCAGGTAATTTGGGTGACAGCGCCGTCAAAATATTTGGAGCGATAAAATCAAACTGGCTCACATCAGCCTTTGCATAGACACTGTCTTCTGCTTGAATGTGGCTTTTTATTACGGCACGACCAAAATCCTTCGGTAACGTACCGTCATCAAGGGCTATTTTCAACCATTTATTTTTCCATTTGGTACCTAATTTATCATCAGCAAGCTTCGAGGTGAGCAAGGCAAAATTGTCTGCCCATAAATACAGGCTACCAGTTTTAAAATCGACATAGATAGGCTGATTGATACTGGTGCGATGGTTACGCGCTGAATACTGCACACTACCTAGCATGGTAAACTTGCCAGCCAGCGGCTGATAAACTCCCTGCACATTCATAGACAATGGCTTTAGCAGATAAGCATCTAGTAATTGTGATTTTTTGATATCTAGTTTACTTGTCTTACTCTCATATTCATTAAATAGCTTCTCATAATATGGTGAGACAGAGGCAGTCGTAACGCTGGCGTCACTAGCGGAATCCATCTCAGACGCTATCGGCGCCATTTCTGCTACCGCATCTACAACGTCCTCAGCCGCCACATCCACGCTATAGGCGTCACTATCATAGTGAGCGTCTCTCCATGCTTCATAAGCATCCACACATGCTAAGTAAGACTGTTTGAGTGCATGACGCTGAGGCTCGTAATCAATCGACGTAATAGCTTTATTTTGTGCTTCTGATTTTGTTAATAAAGCTGCATAAGCTTGATCATGGTTATCCTCGCAATAGCTATCGACATATTCTGAGGTTACCAGTTGCGTGCTATCAATGGTTGTAAACTGCTGCTCATTAACAATCTCAACATTACTATGATAAGCAAAAGACTGCCGACGCTGCTGCTGTAGCGCGGTTGCTAATGCGGCCTTCGCAACGCTTGGCGTATTATCTGCAGGCAAGTTTTTTGATTGACTCAGATTGACAGATTGGCAACCTGTTATCAGTAGTGTACTGGCTACTAACGTACTTACTGTTATCATTGATTTAGAGGATAATACGCTCATTTTTTCTGGTTTTTTAATAATAGATAATGCCACATTTAATTTTTTCATTTTTTCTATCCTTGGAAGGCGTTATATTTTTCTAAACATAGTGCAACGATGACTGACCCTGAAAATATATCAGTGACAATATATCAGTGACTATCATCAAACGAGATTGCCTCATCTGCTGTGTCTGTGACATCATAATCGGTATAATCAGCAATCGCCTCAGTCGCTTCTACATAGTCATAACGCGCATCACGTGCCATCTCTAACCTCTCTTTTTGCTGGCGCTGTTTTGCCAGCCAAGCATTGCCATCAATAGCTGCTGACGCCTTTGCACCAAAAGACTGCTCCAATAGCGGCATTAACGGATGCTTATTGAAGCTGGCACTATCATAAAGCGTTTGATTCAATACGGTATTTTGTGAACCAAAAAAGTCACTACCAATATTAAGCCGTTGCTGTTTTGCCAGTAGGTGGTCTGAATCATCTAAATAATAGTAGTTGATATGATTAAAAGAGATAGGGCTAACCGCTTCGATTAGCTGTAGTAACGAACCAACGTCTGCACTTTGATAGCCTTTGTTATAGAGCTCAAGCCTAGCAATCTCAGTTTTTAATATACTGTCATCAGGATAGCTATTAGGATTCTCATCGATATACTTTTGTAGCGAACGTGAGATATTTTTAATCATTTTGCCTAGCATCTCACCACTTTGCTTGCTGCCGAAGTAAACTTTGATGGCTCTATTGGCGCCTACTTGCTTGGCAAAGGTATCATCGCGTATATCAACCGCGCTGAAGTACTCTGGTTCAAGCTCTGCCATGCTGTTTTGTAGCGCCGCAATGACGGCATCATAAATCACCGCCGAAGGTATCTGCGAGCTAATAGCTTCAGGTAAACCAAAGTTTATGGTGTGTGAGCTCATTTGCGTCGGTAGTGGTGCATGCTCAGGATTGGCCAATGCCAGGATAGGTAACAATGCCGATGGATCGACAGTGAGTGCACTTTTGTTAAAATCAAGTGCAATGGGTAATTGAATCGATGAGCTGATCGTTGGTGCTACATAATCATAGCTGTATACGCTCTGTAGCTGCTTTTGCTGCGGTTTATAATGACTGACACTATTCACCGTGAGATATTGATAGTGATAATTGTTTATTGCCTCAATTTGCTGTGGCGTACGGATAAACATATTAACAAGCTGGGTTAGCATTCCAGGATAAGTGCGAGCGGCGTTGTCATCTTGAGTGCCATTTGCAGCTTTGCTCGCTTGCATATTTTCGTATTCACTGAGGAAACCGCGAAAGTCCATGCTACGGATTCTCGATGACAAATCCCGGTTATTGTAGTCACTGTCGCTGTTATTATCATAATCGCTTGCACTTTCATCATCGCTACTATCTTGAGAATTACCATATTCATCATAGCCATACTCGTCATATGATAGTACTTCAGTTGCAGCTGCTTCCTCTACTTCGACTGCACTATCTTCTTCATTATAGCTACCAGTAGCATTATCCATCTCACTATCTTCTCCAATCGCATCAGCCGCTTCTTCGTATTCACTATAATCATCTATTTCTGTATTTTTAGAGAGATACAGCTCAAGCAGCGTTCTAAAAAAACTGCTGGATCCAGCATCAATACTACCGGCTTTAATAAAGGGAATAGAATGATAATTAGCTTTTGAGACAGCCACGTGCTCGCCAGCTAAGTGCTGACGAATAGCACTAAGTAGACGGGTCTTGGCTTGCGTTTCCATATTGGGGTTTTTGCTTTGATCAAACAGCTGTTGATACTGCTCTGCATTAGCATTTAATTGACTGCTAAAGGCTTGAGATTGAGCTTGGTTACGACCGCTATCTGCAACACTAAAATCTATAGTCGTGGCAGGTGTTTGGCTCGACTGCGGCAACGCTGTATTTGTCTGACAGCCCATCAGTATAGTCGTGGCGCTAGCGGCGGTAAACGCATAGATAGCCAGTTTTATAGGATGATTTTTACAGATAATCGATGATTGTACAACTGACGCTTGAGAGTCATACGCTAAGGTGCGTTTTTTAGAAGTAAGCTGCCCCATAAAAATCCCTTTATTTGATAAAAACAGACAATGATAACTTTAGTCATTATTCTGTTATTTATAACATAAAAGGTTACATTTTAGGAAAGATACAGAAATATTTTAATGAAATTTTTATAATTACTCTTATATTCGAGAAAACAAAAAAGCGCTATCCGATAAGATAGCGCTGCATATTAAATAAGCATTAAAGACATTTACCATAAACGGATATGTTCTTTACCATCATCATTGATAATGACCAAACCTTTTGAAAAATCTATATTTTGGCGAGCGTTTTTAATCGTTCTATAATTATAGCTTTTACGGTCTGCTAAATTGATGAGCTCATACACTTCATCGCCACCTATATCTACATAACGGCTACTGTCACCATCTGGCCATTTGATAGTCAATAATGGCAGATATTCATCAGCACCAAGAATCCGTTTAGATCTAGAATCCTTTGAAGAATTAATAGTTGAGGTTGTTACCAAGCATTTTTTGCTGGCAATTTTAAGTTTATAAGCACAATTAAAATAACCTGGCCCATTATTAGTAGACATAAACTCTTCAATAGTCGGCGAAGCTTGTACTTGGGCAGCGCTAAATGCAAAAGCTAAGCCAACGCTCACAGCCATTAACCTTTTCATAGTCATCTCCATCGTTCTAATAAACATATGTAAGTGATATAACTTGATTCTCATGCTATCTTATTATTTTAAGCAATGCGACCGTTTTTATAAGAACGGTCGATAAGTTTGTCTCATAACGAATAATCATCAGATAACTTTACTTCTAACCCACTCGTAAAAAGGAATTTGCGATGCAAAACTCAGCACTAAAAAACAAAATAGACGCTCCTCATAGCAACCTTCAAGCTAGAGCAAAGATTAAAGCGGCTATCTTGTTAATCAGTAGTACGTTTTTAGTCTCATTATCCGCTCATGCTGCTGAGCCGATGGCCAATACAAAAAATACTATCAACTCGACTTCAATCAATACCAATGCAATTAATCTTGCAATTATGGCAGAGAACCCTACCATATTGTCTGAAACGCAGCGCGTTACACGAGCGAAAACCAACACGCTCACGCCTAAAAAAATCCAAGCCAAAACAGATCAAGCCATCTATTCTGAAGATGCTATTCACCACCCTGTTTGGGCAAAAAACGGTATGGTCGCAAGCCAAGAAGCAATGGCTTCTGATATTGGACTAAAGATTTTAAAAGAGGGCGGTAATGCCGTTGACGCCGCTGTAGCGGTTGGTTTTGCTCTAGCAGTCACATTGCCGCGAGCTGGCAATATCGGCGGCGGTGGTTTTATGATGGTTTATGATGCCAAACAAGGTAAAACCGTGGCGCTCGATTATCGTGAAAAAGCCCCCAGTAGCGCCTCACGCGATATGTATCTTGATAAGGATGGCAACGCCGTCAGCGACTTATCTCAATATCATGGCTTAGCCGTTGGTGTACCGGGTACAGTTGCAGGCTTACTCAAAGCATTAGAAGATCACGGCACAATGAGCCGCGGGCAAGTGATGGCGCCAGCGATTGCACTGGCAGAGAAAGGTATCGTGGTAACACCTGGACTATCTGAATCACTAGAAGCGTTAAGCGAGCGCATGCAAAAATGGCCTAGCACCAAAAAGATATTTTTTAAAGCTGATGGCAGCGCTTATAAACCGGGTGAGCGCTTAAAACAGCCTGAGCTTGCCCATTCGCTAAAACTGATTGCAGCCAAAGGGGCTGATGGATTTTATAAAGGGGAAACGGCACGTAAATTGGTTAAAGCGGTCAATGATGCTGGTGGCAATATGAGTTTGCAGGACTTGGCAAATTATGAAGCCATCGCTCGCGTGCCCGTTAAAGGTGATTATCGTGGTTATGAGATTGTCTCAATGCCACCACCGTCTTCTGGCGGTATTCATATTGTGCAGATTTTAAACATTTTGGAAGGTTATCCGCTAAAAGACTATGGTCAAAATAGCGCGCAAACCATTCATTTGATGGCTGAGGCTATGCAGCTTGCTTATGCCGATCGTTCTGAGTATTTGGGTGATTCTGATTTTATCGATGTTCCTGCCAGCGGGTTAACCTCACAAGCTTATGCCGATAAACTGCGCGCGTTAATCAATCCAAATAAAGCCACACCAGCGTCGACCATAAAAGCCAATAACCCTCTACCGTACGAGAGCGATCAAACCACGCACTTCTCTATTGTTGATAAAGACGGCAACGCGGTCGCCAATACTTATACACTGAACTTCTCTTATGGTACTGGGCTTGTCGCTGAAGGTACGGGTATCCTGCTCAATAATGAGATGGATGATTTTTCTGCCAAGCCTGGCGTACCCAATGGCTATGGTTTAATCGGCGGCGATGCAAATGCGGTTGAAGCGAATAAACGTCCGTTGTCTTCGATGAGTCCAACAATCGTATTTAAAGACAGCAAACCTTATATCGTCACGGGCAGCCCAGGTGGTAGCCGCATCATCACAACCGTCACGCAATTGATATCCAACGTCATCGACCATGATATGAATATCGCTGAAGCTACGCATGCACCGCGGATTCATGACCAATGGCTACCCGATGAGATTCGTATCGAAAAAGCACTGAATGTCGATACGATTAAAAAACTTGAATCAATGGGACATAAGATCAGTCCGCAGTCAGCTATGGGTTCAACACAGTCGATTATGATGACGCCAAATGGTGTCTATGGTTCTTCAGACCCACGTATTGTCGATGCGGCAGTGGTCGGCTATTGATTTGATTTTACAGTAAATGTATCTGGTAAAACTGAGTGGGCGATATTCCCATAAATTATTTGAACTGCCGGCTAAAATAGCCGCCCTTCAACGATATTTGATTAACAGCTGTCTATCTCAGTTATGTAAATAGCGCTCATTTTCTTAATCCATTGAACTGGGCGTGTCGTCATTTTTATCCCCATTTTTAAAATGAAGGCACGCCCTAAGGTTATTGGTTTTAGCTAGATGACCGTTATAACACCAGTTACTCCTTCCTCCTTAATCAGTGCATGAGCACTTTTAGAATTTTCACAGAGAACGTTTATGGACACCCCAAACTTCGATTTACATATCATCGGTGGCGGTATTATTGGTCTGGCAACTGCAGTGACATTACAAGCACGAGGTGTAAAGGTCACTCTACTAGAGGCAAATGAAGTTGGACAAGGTGCCTCATTTGGTAATGCAGGACATATCGCGCCAGAGCATGTATTCCCGATTGCCGATGCCAGTATGCTCCGTCATATTCCAGCTATGTTATTGAATCCAACAGGTCCACTGCGCATAGATTGGCGCTATCTGCCACGCTTGACGCCTTGGGCCATTCAGTTACTAATGAATATGCGCCCTGAACCATTTGCTCGTATTCATCAGGCGCTATTAAGCTTAAATGATAATTGCCTACAAGCATGGTTAGACTTCGCCCAGCAGTGGCAGTTAGACGATTGGATAAAAGTGAAAGGCTCGTTATTAACAGTCGAGAAGACTAGTAGTTTAGACTCTCTGAAGACCCATGGCAGACGTCTTAATGATGTCGGCGTAGCTAATGAGTTGTTGACGAAAGAGAGCTTATTAGAGCGTGAACCTGCCTTACAAGATAACCAGTTAGCGGCGTTATTCTTCCCAAATACAGGCCATATCACCAACTTAACAGCAGTCATCAACCAGCTTAGCATCACATTTAGACAATTAGGCGGTCACATTATTGAACATTGCCGTGTCTTTGAAGCGAAGACTAACGTTGAAGGCATCCATTTAACGACCAACCAAGGTGATATGGTAGCTTCCAAGGTGATGTTGTCGGCCGGGGCTCATTCTAAAATATTGGCCAAACAGCTAACAGGCGTCAATGTTCCTTTAGACACCGAACGTGGTTATCACTTAATGCTACCGCACGAAAACGCACGTTTACAGATGCCTGTAACCAGTCTAGATCGGCGCTTTGTGATGACACCGATGCAAGAAGGTCTACGCTTGGCGGGCACAGTGGAATATGCGGGACTTGAAGCCCCTGCTAATATGCAACGGGCACACATCCTCTTACAACACGCGCAGCCCATGTTAAAAACGCCATTAAATTCGGTTGATAATGCGCCATGGATGGGCTTTCGACCATCGACCTCAGACTCCTTACCGGTTATCGATAATATTGAGCACGTGTTTTTAAATTTTGGCCATCAGCATTTAGGGCTGACGCAAGCGGTTGTTAGCGCACAAATGATCGCGGCATACTATTTTGATGAAGCGCACGCTATCGACCCAAAACCCTATCAACTTGCCCGCTTTATATAAACAGCTGATTAGCCGGTTATCAATCAAAAAACCAATGATGGCATCTTTGATTACCATAGTTTAGGGATGAGCAAACCCACTATCAATATCTCTCATCCCACTCTTAGTCGCTGAATCAGTGGCTGTTACTGGCAAAGAATGCTATTATTATCCGTTAAGATTAGAAGGCTTAAACCAAGCAATTAACCGCTTATCGCAGCATAAACACTGCTAAAGCTTCGTGTATTAGCTTGCGCTGTCTTCTGACCTTCTCTCTTAGCACCACACCCTTTTGATCGCATCCGTAAGAGTCCTCTATGGCATTTGTACACCTTGGCATCCACAGCGAATATTCAATTACCGATTCTATCGTGCGTATAAAGCCGCTTATCAAAGCGGCGGCAGCAGACAATCAAAGCGCGTTGGCGTTGACCGATTTATCCAACCTGTATGCCACGGTGAAGTTTTATCGCGCCTGCTTAGGTGCGGGCATCAAGCCAATTATCGGCAGTGAAATCATTATGGATAATGAAGACACGCGGTTGGTATTGTTGGCGATGGACAATGAAGGCTATCAAAATATCACTCGTATCGTATCGCTTGGCTTTACCGAAGGGCGGGCCGATGCTGCCAATCATGGTGTGCCGGTTGTTCAACGTCGCCATGTTTTAGAGCACGCGGTAGGTGTCATAGTTTTATTTACTGAAAAATCCGATGTTGGTCAAGCATTGGTCGGCTCCATGCCAGAAAAAGCCGACGAGCTGCTTTCGGAGTGGCAAGCAAAATTTGATGACCGCTTATACTTTGCTATCAAACGCACCAATCGCTCAGGTGAAGACGCTTTTATTAAAGCAGCTATTCACGCAGGTGCCAAGCATCGCATTCCTATCATTGCTCATAATGATGTGCGCTTTTTAGAGCAAGACGATTTTGATGCCCATGAAGCGCGCGTCTGTATCGCAGGCTCGTACGTACTTGCCGACCCCAATCGTCCGCAGACCTATTCCGATGCTCAGTACTTAAAAACTCAAATGCAAATGCAGCAATTATTTGCTGATATTCCGCAGGTGATCGACAATACTTTGCGCCTAGCAACCCGCTGTAATGTGACCTTGACGCTTGGCATTAACGTCTTGCCTGACTTCCCTGTTCCTGAAGGCGAAACGATTGAATCTTTCTTTCGCTTAGAGTCGCAGCGCGGGCTTGAAAATCGCTTAGACAAACTATTTCCCATTGAGGAACGCGGTGATAACTGGAACGACTTTCGCCAAAAGTACGATGAGCGTTTAGAGTATGAGCTAAAGGTTATCCTCTCAATGGGCTTTCCCGGCTACTTCCTTATCGTTATGGATTTTATCCGCTGGGCAAAAGCCAATGGCGTACCCGTAGGCCCCGGTCGTGGTTCCGGTGCAGGCTCGCTGGTCGCTTATGCGCTCAACATCACTGACCTCGACCCTATTCACTATGACTTATTATTTGAGCGCTTCTTAAATCCTGAGCGTGTCTCAATGCCCGATTTCGATATTGACTTTTGTATTGAAGGGCGCGACCGTGTTATTGATTATGTGGCGCAAACTTATGGTCGTGAAGCAGTCTCGCAAATCATTACCTTTGGTACGATGGCAGCAAAAGCAGTGGTACGAGATGTGGCACGTGCACAAAGTAAATCCTACTTCCTTGCGAGTAAGATGTCGAAACTCATTCCCAAGACACCGGGAATCACACTGAGTCAAGCGCTTGAACAAGAACCACAGCTCAAAGACTTAATCTCCAATCCTGATAATATGGATTATGAAGATGCTATCGAAGTGTGGGAGATGGCCATTAAGCTTGAAGGCATTTGCCGGAACGTCGGTAAACATGCCGGCGGTGTGTTGATTGCACCGCACAAAATTACCGATTTTAGCGCCATTTATTGTGATGACGAAGGTCATCGTGTCAGCCAATTTGATAAAGATGATGTCGAAGCGGTTGGGCTGGTCAAGTTCGATTTCTTGGGTCTGCGTAACTTAACGGTGATTAATGCGGCTGTCGAAAATATCAACCTGCGCCGCGCAAAAGAAGGCAAGGATGCACTGGTATTAGAAGACCTGCCACTAGATGATAAAAAAGCCTATAAGTTATTGCAAGATGCTAAGACCACTGCCGTCTTTCAGTTAGAAAGTATGGGCATGAAAAAGTACTTAGCAAAATTACAACCGACCAATATCGAGGACGTTATCGCCATGTGTGCGCTCTATCGCCCGGGCCCGCTCGATGCAGGTATGGTAGATATGTATATCGACCGTAAGCATGGTCGTGAGGAAGTCATTTATGACCATCCAAACCTTGAGCCTATTTTAGAAAATACCAACGGCGTTATTGTCTATCAAGAACAGGTCATGCAAATCTCGCAGGTGATGGCAGGCTATAGCTTGGGCGGCGCGGATATGCTACGCCGAGCCATGGGTAAAAAGAAACCTGAAGAAATGGCTAAGCAGCGTGATATCTTTATCACGGGTGCGACGGCGCAAGGTATTGATGAGGCAACGTCAGGCGGCGTCTTTGACTTGATGGAAAAGTTCGCCGGTTACGGCTTTAACCGCTCGCATTCGGCTGCTTATGGCGTACTGGCTTATCAGACCGCTTACCTAAAACAATACTACCCTGCCGAATTTATGGCAGCGGTACTAACTTCAGACATGAACAATACCGATAACGTGGTTTTCTTCATTAATGATTGCCGTGAAAACTTTGATTTAACCGTCGTTAATCCATCAGTGAATCGTAGTGAATGGCATTTCGTCGCCGACACCCCGACCAATATTATTTATGGATTGGGGGCGATTAAAGGCGTTGGTGAAGGTGCAGTTGAGTCTATCGTTGAAGCGCGCCGCCGTGAAGGACCTTTTAAAGATTTATATGACTTCTGTCGCCGAGTAGATATCAAAAAAGTCAATAAACGCACGCTTGAAGCATTGGTTAGTGCCGGCTGTTTTGATGATTTTGCAGCGACATTGCGACCTGACTTACCAGCCGATGAAGCTTACGAGATTCGCGGTGCACTAATGAGTCAGCTTCCAAGCGCCGTACAAGCCGCTGAACAAGACCGTCAAAATCGAGAAATCGGTATGATGGACTTGTTTGGTGAGCTGGATGGTGTCGTTGCTGCGCCGCCATTGGTTATGACGCCAGAGCTGATTTGGGGTGACAAACACCGTCTAAAAGCGGAGAAAAATACTCTAGGGCTCTATTTAACCGGACATCCTATCGATGAATATCGTGAGGAGCTAAAACGTTATACTTCAGGCGCACGTCTCGATAAGCTGACAGATACTGGCTATAACGGTAGCTGCTATTTTGCCGGTTTGATCATTGATATTGCCAATTTTGGCACTCGTAATGTCATTACCTTAGACGATGGGACGTCACGGTTAGAGGTCAGCTGTTATGCTGAGCGCTTTAACCGCGTGAAAGACCAACTAAAAATCGATGAAGTGGTGGTAATTAAAGGCAGTATTCGTGAGCGTGACGGACGCCTGTTTGCCCGCCTTGATAATGCCATGAGTATGGTGGATGCGCGCTTGCGTTGGCTCAAAAAAATCAGCATCAAAGTCCACGGTAGCGATATTAATCTGCTGACACGTATGCAGCCACTGCTTAAATCTGCTCAAGCAGACATCATCCCTGCACCGCGGTTGTCTTATAACGATGAGCAGGACGAGCAAGGTAATAATGGTGGCGGTGGTAACGGTGCGTATGACCCATCCATGGGTGGTAACTTATATGATGAAAATGGCAATGATTTATTGGCGCTAGAAAATGATATGAATCAAGACGCGCTGTATCAAAATAGCAATGGTTATGCCAATAATGCCCTTAGCAACACAGATGCCTCTATTAATGATAACTGCCTACCGCTTGGATTGAGCATTTATGAAGAGTTTGGTATTGCCAATGTGGGACTATCTGAACATTGGCGCATCTACCCTAACGATGACAACTTACAACAATTAAAGAGCATGGTTAGTGAAGATAACTTGCACTTTCATTATAGTTAACCTGACTGTTAGTTAACTGTCCTGCTTTAACTTTTACCATATTGGACACATGATCATGACTGACAACCCAGATAATAATATGAATACTAAAATTGACGAGATTATCAATAACGAGCAATTTGATGACATGCGTGACTTGTTAGAAGAAGACTTTGTCGATTTGATACAAGTGTATTTTACCGACAGTCAACAGCGCATTGCTGACTTAAGAAACGCTCAACAAAAAGGTGACAATGCCAATGGCTATGAGGTTGCTCATGCGCTAAAAGGTGCCAGTGTCAATTTGGGCGCGACCCAATTAACGCATCTTAGTGGGCAGTTGCAAGAAGCTTGCCGTGAGCGTCTTATCAGCGACCAAGCTGAACTGATTGAAGCAGTTGCATTGGCGTTACAACGGGTTGAGCAAGAAATTAACCAAAGATTGGGATTGTAATGAGTAAAGTTTCTTCCTCACTATTAGCAGCATCAGCCGTTCCTCATACGGTAAGCGACTATTTGTCTTGTTTGCAAATCGTCATGGTCAACACCACCCTACCTGCCAATATTGGTTCAGCAGCACGAGCCATGCACACCATGGGTTTATCGCGCTTGACCGTCGTTAATCCCAAGCTGCCTATTGATGAGACCAGTGTCTCTCATGCAGCAGGCGGCAATAATTTACTATCATCAGCCACTATTACACCGACGTTAGAATCTGCGATAGCGGATTGCCAGTTGGTATTTGCGGCCAGCAGTCGTAGCAGGCATTTACCGCGCCCTGTAGTGACGCCTACGCAAGCCGCCAAAATCATGTTTGACTTTATAGATAAGCAAATGGCTGTCGATGTGGTGGATAACAATGCAAACCCTCAACTGAGTGAAAACTCTCAACCTATAAGCAAGCCAAATATCGCCATTTTATTTGGTCGTGAAGACCGCGGTTTGACCAATGAAGAATTGGCTTACGCCGATTATCATATTCAAATTGATGCCAATCCAGCGTACCCCGTACTTAATGTTGCTTCAGCCGTCCAAGTCATTGCCAGCTTTATTTTTGCTTACGCGCAGACACATTGTCAAAAAGCGGATGATTTAGATACTGATATAAACGCTAGCATCCAACCGACGCTTGATGTGACCTTACGTCAACAATGGGATGAGCCAGCCATTACCCAGCAGCAACTGCAACAGCTGACTCATCGTACGACTGAACTGATGGTTCAACGTGGTTTGGCCGATAGCGACAATCTGAAATCTCTACCGTCGCGACTGTCACGACTGGGCTCACGCTTACAGCTTGATCAAAAAGAATATCAGCTATTGAGTGCATTGATTGCTAAGCTTTCAAAAGACTAAAGTTTCTAATGCGCAAAGTTTCAAGCATTGAGTGTTTGGCATTAGCAGCACTAGTAATGTTTTACAAGTTATATGATTTAATAATAAAAAGGAGTTAACAGTGAACTGGACTGTTTATTTATCTGGAGAGATACACAGCGACTGGCGCCAAAAAATCATGCAAGGCGCAAAAGAGCATGGTCTTGCTATTACCTTTACATCCGCCGTGACTGACCATGAAGCCAGCGACGCGGCTGGTGATGTGTTGGGTGAAAATGACAATGGATTCTGGCGCGACCATCAGTCATCAAAGGTGAATGCGATTCGTACCAAAAATATGATTCAAAAATGTGATATTGCCATCATTCGCTTTGGTGATAAATACAAACAGTGGAACGCCGCCTTTGACGCGGGCTACTGCGCCGCTTTGGGCAAGCCTTATATCACGCTACATGCTGAAGATATTATTCATCCACTAAAAGAAGTGGATGCGGCTGCAATGGCATGGGCGCAAACGCCTGAACAGGTTATCGAACTGCTAAAATATGTTACCAGTGACAGCTAAGTAACCTGTGCAAGTCACCTATGATTGTCTATAGGAAAATCGCCACTGCTTGGTGTTCATCTATAAACAATCTGTTTTAATTTATTATTCATCGCTATATTTTGTACTGCGAAACTGCTATAACTAAAGAGATTGTCATCAAAAATACGATAGGACGCTTTATGTCATTGCCAGCCAAATTGTTCAAATCGCTTGCCAGCATCAAAAAAGACTTAAAAGAAGATATCGATGCGGTATTCAACCGTGACCCAGCGGCACGTAATAGCCTGGAAGTCATCCTGACCTATCCTGGCATCCATGCGCTTGTCTTACATCGTGGTGCCCATTATCTTTGGAATCATGAACAAAAACTGGCAGCGCGCATTATCTCATATGGTTCCCGCATCGTGACCGGTATCGAGATTCATCCTGCCGCAAAAATTGGTAAGCGCTTCTTTATTGACCACGGCGTTGGCGTTGTGATTGGCGAAACAGCTGAGATTGGCAATGATGTCACTTTATATCATGGCGTGACCCTTGGCGGTGTCTCATGGAATAATGGCAAACGTCATCCTACTTTAGAAGACGGTGTCATTGTCGGTGCCGGTGCCAAAGTATTAGGGCCTTTCACGGTCGGTAAAGGCGCTAAAATTGGCTCAAATGCCGTGGTGGTAAAAGCAGTGCCAGCAGGGGCGACGATGGTCGGTAGTGCCGCCCGTATGATCTCAGACAATCATGACGAAAAAGGCAATCCTATTACGACCAAAGTAGAGGACACCAAACAGCAAGGAAAAGTCGCACAAGCTGCTCATACCGATAGCGATAAAGTAAAAAATCCTGTGCCAAACAATAAACGAACCACTACCTTTCAAGCCTATGGTATTGATCCATTCTCTCAAGACCCTGTCGCAGAAGCCTTTGCTAAAATGCTCGAGCATATCCAGCAATCAGAAAATCGTCTCGATCAGCTGCAAACGGCGATGTGCAAAATCGATCCTGACTTTTGCAAAAAGGAATACGATAAGCTTTGCTTAGAGGATTTAGATGTTATTGGCCGTACTGATATGGATGCAGCAGGCGCTGAGCAGAAGTAAGCTGCTAGCGATAGTCCAAAATAAATACAAAAGAGGCCAAACAGCCTCTTTTGTATTTTAACCAATTGATAAATAGCGCTTTATCGATTAGCTATTTATTAAATGATATTTATAAAAATGACGAGTCAGGCTGCGTCAAAAACTCTATTTCTTCACTACTCGAAACCCGTCCTAAAATGTCATTGCGATGCGGATAACGACCAAATCGATCGATAATCACTTTATGTTTTATCTCAGCCTCTATGGTATCGGCATTGGTATATTGCTCAAACAAGGGCACTGCTCGTTGATGAATCAGTTTTGACTCACTGTGCATATAAGGCATGAGTATAAACTTTCGCGCCTCTACGGTCTCAAGCGCTTCTAATGCGCCAGCAGTAACTGCTTCTTGTGCGAGCGCTAGTGTCATGGCATCTTGGGCAAAGGCAGCTGGCGAATCGCGGTAAATATTACGCGAAAATTGATCTAATACGATAATCTCCGCTAACCTGCCCTCAATGCTACTTCGCCATTCATAAAGCTCTGCCGCCGCTGCCTGCTCAAGCAAATTACTGTACCGCTCTATCAAAAGCTTATCAAAACCTATGTCTTTCTCAAAAAACTTTTGGCTACCGACCTTATTGAAACAAAAATCTAATATGGCTTTATACATTGTTTTCTCACTATCACTATTCAAAGACATAATTTAAAGGTGTAATTTAAAGATATTGTCTAAAAACATAGAATGTTGAGTGATGGTTTCATAACCACTAATGAGTATTTAGCGATTATGTCTTATACTCTTTCAATATCCACAACTAAAAAAACTAGGAGACATTATGGCTCGTTTACAAGATAAAGTTATCATCATTACTGGTGCCGCTCAAGGCATGGGCGAGACCCATGCGCGTCTGTGTATGGCAGAAGGCGCTAAAGTAGTATTAACCGATATCAATAGCGAAAAAGGCGAAGCGTTGGCAAAAGAGCTTGGCGATAGCGCCCTATTCATCAAGCATGATGTCACCAATGAAAATGATTGGGCAAAAGTCATTAAAGAGGCCCAAGCAAAATTTGGTCAAGTCGATGTGCTGGTCAATAATGCAGGTATTACCACGCACAAATCTATTTTAGATACCTCGGTAGAAGAGTATCGCAAGATTCTAGAGATTAACCAAGTATCAGTCTTTTTAGGCATGAAAGCGGTTATTCCAACCATGAAAGCCGCTAAACAAGGCTCTATCATTAATATCTCATCGATTAATGGTTTGGTTGGCGGTGCTATTGGGTATACCGATTCTAAATTTGCGGTACGCGGTATGACTAAAGCGGCTGCACTGGAGTGCGCACCTTACGGCATTCGCGTTAACTCCATTCACCCAGGCGTTATTGCCACGCCAATGATTATGCAGGGCGACACCAAAGATGCGGTTGAAGCTTTTGCTAAGAGCATTCCGATGAAACGCGTGGCACAGCCAGAAGAAGTCAGCGGCATGGTACTATTCTTAGCGTCTGATGATTCAAGCTATTCAACGGGTTCAGAGTTTATCGTTGATGGTGGTTTGACGGCGCAGTAGTTGATTCAAAACTATTTTGAGTAGTCAGTTTAGGCTAGGCATCTTGCCTAGCTCTTATTTTGAGAGGTTTTAATAGAGCTATCCGCTTTCGACAGCTTCTGCCTGTTTTCAACAGTATCCTATTTTTATCAGAATCTTAGCCACTTAATTTAACCTTTTAAAGAACCTTTCAAAATCAATTCCTCGATTCCTGTTCTTTCATGCGCTTTAAATGGATAACGATCTGCCATGATTATCCAGTTAGATAGCTTTTTCTTGCTTAGGCTATTTTCATTAAAAGCCGTTTGTATTAGCAGAATATCGATATCCATCGTAACTTTCTTTATTGGCGTCTGAGCTTCTGTTAAACGCTGCCGATTGCAATCACATTCAAATTGTTTAAAGGTTTGCTGTAACTGTTGTAATGTCATCGGTGACGTTAGCGAAATATGGACACACTGATTGGTATAGTCAGGCTTCGGTTGCGCTTTAGTAGATGTAAAGTCAGGGTTTTGAAACGCAGTAGATAACTGTATTTCCCCTAGCGCCGCTAGAGCTTCTCGGACACGCGGCAGATAATGCTCAGCTTGGTAATTACTGCCCAAAGCCAATAGCACTGCTATCACAGACTGCGTTTGCAACTGTTCGGGGGCGCATCTTGTAAATGTTGAAAGATTCAAACCAGCCAGATTTTTATGCATCATTACCTTTGCTTATAGAAGGTTTATCTTCACTGGCTTCTGCATAACGCGTGATTTGTACACCAACCGCATCAGCCTGCTGAATAGCCGTCGGCTTAGCAATACTTAACGTTATTTTTTGACAGGCATACTTTGCAAGCAGCTTATCAGCGATTTGCCCAGCCAAATGCTCAAGTAATTGCGCCTGAATAACTTGGCACCAGTCGCTAACGTCATCACAGACTGCTTTGTAATTGAGTGCATCATTCACATCATCTGAGACAGCAGCACGGCTGATATTTGTTTCAAGCGCAATATCAATCAGTAATGGCTGAGTAATGGTGCGCTCCCACTCATAGACACCGATGACGGCTTCTACTGTTAAGCCTTTGACAAATACCACATCAGATTCGGTATGAAACATGATTTTAGCCTTGTTTGTTAATTTTCAATCCGGATTTCTAACTTTAGTTTTGCAATCAAGTTTTTACTTACTCTGCTGCAAAGCCTCTTCACGCAGACGCTCGGCTTTTAACGCTTTACTAGGGCGATGACGCCACAAGTCAATGCTGAATAATAACAACCCTAGCCAAATCAAACCAAAGACAGCTAAACGATTTAGGTCAAAAGGCTCTTTATAATAGAATACGGCCAAGAAGAAAATAAAGGTCGGCGTCAAATAATTCATAAAGCTTAAAATACTATAAGCAACCAACTTAGTCGATCTATTAAAGAGTAATAACGGTATCAGCGTAATCGGACCTGCCAGCATCAATAGCCAAATGTTTGGCGTAAACCAAAAGCTCAGCTGGCTACTGACCACATCCGCTTGCCAAAACCACCAAATAAAGATAGGTACCAGCATCGTGGTTTCAACAAACATCGCATCGACCGCAGTCAATGGTGTTTGGCGCTGGATAGTGCCGTAAGTACTAAAGCTAAAAGCAAGAATGAGCGATAACCATGGCAGGCTACCCAGCATCACCACTTGAATGACCACAGACAATAGCGCAAAACCAATCGCGACCCATTGCAGGGTACGTAGGCGTTCTTTGAATAAAATCATCGATAACGCCACACCAACGAGTGGGCCAATAAAATATCCTAAGCTTGCCTCAAGTATCTGATCATGATTGACCGCCCATACGTACGTGAGCCAGTTGGTCGCAATAATAATACCTGACAAAAAAGTCAACGCTATCCATTTTGGGTTTTGCTTTAAGGTATTTATCCACTGCCAACGTTTGGTTACAACCACGACGATGAGTAAACACGCAAACGTCCAAACAATACGATGACCAATAATTTCTGTCGCATTATAAGCCGATAGCTGTTTAAAATATAAAGGAAACGCGCCCCATATACAAAAAGCGATCAGCGCAGTGACGATGCCACTTCGTGTGGTTTTGATTGGAGCGACTGGTTTTTTGACGACATTTTGAGTGGTCATAAGGCAAGACAACTTAATTAGAGCAAAGCGCGACCTTACTTAGTATTTATGAATAATAAAGACTTAGCGATAAGAGCGCAGGGTTACTATATATAGGGTAGAAAGTAAAAAGCAATGCGTTAATACCATTCAAGTATCAACACATTGCTAACGACAACAACTTTAAAAACAACTTTTACGTCAAGGTTAATAATTAACCTTATGGACTTCATTGAATTGCGAAACCAACACTACAAAAACCAATACCAGTGCTTATCAAGTGAGTAGTCTTTTAGGGCCTAAGCCGCACCCTTATCCACTTGAATAGACATACCGATTTGATTGGCAAGTTCTGCAAATCCTGGAAAGCTGGTATTAACAGTCTCAACACCTTCAATGGTAATCTGCTTGGATGCGCGCAGACTAGCTACAGCAAAGCTCATCGCGATACGATGGTCATGGTGCGAGGTAATATGTCCGCCACCAAAGACAGGTTGGCTATTATTCACTTCATTGATATCAGCACTATTGCCCTTGCCTTCAATCCCTTTACCTTCAATAATTAAACCATCTTCGGTAACCGTACAATCAATACCTAGCGTTTGTAGGCCGTCTGCCATGACGGCAATACGATCTGACTCTTTAACGCGCAGCTCTTTTGCACCCGTTAACACTGTACGACCTTGGGCGCAGCTGGCAGCAATGAACAATACTGGGAACTCATCAATCGCGAGCGGCACCAGATACTCAGGTATTTCTATACCGACCAAGTTTGAGCCACGAATAGTGATATCTGCTACTGGTTCACCACCGACATGAGTCTCATTACTCAGGCTGATATCCGCTTGCATCAACTTTAGAATATCAATAATACCGGTACGCGTTGGATTAATGCCAACTTGCTTCAAGGTCAACTCGCTGCCTTGACTGATAGCCGCAGCGACCATAAAGAATGCCGCTGATGAGATATCAGCAGGGACCGCGATGTCACCGCCTGTGAGTTTACCACCGCCCTCAACACTGATACGATTGCCATCAACGGTAACGGGATAACCAAAGGCTGAGAGCATACGCTCGGTATGGTCTCGACTGATTTCAGGCTGAATCACAGTTGTTGTGCCTTCTGCCCACAGTCCAGCCAGTAATAAGCAAGATTTAATCTGCGCAGAAGCAACCGGCATATCATACTCTATGCCTTGTAGAGGTTTGCCAACACTATCTCGACCAGTGATACTAAGTGGCGCTGTGCCACTATGACCCGTGCTTTGAATGACCGCACCCATGTCACGTAGCGGTGCTGCCACACGCTCCATTGGGCGCTTGTTTAAGCTGGTATCACCTGTTAATACACTATCAAATGACTGTGCGGCTAAGATACCCGCTAGCAGACGCATACTGGTGCCTGAGTTGCCCATATATAATGGCGTTTTACTTGGCTTTAGACCGTTCATACCAACACCGTGAATGGTTAACTGCCCATTATCAGGGCCTTCAATGGTCACGCCCATATCTCGGAACGCTTGCAAAGTAGCAAGCGCGTCTTCCCCTTCCAAAAATCCAGTGACCTTGGTGACGCCTGTTGCAAGGCTACCGAGCATAATACTGCGATGAGAGATAGACTTATCACCAGGAATGGTAATGGTGCCAGAAACGGTGTTGCTAGGGGTAATGATATAAGAAGCTGACATAGCAGGAGTATCCGTATAAGGGGTGCTGGCTAACATATGGCCAAAATGTCGCCGTGCGGCTTGCGCGCGGCCCAAAAGTCCCATCAGGGCGGTTGAATCTTTATCAATGATAAGCTGACGCATGGTCTGTAAATAAATGCCATACTCATCAAGGGCGCTTACGATTGCGCTTTGGTTGGCAAAAAATATATCATGCCACATTTTAGGGTCACTGGCAGCGATGCGGCTAAAGTCGCGAAAGCCGCCCGCTGCATAACGAAACATATCTAAATTATCATCATGACTCGCCAGCTGCTCGACCAAGTTAAATGCCAGCAGATGCGGTAAATGACTGGTATGCGCTAAGATAGCATCATGATGCTCGGCATCCATTGACATGACAGTCGCACCTACCGCTTCCCATAACTGACGCAGATTGGAAATCGCCCAAGGGTTTGTCGTTGGGAGCTCACAAATAATAACGCTATGATTGATAAATAATGTGGCGCGCCTGGCATGATACCCTGAATTTTCAGCGCCAGCAATCGGATGCGCTGGTACAAAGCCAGTTGGTAGCGAAGTAAAGACCGCTTTTGCTGCATCAATGATATTACCTTTGGTGCTACAGACGTCAGTGATGATGCAATCAGAAGAAATCTGCCCATTATCCATGGCAGCTTTGATATCGACAAACACGGCTTGCACCGCTTGCACTGGTACGGCGATGACAATCAGGTCACTGCCCGATACTACTTCACTTAAGACGGCACTACCAGCATCTAGCAAACCGTGCTGAATGGCTTCGTCGATGCTTGGCGCATGTCTATCAACCGCCACCAATCGCTCACTCAAACCATTGTCTTTAATGGCTTGGGCAAGGCTGGCACCAATTAACCCGAGACCGATAACACAAACTTGCTTAAATAACGGCGGCTGAGTATTAATGGATTGCATATTATTGTTTTGATTGCTTTGCTGGCGACTCACGGCATTTCTCTTTGAACAAATAAACGTCTTTTTAGATAAAGCAAACTGACATTCATTTTATAAAATTTAGTGGATAATTGACTGACCTCAAAAAACACTTCGCAAGATTATTTAATCGTCGGTCAATATGGAGCGCAGCGTATCAATCAGACGCATGTTATCTTCTGCAATCCCTACCGTAATACGCAACCAATTAGGCAAACCATAACCTTCTAATGGACGCACGATAACGCCCTGCTCTAGCAATGCTTGATGAATAGAAGCCGCTGTTATGTCTTCCATCTCGACTTCTATTTCAACCATAATAAAGTTGGCATGCGACTTGATAAACCCTAGTCCCAAGGCATCAAACTGCTTTTCTAACCAGCGCATTTGTTCTTGGTTAGTAAGCCTCGTTTTTTCAATGAAATCTTGGTCGTTAAGCGCCGCAGCGGCAGCAGCTAGCGCAACTCTGCTCACATTGAATGGCTGACGAATTCGATTGAGTAAATCAGCGACTGGCACTGAGCTTAACGCATAGCCAACACGCAAGCCCGCCAGTCCATAAGCTTTGGAAAAGGTACGTACGATGACCACGTTATCAAACTCATCTAACAGCGCCCGATTATTACTCTCAGGGCTATATTCGATATAGGCTTCATCTAATACCACCAATACCGAGCGTGGCACACTGCCCATAAACGCTTGCAACTCTTGATGCGAAAGCTGGGTGCCGGTTGGGTTATTAGGATTGGCGATAAACACCATTTTGGTATTAGGATTGTCTTGAACTGCCTCACTCATCGCCTTTAGATCATGACCAAAGCGATGAGCAGGTACTTCTATACCTGTCGCCCCTTGCATTTTAGCCAGCATCGGATAAACGATAAAAGCATACTGACTGTAAATAATGGCATCGTCAGCACCAGCAAAGCTACGTGCTAAAATATCAAGCAAATCATCAGAGCCATTACCCAAGGTAATCTGGTCGACACGGACATCGTTAAAATCAGCAAGCGCTTGTTTTAGATAATAACCATTGCCATCAGGATAACGTGCCAGCTGACCCAACTGTTCGGTAATCGCCAGCGTAACGTGCGGTGAGCAGCCTCTTGGGTTCTCATTACTGGCAAGTTTTACCACATCTGAGACGCCATACTCACGTGTCAGCTCTTCAACTGGTTTTCCAGCCTGATAAGGTATCAGCTCTAGAATACTGTCATAGGCAGGCACAAGCGGTGATAAATTTAACTCTGTCGAATGAGATGACTGCATGATTTATCCTTAGAGGTGATAACGCATCTACTGTTCGTTAATACCTGTTATTCGTTTGATAAACAATTTGATTAAATCAGTTTTACAATACTGCTTTTGGATAAGAGCCTAGTACACGCAAATCTTTGACTAATGGGCGGATATCAGCGATAGCTGCGCTCACATTTGCGTCTTCAATGTGCCCATCCATATCGATAAAGAACACATAAGCCCATTTATTAGGACGTTCAGGACGCGTCTCGATACTGGTCATCGACACGCCATGATAGGACAATGGTTTTAAGATTTCGATCAGGGCGCCCGCTTTATCATGCGCCGAAACCATGATTGAGGTCTTGTCTTGACCCGATGGCGCAATCGCCTCGTGACCAATAATGAGGAAACGCGTGGTATTACTTGGATTGTCTTCGATGTTTGAGTAAAGCTTATGTAAATCGTACTCTGCCGCCGCCACATCACCTGCAATTGCCGCTGAATGCCACTCGTTTTTTAAACGACGGGCCGCTTCACCATTGCTCGACACAGCCACACGCTCGACATTAGGATAATTGACGTCAAGCCAATGACGGCACTGCGCCAATGATTGCTGATGCGAGTAAATACGGCTCAAACCATCAAGTTTGGTATGCTCAGCGACTAAGAAATTCTGGTGAATAGGCAGCTCAACTTCACCGATTATTTTTAGCGTAGAAGATAAAAAGCCATCTAACGTATGGTTGACCACGCCCTCTGATGAGTTTTCGACTGGCACCACACCATACATCGCCGTGCCCGCTTCAACTTCACGAAAGACGTCAGTGATGGTATTTAGTGGCACAGTATCGGCAGCTTTACCAAAGTGTTTTAACGCTGCTGCATGGGTAAAGGTACCGACAGGGCCCAAAAACGCAATACGTTGCGGCGCTTCTAAATCCAAGCACACCGACATAATCTCACGGAACAAACGCGCCATTTTTTCATCAGCGATGGGTCCGGTATTGCGTTCCATGACCGCCTTTAACACTTGCGCTTCACGTTCAGGACGATAAAAAATAGGATTGGTATTGTCGGCAGTTGGATTATTAGCAATATGGCTTTTTTTCACGACTGCCACTTGCTGAGCCAGTTTGGCACGATTGTTAATCAGCGTCTGTATTTCGCAGTCTACCGCATCGATATTTTGGCGGATACTATCCAAAAACTCTTTTTCATTGGCCATATCGTTTGTATTGATTTGATTTAGATTGTCTACATTTTGCTCTGGTGACTGCTCACTCATTACCGCCCATCCTTTCTCTAATATTATTACTGAGTTTTATCACTGTTAGGGGTGACTCTCTGTTCAATATGTTTATTTTAATAATAAATACTTACTTTTGATGTTTCGCGCGAGGCAAACAGCTGATCGGCTCTACTATAGCAAAAACTATCGACAGTGCCCATTCGTAAATGCGCGTTAATGGGCAATTTGCTATAAATCTTAGCACAGTTATGCCCTGTAACGACCAAGTGCTGTAAAACTATCGGGCTACATACGCTCAAATCTATGATACAGTTTAAAGGCTCTTATTAAAGGCACCTAATTTTAACAGCTCATAGTTTTAACAGCGCATACGTCTAATAGGTTTAGGCTTAAGAAAATCTTTGAGGCATTACTACTAACCAAAACCTCTAGAAACCTCACCATGATAAACAGCTTTATAAATAAAAAATATCATGGAGTACAAACTTGAATAACCATTCTAAACAAGAACATAACAACGTTAATTGACCATACCAAGGATATCTGATGAGCGCATTACAACAGCTTCGCACCATGACCACTATTGTCGCTGATACGGGCGACCTTGCCGCCATTGCGCGTCTAAAACCCATCGATGCCACTACCAATCCAAGCCTGATTACCAAAGCTCTTATTCATCCGGATAATGAGGCCATGCTGTCAGAAACCATGAGTCGCCATCGGGGCGATATCGATGCGGTGATTGATGAGCTAACCATTCAAATTGGCTGTAATATTCTGGCGTTGATTGAAGGTCGCGTCTCAACCGAAGTCGATGCACGCTTGTCTTATGACACCCAAGCCACCATTGATAAAGCCCTAAGCTTTATGGAAGCCTATCAAAAAGCAGGCATCGACTCAGAGCGCGTGTTGATTAAGATGGCAGCAACGTGGCAAGGAATTGAAGCAGCACGTTATCTTGAAACTCAGGGTATTCACTGCAACCTGACTTTATTATTCGGTCAGCATCAAGCGATTGCCTGTGCAGATGCTGGCGTGACGCTGATTTCCCCTTTTGTTGGTCGTATTTTAGACTGGCAAAAACGTCAACAAAATCGCCAAAACGTACCAGCTGCAGATGATATGGGCGTGCAATCGGTCAAACTCATTTATCAATATTACAAACAGCATGGCTATAAAACGCAAGTGATGGGTGCCAGCTTCCGCTCGACTGAGCAAATATTGGCACTCGCAGGTTGCGATTTACTGACCATCGCGCCCAATCTAATTGATGAGTTGGCAGCCATGGATGTTGAAGTCACGCGCCAACTGTCACCAAGCATGTCCATGGATTTGGCCGACATGACCAAAGTCAGCTTAACGCATGACGAATTCAGTGCCGCCTATCAGCAAGATACCGTTACTCAAGACTTATTACCAAAGGGCATTGATGGCTTTATCGGTGCACGTGATGAGCTTGCGCAAATGCTAGCAGCCATGCGTGATTAACTGCCCTATTTATTATACGTCTTAGACATCTGCCTGCTAATTAATTGTGCTGAGATTGTTTCAGCGTGAACCACTTGTCATAAAAGAAATTTGCCTGCTCATATTAAGTTGGCTATGATGAACGACTTTATATAACAAAAAGCAAGGCTCGATTATGAAACGGCTAGCAGTGATATTAGCAGGTAGTACGCTTGCAATGAGTGCCCATGCGGTAAACTGGTTAGAGGTATCAGAAAGTCAGACTGGCTCTATTTTCAGCTTAGATATAGATTCTATCGAACGCTCAGACATTCATATTATTGACGAAAAAGCGGTCGAAAATATTACCGTCTCGATTCGTAGAACCTATCCTGCGCCAAAAATCGTCACGAAAGACAGTAAAGAGAAACAGACTAAAGAAAGTGACATTCATCATAGCGACCAGCAATGGCTCATCTCTTGTAAGGATGCAAGCTATTATCGTCGCGCTTATGTCAACTATGCTGCTGACGATAAGGTGTTAAAGTCTTGGCAATCAGAAAAGCCGATATTGACCACCAAAGACTTTAAAGTTACTAAGCCGAAAACGATTAGTCGCATACTAGTAGAGCAGGCATGTGAAAATTACCAGCAAGCTAAGTAGTATTAAGATAAGCTCAATCGAAAAAAGCGCGCTGAATTCATTCAGCGCGCTTTTTCTTATCATAAACACCCTATTTCCTAAGCCTTTAAGACTGTATAGACAGGTACAGGGAACTTGCCATGCAAATCAACAAGATCTAACAATACCAAAGCGCCGACCACCGTATGCTCAGCAGACTTACACAGCTCATAAGCGGTGGTGAGCGTGCCACCCGTTGCCAGAATGTCATCGACCAACAATACGCGCTCAGGTGGCAAGTTATTTTGCATCTCAAGCGTGTCTTTACCATACTCTAAAGCATAGGCTTTATTAGCGACGGGTGGTGGCAACTTACCAGGTTTACGTAGCAAGATCATACCCTTACCCAATCTACCTGCCAGCAAACTAGCAAACACAAAGCCACGCGCCTCAACTGCACCCAAGCAATCTACATCATCAAGCAAACCAGCAGGCAGTGCCGCAAGCATCTCATCAATCACCGCATTAATGTGACTGCGTAGTAACGGGGTAATATCATAAAAATCAATGCCAGCTTTCGGGAAGTCTGGTACTGTGCGAATGATTTGCCAAAATGGATGGTCGGTATTGAGCGTATGTGACGACTCGGTTGTGCTATTGACTTTAGTGGACGTAACGACGGCATTAGCGCTCATAATAACCCTTGGCTTATAGTACTGAAGTTATGATATGACAGTGGTAATCGACATATCAATTGGTAAAATTAGTAGCAAGAATTATAGCATAATCGGCTTTATGGTGGCGGCAAAACTGGTAAAACCTCCTTTCTTGAAACCCTTAAACTGACGGTTAATGACTTGATAAAAGCTGGTTAATCTCAATATACAAGTGTAAACTTAACTATAAAAATGATTGTTATATGCTAAACTACGTGCGTTTTTACGGGCTCAATCTTGACTATAATAGTGAATACGAGTCTTAACAAAACACCTAGTAACACTGGCAGTAGTAACAGTGACAATGATTGATAGGACTATTTATGAAACGTTATGAATGTATTGTCTGCGGTTGGATATATGACGAAGAACTCGGCTGTCCTGAAGAAGGCATCGCGCCTGGTACTAAATGGGAAGATATTCCCGACGATTGGATTTGCCCAGAATGCGGCGTTGGCAAGCTTGATTTTGAAATGCTCGAAATTTAAGCCAATGACCATCTAAATAGGATACTTCATGACAGAAACAAACGACATCAATAGCGCCGATTTGCCTGAGACATCAGATAGCAGCTTTAGCTACCCAACGCCTGAATGGCGAAAATTTGGTGAGCACCATTGGCACGCTTCCGACTTGAGCGAGCATCTTCATCAAGCAATGATAGATATTGGTGATGGTATCGAGCTGTGCGTTGAAGCGGGTGGCAACCCAGATAATCCGCCACTACTCATGATTATGGGGCTTGGCTCGCAAATGGTATTTTGGCCAGATAACTTCATAAAACGCTTTATTGATGCTGGTTTTTTTGTGATTCGTTTTGACAATCGTGATATCGGCTTGTCATCTAAAGTACAGATTGATGGTTTACCACGTATCAGTCAGTTAAAAATGATGATGCGCCTGCAGACAGGACTCTCTAACAAAGGGGCACAGGTTGCTTATAATTTAACCGATATGGCAGAAGATACGGCACGTTTAATTAAGGCATTGCAACTGGGTAAGACGCATTTGCTTGGTGCTTCTATGGGCGGTATGATTGCCCAAATCGTGGCGGCGCGTTATCCAAGCCTAGTGCAGCGCATGGCATTGATGTTTACCACCACCAATCGTGCTTTTTTAAAACCGCCAAAGCCCAAACAGCTCTACACTCTTATTAATCGTCCAGAGAGCCATTCTGAGCGTGATATTGTGCGTCATAGCGTGTGGTTTATGAAAACTGTCGGTACGCCAGGGCATGTGAATGTGCGTATGGTACGAGATATTGCCAAGATACGCTATCAGCGCAATTTCCATCCTCTTGGCACCGTGCAGCAGCTCAATGCTATTTTGGCTTCAGGCTCTATCAGTAAATATAGTAAGCAAGTCAAAGCACCGACGATCGTACTGCACGGTAGCGCCGATGGGCTGTTACCGGCATCACAAGGTCGCGTGGTCGCTAAAACCATTCCTAATGCCAAGTTTCATTTGATTGAAGGCATGGCGCACGATATTCCTGAATATTATCAGCCTTATATGGTTGATTTAATCAGCAATCATTTATTAGAAAAGTAGTGTTTTAAGCACGGTGCTGCTAATTAGTGAGCAATAAAAAAGAGTGGCAGAATGATAGATTACCCATCATTCTGCCACTCTTTTTTTATCTGAAAATTTAAGCATGGTGATAAATATTAATCACAACTGACACCAGCGCCCTCTTTATCAATGCACATCTTATCGCCATTTTTTAAATTACCAATCCACGCTTTGCCGCCTGTGAATACAAATGCAGGCTCATTTTTATAACGATCACCCACGCTCACACCGCTATTGCTAAAGCGAAAAGGAATCACCAGCTCGCCGCCTAAATTGACAAAACCCCATTCGTTATCGATGCGCACGCCCGCCAACCCTTCAGAAAATGGACGCACCTCATCAAATGCATACGTAATCATAGTGACATTATGGTCATCAACAAAGCCCCATCGACCATCTTGTTGATGTGGCTGCAACGTAGTAAAACGACTGGATGAGGCTGATTTCTGCTGATCCTTGACGTTGTCTTCAGTATTATTGGTCGATGACTGACCGTCGGCACTGCTGTTGGGGTCACGCGTGGTATTGCCATTTTTATCTAACCAACTTATTGCTTGGTTCTTACGTACTCGAGTAATGCCGCCGCGATAATCATCGATATTACTAATTGCTGCGGTAAATGGTACGATTATCTTGTTAGCAGTATCGATAACTCCATAATGACCATTCTGTTTAACCACAATGCGACCCTCAGAGACGGGACGTGCCCAACCTTGGCTGTCCTTGAGCATATCGTACATCGCAGGAATAACTTCACGACCTTGCATATTAATATAGCCCACATGCCCGTTACGCAGTACGGGTAACAAACCGCTAGATATTTTATCAGCATCCACTTTTTGATAGCGTGATAAGTCAACCACGCTTTTACCTTGCTTATTAATCAATGCTACTGGAGCGCCAAAGTCTTTTATCGCTAAAAAATAACCACTGCTTGCGGTACAAGAAACGTTTTTATAATAACTTTTGGGAATTTTACAGCTGGCTGCTTGTGCGTTTGACATTAGAGAAAGCGTGGCAGCTACAATAATCAAAGAAAACAGGCTCACAACAAAACTGTCGCGCGACAGTTTTGGCGGTGAGCTAGATAACGATAGTATTTTTCGTCTTAATATAGAACGTTGCAGCATAAGCAAACCTAGGCTAAGAGTAATAAAGGCTATTTAAGTGTTTTAATGTTGTTGCTATTTTAAATGTATTAACGGCTTCAAGATACTGATAGACAGTAGAGTAACAAATAGCAACGTTGACGCCAATGCTATTCCTGTAAGAAGGTGACGGATTTATTTATAGATAGATAGTGTGTGATAAATCACCATAAAATAAATCGCATCAAACCATTCCATTTCAAGCGCAAAACAATGACAATATAGCTTATTTTAGTAACCTCTTAAGCAAACAACGATAAAAAATTATCATAGTAATGAGATAAGGATATTGCATGGCTATTGCCGCTTCACGCTCCGCCGCTACTGGCTTAGTCATTGGTTGTATTATTTTTGGTTTGGGCAGCTTGATTGTCGCTCATGTCGATATTGGTGGCTGGGCCATGTCATTTTGGCGGCTGGCTATTTCAGGCGTGGTGTTTGCTGTATTGGCTAAAGCAACGGGGCAACGACTACCGCGCTCAAAACGTGCTATTTTTTACGGTTTATTATCGGGTGTATTTTTAGGACTCGATTTGGCACTATGGCACGAGAGTATTTATGCGGTAGGCCCTGGTATCTCAACCTTACTTAATAGCTTGCAGATTTTCTTTTTAGCAGCCATTGGTTTTTTATATTTTAATGAGCGTCAATCTATCTTGCAGCTCATCAGCTTATTTTTAGCGATGTTAGGTGTTGCAATGATAGGCAGTCCTGAGTTTGCGCAAAATACTGCCGCGACTTGGGGTTTCGTCACTGGTATCGTTTCAGGCGCCATGCTTGCCGCGTCGATGACCTTTATCCGTAAGACCCACGACACTGAGCCAACGCCGATATTTATGCTCATGCAACTGATTAGCATCGGCGGCGTAGTGGCAATGATTGTCCCGATGTTTGTGTTTGATATGGGTAATATTCTGCCCAATACGTGGTCTGAGATTGGGTGGGTGTTGATTTATGGCACTGTGATGCAATGCTTAGCTTGGGGACTTATCGCCTACTCTATCCCTAAGCTGTCTTTGGCATTGACTGGCCTACTATTATTAACTGAACCCATTGCAGCCTTAGTGATTGACTATAGCTGGCTCGACAAACCGATTAATACTTTACAATGGAGTGGTGCGCTGCTGACCATGTTTGCCATCTATCTGGGTTCACTAAAACCTAAACCACGCGCGCTACGACGTTATCGTTTTTTTTCACGATTTTATAAACGCGACTATAAATAAGTATCATAACAAATAAAAGCCACAATAATAATTGTGGCTTTTATTTGTTGGGGATAAAACAGTGGCTAATGTCATTATTTAATAACTTTTATCACCTTCAGCTTTTGAGCACTAAAAACTTAATCTTTTTTAACGGTTAGTCTTTTTGGCGATTAAATAGCGCATTAAGCACAATCGCGGCTAAGGTGGCGGTGCCAATACCGCCTAAGTCAAATCCACCTAGGTGCAAGCTAAAATTACCAGTCCCCATGATAACGGTAACAGCCGCAATGATTAAATTGCTGTTTTTACTAAAGTCGATATGATTGTCTATCCAAATCTTTGTCCCTGCAATCGCAATCAGACCGAACACGACAATGGATGCGCCGCCCAATAAAGCAGGTGGTATCGTCTGAATAATCGCACCAAATTTTGGGGACAATCCCAGCATTATAGCAACGAGACCTGCGACTACAAAAATCGTCGTACTATATACTTTGGTAACCGCCATTACACCGATATTTTCTGCATAAGTGGTCACACCTGTGCCACCAAAACCCGCTGAAAAAGTCGTCGCCAAACCATCAGCAAAAAAAGCTCGACCCATATAAGGTGTCACTCGTGCCTTAGTCATACCTTCCACTGCTTTAAAATGCCCTAAGTTTTCGGCAACTAAAATAAAGGCGACAGGAGCAATTAATATAATTGCGCTCATCTCAAAACGTGGCGAATGAATACTTGGCAGACCAAACCATGAAGCCGCTGATACACTAGTAAAGTCAATCGGAACGCCATAACCGAGCACATTGGTCATGAAAAAATAGGCGATATAAGACAATATCAAACCAACCAATAGTAACAGACGGCGCAGCATACCGCGGGTAAACACTGCTACTCCACTGATAAGCAATACTGTCAGCGTGGCCATCCATGCATCAAATTGGTTGGCGGAAACCCCTTGAATAGTCACTGGCGCTAAATTTAGACCAATAATCATTACAATTGCACCAGTAACAATAGGTGGCATCAAGCGCTCAATCCAGCCTGTACCCGTTTTCATAACCAACAAACCTATCAATGCATAGATTATGCCGCATGCCATGATACCGCCCAAGGCGACATTCAAATTGTCATTAAATCCCACACCCGCATAAGCAGTCACCGCAATCACAGGGCCAATAAAGGCAAAACTTGAGCCCAAATAGCTGGGCATACGCCCACCAGTAATTATAAAAAACATCACCGTACAAATACCGGACATCAAAATGGCTAAATTGGGGTCAAAGCCCATTAATAATGGCGCTAGCACCGTCGCCCCGAACATTGCAAAAGTATGCTGTACACCTAATAAAACGCTCTTAGCAGGCGGTAAATATTCATTAATACCTACCGGATCACGATCCAAATCACCGCCATACGGACGCCACGTTGGAAACCAGCGACCATTATCAAAGTCTGGATTGTGCGGATAGCTCACCGCTGCTGCATCAATGCCAGCCGCTTCTAGTGCATTGTGAGCAGCGGGTACTTGAGTCTTATTTTCGGATTTTGAAGCGTGAGGTTCGGGAGTTGTCATGCGCTGTCCTATTTGAGCTGAGATGATATTAGTCAGCTAAAAAACTGTGAGAAATACAACTATGAATTAAGTCAAAACGATAACAGCTAAGTCGTGCTAATTATCAACAACTATAGAGAAATTAAAAAAACGATAGCAGTAGGAAAATTTATTTACTTTGGCCAAATGTAGACCGTCAAATAGGTTCTATTAAAAGCAATTTAAGGCCTTCTGCGACGTTGTTCACTATATAGTGCCAACAAGCTTACAGGATGTTACACAGGTATTGGCTGCGAGCATGATAACGGAGTTCTATGATAAATAAAAGTTATTATTCAGCAGGTCTCTGTACGCCTATACTGAGAGACATTTATAGATAATATCCCATATTTTTTAAATACTCATATTCATTAAAGTGCGCATTTAAATAAATGCCCGCCCTTGTCATTGCGCTGTATTCATCAAGGCTTTTGGGGCCATTATCTATTATCTTTTAACATCAGTACTCAAGCCTATCTATCACATACGCTGACACACTGACAATTTATCGGTATTTCTATGATTAGTGTTTTCGACTTATTTAAAATTGGTATTGGACCATCGAGCTCTCATACGGTCGGACCCATGATAGCTGCCAACTTATTTTTGACGTCATTGCTTAAACAAACCGCATTAACGACGATTAACAATATTGAAATAGAGCTTTATGGCTCTTTAGCAGCCACAGGTAAAGGACATGCAACCGATACGGCCATATATTTGGGCTTGCTCGGACATACGCCCAGTACAATTGACACACGTTTGACGGACGAATATCTGGCACCTATTTTTGCTAAGAATCAGCTTAACCTGTCTGGCAAACATGTTATCGACTTCGATACCGAGCGTGATATGTATTGGTACGATGATACAGTATTGCCTTATCATCCTAATGCATTGAGCATCCGTGCTATATTGACCGATGGTAGCAAGTACCAGCAGACCTATTATTCGGTTGGTGGCGGCTTTGTTATTAATGAAGATGATGCAAACAATCCCGATGAGGATCATGCCAGTCCAACGATTGATATCGTTCCCTACCCTTTTAATAATGCCGCAGAGTTGCTTGAGCAGTGCCATGAGCATGGGTTAAGTATCAGTGAGCTGGTACTCGCCAACGAATGTCACTATCGCAATCAAGCAGACATTTTTAGCTATTTAGATACGATTTGGGAGGTGATGCAAGACTGTGTGACCCAAGGTTGTAAAAATAGCGGTATTTTACCAGGTGGACTTGATGTCAAACGTCGCGCCCACGACCTACATAAACAACTATGCGCTGAAAAAGATATGCCTATCGCCCAAACGGATAAACTGGCAGCGATGGATTGGGTGGACTTATACGCACTTGCCGTCAATGAAGAAAATGCCAATGGCGGTAAAGTCGTCACGGCACCAACCAATGGTGCAGCAGGTATCATCCCTGCTGTATTACACTATTATCGTGATTTTTTACCGAATTATAGCCAAGACGGTGTACGTAAATTTTTATTAAATGCCACTGCTATTGGTAGCTTGATTAAACAAAACGCGTCTATCTCTGGGGCTGAAGTTGGTTGCCAAGGTGAAGTGGGTTCAGCCTGTGCCATGGCAGGCTCAGCATTGGCAGAGATTATGGGTGGCTCGCCAGCCAAATGCTTGAATGCCGCCGAGATTGGCATCGAGCATAATTTAGGTCTTACTTGTGACCCTATTGGCGGCTTGGTGCAAGTTCCTTGTATTGAGCGCAATGCGATGGGCGCGGTAAAAGCCATTAACGCGGCTCGTCTTGCCTGCCGCGGCAATGGTCAGCACTTTGTCTCCTTGGATAAAGCCATTGAGACTATGAAGCAAACAGGCGCTGACATGTCTGATAAATATAAAGAAACCGCGCGCGGCGGTCTTGCTATTTATGCTGACAACCGAATCCCCACTGCCACCCGTGGCGTTAGTGTTAATTATAGTCAATGTTAATATAAACATCGATTTTCATTGTTTAAACTCATCACCAAAAAAAGCCTCTAATCATTAGAGGCTTTTTTTATCATTAGATAAGTAGTTTGTCTAACTTATTATTAGCTAATGCTAACTAAGTTTAGAATTACTCCGCCGTTTTTGAAACCACTTCGTTTAGAATCCAAACTGGCTTAACTACTTTTGTTGCTTCATTCATAACCGCTTCTTGGCGCACATCTAAAATATAGCGATAATTTGGCTCGTAAGTAAAGCCTTGAATATCACCGTTTAAAGGCGTGTAGTTTTTCTGATAAGTCTGACGATATTGTAGGCATTCTGACTCAACCATAGTGCCATTTGCAGTTGGTAGCTCACATACTGCTTTAAGTGGTGCTATTTCTATTTTAAAGCTTGGAATATTAACCACTTTCACGTTCAGAGGCTGACCTTCAACCACCATAGTACGCTCATCATTCATGCCCATGGTAGAACAACCTGACAAAACAAAAGTCGTCATCAATGCAGCAATTGCTAATTTTTTCATTATTAAACCCTCAGTTTATTAGTATTAATCATTACCTTTTGAACTCATTCTAATCAATTATTACTATTCAAAAGGTAGCAAGCATTTATAAAGGTACTGTTAACAACAAGCTCAGTTTCAAACTTAACTCGCCGCTTAATGATAAGCCAATGATAAAATCGAGTCACACTCGATTTATATAAAACCCATGAGCTTTGAGCAGTACCGTCTATTGTTTACTGCCGTTAGTATAGGTCGCTCAGCTGCTTATCCTCTATGACTGCTTTGTAACGTAACGTCAGATTTTGCAACGGATGTTATTGAACCGTTTTTATTAGTGGTTTTTTATTAACATAGGAGTAGTACTATTTTAAAGAGCCTATTTTTAGACAATATTGTATTGAACAAAGCTATCTTGATAGAGCTTCGCTAAATCAGACGATATTTAGAATATAAAGACGCTCAGAACTGTTTAATTCTGATCGTCTTTATAAAATTATGAACGACTTTTAGCTACGATAATCCGCGTTTATCTTGACATAATCGTAAGATAAATCACAGGTATAAACGGTATCGTGAGCATCACCACGTGCTAAATCAATATGAATGGTAATTTCAGGACGACTCATGACTTCTTTGCCCGCAGCTTCCGTATAACTCGGGGCAACGCCACCATTTTTGCAAATCATCACCTCGTCTAGATACACATCGACTTGTTCTGTATCAAGGTCTTCAATACCCGCATAACCAACTGCTGCTAAGATACGACCCCAGTTGGCATCACTGGCAAAAAATGCGGTCTTAACTAGTGGTGAATGAGCAACGGCATATGCCACATCGCAGCATTCTTGCGTGGTATTACCGCCCGTGACTTTTACGGTCATAAACTTAGTGGCACCTTCTCCATCTCGCACAATCAATTGCGCCAAACGTACAAATACGGCGGTTAAGGCAGCAAATATCGACTGATAATGTGGATGCTCTAGGCTATCAATGATCTCTGAGCTCGCCGTTCCAGTTGCAATCAACACGCAGCAATCGTTGGTTGAGGTATCGCCATCGACGGTGATGCGGTTAAAGGATTGCTCATTAATTTTGCTAAGCATTTCTTGCAGTAAGTCAGCAGCGATATTGGCATCCGTAGCCACATAACCAAGCATGGTGGCCATATTAGGGCGTATCATTCCCGACCCTTTTGACATGCCCGTAATATGATAACAGCTAGCGTCGACATCCACCTTTTCACTGGCAATCTTTGGAATCGTATCTGTCGTACGAATACCATTCGCGGCTGCCAACCAATTGTCAGGGGCTAAATTGGCTAATGCATTGTCCAAACCTGCGATGACAGCATCACTGTTTAGTGGCTCGCCTATCACACCTGTCGAAAATGGCAAGACGGAACTGACGTCCACGCCAGCTTTAGCAGCTAAGGCAGCACAGATATCAACCGCACGGCGCATGCCATCAGCGCCTGTACCGGCATTGGCGTTGCCCGTATTGGTGACGAGATAACGCGGACTGGCTTTAGCGAAGTGTTCACGTAAGACGCGTACGGGCGCGGCACAAAAAGTGTTTTTCGTAGTAACAACCGCAGTGTTGGCGCTATCAGCAATTTCTATCACCACCAAATCATCGCGGTCTTTATAGCGTACACCTGCAGCAGTGGCGCTTAGCTTAATCCCATTAATAGGATAAATCGTATTGGGTACTGCAACGTTGCCGACAGCCATCATTCAATCCTTATTCATCAATGCTGATGCATTATTTATTGGTTATAAGTTATCTTTTATAAAATCTTAGTTATACACTCTTAGTTTTACAGTCTTAGATATAAAACTTGGTGATTAAAATCTGATATTAAAAGCAAGTTATTATACTTTGTTTAAGTCAAACGCTGCCCAAATTGGCGCGTGATCAGACGGTTTTTCCATACCGCGCAGCTCATAACTAATACCTGCATCGACGCAGTTATCTATTAGATCTGCCGTGCATAAAATGTGATCGATACGCAGTCCACGTTTAGGCTCATCATTAAAGCCGCGGCTGCGATAATCAAACCAGCTATATAATTCGGTACTCTCTGGATAATGGAGACGATAAGTATCAGTCAGCTCGCGCGACATCAAGTCACTATACCATTCACGCTCTTCAGGTAAAAACGAAGTCTTTCTATTTTTCAGCCAGCGCTTGGCATTGACCTCACCGATACCAATATCGGTATCTTCTGGGGCAATATTCATATCACCCATGATAATCAAAGAGCGCCCTTCTGCTTTTAGCGTATCGATATAGGTCATCAAATCTGCATAATAGGCACGCTTCATAGGAAATTTGGTCGGATGGTCTTGGCTCTCTCCTTGCGGGAAATAGCCGTTGAGGACATCTACTTCACGGCCATTGAACACATAGCGCGCATGGATAAAGCGTTTTTGCGCCTCCGCATCTTCACCCGGAAAGCCTTTTTGTACAAAAATAGGGGCAACTTTGGACAGTAAAGCGACACCATAATGGGCTTTTTGACCGAAATACTCGACGTGATAACCCAAGCTCTCTACATTTTCGAGTGGAAACTGCTCATCATGTACCTTAGTTTCTTGCAAACCCATCACATCAGGGTCGATTACCTCTCGTACCGCCTCTAGCTGGTGTTGGCGAGCGCGGATACCATTGATATTAAAACTGACAAAACGGGTCATAAATTATCCTATAGTAATGAATTAAAACAAAGTGTGACTATAAACAAGTGCTACTGTTAAAAGTGCTGCTATAAACTAGACAAAGCGGCAATATATAAAGGATTATGATAACAGACATCGGCAAGGCTATCTGTTGCGCGCCCTTATTTCTTACGATAGAGTAGCTGTTAGAAGTCACAACCTGTGCGTTTACATTATTAATGAAGCAGTTTTTTTATTAGACGCTTTGGTTAAGTCCTTTTACTAAGTACTTTTTTCAAGCAAATTTATTGAGCATTATTATGATAACAACCCCGAATAAAAATACCGATACCACACCCATTAGCGCAACCAAACCGCTATTTGCCACTGACTATAATGTGTATATTAACCATACTGATGCAGGTGGCATAGTCTATCATGCCAATCATTTAGTATTTTTTGAAAACTGTCGCCGCGACTGGTTTACCAAGCTTGGTTTAAATGGGTATTTTTTGCAGACCGATGATGGTGACATTCAGCACTTTGTCGTCAGTCAAGCAGACCTGCAATACAAAAAAGCCATTCTATTAGACGAAGTTATAAATGTACGCATCGATAAGGTTGAGCTCAAACCTGCCAGCATTATATTTTATCAAAGTATCCATCGCTCATTGCCAAATGTAGATGCAGATGATAACACTCAAGCGAGCGCTACTTTTTTAAACAGTACTTTATTAAGCAGCTCCAAAATCGTTATCGCTTGTGTACAAAATCAAATCATGCCAACTTCTATATCGAATGATGGTTCTGATGCTACTGTGAATCACAACGCGCCCATGCGTCCTATTCGTGTACCGCAAAAATTGCGCGATACCATTCAGCAAGCAATCACACAACACGCTGATCAATAAAACACTTAACTGACTGGCCTATGAGCGCTGATAAGACAAATAATAAGGCCTTTTATGCTAGCATTTGAAGATATCTGGATATATAGCAAGGGCGCTGCGATAGCAAACCCTAATCATAGCGCGCTTGCTCATTCAAGCTTTACTCCGTTTCCTACTTACCGCCGATGGCGCACAAAAAGACAGAAGAACTCAGCGTCCGATGGCGTTGATGCTTTATCTATTAATAAACGAGCACTGATAAGTGGCAGCAGTGGTACCTTGTTGGCTGGGCAAGTAACTGTTTTGACCGGTGCTTCTGGCAGTGGTAAGTCCCTTTTATTGCGTGTATTGGCAGGGCTACTGCCTATGACCACAGGCGATGTTTGGCTACAAAGCGATGAACAAAATAGCCATACTCGTCATAGCATTCATGAAATGGCACTCAGGCAATGGCGCTCACAGGTCGCCCTTCTCGCGCAGCAGCCTCAATTACTAGAAGGCAGCGTGGTTGATAACCTGCAGTTGCCTTACCGCTTGGCAACCCATCAGCAAAAGCATTTTAATATCGATTGGCATATCGAGCAGCTTGAGCATTTAGAGCGCACCCCTGACTTTTTACAACAAGACGCTAATACTTTGTCAGGTGGTGAAAAGCAACTGGTCAATACGCTGCGTTTATTACAATTAAACCCGCAAGTGCTGTTATTGGATGAACCTACTGCGGCCTTAGATGTCGATACCTCAGCGAAACTCGTCCACTTGCTTGTCAGTTGGTTACGGCGTGAGCCAAAGCGAACATTACTATGGGTGACTCATGACACGCACGATATTATGCCGTTAGCAGATAAGCATTGGCATATGCAAGCAGGCATCTTAACCAAAGTAAGTTAAGCCACTTTTTAAATCCTATGCTTACCATCAATCGCTCAATGTTGCTTAATTTGACTATTATTTGTTTAAGCCTTACTTGTTTGACATTCATTTCTTTTATAGCGAGTTCCTGTAATGAGTACAAACAATATGCAAATCGTACTGACTTACGCTGATATTGCGCTTGCCAGCAGTTTGATTATCATCGTGCTGCTCGTCTCATGGGTCTTACGTCTAAGATTGACCAAAACACTCGTCATTGCTGCTATCCGTACAGTGATACAGCTGAGCTTTATCGGTTTGATATTGGCATGGATTTTCGCTCGGGAACAATGGTACGAAGTCCTTATTATTTTGACCATCATGACCTTGATTGCAAGTAGCGCTGCCAAAAATCGAGTCAAACGTACTTATAAAGGCTTATTAGTCGATACGCTAATCGCTGTCAGCATATCAGCGGTGTTGGTGACGGTCATCGCCATTAGTCTGATTTTGCAGGTGCAACCTTGGTATACACCGCAGTTCATCATTCCTATATTGGGCTTAATACTCGGCAACTCTTTGACCGCTATCTCCTTGACCAGCAACCAGCTTATCGAAAACCTCCACGGGCAACAAGGGCGCATAGAGATGATGTTAAGCCTATCTGCCACACCATTTGAAGCGGTACATGAACAAATACGAGCTGCGATCATCAATGGCATGACGCCCACCCTAAATTCAATGCTGGTTGTCGGTATTGTCAGCCTACCAGGTATGATGACTGGGCAAATACTTGCTGGCGCAGACCCTACCCAAGCGGTACGTTATCAGATTGTAACGATGTTTTTAATCTGCGTCAGTAGTACCTTTGGCTGTACGATAAGCGCTTTACTCATTCATCGGCGTTTTTTTAATAAAAAGCAGCAGCTCGTCCTACCATAACGACCGTTGGTCATTTTTTTCTTGCATAATAGTTAAATGTTTTTATTAGCATTAAATATGTACTGGGCAGTACGCTCATGTTAATATTGCCTTTACTTAGATTCATGCTAATGTATTGCTTAAATGTATCATTATATCGTCGATGCATTATCTTTTGGTTGCGAGTAACGGGTAAAAATGCTTTAAAATTGAGCGTCATTTTTTAAGATGATTGTATTCATTTAAAACCGACACTTTTATCACTCATCAAAACTGAACAACAGTAAAAGAATTTAGTGGTCCGTCAATAGATAAGGACGTTATCAAACTCAGCGGCAATGGTTTTAAGTCAGCGCTGATTTTTTTATTGACATGGATATGACTGCTTAACGATAGAAACCTAATTGAACTTCCAGGACGCTGACTATGATGTTGAATAAACCTTGGCTTGCCCAATACCCTAAGAGTGTACCAAAAACTATCGATCCAGATAGGTATGGCAGCATCATGGAGCTGTATGAAGAGTGCTTTGATCGCTTCCGTCTGCATCCAATGAGTATCTGTATGGGCGTAACCCATACTTATGATGACATTGATAAGGCGTCTCTTGCGGTCGCCGCTTGGTTACAGGCGCAGGGACTGCCTCAAGGCAGCGTGGTTGCATTGATGATGCCAAACGTGCCGCAATACTTACCGACGATGATTGGTATTTTGCGCGCAGGTTATGTCTGTACCCCAGTCAACCCACTATATACTGGACGCGAGCTGCGTCATCAGTTAAATGACTCAGGCGCTCAGGTTATCTTTGTGGTTGACAACTTTGCTCAAGCCCTCGAACAGGTTATTGATGAGACCAATATCAAACGTATTGTCTTATCAAAAATGGGCGATATGATGGGTTTGAAAGGTATTTTAGTGAATACCATTATCCGTCAGGTCAAACGATTGGTACCCAAATACAAGCTCAACGATCCTAAGCATGAAGTGACTAAGTTTCCAGATGTGCTAAAAAAGGGTAAACACTTGCCCTTCCAAAAGCCAAAGATGTCACTGGATCAAAAAGCCTTTTTGCAATATACCGGTGGTACGACGGGTTTATCTAAAGGCGCTATTTTATCTCAGCGTAATATTGTTGCAGGGGCCATGCAGTCAGAAGCTTGGACGCGTCCTATCACCTCAGAGATTAATGAGGTCTATATCAATATGGTGATGGCGTTACCGCTCTATCATATTTTCGCTTTTATGCTTAGCTCGCTCGGTATGCGTGCAGGCTACACCTTTATCTTGATACCCAATCCACGTGATATTCCTGGCTTTATCAAAACCTTATCAAAACAACCGTTCCACATTTTCCCTGCGGTTAATACCTTGTTTAAAGGGCTGCTTGATCATCCAAACTTTAAAGACTTAGATTTTAGCTCATTACGTATCTCGCAAGCAGGTGGTATGGCGGCGACCGAACAGACTGCGGCACGCTGGCTCGAGACCACCGGTTGCGCCATGATTGAAGGTTGGGGTATGACTGAAGGCGTTGCAGTCGGTACTGCAAACGTCGTTACTGACCGTAAGTTTAATGGCACGATTGGTGTGCCTGTCCCTAGCGTTGACGTTATCATCATCGATGATGAAGGCAATCGTGTTGGTGTCAACCAACCGGGTGAGATGTGCGTCAAAGGCCCCAATGTCACCTCAGGTTATCTTAATAGAGACAGTAGTGATGACTTTACTAAAGATGGCTATTTTCGTACTGGCGATATCGTTAGCATGGATGAAAAAGGCTACTTTAGACTATTAGACCGTAAAAAAGATATGATTTTAGTCTCAGGATTTAATGTCTTTCCGAACGAAGTAGAATCCGTCATGCTTGATTGTGCAGGGATTATTGATTGCGCCGTGATTGGTATTCCTGACGAACGTCAAGGTGAAGCTGTCAAAATCTATGTCGTCCCTGCTGATAATAATGTCACTAAAAACTCGATCAAAGAATTTGCCTTAGATAATTTAACCGGTTATAAATGCCCGCGTCATATCGAGTTTGTGACTGAGCTGCCAAAAAGTAATGTGGGTAAAGTACTGCGCCAAAAACTGCGTGAAAAACATATCGCTGATAATCCACAGCGCTAATCAACGCAAAACTTTAATCTCTCAGTCATAAAAAAGCGTCCTACCATCGATGTAGGGCGCTTTTTTTAATCTTTCACCATTTTTCTTTACTACCAAAACCTTTCGGTTTGTAAATGCTTAGTTAGCTAATCTAATACTTAATCTATAGGTTTTATGGACACCTTTACTCATAATAGTAACCTTTACTGGTATTATTAGCTATTTTTTACCCAAAGAACCTTTCATCTTATTTTAGCAACCACTTATCTATTTTAGCTTGCAACACAGTTTTTTCGTTTTATCAAACTGAATTATAAACTAACAAGTTCTTGTATAAGAATAACAAGCGCAATGGTAGTTATGTTAATGTACTGCCAAAATATGTTACGCTATTATTTATTAACTTATATTAATAGTCTCTTAGACTGAGGTTAATCTACTAACCTTGTTTGGACATGATATTTTTCCAGTCCCACCTTTAGTATCAAAAGTACTCACTAGCCGTTTAATCTACTTAGGTGCTAATTCTTGGTAGTTAAATATTTTTTAGTTAAACAATCTTCTAATTAAATACATTTGTATAAAGGCCACCGTATTTTAGCAGTCTGTGAATCAATAGGATAACACTCGACAATCCATCGCTTATAGAGCGATGATAGTATTGTTGACAAGGATGTGGCTCCTCTTTTATAGAACCTTAACTTATCGAAAATTTAAGGACGCTAAGTATGACCACTGATAAACCTTGGCTTGCTCAATATCCAGCAAACGTACCAAATACCATTAATCCTGATCAATACGAAAGTCTTATAGAGTTATATGAAGAGTGCTTTAACCGCTTTCGTATGCACCCTATGACTATTTGTATGGGCGTGACCCACACTTATGGTGATGTTGATCAGGCCTCTCTTGCAATTGCCGCATGGTTACAAGCGCAAGGTATTCCTAAAGGCAGTGTCGTGGCGCTCATGATGCCGAACGTGCCGCAATATCTGCCAACGATGATTGGTATTTTGCGTGCAGGCTACGTTTGTACGCCTATCAATCCTCTCTATACCGGTCGTGAACTACGCCATCAATTAAATGATTCAGGTGCGCAGGTTATCTTTGTGGTTGATAACTTTGCTCAAGCGCTTGAGCAGGTCATCGAAGAGACGGACATTAAACGTATTGTCTTATCAAAAATGGGCGATATGATGGGTTTAAAAGGTATTTTGGTCAATACCGTTATCCGTCAGGTCAAACGCTTGGTGCCGAAGTACAATCTAAACGATCCTAAATATAATGTTACTAAGTTTCCTGATGTGCTAAAAAAAGGTAAAAACCTACCTTTTCAAGCGCCAAAAACTTCATTGCAACAAAAAGCTATTTTGCAGTATACCGGTGGTACGACAGGATTATCTAAAGGTGCTGTATTAACGCAGCGCAACGTCGTCGCCGCAGCGATGCAGTCAGAAGCTTGGTATCGCCCGATTACCTCAGATATTAATGAGGCTTATATCAATATGGTGATGGCGTTACCGCTCTATCATATTTTCGCCTTTATGCTGAGCCTACTCGGTATGCGTTCAGGTTATACTTTTATATTAATACCCAATCCACGTGACATGCCTGGGTTTATTAAGACATTATCGAAACAACCGTTCCATATTTTCCCTGCGGTTAATACCTTGTTTAAAGGATTGCTTGATCAGCCGAACTTTAAAGACTTAGATTTTAGCTCATTACGTATCTCGCAGGCAGGTGGCATGGCGGCGACCGAACAGACGGCGGCACGCTGGCTAGAGGTCACTGGTTGTCCAATGGTTGAAGGTTGGGGCATGACCGAAGGCGTTGCTGCCGGTACCGCCAACGTCATCACAGATCGCAAATTTAATGGCACTATTGGTATTCCTGTCCCAAGTGTCGATATTATCGTGGTCGATGATAATGGCGTAACCGTTGGCTACAATCAAGCGGGTGAGATGTGCATCAAAGGACCAAATATTACTTCAGGCTACTTTAATAAAGACAATACTAACGACTTTACCAAAGACGGCTATTTCCGTACCGGCGATATTATCAGCATGGATGAAAAGGGTTATATCACCCTACTTGATCGCAAAAAAGACATGATTTTGGTCTCAGGCTTTAACGTCTTTCCTAATGAAATCGAATCTGTCATGCTTGATTGTAAAGGGATTGTCGAGTGTGCAGTCATTGGCATTCCTGATGACCATCAAGGTGAGGCGGTTAAAATCTATATCGTGCCTGCCGATAACAATGTCACCAAAAGTGAAGTAAAAGAGTTTGCTATCGATAACTTAACTGGCTATAAATGTCCGCGTCATATTGAGTTTGTGAGCGAGCTACCTAAGAGTAATGTCGGCAAAGTACTACGTCAAAAACTGCGTGAAAAACATATGTTAGACAACCCGCAAATATTGTAGTTTTCACATACTGTTACTTTACTTCCCAAATACAGGAAGTTTCAAAGCGATTAAAAAAGCCCCCTACATCATAATGTAGAGGGCTTTTTTAATCTTCTTATTACTCAACTGATAATTAGGCCCGTACAGTCACACCATTATCAATGATGTATATCAAACCACCATCCCTTGAGTCCTACTAGCTGACTTTATTGACCACTTGTAGTGGCAAATGCTTCATTGCTTGACCGACAAGCGACCATGGCAGGCTTGGTACACAAGCTTCATTTACCTTCGCCTCGATCGCTGCGACGATTGCTTTTGTGCCGGTCTCTGCGTCTACTTCAAACGGTAAAGGCTTGGCATTGGTATTGATTTCCGTGCGCACGTAACCTGGATAAATGGTAGAGACTTGAATCGGCAATTTGGTTAATAGCATATCAGCACGGATGCCTTCTGCCAAATGCGCCAAACCTGCCTTACTTGCGCCGTAAGCGGTCAGATGCTTTGGCAGTCCACGCATCGCTGACATACTGGATATCACCACCAGATGACCGCTGTTTTGTGCACGGAAGATGGTCATCGCCGCTTCACATTGTGCTAACGCAGAAATAAAGTTAATTTCAACGGTACGGCGGTTGGTGTCAAAGCGCCCTTTACCAATACGGCGGCTGTCCCCAATACCGGCGTTAACCACGACACGATCGATATGACCAAAATCCGCCGCGAATGTATTGAACACTTCAAAAATTGAATCATAATCACTGACATCCAATACCCGATACTCAATACGAATATCAGGATACTCTGCCATCAATTCTATTTGCAGACGCTCCAAACGCTCGGCACGGCGGGCACAAATAGCAAGGTTATAACCAAGCTTTGCAAACAATCTTGCCATGCCCTCACCCAATCCTGAGCTGGCACCAGTGATGAGAACTGTTTTACCCCGACCAACCTGCTGCTTATTCAAACCTTGGAGGTAACGTGCTGGCTGAATGGCACTAAACAGCTGATCCTTGCTTTGTTTAGCGCTTTTAGTGATTAAGTTTATCAATGTATTTTTCATAGAACGTCCTGTTTGTATCAATATAAAATAACGTTGATTGGCCATCATAGCGCAAATCCATAGAGTTAGTTTAGCAGCTATCGCACAAATTAAAAACGTGACGAAAAGCGGTTACCTGTTTAAGATAACCGCTTTCTCCTAGTATCCGTCATGATTTTGATATTTTATGACTACGTACTCTTTTATCGCCATGTCACAAAGCGTTTGCCGTCAGCAAATAAATGACTGTATTCGTTCAAGGACAATAAGCGAGTCCGTTCATTTTTGAGAGTGAGAGACGTCACGCCAGTATTAACCAAGCTTTTATTGATTTGATAAGCAGTCGAGCTGCCTTGTTGTAATAACTGCGCGGTGATGGCAGCGATGATACCGCCCGAGGTAAATACTAACACTGTAGCATCACGGCCCAACTGCAAACTGGCAACTTGTAGACGTACCTGCTCAAGCGCTTGCTTTGCACGCTCATTAAATTGCAGCCAGCTCTCGATATAATCATTGTCATTATCACCCGCATGCCAGCGCTGCATCGCGGCATCAAACAGCTCAGCTAAACGCGTAGAGGGCACTTCTGCTTGCGCAATCTCAGCTGCGATTGCCGTACGATTGCCAAAAGCAGGGTTTGATTTTATTAACACGTCTTTGTGATTAAATTCATCAAATTGGGGCAGCACATAGCTATCAGGCTCGCTAATATCAATAGCAGGCGTGCGAGGCTTGTCAGTATCTATCGCAACAGATGACTGATAACTGTCCCAAAAATGCCGCGCAGAGTCTTGTTGCCTTACCAAACTTCCCGTAAAAATCGCATCAATTTGGCGTTGTGTGCTTGCATAATGTTGACCGAGCATTTGCGCTTGCACACCGCCCAGCTTTGAGAGTTGATCATAATTTTCTTGTCCAAAGGACGCCTGACCATGACGGGCTAAAAGTATGGTTGTCATAAAATGTTGCCTTATTAATAATACTTTTATAAGTTTCTTAGACTTATATAAATATTTGCTTACTTTTCATCTTTAGAAGCATTTTGTCCAAAATAACTTTTTGGTAAAATCCCTTTAATAACAGACTGTATAGGACTTGGCAGTTGCTCAATCATCGCCGCATCGATACCTATATCTTGCAAATGTGGTTGTACGTAGTCGGTAAATAAAACCTCGCCTTCATACTGAGCGATAAGTTTCAGACACTTAGCATGCAATACATGAACAATGAGCCAAAAATTCTTAAAGGTAGGGTTGGTGGTTTGTTTATTATAGTAGCGATAGTAAATCTGCTGCACGATACCTGCTAGACGGAATAGACCAAATACTTCATAAAAGGTCCAGTTATCTATCTTGAGGCCCGTTTTTTCAAGGTAATAGCTCACCACTTCATCACGGGTCATCATCCCTTTTAAATGCGTCGGCTGACGACGTGATTGCTGCATGACGATATTATCATCTTCCTCAATCCAGTAAGCCAATGCGCTGCCCAAATCCATCAAAGGATCACCCAAGGTTGCCATTTCCCAATCAAGTACGCCGATAACCTTAGTTGGATCAGCAGCATCTAAAATAACGTTGTCAAAGCGCCAATCATTGTGAATCAAGCAAGTCTTACTATCAGCAGGAGTGTGCTTACCTAGCCACTGACGTACCAACGCAAAGCTAGGAACATTTGGGGTTTTGGCTTTGACATAACGCTTATCCCAACCAGTGACTTGGCGCTCGCAATAACCTTCTCCGCGCCCAAGATTTACTAAATCAGGATGCTCTTTATAATCTACTTGATGCAATTCAATCAAAGCGTCAATAACATTGGTACATAAGGCGCGCGTTTGCTCTGGATCTAAATCAACGCCTTTTGGCAAATTGGCACGCGGAATGATGCCTTCCATACGCTCCATGACATAAAAATCTGCTCCAATAACGTCTTCATCAGTACAGAGCGCGACCATCTTTGGTACATACGGATAAGCATCTTTTAAGGCTTTTTGCACGGTATATTCGCGCACCATATCATGCGCTGATTTGGCTTTAGTGCCTTTTGGTGGACGACGCAGAATCAAATCTTGGTCTGTGCCCTCACCATTATATTGCAAGCGATAAGTCCAGTTTGAAGCGCCACCTGAGAATTGAGTAACGGTTGGCTCGCCTTCTATATTAACGCCTTGCTCACGTAGCCAAGCGCTGACCGCTTTAGCGTCAAGCTCTTCGCCCTCGCGCACTTCGCCACCTTTATCTAAGACTTTATTAAGTGTTTGATTGTCAGTGTCAATATTCTTGGCCTGATTATCAGTTACCATGAGATGTTCCTTATCGTGTGGTCATTTATTTTTGTATGAGATTAAGGTTTAAAGATTCACTATCAAATAATCGATAGTGAATCTTTAGTAACAGTGGTAGTTGAGCCCGTTTTTTACTAAATGACAGACTCATGTCTAAGCTACATTAAGATTTAGCAGGTTTAGACGGACGACTAAAGCCTTGACGCTTCAATTCTAATTTCGCAATCATGGTTTTGTGTACTTCATCAGGTCCATCGGCTAAGCGTAGCGCTCGTGCTTGCGCATAGAAAGCGGGTAGCATCGTATCTTGGCAAACGCCCATGCCGCCATGAATCTGAATCGCCATATCGACCACTTCTTGTAATACCGTTGGTGCAACGACTTTAATCGCAGAAATTTCAGTCAATGCGGCTTTGGTACCTTGAGCATCCATTTTTTGCGCCGCGTATAACGTCAGCAGGCGCGCTTGGTCAATCTTAATACGTGCGTCAGCGATACGCTCAAAGTTACCGCCCAGTTGTAGCAATGGTTTACCAAACGCAGTACGCTGCATACCGCGCTTAACCGCAAGCTCTAGCGACTTTTCAGCAGCACCGATACAACGCATGCAATGATGAATACGACCTGGCCCTAAGCGACCTTGCGCAATCTCAAAACCCATACCCGGCCCACCGATAAAGTGGCTGACCGGTACGCGTACATTATTAAAACTGACCTCACCATGCCCGTGCGGCGCATCATAATCGCCAAATACTTTCAGCATACGCTCGATATTAACACCTGCTGTCTTTGCCGGCACCAATACCATCGAATGCTGGTGATGACGGTCTTTATTATCATCAGGGGTATAGGCCATGACAATCAATACATCAACCGCAGGGTCACCCAGACCTGACGACCACCATTTACTGCCATTGATGATAATCTCATCGCCATCGACGACAGCCGTCGCTTGCATGTTGGTGGCATCACTAGAAGCTACATCAGGCTCAGTCATACAAAACACTGAACGTGTCTTGCCTTCCAAGATTGGTGTTAACCATTTGTCTTGCTGCTCTTGAGAGCCATAGCGCCATAAAAGTTCCATATTACCGCTATCAGGGGCATTACAGTTAAATACGTAAGGCGCCAGTAAGCTGCGACCGGTCAGCTCTGCAATCGGTGCATAATCCGTGACCGAAAGCCCTGCACCTAACGTATCATCTGGCAAAAACAAATTCCATAGACCCGCTTCGCGTGCTTGTTTACGCAAGCTCTCGTACTTTTCTGGCCAGTGCCATTTGGTCCAATCGCCATCGGGGTTTTGCGCATGACAATCCGCCCAAAACTGCGCTTCGATTGGCTCAATTTGCGTCTCGATAAACGCTTGGACTTTGGCATACATGGCTTGACCATGTTCGGTGGCGGTAAACATGAGTGTATCGGTAGACATAGCTGACATCCTTTTCTTTGCTAAGAGTTAATTATTTTCATCACATTCACATCAAACTTTCATAAAAAGCTTAATGACAATTTTGTAATGTACGCACGTATACTCTATTCTGTATGCCACATTTATAACACAGCGTTTATGAATAAACAGCAAAAAGGCGCGACCCACTAGGACACGCCTTTTACAAAATGTAAACAACAACAAGCGATTCAATATTGCAACGCTAAAATACTATCTATCAAATAATACAATGACATTGAAACTTATTTTAGAAGGTTTAACCGGCTGTTTAAATCAAAACGCGCCAAGGCATCTGGTAATTTATCAATCGCCATGCTGAGTGTTGCTTCTGCAGCTTGTGACAGTCCTAATTTTTCTGCTAACGTTGGCTTTTGGCGCGAATGCAGCGCATACACTTCATTGTTTTCCATACGCTCTAATAGATAGCTGTCTGATGTCTGTAATTTATCCACCAAGTTCAAATGCAGCGCATCTTCACCATACCAATGTTCACCTGTCGCAACTTTATCCACATCAAGCATGCCGCCGCGATAACGATTGACGAAGTGCTTAAATAACTCATGCGTTTGCTCAAGCTCTTCTTGATATTTGGCACGATCTTCATCGTCATTTTCACCAAATACAGTCACGGTACGTTTGTAATCACCTGCGGTAAACATCTCATAATCGACATCATGATTTTTAAGCCATTTATGGAAGTTCGGCAATTGTGATACCACACCGATAGAACCAATAATAGCAAATGGCGCCGCAACGATTTTGTCTGCAACACAAGCCATCATATAACCGCCACTGGCCGCGACTTTATCAACACAGACGGTCAATTTTAGACCCGCATCTTTAAGACGAGCCAATTGTGCCGCCGCCAAACCGTAACCATGAACCAAGCCGCCGCCTGATTCTAAACGCACGACGACTTCATCACCTTTATTGGCAGTACTGATTAATGTGCTGATTTCTTCGCGTAGATGCTTGACAGCCGTGGCTTTAATATCGCCATCAAAGTCAAGCACAAAGACTTGTTGTTTGGTATCGCTAGGGTTCTTTTTATTTTTGCTTTTGCTTTTTACTTTTAAAGCTTGTCTGGCTTTTTTAGCCATGGCTTTTTTCAGCTGTTTAAGTGCTGCTTTACCTTGCGTCGCCTCCATCAGATCTTCACGACGTTGCTCTTGGCTTTTATTTAGATGGATAACTCTTAGCTCAACAGGGTTTTTAGAGGGATGAAAAAGCATGAGCGGAATTCCTTTAATGATTGAAAGTGTTTTAATAAGATTTTATAAGTTAGGCTGATATGTGCATGGTGGCCAATATTTTCAAGCAAAATGACAATATTTAACCCAATGCAAATGTTACTGAATAAATACGCCTAATACTGATGCTTTCCTACGCATCGATTGGATGCCACTGGTTGTATAACAAAGGCAGATTAGGCATAATATGCGTTTACACCAAATTTTCTGTAGCCAACGTGATGACCCTTTGTCTGAATCGCGTTATTTGCGCTTTTTTAGCCGATGGCTTGAATCGCGCAATAATGGCTGCATGATCGTATTTCGAATTGGGCTGACAACTGGATAACTATATTATGACGCAAAGCACTATGACGCATAGCGAATACCGAGACGAATATTGCGGAGCCGTAACCGAAAGCTTACTTGAGCAAACCATTAGCATCGTAGGCTGGGTACATCGTCGTCGCGATCACGGTGGCGTGATTTTCTTAGACATGCGTGACCGCGCAGGTATCTTGCAGGTCGTCGTTGACCCTGACACTCCAGAAGCATTTGCGACTGCTGATGCGGTACGTCCTGAATATGTGCTAAAAATTACCGGTCGCGTACGTCGCCGTTATGAAGGCACTGAAAACGCCAATATGACCAGTGGTCAGATTGAGCTATTGGGCAAAGAGATTGAAGTATTGGCAAAATCTGAAACACCGCCTTTCCCATTAAATGATGAGAAAACCACGGTATCAGAAGACTTGCGTTTAAAGTACCGCTACCTTGATATGCGTCGTCCGCAGATGCAAGAGCGTATGGTTTTCCGTGCCAAAGCCACTTCAGCGATTCGTCGTTATCTAGATGATCATGGCTTCTTAGACGTTGAAACCCCTATCTTGACTCGTGCGACCCCTGAAGGCGCGCGTGATTATCTAGTGCCTTCACGTACACGTCCGGGTAACTTTTTTGCCTTGCCGCAGTCACCACAGCTATTTAAGCAGTTGTTAATGATTTCAGGTTTTGACCGCTATTATCAAATTGCTAAGTGTTTCCGTGATGAAGATTTACGTGCTGACCGTCAGCCTGAATTTACACAGGTGGATATTGAGACTTCTTTCTTAAACGAAGAAGAAATCATGAATATCAACGAAGGTCTTATCAAACATCTATTTAAGACCATGATGGATGTTGAGTTTGAAGACTTCCCACGTATGACTTATGCCGAAGCGATGCGTGACTATGCGTCAGACAAGCCTGACTTACGTATTCCATTAAAATTGGTCGACGTTGCCGATTTAATGAAAGACGTTGATTTTAAAGTATTTGCTGGTCCTGCGAACGATCCTAAAGGTCGCGTTGCTGCTCTACGCATCCCTGGCGGCGCTTCATTAAGCCGTAAACAAATCGATGCTTATACTAAGTTTGTGAGTATTTATGGTGCTCGTGGTTTGGCTTATATCAAAGTCAACGACGCTAGCAACATCAACAATGGCGTACATAAAGAGTCTGGCCTACAGTCTCCAATCATCAAAAACATGACTGATGATGTACTGGTAAGCCTGATTGAGCGTACTGGTGCAGAAAGTAATGATATTATCTTCTTTGGTGCGGATAAAGCCAGTGTAGTAAACGATGCAATCGGTGCACTACGTCAAAAGATTGGTCTAGATTTAGAAATGACGACATGTGAGTGGGCACCACTTTGGGTAACTGATTTTCCAATGTTTGAAGAAACTGATGATGGTCGCTGGACCTCAATGCATCATCCATTTACTAAGCCTAAAGGATCGGTACAGGAACTAAAAGATAATCCAGAAAAAGCGCTATCTATCGCTTATGATATGGTACTGAATGGCACAGAAGTTGGCGGCGGTAGTCTACGTATCAACACCTATGATATGCAGCAAGCGGTACTTGATGCTTTAGGTATCGGCGAGCAAGAGGCTCAAGACAAGTTTGGCTTCTTACTTGACGCCCTAAAATTCGGTGCGCCTCCGCATGGTGGCTTGGCCTTTGGTTTGGATCGTCTGATTATGCTTATGGTCGGCGCGGATTCTATCCGTGACGTGATTGCCTTCCCAAAAACCAAAACTGCTGAGTGTCCACTAACTCAAGCACCTGCTGAAGTCGATAGCAAACAGCTACGTGAACTTGGTATCCGTGTGCGTGAAAAAGCACAAGCAGATGCTAACAAACCTGCTCAAAAATAGTCAGATAATGGTTACCTACTTTTTATCTAATTGGTTACGTGATTCATCATCGTGTGAATGGTCATGAATCCGTATCATATTTTCAAAATCGTGCCACTGTCTGTCTTGCAGATGCTGGCACGATTTTCTGCTTGGATAATATTACGGCTACCAAACGCTAGCATCATGCGTACTGTCAGTATCAATATGGCACTGATTGCGCCGTCGTTATCTAATCGTCAAAAACAAGCCTTAACCAAAGATATCATCTATCATCAATGTTTAACCACTATTGAATCTGTCAAGAGCTGGGCGATGCCACCTGAATGGAGCATTGCCCAAATTCGCGACGTTCATAATAAAGACTTTTTATTAGAAGGTCTTGCAAATCCTAACGGCATGCTGGCGATTGTCCCACATCTCGGTACGTGGGAGATGATGAACGCTTGGCTTAATCAGTTCGGCTCGCCAACTATCATGTATAAGCCGGTTAAAGGCAAAATCACTAATGATTTTGTACTGCAAGGCCGTGCGCGGCTTAATGCAACACTGGTACCGACCGATGGCAGCGGTGTCAAAGCGGTATTTAAAACCCTTAAACAAGGTGGCTTTAGTATTGTACTGCCCGATCATGTTCCTGACCCATCAGGTGGCGTGATAGTACCCTTTTTTGGTATTGAGACATTGACCAGTACACTTGCTTCTAAACTTGCGAGCAAAACTAAATGTGCGTTGGTCGGCTTATCGTGCATTCGCCGTGACGATGGACGTGGCTTTGATATCTATTGTTATAAATTAGACGACCCAGCGCTATATGATCGCAATGCTGAAACCGCTGCTTATGCGCTCAATCTAGCGATGCAACATATGATTGAGGACAAATGCAGTCATTATATGTGGGGTTATCGTCGCTTTAAGCACATACCTACTTTAAATAATCCTTATACTGCTGATAAAAAATCGTTATCAGCTTTTCTTCATAACGATAAGTCTAAGCATGCTAAACCTTAGTTTAATAATGATGATCAGCTTAATAAGAAGTAGAAACACTACCAATATCTAACTTCTAAGAAATTTAGTGAATAAAAGCCGTGTTAACATTGGCTGATATTTATATCATTTTTTCTTTTTTAATTACTGGTTCTTCTTTAACATTAGTTCTTCATTTATACGAATATGAGTGCATTATGGCAACTGACGTAAAGCAAAAACTATCAACGGATCAAGCGCTAACAGATCCTAAACACTCCGAACAGCGTTATATTATTTGTATGAAATGGGGCGATAAATACGGTCCTGAGTACGTCAACCGTCTTTATAATATGGTCAGTCGTCATCTGACTTTAGATTTTCAGATGGTTTGTTTAACAGATGATAGCACGGGCATCGACCCTGCCGTTACTTGTCATCCCATACCTGACATGAATTTGCCAGCAGGACCAGAGCGTGGTTGGAAGAAGCTGACGACTTTTAAACCTGAGCTATACAACCTTAAAGGTGTCGCCTTATTCTTAGATATCGATATCGTTATCGTCGATAATATCGATGCTTTTTTCACTTATAAAGCTGCACACGATGACAGTGTGGTCATCATTCGTGACTGGAAAAAACCGTGGCGTATGATTGGTAATAGCTCGGTATATCGCTTTAATGTCGGTTTGAATACATATCCCGATTTGCTGGCAAACTTTGAGCGCAACTTTGAAACCATTCGCACCCAAGTACGCCATGAGCAAGCCTATCTTTCTAACTATCTACGCGAACATCACCATCTAGAGTACTGGGATAAAGGCTGGTGTGTCAGTTTTAAATACCAGTGTATGGCACCTACTCCTTTGAATTTCGTACGTGCACCGACGCTTCCTAATGGCGCAAAAATCGTTATCTTTCATGGTGAGATTAATCCACCAGATGCCATCAAAGGCGGCGGCGGTAAGTGGTATCGTCATGTCAAGCCTAGTCCTTGGTTGAAAGAATATTGGCTATAATCTAGTTATTAGAATATCTGGAGTTGAACGTGGAACTACCTCCTGCTTTAACATTTGACATTGGCAATCAAACCATTTCTATTCAAGCTTTTGATGCGCAAGAAGCCCAGCAAAATCTTCATCAGCAATCGGTTAACATCATTGCCTCTGGTCCTTCCATTGCTAATATAAAATTTATAGATTTAGTAGATGCTGCTACTATTTTTGTCAATGGCAGTATAAGCTTAACTGCTCAGCACAACTTTACCAATATAGTAGGTTATGTCATTAGCGATGCACGCTTTATCAGGCATCAGCCAGATATTTTAAACAAACACTACAGAGGTCAGCCTCTATATGCCACTTTGGCAGTACTAGAAACCTTGGCAGTTACACACCCTAGTATAATAATTAATTATCATAGCGCCATGCGTATTATTTATCCTGTAGATAGACCTTGGGGCGTCAAAACAAATAAGTTTTGGTTTAGTCGACTACTATCAAAGCACTATTCACTTAGTAAAAAAACATCGCTATCGACATTAGTAAATCAACGCAACTTTGTCATCGACGCGCATCATCAGCCTGCCCCTATCGGCTTATCTTTAGATATTACCCATGGTTTTGTAGAAGCAGGCACTGTTGCTTATGTCGCGGCTCAGTTGGCTTTTTCACGTGGTGCAGGCGAAATCCATCTGTATGGTATTGATCTATTAAATACTGACCAACCTCGATTTTATGAGGATAAGAGTAATAGTGCGCCTTGTAAACTAGATAAGGCTATTAGTGAACGTATTGTCCCTTCATTTGACTTGTTAGGACATACTTATAAAAAGCAGGGTATCACTGTTTATAATCACTCCCCTATCTCAAAAGATTTATTTCGTGGTCTGGAGTCACAACCCTTTGTTAAAGGCTAAGTACTGATTGGCAATGATAGGTGGTCGCAATTGTTGATTAAATTTAATCTTATAACTATCAGGATTGCTGATTGCTTGTTTCATCAAACTGGACAAAGTGCTTATATCGCCAACAGGAACTAAATTTTGTTCAGGTAACAACTCTCTTGGTCCAAAGGGACAATCCGTGCTAATGACCGGCACTTCTAACGCCTGCGCCTCGACAATCACATAACCAAAACCTTCAAATTTAGACGTTAATACCAGTAAAGCTGCACTGGCGATTAATGGATACGGATTTTCTTGGAATCCTAAAAACTTCACCTGCTCTTGAACATTTAATTGGACAGCCAACTGCTTAATCTCATTTTCAAGACGACCTTGTCCTACCAACACTAAAGGCTGTGTACATGATGTTTGAGCGTAAGCATGTAACAAGTCATGATGATTTTTCATGGTGTCAAATGAGCCGACATGGATCATGTAAGCACATGTCGTCAAACCGAATTGAGAAATATCCGATAAGCGCCCCGCGGCTTCTTTGATAGCATAATCGTCACAGGGATTATAAATCGTGGTGGTTCTTGTTGTGTTCTTACCTATCAGTGCCAGCAAATCTTTACCTGCGCCTACACTGACACAGCTACAAGGGTGTGCCCCATAAACCATTTTTAAGTGCTTAATAGTTTGTACAGGATGTGCAGTCAGCTGAGCTTCGAATTGTTTGGATACAGCAGTGTGAAGTACATTAACAATATTTGGCAAGCGGCTATAGGCCATAATCCAATTGAGCTTATATATATTGACCAAAATTAAATCTGGTTTACCAATGTTTTTAAGAACATACTCATCAATGCGTGCAGCTACTGTTTTATAAGCGGTTGCTTGAATGGAGTTTTCTTCTATTTGTTGGTTAGAGAAGGTTTGATAGTAAGGAACTATATGATACTTTACTCGGGTATCTAAAGGCATATCTTGAGTATCCTCTAGACATAGAACATAGACGCTATAACCCATCTCTATATAAGCGTGCGCTAACGTGGTGACCATACGTTCAGCACCGCGACCTTCCAATGCTTTTAATATAAGTACAATGATTGGTTGAGTCATAAGTTAGTCAGTCTATTTATGGTTAATAAAGGTTATCAGTAGCTTAATAGCGTAAATTTTGTCAAAATAGTTCTAGCAAAAATCAATAGTATATTTCCTAGTAAGGTTATAAAATGGCAACACCTACAGGATGGCAAAGAAGAGCTATTTTACTGTTCAAAAGTGAAAAAAAACTCAATGCCGGTAGAATTGTCAAAAATCTTATGAATAAAAGCGTTGATGAAATGAAATCAACCATTATCACAGTATCTATATGTGATGAGTTAGCCTTAACTCACAAACCTCGAACCAACGATTTAACTGCTCACTTAGAGAATTTGAAACATCAGTTCATTGGTCAGTCAGAGCTTTGTTTTTATCATGCAACTCTTATAGTATTATTACGGCGTGATTATAAACCTAAAGAAATCTTCACTGAATTTGAACAGTTATGGCATACCGAAAGCGACTATCTGTTGGATCATTTGTCTTTGCGTTGGATTGTCTCTGCTTGTGATACTTTTATCGATCATTCGGCTGATATGCTTAGAGCTGCTATCTTGATGAATATCACTACGCTTATGACTACTTTAAGGGTATATGAAACTAAACAGTTTTTGCAACGTCCTTCTGGTTCTAACTCCTTGCCTTTAGTTGAGAACAACATTAATGCTCTCTATCGTAGGGACCTCCCTTTATATGATGGCTTGACTTATTTTAGTGTTGGCTCTGATGATACTTTAAAAAATATGCGCAATCGTTACGAAAGATTTTATGAGTCAGATAAGCTAGCGGCGACTATGCTATTGTCCGTTTTTGAGAGGCTGCAAAGTCATCAAAGTGCTTTTTCTACCATGCGGTCATTACACAAATGCGAAAGATCTAAGTGGTGGTTAGATTAAAAGTAGCTATTGATACTGCTTGAAAGGTCTAAACTCCTCATTTACTATTGTCCAAAGAATTTTCACAATTAACATTTTGCTATTAAAATTATAGGCACTCCATGACTTCAGTTTCATCTCCATTATTTTTTGAAAACATCAGTGCCACGGATAATTTTATTATCTGTTGTTTTTATACCGACAGTTATCGCAGTCATGCTTTACATTTAAAACAATCTCTCGATGACTTTAACCTAAACTACTACTTTAAAGAAGTTGAAGATGCTGGATATTGGGAAGCCAATACTCGTATCAAACCACATTTCATCTTGGAGTGTCTAAAGAAATTTCCCAATAAAAACGTCTTATATTTAGATGCTGACGCTCTTGTTAAAAAACCCTTAGATTATTTCAATACTATCACTGCCGATGTAGCATTCTATAAGACCAAAGGTATGCCTGGCATGTCGCATGATTATTTGGCTAGTACCATGTTTTTTAACAATACCGCTAACACTATGGCTTTAGTGGAACAATGGATAGCAGAGCAAATAGATGGTAAAAAAACACAAGTAGATCAAGACAGCCTTGATAGTGCTATGCATAAGCTTGGAAATAGTTTAACCGTGGAAGCTCTCAATCCGGGCTATATAAAAATATTTGATAAAGATTATGATGGTGAGATCTATATTGAGCAATATCAGGCGAGCCGTGGTCATATCAAGCTTAAGCGGCAAAATATTAGAAAGCGTAATAGAGTGATAGGCGGTATCGTATTATTAATTATTATAACGCTTGGTATTATACTCACTAAATAACAGCTGTTTATTGGAGTTTGTCATTTTGAGAATGACGAGAAAAGCGAGTTAAATTTTAGCCGAACAAGGTAAATAATGCAGACAATATATCTATATTATTTACCTTGCTTGGCGTAGATATAGCTATTTTTAACTCATTAAAATAAATATCTTTCGAGTTGAATACCTAGCATTCTAGAAATGGCTAAATATCTATCAATTAACTCGTAATATTTTGTTTAGCAAAGCTTTTTATAAAGTCTAAATATTTTTTAGCAATGGTAATAGGCAGTAACGCTTCATTAAAGGGGGCAGAGAATTGTAGTGAATCTTGCATCGCTTGGCTGAGCTTTTTGGCGATAGCATCAATATCGTCTGTTGGCATCAAATTCTTTTCTGGTAGTAACTCTTTGGGTCCAGATTGACAATCAGTACTAACTACAGGTGTAGCTAATGCTAGAGATTCTGCAATAACTAAAGCAAACCCTTCCCAATTAGAGGTTAATACTTTAAATCGGGCATGTTTAATATAAGGGAATACATTTTCACAGAAGCCGAGAAAAATAACTGTATCTGACAAACCAAGCTCTATAACCAGTTGCTCTATTTCACTTTTAAGTTTACCCTGCCCTGCTAACAACAATGGCAAAGAACGATCTGTCTGCGCATAAGCTTTTAATAAAATATCATGCCGTTTTGCTTCCTTAAAACTACCGACATGAATAATATAATCTTGATACTTTGGAATAAATGCTTCGGCTAACTTTTGAATACCGTCTCTATCAATCGGGTTATGAATAGCGGTTACTGGGATACTATTACCAAAAATTTTTATAAAGTCTTCTTTAACCCCTTTGCTTACGCACACGCAAGGATGTTTTGAATATCTATCTCTTAGTGTTAACTTTAAATTATCACTATCTGTCTCATTAAGTTTGTAGTATAACGATAACGTATTGTGAATAACGTAAACAATATTCGGCAGTTTACTATAACAAAAAATACTGTCTGAACGCTCAAGATTAGATAATAATAAAGTAGGCTGCCCAATATTTTTAAGAATATACTTATCTACTTTTTTGGCCAATACGGAGTGGCGTATTTTACCTTTTGGCAACCATCGATAACGTTCATAGTCTATTAAATGATAGGTTAAGTCTTTATCTAAGCTAAACTCAACTTTATCATTAAACCGCAATACATGAACATCAAATCCTAATTGATGAAAAGCAGCCCCTATCGTTAATACAAATCGCTCTGCACCCGCACCTTGTAGGGAGTTAATAGACAATACAATCTTATCTTTATGTGACGCCATAACATGCATTAATTATTCCTCAATCCTCTTTTTATAAGGTTGCATGCTAACCGTATTTTGATATTATTAACAGTTTATAAATTAAATAAACGCGAAAGAAATGACCTAGTCGAATTTTGACGAGTTATCTTATTGCCTTTATAGCGTTTGTGAGTTTTTTTGGGGAATTGGCCAAACGTTTTTACTCTATAATCATCTAATTTGTAGCCTGCCGCTATTGCTGCTGCATAGTATTGATCAAATAACTCACTAAGCTCGGCTCTTGGATGTGGCATTATTTTACCATCGAACCAATGTGTAAACCCTTCCTCTTGAACTCTTGCGAGCGCGTATTTATGGCTGAATTGAGTGCCCATATCCGAATAATGTAATATCTTAATCTCTTCTAAGGCTAAGTCTTCACCATCGACACAATTATAACTATCTTTGTAAGGTTCAACCAGTTGAGAATTAACTTTTAATAGATCCATCATTTTTTGATGACTATCAAAGTCTTGTCTAAGCTGATTGATCGGCATTATATTACTTTTCGCTTTTGCACAATCCCATAGACAGGTACATAATCGTGTCATATCAGTATTCGTTTTTGCAGCTACGATAGCTTTTCCTTCAATAGGATGTTGCCAAAGTTGAGCTAAATCGCTGAGGATAACCACATCAGCATCCATATAAATCGCTCTGCCAGAATAATTACAGTAGTCAGGAATCGCCCAGCGAAACCCTGAAAAAGGTGTTGCCCACTTGGTAGTATTCCAACCCTCGCCTGTCTCAGGATTTGAGTACCAATAGCTGTCTGGATTGCGTGATAGCTGCATCCATACAATTTCAACTGGCGAGCTGGTATGTTTATGGACACTATATTCCAATACCATCATCTGCTCTAAATCGCAATTGTTAGGATCGCATCCCACAAAGACTTTAATAATCCCATCACTCATAATTAAATCCTACTAAATAAATATAATAAAAATCACTATATATCAGGGTGTATTAAACACTCAAGAATAGTCAGTATCATTATCAAATGCTCAACACGCCCTAATTATGTTTAATCATTACAAACTTAAAAGGCGAGAGATAAAAATTATGCCTGACTATGACTATCTATCAATAATCTCTATAATACTGAAAAACTTATAAGCTAGTCGTATTATTAAAGGCTCCTATTATGACACCCACTGATAGATCATCCTCTTATACTCAGCCTATAAATAATGGTGCTAGTAATAAGCCTGAACATCAGTATGAAAAATTAAATTCTTGGTATTGGTTTGGCTTATTGCTAATCACTTATTTTTTGATTTGGTCTATCTTACCAAGCTTTCTCGCCAGTAGTGTGCCCTTTGATGTGAGCGAGGGCATCAGCTGGGGTAGCGAATGGCAATGGGGTTACTATAAACACCCCCCACTGTCGTCATGGATATTATACAGCTTTTATGAGCTATTTGGACATGTAGGTCCCTATTTGCTCAGCCAATTATATGTCTTACTTACCTTAGTCATACTTTATCAGTTAGGTAAAAAAATCTGGTCACCTACCACTGCTTTGATAGGCAGTACATTAACCTTTGCAGTTGTTTATTACACCTATCCTAGTCTTGAGTTCAATCATAACGTGGCTCAGTTCCCTATCTGGGCAGGACTGTATTTAGCGTTTTATCAATCCCTGACTCAAAACCGTCTAAGAGATTGGTTATTGCTGGGTGTACTTGGTGGGCTTGGCATGCTAACCAAATACACGGTGATATTTTTATTAATACCAATGGCGTTGTATTTAGTGCTGCCAAAACAATGGCCGCTCTTAAAACAGCCAAAGCCGTGGATAGCGGCCTTTGTGATGCTCGCAATCTTTGCCCCACATTTATATTGGCTGATAGCCCATGATTGGTTACCGCTTAGTTATGCAAGTGGACGCTCACAAGAAGTCGATGCTGGTGCATATAACATCAAGCGGCATTTTAGTTGGATAAGCTTTATCACTGCTCAGCTTGTCGCGCATATTCCACTATTAATCATGCTTGTTTTCAACCGTAAACATTTAGTCAATGTCCCTAGCTATAAACAGAGTTTGCCAAATTGTGCGTCATTGCTATGGTATATGTGGTTATCACCAATCGCCGTATTAGTCGCTTTAAGCTTGGTATTTGGATTTGGGTTGCGTGATATGTGGGGTATGCCAATGTGGGCGTTGTCGGGGCTGCTCGCAGCCTCATTTATCGCGCCCGCTACTCAGTTATTGACCATTATCAAGCTTCGTAAAGCACTTGTTATTTGGTTGTCTATTGTCACCGCCCTAATGATAGTATATGTGGGTTTTGGGGATAAGATTCGCCATAAACCTTCTCGTATGCAATGGCCAGAACAGGCGTTAGCCATTCAAGCTCAAGATACTTGGCAGTCATTGAGTAGCTGCAGACTTGATAGTGTGTCGGGTGATCGCTGGCTTGGGTCTTTAGTAGCGATAAATAGTGGCTTTCCATCACAAATGATATCAGGACCTGCCAGTCATTCGCCTTGGATGAATATTGAGCGTCTTCAAGAGCACGGTACATTAGTGATGTGGCAAGAGAGTGAGGAAGATATCGTGCTGCCCTTGCTTGACGATGTCAGCGTTATCAAGGCCAATGAACTAGGTAGCAATCACGCCAATAAAAACACTTTGGTCAAACAACAAGGGCAATGGCGAATTGACTGGCGTGATGACAAGGTAAAGAAGCCGTTATTAATAAACTGGGTGGCTTATGTTCCGAGCCGCTGCTTCCAGCATTCCAAATAATGTATTGTCTATAAATACCTACTTAACGATCATTTATATTGAATAAACTAATTGAGTTTTTTATGTCACATCATCCGTCGCAATCTCGCCCTTATTTATCTATTATCATACCCGCGTATAATGATGCTGATGCCTTAGAGGGCTTTTTACCAGAAGTCTTTGCGTTTACACAGACACTGCGCTCTCCTGTAACAGATAGCTCATCGACACAACAAAACAGTGAAACGACGATAGCAACTTGTGAGATTATTATTGTTGATGATGGTAGCCGCGATCATTCTGTTGATGTGGTGACAGATTTGATGACTACTCGCCCATCAAATACAGAGTTAGAAATCATACGTTTATCACGTAACTTTGGTAAAGAGCCTGCACTCAGTGCAGGGCTAGCCGCAGCGAGAGGTGATATGGTTGCTATGATTGATGCTGATGGACAGCACCCTTTACCAATACTTGCGCAAATGCTAGCGATGATTGAGCAATCAGATATTGATATGGTTGCAGGCATTCAGGCCAATCGTCCGCATGAGAGCAGGTTGGCAAAAACTTTAAAGAGCAGTTTCTATCATTTTATCCAAGACAGCCAACGCTACGAGATTCGTCCCAATGCTGGCGATTTTCGAGTGATGAACCGTAAGGTATTAAATGCCTTACGCTCACTCCCAGAGCGCCAACGCTTTATGAAAGGTTTGTATGCTTGGGTTGGTTTTAATACGGTCTACCTGCCCTTTACCGCTGCCAATCGTGATACTGGTGAAAGTAAATTTAATTATGGTAGCTTATTTGAATTGGCACTCGTGGGCATTACCTCATTTTCTCAACGACCATTAAGACTAATATCACGCATGGGTTTTGTCGTCTCTGCATTGGCTTTTTTATACGGCTTATATATTGTAATAGATACGTTAATATTTGGTAGTGATGTCGCAGGTTGGGCAACTGTCGCAGCAGGGATTATGTTTTCCACTGGTATTCAATTGGTTTGTATTGGTGTGATTGGTGAATATGTGGGTAGGCTATATGAAGAGGTCAAACAGCGCCCACTATATTTAATTGATGAGGTCATTAATAGCAAATCCTCCAATACTCACCATCAATATGCTGATGATTACTCACAAGCTACTATCGATACTACGATAGATAGAGATGATGGATAAACAAGCTGATGAATAAAGCAGCAGAAACAAAATCAAATTCCATGCAAGCACTTCGGTTTTTAGCAGTCGGTGCCAGTGCAGCTTTGGTGCACTTTTTGGTACTAGTGAGTATTGTCAACATCACTACAATCACTCCAGCATGGGCAAACGTAGGTGCTTTTTTAATCGCTTTTGTGGTGAGTTTTTTTGGGCATTTTTATCTCACCTTTAGACAGGCAAATACCTCACATGAGACCAGTCAGAATAGCCCTACTTTCAAAAGCAATATTATTAAAAACGACAATACTAAAAGCGATAGTAAAAACTATAGAAGTAAGCAACTATCTGCACTAATCAAATGGTTTAGTAGTTCCACAGCAGGTTTTATTGCCAATCAGAGTTTATTTGTTTTAGGTCTACATTGGTTTGGCGAGCAGTATTATATGATGATATGGTTATTAGTTACTGGCGTTATTACGGTGATGACATTTGCGTTGGGCAAGTTTTGGGCGTTTAAATCATGAGCCATCCTAACTATCAAAAACAAGCATCATCGCCAACCGATTATTCACGCCCTATTATTATCAATGTTGATGATTTAGGGCTATCTACTGCGGTTAATGATGCGGTTATCCATCTTGCCGAGCTTGGTCGTATTGGTGCCACTAGCTATATGGTTGGCGGTACGATTACAGCTAGCGATATCAATCAACTTAAAAATTTCAATGTAGATGTCGGCTTACATTTAGATTTAACAGGGATATTCCCCTCTGCCCTACGTGGTTCATTAAAATCAATCATCGTCGACAGTTACTTGCGTCGATTTAATCCTATGCAGGTAACTGATATTATTAAACAACAGTTGGATAGATTTGAAGATCGCTTTAATCATGCACCCTTGTTTATTGACGGACATCAACATATCCATCAGTTCCCGATTATTCGTCACTGTTTAATTAAAGAGTTGACCAATCGTTATAGTAACGAGATATCAAAAGGTGCACTGAGCGCACGCGTTACCACGCCGCTTATTAAAGATTTAAAATCTTGGATAATCTACGCCTTGGGCGGCTATGGATGGCGTCAATCCTGTGAGCATAACCATATTAAAACCAATGATAAATTCGGTGGGGTCTATGGTTTTAATGCTGATAATCAAAAGCTAGCGCTGCTGTGGGAGCAGTGGCTGCAAAGTTCACCGCGTAATGTTGGCTTATCTACAAAGCCACTTACGTTAAATTCCACGCTATCGACAACACCTGTTCACCTATCACCTACTTTGATTATGTGTCATCCTGCTGTGCCTGAAAATGGTAGCAATAATTGGGAAGATGAAATCAAAGCGGCTCGAGAGATGGAGTATGATTGGCTAATAAGCCATGAGTTTGAAGATTTATTGCATAAGTATAATGTGAGATTACTAAGCTGGTCAGATATTGCCTCAGCTTACTAAGCTTTTGATCATTTAGCCAAACCTCTAATAAGAATGGCTAAATAACAGAAATAAAAAAAGCTAAGACTCAAAACAGTCTTAGCTTTTTTACTTCATACAACGCAGTTTTAAAGATTAATCAATAAAGCTTAACCAATCCATATACTGCTCATTGCGACCATGGACTACATCAAAGTACAAGGTTTGCAGTTTTTCAGTCAACGGGCCACGACCACCATTACCGATAGTACGATCATCATACTCACGAATAGGCGTGACTTCAGCTGCGGTACCAGTCATAAATATTTCATCTGCCAAGTAGAACTCATCACGAGTGATACGACGTTCAACGACTTTAATCCCTAAATCATCAGCGAATTGAATGATGGTACGACGGGTAATGCCGTCAAGCGCACCGCCGCCCAAATCTGGTGTATGCAGCACACCATCTTTGACTAAGAACAAGTTCTCGCCAGCACCTTGGCAGACGTAGCCTTGTGGGTCCATCAAAATTGCTTCGTCATAGCCATTACGAGTCACTTCTTGGTTGGCCATGATAGAGACTGGATAATTGCTTGAGGCTTTTGCTTTACACATGGTCACATTGGTCATGTGATGGGTAAATGAAGAGGTTTTTACACGAATGCCGTTTTTGATACCGTCTTCACCTAGGTAGGCGCCCCAATGCCAAGCAGCAACCATCGCATTGATACTATTGTCACGCGATGACAGACCCAATTTTTCTGCGCCAACCCAGATAAGCGGACGAATATAGGCTTCTGCCAAGTTATTTTGTTTGACCACATCTTTTTGTGCTTGCTCAAGTGCCGCTGCATCAAAAGGCACATTCATTTGGAAGATTTTTGCAGAACCCAATAGACGATCGGTATGGTCTTTTAAGCGAAAAATCGCCGTACGGTTGTCAGCAGTCTGATAAGCACGTACACCTTCAAACACAGCCATTCCATAATGCAGGCTATGTGTAAGCACATGAACCTTGGCATCTGGCTGTTCAATCATTGTGCCATTCATCCAAAGCTTACCTTCTTGTGTTGCCATATTCATTTAATAGTCCTTATGCTAGCACTGACGTCTAACTTTTTTTGTTGAGTGTTAAGTAGATAATTTTAATTAAAATAGTATGCTGACACTGAGTGTCTATTTTCAGGTGCAATTTTTTATATACACATTTAATGTGCCAGCGATTATATCACCGGCAAGCGAAGCGAATACAATATTTTAGTTTATCACTGCATGGCTTTTATTCATACACCCTTGGGTAGAATGGCTATCGAAGCGCTGTGCTTCTTATCGTATCATTTGGCCGTGTCATTATATGACAGCAGCGCTATTCTGCTGAGTCTACGCCCATCAGATGTTGCCACTGCGTTTGTACCAGTGCTCGTGTTTCTGTCCAAAGCGCCTCATCAACCAATAACGACTGCTCTGACAATGCCAATTGATGCGTCGCTGCGCGTATGCGTAAATAAGCATCGGTCAAATCCTGACACACCTTCGCCTCCCAAATACCCAAAGTCGCCATCTCTTCAAAAATGCGCACATTGTCACTCCATTTGGTCAGGGTTGGATGCTCATGCGAATAAGCCAGTACCGCAAACTGCGCGAGAAACTCGATGTCTACAATGCCGCCCGCATCTTGCTTAAGATGGAACTTGCCGGCTTGCTGTTGCCATTGACTGGTACCTAGATGTTTTTGCATTTTAATACGCATACTCGTGACTTCAATGCGGACTTGCTCAATCGTACGCGGTAATGCCAAAACAGTTCGGCGAATATCACAAAAACGGGCGGTCACGCGTTTATCACCGCAGATGGCCCGCGCCCGCACCAGCGCTTGATGCTCCCAAGACCAAGCTTTCTCAAGCTGATAAGTCTCAAACGCATGACAAGAAACCACCATCATGCCGGCATTACCTGAGGGACGCAGACGCATATCGACTTCATAAGCGCGGCCGTCACGGGTTTGGGTATTAAGGTACGTCATCAGCTTTTGTGCCAAACGTGCCGCAAACTTCATGCCGCTGACGGATTTTTCACCCGTGGTCATGCCCTGCTCTTTTATTTTATGCAAAAAAACCAAGTCTAAATCTGAAGAGTATGACAGCTCCAACCCGCCAAGCTTACCATAGCCGATAATGGCAAAGCCGCAGTCCGCTTCAGTGACCGGATCACCATCTTGAGCAATCGGATAGCCATAGCGTTTGACGATTTCGGCAAAGGCACGCTCAAGCGCTGCCTCGAGTACCACAGCAGCAATATAAGTCAGTGAGTCTGACACTTTCATAATTGGGCGTTCTGCCAACACATCACTGGCAGCCACTGCCAATACTTGGTTCTTTTTAAATAATCGCAGTACGCTCAGTAGCTCCTCTTCATCGTTAGGTTCAACCCGTAATAACTGTTGACGTAAAATATCACGTAGCTCCGGCTTGTCCGGTAAGTGACGATAGCGCTGCTGTAAAAAGGTATCTAAAAGTACGGGATACTGCGCCAATTCTTTTGCAATCCAAGGGCTGGCTGATAACATTGGAATCAGCTCAACGGTAGCATTGGGATTTTCTGCAATCATGACTAAGTAGATAGAACGGCGGCAAATAGCTTCTAGCAAGGTAATTAAACGGGGCAAAGCAATATTGGCCAGTTGCTGCTGTTCTTGATGCGCAAGTAACGCATGGACGATTACAGGATAAGCGTCATCCAAACGCTCACGCGCTTCATCGCTTAAATTAGCGACCATTTTTGACTGCCAAAAGCCTTGTAAGCGCGCGCGATTTTCTTCAGTTAATACCTCATTTAAGCGTGCAATCTGCTCATTCAAACGTTCCGGTTCAAGCTCGTCATCGTCTTGATCCGGTATTTGCCGTTCGGTGACCATACGCTCAAACGGCACATTAACATGATAGCGATGATGATTGAGTGTCGCTAATAACCCTTGCCAATCATTAAAGCCAAGTGTGACCGCCAAATTATGCTGCCATTGTCTATCATGCGGCAAGCGCTGCGTTTGCTGATCATTAATTGCTTGAATACCGTGTTCAAGACGACGTAAAAAACGATAAGCGGCTTGTAGCTCTTGATAAGTGGTCTGCTCTAAATACTCAAGCTGACAGAGCGCCTGCATCGCCGCCAAACAAGACTTAACCTGTAGCTGCGGATGCCTCCCACCATAGATCAATTGGAAGGCTTGGACAATAAACTCAATATCTCGAATACCACCCGCGCCAAGCTTTATATTGTCCAAATCCTCACGTTGAGCGACTTGATTTTGAATGAGGGACTTCATCTCTCGCAAGGCCGAAAAAGCACTATAGTCAACATAATAACGAAACACAAAAGGCTTAATCAGCGCTTGAATATCGTCGTAAAACGGCTGTTCTATGTGCCCAACCACCCGTGCCTTGAGCCAAGCAAAACGCTCCCATGCCCGCCCATGCTGAGCAAAGTACTTCTGTAGTGCTGATAAATGAATCGCCAAATCACTGCCATCACCCCAAGGACGCAAGCGCATATCGACTCGGAACACAAAGCCATCAGCGGTATTATTATCGAGCAGTCTAATAATGCCTTGTCCAAGCCGCGTCATAAAACGCTTATTATCAATGCTGCGCGTACCTTTTGCTTTGTCACCGTCTGTCTCACCGCGCGCCTGATGGACAAATATAAGATCGATATCACTGGATAAATTCAGTTCATGGGCGCCAAGCTTGCCCATCGCCATAATCGCCATATCATCCATTTGCACATTGCCCTGCGCATTAATAAAGGTCGGTTGCCCATATTGCGCAATCAGCTGCTGGTAGGTATAGTCTTTGGCAAATAAAATACAGCCATCCGCAAATTCAGACAGCTCATCGGTCAATTGCTCAAGTTCAATCATTGCCAAGGCATCTTGCCAAATCCAGCGCATCATTAACAACATACGCAAATGCCGCAAGCCGCTCATCACCTTAGCTTCATTGGCAAGTTGGTAATTCTCATCCAAGGTATAATCTTGAATCAAATCGTCAATTTGCTGGCGTGTTAAGGTGCTTTGTAACGGATAACTGCGCAAAAACGTCTGGCAAGCGCCCGTTCGACTTTGCCAAACCTGATAAGCAAACTCACTTGCAGTCTGTAGCACTTGTAGCTGCTCTGGTGCGGGCTGGAAGCCTGTACCACTAAGTACGGTAGATAGCATAACGACGACAACTCCTTGCAGCATAAAGCTATAAAAACCACATCAATCGGAAAAATTATTTTTATAATATTAAAGTGGCTATAAACAATCTTATTTTAGGGTTTTTATAGTAGCATAAATTCTCAACCATGCTATTGACAGCACTCTACTAACTAAGAACTGACGAACATAAGAAAAATTCGTGAATAATGCTACAATAGCCAATGCTTAAAAGGCTTCAAAACTTAAGCCTTAAAATCTTGAGTCTTAAAAAACTTAAGGCGCTGTGCTTTTTTATTCATACTCATTAATCATAAGTGACACCGCGATTATGACGACCTCAACCCCGCTATTATTGATTACTGCTGATCCCAGCCAGCCGTTGGCACATATTGCGCTACGCTATGCTCGTACTTATCTAGAAAGCACTGACACGAATAATAATGATAAGACCGATAATAGCGACCGCCCTGCAAACCCGCATGCGTCGTTAAATATTTTTTTCTATGCGGATGCTGCCAATACGGCCAATCGATTACGCTGGCAATCAGCAGACCAGATGAATATCACTCAAGAATGGCAAAAGCTTGCCAAACAATATCAGTTGGCGCTCCCAGTTTGTGTCAGTACGGCCCTCAGCCGTGGTATTTCAGATAGTGAAAATAGTACCCGTCATCAATTAGATAGCGAAAATCTAGCAGCTGGTTTTAAGTTGGTTGGACTGAGTGAGCTTGCCATGATGATGCAAGGCGACTGTCGTTTGATACAGTTTTAATCAGCATTGAAATCATAGCTCGCTCTAAAAACAGCCAGATTATTGATAAGCGGCTTAGCAATAGCGGCTAGCGATACATAAGATTAGGAAGACATCATGAAATTACTCATTCGCTTGCACACACCTACTGAGATGACAAGCTATGAAGGCTGCGCGCTGGCTTTGACTTTAGCTACTTTTGGTCATGAGGTACAGCTGTATTTAGATGCGCCTGTATTTGGCTTTTTGATGCAGCCTGATTCACGTCTGCACGGCATGATTCAGTCGCTTGAATTATATGATATGCCAGCCGCTTGGTTACCTGACGATGTGTTTAGCGGTTGGATTACGGGTATGCTACCGACTGATTTGGCGACCCAACTGACCTTGATACCAGAGGGAATAAATTCGCAAGATTTTGACCAGATTCTGGTTTTTTGACATCAGTATTTAGAAATATCAACAATTGAAATTCTAACTTTCAAACCACTATAAATCTCAAATATTAGTGCGAATTTCTATTCTTAATACTTAGCTTAATATGACAATAAATACAGTAAGAAAGCGGACACGATGATTATGGCAACTTTATACCAATTACATTGCACTATGGACACGCTCAGACGCAGCACAGAACAAATGGCATCGACATGGCATGCGGGTGATAGCATCATATTATTAGGATCAACCGTCGCTTTTGTTGACTGGTTTAATGCCTATTTGGGTGACCTTGAGAGCATCGAGATAGAAGATATCGCTGCTATTTATGCTCTCACAGAGGATGTGGCGCAGCTGAGCGACAATACAAGCGCTAAGCTTAATCTCACTGCCAAATTAACTGCTGTTTTAAGCGATAGTGAATGGGTTGCCTTGACTCAAAACACTCTCGCTGACGGTACCAATTTTGATAAAGTGGTAACGATTGCCTTATGACTTACTCTACAGCTTCTGACTCCACTTCCTCTGAATCTGTTTCTATTGCATCTTCTGATGTAACACGTGACGTAGCATTAGACCAAGACGGGCATTTATGCGACCATACAATTTGGACGCCTGCTATCGCGCAGCAGCTAGCTAACACTATTGATGTGACTATTAATGCTGAACATTTGGACATCTTGCAGCAAGTACGCACATTTTATGTCAAATTTAACCACGCGCCTGCTACCCGTCCGCTGATTAAATGGCTACAGCAAACCTTACCCGATCATGACATCAGTAATCAAAAGCTACAGCAGCTATTTAATACTGGCTTGGTCGCCCGTCATGTTAATCGTCTTGCTGGCTTACCAAAACCGCCTAATTGTTTATAAAAAACGTGCTACAAAAAAAGAGGTTAAAAAATCAAACCGATGATTTTATTTAACCTTTTTTTAACTTAACTACCTTCTCTATTTCGGATCATAAACCGTCAGTGTGTTATAACCGATACTGCGCCCTTCATCGCCGTCAAACCCTTGCTGTCGCCAGACTTCATACAAGCATATTGCCACGCTATTAGACAGATTTAGACTACGCGAATCAGCAAGCATTGGCAATCGTAGCCAGTTATCAGCACCAATATCGGCACGGATATCATCTGGCAGCCCTGCCGTTTCTGAACCGAAAACTAGAGCAACATGATTTGATGATGGGCTAGTAGTCGACTGATTATCTGTATGGTCAGTCTTCTGCACGCTAAAATCATACTCATAAAATGGTTTACTCAGCTTGGTCGTCAGCGCCGTAATAGTATCGCAACCCGCAGCTTGCAGCGCTTGCTTGGTCATTGCCCAGTCATCATGTACTTGCAGATGTGCATATTCATGATAATCGAGGCCTGCACGGCGTAGCTTTTTATCGTCGAGCTCAAACCCTAACGGCCTGACCAAATGTAGCTGCGCCCCACTATTGGCACACAGACGAATGATATTACCCGTATTACTAGGCATTTTTGGCGCTACCAACACGATATGAATGGTCATACGAACTCCGTCAATGGTTTGGACTTTATATTGGGCGTATATAGCAGGCGTAATCAAAAGTTACAGTTTACTGCCAATAATTACATTTTGATACTGTGCTCTGATTTTAACTTTGATTATGATGGCTGTAACGGATAACGAGATGATCCAAAAACATTATCATCGTATCCTGCAACCCCTCAGTAAAACTTAAGCAAAATGCTAGGTTTTACTGTTATTACTTATAACACCCTGTCTTTTTTGAGGAAAAAATTATGAAAAAATTAGTTATCGCATCTTTGGCTGCTATGTTTGTATTAACTGGTTGTAATACTTTTAAAGGTCTAGGCCAAGACGTATCAAGCGCTGGTAGCGCTGTAAGTGGTACTGCACAAGAAGTACAAAACAAAATCTAAGCTCTGATCTTGTTAGACTTATTTTAAAGAGGCTTATCATTTGGTAAGCCTCTTTTTTGTTTCCTGCCTTTATAAAAAGACTCTTAGTATTTGATTAAGGTACCTTCTACCCAATGCAGTCGGCTGTAAATGTTCATTGTCATCTATCAAAAGACCTTGTTTAATGAGTTTATTCACCTCTACAGCAATACTGTCATAGCTAAGCCCCGTACGAGCTTTAAACAATGACCACGCCACACCATCATGTAAGCGTAAAGCATTAAGCATAAACTCACTGACCAGCTCATCACTCGCAATTGCCTGCCAGCCTACCATTTTTGGCGGCATTGGCGTTTTTAGCATCATAGTTATTATTTGATTTTGCTCACTTGTTTCATTCTGCTGAGCCTTGTCTTGGTATTCCATATAGTCTTTGGGCATACGTGATTTGCTAAAGCGATAAATACCTGACTCGCCTACTGTCTCCTTTAATGCCTCTTTCAACGCCTCATTTGACACCTTCTCCGCATTCCACTCTTTAATCGCGGCGTCATCAATGGTAACTTTACCGTGAGCACCTGCACCAATCGCCAAATAGTCACCAAACTGCCAATAATTGACGTTGTGACGACAAGGTTTATCGGACGCGCCTGCCCATGCCGACACTTCGTAATTGTTATAGCCTAAACGCTCAAGCAGTGCCTGACCGGCCTGCTCGATATCTGCCAAGTTATCCTCATCGGGTAGAATCGGCTGACTGCGATAAAACACAGTATTTGGCTCAATGGTTAGTTGATACCATGAGATATGAGTGGCACCTGCGTCATGCGCGATTTGGATATCTTCCAACGCTTCACTCATCATTTGCTGCGGCAGTCCATGCATCAAATCTACATTGACGCGCTCAAATCCAGCGCTACGAGCCGCTTTAATGGCAGAGAGCGCTTGGGCTGGATTATGAATACGCCCCAGCGTGGTGAGCTGCTCAGCAGAAAAGCTTTGTACCCCAATAGACAAACGATTGATGCCTACCTTTAAATATTCAGCAAATGGTGCATGCTCAAGGGTGCCTGGGTTGGCCTCCATCGTGACTTCAATATCATCTGAGAATCTAAAAACCTTACGCAAACCGTTAAATAAACGCTGGTACTGGTCAATGGGCAGTAGCGAGGGTGTACCGCCACCGATAAATATTGAGCTGATTTCTCGCCCTTGGGTTAACGGCTGCTGCGCTGCTGCATCGAGTAATAGCGCATCGACATACTCATCATACATAGATAGCTGACTGTCAATCGGCAGTTCATGCGAATTAAAATCACAATAAGGGCATTTTTTGACGCACCATGGGATATGGATATAAAGCGCTAGCGGAATCTCTCTTACATTGAGCATACTTATATTGTCACGATTAACAGAGCCAATATCGCTAGAAGAATGAAAAGGTTTTATATTTGACATAAGCGGACTTATCTATAAAGGGTGATCTGCAGTGATGAGCAGAAAGTAGCGCTAGGATAACGGCTGTAAGAGCTAAAGAAAAGCCCAGTCACCATAAATTAGCTATAAAAGCATTAAAAAAACGGGTGTTTAAGTGAATATCTGATAGATGAAACAGTAAGCAAACGCAATGACCACCTAAAATGACAATACGTTATTAGTAGCTTTTAAAATCATTTTTACTAGAATAACAACTCTTAAAAGGATAAAAATAATGGCCTATTGGCTTATCAAATCCAACCCCCGCTGTTTTAATATAGAAGACTTACAACGTGCAGGTACCGAAATGTGGGATGGCGTCCGTAACTACCGTGCTCGCAACTTTATGCGTGACGATATGAAGGTCGGCGATCAAGCATTTTTCTACCATTCAAGCGCCAAGCCTTCTGGTGTCGCTGGCATTGTGACTATCAGTAAAGCCGGCTACCCTGACAGCACCCAATTTCATCCCGAACATCGGCATTATGACCCCAAAGCAACTGAGGATGAGCCACGCTGGTATATGGTCGATGTGACTTTCGAGCAAGCTTTTACGGATATATTGCCATTAGCCCAACTCAAATTTTTACCTGCGCTTGAGGATTCCTTATTACTGAGAAAAGGCTGTGAGCAGCTGACTATCCTTCCGCTTGAACCCAAACATTGGAGCACGATTATGGATATGGCAGAAGATCTTAACCTGTTATCAGCAGATGACAGTCTTTGATAGTAACGATGGCGTAAGAATTTCTATGTCATCAGCGCACATTTATCCGCGTACATATCTAATGGAGTTTGCTATATTTATGCACAGAAATTAATTTTTCATTTACCCTTCTCTATCATAGCAATCAATCATCAGGACTCATTTATGAGCGCACCCAAGCTACTATTATCTGTATTAACGGCCAGCGTACTAAGTCTTACCCTAAGCGCCTGTGGCAGTGATGGCGATAAAGTTAAGAAAGAATATGATCGCGTAGAAGATCAAGTAAAAAACGAATACGACCGTTTGGAAGATAAAGTAAAAGAGAAGTATAAAGCAGTCGAAGATAAGCTGAGCGATGATGAAAAATCTATGGCTGAGATTTTGGAGTCTGTCTTTTTACCAGAGGAATCGCTTGATAAGTTCTTGGATAAACTAACGCCAGAAGGCGGTCGCGGTGGTCTTTATGTTGGGCACTTTGTCGAAATCGATGACGGTGATAACAGTGACATCGATATCGGTGCTGTATACTTTGACATCAGTAAAGATGGGGCTGGTAGTGTTGATGGTAGCTTTAGTTATCAGCAGCAAGCTTGCCAAGAGAACAATGCCTTAGGTATCAATTCAGCTATTAAAGTCGATAACTATATCGCTGGGAAAGTGACTGGCAGCCTTGATACATTAGAATTTTTAGATATTAAATATGTCAGTGATTTAGGCATAGAGACACCAAACCTATTAACAACCTTTGCTGGTAATTTTGCAAAAAATGAAATCGGTAAGCCTTGGAAAGGCAGTTTTGAATACCAAGATGGTCTCGGTGGTAAAAAGCTATCAAGTGGTCAAGATAATTGTCAGGTTACTTATACTATCAGTGACCGCTCTAACTTCAAGACCTATCCGCTCGATTATAAACTTGGCACTCTAAATCTCGATATTATCGGTAATGGTAGCCAAAAGACCGTCACGTGGCAAAACCCTAACAATACTAAGAATGTCTTAGTGAGTCAAATTGATGTTAATAAAGCAGAATCCGGTGCTAACGGTTATGTCCAAAATTTGGTATTAAGCAATCTTGAAACCCAGTTTTCTCCTGTGGTTTCAGATAAGTCAACCAATTATGCCATTGTCGTACAGGCATTCGATTCAAACAACACCTTGATTGGCTATCAAGCGTTGGTGCAAGACTTACCTGAATCATTGTAAATATTTGATTTTATATATAGCGCTAGGCTGATAAATCTTCGATGAATCTAAGCATTAGCAAACGCTGCTAAAACGTTGACATCCAACCCCAACTTATTTAACATTTTTTCTTATGATGACCTGTTGATTCCTCTCACGGATTGACGGGTTATTTTTATTTTAGGGTCGCCCATTTTATTTTTATACTCTGTCCATCTATTGTTACTCAGAATGAACTTGCTCATATTATTTATCGGAGTATTATCGTCGCACGAATCCTATTTTACTGTCTCGCTATTACCTTGTTGATAGCAGCATTTGCTCATCTACAATAATTACCGCAAAGAATAAAAAGTTGCTCATTATGGTTTTCCCATTATCTTTCAGAGATTTTAAAAGTTATAGCTTACGCCTAGGCGTACTTGCACTGCCCATTTTAATTACCCAATTTTGTCAAGCAGCACTTGGGGTTGTCGATGCCATTATGGCGGGTCAAGTTTCCGCTCTTGATTTGGCCGCAGTAGCCGTCGGTTCTGGTATTTGGCTGCCACTGTTTTTATTAGCGACTGGCATTTTAATTGCCACGACGCCGCTCATTGGCGAAGCAATAGGGCAAAACAAACACAGCCAAGTACCACACATTACCCAGCAGTCTTTATGGACCGCTGGCGTCATTGGTATCATTGGCTTTATTGTTGTCAATTTAGCACCCAACGTACTTGGAATTATGGGTGTTCCAGAAAACATCCAGCCGATCGCTTCCCAATATCTACGTGGTGTATCGTTTGGTTTCCCTGCGATTGCTGTCTATGCGGTACTGCGTAGTTATTGTGAGGCGCTTGGTCGACCCGAGCCTGTGACGGTTATCAGTATCATCGGGCTGCTTGCCGATATTCCGCTTAACTATATTTTTATCCATGGCTTATTTGGCATGCCTGAGATGGGCGGCGCAGGTTGCGGGGTTGCAACCGCCATAGTCCTTTGGATTAATGTCTTACTATTAGCGACTTATACCAGTTTTACTCAGCGTCAGCAATTTGCCAGTACGCGCTTCTTTTACGGTTTTGCCAGTCCCAATCGCGCTCAAATAAAAAAACTATTAAAGCTTGGTATCCCGATTGGCATTTCTATCTTTTTTGAAGCCAGTTTATTTAGCTTAGGAGCATTGGTGATCAGCCCCTTAGGTGAGCTTGCGACCGCTTCGCATCAAGTGGCACTATCAGTGACCTCACAGCTGTTTATGATTCCCATCTCAGTCGCTATGGCACTCACCATTATGGTCTCCAACCGCTTTGGTGAAAAGAATCTGATGGCATTGCGTCAAGTACAAGCCACGGGTTTGATATGGACGGTAATCATTGCACTGGCTTGTATGATTGGGGTTTGGTTATTTAGACCACAATTGGCCGCAGCCTTCACTGACAACCCGGTGGTACGAGCACAAGCCATGCATCTGCTTATCTTTGCGCTGGCTTATCAGTTATTTGATGGCTGGCAGGTCAATGTCGCTGGGATATTGCGCGGTATGCAAGATACTACTGTGCCGATGTGGGTGACGCTATTCTGTTATTGGATAGTAGCGCTACCGCTAGGTATTTATCTGGTACGTTTCACCGATCTAGGCGCGCAGGGTTTTTGGATGGCGCTTATCACTGGATTATTCCTATCTTCTATTTTGCTTACCTTACGTTTGCGCTATCAGCAAAAACGCTTGACGACGATGTGGGCTTAATGTCGTAATGACCTTTAGCAATCGTAGCGTCTAGTAACCACTACTAGCGCTACCTTGTCACATAGACTATGATAAATCATTGTACATTTCTTACGCTTAAGATAGCTTACGTCATAATATGTAAAAAAACTCAGTTAACAACTGTACATCGATTGCTCATTGGCGTGAATATAGGTATCATTAGCAATTACCAACACAATATTTAGTTACATTATTTTCTCGAATTTAGTACAAGGCAAAATTAAAATTATGGATATTGAAAAAATACGCACCCTGATCGCACTCATGGAAGAAAGTGAACTGGTTAATTTAGAAATCAGCTCAGACGACGAGCATATTAGTTTAACTCGTCACTATGATGCGCCAGCACCGACGATGATGGCCGCACCGACTGTTGGCGCCGCCCCAATCGCTGCTGAAGCCAAATCCGCTACCAAAGCTGGTAGCGTTGAAACATCGCCAATGGTTGGTGTCTTCTATTCAGCCCCGAGCCCTAATGATCCGCCGTTTGTAAAAGTCGGACAAAAAGTACAAGCGGGTGACACACTTGGTATTATTGAAGCTATGAAAATCATGAATCCTCTTGAAGCGACTCAAAGCGGTATTGTAGATGAAATTTTAGTGAACAACTCTGATGTTGTGCAGTTTGGTCAGCCGGTTATACGCTACAAAGCATAACGATATTCGCTAGCCTTTACTTTGTAATGATTGAGACCTCGTTATTATTGATACGGCATCAGCGCTCAAGAAACCTAAATGAGACGCATCGTTATTTATTTCTATGATGTCTAAAATAGCGAATTTATCAATGACTGCCGCTTCAACAAGGATCATCCCATGATAAAAAAACTGCTCATCGCCAATAGAGGTGAGATTGCCCTACGTATCGTTCGAGCTTGTAAGGCTCTTGGCATAGAGACCGTCGGTGTCTATTCTACGGCTGATGCAAATTTGATGCACTTACGCTTTGTTGATGAAGCAATCTGTATTGGTAAACCCAATGCCAACCAAAGCTATCTTGATATAAATACCATTTTGACCGCTGCTGAAATTACGGGCGCTGATGCCATCCATCCTGGTTATGGCTTTTTAGCTGAAAATGCTGAATTCGCTGAACGCGTTGAAGAAGCAGGTCTAACTTTCGTTGGTCCTAGTGCTGACCATATTCGTTTAATGGGTAATAAAGTCTCTGCTATTAATGCGATGAAAAAAGCAGGTGTGCCAACGGTACCCGGTTCAGTTGGTGCAGTTACCATGCACAATGCTGAAGAGCAAGCACGTAATATTGGCTTTCCGCTCATCATTAAGGCAGCTGCAGGTGGTGGTGGTCGTGGTATGCGCGTTGTTGAACGCTTTGATGAGCTCATTGGTCAAGTGCAAGCCGCTAGGCAAGAAGCTGAGCTATGGTTTGGCGATGATACAGTCTATATGGAACGTTACTTACAAAATCCCCGCCATGTAGAAGTACAAGTACTTGGTGACGGCAATGGTAATGCGATTCATCTTTATGACCGTGATTGCTCTTTACAGCGCCGCCATCAAAAAGTGCTAGAAGAGGCCCCTGCCCCTGATATCCCTGATGATGTACGTCAGCCTATCCTTGATGCTTGTGTCAAAGCTTGTAAGCTGGTCAAGTATCGCGGTGCTGGTACGTTTGAGTTTTTATTTGAAAATAATGAATTCTTTTTTATCGAGATGAATACACGGGTGCAGGTTGAGCACACCATCACTGAGATGATTACTGGTATTGATGTGGTCGTTGAGCAGCTTAAAATCGCAGCGGGCTACGGTTTGTCCTATCGTCAAAGCGACATTGAGGTCCAAGGTCATGCAATTGAATGTCGTATCAATGCTGAAGATCCAGTAACTTTTATGCCATCACCTGGTACGGTCACTCAGTTGTATGCACCTAGTGGGGCTGGTGTTCGCTTTGACTCACATCTATATCCAGGTTATGAGATTCCCAGTTATTATGACTCACTTATAGGCAAGCTTATCTGTCATGGTCAGACTCGCCAGCAAGCGATATCTAAAACGTTACACGCACTTGATGAATTGGTGATTGAGGGTATTAAAACCAATATACCAATGCACCGTGATGTTATTTTAGCCGATGATAATTTTGTTCATGAAGCACAAAACATTCATTATCTCGAAAGAGAGTTATTAACGGCTAATAAAGACAAGGCTGATTCATAAGCTGTTTTTAAGCTCTTGTTTAATATTAAAATAAAAAACCGCTACCTATTTATTTAGGTAGCGGTTTTTTATTTTAATATTAATTTCATAAAGAACTGTTTTGAATTTTATAAATAAAGATAACGTCCTACGGCAACACTCTATTGAAATTCATAAAGCATTCTGTACCATCAGGGTCGGCACACCACTGCATTTGGTTGCCATCATGGTTTAAAAACGCGATCAGCGCCTCACCCGTCTGATCTATCTGATTGCCTGAGCAATCGACCTCATTATTGTCATACACCGTCTTGATGGCAATAATTGGTAGCCCTTCTTCGCGGTGGGTGACTAAGTAGCGACCGTACGTCCATTCTTTACCGCTGACCGCCCACATCTCATTATCAGCAGCAAAGTTATATAACTCACGGCATTGATTGGATTTCGCCGCTGAAGCCATCAGTTTTTGACTGCTACTCGGCTGAATATTAACAATACGTTTTTCGTTTTGGGTCAGCAACCCATCTTTAGCATCAGCATTTATTTTTGGCTCATTACTTTTCTCTTTTAGACTGTTTGGTGCCGCTTGTCTGGCTTGTGCTTCTTTGGTCATCGTGATGCTACTGTCCAAATCTATCTCCCACTGTCCGGCAATGGCAGGACTGATATGGGTGGTAATCGTGGGCTTACTGACAGCTTCACCATTCGCCGGCAATGAAGCTAAAATAGATGCCAATGTGAATGAAGCAAATGATATAGGTTCCATAATTAACCTTGTTTTTCTAATATTATAATAATGAATGATGTATACATTAGCGTAAGTCTTAGACACCAAAAATACAAGTAACATTATGCTATTAGTCGTAATAGCATTAACTAATCACAAGTCCAGTGATAAAAAAATAAACCATCACAATTAATTAAAACAACTATTCCTTAAATAATACTTTAAGAGGATATTTTTAAATAAGACTCTTTCAAATAAAAATAGCTTCTAATATAAAGAAACGTCATGGCTTATTGCAATTAGCCATGACGTTATAGATTAAAGTGTTAAATGAGCTGTCTTAATACCAATATTATTACTTTATTAAGCAGTAACAGTATTGGCTACCTGCGCAAAGGCTGATAAGGCACCTTTAAGCATTGCCGATACGGTACTACTACAGGTACCAATGCCTGAATAAACGTCACCATCGACATTTAGCTGAATGTAAGCGGCAGCATTGGCATTGGTTTTGTTGTCATTATTGGTATCATCATCGATGCCATCACCGCTATTATGCTGCGGATTAATCGCGTGCTCAGCGTAGTTGATGACATGAATGGATTTGCCAGTATGCTGCGCAAGTCCATCAATAAACGACGACAAAGGACCGTTACCTGTACCATCAATAGTAATGGTATCGCCATTCATCTGTACTTGACCGTTAAAGTACACCTCGCCGCCCTTGTTATTGACACTATAATCTAGAAGCTCAAAGCTGCCTTGCTGCAAATAAGTATCTTCAAAGGTTTGTAAGATTTCATCATTCTGCAATTCACGAGCAGCGCTTTCCGCTTGCTTTTGTACTACGCTACTAAAGTCAATCTGCATCCAGCGTGGTAAATTAAAGCCATAGTTACGCTGCAAGATATAAGCAACGCCACCTTTACCAGATTGGCTATTGATACGAACCACGTCTTGATAGCTGCGACCGATATGCGCCGGATCAATCGGCAAATATGCGACATCCCAAACATTTTCCGTCTGTTCGGCATGCTGTTCATTATAATCGAGGCATTTTTTGATGGCGTCTTGATGCGAGCCACTAAAGGCGGTAAAGACCAGTTCGCCAACGTACGGATGACGAGGATGAAGTGGCAAGTTATTACATTCGCTCACCACCTGTACAATCTCACTCATATTACTAAAATCAAGTTCTGGATCGACGCCTTGGCTGAACAAGTTCATCGCCATGACCATAATATCCATATTACCGGTACGCTCACCATTACCAAGCAAGGTTCCTTCAATACGATCTGCTCCAGCAAGCACACCAAGCTCAGCAGCAGCCACCGCACAGCCACGGTCATTATGGGTATGCAAACTGATAGTCACATGCTCACGTTTGGCAAGATGACGGCAGAAATATTCGACTTGGTCAGCAAACACGTTTGGTGTTGATGCTTCAACCGTTGCAGGTAAGTTTAATATCACTTCTTGACCGTTCTCAGGCTTCCAAACGTCACAAACCGCGTCACAGACCTCAACCGCATATTCCGTTTCGGTTTGGCTAAAGCTCTCAGGTGAATACTGGAATACCCATTCTGTCTCTGGATATTTGGCCGCGTATTCAACCAATAATTTAGCACCGCTAATAGCAATCTCTTTAATTTCAGCTTTATCTTTACCGTATACTTTTTCACGTTGGATACGGCACGTTGAGTTATAAACGTGTACGATGGCACGCTTCGCTCCTTTTAACGACTCAAAGGTACGGGCAATCAAATGCTCACGAGCCTGCACCAACACTTGCAAGGTAACATCAGCAGGCACATGGTTTTCTTCGATCAACTTCCGCGCAAAATCAAACTCAACTTGTGCAGCTGAGGGGAAACCGATTTCAATCTCTTTAAAACCAACGTCCACTAAGGTTTTAAAAAAGCGCATTTTTTGTTCAATAGTCATCGGATCAATCAGTGCTTGATTACCATCACGCAGATCCACGCTTGCCCAAATTGGTGACTTCTCAATCGTTTTGCTCGGCCAAGTGCGATCTGTCAGCACAGGTGCAAACGCAAATGGACGATATTTACGGAAATCGAAAGCGGCATTTTTCGGGGTAATCTTTACAGACGCACTGTCTGCATGGCGTGTTGCTTGACTAGGCATAATCAATCCTTAGATAAAATGAAAAGATGAGTTGAAGAGTAGATTTTTAGCTGGGCAACTATTGACCAAATCATTCTTTATCATACGAGATAATAAAATTTTATGCCATTATAATAACAAAGTTTCTGCGCTAGAAATCAGCTTTATTTCACAAAATTTTACGTTATTTTAGTGAAAAACTTTACACTAATGATTATAATTAGATTAATTCACCTATAAGGCGATATTACATGCTAAATAATCATACAAACAGCTTATTACTCGTTGATATAGATGATACCGACAAACAGTTATTACGCTTATTACAAACCCATGCACGTATGAGTATTACCGAGCTTGCCGAACGGGTCAATCTATCTGCTACTCCTTGCGCGCGTCGTATCAAACGCTTAGAAGATGCTGGTATCATCACTGGCTATCATACTCAGACCGATGCGCAAAAACTCGGTTACCCTTTGGCAGTATTTATCGCGATTAGTATGGATCGGCATACCGCAGATCGCTTTGAGTATTTTGAAGAGAAAATCCAAAGTTTTGATGAAGTGGTCAGCTGTAGTATTGTCACGGGTCGCACCGAAGACTATCTCATTAAAGTACGCGTACGCGATATGGCGCATTATGAGGAGTTTTTATTGCACCGATTGAATCGTATCGAAGGCGTGGCACAAGTCCATACCAGCTTTGAGTTACGGGAAGTATTTAGCCGTAGTGTGGTTTAGTGTGGCGGTTAATGTGGTTACCAATCAAACTAGGAATGCGACTGTGTTTGACGCCGGAAAAAGAAGACTAAAATCAATCCTAATAATAAGCCGATAGCAGCGACCAGTAAACCGGCATTAAAATTATCAGTTTTACCCGCCAGCGCCACCGTGACGAGCGGTCCCATGAACTGCCCTATGGCATAGGCCAAAGTCGCTAGACCAATCAATAAGTTAGAGTAAGCAGGATTAATGTTTTTAATCAAATTTAGCGTCATTGAAACCATGCCAACAAAGGTTAAGCCTAAAATCACCGCATTACCGTACAAGCCAATAGCGCCATCGAACCATATCGGTAAGCCCATACCAAACGCTTGCAATAACGTTAACCCCATTAAGGTTTTAGTCTCGCCGATACGCTTGGCAAGCGCGCCCCAAATAGGGTTTGATAGCATGGCAAAAATCCCAACCACAAGCCAAATCAGTAATCCTGCATAGCTTTGTGTCGTGAGCCGCTGTGCCGCCATCACGGGCAAAAAAGTCGCCGAAGTAATATACCCAAACCCCGCCAACACATAACTTGCCGACAGTAATACAATCGCCTTAGTATGACCAGCCACTGCTTCATATAAAGAATGTTTAAAATTGAGATAAGTTTGCTGTACGGACAGCCGCTGACTACCGTATTTTAATTCAGCGGCTTGTTGCTTAGAGGTTTGTAATTGGGATGTCTGCGAGTTATTTGCTTTTGATTTAAATGGGGTTGAGTTTTCTGGTCTGATGGCATAAAGCAGCCATAATAACGGTAGACTGATAATCCCTGCTACCAGCCAAATGATATCGAAATGATAGCCGAGCGTTAACAACCACCACGTCAGTACGGCGGAAGCGCTGATACCGACGCCAATACCCGCATAATGCAGTGCTGAGAGTACCGAGCGGCGCTCATGACTAAAGCTTTGAATCACCAGTGATGAGCTCAAAATCATCGCCACGCCGCTTGCGATACCTGATAATAGCCGAATGACATACCAGAGATTCAATGACAGATTTGGCACCACCAATAACATGGTGGTGACGACACTGACTGCTGTCCATACTATGAGCATTTGCCATGTCAAACGATGGGGCACAAACATCGCAATGAGCGCCCCAATGAAATAGCCACTGTAATTAACCGAGGCCAGCCAGCCTGCAATGACTGTTGATAACGATAATTGCGTCATGATATCAGGCAAGGTTGCGGTAAATAAAAACCGCCCAAATCCCATGACCACCGCCAAACAATACAGCCCTATACAAGCAACCGCTGTTTCATTGGTAATGATAGTAGTAGCACGGCTTTTAAGTACAGTCATCATGACAGAGCCATTTTGTGGCAAAAAGCACACAATCCTTTGTGTTAAAAGCAGTGATATATAACCAAGCAAAGATAAAATAAAAGAGTTCTAATTATAACGATTACTGCTAAGAAATATTTTGGATTGGACGACTGGCTTGCTCGGCGGTTTCTGATTGCCCAAGCATCTGTACCCGTTGATCACTAAACATATCCATATCAGGGGCAAGCGTGCGCATAAAACGATCAAAATAGAGCATCTGCTTGGTCAGTAAGGCAAAGTCACGTGGGAAATGAATGCCATGACGCTTGCCGACCTCAACAATCTCCAGCATCATTGTATTTAACTCATCGGCTTGCTCTTTGCTATTAAAAGGCACACCACTGGTAAAAGCCTTGTCCTCAGCCATAATGGTTTTCATCATGCGCTGCAAATCATTGCCCAATGCCACCACATCTACCTGATTATCGCCATGGGTCATTTCCATATCAATCATATGGCGCGCCATTGCGTGATAATCACTGTCTTGCATCGCTTGCATCATACCCATACAGGCGCGCCAGCTCTCAGCTTTCAATTTACCAACGATACCGAAGTCTAAGAAGCCAATACGCCCATCGGTTAATAGCATCAAATTGCCCGCATGCAAATCCGCATGGAAGCTATTACACAGCATTAAACTGGCAAACCACGTATTAAGCGTATCTGCCATTACTTGTGCTGGGTCATTACAATACTGACGCATGACTGTTTCATCTACCATAGAGACGCCGTATAAGCGGCTCATGGTCAGTACACGCTTGGTGGTCAGCTCGTCATAGACGGTTGGCGCAACGACGCGTGTATTTCCTGATATCGCTAAAAATTGCTGAAAATCGCGGATATTTTGCGCCTCAGCGATAAAATCGGTTTCGGCAAGCATACGTAGACGAATTTCATCGATAATCGGCGCAATACTGGCAAAGCGCATCGAAGGCATTAGTAGCTCAACCAACTTGGTCACACCATGTAAAACACCCAAATCGGTTTGCATAATGGTTTCAACGCCCGGTTTTTGTACCTTTAGCACCACCTCATCGCCATTATGCAAACGCGCCGCATGAACTTGGGCAATAGAGGCTGATGCTAACGGCTTTGCATCGATGTGAGCAAACATCTCCTCAAGCGTTAGCCCATCAACGGCTAGTTCCTCTTTTAATACCTGTTCAATATAAGTGTAGGACAAGGGAGTCGTTTGATCCAGACAGCTTTGGAATGCTTGCACATATTCGCGCGGGAATAGTGACGGCGTACTGGCAATAAACTGCCCGATTTTGATATAGGTCGTGCCTAATTGTTCAAAGGTTTCTTTTAGCAGCATGGCATCAGGTTTTTCACCTTTTGCCACTCTTAGTGCAGACAAACCAGCCACACTCGCGGTTTGGCGAATGCGATTAACAACATTAAAGGTGTGCTTTAATAAATGCGGACGATGGATTTTCATAAAAAACAACTATGGTAATAAAAAGAAGGTTATGAGGATGTGGAGACTTAAAAAGGTTGAGCAATTTGCTAATGCTTGGCACAAATCGGACAATGCGCATCTCTTCGATAGCCCATCAGGCGTTGCTGCATCTGGCTACCATCCCATATTAATAGCTTATTTGTCAGTGGATTTTTGGTTAATCCTAGATATTGTAAGGCGGCATTTGCTTGTAAGTTACCCATGATAGCTGTCGTGCTAGCAAGTACCCCTGAATTGGCACAAGTACGTTCATCAGCCTCGGCATCGGGTATCACTGAGCCAAACACACAATGATAGCAGCCGGTATCCAAGTGCGGTTCATATAATGCCAACTGTCCTTGCATGGCTATCGCTGAAGCAGATAGCAACGGAATCTGATAACGGACACTAATGCGATTAATAATATCACGGGTGGCAAAGTTATCATTACAGTCTAGGAGTAAATCAGGTTTGCCAGATGCCATATCAAGCAGCTCATAAGCATTATCTTCGCTCAATCTTGCCACTGTACCAAGAGCACTAACAAGAGGATTAATTTTGGTTAGCATTTGCGCCGCTGTTAGCGCCTTAGGTTTACCGATATCCTCAGGTAAAAATAGCGTTTGGCGCTGCAGATTACTGGCTTCAATTATATCATCATCTATTAGGTTCACGTGTCCCAAGCCTGCCCGCACGAGCGTCTCAGAAGCGGGGCAACCTAAACCGCCTGCGCCTATCATCACCACTCGCGATGCTTTTAAGCGTAATTGAGCGTCAATATCCCAACCATCAAGCAGTATCTGGCGCGCATAACGCAGCAGCTCTTCATCTCCTAACATTTCCGTCTCTCTAATATCACTCATAAATGCCACTCATAGTCATTACCAAGGCTTAGCACTGAAACTTATTTTGACAGCAACTGCGTATTTTTATAGTAACGGGCCAAGCGTCACACGATCGTTACCACCATAATCTTGTACGGTATATACTGACTCAAAACCCCTATTCAAAAATAGCTGCCGTACAGCATCACCTTGATCAAAACTATGTTCAATCGCTAGTAGGCCACCCTGAAGTAAATATTGCGGAGCATGTTGGACAATATGCTCGATATCGGCAAGTCCATGATTGGGCGCACTTAATGCGCTAATCGGTTCGGCGACTAGCCGTGATAAATGCTCATCTTCTTCATCTATATAAGGCGGGTTAGAGACAATCACATCGAATAACGGCTCATTATGAGTAGACAACGCGCCATACCAACTACTTTGGATAAACTCGATGTCAGCAACCTCATTTACCATTGCATTGTGCTTAGCTACTTTTAGTGCTTCTAACGACAAGTCAACAGCAACAACTTGCCAGCTCTCTCCTGAACAACTCATAAGTTTTTGTTTTAACTCATGCGCTAAGCTAATAGCAATACAACCTGAGCCTGTCCCTAAATCTAATAGGCGTTTTGGCTTTTTATCCTTATCCGCACTTTTTGGCTGAGATTGTATCCAAGTTAATACTTGTTCAATCAATATTTCAGTATCCGGTCTCGGTATTAACGTATGCTCATTGACTTTAAAGTTCAGCGACCAAAATTCTTGCTGTTCAGTTAAATACGCCAACGGTGTGCCCTGCTGCATCTTCTTAACACCGGCATGAAATTGCTCAAGCTCCCTTTCGCTCAGCTCATAACCCTCATCAGTGATTAAAAACGAGCTTGGCTTATCAATGACAAACAACAACCAATCAGTGAGCCAAAATGAGGGCAAACTGCTGCGCGCAGACTCATTAGTCAATTGCTGAATCCGCTGTTTTATTTGACCAATGGTAAATGCTGTCATAGATAACTCATAAAATCACTGTTTACTGAATAAAGCTGTCGAACTGGTTATATTTCATTGTCTTAGCTATTCTGAGGCACGTGGTGGCTCTTTAGTATCCGTTAGATTCGGATTGGCTTTGATTAACTTATCACCAATACCTTTGCCGCCTTCACCATCACTGTCGCCATAAATATCGTCGTTATCGCCAATGACGATATGTTTATCGACAAAGTAAATCAGCACAAGAATTGGAATACCAATCGCAAAGGTAAAAATAAAGAAGAACGGATAGCCCATACTATCAACGATAGAACCTGAATAACCACCCATTACTTTTGGTATTAAGGTCATCAATGAAGAGAAGATAGCATACTGTACCGCGGTAAAACGTATTGAAGTCAATGCTGATAAGAAAGCAATAAATACCGCGCTAGCAAGACCTGCAGCTAAGTTATCAAATATCACCGCCATATACATGATGGGTAAACTGCCCGGATTATAGGTCAGCACCACAAATAATAAATTGGTCGCACAAGCGAGAATGGCACCAATCATCATGGCATGCATGATACGAAAACGCTGCGCCAATAGACCGCCTAAGAAACCACCAGCGATGGCCATAATCACGCCAACCAGTTTTACCGCATTGGCAATATCGGTTTTACTAAAGCCCATGTCTTGATAAAAGACGTTTGATATCACCCCTGCCACAATGTCTGATATGCGGTACAAACCAATCAGTGCTAATAACAACAGCGCCTTTTTTCCATAGCGTCTAAAGAAATCTAGGATGGGCTCAATCCACGTCGCCATTGCAATTTCTTTTTTGACCAGACCGATTTGTACCAGTGCATAACCTGCTGTCAGTGCTGCGGCTAAACTTACCAGTAAATGTAATGTCTCACTAATGAAGCTAACAAACACCCCTTCAAACTCTGGCAGTACTTGCCCTATTAATACATAGGCCGCGATAAATGCCACGACGGCAAACACAAACAATAAAACCAATCTGACATAGTCTTCGCGCGTTTCCGCTACCAAAGGTGCTTTATTGATAATTTTGGGTTGGTTGATGATGAAGTACAACAGCAGTAGAGGCGCGCATACCACTAGCGCTAAAAAGTAAAACTTAATACTTGGCATTGCCATTAGCGGTATCAGGGCGATGGTACTGTCGAATACCTTATTAATAAGGATATTGATGAGGTATACAACGCCAAACAACAAGGCTGGTATTAATAGTAACGCTGAGTAAATTAAGAAAACCTTAAGATTGCTTTTTTGCTTATTACTTTGCAGAATCTCAGCGGTTGGCTCATAACTGGCAAAGGTGGTCAATATGCCCAAAGTCATGACCCCTGCCATAATATAATAGGTATTACGCCACGCTTCATAACTATAAGAAGTTTCCGTCGAGCCAAAATAATCTGCTAAATATAGCGCGCCTGCCCCAGCGACAATCATACCGACACGGTAACCTGACACATAAATAGAGGACAAGATAGACTGCATCGATGGCGGTGCCAGCTCAATACGGTACGCATCAATGACGATATCTTGCGTGGCAGAAGAAAAGCCAAGCAAAACCGCCGCAGCTGCCATATAAACCAACACGTCTTCACTGACAGGATTGACCGTCGCCATCAAAAAAATGGCCAATATTATCAGCAGCTGTGACACCACCATCCAACTACGGCGGCGTCCCAACCATTTGGTCAAAAAAGGCACCGGCAGAGCGTCGATTAATGGCGCCCAAATAAACTTAAATGAATATCCCAATGCTGCCCAACTAAACATAGTGACAACGCTACGGTCAATACCTGCCTCGCGCAGCCATAATGAAAGGCTGGAAAAAATAAGCAGAATCGGAATACCGGCTGAAAATCCTAAAAACAGCATGATAATGACACGTGGGTCCAAATAAGCTTTGGCGGCTTCTCCCCATGATTTTTTGGCAATCGGTTGATCAGGCGTTACAGGTTGGACAGCAGACATAATAACTCACCAAAACTTGAGACAAAAAAACACAACTGCGCACAATTTTTATCAATCATTTCTTATTAATTATAGATAAAAAGGATCGATAAAGATTGCTCAGCGTTGTACAAAAAACCATTGTTAGCACAAAATTGAATTATGGTACTTGAGAACGCTAACCTTGACTAGATGTTTTTGCATTAAGTTAATGACTATAGCATTTGGCCGCGCCGTCTATGTCATGATAGTAACGGCATGTATCATAAAATCACCTGAATATTAAAATAACTCTCTTTACCTACTTCACGCATTGAAATTCTATCTACCATTTAGACAAAATACATTCCCTATATTCCTAATTAACATAAATTCATAGCTATTTATTATATACAAGAATAATAGCTTTGATTTACACTAACCACTTATTGAGTATTTGTACGTTTTTATTTTTATATACAGACAAGGTTTGTATATTTATACAATAGGGTTAAGTGATGGCAATCGACGTAGTGGTCAATCAGCGGCATCTACAGATCCAACTCAAGCAGTTGGAAACAGTGTGGCATACGGTAATCAATGGTTATAATTTAAGTCAAGCAGCTACTGTGCTGCATACTAGCCAATCCAGTTTATCAAAGCATATTGCGGCACTTGAAAACCAACTTAAAACTGAAGTGTTCGTACGCCAAGGCAAACGTCTAACGGGGCTGACGACCATGGGCACAGCGCTTATGCCGCACATCGAGTCTATCTTTGCGGAAATTCGTACCATTGAAAATCTCAGTCTGGATTTTAATAACCCTAATATTGGCACGCTAACAATTGCCACCACACATACGCAGGCACGTTATGTATTGCCAGTAGTGGTCAAAGAGTTTAAGGAGCGTTTCCCCAAGGTTAACTTGATCCTACAACAGGCAGATCCTGAAACCATTGCACAAATGGTTATTCGCGGGCAGGCAGATATTGGCATTGCCACCGAGTCGTTATTGCATAATAACTATCTGCGCTGCTATCGCTATTATGATTGGACGCATCGCGTCATTGTACCAAGCGACCATGAGCTTGCCGGTTTAGAGTCGATTGATTTACCAACGCTTGCCAGCTATCCGATTGTGACTTATCACGGCGGCTTTACAGGACGAGGCGCCATTGATAAAACCTTTAGCGATGCAGGACTTGAGCCAGATATTGTATTGGCAGCACTTGATGCGGATGTGATTAGCACCTATGTAGGATTAGGATTGGGCATTGGCATCATTGCCGAAATGGCGTTTGAGCCAAGCCACTATCAAAATCTAACAGCGATTCCCGTTGATCACTTCGGACGTTTTACCAGTTGGATGGCCGTACGTGATGATGCAGAAATTCGTCAATATGGACGCGCCTTTATGGAGCTATGCCAAAAGCAATTTAGTCAGTAAAGCCTTTATTTAATCGTTATTAGCAACATTAAAAACGTTTTACCTTATATCAAATATGAATGGCATCGTTATTAATATATAGCGATGCCATTTACTTTTTATAAGGCTATTTATTTCTGCGAGAAATCTACCTTGCACTCTTATATGCGCCTCACATTATTAAGATTTGTTATTACCTTGCGCTCTGACCTTTATATTCCGTATAACTGCCCCATCATACTAGCTATTGAATAATCAGTAAGCAGCAATTTACTTTAGCAGCATAAAAGCCTTAGATTCATGATAACAGCACTTTCAGACTGACGGATTATGATGGCTAACGTTTTTACAATTGCTGATGTTTAAAAAACTAACTATAAAAATGTCGTTGCAAGGCGGCATCATAACAATAGGTGAATCATGACCAATACAATTCCATTATCTTTTTTAGACTTAGCACCCGTTCCTGAAGGAAAAACCATCGCAGAAGGCATTGCACAGACGGTTGCCATTGCTCAGCAAGCAGAAAAATCTGGCTTCAACCGTTATTGGATGGCAGAGCATCATAATATGCCTGGCATTGCTAGTGCAGCCACTTCAGTGCTGTTATCACATATTGGTAGTCAAACCAAGCGCATACGCATCGGTGCTGGTGGTGTCATGCTGCCCAATCATGCCCCACTGGTCATTGCTGAGCAGTTCGGCACCTTACAGGCGCTATATGGCGACCGTGTGGATTTGGGTCTGGGCCGCGCACCGGGTACGGATGGTGCCACCTTCCAGGCATTGCGTCGACAAATGCAAGATGCCGATCGTTTTCCACAAGACGTACAAGAATTGATGTACTTTTTAGGCGATGGTACGGACGATAGTCCTGTACAGGCATTCCCGGGTGCGAAATCCAATATTCCTATTTGGATATTAGGCTCGTCTCTTTTTGGCGCTACTTTAGCGGCACACTTGGGATTACCATATGTCTTTGCCTCGCATTTTGCACCGCAGATGCTGGGGCAAGCCATCACCGCTTACCGTCAACAGTTCAAACCGTCAGCGTATTTGGATAAGCCTTATGTGATGTTAGCAGCTAACTTATTACTTGCTGATGATGACGAGACAGCACAGTATCACTTTACATCAGCGCAGCAAAGCTTTGTACGTCTACGTCGCGGCGAGCGCGGACAAATGCCAATGCCGACCTATGATATGGATAGCATCTGGAGCCCAAGCGAGCAAATGATGGTAGACAATGCTTTATCCGTCTCATTTGTCGGTTCTGTAGAAACGGTCAAACCAAAACTTGCTAAATTCCTTGCGCAGTATCAGCCAGATGAATTGATTGTCACTGCCAATGTTTATGATCAGGCAGCGCGTTTGCGTTCACTGGAACTTACACCTGAGCTAAACTTGTTTACTTTACAATAGACTGCCATGCTCGCATAATTATTGATAAACCCTAATGAGATTACGGTCATGAAACCCTCGGCCTTTATCGATTTATCAATATTATTATATATCGTGGCCTTTATTGCGGTGATGGTCGTTGCCGGCTATTTTACTTATCATATTAGCCCCAAGCGCAAACAGCGTACTGAAAATAAACGCAATAAAGATAACCTTAAATAAATGACATTCGATGTTAAAAGCCCCCTTCTCTAATTTGAAAAGGAGGCTTTTTAATGGTAATAATAGTTGGGATAAAAACATTCAAATATTGGCGTTAAAAGCCGTCAGTATTCTTACCAATCAACTGCAGTACCAAAGATTTTTTGTTTGGCTTGTTTCGCCACATATAAAGCAACGGCGGCATCAAAACTTGCAGCGCCCACAGATTTAAATAAGGTTATCCCCTTCTCTGACCTTACTATCTCTTTTGTTACGAGCGCTTGTAAATCGCCACTAAGGTCATCCCATGTCCATGCGCAATCAGAACTATCGTGCGCTTGAATCAAATCACCTGCTTCATGGCGACTACCCGCTAAGTCATCAACCACCACCATATTACTATTGGCGATAACCTCATTACTGATCTCTTTCATCGACGGCTGATATGCCCCTACCGCATTGACATGCACCTCAGGCTTGATATGATTGCTATCGAATAAGCCTTCCGTCGCACGCGTGGCAACATTGATAATATCCGCATCACAGATAGCATCATTGATATTTTCGCAAATCTTTATCTCCACATTCCATTGCGGATAATCCTGCATAAAACGTGTTTTAAATTGTCCAGCGCCTTCACTGCTTCTATTCCATAAATAAACCGTTTCAATCTCAGGACGGACTGTTAATACCGCATGCAATTGTTCATAAGCCATGCCGCCGCAGCCGACCACTGCCACACTTTGACAATCAGGCTTTGCCATATATTTGGTGGCGATACCTGACAATGCTGCGGTACGCACTTGGGTAATATAAATACCATCCATAATCGCTAATATGACGCCAGTATCATTATCAGATACGGTAATAAGGGCGGTAGTCGTTGGCATATCACGGCTGGGATTATCAGGGCAAATGGTCACCAATTTCACGGCAGTATATTCTTTTTCACCATCATAAATCGTGGCGGGCATCGATAGATGCGACCCTGAGCTGTGTTTATCATCTTCACTAAAAGTCTCAATGACTAAACGCTCAGGCGCTTTAATCCACTTAGGATGCGCCGCTTGTTGATGTAACATCGCTTCAATGGCGTTAATGGCCGCTTGCATATTGAGATGTTCTGTCACGACTGCTTGATTTAATAACTGCACGTTGGGTGCTCCTTTTTATCAATTTATTATTTAGTTTATATCCATAATTAAACGCGATGACTAAGCATAATGATTGGTGCTATATCCACCCTAACACACGTAGTATTGCCGCGCCAATCGCCATGCCAAACATTCCTACCACGGTTGTAAATGCTAAAATATTAGCAGCCAATATATCATTACCACCCATGGCCTTTGCCATCACATAACTGGCAGCTGCAGTCGGTGATGCCGCCATTAAAAACAGCACACCCATATGCATGCCCGATAAGCCAAAACTCAACCCAACGACTATGGCTACAAAAGGGGCAATAACAATACGTCCAATGCTGGCCTGCATGGACAACCCAGACAGATGCAACATCGACTTTAAATCAATACTCGCACCAGCGCAAATCAGCGCTAACGGTAGTGCCACCGCTGCCAGCAAATCGCCAGTCGTATGAATCACGCCCGTAATAGGCGGCAGCGGTAACGCTTTATAAGCAAATGCCGCTACTAAGGCAATGATCAATGGGTTGGTAAAAAGTTTTTTGACAATCATTATACTGCGACTGACCCACGTATCGTCTGCGCTTTTGGATACTCGACTCAGCGTAATAACTGCTAAGATATTAAACAATATCGTCACCACACCCATATAGACGGCGCCGATACTTAAGCCCTGCTCTCCGTAGGCGTTGGCGACTGTTGCCAGCCCGATAATCGCCATATTACTGCGAAAGATACCTTGTACAAACACGCCTTGGTCGGCAGGCTTAGGGATAAAACAATGGGCATAAATCTCTGCCCCAATAAATAAAACAAAGGTTACAAGAATACCAGCCATTATTAAAATCATTTGCTTAGCATAATCGACCTCACTATCAACAACACTAAAGAATAACAAGCAGGGCAAACAGTAATTAAAGACAAAGCTCGATGCCTGATCGATAAAAGCTTGACTCGCTTCACCGCGCCGTTGCATAAAAAAACCCAACCCCATTAAAAAAAGGTTAGGCAATACAATGGTGATGGCAAAAATAATAGCAGCGGTCATAAACAAGCTCAATTCGGTGACAAGCCCACCATACTATGGACAACAGCGAGATAAATTAATGAATGATAAGTAGGATGATTCGTCATATGAGTATAGAGACAAAACGGCAAGCAAGACAAGCTAGTATGCGACTTTCTTTTCATAACGGCGATATTTTGGCAAAAAAAACCCATAACGATTTCTCATTATGGGCTTTTTTACGCTTTAAGCTGATAGTTGTTGCTACGTTACTTTTCTATTCTATCTTACCTTTTTACTTTTATCTTTCAAGTTATTACTATGACGCATTTAACGCTGCCTGTACTTTTTTCTGTTTTTTAACGGTCATCGCTAGTAACTGAATGGCTGCAGGCGTGACACCGCTAATGCGCCCAGCTTGTGCTAAGGTTGCAGGACGAATTTGCGCCAGTTTTTGGACAATCTCATTGGACAATCCTGACACGACACTATAATCAAAATCCATTGGCAGGGCGGTATTCTCTAAGCGCTTCATCTGGTCGATATCTTCTTGCTGACGATCAATATAGCCGGCATATTTAACCGATATCTCTATTTGCTCGCCGACTTGGCTATCAACTTCCGAACCTGTAATAGCAGCAATATCATTAAAATGTATTTGCGGACGTTTGAGTAAATCGTACGCCGTAGATTCTTTAGACAGCACCTCTCCTGTCTGCTCGGTGACCTGCTGACCTAAGGCATTAGCAGGGGTTGCCCAGATATCTTTAAGACGTGAAGTTTCAGTGGCAATAGCTTCCATTTTTTCTTGATAAGCTTGCCAACGCACGTCATCCACTAATCCAAGCTTACGACCCGTTTCGGTTAAGCGTTGATCAGCATTATCTTCACGCAAGAGTAAACGGTATTCGGCGCGGCTGGTAAACATACGATATGGCTCAGTGGTACCATGCGTAATCAAGTCATCGACCAGTACGCCAAGATACGCTTCATCGCGGCGTGGCGTCCAGACATCAAACTCACTGTTTTCACAGGTGATCAATGCCGCATTAGTACCGGCTAATAGACCTTGCACGCCCGCTTCTTCGTAACCGGTCGTACCATTGATTTGACCGGCAAAGTACAGGCGCTCAATCGATTTGGTTTCAAGCGTTGGTTTTAGATTTTGTGGATCGAAATAATCATATTCAATCGCATAGCCGGGACGCGTGATATGAGCATTTTCTAAGCCTTTCATACTATGGATAAAATCTAATTGCACATCAAACGGCAAGCTGGTTGAGATACCGTTTGGATATAGCTCATGCGTGGTTAAACCTTCTGGCTCGATAAAGATTTGATGACTGTCTTTATCGGCAAAGCGATGAATCTTATCTTCAATCGATGGACAATAACGCGGACCTACTCCTTCGATTTTGCCAGAGAACATCGGTGAGCGGTCTAGATTTTCACGAATAATATCGTGGGTACGCGCATTGGTATGAGTGATATAGCAATTGACCTGTTCAGGGTGCATGGAGACATCACCCATATAGCTCATCACTGGCAAAGGTGTGTCGCCCGGCTGTACCGTCATCACGCTAAAGTCAACGCTACGTGCATCGATACGTGCTGGTGTCCCTGTTTTTAAACGACCAACGGGTAATTTCAATTCACGTAAACGGTCAGCAAGTTTGATAGAAGGCTGATCGCCTGCACGTCCACCTTTTGAATTCTCAAGACCGATATGAATAACCCCGCCTAAAAACGTACCTGAGGTGAGTACCACGGTTTGAGTATTAAAGATAATGCCCGTTGCCGTCACCACTGCCGTTGCACGACCGTTTTCGACCAAGATATCGTCAGCTGCTTGTTGGAATATATCAAGATTTGGCTGATTCTCAAGCGTATGCCGAATGGCGGCTTTATAAAGAATACGATCCGCTTGCGCGCGTGTGGCACGTACTGCTGCCCCTTTACGACTATTAAGCACTCGAAACTGGATACCCGATTTATCCGTTGCCAGTGCCATTGCCCCGCCAAGTGCATCAATCTCACGTACCAAATGTGATTTACCAATACCACCAATCGCAGGATTACAGCTCATCTGTCCTAGCGTCTCAATGTTATGCGTCAAAAGTAAAGTTTGCGCACCCATACGTGCGGCCGCTAAAGCAGCTTCTGTGCCAGCATGGCCGCCACCGATCACTATCACGTCGTAATTTTTTGGGTATTGCATGTATGCCTCACTTGACTTTCAACGCTACCGTGAGCCAAAGACCATTATCAAATAGCCTGGCTGCCGGTAAATAAACGTCAGTCGAATTTAAAAAGAGATAACGACTCAGACCAGCCGTTAAAGATAGGTTAGATAGCTGGTAATTATAACAATTTTTTGCCGCTTAAAAAACGTTATGCGAAAAACTATTCAAATTAACTATCAAGGAACGTCATTAGAAGCTTAATGAACCTAAATTAAATTTATCTACCAGGACTGAGCGGTACAATACGGTCGGCCTGCCCACTTGCCAGCATATGGTGGCTGCCATAGCCTTCTGGATTAATCTGCAAATAGGCATTCATCTGCCCAATAGCATCACCATCATCGCTGGCCAAGATTTGCTCTTTAATCATCTCAACCGGCGGTAATGGCAAGTTTTTTAGCAAGGCCAAACGTTGAGCGTTATCACCTTTATTGACTACCAACTCGATAAGCTGACGCGCATCGATGGGTAAATCCGGGGTGTTTTGCGCCAATAATGCCAAATGATAGGCACCAGCAGCATCTTGATCAGCAACGATACGCTGCTCAATAGCAATATAAGTCGCTTCAGTTGCGCCGCCTGCCACACTAAGCTGGTGGATACATTTGAGTGCTGAGTTTGGCTCATTGTCCGCTATCTCAATTAAACGGATCGATTCGTTTTTTAAATGCTCGCGGCGTTTTTCAATGGCGGCTTGCTCAGCTGCTTCTTGTTGCTCCGTTAATTCACTGTTTTGTAATGGATTGTTCATATAAATCTCTCTTTTTATGTAAACTATATCTATCTTGAACACTAGATGGGGCTAAAACCTATAAAAACAATGAATTGCATAGACAATAAAAAACCCGAACAACCTCTCCAATCTATTAAGGAAGGCTACTCGGGTTTACTGTGCTTCAATGCTTCGAACCCTTTATTGAGACATATAAGCTACCCAATAAAAGCGCTTAAATATTAAGCAGCAGGACTATTGGCTTCAACCAAAGGCTTAAGCTCACCTGATTGATACATTTGCAAAATGATGTCTGAACCGCCCATCAACTCGCCGTCAATCCATAACTGTGGGAATGTTGGCCAATTGGCAATTTTCGGTAATGTGGCACGGATTTCTGGATTTTCTAAAATATTAACAAAGGCAAATGGACGGCCAATCTGAGTAAGAACCTCAATCGATTTGGCAGAAAAACCACACTGCGGGAACTGCGGAGTGCCTTTCATATAAAGAATGACTTTATTGTCTTTGATTTGATCACGAATCAGCTGTTCAACATCGTTTGCAGCAGTATTTGGGGTTTGCTCACTCATAAAAGCTCCTATTTATTAAAATAAAAAATTATTAAAACTATTATCAAAAAGAGGTATGTCACATTAAATTTGGCATGTAGCTGCTACATGGGGCAATTGCCGTTATATTGCAACCATCATCACTTACTATCATCTAATCGCTTGCTATTAGGGATTAAACGTCAGGCGTATTAACATCAGAAACATTATCGCTAGCCAGATTTGTATTCGGCACCAATAATACCACGGCATTGGCCATGATGCCCTCTTGCCGACCAGTAAAGCCCAGTTTTTCAGTCGTTGTGGCTTTAATGCTGACATTACTCACATCGGTTTGCAAGTCACTGGCGATATTTTCGCGCATCGCTTGATTATAGGGTGCCAATTTTGGGCGCTCACACATCACCGTGATATCAGCATTGCCTAAAGTATAACCGGCTGCTTGGACTTTACCATACACATAACGGAGTAGGACGCGCGAATCCAAACCGGCGTGCGCCGCATCAGTATCTGGAAAATGCTGCCCAATATCACCAAGTGCCAATGCGCCAAGCAGGGCGTCAGCAAGCGCATGCAGTACCACATCCCCATCAGAATGCGCAAGCAAACTATGCGTATGCTCTATCGGCACACCTGCCAGTATGACATATTGCTGCTGCTGGCCATTATTATGAAAAGCATGAACATCAATACCTTGACCAATTCTTATCATTATTATTCCAAGTGAATTAGGGGTGATTAAAATAATTTAGAACCACTATCTAAATTTCTCAAGCGCTTTTACTCACAGTAGGCGCGCATAGGTCGCCACCGCTTTCAATTAACTGTTATAATATGACGCTTATTTTATCACAATACCTAGACCAAAATACCCAGTCCAAAAAACGAGATGACCTTATCCGCTGACTAAGTCTATCACTCTTAGTCGTTTTATTAATGAATAGCGTCATTTCCAATTTTGGATAACGTATAAATTGTTGAGCAATTTTATGTCAGCCACGCCAAACACCTCAAGCCTGCCCGTTTCAGACTCTTTTAGCGTCCATCGTCCTTTGACGCTTGCCGATATTGACAATCCTAGCAGCAAGCACGTGATTGTCGGGATGTCGGGCGGCGTCGACTCTTCCGTCTCTGCTGTTTTGCTCCAGCAAGCAGGCTTCAAAGTGGAAGGTCTGTTTATGAAGAACTGGGAAGAAGATGACGGCACCGAATACTGTACGGCGATGGATGATTTAGCAGACGCGCAAGCGGTGTGTGACAAAATCGGTATCAAGCTGCATACCGCCAACTTTGCGATGGAATACTGGGATCGCGTTTTCGAGCATTTCTTAGCCGAATATAAAGCCGGACGCACCCCAAATCCAGATATTTTATGCAACAAAGAAATCAAGTTTAAAGCCTTCTTAGACTATGCTTTGACCCTTGGTGCTGACTATATTGCCACCGGCCACTATACACGCCGCAGCATGAACTATACCAATGCAAATGGCGAAACCGTCGCCCAGCTATTGTGTGGACTGGATAACAATAAAGACCAAAGTTACTTCTTACATGCGGTCGGTGGCGATAAAATTGCTAAGACCTTATTCCCAGTTGGCGAGCTTGAAAAACCAGTGGTGCGCCAAATCGCTGAAGAACATGACCTAATTACCGCCAACAAAAAAGACTCAACCGGCATTTGCTTTATTGGTGAGCGGCGCTTTAAAGACTTCTTACAGCAGTACTTGCCAGCACAAAAAGGCGATATCATCACCGACGATGGTCATGTGATAGGTCAGCATGATGGCTTAATGTATTACACCCTAGGTCAGCGCGGCGGCATCGGTATTGGTGGGGTCAAAGACCGCCCTGAAGAGCCTTGGTTTGTACTGGCAAAAGATTTGGACAAGAACCGTTTAATCGTCGGTCAAGGTCATGAGCATCCGATGATGCTAAGTAATGAGCTACAAGCTTATAAGCTTGACTGGGTCGATGGCTTACCACCTGCTGATATTTTTGGCCAAGATGGCTTACGCTGCATGGCAAAATCGCGCTATCGTCAGCCTGATCAGGCCTGCCGTGTTTACGCGCTAAGTGATGACGGCAGTGAAGTCCGTGTGCTATTCGATGAGCAGCAGCGCGCAGTCACACCTGGGCAATCAGCAGTATTCTATATCGATGAGGTTTGTCTGGGTGGCGGTGTGATTGCCTCTATTGATGCGCCTTGCGGGTTTTAAAGCTATTTTCCTATAAAAATTAAGCGTTGTATTATTTGTTAGTTTGTAGTCATTCTTAATCTCTAACCCTTCTGATCACTACTTGAGGTATCTTTATGAATTTACTTACCGCACTTTCCCCAATCGACGGTCGTTACGCATCTAAAGCCGACAGCTTGCGTCCTTACCTATCTGAGTTTGGTTTAATTAAAGCACGTGTCACCGTTGAGATTCGCTGGTTGCAGTCATTGGCGGATAATAGCGAGATTGGTGAATTAGCAGCATTTGATGCTGATACCAATGCCTTTTTAAACAGCATCGTTGATAACTTTAGTGAAGCGGACGCGCAAGCGATTAAAGATATCGAAGCGACCACTAACCACGATGTCAAAGCGGTTGAATATTTTATTAAAGATAAATTCCGTGGTCAGGCAGCGCTTGAGGATTCATTAGAATTCATTCATTTTGCTTGTACCAGTGAAGATATTAATAACTTGTCATATGCTTTAATGCTAAAAGACAGTCGCGAAATTGTCGTTGCTAAAATGCAGCAAGTCACTGATAGTATTGTTGATTTGGCAATTACCCATGCCGATCAGCCTATGTTGTCACGTACGCATGGTCAAACCGCTAGCCCAACAACTTTGGGTAAAGAGATGGCAAACGTCGCTTACCGCCTAGCCCGCCAAATCAAACAAATCGGTCAAGTTGAGCTACTCGGTAAAATTAACGGCGCGGTCGGTAACTATAATGCGCATTTCTCAGCGTACCCCGATGTTGATTGGCAAGCGCATGCTGAGCAATTTATTGAGCAGCGCTTAGATCTAACCTTTAACCCGTATACCACGCAAATTGAGCCGCATGATTATATTGCTGAATTGTTTGATGCAGTCAAACGCTTCAATACCATTCTAATCGATTTTAACCGTGATATTTGGCAATATATTAGCTTAGGCTATTTTAAGCAACGCCTAAAAGACGGGGAAGTGGGTTCTTCTACCATGCCGCATAAAGTCAACCCAATTGATTTTGAAAACTCTGAAGGCAACCTTGGGGTGGCTAATGCTATGCTCGCTCATTTAGGCGAAAAGCTGCCAATTTCACGTATGCAGCGCGACTTGTCAGATTCTACCGTGTTGCGTAATATCGGTGTTGGTCTGGCACAGAGCATGATTGCGTTTGATGCTTGCCTAAAAGGTGTGAGCAAACTTGAATTGAATGCGCAGCGCTTAAATGAAGATCTAAACCAAGCCCAAGAAGTGTTGGCAGAGCCGATTCAAACAGTTATGCGTCGCTACCGTGTCGAAAACCCATACGAGAAGCTAAAAGCTTTGACTCGTGGTAATGCCATGACGCGTGAAGCCATGCTAACCTTCGTTGAAAGTGATGAATTAGATGCGGTTAGCGATGCGGATAAAGCACGTTTACGTGAAATGACGCCTGCTACCTATACGGGTAATGCGGCTGAACAAGCACGCACCATTAAAGAGTGGATTGCTAAGATTTAATCGTTAGCTATTAATCACTAGTTATTAATCATAGCTAGCCAAAATAAGTGTCCACCATGCAGCAAAACTTTGTGCATCGAAATTTTAAACCGGTAGTTGTCAGTACTATGGCGGTGTTTATCGTCATGGTATTGGCAAGTATTGAGCCTTTAGAATGGTCAAGCTATCTGCTGCATCAACTGGGTACGCTGCTTTTTTTAGCCTTGATGCTTGTTGCTTATCGCTACTGGTTTATCAGCTCGCGCTCTTACGTGCTCGCTGCCATATTTCTATTTATTCATATTATAGGCGCACGCTATCTATATTCGTATGTGCCTTATGATGATTGGACGCAGCAGCTATTTGGCATACAGCTAAGCGAGATGTTTGGTTGGCAGCGTAATATGTATGACAGGCTGGTTCATTTTAGCTATGGGCTTTTGCTATTTAGAGCGATGGTTGAAAGCTCAAAATTTATCTTTAAGATTCAATCAATTAAGCTTTTAATCGCTATTGCCCTCATGATCAATATGTCATCAAGCTTGATTTATGAGCTACTAGAATGGGGCATTGCGACCACTTTATCACCAGAAGCTGCGGAAGCTTATAATGGTCAGCAAGGCGATATGTGGGATGCCCACAAAGACATGGCTTTAGCATTACTTGGCGGGCTGATTGCGGCAACTGTTATGTTATTTCAAGCCCGTGATACACATATTATCACGGAATAACTAAAGAAACTGGTTGATAAGCAAATGTTTTAATCGTCTTTTTTATCATCACTGTCGCCCGGTATGATGGCTTTACCGACCGCAACTGTACCTTTGACCACGCCTTTGGTGGTTTTATAAGCGATTTTAGCGGGTACGGTCACAATCTTATGAACACAAGCTTGTAATAAAAATATGCTCGCGATAATGACGATAAAATGCAGTTTTTTCATAAAATTCCTATAAATCATTAGATGCTCTGATGGTGGCTATTAATACCTTAATAATTAAAACTATAGTCGTTAAAAATATAGCAATAGCCGTCAGATGGATTAGCATCATAAACTATTAAAATTATTCTATAAAGCATCTCTTGTTATTTCTCTTATACCCATTTTTAGATATGGATTTATCAATGACTTTAATTCCTCTTTGTTTACCCGACTCTATTACTCCTGAGCAGTTTTTAAGTGAGTACTGGCAAAAGAAACCACTACTTATTAAACAAGGTTTACCGCAACTTATTGGCATGTTTGAGCCAGACGATATGCTCGGTCTGGCACTAGAAGAGGATGCTTCAGCGCGCCTGCTAACCCAAGCCGCGAGCAAGCAAGAAGGCCTGCCACAATGGCAACTTAAAAAAAGTCCATTAGCTGAAGCTGATTTTGACAATCTGCCAGAGCAATGGACGGTGCTGGTGCAAAACCTTGAGCAATGGTCACCTGAGCTTGGGCAATTATGGCAAGCATTTGACTTTATCCCGCAATGGCAACGCGACGATATTATGGTTTCTTATGCCCCCAAAGGCGGCTCAGTCGGCAAGCATTACGACGATTATGATGTATTTTTAGCGCAAGGATTTGGGTCTAGACGTTGGCAGCTCGGCAAATTTTGTGATAAAGCAACTGAGTTCGTTGCCGATGAGCCGATTAGATTGTTTGATGATATGGGCGAGATAATCTTTGATGAGATATTAGAAGCTGGTGACGTACTTTATGTACCGCCAAAATTATCGCACTTTGGCGTCGCTCAAGATGATTGCTTAACCTTTTCGTTTGGCTGTCGTCGTCCAAACTTAATGCAAATCATCGACAGCTTAGCTGATATCGCCACCAATGACAGCGATTTATTTATCCCAATGCTATTACCACAATCAATGCAAGCGTCTGGCGAACTGCAAGTAGATAGCATCGAGGCGATTAAAAACCAGTTATTACAAATGCTACAATCTGAGCGTGGTGACGATATTATTCGTCAGGCAGTTTCTGAGGTCGTTAGTAAACGCCAATATGATGCGTTGGTACCAGAAGAAACACTAGATACCGATGACCTCATGCAAGCCCTGAACGATGGCGCTACCCTGCAAGCGGATTATAGTAATCGTCTGCTTTACCGTCAGACCAATGATGGCATTACGTTGTATGCCAATGGTCAACGCCTTGATGGCTTGGATGATAAAGCGACCGCTGTCCTCATGCGTTTGGCTAATGGTGAACATTTACAGAGTCCAGATGTGATGGATATCGACCCAGATGAATTAAGTGAGTGGCTTGAAAATGGCTGGGTGTGGATTGATTTTGCTGAGTAATTTCTAGCTTACTCATACTCAATTATATTTATATCAATAAAAAAACCGATATCTAATTTAGAAGATATCGGTTTTTTATTACCTATTTTTCAAATAGGGTTTGGCGTCCTATCTCTCTCTCACACCGCTGAGCTTTTGTCACTATTAAAAAAGCAATATAGTCGCCAAGCAAATTCGTGGTTAAAGCATCTAATCTGTTCCCAGCTCAAGTAAGCTGGCATTACCACCAATCGCCGTGGTATTAATCGTCTTCACGCGCTCAGTGACAAAACGATAGAGATAATCTGGTGTTAACATCTCTGACAAGCCTTCCATATCGGTAACAGCAATAACTTGCGTTAAGATACCATCGGTATTAGCAAGCTCTTGGCTGATTGCTTGTACTTCACTTTGATTACCAGCGACAGCCACTTGCGCTAGGCGGTCAATATATAATAGCGTAACGGTTTGCGAGTCATTAGCCACACTCAGCACATCATCACTAATGCCCGTCTCGTACAGTATTTTTGCAGCCTCATTGCACATCTCATCTTGGCTTGGGCAATGTAGTATCACCTCGTTACCAGTCAATAATGCGGCGATTAACTGCCCAAGTACTGCCATTGCGCGAGCAGACTCACCGCCGATGACCATGGTTTTGCCACGAGCGGTTACGTATAAATCATTGGACTCACCCGTCGCGCCCGTCATACGGTGCACTTCATCTAGACTGGGCGCAGCACTCAATAAATGATTGAACAAACGCTTTGCTTTATTGGCATCGCCAGTCAGCAACGCCAATTTTGCAATAGCCGCTTGTAGATAAGTTGCGCGATTGACCGCGCCAAGTAATCGCCAAGATTCACAAACTTGGGCATGATTCTTTTTAAATTCAGTCGCCATCTTGCTACTCCTTATGCGATTTGTGTTTGAGTGAGTGATTCAGTCGTATTGTTTTGGTTTGCAGCGCTGTTATGCTCATTAGTCATTGACTCAGAGCGCAGCTGCATGAGACGGGCCACGTAGTGCGGACCACCTGCTTTCGGGCCCGTACCAGAGAGACCACAACCGCCAAATGGCTGGACGTTGACGACCGCACCAATTTGGTTACGGTTGATATAGGTATTACCGACAAACGCACGGCGTTCAATATGCTCGACAATATTTTCAATACGGCTATGAATACCCAAAGTCAAACCAAAACCGGTACCGTTAATAGCATCAATAAGCTGATTGAGGTCAGTCGCTTGATAACGCAGTACATGCAATATCGGACCAAAATGCTCGCCACCGATGACATCAATGCTTTTTACCTCGATCGCCGTTGGCAATACAAAGGTAGATTGCTCTTGGCTGACAACCGAGCTGGCACTCATAGGTGTCTGCGCCAAAATAGTCGCCGTTGGCTCAGCAGCCATACGCTCGATATGAGCTTCTAGACTGCGCTTGGCATCCGCATCAATCACCGGACCTACATCTGTTGTTACGTGCAGTGGATTACCAACGATCAACTCAGCCATAGTACCTTGCAGTAACTCGATTAAATCATCCGCGACTTCTTCTTGTACGCATAATATACGACACGCTGAACAACGTTGACCTGCCGAACCAAAGGCAGATAAGACAGCATCTTTAACCACTTGTTCAGGCAATGCTGTCGAGTCAACAATCATGGCATTTTGACCGCCCGTTTCAGCAATAAAGACCGGCAGCTCGCCGTTGGCTTGCACATGATTGTTTAAGCTTTGGTTGATACGCTGCGCGGTTTGTGTTGAGCCCGTAAAAATAACACCTGCAATATTATCAGCTGCCGTCAGTGCACCGCCAACATCGCCTGCACCCGTTACTAACTGTAACGCTTCTGCCGGTATACCTGCTTGATACATTAATTGGGCAGCGAAATGCGCAATTAAGCTCGTTTGTTCAGCAGGCTTAGCCACGACGGTGTTACCCGCTGCTAGTGCCGCCACGATTTGACCGGTATAAATAGCCAATGGAAAGTTCCAAGGGCTGATACATACGAAAGTACCGCGTGCTTTATAAACTTGACGAGAATCTTTACCAGACAAATCGGTAAACTCATGCACTACAGTGTCTAAACGCTCTGCTTCGTCGGCATAAAAGCGACAAAAATCAACCGCTTCTTTGATTTCATCAATACCATCTTGCATGGTTTTACCAGCTTCAATTTGGCATAGCGCCATCAGTTCCGCATAGTTTTCTTCATACAAGTCCGCCACTCTACGCAATATAGCAGCCCGCTGCGCTGCCGGTACTGCTTGCCATGCACTTTGTCCCGCAACTGCCGCATCGATGGCTTGAAGTGCCAATTCAGCATTGGCATACTTTACGTCACCAGCGATGACTTCATGATTCCAAGGTGCACGTACGGTCTGCGACTCAAGTTGTTGAGAAGCGCCATCGACTTCATAGTCGTTAACCGCTTTACCATTGATAATAGAAGTCGCTGACCACGTCTTATGTAGATGGCTATCGATAGCATCCTTAAACGGTAGCCATTGTGACTCCACAAAGATATTGGGACCGAAACTGGCACGGCGCTTACCGTAGATATCTAACGGCAATGGAATATCAGGATTGTGTAAGGTATCGTTGGTCAATAACTTATCGTATGGATGCACGGTCAGTTTATCAATTGGATAAGACTTGTCTAATAGCTGATGGACAAACGAGCTATTGGCACCGTTCTCAAGTAAACGACGGACCAAATACGGCAACAAGTCTTTGTGCGCGCCAACCGGTGCATAGATACGTACCGGAATCTGATAGGCTTGCAGGATATGATCATAAAGAGCATCGCCCATGCCGTGTAGACGCTGAAACTCAAAATCTCGATGCGCACTCATGGTCATAATCGACGCTAACGTGTGCGCATTATGGGTAGCAAACTGCGGCCAGATGAGTCCGCGTAAATGATCTGATAATAAGAAGCGCGCGCAAGCAAGATAGGCAGTATCTGTACCTTCTTTACGTGTCCAAACAGGATAGCCTGACAGACCTTTTTGCTGAGCCAATTTAATCTCAGTATCCCAATACGCCCCTTTGACCAAACGTACTGGAATACGATCGCCAACCTCAGTTGCCAAGCGCGCTAACCACGCTAAAATAGCAATCGCGCGTTTAGAGTAGCCTTGCACCACAATACCTAAGCCGTCCCAACCGGCTGTTAAATTATCACGGTATAGAGACTCAAATAGCTTTAAAGAAATCTCAAGACGGTCGGCTTCCTCGGCATCGATACTGATATCAACATTGACCTCTCGTGCCGCTTCAATTAATAGTAAACAGCGTTGACGCAATAGCCCCATGACCTGGGCCTCTTGGGTCGCTTCATAACGCGGATGCAATGCCGACAGCTTGATAGATACCGACGGCTTTGGCATGCCCTCTTTAACTTTAATACTGGCAGTCGCTTTAATAGCATGCAGATAGTCATTGAAGTATTTTTCCGCATCTCTATGAGTAATTGCCGCCTCACCTAGCATATCGAATGAATAGGTATAGCCTTTATTACGATATGGTTGGCTATTTTTATTGGCACCTTCAATGGTTTCGCCGAGTACAAACTGATGACCCATAATACGCATGGCTTTTTGCATCGCACTGCGAATGACCGGCTCACCCATCTTTTTGGTCATACGATCCAAAAATCCTGAAGCGGTGGTATTACTATCAATACTGACGACACGGCCAGTCATCATCATACCCCACGTCGAGGCATTGACCATGAATCCATTGTCATTTTTTATGTGCTTTTTCCAATCAGCCACACTCATTTTGTCATGAATCAGCGCATCAGCCGTATAGTTGTCTGGCACCCGAATCAATGCCTCTGCCAAACTCATCAGCAGAATACCTTCTTGGGTATCAAGACTATATTCAAGTAATAAGGAATCAACCATTTTCACGGCTTTACCATCATTACGTACATGCTCGACCAGCTGGCGTGTCTGTGTGGCAACCGCTTCGCGTTCGCTATCTGTCGGTTTGGCAAGTGGCAATAAGTCTGTTAGCCAACGCTCTTCATCCACGCTATATAACGGTGAAATACGGGTATAAAGCTCGGCCGCTGGCTGGCTGATATAGTCTGGCGCTAACAAATCTACCGGATTAAATAAAATCGGCTTTTGCGGGGTAAACTGTTCTACTGGGTTCATAACAACTCCATAACTATCGTTTAAAAACCATAATAAATGGTACGGTAGGAAGTCTGATCGTTTTGTATAACATTCATAGCCATTGTTAAATCAAATAAAAGTTATGAATGGATATATACAGCAATAATCAAAATACCCAACACCGCCATCACAAAACAAGAAAATCCAGCATGCGCTGGAAACGATCAAGTAGGTCTTTTTAGTGTTAAACGGGCTACGTTAACAATATAAAGGCAACAACGAACAGCTAAGCGGCATTAGTGCCTTCTTCTTGTTAGTAGTGAATGGAGTGTAATGCTCAGATTCGGGTTTGATTCTCATAAACACTCATCTGTCATCTGATATGACGCAAATTCACTGTAAGAAAAACCTCTACGGCGTTGATTGAGGTGATGCGCTTAGCTTGGTCATAGTAGCATAAAAAAAGCGTCAAACGCACGCTATTACTTATTTTAACCAAGCAGAATGTTGTTTAAAAACAATTATTTATTGATAATATATTAAATATGACGCCTTGGTTATAAATACAGCTTTACTATTAATGTTTAATTGTTTTTTGAATCAATGACTTGGATTCATTCACAGCAGCTGCCTACTTTTAAACATAAAAAGACCCTCCTTACCATTTAATAGATAAGGAGGGTTTAGTATAAACTCAACTGGGTATAGCCATACCAGTTATAGGAATACCAACTTAGCCAATAAAATAGCCGTCAGTACCCAAACAGGAATGGTAATCTCAGAGAATTTACCTGTCATTAGCTTCACCGCCGTGAAGGTAATAAATCCAAGCGCAATACCATCAGCGATAGAGTACGTAAGCGGTGTCAATAAGAGTACGACAGCGACGGGCGCGGCTTCCGTTAAGTCTTCCCAGTTGATGTCTTTTAAAGTAAATAGCATCAGTACGGATACGTAAAATATCGCGCCAGCGGTTGCATAAGCAGGAATCATACCGGCCAATGGGGCAAAGAAAATACTGAGCAAAAATAGCACACCAACAGTCACTGCCATCAAACCCGTACGACCACCTGAGGCAACCCCTGACGCACTTTCAATATAACTGGTCGTCGATGACGTACCCAACATAGCACCAGCAACCGTCGCCGTTGAATCAGCGAGCAGTGCTTTGTCCATATTGGGAATATTACCGTCTTTATCGATTAAGCCCGCTTTATTAGCGATACCCACCAAACTGCCTGCGGTATCAAACAAATCAACGAATAAGAAGGCAAAAATCACACTAATCATGCCAATATCAAACGCGCCTGCAATATCAAGCTGCATCAGTGTTGGTGCAATTGATGGCGGCGTCGACATGATGCCAGTAAACTGCGTATGACCAGTGATTAGACTGATTAAGGTAACAAGCAAAATACCAATGGTGACCGCGCCAGGAACTTTTTTATATACCAAACCAATGATAATAAAGAAGCCGAACGCTGCCATCATAGGCGAAAATGACGTCATATCACCCAGCATGACCAATGTCGCATCACGGCCGACGATAATGCCAGAGCTTTGCAGGGCAATAAAGGCCAAAAATGCCCCGATACCAGCGACAATACCTTGTTTAAGGCTGGTCGGAATAGCATTGATAATCCATTCACGAATCTTAAATAAGCTTAAAAGGATAAACAAGCAGCCCGATAAGAATACCGCGCCTAATGCCGTCTGCCACGCATAGCCCATACCGAGCACCACACCATAGGTGAAAAAGGCGTTTAGTCCCATACCAGGTGCCAATGCGACAGGCAATCTTGCGTAGATACCCATAATAAAGCAGCCCACTGCCGCTGCTAAACAAGTAGCAACAAATACAGCGCCTTTATCCATACCCGCTTCTGCTAACACGTTAGGGTTCACAAAGATGATGTAAGCCATCGTCAAAAAGGTTGTGATACCGGCTAGGATTTCCGTTTTGATCGTGGTGTTTTCACCATTGATTCCAAAATAGCGTTCAATTGCATTCATAAGTGTCGCGCCCAGCTTGCTAGTGAAAAAACAAATTTATTGGTGCCTAAAATAAAGATGACGTCAGCAAATGAATTGCGACGTCATTATCAAAAGGCAGCGGTAACAAAGTGCAACATTCTAGAGAAATTGGCGTGTAAATTCAATCATTACCCGTGCCTTGCGGGTACAAAACTGCAATTTAGCACAATTAATGATTCTTAAGCGGCCAATGTTTCAGCTATTAGTCAGTCTTATTATTGCCCTCCCCTGTAGTTTTTCAGCAGCTTTCTGTTTATCATTTTTCACTTTAACACTATAATAAATGACCTTTTCATCATTTAACAGTACACTAGCGGGTTGTGGCGGGGGAACAGAATTAACCTATCATGAAAAACATCCTATCATGAAAATCCCTACTTGCCCCGAGCACTTATAAGCACTTACCTATTAACAGCCATTATTATTCATTACCCATGAGCCTAACACATGCCTGAATCATTAAATATTATCGACCTTATCACCCAAGCCAGTCTATTGGTACAGATTGTGATGGCATTGTTATTATTAGCCTCGTTGCTTAGCTGGGTGATTATTTTTCGTATGAGTGCACGTCTCGGTACCGCCAAAAACTTCGACCAACAGTTTGAAACTTGGTTTTGGTCAGGAGAAGACTTGGCTAAACTTTATCAAGGTGTGCAAGGTTCGCCTGAGCGCCAAGGGCTTGAGCAGATTTTTTATGTCGGGTTTTCTGAATATTTAAGAATGCATAAGAAACGCCAGCCTAAAGATGACATCATCGATGGCGTTGAACGTAAGCTTCGAGTGGGATTGGGACGTCAGCAGCAATTGTTAGAGTCAGGACTGACGACGCTGGCAAGTATTGGTTCGGTAGCGCCTTATGTCGGCTTATTTGGTACGGTTTGGGGCATTATGAATGCGTTCTTGGGACTGTCACAAAGCGAGCAAGCGACCTTAGCAACCGTTGCGCCCGGTATTGCGGAAGCCTTGATTGCTACCGCCATGGGTTTATTTGCCGCTATTCCTGCTGTATTGGCTTATAACCACTTTACTGCCAAATCAAGCCGCCTATACGATTCGCGTGCTTTATTCTGTGACGAGATGACAGGAATGCTACAGCGCGAAACCAGCATCGACAATCCGCAGCCTAGTACGCAAGCAAACCCATCAGTGAATCAAAGCACTCAGGTAACCGGTCTATGAAACAAAGCCCCTATCGCCGTGAGAAAAAAGCGCTCAATGCGGAGATGAACGTTGTTCCTTATATCGACGTGATGTTGGTGCTGCTGGTTATATTTATGGTCACAGCACCGATGCTAATTACGGGCGTCGACGTTGATTTGCCAAAAGAGCAAACCAATACGATGAGCCAAAGCCAGCTACCCGTGATTGTATCTTTAACCGACAGTGGCGAGATTTTTATCAGTTATGAAAATAATATCGACTTGCCAATTAGTGAGCCGGAACTGATTGATACCTTATCAAATTTGCAAAATCAAAGTAGTGAAGCGGGTGCTCAGCCTCTACAAGTGATGATTAATGCCGATCAAAACAATCAGTATGGCGCCATCATGACCCTGATGGCAACCTTACAACAAGCAGGCATTCAAAAAGTAGGGTTATTAACAGGGGCGCCTTTGCCCGCGCCTACATTATAACAGATCCCACTCTTAGCTCATTTGGTTATAATAAAGTAGATAATTTGATGAATTTCTTTTTTCAGTCTTACGTTTTTGAGTATCATTGTCATGCGTAATGCGCCGACCGTTTATGTGCCTACCGAACCTGAAGGTAACGGCCTAGCCTTGCCTACGCTTCTCAGTTTTCTGGCACATGGTCTGGTGATTGGCATACTGATTTATTCTTATCAGAATATGGAAGTTGAGACCGCTGGCACCATTGAAACCATTATGATATCCCCTGAGCAACTGGCTGAGATGCAAGGACAGATACTTGCCAATCGTGCAGCGGCGGCCAGCGCCATGCAAGCCGACAGCGGTACTAGTGGCTCATCAAATAATATGCCAGAAAATAGTTTTGACGGCAGTGTCAGCTACGACAATCCAACTCAGCCAAATTCTCAGCGTGTGCCTGTTTTTACCCGTTCTGACGATTCTGCTGGTCGCCCCATGCTCATGAGCGAAGAGCAGCACCAACGCCTACTTGAGCAAAATCAAGATTATGAGCGTAATATGGCGGAGTGGGCAGCGCAGCTAGATGAATCCGTGCTAGAAGAGCACGATCAAGTTGAACAAGACAAAAGACAACAGCTTATTGAGGAACAAAAAAGACTTGGAGATTTTCGCAGTAAACAAGATAATCCCCCTAAGATTAAACGCCCGACGGCCAACGACCGAAATATAGAAATCAATACCGGTGGTGCTGGTAGCGCAGGCCAAACCTTTAGCTTAGGAGATGATGGACAATCAATCCTATCTGGCGATGCGACGACCTCAAGTACGGCAAAAGGTAGCAGTCGTTCGGCATCAAGCGGCAGCCGCGGTGCCAGTAACAGTGAGATTATCAACCTCATCAAACGCAACTATAATCCGCCGATAGCAGCTAAGGGCTCGACTCAGCGTGCTACCTTAACCATCACTGTCAATGCTAGCGGCACTGTGATTAACGTCTCCGCCTCAGGCCCTGATAGCGCGGTCAATGAAGCGGCTAAGCAAGCGGTATTAAATACCGGCAGCTTACCGATTGATGCCGATGATCCTAAATACCCTACCTTTACCATACAGTTTAAGGGCAGCAATTAATCAGTTGCTCTAACACAATATTATTGCTAACTTTACCTTAAGTAACTTAACCCTACTGCGATATTATCTTACCGTTATCGGTAGTTTACCGCCTATAAAAAACTATTATCCCAACCTAGGAGTTCGATTTGGTCATGCGCATCCATAAAAAACTATGCCTCTCTTTACTTGCCAGCACCTCAAGCTTACTGCTTGCTCCTAGCGTCTTCGCCGCACCCGTCGTTCTAGAGTTGGATTATGAGATTCCGGTACAACAAAACCAAGTGGCTTTTGTCCCCTTTGCCGGTGACGCTACCTTATCATCTATTGTCTTAAATGATTTGAGCAAAACAGAGCTAAAGCTCACCAGTCAAAACCTGCCGCAGCAGCCGCACAGTAGTAGCGAGTTAGCAGGCACACTACCTGTTTGGCAAAGCATGGGCATCCCTTATCTCGTCGTCGGCAGTACGCGCAGTAATCGCGGTAAAGTAGTCACCGATTATGAAGTCATTGATGTTAAATCTGGGCGCGTAATAGAAGGCAAACAAAGCCTCACGGCTGATAATAATAAAGAAAGCATGCGTTACGCAGGCCATGTTATCGCTGATAAAATATATGAGCTTATCACGGGCATTCCCGGTGACTTCTCAGGACGCATTGCCTATATCGAAGAAATCGGTACTGGAAAAGAGAAGGTATCGCGTTTAAAAGTGATGGATGCTGATGGCGAAAATGCTAAAACCATTACAGAGGTGGCAGGTTCTATTTTCTCGCCTACTTGGTCACCGGACGGCAATCGCATCGCTTATTCAGTCCAGCGCGATAAGTCTTATCCTGTTATCTATATACAAAGCGTGAGCGGCGGCGGTGCGACACCATTAACGCCATTCCCAGGTAGCAATCTCAGCCCATCATTTTCACCAGATGGCAGCAAAATACTGTTTTCTAGCAGCTTTGAAGGCAGTGCCGATATTTACGAGATGAGCGCTAGTGGCGGCACGCCTCGACGTATCATCAATTGGCCAAGCAGTGAAGTACAGCCAAGCTACGCTCCTGATGGTAAATCTTTTGTCTTCGTCAGTGACCGTGCAGGATTTAATAAACCACGGATCTATCGTTATGAATTTGGCTCAGGGCGTACGACTCAGGTATCGAGTAGTGGTTATGCCACCAGCCCGCAGTTCAGTAGCGACGGTTCACAAATTGCTTTTTTAAGCGGTCGCTCAGCTGCTATTATGAATAGTGGCGGCGCGGTTACTGCCAACTTGGGCAATACCGGTATTGACGAAGCACCAAGCTTTTCGCCCAATGGTAAGCGTGTGGTTTACGCTTCAAAGCAAGGTGGTAAAGGCGTACTGACCATTAAATCATTGAATGGTGGCGAATCATTTGGTAAATCTGGTCAGGGCACTATCCGCTCGCCTGTCTGGTCATCTAGCCCTAAATAATGTATTCACTTATCATTTTATGAGTTAATGCAATCCCAGAAATAAAACCCTAAATGTAAAAAAGCGCCTCATAAATAATTAGGCGCTTTTTTTTAACTTGGAATGATATAGCTACTTTTATATGAACAATCAATTATATTAAAAACTGGCTAATCTAAAAAACCCAACGCTTAAAAGTTACTAGCAAGTAATGACATTACTCATCACTTGGATCACTGGCTGGTGGAACAGCGTGTCTGAGTTGCGCGACATCTTCAGCGGTAACGGTATCGGTATAACCATTTAAGTCACTGACCACATACTGAGTGACCGCGGCCATCTGCTCATCGTTCATCATCTTATGAAATGATGGCATTCCACGAAAGCCATTAATTAAGATATCAATGATGTAATACTTTGACTGCATTTTGCTGTTATTAGCGAGAGGTGGATAATACCCTGCGCCATAAGCGCCCTCGCCTTTATGCATATGACAAGCGGCACAAGAGTCGTGATATAGCTTTTTACCATCTGTCGTCACAAAAGCATTTGTTCCTTCAAACTTTGCTTCCCATTCGGTAATACTCGGATCACTATCCATAGTAGGAAGTGAGCTGTCATCAACGATGTTGATAGCAGGTGCGGCAAGCTCCTCACGACTCATATAAACACCGCCCCAAGCACCCGTATTACGGCTTGCTTGATAGTCGTTGGTTGTTAAGGAATCTTGATCTTGTACACTAGAAACGGTCACTTCATCATCTGACTGTTGACTACAGCCTAAAAGCACCGTACTGCTCATCACACTTAGCAACATCACAGTCAGCAGTTTGGGTGTCATGTTTTTCATGATTGTCTTATTCACGATTGCATTGTCCATGATAGCCTCTGAATTTTTATAGTTATTCATATTAACCCAGCATTTTTGCTTTTTTATGTAGGCGCTTTGCGGCATCCATACCAGATAAAATAGCGCCTTCTTGCCATGCCGGAATGTGTGAGCAATGCTCGCCCGTTAGTACGATACGGTTATCAATACTGCATAAGGTGTCATAATGCTGACGACGAGTCGACTCATTCCAAATACCATAACAACCAAGTGTCCATGGGATACGGTGCCATACCACTGACGTACCCGCACGGAACTCTTTTGGATACTGAGGATGGATATATTTACCATAAGCAAGCGCGACATTGATACGCTCCTGCGGAGTTAAAGTATTAAATTTATAAGAGGTTGGACCATAACCATAAGCGCCTAATAACACCCCCGTACCCGTTTTAAACATATTTTCTGACGGGTAGGCAATCTGCGCGATCGGCATGTCAGTATAGGTCAAGCCGCCAAAGATCCACTCATCCTCTTCCCAAAAGCGGCGATTAAACTCTAAACCGACTTTATAAGAAGTCTCATAAGGCACCGCTGCCATCGCTTCTTTCATCGGTTTTGAGACATTAATATCCAGTTGGGTCAGTACCGTTAACGGGATATTACAGACACACCAATCAGCACGGATGGTCTTGGTCGCGCCATTTGGGCTGTTGCTATCAACATAATCGACGGTAACGCCACTTTCATCTTGATGAATTTTGGTCACTTTTGCATTAAACTCAATCATATCGCGGCATTCACGAGTAAATGCATCACCGATTTTCCCCATGCCGCCGACAGGCTGAAACATCGTTGGTTGGTGAGCATAGGTCATATGGTTACCATAAATATCCGCCCACATACCTGAATCTAATATCTCACTGATAGGTAAAGGCTTTGAGGGTTTCTCATCAGGCATCAAGCCACCACCCGGAAAAACACTATAACCACGATGCTTACTGGTCGCATTGCTGGCACGGTAGCGATAGTCTTTATCGAGTACACCCCAACCCTTCAATCCTTCTAGTAGCTTTTCTTTATCTTCTTTATTCACAGAACGATCAAGACCGCCAACATTCACCGCTTTTGACAATAGTTCTGATACATGCCCTTGGATGTCATTTTTTACATCACCTAAGCGCTGCGGTACACCATTAAAATGGGTGCTACGATGGAGATAAGCGCGGTCATTGGTTTGAATAAATGGCTGCATCTCGACGCCGAACTGTTTGCAATAATGGAAGACGGCATAATGATGACTTGGCAGACGCCATGGTCCACCATTAAAATAATTCCCCTCTTCAAAATCGCAAGTAACTTCTTCGCCGCCAAGCTCAGTATATTTATCACCGCTATTAAGCGTCCAACTGCGACCGCCACCACGATTTTGGAACTCAAGAACTTTGACATCATAGCCCGCTTTTCGTAGCTCGTAAGCCGCAGTAAGTCCACCAAGACCAGCACCAAGAATGACAATACTAGCGCCTGGCGGTGCGCCCTTCAGATCCATGGTTTCTTTAAAGCTCGATTCTGATGCAAATCCTAACGTCGTCATTGCCTGATACATCGCGGTTGCACCCGCTGTTTTACCAATCATCGAGAGCAGTTGGCGCCGCGTTGGTGATTGAAGCATGTCTTTCATAATAATATCCTTAAAGTAGACGTTCGTGCGTAACGGTAAGCACTGGTGCTATCGATAAACACTTACCTTTCTCTATAAGTGTTTATGCTGTTTATCAGCTTGGGCTAATTCTGCGTTTATTTGCCAAGCTGCTCTGCTTACCGTATTGCCGTTAATCCCTGTCTTATAATAGCTGCCTAAAACGCATTGATAAGATTAATAATCCGCTGTCTGATTGAATTTCTTGCTATTTGCATGACGTCAATTTAAATGATTTAAATCAAAACCATTGCAACAAAAGCTCTTGAAAATAACCAAGTCCCAATTAACGGCGGCGCTTAGAACGTAAAATTGCTCGTATAATAAATATAATGACTAAGATAGCGACGATAATGCCGATAATCGCTAATAAACCTGCGTATTTAATTAAGAAAGGTTTCTCCACCCCTGTTGTCGCGATACGATCGACATCAGCGGCACTCACCTTACTGTTAGCAAGCCCAGCAAAATTAACACGTACGTAGTTGGCAATGCCAGCAATCTGCTCACTGTTCAGCTCTTCTGAGAATCCCGGCATGATAGGCGACGTATCAGTCGCTCCCTCTACCCCGTGCAGTATCATATTAACAAGGGCATCAGGCTTCTCGCGGCGAATGCTGCTGAGTCCAACGATAGGCGCATAACGCGCATCAGGCTGACCGTAACCGTCAACCCCATGACAGCTACCACAAGCCGCTAAATATAAAGCTTCTGGTGAATTGCTGCCATTACTCACCTCTGTTTTTGCTTGGGCTAGATAATCTTTTTGTGCAAGTAAATCATGAGTGATAGATTCGTTAATTGGCGTTGGCAAGCGAGAAACATCAACCGCTGAGACCTTATCGTCTGTTTGAATAGCAGGTACGGCTTTTAGATAAGAGGCAATCGCACTCAAATCTTCATTTTTTAGATAGCGCGTACTGTGAGCGACGGCTTCACCCATGGGACCGCCTGCATAAGCGCGTTGATCAAGCTCACCAGTACGCAGATAGGTGACAATATCTTGCTCACTCCAACTGCCGATACCGCTCGACTCATCGGGCGTGATATTTGGCGCATGCCAATGACCAAGCTGAGCACCTGATAAGTACATTTTTTTATTGAAACCCATGGTGCTGTTACGCGGGGTATGACAAGTGCCGCAATGCTCTAGATTATTGACCAGATATTCACCGCGTTTTTGGGTCTCGTTCAGTCCGTCACGCTTTTCGGTAGACGGTACATTGAGGAAATTCCAGCCAATCATTAGACTTCGAATATTAAAAGGAAATGGCAGGTCAGTTTTTTGCTTCGGTGCTTCATCGACAGCTGGTACAGTTTGCAAATAAGCAAACAATGCGCTGATATCTTCTTCTTTCATGCCGCTATAAGAAGGATATGGCATGGCAGGATACAGCATATGACTGGGTGCACGACCCTTTTGCAAAGCGTTCTTTAAATCTGCCTCGGTATAGTTACCGATACCGTAACGTTTAGAAGGGGTAATATTGGTTGAATAAATATCTCCCATTGGTGTTTCAATCGCTGTACCGCCAGTGTAACTCTCACCATGGCATGCCATACAGTCAGCAGCACGGGCGATATAAGCACCGCGGTTGACAAGCTCGCTATTGGCAGGGCTTACATTGGGTAAGCTGGCATTAGGAAGGTTAGCACCTTCAGCCATCACGGTACTGGAAGTAATACCAATGGCTAGCATCGATAACATCACAGAAAGTGGCTTCATAATATCCTCATATAGCTGGCACCTAGGGTGTTTTAATTATTGTTGAGACGAGACATGCGGTATTGAGCAAATTTTTATGATTGATGACTTGTTATACTCAATTGATAATCCATTAAATGATGTAGCAGATCGTCCAATAAATACTGAATAAAATAGCGTGATAAAAACAACCTTATAAAAATAGTTGCTAAAGAATGTCTCCTCACCTCACTAATGTAAGACTATTTCACGACTATTACTTAAATAATAACGCATTGACTGCATGTTTTTACAAAACTTAAAGAAACGTTGAATCATCGCCAAAGCCTAATAGACAATATGTTTTTTTATATTATAATTATAAATAATCAGAATAATCCTTTAGAAAACAATCATTAAAGACCGATAAAACCTATTTTTATTCATATAAACGAATATAATAAATTATTTACCCAATAAAATCAGACTTTATTGCTTATTATTATCAATTATCAGCGTACATAATAGATACATAGCGATTGGTCAAAATCGACTTTATGTCTTCTGTTATCTCTACTTTAAGTCTAATCTCTACCTCAATAATAAATACCCTTTTGCCTTGTCAGCTATTTTGTTTATGATAGCCGCTATTTTAATGTCGCTAATTACAGCCTGAGATGTCCTTATGAAATCATTTGCCTTTATATGTCTATTTGCCGCGACGATGCCTTTGACAGGTTGCCAATCATTTCAATTTGTTGAAAGCCCAATTCCTGTTAAAAATATCTCTTCCCAAACTGTCCTTGTTGAGAGTATCTCCGCCACAACCACACCTACTCTGGTTATTCCCGCTAAAGGTATTGCTCCTAACACTATTTTTATTTACTAGAACGGTTTCTGCTTAAATTGTTTGTATTAAAAACAGTTACTGCACCGAATAACACTCAATAAAATCAAAAAAAAGCAGATATCAATTCGATACCTGCTTTTTTTTGTTTTGTGCTTAATAAGATATTAAAAACACTAATAGCGACTTAGTAAGCTCTTACTTTAGCTATCGGACGCTGCTATTGACGGTTTGGGCTGATGCTTGATGACGGTTTTTGCCAAATGATCACCAAACCAAATCGCTGTATCAATATCGCCTGTACCTGGTGTCTCTTCCGGCGGACCGTCAAGCGACTGGGTCATCAAGCCCAAATTACTCGATAAACGGTTTAAGTCGTGGGGTTCATGTCCAGTTGGTCTAAGCGGCAACCCAATCCAGTTCATCCCATGCTGCATGCCATAAAGACAAATTTGCTGTAATACGGCAAGTTTATCTCCGCTAAGCCCACCTGAGTTGGCAAAACCTGCCGCCCACTTGCCTTGCCACTTACCGTGATACCAACGCTTCGAGGTCGAATCCATAAAAGCCTTAAAGCCTGCTGTCACGCTGCCCATATATACCGCACTACCAAAAACCAAGAGATCCGCTTGATCTAAAAAATCCCAATCAACATCATGGACATCGACGGCTTTGACTTGCGCCTCTGGTAGTTGCTGACGCGCGCCCGTCACGATTGCTTCAGCGACACGCTTGGTATGGCCATAGTTACTATGGTAGATCACGGCCATTGACACACTAGGAGAGCTATCGTCATGAGGTGATACGATAGACGGTGTAACAGATGTATTCATATAAACTCTAATAATGGATTTGGATTGGGTAAATAGTATTGATTTTCAAAATGTTAAATACTTTTTATTATAAATACTTTATTTAGCAACTAGCTATTATATAGGACAGCGGACGCAGTAGTTAATTGATATGAGGCAAGCTTGGATAAATTCAACCTTGACTAAGCTCCGGTATTTTTACGCGCTTAATTTGTGAGGTAGAAATACATAATGATTAAAATCTAACTTAAATGCAAAATCAAATGGATTGAATTCAGTGAAAAAGGACAGGTATTTAGATATATCCATGCTTTGGCATTCATTGAGGATTAGCATTCATTAAAATTTAAATAGTTATTCCATATTTGAATATGTTAATTCCCGCTCTTCTTGTAGTTATCCTTCAAAACGGGTTTATCATATAGCCCTTATTCAATCATGCTTAGAAAAACGAATTAAATATTCCAAAAAGCTATTATAAACAACACATAAATAATGAACTCTGCAACATTATATCAGAGAAGGATGTGATTTCATTGACGACTATAACGACGAGCGTTCAGCCCATGAACGATACACAAAACCCTATTACGAGAGACACGCTGACTTTAAATAATCCACAAAAACCATTGATATTAGGTGGCGCTATTGTCAGTTTTATCATGTTGGTCTATCTGTCTGTTACCCAGACTACCGCCCAACCGCTGCTTTTTGGTATTGGCTTATTGCTAGGCTATACTCTGTTTCATGCCCGCTTTGGTTTTACTTCTGCCTTTAGACGTCTGATGGCGGTTGGTAATGGACAAGCAATGCGCTCTCACATGCTGATGTTGGCCGTTGCGGTTACTTTGTTTGCGCCCATTCTTGCTTATGGTACGACGATTTTTGGCGGATCGGTCACGGGTTATGTTTCACCAGTTGGCGTCAGTCTACTCGTTGGCGCTTTCGTATTCGGTATTGGCATGCAGCTTGGCGGCGGTTGTGCTTCTGGCACGCTTTACGCAGTAGGTGGCGGACGTTCGGTGATGTTTATTACCTTTATTTTCTTTGTCATTGGCGCGACCATTGGTGCTTATTATCTGCCGTTTTGGACAGAAGAGATGCCCTCCTTTGCCCCTTTTTCTTTAGCAACCTCTACTGGGCTTGGCTATAGTGGTGCGTGGGCGTTGTCTTTGGTACTGTTTGCTCTGATTGCTTGGGTCACGCTCATTATTGAGAAAAAAACCAAAGCCCCGAAGATGGCACCCGTGCCGACGGAGAAAGGTTGGAAACGTATTTTTCGGGGCTCTTGGCCGTTATTCGCAGCAGCAATCGTCTTGGCCATATTAAATGCTTTAACATTGCTCACGCGTGGCCAACCATGGGGGATTACCTCTGCATTTTCACTATGGGGCTCTAAAATCGCCAGTAGTTTTGGCGTTGATGTCGCTAACTGGGGCTACTGGCAAGGGGCTAATGCAGCCGCATTGAATGCCTCTATTTTCGCTGATTCGACCACAGTAATGAATATCGGCATTATCATTGGGGCTTTTATTGCCTCGGCAGCGGGCGGTTTGTTCAAGTTTACTCAGATTACTTTAGGAAATTTTGCCGCTTCAGTGATTGGCGGGTTAATGATGGGCTTTGGTGCACGTCTGTCATTCGGATGTAACATCGGAGCTTATTTCGGCGGTATCGCCTCTTTCAGTGCTCATGGTTATATATGGGGTATCATGGCGATGGCAGGAACTTTTTTAGCCTTATACTTGCGTCCTTTATTCGGGCTTTCTGTGCCAAAATCAAACGATTCTGTATGCTAAGACCTATCCCATCCTCATTTCTCTTTACTCAGAGAAACTGCATGATAAATGAGAGCGCCAGTTAATAAAATGAACAAAAAAAATAGCAGGCTTATCTTAAGCCTGCTATTTTTTATTATATAACCAATATGCTGCATTTCATTGGTTGAGCACTGTTATCACTTACTGGTATCAAGGGACAGCAAGGCTGCGGACAATGACCAATGCCATACGTCCTGTGGCAGGCTGCTGAAGATGCGTTTGACGCCGATAAGAATAGTAATGCGGATCAGCATAGCTACAAGGTATAGCAGACTGATTATTTACGATAATACCTGCTGCATTTAATTGATCAGCCGCAAGCTGTGGTAAGTTCAGCTTAATTTTGTCCGCTTCAGACGCTAAGACGTAGCGTTCTTCAAAGCTCTCTAAATGCTGCCTTGATAAGGTCTGATTTTCGATACAACCTGCCAACAGCTTATCTCGAACCTGAGTACCCACTTCATAATTTTCTTGACTAATACAAACCCCAATCCATGCCTTGATTGGTCCAGTACTCTCAAAGCATTCAGACGTCGCTTTAATAACACCGCATGCCAGTCCCTGCCAGCCTGCATGTATGGCGGCAATTTGTCCCGTTGTTGGCTGGTATAAAACTATCGGCACACAATCAGCAGTCATAATAGCAAGCCCTAAACCTGATTGCCGGCTGACCATTGCATCAGCAGCCATAGGCTCCATACTGAGCGCTGTCTTGTCAATGTCATGGATATGATTACCATGGACTTGATTGACCCAGTGTAAGCGCTCAATAGACAGGCACTGCTTTGCTGCTAATTGCTCATTGATAGCGGTGAGCAAACGCATACGATTGTTTAAGACTTTTTTTGCATCATCATTGACATGCAAGCCTAAATTTAGTGCCCCATAACTTGCGTGATGCTGCTGTTGATAAATGGGCTGATTGCTTGCACACCCATCTTTAACAACGTCTACATTTTTAGTCGCAGCAAAAGCGGCTGTTTGAAACACAGCTATATCATCAAGCTGTGTCAACAATGTCATCGGAAGCGTATTTTTCATAGCGGATTTACCGTTTTAATGAAATGTCTTTGTAGTGCTTATTCGTCAGTACTTATTCATCGTCATACCCATCGCTTAAGACTGCCATCAGCTGCTGCATATCTTCAGGGATTGGCGTGGTAACTTCGATATCTTCGCCAGTCGTTGGATGAACGAAACCCAAGGTGTAAGCATGCAACGCTTGGCGCGGGAAATTGTTAATCGCTTGACGCTGCGCTTCTGTTAAACCTGCACGTAATTGACGACGACCGCCGTAAACGCGGTCACCAACTATCGGATAAGTAATGTGACTGAGATGCACACGAATCTGATGCGTACGCCCTGTTTCTAGACTGACGTCCAGCAGACAATAGTTATCGTTAAGCGGGGTCACCGTTAATAAATGTGTGACCGCTTCACGCCCTGCCGTCATCACCGTCATTTTGGTACGCTGATTGCGATGACGACCAATCGGCGCATCAATACGACGATGCCGCAGTAAGCTTGCCGCATCACCCGCTACCACACATTGATAGTGACGATAGACAGACTTGTCTTTTAGCTGTTCCATCAATGCCATTTGCGCGGGCTTGGTTTTACCAATCAGCAATAACCCTGAGGTATCCTTATCAATACGATGTACCAGCCCTGCACGCGGCAAATGGTGCTGCTGTGGGTAGTGATACAGTAGCGCATTAACCAAAGTACCTGTCTGATTACCAGCCCCAGGATGGACAACCATACCGACTGGCTTATTAATCACTAAGACATCATCATCTTCATAAACCACGTCGATATCGATGTTTTCTGGCTGATCTTCACTATGCTGTTCTAAGGTCGTTGATAAATGCAGGACGTCACCAGCTTTGACACGAATTTTTGGTTTTTGTACACTGCCGTTATAAAGCAAGCTGCCGTCAGTAATCCAACCTTGTAGTTGGACACGTGAAAAATCGGTGAATATTTTTGACGCCAGTTTATCAATACGTAAACCAGCTTCATCTTCTATCACCGTATGCGTGACATCAATGGTGACAGGAACCACTTGACCAGCGACTGACCCTGCATCGTCGCCGTCCTCATCTTCTTCATCAATCAGCTCACCATCCATCAATTCATCTAGCTCATCGTCACCGGACATATCTGGCATCTGCTCATCAAGCGCACTTTGATTGTCATCAAGCAGCTCATTATCCTGTAATAACTCATTTGGTATCGTCGATTTTTGCACTGGTGAACCTTTCGTTGGTGAAGCTTTCATTGCTAAGTGTTGCGCGGATAGCTCTTGTGCTGATAGATCAGCATCTAGCGGTTGATTATTAGATAAGTTGGTCGTCATAGCATCATTATTCATAGCGGATTCATACATAGTAAAGTCTCTTACACTGTTGTGTAAGCCGACTTCATAAGAGAGCAGACTAGCGCTTGCTGGCCGTCGCAAATAAGCGAGGTCAAAAAAGCGACAGTCACATCGTCATAGTGTAACATGCTGAGCGCTGAAGCCCTACAGAAGCTGCGTGTTATCTATGATTTTATTACCATCATGCAATAGGTGTTTAGCCGTCATGCGCTAGACATGACTCGGCAGATTAACTCTCTAAAATATGACTTGGCTGTAATTTACTGTATATTTGTCCCTGTCAGCCATATTCAATATCGCTCGTGACGGCGGCTCATGCTACACTACGGCAAGAAACAACCATACATAAAGCATTAGCAGTTTAACTACAAAATAGATAACGAAAAAATAGACGAAGCAAACGTTATTCTATAAAGTAAGCCATGTTTTGCTGTATGCTATGGCACTGATTTTTTAAAATAAATACATTTTATTCATATTAGCAAAACTGCATTCGATAAAAATTATGTTGATAATGAGTACGCTTATTTATAGAGCATACTCAATAATAGACAGTTAGCGGATGCCGCAAACATCGTTTTTCATTATTATCCTTTTATTATTTAGCCTAATAGCGTTGCTGCTATTACGCGTCTTGTGTCGGAGAAGAAGTATGCAAGCTGTTGGCAATACGTTTATCAAACTGTCCTCAATCACCCTACTTGCCCTAAGTGTCAACTTGGTAGGTTGTCAAACGTTTAAAAACCTAACCGGCGGTAAAGACGTGGATGCGGTTGAAACTGCTGAGAAGTCAGAACAGCGTTACTATAGCGACGCCATCGCTCAAATTGATAAAGGTCGCTATACGCAAGCTATCGAAGATTTGACCAATCTGCGCACCTTTTACCCAACCGGACAATATGCCGAACAAGCGTTGCTCGATATGATGTACGCTCAATATGAAAGTGGCAAGTTTGAGACCGCTGCAGCCAGCGCTGAGCAATTTATCAACCTATACCCTTCTAATCCACAAGTCAGCTATGCTTACTACGTACGCGGCGTGGCCAATATGCAAGGCTCGTCAGAAGGTTTAAAACTATTTAAGCTCAATCAAGCTGAACGCGATACCGCGTACTTGCGTATTGCCTTTGCCAACTTCCAAGAGCTTATCAATAAATACCCTAACAGTCCTTATGCACCTGACGCCGCTCAGCGCATGACCTTTATCTATAATCAGTTTGCTGAAAGCGAGATGAGCGCGGCAAATTGGTATATCGAGCGTGAAGCGTATGTCGCTGCGGTAAACCGTGCTAAATGGGTGTTCCAATACTATCCATTAAGCGAATCTGTACCTGACGCTATTGCGGTACTCGCTTATAGCCATGAAAAACTTGGTCTTGATGACTTAGCAAAAGAATATAAAACGCTGTTGCAAATCAACTATCCAAATATGCTCAGCGCTGATGGACGTGTCAAACTCAACACCAAGCGTGAGCGTACTTTGTTTACTAAATTGACCTTTGGGCAATTGAACCGCTTTAACAAAGACACCTCAGTTTCTGAAGGCAATTACAACGGTGCCACCAAAACTCAAGTTATCCGTAATGCCAGCCAATTAAGATTGCCTAGCGACAATGCTGCTGCCAATACAGCTGCGCCAAGTAATACCTCTCCTTTACGCCTAACTGATGACAATCGCCGTGTGCGCTTAGGTGCGGTTGAAAAGGATAGCATCGATATGACAGAGGGTAATTAAGCCTATTTTCAGCATAATGGCGATATCAGAGCCTGATACTAGAGCCTTTAGGCGCTTTTAATCCTTAGCGTCTAATTCAGAGTATCGTTATGCTAACAGAGGTAAACTAAAAATAAGGTCAACGACACAGTTGGCCTTATTTTTTCTGTTTTGGTTTTTGCATCATTGTTTGTATTCTATATTGCCTGCGTGCAATATTGGTAATGCTTAAAATAATGCACCTATGGTAAACTGTTTTTTGCATGAGTATTCCAAATCACATTCTTGATCAATTAAATAGCCAAGCTGACTTAATCAGTATCATTGGGCGTCATACCACGCTTAAACGTGCTGGTAGTGAGTATAAGGGCTGCTGCCCATTTCATGGCGAAAAATCACCGTCTTTTTATGTCAATCCACAAAAAAATATCTACCACTGCTTTGGCTGTAGCGTCGGTGGTAACGCCATCAGTTTTTTACGTGATTATGAAAACCTTACCTTTATCGAAGCGGTTAATGAGCTGTCCAAACAAACGGGCATCGAAATACCAAAAGAAGAGCAGCAAAATGTCAGCTATCAGCGAATTTCTCCTAAATCTATTACACCACCGCCAATAGCTAGTTCAACTGTCAGCGCTAAAAGCCCAACACAAATCATTAATGCACCTTCTATACTTTCTGTTTCTAATAGTCAGGAACAAAGCCAAAATAGCTATCGCGATCAGAGTGTTCATGACAACAATAGTAATAGCTATGATCATTACCCACCATTAGCTGCTTACGATTCTGTCCCTTATGCAACGGATACCTATGAGGCTAATTATCAAGGTGATGACAGCTATCCGCCTGCATGGTTGACCGGTGATGATGACACTGCTGCACTCTATGATGACAATAGCGTCTCTGGTAAAGACGGCAATCTCTATGAGCTGTTAGAGCAAATCCAGCAGTTTTATCAGCATAATCTCACTATCCACCCGCATGCTAAGCATTATTTTTTATCGCGTGGTATCACCGAAGATATTTTTGAAACCTTTGGTCTTGGCTATGCACCTTTTGGTTGGCAGCATCTTGAGCATCAATTCCCACAAGATATTGAAGGCCTGAAAGCCTTGGGCTTGGTACGAAAGTCAGAATCTGGGCGCGATTACGACCTATTGCGCGATCGCGTTATTTTCCCGATTCGAGACAATCAAGGACGTACCATTGGTTTTGGTGGTCGTGCGCTTGATGACGAAGTAAAGCCCAAATATATCAACTCGTCCGACTCGCCCGTTTTCCATAAGCAGCACGTACTATATGGCTACTATGAATCTCGCCAACAGCGTGCAGATAACTGGCTCGTGGTCGAAGGCTATATGGATGTCATTGCCCTTTATCAAGCGGGGATTTATGGTGCGGTAGCATCCATGGGCACGGCGATTAATGAGAGCCAGATCTCACGGCTGTTGACATTAAACCCTACCCTGACATTGAGCTTCGATGGCGATAGCGCGGGACAAAAGGCCGCTTGGCGCACGCTTGAAGTGGCGCTGCCTGTGCTTGGTGATGATAAAGAGCTGCGATTTTTAACCTTACCTAACAATCATGACCCTGATACCTTTATCAAAAGTCAGGGCGCAGATGCCATGCGCGAGCAAATCGCCACGGCCATGCCGCTATCTCAGTATATTTTTGCCTATTTAAGCGAGCGTTATGACTTAACCTTGGCAGAAGGTAAAGCCAAGCTCATGTCACAGGTGCGCGCGTTGACCACCGCCCTACCTAAAGGTAGTAGCTTTCGCTACTTGCTGAATAATGACATTTATCAAAAGTTGGGTGGTAAGCGTAGTCAAAACAAAGATGCCAAAGACGCACTGCTAGATTTTGATGGTGATATGACCATCAGTCAGCAATTGCAGTTGTGCTTTTTATTCCAGCCGCGCGCCTTAGTTGATGACCCTATCGAAGCCATTTGGCAACAAGCAGGTATTAACGATTTGCAATTGCCTGCTCATATTAAGCAAAAAGCCTCTGCTGATACATTGCGCCCACTCGCATGGGAAGACTTGCAAGATAATGCCCTGCTCGATATCGTCAGCACCATTAAGCGCTGCCTTAATTATCTGCCAAAAGACGTCAATGCAGCGGCACACTTTATTTTATCCAATGTCAAACCAACAACTCAAGAGACGCTTAGCCGCGACTGGGGCGGTTTTTATAAAGCACTGACCACGCGCAATATCCTAAGCCTTGATGGTTTGGTCGAAGAATTGGTCAGCCAACTGATTGAACGTCATATGAAGAAAAAAATCCAAGATTTGGTCAAGAACCCTGACAACATAAAGCTGGCGATTGTCCGTAAGCAATCACAATTATTGAATGACTGGTTACGTGCGCAGCAAGCAGAGCAATCGGCACAAATGGCAACGGTTAAATCTTAGCAGCTAGGCAGAATTTTTATTTATGAGTAGCCACCCTTTAAAAGTATCGTGGTTGCCCCCACTATTAATGATTATGCCCAGTCGTATACACAGCTTACCTATACTGTCCTAAACCAAGCTACGGATAAAAAACCAATGGGTAAAAAATAATCAGCAATATCGGTAATAAATAGCAGCGAGCATCACTACCTCGTGCTTGATTATGCTGGTCTGTGTTAAACTGTGTCGCTATATATTTATAGCACGACTGAATAGATGACGATAAGCCCGCATCATTGAGCACAGTTTTAGGTAAAACAAAGTTATAGGTATCAATTTTTAAAGCGCTTTTTAAAATATTGGTTTTAAATCGCTGTATTTTTTGAACCACCATTTTTTAGCTAATATTATTATTTTGTTTTAGGTAGCATTGTTTTTTAGGTAGCATTGTTTTTTAGGTAATATTATTTTGAAATATTTTGCGCGTGACCAATTTTTAGCGGTTTTTTAGCATTGTAATTGTAGTATTTTGAGCCTTTATTCATATCCACTCATTTTTGTTATTATTGACAACCTTTACGCCATATTTTGATGAATCGATTGATTGTATCAACGCACTGAGCGAGCGATAGCGAGTCACAATATAAAAATGTCCGATGCAAGCAAGCGAGTATTTATGAACGATAAGTCAGTTTCTAAGTCCACATCTCAACTGGCCACCTTAATCCAAATGGGTAAAGAGCAAGGGTATTTGACCTATGCTGAGGTGAATGACCAACTGCCCGACTCTATTACTGAAAGTGATCAGATTGAAGATATCGTGCAAATGCTAACGGACGTTGGCATTAAAATTTTTGAATCTGCGCCTGATGCCGATGACATCTTGATGAACGATGAGTCAAGTGATGACGAATCAGCAGCCGATGAGGCAGCCGCGGTATTAGCAGCGGTTGAGACCGATCCTGGTCGTACTACTGACCCTGTGCGCATGTATATGCGTGAGATGGGTACAGTTGACCTGCTTACCCGTGAAGGCGAAATTGCCATTGCCAAGCGTATCGAAGAAGGTATTCGTGACGTGCAGCATGCGATGTCTTACTGGCCCGGTACGGTACAGTTCGTCCTTGACGAGTACCAAAAAGTCCAAGATGGCGAGAAAAAATTGTCTGACGTCATCACCGGTTTCTTAGACCCTGAAACCGAAGAAGACAAAATCGCTGCCCAAGAAGCAAAAGAAGCGGCGAAAGAAGAGCGTGAGCGCATTAAAGAAGAAAAAGAAAATCCGCCTGTTATCAAACCAAAAGCCAATGCAAAAGCAGCGCTTGACGATGATGATGAGGACGAAGAAGAAGTTGAAGAAGAAGCCGAAGAAGAAACCGGCGGTATCGATCCAGAAGAAGTACGCCTACGTCTGGAAGAGATTGAGCACTTATTTATCAAAGCCAAACAAGCCTTGCTTGATTATGGCCGTGGTAGCGTAGAAGCGGATGCGGCTTATGCCCTACTTGCCGAACGCTTTATGATGTTGAAGCTTAATAATCGCTTGTCAGACCAAGTCATGGCCATTATGCATGACGTCTATGATGATGTGCGTAAGCAAGAGCGTCAAATCATGCGTTTGGTCATTCGCCGTGGTCGTATGCCGCGTGATGAATTCCGTAAAACTTTCCCTAGCAATGAGACCAACGTTGATTGGCTAATTGAGCGTATTAAAGGCAAGCCTGCTTTTGCGGGTACGCTAGAAAAAGTCACCGACGATGTGATTTTACTGCAACGTAAAATTCGTGATTACGAGCAGCAGCTCGATATGAAAATTCACGACATGAAAGACGTTGCCCGTCGCATGGCTGTCGGTGAAGCCAAAGCGCGCCGTGCTAAAAAAGAGATGGTCGAAGCTAACCTACGTCTGGTTATCTCTATCGCTAAGAAATACACCAACCGTGGTCTACAATTCTTGGATTTGATCCAAGAAGGTAACATTGGCTTAATGAAAGCGGTTGATAAATTTGAATACCGCCGTGGTTATAAATTCTCGACCTATGCCACTTGGTGGATTCGTCAGGCAATCACCCGCTCTATCGCTGACCAAGCACGCACGATTCGTATTCCTGTGCATATGATTGAGACCATTAACAAAATAAACCGTGTCTCACGTCAATTGCTGCAAGAAATGGGACGCGAGCCAACGCCTGAGGAATTGGGCGAACGCTTAGAGATGGACGAAGTTAAAGTCCGTAAAGTGCTAAAAATTGCCAAAGAGCCTATCTCTATGGAGACGCCAATCGGTGATGATGAAGACTCGCACCTAGGCGACTTTATCGAAGATGGTACTATCTCAAGCCCTGTTGATGATGCGACCGCAGCTGGTCTACGTGAAGCGACGCGTGACGTCTTGGGTAATCTGACTGAGCGTGAAGCACGAGTCCTTAAAATGCGCTTCGGTATCGATATGCCAACCGACCATACCTTGGAAGAAGTTGGTAAGCAGTTTGATGTGACGCGTGAGCGTATTCGTCAGATCGAAGCAAAAGCATTACGTAAATTGCGTCATCCATCACGTTCTGAGCACTTGCGTTCTTTCCTTGAAAATGACTAATGTAGATAGTATGAGCTAAACATATATCAACATTCTTAAAACCAAACCAAAAAAGCTGAGCATGTCTCAGCTTTTTTGTGCCTGTAAGCTTATAACGCCAAAACCCTCTTTATATCCACTTTTTTGGGTGCCTCTTGCTAATGATGGCTGAGTTCGCCTATCATAGAGTTGGGCTACCTAATTAACAGCGGCTCAAAGCTATTAGAATTTTATATTTGTTATTAAAAAATAAACCTTGTCGGGGTGCTTTGATTTTTGACGCTTTAAGTACAATCAAAATCATGGCTGAGAGTTACCCGCGAACCTGATGCAGTTAGCACTGACGTAGGAAACAAGCGTGTCGATATATAAGTCACATTTACCTCATATTTTGTCGCTCTATTTAACCTAGACTGGCTAATTTTTTGTGCCTTATCCCTTCTCGTTTCCTGCCATTTGCTTGCTTGCACTTTATAACAGTAAGTGAAAACTATGGATTACCAAACGCTACGTCATAATTGCCCAACATGGAATAATTATACTCAACATAACTTTGTCAAGCAGCTAGCAGCAGGCACGCTCGCACCTGACAGCTTTCGTCACTACCTCATCCAAGATTATTTATATCTGATTCACTATACCCGTGTGATGGCATTGAGCGTGTATAAGAGTGACACATTGGCACAAATGCGCGTCGGCCAAGCGGGTATCAACGCCATGCTCGATATGGAAATCGGTATGTATTTGGATTTTTGTCACCACTGGGGTATTGCGCTTGAAGAAGTAGAAAACGCCCCTGAATCTGCCGTGACCATTGCTTATAGCCGCTATATATTAGACGCTGCGATGTCAGGCTCTCTAGCCGAGCTCTATGCTGCGATTGCCCCTTGTTTGATGGGCTATGGAGAAATTGGCAAGTCTATAAAAAAACAAGGATTTATCGCTGATAATCCATATCAGCTATGGATTGATGTGTTTTCCAGCGATGACTTTCAGGCAATTACCGCGCAAAACGAAGCACAAATTAATACGCTGTTAGCCGATGCTACTCCTGCTCAAGCAGACAAATTCCAACGGTTATTTAATACTGCCGCGCGTATGGAAGTTAATTTTTGGCAGCAGGCGTTAGATTTGTCATAGCCTATACCTTTCATATTCAAAAATCCGATTAATCCCTCAATATAATAACGAACACACTCAAGGAGAAACTTCATGGCCACATTCGATGAACACGCAAGCGCGTATGACAGCTGGTTTTTTGACAATCAAAACTTACTGACTAGTGAACTAAAACTGGTTGCTCACTTCTTAGATAAAGACAGCGAGATACTGTCTATCGGCTGTGGTAGCGGACTGTTTGAGTCACTACTGGCTAAGGATTACGATATTCATATCACGCACGGTATCGAGCCTTCTAAAGATATGGCAGAAGTCGCTGAGAAGCGCGGCTTACAAGTGGATATTAGCCCTGCTGAAACGTGCGAGATTGAGCCCAATAAGTTTGACATCATTATGTTTAACGGCAGTGTCAGCTATATCAGCGATTTAGGCTTATGTATTAAAAAGGCCTTTGATGCTCTAAAGACTGGCGGTAAACTTATCCTGATTGATGTGCCAAAAGAAAGCGGCTTTGCCAGCTTATACAATTTGGCCAGCTCGTTAGACACGTGGGAGCATCCATTACTTGCGCACATCTCCCCCGCCGACCCTTATCCTATTGAACTGGTTAAATCAGCAAACTGGCGTACCTCTGATGAAAAAATCGCGCTGATGCAAGCCAATGGCTTTGTCGATTTTGAATATGCGCAAACTCTATTGACCCATCCTATGTATGCTAATGACAAGGTACAAGAGGTCATCGAAGGCTATGATCGCGGTGACTATGTGGCCATTTGTGGTTATAAAAAGTAGACGCTAAAATTGATGCGGTAATAACACTTGAATAACATCAGTTATGCCATCATAAACAGCACAATGCATTTTATAAGAGCGAGGCAAAACCATGAGTGATGACCAAAAAAACAACGACCAAAAAACAACCAATCAAAGAGACGTTAAAGTCACTGAACTGGTTGCCAATAATGGTGTCTTAAAAGGCAAAAAAACTGACGTACAAAACCCTGAACTTTGGCAGTTCCCAATGAACTATCCATTGAGTATCATCGGTCATGAAGGCGAGCATGACAGCTTACTCAATGAAGTGAAGCTCATACTTGGTAGCCAGTTCCCAGAGTTTGATTTGGCTTCTATGGAAGTCAAACCGTCAAAAACAGGACGCTTTCATTCGGTTCGTGCCAATTTATACTTAACCACCGTTGAGCAAGTGAACACGCTTTATGCGTCACTCGATAATGCAAAAACCGTACGTATGGTCGTCTAACGACAGTTTTATTAATTTAAGAAAAACCAGCCCATTTTTCGTCCGAATCGTCACTCATATGGGTGGCGATTTTTTATCGCCTAGGGTACAATCTCAACCCAAAATATTAGCGCCATTCAGCAGATTTGCGTGCGTCAATTTACCCAACAATAAAAAGTAAATCAGCGCCATTTTTTACAAAACTTTTATTATTTATCTTATTCGCGTCTAACCCTTATCCCATCGTCCTTTGCCAAAATTTGGACACGCTTTACCCCCTAGGCAACATAGTTTGCCGCTAAAATCAATATAGCATTTTCAAAACTTTCCCGCTATATTGTGTCCACCTACTAACAAATACGCTATATGTAGTGCTCAGTGGTTTAAACCATCACTATGAGCAATGGCATCGTTTTGCCTAGAAAACACTCTGCTGTGACAGGATGTTATAGCGTGATAAAGAATGCCTGCCAGCTATATAACTGTGCAGCATCATTAAATAATTACCAAGCAATCAACTTACGAGGTCAGCATGACACATATCGATAAAATCCAAGTAACCAAACGTGATGGACGTTTAGAGCCTATTGATTTAGATAAAATTCACAAGGTTATCGAGTGGGCAGCTCACGGTTTAGATAATGTGTCGGTGTCACAAGTGGAGCTAAAATCGCACATTCAGTTTTATGAAGGCATCAAAACGCGTGACATTCACGAGACCATCATCAAGTCTGCTGCTGACCTTATCTCTGAAACCACGCCTGACTATCAGTATCTAGCCGCGCGTTTGGCCATCTTCCATTTGCGTAAGATTGCTTATAATAAGTTCACGCCTCCGCATCTGTATGACCATGTTAAGAAACTGACTGATGCCGGTAAATACGATCAGCATATCTTAGCGGATTATAGCCGTGCGGAATTTGACGAGTTAGAAGAGTATCTTGATCATTGGCGCGACATGAACCTGGCCTATGCTGCCGTTGAACAAATGGCGGGTAAATACCTCGTACAAGACCGCGTCAGCAAGACCGTTTATGAGAGCCCGCAGTTCTTATATATGCTGGTTGGTATGTGCCTGTTTGCCAGCTATGAAAAGTCAGAGCGTCTCGATTATGTGAAGCGCTTTTATGATGCGACCTCACAATTTAAAATCTCTCTACCAACGCCTATTATGTCTGGTGTACGTACGCCATCGCGCCAGTTTAGCTCGTGCGTGTTGATCGAATGTGGTGATAGCCTAGACTCTATCAACGCCACCACCAGCGCTATCGTACGCTATGTATCGCAGCGTGCTGGTATCGGCATCAACGCTGGTCGTATTCGCGCCCTTGGTAGCCCTATCCGTGGCGGTGAAGCGCAGCATACTGGCTGTATTCCGTTCTACAAACTATTCCAGACTGCGGTTAAATGCTGCTCACAAGGTGGCGTCCGTGGCGGTGCAGCAACGCTATTTTACCCATTATGGCATTTGGAAGTTGAGTCGCTACTGGTACTGAAAAACAACCGCGGCGTTGAAGACAATCGTGTCCGTCATATGGACTATGGCGTACAGTTAAATAAGACCATGTATACCCGCTTGATTAAAGGTCAAGATATCTCGCTATTTTCACCAAGCGACACACCGGGCTTGTATGATGCCTTCTTTGAAGATCAAGACAAGTTTGAAGAGCTATATACCAAATACGAGAATGACCCTAGCATTCGTAGCCGTCAAATTCCAGCAACTGAGCTGTTTAGCCTGATGATGCAAGAGCGTGCCAGCACCGGTCGTATTTATATCCAAAACGTCGACCATTGCAACACGCATAGCCCATTTGATGCGACGGTTGCGCCGATTCGCCAGTCAAATCTATGTATGGAAATCGCCCTACCGACCAAACCACTTGATAATATCAATGACGAAACTGGTGAAATCGCCCTTTGTACCCTATCAGCGGTCAACTTAGGTAAAGTTGAAAACGTTAGCGATATCGAAGAGCCAGCGGAGCTTATCGTCCGTGCGCTTGATGCTCTACTCGATTATCAAGACTATCCAGTCAAAGCAGCTGAAAATGGCAGTATGCGTCGCCGTACCTTAGGTGTTGGCGTGATTAACTATGCCTATTATTTAGCCAAAAATGGCGTCCGCTATTCAGACGATAGTGCTCTTGGTCTAACCCATCAAACCTTTGAAGCACTACAGTATTATCTCTTGAAAGCCTCAAATAAATTGGCAAAAGAGCAAGGCGCTTGCCCTGCCTTTAATGAGACCACCTACTCGAAAGGTATCTTGCCGATTGATACTTATAAGAAAGACTTGGATAAGATCTGCCAAGAGCCGCTCCATTTAGATTGGGAAACGCTACGAACTGAAATCACCACCCATGGTCTGCGCAACTCTACCCTAACCGCCTTGATGCCGTCTGAGACCTCTAGTCAGATTGCCAACGCGACCAACGGTATCGAGCCACCACGCGGTTTGGTGTCTATCAAAGCGTCAAAAGATGGCATCCTCAAGCAAGTCGTGCCTGAGATTGATAAGCTAAAAGATCAGTACGAGCTACTATGGCAAATGCCGAACAATGACGGTTACCTAAAGCTGGTCGCTATCATGCAGAAGTTCGTCGATCAAAGTATCTCTGCCAATACCAACTACGATCCCGTTCGTTATGAAGGCGGTCGTGTACCAATGAAGATATTGCTAAAAGATCTGCTAAACGCGTATAAGCTTGGCGTGAAGACGTTGTACTACCATAACACTCGTGATGGTGCGAACGATGCCCAAGCGGATATGGAAGATGATTGTGCTGGCGGTGCATGTAAGATTTAAGCAAGTGATGAATGGCGGGTTTCGCTTTTGGGTTAAGCTCGCTATATATCAGTAATATATTTTAGGAATATTTTAAAATTTGTTTGGCTCTAAAAGAATCAGGCAATAAAAATGGCAAAGACGATTTCTCATCTTTGCCATTGGAGATATTAAATATTGGCGTATTTAATATCAAGGAGTTAAGACTATCGACTTCCACAAGTGGTAAGAAAATAGAGTAACTTTCCGTTGTAAGGCAGCTATTCTAATTCAAAACTTATCCCTTGTCCAAGACAAACCGTGAAGTGATAGTCACACATGTTTCAACTCAGGAGTAATGAGTATGGAGATTTATTGTGATACCCATGGTGACTCTGGCGTAAGCGCGTTTGAAGTCGGTACCGACTTTATAATTGTACGTTTTACGAAAGGCGGTACGTATCTGTATAACTATTTCACAACTGGCTCTTATCATGTCAATAATATGATAAGACTGGCTAGACTAGGAAATGGACTTAACGGATACATAAACTTAAATGCTAAATATACTTATGCTAGAAAAATTGCGTAGATCTTTAGTCTAACCTCAATGGTTTAGTGTTCGGGTGTTTCGGCACCTTCGCACTATTGAGTATAAGTTGCTGAGAGGAATAGAAATTTGAATATGTCAGTTAGTAAAAAGCACTTTGTGAGAATTACTACTTGGGATGATATTTTTAAATTGAGTGGATATACTGACTCAATAGATCCTAAGAAGGAGAAACTAAAGCAAGTTATTACTAAATATGAACTTCCAAACAAGGGAAGATGCGGTTTATCAAATTGTCGTACACCTCATAACATCGGATGTATTGTTGAAACTGAATCTGGAAGGCTGACTAATTTAGGAAATGACTGCGGTAAGAAGTATTTTGGAGAAAACTTTACTTCTCTGAATAACAAACTTAGTAGAGAGATTGATTACTTCAACAAAGTTGAGAGTATAAAATTAGCAAAATCGAATGTTACTGAGAATTATAGAAAGTTAAGTGAAATAGAAGCTGATTGGAAAAAGATTGAAAGCGTTTATAGAAATATGAAATCAGAAGGTCTTGAATGTTTGTACAATAAGTTAGAACAAATGATGCACAGTAAAAGCTCTTCTATATCTATACAGCGTAGAGCAACCAAACCTGAGATTGAATTTGAAGAAGTTAGAACAGGAAAAACTGTTCAAAGTCCTTTTTATATCTCTGAAAATTTAGGTAATTTAAAAGGTCTTGGCTATCTGGTTGATAGAATCAAAATTAAAGATATGATTCAAAACAATAAGGTAATTCTTGAAAGTTTAGAAAAGTTCGATGAGGAAAATATAGCTTTCAAAGATCTAAATAAGATGACAAAAGATAATGAACGTTTAAAAGATAGTATTTATGAAGTCCACAGTAATATCAGAGAAGGCTTTAAGTTATTTGAAGCAGATAATATGAGGCAATTTACGCCTTTAATAAGTAGTAAAAGGCATAGAAAATTAAGAAGGTTTTTGAATTGTTGTTTTGAAAACTAATTAACCTACAGCACATTAATAAGATTAAATTGTAGGGTGCGCCCAGCGCACCGATGATATGGAAATTGTGTTTAACAGTGCGCGAGGCGCACCCTACAAAATATATAGAGTAACAATTAAGACCTAATTTTCGTGCTAAAATTAGCCCTATATTTAGAGCTTAATATTAGCGGAGAATGAATCATGCAACCAATATTTGCGACACAGACAGCCAGTATTTCAGAGTTAAAGACCAACCCTTCGGCACTGATTAAACAGTCGGATGGTGAATCCATTGCTATTTTAAATCACAATAAACCTGTGGCTTACTTGGTTTCCACAGATATGTATGAGCGCATGATGGAAGTGATAGACGATATGGCATTAAGCCAAACCGTTAGCGCACGGATGAATGACGGGCAAGTACCTATCAAGGTCACATTGGATGACTTATAATCTTGAGTTTCATCCTCTCGCGTTAAAAGAATGGAAAAAGTTAGCGCCCAGTATTCAGCAGCAGTTTAAGAAAAAATTACAGCAGCGCTTATTAAATCCTCGTGTTCCTGCTTCAAAACTCTCAGGACATACGGATGCCTATAAAATTAAACTACGCACCATAGGTTATCGCCTGGTTTATACCGTCAAAGATGATGTGATCGTGGTTTATGTATTAGCAGTAGGCAAAAGAGAGAATAACAAAGTATATGATGCGCTTGCGACACGCCAACCATAATTAAAACATAGACAGAATAAAAATGACGGAGGTCATAGAGTGCAATATACCGCAATCATCAAAGACGGTGGTTTGTTTATCCCTAACGTATTTTCAGACCTAAACGATGGTGGCTCGCATATCGTGCAAGTAGAAGTCGATATCGAGGAGGTTCGTCAGCAATTGAATAGCAGCGCTGTGTCAAAGATGGACGCGCCAAGACAAGCAAAAAAACCAGTAAAAAAGCCGCTAAAAAAAGAAACACAGAAAGCCGCAGAGGTAGATTTAAGTACGCTGCGTAAGAGTGCTATCGATGAGCTAGAAGGCTTAGATGATAGTGAGCTTAGCGAGATTTTCAAGGCCTATATGAATGATGGACAGGAACCAACACAAATATCACTAGAGAATTTATAATACAGAGCCTATAACCCATTTTACTGATACTTTTAAAACCGCATTGTTAAAACCGCATATCCAATTTTAGATTAACCATTTGTATAACTTATAAAGGTGGCACGATGACTTACTCAATCTTTTCGCAAAAACCAAATAATGCTTTGCTCGAACCCATGTTCTTTGGTAATCCGGTCAACGTGGCGCGTTATGATCAGCAAAAGCACCCTGTCTTTGAGCAGTTGATTGAAAAGCAGCTGTCGTTCTTTTGGCGTCCAGAAGAAGTTGATGTGTCAAAAGACCGTATGGATTATGGCAATCTATCGTCACATGAGCAGCATATCTTTATCAGTAACTTAAAGTACCAGACGCTACTCGACTCTATCCAAGGTCGTAGCCCAAACGTGGTACTGTTGCCATTGGTTTCTATTCCTGAGCTTGAAACGTGGATTGAGACGTGGACATTTTCTGAGACCATTCACTCGCGCAGCTATACCCATATCATTCGTAATATCGTCAATGATCCGGGTATTGTCTTTGATGACATCATGCAAAATGAGCACATTTTAGGGCGCGCTGCCGACATCGCTAAGTACTATGATGATTTGTACTACGATTCACAGCTCTATAATATGTATGGTGCTGGCACGCATACCATCAATGGCAAAGAAGTGAAGGTTAGTTTGAAGTCGTTGAAAAAACAGCTTTATTTATGCTTAATGGCGGTTAACGTCTTAGAAGCCATTCGCTTTTACGTATCGTTCGCCTGCTCGTTTGCCTTTGCTGAGCGTAAGCTGATGGAAGGTAATGCCAAGATTATTAAGCTCATTGCTCGTGATGAGGCGCTACATTTAACCGGTACGCAGCATATCTTGAACTTGATGCGCAATGGCAGAGATGACCCAGAAATGGTCGATATTGCCTATGAGTGCTATCAAGAAAGCATTGATATCTTTACCAGAGCGGCTGAGCAAGAAAAAGAATGGGCGGGTTATTTGTTCAAAGACGGCTCAATGATTGGTCTAAACAAAGACATCCTTTGCCAATATATCGAATATATCACCAACTTACGTATGGAAGCGGTTGGCTTGCCAGTGGCATTCCCCAATTCTAAATCAAATCCGATTCCTTGGATTAATACGTGGTTGTCTTCTGATAATGTCCAAGTGGCGCCGCAAGAGACGGAAATCAGCTCGTACTTGGTCGGTCAAATTGATTCAGACTTATCAGACAGCGATTTTGATGACTTTGAGCTTTAAGTCTTAAAAGCTTTGAGCTTAAATAGAGTTAAAAGTTAATCACTTGATTGTACTGGCTTGCCCTTAATATCTTAAAGGTAAGCCAATATCTTTTTAGCCATATTTTATAAATAAGGTAATCATTAAAGAACACTGGCATACTTATAAAGCCAGTTAGGATAGGGTTGAATTATGACTTGGGTAATGACGAGTAAGAAGCAATTCTACTTGCATGATGACGAGAGTCTGCTCGATGGCTTGCTACGCACCGGACATGATATCAATTATCAATGTAAGGAAGGCTACTGTGGCAGTTGCCGCATTAAGCGGATTGCTAGCTCACATGTTATTGATTATCCTTTTGAGCCACTGGCCATGATTGAAAAAGATGAAATCCTGCCGTGCTGCTGTCGCGTGCAAGGGGTGATTTATATCAATCATGAGCTGATAGAAAAATAACTGCTAAATTAGTAATGCTATTATTAAACATTAAAAGTCTAATAAAAAAGCGCGTTATCTACAAGATAACGCGCTTTTTTATTATTGAATAAACTCTAAAACCGTTTGCTTAAACTTTATTTTATGGAGCATACTGTTATAAATTTACTTATAAAGGTGCGCCATCTCTTTCAAACAGCTGCAATAGCTCTTCGCGCATACGGTCACGCTCGGCTTCTGACATCATCGGCACTTCTTGTCTTTCATCTTGTAGATTTGGTTCAGCCATACCGCCAATCGTTTCATCGTGAATTATGACGGGGCGTGCCATCGGCTCTTGCGCCGGACGTTCTTCTAGCAGTATCTTCACTTGGGCGTTTTTACCGCGGCGTAAGACTTGAGCATTGAGCGTTGTATTAGGTGCTTTACGAGCGACATACTGAATCAACGTATTGGCATCCGTCATCTCAATGCCATCAATCGTCAAGATAATATCACCGATACGCAGACCACTCTTAGCGGCAGGACTCTTAGGAACGACGTTAAGTACTTCTACCCCAGTTGAGGTCTCTAGCTGCGTTGGGTCACGTAATTGTGATTGTATCTCAATCCCCAACCAACCACGGCTCACTTTGCCATCTTTAATAATAGCGTTCATCACTTGTTCAACGATAGCGGTAGGAATGGCAAAGCCGATACCCATAGAGCCACCTGAACGTGAGTAAATAGCCGTATTGATACCAACCAATTCACCATGAGCATCAACCAGTGCGCCACCTGAGTTACCAGGATTGATTGCAGCATCGGTTTGAATAAAGTCTTCAAACTTATTGACGCCAAGTCCGGTACGTCCCGTCGCAGAAATAATACCTTGGGTCACGGTTTGACCGACACCGAACGGGTTACCAATCGCTAATGCGACATCCCCAACTCGAATAGCTTCTTCACGGAAGCCAAGTGGTGTCAGACCCGTCATATCGACTTTAATCACCGCCAAATCACTGTCTGGATCCGTGCCAATCAGCTTAGCACGGCTCTTGCGACCATCATTAAGGGCGACCGTAATTTCATCGGCTTTTTCAATGACATGGGCATTGGTCACGATATAACCATCTTCTGAGACAATCACGCCAGAGCCTAAATTGGTATTGCCCTGCTCTTCTGACGGTCCGCCATGAAACTCAAAAAACCGGCGCAACACAGGGTCATTCATATAAGGATGCTCTGCCATCGTCTGCGTTGTATAGATATTCACCACTGACTGTGAGGCGCGAGCAACGCCATTATGATAAGAAGAAATCGGTGCCGGTGTATCCGAAACCGGCGCTGAAGCTTGCTGCTCAGCAGGTGTGGTTCTAGGTGGCTCCCATGCTTGCTCTGATGCCGTCTTCATACTCGTAAACAACCAGATAAATGCTGCAATCACTATCAGCAACAAAATCCAAGGTAACCATTTTACCAGACCAGCCTTGTCGTTGGCGTTCCGAGATGACGACATATAAAAACCTCTATATTTTTTAAAAACAGTTTTTGTAAAAACAGTGAATGATGAATCAGTAAAAACACTTCTAACCAATCAAGTATATCGGCTGTAAAGCTAGACAACTTAATAACTATAGATCTCATAGACTCAGAAACGCTATAGATCATATAGACTAAGGTATGCAAATTATAACTGGCAACAGTGCCAAATAGTAACGCATCGTGTACCGTTTCAGTTATTCGACTTGTCTACTCTTTTATAGCAGCATGCTAAAATAGCGAGGATAAAAATCCTGTATGATTTATAAATATTATCTTAGTTATTTAATACTTAGTTATCTAATGTAAATACCTGATCCCTTTTAGCAGTAAAACAGTACAAAATCAAAACAGTGAAAAACTGAAACAATTATAAGGAAAGACCATGACCACGCACAATATCTCAAACCCACCTTCAAGCGAATTTTCCACCCAGCTCTTAAATAATACGATTAGTGCTCAAGCCCTCACTGAATTTTGTGACGAGTACTTATCAGCCGCAGCCTTTAAAGACTATGCTCCCAATGGTTTACAAGTAGATGGTGGCCGACTTATCCGGCGACTCATCACTGGCGTGACCGCATGTGAGGCGTTGATTGATGCCGCGATTGCTGACAACGCTGATGCCATTATGGTCCATCATGGTTACTTTTGGAAAGGGGAACCTGCGCCCATTACAGGGATGAAAGGCCAGCGCATCCGCAAACTCATGCAACATGGTATCTCTTTGATTGGCTATCATCTGCCACTTGATGCCCATCCTCGCATTGGTAATAACGCCAAACTGGCTGAGCTACTTGATATGAGTATCATTAGTGCCCTCTATCCTAGCGAATCACATCCGGTTGGTAATATTGCCACTTGCGCACCGCAAAACGCTCAAAGTCTTATTACGCAGATTACCGATGCACTAGGACGCCTGCCACTACACATCTCTGCTCATTATCAAGCCTCAGATACTGACGGATATAATGGACAGAATAACAGGCTGATTGAAAGAGTGGGTATCTGTACCGGCGGCGCGCAAGATATGATTGAACAAGCCGCCCTAATGGGCTGTGACGCTTTTATCTCAGGTGAGATATCAGAGCGCACCACGCATATTGCCCGCGAGCTTGGTATTGATTATTTTGCCTGTGGCCATCATGCGACAGAACGTGGCGGTATTCAAGCATTAGGAGAACTCGTTGCTCAGCAATTTGGCTTACCAGTGACTTTTGTAGATATCGATAATCCAGCCTGATGATTAAGCAGTTTTAGTAAATTTTTCGTTGTTTTGGCACTAATTTTTAACATTTTAAGCACAGTAAAAGCATTTTATTTCCTATGGCAATCACTTTTTTTGACGTTTATTGTCAGTAGAGTGGCGGAAACAGGGTCATTTTTTACCGTTTATAGTGCTATTGTTAAGTTTTATCGCTAATTTATTAACCCTACTTGAATAATATAGTGAATATCCGCATATTAGTACCTGAAGAAAGAATGTCTTGTCATGAGACTTCCCATTTTTATAGCTTCCGGTTATGGTGCTAAAACACTGTTGGTTATCTACTATCTAATTTTTTAATGGCATTTTTCTGATTAATAATTTTTAGATAATCAATCACTGAATACTGTTTAGATAGTATTTCCTGTTTTTAGCGTCGCGATACTGCTTAAGTAAAATGTGTTTGCTACTTATTTTTAATGAGTAGTCAGACAGGTCATTTGCTTGTTTCTATCGCTGGGCAATATCTATTATTGGCCATCTACTCTCCTACAAACTATTTAAAGAGTAGCTGGTTAGTAATATGAGCGTAGCAACGATTAAGTGCAGCTGTACCGCGCTTATGCCACGTTTTTGTCTCAATAACTTATTCATGACCTTACCTATGTTTAATATAGTTCAATAACGGGGCTTTTAATTAATAGCCAGCTCTATCATCGATGAAGGAATCATCCGATTTATACCCTTCGCGGTGTGGTGCGTCTTTTCTTTAGAATAGTTTTCGAAATTATTTTCATTTAAAAAAAGATAACATTGGGCATTGGTTAACTAATTGAGAGACTAGCACGCTAACGGTTATATGTTTGAGGTTAGCAGCACTATATGTAAACAAGATGACATTGTTCTTATTTTATTTATAAGGGCAATTCTATCTAAAATGCAATGACATTTATGCCCCATATATAGCCATACGCTTTATATGAATATATAAGCATAAATTGCTGGAGCATTTTTATGGTATGCAGGATGGCTAAAATCAGGAGACATCCATGCAGCGTATTACTTATCGTGTGAAAGTATCTGCGCAAGGGGCTAAACGCCGTATCTCATACTTACTGCGTCCATCTAAGCGCCTACTACACACCAAAAGTAACCTCGTTCCAGCCGTTGCACCTATTAAAGTGACTCGTTTTGCCAAAACTAAAAAATTGGCACAAGTGTCTAGCATTGCCCTGCTCTCTTTACCTGCTGAGAGTCTGATGACGATGGGCGCACCCATACCAGCTTATGACCATGTCATGTTGGAGAAAACGTTAACGATTGCCGCCGTGCCAGGTGACAGTACTTACTTTGCGACTGACGGCTTTCAGCATGGTTTTGGCTACGACTTAGTACGGAGTTATGCGGATGAGCTTGGGGTAACAATCGATTTAAAAGCTTATGCTAGTGAAGAAGCCGCGTTAAGAGCGTTAAAATCAGGCGATGCCGATATGGCATTGACCACCGCCAGCACCCAGATGAAAAGTCAGCTGAATTTATCTTCAGTTAATGTTAGCTGTGGCTATGACGCCAGCTTGACCAAAAATGGTCTACATCCTAAGGTCAGTTGGACATTTAATTCAGCCAATGACCCATTATCACAAAAAGCCAGTTATTTCTTATGTGATAGCATGAAGCTTGAACACACACAGAAATTGGCGGCATTTTATAATCAGAATTTATTAAAAGATGCTTATAGCCAAGACCATTTTAAAAAGACCCTGATAGAGAAATTACCCGACTATCAATCTTCTTTCGAAGAGCAAGCGCGCAATTACAACCATGACTGGGAGTTGCTGGTGGCAATGGGCTATCAAGAGTCACATCTTGATGCTAATGCTGTCTCACCGACAGGGGTACGCGGCCTAATGATGCTGACCAATAATACCGCTAAAGCCATGGGCGTCTCTGACCGCGTTGATCCTTACCAAAGTATCGGTGGCGGCGCTCGGTATTTGGAGCAAATGAAAGCCGATTTTACTGATGTGCCAAAGACTGACCGCATCTGGTTTGCCCTCGCCGCTTATAATATGGGTCCAAATGCCGTAAAAGGTATCCAGCGTAAATTGAGTGCCAATGGTATTGATGATAAAAGCTGGGCAAATATATATGCCTACTTATCTGAGAACAGAGCCTCAAATAGCCGTTATGGTCAGGCGATGCATTATGTGAGTAATATTAGAAGCTACCTTGAGACCATTAAAACGCAAACTGTCTAATGACCTTTGTTTTTAAAATATTTTTAATGAAAAGTTCTTAATAAAAGCTTCTAAATAAGATCCGTATAAAACCTTTGCAATAAAAAAGCTGCTCTTCTATAAGAGCAGCTTTTTTTTAATTTACAACATTTATTAAATACAATTATATTAGCGATTCGGTACGGTTAAACGTTGACCGCGCTGTAGCATAGTATCTACGGCGATGTTGTTCATATCAGCAAGCTCTTTGGTTGATACGCCATATTTACGTGCCAATCCAATCAAGCTGTCCCCTGAGCCAACGGTATAGCTTACCGTAGCTTTCGGTACTTTGATCGTTTGACCACGTTGTAACTGGGCGTTGGTCGCCAAATTGTTAGTCGCTGCTAAGTCCTCTACCGAGACGCCAAACTGACGCGCTAAAGCAATAAGACCATCGCCAGATTTGACTTTGTAGCTCTCAGTATTACCGAGTTTTTTGCCGTTACTACTGGCAGTATTGGCGCTGCTATTTGTCTCCGCAATTGCACTACTGTTACTCTTGCTACTGGTGTTACTAGTATTACTGTTAGTGCTAGGAGCGCTCACTGTACCATTGGCAGGAATGGTAATCGTACGACCCAGTATTAAATTAGCATTGGTTTTCAGATTATTCGCAGCGGCCAAATCACCCAGACCAATGTTGTAACGCTGCGCAACGCCCGTCAAGGTATCGCCTGATTTGACTTTATAACTGACTGCCTTGTCATTGAGCTGACGATCAACCAAATCTTTAGTGACAGGTACTTTAATCGTTTGACCACGTTGTAAGCGCGCTTTGGCATCAAAGTTGCTATTTACGGCTGCCAGTTCTTCAGGACTAATGCCAACGCTATTTGCAATACCGATTAAAGTATCACCTGATTTGACTTTATAGTTGGTCGTTGGTACTGAGCTTGACGTGCTAGCAATATTAGTATTATTAGTTGTCTTACTGGAGGTGCTGCTAGGCGTGGTACTCGCCGGAGTCAAGTCCACATTGGCTGGTACTTTTAAGGTTTGACCGACATATAATGAATCGGTCGTACTCATGTTATTTAGCGTCGCCAAGGTGGTGGTAGGCACATTAAATTGACGTGCCAAAGCAATCAGACCATCACCTGATTTGACTTTATAATTTTTGGTTGCTGTGCTCGGCCTACTAGGTTTGGTCGATGGCGCAGCAGGCGTGCTGGCTGGCGCAGTCACTTTGCCAGGCACAAGCCATAGTTTTTGGCCACGTAGCAAGTCGGCTCTACTGCTCAAATTATTATAGGTTGCTAGCTGAGTCACCGATAAACCAAAGCGATTGGCCGTACCGATAAGCGTATCGCCACTTTGTACCACATAGCTTTCAGGCTGGCTTGCCGCTGTATTACTGGCATTGCTCAATGGTTCAATAGATTTGGCGTTATATAAATATAACGTACTGCCCGCTAATAGATTAGCACTGGCATCTATCTGGTTCCATTCAGCAATATCACGCCAGCTTACACCCGCGCGACTGGCGATATTTGCTAAGGTATCACCACGTTTAACCGTATAGGTGCTACGCGTACCTTGTGGTTTTGGCTTACTCACCGATGTTTTTGGAAAACTCAGTTTCTTTTCTTGACCACTGGCCTCTAACACCGATTGCTGCGTCTGGACCGCTGATAGATTGATATTACCATCGGCATTAATGACTTTAGTTTCAGGCGTACTGATACGAATTTGACTGGCAATGAAATCACGCTCTTCTTTGCTTAGCGGCGGTTCTTGAATAATGGTATTGTTTTGAGTAATTTGCGCCGATGTGGTCGGCAAGCTATTACTGCTCTTTAGCTCAGCATTAATCTTTTTAGTTTCTGCTGAGGTCAATGGTGGCTCAACACGAAATGAGGGATTGCTGCTATAAACAGAGCTGCTCGTCGCTGAAGTCGTCGGTGGGATATAACTGGTGGTTTGCTGCGGCACACTGGCGCTCGCCGCATAATCAGCAAGTGCACTACCGGTAGAAGGTAATGACGTACCACTGGTATATGGTTTATTGTTATAGCTAGGCGTAGTAGCAGTGGAGCCTGAGTAGCTTGGCGTAGTCGTCGTAACAGCATTGCTAGAGGCAAGAATATTACTACTGCCATTACCTCTCAAGGCGCTCAGTTTCGCATCTGTCGTCAAGCTGACGTCATTAGGAATAATGATACGCTGTGGACCCGACGAATCAATACGGGCAGACGTGAGCGCCGTATTCAATCTTTCTAGCTCATCATAACTGACACCCGTTACTTGTGCTACTTCAGCTAAGCTGACGCCATAGTTGACTGGCACACTACGGAAATGCTGGCGGTTAGCGATAGCGGGTAGATAGACACCGTATTGCTCAGGCTTAGCGACGATTTCGGCAACCGCTAAAAATCGCGGTACATAGTTCATGGTTTCAGTAGGCAATCTTAGTGACCAGTAATCCGTCGGCAAGCCCGCAGCAGCATTGGCATCAATAGCTTTTTGTACTCGACCAGGACCGGCGTTATAAGCCGCTAATGCCAGCTCCCAACTACCAAACTGGTTATGCAATGCCGTTAGAAAGTCGTAAGCGGCTCGCGTTGATTCGATCACATCACGGCGACCATCGTAAGTGCTACTTTGATTTAGACCATAAATACGCCCAGTACTCGGGATAAACTGCCATAAACCTGCTGCCGCCGCACTACTGGTACCACTTGGATCGTAGGAACTCTCAATCACAGGCAGTAACGCAAGTTCGGTTGGAATATTACGACGCTCAGCTTCTCGCACCGTATGGTAAAGGTAACGACTGGCACGCGCGGTTAAACGATTTAGATAGTCTTGACGACTGGTAAACCAACCTTTTTGCGCTTCAATACGCTGATTATAAACAGGCTGCCCACCATTCATTCGGTAGCCTGCACGCAAACGATTCCATAAGTCACCATATTGTTGAATCGCAAGTTTATTGCCTTCAACCATAGTCATATCAGTGGCTTCTAATAAATCGGCCAGCTCATCTAAGCTTTCAGCATCTAAAAATGCCGTTGAATAATCAGCGCTAGTGCTTGGCTTTGTGGCTTGAGTGACGGGACGCTTGGTGACCACAGCTGAGCTGCCAGTCGCACCCGTGTTCTTCACCGCCGAAGTATTACTACAAGCACTGATAAGTAAAGTCGACACCGCAAGCGTCAGTGGTAAAGCTATAAATGAGCGAGATTTTGATGACACAGTAGACATGATAGTGGAAGTTTCCTAACAACAATAAGTGATAAAATAAAGTTAATCGACAGTATAGTACGCAATATCAAACAAAGACCAGCCTATTATGAAAGATAATAAGTAGAATTTAATCTACTCTCTCTTTCAATGGCTAAATAGCGGTATTATTTATACGATTCATTAACTAGCGCTGTTGATGACGGCTTGTTGATGACTAATTAATCGCCACTTGTGAGACAGCGCGTAAAAGTACCGCATTACCCGTCGATAAGGTAAGCGTCACTCTCGATGTTGTGACAAATGAGACCTTTTGCCCGTCTTTTATCCAGCTTTCGTTGGTAGTGACATTGGCTTTTGCTTGCTCACCAGTAATGACGATATTATCCACATTGATATCATAGCGATAGTTTGAAGTGTTACTCCAACTGTTTTGCAGTAATTTTAGATAAGCATCTTTGTCGAGACTGGTAGACTTGCCTTTTCTAGACATTGAAATCAGCGCATCGTCAGATACGAGGCGTGCGACTTGATTGACATTTTGGCTATTGGCTGCTGATTTCATCGCCGTGGCATAGTTTTGCACCAAAGCTTCGCTCATGGTTGCCGCTTGCGCACTGATACTCATTGTGCTGGCAGCCGCCACTATCGCGGTCACGCTAGCACTTTTCATCAATAGAGCCAACAGCCCTTTTCCCCATAGTCTTTTCATGATATTCCTTAGTGATACTATTGTCGTTATGATCATTTGTGATTGTTATCATGCAATGACGCTTAACGGTTATGTATCATTTAATTATAAAGTGCTGCTCTCGTATATAAACATCTATCCCATAAACTAAAACCAAATTGTACTTTTATAAATCATACGGCTATAAGAATCAGTCGTGCTTTTATCCGTTAAGTATTCTAAATCTAGCCAAATTTAAGATTTTTAGCAGCCTTTTGTTATGATAATTTTAGCCTATCACTAAATTCTCACAGCTATGTGACACCCTGTGTAATTATTGCGAATATCACCAAAGATAGCAGTATAGGTTAGATGCTATGATTAAATGCAATGTTATTTATAAAAACTGCCTAGATCATCAATAATTTAGGCAGCCTTATCAAACGCATAGTTAATGCTTATCCTCAGTAGGGATTTCTTCGTACTGCTCGTCATCACTTAGCTTCATACCCAAGCGCTCAACCCGTCTGTCCATCATCTGCCGAGCTAACGCCTGCATGTCTTCGACGCGATCTATTTCATCGACAATCTCAAGACCCAATAAGGTTTCAAACACATCTTCTAATGTCACCAATCCTTTGACTTCGCCATACTCACCAACCGTAATCGCAATGTGAAGACGGTTTTTTAGCATCAACTCTAACAAATCAAACAATTTCATCTTTGAAAATACAAAGGTAATGTCGCGTTTATAATCTGTCAGTGGTTTGTGGGCAGCATTATTGAACTTTGCCAATAGCATGTCGGTTTTTAATACAAAACCGGTGATATTGTCTAAATCGCCATCATAAATTGGTAAACGAGAAAAAGTAAGTTTTGGTCGGTCAACTAGCAGATCAGCAACGGTTTTATTTTCTTCAAATGCCAGCATTACCGAACGTGGGGTCATAATATCTTCGACTTTGATGGCACCAAATGCCAATAAGTTACGAATGATACGCGACTCTAATGGGTCGATTTGTCCTGACTCTTCACCGATACTAGCAAGGGCAGCAAACTCACGACGACTAAACGCCTGCGGTTCTTTACCGCGTACTAGCAATTTAGTTAATTTTTCTGAAAACCAAATAAGTGGATATAGCAGCAAAATAATACCGCGGACAAAATAAGCAACTAAGCCACCTAATTGGCGCCAATATATAGTTCCGAGTGTTTTTGGCATGATTTCCGACAAAAACAAAATGGCCAACGTCATGATCGCAGAAAATAGTCCAAACCAAGCACTACCAAACACTATGGTGGCTTGAGCACCTGCACCGATAGAACCTAGCGTATGCGCTACGGTATTTAAGGTTAAGATAGCCGCCAACGATTGATCGATATTATCAACCTTTAAACGTCTCAGCATGTTGGCTTTTTTTGGATTGGTTTCTTGAATGTCAGCAATATATGACGGTGTCATACTGAGTAATGCTGCCTCTGCCAACGAACAAATGAATGAGATGCCAATTGCTACAACCACAAATAAGATAAGTAGTAGCACGCTGGTCGGGCTTGGGTTTGCTAAGCCATCGGCAGCCAGCACCGATTGCGGCAGTAGTAGAGTGGTTAGCAGCGTTATCAGTGCGAATAATATGGAAAGCCGTTTTACAAAAAGGCGCGACATATTTAAGCGAATCATACCGAACCAATTTTTACTAAAACAATCATCGTTACGCATCGTTGGGGGAGGTTCAGCGGATGCGTCTTTACGACAGGCGCGCGGACGGTATAAGCGAGGTACAGATATAAAAGAGGTAAACAAGTTAGGTAACCTAAACAAAGAAGAAAAAGGAAGTCACAATATATCATGAGCTGACGGTAGCAGATAGAAAATAATAAATGATGAAGTCTAATTTTTATCTACATGGTCACTAAAAGCGCTCTCAAGATATACTATTATAGCGCCTATAGCGCCATTTACAGCTATATAGAAAATCCTTGAATAGTAGCACCGATAGTACTATTTCACAATAAATCACTATTCATTTCAAGAATGTAGCTGGTCTAACAATGCTAATCACTTCACTGTTACGACTCTATAAAACTTAATATCTCCACTTAACATTTGGCTTTTCTCCCAGCTAAGGGTCTGATTACCCTGCCTTCTAAGACAGTAAAGCGATTGCTACCCCAAATATTGGCAGTTAGTATGCTATATGGTTAACAAAAACACGCCTAGCCTATGATTAACAGTTACCAAGTCTGGGATTTTTTGTTACTATGCGTTTAAATTTATTGTTATCTATAATTTATTGAGAGATATATGGAACAGTTCGGTCAAATCTTATTACCAGTTGCCTTTTTTGCAATTTTTTACTTCTTAGTTATTCGTCCCCAATCTAAACGTGCTAAAGAGCATCGTGCGATGGTCAATTCATTGACCGTCGGTAGCGAAATCATATTTGCTGGTGGCCTAATGGGTCGTATCAAAGCACTAGAAGGCGATTATGCGGTTGTCAGCCTAAACAACAATACTGACGTTAAAGTACAACGTGCTTCTGTTATTTCAGTATTGCCAGCCGGTACTATCGAAAGCGTTTAATTATTATTGATACATTTGGTAATTGCTAAACATTGGTTGTGACTAATTGATGGCCGTTATCAATTAATAGTTGTAATGACTTTAAAATGACCGTACATTATTTACGGTCATTTTTCGCTTTACTGCTTTACGCTTTACCGTTTTTTGCTTTACTATCATCGCGGATGATCACAGTGGTGCATGATTCAGTACGACTACTCATACTATATAGTAGCTCTCCATTTAGTCACTCACCTCTGTTATCGCTAACTTCCCATCTGCTAACTTGTGGCCTGCGTCGCCAGTAGTTTATCAACTTAAAGAAGTGATTATGCAATATCCCGCTTGGAAATACTTACTCATCGTCGTCGTGCTCATCATTGCCGGTCTATACGCGGCTCCTAACCTCTATCCTGATGAACCTGCCGTACAGATTACCAGTGCAGCAGCAGGTACGCAGCTGTCTGAAGGTATCTTGACTCAGTCTCAAAGCTTGCTTAAAGAGGCTGGAATTAATAATCATGACGGTACCTTTGAGGGCAACAGCGCGCTGGTGCGTCTTGACAATCCAGTCGATCAGCTAAAAGCTCAGGAAGTGCTGCGTCAAAATTTGGGCGAGAACTACGTAGTCGCGCTGAACTTGGCACAGACTACCCCTCAGTGGTTGCGTGATATTGGCGCAAGACCTATGAAACTCGGGCTTGATTTGCGCGGTGGTGTGCGTTTTGTGCTAGAAGTAGATATGGACAAGGCGCTCGAGCAACGTTTAAACAGCGCCAGTCGTGATATGCGCCGTGACCTACGTGCTGAGCGTATTGCAGTTAAAGGTATCAAAACAGAAAAACGTGGCGTGGTACTACATTTTGCTGATACCGATACCCGTAACCGTGCGCAAAACGTCCTACAAGGTTCGATGGGTAATACATTCTCCTTACAGTCTTCTATTGACGAGCAAGGTCCTGCGCTGATTTTAGCTTATAACGATGCAACGCTTGATGAAATCAACAGCTACGCGGTTAATCAGAACTTGACTACTCTGCGCAATCGTATTGCTGAGCTTGGGGTAACCGAAGCCTTGGTACAATCACAAGGTGCCAGCCGTATTGTTGTTGAGCTACCGGGTGTACAAGATACTGCAGAAGCAAAACGTGTTCTTGGTCGTACGGCCAACCTTGAGTTCCGTATGGTCGCTGAAGGCGCTGAAAATTATATGGGCGGCATTCCTCCTGCTGGTACCGAAGCGTTCCCATTTGAAACGCTTGATGGTCCACCAGTGTTGCTAGAGCGCCAAGCGATTGTCACAGGTGACAAGGTAACCAACGCTCAAACGGGTATCGATGAAAGCGGCTCGCCTGAAGTAAGTATTACACTAGATAGTGCTGGCGGTAAGCTGATGCAAAATGCTACCCGTACAGCGGTTGGCAAGCAAATGGCCGTATTGTTTATTGAAAACAAACAACGTATCGCTTATGAAGAAGATCCAGTGACTGGCGAAACGGTGGAAGTACGTACTCCTTACGCTGAAACTAAAGTCATTAACCGTGCCAACATTCAAGCGGTACTTGGCTCATCATTCCGTATTACCGGTCTTGATAGTAGTGCGGAAGCCGCTGAGCTTGCGCTCTTGCTACGTTCAGGTGCGTTAGCAGCGCCGATGTATTTTGTAGAAGAGCGCACTATTGGCCCATCATTAGGTCAAGAAAACATCGATAAAGGGCTATTTTCCACCCAAGTTGGTTATTTATTAGTCTTTGCGTTTATGATTATTTTCTATCGCCTATTTGGGGTGATTGCCAATATTGCTCTAGCAGTTAACGTGATTATTATCATCTCTGTTATGTCAATCTTAGGCTCATCACTGACCCTACCTGGTATTGCGGGTATCGTATTGACCATTGGTATGGCAGTCGATGCCAACGTTCTGATTTTTGAGCGTATCCGTGAGGAACTAGCAAACGGTGTCAGACCAAAATCTGCGATCGTGGCAGGTTTTGATCGCGCTTATAGTAGTATTTTCGATGCCAATATCACAACTTTACTGGTCGCCTTTATCTTATTTGCGATTGGTACAGGTCCGATTAAAGGCTTTGCGATTACGTTAGCTATTGGTATTGTCAGCTCGCTATTTACCGCCATTTTGGTAACGCGTGCGCTGATACAAATTGCTTACGGTAAGCGTAAATCTATCAAACGTCTGAGTATCGGTTAGGAGAAAACTATGGCCATCGATAATAACAACCCTTTAGAACAACAGAACAATCCTGAACCGAATGGCTCAAATAGCGAAGCTAGTACGCGTCGCCGTAAGAAACCGCGCCGTGATGGTAAGGGTAGCAATAGCCAAACTAATCATGCCACTACCAAAACCTCAGGTAGTAAGGCTCGCCATAGTGGAAAAACCGCGGATAAAGGCAGTCAAGCACTTACTACTCAAGCATCTGATGCGACTGATAGTAAGTTAGTATCAGCTGATTTAGGAGATGCTGCTGACGATGCAGCGGCCTATGCTGAAGGCGGTATTAAAGCCATTGGCGATCAGCGTATCATTCCTTTTATGAAGATAGAAAAGCCAATGGCAATTCTATCGCTGCTTCTGGTCATTGGTAGTATTATCGCAATTGCAGTCAATGGTCTAAACCTAGGTCTTGATTTCACCGGCGGGGTTTCAGCCGATGTGCGTTACGAGCAGCCTGCTGAGCAAGTCGACGTGGTCAAAGCTTTGGCTGATAATGGCTTTGATGATGCTGTCGTACAGTATTTAGGAACGCGTCAAGAGTTACTAATACGCTTACCACCCCAATCTGATAACGTCGATGGGCTTAACGCCAGTCTGAGCAAAGCATTGGCACTGCCTAATAATAATGTTGAAATCAGTAATGTTAATATTATTGGTAGTCAAGTAGGTAACGAAGTTTACCTAAACTCTGTCATGTCACTGGTGTTGGCATTGGCCTGTATGCTTGGTTATGTGGCCCTACGTTTCCAATTCAAACTCGCTCTTGGTGCGGTAATATCCCTATTCCACGATGCTATTGTAACCATCGGGGTCTTTGCGTTATTCGGCTTCCCTTTTGACTTAACGGTCTTGGCCGCTATTTTGGCATTGATTGGTTATTCATTGAACGATACGATTGTTGTCTATGACCGTATCCGTGAAAACTTCCGCCGTGTGCGTGGTATCACGCCTCGTCAAACGATTGATTTATCATTAACAGAGACACTGCGCCGTACTATTATGACTATCTCAACGGTACTGCTGGTTGTCCTCGCAATGCTATTCTTAGGCGGTGATGGTCTATACTGGTTCTCAGTGGCGCTCTTTATCGGCTTACTAGCAGGTACCTATTCATCGACTTATATCGCAAGCTCTATTCCTTTAAGAATGGGTTTATCACGTGATGACTTTATCGTTAAAGTAAAACCTGAGTTTGAAGAAGAAATCGTTACCTTCAATGATCCAAAAATGTTTGAGCAAGACTAACGCTTATATCAAAGGTAATAACTGAACCCTTTAGTTATTAGGCCAGTAAGCGTTATACGATAAAAGCACCTAAACCTTAGGTGCTTTTATATTTATACTGTTTCCATTAATATTATGTTCTCTAATAAGCGGTTGGCAAGCTGTTCTACCGATTTATATAAGCGACTGTTTTATGTCATCTACCCTGCCGCCAAGTGTTATGCCACCGATTGATACTCGCTATGCACGCATCATCGCGATCGCGTTGCCAGTATTATTAGCCAATCTTGCAATGCCGCTACAAAGCGTTATTGATACGGCAATTGTCGGTAATATGAATGACACCGCGAAGCTAGCTGGAATGGGATTAGCCATACAACTGCTCTCTTTAATACTGGTAAGCTTCAACTTCTTGCAATACGCTTCCTCTGGACTTTCCGCGCAAGCAGTGGGTCAGTTGGCTAATAAAGACACCTCTAGCCATGCGATATCAAACTCATTTTATCTAACACAATCACCGCTCCTATCAATTTTGCAACGCGCTTTGTTACTGGCCTTTATAATTGGTGCGGTTTTGCTCGTCGCGAAACCTTGGCTGATTGACTTGGGACTACAAGCACTTTCAGCCAATCCTGACAGTGGCAGCGCGGCAAAGACTTACTTAGACGTGCGTTTTTGGGGCGTAATAGCTGAGCTGATGAATTTTGCATTTATTGGCTGGTTTGCCGGTCAAGGCAAGACCCGCTATATGCTTTATCAACAAGTCTTTATCGCTATTCTTAATATTATTCTGACTTTATTTTTTGTTTACGTGATGCAAATGGGCTTGGTTGGGGTGGCGTTAGGAACGACGATTGCCTTTTGGCTTGGCGTGGTATTGGCATTATGGCTTAGTCGTCGACATCTACAAATCTCTTGGCGCGCGTTATTTACCGCTAATAAAGAACACTTTAGCAAAGATAAAATGCTTAGGCTATTTTCATTAAATAAAGACATCTTTATACGTACGCTTATTTTAACCATAAGCTTTGCTTGGATTACGCGCCTTTCTGCCCAAAGTGGTGATATCATATTGGCCGCCAACGCTATCTTATTACAGGTATTGAGTATCTCCGCCTTTGCCCTCGATGGCGTCGCAGTATCAGCTGAGACTTTAAGTGGACAAGCTGCTGGACGACGTGACTGGCCGCGTTTTCGTATTATCGTTAAACGCACGGGCGTTGTCAGCTACGGACTCGCTATAATGCTAAGCGCAATATGGTGGCTAGCCATGCCGACTTATTTGCAATTGATGACCAATATTGAGCCGGTGTTTGCACTGGCTTATGACTATCACCTGTATGCAGTATTACTTCCCCTTGTTGGGGTTGGTGCTTATTGGTTGGATGGGATATTTTTTGGTTTAACAGCCGGTAATGTGATTCGTAATGCTGCAATTATATTGGCGGTTATCTTCTTCCCACTCAGTTGGCTACTTTATCAACAATGGGATATGACGGGAATCTGGCTTAGCGTTTGGTGCTTATTATTATTGAGATTAATTATTCTTGGTGGATTTTTATTCCGCGCTCATCAAACAGGCAGTTATGAAAAATTGCAGCCTGAAGCCTGATTATTAAGAGCATTTAGCTAAAATGGTGTTTATATGATGTGTTTTTAGAAAATAGACAATAAACGAAAAACTAAAGTAAGAAAAAATTAGGATATCACGTGAACACTCAATCAAATGAGATAAACCAAAATCAAGCCTACAATTATGATTGGGCGGAAGGCTTTAAGAAAAGCTTGCCAGTCGCCATGGGTTATTTACCAGCAGGTATTGCTTTTGGCGTGCTTGCACAAGTGGCTGGAATTCCTGTGTGGGCCACTATTATGCTGAGTATCGTTTTGTATGCAGGCGCGGCGCAATATGCCTGCTTACCAATGTTGAGCGCAGGCCTACCGATCGGTAATATCGCAACCAATATTGCCGCGATTAATTTGCGTCATGTTTTTTATGGCATGCCGTTATTACAATATCTACCAAAAAATAAACTGGCCAAAACCTATTGCTTATTTGCCTTAACGGACGAAACTTTTTCGGTGATGACCAGTTTGCCGAATGAATCGAGGCAGGCATTGATAGTGCCCATAAGCTTATTCAATCAAGGCTGGTGGGTATTAGCAGGTGCAATTGGTGTTTTCATCGGCAGTGCGCTAAGTGATTTAGTGCCACATTTGGATTTTGCTTTAGTGTGTTTATTTGCCATTTTGGCTTATGAGCAGTTTCAAAGTATCAAACGCTATTTCCCCATTGGTATTGCTGTGATTGCCTTAGTGATTGCTTCATTGTTTACTAGCAACTGGCTATTATTAGTAGCGATTACGATTTGTATGCTGATGATTTTGGCACGTGGATTTTGGGTGCAGCGCAGTATACAAGGAGGCAATCATGACCAGTAGTTATCTAATTTTTGCGACTTTAGCGATGGCCGCAGTGACCTTTATCACCCGTGCTCTACCCGCTTTAATACCCAAAAAGCTACTGGATACGCCTTGGCTGCATCGCTTAAATGAAAGCTTGCCGCTCTCTGTCATGGTATTACTGATTTTAACCAGTCTTTCCTATCAAGGTTTATCAGAACATGCGGGATTAAATAGTGCTGAAGTGCATTTATTAATGGCGCAAATTGGGGCGTTACTATTGGTACTATTTATTTATCATCTTAGTCGTCAGTTACTGGTGAGCATGATAGTAGGTATTGCCGCGATTAATGGCTTTTTATGGTTATTCACTCACTTTTTAGGCTGATTAAACCCTGACTCTTCATCATATTTATTTTTGATAATAAAAAAGGCGGGAATCATCGAGATCCAGCCTTTTACGTTTTAAAATCAGTCTTTTTAAAACTGTTCTAATTATAAGTGCTTAAAGCTCTTCGACACCCATCATGTCAACTGGGGTATCAGCAACGATTTGCACGCCTTTTTTACCAGTCTTGGCCGTATCATTACGTTGCTCTTGTAAGTGCTCGAGATAGGCTTCGTTGATTTGTCCGGTGATGTAGCAACCATTAAACACCGCACAATCAAAACCTTCGACTTTGCTATGCTTAGTATCTTTGACGGCTTCAATCAAATCGTCCAAATCTTGGAAAATCAAGCGGTCAGCACCGATAATCTCGCGCACTTCCTCGACACTATGACCTGAGGCGATAAGCTCGCTACGCACTGGCATATCGATACCATAAACGTTTGGATATTTAACCGGCGGCGCAGCACTAGCAAAGAATACTTTACGGGCACCAGCATCACGTGCCATTTGGATAATTTCATGACACGTCGTGCCGCGAACGATTGAATCATCAACCAATAGTACGTTTTTACCTTTAAACTCAAGCGGCACCGCACTGAGCTTTTGACGCACTGATTTTTTACGTTGCTGCTGACCTGGCATGATAAAGGTACGACCGATATAGCGGTTTTTCATAAACCCTTCACGGTACTTGATATTCATCTTTAGCGCCAATTCCATCGCTGAAGTACGCGAGGTATCAGGAATAGGAATGACCACATCGATATCGTGATTTTCGCCCCATTCAGCAAGGATTTTATCTGCTAATTTTTCGCCCATACGTAAGCGCGATTTATAAACCGAGATATTATCCATAATAGAATCTGGACGGGCAAAATAGACATATTCAAAGATACAAGGCGTATATTCTTTTGGCTCGACACACTGATGCGTATGAAGCTTATGGTCTAAGTCAATAAAGATAGCTTCACCAGGCTTTACATCACGAATAATACTAAAACCTGAACCAGTTAAAGCGACTGATTCCGATGCTACCATGTATTCTGTGCCGCCATTAGGCGCCATGCGCTTACCAAAGATAAGCGGACGAATACCGTTTGGATCGCGAAATGCTAGCAAACCATTACCGGTAATTAAAGCGACTACCCCATAAGCACCTTCAATACGGCTATAAACTGCTGTTACTGCCTCAAATATATCCGCAGGCGTTGGATGGGTTTTGTCGATACTCTGCATCTCATGTGCCAACACATTGAGCAGAACCTCAGAGTCTGAGTCAGTATTTAGATGTCGACGATCTTCTTGATAAAGCGTTTTTGCTAAGCTCTCAGCATTGGTTAAATTACCATTGTGTGCAAGCGTAATACCATAAGGCGAGTTGACATAAAAAGGCTGTGCTTCGGCACTACTTGAGGTACCAGCGGTTGGGTAACGGACGTGACCGATACCAAACTTACCCACCAGCTTTAGCATATGACGATTCATAAAAACGTCACGTACCATACCATTTTCTTTACGTAAATAAAGACGCCCGTCCTGTAAAGTCACAATACCTGCTGCATCTTGCCCGCGATGCTGCAACATGGTTAAGGCATCATAAAGAATTTGGTTGACTGGCTCATGAGCTGCGACCCCAACGACTCCACACATAGTTGTATCCTATTTTGTACCACACATTGATAACACAATAACGGCATCATTGCTGACAAGGTTGTTTAACATATTGCCTGCTATTTGCCGCCAAGCTGACGATTTTTCTGAGCGTAACATCTTATGGATAATAGATAAGGTCGATTATCCGTAAGACAAGTTGTTGATGATTAATAGAGGTGTATTTTACGAATATTAAGGAGGATTGAATAGCTTTTTATGAACACTTATGACTGATGACGCTTATGACTGATTGACTTGATCCCAAGCCAAACCAAACATATCTGAGACCAATTCTTTACCCATGGGAGCATAAGGCAGTAATTCAGGCGCGAGCACCGAGGTTTCCCATTGCGGCATTTGCACCAATAATGGCGCACTGACGCTAAGAACCACTAAAACCATTAATACATTTTTTGCCGCCCCAAGGACCCCGCCCGCCATTTTATCGAGGACACCAAGACGTAAGGTTTTGAGTACTCCGGAGAATACAAACGCAACCAAATGCATAATGGCTAAGATAGCAATCACAATCACTAAAAAAGCCACCGCCATCTGCAAAACGGGATTTTCTACCATGCCTGAGAATTGCGGAGCAACTGAGCCTGCCAATCGAGTGGCAGCAATGAGTGCGATAAACCAACCGACCAAACCGACAGCCGTTTTAATCAGACCTACCTGAAAACCACGCCATAAGCCAATCAAAACAACTACAGCAATCACAATGTCCAAACCACTCATGTTTATCGCCTCATTTGCATCTTATATCGGGTATTTCAGTAAAGGTGAAATTTTTGGAATCTTAAAGGTCTTTAAAAGGATTAACCTTCCATGGCATCGTAATAACCACCGATAGATTGAACACAAGACTGTACCAGCCCAGGCCCCTTATAGATAAGCCCTGAATAGAGCTGCACCAAATCTGCCCCTGCTTCGATTTTTTTAACGGCTTTGGCACCGCTATCGATACCACCAACGCCAATCAAAGCTACTTTACCATCCAGTTGATCGGAGAATTGTTGTAAAATCTGGGTGCTAATGTGGCTGACAGGACGACCTGATAAACCGCCTGCTTGGTTACCATCGGGCAAGTCTTCGACACCCACGCGGCTCAAAGTTGTATTGGTGGCAATCAAACCATCAATCTCAAAATCCAGCAGTTGCTGGGAGATATAGTCCACTTGTAACGGCTCTAAATCAGGGGCAACTTTTAGTACCAATGGCACATAAAAACCATATTCGGTTGCCAACTGATTGTGGCGGTTTTTAATGGTGTCTAATAATTGGGTTAGCGCTTCACCACTTTGTAAGTCACGCAAATTTTTGGTATTCGGTGAGGAAATATTCACGGTAATATAAGACGCATGCGGATAGACACGCTCTAAGCAATAGACATAATCATCAGCTGCATTTTCAACCGGTGTCGCAGCATTTTTACCGATATTAATGCCAATATTGCCTTTGTATTTACAGCGTTTTACATTTTCAATCAGGTAATCAACGCCTTCATTATTAAAGCCCATCCGGTTAATAATAGCATCGGCTTGCTTAATTCTAAATAATCTCGGTCTTTCATTACCGGCTTGCGGCTTTGGCGTGACGGTACCGACTTCGATAAAACCAAAACCCAACTCTGCCAGCGCATCGATATAGTCGCCGTTTTTGTCCAATCCGGCAGCAAGCCCAACAGGATTAGCAAACTGCAAGCCCATACAGTCGGTTGGCTGCATCGACTGACCATATACTAAGCCCAACACACGCGCTTTATGAGCTTTATCTAATAAAGATAACGTCAGCTCATGAGCGTGTTCAGGGTCCATATTGAATAAAAAAGGGCGAAGTAAGGCATAAGACATAGTAATGACAGACCCTGCTTGAAAAGAAATAATGAATAAAAAAAACGAATGAGGTCAAGCGCAGCGATTATATCAGCTTAACTGAAATAAGACCAAAGTTTCATAGGACAAATTTCGCTATATCATACGAATAAACAATCGTGAATGCTGCAAACGGACTCATCCAACCTACTGGGTTAATTGATATCAGAAAGTATGTTTCATCCGCATCCATCTTCTAAATTAAGGGACAGGGCGTCCATCGGTAAGTGCAATCCAACCGCGTACAATACGGTATAGATGCCAAATAAAAGTAAAACCCATGATAATAAAGCCCAAACTGGCCAGTAATACCGAGCCAATGGCAATGTTACCACTGTCCGCCAACACGCTTACGCCAAAACCACCTAAGGCAAACGTGATAATGAGCACGCCAATGACAAACAAGACAATACTGTACCAGAACGTCTTAATCTGCCAATCAAAATGCGTAGCAAGCCATGTATTATCAGCCTCACGGCGTTTGGCATAATTCATAAAAATAGGCACAATCCACAGCAGTCCAGCCGTAAAATAGCTGAGCACATATAGTAAATACGTGATGTGGTTATACGTGGTTAAGGAGCGTTGTTTATTATCACTCATCCCGTCATTCGTATTGTTTGTCATACTGTTACTCATTATATCCTGTGGTTTGTAGCTATATTATTGTGGTAAATAAACGGGTTTTCAATGCGCCATACTTTAAAATATACAAGCGGTTAAGCATAACCTTTGTTAGGCATAAGGTTATTAAGCATACCTCTTAAGCAATCGTTGTTGAGAAAGTCGCTCCTTAAAACTTCACTATCTAAAAAATCACTGCTCAAAAAGTCGTTTTTTAAGAGGTTACTGTCGCCTGTACCTGAATCGCTTTGGTGACCAAATCTTGCTGCATCGATAGTTGGGTAAATTGCCAGCCTTGCTGCTCAAGCTTACCCAGTGCGCCGCTCACTACCGCTTGGCTTGGATGCTTAAAGCTCAGTTGCACCGCATCGCCAGCCGCAATGACCTGCGCATCGGCAATCCCTGAATTATTTAATAGCGCACTGATACTACTAGCCGGCGGCATGGTATCTACGCCATCTGCAGTACTAGCAGCATTTAACGCATTGCTATCAATGTTACCAGCTTGGGCACGTAACCAAAAATAATCAGCGACCTGCTCTTGATACTCATTTTTGCTCGCATTTGCTGCTTGATGGACACTATAGCCGCCATAGCCACCGACAAATAATAGCAAGAATGCCGATAATAACAGCAACGCTAACTGGTCGCGGGGAGACAGTGTCTGCCAACGTGTTGCCAAGATACTTTGATAGCCACTCATACGCGTTGATAACGCACTGCTTTTAGGGTCAGTCACAATAGTGCTGCGTTTAGCGAGGCGCTGTAATCTTTTCATGGTTACCCTTTATTGCTTATGCTGCTGTTATTTTCTACGACGTCAACGGTCACTTGACCACTAAACTGCCCTTGCTCATTGCCGTTCACTTGTTCTAGTTTGGCGTTTAAGCCTTGAGAAACTAGCGTATTGGTAAATTGATCAAGACTACCGCGGTCTGGTGCAATCAATGTAAAGCTAAGCGCAGTTGGCTGCATGACTAGAGCTTGTGCGCGTAATGACGACTGTTTAATCAACGGTGATATACGTGATAATACGGCTATGTGAGAGTTAGGCGCTTGGCTGTCACTACGCAGTTTTGGTTGCAATTGCACTTGCAGCTTTGTGCGCGCACTAAGCGGCTCATTAGGAAACCAAGACTGATACTGAGCGGCAATCTCAGTTTTAGTCGCCGCTGTCGCCGCTTTATACTGATACCATTGCACCCCATCAGTCGCCATCTGTAATACCAATGCTGACAGCGCGACCATCATCGCCACCCGCAGATACGGTGATAGTTGTGAATCGGTCGATTTAATAAAAAAGTTCAGCGCATGACGTTCAGGAATTTCAAGCGGTTTAGGAACAACGGGTAGCGTGGTCAATAATAATTGATGCTCGGCAATCATTGCCGCCGTTTGAGTAAAGGCGCTGGCGGTAGTTTCATGCTTTGTTAAATCAATACCATCACCAAATGCTGGCTCATTAGTAAAATCTTCAGAAAAATCATTATTAGAAGCGTGACTAGAGTCATCAAAGGCACTATCGATAGCTGGCAATAGCAGCACTTCGCTTAAATGCGAAAAACGCTCAAAGATCAAAGGCAGATAACTTACGGCCATGCCTTGATGTAAGGATTGGCGTAATAGCATGGTGTGTTTATCTTGATACAATATGATTTGCTGCCCTGCGCCCTCTTCTGGCGTTGGCAATAATAGAAAATCAGGCAGTAAGGCCACGATATTCATACCAACCAGCTTCGCGCTTTGCTGCCATGATTCAATATCGCTTTGTGCCAAGGCGTATAGATGATGGCTAGTATTCTCGGTCATTTGCCGAATCGTTAACTGCTCAACAGGCGTCAGAGAGGTTTCTTCAAATAAATACTGCTTGCCGCTCATACCCAATTGTTTGAGCTGGACAGTATTCAGCTCAGACGTTATTTGTAAGACATGGCTTGAAGGAAAATACAGACACACAGATTTTTGGCTATTGGTTTTATAGCTACCATAGATGTCATGCAGCTGTTGCCAGCCGTCAATCAATTGCCATTGTTTTATATCTTCATGCCAGACCGCTAATGGACTGTGCTGCGCTCTTAACCAAACATGTAACACCAAATGTGTCCTTAATTATCGAAGCTGTTGTTTAAAGCTGTTGTCTATTGAAGCTGTCATTTATTGAAGCTGTCATTTATTGAAGCTCCGGTCTAGTAAGAATGTAGATGGTTTAACGAGCGTTTGTATTAATAAGGTTGATCTGGAACAAAGCGATCCATCTCAGTTGCCATACCCGTCATCACAAAATCCATCTCAAACACACGCGCTTCTGCGAGAGAAAACGACTCAGGGTAATCACCCGTTAGTAGACCAGCGATGTGGGCAACAATAGACATATGACATACTACTACCAGACATTCTGCTTCAATATTGCCAATATCAATTAAAGCCTGACGGGCATCGTCAGAGGGCGTTATATTATCTAGTATTTGTGATGGCACGTTAGGTGCACGTAACTGTAGTGCTGCCAGTGTCTGCTGCGCTCTCTTATAAGGACTCACAACGAAAAAATCAGGTTGATAATGGGTTGTAATATATTCTGCCGTTTGCGCAGCTTGCTGCTGACCAAAGTCAGTCAACTGACGCGCACTGTCTGGGCGCGTTTCATCTTCTGCTTGACCATGACGCACTAAGATAATTTTCATAATCTTAACCACCTTGTTTGTTGCTTTTTACCTGGTTATTTCAACACCATTGCTATTTTGACACTGATGCAACCACGCTTTGCTAAGCGCTTTATTACCGCTCGTCATCCACTTTTTCATTTTTAGCGTTGCTGTTTGCCGTTTGCATTTGTGCCGTTAGCGCAGCATTGCTATGGTCATGCTCCATGACAAACTCAACATCACTACGGAATCCCGCCTCCATAAGATGTAAAGCAACCCCAAGTGCCGCTTTGTCTTCATAAATGACGGCATGCAGGGCATGAGTAATCGGCATATAGATGCCTTCTTTAGTGGCTTTTTCATGAACCTGCTGAATGGTATTCACGCCTTCCGCGGTTTGACCCAGTTTTTTGACCGCAGCATCGATAGTCATACCGCGACCGAGCATATTACCAATACGATAGTTACGACTCAGCTCTGAGCTACAGGTGGCATATAGGTCGCCCACGCCAGACAGACCTAAAAAAGTAAGCGGATTGGCACCAGAATGAACCCCAAAACGACTCATTTCTGCTAAGCCACGGGTCAGTATCATGGCTTTGGTGTTTTCACCCACTTCATAAGCCGCTGCCATCCCCATCGCAATGGCATAAATATTTTTGAGCGCGCCGCCAAGCTCGACGCCGCGAACATCATCACTGGCAAACACTCTAAAGAAAGCACTATGTAGCGCCGCCTGCACCGCATGGCGTAATGGCTCAGACTTACTAGCAATAACCGTAGCAGATGGCATGTTCTTCATGATTTCGATGGCAAGGTTTGGTCCTGACATTACCCCAAAGTTTACTTCCGGCAGCTCATCTTTAATAATATCACTCATTAAAGCAAAGGTATCTTTCTCCATACCTTTGGTTAAAGAAACGATAGATTGCCCGCTAATAAAAGGAGCGATACTTTTAAGGGTTTCTCGAAAGGCTAAGCCAGGAACAGCAATGAAAATAATGTCAGTATCTTTGACCGCAGCTTGTAAGTCGTGGCTGTATTTGAGGCGATCATCAAGCTTATAACCGGGCAGGTATTTTTTATTGGTCTGCGTCTTTGCCATGGCTTTAACCGTACGCTTATTGCGTACCCACAGCGTGGTATCACAGCCATTGCGGGCAGCCAAGTTTGCCATTGCCGTACCAAAACTACCGCCACCTAAAAATACCAGTCGCAACTTGGTTGGATTACTATGAATGTCTGCCATATTTTTTGCCACAGCAGACTCAACAGCGCTGGGATTTAATTTCTTACGTCCAAGCCCAGATTTGGTGGCACGCTCAATGATACCGGATAGCAAACTGTTTTGTTTTTCAGCCCCTTTATTGTCTGTTTGACTGTCATCTGTAGTTGCCTCTATATTTTTATCATTAGCGCTGGTCATATTCTTTTATCCGTTTTGACTGACTTAATTATGAATAGAATTTATGCTGAGTATACAGTGAGACTAACGGCATGTTTGAACAATTATTGATATAAAAACGCTATTTTAATCAAATAACGTGATTGATTTGCTCATTATTTTCTTTAGTGAGTCATTTTATTGTCGCAATCACTCTGTCTTGATATCTCTGCAACAGTATCTCTGTCCTACCTTTATGACTCGAAGCGTAGCAATGGTTCAATATCAATAGGCTTGCGCGTGGGCATATCGCAGGGACTGCTGCCAGTATAAACAAAAGCCGTGACGTAATCATCTGCACCAACACCAAAATACGCTTTAACGGCAGGCTCATTACATAGCAAGCCGGTGCGCCAAACGGTACTAAAACCTTGTGCTTTTAGCGCTAAAATAAGGTTCTGCACTGCCGCACCAGCGCTTAGCATCTGCTCAAAAGGTGGCACTTTTTTGTGCACTTGCATCTGGGTGACGACTGTAATAATCACTGGCGCGCGTAGCGGCATATTATAGGTTTTTTGGCGAGACTTCTCAGACAGCGCTTCGCCCTCTTGTGCTGCTTGTGCTTCAGCGGCTGCTAAAAAAGCACGACCCAACTCATGACGTGCATTACCTTGCGTGACAATAAAACGCCATGGTCGCAGCTTTTTGTGATCAGGAGCCGTCACCGCACAATCGATAGCGGCCTTAATCTGACTTTCTGTCGGTGCTGGGATACTCAGATTGCCGATACTGCGTCTCGATTTAATCCAATTAATCAGCTGCTCATCCGTCACCTGTGAGTTTGTCACTATTGGACTTTCGGTATTGAGTTGTGCCTCACTTTTATGGGCTTGCTTATTACCATTATCCGTATTATCTTCCGAACCATCTTCTAAGTTACTCATGATTTATCCTTATTTTTTATTATGCTGCATCCGTATCTTCGACCCGATGCTCCATTCTCAGGTAATCTTCTGACTGCATCTCAAGCAAGCGTGAACGCGTACGCTCAATCTCGAACGCCAACTTTTCTCCTTGATATAGCTCAAGAATAGATTGCTGCGCTCGAACCAATAGTTTGACACGGCGATCATAAAACTCATCAACCAGATAAATAAAACGGCGGGTTGGATCACGCAAGTCATCATCTAAAGCTGGAACGGCATTGATTAATACGGTGCTAAACTGCTTGGCAATTTCGATAAAATCGGATGCTGAGCGTGGCTCCATACATAAATGACGGAAGTCGCAAAATAAGATATCTTCGGTACGCGCGTTGATTTTTATCTCACGACCATTGATAACAATGGGCTCATTACTGATTTTTTGATTGTTAGACAAGCTTGCGAAACGGTTGGCTAACCAATGATGGTTGGCCTTGGTCATCGGCGATTCATATAACTCTGCCTGCTGCAATACCCGCAGACGATAGTCGATGCCCGAGTCAATATTCATCACTGTAGTATGACGCTCGACTTCGGCAATGGCCGGCATAAAACGGTCACGATGCAAACCGTCTTTATAAAGCCCTGATGGCTCAATGTTTGACGTCGCTACCAAGGTAATGCCACGATTAAATAGCATGGTAAACAAATCACCTAAAATCATGGCATCCGAGACGTTGGAAACAAAAAACTCATCAAAGCAGATAATCACCGCTTCTGCATAGATAATATCCGCAACTTTTTCTAACGGATCGCTCTGACCTTGTAGATTATTGAGCTCTTGATGCACACGCTGCATAAAGTGATGAAAATGCTGACGCATCTTACGCTCGATAGTCAAAGAGTCGTAAAACATATCCATCATCCATGTTTTACCACGACCCACCCCGCCCCACATATATAGGCCTTTGGGCGCGACAGGCTTTGACTTTAGGAAGCTAAAAAAGCCTTTTTTTTGTTCCACGCTATTATTGAGCTGATGGTATAACTCATCTAAATAGCTCATTGCCTGATATTGCTGCTCATCTCGAGTAAACTCATCAGTGCTAATGGCCTGCTCATAACGTTGTAAGGGAGATAAACTCATAATACGACTCATCATTAGACAAAATAAATATAAAAATAGCTAAAAACACTCTTACTTAAACGGGTTAAATCATAAGCTATTCGCTAGTGCTTATCTTAAGTGCTGATTTTAAGTAACTATCTTTAATGCTGTTATTTGGAATCAAAGGTATGTTCTTCTAACAAGCCTTTCAACTCTGACAAACGCCCATGGAAAAAGTGCCCAGCGCCATCGACAACACTAACAGCCAGACCTAAGCGCTCAGCGAAATCCTGCATAATGGCAGGATCAATCACCTCATCCGCATTACCATATATCTCAAAGGTTTTAGCAACGGGTAAGCTCAAATCACTGCTGTCGTTTTTTTCAACTGACGGCGCGATAAGGGCAACTTTTGACATCTCAAAATCACTTAACCCCCAAATATGCGGTGATACCATGACTTGCTCAGCGACGCGCGCTGTCACGTAACCCCCAAACGAAAAACCACCAAGCCATAGCTTGCGGGCGTTGGTTTGTTCGGCAATCCATTGTAGCACGGTCATCGCATCCACTACTTCCCCGTCCGCATAATCATGCTCACCAGTGGATTGTCCAACACCGCGAAAATTAAAACGCACCACATGCATACCATTATCACGAGCAAAGCGATACATCGTCGTCACCACTTTGTTGTTCATCGTACCATCGAATAATGGATTAGGATGGCAAAGTAGCGCTACCGTATCAGTATTTGGATCGTTAGGGTTATCTTGTTGCCATAGTGCATCGACTTCGAGCACGCCAGCAGGAGCAGGAATAAGTTGCATAGAGTTACTTACTAATTAAGAATGAATAGTCCAATTATCCTAGATATGGTTTATATTTCAAGTGATTTGCTGTGTATGGCTGACGTCTGTGACATTTTTTTGATAAATATGGGAGATGAGCGACTAAAAGATAATCATTAAATATCACAGAGAACCTTTAAATAGCTTGAGTGCACAGCCACTCTATGACTATAGAGTATTCTCTTTACTTTATACCAACTTTAGTCTGCAATATAAGCGCAATACCACACACAATAACCGCCTAGACACTCAATACAGGAATGAGTTAAATTCATACTGTTTGTTAGCGACATATTGTTAAGTGGCATGTTTTTAGACATTATTTTTAAGATGACCTAATAGCTGAGGCAATACTAGCCCAGTATTTTTTTAACTTGATTTGTATAACTCTGTATAAATTAGATACTTACTTTTTATGTTCCACAGATAGGAATGAGGAAACAGTTATGATTACTTTTAATAAAACCGCGACTTTAACAGCGACGTTAGCGGCGGCACTGGCGTTAAGCGCTTGCCAAAGCACGCCTTCTTCACCGGTTATCCAGCGTGCTAACTCTCTTTATGAAACCACTGGCATTGCTGATACCAAAGTAAAAGCGCAGCAAAATGCGATCAACAGCGCACAAAAAACCTGCGGAAACAAGCAGGTCATTATCGTCGAGGATAACGTAAAATATAATGGTATTTTAAATGAGCAAACTGGTCGTATGATTGGGCAAGCAGGTGCAGTCATCGGTTCAATCTTTGGTACTGGCTCACCAGACTTGTCACGTAAAGATGATTATGAGTATATGATTAATTTCCGTTGCCAATAATATTATTAAGAACATGGCTGCTATTTAGCCTTTAGCCAATAAGTCAGCGATAAGATAGTATATTAATCGCTGACTTATTGGCTTCTCTTTTTGTACAGACACTTTTGGGGTAAACTACCCTATCTAATGTTTAGCACATCGCCATCAGTCTACAAATAACCAGACTATAAATATACAACTATAAGCAGCCGTTTTTAAAACTCCTCACCTTTGGTCTATTATTATGCGCAAACCCAACCTGTCACATACTAAACAAGCTAAGGTATTAACGCCTGCCAAAGATTTAGCAACCTTGGAGGCCGAACTGGCTGAGCAAGAAAATAGTCTCGAAGTCAATTTAGAAGATACGGTCTTGCGCCTTAGTGATTATTTGTCAGCAGTTGACATGGTTATTAAACAGACCTTTAATCACCGGGTATGGGTCAAAGCAGAAATTCGTAATCTGTCTAGCAAAGGTGGGCATTATTATTTTGAGCTGGCAGAAAAAGATGACGAGGGTAAAGTTATTGCTAGCTGCCGCGGTAACCTTTGGCGCTTTAAAGCGGCACGCGTCTTGGCAAAGTTTGAGCGCGCAACTGGCATGCCCCTTGACCGTGATTTGACCGTATTGCTCAAAGTATCGGCAGGCTTCCATGCGCAATATGGATTCTCTCTTACCATTGAAGATATTGACCCCAGCTATACTTTAGGCGATTTGGCACGGCAATATGCGGAGATGGTTGATCGCTTGACGGGAGAAGGGTTATTAAACCTGAATCAGCAGTGGCCTACCCCATTTGATATCGAGCATGTGTTGGTCATTGCTCCTGAAAAAGCTGCAGGATTGGGAGATTTTCAAGCCGATGCTGATCGCTTAGCTCGCACAGGTGCCTGTCATTTCCATTATCATAACGCCACGTTTCAGGGCAATCATGCTCCAAGCGAAATCCGTCAAGCCATCGTCAGCGCCCAGCAGCAGTTTTTTGACACTTATCAGCGCCTGCCAGATTTATTGGTCATTATCCGTGGCGGCGGTGCCGTTGGTGATTTGGCGTATCTCAATGACTATGAACTTGCTGCTCTCGTTGCCGAGCAACCTGTACCCGTCTGGGTCGGCATTGGGCATGAGCGTGACAAAGTTATCTTGGATGAAGTCGCACACACTAGCTTTGATACCCCATCAAAAGTGATTGCGGCTATCATGGCACATTTAGCACAGCTTGTTACTCAGACGATGCAATACCAAGCACACATTAAACAAGCCGCCAAGCACCAACTAAGCAGCGCTGAGCAACAAACAGCGCGTCAGTTAAGCCACATACAATCGCAAACGATTGGCCAATTAACCGCATTACAAAAAGACAGTGACTATGCGTGGCGTAGTATTCAGCAAAGCGCTCAGCGCCAAGTAAAGCAAGCAGCCAGACTAACCAGCGATTTGTACGTACAAACTCAAGCTTCTGCTTATCAGCGACTAGCAGTCACCGCTACTGATAGTAAAACTCATCATAAGACGATTATGCAAAGTGCTCAGCAGCAGTTGGCACAAGCACAGCGTGACAGCGAGCATCTGCGGGATATTGTGTTACTGCATCGTCCTTCTCGTGTGCTGAAGCAAGGCTATACCATGCTTACTGATGAAAAAAACAAGCAAATACTGACCAGCAGTGCGCAGCTTTATACTGAGCAAACGGTATATATTGTCTTAAAAGACGGCAAAGCAAAAGCACAGATTATTGACATTAAGATGGATAAGAAGCCCACAGAATTTACAGAAGCTTCAACCTAACCCTATTATAAAACTCCACGATTATTTATTACTTTTACCTTAGATATTAGGAAACCTTATGACAACCCCTACTCGCCGACGTAAAAAAGCCGCCCCAAAAACCTTTAAGGCCGCTTACGATATTCTAAAAACCAATGCTGCTGAACTACAACAACAAGACGAGCCAGATATTGACAATTTAATGACAACGGTTGAAGAGTCGATTGCTGCTTACCGCGTTTGCGAGACTCGCATCAATGCGGTACAGCAAGCACTAGATGCAGCCTTAGCCGAAGAAGATAAAACAGAGCATAGCGACAGCTAAGCCATTTCTATTCGGGTTCATCCACCTCAAATACTTGGCGCAAATAGGCAAGATACGTATCGTTGTTGATCATGGTCTTGCCTGGGCTATCAGACAGCTTAGCAACTGGCTGACCGTTGCATTCAATCAATTTTAGGACGATATTTATCGGTGTGATACCCATGTCATTGGTGAGGTTAGTGCCAATACCAAAGCTGGTTTTTATCTGACCTTTAAAGTATTGATGTAAATCCCAAGCCGTATTCAAATCTAAGCCATCACTAAAGGTTAAAATCTTGGTTCTTGGATCTATTTTAAGCTTTTTATAATGAGCAATCGCCTTGTCACCCCAGATATACGGGTCACCGCTATCATGACGCAGGCCATCGAAAAGCTTGGCAAAATACAAGTCAAAGTCGCGCAAGAATGCATCCATGCCAACCACATCGGTCAGCGCAATACCTAGATCACCACGATATTCATGTACCCATGCTTCAAGCGCGGCTTTTTGCGAATCACGCAAACGCACATCCAACGCCTGAAATGCCTGCATAAACTCATGTGCCATCGTACCAATTGGTGTCATTCCGAGTTTTTTTGCTAAATAAACGTTGGAGGTACCGCTCACGATTTTTGGTTCGGCATGATGCAAAGTCTCAACCACATGAGCTTGCCAAACTTTACTAAAACGTCTACGAGTCCCAAAATCAGCAACGATAAACGGTGGTGTCGGTTTATCACGGCTATAATTTTCTTGTTGTTCTGCATAACGATGCAACAGCGCCACCTTGTCATCCAGACGACGCTGCCCTTCTTCAATCACACTAGCATTTGCCAAAGCATTGAAATACAGCTCATTAACGATCGCGAGTACGAATACTTCAAAGAACATGGCCTGAATCATCGGCCCTTCGATATCTATACATAAACGGCCTTTGTCGTCGATACTAACCTTGATAAAACGACGCTTCAGTTTAAACAATTCAAGGTAGTCAACGAAATCTGAGCGCATAAATCGCAACTTACGTAAATATTCCAACTCATCTTCTAAAAATCGCAACTCACACAAGCTGTCTAGTTGTTTCTCTAGATCGTCTTTGATATCAGCCAATGGATAAAGCGTATCTTCGTTATTGCGGCAGCGGAAACGGTAAACCCCATGTGTCTGCGGAAACTGATGCAGCATTGCCTGTAGCATCGTGAATTTATACAAGTCGTTATCAAGTAAAGAAGTAATAATGGGTTCAAAAGATGTAGATTTCAAAGTATGAGTAACGGTCATGTTACAGCCTTAAATGCAAAAATGAAAAGCCGCCAAACAAATTCAGCGACGGAATGGGTATAGGTATAGGTATAGGTAACTATCAGAATACTGATAATAGAAAACACTAAGATTTTGAGTATAACGAAGTTTGTCTCGTTTTTCATAATTCAACAGCCATAACAGCAAAAATACAACGATAATAAAATCATCCATCGTGTTGTTATCACATTTTTGCTCAACGCATACAGCATAAAAAAGACGCTAAACATATGCTTAACGTCTTTTCATAAGGTTAATTACCAACATTCATAATTAAGGTTTTACAGGCTTAACCAACTTCACTAATGGCGCATAGCCTGACTGCGGCATCACATCGACTGGAATAAACTGTAAGGCACCGCCATTGATGCAATAGCGCAGGCCACCACGATCTTTTGGGCCATCAGGGAAGACATGACCTAAGTGCGAGTCTGCTACCCGTGAACGAACCTCGGTACGCACCATATTAAAGGCCATATCGTCGTGCTGGGTAATCACTTGCATATCAATAGGCTTGGTAAAGCTCGGCCAACCGCAACCGGATTGATATTTATCCGTTGACAAGAATAACGGCTCACCGCTTACAACATCAACATAAATACCAGGCGCAAACAAGTCATCATATTCATGACTAAAAGCGCGCTCAGTACCGGCATCTTGCGTGATATTATATTGCGCTTTGGTCAAGGTATTCTTCAGAGCGCCTTTATCAAAGCCAGCGTAGCGCTTAGGATCTAAAGTTTCAGCGACCGTACTGACAGGTGCAAGCTTAGTGCGCGCTGTGCCCTCAGGCTTATCATCAGCAAGACTTAAGTCCACATGGCAATAACCATTTGGATTTTTTGCCAGATAATCTTGATGGTACATTTCAGCCAAGTAAAAGTTATCCAGCGGCTCATTTTCCACCACAACTTTTTGTTTATACTGACTTTGGACGCGCTTGAGAGCGGCATCAATCACTGCTTTATCTTCTTTGTTGGTGTAATAAACGCCCGAACGATACTGGACACCGCGATCATTGCCTTGTTTGTTTAAGCTGGTTGGATCTATCACGCGCAAGTAGTATTTCAAAATAGTATCGAGATCAGTTTTATCGGCATCATAGGTGACTTTAACCGTCTCGGCATGACCTGAGCCACGAATCACTTGCTCATAACTTGGATTGGCTGTATCACCATTGGCATAGCCTGATACCGCATCGACGACACCTTCAACACGCTCCATATAAGCTTCGACGCCCCAGAAACAGCCGCCAGCCAGATAAATTGAGCGCGTATTAATCGCCTTACCTTTATCGTTATAGTAGACGCCATCTTTTTGCTTGATGGTTTCAATCTTACTGTTACTATCTAATACTTGTGCATTTGCCGGTTTGGCATTACCCGCTTTTAGCTCGGCAAAGTCATTATCAGCATTTTCAGCAAGGGCATAAGCTTGCTCTGCTGACATATTACCTTTTACCAAATGTACCAAGTTGCCTTTTTTATCGAGTATCGCCCAGCTTGGATACACTTGCACTCCAAGCTTATTAATCAGCTCGCCTGAGGCATCAGATAATACGGGCAATTTTGGATAATCAGCTTGCACGCCTGCATACCAACTGCTGAAATCCTTATCTGTTTTTTCATTAAGATGACCAGGGCTTGCCACAGTGACGACATTTAAGTCAGAAAATTTTGGATCAGTACGCCATTTTTCTGTCTCTTCGAGTGTCCCTAGGCAGAGCGGACACCAACTCGCCCAAAATTTAACCAAGGTTGGTTTATTAGGATCAATGACCGCAGAACCTGTTTTGCCCAAACCATTGGTCAATTGCGGCAACGACTGCATTTGCCCAAGCATGTCAGATGGCAACATATCACGTGAGCTTTTTACGCCGCTATTTTTGCTACTTGCATTGGCGCTGCTGCTGGCATTATTATCCGCACTGCTCATTTGCCCACAAGCAACCAATATCCCCGCACTTAGTACCGTCGTTACCCCAAAAGCACTAACGTTTTTTAACCAACGCGCTGCCACACGTGGCGATTCTTGTGCCAAATCACTAGCATTGCTGTTCTCATACTGACGATTTTTTTTATGAGGCATATTATTTTGTTTATCATGTAGCATGATGAGTCCTTTTACGCAGTCTTGCGAGTATACGCTTAGTATTTAACGGAGGCTAAGGGTGTTCAGTAGCGGCTAGTAGAATGAATTCCATTAAAAGTAAATGGGTTGAGAGTCATATATAAGCCAAACACGCTGTATCTAAATAAAGGCAGTCGAACGAAAATAGTGAATCTTACGTAAAAGCCCTGAGAAGCGTATTTGTATGCCAATAGTATGTTTATAGGACAATGCGATAAAGAGAATACCATTATCTGCATTAGACTAACTTAATAGTATACATCGCTAGTGGAGTTTACTTTAATAGTAAATAAGCGGTTGATACACTTTTTTGACAACGCCGTAAGAGTGTTGATATAAAAAATAGATATAGAGAAATGATGGAACCAATAATGAGTGATTAGTCACTTTTATATGAGGATAAATGAAAGGAAAATCAATATCTTTAAGGCAATCAATCCCTTACCTATTGATTGAACGCCTAAAGTCAATTTGATTACACAAGCAAAATTAGAAGAAATGAGTCATAGAACGAAGCCAACGCATGAGTGAATTAACTTTTTGCACGCATAAACTGAGCAACATAATCATCAGCTGGATGATGACGTAAATCACTGGTGGTACCAGTTTGTACCAAACGCCCACCATTTAAAATACTGATGCGCTGACCGACCTTAACCGCTTCATCAATATCATGAGTGATAAAGACGATGGTTTTGTTTAGTCGTGCTTGTAAATCAAGCAACTGATCTTGCAGCTGCGCACGAATAAGTGGATCAAGTGCGGAAAATGCTTCATCCATCAGTAATATCGGGTTGTCGGTTGCCAAAGCACGCGCCAGCCCGACACGCTGCTGCATACCCCCAGACAATTCATCAGGATAACTATTTTCTAGGTTTGGTAGCCCAACTTCATTAAGCCAATATCTTGCAACCTCATGGCGCTCCTTGATACTCATTTTACGCACACGCAAACCATAGGCGACATTTTGCATCACCGTCATATGCGGCACTAAACCAAAATGCTGAAAAACCATGCTGATTGTTTGCTGGCGATAATGCTGTAACTCTTTATCGTTGAGGTCCAAGATATTGATAGTAGAAGATGATTTCTCATTTTCTGTTAGCAATTCATTGTTGGTTGTAACCGCTAAATTAGAAAGCATTTCAGTCGCAGATTCTTTAGCATTAATAGCCGTATCAACCCATATCTTGCCACTGGTCGGATCAATCAAACGATTGATATGGCGTATCAAGGTTGATTTCCCTGAGCCAGACAAGCCCATAATACAATGCAGCTCGCCCGCTTCAATCGCTAGATTGATATCATATAGCCCCACCGAATAGCCCGTTTGCTCTTTAACCGCAATGCTATCCATACCCTCAGCCAGTAACGCCAATGCCGATTGTGCTTGCGAGCTATTGGCATTATAAATCTTGCTGATATTTTCCAATTGAATATGATTCATGATGGTTCTCATTTTGTCTTTATGATTAATAATTAACCAATAGGATGTCTGCCAGCGTCGATGGTTTTTTGCCGAGCACGCTTACCTTGACCAAACGCTTGCGTGATACGGTCAATGATAATAGCAACGATGACAATTGCCGTGCCTGCTTGCAAGCCCTGACCGATATTGAGCGTTTGGATAGACTGCAATACATCTTCACCAAGACCAGGTGCGCCAATCATAGAAGCTAGTACCACCATAGACAGCGACATCATTACCGCTTGGTTAATACCCGCCATGATACTAGGCAGCGCTTGCGGTAATTTGATCCAGATGAGTAGCTGCAAGTGTGTGCTACCAAATGAGCGCCCCGCCTCTACCATCTCATGATTGACTTGCGTAATTCCCAAAGTTGTCAGGCGAATTAGGGGCGGCAAGGCATAAATAATAGTGGCAAATAGCGCAGGCACTTTACCAATCCCAAACAGCATCAGCACCGGTATCAGATAGACAAAGCTTGGCATGGTCTGCATCACATCTAGTATCGGCGTCACAATCTTGCGAAGGATTTTACTACCCGACATAGCAATGCCAATGGGAATACCGACCACTACCGTCACCAACACTGATACGATGAGCAGGGCAAAAGTATCAATCAAAGCGTCCCATAATCCAAATGCACCAATGAGGAATAACCCTGCCCCGCATGCCAGCGCAAACCAAATCTTACGCACACCAAACCATGCCAACACCGTCACAAGCGCAATGATTAACCAAGGCGGAATAACCGTTAATAGACGCTCAATGGGTAGCAACAGATAGGTTAACGCCACCGTACTGATAGTACGGAATACGTCACCGTAGTTTTGAACAGTGCTTGCTAATGTATTATTAAGCGGGGTCTCAAGCGACCAAGAAGGAAAGCTCGACGAGAGGCTAAATGGTTTATCACTGGCTGCACTATTATTACCGACGCCAGTATTAGCAACAGCATCGCCTGTTAGGCTAATACCTAACTTCGCAGCAAGACTGGTGGCTGCTTCATCAGATAACCACGCTTGCCACACGCTCGGATTCTCACGCAAAAACGTTAAGGCTTGCTCATCACCACTGCGCTTACTCTCACTCATCTCTAAGATAGCGCCGTTGAGCTCATCGGAACTAAACTGAACCTTTTTAAAGACATCAGCCAGCTCGGGATTAGACTCAATAAATGGTGTCGATACCGCGATACCTAAAGGAGATACCGGAAATCCAGAGACGCAGTTGGCTGTGCCATCGGCGAGTAGCAAGTCTTGCCAGCAAGCGTCGTCATGATCAGGAAATGCTAATGGTGCAAAGTCATACTTTGCCATCAAGCCCGTGGGCTGCCAGTAGTAAAATAATAGCGGTTTATGCTGTTCAAAAGCAGATGCAATCTCGGCATCAAGCGCCGCACCCGTTCCGGGATGGGCATTGTTAAAAATACTATCCAAACCCGTATTTTTAAGCAGGCGAGTATTAAAAACCTCACACGTCCAACCAGATGGACAGTTCATAAAGCGTGACTTGCTTGGCTCTTCAGGATCTTTAAACAGCTCAGCATACTTGGGTAAATCCTGATAACTGCGTAGACCTGGGTTTTCGTCTAGGACATATTTGGGTACATACCAACCTTGGGTCGCGCCGCCCTTCAGCGTATCGCCGATGACTGCTACTTTATTTTTTGCAATGGCTTGCTCCATGATTGGCGAGCGTCCAACCCACTGCTCTCCAATCACTTGAATATCATTTTGTGACAATGCCGTCTCAAGCGCAGGACCGGCACCCGGCACCTCTTCAATCGTACAATCGTAGCCATCTTCAACGATGTATTTAAGTACCCCAGAGATAAACTGACCGCTCTCCCATGTCAGCGCGCCAAATTTGATGGGTGCGGCGCAAGCTGCGGACGCTGATATCGGCAGCAACAACGTACTCATACACAGTAAACTTAACGCAATCCATTGGCGCATGGGATATCCTATTTATGATTTTTATTATTAGTATTAGTATTAACGCTAAAGTTAATAGCACTGATACCTTAAACTAAAAGCGTATTGCTTATAACAAGCTTCGTTACTGTTGACTAAATTAATTATTACTGGTCTATCTAAAATTGGCACTACAATCGTTTAGGCTTACTACAAAGTGTAGCGATTTATAGATAGGATGACAAATGCTCATTAATTTTAATTGTTGGTTTTTAACGATTGGCTATTAGAGATTAAATTTTAGGCAAAAAAATAGCACCTACCTCAGTAGATACTATTTTTTATAAGGTTGCTTGCTTAACCAAGAACCACTTGAACATTGGTTATTTTAATATCGGCTACTTCAAAAACAGCGCCATGGCTTTTTTAAACAAGCCACCGTATGGCGGTAACAAAATATTCAGTCCATTCAACTTCGATTGTACAAAGACAGGCTTCATATGACTGAGGCGCTCAAAGCCAGCTTTACCGTGGTAAGCGCCCGTACCTGAGTGTCCCACACCGCCAAATGGTAAATCATGCTGTGCCACATGCATAACGACTTCATTGATACAGAGACCACCCGATACGGTGTTATTGCGAACCCGATCTATCTCACTATTATTATCACCAAAGACGTATAGCGCCAATGGGCGTGGACGCTCATTGATAAAACGAATGGCATCATCAAGCGTATCATAGTGCACTAACGGTAAAATCGGTGCAAAAATCTCGTTTTGCATGACATCACTATCAGAGGCAGGTTCACTGACAATCACTGGTGGCATCAATCGACTATCAATATTGGCGTCAGAATCAGTCAGCGGATGAATACCCTCGTCTGCTAAACCATCTAGATAGCCTTTGACGCGTTTAAACTGCTCACCATTGATGATACGTGAATAGTCAGGATTGTCTTCAATATTGGGATAATGTTTTTCCATCCATTCTTTCGCCAGACGAATAAACTCTTCATGATATTGACGCTGAAGCAGCACATAATCAGGTGCAATACAGGTCTGACCAGCATTGAGGGTTTTACCCATCATCACGCGATTGACGGCGTTTTCTAAGTTTGCACCTTCTAAAACAACAACAGGCGACTTACCACCAAGCTCAAGGGTGACCGGCGTTAAATTCGGCGCAGCAGCAGCCATCACCTTTTTGCCTACCGCGGTAGAGCCCGTATACAATAAATGATCAAAGGGCAGTTTGCTAAAGGCTTCAGCAATCTCAACTTCACCAAGTACCACACAAACCATATCGGGTGAAAAATAACGCGAAACGGTTTCTGCAAACGTTTGGGCAAATTGCGGTGCTGCCTCGCTCATTTTAATCATAATGCGATTGCCCGCTGTCAGCGCATCAATCATCGGTCCAACTGCTAAAAATAGCGGGTAATTCCAAGGCACCATAATACCGACCACGCCCAACGGCTGCGGCTGAATCTCATTGTGGGCCGGCATATAAAGCGCTGAAATCGATACACGCTGCGGCTTCATCCATTTTTTACCATTTTTTCTAGCATGACTAATACCAGTAAAGCTTGGAAACAACTCGGCAAATTGGGTCTCTGACTGGCTACGATAACCAAAATCGGCACTAATCGCTTTGGCAAGCAGCTCCTGATTGTCGCTCAGCATTACTTCTAGGTTGTCGAGTTGATTTTCACGAGTTGCCCAATCATTAATTGGCTGATTACGGCTCAAAGTTTGTAGGCGTGAAAATTGCGCCTGCATATCAGCGACTGTCTTAACGATACTAAGCGCTTCGACTGTATGGCTATTTTGGCTTGAGGTTGTGGCTTGCTCATTCTGAGACGGCGCGTCTTGATTATTATCGGTCATTTATCTTCCTTGTCATAGGCGTTAGAGTCGGCACGCTGTAGTAGATTTAAGACTCTGAATACTTGATCGGGGGCTATATATGCCGACCTTATCTTATAGGGCACTTATATATTCGCCGCCAATTAATAGCTTTTAATTAACAGTATTCAATAATGAAGGCAGATGAGATTCCATTCAATACCATTCAACATTATTTTATTTAATGTGGTTTAATGTAGCGCATCGAATAGCTAATGAATAGCCTCTTTGATTGACTACTGAGTTTGTATAAAATACGTGTCAGTTAACGCTTATATTAGAAGTATTCTTCAGCATTTTTACTGTAGCTAAATAGGTTTAACCGATAGCGCAGCGAATGCAAATTTAAATTTGGGCACAAATGCTAAAACTGCTACACTGAATATCAGCAACAGTCACCTTTTTTAAAACCGGATGCTAAGCAGCTAAAATCTAAATATTTAGATTTAAAAAACAGCATGCAAATAGCAATAATCTGAGCCTTCTATTCCTGAATAACAACACCATAAGACAGCCATCCTCATGCAAAACGTCACACAATCACTCAATGACATGCTTATAAGCAAATCACTCTCAGCTGCTGATTATGTACCTACCCTTGATGCCATGCTATCACGGACGTTAGCGCGTATCGCACTCAAAAAAGAGCAAGGTCTACGCACGCCTGACGAGCTATGGCTGGTCGATCATAATGATGTCTATACCCTCGGACAAGCAGGTAAAGAAGAACATATCCTGCAACGTACAGACACCCCTATTATCAAAACAGACCGTGGTGGTCAGGTGACATGGCACGGGCATGGGCAGCTGGTTATCTACTGGTTGTTTGATTTGGACAGTTTGGGCTGGAGTGTGCGCAATATGGTATCGCACGCCGAACAAGCAATTGAAGATGTGATCAATGACTGCTTAAAAAGCCACGCGTCTAATAGTGATTCCATCAGCGCCCATGCCCGCCGTGATGCACCCGGTGTTTATTTATATAGCCATATCAATACTGCCAGCAACGAGAACTCTCAACCACTCTCTAACACACCCGCTGATGACGCCATTATGTTGGGCAAAATCGCGTCTCTTGGTTTTAAAATTAAACATGGTTTTAGCTATCATGGTGTCGCTATTAATTTAGATTGTGATTTATCGGCCTTTAATGCGATTAATCCGTGTGGCTATGCGGGTATGCAAATGCTACGACTGGCTGACTTTGTGACTATGGATGAGGAAACGTGTATGCAAACAGATGAAAACCCATTTCAGCCAATTCCTAATGCTTTAAGTTATGAGCAAGTGACCCAAAAGCTCATCGATAATATTGCCAAGCGTCATGCTGGACACATAAAATTGCGCGCGCTGGCCTCAAAGTAATTCTTTTAAGTCTTTTTTATCTACTGTTTTTCACTACTGTTTTTTGCATAATCCTTTTTTGCATAATATCGTGCACGCTTAGACTTAAGCATTGTGAGAAAATTTGAGTCAAACTTGTTATAATCGCAGGCGGCACAAATTGGGCGCAGCAATCATCCTAGCACGCCAATATTAAACCCTTTATTCTTGAAGTATTCATAACAAAAGTACATTGGAGCAATTTATGGCAGATTTTAATAAAATTTTAGACGCAGGCGACGTCGATGGTGGCATCATTAATGTGGTAGTAGAAATCCCAACCGGCAGCAGCCATAAAATTGAGTGGAATCGCGAGTTGGCCGTATTTGAGCTTGACCGTGTTGATCCACAGATTTTTGCCAAACCTTGTAACTATGGTTTCATCCCGCAAACCCTTGATGAAGATGGCGATGAGTTAGATGCCCTAATCATCACAGAACAGCCTTTACCGACTGGAATTTTCTTAAAGGCAAAAGTCATTGGCGTCATGAAATTCGTTGATGATGGCGAAGTTGATGACAAAATCGTTGTCGTACCTGCTGACGACCGTGATACAGGCAATGCTTACAATAGCCTAGAAGATTTACCAAAGCAGCTAATCAACCAGTTACAATTCCATTTCAGCCACTATAAAGACCTTAAAAAAGCAGGTACCACTGTGGTCGAATCTTGGGGTGACGTAGCAGAAGCTAAAGAAGTCATCAAAGAGTCTATCCAACGCTGGAAAGACCTATAAATTATCCTAGATGATTTAACAAAGCGTCTATCGCAAGATGTTTATTGAAGTACGATAAGCGCCATGAACAATACCGCAGACATCATAATGCTTGCGGTATTTTTTTGCTTGAATTTTGTGGCGATAAAATGGTTATAATAACTTCATCTATCCATTATTACGCTCAAATAAGGACCGTCATGTTTGACTCTGATTCATGCTCAACGCCCGCCAATAAAAAACTGCCAAAAACCGTGATGATGATGGTCGAAAAAGGCAATTTAGTGCAGGCAATTAAAACATTGGCCGCAGATGAAAATATCAGTATGGATGCCGCCAAATCTCGGATAGATGCTTACGAGCTTGCACTGAAGAACAAACAGCAGCAAACACTAATCACTATCGCCAATAAACAAGGTATCCCAAGCCAAGCCTTTAGCTTTGATAGAGAGCAAGTGAAAGAAGAGACAGATCGATTGACAAAGACTCGCGTTAAAACCACACCAACGGAGCAAGGCTTCCAGAGTCTACAAGATGCCGTTGACAGTCAGCTCAATGATTTGGGCTATAAAAAACCAATTATCCCTTATTGGGCGAAGCGAATCTTTATCATTGCTGTGGTTATGGCAGGGCTATTTTGGATAATGTGGCGTGTATTTGGTTAGTCTGTTATAAGTAGCTCCATTATAGCGGTCTATTTTAAGTGGTCTATTAATAGGTTTGAAGAGTGAAATAGCTGGTTCCGCTGGGGTATACCCAAGAAATATTTATTTAATGAGTATTATTTAAAGTTATAGAAGATTTATTTGTTAAGTAGATATATATACTTCATTTAGAATATATAAGTCGCATAAGTAATAGTTTTCATTTAGGATGAATATTAAAGAGCCTAGTCTTATCAGGGATATCAGTTATTGTTATTTTTAAATATGGGTAAGAGAGCTTAAGCCGCTTCACATAATAAAAAGAACTTATTATGCTTTTATTCGATTCTACTTTTAATCATCATAAAGAAATATTTAACTATTCAAATTTAGCCTTAACCTGTCTTTTAGCGCTAGATGACGAAAGAATACCAAACGTCGTGACTTATGTTCTCAATACTTGTAGGAATAATGGCGGCGAAGTAACGCCTGCGCAAGTTAAAGCCGTTCGTAAGTAGAGCTATTGTTCTACATAAAACCACCACCTACATCTGGAGTTTAGCATTATGAGCCGAGGTAATCGCACCATCGAAATCTATCGCTACGACCCTGATAAGGACGCCGCGCCACGTATGCAAAGCTATACGATTGAGTTATTAGATTCAGACCGTATGTTGCTTGATCTATTGATACGCCTTAAAAAACAAGATGAAACCATCACCTTTCGCCGTTCCTGCCGTGAAGGCATTTGCGGATCTGATGGTATGAACATCAATGGTAAAAACGCCTTAGCATGTTTAACTAACATGAATACTTTGCCTGAAAAGATAACTATTCGCCCACTACCAGGCCTACCCGTGGTTCGTGATTTGGTTATCGATATGAACCAGTTCTATGAGCAATATGAAAAAATCCATCCTTTCCTAATCAACGATCAGCCACCACCTCCAACGGAGCGCCTGCAATCACCTGAGCAGCGCGAAAAACTAAATGGTCTCTACGAATGTATTTTATGCGCGTGTTGTTCAACTGCTTGTCCATCATTTTGGTGGAATCCTGATAAATTTTTAGGTCCAGCAGCGCTATTAAACGCTAACCGCTTCGCTGTAGATAGTCGTGATACAGATACTCGAGCACGTTTGTTACGTTTAGAAGATCCTTTCAGTTTATTCCGTTGCCGCGGTATCATGAACTGCGTGGTGTATTGTCCAAAAGGCTTAAACCCTACTAAAGCTATTGGTAACTTGCGTAATATGCTGATTAACCAAGCGGGCTAAGGAGCAAGGCTATGTTTCAAGATAATAATAACTATTATCAGAGAATCTCCAATACTTCTAATAAAACGTTAGATGATGACGATAATTGGATTAAGAAAATATGGGAATGGGCAGACAAATTTGAATTGCTTGACTCTGAAGTTCCTCGTAATAAAGAGGATTTACTGGCAATAAAAAAACTAGAAATATTAGAGTCTGAGGGAGTGGGTCTAGACGAACAGGAAAATAGAGACCTCTATAAAGTGGGTTACATACCTGACGAAATCACTTATCTGACGAATCTTGTAGAAATTAGTGTTAGTGGTATTAATTCGAGTCGTTTACCGCAAAATATAGGACAACTTACTAATCTAACCAAGCTTTCTATCTATCATTCTAACCTTATAGAATTACCCGATAGTATTGGGCAACTCAGCAACCTGACTGAGCTTCTTATTGATGATAGTAAGCTCAAACAGCTACCTGATAATATTGGACAACTTACTAATCTTAGTAAGCTTTTTATTAGTCGCTGTAAGCTTAGATACTTGCCGAACAGCTTTGATCAGCTCTCTAATCTTACGGAACTTGATCTGATTGACTGTGAGTTGGCAGAATTACCTGAAAGCCTTGGTCAGCTTACTAATCTTACTAAGCTGTTTATTAATAATTGTGATCTTAAACACCTACCTAATCATGTCGGTCAACTAGGTAACCTAACTCAGCTGGACCTGATTCACTGTGCGTTTAAACATCTTCCTGATAGCATCGGGCAACTCGCTAACCTAACTAAGTTGTATGTTAATCATTGTGAGCTTACAAACCTTCCTAATAGTATTGGGCAACTACATAATTTAACTGAGCTTTTTATTAGTCACTGTCATCTAGAAGAATTACCTGACAGCATTGGCCAGCTCACTAGCCTAACCAAGCTTGATCTTATTAATTGTAACCTTAAATGCCTACCTGATAGCATTGGGCAACTTACCAACCTTACTGAGCTTAATCTTATTCGCTGTCATCTCGAATCTTTTCCAGATAGTATTCATCAGCTTACTAGCCTAACCAAGCTTAATTTTACGGATTGTGGACTTAGAGAGCTACCTGAGAGTTTTTTACAGCTCACTACTCTAGAATGGGTTAATTTTAACGGAAACTCACTCGACAATCTTTCTACGCCTATACTAGATCATTTACTTGCCATAAATACAGTATATGGTTCGGAGAGACAGTAATATCGCTGATTATAAGGAACTACCTATTTGATGACTGACAATAACCACTCGTTTAAGTAAGCTGGTTTGCTTGTTATAGCCTCATATTAGACTGTTTTGAACATATCTTTTTGGATATACCCTAATGAGAGTAAGCGTTATGCAATCATTATTTGAATCACACTTTAGACCTAAAAACAATCAAAAAAAGACTGCAAATGCAGTCTTTTTTATAAGATATATCATTAATAACTGGTCTAAATTTTAATAATAGTAAATTAGCTTAAATCGGAATCAGGACTAACAACAAAAGTTACTATCATAATGACGTGATATTTATCAATCTTGCCATCAGTAATACCCACTTTTTGTTCTTTTATCCAAGCTCCTTCGATATTATTAATAGTCTTGGCAACTTGAGCGATCCCCTTTTGAATCGCATCTTCAAAACTGGCCTTAGAGGTACTACTCACTTCAATATTTTTTGCAATAGTCATAATTAATATCTCATCCTTGTTATTTTAAAACATATTATTTTGATTAAATCTTACTCTAGCAATCCCGCTTGAATAAGAGAGTGATACATTATCCTAGCAACTTTTGAATACAACGGTAATGCGCCTCTGTTGTTTTATGTAGGATTTGGTATAACAGGTATCATGCAATGCCTGTCGGCTTTATCTTAGAGACACGGCCTAGATATTTCCTTATTTGCAGAAGAAATGAAAAAGCATTACAAATAAATTTAAGGCTCTTTATTTTGCATTAGATCTCATGAATAGATGCTTGTTCTCATATTATCTTCGTTAAAGAAGTTATTATACTCAACACATATCGAGCAACCACACTTATCACATATATTACCAGACTCATTATTCTTACCATAATAAATTATATCTTTTGCATCATCATCGGTAAGAAGTGTTTTGTGTTCGCACTTGGGACATTCTATTGGATATTTTTTGAAACTCATTGGCCTTACTCTTTGTTATAAAATCCAATAATATTACTAAGGTAAGTTATAGGATCTTAAACTGCATTAAATTGATTTTTGTTATGATGATAGCCAACAACACTAAAATCACGATACACGCTGCTACTGCTTTTAGTAAAAACTTATCAACTTTAATATATGACCCCTCAAGTTACCTTGTAAATATAAAAAAATTTTGATTTCTAACGCAAGCATATAACACTGGATCAGTAATTGTTATTAGCTAAATTATTAATTAGCTTTCTAATTGGTCTATCATATCTTGGTATTTGTTTTTCTTATCAGCAATTTTCTTACGTTCAGCCTCTGCGTTAGCTAATAACTCTTTGGAGGCTTCTACTTGCTTATCAAAAGCTTCAAGCTCAGTATCTATTCCCTCTAAGAGTCGACTGAGTATCATAGCAGCAGCTTTTTCAGAGACTTCATGCGTCATATCAGATGCTTCAGACTTGAACTCATCCTTAAGCTTAGAAGCCCATTGATAGATATTACCTATAGCCGAGCTGTATTTATCTTCTTTGTCAGACTTGTCTGTTATATGTTCTTCAGATATAGCTTCATCGTTCTTTACAACCTCTACAGAGGTCACAGTATTATTCTTAGGATGATCCAATGACCCAGCATCTATGTCGTTGTTATTTAAAGATTTATTATCCATGATTTGTATCCCTTATTATAATATAATGTATTAGTTGTCGAATATTTAATACTAAGTCAGTACGATTAAGCTTTTTTTGGATATTTTTAAGAAACTTATATGTCAAATGAACAAAGTTTTGATATCTATTTAACGTTATCGCCCCAAGTGATAATAGGCTTATCTAAACGGTAGGTTGCTGCCGCATTTTTGGCACCGACCATACTAGCAATGAAGGTTAGGAGAGCACTGATCAACCAAAACAGACCCGTATACAAAGCTGTCTTACGTGCGACGTTTTCAGCTTGTTGCATTTTTTGCTCAGCAGTTTGTTTTGCTTCTGCAATGTACTGCTCAGTTTTCACTTTATACTCATTAAATGACTGTTGAACTTCTGTACGTACTTCCATTGCTTGTGCTTCCGTTAACCCTTCTTGTTCCAAGCGAGTAATAAGCTCAGGTCCTTTCAGCATCGTTTCAATAGCTTCCATACGTTGTTTTGCATAGACGTCAATGTTGCGCCATGTGTTCAAATCAGTAAAATCCATGTCACTAACTTGGCTCTTAGTTTGCGCAAACATATCTTTGATCACATTACTGGCTGCAGCGATTTGTTGTTCATTTAAGTTCTGAGTGTTTTTTGCCACCATTGCTTGTATATCTGCTTCGCTAATATCTCCTGATACACGCTGATAAACTTCCTGTGCTTTTTGCTGCACACCTTCACTTTGTGATGCTACACCAGCAGCAGTTGCGCCAATGGTAGCTGTCGTAGCAGCTGTTTTAGCAACCGCACTAACCGTAGATCCTACAGCGTTGCCTGCTGTCGCTAAAATACTAGTAGCACTACTCATGGCAAAGAATGTAGTGAGTAATACGATTAAGGCAGCAGTAAGCATACCCGTTAAGCTGGCATCTTTTGGATCAATATCTGTGCCATCACCAAACAAAGCTTCGGGTGCTGAAAACTTGATTGCGAAGTAACCGGCTACAAACGCACTCACTATCGAAGTGACCGCAGCATAAATACCAGCGGCAATACTGGTGCCTTTTAAATCAAAAGGCAAAAATGAACTTAGCATTAACGCAAGGGCGATCATTGCCATTACTACTATGAGGCCCATAACTAGACCGGCGAATACACCACGCCAAGAGGTACGGCGCTGTAGTGAGTAGGTAGGTGACATATTTATTCCTTATCAGATTGTTTTTCCATTTCGTCTTAATTCATATATTATTATTTTATAAAATACACTATGAATTAAATCGCTAAATACACACTGATAGTAAGGGATTAAACACTATATTGATATTGCTATTGCTATTGCTATTGCTATTGCTATTGCTATTGCTATTGCTATTGCTATTGAGTATATAAATGAGAGGATCGTGTAAAGGAACAATTAATTGTTGGCGAAATCGTATGAAAGCTTTCGTGCGTTTTAAACATACCATTGAGGATATTTATTTTGCTAGAGTCGAGCCTGACCTTAATGTGTTCCCCCTCATTGGTGAGCATTTTTGTCAGCGTTATCAAGATCAGCATTAAGCCATTTATGATCTGACTCACGGCTACGGTATTTAGTATGATAAGAGGAAAAGTACGTCCTCGAGTCCTGCTGAATTGCAAACCATCACTGATCTTGACGATGCGTTACTGCGCAACCCTACCAGTATTCATAGTTTTGATGAACTGCGCTATCGAAAATTCTGGCAAGGTTACTTTACCAACTTCAATATTAAAGAGCGTAAGAACCCACGCCTACACAAACAGTATTTGCCGCAGCGCTATTGGAAATACTTAAGTGAAAAACAAGTACTTCCCAATGCCGAACGTCTTAGAAAACGCCGTTGATTGCTTCATTCAAAGCCACGTTTTACTTTTAAAACTACCAGGATGTGTTATCACTTTAAAATGATAATAAAAATGAGATAAATCGTAGTCAAATGAAGAGACGTCAGCCACTTCATTTGATTTATATATTATTACTTGAATTGAGATTACGCCCTAAAGTGCCACTACATTAGTAAAATTAAAATAAGCCGACTGTTCCCACAAGGGGTGTTATGGTAAATGAAAGAATTCGCTGAAGATATTAGTAGATATAATATACAGCTAAACATTCAACTCCTAACCAGAAAATATCTTAAAAAACACCTCTATCCTACTTCTTTATATAAATTATTAATACTTTGCAATGCATAAAAAAAGGATGACGAAGCATCCTTTTTTAATTTTAAATCAAGGCTAATAAAAACCCTATCCTAATGATGTTCACCCGGTAGTATTCTGGCAAAGGCACGCTGAGCAAGGTTTGGTTTTCTATCCGTAGTCAATCCAGCACGGGTGCTTGGGAAAATACGATAACCCATCGATTGAATACCAACGTTGACAGCGGGTGCTAATGAATAAGTAGCTGACGCAAATTTACCCATGTTACTGGCAATACTGTTTGGTTTATGAACAATCGCTTTAGCGACCATCATCGCCGCTTCATCGGGCATAAGCGCAGGCATGTAACGATAAAGCTTAGTAGGCTCAATCATCGGTGTGCGCACCAATGGCATAAAGATATTGGTGATTGTGACATTATCCCCCTTTACTTCAGCAGCCAAGCAGCGGCTGAAGGCATCCAATGCCGATTTTGAGGCAACATAAGCGGCAAAACGTGGACTGTTTGCCAGCACACCAATGGATGAGATATTAACAATTTGACCAGTCTGACGTTCAATCATCGTCGGCAAAAACCCAAGAATGATTTTGACGGCGCCAAAATAATTGATATCCATGGTACGCTCAAAATCATGGAAACGATCAATAGACTCATGAACCGAGCGGCGAATTGAGCGGCCAGCGTTATTAACCAATACATCAACATGTCCGAAATCTGCCAAAATTTGCGTGCTAACTTTTTCAATGTCATCCATATTGGTCAAATCACAAGGGTAATAACTGGCATTGCCACCAAGCTCCTCGATACTTTCTTTAACGGCTTTTAGTTTGTCTTCGGTACGTGCTAATAAGATAACATGCGCACCGCATTCACTAAGTAAATACGCTGTACGCTCACCAATACCGCTTGATGCCCCTGTGATAATGATATGCTTATCTTTGACCGCTTTGTTGATTGCTTTTTTTGAGGGATTGGCCATAAAAAATCCTTTTTGTTGGTTCTATGCCTATGAATGTTCGATTACAGCATAGCAAAAAAGCATGGCTTAAAGTGAACAAAACAGCCGTCTCAGCCAGATAATTTGACGATTATAAGGATTAATAAACGTATAATCGCAGTATTGCTCAGACTTACGCTTTTCACCAAGCATGGATAAGGAGTATCTATTTTGATTGCAACTCTAGCTCATTACATTGATTTAATTGCTAAGATAGTCGAAGTCATTGGCGTACTTATCATGTTTTTTGGACTGTTTTTTGCTTTTTATCGAGGGATTCGCCTAACCAGTGGATTTAATCACGAGACCTATATCGAAATCAGACAAACCGTCGGTAAATCTATTTTGTTAGGATTAGAGGTACTCATCGCCGCCGATATTATGGCGACTGTCGTCACAGAACCGACGTTAAGCAGCGTCCTAGTATTAGGTTTTATCGTACTCATTCGAACTTTTTTAAGCTTGTCACTACAAGTAGAGTTAGAAGGTAAATTTCCTTGGCAAAAAGAAAATACAGCACTCAAAAAAGAACCAAATACCGCTAAAGTGGAAGAGCTTTAAAGCCTGCTTGATCATTGAACAGGCACTTAGCGTGAGCCGTTTGCTTACTTACTATTCGTGCGCCTGCAAAAAATCTTCGACCACGCGAAACTGTCCAGCGGTGCTTTCTTCACCATACATTGCTTGGCGAAAAGCATTAGAATTAGGAATGCCGGTGGTATACCACGCAATGTGCTTGCGAGCAATCCGGCAGCCTGAATACTCACCATAAAACGCATATAGCTCTTGCAAATGCGCCAGTACAATCTCTTTTATCTCGCTCACATTAGGCGCCGCAAGCACCTCTCCTGAGCGCAAAAAATGCTCTATATCGCGAAATATCCAAGGCTGTCCTTGAGCCGCACGTCCTATCATCACCGCATCACAGCCTGTCAACTCATAGATACGCTGCGCCTTTTGCGCACTGTCGATATCACCATTGGCAATGACTGGAATACTAATACTTTCTTTGACCTCACGAATCAGCTCGTAACGCGCCTCGCCCGTATACATATCCTCACGCGTACGCCCGTGAATGGCAATCGCGGCAATACCCGCCTGCTCTGCTCGCTTTGCAACGCGCAAAATATTCTCACGGCCATTCTCATAGCCCAATCTGGTTTTTAAAGTGACAGGCGCATTGACGCTATTTACCGCAGCATCTAATAAACGCGCGACCAAATCCTCATCCTGCAGCAATGCCGATCCTGCCAGTCTCCGGCACACTTTTTTGGCAGGACAGCCCATATTGATATCAATAATCTGTGCACCATTATCAATCTGATAGCGGGCGGCTTCTGCCAGTTTGTCAGGTTCCGCGCCTGCTATCTGTGCAGAAATAGGTGCTATCTCGTTATCAAAATTGGCACGATACAAGGACTTTTTACGCGCATAAAGCGCCGTATCAGCGATGATCATCTCACTGACCGCATGACCGGCGCCAAAGGATTTACAGAGTCGGCGGAATGGATTGTCAGTCACGCCAGCCATCGGTGCAACCATCAGACGGTTCTCAATCGTCAAGCCACCAATGACCAAGGGCTGCAGTAAAGGATGGTCAGACATGAGCGAAGACGAAGGTAAAACTGGAGAATCAGTGGACATAAAAAACGGCTTGATTTGTAGTGAAAACAAGCGGTTATTCTAAGGGTTCTTGACTTTAATGCAAGTCATTCACGTGAATAACTTGCCCTAATAAGTATTAAATTTTAATAGCCAAACCAACTATCTATCAAACACACTGCCCTGCTCTAAGGTAATGTCATCATCATGCTCTTGCATACGCCAAGGTAAGCTATTAGGTGACTCATCTAAAAAGTACAGATATTTTTCGAACTGATCGATGATGTCGTTAATTACTGATTCAGACTGATAGCCGTACAAATCATAAGTCTGACCGCCACGGCGCAGATAAACTTGTGCGCGGTAAGAGTGTTCTTGTGATGTGTTAGTGGTTTTACCTTTTTTATAGTAGTCAGGCGCATCTCGATGCGTCAAGCGTACCTCATACCAGAACTCCACGTCATCGCCACGTTGCAGCTCCAATACCGCTCGATTATTTGTGTCATCGTAGTTCACCTCAGGTAGCCAGCCAGTCTCTTTAAACTTTTCAGCCACTTCAGTCATCGATGACATGACAGTACCCTTAATATAATCTAAAACATCCTCGCGACTTGCTTGCTCAGTGATGTAATCAATCCTATCACGCCAAGCATCAAGCTTAAGCAGATGGGGCGGCAAATGATTCTCGTTCGCCAAACTCTCATCACGATGCCCCTCGATGCGTAACGCTTTCCACATACCGTACATAGCGATCAGAATAATAATAGTAAACGGCAAGGCGCTGACGATAGCCGCCGTTTGTAGTGCCTGTAGACCCCCTGCCAGCAAAAGCACAGAGGCAACAACGCCTAGTATCACCACCCAAAACGTGCGCTGCCACGCTGGCGTATCACTACGACCTCCTGCTGCTAACGAGTCAATAACTAAGGACCCTGAATCAGACGAGGTGATAAAAAAAGTGATAATAAGCACGACTGCCAGCGCTGACACTACTTGCGTAAAAGGTAGATTCTCAAGTAGCTTAAACAAAGCAATCGCTTGATTATTCTGTACTTCAGTAATTAATGACTCATAGCCTTGTACCATAATCATATTTAGCGCCGTATCACCAAATACGGCAAACCAAAAGAAGGTAAAAATTGTCGGTACCAGCATCACACCCGCGATGAACTCACGGATGGTGCGACCACGGCTGATTTTAGCAATAAATATGCCGACAAACGGTGACCACGAAATCGTCCATGCGAAGATAAACAGCGTCCAGCTGGTGATCCAATCACCCTGCTGATAAGCCTGTAAGCTAAAGGTACGCTCAACGATATTGCCCAAATAACTGCCCGTATTTTCCATAAAGGCATTTAGAATAAATACGGAAGGACCAACGATAAACACAAACAACATCAGCGATGTTGCCAGTATCATATTCAAGATAGACAGGCGTTTGACCCCTTTATCCATACCGGCCAATACTGATATCAGAGCCAAACCAGTAATTAAAGTAATGGCAATGACCTGTACGGTAGTATTCACTGGGATACTAGGGACTAAATAATTTAAGCCCGTATTAATCTGCGAGACAGAAATACCTAAGCTGGTTGCTAACCCAAATAAAGTGCCCAAGATAGCAAATACATCTACCGCATGACCGATAGGCCCGTATATTTTGTCACCAATAATAGGGTAAAGCGTCGAGCGCATTGATAAAGGCAAACCTTGACGAAAAGCAAAATAAGCCAACGTCAACGCGACAACACCGTTGATCGCCCAAATATGAAAACCCCAGTGAAAATAAGCAATCTGCATCGCTTCTTTGGCAGCAGCAATGGTTTGAGGCTCTGACAGAGGCGGCGTTGCAAAATGTAGCACCGGTTCAGCGACACCATAAAACAGCAATGCAATACCGTACCCTGCCGAAAACAACATCGCAAACCATTCAATGAAATTATACTGCGCCTCACCATGATCAGGACCAAGCTTAATATTGCCATAAGGCGAAAACGCCAGCACCACAATAAATATCAAAAATAGCGCTGTTGCCAGCATATAAAACCAACCGAAAGTCTCAGTGGTAAAGCTCAGCACTTCACCGAATAGATTACTGGCCGCTGTTGGATTAATAGAAGCGCCTATGACCAATAAAATCATAACGATAGCTGTCGGTATGAATACCGGCATCAAAATAGTGGAGCGAAATTTTTTATGCTTCATAGGCTGGTTCTTATGCTATTGTTTTTGTGGGAATTATTTTGTTGGTAGAATTTTTAATACTAAGTTTTGTGAAATCGGACAAAATGCATCTTCTATCAATAACTCATTTATAAGTAGCTCACTTAGCAATCGTTCGCTTAACCATGCTAATGAGTGCAAGTGCTAAGTTGAAAACAACTTTTAGCATAATTTTGCCTTAATTCCCAAAGCAACTTAGTACTCGTAACACTATTTTAACGTTTGTTACATGACTATTACTCAGCAATAAAAAAGGCAACTTGTTAGCTGCCTTCTTATCGATGCTTATATTTATCAATGCTCTTATTAATGCCTAAATTAGAAAACTAAGCATTAATAATCTCTGCTAACTGTTTTGCCATTTCAGCAAGTTCACCCTGATCTGCTTGCGTGACGGCATGACGACCTAGCTCATGAATACTCGATGGAATCAGGTGCACGTGATAATGAAAAACAGTTTGCCCTGCTTGCGAGCCATTTAACTGCATTTGAATAATACCCTCACGCTCAAATACTTGACGTTGCGCTTGCATGACTTTTTTGGCCGTCATCAATACCGCGGCGGCATATTCTGGCTCAAGGTCTGTTAAATCGATCGCCTTTTGCTTAGGAATCACCAATACATGACCTTTTGCTTGCGGCATAATATCCATAAAAGCCAAGGTTTTATCGTCCTCGAAAACCTTATGATAGGGAATATCTCCGTTGAGCATTTTGGCAAAGATATTATTGTCATCGTATTTAGTTTGGTTATCTTGACTCATTTTTATTCCTTAATTCGTTATCAGTACTTGGTTATCGGTATTAAAGGGTAAATATCTAAGCAAATATAGTGGACGAAATATGAGCTTAGTACAAGTGTCTGATAAATTAACAGCGCCGATTCAGCAATCCGTAAATGTAACGATTAATTGATTGACGAAGGATGCGCTTTAAATGTTATATTAATCCTCTATTTTAATCACCCTACGTTTATGGATTTGACTGCCTTGCCAACTCAATCATCAGATAACAACGCCACTTATTCAGAACCCTCTCGTACAACGCTGCCGTCTGGCTCTACAACAGATGCGACAGATCAAGTTAGCATTGATACTGAGGTAGAAAGCACCAACGTTGCAACTCGTGCGCAAACTCTTGATCCAAACACCATTATCTTAGCTGAAGCACTGACCGATAAGGCAATCAGTTGGCGTATCCATAATTGCAAAATCAGTAAAAAAATCATCACGCAGGATATGCCGCTGCCCTTTTTATATCATTACGATAGTTTGGATGACAGTATCAAACAAACCTATCCGCTAACGCCGTCATTGCTTGCGCAGTTTAATACCTCGATGACAGCTGATGAGGCTGCCGCCCTGATAGGTATCGATAAAGCGCTCATCACCAGCCCTTGGCATGTCAAAGTAATTGGCTCATTGGTAGTGTTCAGTGAAGCGCTGCAATTGGCCGTACGCCTACATTGGACCAATACGGGCAAAGACACCCAGCAAATCTATACCAAAAATAAAGCGGATGCGCTTACTGCCGCCTTTAAAGAGTGGCAGTTTTTTGGTCGTATTGACGTCCTTTATAAAAACGCCAAACCTGCGTTAATCAGTATTGATGAGCAAGCTGAAAATAATGAGCAAATACTAACTATTGATGCCAGCTCTGACTATCAGTTCTTGCCAGCGACTCACGCCTTGGTCGTCATCGCCAAACTAGAAGCGGATAAAGGCGAGCTACCTTGGTTCGAGGCATCCATTTTAGAGCGCCTTGCCTAAATATTGACCCTCAAGTCTTAAACGCGATGGGTTGATAGTTTTCAGTTACTCATATCTAATGGTATGGTAACGACTTAGTATTATTCACTAGTACTAACACTGCTTAAAAAGCACACTATCAGTATGACAGCGGATGCTGCACACGTTAATAAATCTCGCTCATTTGTAAGGAATATCACATGGATTATCGCTCAAAAACTTCTACTGGCGGTCGTAATATGGCCGGTGCTCGTGCCCTATGGCGTGCAACTGGCATGACTGACGGCGACTTTGGCAAACCGATTATTGCGATTGCCAACTCCTTTACGCAGTTTGTACCGGGTCATGTGCATCTAAAAGATTTGGGACAATTGGTCGCACGTGAGATTGAAAAAGCAGGCGGCGTCGCAAAAGAGTTTAATACCATTGCCGTCGATGACGGTATTGCCATGGGACACAGCGGTATGCTGTACTCACTGCCAAGTCGTGACTTGATTGCCGACTCAGTTGAGTATATGGTCAATGCTCACTGTGCCGATGCGTTAGTGTGTATCTCTAACTGCGATAAAATCACCCCTGGTATGCTAATGGCCGCAATGCGCCTTAATATTCCCGTGGTGTTTATCTCAGGTGGCCCAATGGAAGCGGGTAAAATTATCGCCAGTACCGTAGCTCATAGCCATAATAATGATGGTGTTAGCGACGTCCATAGCACTGATAGTAAAGGCAATGCCATTCGCAAGCTTGACCTCGTTGATGCAATGATGGATGCTGCTGATGACAACATCAGCGATGAAGACGTGCTAGCCATTGAAAGCTCAGCTTGCCCGACTTGTGGTTCGTGCTCAGGTATGTTCACTGCTAACTCTATGAACTGCTTGACCGAAGCATTAGGATTGGCATTACCAGGTAATGGTTCTCTATTAGCAACGCACTCGCTACGTCGCGAGCTGTTCTTAGAAGCTGGGCGCACGATTGTGTCGTTGGCCAAGCGCCGCTATGAGCAAGACGATGATTCTGTATTGCCACGTTCTATCGCCACAAAAGCAGCTTTTGAAAATGCGATGACTCTAGATATCGCCATGGGTGGCTCAACCAACACTATTTTACATTTGCTGGCTGCCGCTAATGAAGCTGAAGTCGACTTTAAAATGCATGATATCGATCGTCTAAGTCGCGGTGTGCCTTGCCTTGCTAAGGTTGCCCCTGCTTCACAAAAATATCATATGGAAGATGTGCATCGTGCTGGCGGTGTCTTTGCGCTGTTGGCCGAGCTTGACCGTGCTGGTTTGCTCCACACCGATTTGCCGACTATTCATAGTGCCACGCTGAAAGAAGCGATTGATAAATGGGATATTATGAATCCTGACAATCTTGAAGCACGTGCACGCTATATCGCAGCCCCTGGTGGCGTCCGTACCACTGAAGCGTTCTCACAATCAAAAGAATGGTCAAACCTTGATGTCAACCGTGAGTCAGGTTGTATCCGTAGTGCTCAGCATGCATATTCAACCGATGGCGGCTTAGCGGTCCTGTATGGCAATATTGCTGAGCGTGGCTGTGTGGTCAAAACCGCCGGTGTCGATGACAGCATCTTGGTTTTCACTGGACGCGCGCGTATATTTGAGTCACAAGATGACGCCGTCGCTGCGGTGCTTGATGATCAAATTGTAGCAGGTGATGTGGTTATCATTCGCTATGAGGGTCCTAAAGGCGGACCGGGCATGCAAGAAATGCTCTATCCGACTACTTACCTAAAGTCAAAAGGCTTGGGTAAAGAGTGTGCGCTATTAACTGACGGCCGTTTCTCTGGTGGTACATCAGGCTTGTCTATTGGTCATGCCAGCCCTGAAGCTGCTGAAGGCGGTGCGATTGGTTTAGTGCAAGAAGGCGACACCATTCATATTGATATCCCAAACCGTACGATTAATATGCAAGTTAGCGATGCTGATTTGGCCGCACGCCGTGAAGAAATGGAAAGTCGTGGTAGCAAAGCATGGAAACCTGTAAACCGGGAGCGTCATGTGACTCCTGCCCTACGCGCCTATGCGGCGATGACCACCAGTGCTGATACGGGCGCTGTACGTGATGTTAGTCAGGTTGAGCGTTAAACCAAGCACTTTGCTGATAATTTTATAAAAGTATATTTTTAAAGTAAGACTAAGCCTGCGCTATGCAGGCTTTTTTTTCACCAAAAAACAACGTAGCCGCTATTCTGATAACGTTTTTTTGCGGTATTGAAAAGCGTTTACCTTCATTATTAAGGGCTATTAAACACCCTCTAATATCAAATTTTAAACCCAATAAAATAGCGTGCATCAAGCTTATGATTGAAAACTACAATTTATTCTTATTGGTCTGCGGCATTGCCTTTTTATTTGGGGCGCTGTTTCCTATTATTTTTAAACGCACACCCATCTCATTACCTATGTTACAGGTGAGCTTCGGTTTACTGATGGGCTATTGGTGGACCAGCCTGTCTTTTTTAAACCCAATTGATAATGGTCTAATTATCGAAAAACTGACCGAGATTGTCGTATTGGTTTCATTGGTGGGTGCAGGTATCAAGATTGACACTGAGCTGTCATGGCGATTATGGCGTCCGACCGTCCGATTACTGCTTATTACCATGCCGATTGGTATTTTTGCGATGGCCGTCCTAGGCTATTATGCTTTTGGTTTGACGCTAGGTGCTGCTATATTACTTGGCGCTGTACTTGCCCCGACTGACCCTGTACTGGCCTCTAGCATTCAAGTTGGGCCGCCTAATACCGGTGGCGAAGACGCACCGCGCTTTACGTTAACATCAGAAGCGGGGCTAAATGATGGGTTAGCGTTTCCTTTTGTTTATCTCGCGATTAAGATAGCGGAAGCCTATAACGGAGGTCAGCAGTTCACGGGTGAGATGCTTTGGTCTTGGTTCACGCATGATGTGCTCTGGAAAATTGGTGCAGGTTTGGTGGTTGGGATTGTCGTTGGTAAAGTTTTAGCAAAACTGGTCTTTTCAAAATACAGTCACAACACCACTATTTCCCAAGGGTATGTGGTCATTGCCATCACATTGCTTGCCTATGGACTCGCAGAATATGTCCATAGTTATGGGTTTATTGCGGTGTTTGTAGCAGCCTTTGCCTTTCGGCGCTCAGAGCATAAACACAGCTATCATCACAAACTGCACGATTTCGCTGAGCAATCAGAAGGTTTACTGATGTCACTGGTATTGGTCATCTTTGGCATGTTTTTAGGTCAAGGCTTGCAAGCTGGGGTTGAGCTGACATGGCGCGTCTATATTGTCAGCTTCACCTTTTTATTACTGATTCGTCCTATTGGCGGCTTTATAGCTTTATCAGGATTGAATCTCCCACGTACCGAAAAATATGCTATTTCTGCCCTCGGTATTCGCGGTATTGGGACCTTATATTATTTATCTTATGCGCTCAATCAAGGATTTTTTAATAATGAGGATGCCCTTAAACTTTGGATAGTGTGTTCAATTGTGATTTTAACTTCTATATTTATCCATGGTTTAAGTGCCACTAGACTGCTTAAAATGACGCCGAATAAAACGCACGAATAGCATTTTTCATCCATAAAACAGATATTCATAAAGCATTAATGCTCATTAAATCTCAGCATCTATCAGACCTAATAGCGCTTCCGTCAACGCAAACTGACGAATATCATTGAGCATCGTTACATCAAAGTTATGGATAAAGGCCAATGACAGTTGGCGTTCAGGATCACACCAAGCGACCGAGCCGTTGTACCCCATATGACCGAAGCCTTGTGCTCTATCATGATCAGCTTCGCTGTGACAAATACTAAACCTGCGATGATAGCCCAAACGCCAGTTCATTTTCGCCGGCATCACCGCATCCATGCCGGTAACTTGTAGGGTTGATAGCTGCTTAAAAGTTGCCTCATCAATCAGTGTCTTACCTTGCCATACGCCGCCATTGGCTAGCATGGCATAAATAGTCGCCAGTGCTTGCGCTGAAGCCACCCCATTAGCAGCAGGAATGATGGCTTGTAGAGTCCGTTTATCATAATAATCAATAGGTTGCTTATTGGCCAGTACAAGGGCTGATTTATAATTTTTTAAATTGAGCTGGCTATTATTAAAGTATAAGCGATTAATTTTTGCCGTATCTAGACTTGGTAGCCCATCTACCTTTGTAGCTTCATTTGCGCTTGTTTGATTGGCTGTCGCGATTTTTTGCCAACAACTATAGCTCGGTAGATTTGTATAAGTGTATAAGGTATTGGCAGAGTCTGCTCTTAATACTGGCTTATTGCGGCGAGGTCGCGATTGTTCTGGGCTGCCTTGTTGACCGTCTTGTTGATGGGTTTCTAAGTTGTCTTCTTGCTCTGCTTTTTCAAAATATTTAACCAAATGGGCAACGTCTTTTACCTTATTTTCCGGCACCCCGAAATAACAGCTATCTGCAATCCCTAAAGGCTCTGTCAAATAGTGACGCAGTGCCTCAGCTAACGACATATCGGTAACGGCTTCTATCACGCCACCCAAGACCCAACCATAAACCAATGCACTATAAGCGCTATCATATAAATCGCTCTCTTCTGGCGCTGTTATCGGCATGGCGGCGACTTTCTCTAGCATCATATTCCAATCGAGCACGGTTTCATTATCGACATCGATACTCTGAATCGAAAACAAATTGGCCTGATGCGACATCACGCTACGTAAAGTAATCTGCTCTTTTCCCTGGGCGGCAAAAGCTGGCCAGTACTCAGCAATTGGTCGGTTATAATTGAGTAATTGCTGTGAGACCAACACATGCACCAAAGTCGCCAAAACACCTTTACCCGTCGAAAAATTAAGCGATAAAGTATCAGGCCTCCATGGCAAATCCGCTCGTGCCATTCCCGTACTGGCTTTTGCAATGCATTGCCCCGCCTGATAAACCACCAATGCGCCACCAGCTGGCGCATCATCAAGCTGTAAATCTGTTAGCAATTGTTGTAATCGCTGCTGAAGGTCAGAATCAATAGATGCAATTGTTTCAATCGATTCATTGTCATTTTTATAGTTATTTTTCTCATTATTTTTTATCATTGCTTACTCGCTTCATTGGTTAATCTAAGTTATAAGAGACGGTCATTACACTTAAAAAAATACCGGCTGATGAAATTGACTCAACAAAAAGGCAACCTAGTGGTCGCCTTTTTGTTGAGCCATACTGATGAGTATTATCTAATAATACTTCATCATACCCATCGCTTAACTTACAGAGTTTAGCGCGGGACTAATAAGCGATTATGGACCTCTTCTGCAAGCTTAGTTAAACCATGACTACGCCCACGTTCCATAGCGGTATCTATTTTACGCCCACGTAGCCAGCCAGCACGCAGTGCCATTACAGCACCAGCACGATTACCAGAGCCACAATGCATGGCAATTTTTTTGCCATGATGCTGACGTAGAATGTTATCAAATGCCAATATCTTTAGCTGTTTTAAATCATTCACACCGCTGATAGGTAGCTGCTCGTAAGCCATGCCAGAACCCTCGACCGCCGCTCGCTCATCAAAACTTAGCTCATCATCAGGCTGCAAGTTAAGCACCAACTCAACGCCAGCGGCCGCCAAAGCAGCTACTTTTGCTTCATCCAGTGCACCGCATACAATGGTGTTTTCCTCAGGACGAAAATAAGGCTCAAAAATATCTTCTAGATTGATACCATTATCCACAGCGCTAGCATCATTCTGATCATTGGCAGCGCTTTGATTTATCACGGCTACGCTATTAGGCTCAGCTGCGCTTGTTGCATTTTCATGTAAAGTCATAATTATTGAGATGTTCGTAAAATATGAATGTTAAGAAGCTGGTCTGTTTTACTGGTTTTCACCCTGTAGTTTAATCACACCTGCAAGATGCGGCTTGTGGTTTTTAGCGCTATATAAGCCAAACTTACAGGTATCACCTGCATTTTTGAGCTGTGCGACTGGTTCCGCGATAAGCTCTACTTCAGCTGGCAAAAAGATAGGTAACTTAAATGATACCTCTACCGTACAAGCATCTGGCAACTCATCCATTAAAGCAAGACACTTAGCCTTCGACCACATGCCATGAGCAATGGCTTTAGGGAAACCGAACGCGCGTGCTGAGAGCGGATGCAAATGTATAAGATTAAAGTCACCTGAAACAAACGCATAACGGCGACCGATATCTTCTGGCACTTCGAAGATACTGTGCACACCGTCTTCATCGACTGGTGGCTTAACGGTTACTGGACGCGGCGTGCTTTTTTTATCTTTGCTGCTTGATTTTTTGCCGCGTGATAAATAAGTAGACGTCCCTTCCCAAATAACTTCATCGTTTGATTTAACAGTCGTGACAAAATCAAACTGCTGACCTTGGGCATGGTCACGTAAATTATCAAATTTCACTGCCATGGCAACCGTTTCACGCTCACCAATAGGACGATACTGAGTCACGCTATTATCCACGTGTACCAATCCTAACATGGCAAATGGAAACGGCTCTTTCACCATCATATTCATCTGCAGCGTTTGTGATAAGACCGAAAAATACGTCACAGGCACTTTGCCATTATCAGTGAAGCCACAAATCTTACGGTAGTCATCGAGATTGCTTTGATCAATGTGTAAGTCGTCTACATAATACGTCGCTTGTGGCAATTGATCGCGACTGACTTTACCATTATTACCAATAGGCAATAAACTTTTAACAATATTAGCGTAAGTGGTATGCGCTTTTGGCAGCGCATCATAATGTTTGTCTGACATAATAAATCCTAAGTGTGGCTTGAGCAAATTTTCTGGCTAGATGTAAAATGCGATGCATTCGTTTATTGGTAAGGGCTTTAATTAATATAAGCGTTTATTAAAAAGTAATTTTGCCCAATAAATAGGCATTCCTTTTACCCAATACAGCTATTTATGATTAAAGTAATAACCGTTCGCCAAAGTGACAAAACCTATGAGAAACAAGGCAAGTTATTATTACTGTGTTTTTATCATAAAAAAGCCACCCTAGGGCAGCTTTATTACAATATATCAGCAATTTTTTCGTAAGCATATGTGAGCTAAAACCAAAATCTCACTGGATATCATATACTTACTACAGGCTTAATTGAGATCGATCCTCTATTTTATTAAGCAAAACTGTGCCTGCCTCATGTGTCTGTTAAGCACCCAATAAGCTTTGACCACAAACGCGTACGATATTACCATTTAGACCACCAGAAGCTGGTGAGGCAAACCATGCAATGGTTTCGGCCACATCTACTGGTAAACCGCCTTGGCTCATTGAGTTCATGCGGCGACCGGCTTCACGAATGGCAAATGGAATCGCTTCTGTCATTTGCGTTTCGATAAATCCCGGCGCGACGGCATTAATGGTCATACCTTTCGCATTGTCTTCTAGTTGCTTAGCAGTGGCATTGACCAAACCAATGACACCTGCTTTAGAAGTCGCATAGTTACTTTGACCTAAGTTACCAGCGATACCTGAGATTGATGAGACACAAACAATTCGCGCATTTTCTTTTAGCACATCGTTATCAAGCAAGTAGCGGTTAAGCTTGGCAATACTGCCCAAGTTGATATTAATAACCATATCCCATTTTTGCTCATCCATGTTGGCAAGCGTCTTATCACGCGTGATACCAGCATTATGAATCACTGAATCTAAACCACCACGTTTTTGCGCGGCTTCTGCGATTTCTTTGCCCGCATCTTCACTGGTAATGTCGACGGTTAAGACTGAACCACTGATTTCGCTCGCAACTTTTTGTAAGTCAGCTTGCTGCTGTGGCACATCAAGACAGATAACATGAGCGCCCTCGCGTGCTAAGACACGGGCAATTGCTTCGCCAATACCGCGACTTGCGCCTGTGACTAGCATGGTTTTGCCGCCCAAAGGCTGTGCCCAATCAACCTCAACATTATCGCCGTTGCTAACACGTACCACTTGTCCTGAAACGTAAGCTGAACGTGCTGAGGTGAAAAAGCGTAATGTTGAATCTAGGTTTTTCTCAGCGCCTTCTTCAACATATATAAGCTGGGCGGTAATACCGCGCTTAAACTCTTTACCGACAGACTTCACAAAACCTTCAAGCGCACGCTGAGCCATTGCTGCTTCGATATCAGTAATATCTTCTGGCGGACGACCGATGACAATAACGCGACCTGATTTCTCTACGCGGCGCGCAACGGCATGAAAAAATTCATACACTTGTTTCAGTTCATCAGCGTTACTGATATTACTGGCATCAAATAATAGAACTTTAAATTTATCATCGCCACCTGTATTGGCCTTAGCTTTAACGCCAGCATCAGACAGTGCATCTTTCACATTATCACTGCTATTTACAAACACTTCAGCGTGCAGTTCTGACAAAATACGGGCTACTGACTCACTGATCGCTGTATTGTCACCATTAGCACGACCAACCAATAAGCTTCCACGTACTAACGGCTGGCCACTATCAAAACGATCAAGATCTACTGGCATAGGCAAGCCTAAGTTTTTTGCCACTTTTTTACCAATAGAAGACTGAACAAAATCACCATAACGGTCTGACATAATATAATCCTATAGTTAATGAGTAGAATAAGAATTTATAAATAAATTAAGAGTTAACGGTTAAATAATAGTAGACAAAAATGCAATGCGCCTATTATAAAGACTCACCAGCCCCAGCATTGATAAAAATTATTAGTATTTAGTAAGTGGGCTTACAACTGCCTCAACTATACACTTCCATACAAAACAAGTCCAAAAGCCACCAATGTCTATAACAATCTGTAGACAAGCCAGTATACAAGATGGCAACTTCTTCTCACGTTCAAAATGCCCAACTTATGCTAAAATCTAACTTATAAGTTATGGCAAATGCGTTTATAGATAACAATATATTATCAAATAGCGCTTTATGCAATGCAAATAATCAGTACCAGCCAGTCTAATCTGTTGATGTTGTCTAGTGTTGATTATCATTGAAGCTTGCGATAGCTTAAAATTAGCGTCACATCATTTGCTAAAGATATACAGTAAGGTCTTAAAAAACGCCTTATGATGAGCCACCTTGTTGTGTAATATGTGCCCGAATAAATGCTGCAATCTAATAACAGTAATAAAATCTGAATACAATTTGCCTGAAACGTTTTAAGCATTTTTTAAGGGTATTTTTTCTTTTAATCAATGTTTTCTTCTTTTTTTTCTACCCATACTTTTTAAGGATAATATGATGAGTAATAAAAATAATCACCCTGATAGCCCTGTTATTGAAAGCACCGTTGTAAAAGCGAGTGATACAAAAAACACTGAAACTGTTGCGAAAGAGTCAGTTTCTAAAGAAACCAAACAGCCAAACATGTTCGATACAGTAGCAAATTCAAAAGCCACTGAGTCGAAAAAAGCGGACACTAAAGCAGCGAGCCCTAAAAAAGACAGCGCTGCTAAAGATAGTAAAGGCACGGTTGCTAAAGATGACAATTCAGCAAAAGATGCTGATAAAAAAGCCGATACGACCAGCGCTAAGAAAACCAATACGACTGCTAAAAAACCCAGCCCAACCAAGCTTAGCTCAGGTCAGCATCGCGTGGCTATCCTAGGTGGCAATCGTATTCCTTTTGCTCGCTCAAACGGTACATACGCAGATGTCAGCAACACAGACATGCTAACCGCAGCGTTAGATGGTTTGGTTGAACGCTTTAACTTACAAGACGAAAAAATTGGTGAAGTGGTTGCTGGTGCGGTCATGAAGCTGAGCCGCGATATCAACTTAACTCGTGAAGCGACGTTAAGCACCGCATTGAACCCACACACGCCAACTTATGATATCTCACAAGCTTGTGGTACTGGCTTGCAAGCAACTTTTGCTTCTGCCAATAAAATCGCGCTTGGTATTATCGATTCGGCCATTACTGGCGGTGTTGATACAACTTCTGACGCGCCTATCGCGGTCGGTGATGGCTTACGTAAAGTACTGATTAAATTGGGTGCGGCTAAAGACAACAAACAACGTCTAAAAGCGTTAATGGGTCTAAATCCAAAAGACTTGCTTGATACCCCTCAAAATGGTGAGCCACGTACCGGTTTATCAATGGGCGACCATCAAGCGATTACCACACTTGAGTGGAACATCAGCCGTGAAGCACAAGATGAGCTTGCATTCCAAAGCCATCAAAACCTAGCACGCGCTTATGATGAAGGTTTCTTTGATGACCTAATCACCCCATATAAAGGCCTGACTCGCGACAACAACTTGCGCCCAGATACTACGCTTGAGAAATTGGCTAAATTGAAGCCTGTGTTTGGCAAAAAGAACGCCAATCCAACTATGACAGCGGCTAACTCTACGCCACTAACTGATGGTGCTTCTTGTGTACTATTAGGTACTGATGAGTGGGCAGCAGCACATGGTCTTAAGCCATTAGCTTATATTGTCCATCAAGAAACGGCTGCTGTGGACTTTATCGGTAAATCTGGCGATAAAGAAGGCTTACTCATGGCGCCAGCTTATGCGGTACCGCGTATGCTTGAGCGTGCTGGTCTGACGTTGCAAGATTTTGACTTTTATGAGATTCATGAAGCCTTTGCCTCACAAGTACTATCTACACTGGCTGCTTGGGAAGATGAGAAGTTCTGTGCAGAGCGTCTAGGTCTTGATGCGCCACTAGGTTCTATCGATCGTAGCAAGCTAAACGTTAATGGTTCGTCACTTGCCGCAGGTCATCCGTTTGCGGCAACGGGTGGGCGTATCTTAGCTACTGCTGCTAAATTACTGGATCAAAAAGGCTCAGGTCGTGCGCTTATCTCTATCTGCGCCGCCGGTGGTCAAGGTGTGACTTGCATCCTAGAGAAATAATTTTCTCTAGGATGTTATTGTTGGCCAATAAATAATACCAAGCTTTTAAAACACCCTTTAATCTATTGATTAGAGGGTGTTTTTTTGTCTAGATGAGAGTCTTATAAAGCGAATGCAACAAGCAAACACTGCTCACTCATAGCTGCATCATTAGATATGTTAAAGTAGCTGTATATATAAAGAGTTGTCATAATAAAAGGCAGCCATAAAAATATTTATTAGGAGCTTACTATGAGCAAGGATCCCTTATCTATTGATCAACAAACCTTAAGCACATCAAAGCGGCGCAAGCTGTCAGCACTGGAACAAGGCAGTTTCATTACAAGGATGGATAAAGAAGTGTTCGGCGACGAGCTGCGCCGAAAAATGCATCAAGACTTGATTGATAGCTATGATGAAGAGCTTGAAAATGAGATAGATGATTACGTGCGCGACTTTCGTTTTGATGGGCGCGAGATGAGTGAGCAAGAAAAGCTTGATCGCCGTACCTATTTTCAAGAACTGCTGCGGCTGCAACGAGAACTTATCAAACTACAAGATTGGGTTGTTGAATACGGTGAACGTATTGTAGTGATATTTGAAGGGCGTGATTCTGCTGGTAAAGGTGGCGCTATCAAGCGTATTACTCAGCGTTTAAACCCACGTGTTTGCCGCGTTGCAGCCCTACCGGCTCCAACAGAACGTGAACAATCACAGTGGTATTTCCAGCGCTATGTGGCGCATCTGCCTGCCGCTGGCGAAATTGTTTTGTTTGATAGGAGCTGGTATAACCGTGTGGGTGTCGAGCGTGTCATGGGTTTTTGTACTGATGCGCAGTACGAAGAGTTTTTCCAATCGGTACCTGAATTTGAGCGCATGCTGGTACGCTCAGGTATTCGTTTAGTCAAGTACTGGTTTTCGATTACCGATGATGAGCAGCATTCACGTTTTATGAGTCGGATTCACGACCCTCTTAAACAGTGGAAACTGTCGGCGATGGATTTGCAATCACGCCGCCGCTGGGAAGATTATACCAAGGCAAAAGAGACCATGTTTGAGCGCACACACATTCCTGAAGCGCCGTGGTGGGTCGTCGAAGGTAATAATAAAAAACGCGCACGACTCAATTGTATTGCCCATTTACTTGAGCAGATCCCTTATCAAGAAGTAGCGCGTGATGAGGTTGAACTACCTGAACGGAAACGCGATGATGAATACTACCGCGAGCCAATTCCTGATGATATGTATGTGCCACCGCGTTATTAAACACATTCATTCACGTCTTATTTAAGAAATTTTACTGACAAAAAAGCAGCCTTATATATTACGAGGCTGCTTTTTTTATATTATTTCGCTAGTATTTATAATAATCCTAGTGAATACGATTGCTGCTATGCGTAACCACTACATGGTATAAGTCGACTGTAAGCTATCAATCTTACCTGCCAATAAACGCTCGACCTCATTTTTTATTCTTAACCCAGCGATATCTGTACCTATCTGCACAGCAAAACCCACTGGTCGCCCACTTTGGCTTTTAGAATTAATCCAAACCACTTTACCGTTCATAGGCAAGCGCTCGCTAGAATTAGGCAAAGTTACGGCGATAAACACCTCGTCGCCTAATTTTTGTATCCTATCAGACGGTACAAACAACGCGCCATTGGTCACAAAGGATAAATAGCTTGCGTATAACGTTTCCATATCTTCAATATGACAGGTTAAAATCCCGCCACGTCCTGGCATTGCCATCGTCCGCTTCCTTCATTAATGAGGTTTACTTTATTTTAATCTAAGTTATAAATAAGCCAGTTCTTGCATCAGCTTATCATAAGCGAATTTTTCTTGCACATTTTGTTGTAGGGCAATTTTTGTTTGTTGCAGATTATTTATAAACATCTCAAAGTTACTTTCAGCAGGTTGATAATTGTTTAATGATGCGGATAAATCAACGTCTTTTTGCAGTGCATCGAGACCCAAACACACACGGCGCATATCAACCAGCATCAGCTCAGACAGTTGAATAAACTCGCTAATACTCAACTGGGTTTGCCAATAGTCGCTTGCCGCCACGCTACTGCGTTTACCGCTCCGTAACGCTTGCCACGTTGTGATCCATAGCGCGCGCTTGCTATACCAAGGCGCTTGCGCAAGGGCAACCGCTGCTAGAGGTGCACCATTTGCCAATTGTATGAGCTGCTCAATGGCAGCCGTACTGACCGCCTCACGGTTAACCGTGCTGCCTAAAGCCTTAGTGACATAATCAACTGAAACAGCAGGGTCAATCGTTTGTAATGCCAGCTGCTGAACACGGCTCTTAATGGTTGGCAATAACTGCGCGGGGGTGTCACTGATTAGAAATAAATGTACTTGCGCTTGTGGCTCTTCTAAGGTTTTAAGCAGCGCATTGGCGGCAGCAACGGTCATTTGCTCTGCATAATCTAGTACACAAATCCGCATGCCCTGCCCGCCTTGATAAATAAAAGGCTGTAAAGCACGAATATCATCGACCTTTATTTTTAACGCAGCATTACTAGCGGCTTTGGCAGTTTTTTTGTCTTTCGCCGTAATATTCGCCGCCTCTTTATTATTAGCGTTATCGGCATTGATGGGCATACCAACAATTGGCAATACTTGTAAGCTTGGATGCGTCCCTGATCTAAGCCATTGACAGCTCTCACAAACACCGCAAGCGCCGAGATGGTTGCTATCGCGCTCACGGCATAACAACCATGCCACCAATCGCCAGACAAAAGCACGCTTACCCATTCCTTGCATGCCAGCCGCTAAAAGTGCATGCGGTAAAGATTGCTGCGGCATTAATACCCGCTTTGTCAGCTGTGACCATACCTCACTTTGCCACGGTAGCAGCGGTGCAAAATAAATACTATCGTTTAAAGGCACTGTGCTTGTCATTTCAGTTATCTTACCCATAGTCATCGCTCAATACCTTTAAGACGTTGAACACCTTCAATCTGCTATACATTCGAAACCTTTAAAGACCGAATAAAATGACTATTTTTAATCAAAAATACCAGTTATTTTACTTAGGCTATTTTAAATCATTTGATATCAGTAATTTTGAAAATCCACTAAGCTCATGGCATTGAGACGATCCAAATCTTCTTGGGTATCGACGCCTGCCGGTAGATGACAGGCTGCTGAGGCAATAGCAATATGGCCACCATTTTCTAATACCCGCAATTGCTCTAGGCTTTCAAGTGTTTCGAGTGGCGTTTGCGGCCAGTGTACAAACTGCTGCAATAAGCTCACGCGATAGGCATATAATCCCAAGTGGCGATAAGCATTTTTTGGCGCTTGCTGCTGTGTAGCGCTGTCATTTGCCAGTACTACATCACGGTCACAAGGGATTGGCGCGCGACTAAAATACAATGCTCTCTGTAGGTGGTCAGATGTCTGACTGACGACTTTAACGACCGATGGACGCATAAAAGTTTCGTAGTCTTCGATAGGTTCACATAAAGTCGCCATCACGCTATCTGCATCTTGCACCAACAATGCTTTGACTTGCTCTAATAATAACGCCGGTACCAAGGGTTCATCGCCTTGCATATTGACTACGATATCATGCTCAGCCCAGCCTTTGATAGCCGCGACCTCAGCTAAGCGGTCAGTGCCTGAGGCATGCGCGCTACTCGTCATCACCACATCAAAGCCTGCATCTATACAAACTTTGGCAATTGCTTCATCATCCGTCGCAATACACATGTCATCCGCAAAATCAGCCAACTCTGCCTTTTCAGCCACCCAAAGTATCATCGGCTTACCATGGATGGTTAGCAATGGCTTACCAGGCAAACGGGTGCTTTTAAAGCGTGCAGGAATGACAATATGCGTTTTGGCGGGCGTTGTTTCAGCTGAGATTAAGACTGACGACATGGTGTATTCCTATAAAAAATTATTTAAAATTTTAGACTTCAGCCAGTAGTGATATCAATATTTAAAGCTTTTAATTGCTGCTGTAAGTTGGCATAAAAACTGTCCGATAACACCGCGGTTACTGGCAATACCCATAAGCGATTAACAAGTTCTTGATACTCCTCGCTAAGTATTTGGTGGCTAGTCGCATTCAATAATAATGCTTTTATTTTAACCGCGTCTTTACTGGTCACAATAATCGGCTGCTGGGTATATTGTAAAAGCTCAGACAAACTAAAGTCATAATGATCGGGATACGCATGCCCAACGACATCGAAACCGAGCGATAGTAAAGTATCAAAAAAACGTTGTGGATAGCCGATACCGCTTACCGCATGTACCCGACTATTTGGCACGGGCATTTTTGCTTCTGTGACAATTGAGCTATCTAGTTCAGCAGTAGAACTCCATAAAGGCTGCAACTTCTCAGCTTGTAGATGCATGGTTAAACGAGTAGATTGAGCCTTCTTATTGTCATCCGTGGCCGCCATATCGGCTTTTTCATGGTAGACCACATTTGCGCCCTGTAGGCGTGATATAGGCTCACGTAAAAAACCCGTTGGTAGCAGCTGCTGATTACCAAAGCCACGTGACGCATCGACCACAATCCATTCAATATCACGTTGCAATGCATAGTGCTGCAAACCATCATCGGCAATAATCAGTTGTAAATCGGGATAAGCCTTTAACAAGGCAGTAATCGCCTGTTCGCGATTAGGGCATACTGCCATAGCAGCGCCAGTTATATTGACAATTAAAGAAGGCTCATCACCTACGATGCTCGGTAAACTGCCTGTATGAACCAAAGCTGGCATTTGACTACTATCACCGCCATAACCGCGACTGATGATACCTACCTTTATTCCTTGCTTTTGCAAGTGACTCACTAACGCAATGATTAACGGTGTCTTGCCACTGCCACCCACTGTAATATTGCCGATGACCAACACCGGAATAGGCGCACGATAACTTGCAAACAGACCTACTTTATAAGCCTGACGACGTAGCAACGTGATGAATCCATACAACCAACTAACAGGCAACAGTAGCCAGAGCCAAGCGGCCTGACGTTGCCATGCATCTATCATTGTGGTTTCAATACTCATGATGATTTGTTACTCACCCTCAGTTATTTAGCCTATTTGTTTAGCCTCGCTATTTGCCCTAGTTACTGAGCACAATGCATTCTACAAGATAGTATTAACCAAAGCGGCTGCAGTCCATTTATTCAAAATCGCGAGCATACATTTGCGCATAATGACCCTTTAATTGCATCAGCTCTGCATGCGTACCGAGCTCGACAATCTGACCGCCATCTAGCACAGCAATACGATCCGCTGACTCAATCGTCGTTAAACGATGTGCAATCACTAGCGTGGTACGGTCTTTCATGACATTATCCAGCGCTTGCTGAATGTAGTATTCTGATTCATTATCTAAAGCACTAGTCGCTTCATCTAAAATCAAAATCGGTGCATCTTTTAATAAGGCTCGAGCAATAGAGATACGCTGGCGTTGACCACCAGACAGCTGCAAACCTTCAGCGCCAATTTCACTTTGATAGCCATTAGGCATTTTCATAATGAAGTCATGGGCAAAAGCATCTTTTGCAGCCTGCTCAACCTCAGCTTGGGTCTTATCCGCCAAACTGCCATAAGCAATATTATTAAACACCGTAGTATTAAAGAGCACCACTTGCTGATTGACCATGGCAATCTGGGCACGCAAGCTCTCAAGTTTAATATCTTCAATCGGCATGCCATCAAGGGTAATTTGCCCTGAAGAAGTGTCTAAGGTACGAGTAAGCAAGTTGACTAAGGATGATTTACCAGCGCCGCTACGCCCAACCAATGCCACTGTTTCTCCTGCACGCACATCTAAAGTAAAGTCACGTAGCGCCACGGTTGAATCAGGATAAACCAAACTGACATTATCCAGTTTAATTTCACCTGCCAAAGTAGGACTAAGTACACCAGTATCTGCTTCTTCCGGCTCATCTAATAAAGCAAATATTGATTCGCCGGCCGCGAGCCCTCTTTGCAACTGTTGATTGACATCAGTCAATGAACGCACAGGCTTACTTAATAGCCCCGCTGCAGCAATGTAAGAGATAAACTCACCTGCTGAAATATTATCTATCACCGCAGGGCGCAGCGCGAGCCATACCACCACCGCCATGGCCATCGCCATCAATAACTGTACGGCAGGGGTATTAATGCTATTGGTCACAACGACCTTCATCCCTTGGCGCAGGTTTTTCTTCGACGTCGTATCAAAACGTTTAGATTCATAGGCTTGTCCGCCGTAATTTTTCACCACTTGATAACCATTAATGACTTCATTGGTAATATGACTGACATCACCCATGGTTTCTTGAATACCCTTAGAAAGCTTTAAATAACGCTTTGAAGCCACCCGTATGAGCCATAAAATCGGTGGTAATACGACGAATAAAATTAAGGTCAAGCGCCAGTTGGTATAAAGCAAAAACCCTATCAAAGCCACTACTGTCAAGCCGTCGCGTAACAGAGTCTTCAACGAATCGGTACTGGCTGCGGTCACCTGCTCTACATCGAAAATAAGCTTGGATGAAATTGTTCCTGCTGGATTTGCTAAATAAAAAGAGCTTGGCAAACGCAGTAGCTTATTAAATACCTGTACACGTAATTCGTACACAAGATTGCGCGAGACTAACGCCGTATAATAGTTACCCAAAAAGCTTCCCACGCCACGAACGAAAAACAACATCACAATAATAAATGGAAATAAGTCCTGCTTACTTTGATCGTTTTGATTAATCGCATCAGTGATATATTGCAATAATTTGGCAATCCAAATCTCTGTTGCCGCATTAATAGCAAAGCCGATAACTGTCAGTAATAATGCCCACCAATATGGTTTAAGGTAGCTTAATAGACGTAATAAGGTCTTATGTTTAGGCGTACTGGACGGTGCTGCTGACAGTTTTTTAGCGGAAGTTTTTTTAGAGTCAGGTTGATTAGCTTGGCTCATAAAAGCCTCAATTTAGGTATAAAAAAGAATGAATGACACAGATGAAAAAGTAGCGAACGGTTATCAGATAGAGCAGTAAAAGGCTTAAGAGTAACAATAATAGCGCTTAATAAGCTTGACCTCTTTATCAAACACCATAAAATCTATTGCGGTAAAGGTTGACCAAGTGGCACAACCGTACTGATATTTAGATTTAAAAAACCCAATTTACCAGCGATATCCATGACGCGTACTACAGATTGATGCGTGGCATTCGCATCGGCGGCAATGACAAACAGCATATCACGATTACTTCCTGCCTCTTGCTGTAGCATGCTGGTCAATTCAGCCTCGTTGCTACTGGCAAGGGTAATTCCATTGACCAGATAACTGCCATCTTCTTGCACAGCTACTTCAATACTGTTCTTTTCTTCTGTCAGTGCCACACCCTCAGCTTCAGGAAGAATGATATTTAAGCGACTAAAATGATTGAACGACGTAGCAAGGAGTAAAAACACGATTAAAAATAATAAACAATCAATCATCGGTGTGAGATTGATTTCAAGCGGCTCAACGGTCGGTTTTCTAAAGCGCATATCACTCTCTTTAATGTGCTTAAATGTACAGGTTCAATAAGCAGTAATTCATATCATTAATGTTTGATACTACTATCGCAATAATTAGTAGGGTTAGCTTAATAGGCGCAATAGAATTAAGTGGCCGCAACCGTATTATCTAAATCTGAGGTGTCAATTGAAAGCTCATTACTTACATGACTCGCTTTACTATCTACTGCTGCATGAGTAGTCGGCTGAATAGCAGCAGAACTATTGATATTATCTAACAACTGATAATCATATAACTCTTGAATCATCAGCCCGGCTTGCGTCTCGAACTGCGCATTGATATCGATGATACGGCGCTGAAAATAACGATAGGCAACCAAAGCTGGGATAGCGACAATCATGCCAGCAGCAGTAGTAATCAATGCCTGTGACACGCCAGCAGCAAGCATGGTTGGGTCTTGCATCGCACCATCCGTAATCGCCAAAAACGACGAGATAATACCTAATACCGTGCCCAACAGACCAAGCAATGGCGCAATCGCACCAATGGTGCCAAGCATATTGATATTTTTTTCTAACTGATGCACTTGCACACTCGCGCGGTTCTGCATATGCATGGTCATGGAGTCTAAGCCGTATTGGCGGTAAAGCAGACCGGTCGCTAGAATATCGCCCAAAGGGGTCTTTTCTTTCACATTCATCAACTGCGTACGACCTATATCACCGTTTTCACGTAGGCGAGTTATCAGCTGTTCGCGCAATCTATTGGGCACAATCTTATTAAATTGCAAAGTGTGGCTACGTTCGATAATAATTACCAATGCCAATATTGAGCACACCACGATAGGTGTCATCAGCCAACCACCTGCTTTTACCAGCTCCCACATACTGACTCTCTTCTATGTTTTTATAAATTATTAAAAGATGGTTTACATTTGAATAGTTAGTTCAAGCTTTTAAAGCATATTAAGCTTGCGCTTCTATATGCTTAATCAAGGCTGCTAACTGATCTTGGCTATGGAAGAATATCTCAACACTACCCTGCCCGTCTTTTTTATGTTTGAGCTTTACTTCCGCCCCTAACATATCGGTTAAACGTTGGGTCAAACGCTCAACATCACGAGACTGTACTTGCTCAGTGCGATTGACTTTAGGAGCAGGTTGTAGAATGGATTTTACCAACTTTTCAGCTTCGCGCACCGTCATACCACCATCAATGATTTTTTGCGCAATGATAGGCTGTTGTTCTGATGATAAAGCTAACAATGTACGGGCGTGCCCCATATCTAAAGCACTGTTTGCCAAATGGTCTTTGACCGTATCATGAAGCTGATTGAGACGTAGCAGATTTGATACCGTGGTACGCGCCTTACCAACAACTTCGGCAATCATGGCATGACTCATACCAAACTCTGTATGAAAACGTTGTAAGGCGGCGGCCTGCTCAATCACTGATAAGTCTTCACGCTGGATATTTTCAATCAATGCCAATGCAATGGCCAACTCATCGGACAATGCACGCTCAATCGCTGGTATAACAGATTTACCCGCCATTTTTGCCGCACGCCAGCGTCGCTCACCCGCAATAATCTCGTGAGTAACCAACGCCTCGCTTTTGTCTTCGTTCGCCAGTAATGGACGAATGACGATCGGCTGCATCACCCCATGTTGTTCAATAGAAGAGGCCAATTCTGCCAGCGCAGTTTCACTCATATCACGGCGTGGTTGATACTTACCTGCTTGCAGACGCATAACATCGATTTGCACCAAACTGATTTGATCTTCAGGGGCGCTATTTTCTGTCACGTTTCCACGAGTTTTATTAGCAGGACTTTTCTTAATGGTCCGCGCTTTACGATTATTACTTTCAGTAGATTGATCCGTCACTTGCGAGGCAGAAGGTTTCTGAGCAGTTTTGACTGCTGCACTGGCATGCTGTTTGTCAGATACTAACGTTTCATTTTCCAACATTTCAGCTGGCACAGTAGCCTCACGCACCACCGTATCATCTTGTAAGGCAGAGGCGGCAATTTGTTTTTCTTTTTTGATCGACCCTAATAAAGCATCTAAGCCTCGATTGGCAGCCAACCCTCTTTTCTTTGCCATGATTACCTATCCTCTAACGCTAAAATAAAAAGCCAAATGATTGCTACTGCCGGCTTACTGATAAATATAGTTTGATGTTTTTAATGCATGTTTGAGCTAAACCAGCAAACTGATGATTCATGACTTTTGATTAGTGATTTTGATTAATGACTCTGTTTCATCACTTCAGCCGCCAGTTTTTGATACGCGCGTGCGCCTTTTGACCATCTCTCGTACGCGATAACTGGTAAGCCATGTGCCGGCGCTTCTGCTAGACGAATATTTCTTGGAATATGAGTCTGGTACATAATCTCGCCAAAGTGCGCCTCTAATTCAGCAGACACATCACGCGCCAAGGTATTACGCGCATCAAACAAGGTTCTGACCACGCCACGAATATACAGCTTAGGATTAAGTTCAGTGAGACGCTCAATTGTCTGTGACAAGTCCGCCAAACCTTCTAACGCATAATATTCACACTGCATCGGAATAATAACGCTGTCGGTGGCAACCAAAGCATTAATCGTCAGCAAGTTTAAGCTTGGCGCACAATCGATAATCACATAATCGTAAGCAGGCTTTTGGGCCGCAACTTGATCATTAACCAGCTCCGCCATCGCCGTTTTAAAAAGCTCATGACTGTTGGTCTTACTCATTAAAGTGATGTCCATACCTGCCAAATCACGATTGGCACCGATGACATCAAACCCTGCTGGGCTACTCACAATCGCCTCAGACAGTGTAACACCATCAAGCAGCACGTCAGCGATGGTCAGCTCTAACTCATTCTTATCCACGCCAGTGCCACTGGTCGCATTACCCTGTGGGTCTAAGTCAATCAGCAGTACATGCTTGCGCTTGGCCGCTAAGCTGGCGGTCAAATTCACTGCCGTCGTGGTTTTACCCACGCCGCCTTTTTGATTCGCAATTGCTATGATTTCCATACACTCACTCAATTTAATTAGGATCTATTACTGATTTTTACTTAAGCATGTTTGCTGCCAGTGCTTATCATTTTACTCAAACACCTGATGCCTACCTATATGGTTATTTAAACACTGGCGTATAAGTGAGCAGGTCATTCACTTCTTACTATAGAACAATTGTTGTCTTACAGTACGTTGCGTGCTCATAGCTTAGACATTTTTATAGGATAATTCAATTAAATGACGACTATCTTGTAAACGAGGCACTTTTAACTGAATCGTCTTAATTTGCCAATCGCCATCTAGCGCCTGTAATTCTTCATCGCTTGGGGCTTTACCTTTCATCGCGCATAAATAACCATTATCGGACAAGCGTGGCTGAGCGACTTCGACAAAATCGATCAGACTGGCAAAGGCTCTCGATGTTACCACCTCGTAGCTGGCTTCATGCGCTTCAATACGCGAGGCGATTGGGTGCATGTTACTCAAACCAAGCTCGCTACTGATTTGCTTAATAAAACGAATTTTTTTCTGATTACTATCAAGGGCGGTACACTGGCGCTCAGGCTGACAGATAGCGATAATAACCGCAGGCAAGCCCGCTCCCGTGCCAATATCAAGCAGAGACCCTGGCGGTAAATGCGTTATAATAGCCAAACAATCGATGATATGTTTGATGAGCGCTTCGACCGGATCGGTAATAGCGGTCAGATTATACGCTTTATTCCATAATAAAAGCTGGTCTAAATACAATAATAACGTGCGCTGCTGCGTTTCACTTAATGTAAGGCCCAGCTCATTTATTGCTTGCGCCAAGATATTTGCTAAGGTTGGCAATTGCCCACCAAGCTTTACGAAACCTGTCGGGTCAATATGAATTTTACCCATGCTAGCAGATGATGATGAGGTTTTAGTAGAATCTGACATACGGGGATTATCCAGTTTTGACATGTTAACCGTCTATTTTATCATGCAGGCTGCTCATTGAATAGTTGCAGATTGCGCCAATGTACGCCATCTTATACTATCTACGACTATATTGAAGGCTTATCTTCTTAGACAGTCATCAAGCTATCGCGTCAAAATGCCTATTATTTCAACTTAATCGGTAAAAAATTTTATCGCACTATGATACAAAACTGCGCCTAATCACTTGTCTAAAACGCTACTATATCTTGTAAGATGTGTTTATCCATTGTTAAAAATACATCCCTAAACTTAGCGCTTAAATATCAAAAACTCAATAACCATTCCTCCCTCTTAAAACGACTTACGATATAACTATGACCGAACTGCAAAAAACACCTATGAATTTAGATCCAACAGACACCAATCCTATGGTAACCGCTGCCAAAAAATCAGCAGAGTCAAAGTTATCAGGAACTAAGCTACCTAAAACGAACCCGGCACGCAAAAAGCCGACAGATAGCACGTTAGACATACCTACCACGCCTCATCCCGTATTCATCGAGGTTAATAAGCGCTGCCTTCTCAGCGCCGAGCAGCTTAAGCGCTATACTGATACCAATGAGCTACCGACCGATACCCGCACTGCCCCCGATTTAGATGTCGGCTTTGGGCAACAGCGTGCCCTTAAAGCATTGCACACGGCACTGGATATTCATGCCAGCGGCTATCATGTGTTTGCCGCTGGTGAAAACGGCTTGGGTAAACGCACCGTTATCAGTCGTTTATTGCAACGAATTGCCGCTGATGCGCCGACGCCCGATGATTGGGTCTATGTATACAATTTTACTGATCCACGTACACCGCAGGCATTGCGTCTACCTTCCGGTCAAGCGACAATACTACAACAGCAGGTCAATCAGTTGTGGCAGCAAGCCAAAAAACGACTCAGCCAGCGTTTTCGTAGCGATCAATATCAAAGCAAAATCGAAGCCATCAAAAATGATACTCATCAAAAAGAGAGTCAAGCCTACGATGCTCTAAATACGGAAGGCAAACAGTACGATTTGGCATTGACGTTTCGCTCATTTGATAATAAAGCGGTATTTGTACACCCTAGTAAATTGTCGGCAGAAGAAAACAGTCCCGTTATTAATAATCGACAAACTGCTAGCAGTCAAAAAAATCAAACAGCGACAGAAAAAACTGAGCAATCTCTCGAAGGCCATCTCAATCACAGCACTCTAGAACACAGCACTCTCAAACACAGTAATGATAAGTCTGATGACAACCATAACAACGAGTATGACAAGAGCGAATATGAAGCTGAGCTAAATAATTTTGCGCAAAAGAACCATATGCAAAAGCGTTTAAGTCAGTTAACCATCGCGTTAGAGCAATTAGAAGACGAAGCCAATGATGCGATTGAAGCGCTACATCGCAATATTGCACGTCGAGCACTACAGCCCTTATTTGCCCCTATCTATGAGCAGTTCGCTGCCCATCCATTGGTTATCGACTATCTAAAAACCGTATTTGCCGATATGGTCACGCATGTCGAGCGTATCGTCAATGGCGATGACGAAGAATTTGTGACGGCAGTCCTCGCTACAACGCCGAGCCGCTATGCAGTGAACGTCATTGTCAGTCACGCATCAGATAGTGGGGCACCTGTCATCTTTGAAGACTTGCCGACGCATTTAAACCTATTGGGTCATGTCGAGCAAATCACCCAATTGGGCACGGTGACCACCGATGTCAGTATGATTCGAGCAGGTGCCCTGCACCGTGCCAATGGCGGCTATCTATTGTTAGAAGCCAGTCACTTACTTGAGCACCCTTATGCATGGCAAGGTCTTAAGCGCGCGCTCCAATCACGTAAAATCAAGCTATCAAGCCTTGAGCAGATGCTCACCTTAACGGGTAGCCTATCGCTCGCGCCCGCACCCATTGACCTTGATATCAAAGTCATTTTACTTGGCGAAGCAGATTTATATTACGAATTACTAGAGCTTGAGCCTGAGTTTGATGCCGTATTTAAAGTACGCGCCGATTTTCATGATGATGTGACTCGCAGCCCTGAGCACGAATTGGCATTGGTGGCAAAAATGGCTGACATCATTGATTATGCCAACCTCTATCCTTTTGATAGTAGCGCCCAAGCCGCTTTACTTGAGCATTTAAGCTTACAAGCAGAAGACCAAGACCGCTTAAGCTTGCACAGTGATTTACTGATTAAGCTCTTACATGAATCCAACCGCCATGCGCGTTTGAGCGGTCAAAACATCGTTAGCGCCATTCACGTCACTTATGCTATTGACGATATGGATGAGCGCTCAGGATATTTGCGCGACCTCTATTGGGATGAGCTAAAAAATGGCCAGCAGCTCATTCAGACCCAAGGCGATGCTGTCGGACAAGTAAACGCGCTCACTGTCGTCAGCTATGCCGATAGCGAGTTTGGCATGCCCGCTCGTCTGACAGCGGTCATTCAGCCAAATATCGGCGCGGGCGAAATCCTCGATATCGAGCGCGATGTGGATTTAGGCGGTAGCTTACATGCCAAAGGCATGCTGATTATGACCAGCTATTTACGCGCCTTATTTAGTCAGCATCATGCACTAAATTTTAGTGCCTCGCTCGCTTTTGAGCAAAGTTATGCCCATATCGATGGTGATAGTGCGACGGTCAGTGAAGGCTGTGCATTGCTATCTGCTCTAGCAAACGTCCCTATCAATCAATCTTTTGCGATTACCGGCTCGATGAATCAGTTAGGCGAGGTCCAAGCGGTTGGCGGTATCAATTCTAAAATTGCTGGTTTCTTTGACGCTTGCCGTGAGCAAGAGCTGACGGGACAACAAGGCGTGGTCATTCCAATGGCCAACGTCAAACAATTAATGCTACGTGACGACATCATTGCCGCCGTTCAAGCAGAGCAATTTCATATTTATGGCGTACATACCCTAAGTGAAGCCTTGACCTTAATGACAGGTCTACCAGTCGATACCATGAATAAAAAAAGTCGATACCGTAAAGAAACCTTATTTGGCAAAGTACTAAGCCGTTTGATGCTGTGGGACGAGAATCAGAGCGCTGATGACGAAGTCGATAATAAAAAGTCAAAAAAGAAAGCCAAGAAAAAGCGCCAAGCCAAGCGTCAAAAAAAACAAGACAAACAAAAAAAATTGAAGAAAGAAAAAGATAAGTTAGATACAAACTCAGATGCAAACTTAGATATAAATACAGAAGAGCATCCCTAGACGTTGCCATGCTTTTCTGCGATGATTGGTTTTTTGTCATTCGCCTGACTAATTGACAAACGACTTATAGAAGCCAGCAACCAAACCCGTGACTGAATAAAGGTTATCTCTTAATGACTGTACATTCTACTGACGCTGATAGTCTGAGTCTACATGCTCAAGCAGCTGTTGATGAGCCAGCGACTGCTCTAGTGACTGCAGAAGCTGCTGCAGATAATAAAGTGTCTGAAGAGGCAGTGGATAATCGTCATGGAGCAGCGACAACGGCGCGGCAGTGGCAAGTACTGTCGCAATTGCAGCGCAATCGCTGGGTAGGCACCACTCATGTCTACGAACAGCTTATGTTGGCAGGCTTTGACATCAGTTTGCGCACGGTACAACGCGACTTAAATGCCCTTGCCAAACGCTTTCCTATCGAAAAAAACAATGCCAATCCGCAGGGTTGGCGCTGGAAAGATGATGCGCCACTCCAAAGTTTACCGCATATGAACTTATCACAAGCGGTTGCCTTTAATATGGTCGAAGCCAATCTAAGCCAGCTGTTACCGCCCGTTATTTTAGATGAGCTATTCCCTTGGTTTGATTTGGCACGCAGGCAGCTTAAAAACAGCAAAGTCACGCACTCATGGATTGACAGAGTGCGTATCGAGCCTGCAACTCAGCCCTTGATTGCACCGCATATCGACTTGGAAAGTAAAGACAATATTTATCATGCTTTATTTTATCAATTACAAATAAAAGCCAGCTATACCCGTAGTGATAAGTCACAAGCCAGCGAATACATATTAAATCCTATCGCTATCATCCAGCGTGGGGTAATTATTTATCTATTGACAACGCGTACCGATGACCCAGAAGTGATTATTCGTACCTTTGCTTTGCATCGATTTACCAGCGTCGAGATACTAGAAAGCGCGGCTAAGACACCAGACAACTTTCAACTGGATAACTATTTAGATGCAGGTGGCATGGGCTTTAGTCATCCGCTATTTAGCCAGCTGCCTGATCATGGAAAACATACCGTGGTTGAGCTACAATTTACCAAACAAGCGGGCAAAAGCTTAACGGAAAGTAAGCTGAGTGAAGACCAAACAGTCATCGTCAATAGCGATGAAACCCTGACCATACAAGGAACCGTTAACTTAACCTCGCAACTGGTTTGGTGGTTACGTGGCTTTGGTAGCGGTCTATTAGATGCCAAGCCCGCGCTGCTTTATCAAGCCGTATTAGACAAACCATTAAATGATGAATAGCGACAATAAAGAAAGACCGCTATCATTATTAATGATTATGAAAATCTAATAGCCATTCTCAAACACACTGACGCTTATATTATTAAAAAACCATTTTAAAATTAAAAATCCAAAAGGAATGTTATGTCGACCACTATCCCATCATCACTACTTTCAGACAGTTTAAGAGGGCTGGGTTTGGATGCGGGGACGTTATTTTTTGCGCTCAATTATGAATTTACCAAGATTGAGCAAAAAGGATTATTTAAAAACTTAAAGAAGCGCTTCAAAAAAAATGAAGGCGCCATTGATATCGATTTAGCCTGCGTACTCTATGACGACAACTGTACCATCAGCGATATCGTTTGGTTTAAGCAGTTACGTGATAAAGCGGAATCAGTCAAACATCAAGGCGATAGTCTCAATGGCAAAGACCGCGGTGAGCAAGCGATGTACCTTGCCCCTCTTGATCAAGAGCAAATCAGGCTTTATTTGGATAAAATTCCCGCTCACATCACTCATATTGCTTTAATGGCCAACTCTTATCATGGACAGCCTTTTAGCAGGGTCAAAAAAGGTGAAATTCATTTAAGTGATGATGAAGGTAACCGCTCTTTTGAAGTCAACTTAAAGCAGCTGCCGCGTGACTGTATTACCCTTTGGGTGGCGCACTTGCGCCGAGAGGTGGATGATTGGCATCTGACTTTACAAAACCTACCCCTGCCTGCGACCGATTTATCAACAGCCGCGCAAGAAGTGGCACATGAACTGGCACGCGTCCTGCCTGTTCCATAGGGCATTTATCCTTAATATAGAAATGATTGTTGCCTATCCATAAAAAAGGGTGAAACGTTATTAAATAGCGTTTCACCCTTTTCGTTTTATATACTAAAAATTTTAATTTAAGAAAAAACTTCAAACGTCAGCTTTACTCTAACGGCTCACCGCAATGCGGGCAAAAATTCTTTTGGCGCACTTCTCTTTCGCGGCGCTCCAGCTCTTGCTCACGCAATACTTGCAGCACAATCTCTTGTGCTTGCTCTTTATCCAATCCAAGCTCGCGGCGGATTTTTTCAATCATCATCTGATTCTGAACCAAGTCAAAATCACTATCAACCAATTGTCCTCGAAAATCTTGTTCAAGCTCTTCACGGCGCTGACTGAGCTCATTTGCCAGCCCTGTCGCCAAAATACCGGCCGGTAATGCCGCCAGACCGACGCCCAATATGGTGATGATTGCACCCAAGATCTTGCCTGCATTGGTAATAGGTGTTACATCCCCATAACCGACCGTCGTCAAGGTGACTACCGCCCACCACATAGCTTTGGGTATTGATTCAAACTCCTCTGGCTGCGCGTGATTTTCTACCAAATAAATACCACTCGATGCGGTCACAATCATAATGATTAAGATAAAAATAACCGCTTGAAACGAGCCTTTTTCTTTACTGAGAACCACCAATAAAATACGTAATGAGGCAAAATAACGGGTGAGCTTAAGAATGCGAAACAGACGCAAAATACGTAAGAAACGTAAATCGATACTGACGAAGAAATTCAAAAATGCGGGTGCAATCGCAATGATATCAATCAACGCCGACGGACTTTTTAGCCATTCCCAGCGCTGGCGCCAAGTCGTATTGTCCGGTTTGGCTTCAGCGACGCTCCATAACCTGAGCAAATACTCGACAGAAAATATGATAATCGAGAAGTTTTCAAACCAGGTAAAATAATCTTGGTACGGATAATACCAGCTGTCAACGGACTCAGCAATGACCGCCGTGACGTTGGCCATGATCAAAAGAATGAGGAAGTAGTCAACATAGCGACTAAAGAGCGTGTCATGCTCATCGTTTTGCAAAATATTATAGACGAAAAGACGCAAGCGCCGTATAGATTGGAGTAGCATGGCGTCCCTATATGCGGTGCGTGGTAACACCGATCCTATATTAATAAAGAATTAGGTATGAGATATCCGTAAAGGGAGTCATGACTCATCTACCATAAGAAAGTGTTTCGCTTGCAAGCTTTTGATGAGCTGTTTTTAAACCTTTATTTCATAAGTAGTATTTTGAATAGCAACTTTTTCAAAATTCAAACCAAAAAAATGGGTAGGCGTCTTTAATTTACGCATCACTAGTCATTATTATACAAAATTTAGATAATAAATGTAGGTTACTGCTAACAATAGCATAGCAATCGCTAAGAAAACGAAGCGTAAAAATTGTTGATCAGCCTATAATTGATTACTTAGGTTTCGCGCAGGTAATAAGAATAAACCACAGTTAGGGCAACAGGAGTCTACTTGGTTCAATAGCTTTAAGGAACGGGCGTTTTCACAGCGAAGCGGAGAATTACTACAATAGCCGAGCATAATATATAACCAAATCCTTTAGTAAATAGCAAAAAAAATGCCTCATTGAAGTAACGTAAGCCATTAAAAAAACAAATCCTAACTTAGCCTATCAACTTAGTCGTAACTGTAACTTAAAATATAAATATTACCTCTTTCTATTCAAAACCTTACTTCTGGTAAGGCTTTTGTATTATAATAGATAGATAATGTTACGAGTTAAGTACAACTATAACATTGTGTATCGGTCACTAATGTCATCCCTCATTAGAAATTGACCAATAATCATCTATTACGTTGAGGAATCAAACGATGAAACTACAATCCCTAGTTTTGGCTGCTGCAACTGCACTTACTATGACCACTGCTTTCGCTGTACCTGCTGGTACTTGGTCGGTGGCTGCTGGCGCACACTATGTGGACCCTAAGAGCGATAACGGTAGTGTATTAAATGATACATACTCTGTTGATATTGATGGCGATGTACGTCCAACCATCAGTGGTGAATACTTTATCGCTAATAACGTTGGTGTTGAACTACTAGCAGCGATTCCATTTCATCATGACTTTACACTAAATGCTAAAGATGGTTCAGCTCCCTTAACCGGTAAGACTCAACATTTACCACCTACTCTTTCATTACAATATCACTTCGATGGCTATAACATGCCTATGAATGTGAAGCCTTTTGTTGGTGTTGGTGTAAATTATACTACTTTTTTTAAAGAAAGAATCTCTACTGGTGGTGATCTAGATCTTGATGATAGCGTTGGTGTTGCTGGTCATATCGGTCTTGATATCCCATTTGCGCCTACTGAATCCTTCCGTATTGATGCCCGTTATATGGACATCAAAACCGATGCTACTTTAGATGGCGTAGATATTGGTGAGATTGATATCAGCCCTTGGGTATATGGCGTTGCTTTTGTAAAACAGTTCTAATATAGCCCATTGCTATAAACTGAACGCCATGAATAAAAGAAGCCAGCTTAATAGCTGGCTTCTTTATGTTTGTGAATACCTTTTATTTTAAATAGAAGACAATAAAAAAGACCATCCGTAGATGGCGTTTTTTGATAAAGCCTGATAAAACCTGATAATCTCAAAGCCTTTATTTTACATACCTTTAGTGCTAATATGTTACTTGTGATAACGTTAGTGCAAGTGTGAAAAAGCCAATTGAACGGCTACCAAAATGGCTACCAGTTTGCAGGTGATAAGATGACAATCAAAATAGACTTAACAACTGATACCCAAATCAAACGGGCAATCAAAGACACTATCAAAGCTGGCAAGACTATCAGTTACCCTATAGCCGGCTATAAAGGCTTAGAGGTACGCATAAGACCACACAAAGATAGCCCAGACGCTACAGCCGATTTTAGACACCGTTACACACACCCCATCACAAGCAAACGCCCTTACATGACGCTAGGACAATACCCAGCGTTAAGCCTTGCCGATGCCCGTCAATATCACAGCGATAACATGCAACTGTTAGCCAAAGACATAGACCCAATAGAGCATAGAGCCGATACCAAGCAAAAAGACATAACAGACCGCCAAAACACCTTAAATAATTTCATCAATGAATGGTTAGAAGTACAGCACAGCAAAAACTTATCACCGTCTAGTATCAAAAACATTAACATTGCAATAAAGCCTATCCAGCAACAACTAGGAAATATGAAAGTGACAGATATTAGCCCTAGTATCGTCATTAAGTTTATTAAAGACATACAAAAGACATATTCATATAAGGGCTTGCAGGTCAAAACTATATTAAAAAGTATTCTACAGATTGCTAAGGCTCATATGATTATTGAGTACAACCCAGCCAGCGACCTACAAGGGACACTTATTAATCACAAAGTAAAACATCATGCAGCACTAACAGACCCTAAAGAATTTGCCGAACTGCTAAAAGACATTGACCAGCTAGACGATGCAAGCCAGCTACACAATAAGCGCGTATTGCAGCTATTAGCATTAACGTTTGTTCGAGTTGGTGACATGTGTGCTATGAAGTGGACAGATATTAATTGGTTTAAAAAACAATGGGAACTTAAGCCAAAGAAAGCAGGTAACAGGGCCGACATGGTAGCCAGTATTGTTATACCCCTAGCACCGCAAGCCATTGCCATATTAGAGCAGATGAAGCCGCTTACAGGTGATAGCGACTATGTATTTCATAACCCAAGACGCAAAAAAGAGCCTTATCACCATACGCAAGCAATCAACAAAGTATTGAATAGTGATCTAATGAATAACGGACAAGGCTATAAAGATATTCACAGCCCACACGGTTTTAGAAGTAGCGCAAAAACTATGCTAATGGAGCGACTAGGCTATGATGAACTGATAACCGAACTGGCACTAGGCCACCGCATGCTTAACGCATATGGTACAGCATACAACCGTATGACAGGCTTAGAACAAAGAGCGGACATGATGACAGCATGGGCCAACTACTTAGACGATATTAAGGCTGGCAAGTTTGATAACGTGATCCGTGCAGACTTTAAGAAAGCAGCCAAACAAAAACACGGCTAAAGCCATATAATAAACAGATGAACCAGTTTTGACAGCTCAAGGGCTATCAGTACCAATTGCAAGGCTAGGACTAATTACCCGAACGGCAGCGATTTACACACCTTAAAGCAGCCAGCGCCTTGCACCTTATTTTATAAAAAGGTGTGTAAAGGTGTGAATGTGAGTTTAATGACAGCTAAGGAATACCTGAAAGCATATAAGGAAGATACAGAAGCTCAGTACATAAATATTTGTAATTTTCTAGAACTGCTTGTTGATTTTGAGCAGTCAAATTTAGAAGAGATCACAACTTATTTAAATCTAAGCTTATTTTCATCTACCACAGTAATGTATAAGAAAAACTTGGGTTATATTAGTTCTAAAGGTGATGATAAAAATGAATGTGAAACTACTCAAATTTTCCTTAACGATATAGCAAAAACATCGGATTTTTGCATAATAATGGGGTTTCCTTATTCAACCCGTGAAAAATATAAAGATTATTACTTTTCATTATTAGAGATATTCCAGTCGCAAGCTTTACAGCAAATTAGTTTCAAAGAGAAATATGCAGCTCATGAGGCTATGGGTAAAGGGTTTTGCTATATCAGCCAAGGCTCTATCGGTAGTGTTTTTAGGTTAGGTGATCTCGTATCAGGTTTACCACAACAAAGAATCGATGAAATTATATCTTGTAATCAGATCGTAAAAGTAGAAGTTAACAATAAGATAAGACTACAAGACGTTGATGGCATACAAAAACAAGCGATGATAAAAATATACGAATATTTAGATGCACAAGAAAAAGCTTATAATTCCACATCTACGCATAGCGATGCACTAGCGCGCTTTTTCGAAAACATGCAAACATCTAATATACTTGTGGATAAAGAAACCGATAACTTGGTGAAACATGAATATCCACTAACATTAACACCTATTCAAAAATACACTCTTGAAATGCAAAATATTGTATTCCCCTTAGCTGAAAAAATATGGAGTTACGATAAGGGCACTAATTTGTTAATGCGTAAGCAAGTAGCTAAGTTGATAGTTGACCTACTACCCCATCTTGAACTAAGGATGGACCAAGTTAATAAATGGTTAAAAGACTCTTATCCAGTACCACAAGCAATCATTGATAGATGCGCTCGGAATGATTATGGCAATAAAAAGCATGAAACTATTGAGCGTGAAAAGATTAAGAACAAGATATATGTTGAGCTAAGTAATGGAAACTCAAATTATTTGTAAGTAATGACCCTTAAATTCTAGAATTGCCCCCTGATTGCTAGAATACCCAGCTACCGCCCTACCTATCGTAAACCTAATATGACACCTGTTACTAACCATTAACTAACAGGTGATCTTATGACCAATATCAATCCAACAATCAATGACAGCAATCAAGCTAAAGATGAGCAACCAGCCCCTTTAAACCCTCAAGGCTATTCACGCATTCAGCCCACAGCCGAACTAATCGGACTACACCACCAAACACTAAGACGCTGGTGGAAAGCTGACAAATTCCCTAAGCCAATTGATATAAACGGTATTCCTATGTTTAGGAATAGCGATATTTTGCACTTTATTGAAAGTCAGCAATCAGATTGTGAGGGGGCTTAATCATGGATAAGCTAAAACGCAGCCAAAACCAAATCATTAAAGATCATCTTTTGACAGGTCAATCAATCACACGCTGGCAAGCTATCGAACTTTATAGAATAGCCACGCTACCCACTCGCATTAATCAGTTAGAAAATACAGGCTTAACCATACAGCGCAAGCGAGTAAATAAAGACGGCAAGCACTGGAATGTTTATTGGATTGATGCCGATAATCTAGCTAGTGGGGTGCAATCATGAGCCAGCCAAACGACATATTAGAACCGCGCCTAGTGGCAGTAGATAGTTATTACTTGTCTGTCATTAATGACCGCATACAAGACCTATCAAACGATGCGGAGAGCCTAGCAATGGCACTTAGTGCTATCAATACCAATGATGACGCAAGCAAGGGAGTGATAGTGGCAGTTAGAAGCGCCTTACTTGCTAATAGCGAGCTGGCAAGCATTGTTAGTGAAATGATGGACGGGCTTATAACCTTACCAACAGTGGAGGTAACAAGCCATGAGTGATAACACCTTTATAAATCAAGTGATGGACGGGCTAAAAGATAAGGGCATGCTGATGATACCTGATGACTTCATCGACCAGCTAATCATCACCTTACATGCCAATGTAACCATCATTAACACCATGACAGAAATTGCAGAACTTGAGAACAAAATGCAAAACCTGTTAATGATACCCAAAATTAATAGGCAAGTAAGTTCACTCAAAGAGTTATCGAAAAACATAGCAGAAATAGCCTTTAACGTGGAGGACGTAAGAAATGACCAACGATAACAAAAGCAAATCAAAATCCAGCCACGGGCCACACAGCACCAGCCAACCGCAAAAACGCGGCTTACTACTTAGCTTTATCATCTTTATGGCATGGGTTATAGGCATTGGCTTAGCATTGGCATTGATCGCTTGCGAGCCAGCGCAATTGCAAGGGGTAAGTCATGAGCAGCGATAACCCTAAAACATTCATGGATGCTCAACTTGCCTATGCTAAATCAATACATGGCAGGGAAAAGAAAAGGCGTGATAAAAAGATGCAACGCTACCACCAAATCAAACGGGCAGCAACACAGGTAAAGCATGGCAAGTATAAAGGGGGGCAATGATGAATGATACAGACAAAGCAAAGCCCCAAGCTGATGACAAGGGGCTTAACACTTTACTAGGCACTTCAAAGCAAACTACAGATAAGATTATAGCAAATGATGAAGTATTAACCAGTCTTATAGCACTAGGTCAAGGCGATAAAATACGACAGTTTAATGCTAAATTTTACATATCAGGTGAAATAGTAGATACCGCTGGCAAGGTGGCTATAGTATTAAGCAATAACTTGCACCAGCCAGCCAATATAGGCATTTATACGCCTAATAGTGATGAACCCATAGAGGTAACAGACCCAAGCCAGCCCAGTGCTTTTGTTATTGGTAATCTTAGTTTAGATAGTGACTGGTATGCAGTAAAAAGTCTTACTGAAGGCATAGAGCTATACAGGCAGCTATTAGGCCAAGGGCTAAACGTCACTATTTTAGTGAGTATTAACCCCTATCATTTTAATGACATGGTTAAGCATTTTGCAGAGGTTAAGCGAGTTATTATTACTGCTACCATAGATAAAAAAGACCAGCTAACCAAGCCACTGCTAGGGGTAAACGTCAAAGCGATAATAACTACTTTTGACTTGCTGCTATGGTTTGATAATTACCAGACGCTTGATGATGTTTTAAATGACCATGAAACTATCATTAAAGACTTGTTAGCTGATGCGTGGGGGCTGTTAGGCGATATAGCAGACCAAGACAGTAAAGCCACACCCTACCCAGTAGAGGCATGGGGCATCGATGGAGAGATACTCAGAGATGCTTTAACGGCAATTACCTATCATGCACAAGTACCGCCAGCAATGGCAGGGCAATGCATGCTAGGGGCTTTAGGTACTATTATTCAGCAATACATAAACGCCCCTTATGCTTTAGGTGATAAGTTTATGCCAGCCTCGCTATTTTTACTCACTGAGGCAGAAAGCGGAGGCGGTAAAAGTAGAACGGTAGATTTTACCCATAAAGAGCTATTCAATTATCAAAACGACAAGCGCAAAGAATACAGAACCTTGCTAGATGAATGGCTTGCACAAAAAGCCAGCACACCAAAAAAAGATTTAGAGCTATGGTTACTTGAAAACCCCAAACCTAAGCAATCTATACTTTTAGTCAAGTCTGGCACTATTCAAGGCTTTTTAGACAATATGCTGATCGGTAATACTACTGATATAGCATGGTCAACGGCTGAGGCAGCGTTATTCCTAAGCGGTCATAGCTTAACCAGTGACACCGCAAAAAGTAACATTAGCCAAATATGTGACATATGGAGTAGTGGCTCATTTGATAGGCTACTATCCCCTCGTTATGACACCATAGAGCAAAACAGCATGAATGGGGTTAGGTTTATCCTAGACTTGCAAGGACAGCCACCAGTAATCGCACCAGCATTAAATGATGAGGCTATGAACGGTCAAGGCTTATTACCTCGTTTTCTGTTTGCCTTTCCTGACAATATGAACGGTCAAATAGTTTATAACACTGATGAAAGGCTAGACGCTAAACCAGAACAAGACCCCAGATTGCAGGCTTACTGGCAACGATGCCAAACGCTGCTAGACCCCATTGCTGATAGTGTGGAGAGAGATAACGAGGGCAATATTATCCGCTTTAATATGCCCTTTAAAGATAGGCAGGCTAGAAAGGCTTTAGCCAATTATCAAACCGATAAAGAAAGCCAGTTATGCAAAGGCGGTAAGTTAGAGAAGTATGCAAGCTATGCCAGACGCTTACACGAAAATGCCAGTCGTATCGCCTCGATACTTGCTTACTTTGATGGTAGACGGGTTATATCAGCCGAAGATATACATAGAGCCTCGCTATTGACTGACTACTCGATAAGCGAGCGTATGCGATACACTGACAAGCCCCAATCTGGTGATAATGACGCTCAAAAGCTAATCAGCTGGCTAGTGAATTACTGCAATAGGCAGTCCGTTAAAGAACTGGCTTATTCAACGGCTCAAAGCAAGGTTACCCCTAAGTATTTACGGCAAAAGCATAACTTTGAGTTGATAGCTGAGGTATTAGAAAGCGAGGGTTATATTAAGATCATAACCAATGGCAGGGCTAGAACCATACAAGTAAGACCTGAACTATTAACGGCTAGATAAGGGGAAAACTAGGAAAGTGAGAAAACAACAGCTAGAACGCTTGCTATGCATACACTAGCCAGCTTTCCTACCTATCGACTCACTAGGCAAGTGGGGAAAGTAAACGGCTAACCAGCTGCTAACTTTCCTTACTTGCCTTTTTGCATTTATAAGGGAAAACACTATAACCCATATATACCAATGCTTTAGCAACTCACTTTCCTACTTTCCCCATTTTCCCCATTTTCCCCATCTATGGATATATAAATAAACCTAGATTAACACACCAAGTGCAACGCTAATTAATGGAATAAAATACCTGGTTTGGCGTTTTAAACCCCAAACGCTTTCTTGGTCTGTTGTTTAATCTGTCTTCAATATTTTGTACCTCATCATCAGATACTTGTCTAAAGTCACATCCTTTAGGCAAGTACTCTCTAATCAAGCCATTGGTATTTTCGTTTGTTCCTCGTTGCCATGAGGCATCAGCATCAGCATCAGCATCAGCATCAGCATCAGCAAAGTAGAACCCACTATAGAGTCTTTACTTAATAGCTTTATGATCCTCAAATTCCTTGCCATTATCGGATGTAATCGTCTTAACGTGTAGTCTCACTGGAGTTAGCATAACTACCATAGCATCCGCGACCAGATGAGCACTCTTTTTAGTCACTCGCTTCATCTTAACCAAACCTGTCTTTCGCTCTACTACTGTCAAGATAGCTTGTTTGTGGTTTTAACCAATGATGGTGTCCGCTTCCCAATCACCGATGCGGGATCGCTCTTTTACTACATGAGGGCGCTCATGAATTGAGATCCTGTCATTAATACGCCCACGAGTCTCAGTGGTAAGCCTTTGACGATAGGGTTTGGCTTTGCGTCTTAAATATTGCCATAGCGTGCCGCCTTGCCTCTTATCAGTCCATAAGTAACAATAGATACTCATGTGACTGACTCCACTATGAACGCCTGCTATTTGCTCAGGACTCCACTGCAGTTTAAGCTTAGTCACTACCCAGTCCCAGACGTTTAAAATGATGGTGAAGGCATTATTTGCTCGCCTCGCTTTAGCTGTGTTGTCTGCATGCTTTGCTCGGTACCCTCGTAGGCTTTTATTGCGTCTAAGCTATCTTGATATGGTGCTTGGACTTCTGCCTAACGCCCCTGCTATAAATTTAATACTATGTTGTGCCCCTTTAAGGGCATAAATCTGATATCGTTCCTCTAGGCTTAGATGTGTATAGCTCATGGTTGCAATGTCACTTTGGCGGTGGATAGTAGATTTGATGCTAGCGCATCTAGGCCTCTTTTTCACCTGCTCTTTGAAATTGCACTTCATATGTTAATCTAAGTATTAATAAAATCGTTATTTTAGGAAAAAGAAGTAATATGCAGCTATAAATCCGATAATACCAATTAGTCTAACCCAAATACTCCCACCTTCTGATGAACTATTAGAACTAAAATTGGAAGAGCTCAATCCACCATCGCCTACATAAACTCCGTGACCGTAAAGACTACCATGTTCATCATAGTTCCAAATCGTATCACCTTGCTGAACACTTACTGAATGAGCAGTGAACCCTTTCAAACCAGACCTCTCCCCCATTCCTAAACCAATCTGAGCTTGAACCACTCCTCTTTCGTTATATATGTAGATGTTGCTGCCTTTTTGGATAACGTTAGTGATCATAGCGAAACCTTTTTAATGTTTATTGTTAATATTTTACTAGCTACTCATGCTCACTGAAGTTCATTTCAGTACATAGCCAATGATTAGATATCTCTTGTTCAGCATACTTAATGGTTTTGGTAATGAGCTTCTAACTCAGTTTCGGATCACTGAAAATTTCTTATTTTTGCGAACTATAAGCTTTCTTGATTATACAGATGCAGGAACTGAGGCAAAAACTAATAAAGAACTAATAAAGAACTAATAAAGAACTAATGATAAAGAATTTATTCATATATGAAACCTTAGTGATTTTGTCAAGATAACTAAATTAATTTGTACTATAGATAGTATTATACAAACCAACTAAAGTACACAAATTAGCAATCAATGCGATAGATATAACTATGTTTTATGCAATAGCTCTTAATCACATAGTTGATTTGTAATGTTATAATATACCAAATTAGTTAATGATTTAGATAACATGCCAGCACTTGCCACTACTCACAGCCTAAACGACTACTTAAAGTTACCTATCTCACGCTATCGTGAGCAGCTAAGACAAGGTAATGCTCAAAGTATCGAAGTAAGCTACACCCATCGCAGCAAACCCTATCAATACTCTATTCAGCTAACAAAAACATCATGCAACTATGGCGGTAATCGTTACTGGTGGCTTTGTCCTAAGTGTTATCAAAGAACATCAACCTTATATTGCGCTGGCTTATATGTTTGCCGTCATTGCATTGGTGCAAATTATGGCAGTCAGTTACAGCAACCCATTGACCGCATTTATAGTAATCTGAACGCCTTACGTGAGCGTTTAGGCTGGCAAGTAGGGATTATTCATGGCATTGGTGAACGTCCTAAAGGAATGCATCACAGCACATATGAGCGACTGCTAGTAGAGTATGAGCAGCTGACAAACAAACTGATAAGGACATTCTACTAATGCGACTACCTGACATTAACGACTTGATCCAAGATTTACAGTTAGCAAAGCAGATAGCGATTGATGACCGCAATCCAAACGCCATAGTCACAGCCACAATGAGCCAAAGCAAGTTACTAGGATTAGATAAGCCACAGCTCAAAGACGTTGAGCCAATAGCAAACAGACCTACAGTGATAAGATTAGTAGCGCCTAAAGTTGATGAGAACGAACGGATTATAAAATCATGACTATTAGAAAATTAACATTAGATGACTTACTTGACCAGTTGGAACAGGCTCGACAGATAGCGATAGACGACCGCAAACCGTCTGCAATGATACAAGCCACTGCTACTATGGCAAAGCTGATAGGGTTAGATAAGCCAGTGCTGAAAGATGTTTATGCAGACAACAAACCAGTAGTATTTAATATCACTGGAATATCAGCTAATGACGCAAGCCAAGCCTATAAAAATATTATGGGATAAAGAATGCAAATGAATATTGATGACCTGATGACAGAATTGGACGATGCTAGATTGACCGCCAAAGCCAATGGACAGGCGTCTGCTATGGTTGCTGCTACCATGTCAAAAGCAAAGCTACTGGGACTTGATAAGGGCGTTACTGATGATAACGAGGTGCGGCCGATAAATATAATTGTCCGAACCGTTGACGCTCGTAAACCTGACAGTTAATAGATAAATAATTAAATTCTCCTATGGCTACAAATAGTCAAAAATTAAAGCTACTGGCTACCAAAACGGCTACCAAAACGGCTACCAAAACGGCTACCAAAACGGCTACCAAATCAAATTCAAATAAAAATATTGTTAATTAAAACAATTACTTAATACAATAAAAAAGACCATCCGTAGACAGTCTTTTTATAAATCATATTACTTTTGCTTAACCATAAAACCTATAGCAAAATACGGCGTGGATCAGCCAATAAGCTTGCAATATAGCGGGTAAATACGGCTGCATCAGCGCCATTAATCACGCGATGATCATAAGATAGCGATAGTGGCAACATCAAACGCGGCTCAAAGGTTTGCTTAGCTGCATTCCAACGAGGCTGCATACTTGCTTCTGATATCCCTAAAATGCCCACTTGTGGCCAATTTACCAGTGGCGTAAATGCCGTACCACCTAGATTACCTTGACTTGATATCGTAAAGCTTGCGCCCTGCAAGTCTTTGGTCGTTAGCTTCTTATCACGGGCTTTGACCGCAAGTTCCCCAATTTCAATGGCAATCTGCTTCAGACCTTTATCTTGCACATTTTTGATGACAGGTACAATCAAGCCGTCGTCAGTCGCCACCGCAATACCCATATTGACGCTCTTACGTAAGATAACTTGGGTATTATCGTCACTCAAATGACTGTTAAAACGTGGATGCTGGGTTAAAGCATACGCAGTTGCTTTAACAACAAAGGCTAAAATAGTGAAACCGATACCTTCTGCTTTCATACTGCCTTTGAGCTCACCACGTAACTTTTCAGTGTCAGTGATATCAGACAAGTCAAACTGCGTCACTTGCGGCAGTAAGGTATTATAATTAAGCTGCGGTATTGACACTTTTTGGAGGCGGCTTAAGTCTTGTACCTCTGTCTCACCCCATATTTCAGTATTACTCATATCAGGTAAGCTTGGTAGGCTTGAGCTGACTCCATTAACACTAGCAGGTACCGTTTTTTGAGTATTCAGGCTATCTTTCACATGTGCAAATAAATCTTCTTTTAAAATACGGTCATTGAGCGCCGAACCCGTTACTTGGGAGATATCAACTCCTAGCTGACGCGCAAGCTTACGCACGGCAGGACCGGCATGGATATCGACCATTTTTTTATTGACTTGTGCTTCGGTAAGCTTATCATTTGCAGCACTAGTATCAGTCGTAGATTTAGTAGCTTGTTTTGGCGCGCTTGTTGTCTGCGACTGATGAGATTTCTCAGCCGACTCAGCTTTATTGGTTGAATCAGCAGCTTTTGACTCTTGCGACTGAGAAATATGTGCTTTAGTCTCATTCGTACTACTGGTGCTATCAGAGCTTTCACCAATAATGACAATAAAGTCTTGACCGTTTGCGACCATATCACCGGCTTGCACTAATATTTTTTCAACCTTTCCAGCTTCTGGCGCCGGCACTTCAACCGACGCTTTATCAGATTCAATCAACAAAATCGACTGATCAGCACTGACGATATCACCGACACTGACCATAATCTCAGACACTTGCGCTTCATCGACTCCTAAGTCCGGCAAGGCATGAGTCGTTGCTTTTCTTGCTTGTTCACCTGTTTGTTGGACAGGTTTAGAAGTATTTGATTGAGCTGCTTTGCTGTCTGCTTGATTTTCATTTTGTTGATCAGCGATTGGCGTTCCTTTATTTTCTGTATCAGTGCTTGGACTATGGTTTTGGCTGTCAGTATCAGCTTCGCTATCAATCTCAATGAGGACCATACCTTCGCTCACTTGATCACCAACTGCCACGCTAATTTTAGTTACTTTGCCGGCAGCCGAGCTCGGTACTTCTACTGACGCCTTGTCAGATTCTAATAAAATGATATTGTCGTCTTTTGCAATAACGTCGCCAACTTCGACCATAATCTCACTGACTTCGGCGCTATCAACACCCAAATCGGGGGCTTTAATGTCCATCCGTAATTCTCCTTGTATTATGATTGCCTTGTCTTTTGGCTATTCTTTGACGTCATCATCATTGAGTAAGGCGGCGTCAGCTGGGTCCTCTGCGCGACCTTCGCTACTTATTTCATCATCATCTTCATCGACAAACTCTGGTACAGGACTCGGATTAACATTATCAGGGGCTGGCGCGTCTGGGAAATGATCATAATAAGGCTGTTGTTGCCATGCAGGCGGTTGATCCGCTTCGATACCAAAGCTTGAAATAGCGTCTTTTACCAGACGCATCTCAACTTCACCTTCATCGGCTAAGCGCTTAAGCGTTGCTACAACAATGTGAGCGGCATCGACATGGAAGAAGCTACGTAATTGCTCACGGGTGTCTGAGCGACCATAGCCATCAGTACCTAAAGTCGTATAAGGGCGATTGTCCGGTAACCATGCGCGGATTTGCTCTGAGTAGTTACGCATATAATCTGTTGCGGCAACCACGATACCTTCGTGCGGAGCCAGCTGCTCAGTAACCCAAGGCACTATCTCTTCTTCCATCGGATGCAGGCGGTTATAGTCATCACACGCCATGCCATCGCGAGTCAGCTCGTTAAAGCTGGTCACGCTCCATACATTGGAGCTGATGTTAAACTCGTCTTGTAATATTCGTGCCGCTTTTTGTACTTCACGTAAAATAACACCAGAACCGAGTAGCTGAACTTGGCTTGAGCCGTTGTCTTCTAGCAAGTACATACCACGCTTAATACCTTCTTCCACGCCTTCTGGCATAGCAGGTTGTTCGTAGTTTTCATTCATTAAGGTTAAGTAATAATAAACGCGTTCGCCCTCGCCATACATGCGGCGTAGACCATCATGCATAATCACTGCCAGCTCATAACCAAAGCAAGGATCGTAAGTCACGCAGTTTGGTACGACGTTAAATAGAATCTGAGAATGGCCATCTTGATGCTGCAAGCCTTCGCCATTTAGCGTAGTACGACCTGCTGTTGCGCCAAGTAAGAAGCCTTGCGCCTGACAGTCACCTGCCGCCCATGCAAGGTCACCAATACGTTGGAAACCAAACATCGAGTAGTAAATATACATTGGAATCATCGGTAACGCATTGACAGAATAACTGGTTGCCAGTGCAATCCAGGTACTCATCGCACCCGCTTCGTTGATACCTTCCTCTAGCATATGACCATCGATGGCTTCTTTATAACCCATCAAAGCTTCACTGTCTTCTGGGGTATACTTTTGTCCAGAAGCCGAGTAAATCCCCAATTGACGGAACATACCTTCTAAACCAAAGGTACGCGCTTCATCAGGAACGATAGGCACAACGCGGTCTTGAATGTCTTTATTTTTTAACATCGCAGATAAGAGGCGTACAAACACCATGGTGGTCGATTGTTCTTTACCATTACTGCCTTTCAGTATGCGATCAAAAATAGATAAATCTGGAATATTCAATGGAATATGACCACTACGGCGATTGGGCAGATGACCACCTAAGGCTTCACGACGACCTTTTAAGTACTTCATCTCCAAAGAATCTTCTTTCGGGCGATAAAACGGTAGCGTCTCTAACTCTTCATCGGTAAAAGGTAAATCAAAGCGATCACGGAAATACATCAGGGCTTCATGATCCAATTTCTTGATTTGATGCGATTTATTTACCGCTTGCGCTTGGGTCGACAAACCATAACCTTTAACGGTTTTGACCAAGACAACGGTCGGTTGACCTTTGGTTTTCATGGCTTCACTAAAAGCAGCATACACCTTCATCGGATCATGACCACCGCGGTTTAAGCGTGAGATATCATGGTCAGATAGCTCGTTTGCCATCTCTTCTAGCTCTGGATATTTACCGAAAAACTCTTTACGCGTAAATTCAGGCGTACGGGCTTCATACAACTGATATTCACCGTCGACCGCTTCTTCCATGCGATACTTAAGCACACCAGTCGTATCTTTATCTAACAAGGTATCCCACTGACCACCCCAAATCACCTTAATTACACGCCAGCCAGCACCGCGGAATACGGACTCAAGCTCTTGAATAATCTTGCCGTTACCACGCACTGGTCCATCAAGGCGCTGTAAGTTACAGTTGACGACCCAAATTAAATTGTCCAATTTCTCACGGCCGGCAAGCGAAATGGCACCCAAGCTTTCTGGCTCATCGGTCTCACCATCACCCAAGAACGTCCAAATCTTGCGATCCTCTTTCTCTAACAAACCGCGGTTTTCCATATAACGATGCACGTGCGCATGGTAAATGGACATAATCGGACCCAAGCCCATCGACACGGTTGGGAACTGCCAATAATCTGGCATTAAGTACGGATGCGGATAGCTTGAGAGACCCTTGCCGCCCACTTCACGGCGGAAGTTTTCTAACTGCTCTTCGGTCAGACGACCTTCTAAATAAGAGCGCGCATAAATACCAGGCGCTGAGTGACCTTGATAATAAATCATGTCACCGCCGAAATGATCACTGGCAGCACGGAAGAAATGGTTAAAGCCTGTTTCATAAAGAGTCGCACTTGAAGCGAAGGTCGCTAAGTGACCACCCAAATCATCGTCATTTTTATTGGCACGCATAACCATTGCCAACGCATTGTAACGAATCAAAGCGCGAATTTTACGCTCAATCGTCAAGTCGCCTGGGTACATCGGTTCATCTTCGACTGCGATGGTATTGATATACGCCGTATCGAGACGGTTAAAGGGCAGCCCTTCTTGTACCGCCATGTTGTATAACGCTTTTAATAAAAACTGCGCCCGATCCTTGTCAGCATGTTTGATAACGGACTCAAAGGCTTCCAGCCATTCTTGGGTTTCGGTGCTATCAGCATCCTTATAATAATTCATCTTTCTTAATCCTTTTTATCAGTCAGCCCTGCACAATGACAGGGTGTTATTAAATCAGAGTGTGGTACGTATTCTAATGAGCAATCGATTACTTGATGACTTCCTTGCTGCATCTAAGCATTGCATTATATTTCATGGTGATGACAGAAAAATCTAAGCAACTTATATCACTGTCTATTAGCATAGCGAGATAAATAGATATCGTTGTAAAACCTGACGAGAGCCTATATCTGACACTCACTATCAAATGATAATGACACTCTATTATAGTTACTTATTAAGGGTTTGTTTATAGCTATGAATAAATGCCAATATGACAAGTATTTCTGAAATAAATAGTGATTAGTTATTAGATGAATATTTGAAGACAGAGTCGATAATAATTCGCTATTCTTGCAATGACTTACTTAAGGATTTTTAGCAAGTTTAATACTGTCTATACACCTCATATCCTTTATCAAAAATAAACCACCTATAATACTAAGATTAGTTATTAATAAAGATTTAAGTGAGGTTCAATTATGGAAAGTTCATAATCCAAACATGACTATAAAAACAAGGTAATATTTATAGTTAGTTATCTGAAGATAAAGTCATCACTATTTAACACTCCATAATTAAATAGCATATTCGTTAGAATTACATCATAATTCTTAAAATCTTGAGGCGCTATCTAGTTTATATCTTGATGCAATATTCACAGTCCATAATAGCCAATGACAATAAGCAAATTTATACTTAATACGCAAGCAGATAGTGATATAAGTTGAGGAAGAAATATAATATGAATCGCCTTAGTCTTTTACAGATTATAGTATTAGTACCTCTATTCTCTGGATTTTTATACAATACGGCCTATGCTAACAATGGACTAAAAATGGAACTGATAACGAATAAAGTAGTTATCCATGAGCGAGGCAAAATAACTTACATACCTGTACGAACTGCAGCAGCTGGCACTATTATTCAGTATAAAGTCACTTACACTAATACCTTAGCACAAGATATCAATGACTTAACTATTACCCTGCCAATCCCCACCAGCATGACATTCACTGGTGAAGCATATCCTATTAGTGCTCAAGCTAGTATAGATGGAAAAAACTATGCTGACATACCATTAATGCGTCAAGTAGCTGGTAAAGTCACTAAAACCCCTCTTGTTGAATACCGTTATATTCGTTGGAACATCAAACTATTACCTGCAAAAAAATCTACTGATGTATCATTGAATACCGTAGTTAATTAAATTTTCTAAAATACTCTCGATGACGACACCACTATAGAAGATACCTACTTTAAACTCCGTCCAAACAACCTTCTAATACCCACTACCTTATTATAAGGTTTATCTTATGCCTTACTCTGCATTTACAGCAGTTCCTTACAAAAAACCCCTATGTGCTGCGCTATCAGCTGTACTGCTTCTGTCAACTATTTCCTGTGTATCGACTACAAGCATTTCGCCAAAAAACGCTACGCTAAATGCAACAGACTACTGCCTTATCAGAAAAAACACTGACACTACAAGCCAAGCGACTGATTATACAGCCCAAAGTGTACAACAGCGCGCCATGAATTGCATGCTGAACGAACTACAAGTTTATCAGCAAAAAGACATGACCACCCGCCAGAAATATTTTGCTTACAAAGCTCAAGCTTGGCTGAACTACGCTACTCATAAAGACAGTATGAATAGTCGTTCAGACACTGCTGTGCAAGCCGCCCAAGCTGCAGAGACTATTCTACAAGCATTAAAAAATAATCAAGAACAGGCGCTTGAGCTTATTGAAGATATCCCATCGACCTCAACGTTAATGCGACCTGATTTATGGGCAACTTTAAACGCCCTTAAAGATAGTGGCGGTATCGTGAATGCGCCGCGTGAAATAGCTTTTAGTGAAGTGGCATTAATATGGGCAGCTACCGACCAATGTGAACGTGGCGTAAAATCATCAAACAGTCATTTTCGGATGGCCGATCGCTGGCTTGAGCAAGCACGCGAAGCTTTCGTCAATGCCCATGATTCAAAAACCAACGTTACTTTACAAGCGCTCATCGTGCGTTATTATGAAGAATACGCACCTCTAGACTCAAGCGATGATACTTGTAATGGTCAAGTGCTAGCAACGATTGATAAAAAGTAGGCGCATTGACAGCACAATCAATATTCAATAAAAGTTCAATCAATATTTAATAAACGTTTATTAAAAACGCGCAACAAAAAAGCCGACATCATGTCGGCTTTTTTACGTTTGTTATTTAGCTTAAAACTCTAGCCTAATTCCATAAATATTAACGATTTTTACGTGGTAATTTTTCTGGCAGATAGCAGCGCAGATAAGCGATAGACGCGGTATTGGCTTCTTGCAAATACTTATCAGTAATGCTCTGATGACGGCGATAAGAGACAGTAAAGATGGCGTTAATAATACTAAAAGTAATCAACAACACATCTTGAATATCTTCAAACTTGGGCACTTCATAACGCTCTGATAGGCGTTTGTATACCAATTGCACCACTTGATTGTCCATATGCTCACCAAAACTGTCGCCTTCAAAATCAGGGGTATTGGTGTCATAAATCAACTTGGCTTTGGTTTGATCTTCATCAAAGATTTTTACACAGCGCTCAATCAACGCGGTCAAATACGCTTGCCATCTATCATAGTCACCCGTTTCAACGGTTGTTAATACTTCTAAGATATCGATCGCGTTCAAAAAACGCAATGCTAAAAATATCGCTTCGATATTTGGAAAGAAATGATAAGCAGAAGCTCTTGGAATACCTGCTTCTTCGCAGACAGCCGCTAAAGTAATATCATTAATCGCTTGAGTTTCACTCAGTTTTTTCGCGCCCATCAGTAGCTTTTGACGGCGTGCACGACCTTGCTGACTGGTAAATTTAAATTTATTAGGGACCAGTTTTTTTGCCAGCTCTGAATCTACCAGCACATCTTCAATTTTGTCGTCTTTATTTTCGCTCATTATAAATCTCTTATTGTTACGCCCTATCTTCATAAATATAGTCTTCATCAGATAGTATCTGTCCTAAATTAAAGGACCACATTCTATCAACCGGTAATTTGGGCTAATAGCACCGCTACTATACTCAACGAAGAGGCATGATAAACGCTTGTATACTATGAAGCAAGGGACATGAATAGGTTAAAAAATAATTCACCAATTAACTGTCAAACAGGATTAATTATGAAGTTTTATTTTCGCTCTTATAATACCATGATCAGTAACTCTATCAGCATAATCCCACTTTAAGTGGTCATTAAAGTAGTCAACTCGCTCAACCTGACCGAGCGAAAACTTACTATCAGATAAAAACTCTTCAGAAACAAATAACTGATCAATAACTTCTGGCATACCCTGATAAATATGGGTATAAGCAACATCTTTCATCCAACCGTAACGGGCTTGGATACGAGCCGCATCAAACAATGCCACGTCACGCATACTTTTATCATAATTGACTTCACCAGTTTCGGTCATCAATTGGGTCGTGACACTACCGGTGACATCATTCATATCACCTAACAAAATCAGCGGCTCGCGAGTATGATGTAAGCGCTCAATAATAGACATGCGAATAGAGGCAGCTTCTGCTGCGCGTATACATAAACTACGCAGTTTGGCACGAACCCGAATATTGGGATCGTTCATATCCTCTAACAGATTACCGTTTGCATCACGTAAGAACAAAGCACGTTTGCTTTTAAGATGGGCAGTAATAATCGTTATCGGCTGCCCATAAGCGTTCACTCGTAATATAAGCGGTGGGCGAGTAAAGCGCTCATAAGGTCCTATATCAGGAATATCAATGACCGCTTTTGGTTCTACCTTTTGTAGCAACGTGCTCTCTAACTGCTCGAAGCGAGTGATAATACCAACGGCGGGTGTATTCTGTGCTCCCTTGCCTTGGGTATAAGGGCTTGCACTGTCATTACTGGCCAGCGGACTGATCACATGCTCAGGCTTAAAACCCAGTGAAATCGCCAATGCCTCGAGCGCATGACTATCCCATACCTCTTGTACAGCGATAATGTCAGCATGTGCTTTTACCAACAAATCGGTAATGCCGCGCAGCTTATGCTCGTATTCCTTATTGGTATAAGCAGGCGCGTTTTCGTAATAAACTCGGTTAGGATTGGCAAAATTAAGTAAATTAGCAGTCGCTATATAAAACTGCTTTGAATCATTGCCTTCAATCATAAATTACCTATTATTATTATTCTTGATAATTATGTCTTACCATTAAATATATTTATACATAACAACATTAAGTATATTCATGTATAAAAATATACACTAAAAAAGCCTCCAAAGAAACCTTTGGAGGCTTTAAAGTAGCATAAAATTGTCTTATTTTGTCTGTTAGTAGAGCAAAGTCTACAATCAGAATAACTCTAGTAATGAGAGAGTAAGCTTTCGTATTATTTACTTACTTATATCAAATAACCTATTGGTTAAGCTTAATAAGTCAAAGCTCATTTACCATTACTTTTTATTCTTACATGGTAAGGATATCACTACTATTAAGATACGCGATTCCATGCATCACGTGTTGCGCGACGCGCATCGTTCCATTCTAAACGCGACTCACCTTTTACTTCATGCCATGAACGTTCTAAATCTGATTCGTGATCTTCAAAACGAGCATCGGCTGGATAACGAGCGCGATTGGCATAACCGACAGCGTACGCTGGATGTAAGTCACGGTCAAAGTCATGACCTTCGCGATAGTAATCAGCATTGGCATGTGCTGCACGCCAATAAGCTTCCTCGCGAGTCGGATCAATCGCTTCTGCTGCTGCATGGCCAGCCCCGCCACCAACGATAGCACCAATAGCACCGCCGATTAAGGTTCCTAACGGACCTGCCATTGTACCAATAGCCGCACCTGCTGCTGCCCCACCGATACCACCGATACCTGTACCTAGCGGATGTGAGCCTGGCTCACCTGTGATTGGGTCAGCATTCAAATCTTCTCTGCTCTCTTTTGACATATGCTTGACAGCATTACGATCAACAGCATCATGCTCTTCGATGATATTATCATTTTCATGTCTAATAATCTTATTGCCATGGATATCATGATCAGTGCCAGTTAATCGACGTTCATTGTCATCGATTATGCGCTCTCTATCGCCGACTTCAAGATAGTCATCAGCGATTACACGGTTGTTAGGGTCTGTAATGCGTCCATCGTTATTCATAATATTATCCTTAAATTATTTGTTATATATTAGATTTATTAATTGCTAACTTATTAATCAATAGAAAATTAAATATCAGCGGTATTGCTTATTAACTCATCTAAAGTATAGGGATTTATGAATAGCGACAGATAGACAGGTTATGTAAACTTTGTCCAAATTGCGATTGCCTTGCGTTACAGCCTGTATCTTTATCACGAATTTGTAGGTTACCGGAGCGCTTTAAGTAATCTTTAACTGAGTTGTCATAACGCTTAAATGTCTCAAGTTAAACAATTACATTACTTTTAACGCTCTATCAATAGCTTGTTGCCATTTATTAAGATGCTGCTGACGAGTATCGGCGGACATTTCAGGCTCAAAAATACGGTCGACTTGCCATGACGTTTGCATCGTTGCTTCATCATATAAACCCGTTTTTAATCCAGCTAACAAAGCCGCACCTTTGGCAGTGATTTCTGTGTCTTTGGGGCGCAGTACAGGCACTCCCAATAAGTCAGCTTGAAACTGCATGAGTAAGTCATTATTAGCAGCGCCGCCATCGACTCTTAGCTCAGTCAATGGATGAGGACTGTCTTTCTGCATAGCGATGAGTACATCATAAGTTTGATACGCCACCGCTTCCAATGCCGCACGCGCGATATGAGCTTTGGTCGTACCGCGGCTCATACCGGTAATACTGGCACTGATGTCGGAGCGCCAGTAAGGCGCGCCAAGCCCTGTAAATGCCGGCAATAAAACCACATCTTCACTGCTATCTACTTGCCGCGCTAAACTCTCAACCTCACCGCTTTGTTGAATCATACCCAGATTATCACGCAACCATTGCACGATAGCACCGGCCATAAACACACTACCTTCTAAGGCATAAGTGACTTCTTTTTTGGGTGGTTGTAGCATACGTCTACCAGACTGGACGATTTGATCAAATGATAAATTGTCTGGACGAATTGGCGTTGATTTACGTTGCCAAGCGATGGTCGTTAGCAACTTATGCTCACTCAGTTTTGGCGTCTGACCTATATTCATCAGCATAAAGCAGCCCGTGCCATAGGTGTTTTTTGCCATGCCTGCATCAAGGCAGCCTTGTCCAAACAACGCCGCTTGTTGGTCGCCTAATACCGCCTGAATAGGAATTTGTTTAGCAAATAGTCCCTTTTTGGTTTTGCCAAAATCCCCATCAGATGGTAATACTTTAGGCAATATACTCATAGGTATGGCGAAACAGGCACATAGCTCCTCTGACCACGCAAGTTTATGAATATCATATAGCAGAGTGCGACAAGCATTGGTCACTTCAATGACGTGCTCGCCACCCGTTAATTTATAGATAAGCCAGCTGTCTATGGTGCCAACAGCAATCTCTCCTTTATTAGCGCGTACCCTTAATTTAGGATCGTTTTCTAATAGCCAAGCAATTTTACTGGCGCTAAAGTAAGGGTCCAAACGCAACCCTGTAATACGTTGTATCTCGCTTGCCATATCATCATGGTTATTATCTGTCTTACCGCTCGCGCTTTCTGCAGCAAGCGTCTTACAGTAGCTTGCGGTACGGCGGTCTTGCCAAATAATGGCAGGCGCTAAAGGTTTACCCGTTTGCTTATCCCACATCACGATAGATTCACGCTGATTGGTAATCGCAATACTGGTGACATCGGTTGCAAGTAGTCCTGCTTGATTAATCACGTCGTGGGCACAGCTAATCTGTGTTTGCCAAATCTGTTGTGCATCTTGCTCGACGAAACCTGCTTGCGGCGTCTTTAAAGTCGTCGGCTGCTGCGCCATTTTAATCGGACGGGCATGGTCATCGTACAAAATCGCGCGACTCGATGTCGTGCCTTGATCTAGCGCTAAAATATATCCTGCCATTGCTCACGTCCTATTTTAAATATAATATTATTTTATTTACTTTTAACAGCTAATTTTTATAACCATATATTTACTAATAATACTTATTGCATGGATTTTATTGCTATTTAAACGACTTTTTATCAAAAAATCATAGATATATCTATAGATAATGCTATCACTTATCCTTGAATGAGACACTTAACATAAAAAAGGGGCTCATTCAACGTGAAATAAGCAAATAGTGAGCACTGACCCGTCGCCATTATGGCCCTACAGTGTATGCTTTGTTATTAATAACCAATTTTTACTTTCTCTTAATAGTCTATAATATTGCCCTGCATGAACACGTTCTAAACACTTTGCATTCTAATTAATGGCTTATGTGACTTATGAAATTTGCTTTATCGACTCTGTCTACTGCTGTGATGACGGTTACGCTCATGAGCTTAGCCGCGTCTAACTCCGCAAACGCTCACGATGATAATATCACATCACAAAATGAGCCAACGCCAGTTGTAGTGACGCAAATTATTGATGCGGCCGATCCGGGCAGCATTGAAGAAAACCGTCTTCAAACCAATCGTACTCAAACTTATAAAAACGAAACTCAAAAAAGTAGCGTACAAAATAGAGCGGCGATGACAGAGATTGAGATGGATAAAGCTGAATCTAAAACTGGCTTAAGCACTCTTATCGATCCTATCACCCATAAAAGCATTGATAACAGCTATCCCTTAGAGGTATCTAGCCTGCTTAGTCTTGAGCAGGCGCAAAATATTTTATTGCAAGTTTCGCCCAAAATTGCCGCCAATCAAGCAGCGATTGCTGCGAGCGAATATGAAACTGACGCCCTAAAAACTATAGACAATCCATTGGTATTTGCGCGAGTCTCTGCCAGTGCGTATAACTTAGATGCAGATATTGATTTATCAACGATTAAAACCGGCATTATCAACGATATAAATAGTAGCGTTGATAGCATTGTTCCACCCATAGCAAATTTGCCTGATTTTGGTGAATTGGTCGGCGAGCGTATCCCAGATAATTACAACTTAAAGCGCTCAGGTTCAACGACTGGCGCAGGTCTCGGTGTAGTATGGCCCATTTATACTGCTGGACGCACTACGGCATTGACAGGCGCTTCCACTGCTCGTACCCAAGAAGCTGTAGCAGATAGCCTACTAGATAAAAATGAGCTTTATAACACCTTAATTGAACGTTACTTTAAAGCACAATTGGCCATTATTGCCGCCTATTTACGCGAAGATGCTTATGATACAGTGCAGCAGGTTGACCATATGGCGCAGCGTCTTTTTGAAGAAGGTTTTATCTCACGTGTCGATCGCCTAGAAGCCCAATCGGCACTTGCCGATGCAAAAAGTGAATCGGTCAATGCCAATAATGATGCGCGTCTTGCGATGATGGCGCTGCAGCGTCTCTTGCGTACCGATTACCGCATCAAACCGACCACGCCTCTATTTGTCTCTAGTCGTCCTTTACCTGATGTCAACTATTTTCAAGACTTGGCACTGAGCAATCATCCAGGTCTGCAAAAAGTCGCCGCTAAACGGGCACAGGCTCAGCAACTGCATGCGCTATCTGATACCGGTTACAAACCTACTGTCATGCTTTATGGCTACGGACAACTTGAAAAAGACCCCAGTTGGGTCGCGGGTATCTCAGCGAGTTGGAAGCTCTGGGGTGGGCTCGATAAAACCGCTTCACTAGCATCCAGTAATGCCAAAATACGCCAAGCCGATCTGTCTGAGATTGAGGTCAGTGACAACCTATTATTGTTGGTCGAAAAAAACTGGCATGATGTGAATAATGCCCAGTCACGGTATCAGGCATTGCAAAGTAATGTGGATCTGGCAGCGGAGGTATTACGCTTGCGGCAACTTGGGTTGCAAGAAGGCGTGAATACACCTATCGATGTGGTACAAGCACAGACGCAATCACTCAAAGCTCGTACAGAACAGGCGCAAGCAGCGAATACTTATGTACAGTCTCTTGCCGCTCTGATGCAAAGCTGCGGGACGCCCCTTGCCTTTAATGCTTATCTCAACGCCGCTGATATTCGACTACCGACCCTGTATAGCAAATAACAGGGCACAGAAAATAGCATGAAATGGCCAATAGCCTACCTAGTAAGACATATTAAATAACACGATTGAATAAAATCAGACTTATTCTGCTTATTACCGACCTTATTGCTTTAGGAATCTCACTGTCATGACTGAATCTAATAATGAATCAGGCGACTCACGCAAATTAAATGATTCAGACCAATCCGCTGAATCAAGCAGCAGTCATAATGAGCAAACGCCCATCGATGCCACTGAACCGACTGAATCTGTGGTCGATACCGCTGATATTAATCAAGAGCAAGCAGCGCCACCTTATAAGCGCGAGCCTGCAAAAGCGGATAAAGCTGCCATGATAAAAAAGGTGATTTTGAGGCTTCTTGTACTGCTTGTCTTAGCGGCAATTGCTTATGGTCTGTATAAAAGCAGTGAGCACAACGAGCCTGAAGTCATTACCCTGCAAGGGCAGATGCAAATGCAGGAAACGTCCATCGCCGCAAAAGTACCAGGACGTATCGCGAAAATCATGGTCACAGAAGGGGATGCGGTTACGGTCGGTCAGCAATTGATTGAGATGGACTCACCTGAGATTAACGCTAAGATAAATCAAGCACGTGCTGGTAAACAAATGGCACAGAGTCAGCTCGATAAAGCAGAGAATGGCGCCCGTCCACAAGAAATTGCGCAAGCAAAAGCGGCTTGGCAAGCCAATAAAGCGGCGTCTGATTTGGCAGAAAACACCTATCAGCGGGTCAATCGTCTGTATGAAGAAGGACTGATGGCACGGCAAAAACGTGATGAAGCCTACGCGCAATATTTGGCTACTCAAGACCAGACTGAAGCGGCGCGTTTACAATACGACTTGGCAATGGAAGGCGCACGTAGTGAAGATAAGACAGCGGCGTCCGCCCAAGTTGCCCAAGTCGATGCACAACTAGAAGAAGCGTTGGTCGCAAAAGAAGAAGCCAATCTAAGAAGCCCGATTGCTGGTATCGTGGATAATGTCATTGTTAATGCTGGCGAAGTCATTGGTCAAGGCGTGCCGCTACTTACTTTGGTGAATACCAATGATCAATGGGTGGTACTCAACGTGACCGAAACCTATTTAAATCAGTTTGCGATTGGTCAGCGCTTTATGGGTACGATTCCCGCTTTGTCATCGCCTGAAAAACCTTATACCAAGCAGTTTACCGTTTATGCCACCTCAACATTATCTGACTTTGCTACTTGGCGTCCAACCAATAATAACGATGGTTTTGATGTACGTACCTTTGAGGTTAAAGCGCGTCCATCAGCTCCTGATCGTCGTATTCGTTCGGGTATGAGTGTGGTTGTCAATATCAATCCAGCCCTTGCTAATCAGAGCCAAGAGTAAACCATGCGCTTGACTAAGCAAAAGAAGTTAAGTGAGCAAAAGGGTTTAATTGGCTCTTTTGTACGCAGTGCTGGCTACGAGCGACGTTTTTTAGCCAAAAACCCATGGGATTTAAGCATGGTGCTTTGGATACCGCTTGCGACTGTGCTATTGATTTGGTGGATATTTTCACAAATACAAATTACCGATTTACCCATCGGTGTAATGGATAACGACCGCGGTCCTATTGCCAATACTGCCGTGCGTTATTTGGAAGCCAACCCGAACCTAACGGTCAGACAGCTTTATCACTCGCCAGCAGCGGTAGAAGCTGCCCTCTTGCAACGTGATATTTATGCGGTAGTTATTATTCCTGAAGATTTTTCGCGCAATATTTCATCCAGTAAACCTGCGCCGATTGTATTGCAAGTAAACGCCCAATACGGTACTCACTCTGGCATCATCCAGACCAGTGTACAATCAGTAATTGGTACGCTATCAGCAGGCGTTGAGATACAGCGCTTGGTGAAAAAAGGCATGGCACCGTCACAAGCAGCGATTGCTTACTCGCCCATTAGTATTCAGCGTATTAGCTTATTTAATGCCGCAACGGATTATCAGCAGTTTTTAGCATCCACCGTTATCCCGGCGCTGCTACATATCTTGGCCATGGTAATCGGTGCCACCACCATTGGTCGCGAGCTACGCGATAAGCAAATCGGTCGTTGGTATGACTTTATTGAAAGCGGTCATCCTGACTTAACCAATATTAAAACTAACATTGCAAACAGCAAAATCATAGCAGCCTCGACCTCTGCTGAAGACAATAACACCTCTGTTATAGATAGTAAGCCTAGAAAAGCAAGTGTATTAGTTTTACTCTTTGGTTTATTGGGTAAGTACTTTTGGCCAATACTAGCTTATAGCCTATGGTCAGTTCTGGCGTTGTGGCTGGCCGCTCCGCAACAAGCGCTCGCTATTAGTTCCATTATTGCGACTTATATCGGTCTTGTCTTGCTTATGATGTTGTCATTTTGGCTTGGGGCAATATTTACTTTAACCTCATTTTCATTACGTATGGGCTTATCGTCTACGGGGTTTATCTCAGCGCCTTCTTATGCTTTTGCAGGGGTGACATTTCCTTATATCGCCATCAGTGACAGTGCTCAGCATTGGTCAGACGTCTTACCACTCACCCATTATCTTAAGCTGCATATCGCGCAATTACAGATGCAAGCACCCGTTGCCATCTCACTCCCGATTGTCTATGGACTGACGTTAGCGACCCTTATTGCTATGTTCTTAACCACTTTATTGAGCAAACGCGCGCTCGCACATCCTGAACGCTGGGGAGCACGCTAATGTCTATGTTAAAAAAAGATTCTGGCTCACCAAAAGAGCCTGTATCAGCAAAAGACAAGTTATCTAACGCAGCAGCAGATTCAAAAGACTGTTCTTCATCGCAAAGCTTTTTAGGCAGTTTTTTGCAAACTATTAAGGACGTCTTTTCTGATAAAGGCGTGCTGTTATTATTAATGATTGCACCGATTATTTATGGCTTTTTTTATCCTTGGCCGTATTCAGCGGAAGTGATTAACCATGTGCCAGTTGGTATTATTGATCAAGACAACAGCAACTTATCTAAAACCATCGTCCGTTACGCCAGTGCAAGCCCACAGCTAGATACCAAGCGCTTTCTCAATGAGCAAGATGCCATCGAGGCTATATGGTCAGATGACATCGCTGGTTATATGATTATTCCAAGCGGACTTGAGCAGCAAGTACTGTCTGGAAAAGCGGCAAGCGTCAGCGTACTGGGTAATGGCGGCTATTTCTTGCTAAATAAAAACGTCCAAATGGGGTTTCTACAAGCGGTCAGTACGGTATCAGCAGGGGTTGAGATTAAAAAAAGCGTGGCGCAAGGCGCGTATTCTGCGACCGCAGCGGCAAGCACGCAAGCGGTACCCTTAAAAATTATTCCTTTATATAACCAAACCGAAGGCTACGGCGCGTATGTGGTGCCAGCGGTAGCTATTCTTATTCTGCAGCAAACCCTTTTGATGTCTACAGCGATGTTGATTGGTACATGGTATGAGCAGCGTCGTCATGCCACCAGTATTCGCGGCTGGCTCGGACGTATTGCAGCGCTCAGTATGTTCAGCTTTATCATCGGCTGCTTTTATTATGGCTGGACCTTTGAGCTGCATCATTATCCGCGCGGACAAAACATGCTCGGCAGCTTGTTATTTTTGCTGCTATTTTGTCCGACCGTCGCCACCCTCGGCTGTGTGTTTGGGCTGTGGTTCCGCCAGCGTGAGCGCAGTATGCAAATTTTAATTTTCAGCTCACTACCGATGTTTTTTGTCAGTGGTTATCCATGGCCTGCCCATCAATTACCAGAATTTTTACAAATCATACGCTGGTTAATACCGACGACACCTGGCATCAATACTTCTGTTCAGCTCAATCAGATGGGTGCCAGTGTAGCCCAAGTCGCGACGGGATTTTATGCATTGGCAGGATTGTGGCTATTTTACTTTATATTACTGCTGCTTTTTCGTTGGCTTACCGCGCAAAGCAAAACCGCTTTTTAAGTTAAAAAGAGCTTTATAGCACTTATGATATTAAAAAATGCCACAAAAAAAGCGCCTACTCATTGAGCAGGCGCTTTTTTATGTATCTTGCTTTACGATTTAACAGTTAAAAAATTAACCTTTAAAAAACGCGATTTAAACCATTGAGGGCTGCCACACGATAAGCCTCTGCCATCGTTGGGTAGTTAAAGGTCGTATTGACGAAATACTCAAGGGTATTATTACTCTTACACTTCATGACTGCTTGACCGATATGAATAATCTCTGACGCGTGATTGCCGTAACAATGAATGCCTAAGATCTCAAGCGTATCACGATGGAACAAAATCTTTAACACACCTGAACGTTCACCAATGATTTGCGCGCGTGCCAGATGTTTAAAAAATGCTTGCCCGACTTCATAAGGAACTTTTTCATCGGTTAGCTCTTGTTCAGTTTTACCGATACAAGAAATCTCAGGAATGGTGTAAATACCTGTTGGCACACTCGATACCGGTTCTGCATCACTATCGCCAACCATGAAGGCCGCCGCACAGCGTCCTTGATCGTAGGCGGCAGAAGCCAATGATGGCCAGCCGATAACGTCACCAGCGGCATAGATGTTTTCGACACCAGTACAATAGGTATCATCAACTTTGAGCTGACCACGGCTATTGGCTTCAAGCCCGATTGCTTCTAAGTTCAAGCCTTCTGTGTTACCTGAGCGCCCGTTTGACCAAAGAATGGCATCCGATTTAATGCGCTTGCCGCTTTTTAGGTGCAAGACCACATAATCATCATGCGTTTCAAGATGATCAATCTCTTCATTGCTGCGAATAAGTACGCCAAATTGTCTAAAATCATGAGCGATGGCATCACTAATTTCGCTGTCTAGGTAATTGAGCAATTGATCTTGGTTATTAATCAAGTCAACTTTATAGCCAAGACCAGTAAAGATAGATGCATACTCACAACCAATCACCCCTGCGCCATAAATAATGATTTTTTTGACCACATAATCCATTTGCAAGATTTTATCAGAGTCAAAAACACGCGGATGGTTAAAATCTAGAATATCAGGACGATAAGGACGACTACCAACGGTAATAATGGCTTTATTAAAGGTGACGGTTTCAAAGACACCTTCGTCTTTTTCGACGCTTAAGGTATGCTCATCAATAAAGCTTGCCCAGCCGTGAATCACCTCAATACGATTGCGCTCATAAAAGCGCGTATGCGTACTCACTTGATTGCGTATTACCTGACGAGCGTTGGCTAACACGCGGTTTAGCGGTACTTGCTGATACTCCATCGCCTTGGTAAACATAGGATCACGGCGAAAGTTAATCAAGTTAAAAACGGATTGACGTAATGCCTTACTTGGAATGGTGCCAACATGCGTAGAGTTACCGCCGACCTGTTCGCGCGGATCAATAACCGCTACCTTTTTGCCAGACTTAGTCAGCTTCATAGCAGCCGCTTCACCAGCAGGCCCTGCACCTAGGACGACAACATCATACTCATACTTATGTTTATCGCCTTTGATGCGCTGCGAGTCTTTGGTAAAAGGGGTTTTAATATCAATGCGGATATCATCTAGTGGATTAACCAAGTCAGGGTGATGCATGATATCGTCGGTGACTTGCTCATGGGTTTGCTCAATTCTTTCTTTTTTATTCTTACCCTCAGTATGCTCAGGGTTTGGCGCGCGGCCACTCTCTTTATTGGACACTTCGGTGTGAGTATCTTTACCAATATCGTTGGTCGCGTCGCTTATAGGTTTGCTTCCCATCATATCCTCTTTATTAATTTATGAATCTATTTGTTTTTTAGGCCATGAATGTCTACCGTTATAAATGAAGTTAGGGTCATGGCGCTAAAGTTTGCCTACCATACGTTGTGATAGGATATTTTGCAATGTCCAATGCCCAGTCAGACTGTTCTTAGCTTCATCAATTTGTGGTCGTACGCTAATAATATACTCTGTACCAAGGCTTGGTTTGAAATCGTCAATCCAATCGTAAGGCACCTGAAAAACACTACCATCTTTGCTAGATTTAGCCAGTAAGCACTGCATAGGTAATGCTGAGGCACAAGCAACACGATTTGGCATAATCGTCAAAGTCTGCGCTTCACCCAATACGATTGTTGGAATATAGCGTGGCTCAGGCATTGGTTCACGAGCAAATGGCGATGTTTGACAAGCACTCAGTAAAGTAGCAGCACCTAACAGACCCGTTAGCAATAAAGAGTTTTTAGTAGACTTATAAGATAGGTTCATAGCATTCTCTATAATAGTTATATTTTATCTTAATGTTTATATTTCACGTTAAATTGTCTTTTTAACCAATACGGCGCTTAAGACCCGTCATCTGCAAGATACGTGTAGCAATCTCTTCAACAGACATTTCTGACACGTCAAGGCTTGGAATCCCTTGCGAGATATAAATCCCCTGTATTGCCCGCTGCTCTTGCTGACATTGCTGGTAACTAGCATAACGGCTACCCGCGCGACGTTCTTGGCGAATTTTTACCAATCGATCAGTATCGATTAATAAGCCAAATAACTTATGCTTATGCTCACGTAAGGCTTTAGGCAGCTTATTGTCGTTTAAATCTTCTTCAGTTAAAGGATAGTTTGCCGCCCGAATACCAAATTGTAGCGCCAAATATAATGAGGTCGGTGTTTTTCCAGAACGCGAAACGCCGATTAGAATAATATCGGCCGCATGATAATGACGGGTGCGCGCGCCGTCATCATTATCTAAAGCAAAATGCACAGCATCAATACGTTCTTTATAAGTTTCTGAGTCGACATCATCATGGGCATGGCCTGAATGTCCGTCTGGCTCGACACCGGTTTCTTCCGCTACCCGACCGATTAAACCTTCATACATATCCAGATTACAGCTATGCGCCGAATTGATTTTTTCACGAATATCAGGACTTACAATCGTATCAAATACCAATGGCAATAAACCATCACGTTGATAAGCAGTGTTGATTTGTTCAACGGCATCTTCGGCACGCTCTAAGCTATCAACATAGGGCAAGACTCGGGTTTCAAAAGGTACAGAGGCAAACTGACTTAAAATAGCGCGTCCAAGGGTTTCTGCGGTAATAGCCGTACCGTCAGAGATAAAAAAGGCTGTTCTTATATTTTGGGCGTTATCTACCTGTAATGCTTGTTCGTTTTGGATGGTCGGATTGGCTGATTCGGGCGGATTGTTTGCGAACATAACGTGAACACCTTTGTTAAAACGTTAAAACCTCAATAATCGCTTTTGCATAGCGCTGAAAAATCTTCGATCGGCTCTTAATAGCTGTTTATGACAACTTATTATCATAATGTCGCCATGCTACTTATGGTCATTTGCTGTTAAATAGCACGGTCGCGTCCAGATCCTATTTATGCTCTATATTATACGCATAATACCCGTCTAATAGAAATGAATGTTACAGGCGTACACTTCACAGCTTTTGTATATGTACAAAAGTTTTATATATAAAAGCTATTCCATATAAAGTGAGCATTGAAATAACCTTAAAACTTAAGCAAATCATCAAACGTATGATTATGAATAGTTGGTTCAATGATAATGATATTGTTACCTATATATAGAGACACAAAAGAGAAGCGCAAATTTTAAGGCTGTTCCATGGCGATTCTGCCTTCTTTACGTAGTATATAGCTATTATTTATAAAGTAATAAAACAAGCCACCTTTGTATTATCACTATATTCTATCATCCATATATTACGTTCTATGGGCTCAAATATGTAGCAATCCCCACAATTTGTATCTTTTTGACGAATTTTTTGGTTCTAGGTATCGAAATTATCCAAATATAGAGGTATAATCGACCGTTATAATCTTTACTAAATAACCTTATTTTCTGGAGTTATCATGGCAGCGCAATCTACAGCACTTGTAATCAATCTTGATCAGCTAGGAAAAGACGACATTGATATGGTTGGTGGCAAGAATGCCTCGCTCGGCGAGATGATCAGCCATCTATCTGATTTGGGTGTCAGCGTTCCAGGTGGCTTTGCGACCACTTCAAATGCGTTCAACCGCTTTTTGACAGAAACAGGCTTACTAGACAAAATTAATAACGAGCTTAAAACACTTGACGTTAATGATGTAAACAAGCTTGCTGAAACAGGTAAAAAAATCCGTACTTGGATTATTGAACAAGAGCTGCCAAAAGATCTTGAGCAAGCTGTGCGTGAATCATTCGAAGCAATGAGCGACGGTAAAGAAATTGCGGTTGCTGTACGTTCTTCTGCAACTGCTGAAGATTTGCCAGATGCCTCATTTGCCGGTCAGCAAGAAACTTTCTTGAACATTCGCGGCATTGATAACGTCCTAATTGCCATTAAAGAAGTATTTGCTTCATTATATAATGACCGTGCTATCTCTTACCGTGTTCATAAAGGTTTTGAGCACGAAGGCGTGGCGTTATCTGCTGCTGTTCAACGCATGGTACGTTCAGAAACCGGCGCTGCTGGTGTCATGTTCACTCTAGATACAGAAAGTGGTTTCGATCAAGTCGTATTCATCACCTCAAGCTACGGTCTGGGTGAAATGGTCGTACAGGGCGCAGTTAACCCTGATGAATTCTATGTGTCAAAACAATTACTTGCTAACGGTAAACCTGCAATTATCCGTCGTAACCTAGGTAGCAAGCATAAGAAAATGATTTATGGTGATGAAGGTAGTACCACGAAATCAGTAAAAACCGTTGATGTTGAAAAACAAGACCGCATGCAGTTCTCTTTATCGACTGAAGAGCTTAACTCACTTGCCAAACAAGCAATGACCATCGAAAAGCATTACGGTCAAGCCATGGATATCGAGTGGGCAAAAGACGGCGATACCAATGAAATCTTTATTGTTCAAGCACGTCCAGAAACCGTTAAGAGCCGCCAAGACAGCAATGTCATGGAGCGCTATGTCATCAATACTGGCGATGCTAAAATCCTATGTGAAGGTCGCTCAATCGGTCAACGTATTGGTGCTGGTAAAGTACGTATCGTTAGTAACTTAAACGAGATGGACAAAGTTCAAGACGGCGATGTATTGGTATCAGACATGACGGATCCAGATTGGGAACCAGTCATGAAGCGTGCCTCTGCTATCATCACTAACCGTGGCGGTCGTACCTGTCACGCGGCGATTATCGCCCGTGAGCTTGGTGTTCCAGCAATCGTCGGTTGTGGTAATGCCACTGAATTATTGGTTGATGGTCAAGACGTGACTGTTTCTTGTGCTGAAGGTGATACTGGCTTTATTTATGAAGGTCAGATTGATTTTGAAGTACAGACCAACTCTGTTGAGTCTATGCCAGAGCTTGCCTTTAAAGTGATGATGAACGTTGGTAACCCAGATCGCGCCTTCTCATTTACCCAAATGCCAAACGAAGGCATCGGTCTTGCGCGTTTAGAGTTCATTATCAACCGTATGATTGGTGTGCATCCAAAAGCATTGCTAAATATGAACAGCTTGCCACGTGAAATTGCACAAGCCATCAATGAGCGCATCGCAGGTTATGCCTCACCGGTTGATTTCTACGTGGACAAATTGGTTGAAGGTATCTCAACCCTAGCCGTTGCCTTTATGGATCAGCCAGTGATCGTTCGTATGTCTGATTTCAAATCAAACGAATATGCCAATCTATTAGGTGGTAAGCTGTACGAACCATCTGAAGAAAACCCAATGCTTGGTTTCCGCGGTGCCAGTCGTTATGTATCTGACAACTTCCGTGATTGCTTCGAGCTTGAGTGTAAAGCCCTTAAACGTGTACGTGATGAAATGGGCTTGACCAACGTCGAGATTATGATTCCATTCGTACGTACTGTTGGCGAAGCCAAAGAAGTCATCGAGTTGCTAGCGAAAAATGGTCTAAAACGTGGCGAAAATGGCCTGCGTGTTATCATGATGTGTGAGTTACCAACTAATGCTTTATTGGCAGAAGAGTTCCTAGAGCACTTTGATGGTTTCTCAATCGGTTCTAACGACTTGACCCAGTTAACCCTTGGTCTAGACCGTGACTCAGGCATCGTCTCACATCTGTTTGATGAGCGTGATCCTGCCGTTAAGAAGCTGTTGTCTATGGCGATCGACGCTTGCCGTAAGCAAAATAAATACGTTGGTATTTGTGGTCAAGGTCCATCAGACCATCCAGACCTAGCTTTCTGGCTCATGGAACAAGGTATCAGCTCAGTGTCATTAAACCCTGACTCAGTGCTAGATACTTGGTTCTTCTTAGCGGGTGAAGAAGCGAAGTAAGCCGTAACGTTAAGTCACAGCGTTAATTCACACCGTCATTTAAGATATAACCATTAGGGTCTATTTGATTTTCTCAAATAGACCCTAATATAATGTATTACTAAAAGTGACTTAAAAGCCGTTTTTTAAAGATAGCTTTTTAAAAACAGTGACTTGAGATATGACTAACTATGTAGGCAATTATGCAGATTTTCCTTGCTCGAAATAACGTACAAGCCGGTCCATACACCTTGGATCAGCTCAATATTATGCTCACTTCTGGCGAAGTCGTATTAGATGATTTGATATGGCATGAAGGATTAGATCAGTGGCAGCGTGTTGGCAACTTAACCAACAATCAAACCTACTACCGTCCTGCTCCTATAGCAACGGAAGAGGTTAACGATTCTATTATTAACAATGTCACTATCTTCCCAGAAGATAATGACGCAGATTCTAATAAAGACAAAAAATCGGTATCGCTAGATCGCCTATATGGCAAGCCTGAGCGTCCAGCAGAAAACACTAAAAACAGCAAAGTGGACATGACAACCAACCGTCAATACACACCAAATAATAAGGTGTCATTGAATAAATCCGGCGCCGCTAAAAAGATATCAGACACAGATAAAGTCATCGGTGATGTTGTCCTTGCACCTATCATGTCGCGGGTCTTAGCGACTGCGCTAAATGGCTTACTGTATATATTAGCGATTTTTCCGCTCGTCATGGCACTGACCAAGATGGACGTGGATTACACTAAATTCCAAAATATCCAAAATATGGATGCCGCTTATCAGTACTCAATGACACTGATGGAAAGTATTCCTAGCACCACCTTGATGGTGTCGCAAGTAATGGTATTTGGTTTGTTTGCGCTGCAGCTGGTATTTATCACTTTGCGTGGACAATCACTCGGTAAGCTGATTACTGGTATTCGCGTCGTTGATCAAACGACCCATCGCTTGCCATCTTTTACCAAGCTTATCGGCATACGTACGTTGCTATTGTTCATTATTTATAACTTATTATTTTCTTTTACCAGCTTTTTAGGTTTTGTGGTGATTGCCGTTCATTATTATATGGCATCAAAAAGCCCTGAAAATATCGGTTGGCATGACAAACTTGCTAAAACCTTAGTGGTAAAAGCGGATAGCAGTCAATTAGTCAAACAGCCAAAAGTAAAATAATAGGCTTATAAACTTGTTATAAAAATTATTGATAGAAATATCATAAAGTTATATTAAAAAGTGGTGTTTAGACGCTGCTTTTTTATTGATAAAGCAGCATTTACTACTTTTATAACTTATTGACAGCCGCTCAGTGATTAACCTTTGTGTTAAGCACTGACTACTGTTATAATACGGCGCTTTATAAACTAAGCTTATCCCCTATTGTTTTTCTGTAAAATTCGATAAAATTTGGGCTTACCTTATAAATCTCCTTGCTATTAACATAGGGTTAATAGCTACTAATCCGTAAGGAGTCATAATGCGACATTACGAACTGGTGTTACTTGTACACCCAGACCAAAGCGACCAAGTGGTCGGCATGGTTGAACGCTATATCAAGTTGGTTCAAGATAACGGCGGTGCAATCCATCGTCTAGAAGATTGGGGTCGTCGTCAACTGGCTTACCCAATTAACAAGATTCACAAAGCTCATTACGTTCTTTTCAACATCGAAACTGACGGCGAGACTTTAGCTGAACTTGAAGAATTATTCCGTTATAACGACGCGATCATTCGTAGTCTAGTTATGCGCCGTGACGATGCTGTCACTGAAGAGTCGCAGTTAGCCAAGAATGCCGATGAAAAACGCGCACGCAAAGCAACTACTCGTCGTCCTGACAGTCGTGAAAACGATAGTGACGACAACGACCACAGTGAAGACTAATTAAAGGAGAATACTCATGGCACGTTTCTATCGCCGTCGCAAATTCTGCCGTTTCACTGCTGAAGGCATCACTCACATCGATTATAAAGATGTTGAATTGCTAAAACAGTATATTAGTGATAATGGCAAGATCGTACCAAGCCGCATTACCGGTACATCTACTAAATATCAGCGTCAACTAGCGACTGCTATCAAGCAAGCTCGTTATTTATCGCTACTTCCATACACTGATAACCATCAGGGTTAACCGTTAACTAGGAATGACTCATGCAAATTATTTTGTTACAGCGTATCGTCAACCTTGGTAAACTCGGTGAAACTGTCGATGTGAAACCAGGTTACGGACGTAACTTTCTTATCCCTTTGGGTAAAGCACTACCTGCTACTGCAGCTAACATTGAAAAGTTCGAAGCACGTCGTGCTGAGCTTGAAGCTGAAGAAGCAAAAGAAGTAGCTGTTGCTCAAGAACGTGCTGACGCATTAACGGACGTTAATGTTATCATGCGCGCTAAATCAGGTGACGAAGGCAAGCTATTCGGCTCTATCGGTACTCGCGATATCGCTGAAGCATTGACTAACTCAGGTCTAGAAGTTGACCGTGCTGAAATCAAGCTACCTGAAGGCACTTTACGTCAAGTTGGCGAATATAATGTTGATATTCAGCTACACCACGACGTTACTGCTACTATTTTAGTTACCATTCTTTCAGAAGATGGCGATAACCAAGATTCAGCAGAAGAAGTTGAAGACGAGAACGAAGATTACTCTGAAGAGTAATATTTAGTACGAGTCTAAAGAAAAGCCAGTAACGTCATGTTGCTGGCTTTTTTATTTCTTAAACGTCGCCAAGGTTTATGAGCTATCTTTAATAAAAAGTTACAATGGTATATAAGAGCAATAATTGGTAATAAAACAACTGTATAACTCATACTTAATAATAAAATACTGCTTATTAAATCATCTTTAATAGTATTAACCCAGTTGCTATCCTATATCCGTATATTTACATGCTTATGGACAAAATGGGATAATATGATAAACACTGATGACAAATTAATATGTATTCAAGGTAACGAGTTTTATTCAAAAGGCGAGATATATACCGTTGGTAGAATTGTTAATAATAAATACTTTCAGGTGCTGACGGGTAATAACGATGATCACTGGTACGCGACTTTAGATGACGAAGGTATCTATATTAGTTTTGATTCTATGAGTCCTAAAGACAATAAAGCTTGGTTTGATAAGATAGTTTAGGAAGTCTTTATTGATGAATTGGCGAAAGATAGGTTCTTAAGAAAGATAAGTTGTTAAGATAGCTACTATCCAAAAAACTGGCCCTTATGAAAGGTCAGTTTTTTTTGGATAAAAATCTAGTTGACGATGCTCTAGATAGTTCATAGGTCGTGGCCATTCAGCGGCTATCTTCGGTACCTCTTGCCCAGCGACTATCATACTAGCAGCATTAATCCAGCCTGCATGACCGACTGCTAATAACGGTCTTTCGCTGTTTTCAATAGTCATTTCATTTATCCAGCTTTCAACACGATTGAATAATCGCTGTAGACTTTCGCCGCCCTTGGGTGCAAAGTCAGCAAAGTCATTACACCAATCATCGATTTCTTGTTTCGGTATTTGTGCCCAAGCCTGACCATCCCATTTACCAAAATTAATTTCAGCAAGCTCAGGCATAACCTTACATTGAAACCCTTGCTGCGCCAGTATCTCACCAACTTTTAATGAGCGCTGTAACGGGCTGACCCAAATCACTTTTGGTAATTGATGCAGACGGACAAAACGCTGTATTTTATTAGCCAAACGTTTAATTTTGCGTCTATCGACCTTTATATCTGTCTGCCCGATACAGAAACCATTAGCCGCCATAGGTTTGGGGTGACGCCAAATATAAAGAATCATTAATGATTATTTCCTATATGTGATTGGTAAATCCTATATCAATGGTAATGAAGCAGCAAGCCCTACATAAATGGCAATCTCACTAAGCTGCTGCGTCGCACCGAGTCCATCGCCTGTATAGCCATCAAGCCGCCTGTGTAATAAGCGCCGCATATAGTCAGTGGCTACTAGCGCTAACACCAGCGCTAACAACCACTGAACAACACCAATCTGCTGCATCCTATTGGGAAATATAAGTGTGACCAAAATAATCGCCAATATGAGCCAACCGCTGCTATAGAGCCCTTGTAATGGCGTAAGCTGCTGCGCCATCGGTTTTGCCTTAGCATGTTCAATCTCACCGCCATAAGGCAATAGCGTCAGTAAGCTAATGCAAAATAAGCGCGACGCAGTATGTCCAATAATGAGTGCAACGATAGCAACGGATACTGGCATCGCAGCAAGCAAGCTAATCTTAAGTAATAGCGCTGACACCAAACCCAAAACACCATAAGTACCTAAGCGTGAGTCTTTCATAATCTCTAAGGTGCGCTCGCGAGTTAGCCCACCGCCCAGCCCATCGCAGCTGTCAGCAAGACCATCTTCATGAAAAGCACCCGTCAGCTTAATGCCAAAAGCCGTGCTCATCACTGCTGCAACCAATGGCGTAAATAAGAGACTAGTAAGCCAAAATACCCCAGCACAAAGGACACCAACCAATAAGCCAACTGCTGGAAAATAACGGCTGCTTTGATGTAGCCATTGCGGATCATAATGACTAAAAGACGGTATAGGTAGGCGGGTTAAAAACTGTATAGCTACCAATACCAATCGAGCTTCATAACGAAGTCGCTGCAATATAGACAGCTTTGATGATGAGCTTGGCATCACTTGCTTTGCTCACTGATACCAGCATCACTAAAACTTGCCATCTCATTGATAATGGCACAGGCAGATTGTAATAGTGGATACGCTAATGCCGCACCGCTACCCTCACCTAAGCGCATACCCATATTGAGTAATGGCTCAGCATTTAGCAGTTTTAATAAATGCACATGGCCCGGCTCGACTGAATGATGCGCAAAGATAGCATACTGCGCCACACCCGGTGTTAAGCATTCAGCAACCAATAATGCGCTACTGGCGATAAAACCATCAATTAATAAAATACGGCGCTCACTGGCAGCCTGAATCAGTGCACCTGCCATCATAGCAACCTCAAGCCCGCCAAATGCAGCAAGTACTTCCAATGGCGCTTGTGCTTCACTATGACGCTTTAAAACTTGCGTTAGAATGCTCGCTTTGTGCTCTAATCCTGCATCATCAAGTCCTGTGCCGCGACCAATACAATCAGCGATGGATAAGTTGCCCAGTCTCGCCAGCAATAGACTCGCAGCTGAAGTATTACCGATGCCCATTTCACCGACAATCAATAGATTGCCTGCCATGTTCTTAACCACGTTCATACCGCTTTCTAATGCAGCTAAACATTCCGCTTCTGTCATCGCAGCTTCTGTCAGGGCGTCACGGCTACCATGGCGAATTTTATAATCGAGTAGTTGCGGATGGTCTTTAAAAGGAGAATTGGCAAAGTCAGCATCTACCCCAGCATCAACTACTTTCAGCTCGATATTATGCTGGCGTGCCAATACATTGATGGCAGCGCCGCCTTGCAGAAAGTTGTAAACCATTTGCGCGGTCACGGCACTAGGAAATGCGGATGTCCCATGCTTGGTCAAACCATGATCGGCAGCAAATACTCGAATTTGTGGCTGCTCAATCTTTGGCGTGAGCGTCCCTTGAATCATGCCCAACTGCAGCGCAAGGCTCTCTAAGCGCCCAAGTGCGCCAAGCGGCTTGGTCTTTAAATCAATAACTTGCTGTAGCTGCTGGCGTAGCTCATTATTTTCAATATTGGGAATTACTGGAGCGGTAAATATGGTCAAAGGAAGCATCCTAAATCTAGTACGTGTCAAACGAAAACCACATACTAGCAGAGTATCTCGGCTTTACCATGAATAAAATTGAAGATGAGCCGAATAGATTCCCTAGTAGCATGGATTTACTATAGAATATGCCCCTTTAAAAATTCATATGACTATTGAGATTCAGCTAAGAGCATGCTGCATAATTTTCATAATTTGTCATAAGACATTAACAACTATATAGAGACAGTGATGATCGTATTTTGGCTGGTGCTGACCATTCTTTTTATTATTTTTGCCACGGCAAAACTCAAGTGGCATCCTTTTTTAGTGTTGATACTATCTGCCTTTTTGGTCGCACTGTTTTATCAAGTACCGCTTAATACAGTCGCCAAAACCATCTCTGATGGCTTTGGCGGTATTTTAGGATATATCGGCTTGGTGATTGTCTTCGGTACCATTATCGGTTTAATCCTTGAAAAAACGGGCGCTGCTATTGTAATGGCGGAAACAGTCATCAAAGTCTTGGGACCACGCTTCCCTACTTTGACCATGTCTATCGTAGGTGCTGTAGTGTCTGTACCGGTATTCTGTGACTCAGGCTATATTATTTTAAACTCGTTAAAAGAGTCATTAGCTGAGCGCTTAAAAGTCTCAAGTGTGGCGATGAGTATTGCCTTAGCAACTGGCTTATATGCCACTCATACCTTTGTACCGCCAACACCCGGTCCGATTGCGGCAGCAGGAAACTTGGGACTTGAGTCAAATTTGGGTTTGGTCATCATGGTCGGTATCGTCGTCACTATCGTTGCGGTACTTGCCGGTTGGCTATGGTCTAATCGCTTTCTTGATGTCACTCCTGACAATATCGATGCACTCGACGCGCCAGCCGCGACTGTGCCAGACAATATGAAAACTCGCGACGAATATAGCAAGCTGCCGTCAGCGACCATGGCATTTTTACCTATTATTGTGCCTATTGTATTGATTTGCTTATCGTCTGTTGCCAATTTACCAAGCGCACCATTTGGTACTGGCACCATAACAGATATTTTAGTATTTATTGGTAATCCACTAACTGCCCTACTGATTGGTTTGTTTTTATCATTTTTACTGATCAATACTGAACAGAAAACACAGCAAATCAGTGATAGCATCTCTCAAGGCTTGGTCGTCGCAGCGCCTATTCTCTTAATCACCGGTGCTGGCGGCGCGTTTGGTGCTATGCTCAAAGTCACACCAATAGGTGATTATTTGGGGACGACTTTATCCGCCCTGGGGCTTGGTGTCTTTATGCCGTTTATTGTCTCTGCTGCACTCAAAACAGCGCAAGGCTCGACCACGGTTGCTTTGGTGACTACCTCAGCAATGGTTGCACCATTATTGGGTCAAATAGGTCTCGACAGTGAGCTTGGTCGCGTATTTTGTGTGATGGCTATTGGTGCAGGCGCGATGACTATCTCACATGCTAATGACAGCTTTTTTTGGATTGTTAGCCAATTTAGCCGTATGAGTGTGGCGCAGGCTTATAAAGCTCATTCAGTAGCAACTGGTATTCAAGGCGTGACCAGTATCATCTTTATCTGGCTATTGACCTTGGTATTTATCTAACGCCTTAGTTGACTCATCAAAAATATAAGAGCATTTCATGAAAATCTTAATCGCCCCCGACTCGTTTAAAGAAAGCTTAGAGGCACTAGATGTTTGCCATGCTATCCAAGCTGGATTCAGTCAAGTATTTCCTAATGCGGACTATAAGCTATTGCCTATGGCAGATGGTGGCGAAGGCACCTCTGCGGTATTATCTTATGTGTTAGGTGGGCGCTGGAAAGAAGTGCGCGTCCATGACCCCTTGATGCGGCCTATTAGCGCAAAATATTTATTACTGCCTGATGCGACTGCGGTGATCGAAGTCGCCCAAGCTTGCGGCTTACATCTATTGACTGTAGCAGAGCGCAATCCAGTCATCGCGAGCAGCTATGGGGTTGGCGAGCTGATTGCAGATGCTTTAGAAGAAGGGGTCAAACGTATCATCATTGGTCTTGGTGGTAGTGCTACCAATGACGCGGGTGTTGGTATGCTAACGGCGCTTGGCATGACGTTTCATGATAGTGATGATACTACGTTAGCCCAAGGCGGTGGCGCGCTTGCGAGTTTGCAACGATTAGATGCGACAAGCTTCCATACCAGCGTATTAGAGACAGTGTTTGAGGTGGCTTGTGATGTAACCAATCCTCTATGTGGCACGTTAGGTGCGAGTGCAATATTTGGCCCTCAAAAAGGCGCTAGCTCGCAACAAGTCAATGATTTGGATCAAGCGTTAAGTCATTTTGCCGCTATCTGCGAGCAGCAAGGCTATCAGAATTACCAAGAGATAGAGGGCGCTGGCGCAGCAGGTGGACTTGGCTATGCGTTAATGAGCTTTTGCCAAGCTGAGTTGAAGTCGGGTTTTGATACAGTTGCAGAAGTTGCCAACTTATTACAGCATATCTCTGATGCAGACTTAGTCATCACTGGCGAAGGTAAACTTGATGCCCAAACTGCGATGGGTAAGGTAGCTGGCGGCATCAGCCAAATTGCTAAAATGAGCCAGACGCCAGTGATTGCTATTTGCGGTAGTGTTGATGGTCTAGAATCGGCTCAGACCAGTCAATTCGATGTCATTATGCCCAGTATCCAAAAACTAGATACGATTGATAATGTCTTTAAAAACGCTTATCACAATATTGAAATAACCGCTGCCAATATTGCTGCGGCGATAAAACTAGGTCAAAGTATAAAATAAACATAATACTTTGTAGTAAGCGCACCATTTGAATACAGCTTTTTATAAAAAAATAATTTCTTACTGCAATAGCGCTCTTAGCATATAAGAGCGCTATTTTTATATCAGCTGTATCCATGTCACTGAGCTATTGCTTAACTGATTAAGCATGCTACTATTTGAGTGATGATTTAAATCGCTTTTATACTTTATGCTAAGTTTATAAACATATTATCAAGGACGATAAATGACCCAATTTAACCCCATTCAATCACACTCTTCCTCTATAGACTCTAACGAGCCTTTGGTTATCAGAGAAAACTCAGGCAGCGTTGTGACTTTAACCCTTAACAGTCCTAAACAATTTAATGCTTTATCGGTTGAGTTGCTGGCCGTTATGCAAGCGGAGCTGGACAATATTGCGCAAGACACAAATATACAAGTATTGGTGATTGCTGCAAATGGCAAGGCATTTTGTGCCGGACATAATCTAAAAGAGATGCGTGCCAACCCAGATGAGGCTTTTCAGCGCGCCTTATTTGAGCAATGTAGCCAGATGATGCTCACCATCAATCGCATGCCACAAGTGGTCATTGCCAAAGTGCAAGGCATAGCAACTGCTGCTGGCTGTCAGCTGGTCGCAGCTTGTGATTTAGCGGTTGCTTCGGACAATGCCAAATTTGCAACCTCTGGCATAAATGTAGGATTGTTCTGCTCTACCCCTGCGGTAGCAGTCAGTCGCAACCTATCTCGTAAGCAGGCATTTGAGTTGCTGATTACCGGTGAATTTATCGATGCCCATACTGCACTGCTGCAAGGACTCATCAATCGTGTGGCAAGCGCTGAACAATTAGACTCGATTCTCCAATCTTTGATAGACGCCATTACTGCCAAATCTTCAGTTGCTGTGACCACTGGCAAAACGATGTTTTATAAGCAATTGGATATGGAGTTGGCGGATGCTTATGAGTATGCCAGCGAGGTAATGACCTGCAACATGATGGCGGATGATGTAAGTGAGGGCATTGACGCCTTTATTGAAAAGCGCCATGCGGTCTGGACTGGACGTTAATAACCATATCAGCATTTTATAACGTAAAATAATGCTGTCGGCCTACATGCGCTTCTTTAAATAATAAAAGGCGCTTTTCTCAATAACAAATAGCAATAGCTAAAATTACTGTGCCAAGAGCTTGGTCAACAATTCATTTATCTCAACTTTAAATTCTCTGTCTTCGATTTTATTGGCACTAATTTTAGCATTTTGTAGGTTTTCGATAGCAGCATCTGTCTGACCCAATTCGATTTGCAGCTCAGCCATAGAAAAGGCTATCGATGCTAAATGATCTTTTGAATTAATCGCAGCGGCTTTATCTAATGCTTTTTGGTAGATAACCAGCGCTTCATCCAAATCCTCGGTAAAGTCAGCCAATGTCTCCCACTGTTCAGGATGGTCTTTATCGCTCTTTTCGTTTTCAATACAGAGATCCTTTAGCTGCGCATACAGCACATCAAAGGTTTTTTGATCGTTTTTACTGTCAGCTTCTAGCAGTTTTTCTGCTAAAACATAAATAGATTTATATATTTTGGTATTAATCATGATTGGTGGCCCTGTTTGGTTGCGCGTCAATTAACAGCGCTAAGTCGTTTAACGGTTTTGATGGTATTCATAGCATTAATGATGGCATCGTTCTTTGAACAGCTGAGCGACTCATAATTGAATTATTAATGTAGGAATAAAATTTTAAGGATTTTATTTGAAGAGGATTATAGCCTAAATTTTAGTAATGGATATGAGTAATGGCAAATGTTGAATGACAGTGGTTACTTCTATCAGCAAGGTTGACAGAAATAAAAAACTTAAAACTAAAGTTGATAAGATTTAGCACCATATCTATAATTGAACAATATTTTAGATATAGCTAATATGGTTTACGATACTAATGCCCTTTATTAGCTTAGATTAAACGCTAAGTCCGATATCAAAACAATCATTGCCCATTACCTAATATATCAACTGTCTTTTATGAAGCTGTTTCAAGGAAGAAAGTCGGTATGCAATAGTAGAATAAGAGAGTAATTATGTCACTTTGCCTTAATATGATTGTAAAAAATGAAAGTCATATCATTGAAGATACGTTAGAGAATATTTGCTCCTACTTTCCACTTACTTACTGGGTTGTTTCTGATACTGGATCTAGTGATGCTACCATTGCTATTATCAAGAATTTTTTTAAAAATAAAGGTATAAAAGGTCATATACATAAAGAACCTTGGAAAAACTTCAGCCACAATAGAAACGCTGCTTTATATGAATGCAAAGGCAAAGGAGATTATGTTTTGATTTTTGATGCCGATGATTCTGTATGTGGTGATTTGAACTTACCAGAACTAAAGAAAGATGCTTACTATTTCCAGATGTCAGATGAGTCAAACACTCTTACATATTACCGAAAGTTGATTATAAAAAATAATGGTACATATAAGTGGCACGGAGTTTTGCATGAGTTTCTTAAAAGTAATGATGAAAAAACACGAGAGGAAATTAATGGTGACTATCGTGTTATATCAGGTAGAAAAGGTAATAGAAGTTTGAATAAAAACAAATATTCAGATGACGCTGAGATGCTTAAACAAGCTTATTTTTCTGGAGAAGATACTGACTTACTACCACGCTATGCTTTTTATTGCGCTCAATCTTATAGAGACTCAGGATTGATTGATCAATCCATTGAATGGTATAAAGAAAGAGTGATATTAGAAAATGAAGGATGGAAAGACGAGGTGTATTGTAGCTACACAGAGCTAGGCTTGCTGTTCGAAAGGAAAGAAAACTATAAAGAAGCTCTATATTACTGGCGCTTAGGGGTAGAGCTCGACCCAATGAGGGCAGAGTGCTGGTACCACTTATCTAGAAGACACAGTTGGAACAAGAATGCAGCATTAGCGTATTGCTATGCCAAACAAGCTAGTGAACTAACTATACCTCAAGGTAATCGCTTATTTATTATAAATAACATCTATCAATACTGGTGCTATTACGAATGGTGTTTAAACGCTTATAAACTTGGCAAGATTGAAGAATCCTATCAAGCTTTTAAAAAGCTAACACTTCATTGCACTGAAGACTTACTGAACAGAGTAGCTCATCAAATAAAAGACTATCAAGATTTAATTTTAAACGATAGTTTTGATAATATAAGGTTATTAACGCTAAATTTACATCGTCTTAATAATACAAAGCTATTAGATGAACTGATAAATGAGTAAATCAAAAACTTTATAAGACTAGAAAACAGATCGGGCTAAGAGTTTAAGAGTAGGGTTTATTTTATAGAAAAGGACAAAGTAATAGCTACCTTGTCCACTTCTTTTGAATATCAAACTAAGCGTTTATTCAGCAGCGATAACGGTAATTTCGACCAATAACTCAGGACGAGCCAGCGCAGACTCGCCGCATGCGCGTGCGGGCGGCTGTAAACCTTCAAACCATTTATCCCACACCTCATTCATTGCTGCAAAATCTGACATACTTTTTAACCAGACGGTTGCTGATAGCAGTTTCGATTTATCACTACCCACTTCTTGCAGTAGTTTTTCGACTTTTTCTAGGCAAGTTAAAGTCTGGGCTTTGATATCATCATCGCTATTGCCAACTTGACCTGATAAATAAATAGTTTGGTTATGAATCACAACTTGACTCATCCGTTGGTTACTATGAAGCTTTTGCATGGATTATTATCCTTAATTTTTAATACTTTCAAATAGATGAGCATATAAATAAATCACGTTTTATTTAAACCTTGCTTAGCGAGAAAAACGATCAGCGCCAAAGGGTTTAATATCAACGAGTGTTGGTTTGTCATGAATCATCTCTTCAACCAGACGACCGGTCATCGGTCCTAAAGTGAAGCCCTGATGGCTATGACCAAAAGCAAACCATAATTTATCGTGATTAGGCGCAGGGCCAATAACTGGCTTCATATCTGGCATACAAGGACGTGAGCCTGCCCATGCTTCACTCTCAACGGCATCTTCTAAAGGCAGGATTTTTCGAGCAAGTTTTAATACGGTATTTAATTGGCCAAAGTTCTTTGGCGCATTCATCGTCGTCATCTCAGCGCCGGTAGTAATGCGGATACCTTGTTGCATTGGCCCCATCACGAAGCCTTTATCCATATCAAACATACTATGATGAATGGTATTTTTTTCATTCACTTTAAAGTGCTGATGATAGCCGCGCATCGGGAACAACGGCAAATCATAGCCAAGCGGTTTGATTAAATCATTAGACCAAGGTCCAGCGGCTATGACTAACTTGTCACTGTAATAAGTGTCATTGTCGGTAATGACTTTCCAGCCACTTTCCTCTTGCACAATTTCTTTGACACTGCTTTCTTTAATGGTGCCATTCATCTCTTGGAAGTTTTTGGCATAAGCCTTTACGAGCGAGCTTGGGTTTGAAACCTGCCAAGAGTTGAGCCAATGAATCGCGCCTACGAACTCGTCAAAATTGGCACTAGGCTCCATTACTTTTAATTCATCTACCGTCAATACATTATGCTCAACACCTTGATTGCGTGCATCAATAGCGGAAGCAATGGCTTCTTGAAAAGTCTCTTCAGAGCGATGCAGCTGCAACCAACCGTCACGCGTAATCAGTTCGTCAGCACCAGAGGCGCTAATCATGGTTTGGTGTTCACTGGTGCAATGCTCAATCAGTGTCTGCCATTCCGCTTCGATTTTTTTAACTGAAGCGGGTGTAGAGTATTTCCAATACTGCAATAGCGCCTGATGATAACGCAAAATCGCTGGAATGCGATAGCGAATATCGGTTCCTTGATTTGGCAATACGCGTATCATTTCAGTTAACTGGCGTGGAAACGGATGCGTATGAATCGCCTCGCGTTGAATCAAACCTGCATTGCCGTATGAAGTCTCAGAGCCCGGTAGTTTTTTGTCTAATAGTAAAACTTGAGCGTTATTTTTTTGTAGATGCCAAGCAACTGAGGTGCCGACCATCCCTGCACCGATAACGATCACTTCATAGCGCATAACGTGTCCTTTTTTAAGGTCTTAATACAAAGTATAAAATATGAGAAATACTAGATAAGGTAGTAATAGTAACGCATTGAGCGCCAGATTAAACCCTTATAATATAAATATTTTTGCTATTAAATACTTTTGGTTATACATTTCAGAGGAAGATATTTTCGATAGGAATAATGGAAGGGTGATTCACAAAATAGCCATGATTTAGATCAATGAGATTAAGAAAAAACTAATCAATATCACAGAATTAAGCTGCTAAGTTTTGTGATGTTAGCAGCTTTGATGACTTGATGATTGTCTTAGCGTTAACAATGCTTCCTATCCTCTATTTATCACCACCAAATCGGATTCTCACTCTCATTTATAGATTTTTTGCTGGTCTCGACCGTCAGCTTATCAGGAGGCAGCTCAGCGATAAACCGTGACGGCTTATCGAAATATCCTGAATAGCTTGAAAAATAATCGGGCGCCGTTAAAAACAGCCTGCTCTTAGCGCGACTACAAGCGACATAAAAAAGCTTACGTTCTTCCTCAAGCTCTTCGAAATCACTGAGCGAGCGATAATGCGGCGTCATCCCATCGACCAATGAATTGACAAAAACGACTGGCCATTCAAGCCCTTTGGCACTATGAATGGTAGAGATAGTAACTTTATCCCTGTTTTTATCGATACCTTCTTCGCCTTGCATAGGCTCGCCCGCTGTCGCAACTGAATCATTCGGCGGATCAAGGGCAAGGTTTTCTAAGAATTTATCGAGACTGTCATATTCTGTAGCCAAATTTTTGAGTACACGAAAGTCCTCGCTGCGCTCCCGCCAATTCTCTTCAATCGTTTTTAAAACTGGAATATAAAACTCTAGAATCAGCTCAATAACCATTTCGACCGATGCGGCCTGACTGGCTTTGGTTAAAGTCGCATGCAATGATTTAAGCTGTGGGCTTTTTTTCGCAAATGACGGTGCTAATAGAGGCTCGAAGGAATTGTTATCGGCATTAATTGCTTGGGTCAAGCGCGTCGCCGTCACCGCCCCCACCCCTTTAAACAAGGTCAAAATACGGTGCCATGCAATCGTATCATTCGGGTTATAGAGTATTTTGACAAACGCTAAGACGTCTTTGATATGGCGTCTTTCAATAAAGCGGATGCCGCCTACGACAATAAATGGAATATTGCGCTCCATAAATTCAAGCTGAACGTAGTTAGATTGAAAGGACGTTCGGCACAATACCGCAAAGTCTTGATAATCATAGTCCGGTTTTAATTCAATAACTTTATCGGCAATATATTTTGCCTCTTTGGTTTCGTCACTGAGACGGCGAAAGACCGGCTTTGTGCCTTCTATTGACACGTCCGAGTACAGCTGCTTTTGATAACCTAAAGTGATTTGAGCCGATAAAGCATTGATATAGTCTAAAACCGCTGGCGTACTGCGATAATTTTGCTCCAATTTAATCAGTTTTGCTTCAGGGTAACTTTCACCAAACAATAAGATATTTTCATAATTAGCACCGCGAAACGCATAGATGCTTTGGTTATCATCACCGACCACCATCAGCGATACCGACATAGGCGCACAGATAAGGTCAATCAGATCTTTTTGCGGGATATTGGTATCCTGATATTCATCGACCATGATATAACGATATTGCTTTTGTAGTAGCTGTCGAAAGGTGTCATTGTGCTTTAGATGCCGTACCACTTGGCTGATGATGTCATCGAAATCGTATAAATGGTTGGCGCGTTTATACTCATGAAAGTCAACGGCCAATTGTTCAATAATGGGAATATGCACGGCGATATCAGGATAAGTGTTTTCGATTAAATCGCGGATATGAATACGGCGATTTCTAGAAGTTGAAAAGATATTTTGCAACGTTTTTTTACGCGGAAATGCCTGATTGGTTATCTTGGTTGGATACTTCTTTTCTTTATGAATTAAGTCGATGGCGTCTTCACTATCGCCCGTGTCTAAAATAGTAAAGCGCGGGTTGATGCCAAGCAGTCCTGAATATTGGCGCAATAACATGTTGCAAAAAGAGTGAAAAGTTCCGCTAGTGATATCGTTTAGCGCCTTGCCATTTATATGGCTATTATCCGCGAGACGGCTTGCCAGTAAAGTTCTAGCCCGACTTTTAATCTCATTAGCCGCTTTACGGGTAAAGGTTAATAGCAAAATCTCTTTTGGCGCTACGCCGTTTTCTATCAGGTAACTGGTTCTATAAGTCAACGTTTTGGTTTTACCAGAGCCCGCACCAGCGATGACCAATACCTTGCCCTCAATAGTCGTTGCCGCCAATAGTTGGTTGGCATTAAGCTCTCTGGCATAATCCACTTGCAAACCTAAGTGACTGGAAAGCCTCTCTTCTAACACCTCATTATCTGCATCCAGCAAATTGGCCTCGAGCTTTTTAATCGCCTGCTCGAGCCGCGTAAGCTTGGGTTTCATATCAATGAAATTTTGCGGATAATTATAATGGTGGGTAGCAAAAATGGTGGTCATTATTAAAAATTGCCTTTGGTATGGTTTGTCGTGCTATCTATTGATAACAGCGTAGCAGCGTGAATCATCATTTATAGTTAATAGCTTATCATAATAGACAAAGCTCTGAGCTTCGTTGATAACGAACATTGATATTAAGTGATGATATTAAATCGTTATTAAGTATTGTTATTGACTATAAAAATTGAAACAGTAAGCACAACATCCTCACCTATTTTGGCTGTAATTTGCTACAATACGCCCAATTTTGAGTTACTATTTTACTGAGCTTGATAATGACTAAGCACCAAGTCTTATACTGGCTGATTTTATTAATATATTGAGAGCATGTTATGGGTTTTAATTGCGGCATTGTCGGTCTACCAAACGTGGGTAAATCCACCCTGTTTAACGCCTTGACCAAAGCGGGTATCGCCGCTGAAAACTTTCCCTTTTGTACCAAAGATCCCAATACGGGTATCGTACCTGTGCCAGATCCACGCCTGAAAAAACTGGCTGATATCGTCAAGCCTGAGCGCGTACTACCGACGACGATGGAGTTTGTTGATATCGCAGGTTTGGTTGCGGGCGCTTCAAAAGGCGAAGGTATGGGTAACCAGTTTTTAGCCAATATCCGTGAGACCGATGCGATTGCGCACGTGGTACGCTGCTTTGACGATGACAACGTCGTCCACGTTGACGGCCGCGTCAGCCCGATTGATGATATCGAAACCATCAATACCGAATTAGCCTTGGCAGATTTGGAAGCCGTTGAGCGCGCTATCCACAACTTAACCAAAAAAGCCAAAGGCGGTGATAAAGACGCGAGCGCCATGCTTGATATTTTCAAAAAAATTGAGCCTTTATTAGCGGAAGGTACAGCGGCTCGCGGTGCCAATCTAGACAAAGACGAACAAAAACTCATCAGAAGTTATGGTCTTATTACCCTAAAACCAACCATGTATATCGCTAACGTTGCTGAAGATGGTTTTGAGAATAACCCATATCTTGACGCAGTCCGTAACTATGCCACTGGCGAAGACTCTATTGTCATTGCCCTATGCAACCAAATCGAGTCGGAAATTGCTCAGCTTGATGAAGATGACAAAAAAGACTTCTTGGCTGAAATGGATATGGAAGAAGCAGGTCTCGATCAAGTGATTCGCGGTGGTTATGACTTGCTTGATATGCAGACTTACTTTACTGCTGGCGTAAAAGAAGTTCGCGCTTGGACAGTCGCTGTTGGCGCAACCGCTCCTGAAGCCGCTGGTGTGATTCATACCGACTTTGAACGTGGCTTTATTCGTGCTGAAGTAATTGCGTATGATGACTTTATCGAATACAACGGTGAAAAAGGCGCTGCAGCAGCTGGCAAATCACGCTTAGAAGGCAAAACCTATATCGTACAAGATGGCGACGTGATGCATTTCCGTTTTAACGTTTAACTTTCAAAGTTTAGTAAAGCGGATAGCATGTTTACACAGTCTTAAGATTGAACAACCAAAAGTCAGCCTCGTTGCTGGCTTTTTTATGCGCTTGATTTTACTATAGTAAGTACCAGCCTTTTATCTATACAAAATTTTTAGAATAGCTGAAATCGTTTAAAATAATAATAACCAATAATGGACTACGATTTATGAATACTCAATTTGATCAACCAAGCACTTCATCTGAGCACTGGGCGCGACTATTTAGTGCCCAACGTTTAGGTAGTAATAAAAAAGCCCCTGCCCAAGACAGCGCACGTTCCTCCTTTCATAAAGATTACGACAGACTGGTATTTTCACACTCCTTTCGCCAGTTGAATCAAAAGACCCAAGTCCATCCTCTGACCAATCAGCTAGGCATACATACGCGTTTAACGCATTCGCTAGAGGTTTCTTGTATTGGGCGTTCTTTGGGCATCATGGCCGCAGAGAAGCTGCATGATAAACTGGATGGCGGCTTACCAAATGGCGTAGCGCCCGCTGATGTCGGCGTTATTGTACAAGCGGCGTGTCTCGCTCATGATATCGGCAATCCACCGTTTGGTCACGCTGGAGAGTACGCCATTCGTGACTGGTTTATGCATCCTAACCGTCAAAAATTCTTGCACAATCTAAATAGCAATGAGCAGTTGGATTTGCTCGCTTATGAAGGCAACGCGCAGGGATTCCGTATCCTTGCCCGCAATGAGCATCATCCTGATATGGGCGGTATGCGCCTAACCTGTGCCACTTTGGGCGCGTTTATGAAATACCCCTGGCTTGCGACCCATAGCAATGGCATTTATCAAGGTAGCCCCACCACCAACATGCAAAAATTTGGCTGCTTTTATAGTGAAGCAGCACAACTAGAAGAGCTAGCAGCGTGTTTACATCTACCGCGCTCGGAGCAGCACGATGGCTTTGCTCGTCATCCACTGGCTTATTTATTAGAAGCGGCAGACGATATCTGTTATGCGTTGATAGACTTAGAGGATGGTATCAATTTGAATATGCTAACCTATGCGGAGGTAGCAGCTATTTTTTACGAGTTGATTGGCGAGCACCCTAATCATCTCAATGTACCAACGCAAGTGTCAGTCAGACAACATTTGGCATCACTGCGAGCACGGGCAATGATGCGCTTGGTCAATGCTGTTACCGATGCCTTTGTGGCCAACAGTGACGCTATGCTGGCAGGGACGCTACATGGCAGCCTATTTACCCATTGTGATGCGGCCGTGCAGAGCGGCATCGGCCAAGCTAAGCAATTGGCACGTGAGAAGATATTTAATCACCCAAGCAAAGTACGGATGGAGCTGATGGCCAATCAATGTCTTCAGCGCCTGCTCGATGCTTTTATGCCATTAGCTTGGACAAATGAGACCAGCGCGCCAATGTCTTTAATGTCCTTTGAGCAGCAGCGTCTGCTAAAATTGCTCCAGCCGCATCTCGATGAGCAGCGTCGGGTTTTATCCGATAATACCTATCACAATATGCTCAATGTCTTAGATTTTATAACGGGTATGAATGACCATGAAGCGTATCGATTGGCACAAGAGCTACAAGGGCATTGGGGCACCATTGTTTAAGCAACAAGTTTGGAAGCCAGTATAAACAAACCTAAAACCAAACCATCAACGATAACCGTCTTTTTTATTCGTATTTTCGCAATGAAATGAGTATGATAGACATCTATCAGGTAATTTTGAAATATTATGAGTAGTCGCGAACAAAAGAAACTTCAAACTCGGCACGCTTTTTTTAATGCGGTGCTCGATTTATGTATGACAGGGCAGTCTTTTAGCTCAATCAGTCTCAGGCAAGTCACACGCGAGGTTGGTGTGGTACCGACTGCGTTTTATCGCCATTTTGATGATATGGAATCGCTTGGTCGTGCCTTGGTTATCGAAGAGTTGGGCGGTACGCTTGCTACTTTAAGTGAAAACTTGCAAATTGGGCGCAAACGTAGCTTTGAGCGTCAAATCGCTAAAAGTATTCAGATGTTTTTATATATGGTCAGCGAGCAGCCTTGCTACTGGCAATTCTTAGTCAGCGAACGCTATGGCGGCTCAGAAGCGGTACGTAAAGCCATCAACGAGCTGATTAAAAAGCACGGACAAAGCCTAGCAGAGGATTTAGCCCTCCAGCCTGCCTTTAACCATATCAATACTTATGACCGTCGGCTGCTGGCTGAAGCTGGGGTGAATATGTTTTTTTCTTGGATTATTGATTGGCTAGAGCTGACTTATACCGAAGACCATGATGATGAAGTCGACTTGGCTGAGATTGAAAATAAAAAGCAGCTTATGCTGCATAACTGTACTCGGCAAGCACAGATGCTGTTTTATGGTGCTTACAACTGGAAATCGACCGAAGAAACCCGCTTAAGTGATTAATTACGCTCAATCTTTGCGAGCAGTTTGATGATAGTTACCTTATAAGCTTTTTAAAGGTAATTGTGTCGTTGCCCTCATATAGTTATTGGCATTAAAAACTCGGTCGAAAAGCCCAAAGCCGCTGCGTTACTACGCGTACTTCTTTGGGCTTTTTATTGTCATTGTTTTGAGAGTCTTTAGCATTACTATCGGTATTATTAGCATCATTGCTGTTTTTATTACTATTAGTGGTGCTATTTCCTATTTCAGCATTAGCGGCAGTTTTACTAATGACAACAGTCGCAAAGCGTTGCCTTACCTGACCATTATCCGCATTATCACTCGCAGTAATAAGCCCCATAAAAGCTTGGCTATCAACCGCTAATAATGGTGTTAACGCTTTGCGCTGCTCTTCTTTTACACTACTTAATATCGGCAACTGCCATACGTCATCAATAGAGCCAAATGCTTGCTTTGCTCGTAATTCAACGATGCTCTGCATTTGCTGACTGGTCGCACCATCAACCAAAGCGGCCAGCAAAACGGGACTGGCAGTATTGATATTAATGGGTAAATAATACGGTACCGCTGTGATATACGGGCGTAACGCCGCTAATGCTTCCGCATTGACACCCTTGACCTGTTCTAATTGATCAATACTGACTAAAGCTTGGTTGGGTAAGGCGTTGTCCGCGCCGCGATTAGACTGCTGAGCATAAACCACGCTTTCATCACCACCATCTTGATATACTTCGCTGTCGGTATCTTGATAATCAAGGAGCGCAATGGCGATATCAGGTTCTAAATTTAGCTGTGTGAGCAACCTTTGAAATACTGCCAAGGCAGCAGTATCAACGGCGCCATTATGATATAAATTATTAATATTAAAACGACTGCCCTCATCGCGTAATTCGATGCCAATGCTATGTCCGCCTATCGTGTAAGGCGGTATTGGCTGTGCCCAAATATCCTGCATGCTATCAGTGTCATTTAATTTAGCATCAGCACGAATGAGAGTAACGGCTAATTGCTGACCCGCATTGATATCTTGTAAGAGCTGGTTTTGGTCAAACAATAAGCCGCTGCGCCTAATGGCAATCTTTTGACTGGCAAGCATCGCCCCTGCAACCACAGTAATACTGACCACTAATAATAGGATAGTCAGTAGTGCGACTCCACGTTGGGAGTTGGCATTCATGGGTGTAACTGGCTTCATTGCTAGCTTACTTGGCATAAATAGCCTCTATCATTGACCAAATGGGGCATTTTCATTACTATTGCCTGAATTATTATTTTCTACATTGCCATTGGCTTCGTTGCCGTTATTGATACCGTCATTACTATTGTTATTACTATTACTATTGTTATTGTTATTGTTACTACCATTAGGATTGTTGCTAGTATTTTTGCTTATATTTGGTATTGGTTGAGGAGTCAGTGCCCATTGCCAAGTAATTGGCATATCCTGATAAGTAAAGTTAATAACAATTCCTTTTGGTAACAGCATAACCTCAGGCTGTGCATTGGCTGAATTCGCCAACTGCCCTGATGGTGTGTTATTGCTGATGTTATTACGATTGTCTTTATTGGGGAACTTAGCACTTACTTCAGGTAAATGAGCTTGCCAGCGCCCCGCCGTCACGCCATCAAGCAAGATACTATCTAAGCTTATGCTGTCACTGCCAAGACTGACATATTGACGGCGAATTAAGCGCTCATCAGCAAAAATGTACTCGATATGCTGTAGACTGGCGCTGCTTTGATAACGAGGGTCAGGGTCGGTAAAACGAACAAAGCTGACACGCTCACCGTCTAGACTCATAAAAGGTTCAGGCGCTGGTACATTCTCTTGATTGCTATTATTAGCATTATTCGTTGCGGCGTTATTGCTTGAGGAATTAGATTTTTGAGTATCTAATGCCTGATAGGGAATCATTTGTCCCATATCTTGTTGTAATTGCAAATAGGCATATTGCAAAACTGCTAAATTATCAGCATGAAATTGCGCACGTTCACGAGCACGGTTAACGCCATCAAATACCTGCCAACCTGCAACTGCCAGCATGGCAAATATTGCCATCGCAACCATCAGCTCAAGCAGAGTAAATCCATGCTGCGCTCTCACAGATTACCTCTATTTGGATCTAAACTGGTTAAATCCAAACTACCCACTTCTTGCTCAGCGTTACTTAGCATCACATTGATATCCGTCACTGCACTGCCTGTCTGTCCGTCTATAATGGGGGCAACAGCGATATTCACCTGTTTTAATGCGGGTGTGATGGCATTAGCAACAGTCATCGTCACTTGCCAATCGCGACCTTGGGCATTGATAGTTTGGGTTTTATTGGCCGTCAGCCAAGTATCTTGAATACGCAAATCCGCAGCGGCGTTTTGTGCGACAAACTGCGCCAGTGTGCGTGTGCGCAATACCTCTACTGAGCTTAAATACGCGCTACTGGCACGGCTAGCAGCGACAGCAACGACTGCTAAAATGGCTAAAGCAACCATGACTTCAATCAGGGTAAATCCGTGCTCACGTTTTGATAGGGATGGTGTTAGTGGAATTGGTTTTCTATTTAGCTTAGTAGTTAGAGCTTTATCTTTATCTATCATTAGCTATCGCCCTTGCCCTATCGACATACTGCCATCAGGCATAATCGTAATGACCTCGCCTACCAAACGCGAATTATGACGCACTTCAATCGTCACAGGCGTTGCCTGACCTGTGCCAAACCATAGTAATTGTGGTACGTTTTGGTCGGTAAACCATGGTTGCATCGCTTGCGTTTGTTCTGCGTTTGACTGATTACCCGCATCCAAGCTTTGCACCCTTATACTCACACCAGCAGGTAAGACAGGCAAACTAACTTCTGGCTCAATCTCCCAGCTTGGTGTGGGCACTTTATCTGAAGCAGCACCTGACATACTCGTCAAATCTGCTGACAGCTCCATAGCGTTCTTAGGTGTGCTGTCTCCACTAAAAGAGGTGGAAGCCTGAGCTTGGTAAGCAATATAAGGATTAGATAAAGTGACAATCACGGGCGTGATTTGACCTTGTTTATCCGCTTGTAAGCTTAAACCCATGGGTTGCATATGCTCAGCCGATAAAAGCCTTACATAGCTCAATGAATCCGTTAAATGCTCATAGAAAGCACGGTTTTTGCGCGATTCACTGCTACCAACCGATAAGCTCATCATACCTGCAAATATGGATAAGATGACAACCACCACCACAATTTCGACAAGGGTAAATCCCGCTTGCCTGTGCATCTGATGAGGTACTATTGAGGAAGTCGACTTTGACATACAGAGGTCATCTAGAATGGCGTCATCTCGTTAAAATGACGATATATTTATTGTGTATACAAGACGATAGATGTGACGAGTTATAAAAACTGTGAACTTATAAACATTGTAGAATATAAATTTAACGTGCTGCCATACAGAATATGACAACACGGATTTTTATAAAATAATGACCCGCTATATTCAAAATATAGTAGAAATCTAGTAATTGGTATTGCGGTGCTCTTCTGATTCAGTATCGATTTGTTCTACTAGCTCTTGCATATCCTCATCCATCACCTCGTCGTCAACAGCTGGATAATGGCTTGGCAATTCGAGCATTTGCTGAACAAAGGCATAACGCAAGGTATCACGGCGACCTAAGTAACGCTGATAAAAACTTGAGTTTAATAATCCAGCACCGCCTTGACCCATCGCCCAAATCGAAGATAAGTAGTCACGCGTGCTTAAGCTACTATGCTGCTCTTGTAAATAAGCACTGATAATATCAATTAAACGCTTCATACGCTGACGGCGAATATCGTAAAGCTCACCAAATAAGCGATTCAAGCCCGTCACCGATGCCGCTAAACGCTCTTCGATTTGGTTAAGTAACATGGCTTTTTGCGGATTGAATAACTGTTGAAAAATCATACGAGCGACACCTGCCGAAGGACAGTCATCAATACGGTTAATCTCAAACAGCTGTTCTTCATAACGGATAATAATACGCAAGTAAAGCTCATCTTTACTGGAGAAATGCTTATATAAGGTACCTTTAGCCAAATCAAGCTGGTCTGCCAAACTGTCCAAAGTGATATCACCATCGCCTGACTCAAGTAGCAATTGCTCTGCCATCGCTAAGATATTCTCTTCTCGTGCCTTGAACTGGTGCTGACGACTCATAATCTCTCCTAAAATCTGACAATATCATGCATATCACCATTATTTACATCAGTGTATCGCCCAAGCACGTATCAATCATACAACTGCTATACAAATACCACCAAAGGAAATATGCTTATGTTTGCTAAATAGTCATTGATAATCATAGGGTTAAGTTAAGCATTATGAATACTTATAAAACAAAACCACCAGACTAGCCAATAAATGACTGAGTGGTCATAGCATAACCATTTTAGTGATACTGTGCCAGTAAATTCTCAAAGTTTTTTGCAGTCAGTACACCTACTTCCTCGCCACTACAGCCGTACATCTCGGCAAGATAGCTTGCCACGTAAGGCACATATGCTGGCTCATTGGGTCTACCACGTTTAGGGACAGGAGCTAAATACGGACTGTCGGTCTCGATTAGTATTCTATCTTTAGGCATATTTTTTGCCGCATCTTGAATCATTTTGGCACTTTTAAAGCTAACAATGCCCGAGAATGAGATATAAAACCCCAAGTCTAGCGCCCGTTTGGCGGTTTCCCAGTCCTCGGTAAAACAATGAATAATACCATGCTCAGCGCCTTCTGCTTTTAGGATATCCAGTGTGTCTTCTTTGGCATCACGCATATGCACGACTAGGGGTTTCTTCAAGCTTTGGCTGGCATGAATATGACGCTCAAGGCTGGCTTGTTGCTCTTTTTTATTTTCTGTCGACCAGTAATAATCCAGCCCCGTCTCCCCTATTGCCCATACATGCTTAGCATCAGCCGTTTTTATCAGCCGCTCGACAGTCGCAGATTGTAAAACGCTGATATCCTCACAAGGATGAATGCCGACGCTCATACCAAGATTTAGCGTCTCATCGCCATAGGTGCTGACAATATTGGCAATCTCATCATATTCAGCGAAATCACACATAATGGCCATCGCACGAGTCACATTGGCTTCTTTCATAGCGGCAATTGCGCCTGATAATTGACCATCATACTTGGTCAAATCCAAACGGTTTAGGTGACAGTGGCTATCAGTAAACATAAATAATCTCTTTAATAAAAATCAATAAATGGAATATCTTAAAATCTGTATTTGGTTATCGTAATAGTATTAATTGCCCTGATAAGCATGCTTTTCAATTCTTGTTTAACGAACGTCTATATAAGTATTTTTAAACCTCATTGTTATCGCAGCATATACTTTAAAGGCATTTCTCAATGTAATGGCACCACGCGCATGACCTCTTCTATGGTTGTTAGCCCTTCGCTAATACGCTTTGCTCCTGATAATCGCAATGGCTGCACACCTTCACGGTAAGCTTGCTGCTTGAGCACATCTAGATTGGCATCGGCGGCGACCAGTTTTTTTAGCTCATTGGATAATGGCATGATTTCATACAGACCAATCCTACCTTGATAACCCGTATGGCGGCAATGCTCGCAGCCCTGCGCTGTATAAACTTGGGCTGGCGCTGATGCGCGCCAAGGCTGAACCAATTCTTGCCACTGAATAGCAATCTCGCTATCTGGCGTAACATCAACCGCTTGCTTACAGTGCGGGCATAATGTCCGTAACAGACGCTGCGCCATGACGCCCAAAATAGTCGCTGAGGTTAAAAATGGCTGAATACCCAGGTCATGCAGACGAGTAATTGAACTGGGTGCATCATTGGTATGCAACGTTGAAAGTACCAAATGCCCCGTTAAAGATGCTTGTACCGCCATATTTGCGGTCTCAGCATCACGAATCTCGCCAACCATAATGATATCAGGGTCTTGACGCATCAAGGAGCGAATACCATCGGCGAAATGTAAATCAACCCCTGGATTGACCTGCATTTGATTAAAGGCTGGCTCAATCATCTCAATCGGATCTTCAATCGTACAGACATTGACCTGCTCAGTGGCGAGTTGCTTAAGCGTACTATATAAAGTGGTCGTTTTACCTGAGCCCGTCGGACCAGTGACCAATATAATGCCATTTGGATGTGCGGTCAGCTCATGCCAAGTATCAAGCTGCTTACCCGATAATCCAAGCTGGGCAAACGAGCGCACCAATACTTCTGGGTCAAACACCCGCATCACAAGCTTCTCACCAAAAGCAGTCGGCATAGTAGAGAGACGCAGTTCCGTCTCTAACCCTTTGGGCGTACGGGTTTTTAATCGTCCATCCTGCGGTTTACGTTTTTCTGCCACATTGAGCCGCCCTAGTATTTTAATACGTGCGGTCACCGCCACTATAATGGCGAGTGGCATCTCATACACACTATGCAGCACGCCATCAATACGAAAGCGCACCTTCCCTGTCTCGCGGCGTGGCTCTAGATGAATGTCACTGGCGCGCTGCTCAAAGGCATATTGCAACAGCCAATCGACGACTTTGACAATATGTTGGTCATTGGCATCGGGATTGGTGTTATCGCCTAGCTGCAACAAGGCTTCGACATTGGTCACATCCGCTGCGGCACGTTTATGTAGGGAGTTAGCCCCCGCAATCGCTTGCGTGACTTGATAAAACTCCTGCCGATAGCGATTGATTTGTTCAGGATTAATAAAGACCGTACGATAGCTTTTTGACTTAATAAGTTTTTCAATATTGCCATGCCAATCGGTATAAAACGGTTGATCGGTACCGATAACCACTTCATCAAGCGTTACTTCAATCGGTAAAATATGCTGCGAGCGTGCATACTCAAACGACATCAGCTGCGTTACTGCCGGTACATCGACCTTTAACGGGTCAATACGCACTAGCGGCATATCTGCTTTGGCAGCCAACCATTGATTGAGCCACGCCAGCGTTAATTTATTCTCAGAATTACTATCAAGCGCATGACCATTTGGTAGCCCAAACTCACTAATTGTCAAGAGCGGATGCTGCGCCTTATTACGGCGGCTGGTAATGACCAGATTATAGCCCCGCTGATCAATCACCCTGTCTGCCAACAATTCATCTAGGCACCAACGTAAATCAATCACTATTGAATATTTTTGAGCAGGCATAGTTGTCTTCTTCTATGGTTTAGAGCATTTGGTCGGCGGCGATATTTACTTTAACTATATTTTGACGATATTCGTTATCTGTAATTCACCTGATTCCAGCAATTGAAAGCTGACATCAACAGACTTATAGCGCATAACAAATGACGCATGTGTCTCTGTACGCCGATAAGCGGGGCGCGGGTCTTGGGCTATCAAGGCTTTGATAGTATCAAGATCAGGCATTACTAACTGACTTTGGATTTTATCAATCAATTCTTTGACTGATGGTTGCTTATTTTTAGCGCTTTCCTCTGTTTCACTATGAATAATCTGATTGGCTATAATTTGTATAAACTGCTCATAAGCCAATTCAGTAACAGTCACATCCAATAAGTGTGGCGCAGAGGGTGCAAAGCCGCTTTGTGCATCAGGTAGCGCATCACTATAAGCCACATAAGGTTTGATATCGATGATGGGCGTACCATCTATCATATCAGCACCATTGATAATAAGTAACACTCGATCTTGTACAATCTCAATGCGTTCAATTTTTACCACAGACAATCCAAGCGCGGATGGACGATACATACTGCGACTGGCAAACACGCCGATTTTTTGATTGCCACCCAAGCGTGGCGGGCGAACTTGCGGGCGAAAAGCGCTATCGACTTTCTCTTGCTGATTATGGTTATCTAAACTGGTCTGCTTGTCTTTATATAACTTGTCTTTATATAGATAGTTATGATGAAACTGCCAACTGACCCAAATGTGGCTAAAGTCTTCCAATCCGATAAATGCGGCTGGCGTATCATACGGCGCAATCATCTCAATCACACTGGTGAGCGCCACCAAATTTGGCTGCCTTGGGGCGCCAAATTTTTGCGACAGCGGTGCACGATGGTAGCCAATAATAGGCGAAATATGATGACTTAAATGTGCCGTAGTCTGACAAGTCATAAATCCAATCCCAAGAAATAAATGGCTGATAATAAATGGCACGCGCCAATCATAGAAAATTATTCGCTAACGATATTCCATTTTATCATGCTACAGACAGGCAGCCAGACGGATTTTTACTTTAAAGTTTGTTATGATGAGCGAGAAATTTATTGAGAATGGCTTGCATTCATACAGTTGCACTCACAAAGCCTTCATTCATAAAGTACGGGCATCAAGACTTACTCTATGAACAAGGCTGATTTGATAAAACCTGACGTCTTATAAAACCTGATAATAATGTTAAAATAACGGTTTTTGCTGGCGCCATTTGCTTGTCTGACTCAATAAAATCTTTATTTTATTAAAACGTTACATAACGTTAAACTTTTTTATTTAACACAGATTTCAATTTGCGAATACACATTACCACTTACTAACGAGGGCTTTATGTCAAAACTCCGCACCGAAACGGTCACAGAGGTTCATCATTGGAATGACTCTCTATTCAGCATCAAAACCACGCGCGACGATGGCTTACGCTTCCGTAATGGCGAGTTTGCGATGATTGGTATCGTTGTCGATGGTAGACCGCTATTGCGCGCTTACTCGATTGCCAGCCCTAACTATGAAGAGCATCTGGAATTTTTCTCTATTAAAGTACAAGATGGCCCATTGACCTCGCGTTTGCAGCATATCAAAGTTGGCGATGAATTATTGGTCAGTAAAAAACCCACAGGCACTTTGGTACTAGATGATTTATTACCGGGTAAGCATTTATATATGCTATCAACTGGCACGGGACTTGCACCATTTTTAGCCTTGTCACGTGACCCTGAAGTCTATGAGCGTTTTGACAAAATTATTTTGGTACACGGCGTGCGTCAGGTCAAAGACTTAGCCTATCGTGAAATGTTTGAAAATGAGTTGCCTAATGATGAGCTGTTTGGCGAATGGTACCGCGAGAAGTTTATTTACTACCCTACCGTCACGCGTGAAGACTTTAGAAATACCGGACGTATCACTGACCTTATGAAATCTGGTAAGTTCTTTGAAGATATTGGTTTGCCTCCTATGAATAAAGACGACGATCGTGTCATGATTTGCGGTAGCATGCCTTTTAACGCCGAAGTGTCAGCGATTTTAGATGACTTTGGTCTTACTGTTTCTCCACGCATGGGTGTGCAAGCGGATTATGCCGTCGAACGTGCCTTCGTTGGTTAAAATGAATTTTTATCGTAAATATGATAAATAATTCTTGACGCTCAAAAATAGGCTGCTATAATACGCAGCCTATACAGAGTTAACCCTGTAGCCCAATTCGATAATGTTTGCATTATATAAACTTTATCACCTAACACGCCGGTGTGATGGAATTGGTAGACATGACGGATTCAAAATCCGTTGCCTTTAAAAGCGTGTCGGTTCAAGTCCGACCACCGGTACCATATACGAAACCCTCGCCATCTATCGATTACGAGGGTTTTTTATTGCTTGCTGTTTAAAATTTGCTATCCTATCAAAAAAACGACCACGCTAATTAGCTTAGCGTGGTCGTTTTTTAACAGTGGAAAGTATATTCAATTCTACTCGGCTTCATCCAATAGCTTGTTAACGGCTTCTGCCATGGCGTCATCTATGATGCTGTCTTCTATATAGTCCACTAGCTCATGAATAGTAGTCAGATCCATTTCCCGAATACCCAAGCTTGCCAGTTTCTCATTAATAGATGCCAAGCTCTCAGTATCTTTAGAGCTATCTAATAATTGCTCATTAAAACTGTCACTGACAAACCAGTACATTTTTTCTAACAAGCTTTCTCTTTTAGTCAAGGTAGAATAATTATCGCCATGAATAAATAAATTAAAATGATAAGGCAGCTCTACATCATTGATGAAAAAAGTACGCTTACATTCCAGTGTATAAGCTTGTACTTGCTCCTCTTCAGAGCTTTCGCCTTCTGCATCATTTTCGTCTTCTCCAATATCTTCTTTTACCAATCCTTCTAATATCTGATAACGCCCTACTTTAACTTTATGATTATAAATAATACAGAAATCAGCGATAGCATCGAAAATAACGGCACTGACATCTAATGTATGGTCATCAATATCATAAAAAGCTTTTAAAAAAGGCAAAAATTCTGTGAGTTTATCCTCTGGTACTTCGGTAAGAAACTGCTGCTCGTATATTTTAATCATGTCTTCAGGCGCATAAGTATTCGCAGTATTGGTGTCATTTCTTCCCGTAGGCTGCAAGGGTATTAAGTTATATGGATTATTATGGGTCATTTAGGGCTGCCTCTTTATTTAAGTAAAATTATTAGTGTTCTGCCACTACCAAGCGGCAGCAGTATTTAAATCCGCATTTTCTACGCATATTTAGTGGTTAGACATCTATAAAACCTATTATCTCTTATTCAGTTACTTTTAGATATATCATTCAATTGTCCAAAACACTTGTTTTTTCGCTATCACCCTAATACTTTCACGGGTTGGAAACTTACTATAAATACCAAATACAAAGCTAAAAAGGTCAATAGTGCTTCAAAAAAAACCACTTTAATCGGATTAAAGTGGTTTTTTTGAGCAATTCATATTGTATGGACTTAGCTTGTAAAACAGCCTCTCGTTAATTAGCTGCTTGAATTAGTTGAGCTTTATGGTGCTTACGAACATTAGTCCCATCTTTGCGCGTGATCGTTATCCCTGTAAAGCCAAACAATATGGTTAGTAGTAGCGATAAATAACAGAAAAAGGCATAAGGCAGATAATCGAGCACGGGAACACCTAATGCTTGGCTGATAAACACGCCGCACACGCTCCAAGGTACTAATGGATTGATAACCGTACCCGCATCTTCAATAGTACGCGATAGGTTTTTAGGGTGTAAATTTAAACGCTCGAACGTCGGGCGAAACGCAGTCCCTGATAATAAGATACTCAAATACTGCTCACCAATCAGCACGTTAATGCTTAGAGCCGCCATCGCCGCGGCAAAGATGGCACGACCTGAGCTTGTCAGCATATGTTTAATACCTAACAATAACGCTGGCAAGATGCCCAAGGCACGTAATAAACCGCCCAAACTTAACGCCAATATCACAATAGTCTGCGTAAAGAACATACTTTGCATACCACCACGTGAAATCATACCTGCCACTTCGCCTAGCTCTAAGTTTTCGGCAGGCGTATAACCAGCGAACAGATAGCCGCCTAGCTGACCAATACTTGGGCTACTATGCAGATAAGTAATCACTAAAGCGGTCGCAATCGTACAAATGATGGTATAGATGGCATTTACTCGGCATAAAGCTAATACCACTAGCAAGACAAACGGCAGCACCGCATAACCATGGACTAAGCCGCTATCGACTAATTGCGATTGCAATAAGGTCACTTGACCTAAGTCGCCGGTACCTGTCTGCCCAGAAAAATACCAAAATAGCCCAGCCGTAATGAGCCACGCTGGTACCGTGGTATACATCATATTGCGAATATGCTCGAATAAATCGATACCGACGACAGAAGAAGCAAGCGTACAAGTATCTGACAAAGGCGACATTTTATCGGCAAAAAAGGCACCCGAAACCACCGCGCCAGCAGCAATTGCGACATTGGCATCAAAGGCATTGCTCATACCAATAAAGGCCACACCTAGCGTCGCGGCTGTGGTCAAACTACTGCCTAGAGCCACACCAATAATTGAAGTCAAAACAAAAGCAGAAATATAATAATACTGCGGCGAGATAAGATCGAAACCATAATACATAATGGTAGGAATAGCGCCTGACATCATAAGCGCTGCGACCAGCAATCCAATAAAAAATAATAAATAAATAGCACCGATACCACTGACAACGCCCGACGACATCTGCTCTTGCATCTTCTCGAAACTTAGACCCTTATACATACCAAGGCCTAATAAAACAACGATAGCAAGCATCAATGACAGATGCGGCACCCAGCCAAAGCCGATCATGGTCACACCCATAATCGCGATGACAACGCTAGCAATGATAAAAGCTACCTTAGGAGATAGCTCAGTAAGTACTTGTGGAGGCATAACACATCCTTATGGTGCCATCATATATATTCTGGCGTTAGGGTTGGTTTTGGGTTGGACAAGTTTAATGAGTTGCAATGCTTATTGCCACCCTCATCACTTACCCGTTAGGCTATCGGTCTTGGCTGCCATGACAAAATCATTGCGATGCAGACCTTTAATGCTATGTGACCACCAAGTGACTGTCACCTTGCCCCACTCTACCAAAATACCCGGATGATGCCCTTCTGCTTCAGCGATGTCTGCAAGCTCGTTGGCAAATGCCATTGCTGTAACGAAATTCTTGAATTTATATTGACGCTGTAATTGCTTGATGCCGTCGACTTCGATGAGCGACCAATCAGGGATTTGTTGTAATAGCTCGCGTGCTTCCGTATCGTCGACGGTCGGTGCGCCGATACGGCAGGCTTCACAGCTGGCTTGTGATAATGTAGTCATTATAATTTCCTTTTATGTTAACTATTATTTGTTAATAAACGAACGTCCTTGTTGACGCTATTACTTCAGCACCGAACTATTTAGACAATGCCACGTTTTAAATAGTGCAAGGTCTTAAATAATGCCAAGCTTTTTCCTCAATCGTTTAGGAGTTTTTTACCCCATAAGTGGGTTCAAACAATCCAAGTGACATCGCTTGTTTAACCACTCTCATAATATCGCTATTGACGATGTCAAATAGCGTATTTAAATCATCAATCACATAATAAATCGGCTGAATATGATCAATACGATAAGGCGTACGTAGCACATCCAGCAAGTCAAACGCTCTATACTCAGGTCGTTGGTAATGGGGCTGCTCATATTGAGGTTGTTTGCATTGAGGCTGTTGGGGCTGAGATTGCTGTTGTTCATCACCACTGAGCGCGTAGAGGGTTTCAGAGGGTGAGCTTAAGATGCCACCGCCATAGATTCTGCGATTTTCAGGACGATTACCAACCAAGCCAAACTCGATGGTAAACCAATAAAGCCGTGCCAAAAACCACCTTTCTTCTTTACTGGCATTCAGACCCAGCTTGCCATAGGTCTCATTAAAGGCCGCAAAAGCAGGATGGGTCAGTAGTGGACAATGTCCAGCGATTTCATGAAAGATATCAGGCTCTTCTATATAGTCCATGTCTTCGAATCGACGGATAAAAGTCGCGACAGGAAAAGATTTATTGGCCAGTAGTTTAAAAAACTTACCAAAGCTGATGAGCGCAGGAACCGCAGCAGTTTTCCAACCGGTAGTGGATTGCAGCACCTCATCGATATCATGTAGCTGCGGGATATGTGTCGATGGTAAATTCAGTTCTTCAAGCCCATCTAGATATGCCGAGCAGGCACGATTATGTATTTGCTTGGCTTGACGTTCAAGCAGCGCTTGCCACATCGTATTTTCATCTGCACTGTAATGAATATGACCATCACTGTCTGGTTGACGCGATAAATAAGGCTGCTTTTTAGGAGTTGTATTGTCGAGATGAGACGCATCAGTCGCTAGTGGTGTTGAAACCACACTATTGGCACTGACGGTTTTACTATGAGACGTTGTCTGTGATAGGCGCTCCATGCCTGTATTCCTTTTATTGCCGTGGGTACATTAGCTTTGCATCATTACATTAACCTGTCGTAAAGATACCTTAGTTAAACTAAGTGTAAATAAGCTTAACTAAACCGGTATTCCAAAATGACTGTCATCATAATGACGGCTCATGAAGACAAGACGGCATCCTTTCGTCTTGTCTATTCGTAACTTCTTCTTATTCTGAGCTCTGCTAAATTACAGTGCTTCTGTCTCTGACTGACCAATGGCGCCGCGACGGACTTGGTCACGCTCAATAGACTCAAACAGTGCTTTAAAGTTACCTTCACCAAAACCTTCTTCGTAATCACCTTTACGTTGGATAAACTCAAAGAAAACTGGGCTACCTAAAATAGTTTCAGAGAAAATCTGCAGGAGCAGACGCGGAACATTGCCCTCAGTGGTACCATCTAGCAAGATACCGCGCATCTGTAGCTCAGAGATATTCTCACCATGACCTGGTAGGCGCTCATCCAGCATTTTATAATAGGTCTCATTCGGCGCTGTCATCAACGGAATACCGGCAGCTTTTAGCTTATCGATACTGGCAAATAAGTCATCACTGGCTAAAGCAATATGCTGGATACCTTCACCATTAAAGTGCATCAAATATTCTTCGATTTGTCCGCCGCCTTGCTTAGACTCTTCATTTAACGGAATACGGATTTTGCCATCAGGGGCGGTCATCGCTTTACTGGTCAGTCCGGTATACTCGCCTTTGATATCAAAATAACGGATTTCACGGAAGTTAAAGATGCGCTCATAGAAGTTTGCCCAATACGCCATACGACCGCGATAAACGTTATGCGTTAGATGGTCGATAACTTTAAAGCCATAACCTGCAGGGCGTCTGTCAATATCTGGTAAGAATTCAAAATCGACGTCATAGATAGATTCGCCGTCTTTAAAACGGTCAATCAAATAGATAAGCGAGCCACCGATACCTTTGATAGCAGGCAGTCTTAACTCCATCACCCCTGTTGGCACATCTACTGGCTGCGCGCCTTTTTCAATCGCCAGCTCATAGGCTTTTTTAGAATCCTTGACCCGAAAACCCATGCTGCAAGCACCAGCGCCATGCTCTTCAACGAAGTAACTGGCTTGGCTTTTTGGCTCACGGTTGATGATAAGGTTGATATCACCTTGACGGTATAAAGCGACGTCTTTTGAGCGGTGATTGGCCACATGGGTAAAACCCAGCTGCTCAAATAATTCTGCGACGGCTTGTGGTTGAGGTGAGGCGAACTCGACAAAATCAAACCCTTGCAATCCCATTGGGTTTTCAAATAAATCTGCCTTTAACTCTGACATTGTCATCATCCTTAATTTCGATTGGTGGTATAAATCGCTAAAAATTAGCAAAAAATAAGTTTCATCAAGTATTCCTATTGACGAGTGAGTTATATTAGATTAGCTTGATTTATAAGACTAATCGTTTTTTTTGATTTATTTATCAGGTTTACTTATGAATATCAGTATTCGCCAATTGACCGCTTTCGTCAGCGTCGCCGACAATGGCAGTTTTACCCGTGCCAGTGAGCAGATGCATTTAACTCAATCTGCTGTCAGTGGTTTGATTAAAGAGCTCGAATCTAGCCTCGGTATCGTGTTGTTTGATCGCACCACGCGCCAGCTGTCTTTATCTGTCGTCGGGCATCATTTATTACCGCAAGCGCGGCGTATCTTAAATGAGATGCAGCTGTTTGAAAATGAAGCCAGTAGTTTGACAAGTTTGGCGCAAGGTCAGGTTCGACTTGCCGTCTCGCAATTTGCCGCCTCTTCCATGCCAGCGGTCATTGCCCAATTTGCTAAAGTCCATCCCAATATCAGCGTATCTTTGCTTGATTGTTCGGCAGAAAATGTCTTAGAACACATTCAGAACATCGAGGTGGATTTGGGCGTCGGTACTGAACTTGGCTTTATGGAATCAGAGGATGACATCAGCGCCGATTTGTTATACCAGCTGCCGTTTTGCGTGGTGATGCCTGATAGCCACGTGCTAGCGCAAAAATCTGAAATTATTTGGCAAGACTTGGTAGATATTCCGCTTATTACCTTACAAGGTCCATTTATTGAGCAAGTAACTGCCGAGCTTGATGAGAATATCGCCAACCACATCCAGCAAGCGCGCTATAAAGTCAACTTCATGTCCACTGCCCTTGAGATGACCCGTCAAGGTTTTGGTATTACCTTGTGCTTGCCTTATATGCCGGAGGTGATAGATTGGGTCAGCGCCAACGGCTTGCAAATGCGCCCATTGGCACAACCAGTCAAAATGCGCCGCTTTTTTATTTACCAACGCTCCTCACGCGCATTATCACCGGCCAGCATTGCCTTTAAGCAATTTTTGCAGGCTTACTTTGCCAGCCACTTTGATGATTTACAGAGTGTTTAAGCGTATTAACGCCTCCTTTAACCAAATCATTACTTAAGTTTAGCAAAGGCTCAATTTCAGCAAAAAACTTGCCAATAAACAAAAAAATGCGTTAATTAATCAGTATCACTGAATCTAACGTTGAGTTAATCGCCAAACTGGTTTATGCTTTTTAACGCCTTAACTCATCTCCCTTGTAAGGAAAAAAAATGTTTGAACGTATCGATTATTATGCCGGTGACCCGATCTTAGGATTGATGGATAAGTTTGCCGCCGACACCAACCCAGATAAAGTCAATTTAGGCGTGGGCGTTTATTATGATGAGGATGGCAAATTGCCCGTCCTTGAGTGTGTCAAAACGGCTGAAGAGCGTATTGCCGACCCAATCTCTCCTCGTCCTTACTTACCAATGGCCGGCTTGCCCGGACACCGTAAAGGCTGTCAGGAATTGCTGTTTGGTAAAGACGCTCAAATCTTACAAGACGGTTTGGTGGCGACCATTGCCACTATCGGTGGTTCTGGTGCCTTAAAAGTGGGCGCAGAATTTATCCATGAATGGTTCCCGCAGTCTAAGTGCTATGTCAGCGATCCAACATGGGGCAATCACATTGCTATCTTTGAAGGCTCGGACGTCGAAGTCGGTAAATATCCGTATTACGACAAAGCGACCAGCAGCATCAAATTTGATGAAATGATTGCTTTTTTTGAAACCTTGAACAAAAACGATGTCGTCTTACTGCACCCTTGTTGCCATAACCCAACCGGTATGGACTTGACTCGTGAGCAGTGGGATACCGTGCTAAATGTCATTCAAGCGCGTGAGCTGATTCCATTTATGGACATCGCTTATCAAGGCTTTGGCGAAGATATGGACAGCGACGCTTACGCTATACGTAAAGCGGTCGAAATGGGTCTACCAGTATTTGTCAGCAACTCATTCTCTAAAAACTTATCGCTATATGGCGAGCGTGTCGGCGGTCTATCAGTTGTTTGCCCAACAGTAGATGAGACTGAGCGCGTCTTTGGTCAGTTGAACTCTACGGTACGTCGTATCTACTCAAGCCCACCATCACACGGTGGTCGCGTGGTCGATATCGTCATGAACGACGAAGCGCTACATGAGCAATGGGTTGGCGAAGTATATGCGATGCGTGACCGCATCAAGTCTATGCGCTCAAAGCTCAAGTCGGTATTGGAAGAAAAAATTCCTGGTCGCAACTTCGATTACTTAACTGAGCAAAACGGCATGTTTAGTTTCACAGGTCTAACGCCTGAACAAGTCGAGCAACTACAAAGCAAGTTTGGTATCTACATGGTATCGAACTCACGTATGTGTGTTGCTGGCCTAAACAGCAGTAATATCGATTATGTTGCCAATGCGATGGTCGACGTCTTAAAAGATTAATTATCTGACGCGATTAAATAAAAAACTAATTAAGAAAAAGGCTGGGTTATTTCTCAGCTTTTTTTATGCCTTACATTCATGTTGTTTAATATTGAAAACAGTTGCAATAGATACGCTTTCCCTAGTAAGAGAGGACCATATAAGATTCATACTTGTAAAAACACTGCATAAAAAACCTTGCAATGTATCAAGCTATAAATTACATTATACGTAAGTAGTTAATTATAACGTAATTCAATAGACGCTTTAGCAAGGAGCTCCCCATGTCAACGATTGACAAAAACCTCACTTCATTTATCGATATTGCCGATGATTCTGACTTCTCAATTCATAACCTGCCTTACGGCATCTTTAGTGATACTGTCGACGGTAAGCGTCGCGCTGGCGTCGCTATCGGTGAGCGAGTGCTGGATTTGTCGGTACTTGAAGCAGAAGGTTTATTAAGTTTGACTGGCGGCCCCTATTTTGATCAGCCAACCCTAAACGCCTTTATTGATTCTGGTCGCGAAAACTGGACTAAGGCTCGCATAACTATTCAAACGCTATTGTCTGATGATAATGACACCTTGCGCGACAATGCAGACTTGCAGCGAAAAGCTCTGTTTAAGCAAGCAGACGTCACCATGCATCTGCCCGTTCAAGTACCCGGTTTTACTGACTTTTACTCTTCTAAAGAACATGCGACCAACGTCGGCACTATGTTCCGTGACCCAAATAACGCCCTACTCCCTAACTGGACTGAAATGCCAGTTGGCTATAACGGACGCGCCAGCACCGTTATCGTTAGTGGCACGGATGTGATACGCCCATCTGGTCAGTTGAAACCGAATGCCGATGACCGCCCTATTTTCTCGCCTTGTAAGCGTTTGGACTTTGAGCTTGAAACCGCCTTTGTCGTTGGTAAAGGCAATAATATTGGTCAACCGATTGCAGTCAATGAAGCAGCTGAGCATATCTTTGGCATGGTTTTGCTCAACGATTGGTCAGCCCGCGATATTCAAAAATGGGAGTATGTGCCTTTAGGTCCATTTAACGCCAAAACCTTTGCTTCTGAAGTGTCGCCTTGGATTGTAACCATGGATGCATTAGCACCTTTTAAAACCCCATGCCCGACTCAAGAGCCAAAACCACTGGCTTATCTAGCCGAAAAAGACAGCAACAATAGCTACGATATCACTCTATCAGTAGAGATACTTCCTGAAAATGCTGACGAAGCCACTGTAATTTGTGAGACCAACTTTAAATATATGTATTGGTCAATGGCGCAGCAGCTAACCCACCATACCATCACGGGTTGTAAAGTAGAAGTAGGTGATATGATGGGCTCAGGGACGATTTCAGGACCGACGCCAGACTCTTATGGCTCGATGTTAGAGATTGCGTGGAATGCCACCAAACCTGTCACTTTAAAAGGCGGCGAGACACGCAGTTTTATCGAAGATGGCGATACCGTGATTATGAAAGGCTACAGTGAAAAAGACGGAATCCGTGTCGGCTTTGGTGAAGTGCGTGGCAAAGTACTGCCTGCGCTGACATTTTATTTTGACAAATAGCAGTCGAATATAAACTAGGCGTACAAACAAACGGAACACACTGTCAGATCTTTATTACCTGTTAATGATGCTCTGACAGTCTATTAAATCGCATGCTTTATCAAAAGGACATTGATATGAGTTTTAAAATCGAAAAAATCCATCATGTGGCTTATCGCTGCAAAGATGCTAAAGAAACCGTTGAATGGTATAAAAAATATCTCAATATGGATTTCATCTTAGCATTCGCTGAAGACCATGTGCCTTCGACTAAAGCTTTTGACCCTTATATGCATGTATTTTTAGATGCAGGTAATGGCAATGTCTTAGCATTTTTTGAAGTACCTAATCAGCCTGAAATGGGTTTTGACCCTAATACCCCTAACTGGGTCCAACATCTAGCGATGAAGGTCAAAGACCGTGATGCTTTGATGGCTGCTAAAAAGCATTTAGAAGAAAACGGTATCGATGTGGTCGGTGTGACCAATCACGGTATCTTCCACTCTATCTATTTCTTTGATCCTAACGGCCATCGTATGGAACTCACCTACGATGATATTACCTCAGAAGAAAAAGTCTCGATGATTACTGAAGAAATAAAGTATGAGATGTTAGAAGAGTGGTCACGTACTAAAAGGGCACCCGCTCACACTCAGTTTTTACATGCAGAGGAACTGGCTGAAGCACGAGAAGTCGCGCCTGCTGGTGAGTAATAGCTCGAACGATATTATAAGGATTGAACCGCATCGGCGCACCACAACTTCATCAACAAATTGCTGAGATTGTCTTAGCTATGCGGCTTAATTACACAATCTGATAACGCTGCGCGATGGCCAATATTTTCTCAACCACATTATGTTGCTCACTCATTGGTAACTGCTCTGTGGTGCCAATAATAGTGATGGCATATTCTAATGGCAAATTGTCAGCAGATGACTGGTCATTAGCTGATAAATTATTATTAGAGGACTGAGTAACGGTGCTAAGCTGAGGTACGATAACAGGAATGGTGATGGCATTGATGCCCATGAGCATATCACCGGTGACCGTTGCGTAGCCTTGGGTACGAATCTTAGCTTGTAATTGGCTGAAATTCTGCCATTTTTCTGCGATGTCGGCTTGATCGCCTGTCTGCCATTCAGCTATCACCAATGGCTGAATAACCGCATCTGACTGATAGCTAGCGAATAGCTGCCCTGTCGCCGACGTCGTCAACGGCATACGTGAGCCAATTCTAGTAATAATACTGATTGGACTATCTGGCTCAACAGACTGAATGATAATCGGACCTTCACTAAACCATTTGGCAATCTGCACGCCGCAATTTAGCGTATCTTTAATCTCATTGGCAATATGGGTTAGCCGCTCCAAAATATTGTTTTGATTAAATCCAGTATGCCCAAGCGCATTGACTCTGTCACCTAATCCATAACGCCCATCGCTGAGCTGGCGCGCATAACTTTTTCGGATAAGACTGACCAAATAGCGATGACATTTGGCTGGATGCATTTGTATCGCTTGAGCAATATCTTTTAGCATCATAGGTTCATTGTGATCGATAAGGACGTCTAATACTGATAACCCAATTTCAAGTGACTGTACGCCACCTTGGTTTTTAGTGGTTGTCGTAGAATGGTCTGTCAGGCTTTCAGATACTGGCATGTTTTGCTCAATCAATGGTTTGATCTATTAATGGTTTACTCACGGAAATTTCATAACAATACTTATCTTTGATTATATAACATAAGCGTGCTATCAATAATTATACCCATTTATGGCACCAACAACCTACCATTATAAAGGGAATTCATAATGATGAAGCTATATAGTTACTTTCGCAGCGGAACATCACATCGCACTCGTATCGCGTTAAACCTTAAAGGTTTGGCGTATGAGTATATCGCTGTTAACTTGGCAGAAGACCAACAGCTTGAGTCAGCGTTCAAAGCCATTAATCCACAAGGATTAGTGCCCGTCTTACAGGCCGATCAGGTCGACGATTTACTGTTATACCAAAGCCCTGCTATTTTAGAATGGTTAGAAGAGGTTTATCCTGAGATGCCGCTATTGCCTAAAGACGCCGCTGGGCGCATGCAAGTTCGCGCGCTGAGCGCTATGATTGGCTGTGATATCCATCCCCTTAATAATCGCCGCGTCTTACAATATCTACGCAATGATCTCTCAGTAGATGAGAATGAAGTCATAAAATGGTGCAATCACTGGATAAGTGAGGGGTTTTCTGCGTTAGAAAAGCGCTTAGCAGAAGATCAAACTCGTGGAAAATTTTGCTACGGTGACAGCCCTACTTTTGCAGATTGCTATTTGATTCCGCAAGTCTCATCGGCGAGGCGCTTTAAAGTAGATTTAAGTATTTATCCCAATATCGCCCAGATTGACGCACACTGTCGCACACTTAAAGCTTTTTCTGATGCCGAACCCATGGTGCAACCTGATGCACCAAGTACTTAATTTTAACAAAAAAACAGCCTCTACATTAGGAGGCTATTTTATCTAGGTGATTTCCTATTTACTATGCTACTTAAACTTTCATCTCAGACTGCGTGACAGCACTTATCTTAATGGGTACTGCAAATGCCCAAGGTGTACTGCAACTACAATAAAAGTAGCCGTTTTTAAATGATACGATATAAGCGGTAAAATCGTTACCGTTATTATCCATCATCGCTTGCTCATCGCTTTCATCATCAACTGCGCACCATATGGGTTTATCACTACGTTCAAGTAGCGCGCGTGTTAAATCACTCCCTGTTAACTCATCGCTCATATCCAGCTCCTTAACTACCTTGTACTATCAGTAACAAACCAATGGTTTTCTGCTAATACCTTCCATCATTGCTCTATCTATGAGCATGACATGAGCTATAACACATCCATTTCTGCCGCTAAATAAACTTATCAGGCATTATTTATGCAACAGCTACTACCCTCTTTGGATACTATATTGTAAAACAATAGCAGCAAAACTGTAACATATAAAACATTTCTTACTGATAAACGGTAGGGATAATCAGATAAACGGTAAGAGCATTTTATTTATATTACCAAAGATATTATCGAAAATACTTAATATCTTAATTGAAACTCCATACCTTATTTTAATAAACTTACCAATACCATTATTAACTATTTTAAAAATACCCACAGATACTAAAACGACAGACTCTAAAATTAAGAGATAAAATCAGGTAAAATAGGGGCTATGACCGCTCTTATCCAAACCAGCCCTCGTAAGATTATTCACATCGACATGGATGCTTTTTATGCCAGTGTGGAACAGCGCGACTTTCCTGAGTTACGGGGCAAGCCTTTAGTTGTTGGTGGCGATCCAAATGGTCGCGGGGTGGTTGCGGCGGCCAGTTATGAAGTACGTAAATTTGGTGTACGCTCCGCTATGTCGTGTTATGAAGCACGCAAACGTTGTCCCGATGTCATATTTGTCAGACCGCGCTTTGATGTTTACCGAGCGGTCAGTCACGACATTCGCCGCATTATGCACAGTTTGACGCCGCATGTTGAGCCCTTATCTTTAGATGAGGCCTATCTTGATGTAACAGGACTCAGTGTGCATCAAGGCTCAGCCACGCTAATGGCAAATTGGCTACGAGCGCAAATTTTAGAGCAGACAGGACTCAATGCCTCTGCAGGAGTGTCATTTAACAAAATGCTGGCCAAGATTGCCTCTGACCTTAATAAGCCTAATGGCACGGCGGTTATCACGCCAGCGGATGCCGATGCTTTTATTAGCACGCTGCCTATTGAACGTTTTCATGGGATTGGAAAAGCAACGGCAAAACGCTTGCATGCGATGGGTATCAGTAACGGTGCTGACCTTCGTCGCACGCCAGCTGCGTTACTGGTCAATGAATTTGGTAAGCGTGGGCAGTTTTATCACGACATTGCTCATGGTCGTGACGAACGCCCTGTTAAATCGCAGCGAACGCACAAATCGGTTGGCTCTGAGACCACTTTTAGAGACAACTTGAGTCGCGATGAGGAGCTACGCATACAAATCTATGAGCAAAACGCTGATGCCTTCAATCAGTTGCATAGAAAGCAACTAGTCGCCTATACCATTACGCTTAAAATCAAATACGCCGATTTTACGCAAGTCACGCGCTCACATACCTTATCCACAGCTTTCGATAGCGCCGAATCTGCCCACTACTGGCTCGATAAGCTGTTTTTAGATATTCCACGCTTATTACCTATCAGGCTTGTCGGTGTGACTTTTTCTTCATTAACGCCTGCCACTCAAATACTGCCACAGCTGAATTTATTTGAATAAAGCCTTCAAATATTTGGAAATAAAGTCATAATGCTAATATATCCTACTTTTTTTGCTTAGGCTATTTTAATGATTCCTCTTCACTTATGAACAGTCAGCGCTTAGGAAACCGTTCTTTCATATTCGCATTTCTGCTACACTTACATCAAAATCCCTCTCTATTGAAAGACCGACTATGACTGACTCTCAACCTATAAACCTAGATGTTAATCTCAATAATACAACTAATCACAGCACTGATAAAAACCTTGATAACAGCACTGATAAAAACGATGAAGTGTTAGAGTATCTCAGTGTTGATGATTACGATTACGAGCTGCCAGACGGCTTAATTGCCCGTTATCCATTGGCGCAGCGTTCGGCATCAAAGTTACTATATGTAGCCAGTAACATTCAAAACAGTGATGGTAGTCAGATTATAGACAAACAGTTTTCTGAGTTGCCTGATCTGTTAAATGCGGGTGATTTAATCGTCTTTAATGATACTAAAGTCATGAAAGCGCGCCTGTTCGGGCAAAAAGACACCGGCGGCAAGATAGAAGTGCTTATTGAACGTTTAGTTGAACTCTCAAACTTAGATGGCGCGACCTTACATTTGCAAACGACAGACGGTGCAATCGTCAGCCAGGAACACATTGCCCTTTGTCATGTTAAAGCCAGTAAAGCACCCAAACTTGGGCAACGATTAGAGATTGCCGAGGGTCATATGCACGCTGTGATGATTGGTCGCCAAGATAACTTATTTATCTTAGCTTTTGAAGCGCCTATCTTGCCTGACTTAGAGCGTCATGGTGAGCTGCCTATTCCGCCGTACTTTGAGCGCCACGCTGATGCGACTGATAACACTCGTTATCAGACGGTTTTTCATGATCCAGCCAAGCTTGCCAGCGTCGCAGCGCCGACTGCAAGCTTACATTTCGATGAGCTCGTGTTAGATCGACTTGCCGCAAAAGGTATTAATACTGCTTTTGTTACCCTACATGTCGGCGCAGGTACTTTTGCGCCCGTAAAAACAGACAACTTACTCAATCACACCATGCATAGCGAATATGCTCACCTGCCCCAAGCCACTGCTGACCTTATCAACCAAACACACGCCAATGGTAATCAAGTGATTGCGATTGGAACGACGGTTACACGAGTGCTTGAGACTGCCTATCAAAAAACAGCGGTCAATGGCCAAGCGCTTTCTAGCTGGGCGGGTGATACCGATATCTTTATTTACCCAGGGTTTAAGTTTGGCGTGATAAATAAACTACTGACCAACTTCCATTTACCCAAGTCTACTTTGCTGATGTTAGTCTCTGCGTTTGCCGGTAAAGCAGCCATCGAGCAAGCATATCAACACGCCATCAATACGCAGTATCGCTTTTTTAGTTATGGCGATGCGATGCTGCTTGATAGAAAATCAAATTTGCAAGCGTAAACATTAAGCAAACAATTAATGTATTGTTCACAACATCGGTGAAATAAACTGGTAAACTAAACAGTATTTTGTTATAACACCACAGATAACTCTCATTCTAAAGGGCTGCACATGTCTTGTCACTTATCTCATCGCCTGACTACGGTACATCGCTCAGTATCAATGGCGCTGCTTTATTCAGTCGGCTATGCAGCTCTTATGTCTAATGCCCAAGCAGCCACCATTGGCAAGACGGTTATTACTTCGGCTCAGCACGAACCTTTAGCCGCCAGTATTATGGTTACTGATATTAAGACCGCTGATTTTTCAGCAAGTTTGGCGAACTCTACTATTTATCAGCAAATGGGATTGACTCCGACAGATTCAATGACTGTTCGCTTTCAACCGACTTCAGCCACCAGTGGGCACGTACTTATTACGACTACAAAACCTGTCTCTAAGCCTTTTGCAGATGTGGTTTTAGCTATTAATGATGGTACTCAGCGTAATGTCATTCCTAAGACATTACTGATGCCTCTGAATGACAGCTTACCGATTACGCCTACTGAAAATATTGTCGCAGAAGCAAAAAAACCTAATTTACCTATGGTCTCTACGACTAATGCGCAACCATTAATTGTTAAAAAAGGCACGCCTCCACCATTACTATTGGCACCCACAGCCGTTATCACCCCTGCCACACAAAGCAATACGACGGTCTATTCTCCTAATCGCTTGGATAATAGTCGCTTAGACGATGATCGCTTGAATAACGATGCTAATCTGAATAATCATATGATAGCAGGTGTCAACGACGCTAATAATCGTTCAACAGGTAATCTGGATGGCCGTGCATCTGCTACTGGGCTTACAACGACTCAATTTGATATATTAAATATTAATATTACTCGTCAGATACAGCCTAATGTTGCAAACAATACAGGCAATGTAAACAATACGAATATGATGGCTGTCACGCCTAAAGCACCTACACCAGCCAATCCTTTGTCGACTGCTAAGAACAACTCAGATGGCGCCGCTCCCTACAGCAATACCCAACCAAATCAAATTGCCTCCCAGCAAACCTTATCATCTAACAATCTATCTACGATAAGTTCTAATGATAAAGTATTTAGCGCGTCTGGCAATAACGACAGTAGCCCTGACTTCAATTATACGGTACAGCGTAACGATAATTTATGGATCATTGCCCAGCAAATCGCAGAGAAAAACAACCTTGATGTGCAAATCGTTATGAACGAGATTCAAACACAAAACCCCAATGCGTTTATCAATAAAAATGCGGATCAGCTCAAAGCCGACGCTCAGTTAAGCTTACCCAAATACGATGTCGTGCCGTCACAAAAAAAGCTACAGGCAGCTATCAGTGAGCAAAGAAACCATTATAGAAAAGCAAATACACCCCTTGTCAAAAAAACCAATACACCGAAAGCGGCACCCAAAACAAAAACTGAGAGTGCTCAAGCAGCAAAGCGCACCGAGAAGCCCGTTATAAAGAAAACGCAGACACTGCCAACCGCTCAGTTTTCTGTTCTTGCTCCTGGTCATGATGGTAGCGCAGACGGTACTAAGACTAAGTCAGGTATGGCAACGGGCAGCGGACTTAGTACAGAGGTGTTAGATATTCTGAAGTCATCTAGACAAAGTACAGCCGCCCAAGCTCAGCGTTTATCAAAGACCAACAGCACGCTTGGTAGTTATACCAAAAAACTGCAATTACAAAACCAAAAACTGGCGGAGCTACAAGCTCGTCTCAAAAAACTACGCAATCAATAATTGCCTAACTGATCAACATACTATGCTGCAATACTGATCATGGGCGCAGGAGTAACTATGGACAACATGCTATATATTATCGCCGGATTGGTATTTATTGTACTAATAGCGGTGTTGGTAATACGTAAAAACAAAGCGCAAAAGCCATCAGAACAGCCACTTATAAAAGCAGGAAAAAGTGCGCTTGGAGAAGCATCTACTCAAGCCAATACCAATACTGACAAAAAATTTAATCATATTGAGATTGCGCAACGTTTCATGGATCAACAGCGCTATGACAAAGCGATTGAAACACTCAACCGCGGTCTCACTGAAATACCTAATGATAGCCAACTATCTCTTAAGTTACTTGCGGTATATGCCACGATAGATCAATCCGATAACTTTAATAAAGTCTATGACTCTATTAAAGCTCATGCTGATACCAAAAGTATTGCTCAGGCTGATGAATTAAAGGCCTTGCTGACTGAAGAACAAAATCAAGCAGCCAAATACGCCCAGCCAGCTGATAATGGCCAAGACACTGGTTTTGAAAGTATCGATTTTGATATCTCAACAAAAAAAGTTGCAACTCACCGCTCAGACGTTGATGACAATGTTGGTCAGCCTACTGCGTATAAAAGCGACTTAACAGATAGCTCCGATAATATATTGGCGACTTCTAATGATTTCGATAATATTGAGCAAGATTTTGACCTTAGTCTAAGTGACTTAGAAGCATTCAATAACGAGCCAACCTCTACTAGCATAACACCTGTCACTGAGCTAGATATTGCTGATGATGAAAATTTATCTGCTTTAACTGTTACAAGTGGAAATGATAATAGTAGCAGCAACAGTGACTTAGACTTAGACTTAGATTTAGATTTAGATTTTGATTTCGACTTAGCAGAGCCGCTCGATACCTCTACGGAAGCGTCTACCACAACTTTATCTAATGATGCCTCTAACGACATTACATTAGCTAATAATGAAGACTTCGTCTTAGATTTAGCAGATTTAGAAAATGAAGCTATCGATGAGAACGTTACTGTCAATAATGAAGTCGCTACAGAAGCGACTTCATTAGAGCCACAAGACATGGTTTTATCTCTCGACACTATTGATGACAGTAATGCTGCCGATACATTGGCTGAAGCAGAGACAAAGCCATCAAGTGAAGCCCCTGTCCTTATTGAAGACAATTTTGATGACTTTACTTTTGAGGACAACGCATTCGAAGACGATGTTGAAGCCTTTAGTTTCGAAGAGCCTAATACTGCAGAAAATGAAGCGAACGAAACCCATCATGAAACAGTAGATTCTAATATTGCGCCAACGACTGTCACATTCGATGACAATACCTTAATTGATGACGATTTTGACTTTGATGCTTTATCAAGCGCGCCAATAGCGATTACGCCAGTTGATCTTGAAAGCGGAGTTGAAAGCGACATTGCTGCTGAGACTGAGATTGAAACTGCAGAAGACTTTTCATCGCGCTTTGCCGCAGACTTTGACTTTGTCAAAACCTTAGACAGCAATCAAGTGACTTTAGACTTAGCGGGTCAGTATGTACAGTTAGGTGAATATGATAGCGCTAAACGTTTGCTTAATGAAGTGATCAGCCAAGGTACTAGCGAGCAACAAAATCAAGCGCAAGTCCTACTAGATCGCACTGCCTAAAAAGTAGCGCCGTCTCTTATCAGCAAGTATTCTATTATCATCAGAATACTTGCTGATTTTTTTTGCATTTAGCCTTTATACTATCTATCATTATCAATTACTATTATTAGACCCACCTCCTTCTTTCAAATTACTTTACTGTGCTACTACTATGCCTTCCTCTGCTATGACAAAGACACTCTCCGAACCTATTAAACTCATTTATGCTGGTGGTACTTTTGGTAGCTACGGGCGCCCCTTAACACCACTATCGGCAGAAATATTTTTACCGACCCTACAACAACTACTGGCTGAGCAAGATGACGTTAAGAACCTGCCTCAGGTTTCATGGCTAGATAACGCCTTAATTAAAGACAGCAGTCAACTTACCCCTAACGATTTCGCACATTTTTATCAGCTTTTACTGGCAGCTTATGCAGAAGGTGACAGGCGGTTTGTACTCATTACTGGTACTGATACCTTGAGTTATTTGGGTGCGTTCTTAGCAGAAGCTTTTGCTGGTAGTGATATTTGTGTGGTCGTCACTGGTAGTATGCGCCCATTATTAGACAGTGAAGTATTTCAGTCCTACACCGTTGATGCGGATAGCGACGCCTGGGACAACCTCACTAATTCATTAAAACTGGCAGCGGCTGGTGAAGCAGGCGTAAAGATTAGCTTTGGCGGCGAGTCTTGGCCTGCGCAAACGGTACAAAAGATTCATAGCCATGACCTGATGGCATTTACGGGTCACTCTCGAGCGGCATATCCTGCCAACAGTTATATCAAAAACTTACCAGATACGCGCCGCCAGCATTGGCTAGATGATCAGCAGGAATTGGTTGGTAATATTCAATCTCGGGCTGAGCAAGCACGCATTCATGCTTTATACTGCTTGCCGAACGACACCGAGGTGATGAGCAATCAGCTACAGGCATTATTATCACAGCCGCCTTGTGGCATTATCTTATTAGGGTTTGGCGCAGGTAACGTCCCTTATTCACCAGCACTAGCAGAAGCGCTAGAACTCGCTTACAAAAACGGCCATATGGTGGTATGCGCGAGTCAGTCTCCATTTGGCGGTGTTAGTGACAGTTATGCTGCTGGTAGTTGGCAATACGATTATCATGTGATTAGTGGTGGACGTTTAACGATTCCCGCTATCTATGCGCGACTCTTATGGCTATTACTGCGTTATGACAGTCCGACGAGACGCCGTCAGCGTTGGCTTAATAATGTCAATCAAGCTGGCACTACTATTAAGCAACGCTAGCTATTTATCAAACACTCTTTACTTTATAAGCGCCAAATCCATCATGTCCGAGATTAACAATATCGAAGCTCAAACTCCCCCAACATACACGTTAGCCATTGCGATTGAGTTTTTAGGTACTCATTACCATGGCTGGCAACGACAACGAGAAGTGCTGGGTGTACAAGAAGCCCTAGAAACGGCTATTGGTAAAGTCGCTAATGAGACAGTAGAGGTCGTCGCGGCTGGTCGTACCGATGCAAGCGTGCATGCCAGTAATATGATTGCCCATTTTACGACGCACGCCTATCGTCCCACTAACAATTGGCTTCGCGGCGTCAACAGCTTATTGCCTGATGACATTGCTCTACGCTGGATACAGCCGATGCCTGACGATTTTCATGCCCGTTTTGGTGCCATCGCCCGTCGTTATCGCTATATCACGCTCAATCAAGCACAGCGTCCTGCTATCTTAAATCACCAAGTGACTCACATTTATGAGCCGCTTGATTTAGCAGCAATGCAACTGGCGGCTGCCGATATAGTAGGTACTCATGATTTTAGTAGTTACCGTGCTGCTGCCTGTCAATCTAATCAGCCCGTACGTACTGTCAGTCATGCAAGACTCTTTGCTCATGGTCAATTTATTGTTTTTGATATTCAAGCAGACGGGTTTTTACACCACATGGTGCGTAATCTCATGGGCACCTTATATGCCATTGGTCGACACGAGTTGCAGCCAACCGACTTTTTGAATATTTTAGCTAAAAAAGATCGTACCATAGCGCCGCCGACCGCTTCTGGTGATGGCTTGTACTTTATCAATGCCTATTACCCCGAACGCTTTCAACAATTATTGCCAGATGCGCCTTTAACTCCTATTTGGCTCAACCTGCCCGATTAGACTAATATGGGCTGGCATACATATCACTTACAGGCTGTCAAGCAAAAATCAGGTTCCGTATTGCTTTAATCCGTTAACTTACGTATAATATGGGATTATTTTTAATTGATTGATATAAATTATGGCAAAAGACGATATTATTGAATTTGAAGGCGAAGTCATTGACACCCTTCCAAATACATTGTTTAAAGTTCGTTTAGAAAACGGACACGAAATCATTGCGCACATCTCTGGTAAGATGCGTAAGCATTACATTCGTATCCTAACTGGTGATAAAGTTAAGGTCGAAATGACGCCTTACGACTTAACAAAAGGTCGCATTACTTACCGTGGTAAAACTTAAATCTTTATTAGCTAAGATGGTTATAAAAAGCATTTATATTAATGCTTGAGTGGTTTAACTGATAATAATAATGATATTGCTAACCTACTCATTATTGCCTATTATATTTTAGTATTTTAATATCAGTTTTTGCTTTTACCATAAAAATACCGCTACTTTTAGCGGTATTTTTACGTTTAAGTTTTATGCGTGAATCATTTTTAAATAACGACTTTTAAATAATGAGGCATTACTTAAACTCAACAGTTGCACCATCTTGAATCACACCTAGTAAAGCAAGTGCATCCCAGTTGGTCAGGCGTATGCAGCCTGCTGAAGCTTGACGACTGATACGCTCAGGATCTGGCGAACCATGAATACCATAAGAAGGTTTACTCAACCCTATCCATACCAGCCCGACTGGATTGTTAGGACCGGGCGGAATGATAGCCTTACTACCATCCTCGGCCGTATAAGTATAATTGGGCTCATGTACCTTTACTTCTACCGTATGTGTTCCTGTTGGTGATGGTGTTGCTGTGCTGCCTACTGTAGTCGGATAGCTGGCAATTAGATTATCTTTATCATCATAAGCGTATAGTGTTTCGGTGGCCTTATCAGCGACGACTCGGCTAACGGGCTTTGTATTAGGATTGCCTGGGTTATAAACGGTGATGGTTTCACCAGCGGTAAATTTAGCGGTGGGATTGAGCGCTTTAAGATACTTTTCACTGATATGGAATTTTTCTGCCAAGCCTTCCATCACACTTTCATAATACATACCATCGAGCTTAGCCTTGTCTTCTGCACCTGCGGGAATGGTCGTCGTTTTGATATTGACATCCGCTTCGCTAAGCTGATAACTCACCAATACCGGCTGCATCATCAGTTTTTCATTTTTGGTTAATGCCTGCCAAGTCTCAGTATTCAAACCATCAGTCACCGTCAACCCATGTGCTTTTTGAAAGGCTTGCATGGCTTTGAGCGTGTTTTTACCCCAGTAGCCGTCTACAGCACCGACCCCATGTTGTTGCCAGTTCAATAACGCTTGTAATTTGGTGCCGATATTACGATCGATATTGATACCTTCTCTCCAAGTGGCCGTATTTATCTTTTGCGCCACTGCTGGTAGGTTTTCTGTCGTATATTTAATGGTTGGTAACAATTTATTTAACGATACGGCAGCTTTACTATTGCCCGCAACTTGTTGACTTACCCCATTAGTCACTGGGCTGATGTCTTTGGCATTGCTAGACGCAGTTTTATCATTAACATTATCGGTAGTTATTTTACTTGTAGCAGCTTTGTTTGTAGCAATTGCACTATTATCATTAGTTGCGGCCATACTTTGACCCATTAATAAAACTGTCGATAAACCAAGCGCTGCCAGTGCACTACTAATTTTCGTTAATTGGTACATATAAAACTCCTAAAATTGTTATTAATATCATTCATTATTAGAAATTTGCTTATAGGAATTCACTATTAAGACTTTTTATTTTGAGTGGGTTTTTAATATCTTAATAAGTTTTTTATTGGTTGTTCTTTTACAGAAAAGCCAATACTAATAAATACCCCTTATTTTCATGACTTACTAAGCTAACAATGGTGACATATTGATCTGTGACCATATAACAGGTTTGTGTTAATAAACCCCTCCTTCTGCAGTATCTATGTTAAAAAAAGCTCTTTTTTGCGACTATCTGGTTGAGTGTGTTACGGTGAGAAAATGTTTTTGATAACCATAAAAAACCCATCATTTGCTGAGCAAGTGATGGGTGTGCAATTACCAGAGCTTCTGACTATTAAAACTTATAACCATTGAGATTTGGAAATTGGCTTCACATTAAAACTGTATTAACTAAACCAATTTAGCCAATACCGCCTGTCCCATTTCCTGACAACCTACTTGTTTGAGTCCTGTTTCGCTACGATCTAGGATATCAATGGTACGCAAGCCATCATCAAGCACATCACTGACGGCCTGCTCAATCGCTTGCGCTGCTGCTTCTTGTTTAAAGGTATAACGCAGCATCATCGCCACAGACAAAATAGTCGCTAATGGGTTAGCTTTGTCTTGTCCTGCAATATCAGGGGCTGAGCCATGACAGGGCTCATACATGCCTTTACCCGCTTCATCAAGGCTTGCTGATGGCAACATACCTATAGAACCGGTCAGCATCGCTGCTTCATCAGATAAGATATCACCGAACATATTACCGGTGACCATCACATCAAACTGCTTAGGGTCTTTAATCAGCTGCATACAAGCATTGTCAGCATACATATGCGATAACGCCACATCGCTATAATCCGCTTGCTGCAGCTCAATCATCGTCTGCTTCCACAGTTCAGTGACTTCTAAGACATTGGCTTTATCTATTGAGCAAACTTTGGCTGGCGTACCCGCTGCTTGTGCGCGGGTCTTTGCCAACTCAAAAGCGACTTTACCGATACGCTGAATTTCACTGGTGCTATAAACCATGGTGTTATAGCCTTGCTGCTCACCATTCTCTAACGTGCGAATACCGCGCGGCTCACCAAAATAGATACCACCTGTCAACTCACGTACAATCAGCAAGTCTAGACCTGAGATAATCTCAGGCTTGATGCTTGAGGCATTGGCAAGCTGCGGGTAAAGTTTTGCCACACGCAGATTGGCAAACAAACCAAGCTCACTACGGATTTTAAGCAGACCGCGCTCAGGACGTTTACTACGCTCGATAGCATCCCACTTAGGACCACCAACGGCACCCAATAACACGGCATCCGCTACGCGCGCACGTTGTAGCGTTTCTTCTGGCAGTGGTTCACCCGTTGCATCAACTGCCACACCACCGATTAATCCAGACTCAAGGGTAAAGCCTAACGCAAACTTATTATTGATAGCTTCAAGCACATCAATAGCTTGAGTCATGATTTCAGGGCCGATACCATCGCCTGCTAATGTTAAAATCGTTGCCATACTAATCCTTGTGGGTAAATGGGTAAGTGAATTATTATTTATGCTACTACTATTTATGAGGCTGCTATTTATGGTACTGCTAATAAATGTATGACAGCCTGTCAAAAAACGACTTCTTGTGCAATACCTTACACAAGAAGTCAGGGTCCATCTATTTAAATGAGTTTTAAGTTATTAACATTTATATTTAAGAACTATAGCTATCAAGCTTTCGTTTTCATTTTATTTTTTACTGCTGGCTTCAATTGCGACTGAGCAGGTTCAGCTTTAACAACGCGAGTTTCTACAAACTCTCCCTGATGCTCAGTTCCGACCTCTTTACAAAAGCGGCGCTGGACGCTATTGCCTTGATATAGCTCAACACATAACGGCTCTGGTGAAGCACTATCAAGTAAACTGCCTGAGTTATTGCTAGACTTTTTTTGATAAGCACGCAGCTGATAGGTTCCTGCTTCCACAAAATCGTGAATCATCGCAAACCGCTCGACATAGCCCAAGTTGTTTTCTGGATAGAAATTGACTTGTACTTCACGTTTGGCAGGCTTTACTCGGGCATAGTAATTGGTTAGCCCAGGCATAGCAGATGCCGATAAAGGTACAATCTTAATCGCTTTCTTATGAGTGAGCGGCGTCATATCCATAGCCATTGGTGCTTGCGCATGCTTATTACCGCTACTGCCGTTCGCATTCACGTCTTGCATCGCAACCAGCATGGCAGGATTGATAGGTTTGTGAGTATCACTGCCTATAATTGGTGTCTGGTCTATGCGGGCAATTTCGCAATGATAAGTACCGACACAGGCAATATTTACTTCACCAGCGATAGGGGTGATTTTTCCTGCCCACGCTTTGGCATTTACTGCTGAGTCTATCTGCTGATAACCCGTCAATACCTGACAGCCAGATAATAATAAACTTGCGGCAATAACCGTACTTGTCCATACAGCAAAACGTGTTTTATTCATAATGGTGGCTACTATGTATGAGGTAAAAATTACGATAAGGTAAAAATAGATTATCATTCATTTTAGCCACTTAATTACCATAACTCAACGCTGTATTAGCGTTGAGCACTTTTTTACGTTGATTAATATTTTCCAGTAAAAAATATTTATCAGTCCTTTAAATACTAATGGCTTTCCTCTAATGGCTGCCCTCTAATAGCTATGCTCTAACGTCATTAAATATCCAAGGCGTTTTTTGCATCATCTTTTGCTCATATTCTTTAATTGCATCGCTTTGCTGCAAAGTCAGCCCGATATCATCAAGCCCATTGAGTAAACAATGCTTCCGAAACTCATCAACCTCAAAAGTGTATTCTTCACCTGTTGGGGTGATAACCACTTGACGCTCAAGGTCTGCGGTCAACTCATAGCCTTCATTAGCAAGCGTCGCTTTCATCAAGGTATCAACGATGGCTTCATCCAATACGATTGGGAGCATGCCATTCTTGAAGCAGTTGTTATAAAAAATATCGGCAAAGCTTGGTGCAATGATAGTACGAAAGCCATATTCTGAGAGCGCCCAAGGTGCGTGCTCACGACTAGAGCCACAGCCAAAGTTTCTGCGTGCCAGCAATATAGTGGCGCCTTGATAACGTGGCTGATTCAAGACAAATTCTGGGTTAATAACGCGGGTGCTATTATCTTGCCCCGGATAACCTTCGTCAAGATAACGCCAATCATCGAATAAATTCACTCCGAAGCCAGTACGTTTAATAGACTTCAAAAACTGTTTGGCGATAATTTGGTCGGTATCAACGTTTGCGCGATCGAGCGGACAAACAATACCGGTTTGGGTGTTATAAGCTTGCATAAGATTTCCTATCCAATAAATTTATGATCGATAAATAAAACACAAGGCAATAGTAATGGGCACGTTCTAATCAATAATGTGTCCGCACTATCAATCATCGGTTTTAAAACGTGCGCACATCAACAAAGTGACCGGCTAACGCGGCAGCTGCTGCCATCGCTGGGCTGACCAAATGCGTACGACCGCCATTACCCTGACGACCCTCAAAGTTGCGATTGGATGTTGAGGCACAATGCTCTTGTGGCTCAAGCTTATCGGCGTTCATCGCCAAACACATAGAGCAGCCCGGCTCACGCCACTCAAAACCCGCCTCCGTAAACAAAGTATCTAAGCCTTCTGCTTCAGCCTGTAGTTTCACTTGCCCAGAACCAGCCACGACAATGGCTTCTTTGATATTATCAGCCACTTTACGCCCTTTAATCACTGCTGCTGCATCGCGCAAATCTTCGATACGTGAGTTGGTACATGAACCAATAAAAATGCGATCAAGCTGGATATCAGTAATTTTCTGCCCGGCTTCTAAACCCATATAGGTATAAGCGCGCAACCAGCCTTCTTCTTGCGCTTCATCAGCCGCTTGGTCAGGCGTTGGAACCGACTGAGTAATATCCACGACCATTTCAGGTGACGTGCCCCAAGACACTTGCGGCGCTATCTCGCTACCATCAATCTCAATCACAGTGTCAAATACCGCATCATCATCTGAATATAGGGTGCGCCAGTAAGCTTCCGCTTGCTCCCACTGTTCCTCAGTCGGCGCATAAGGACGGCCTTTCACATACTCAATGGTTGTATCGTCGACGGCAACCATGCCCACTCGTGCGCCCGCTTCAATCGCCATATTACAGACGGTCATACGGCCTTCCATGCTCATATCTTCAAATACTTGCCCAGCAAACTCAATTGCATGCCCCGTGCCGCCAGCGGTGCCAATCTTAGCAATAATGGCAAGCACCACGTCTTTTGACGTCACGCCAGCACCAAGTTTACCGGTGACACGGATTTGCATATTTTTTGATTTCTTTTGAATCAAACACTGGGTTGCCAATACATGCTCAACTTCCGATGTGCCGATACCGTGTGCCAAGCAACCCAATGCGCCATGGGTAGCAGTATGTGAATCACCACAAACGACTGTCATACCAGGCAAGACCAAGCCTTGCTCAGGACCGACCACGTGCAAGATACCTTGACGCGCATCATTAATGGTAAACTCAGCAATATCAAACTTGGCACAGTTCTCATCTAAGGTCAGTACTTGTAAGCGCGATACCTTATCCTTAATGCCAGCCACGCCTTCTGAGCGCTCTTTGGTGACCGTTGGTACGTTGTGGTCTGGACTTGCGATATTAGCCGAAAGGCGCCATGGTTTTCTATTGGCAAGCTCTAAGCCTTCAAATGCTTGCGGGCTTGTCACTTCGTGTAGCAAATGGCGGTCGATGTAAATCAGGCTCGAGCCATCATCGCGCTTGGTGACTTCGTGAGCATTCCAAAGTTTGTCATATAACGTTTGACCGGCCATGTTGCTATCCTTTTTTTAGTTGCTAATTACTGAATGACTATTTTAATGATGTGTGAGTGGCTAAATCTACTTGCCTGCTTTAACTTGATACCTAGTGCATGCACAGCGTTTATATATAGATAGTAAGCTGAGCTTGGGTTTATCTGTCAATTTCTTCTATCTATCGTATTAATGGCTTCCCAAAACAAGCCATATTCTGCCAATCATGACGTTAACAGAATAAATATGTCACAATACGTCTCGATGTCTTGTGATTATAGCAGGCTAATCCTATAATAATAATTGATGATTTTTGCATAGTCACAAACTTTTATTTCTAATTCATTATGATTAGGCTAGCCAACTTTTATTTATAGCTCGCTACGTAGCTAAGGACATCGGTGTGAATACCACAAATTTGACGACATTTGTCACTGTTATGCAGACAGGCAGCATTTCAGGTGCAGCAGAAAAGCTATTTATTACTCAGCCTGCGGTCAGTAAACGCATCAAAAACTTAGAAGATGAATTTAATATCACCCTATTTGATACGGTTGGGCGCGGCATTGTACCGACTCAAGCTGCCAGTGAAATGCTGCCTCACGCCAAACGCTGGCTTGAAGATTATGAAAACTTTAAAATCAACCTCCAGCATTCTAAGCATATTGTATCTGGCAAACTCGTTATCGGCACCAGCCACCATATCGGCTTGCACCACCTGGCCCCAGTGCTTAAGCATTTTATCCAAGCTTATCCTGCCGTACAACTAGAAGTGCATTTTGTCGATTCAGAAACTGCACATAAAGCGGTGCTCGATGGCGATTTATCATTGGCATTTTTAACACTGCCGCCCGTCTACGATAAGCGTTTGACCTACCATACCTTATGGTCAGATCCACTCTATTTTATGACCGGCACCTTATCGCCATTAGCGACAAAGTCTAATGTAACGCTGGAGCAATTGGCGCGGTATCCTGCCATTTTGCCATCTGCCAATACCTTTACCAGTCAGATCACCTTGGCGGAATTTGCTAAGCACAATCTAAAACCTTATGCCACCATGAGTACCAATCCCCTTGAATCCATTCGGATGTTAGTTTCTGTTGGACTTGGCTGGTCAGTATTACCACAAACCATGGTCAGTCAAGATTTAGAACGTATTGACATGGCAGATAATATTGAATTGCAGCGTTATTTAGGCGTGGTTATCAACCCAAAACTCACGCAATCAAGTAGTGTGACGGCCTTACTAGAATTACTGGCGCCCATTGAATAGAAAGAGAGCAAAAACTTTAAAGATATTTACTGAGCAAGCGCTATAATTTAGAAAGCCAGTATATTCGCATTTGTAACACTCATACGTTATAATACAGCTGACGTTTTTTAGACAACATAAATTTACCTTAAGCATACTGATAGTCATATATTGAACATTTCTAGTAATATATGATGGTAAGCAGTAGGTTTGATGGTTTTAAATGATTGGTTATATAACGACTGATATTTTAGATGATGAGCAGATGCGAGCAATGAGAATATGAAATTGACATATCGATTTACCGTTTCCGTTTAATCATAACTTTATAGGTATCAGTTCTAGAGCAGCATCAATCATATAAAACTACCAGAAGATTTCGAATAAAAGCCATTATGTCTACTTAATGGCTTTTTTCGTCTTTAGATTCTTTCATCTTAAGACATTGTTTTTGAACAGCGTCTGGTAAGACTTAATTTTTCTCGTTAAAAATAATTACAGCCAACTACGTTGGTTAAGGACAGTTTATATGAACGGAGTTTCTAGTGGCGTGCTGGTATCGCTTGGCGCCTATTTCTTAATAATGATTGGGATTGGCATTTATGCTTACTTTAAGCAAGCCAATGATACCGAAGGCTATATGTTAGGAGGACGTAACTTAGGCCCAGCAGTAACTGCTCTCTCGGCAGGTGCTTCAGATATGTCAGGTTGGCTATTACTTGGTCTACCTGGTTACATGTATGCTGATGGTGTGGTCAGTATGTGGATTGCGCTCGGTTTGACCTTGGGTGCCTTTTTAAACTATATCATAGTAGCGCCCCGCCTTCGCGTTTATACCGAAGTCGCTGACAACGCCATCACTTTGCCTGATTATTTCGCCAACCGCTTTGAGGACAAATCGCACATGTTGCGTGTCATCTCTGCTGTGGTTATCATTTTATTCTTTACCGTCTATACCGCAGCAAGTTTGGTCGGCGGTGGTAAACTTTTCGAAAGCTCGCTCAATCTTTCTTATAGCACAGGTCTATGGGTAACCGCTGGTGTGGTCGTCGCTTATACGCTATTCGGTGGCTTCTTAGCGGTATCGATGACTGACTTTGTACAGGGCGTCATCATGCTATTTGCGATGGTGATTGTACCTGTCGTCGCCTTTACAGACTTAGGCGGCATTTCAGCCACTACGGAAGCAGTTAGAAATATCGATCCAAATTTACTTAATGTCACCAGTGGTATGACGATCCTTGGTATTGTCTCATTAATGGCGTGGGGTTTGGGATACTTTGGTCAACCGCATATTATCGTGCGCTTTATGGCTATTCGCTCAGTTAAAGATATACCAACAGCACGTAACATTGGTATGAGCTGGATGATTGTGAGCTTAGTTGGGGCATTGATGACTGGTTTTGCGGGTCGTGCTTATGTACAAAAAACAGCGATGACCTTAGAAGATCCTGAAACCATCTTCTTAGTATTTACACAGTTTCTATTCACACCACTCGTTTCAGGTTTCTTGTTAGCCGCTATTTTAGCAGCGATCATGAGTACTATTTCATCACAGCTCTTGGTGGTATCGAGCTCATTAACCAAAGATGTATATAAGCTGTTTTTTGATAGAGATGCGCCAGAAGCACGTCAAGTAATGGTTGGTCGTCTGTCAGTTATCGTGGTCGCAGTGATTGCCATTTTGCTGGCTTCTAATCCTGAAAGCTCTGTATTAAGTTTGGTCTCTAACGCTTGGGCAGGATTTGGCGCCGCATTTGGACCCTTAGTTATCTTTAGTCTCATCTGGCGCGGTATGAATCGAAACGGTGCGGTTGCTGGTATGGTCGTTGGCGCATTAACAGTCATCTTATGGATCTATGGTCCTTTCCAGATGAATGGTGTGGCACTTAATAGCTGGCTATACGCTATCGTTCCAGGCTTTATCTTAAGTACTATTGCCATCTTTGCCGTGAGTATTATGACGGGTGGCCCAAAAGCGTCAGTTTCAGCGAAGTTTAAAGAGATGGAACTCAATCTTAATAAGTAATATTTTTAGACGCTATCTTCTTAAATAAAAAACCTCGCTATATTGGCGAGGTTTTTTATGGCAACAACCTATCAAATCTGTCGACCTAAAAGGTTTTAGTTAACAATATCGTCGCAGATTTTTCATCGCGATCATCATAATAAGCGAAGTTACTTGAGGTCGTTTCATAATCGAATACTAATCGTGGAGTGAGTCCTAACAATGTGAAGTCACGCTTCCATAGCTGTAAACCTAATGAAGCAGTTTTGTCTTCTCTTGTTGAACCTGGCTTCCCGCCCACAGCATTATAATATGCATTCAGACCATTACTTCCTACTGCAAAAGCATCCGCTGGATTGCCATATTCTTTTACAGCATAACCAGCCGATGCTAGTGTCGAGATACCACCCTTCCACTCACGACCCCAACCGATATTCACTGAGTTACGGTCATAGCTAATAATGCTTGATTTGGGCACATCATTTTGATAGTTACCCAGACCGCCATAGAAATACTCTTTAGCATCTTTGATATAAAAAGCATTTAAGCCCAGAAACTGACCATCCGTTTCACGATTTTTATTAACATCATCTTCAAAAGTCTCTTTAGATAAGATACCTGTCGCAGACAGCTTGAGCTTTGGTTTAACCCAGCGAGAGCCATTGACGGTCACACCTTTACGTAAGCTATAAGCTTCTTCATCGTAGTATCGTTTAGTCACAAAGGGCGTCAACGATATATCATTTTTGGCATCATCATAACCGACGCCAGCGGAGGCAGTAAATAGATAGTCATTGTAATCAGTCTCATCCCAGAATGCCTTCAACGATGCATTACCGCCTATGGTTGCATAAAAGCTATCAGGTAGATTAAAGCGTTTGTTTGCGCTACCCGATACTTGAATACCATTGGCTGACTTTTGTTCCACTGAGTTGCCTAGTCCTGATTGAATCGTCTTCGAAGGCGCATCATTAATATTATCGTCTCTTACGTAGCTCGCAGAGGCATCAAAGCGCCAGTCTTCTAGATTATCTATACGTGATAATGAGCTTCTTACCGCCGCCATAACAGGTGCCGGTAAATCAACTGCTTGCAATTTACGCAGTTGTTCCTTTGCAGCAGCATATTGTTTATCGGCCAGTAGAGCCAACGCCATATTTAAGCGTACTGGATGGAAGTCTGGATCTGTCGCTAGCATATCCCGATAGATAGCAATGGCTTGCTTGTTTTTAGATTCACTGCGATAAACCAATGCATCAGCAAAGTTGATAAGCATAGGGTCATTATTTTTTAGCATTTTGTAATGGGGTAACACCTTCTTAACTGTATCCATATCCTGTGCTGCTAAGGCATCATTTAAGAATTTACTAAATGCGGCTGGATTGGCTTTTAAGGCTTCTAGATTATAAGCAATTGCCTCTGCAAGTTGTTGACGACTCCTAATAGCGCTTTGTGCTTCTGTATCAGAAATAGCGGTAGAAGGTGCAGTAGGATTTGAGACAGCTGTTTGATTTTCGCGTTTAAGTAATTCAGTGGCTTGGTCATTAGCTGGCTGATTTAAACCAAGCTCTGTTTCTACCGCCATGGTTGGGAGAGAAAAAGCCATCATCGATAGTAAAATAGAAGTGGTGAGAGGTTTGCGCATATATTGATTATTCATGGGTATCCTTACCTAAGTACGATCATTAATTTTCCAAACAATTTTCCAAACAATTTTCCAAACTTAATCATCCTAAGGGATTTTGATAATTTAAGCGAGAAAAAAAGCGTCCTAGGACGCTTTTTCTTTGCTTTATACAGTCATACTAGTTTATTGCTTTGTAGCACCAAAGGTACCTTGGAAGTTTGTGCCGGTTCCTGGATTAGTACCCGTTCCTGGTGCATCACTACCTGAACTTTTCAGTGCTTCTTGGTAGATACCACCTAAGAACTTAGCATCTTCACCATAGAATCCACCAGCGGTTGCAACGTTGTTAGCCGCATTGGTACCAGCGAAGGTGTTACCACTGATATCAGCTTTGATGCCAATGTTTTTATTACCGGCAAAGGCTAAGTTACCCGTTAGTGAGTTATTGACAAAGTTAACGTCAAACGCGGAAGTACCATTCAACACTAGGTTCATCGGATTGCCATTGGCTGCTAGATGCAAGTTGTCTGCATATGTCGCGACACCAGTGTAGTTGACCATACCATCATTGATACCGTTATCAATGTTGTATTGAGACAACTGTTTCATGTAATCCATGTCCGCTTGCGCCGTGCTGTTACCAACCACGTAGACATTAGCATAACGTGACTTGATGCCGGACGAGATACCTGTACGTTTATCTAGATCACCGTAGACATGACCGATCTGCATCTGTGCGTCAAAGTTCTTGTACACAGATTGATAAGGTAGCGTCAGATCAGCAGTTGGAGAAATAGCAACTCCGGTGTTTACATTTTTCCATAATACTTCATTCGTCGCTGCAGACTTTTTAAAGCCAGCAGTGTTGGCAATGGCAACGTCATTAGCTCTCACCGTAGTCAGGGTGAAGTCTTGTTTGGCAGTATTAAACTTATTAGGCTTAACGATATCAAGACGCGCTTCGATCGTGTTATAGGTTAGATTATCGACACTATTGTCTTTAATCATAATAGGTGCCATGTCTTCACCTTTACCGGTCGTAGCAGTATAGGTATCTTTGTCTGTGACAAATTGACGGAAACCGATAGCATTTTCAGTGCCTAGACCTGATTTACTACTTAAAGTGTTGCTCATGATACCAGTGGCATCTTTGTTGGCAGCAGCGCCTGGATTAGTTGGCGGTGGCGTTGGTTCAGGCTCAGGAATAACCTCATCACCTTTGGTTGCACCATAAGTACCTTGAGCACCATTTCCGTCGTAAACACCACCTAAGTATTGACCTTTGTCTCCGTAGAAGCCACCTTGGGTATTATAGTCACCTTTAGTACCTGAGAATTTATTACCACTAATAGTAGCTGATAAGCCAATATTGCCTGCATTAGCGAAGGTTAAAGTACCGTCTAAGTTTTTCTCGACGAAGTCAGCGGTGAATACTGAGCTGCCATATTCAATCGCGTTACCCACGCCATTGGTACGGTGAGTTGCATCACCAGTGTATTTAAATACGCCTTCGGTTGGCATGTTCGTAGTGGCGTTACCTACCACCGCGACACCATCTACAGGTAGCGGACCTAACCCTAAACCAGTGGCATCTGCTACACCGTTAATGTGACCAACTCGCATGTCATTGCCAAAGTCTTTATAGATTGAGGTATACGTTAATGGTATTTCAGCACTACCTAAGTCAGGGCTTGTGGTAATTGTCGCTGACTCATCTACGTTACTCTTATATCCATTTGCAAGATCAACATCGTTATCACCTGAAAGGTATACCGGTACTGCTGGTAAAACGTCGCCTGATGCAGTGTCTGCTCTAGCATCTAGGTTGTTGCCGTTGTCATAAACGTCAAACTCACCAGTGCTAGTGATGAATGCACCGCCAATGTTGACTGTCTGAGCACCAGTCTTAGTCGATTTCTCACCACGCTCGCGTACTGGTGGTTCTTCAGGCTCAGGAATAACCTCATCACCTTTGGTTGCACCATAAGTACCTTGAGCACCATTTCCGTCGTAAACACCACCTAAGTATTGACCTTTGTCTCCGTAGAAGCCACCTTGGGTATTATAGTCACCTTTAGTACCTGAGAATTTATTACCACTAATAGTAGCTGATAAGCCAATATTGCCTGCATTAGCGAAGGTTAAAGTACCGTCTAAGTTTTTCTCGACGAAGTCAGCGGTGAATACTGAGCTGCCATATTCAATCGCGTTACCCACGCCATTGGTACGGTGAGTTGCATCACCAGTGTATTTAAATACGCCTTCGGTTGGCATGTTCGTAGTGGCGTTACCTACCACCGCGACACCATCTACAGGTAGCGGACCTAACCCTAAACCAGTGGCATCTGCTACACCGTTAATGTGACCAACTCGCATGTCATTGCCAAAGTCTTTATAGATTGAGGTATACGTTAATGGTATTTCAGCACTACCTAAGTCAGGGCTTGTGGTAATTGTCGCTGACTCATCTACGTTACTCTTATATCCATTTGCAAGATCAACATCGTTATCACCTGAAAGGTATACCGGTACTGCTGGTAAAACGTCGCCTGATGCAGTGTCTGCTCTAGCATCTAGGTTGTTGCCGTTGTCATAAACGTCAAACTCACCAGTGCTAGTGATGAATGCACCGCCAATGTTGACTGTCTGAGCACCAGTCTTAGTCGATTTCTCACCACGCTCGCGTACTGGTGGTTCTTCAGGACCAGTTTCGCCACCCGTTGTGCCTGTAGCACCTGTAGCACCCGTAGCACCCGTAGCACCCGTAGCACCCGTAGCACCCGTAGCACCCGTTGTGCCTGTAGCGCCTGTAGCGCCTGTAGCACCCGTAGCGCCTGTAGCGCCTGTAGCACCCGTAGCGCCTGTAGCACCCGTAGCGCCTGTAGCACCCGTAGCGCCTGTAGCGCCTGTAGCACCTGTAGCACCTGTAGCACCTGTAGCACCTGTAGCACCTGTAGCACCTGTAGCACCTGTAGCACCTGTAGCGCCTGTAGCACCCGTAGCGCCTGTAGCACCTGTAGCACCTGTAGCACCTGTAGCACCTGTAGCACCTGTAGCACCCGTAGCACCCGTAGCACCTGTAGCACCTGTAGCACCTGTAGCACCCGTAGCACCCGTAGCACCCGTTGTGCCTGTAGCGCCTGTAGCACCCGTAGCGCCTGTAGCACCTGTAGCGCCTGTAGCACCCGTAGCACCTGTAGCACCCGTAGCACCTGTAGCACCCGTAGCGCCTGTAGCACCTGTAGCACCTGTAGCACCTGTAGCACCATCTTGACCAGATGCACCAGGCATTCCAGTAGCACCTGTTGCGCCAGTAGCACCGGTATCACCGTCAATGACACAAGATGCCAAAATCATTGAAGTTAAAAGAACAATACTAGCTTTGAGAGGAGTTTTTAGCTTTTTTGCGATTGGTAGGTTTGAACCTGAATGAATGTTAGGTGACATTCGTCTTCCTCCATGAAGAGTTTATGGTAGTCCGTTAATTATCTTTTTCTTAACAACAATTATCGAGTTGCTATGATAGATAAACAAATCCCATACAAAAAGTCAATAAATATAAATGAAATATTGTTTACTGTAACCTTTAGTTACCAATTAATTCTTAATAGTGAATATAATCAAGCATACAGATAGAAAATGTATGAATATTCGCGAAAAAGAATACATAAAACCTTTATAATCGATAGGCTATACAAATTGAAATTGCTAGGATAATTAAAAATATATTTCCCATATACCATATAATATTTGTATGAAAAATAAGCCAAACATCATTGCTCTATAAAGATATGTGTAACCCCAAGCTTGTATTAGGGATATAAAATCAATGTGAGAAAAAATCAAGATTCTAGCGAATTTGATAATGATAGCAATGCATGCAATATCAAAGTCATTAGCCAATAATTCTTAAAAAATATAAATATATCATCCGTATTAAGATAAATTATCGATTACGAACAGGAATATTGTTTACGAACAGGAATATTGTTTACGAAAAATACATAGACTTAATTTATATCACTGTTAGGAATTTTATTTTTGATGGAATTATGTTTAACAATAATATAAATTGGATAAAAGCCTGAATCTGTGCAAACGTCACAATCATCAATTTTTGTCATATAACAGATACTGCTAATTGGGATATTAGTCAGTCGTGCTAATTTTCCTTATGAGAATTATGTTAAACGGTAATTTAAAAGACAAAAAAAGCGCCTTAAGGCGCTTTTTTATTCAAAACTGTCAGACTGATTTATTACTTTTCAGCACCAAAGGTCCCTTGGAAAGTTGTACCTTCACCAGGCTGACCACCTTTACCACCTTGAGTTAGAGCTTGTTGATACACACCACCTAAGAAGTTAGCATCTTTACCATAGAAGCCACCTGCTGTATCAATATCATTCTTGTTGCCAGCAAAAGTATTTCCTATAATATCTGCACTGATAGCAATCTTGTTACCAGTAGGCATATAAGCATAATCGCCATTTGCAAACGTCAATGTACCTTCAAGTTTGCTGTTGACAAAGTCAACATCGAACTTCGAGGTACCATCGACCACTGGACCACCACGTTCACCCTCTTTTAGATGCAAATTTTCCATATAGGTAGCAACACCATTATAAGCTACCATACCGTCATTAATATTATTATCAATATTATACTGCGCCAGATCCTTCATATACTGCATATCTTCAAGGTTGGTACCATTACCTTGTACATAGACAGTAGAGACTCGAGCTAAGTCTGTTGTACCTAACTTTGGATCTCCATATACATGACCAATCTGCATTTGCGTTTGCATCTGTGTATCAAAGTTCTTATAAACAGATGAATATGCCAGATCTAATTCTACAGGACCTTGAACTTTAGTAGACTCTGTATGAAGATTAAACCCATTACCATAATCTGAGTCTTCTTCTCCGCTTATATTTACCAGTACTTGCTCTTTTACAGAGTCAGGCTTTGTCATATCAGCACGAGCTAAGAACTTATCGTAACCATTGAAATTATTCCCTAATCTATTATCTACAGGGACTTTAGAGCCATCTACATCTATCGTATCATCAAAGTCAGACTTATCATCACGTATCTCTGCATAACCAATCGCATCAGCCGTAAGGGTTACGAACTTCTTGCTACTTAATGTGTTACTTTGAAAACCAGTAAGTTCAGTATCAACCTCTACATCTGGATTACTAGGCTCTTCTGGGATAGGCGTTACAACTTCATTTTTCTCAGCACCAAAGGTACCTTGAGAACCATTTCCTTCATAGATACCACCAATAAAGTTGGCATCTTTACCGTAGAAAGCACCATCGGTATTATAGCCCCCTTTCTCACCTGAGAATTCATTGCCATCAATCTCAGCACCTAGCGCAATATCGCCAGCTTTAGTAAAGCTGAGCGTACCATCAATCTTATTAGATACGAAATCAGCGCTAAACTCTGAACTGCCATACTCAATCTCATTGTCCACACCGACTTTGCGATTGGTAGCATCACCTGAATATTCGAATTTACCATCTGTAGGTAGAGTTACTGTTTTATTACCAATGACCAAGACACCGTCTACAGGTACAGCACTAGCTACTGCACCATCAATATGAGCGATGCGCATCTCACCGCTATCGCCAAAATCCTTATAAACTGAGGTATAAGCTAAATCACCTTCGCCTAATACATTGGCTGTACCTTCATGAGACTTAAAGCCATTTTCAGTAGATGAGTCATTCTCGCCTGAAACTTGAATCGCTATTGGTTCTTGAAGAACGCCTTCAAGTGCTAGGTCAGCACGCGCATCGACATCGGAGGTACTACGGATAGCGAAATCACGAGTCGTTGTCGTTTTAATGCCTATTTCTGAAGAAAAATCAGTAGCATCAATAAATAGATGCTGTACGCCCGACTTGTCAGCTTCTGCTACGGAGCTATAGTTTTCAGGCGTAGGCGTTGGCGTTGGCGTTGGCGTTGGCGTTGGCGTTGGCGTTGGCGTTGGCGTAGGCGTAGGCGTAGGCGTAGGCGTTGGCGTAGGCGTTGGCGTTGGCGTTGGCGTTGGCAACTGCGGTATATAATTACTATCGTTATCGTTAGCACATGCGGATAACATAATAGCAGTGATAAGCACTACGCTGGCTTTTATAGGGGTGTTTAATTTTTTAACTGTCTGTACAGATGAGATTGAATAAATTTTAGGAGACATTAGTCTTCCTCCATGAAGAGTTAATAATATTCCATTATTTCGTACATACCAATTGCATAAAGTCACTTATACAGATAAACAAATTCAATATAAAAAGTCAACTATTATAAGGTAATTATAATTTCATTGATATTCTACAAATTATTCGTATTATGAAAGATAATAAAAAATATTTTAGAGAAACCACCTAATTAAGAAAAATTACTAATCAACGAGCAATATTAGTGACAGCATTGCTAAAGTAATTTTTATAACACTCGAGTTCAATTTATTTTTTATATCGAAAGATATGATGAACATAATTTTCATGACGATAAATCATTATGATTACTTAATAGGCGGATTTAGAAACCAAAAAAAAAGCGTCCTAAGACGCTTTTTTATATAAACAAATATCAATTTATTTCTTCTGCGCACCATAAGTACCTTGAGCATTGTTACCTGTATAGATACCACCTAGGTATTTAGCATCATCTCCATAAAAAGCACCTTCAGTAGTGTAACCACCTTTTTCACCTGAAAACTGATTATTGTCGATACTACCAGATAAGCCGATGTTACCAGCTTGACTAAACGTCAAGCTACCTTCAACTTTTTTGGCAGCAAAATCTGCTGTAAACGCAGAACTACCATACTCGATAGCCTTGTCCAAACCAATTTCTCGATAAGTTGCATCACCACCATACGATACACTGCCTTCTGTAGGTAAGGTGAGTGTTTTATTGCCATATACTGCTACACCATTTACTGGAAGTTTAGCTTCTCCAAAATTAGCTGGGCCATCAATATGACCAATACGCATCTGAGTACCAAAATCTTTATATACTGAGCTATAAGTCAGAGGTAGCTCACCTAATGTAGTCGGGATTACAACGCTATCATCATGACGTTTAAAACCGTTTGAAGTACTGGAATCACTACCTCCTGACGTTGTAACTGTGACTTGAGGTAACAAACCTCCAGATGCTAAATCTGCTCTTGCTACTAAACTATTTGAGTTAATGTCAAAATCACGAGTTGTTATTTTAAACACGGTCCCTGGTAACGCAGCAGAAGCATCGATATTTAGAGCCTGCGCCCCTGTTTTAGCAGCTTCAGATTCAGACTGATAAGTAGGCGTTGGCGTAGGCGTAGGCGTTGGCGTAGGCGTTGGCGTTGGCGTAGGCGTTGGCGTAGGCGTTGGCGTAGGCGTAGGCGTAGGCGTAGGCGTTGGCGTAGGCGTTGGCGTTGGCGTTGGCGTAGGCGTAGGCGTAGGCGTTGGCGTTGGCGTAGGCGTTGGTTTTACTACTGGACTACCATCAAAGATATCCCCAAGATTATATGAATTATCGTTGTCGCTTCCGCATGCAGATAGCATAACAGCGGTAATAAGTACTACGCTTGCTTTTAAGGGAGTATTGAAAGATTTTAATGACAACTTAGTAATACTGAAATGACTAGTAGGTAACATTCTTATTCCTCCATGAATATTTAAATGATATTTCTATTAATAAAATTGAAAATGATATATACAGTTAACATTTGATTCAATCAAAAACTATCTTATTAGTCAATAATTCGAAATAATAATTATTAACAATATATGGCTGCAATCTTTATACCTAATTATTAAAAAGCTTATCAAGTTCATTAAATAAGCTTCTTAATTCTTATAAATACAATATTTTTACGCTAAATTATTGACTCTGATATGAAAGCTTTACACCAGCGATATAGCCATCATTATCTTCAGCTCTACTAACAATACTACCATTAGGCAATTGTCCTGTAGCATCGCCGAATTTAAGATACTTACCACCGACTGAAACTGCCCACTCAGGTGTTACGTTGTATTTTACACCGCCACCAATACTATAAAATCCTTCAATAGTACCTAATGAGCTTACTGGATCACCTGCTCCAGAATCATAACCAACAACTACTGAACCTGCTAATTTTTCATTGAAGCGTTTCGCTAAACCAACGTCTACCTTCCATTGATCTTTTTCATAGGAAAGTAATGGTAAACCTTCTGGAACAGCCGCTTTAGAGTACGCATTATATAATGGTGGTACAATAGTAAAATCACTCCATGGTACCCAACGTACGTCCAAGGTGCCCAATAGCTGATACTTTGCACTTAAACCTGTCTCAAGATTAAAATTAACTGATTCAGGCGTAGTTACGGTTGCATCTGTCGTTGCATACTCACCAATAGACTGCCCAAGTTCAGACTTTGGATCAATCCCAAGCTTACCTAGCGCTATATTCTTTAGTGGTGAATTTAAGAGAGGAACTCTTTCACCTACTGCTGTTTTATGATCGATTTCAGAACGATAAGTCAATGCTGCTTTTAATGCGATTTCAGGTTTACTATAGGCCAGACCTGCTATCCAACCATAATCTGTATCGCTATTTACATTTGCATCGTAGCCAGTTAGTGGACCATACGCCTGACCACGCAAATGCACTTCAGCTTCCGCTTTTTGCATAACTGGGCCTCCATATACTTGAAAGCCATTAGATTTGAAGCCGATTAAACCTGTTACTGTTTCAGTGTGCACTTTAACATTCGTATTTTTATTATAATTGGGATCCAAAACCGAAGCGTTGATGACCTCATTAGGTACAGATGTACCCGTAGAAGAATCAGCGATTGTTTGTTTTCCCGCTTTAGATACGAAAGTGTTGTCTCCTGAGTATTCTACTTCTGCACCAAAAGGTTCGTCATAAAAAACACCTATACTGATACTATCATTTATGTCAGTTTTGACACCATAGCGCATAAAAGTGTAAGAATCTGGAGTAGCGTTTCCGGTTGATACCCCTTTTTCGTATTCCGCTTCCGTTGAAGTAATACCATTACGAATTTCTGTCGTTGGTGAGGTTCGAATTGCACCTGCATTATCATAAGCAGAAACCTTAGTATCGATATACGCGAAGTCAACTTCAGCATAAGTACCAGGATTAAAAAAGCCTTTAATCTCTTGACCTGAACGATCAAGACCAGCGGCTTGTGTGAGTGATGCAGCTGTCAAAGTGAATAATGCTAAAGCAAGCTTAGAGACAGGAAATTTTTGAGACACTTGATATCCTCCATGAATAAAATAATTGGCAAATGGCTTAATTAACTTAAGTTTATGCTATGCAATCCTTTGCCAAACGACTTATTTGTTTAACTATCGAAGGTAATTAACGTTTGCACGACTTTACTTTCTTTGTTATCAGACATTGCGGCTATGTAAGACAACGTAACCGACTTAGATATCATAATTAAAGTTGAGTCTTATAGCAACTCTCTTTTTATACTTTAATAAAATAGGCTAAAGTTTATAAAATATCTAAGAGGAAATACAAATGACGTACTGGTACTCAAACCTATGGTAATAGTACATCGCGATTAGAAATAGACCTATTAGACATCTACATTATGTGACTATTTAATATTTAATTATAAATATGGAATTCTAAAAACAGAAAAGCAGCCTTTGAGGCTGCTTTTATTTTACGAACATTAGTCTTATTAAGTGTTAATAGGAAAACTTATTTACCTTGATAAGACAGTTTCACACCAACGATAAATCCATCATTGTCTTGGAAATCACCCACAAGTTTTTGAGTTGGCAGTTGGCCTTTGGCATCACCAAACCATAAGTACTTACCACCTGCTGACACTGCCCATTCAGGAGTAACATTATACTTAGCGCCTAAGCCAACACTATAGTAGCCATCAATAGGACCTAATGATGTTGTTGGATCGCCAGCGCCACTATCCCAACCAACCGTACCACTTACCGCTAAGGCTGGCGCAACGCGCTTGGCAAGACCAAGCTCCACTTGCCATTGGTCATCTGCATACTCAACCAAATCTAATCCATTAGGACCGTAATTACCTTTACTCACTTCATTATATAGTGGTGGAGTAATTACGAAATCACTCCAAGGTACCCAGCGTACTTTTGCGGTCGCTAACGTTGTCGGATTAATACCAGTTTGGAAGTCGAAGTTAACTGATTGTGGTGTAGTTAATTCCATAGTATTGGTTTGAACTGGATTAATACCTAAGGCGCCAGCTATCGGATAGGTTTCAGCAATCGTTAAATCGTGATCAATTTCTGAACGATAAGTCAACGCTGCTTTTAAAGCAATTTCAGGCTTACTATAAGACGCACCTGCTAACCAACCATAGTCTTGATCCGGACTAATATGTGAGGTATAGCCAGTCGCTGGACCATAAGCTAGACCGCGCAACTTCACATCAGCTTGGATGCGCTGAACAACAGGACCACCATAAACTTGGAACTCTTTATTAGCACCGAATTTGGCACCTAGAATAGCGGTGATACTATTACTACGTACTTCGACGTTGGTACCTTCCCCTGCATTACCTGCTTCAGCTTGTGCTATTGCTGCCACAGTACCTAGAGATCTTGCCCCTGCCGCTGCTGCTGCTCTTACTTCTTGTGGTAATGCTGTGTTAGCTGCTGCTTGGCTTAATCTAGTAATTTCAGCTCCAATAGTTGCACCAGTAAATGCACCACCAGTTAGCTGAGTGATAGATGCATTCTGATCACCTTTTGATACAAAGTTATTATCACCATTATAGGCAGCAGCAGCGCCGAATGGCTCATCGTATAAAACACCAACACTAAAGGTGTCGTTGATATCTGCTTTTACGCCATAACGAAAGAAATCATAAGACTCAGCGATATCGCCAGTTGCATTACCTTTAACATAAGCATTACTGCTAGGAACGTTGTTAGCGCTATCATAACCGCTAACATCAGCATCGATGTAGGTATAGACGGCTTCGGCATAAGTGCCATCTTGTAAGAATGCAGTGATATCTTGACCTGAACGATCAAGACCTGCCGCGTTAGTCATACTGGCTACAGAAAGAGTAGCTATCGCTACGGCAAGAGTTTTTAAATGAAAAGTAGCGCGCATTGTATATCTCCAAACATCCTCGTTGTTTAATCATTTACACAAGCAATATTTAGCATTGTTACGCAAAACATAAGATTATGTAAACGATGTCCTAAATCGAATAGTAATGACTTTTTGACATTAAAACAACAATTAAAAAGCTTTATTTCTTATTAATGACTGAACAGTATGAAAAATTAAATATAAACAAACAAACTATTGTTTATTTATAGTAAAATCAACATCTTATAATATTTATTACTAGTAAACTTAAGTTTAAAAATAATGATTTTTCATTTCAAATAAAAGACACAAAACGAATGTTTCGCATATTTATTTATCATATTAAAAGCATAAAAAAACGACCCATTTAAGGTCGTTTTTTATTAAAAACATATGACTTATATTAAGGTTAGTAATGTTTAGTTAAATTCTTACTTAGCTTGATAAGAAAGCTTCACACCAAGTGCGAAACCATCGTTGTCTTCGAAATTACTAACAACTTGCTTAGTCGGTATTTGACCATCAGCATCACCGAACCACAGATATTTACCACCAGCAGACACAGCCCAGTTTTCAGTGATGTCATATTTACCGCCTAGACCGACACTATAATAGCCTTCAATTGGGCCAAGTGAAGTGACAGGGTTGCCGGCACCACTATCCCAACCAACGGTACCGCTAACCGCAAACTTTGGTGCTAAACGCTTAGCAAGACCTAACTCTACCTGCCACTGGTCTTCATCATAACTTACTAATGCCAAGCCTTTATCGTCTTGTGTAGCAACTTTACTCACGTCGTTGTATAACGATGGTACGATAGCAAAATCACTCCAAGGCACCCAGCGAACTTTAGCCGTTGCTAAAGTCGTTGGATTGATACCTGTTTGAAAGTCAAAGTTAATTGATTCTGGTGTATTGATTTCGATATCAGCATGTCTGGTAGTTGATAGCGGTACACCGATGGTAGCGCCCGCAGCTGTAGCAATAGGAAAGGTTTCAAAAGCTTTTGCGTTATGTTTGATTTCAGAGCGATATGTCAACGCTGCTTTTAGGGCAATTTCAGGCTTACTATACGCCATACCAGCGATCCAACCATAGTCTTGATCATTGCTGATATGTGTCGTATATCCAGTTGCTGAACTATACGCTGTACCACGCAGTTTCACATCTGCTCTAACACGTTGAGCAACTGGACCACCGTAAGCTTGAAACTCTTTATTAGCACCAAACTTAGCACCCAAAATACCAGTAATGCTTTCAGTACGCACTTCTACTTGGGTAGCTTCACCTGCAGTCGCAGCTAAACCTTTTGCAGCTTCAAGACCGATAAGCTGACCTTTGGCTTGTTGTAATTGCTCAGCAGTCAAATTGCCTGGGTTACCTGGAGTAAGCGCACCTTTTAATTGAGCAATACTTTTATCAACCAAAGCTTCATTCAAATTAGGATTCTTTGTAAAACCTTGAATAAGCGCATCTGCATTACTATTAGTAATAAAGTCGTTTTTGCCGGTGTAGTCAGCTGCTGCACCAAATGGCTCGTCATATAAGATACCAATGCTGAAAGTATCGTTGATATCTGTTTTTACACCATAACGAAAGAAATCATAAGATTCCGCGATATCGTCAATTTTATTACCTGATGAATCCTTGCCACTCACATCGGCATCGATATAAGTATAAACCGTTTCGGCATAGGTACCATCTTGCAAAAATGCCGTGATATCTTGACCTGAACGATCAAGACCAGCTGCATTGGTGATGCTAGCTGCAGAAAGAGCAGCCAGAGCTACCGTAAGAGTCTTTAGATTGAAATTTGCGCCCATTGTGTATCTCCAAACATCCACATTGTTTTACCGCTATACCGAACTTTGTTAGGTAGACAGTATCTAAGGGGAAGGATACTAATGTTTTTTTTACATTAAGACAACTTAAAAACACATTATTTCTCTAATATGACTAGATAGTCACCAGACAGTATATTTATGCAAAAATGCAGATATATTCTTATAGAAACAATACGTCATACTGACTATCGGTAGGTAAGTAATTTTATCGCTAATAATGTGGAGGTCTATCTGCTATCACATCAAATGGCGCCACACCACCCTCTCCATCTTGGCTTTGGACTTGCTTATAGATAAGCTGCAGTTGACGTTGCAAAGTTTGTATATCTTTATCTTGACGCGTAATGATCTCATCAAGCCGTTCTACAGTAATCTCGAGATGAGATAGGTTCATTTGTAATTCAATGACCTGTGCTTGTAAATCCACTTGGGCATCTGATAGGTTAGCTTGACTATTAGAAGGATATTTATCTATCGAATTCAGTTCATTCATATTTTTCTCAATACTAGACAATATGGTCACGGGCTTTATCAAATGTCACCTATGACCATTTAAAATAGCCGTTATAAAATAGTGCTTGTAAATGCATTTACGCATACTACAGTTAGGTGGCAGCATGTTATACTGCTGGGAATTTTGCAACAACCCCTACTTCTCTATTATATAAGCTTAAGATATTCTATGGCATTGATACATTTAAAAGATATTCACTTAGCCTTTGGCGTCGCTCCTGTTCTTGATGGCATTGATTTTGCGATCAATGCTGGTGAGCGCGTTTGTTTAATTGGCCGCAATGGCGAAGGTAAATCCACCTTATTTAAACTGATCAACGGCTCATTACAGCCCGACAGTGGTGAGATTATCACCAATAGCAGCATGCGTGTCGCGATGCTAGAACAAGACGTTCCTGAAACCAGCGGACGTATTTTAGACATCGTGATGGGTGGTAGCCGCCGTACGGCTGACTTACTTATCAACTATAATAAGCAGGTCGATATGTGCGCCAATGGCGATATGGACGCTTGCGAGCATATGGCCACGCTACAGCATGATATTGATGCCGTACATGGCTGGGATTTAGAACGCGATGCAACCCGTCTGATTACCACTATGGGACTGGATCCAGAAGATGACTTATCTTCATTATCCGGTGGGCGTAAGCGTCGCGTACTACTTGCCCGTGCGCTTGTTACGAAGCCTGACGTGTTATTACTTGATGAGCCAACCAACCATTTAGACGTTGAAAGTATCGAATGGTTAGAGCGTTTCTTATTAGACTGGCAAGGATTAACCTTGCTATTCGTGACCCATGATAGAGCATTTGTGAATAAGCTCGCCACGCGTATCGTTGAGTTGGATCGCGGTCAGCTTACTAGCTACGATGTTACCCAAGGCGCCAAAGGTTACGCCCGTTATCAAGAGTTAAAAGAGCAGCAATTATTGGCTGAAGAAAAAAATAACGCCAACTTTGATAAAAAACTGGCCCAAGAAGAAGTTTGGATTCGCCAAGGTATTAAAGCTCGTCGTACCCGTAACGAAGGCCGTGTCCGTGAGCTAAAAGCACTGCGCGAAGAACGTAGTGGTCGCCGTGAGCAAGTCGGTAACGTCAATATCACCATGGGTGAAGGCGAGAAAAGCGGTAAGCTGGTCTGTAAAGTTAAAAACTTGCATCTGGAATATGATGGCAACGTATTGGTCGATAACTTTAGCACCATGATTATGCGCGGTGATAAGATTGGTATCGTTGGTCCTAACGGCGCTGGCAAAACCACGCTGATTAAAGCCCTACTCGATATGTCGGACGATGAAATAACAAAAACAGGTACTGTCGAACTCGGTACCAATTTACAAATCGCCTTTTTTGATCAGCTGCGTGATCAGCTAGATTTAGAAGCTAGCGTCGCTCAAAACGTCTCAGAAGGCTCAGACTTCGTCGAAGTTGGCGGTCGTAAGACGCACATCATGAGCTACTTGCAAGACTTCTTATTTGCGCCAGAACGTGCACGTACTCCCGTTAAAGCATTATCAGGTGGTGAGCGTAACCGTGTCCTACTAGCCAAGCAATTATTAAAGCCTGCCAATATTCTGGTACTCGATGAGCCAACCAACGATTTGGACATGGCAACCCTTGAGCTATTAGAAGAATCGGTTAGCAGCTTTAACGGTACTATCTTGCTGATTAGTCATGACCGCTCATTTATGGACAACGTCGTCACTTCTACTTGGGTATTTGACCAAGATGAAGAAGGCAAAGGTATCGTCAAAGAGTATGTCGGCGGTTATCAAGAATATTTGGTACAAAAAAATCGTGAAGAAGCGGCAAAAGCTAAGAGTGCTAAATCATCTAACGATAATACTGCCAATAGTAAAGCTAGCAATAAAGCTGCCGTAGCCTCAAAGCCTAATACAGCTGCTAAAAAGCTCAATTATAATGAACAGCGCGAACTCGATAATTTACCAAAAGAAATCGCCGCGCTAGAAGCTGAGCAAACGCAACTAGAAGAAAAGCTGGCTGACGGTTCATGGTTTACCCAAGATATTGAAGCCGCTACTGCTGCCAGTGAGCGATTATTAGTGATCGAGGATGAAATGATGAATAAGCTTGAACGCTGGCATACGCTTGAGAGCTAATCTAAGTCTTCATGCACGCCCTTATCACTACTTTATAATATAAAATAGTGATAAGGGTGTCACAGCGACTTACACAGTAGTGATGTGCTGAAAGTTAGTGAACATTGTGTTAATTTCAAGTATCATTCGCTATTGCTGAATATCCTTATTAATTATAAGGTCATTATTCCTATAAGCCTTGTTGAATAAAAGCAGCTGTTAAACATTGATAAGTAAGGTCTTTTAGACTGATTATCCTGTTTAACGTTGTAGTGTGCCCTATCAAGGTTGCTTTATTTTTAACACAATAATTTATTTTATGACCAAAATAGCTTAGAATAGCAACAATTAGCAAAATTAGGCACAGCTAACGTGGCTTGATAATTGTAATTTTTCTAAGCCACAAACCCAGTGTGGGATAATCCCATTTCATTCACCTGGAGGAAGTATTAATGAGCCATGCCGAAGGCGTTAACGTACAACGCCGTAGAGTTCTGATTGCCTCGACTGCCGTAATTGGTGCAGCTGGGGTAGCTGCTGTGGCAACACCTTTTGTCCGCTCTTGGACCCCAAGCGCTAAAGCTGAGGCTGCCGGTGCGGCAGTGACCCAAGATATTGGTTCTATCGAAGCAGGACAAATGATTGTCGTCAAATATCGCGGCAAACCTATCTTTGTGGTCAAGCGCACTGAAGAGATGCTGACCACACTTGATTCAGTAAAATCGTTACTGTCTGACCCTGATTCTGATGCATCTTTGCAACCTGAATACTGTAAAAACCCTGAGCGCTCTATCTCACCAGAAATATTGGTCGTGGAAGGCGTCTGTACGCATTTAGGCTGTGCGCCAAACTACCGTCCTGATGTTGGCGCAGCCGATTTAGGTGGTAATGACTGGTACGGTGGATTTTTCTGCCCCTGTCATGGCTCTAAATACGATTTAGCGGGTCGCGTTTATAGTGGTGTCCCTGCACCGCTTAACTTACCCATCCCAGATTATAGTATGGATGGTACCATCTTGACGATTGGGGAGGCTTAATATGAGCATGGGTAAAAAGTTAATGCATTGGGTGGATGCGCGCTTTCCAGCGACTGAAACCTATGAATATCATATGTCAAAGTACTATGCACCAAAGAACTTTAACTTTTGGTACTTCTTTGGCGTATTATCGATGGTCGTACTGGTCAATCAGTTAGTAACTGGTATTTGGCTAACCATGATGTACAACCCAAGTGCCGAAGGAGCATTTGCGTCTGTTGAATACATCATGCGTGATGTCAAAGGCGGTTGGCTCATCCGTTATATGCACTCTACCGGCGCTTCAGCGTTTTTCGTCGTTGTCTATTTGCATATGTTTAGAGCCTTGTTATATGGTTCATACCAAAAACCACGTGAGCTTATTTGGCTCATCGGTATGGGTATTTACCTAGCATTGATGGCAGAAGGTTTCTTCGGTTACCTACTTCCTTGGGGCAACATGTCATTCTGGGGCGCTCAGGTTATCTTAAACCTACCTGCTGCTCTACCTGTGATTGGCGATGGCCTTGCCGAATGGGTACGTGGTGACTATATCATCTCAGGTATTACCCTAAACCGCTTCTTTGCCTTGCATGTCGTCGCTATTCCATTAGTACTAGTTGGCTTAGTATTTATGCATTTAGTGGCACTACATCATGTGGGTTCGAACAACCCTGATGGTATTGATATCAAGAAGCTAAAAGATAAGAATGGCGTACCATTAGACGGTATTGAATTCCATCCGTACTACACTGTGCATGATATGGTTGGTATTGTTGTCTTTTTTATCTTGTTCTTTGCCGTGGTATTCTTCTTCCCAGAAGGCGGCGGCTTCTTCCTTGAGCCACCAAACTTTGAGACAGCGAACTCACTGAAAACACCTGCACATATTGCACCAGTATGGTATTACACGCCTTTCTACGCCATCCTACGTGCGGTTCCTAATAAGCTGGGTGGTGTTATTGCGATGGGCGGTGCGATTGCATTCCTGTTCTTAATTCCATGGCTAGACAGATCACCGGTACGTTCTATACGTTACAAAGGAATTTTGTCAAAAATTGCCTTAACCGTATTTGCTATTAGCTTTGTGGTACTGGGTTACTTAGGTGCGACGCCTGCAACGCCAACAGCAACAATCTTGGCGCGTGTATTTACCATTCTATATTTCTTGTTCTTCTTATTGATGCCGTTTTACACTGCCATTGAGAAGTGTAAACAGCCACCAGAACGCGTTACCGGAGGTCACTAATGAGCACGCTAATTAAATCCCTAGCTGGTCTAGGCTTAGGCGCGGCATTGACCTTGACTGCTGGTAGCGCACTGGCAGCAGGCGGCGGTGGATGTGGTACGTTCACCAATGCTGACGGTGTGGTCGAACACTTAGCTTGTAGCACAGCCCCTATTGATTTTACCAATAAAGGCTCGTTACAAAACGGCGCGAAGATTTTCATGAACTACTGTGCCGGTTGTCACTCCGCGCAGTACGTTCGCCATTCGCGCATTGCTAAAGATTTAGAGATACCACCTGAGTTGGTTGAAAAGTATTTGATGGTCACCACTGATCAAATCGGTGACCATATCAATGCTGAGATTGACCCTGAAGTACAAGCCTCATGGTTTGGCGCAGCACCTCCAGACTTGTCTCTTGAGACACGTCTGCGTGGTGATGACTGGGTATATACATACTTGTTGTCATTCTATGAAGATCCAAGCCGTCCTTGGGGCGCTAACAACTTAGTGCTAGCAAACGCTGCGATGCCTCACGTCTTGCATAATATGCAAGAAAAGCTGAGTGCCGATGAGTTTGAATCTGAGGTTGGCGACTTGGTTAACTTTATGGCATGGATGGCTGAGCCTGTTCGTCATGACCGTAAAGTGATTGGCTTCTTTGTGATTTTATTCTTGTTAGTATTACTAATTCCGGTTTACTTATTGAACAAAGAGTTCTGGAAAGACGTAAAATAATTAAGTATTAAAAAATAAAATCTAATCATAAAAAAAGCACTACTTCGGTAGTGCTTTTTTTATGTTTTGAGAGCTCATTGAACACTAAAATACCCGCTAAAAATGTGGCTCACTCATAATGTTTACGTACGCTACCTTGATAAAAAGAGCGACTTTGTTTACGATAACAGGCTTTACTATTAACATTAGGCTTTCATGATTGATGCAAATGACATTCCAAGTAGTCAGCTGATTTTATATGCTGATGACGGCTACAACAGTCATGTGGTGCGTCTATTACTTGAAGAAAAAAAGCTTGCCTATTATTTGTCCCGTTTGCACTCCGAACGTCCTGAAGATTTGACTGAGCTTAACCCCTATCACACTCTACCTGTCTTGCAGCAGCGTGAGATTGCGCTGTATGAAATTAACGTGATCTTTGAGTATCTTGAAGAACGTTATCATGCCAATAAACTCTTACCCGAGACGCCGCAAGAGCGGGCACAGTTCAGACAATTGGCATGGCGCATTCAGCACGATTGGCTGGTACTTGGAAAGCGCCTATTGATGCATCCAGACAGTTTTAACAAAGCCCAAGCTGACTTGGCTAAAAAACAGTTAAGCGATTCATTGATTACTTTATCGCCACTATTTGCCCATAAGCCTTATTTTATGGCAGATGAATTTGGTTGGTGTGATGTACTTTTAGCGCCTTTATTGTGGCGATTGGAAGAAATGGGCATCGAGCTACCGCGCGCGATTAGTCGCCCCCTATTTGACTATCAAAAACGTGTCTTTGAGCGTGATAGCTTTCAAAAAAGCGTGCGTTAATTAGACAATAGTCAAACGCTGCCTTAAAATATCAAACAATAAAGCTTAAATGAATTTTTATAAAAAACGTTCTACTATTAATACCTTTTCATTATTATTTCATATCTTCAATATAGGAAGCCAAAGATGAGCGAAGAAACCACCTCTATTACCCCCACCCGTCCTTACATGGTGCGCGCGCTATATGAATGGATAGAAGATAATGCACTCACGCCTTATCTGATGGTGGACGCCACCGCTGATAACGTACAGATCCCAAGAGAACATGTACAAGATGGGCGTATTGTGCTCAATATCGCCAGTCGTGCGACTGGTAATATGAGTATGGGAAATGAGTATATTAACTTTAGCGCGCGCTTTGGTGGGGTATCACAGGAGATTTGGGTACCACTAACGGCAGTGATGGGTATTTATGCCAAAGAAAACTCGCAAGGGATGTTTTTTGACCCTAATGAATATGAAAATTATGAACCTGAAGAAGAGCCCACGTCTGTATCCAAGATAACTACTGCGACGCCTAAGCCCAAACGTGATAATAAAGCCGGTTTAAAAGTTTTAAAGTAATTAACTTAAAAAAATAGTCGACTTTGAAATAGCCGAATTATAAAACAATAAAAAAGCCAGCATATTCAATATGCTGGCTTTTTTTATGGTCAGTGTAAAAGCGCAACAACCTTAAAACACTTAAGTTCTTGGTGCTTAAGTTCTTGGTAGTGTTACACCGCGTTGGCCTTGGTACTTACCACCACGGTCTTTATAGCTGGTCTCGCAGACGTCGTCAGCATCGCTTTGGAAGAATAACATTTGTGCCACGCCTTCGCCCGCATAAATACGCGCGGGCAAATTAGTGGTATTACTAAACTCTAAGGTAACGTGTCCTTCCCACTCAGGTTCAAGCGGCGTAACGTTAACGATGATACCGCAGCGTGCGTAGGTTGATTTACCAAGGCAAATAGTCAATACATCACGTGGAATGCGGAAGTACTCCATCGTACGCGCCAATGCAAACGAGTTTGGCGGAATAATACACTCGTCACCAACGATATCGATAAAGCTTTTTTCATCGAAATTTTTAGGATCAACGACTACCGAATGCACGTTGGTAAAGACTTTAAATTCAGGGGCACAGCGTACATCATAACCATAGCTTGAAGTGCCGTAACTGACCAAACGCTCACCTGCATCATTAAAACGCACTTGACCTGGCTCGTATGGTTCAATCATGCCATGTTCTTCGGCCATTTTACGAATCCAGCGGTCAGATTTGATAGACATTGTTCTTCCTTAGCAAATATTTAATAGCGGTTATGATAACAGTATTTTGATAGCGACGATTATACGGAATTGGCGGCCGAATTTATAGAGCAGTGGCGACTTAAAAATAAAGCATGCTATTCAATATCTAGTAAATGTCTTACTGCTGCTACTCAAAACTATGCTCACTACACTACCATTTAGCAAAATGGTCTTCTGCCAAGCCCATTACCTTATCAATCTTAATCACCTCATCTCCCAAACGTATCTCCCCGCTATACAATCCGATCCACTGCTCAAAGATACTGGCAAGCACACCAAAGTTATCGGTCTTTTTATAGACAATAATAGGCGTAAAGATTAAATCAATATCAACCTTGCTCCAGCCTAGGTTTTGATGATAAATATGCCAAGTATTTTGCGCTGATGTATCCGAATCCTGACGTATAAACATTACGGGCGGTAGATAAACTATCTGCCCATCAAGCCAGCATGCATCTTCACTGGCGCCAGTTTCATTGACGCCCATCGATAAGTTCAATGCAAAATGACGCCCATCGGGTAAATAGCTGTTGATACACGTCCAAAACCAATTGGTCTCGTGTCGCATATAGCCTAGCGTCCAATCGAGGTTGGCAATAGCGGTCTCGGTAAAATCTATTTGTTCGGGTTGAGCATCAGAAACATCCGCGTTAAACTTTGAATGGGCTTTGATAAGTAAATGCCCAGATATCGCTGTTAATGGCTCTTTTTGGGTGAACGTCCAGCCACGCCTACCACTCGGTGTGCATATAGCAAGTGGCTCTGATTGCCTTGCTAAGGTTGCATTGAGTACCAGGTATTGACTGTCTAGCGCAACGTTAATCTGCAAGGGCGTAAAGTCTAAAGTGACTGTCAGCTTGGTATGCGTAAATACCATCTGCCCTTGATAGCAGCCACCTGTTACATGCGTCTGCCGAGTCAAAGGCTGTAACGCTTCACAAACCTCTAACTCATCAGTGTCATCGTTATAAAGATAGACAAAAGCACTAGTCGCAAGCTTAATCGTCGCCAGTGCTAAACAAACTCGATAAGGCGGCTGAATAATTTGGATAAAGCAGAACTGGTTAGCTTTGAGCTCTTTACGCCAACTGGGTAACGACCTTTGTGAGATAAGATGACTATGATAGTCCAGATAATTGATATTTTTTACCTGCGCAAAAACACCAAAAACAGGCTGAGAGTTTTGAATAATTTGGTCAAGCAACGCTGGTTTTAAGAGGTTAGATGGGTATTGTTTATTTTGTTCGCTGTCATATCTATTCATCTTTGCGGCATCCTAGCCAAGTTTATACCAAGAGTTAAGGTGTTTATTATGTAATGGCTATCGTTTGCTACTACTTTCTTATAATAGCAAACAATAGCTCACTAAACATTAAAACGCTGTGGCTCCTAGTATCTTAGCAATAAAGCTTAGCCACTAAAAAATACGCTTATTATCGATAGGTTTCGCAAATTTATTAATATTGGCTTCGATGTTTTTAGCAATGCTTAGATAATAGGGTGCAAACTCATCATCTACTAATACGCTTGGTTCACCTTTATCTACTTGTGCACGAATGCCACTGGCAAGTGGCAACTGACCTAATAACGGCACATGGTATTGCTCAGCGATAAATTCGCCGCCGCCCGTACCAAAAATGGCCTCGGTATGATGACAGTTGCTACAGGTATGTAGTGCCATATTTTCGACCACACCAAGTACTGGGATATTGGTTTTGTTAAACATCTCAACGCCTTTTTGCGCATCAAGTAACGCAATATGCTGCGGCGTCGTAACAATTACAGCGCCCGTCACTGGAATACGCTGTGCGAGCGTCAGCTGAATATCACCGGTACCTGGTGGCATGTCAATGACTAAGTAATCTAGTTGTGGCCAGTTGGTTTGGTTATACAGCTGCATCAACGCACCAGTGGCTTTTGGTCCGCGCCAAGCAACAGGGGTATTATCACCATCAAGCAAGCTGCCAATCGATAGCATCGCCATACCATGCGCATCGACAGGAACAAACTGCTCGTTTTCCAATTGCGGCTTTACATCAGCGACGCCTAGCATGGTTGGCATACTAGGACCATAGATATCGGCATCAAGTACGCCAACACGGTTGCCCAATTTTTGTAATGCCAAGGCTATATTGACTGTCGTCGTTGATTTACCCACACCGCCCTTGCCTGACGCTACCACGATAATATGACGAATACGTGGATGCGCTGCAAGTGACGCTTGGGTAGGAGCTGCCTTGGTAATCGGTGGTTCGCTGTTGGTATTTGCGTGGTCGCTAGATTTGGATTGACTTGCCATGGCATCTGTGGTTTTTGGCATTTGCTTCGGTAAGGTTGATCCTGCGCCTTTGGCTGGTGCCGGTAAACGGACATTCATATGAATGGTTTTAATACCATGCGGATGCAGCAATTGTCCAAGCTCTTGTTGAATGGTTTCAGGGTTACTGTCTTGTGGCAGGCGCAAGTCTAAAGTAAGCTCTTCACCATTGCGCTCAAGCCCCGTTACCATGGTGGCAATGCTAATCGTACCTACTTCATAGCCGAGCAGCACCTTATCCACGGCACTATCGCGTTCTGCCTGCTGCTGCGGGGTTTCAGTTTTTGTGGTCGGTTTATTTTTCTTCATAAAGTTAAACATAGCTACCGTTACTGCCTATACAAGTGGGTGGGCATGGTAAAAAACTCAGTTCATACTGTTGCAAATAGGCTAAATCACATTGGCCATGAGCTCTTTAACAAAACCTTTTATCGTGACAGTGTAGCTCAATTGCAAGTATAAAAAAACCACAACGCCAATAGGATGAAGCGTTGTACCACTCATCTATCCTACCGCCTATTATTTCCAATGATTGGTGTTAGTGCTGTCTTTATATTCACCTTATTAAATGGCTAAGAATCGTGAGGCAATGAATAAATAAATCAGTACGCCTGCCGCATCACATACCGAGGTAATCAAGGGTGCACTAGCCGTGGCAGGGTCAAAACCTAGTTTATTGAGCACAAAGGGCAAACTCATGCCAATCACACAACCAATCATGACCACCGACATCATACTCAGGGCCAACACTAGTGATACAACCGCATCACCGCGCACATAGCCGATAAGCGCGATAGCAACGGCCATCGTAGCACCAAGCATAAGCGCAACTAAAGCTTCGCGACCGAGCAGTGAAAACCAGTCGCGCATGACCACATCGCCTGTCGCTAGCGCCCTCACCATCAAGGTTGCAGACTGAGAGCCGGCGTTACCACCACTATCAACCAGCAAAGGTAAGAAAAACACCAATACCAAATTGGCCGCAATGACATCTTCAAAATTTGAGATACTAAGCCCTGAGAGTAAATTCCCAAATACTAAAAATACCAACCAAAACACCCGCTTACGGTATAACATGCGAATGCTGACGTCTTTTAACTTACCTACCATGGTCGAGACACCGCCCGACTTATGGAAATCGTCGGTGGCTTCATCACTGGCGACATCCATGGCATCATCATGGGTGACGATACCGACTAAAGCACCACTGGCATCAGTAATCGGCAAGGCAATTAAGTCATAGCGAGCAACGGTTTTGGCGACATCTTCTTGATCGTCGTTTACATCACAAGATATGACCGAGCGCACCATAATGTCATTAATCAGCTGCTCTGGCGACGCTAAAATAAGCACTCTTAATGATACGACACCTAACAGCTTACGGACATCATCGATGACATAAGCATGGTAAATAGTCTCGGCATCGGGTGCTTCTAGTCTAAGAGCATCTAGGGCTTCAGCAACAGTCATCTCGGCAGCTAATGTGGCATAATCAGACGTCATCAACGCGCCAGCAGTACGTTCTTCATAGGCAGACAATCTGCGAATATCTTCACGTTTTGCCTGTGCAAGTGCGGGTAGCAATGCATCTCGCTGTTCCTGATTCAGGCGCTTATATAAGTCGGTACGCTCATCAGACGGCATCTCCCCGACTATCTTCGCTAAAACAGCTCGTGGAAATACGTAAGCGAGTGCAACCTGGATATCCGCGTCTAAATAGGCAAATATCGTCGAGCGATTGGGCAGATGCTCTAGGAGCTGCCAAGCAAGTTTGGGTTCAATCATCGCCAGCACATCAGCAACATCAATAGGTCGTAGCGCTTTCACCTCATCAATCGCTTGCTCAAACTGCTGCTGCTCGATAGCACGGCTTAATTTTGCAGCGAAGGTCAACGCTAAGTCTTCATTATTCATTATTTTTACTCCGTGCAGCGCAACATTATGCAACAGGCGCTCATAAAAAAGAGCCAATATAATTGGCTCAAGTTAACATAGAATCAAATCCTAATGGATTGGTCTTTTATTAGCAAGCTAATGATTCTTAAACCAATCAAACAACCAGCAGACCAGTTAATTCATAAACCAACCATGACTGGCAACGATAGATTGACCGGTGAATACATTACTTGGGAACGCTGCTAAGAATAATGCCAATTGGGCAATATCATCAACGGTCGTAAATTCTTTGTCAACGGTATTAACCAACATGATGTCATTCACTACCGATTCTTCACTGATACCTTTTTCAGCTGCTTGTTGCGGGATTTGTTTTTCGACCAATGGAGTTTTGACAAATCCTGGGCAAATCACATGCGCGCGTACATTATGCTCAGCACCTTCTTTTGCCAGCACACGGCACAGTCCAAGGAGTCCATGCTTGGCAGTCACATAAGGCGCTTTGTAAAGTGACGCTTCATGCGAATGTACCGAGCCCATATAGATAACGGTACCGCCTTTATCGCCTTTATACATATGCTGCACAGCAGCTTTGGTGGTCAAAAACGCCCCATCTAAATGGATAGCGAGCATTTTCTTCCAGTCATCGAATGCCATCTTATGAATCGGGTCAATGATTTGAATACCGGCATTGGAGACAAGAATATCTATACCGCCAAAGGTATCCACTAACTGCTGCACGCCATCATTTACGGCATCCTCTGAGGTCACATCCATGACAATTGCAAGTGCGCGTCCGCCAGCGGCTTCGATACCAGCCACCGTTTGCTGTGCAGCTGCAAGATTAATATCAGCAATACCAACTGCAGCGCCTGCCTTGGCATAAGTCTCAGCGATGTCACGTCCAATGCCACTGGCAGCGCCAGTGACTAACGCCACTTTGCCGGTCAAATCTTGTTGTAATGTAGTCGCCATATTTTATAATCCATTATAAATAGGTTTTTTGGATGCCTGTCTCAAACAGTCTTATCTATTAAACAGGTTTACTGAGCAATGCTTACTGGTGTTTTTTCTTGTAGCTCATCAAAGCTAACGCCATCTGCCAGCTCAACCAGTTTCAATCCATTGTCTGTGACATCTAAGACGGCAAGTTCGGTGATTATACGATCAACCACCCCTTTACCCGTTAATGGCAGCTCGCAGTTGGCAAGGATTTTTGGCTCGCCGTGTTTATTAACTTGTTCCATGAGCACAATCACCCGTTGCACGCCTGCAACCAAGTCCATCGCGCCGCCCATGCCTTTAACCATTTTTTTGGGAATCATCCAGTTGGCCAAATCCCCTTTTTCTGACACTTCCATCGCGCCTAGTATCGCTAAATTCACATGACCGCCACGAATCATCGCAAATGACTCTGAGCTACTAAAGTAACTGGCGCCCGGCTCTGCGGTTACGGTTTGCTTGCCAGCATTAATCAAATCAGCGTCGACATTTTCAGCGGTTGGAAACTCGCCAATACCTAATAAACCATTTTCCGATTGCAACCAAACATCCACATCTTCAGGAATATAGTTGGCGACTAGAGTTGGTAGACCAATACCTAAGTTGACATAATAACCGTCTTGTAGCTCTTGTGCGGCACGCTGTGCCATCTGTTCTCTTGTCCATGCCATGGTGATTTCCTTATTGTTACGATACTTTATTTTTAAAATACTTTATTATCATTGATCTAAGTATTTAATAATTATGTTGATAAGCTCTTTATCTAAGCGCCTTCAACGGCTTTAGTGGTCGTCTTCTCAATACGCTTTTCAGGATTGCTGTTTAAGACGATACGCTGCACAAAGATACCCGGCAGATGCACTTCATCCGGATCGAAGGTGCCAGTTTCTACGATTTCTTCAACTTCGACAATGGTAATCTTGCCTGCCATGGCGCAATCTGGGTTGAAGTTACGCGCAGTCTTATTAAATATTAAGTTACCCGCTTTATCTGCTTTTTGCGCTTTGATTAGTGCCACATCAGCACGTAATGAATGCTCAAGTACATAGGTGCGTCCATCAAAATCACGCGTCTCTTTACCCTCAGCCACTTGCGTGCCGACGCCCGTCGCCGTATAAAATGCTGGAATACCTGCGCCACCTGATCGTAGCTTTTCCGCTAACGTCCCTTGCGGCGTCAGCTCAACTTCTAACTCACCTGCTAAATATTGACGTTCAAACTCTTTGTTTTCACCGACATAAGATGAAATCATTTTTTTGATTTGGCGAGTTTGTAGGAGCAACCCTAAACCAAACTCATCAACGCCTGCGTTGTTACTGATGCAAGTCAAATCCTTGACCCCACTATCACGTAACGCTTCAATGAGCGCTTCAGGGATACCGCACAGACCAAAACCGCCGATAGCGAGTGTTTGTCCATCACTAACGATACCTTTTAACGCCTCTTCGGCACTGCTATATACTTTTGAGCGACTCATGCTTATCTCCTTGCAAGTCTGGTTTTTGTTATTCATATTCGTCATCAATTGAAATTATAATAATACATTTTCTATCGATATATTAGGTATAGCGCTTATACTAACTTAACATATTATTCTGGCAGCGAGAAGAGAATAACCGTAAGAACTTACCAGCCAGCGCAGTATCTCAGTACATATTAAATCGCTACGGCATTAGTCTAGATTTATGTTTAATAAAACCTCATACATCCTATATTTTGATTAATTTTATTGACCCATGTCAATATGCCCTGCATACTCGGGGCTTGAACTTTGCCAAGGAGGGCGATCATGATGAGCACATTTGCTATTGTCATCACTTTGTTACTATTGATGTTTTTTGCTTATCGCGGCTATTCGGTGCTGATTTTAGCACCGATTATGGCGATATTAGCCGTATTACTTTCAGGTGATTTTTTAAGTAGTATTCCCGCCTACACCGATGTATTTATGGGGGCGTTAAGCGGATTCTTACTGAAGTTCTTCCCTATTTTCTTACTGGGCGCGCTATTTGGTCGTCTGATGGCGGACTCTGGCGCAGCGACAGCGATTGCCAATACCGTGGTCGAAAAACTCGGTGCCAGTAAAGCCGTTTTAGCGGTTATCTTGGTTTGTGCCATCTTAACTTATGGTGGCGTTTCGTTATTTGTGGTGGCATTTGCTATCTATCCAATTGCCAAAGATTTGTTTAAAGCCGCGGATATTCCTAAGCGCTTGATTCCAGCAGCGATTGCGTTAGGTTCATTCACCTTTACCATGACAGCGTTACCAGGCACGCCAGCCATTCAGAATGCCATTCCGATTCCCTACTATAATACCAATGTGTTTGCCGCGCCTATTTTAGGTGTTATCGGCGGTACGATCATGTTTATCTGTGGCTGGTTATGGTTGCAGTCACGGGCGAGAAAAGCCAATGCAGCAGGAGAAGGCTATGGTCAGCATGACGAAGAAGATGTAGGCGGCGTTGGTGCCGTTAAGAAAGAATCTGAGACACTGAGTACGCATCACACGTCATTTACCGTGGCCATGATTCCGCTGGTATTGGTCATCGCCCTAAACGCTTTATTAACTTATGCGATTTTCCCCTCGCTAGATTTTAGCGGCTTACAAACTCAATTCCCTGATTTAAATATCGCAGGCTCACTTGGTCTATGGTCAATTATCATCTCATTGGTCGTTGCTTGTACCGTGCTCATTGTGCTGCGTATTGGTCATTGGAAAAATCTACAAAAAACCATTAACCGTGGCACTTATGATTCGATGTTACCGATTTTTAATACCGCATCAGAAGTTGGTTATGGCGCGGTTATTGCCTCGCTGGCAGGCTTTCTTATCATTCGTGACAGTATCTTAAACCTAACACCAGGCAATCCACTCATCTCAGAAGCCGTCGCGATGACCACGCTGGCAGGTATCACTGGCTCATCGTCTGGTGGTTTGAGTATTGCGCTATCGACGTTGGGTGAAGACTATTTAAGAATGGCCGTCGCCGCTGGTATTGATCCAGAACTGATGCATCGTGTTGCCGTGATGGCAGCAGGTGGTTTAGATACCTTGCCACACAGTGGCGCGGTCATTACCTTACTGGCGATTTGTGGTTTGACCCATAAGCAGTCGTATCTAAACGTCGCCATGGTCACAATAATCATTCCACTCATCGCTGTGGTCGCTGTTATTATTTTAGGCACGATGTTTGGTTCTTTTTAAGAAATATCTAGGTGTTCAGGAAAGACTCTAGCTATCAAATAAACATACCTTTTATCAAACCCACTTAGCCAATCGCTTGGTGGGTTTTTTATGGTCACATTATTATCAACCTATCTAAATAAAATCAATTGTTTATACCCAATGAGTGAATAACAATCTATATGTGATATAGAGTTAATTACCATATGAGTTATCGTATTAATTACTGAGGAATGTCACAAATTTAGCCGAATTACGGTATCATAGGCACGCTTTTTTAATTTTTCGCTTTCTTATAAGTTTTTAGACGTTTTTAGCATTGATAATCTAATGTTGATAATATCGCGCCTGCTCATCATAAAGCGCTTGAGACGTTTGATAACCAACCCGTTTATATAAAAATATAGGTGATTTTGTGCGTGAGATTCTAGTAACCAGTGCGCTGCCCTACGCCAATGGCCATATCCATTTGGGGCATCTTGTAGAATACATTCAAACCGACATTTGGGTACGCGCCATGAAAGCGCAAGGTCATCAGGTTACCTATGTTTGCGCAGATGACGCTCATGGTACTGCGATTATGCTCAAAGCAGAAGCCAATGGCGTTACCCCAGAAGAGCAAATCGCCTCGGTAAAAGCCTCACATGAAGCTGACTTTGCCAAATTTTTGATTAACTTTGACAACTATCACAGCACGCACTCAGAAGAAAACAGACATTTCTCTGAACTGATTTATCGCAGGCTGAGCAGTGCTGGACATATCTCAACCCGCGACGTCAAACAACTTTTTGACCCTGAAAAGCAGCTGTTTTTAGCCGATCGTTTTGTTAAAGGAACTTGCCCTGAGTGTGATTCCCCTGACCAATACGGTGATAACTGCGAAGTGTGCGGTACCACCTATGATGCGACCGACCTTAAAGACCCGCACTCAACGTTATCTGATGCCACGCCAATTCTGAAAACTTCAAAGCACTATTTCTTTGATTTGCCTGAGTTTGAGCAATTCTTAAAAGATTGGACGCGTAGTGACAATCGCTTGCAAGTATCGGTTGCCAATAAACTCCAAGAATGGTTCGACGCTGGCTTAACTAGCTGGGATATCTCGCGTGATGCGCCTTATTTTGGCTTTCAGATTCCAGATACTCCAAGCGATGAGCCAGACAAATACTTCTATGTATGGCTAGATGCGCCAGTCGGATATATGGCAAGCTTTAAAAACCTATGCGATAAGCGCGCAGGTACAGATGAGGCGCTTGATTTCGACCGTTATTGGCTGCAGGAAAACGAGAACAAGACCGAGGTGTATCACTTCATCGGTAAAGACATCGTTTATTTCCATGCGCTGTTTTGGCCAGCCATGCTAGCCGGTAGTGAATTCCGTACGCCAACGGGTGTCTTCGCGCATGGATTCTTGATGGTTAATGGCGAGAAAATGAGTAAGTCACGCGGCACCTTTATTAAGGCCGAAACTTACGCTGAGCATTTGCATCCTGAATACTTACGTTATTACTTCGCCAGTAAACTGTCTGATAAAGTCGAGGACATCAACCTTGATTTAGAAGACTTTATGCAAAAAGTCAATTCTGACTTGGTTGGTAAAGTGGTCAATATCGCCAGTCGCAGTGCGGGTTTCTTAGTGAAGAAATACGACGGTATGCTGTCAGACGTTTGCGTAGAGTCAGAATTATTAGAAGATATTACTAAGACTGGTGATGAAATTGCAGCCGCTTATGAGAATCGTGAGTTCTCGCGTGCGATGCGCTTGATCATGCAATGTGCTGACAAAGCCAACGAATATATCGATGGTAAAAAACCTTGGTCGCTGGCTAAACAAGAAGGTACTGAGCAAGAAGTTCAAGACGTCTGCTCGGTGGCGATTAATATTTTCCGTCAACTGATGGTTTATCTTTCGCCAGTATTACCTGAGCTAACGGCCAATGCCAAAGAATTCTTAAATATTGACGATTTGAGTTTTGCTAGCCGTAACCAATGGTTGCTTGGACATAAAATCAATAAATTCAAACCTTTGATGCAGCGTATCGAAGAAAAAGACGTTGCAGCAATGGTTGAAGACTCAAAAGCTTCATTGACGCAAGCAGATGCTCCTACTGCTAACGCCGATAGCAAACCAGCAGTGGTAAACACTCAGCAAGCAGAAAAGGCTGATACTGATACAAATACTGAGCAAACTGACTATATCGGCATCGAAGACTTTGCCAAAGTTGAGATGAAAGTCGCTCACGTCTTAGCCTGTAATTATGTCGAAGGTGCTGACAAGCTATTACAATTTACCTTGGACGTTGGCGAAGACAAACCGCGTAATGTCTTTAGCGGTATCCGTAAGTTTTACGAGCCTGAGCAATTACTGGATAAAAAAGTGATTTGCGTCACCAATCTGGCACCGCGCAAGATGAAATTTGGTCTCTCAGAAGGTATGGTGCTATCAACGGGCAATCCAAAAACCCAGCTGACGGTGGTTACTCTACCTGATAACTGCGTCATTGGTGATGTGCTCGCTTAAAACAGATGATTGCTTATTAAACAATAAAAAAGATGTCCTTCGTGGCATCTTTTTTATTACCTAAAATTCATTGCCGATTAGATATAAAAGACACCATAATAAAGTCATTTATCCAACAAAAATTTATTTAAACCCTCCTTTCTAAAGCCAATGACAAACGCGTTTTATTTTCTTATTGCCATAAGTTACATTACTGTCATAATATGGACGTAATGATCAATGGATTGATTACCTTAATGTTAGCCCGTTATCTCAGCATGCACATAACATTGACTCGGGTAACCTGCACTTTTTAACCTATGAGCCAAAATAAAATGACCTTTGCCACTACTTTACGCCTTAGCTTGTGTGGCGCTGCTATCAGCGCTGTGCTTGGATTAACCGCCTGCTCTAACGCTACTGACCCTGCGGTCAGTACTGATGACAGCGCGACTAACGATAAGCCTGCCAAAACCTTGGCCATCACCCAGATTGTCGAGCATCCGTCTTTAGATGAGATGCGTCGTGGCATTATCGATGAGCTGTCTGAAAATGGCTATGTAGAAGGTCAAAATCTAAAAGTGAATTTTCAAAGTGCTCAAGGTAATACCGCAACCGCAGGGCAAATTGCCAAGCAGTTTGCAGGGGACAATCCGGATGCCATCGTCGCAATCTCAACACCTTCTGCCCAATCAATCGTTGCGTCGACCAAAACCGTTCCCGTTATTTATACTGCCATCTCAGATCCTGTAGCAGCGAAACTTATTGACGAAAATGATGTGCCCATCCAAACTAATGTGACTGGTCTATCAAGCGAATTACCCATCGAGCCACAGTTAGACAACATTCAAAAAATTGTGCCCAATGTAAAAACCATTGGTTATGTTTATAGTCCAGGCGAAGCCAACTCTGTGGTGGTACTTAAACAACTTGAAAAAGCAGCGCCAGCACGCGGACTTAAGATATTGAGCGTCACCGCTAATCGCCCTACCGACGTTGCGATGGCAACTCGTAGTCTTGCAGGAAAGGTAGAAGTCATTTACACCTCATTGGATAACAACGTCGTCTCGGCTTTTGAAGCCATGGCCAGTGCGGCTAACGAGCTTGATATCCCAGTCATCGCCTCAGATGAATTTAGTGTCAGACGCGGTGCGACTGCAGCGCTTGGTGTTAATGATTATGATTTTGGTCGTACCACGGGCAAAATGGTTTATCGAGTATTAAACGGTGAAGCCACAAAAGATATCGCACCACAAGTGATGAATACGTTAACGCTATACGTCAGCCCAAAACATGCCGCTGAACAAGGTACTAGCCTATCAGCAGAGTTACTTAAGAACGCTATTAATGTCGATCAAGAAGCAAAAAAAACCAGTAAGTAGTCACTAGTAAACAGTAATAAATAGAAAGACCGTGATTAACAAGCAGTCAGCGCTACCCTTTATTTATCTTTTATATAATGTACGGACACATTATTATTCTCAGGAGTCAGACCCATGTTGTATCAAAATCGTTTTGCTAAAGCTTTACTATGGGGCGGTGTTTGCACCGCTATCTTGACCGGCTGTAACAAGCCAGCACAAGACGCCAACACCACTGACGGCGCTGCAACTGGTGGTGATGCCAAAGCCGCCATGAAAACGGTCGCTATTACTGCGATTGTTGAGCATCCAGCACTCGATGACGTGCGTAAAGGCGTTATCGATGAATTAAATGACGCCGGCTTTAAAGAAGGCGAGAATCTAACCATCAATTTCCAAAGCGCCCAAGGTAATACTGCGACTGCTGGTCAGATTGCCAAGCAATTCGTCGCTGATGCACCAGACGTTATTGTTGCAATTGCAACGCCATCGGCACAGTCTGTTGCCGCCTCTACCAGCACCATTCCGATGGTATTCTCAGCAGTGACAGACCCTATAGCGGCTAAACTGGTCTCTAAGCTTGATGGTTCTGGTACCAACGTCACTGGCGCCTCTGATGCTCTGCCTTATGCACCGCAAATCGATTTGATGCGCCAAATCATCCCAAGCTTAAAAAACGTCGGTTATGTTTATAGTCCAGGCGAAGTTAACTCAACCATCGTCTTAAAAGCGCTGAAAGATAACCTAACCCCATTGGGTATCAAGGTACATGAAGCGCCTGCGCAGCGTAGTAACGATATCGCGATGGCCGCCCGCAGTCTTGAAGGTAAAGTCGATATGATTTATACCTCAACAGATAACAACGTCGTCTCAGCTTATGAGTCACTGTACCAAATCGCTAAAGAAAGTAAAATTCCATTGATTGCGTCTGATACCAGCTCTGTTGAGCGCGGTGCCGTTGCTGCTTTAGGGGTCAACTATTACGATTTGGGCCGCGAAACTGGTAAAATCGTCACTCGCATTTTAAACGGTGAAAAAGCGGGAGCTATCCCTGTTTATACGCCGCAATCACTTGATTTATATGTCAGTCCAAAAAACGCGAAAGCCGAAGGCATTACTTTGCCACAAGCGGTTATCGATAAAGCAAAAGTAGTGGTAGAATAACTGTGACTTCTGGTATCTAATCTATAGACGGTAATTTTTGTCAATTATCGTTTTGGTTGATTTGATACCGCTATTTATTTAGCGAAGACAACACCCAGCTATCAGTCACTAGGCTGGGCTTGTTTTTTTAAAGGCTTTAAATGAGCAAAACTTACAGTTATCCATAGTAGCGATAAGTTTTGCTTTACCCTAGCTGCAGATAATCCAATCTGTTAAATTCACCGCTTCGTCGTTTGGTTAAAATGGCTACTAGATAACGTGACATGCTTACATTGCGACCTTGGTATATTGGTAACAGTGAATGCCGCCCGTCTCTTTCACTCACTTATCTTGCTATGATTGATTAAATGCTTGGTTATGACTTACTGATCTCTTATGTCTTTAATTGCTTTTTTTGGTGCGCTTGAAAGTGGTCTGATTTATGGCCTAGTGGCGCTTGGCGTCCTAATCTCATTTCGTACCCTCGACTTTCCGGATTTAACCGCTGACGGTAGTTTTCCGTTGGGTGGCGCTGTCGCTGGTATTTCTATCATTGCTGGTATTAATCCTTGGCTTGCTTGCGCCTTTGGTATGCTAGCAGGGTCAGTCGCCGGTATTGTCACCGCATGGCTACACGTCAAACTGGGCATTTTGCAATTACTTGCCAGTATCCTAGTGATGGTTGCCTTATATTCTGTCAATCTGCGGATTATGGGTGCGCCAAACTTGCCGCTGTTGGGTGAAACCACGGTATTTAGTACCTTGGTCAATGATGGCAATGGTTACTGGATGCGCTGTCTGATTATTGGTATCGTCGTGCTGGTTGCCATGTTATTTTTGAATTGGTTTTATAGTACTGAAACCGGTCTTTCGATGCGGGCAACTGGCTCAAACCTACGTATGGCACAAGCGCAAGGTATCAACACCTCATGGATGACCATCATAGGTATGGCAATCTCTAACGGTTTGATTGCTCTAGCAGGTGCACTGTTTGTGCAGACGCAAGGTGGCGCAGATATCTCAATTGGTATCGGTACGATAGTCATTGGTCTGGCAGCAGTCATCATCGGTGAGACCATCATTCCTGCCAAACGTATTTGGCTGATTACCTTTGCTGTGGTTGTCGGTGCGGTGTTGTACAAGCTGTTTATTCAGGTTGCTTTATCGAGCGACACGCTGCGTAGTATTGGTTTTGGTCCACAAGATTTAAACTTGATTACAGCGCTGCTCGTGGTATTGGCCTTGGTATTGCCCAAAGCTAAAAATAAATTTTTAAGTCGTAAAGTTCGGGCTTAATGTCAATGTGCAACCATAAGGAATAATTATTATGATGCAAGCTACAGATTTGCGGTTGACCTTTAATCCTGGAACGCCCATTGAAAACCCTGCCCTACGTGGTATCAATCTCAATATCGCCGATGGTGAATTTGTCACTGTCATCGGTACCAATGGCGCCGGTAAATCAACCTTTTTAAATGCGGTCAGTGGCACCACACGCGTCGATAGCGGTTCAATCTTATTGAATGGCATTGACGTCACCAAAAAGACCGCACACCAACGCGCTCATTGGGTGGCTCGTGTATTCCAAGACCCGATGGCTGGGACTTGTGAAGCATTAACCATTGAAGAAAATATGGCGCTTGCCTATAAGCGCGGCGGCAAACGTGGTTTAAAATTTGCCCTAAATCAGAATAATCGTGACTTATTTCGCGAGAAACTGTCGGTTTTAAAATTGGGTCTAGAAAATCGTCTGACCGACCGTATGGGCCTATTATCTGGTGGTCAACGTCAGGCAGTTAGTCTGCTAATGGCCTCATTGCAACCGTCTAAGATTCTTTTGCTTGATGAGCATACGGCGGCGCTTGACCCTAAAACTGCTGCGTTTGTATTAGAGTTGACCGATAAAATCGTCACGGACAATCAGCTCACGACAATGATGGTTACCCACTCGATGCAGCAGGCATTAGCTCATGGCACCAGAACCGTGATGCTACATCAAGGTCAAGTGGTATTAGATGTTGCTGGTAATGACCGTAAAGGCATGACCGTACATGATTTGCTCGATATGTTTGAGCAAACTCGCGGCGAAAAGGTTGACGATGATAGTTTGATATTAAGTTAGTTTAAAACTGTCTTAGTTTCAACACTAAAATAATAAACGCCTCATTCGTAGGCGTTTTTTTATGACAGCTGTCATAGATATGACTACTTCAAATACTAAGAATCAAGCAATACTAACTTTTGAATCAATTCACTAACATGCTGCGATTGCATTTTCTTCATCACTTGTGAGCGATGCACTTCTACCGTACGTATAGAAACGTCTAAATGATCGGCGATATTCTTATTCAGATTACCTTCTAATAATTCATTGGCCACCTGTTTTTCTTTATCGGTCAGCTGCGCATAGAGCTTTTTAATATCATAAAGCTTGGCACGTTTTAGAGTGAGGTTTTGCGCACGCGCCATTGCCTCTTGCAAACGCTGACTGCTGATCGGTTTTTCCAGATAATCCGCCGCGCCTTGTTTGAGCATATTGACAGCATCAGCAATCTCACCATTTCCGGTTAACGCTATCAGCGCTATGGGGCTATCATATTGATTGAGATGCGCTTGTAGCGCTTGACCACTCATCTCCGGCATCATCAAATCACTAACAATCACTGCTGGGTGATAGATATCAACTTGTTGCAAAAACGTCAGCGCGCTTGCCCACACTTGGGTTTGTAGCCCTAAGCTGCTAATTAAAAAATCACAGGAAGTGCGCACACTTTCTTCATCGTCAATGATATGAATAATAAGTAATTCAGGTGTAATACCTAATAAGTCATCAGACGGATGGCTGTCTTTATCTTGCCAGCATGAAGGCTCGTTTGGTAGGCGATTAGAAGTCATATGCGACCTTATGGCGAAATACATTGTTGATATTTATTGAAGTTTATCGTCAATACTTGCTAAAGATAATGGCAAATAAAAAGATAGTTGCGCGCCAATCCTGTTTGAGAGCTGATAATTGGCTTGCAGCAGCTGAACCTTACCGTTTAAGGTACGTTTAAAGCGGCGCTGATCACTACTCGCTATCTGATAGATTTTCTTAAGCTCATTCTCGGTATCAATATTGCTTAGCTGCATCATACCGCCTAGTGATTTGCACAAACGCTGACATATCATCAACCCCAATCCTAGACCGTCTGCTTTCGTTGAGTGAATAGCATATTGACTGGGCAGGCTTTCTTGTAGCTGCCACGCCGTAAGCTGGGATCGATCAAAGCCGCCCGCATCATCGCTCAGATGCAATACCAACCATGGCTTATTATTATACTCCTCTGTTTGACAACGTAGCATGATATTGGTCGCCCCTTGCTGCGCGGCGTTAGTCATGCTATTTATCAGTAACTGATCCAGCAATAAATTAGGCAAGGTTAGATGCTGATAATCACTTGCCAGCCAAAAGTGGATACCTTCTGCTTGCTCACCCAATAACAAGCTACATTGTTGATAGATCGCTGCGATATCCACCTTAACTTCATTCGCTTGCGACCGTCCAGCCCAGCGGCGAATATTAGTCACCACAGCTGCGACGCGTTCTGTTTCATTGACAATCTGCTGCAGAGCATTCTCTGTCGCTGCAGTATCAGGTGGCGCTATGTCGATAGCCTTTTTAGACAAACTTGCTTGTTGGCTGCGTATCAATAACCCTTGCGCATAATTTTGAATGGTCGCTAGCGGTTGATTGATTTCATGAGCGATAGCCCCGCTCATTTCGCCAATGACCGCGAAGCGCTCTGATTGGTGTAACTGCTGATCATAATCACGGATCAATCGGTTTTGCTGCTTTATCTTTTTTTGCCGCCTCCATGCCAACCAGCCCATCCAAGCATAATTTACTGTCGATATCATGACAATTAATACCATCATGCTCACCCAGAAGCGATGCGATTGTACCCAGTCCAAAATATGCGCGCTCAGCTGCTTTTGTGCTGGATGGCGATTCATCTCATAAAGTATACGCTCAGCATCGCTACTCGATTCTGGTGGCAGCCAGCGCTGCTCTATTCCTAATAACGCTGCGTCCTGCTTTGATTGACTTGCGCCAAATAAATTTTGATTGATCTGCCGCACCAAAGCATCTGGCGCTTGCTCGGTCGCCGCCAATGTCCAATTTGGGTATATTTTCGTTGAAGATTGGCAGCTCGATGGGGTCACGACTGGATGAAGCAGACGGTATTGCTTTTCGTTAATTTGACCTCGCCTTGCCATCTCTTCCATCAGGCAAAGCGGTGCGATGGCAGCATCTACCTTTCCGCTAGCCAAATCGTGCAAGGTACGCTCTATCGGATAACCGACAAACTGTATTTGATAATGGCTGGGTGCTATACCATTTTGCTGTAATGAGTGCGCTCCCAACAGATATCCGCCAAATGCGTCAGCGTCGACAGCAGCAATATGACGTTGCCGTAAATCTTGCAAACGATAGACATCACTGCCGGCGGCGACCCATATAGCGCTGGCGACTTCTTCCATCGCACTGGGCTGTTTCAATGGCGTATGTTCATTGAGTTTATTAAATTCATTGGCGAGCGTGACTGTTGTCGAAAGCTGATTTTGCGATTTGCGCCCATCAAAGCCTCGAGTACCAAATCTTTGAGTGCTAGAACTTTGCACACTCGAACTTTGCACATTGTTATTTAACTGAGCGGTATCTGCTTGTAAGGTAGCCAGCCAGCGCCACCTAATGGTATTCATTTTTATAAACTGTACTTGCGGGCCAAGCACTAGCGCAAACTGCTTTGCTTCTATTTGCTGTTGCCAATTTTCTAGTGCTAGTGGTACCAATATCACGGTGTCATCTGATAACTGATGATTAAGCTCATCAAGCCATGGCTGCCAGCGATTTTGCGCGGCTGTTTCACCTTGAGGTGCCAGTACACCTAAATAATAGGTTTGAGCATTCGCCCTAGATAGCATTGACCAAGCAACAGATGCTACAACGATAGTAATGAAATAAACATTTAAGGCAGCCCAAATTTTAGACTTTTTATCCATAAACCTAGCCTTGCATTTGACCTACCAAACTTACATTATAAATGAAAACCTTAATTATAATGTGGTTTTCCACAATATCGTAATGTTACCCGCTACCCTATACTAGATACTAATCGTGTAACTATTAATTCGCTAAGCTTAAATCACAGATATTTAATTTTAATGTGGATGTCTAATACGTCCCATAAAATATTGGTGATGAATTATAAGCTTAGTAAAAATATCTTATGGAGGGCGGGCTTATGAAAAAATGGCCACTGATTATAATAATAGCAGCCATCATCGGGCTGGCAGTTGCCTTTATTATTGGGCAATTACTGCCAAATATGCGTACCAGCAGTAGCGATATCGAGGTCAATATCACTGATCCTGCTCTCATTAAGCGAGGCGAATATATCGCGCGCACCGCTGATTGTGTTGCTTGTCATACCACATTAGATGGCGAAACTTATGCGGGTGGCCTACCTATGCTAACGCCACTTGGTGCGATTTACTCAACCAATATCACGCCCGATAAAGAAACCGGCATTGGTCATTATACTTTTACCGACTTTAAAAACGCCGTTAAGCATGGCGTGCGTCGTGATAATAAAGCCCTCTACCCTGCTATGCCGTACCCCTCTTACCAACTCATGCCAGACGAGGATTTGGCCGCCATGTACGCCTTTTTTATGTCCGATGTCAAAGCAGTCAATCAATCCAATCTAAAAAGCGAGCTGCCCCCTATAGCCAACTGGCGCTGGCCCTTGGCTTACTGGCAGGTTTTATTTGATCGCAAGCGTGACTTTGTTCCTGAAACAGACGACGCTCTCTTGACTCGTGGTCAGTACTTGATCGAAGGTCCTGGTCACTGCGGCTCTTGTCATACTGGGCGCGGCATCGGCTTCCAAGAAATCGCCTTAAACAATGCCGACTCAGAAGAATACTTGAGCGGCGCGGTTATCGATGGCTGGCGCGCCAAAAGTATCCGCGGTGAGCATCGCGGTTTGGCTACGTGGACCGTCGCAGAATTAAATGACTTCTTTAAAACCGGTCGTACTGACACCACAGCTGCCTTTGGTGCTATGGCCGAAGTGGTTGAGCACAGCACCCAGTATATGACGGAATACGACATCAATGCCATGTCATCCTATCTAAAGACTTTAACACCAGCGCCAAACAAAGAAACAACCTTGCCAGCGAAAAAAGACCTTACTACGCAAAAACTGCTAGATGGCGACTATGACTCACGCGGCTCAATCTTGTATGCAGAGTATTGCCAAGTTTGTCACCGTGCTGATGGTAAAGGTGTGGCGCGTATTTTCCCTGCCCTTGATGGCAATAGTGCGGTATATGCTAAAAATGCCGACTCGGTACTACAGATTACTTTGAGCGGTGGTCGTATGCCTGAAACACCACACGACCGTATGGCGTTTACTATGCCTGAATTCACCAACTTAAGTGATGCCGATATAGCAGAGGTGGTCAACTATGTGCGTAATAGTTGGACCAACCAAGCGCCCGAAATTAATGTTAACGATGTGGTAAAAATGCGTGCTTTCCTCGCCAAAAAACCAAAGACCAGTACGGATATCGCCCCAGACTTAAGTATTGATACGCAAACAAAAGGAGCAAAATAATGAGAAAATCTCCACTCAACTTGCCTACTGTTGCTAGCGTTATCTCTCAAAAAACGACCATGAGCAAATTACCTACTGCTATCTTTACTGCTTCAGTGGTTAGTGTCGCAGTTATCAGTAGTGGCTGCTCACAGCCAGAGCCTGCCGAGCAAAATGCACCTAAGTATGGCTTGGTCACGGCTGATGATGCCAACGCAGATATCGGCACTTATGTGCTGCCGCAAGATACGTCTATCTTGGATGAGCCAAATGCTGATGAAATATTTTATGGTAAACGCCTATTAAACGAGACCAAGCGCTTACTGCCCGAGCATGTTGGCGCACAAATGAATTGTAATAGTTGCCATATCTCGCAAGGTAAAATTCCGCTTGGCGACCCCTATATCAACAGTTATAACTTTTACCCACGCGTGATGCCACGGGCTGGTAAAGAAGTCGATTTAACCAAACGTATCAATGGCTGTTTCCAGCGCTCGATGAATGGCAAACCATTAAAACCTGACTCACCTGAAATGCTGGCAATGTTGGCCTATATGAAATGGCTATCACAAAACACGCCAAAAGAGCAAAAGGTCGATATTCAAAATGCCGGTAAAGTGGATGAATCTTTGGTCGGTAATCCTGTACGCGGTGAGAAAATCTACCAAGTACAATGTGCGACCTGTCATGGTGATAACGGTGAAGGCATGAAAGACAGTCGCGGCGACATTGTCTTCCCGCCATTATGGGGCGATGAGTCCTTTAACATTGGCGCTGGATTGGCACGTACTTATAAAGCCGCGGCTTTTGTTAAGTACAATATGCCGATGGGTATTCAAACCAAAGGCTTATGGGGTCACGGGAATGTACTCAGTGATCAAGATGCCATCGATGTCGCTGAATTTTTTACCCATCAGCCGCGCCCTGACTTTGCCGGTAAGGTAAATGATTGGCCAAACGGCAACAAGCCTAAAGACGCGCGTTACTGATACATTAAGAAGAAGGCATTTATAAAGACGTCACTTAAGCAGACGTCATTCTACGCTCTCTTATGAGTTAGCATTTACACTATAAACCTTTAAGGAAATACATTTTTCTTAAAGGTTTTTTTGTTATCTATAGTTAATGCTTCTACAAACCTCTCGCTCGTCATTATATAGTTGTTGTATATCAAAGTTAATCACCGCCATTTATTATAAGGTCTGTCATGCGCAAAATTCCTGTCTATCCCCACCCTGCGGCCGGTTGGCCTGCGCTGATCTCCTCTACTCGTAAACTGATGGATTATCAGACTTTTTTGCGTGGTAGCTTAGGTGTCCTAAAAAGCAACCAACCTAAAGACGGGTTTGATTGTCCTGGCTGTGCATGGCCGGACCATAAGTCACATAAGGCCATTGATGTCTGTGAAAACGGCATCAAAGTTATCGCCAGTGAGACCATGTCAAAAAAAGCAGATGCCCAATTCTTTGCACAGCATACGGTAACCGAGCTACAAGGCTGGTCGGGCTATGAGCTTGAGCATAGTGGCCGCTTATCAGAGCCTGTGTATTATGATGCCGCGCGAGACCGCTATCTACCGATCTCTTGGGAAGCAGCTTATAAATGTATCGCTGAGCAGTTAGGACAGCTTGATTCGCCAGACGAGGCGCTATTTTATACCTCAGGCCGTGTTACTAACGAGCCAGCCTTTATGTATCAACTCTTTGTGCGCTGTTTTGGTACCAATAATTTGCCAGACTGCTCAAACATGTGTCACGAACCAACCTCCGTGATGCTAGGTAAACAGCTAGGTATTGGCAAAGCGACGGTCATGTTAGAAGATTTTGAGCAAGCCAAACTGATATTGATGTTTGGACAGAACCCTGCGACCAATCATCCACGTATGCTTGAAATGCTCGCCCATGCTCATGAGCTAGGATGTCGAATCATCTCAATCAATCCCATGCGCGAACAAGGCTTGAGTAAATTTAGAAACCCACAGAAGCCCACACATATGGCAGCAGGTCAAAGTGATGAGATGGTCGATGAGGTCATTCAAATTCAAATCGGCGGCGATACAGCACTACTAACGGGTATCGCTAAGTGGCTGACTAAAAACCATAAAATCAATCAAGACTTTATTCATGAGCATACCTCAGGATATGAGGCGCTCGACGTGTGGCTTCGTCAACAATCGTGGACGGATGTGGAGCGTGGGTCTGGTATCAGTAAAGAGGAAATTATTAATATTGCAAAGCTGGTTGCCGACAGTCCTGCAACCATTTGCACGTGGGGTATGGGCATTACCCAGCACGTTCAAGGCGATGACAACGTAGCGATGATTACCAACCTATTATTATTGATGGGTATGATTGGCATTGATGGTGCAGGCGCGTCTCCCGTTCGTGGTCACTCTAACGTCCAGGGCGACCGTACCATGGGTATCCATGAGCGCCCTGCGCAAAAGCTACTCGATAGCCTTGAACGCGTTTTTGAGCGTCCAATGCCGCAAGAACACGGCTTTGATGTGGTCTCTGGTGCGAAAGCATTGATTGCTGGTAAGCTTAAGGTCTTTATGAGTATGGGCGGTAATTATGCCGTTGCAGCACCGGATACCAGTGCCATTCAACAGGCATTAACTACGACTCAGCTCAATATTTTTGTAGGTACCAAGCTCAATGAAACTATGCTGTATCCGGGCGCTAACAATCTTATTTTACCTTGCCTAGGTCGAACCGAACGTATTATCACTGCCAAAGGTGAGCAGTTTGCGACGATTGAAGACTCTATGTGTCAGATTGTACCTACTAAAGGCAACCTCAAGCCTGTCAGCGATACGTTGAAGTCTGAAGCACAAATTGTGGCAGATATTGCGACTTATGTGCTTGGTGCTGAGTCTTCAATTCCTTGGCAAGCGATGAGCGAAGACTTTGACATCGTTCGTGACTATGTCGCCCAAGCGATTGATGGATTTGAGAACTTTAACGAGCGTATTCGTGCAGCTGAGCGTGGCTTCCATTTATACCATCCAGCACGTCATCGCGTATGGAATACTGACAGTGGCAAGGCGCAGTTTGAAGTACCGCAATATCCTATTACCTATGTCGCAGCACAGATGGCTGAGACCACTTTAGCATTTAAAAATTCAGCCCTTGAACATGACACGAGAGCAACGAACCTTATTAACGATGGTCAGGACAATGAACAAAAGATTTGGCAATTGACTAGTGTCCGTAGCCATGACCAATTTAATACCATGATTTTCGGGTTTAAAGATCGCTATCGTCAAACCAATCGCCGTGATGTGTTGTTTATGCACCCAGATGAAATGAGTCGTTTGGGTTGGCAAGCGGGTGACAAGGTGATGGTCTCTCGACAAGCCAGCCCAAGTGGCTCACATAGCGCAGACAATTTAGCTCAGCCACGCACGCTAGGGCCGTTAGTATTGACTGAGATGGATATCGCCTCCAACGCGGTCGCAACTTACTATCCTGAATGTAATGACTTATTTGATTTAGACACGCATGCGCCAGACTCCCACATACCAGCGTATAAATCGACAACGGTTGTTTTGCAACGCGTTGATGCAAAGGCTAATACTACCAATTATGCATAATAAGTAATGAGCGGGTCATTGAATAGTGAATGTATTTAAGAGGAATAAAACAATAACTCTGTCAATCACCATACGATATAACGAGACATTATGATTGCTGAAAGTGATACTGAATATGACGCAAGATATAGCGATCAATTCTTGGTAAATAATTTAACAGATAAGACGTCAGAGACTATAGAGTCGTCTGAAACACCGCTTGCGCGTAATCATTGGGCGCAAAAGCACTATTATCCGTCAGATAAGTATGTGCACACTCGTGTTGCGCATACCAATATGACTAAAAACAGTGTCGATTACCAATCAGTTAACTTAGCGGTCGAGGCTGCGGTTGCTATTGTTATCAATGGTATTCATTACGCAGTATTGATGGCAAGCCCTCATCAACTAGAGTATTTAGCCGTCGGCTTTTTGTTTAGTGAAGGATTAATTCAACATAGTCATGAACTGCTTGATTGGGAAGTTACTCAGCTAAATGATATTGCAAATTATCAACAATTTACGCAAGGCTCATTTATGCAGGACTCAACGGATACGAGTCTTGAGTCTGCAGCCGTTAAGCAAAGCTTAGTGCCACTGCAAGATTATGATGTTTATGTGGTGGAACTTGTACTAAACCAGCGCTGTCATCAGCGTATCCAAGCACAAAAACGTCAGCTGGCAGGGCGTACAGGCTGTGGTATGTGTGGCATTACTGGACTGACACAAGCACTCCCCGACTTGAGCATATATCTTCAACACAGGCAAAAAGTAAATATTCCAAGTCTCAATTATCTACTGGAGATACGGCAGCAAGTCGATGCTATGCAGCATACGCACCAATTGACCGGTGCCGTACACGCTGCTGCGACGATGTACGAGCAACAACTATATTTATTTGAAGATGTAGGGCGTCATAATGCGCTTGATAAGCTCATCGGTTGGCAATTGCGCAATAAGGCAGAGCCGACATGCGTTGTAATGACCTCGCGGCTGTCTATTGAGCTGGTACAAAAATCTATCCGTAGCCGTATACCTTGGTTGGTTGGCATGTCCGCACCAACTAGTACCGCAGTACGGGTTGCTGAGCGTTATGGTTTAGGATTGGCTGGGTTTTTGCGTGATAACAGAGTTACTTATTACACAGGTCATGCAAAACTTTAAGACATTACGCTCTTTTTTGCCCTGTTACTTAATTAATTAGGCTGTTTATTTTTACTTCTCATTACTAAAAAAGGCTCATCAATGATTCAATCTGGCTCATAAATGCTCTAAATAACTATTGGTTCGCGGTCAAATTATGAGAACTTAATAAATAAACGTCTTTTAACTAAAAAATGACTTGTAATTTAAATTATTTTTGCTAATATAGGCATCCTTGATTGGCTGGGTGGCAGAGTGGTCATGCAGCGGACTGCAACTCCGTTAACGCCGGTTCGATTCCGACCTCAGCCTCCAATTATTTAGCTTAAAATTTATTAGTATTACGTTAATTTTAGCTTGCTTTATTAACATAAATGCTTATAATAGCGAGCACTATCTAACAAGTAGAAAGTTTACTTAACAGATAATACAAGTTTTGCCCGGGTGGTGAAATTGGTAGACACAAGGGATTTAAAATCCCTCGCTAGTAATAGCGTGCCGGTTCAAGTCCGGCTCCGGGTACCATTACATTGAAAGACTTCCAAGCAATTGGAAGTCTTTTTCTTATTGTGTCGATTCTTTTACTCCGCCTTATATTCTCCCTAAAAAAACTGAAGCACCATAAATCTTGCTCCTTGAAAATTCAGAAAAAAAACCGACCACATCAAGTGATCGGTTTTTAAATATTTGGTGTAGATAGCGTAAACTAAAACATATATCTAAAGTACTGGGGTTATATCATTTTATTAAATTAAAAATAAGACGATACTAGTCCTATCCTTTGTGATGCGACACAGGGCACATGCTTTTATAAAAAGAATAGTTCTGAGCATTAACTTAATTTATTGGAATCAGAATCCTGCCTCGGCCTGTGTTATTGGTATTATCTTAATTGGAACCGCACACGACCAAGCCATACCACCTGTACAGTAAAACATACCGTTATCAAACGACACAATACGGGCCGTAAAATCATTATTTGTTAAATTCGCCATCGCTTCCCGATCACAACTATCATCTACTACACACCATATCTCTTGATGACCGTCTTCCAACATTGCACGAGCTAGCTCACTTCCTGTAATTGCTTCATCCATCACTATAGCTCCTAATCATGTTTTACGATTATCAAGCTAAACAAGGGGATATATAATACACATACCTTGACCATCCCTGAGACTTTCGTATTTATGATTTTATCTTTTTCAATCACAACGGTGCAGTAGACGTGCTTAATATATAGTATATCTATTTATTCGCAATAGTGAATATTAATTATAGTCTGATTATTGATTATTCGTGCTACCATAAAAAACTAATGTTTATTAGTAAAGTATCAATAAACTTCATCACAGCTTTTCTATAACCCAACTTCTTCTTGAGTAAGCTCAGCCTTTTTAATTGGTATGGCGTATTTCCATCTACCACCCTCCTTACAAAGAAAGTGGCCATCCTCAAATGCTACGATATGCATTATAAAATCACTACTGACATTGATAATAGTCTCCATAGCATGCTCAGCACTTTTATGACTTACAGCGCACCACACTTGCTCATCACCACGCTCTAACATGGCAAGAGTTAAATCATTCCCTGATAGTTTGGTATTCATGTTTCGACCTTTACTTCTAACAGTTAATTACAGATTACAATCTTATACCTTAATAGTGTGTTTTTATGTCTGCTAATGTTCACGTATTGTATATATTCAACCGAAGTAAATAGAAGACATCATTCTAATTAAGAGAAACCTCTAATATTCTGATAGCTGAACCTCCCTGGTATTGTCGGAGGCTTAACATTCTGAGAGAACACAACAATAAAAAGACAAAATCATGCCCCTGAGATTAAGGAATATGCCATCCTAGTTTGAATAGAAGCTGCAAACGATATCTCTCTACATCGTCAGCCATTAGAGCCATAGCGTCAACATTGGTTGTACGCACCTGAAAAGCTGCGTTCATGGCACAAGAATCATCTTGAGCAAACTATTAATATTCCTTCGTATATGCAAGCACAAAGCAACAAAGAACGTATCACAGCGCTTGAACGCGAGAATAGAAAGCTGAAGTAAGAGTATACGTCGGTCCGCCGCTTTTATTGCCCAAACGGAGATGGGCCACCCACCAAATTGATGATCCACTTTATAGATAATCATCAGTTAGAATATGGGGTCGAGACAATCTGTAGAATCCTACCAATTGCTCCTGAGTTGATACTACTTTTATCATTAATTGATAAGCACGCGCTATTGTCGGCTAGAAAGTGTCTAATCATATTCGCACTAATATGAGCGCAGCTGCATTAGTGCAAGTGATAACAGTTAGGAGTAAGCCTAATGACATGATTCATGATAGCGATAGAATGGCTGAATCCGATGTTATCGCCTCTGTTAGTACAACTGAGGTAATTCATGATTTAAAAGAACAATGGCATGGCGTTAATATGGTTGTATATCTTTTGTTGGTATTGTCCATATTGGTACTGCTCAATAACATCAACATCCTATATGGTTCGTCATACCCTTATATATTAATCAATACCTGAAAAACGCCCAAAATAAAGGGCTAACAGTCTATGACGGTCAGCCCTTTATCGTTGTTTGGTGGAGATGGCGGGAGTTGAACCCGCGTCCGCCAGCATTACGCTCATGAATCTACATGTTTAGTTTCTGTCTTTGGTTTTAATCCGCACCGATCCGACAGTCAGGATGGATTGGACGATTCTCTACTTTTGAACCCAAGCGATTGAGACAATCGCTTGTGGCGATCCTACATGCGGACGCTTCAACTTAGTTGACCAACTGTAGGTGATCAGCAACCAAGTAAACAGGGTTTAAGCTGCTAGAGCGTAATTTTCGTCGTTTGCGACTATAACAATATATGTTTGATTAACGAGAGGACATATACTCTCGACATGCATCATTGAGTTTCATCACCAGCGTCGAAGCCAGAACATCCCCAATAAGACTGACTATTATATAGCACTTACCCATTGGTTTTCAACCTATAAGCAGGCCGTATTACATTAAGTTACAGCTTAGTGAGCTAAGCCAAAACTTTATTCATCCATTTGCCAATATTTTGAATCTGAGGCATACAAACTTGGTGCGCCATCGGATACGTATGATAAGCGATACTGTAGCCTTTCGATGATAAGAGCTCCTGTGCCTGATCACCTAACACGACAGGGACAACGGGATCATGAGTACCATGTTCAATCAGTATCGGCATGTCTTTATTAGCATCGCTATAGTCGATGTTGTCATTGGTCGCTAGATACGTGGATAGCGCCATCAGCCCTGCTAAGCGCTGTGGATAACTAAGTGCCACATGATATGCCACTGCCCCGCCCTGCGAAAATCCAGCAATCACGATATGTTCAGGGGCGACACCACGCTCAATTTCCCGAGCAATCAAGTCATAGATTTGCTGAGAAGACTCTTCAATCTGAGCGATATCGACTTTACGCTCTAGGCTCATCTCTAAAATATCGTACCATGCTGGCATGACCATGCCACCATTTACCGTCACTGGGCGATTGGGCGCATGCGGAAAGATAAAGCGTACCGACATATCATCAGCCAAGCCTAGCTGCGGTACCACTGGCTCAAAATCATGACCACTCGCTCCCAAGCCATGCAGCCAGATGACAGCTCTATCTATCTTTTTTTGTGAGGGATTGTGCTCAACAATCACAGTGTCTAAATAATTACTCATATCTTTTAATATCCTTCATATAAAGTCTATACGTGTCAAAGTACATTTATTAAATCGTTAACGTTCATAATTTCTGATGACTTTTTTATCTAGCGGTCATTTAACTTTAATTTAAACATTTCACATTAATCTAAAATAGCTACTTAAGAGAACGGTTGCTTCATCCGTGCTGACCCCTTAATGCTACCTTATATTTCTTTTTCAACATGGCGTTTTAATATGACATTCTACATAGAAAGGGTTGAGCCTATTTTTAAAGCTTTGGCTAAAGAGTATATCCTTTAAAAGGTATAAAAAAGCCCTATATCTTCTTCCATAAAACATACTTAGAAAAGATACAGGGCTGATCAGCAATCTTTTGATAAACCGCTAAGTAATCGATATTACTGGTTGCTCAACATCCGCATTTTGACCACGATGACGCAGATAATGGTCCAGTAAAACAATCGCTAGCATGGCTTCAGCTATAGGCGTGGCACGCACACCCACACAAGGGTCATGACGACCTTTGGTCAGCATATCAACCGACTCACCTTGGGTGTTGATACTCTTGCCAGCCGTAGTAATACTAGAAGTTGGTTTAAGTGCGATACTCACGCGGATGTCTTGTCCTGATGAGATACCACCTAAAATGCCGCCTGCATGATTGGCGGTAAAACCATCGGGTGTCATCTCATCACGAGAACTATGACCAAACTGTCCAGCCACTGCCATGCCGTCACCAACTTCAACGCCTTTTACCGCATTGATACTCATCATGGCATGGGCAATATCCGCATCTAAGCGGTCAAATACCGGCTCACCCAGTCCGACAGGTACACCACTGGCAATAATTTCTAAACGCGCACCACAGCTCGTTCCTTCACGGCGTAAGCTATCTATCAAGACTTCAAAGCGACTTACCGCTTCTTTATCAGCACAAAAGAATGGATTACTATTAACAAAATCCCAGTCGATTTGATTATGTTCTAGCACTTGACTGTATTCCGAACCAATTTGAGTGACATGCCCACGTACTTGTACTCCTAAGCGTTCGTACAAGTATTTTTTAGCAATAGCACCTGCCGCTACTCGCATGGCCGTTTCACGGGCTGATGAACGACCGCCACCGCGATAATCGCGAAAGCCATATTTCATACTATAAGTATAGTCGGCATGACCGGGGCGAAACGTCTCTTTTATCTCACTATAGTCTTTTGATTTTTGATTGGTATTACGAATCAGCAGACCAATGGAGGTGCCGGTCGTTTTACCCTGAAAGACGCCAGAGATAATCTCAACTTCATCAGACTCACGGCGCTGGGTCGAGTACTTAGACGTCCCAGGTTTACGGCGATCCAAATCCACCTGCAAATCTGCTTCACATAATGCTAAACCCGGTGGTACCCCGTCAACGATGGCCATGAGACCTGCACCATGCGACTCACCGCACGTCGTTACCGTAAAAACCTGCCCAATACTATTGCCTGCCATATCTATCCTTAAACATGTAACGTCTACTTTTGATTGTCTTAATAATCGCTCAGCGCTAATAGATAGCTAGCCGATTATTGATTACCATCCAATAATTGAACGTAAGCCGCAAATAACTGGCGATGGGTCATGAGCTCATCATAAGTAATGGCAAAAATACCATGACCCCCGTGGGCAAATTTTAACCAATCAAACTGAATTTCAGGATAAGCCTGCTTTAGTGCCCACTCACTATCGCCCACTTCACAGACCAGCAATCCTTCAGGGCTTAGATAATCTGGCGCTTCAAACAAGATGCGATGTACTAAGTCCAGTCCGTCTTGACCGGCTGCGAGCGCATGTTCCGGCTCATATAAAAACTCCGGTGGCAAATCTGCCATGATAGCTGCATCGACATACGGAGGATTGGTAACAATCAGCTCATATTGATGTTCAGCAGGAATCTTAGCAAATAAGTCAGATTCAATCACATTGACTTGATGACCTAGGTCATGATGATCGACGTTGACCATTGCGACTTCAAGCGCTGCTTTATCAATATCTACGGCATCAACCAGTGCATCGACAAAACGTGTAACCAATGCGATAGCAATACAGCCGGAACCCGTACACAAGTCTAAAATACGCTCAGGCTGTGACAACTGCTTAATCTCTAAGCCATGATCATAAAAAGCCGGTGCTTGATTATTGACACTCATTCCAATCGGCTTTGCCAACTCAGTAACTTCAAAGTACGGATGGAACTGCTGACGAATTAACTCAGCGATTGGTGAGCGCGGAATCAATACACGCTCATCGACATAAAAAGGCAAGTCACAGAAATACGATAAATTGATCAAATAACTTAACGGCTTACGCTCAGCGATACGCTCTTCTAATAAGCTCAGTACCTGCTGCTTCTCTGATGTGGTCAGGCGACAATCCAAAATCTGCTCATTGGCAGCCCAATCTAAAGATAAAGAATGTAATACAATAGCAGAGGCTTCAGCGAACTCATCCGTCGTTCCTTGGGCGACCACCACATCATAATTACGGAGCTGGGTGACAGCAAAGCGAATAAAATCACGGATGCTGACCAACTGCTCACGCGCCTCTTCAAGCTCTGCATGCAGGTTAGCGAACTCATCGTGCTCACCGAGCAGCCCTGTCTCTAAATCGTATTCCAGCTCATTATCTAAGCCTTGCGACTCATCAAAGTACTGATTTTGAAACTCTTCTGCGCTCATGGTTTGGTCTTCTGACATATCACACCTTACTGATTACATGCTTACTAACTACATGCGTATGGATTAAATCACTGTCAATTAGCAGCTGATTTATTAAATAAAAAACGTGTCACACATTATAGACGCAAACATCATGCTGCGCCAATGACTGTCTTTTTTATGGCAAAAAAACTCACATACCTATAACTATCGTTAGATTTAGTGATTTAGAAAAGTTCAGAAAATCAAATTTAGCATCATGATATAACTTGAATATAAAGTAGATAACCCTTAGCTTTGGTAAAAACTGACTGCAACCTTATATTTAGCATGACTAAATTATTTCCCAACTGTAGTGAATACGTCAACAGCTGACGTTTAGCAAGCACTAAACGAAAAAATATGTGTCAAAAGTTTGCGAAGCATCCAAATTATGCGCATAATAGCCGCATTAGTTATAACCATAAGTATCCCAATATGATGAAAATGAAGCCTCTTATTACCGCTATATCAATTGCTATCGTTAGTGCCAGTATCAGCGCTGTTGCTGCACCTGCTGACAATACGCGCACTTTACCAGTACGCAAAGCTGATTCACTACCAACTCTGGTCAAAAAAGTTAGCCTTGATGTGCAAGAAAGCCGTAGCAGCTCAGCCGATACTCGTGCTCCTGTTCAGTCAAATACCAATCAATCTGACCGTATGACTCAACTGATTGACGCAAAGCAAGAAGCTGAAGATAATTCAGCAGCCGTCAGCGCTGATAATATGACCGTAGAAGAACTGGCTCGTAAAGACGTGCAGTCCGACAGCACCGATGATATCAGTGAAGGTCAAGCTGTTGCGGCCCCTAGCGCATCAACATCGGATAGTGCAAACGACTCTGCTATTAAGAGCATCGAAGATGTTAACGGCAAAAAGCATACCACCCTGAACTTATCTAATTATGCCAAGCAAGTAAACGGTGCTACATGGACGCCGAATATGAAAGTCAACTCGGCAATGACCATCAAAATGCAGGCATTGTTAGATTGGAACCATGCTTCTCCTGGCGCGATTGATGGCGGTTGGGGTATGAACAGTAAAAAAGCACTCATTAACTTCCAAACCATGAAAGGCCTGCCAGCGACTGGCAAAATGGACCAGAAAACGTGGGACGCTTTAAACAAAAACATCCCAGCCAATAAGCCAGTGTTAGTGACTTATACCATCACTGAAGACGATGTAAATACCAACTTTGCCAGCACACCTGCAGGCTCAGAAGCCAAATCAAAAATGAAAGGCTTATATTATCAAGACATCAAAGAGATGTTTGGTGAGCGCTTCCATATGGATGTGCGTTATTTAGATAAGTTGAATAAGAACAAGCAATATAAAGTGGGAGAAACCATCACGGTTTTGAATACCCGCGAACCGCTTAAGCAGCGTATCAACCGTGTCGTTGCCAATAAAGCCGATAAGACTTTATATGCTTATAATGGCGATAAGCTGGTCGCCACGTACCCAACTACCATTGGGAGTGACGCTACGCCATCACCGCAAGGCACGTTTAAGATCATTAACAAGGTAAAAATGCCGTGGTACAAAGCGACGGTTGGTGAAGGTGCAGATAAAAAAGTTCATATGCTACCACCAGGCCCAAACAGCCCTGTCGGTGTCGTATGGATGGGCTTGTCTAAACCATCGTATGGTATTCATGGCTCACCAAAGCCTGAGGGTATCAGCCGCCAAGCTTCAGCAGGCTGTGTGCGTTTGACCAACTGGGATGTATTAGAGGTTTATGCCAATATCGAAAATGGTGCAACCGTTGAGCTAAAATAGTTAGTATTCGTAAATAAAAAAGACCTTGATGTATAATCAAGGTCTTTTTTTTGCTTAAACAAAAACTCGCTTTCAACTTATATTACAAGTCGATAAAAAAACAGCCTCTAGAATGAGGCTGTTTTTTATTTTAGATGAATCCTTAAGCTAAGTATCGTTTGCTCTTATTATTATCGATAACTCTTTATCTTAAAATTTACGCTTTATAACCTTCCTCATTACCAGTAATACTACCGACTTTTTTAGTAAAGAATAATGCGGCAGGAATGGATACTAAAAAGCCTGCTGCTACCGCTATCTGAATGTGCGGAATTTGGTTAAATCCTGTGATCAAGGCGCCGATCATGAATACACCGATAGTCACGGTTGCAGCTATTGAGTAGATAACAGAAAATAGGGGCCAGTTCATGATGTATTCCTCATTTATTGTGTGGGTATAACTACTTTATACACTAAATCCATACAAAAAGTAAGTGTTTTCTTATAGGCTCGCAGCCCATTTATAGCAAGTGATTCGTATTCAAAGCCATATTATAATCATTGATTTGTGCCAAAGCTTTTTAATACTGAAAACATGATTATATTTCCTATTTTTTACCTGCTTAACTCCCTCGCTACCTCCATTACTTAGTGGCAAAAAACTCATACACCACCACTTATTTATCATTACAATAGTTAGTTCCTCGTATTTTTTAGTTTGTTATATTCGGCAAATTCCATTTGTTAACTTTTAACCTTCTATCTTTCTTTACTCATTAGGTAAGCTTTCCTCTATGACTCATAATGATCTCTCTAATGATTGCTTACCTGTCAATAAAACCCAAAACGATATTGACCCTAAAGTCGTCAATATCGTTGATGATTTGGCTGATCATCTAGAAGCGCAAGATATAGTCTCTGACCATACTGATATTGATGAAAAAACCAATGCCAAAAATGAGGACACTAAAGGGTTGGAATGTGCGCAAACGCTTCAAGCAAAGATAAAAATGGAAACCGTGGCTCCTGATGTGGCGGTTGCCTCATTAGAAACACCTGAAGCGGACTCTAAACCTATGAATGAATCCTTAAACGAAAGTGAAGAGTCCGAAACCTTTAGCACCGAGAAAGATTTCTTTCAGGACCAGTCTGCTACCGAAGTGAGCGTAGAAGCCAATAAAATCGACTCTAGTCAACAGTCATCAAACAACACAAAAAACTTTAATAATGCAGTTAAAGAAAGCCCGGAAACCTTAAACGAAAAAAATGAAGATAAAGCGAGTGACAATAACGAAGCAAGCGACGAAAAAGATAGTAAAGAAAGCGATGAAGAAGACAACGAAGAAGGCGAAGGGGTAAAAGAAAAAAAAGAAGCGAAGCTTGAATCTTATAAGCAATTTGTTGCCGAACAGTTTAGTAATAAAAAAGTAGACTATCCGGAAGTGCGCGTTAGGATTGAGGCAAGTGCGCTACCGAGTAAAATGTATTTCATCATGAACATACTCTCGGCTATAATCGCAAGCTATGGACTGGTGACCAACTCAGTTGCGGTGGTTATTGGCGCGATGCTGGTAGCAATGATGTTAGGCCCTATTACGGGCATTGCCCTTGCAATTATTGACCATCGTATGCCCCTACTACGTAAGTCACTGGTTACCGTGCTTCTTGGCATCTCTTTGGTAGTATTGGTGGGGTTTATCGTTGGCTGGTTACATAAAGACCAGCCCTTAACTGCAGAGATCTTATCTCGCACGCAGCCGACTTCGATGGATTTGATGATTGCCCTTGCTGGTGGTACGGCAGGTGCTTATGCGATGGTTTCACCGCATCTGTCGGTGGCAGTGGTTGGCGTCGCAGTGGCAACTGCTCTAGTACCGCCGCTTGCCGCTAGTGGGATTTTATTTGCCAATGGTGAGATACAGATGGGACTTGGCGCCTTACTATTAGCATTGACAAATATTATCGCCATTCAATTTACCAACGCTCTTGTGCTGTGGTTACTGGGGTTCCGCCGCTTGGTCGATGACGATTATAAATCCAAAACCTATTTGACCTTTTTACGCCGTAATGCGGTGACTTTATTGTTATTAGGCGGTTTGGGAACGTACTTGTCTATCAATTTACAAACTAGTGCTAAACAACAAGTATTTGAAAGTAGCGTCAAAGAGACGATCAATAGTTACTTTAGCGATAAAGGCAATGTGCTGACCAATACTCAGTTTGATAAAAGCGACACCAATCAAGTCGTGCGCGCGGTGATTCGCGGCGAAACAACACCGAGCTCATACGACGTCCGTCAAATTGAAGCGATTATAAGCCAAGATATAGCGGATAATTTTCCCGGCTATTTACCCATTCGCTTGCAGCTGCGTTATATGCCTGTACAGGTGATTGAGTCGCACCCATTGATTCAAGACAGACTCGATAAAACCGATGTGACTATTTTAACCAATTAATTTATTTAGCTAACCCTAGTTGTTTAATGCACTCACTATGACGCAACAATCTTTCTATAAACTCTAAAATATTTATTTAAAACATATCGTTTAAAAAGTAGCAGGCACTCAATGCAAGCGCCTGCTTCATAAAAGAAGTTAAGCCGTATTTACCGTGCGTTTGCTTATGAATCTTCAACACCCTTGGTACGTTTGTGCTAAAATCGCTTGCAAAATTATTTTACTTATTCTACTCAATACCATCCGTCAGTAAGGAGCCGCTGTGAGCCAGCCATTTCGCTCAGCCGATATTCGTCAAGCTTTTATCGATTTTTTCATAAGCAAGCAGCACACCCCCGTCGCCTCGTCGAGCTTGATTCCCTATAATGACCCGACATTGCTATTTACCAATGCCGGTATGAATCAGTTTAAAGAGACCTTTTTGGGCATGGAGCCGCGTGATTATACCCGTGCGGTGACTTCGCAAAAATGCGTACGTGCTGGCGGTAAACATAATGATTTGGACAATGTCGGCTACACAGCGCGCCATCATACGTTCTTTGAGATGCTTGGTAACTTCTCTTTTGGTGATTATTTTAAGCAAGCTGGTATTGCTTATATTTGGGAATTTCTAACCTCAGATGAATGGCTAGCAATCGATAAAGAGCGCTTGTATGTGACCATTTATGCAACCGATGATGAAGCCTTTGATATTTGGCATAAAGACATCGGCATTCCTAGTGAGCGCATTATCCGTATCGGTGATAATAAAGGCGCGCCTTACGCATCAGACAACTTTTGGACGATGGGCGATACCGGTCCTTGTGGTCCTTGTACCGAAGTGTTTTATGATCACGGCGCTCATATCGAAGGTGGTCTGCCGGGTACGCCAGAAGAAGACGGTGACCGTTATATCGAGATTTGGAACTGCGTCTTTATGCAGTTTAACCGTCAAAAAGATGGCACCATGTTACCGCTACCAGCACCAAGTGTTGATACCGGCATGGGGCTTGAGCGTATCAGTGCCATTATGCAGGGCGTGCACGGCAACTATGAGATAGATTTATTCGTCCATCTAATGGATGCTGCTGCAGATATTTTAGGCATTGAAAATCAGCAACAGTCGTCATTAAAAGTCATCGCCGACCATATCCGTGCCGTAGCATTTCTAATTGCTGATGGCGTTACCCCAAGTAATGAAGGCCGTGGTTATGTACTACGCCGCGTCATTCGTCGTGCCGTTCGTCATGGCAACAAGCTTGGCGCTGACAGTGATTTCTTTTATAAAATGGTCGCGCCCTTGGTCGCTGAGATGGGCACCGCTTATCCAGAGCTAAAAGACAAACAAAGCATCATCGAAAACGCCATTCAAAAAGAAGAAGCCCAGTTTGCCAAAACCTTAGCGCAAGGTTTACGTTTACTTGCCAGCGAGCTTGAAGGCTTGCAAGATGGTGATACTCTTTCTGGAGAAGCGGCATTTAAACTGTATGATACTTACGGCTTCCCACTTGATTTGACCGCTGACATCACCCGTGAGCGCGGCATTGTGATTGATGAAGCTGAGTTTGATGAACATATGCAAGCACAGCGTGAACGTGCGCGTGATGCTGGCAAATTCGATGTCGATTACAGTAGCGTTATTCAAGTAGAAAACCCAACCACCTTTATCGGTTATGAGCAGCTCGAAGAAGACGGCGTGACCATTCATGCGCTTTATCAAGACGGCAATCCAGCCGATAGCTTAAGCGAAGGCATGGAAGGCGTCGTTGTCCTTGATCGTACGCCGTTTTATGCTGAAGGCGGTGGTCAAGTTGGTGAGCTGGGTGAAATTCGCACCGCGACCGGCGTCTTTGAAGTGCAAGATACCAAAAAATCAGGGCAAGCCATTATCCATTATGGCGTGGTAACTATGGGCGAAATTAACGCCCAGCAAACGGCTGATGCACAAGTCTTATCAAGCATTCGTGCGGCTAGTGCCAAAAACCACTCGGCCACGCATCTATTGCATGCTGCATTAAGAGAAGTATTAGGCGCGGAAGTGTCGCAAAAAGGCTCGCTAGTATCAAGCGACGTCTTACGTTTTGACTTCTCGTATGACAAACCCGTTAGTGCCGCTGAAATTAGCCGTATTGAACGTCTGGTTAATGAGCAAATCCAAGCAAACACTCCTACCCGTATCGAGCACATGTCTATCGATGAGGCCATGAAACAAGGTGCCATGGCATTGTTCGGTGAAAAATACGGTAATGACGTTCGTGTCCTAACCATGGGTACCGATACCATTGTCGATGGTCAACGTAAGCCTTTCTCTATTGAGCTATGCGGCGGTCTACACGTACAGCGTACTGGTGATATTGGGGTGTTAAAAATCACCAGCGAGTCAGGTATTGCGGCGGGTATCCGTCGTATTGAAGCCGTCACAGGTATGAATGCCATTAAAAACATTCAGCAAAGTGAGCAGCAACTGAGTGAGCTTGCCAGTCAACTAAAAGTAAAACGTCCTGAAGTGGCGCAGCGTGTGCGTACCATGGCAGATAAGCAGCGCGATTTGGAAAAACAGCTAGAGCGTTTAGAGCAAAAAATCGCCAGTGCCCAAGCCGCAAACTTGCTCGATGACGTTCAGACCATCGCCGGTACGCCAGTACTTATCAGCACCTTAAGCGGCGTTGATGGTAAATCAATCCGTACGCTGATGGATGATGTTAAATCTAAACTGCCATACAGTGTTATTGTGTTGATTGGTGATAAAGATGGGCAGTTGGCACTGGCTGCAAGCGTCGATAAATCTGTGACAGATCGCGTCAAAGCGGGCGACATCATTCGTCATTTGGCAGGCGAGCTAGGTGGTAAAGGTGGCGGAAAGCCTGACTATGCTCAAGGCGGTGCGCCAAAAGCTGCCAATACCAGTGCGGTTATCAATGCGCTGCCTGCTTGGATTGCAGAGCAGCTTGGTTAGCCATGAAGCTAAAGGATAATACGCGATTGGTTATAATGGTTATAACCAATCGCCATATATCTAATGCTTGTTGGCACTTAAAGTTATCACACTAATATGGTATAAAGTACCACGCTTAAACGACTGTCAGCATATGAAGTCTCTAGCATAATCGAAGATTAAAACATCAGAGATGTAAATACAGGGCGCATTTTTATAATCCGGCTCTATCGTTATTAAAATTAATCTCACACTGAATTTGTAAATTGAATTTATAAATAGTGGCATGACGGATTGATGTCGATAATTAACAGATGGCCATTAGTGAATAATAGGTAGATTTTTATGGCGTTAATAGTACAGAAATACGGCGGCACCTCGATGGGCAGTATCGACCGCATCAAAAATGTCGCCAAACGAGTCAAACGCTGGCATGACAATGGTCATCAAGTGATCGTGGTGGTGTCTGCCATGAGCGGCGAAACCAACCGTTTGATCGATTTAGCGCGCCAAATCAGCAGCCAGCCTGACCCACGCGAATATGACCAAATGGTCTCAACGGGCGAACAGGTTTCTATCTCTTTACTTGCGATGGCGATTAAAGAGCTGGGTATTGGCGCACGTTCATTTACGGGTCGTCAGGTCGCCATTAAAACCGATAGCGCCCACAATAAAGCGCGTATCGAGAGCATCGATGACAAAAACATCCGTGAGCAACTAGATGCCGGTAACGTCGTTATCGTCGCAGGTTTCCAAGGTATCGATGAAGAAGGCAATGCGACGACCTTAGGACGCGGCGGCTCGGATACTACTGGTGTGGCCATTGCTGCAGCGCTAGGCGCTGATGAATGCCAAATCTATACCGATGTCGATGGCGTCTATACCACTGACCCACGCGTGACCTCAAAAGCCAAAAAACTTGAAAAAATTACCTTTGAAGAAATGCTGGAGATGGCAAGCCTTGGCTCTAAGATTTTACAAATTCGCTCAGTAGAATTTGCTGGCAAATACGGCGTACCACTGCGCGTACTATCTAGCTTTGATGAAAACAACGATGGTAGCTTCGACCAAGACTTTCAAGACAATGTCGGCACCCTAATTACGATAGACGAAGGAGACAATATGGAACAGGCAATCATCTCAGGTATCGCTTTTAATCGCGACGAAGCAAAGATCGTAGTACGCGGTGTACCTGATCACCCTGGTATCGCCTCTGCCATCCTAAGCCCTATCGGTCGCGCCAATATCGAAATCGATATGATCGTACAAAACTTATCGACCAATGGCACTACAGACTTTACCTTTACCGTCAACCGTTCTGACATGGATAAAACCATGAAAGTGCTAGAAAACGAAGTTAAAGATGAGATCGGCGCTAAAGAGATATTGGCTAACAACGAAGTCGTCAAAGTCTCATTAGTTGGCGTTGGCATGCGCTCGCACGCCGGTGTTGCTAGCCTTATGTTCCAAACGTTGGCAGAAAATAATATCAATATCCAAATGATATCGACTAGTGAAATCAAAGTATCGGTTCTTATCCAAGAACAGCATTTAGAAAAAGCGGTTAAATCTCTACATACTGCTTTTGGGCTTGACCGTGAAGACGGTGACAGCAAAATTGCTGGGCTATAATATTTAATGGCAAGCGTTTATACATTATAAACGTTAGCGCATTAATAAAACCTCAAGCTGGTTTTATAGTTATTAAGCAATAGCGATTGATTATTTTTAGCAAAATTTTAATTAAATAGAGTCTTTTTAGGCTCTATTTTCTTTTATTACTATTGCTCAGGTAAGTATATACCTAATAGTTTTGTGAAAACCCGTGACAGTATCTGTTATGCCCCCTATAATGGGGCTTTCATTTGGGCTAAATGAATCTACCTATCATTACCGCTATTGGCACAACCTTAAGCATTGTTTTTATAATAAATACCTTGCCTATTTAGTGCTGCGGTGATGTCCTGTAATTGAGACGCAATCTGATGAGTAATAATCTGTTGATGCGACATAAGGAGTGTGACGCATGTTAATTTTGACACGCCGCGTGGGCGAAACGCTAATGATTGGCGACGAGGTCAGTGTGACTGTCCTAGGTGTCAAAGGCAATCAAGTACGAATTGGTGTGAATGCACCAAAAGATATTGCCGTACACCGCGAAGAGATTTATCAGCGTATTCAGCATGAGCGCACGGTACAATCGCAAATGCAACATCTTGAACAAGGTAGTTTTGCGCCTTCATTCGATGACGAAGACTATTTCAATCGCTAAGTTGTTGCTTACTATCTAACTATCAATAATCATTGAGCATAAATTAAGCACCCTATTTTTGCTTTTTAATCTGCTCTGAGGTCATGTATTTATGAGTATTCGCCAATCAGATGTATCGGCTCTACTTAATGGTTTGAACAAAAAAGCCATTGGATTCAATGATGTCATCAGCTTTATTGATGATTTTTATCGTTATGCACCCGCGCCTTTTGTGAATGGCATGCAGCATAATGCGGCTGGCGAAAACGAAGGCAGCGCTAAGATTTTTGGCTTTGCTAAGCACCATGGCTTAAATCAATTAGACACCCTAAAGCTGTTCGGTGAGCATTATGCTAAGGTTCAAGCGACCCCTAAGGGTACGGACCATGCCAATATCCGTAACTTTTTACATTGGGGTTGGCAAGGGTTTTTGATGGAAAAAAATCCATTAACGCCACGTCCAAGTGTCGATACCAGCGCGCTATAGTGATGTGGCAATGCAATATTGATACATAAAAAAGCCACGCTATAATGATAGCGTGGCTTTTTCTATGTATCAATATTTTTTATTATAAAATTTAATCATCAACTTACTTATCGCGGAATTTAACAGGCTGGACCGCCCCTTTAGGATTGGGCATATTAGGGTAGTGATGTTCATGTTCGACATCACACTCAGCACCCACAATAGAGCCATCGTCTTTTACGGGTTTATGAATATAACCGGTACGCTCAGCTGGCGGTAGATGCTCGTGCTCCCAAACCATCACTGCTTGCATACAAGTTTCGCGCTGCTCAGGCGTGAGCTTACGACCATCTGGCCATTTACCTATCTCAATCGCTAAACGGAATTTATCGACCACTTCTGGTGTGACACTTGCTAATATCGTTTGTTTGTCCATCTTACCTACTCTCCACTACTATATTTTATATAAAATCGTTATCTAATAGGCTTTATATAATCGATGCCCTTATTCTTCTATAATATCATCATCAACATCCATACTGAATTCTTCGGCATGCACGTTCCAGTGTAACTTGGTTCGGCAGGCCTCATAAAAATCAAACCCAGGTGGATGTAACAAGGTTAACTTATCAGGATGCTTGCGAATATAAAGGCGTTGCTCTTGGTCAAGCGGTATGCTGGGCTTGCCATCGGCGCTCACCTGCGGTTGAGTGCGATTGTCCTTATGAATACGAATACAGATCTCGCTCGTACCGCTGACCACAATCGGTCGACTAGACAAGGTATGCGGATGCATGGGCACCAAACAGATCGCATCCATACTTGGATGAATGATAGGACCACCGCCAGAGAGCGCATAAGCAGTCGAACCCGTTGGTGTCGCCACAATGAGACCATCACTATGCTGACGATAGACATCATGGCCGTCGATTTTCATCTGAAAATCAATCATATGCACTGATTTACCGGCATGCAGCACCACATCGTTGAGCGCCATATCTTCGTGGATAATCTTGCGGCCTTCACGAATCTCCATGGTGAGCAAAAACCTGTGATCTAACTGATAATTACCCATCAATACTTGGCGTAACTTAAAGGCGGCTTCATCAGGCTTCACATCGGCTAAAAATCCCAGACGACCACGGTTGACGCCTAAAACAGGCACTCGATAGCGCGCCAGTGCCTCAGCGGCATGCAAGATTGAGCCATCACCACCGACGACAATGACCAAGTCACAAATCTCGCCAATCAAGCTACGCTTGACGATTTTGACTACCTCAATCTCAGTAAGATTTAATGTCGGTAAATTGGCCGTTTGCACATCCATAATCAATGTTAAATTCATATCATTGATGGTTTGGGCAATCTGCACCAAAGTTTGGGTGACGCTACGTTTTCCCGCACGGCCCATCAGACCAATACGCCTGAAAGCAGGATTTTTGATAGCGTGGAACAGCTCTGATTCATGTAAATGCGGCAATCGTGCGGACTGCGCTGAGTTTTCCATAAAACGACTCGGCTTAACGGTAAATTACAGGGCAATGATAACGAGAAATCAGTGCTTAGACTAGCATGTTTATCAATTTTCGTTGTTAACTGTCGTAATTGGCCCCATATAACTTCTATCATACGCCACTTTTAGGCGAGTTTGTTTAGCTACCACTGACGCAAATTACGCAAACTTTTTCTATGCATATTGGTTCATAAGTGGCGCAATAGTCGCTGAGAGCCTTGTATGCTGTCACGCAAACACAGTTGACAATAATAGCGGTTTTGCTAAAGTAGCTAACATCTAAATTATTTATATTTTATTGAGGATATTTTTATGGCCAATCCTATTGTCAGTCGCGCAGAGCTTGCTATTGGCGGCGCGCCAATGACGGTGAAGGGCGTGATTCAAAAAACTAGTTTATTGCTTGGGCTATCGGCCATTACTGGTATTGGATTTTTCTTTTATGCCTTGATGGCAGGCTTATCGCAAGGTTTTATCACCATGGCAGCTTTTGGTAGTATGTTTGCTGCCTTCGGTTTAGCTATTTTTATCACCTTTAAACCGCAAAAAGCCAAAACCTTTGCGGTGCCTTATGCCTTATTGGAAGGTATATTTTTAGGCGGCATCTCGCTATTCTTTATGCGCATGTACCCAAGCGTTCCTGTCACTGCGATGTGTGCGACCTTTGTCACGGCAGCCGTGATGCTAGGACTATACCGCTCAGGTTTGGTTAAAGTGACTGAAAAATTCCGCTCGATTGTTACTTCAGCATTGATTGCTATCATGCTGGTTTATGTGGCGCAGTGGGTGCTATCTTTAGCTTTTGGTTCAAGCCTACCTTTCTTATTTGAAGGTGGCGCTATCGCTATCGGCTTTAGCTTATTTGTGATTGTTATCGCGTCTTTTACCCTGTTGTTAGACTTTGATAACATCGATCGTGGCGTAGCGATGGGCGTGTCAGAAGACTACGAATGGTTGTTTAGTATTGGTATCCTTGCCACACTGGTGTGGATGTATATCGAATTCATGCGTTTGCTAAGCTATCTACAAGACTAACTTAAAAAACGTTTAGCAATCAGTCAAAATAAAAACCGTCTTTTATAGAGACGGTTTTTTTTGGGCAATTTTCAAAGATATATTCAAATGGCTTTAAACTAGCCACGTTTTAGGCGCAGCGCATTTAATACCACAAACAATGAGCTCAATGACATACCAATAGCAGCAAGCCAAGGTGGCACGTAGCCTAAAGCTGCAGGTATCAACACACTACTGTTATAGATGAGTGCCCAGCGCAAGTTTTGCTTAATAATACGTTTGGTTTTATCAGCGATACGTTTCGCCGCAGTAATAGCTTCAATCTGTCCATTTAGGATGATACTGTCACTCGATACTTGCGCCAAATCTGCTGCGCCCGCTATCGATGTTGAAACATCGGCTGCTGCCAATACCGGCGCATCATTAATACCATCACCGACCATCAGCACGACTGCGCCTTTGGCTTGCAGCGCCTGAATATGATTGACTTTATCGGTGGGTGACAAGCCGTTATAGGCTGCCTTTATCCCTAAATCCTCAGCCAGCACCAGTGCTTGCGGACTTGGATCTCCTGTGAGCATCACAGGCTCAATACCGAGCTCTTTTAGGGCGTTAAGCATAGACGGCGCACTATCACGCACCTTATCGTTAAAGTAAAAACAGGCCAGCGCTTGCCATGCATTTGACTGACTATTTTGACGAGACAATACCACCGCTGAGCTGGCACGATGAGCAATTAAATCAATCGTTAAATCGTTATCCGCATTGGCATTATTATTCGTTCTATCTAAAGCAAAATCTACATGGCCAATGCGATATAACATGCCATCAATCATCGCTTCCACCCCTCCTGCCGGATAATGCTTTAACGCTTGCGTGGCTGGCAGGTGCAATTGATAAGCAGCGGTAAGCAGCGCATGAGCAATCGGATGACGACTGCCTACTTCAAGCGCTGCGGCAATGGCTAATAGATGGTTTTTTTTATCACTAGCATCGTTTGTATCTGTTGTCGCATCATTGCTTGCCATTAGTTCGATATTTAATAAATTAGGCTTACCGTAAGTCAGCGTACCCGTCTTATCAAATGCTACATGGGTAATCTCAGCGAGGGTTTGTAAAGTGTGCCCACGCGTGGTCAAAAAGCCATAACTTGCCAGTCGATTGGTCGCCACCGTCAGCGCAATCGGTGTCGCTAAAGACAGCGCACAAGGACAAGTCGCTACCAATACCGCAACTGTCGCCCAAATCGCTTGGCTCGGGTCAACGATATACCAGCCGATAAATACCAAGGCTGACAATACTAAAATCCGCGCCACAAACCAACGCGCCAGCTTATCCGCTTGCTGGGCCAGTTTCGGCTTCTCGCTCATGGCACGGTTCATTAGCCTGTCAATCAACCCTATTTGACTGTCTTCTGGCAATGCCGTCACTAACATCTCGAATGGCTGACTGTCATTTTGTGCGCCGCCAACGATATAATCGCCTTGGGCTTTAAGGATTAAGTCACCTTCGCCTGTTAACAAGCTTTGCGAAACGGTAGCGGTTGGGCTGAGCAGGATACCATCACTGATAATCTCAGAACCTGCCTCCACCATGATGATGTCACCCACCTGCAAGCTATGCGCAGTCACCATCTGCTTGTCTTTTGGCTTATTGTTTAGCGTATATTCCGTTTTTGAGAGACTCGTGGGCGTATTATTTGATTGCTGCCAGTCTTGGGCGACGCGTGATGTCAATTGCTGGATATTGACATCCATGCTTTGCATAAAGTCGGGCATCGATTTTGATACTATGCTTGTCTCATCAACCGCTAAATTACTATTTGGATTGGTAAATTGTTCAGATTCCTTATCAAGCGCAGTTTCCTTAAGCGCATTTTGCGCTAGCTGCTCCAAGATACGCTCAGCCGCATCTTTATCTTCAGCAATTTTTTGTACCAAGACAGGCTCGACTACCACCAAATCATTGGCCATGGTGGCTGCTTTTAAGCGCGCATTATGCTCAATATAGCGCCCAGCCAATAAGAAGAAAATAAACATACTGACTGAATCATAGTACGTCTCCCCTTGCCCAGTAATGGTGGCGTAAAGACTGGCAAAGAAAGTCACCACTAAGGCAATACTAACCGGCACATCCATATTGACTTGACGGGCACGAATCGCTGACCATGCTGAGGTAAAAAACGGAATACCTGCATAAAAGAACACCGGCGTACTCACAAACAAAGATACCCAACGCAAAAAATCACGCTGAAAAATCAGCATGTCGCTATATTCACCAAAATAAATCGCGACAGCATACATCATTGCCTGCATCGAGCCGAGCGCAGCGATACCAAGACGCAATAGCATCTGACTGTTATGACGTGCCAGCATGGCTTCGTGCGTATCTTGCCGATAAGGCTTGGCTTCGTAGCCAATCTCATTGATAACGCCCAAAATGCGACTAATCGGCAGCTTATCTTCGTCCCAAATTACCCGCATACGCTGATTGGTTAAATTGACCTGACATTGACTGATGCCATCTAACTCATCTAAACGCGATTCAATCAGCCACGTACAAGCGGCACAGCGCAGGTTATTCACCGACAGCTCGGCTACCGACATGCCATCTTGCGCATAGACAAACTGTGATTTTATCTCATCGTGATCATAAGCTTCGAGGCGAGTCAGCTGCGTGGGTAAGCTTGCCGTACGGTTAATCTCCGAGCGGTCGAGATAATATTGCTCAAGACCCGCTTCGACGATACTTTGCGAGGCCAACTGACAGCCCATACAGCACATCTCACGTGACTGACCCAATATCTCAGTATGAAACGGCGGCTGCGGCACAGGATCACCGCAATGAAAACAGTGACCAGCAAGCGGCAGCACCAGACCCTCAGTAATTGAGTTGTCTTGATAATAACGGTTGCTGGTTGATGGCATTGGTGAGGGAACACTGGACATAATCGCGCTTATTTCCTTTCGACAGGTTTACTTATGAGCGATGGGCTTTTAGTAAACTTGCTATGATCAAATAGAATCAATCCCTATGTAAAAAAGCTGTTTAACATGGTCTCTGTTTAACACCGCTAATATTTAATATTACTGCTTTTTGACACAGCTACTTTGCATAGAGATTGGCATGACTGGCACAAACAAAATACCTAATAAAAAAATCAACGGCTCCTTGATAGCATTGATAAAAAAGCATCCTGAAGCAAATGGTGGGGAAAGTATGATGTCACTGCTTTAAGTAGCATCAGTGGCAAATTACTGGCTTAGTGACTACTTTTAATAAGACTTATATGGTATCAACAAACCCTATTAAAAGTGCCCGATGCTCGAGTAAAACCCTATTAACATATACCCGAATATTAAGATAAACATTATACTATAAGCAGGCGCGGTAAGCAGCATAACCCTTCCTTTCACTCTCTCGCCCCCTCTAAACCACATGTAATAAATATCTAATAAACACTCAATGAATGCGTACGTTGACGATGATAGATTGAAAAATTTGTCAATTTGCGTCATTATGAGGCAGTTTTTTATCCTAGAATGGTGTGTTATCAGTGCAAAAATCTAATTCTAAGCAGCCACAGTCCTCTAAGCCTGCTATAAACACGCTACCTTCACAGCAGCGCGGCATGGTGTTTAGTAGTATTTTATTAATTGTCATTATCGCTGGTATGGTGCTATTAGCGCTATATCTGATCAAACTTGACCGCACTATTACCCATAAATTTGAGGGTAAACGCTGGGATATTCCTGCCAAAGTTTATTCGCAGCCTCTCGAGCTCTATCAAGGGGCTAACGTCGATAAAGACACGATGAAGACGTGGCTTAAGCTGCTCAATTATCAAAGCAATAAAGCTTACGATCGTACGGGTACGTATCATCAATCTGGTAACACCTACTTTATCCATACGCGCGGCTTTACTTATAGCGCCAATGATGTGGACAAAGAACAAGTCATTAAAATGACGATTGCTGGCAATAAGATTGAGTCGGTCCAAAGTACCCAACCGGCCAAAACCGGCATCATCCGTCTTGAGCCCGTTAATATCGGCGGCATTTATCCTGACAGTAACGAAGATCGTATGGTGGTGTCGCTAGATCAAGTGCCGCAGCCGCTGATTGACGCGCTCATCGCTACAGAAGATCGTGGTTTTTATGAGCATAAAGGCGTATCAATACGTGGTATTGCCCGTGCTGTATTAAACAACTTTACTGGCGGTTCTAGGCAAGGCGGCTCGACCATCACTCAGCAGCTGATTAAGAACTTTTATCTGAATTCAGACCGTACGATGAAACGTAAAGCCAATGAAGCTTTGATGGCGGTCTTACTTGAGCTGCATTATAGTAAAGATGAAATCCTGCAAACCTATCTCAATGAGATTTACTTGGGTCAAAATGGCAACCGCTCTATTAATGGTTTTGGTTTAGCATCGCAGTTTTACTTTGATAAACCACTCAAAGAGCTGCGTTTAGACCAACAAGCACTGCTGGTCGGTATGGCAAAAGGACCGAGCGTTTATAATCCACGCCGCCATCCAAACGACTCAAAAGCGCGTCGCAACACGGTACTTAATAATATGCTAGCCGTAGGTAAGATTAGCCAAGAAGAATATGACAAGGCTATCGAGAAGCCACTTGGTGTGGTGGATAAACCGGTTGAAGGGAAAAGCCAGTTCCCTGACTTCTTAGATATCGTCAAGCGCGAGCTGAACAAAGTATATTACTCTGATGACCTTAAAAACGAAGGTCTGATTATTATCAGTACCTTAGATCCTATTGCGCAGTTAGCAGCGGACAAAGCCGTCCAGATAAAACTCGGTGAGCTGCGCCGTAAAGGTAGCAAGACTAAGGATTTACAAGGCGCTTTAGTCAGTGCCAATCCTGAAACGGGCGAGCTGGTCTCAGTGGTCGGTAGTGGCAGTGAATTTACTGGCTTTAACCGTGCTGTCGACGCCAAACGACAAGTCGGTTCATTACTAAAACCTATTATCTATATGACGGCGCTTGAAAGCGGACGCTATAATTTGGCAAGCTCGGTTGATGATTCGCCGATTACGGTGAATCTCAGCGACGGTACTGAGTGGAATCCTAAAAACTACGACAATCGTGACCATGGTTATGTGCCATTTACCACTGCTTTGTCGCAATCTTATAATCATAGCGCGGTACGTTTGGGTATGGAATTTGGTGTTAACACTTTTGCCAAGCAGTTGCAGCGTATGGGTATCAAAGAGAAAATCCCGCCCTATCCTTCCGCTTTGTTAGGCTCAGTTAATCTTAGTCCGATGGATATGCTCGGCGTCTACCAAGTGTTTGCTACCGGTGGTTTCCGCACCCCTATTCATAGTATCCGTAGCGTGATTGATGATCGTGGGCGCATCTTACAGCGTACAGGGTTAAATACTCAGCGCAGTATCCCGCCTGAAACCAACTTTTTGATTAATTATGCTTTGCAAGATGTGGTCAAAAATGGCACTGCCAGACGCGTGCAATCCCTTGGCAACAACTTAAATCTTGCTGGTAAGACGGGTACCACCAACGATTACCGCGATGCTTGGTTCGCCGGCTACAGTGGTAACTATGTCAGCGTGGTTTGGGTCGGTCGTGATGACAATAAACCCATTGGTCTGAGCGGTGGTAGTGGTGCTTTACCAGTTTGGGTCGATTATATGAATCGTCTAAAACTGACGCCTGTAGCGCTACCAGAGCCCGAAGGTATTGAATGGTTGTGGCTAGAGAACAACTCAGGCAAGCTGTCTAATGAGCGCTGTGCCAACGCACGCTATCTGCCTGTTATGTCAGCACATCTACCAGAAGAAGCCAGCAGTTGCGCTATTGGCTTATATCAGCAAGATCGTGCCAGTGAGCAGATACAATGGCAAAATCAGCAAGGCTCTATCAATCAGCAGCGTCGCCGCGAAGGCTTAGACATTCCTAATGGCGAAGCCGTTGATATCAATAACGAAGAGAACAATGCTGGGCAAGAAGGTGAGTCAAGCAATCGTACTGATACTTGGTATGATCGTGCCGTTGAATGGTTCTAGGGTTTTGAAAACTTAAAAAAGGGGTTTAAATATGGCGTTATTTATACAGCAGACTATCACTGCCCAGCCTAAAGCACAGACTAAGTTTATTAATACTATCCTTACCGCAAGTGCCCTTATCGGCATGCTAAGTTTAAGTGCCTGCCAGACGGCGCCAACGGTGGTGAAAACCTCTCCTGCACAAACGTCATCATCAGTGATTAAACGGCCAACGGCGAAGCAACCAACGACAGCAACTCAGGCACCTATTGTTAAAAGCAATAACTACGAAAGTAATGGCTATGAATATCCTACTGAGCCTTATACGCCGCCTGAGCAAACCACGGCAACAAACCCGTTAACCGAAGCCACTACGATATATACGCCACCCACGCAAAGTCCGATTGTCTCTCAGCCTGATACTGTGATTATCACACCTGCTCGTGAAGATTACATGATATCTGAACCATCGATACCTCCACATAATGAGCTATTAGAGCGGGCGCGACAGAACTCACAGCAGCGTAGCCAGCAAAGCACGACCAATAACAGTAACTTACCTGCCTTTCGTAATTTGATGCAAGTAGGTACAGAGCAATTAAAAGCTGGCAATCTAAATGGCGCTGAAAGCAGTTTTACTCGTGCGCAGCGACTCGCACCCAAATCATCAGCAGTCTATTTTTATTTGGGACAAGTGGCTCTTAAGAAAAACCAACCACGTAAGGCTGAAGCAATGGCACGTCGTGGTTTAACTGTCTCTCAAGACAGCAGTCGCCGCCGTGCGCTGTGGCAAATTATTTTGCAATCAGGACAAGCGCAAGGCAACGCCCGCGTGATAAAGGAAGCTAAACAAGCGCTACGCTAAGCGTATCATGACTGTTATTAAGTCAATGATTATCGACTTGTCTGTTATTCACTTATTTATTAGCGCCAATTTACAGTTGTTTAATAAGCATTTATAAATTGGCCCTAAGACATTTTCTGCAAAACATATGATTTATCAACTGCCAATATCTTTCTCTTTTGCTATTTCTCATTAACATTATTGATGAATCAATAATATTAAAAGATATCACTCCGCTTTTAATTCAACATAAAGGTAACCCTTATGGCATGGCAACAACTGCATTTACAATGTGAAAAAGACAATGTCGATCTCGCTGAAGCACTGTTATTAGAAGCTGGCGCTCTTTCAATCGCTTTAGATGACGCCGGCGATCAGCCTTTATTTGAGCCACTTCCTGGTGAATCGCCATTATGGGATGAGGTCATACTCACAGGATTGTTCGATGCCACTACCGATGCTGGCAATCGTCAGGCGATTGAGCAATTAAGCCATGAAATCGGCGCACAAGTGCAAGCTAGCCGTACGTGGGTTAGCGCTGTCGATGACAAGGACTGGGAACGTGAATGGATGTCCAATTATAAGCCTATCGAGTGTGCCAACGACTTATGGATTGTGCCTAACTGGCTGACACCGCCAAACCCTGACGCCACCAATATTATTATGGATCCAGGGTTGGCTTTTGGTACCGGCTACCATGCCACTACCCGCCTCTGCCTGGATTGGCTGACAGAGCAAGACCTTACCGATAAAGTCGTGATTGATTATGGCTGTGGCTCAGGTATTTTAGGCATTGCCGCGCTTTTATTGGGCGCTCGTCAAGTTTATGCCGTTGATATTGATCCTCAAGCCGTCCTTGCGACCAATCAAAACGCAGCACGTAATCAGGTCGACGATCGCCTGCAAGCATTCTTGCCAGAAGACTTCAATAATTACTGGCAACAAAACGATGTTAAACCCGTAGATGTCATGGTCGCCAATATTTTAGCCAAGCCACTTATTGGCTTAGCGCCTTATTTTGCGACCTTGATGGCACCGGAAAGTCGTATTGTATTAGCAGGTTTAATTGAATCCCAAACTGAGCAAGTCACCGAAGCGTATCAGCCCTACTTTGACCTAGATCCTAAGCATGCTTTCACCGCGCAAGAAGATCAACATTGGCAGCGTTTATCTGGCACATTTACAGGCTAGCAACATTTAATTACATCTGTTACGATAGAGGAGCAGTTAAATGTTGTGTATTTGACGCTGCTCTATAGTTGCCTCTGGGTTGTGATGGTTAGTATATCTAAAATGACATTAGAATAATTGGCAGCGATTGGTGAGTGGCTATGCGGTATTAATACTTATACCTTTTTGGATTCGACCCTATGACTACGCCAATAAAAACCCAGTGCCCTCATTGTCATGCTATTTTCAATATCAAAAAAACTCAGTTAGACCAAAAAACGGCAAATGTTTGCTGCGAGCATTGTCAGCAAAGTTTTTTGGTCAATAGCAATCTTATCGTCACTGCTGATACAGAAAGCACTCATGACGCTATCATAAGTGAAAATAAAGCTGAAGCAGCGGCTACTTCCAATATTCCTGTTAATAAGCAAACTTCTACCATCTTATCAAAATCAAAAATCTTAGCTAAGTCAAACACAACATCAGAGCCAGCAGAAGCGGATATTCTTATTCATGATGACATGATTCATGACGACATGGATATTGAGGCTTTTGAAGAGGACGATTTAGAATATGGTTCATTAGACAGTATGGATGCATGGCTGACTAAAGCAACGGATAGCAATCCTACTGCTATTAAAGATAAAAACACTAATTCAGCAAAAAATAACTCTAAGACATTAGATAAAAGCTCTCATCTATCTGTTAACCCAGTAGAAAACTCTTCTTTAGCAAAAACCTTCTTAAACGAGGATTCATCAGCTGCACACGTTGCTCTTAGCTCAGCCGCCGCTAATGATATCAATGCCAATGTTGATGACAATGCCGATGAGTCATGGCTTGAAAAACTCCTCAAAGAACAAAATCAAAGTGAAGATACCGAAAGAAATCAGACAGACTTATCAGAACTGCTGGCGAGTATGGGTGTTTCTATTAAAGATGGAAACCACACCAATGCGGCTCATATTAAAAAGCAACATACCCAAACAAGGTTTTCGCCAAAGCGCGCCCGACGGTCGATTGCCACATTATTATGGACACTCGGCTGTCTGGTATTGACGCTGCTCCTATTTGCCCAGTATGTCATTTTCAACTTAGATAACTTGGTTAAAAACCCTGCCCATGCAGAACGCTTGCAAAAAATATGTGCCATCGCTGCTTGTAGTCTCCCTAATGCCAATTTAGCGGCTTTGAGCACAAGCGATATTCAGCATCAATCCAGTCGTATTAAGACTGCAAGCACATTTAGTGATATCAGCGTCACTTTAAACAATCAAAGCCCACAAGCACAACTACTTCCTCATGTAAGAGTCAGTGTCTATGGTGAAAATGCGCTTATCGGCGCGTTTATTGCGGCGCCACAGGATTATTTATTGAGCACACAAAACCAATTAGGCGCGGAAAGTCACAAACAGCTATTGTTCACTATCCCAGTTGCCAATGCTCAAATCAGCAAAGTAAGCGTCGAGCCTATTTACTAATGATATCGTTTATTAAAAATACAGTTAATAGCCACAAGATGTATTAAGGCTTATCTTTTATTAAAGACCATTCTTATTACAGAAAGTTTTTATTAATGGCATCCTTTAACAAAAATACGATGCTATCCAATAACCTTTAAGCCAATCGCTTTAAATCGGCAACAATGGATAGAAATAAGTAGCGCCAATGCTATCGTAATGCTCAATCTATTGCTCTGATTCGCGATGACTTTGTTATAATAACCCTTAAACGCCTTATGGCTTTTATTTACGCTCAAGGACATTATCTTATGGCACCACATGCACAGTATAATGCCAATCATTTTGACAAAAATGCCGAGAGTCTTACCAATTACTATGAAGAAGACTACGCTCGCTCAATTCACGAGGTGGAATCTTCTTTAGACAACAGCATTCATGCTCATGAACCTCTACGGGTGCATGTGGAACGTGTGGTGCGGCAGTATTTTGCGATGTTAGATGATGAGATGCCAACGGACTTGTATAATCTTATTTTAAAAGAAATAGAGCAACCACTCTTGTCTGTGGTGCTTGAAAAGAGCCGAGGCAATCAAACCAAGTGTGCGCAAATTTTAGGGCTCAATCGCGGCACGCTACGCAAAAAGCTAAAAATCTATGGTTTAATGTAGTACGGCTAGCATTGATGCCACATACTTTTGCTTAATACCGCCAACATTATGCGCGCTACCCTTATTTCTCAGTCATTTTTAATTATCATTTTTCACAGCCACTTTTAACAGTTACTTTTCACAATCGCTATGTATGGCAAATCTATAAGTTTATGATCTTATCAATCGCGATATGCTCTGTACTGCTTGCCATTATTACCTTGCCAGACGTTTACGTCAGGCTTTTTTTATGGAACTTTTCTTATGAGTACAACCCCACTTGCGCTACTATCGGTCTCCGATAAATCTAACATCGTTGAATTCGCTCAAGGTTTGCTGAAAGCAGGTTTTGGCTTACTATCGACTGGCGGTACTTATCGCTTGCTGACAGAGCACAACGTTGCTGTGACCGAAGTATCAGACTATACCGGTTTTCCTGAAATGATGGACGGCCGTGTTAAAACCCTACACCCAAAAATTCATGGGGGCATTTTAGGACGCCGTGGTACCGATGACGCGGTGATGAGTGAGCACGCGATTGAACGTATTGACTTGGTCGTCGTCAACCTTTATCCGTTTGCAGAAACCATTGCTCGTCCTGACGTGACCATGAATGACGCTATCGAAAATATCGATATTGGCGGTCCTACTATGGTGCGTTCAGCAGCAAAAAACCACGCCCATGTCGGTATTGTGACTGATCCTGCTGATTATACGCGCGTACTCGAAGCCTTAGGTGAAGGTACGACACTGACCCACGCCCTACGCTACGATTTAGCGGTTAAAGCCTTTGAGCATACCGCGCAATACGACGGTATGATTGCAAACTTCTTGGGCAGCCGAGTGAATGAGACTCAAGAGCCTGAGCATTTTTCCCGTACCTTTAACGTCCAACTTGAAAAAGTACAAGACCTACGCTACGGAGAAAACCCCCATCAAAACGCTGCTTTTTATGTCGAAAATCATGCGCTAAAAAGCAAGCAAGCGTCTATTGCAACCGCACAGCAACTGCAAGGTAAAGAGCTGTCTTATAACAACATCGCTGATACCGACGCAGCGCTTGAATGCGTTAAAGCCTTTAGCGCACCCGCTTGTGTGATCGTAAAACATGCCAATCCTTGCGGTGTCGCAGTAGATAGCGATCAAGTAGCCGCTTATCGCACTGCCTTTAGTACTGACCCTGAGTCATCTTTTGGTGGCATTATCGCCTTTAACCGCCCACTAACCGTTGCTACTGCCAAAGCCATTATTGACAATCAATTTGTCGAAGTTATCATTGCACCAAGTATTGAAGATGGCGTTCTCGAGGCGACTGCGAGCAAGAAAAACGTGCGCGTCTTAGTTTGCGGTGAATTGCCAGCGCCTGAACAGCGTGAAAGCCAGCTTGATTATAAACGCGTCAATGGCGGCTTATTGGTGCAAGAGCAAGATTTGGGCTTGATTACCGCTAATGACCTAAAAATTGTTACTGACGTACAACCAACCGAAGCACAGATTGCTGATTTACTATTTAGCTGGAACGTTGCTAAATATGTCAAATCTAACGCCATCGTTTACGCTAAAGGTCAGCGCACTATCGGTGTGGGTGCCGGTCAAATGAGCCGCGTAAATTCAGCGCGTATCGCCGCTATCAAAGCCGAGCACGCAGGTCTTGCCACTGAAGGCGCGGTAATGGCATCAGATGCCTTCTTCCCGTTCCGTGATGGTATCGATAACGCTGCCGAAGTCGGTATTGCTGCTATCATCCAACCAGGTGGTTCTATGCGTGATGACGAAACGATTGCCGCGGCCAATGAGCATGGTATCGCCATGGTATTCACTGGTATGCGTCATTTCCGCCATTAAGCAGCGGTTATGATAATACTGTTAAGACAAAGACATTAAGAATAAATAAAAATCGTATTGCATAAAAAAGCCACTATCAATAGTGGCTTTTTTTTAGTTAAGATTTGATAAAGTTTATTAATACAAAGCGTAAAATAAATCCGTTACAGGTAGCTTAGCGCCCTTGCGCATTGGCCATGTTGGCTTCGTTAATCTCAACTTTATACACCATACGCAGATAATCCAGATAATCTTGCAACTGATCTTGACCCAAGTTATCACGAATAATGGCGGCAGTTTGTGCTCTCTGGGCATCAGATAACGGTGATTGCTGCTCTGTTTTGATGCGATCACCTACCAATAGCGTTGCACCCATCTCAGTCTCGCTAGCTACGGCTACGATACCATTTGCTGCCGCTTGTTGGCTAAAGGCTAAGCCACGCTCTTTTTCAGTCAATTGCGTGGTCTGACGATTCACTTCACCCAAAGCTTGTAGCTTAACTGGCTGCTTGCCGATATCAGCAGGCGTCTTAATACCAGCTGCTAGATTTTTCGCCTCTTTTAGTGCCAGTTCAGTGGCTTTTTGTTGACGCAATATCTGCGTAATTCTTGGCGTCGCCGCTGATAAAGATAGCGTCTTCGTTGGACGGTAGTTACTGGGTTGTACCCATACCGTACTGTTACCGACTTCAATACCTGCTGTCACTGCTTGATCTTGAATCGTGAATTCATCAAACGCTTGCTTAATCACCGCAGGCTGTGCCAAAACAGATTTATTGTTTTCTTTACGATAATCTTTGATACGTTTCAGTGCCACATTTTCTTGCTGAGCGATGTCTTCAATACTAAAACCATCTGCCGTTAGATCGTTAATCGCTGTGACTTTATCCGCATACATTTCCTGACGCTTGTATTCTTTGGCTTTAGCCGTTAGCTCTGCACGCATGCTTTCTAGACTAGGTATTTTGCTACCATTATCCTCGGTCACGGTAAATATCTGATAGCCAAAGCTGGTCTTTACAGGCGCACTGACATCACCAGCACTTAAGCCTTCAAGCGCTTTTTCAACTGCTGGTGCATCATTACCAAATACTGTTGGATTAAAGCGTCCGATAGCACCGCCTGTTTCTCCTGATGGATCATCAGACTCGGTTTTGGCTAGCTTAGAAAATGATTCACCTTTAGCAAGACGGGCTTTAATCTTGTCAGCGCGCGCTTTGGCATCTTTACCCGTTAACAAAATTTGGCTGATTTTACGCTCATCAACCACGGCAAGACTTTGCTTATAGGCTTCATATTGCTGCTGCACATCTTCTTTACTAACTTCATTAACTTCAATCGCTTGCGGACTCAGTTGCAGGTATGCCAAATCTACCATGGCCGCACTTTTGAGTTTGTCTTTATTGGCATCATAGTAGGCTTGGATGTCACCCTTGCTCAATTTCACTTGCTCCGCATAATCCTGCCAGTTAAAACGATGCAGCCAAATATTGCGCGACTCTAGCTGCAAGTCAATCAACTGACTGACTGCTTGCATTGGATAAACCGCTGTCCCTACGATACTGGCGTTAAGTTGGTCAAGGCTTAACTGATTACGAAACTCTGCAAACAGCTGATCTTTGGTCATGTTGCGCTGACGCAAAAAGTTCGAAAACTGCTCGTTAGAAAAGTTACCTTCAGCATCTTTAAAAATTGCTTCTTGGCGCAACAAACGATTGATAGTGTCATCAGAAACCGTCATACCCAGCTTACCAGCCTGCTGCTCTAGTAAGGTACGATCAATCAAGCCTTTTAAGACTTGCTCATGTAGTACATCTTCATTTAATAAACTGGCATCATCAACTTGGTCTAAAAGCTCGCTACGGCGATTATTTACGGCTGTCTGATACTCGGACAATCCCACGCTTGCGTCACCTACCTGAGCGATTTGGTTGGGATCGACCCCGCCTCCAAAGTAACTTTCGACACCCAATAGAGCGAGCGGCGATAGGCATAGAATCAATAAAATGCGACCCGGCCAACTTTTTAAGAAATCGCGCAATTTATCCATAGTTATCTCTGCTTTATTAACCTATATTGATGAAAGACCATTGTAATACTATTAATAATATCAACGCTGTATAAGCAGGCAATGGTAAGAAAAAGAACGTGTGCATTTTATCGTTGTAAAACAAGGCTGATTGATGAGGCTTATGACAAGGTTTTTTAAAACCCCTTGTTTAAACAACACATCTATCGCGCGCCCTATGATACGTGATTTTTGATACAGACTCAAAATATTCGCACTATATAATACAAACTATAGCGCTAAAAAAAGCACCTAATTTCTAGGTGCTTTTTTGCTACATCGCTCGTGACTTAGTATGGTCCCTTAAGCCATGAGCTGCCATCTATCGCTTTACTGCCAACAAACGCTGCTTTTATTCGTGTATCACGTCGTCAACGAGCATCTGTCTATTATAGAATGGCTTGAATAAAGTGGCTTAGTTTAAGCGCTCTTTCAAGTTTTTACCCGCTTTGAAGCTTGGTACTTTGCTTGCTGGAATGCTAAGCTCTTCACCAGTTTTAGGGTTACGGCCAGTACGAGCCTTACGGTCTTTTACGCTGAAAGTACCAAAACCAACCAATGAGATGCTATCGCCAGCTTCTAGAGCTTCGCCAACACTTTCCATTACTGCATTCAAAGCTTCACCAGCTTGAGTTTTATTTAGACCACTTTTCTCGGCGATGCTATCAATTAATTCTGACTTATTCATAAAATTTCCTTCAAGTTTTAGGGGGTAAAAAAACGCTCACGCCAAGTATTGTATCGCTCTCAGACTACTTAAGCAATAAAAACCACCTGACTGGCGTATAAACAGGTTTCGCTTTGTTAACGTCTTTATATCAAGGCCGCATAAGGAGCGCAAGCGATTTTACATATTTTTGTCCACTGTGCTACTTATTTGACACCCAATGTTACTTAAAACTGCTGCAACTTTTCTACTAAATCGCTACTTTATCTTAGACAGTTTAGTATCATTGGTTTCGCTATGTATCGTTATATCGGTGGTTTACCTATATAGGTTCATGACAGCATTATCAGATATTCAGTATAGGCTTCAGTACGAAATGTAAATTGCTAACTTCGCCACCTAAAAATCAGGTTTGCCCATAATGAATAGCTGCCAAGCCATACTAATACATTGTCAGTCATAAATACCAGTGTCTTTACTGACTGGCAAATTGTAAGGTAATAATTTACCAACTGACAGAAACGGGCGTTACTTTTTATTATAAAGGCGTTACTATAAGCGCCATTCCATTGCCTATTTTGGGTCGATTTTGATCCTTGCTTGTCCTTTTCTCTTTTACTTACACGATAAAAACGGATTATTTACATGAAGCGTTCTACGTTGTCTCACTCTCTGCTTAATATCATCTTGGTGTTTATCGAGTCGGCGCTGACCCTGCTGTTACGTTTAGACCCAGAACTCCGTAAAGCCGCTTATCCGCTTGCCAAGCAAGAGACTGTTGTCGCGCTAAGACTGTATTTACCGCATGTGGAAGTTTTTGCCACCTTTAGCACCAAGGGCGTATTGTTGGATGACCGCCTGCCTATTGGCCGTACTGAGCCCGACGTCGTTATCAACGCTTATAGCATTCAAGTACTCAATGCGCTCACTACCCATGACAGAGAAACCACTGAAAAGCTGCAAATGCGTGGCGAATCCGTGCAAGTACAATTGGTAAAGCAATTTATTATGCAGCTAGGTCTTGGTAGCTTAATTCAAGGTTTGATTAAAAAGATTAAAGGCGGCAAAAGCAAGCCCAAGCCTACTGAAGCAGAAATGGCTGATAAAAAAGAGAGCTACAAGCTACGTATTAAAGAGCAGCAAACTCAAATCACTACCTTGACCATCAAAAACCGTGAGCTTGAAACCACGGTAAAAGAGTTACAAAGTAAGCAAAAGACCTTTATGATTACCACAGTTATTGCTGCTGTTATCGCTATTGCTGCCATCATCGCTCTATTTATAATGACATGATTAGTAGTGACCTAATTTATAATGACCCAATTTATAGCGGCCTAATTCATTAGTAAGGTGTTTTAAAGTCATTGCTCTTATTTATCTGGCGTTTAATAAACTCAAAATTATTAAACGCTTTTATCAACGCTTTAAGTCATAAACTAGAGTCACGAACTCATCGCTATTACTCAAGTATTAACTTTCCTCATCTGCCTACTGTACCTATCATTGTTTTTATCAATAACGGCAATCAGTCGCACTCACCATTCAACCACACTTTAATCTTGACTAAATTACTCAGGATTGATTATAATGAATCTATCGTTGCACACATCGGGTAAACCATCTGCTGTTTAATAGCGACAAGACACCACTTAGTCCATAGATGATTTCCCTTAATAGAAGTGTAGATAGCATTAGTTATTCAATATCAGTTAGTTATTTAATAGTATTAATTACTAATGGCCAGCGGTTAATAAAGCACTTACAGACTTTCATTATTTATCGCTAGCGATGCACTTCTAACAATACGACATGACTAAGATCGTTGTTAAATAAATTTATCCTTAAAAGGTTTGGAGATAACACATGCGTTTGACTACTCGAGGCAGATACGCCGTGACCGCTTTACTTGATTTGGCATTGCAAACCAGCCAACAAGACAGCGCCGTCTCGTTATCTGATATTGCCAAGCGGCAATCGATATCTATCTCTTATCTTGAACAGTTATTCTCAAAGCTTCGTAAGCGTGGTTTAGTCACCAGTATTCGCGGCGCAGCAGGCGGCTACCACCTAGCCAAACCACTTGATGAGATTGATGTGATGAGCATTATTTCTGCCGTCGATGAATCTGTGGACGCTATGCAGTGCGAAGGACGCGGCGATTGCCAAAGTGGTACAATGTGCCTAACACATGATTTATGGTGTGCCCTTTCAAATCATGTCGAACAATACTTGAAAAATATAACATTAGCGCAATTATTAGACATGGAACATGTGCAGTCGGTCTCAGACCGTCAACATATTTCTTTTCCAAAAGACATCTCTACAAAAGACATCAATACTATTACTCTATCGACCAGCGAGGCAAACCCAGCATGAGCCAACATAACAACCTTATATACTTAGATTATGCCGCCACCACGCCAGTTGCTAAGTCAGTCGCTGCCAAGATGAGCGAATATCTGACGGTAGACGGCATCTTTGGTAACCCAGCATCACGCTCACATGGCTACGGCTGGCAAGCAGAAGAAGCGGTAGAAACGGCTCGTCAGCAAGTGGCTGAAGCGATTAATGCGGATCCACGCGAAATCGTCTTTACCTCTGGCGCGACAGAATCAGACAACTTAGCCATCAAAGGCGCAGCACATTTTTATCAGTCTCGTGGCAAACATATTATTACCAGTAAAATTGAGCATAAAGCCGTATTAGATACTTGCCGTGAGCTTGAGCAAGAAGGTTTCGAGATTACTTATCTTGAGCCGCAGCCAAGCACCGGTTTGATTTTACCAGAGCAAGTGAAAGAAGCCCTACGCGATGATACGATTTTAATATCATTGATGATGGTGAATAATGAGCTTGGTACGATTACTGATGTTGCGGCGATTGGTGAGATTACTCGCGAAGCCGGCGTTATCTTTCATGTCGATGGTGCGCAGTCAGTTGGTAAAGTATTGGTCGATCTTGCAGAGATGAAAATTGACTTAATGAGTTTCTCAGGTCATAAGGCTTATGGTCCTAAAGGTATCGGCGCATTATTTGTCAGTCGTAAGCCACGTGTTCGCCTAAAAGCGGAACAGCATGGCGGTGGTCATGAGCGCGGTATGCGTTCAGGTACATTGCCGACGCATCAAATCGTTGGTCTCGGTGCAGCATTTGCATTAGCCAATGAGCGCTATCAAGAAGACCATGCTCACGCGGCAAAATTACGTCAAAAGCTGTGGGACGGTCTACAAGATATCGAAGAGATTTATCTAAACGGTGATTTAGAAAACAGCGTACCAAATATTGTGAATATCAGCTTTAACTTCGTTGAAGGCGAGTCGCTCATGATGTCGCTAAAAGATCTAGCAGTATCATCGGGTTCTGCCTGTACCTCAGCAACGCTTGAGCCATCATATGTATTGCGTGCTATTGGTCGCCCAGACGAATTGGCACATAGCTCAATCCGCTTTAGCTTTGGTCGTTATACCACTGAAGCAGACATTGATACGGTCATTAAGCAAATGCATGAAGCGGTTGATAAATTACGTGCCCTATCGCCACTTTGGGATATGTATCAAGAAGGGGTTGATCTAGACTCAGTAGAATGGTCTGAGCATTAATATTTATCAGTAAAACCTTTAATAGTTAAAACGTCTAATGGTTATCAAATATAACCATTATGACAAACAATTAATCAGACAATCATACATTTAGTTTTTATAAATACAGTTTTATGAATGACATGTTTGACCCCAATTATCGATGAGTAGATAACCATTTAGCGTTAGTAGGTGACTGATTCATTTTTATCGTCTAACTACCTACTCATCACCTAACTAGGAGAAAACCCCATGGCCTATAGTGACCAAGTTATTGATCATTACGAAAACCCACGCAACGTCGGCAATCTTGACAAAAATGCCAAAAACGTTGGTACAGGTATGGTTGGTGCCCCAGCCTGTGGCGATGTGATGCGTCTACAAATCCAAGTCGATGATAACGGTATCATCGAAGATGCACGCTTTAAGACTTACGGCTGCGGTTCAGCCATTGCTTCAAGCTCACTTGTTACCGAGTGGCTAAAAGGCAAAAGCTTAGACCAAGCTGGCGAAATTAAGAACAGCCACATTGCTGAAGAATTGGCATTGCCACCAGTAAAAGTGCATTGCTCTGTACTTGCAGAAGACGCTATTAAAGCCGCGATTAGCGACTATAAAGGTAAGCATAGTGCTACTGCAGAAACAGAAGAAGCAACCAGCTAAGCTAATTTAGAGCGTATGCGCTTATTAATGTAATAAGCGTTAGTAGCCAAATTTTAGTAGCAATACTTTAATAGCAGTATTTTAGCAAAAGCCATGAGCAGTAACGTTAGAAGCTACTAACGCTAATAAGGTGACAATAACGCTCATGTAATTGTCACCTTTTATTTGTTTTTTAATGCTTTATTTACAGAATATTATTCACAACGCTTTATTCGTACTAAGCTCTAAACAAAATAAGCATTTTACGTGAATTATTATTATCGACTTTTGATAGTCAATGGGAGTTGGCATGATTGAAATGACAGAACGCGCCGCTCAGCATGTTCGAGATTTTTTGGACAATCGCGGTAAAGGTGAAGGCATTCGAGTGGGTATCCGCACAGCGGGTTGCTCAGGCTTGGCTTATGTCCTAGAGTTTGTTGACACACCTGACGAAAATGATACACGTTACGAAAGTCTTGGCGTTAATATTTTTATTGACCCTAAAAGCTTGGTCTATTTAGATGGCTTATTGATGGATTATGAAAAAGAAGGGCTTAACGAAGGCTTCAAATTTACTAATCCCAATCAAAAAGGTGAATGTGGTTGCGGTGAATCGTTTACGGTTTAAAAATTTAAACGAGAGAGCGCTAAACGATTAACATGCAAGCGCTTAGCGCTTAAATACCGATTTTAAAAAAAACACTATTTAAAGCGATCATCAAAACAGTAAAGTCCTGACAATAATAAATAGAAATGAAGGCAGACGATATGACAGACCTCACCTCAGAAGCACAGTTTGATAACTTCTTTGCCCTATTTGAACAACCTGTACAATTTGCAGTCAATCAAGAGCATCTTGATCAGCAGCTGCGTCTGCTACAAAAACGCTATCATCCGGATAACCTATCGGTAGCAAATGCTAAAAATGCGGCAGATAGTGCGCAAGCTAAACAGCAATCAGAACAAGCATCAGCACTTATTAACCAAGCTTATCAAACGCTAAGTGTGCCCGATAGTCGTGCCAGCTACTTATTAGATATCGCAGGTCAAGCCCAGAATTTAGAGCATTCTATTGCCGATTTAGACTTTTTAGAAGATGCGATGGAAATGCGTATAGATTTGGACGACGCTATTGGTGATAAAGACATAGCAACGCTAAAGCAACTACATCCGCAGATTACTGAGCGTTTAGCCAAACAATCTGAGCGCTTTAACACCGCTTATCAAAGCCAAGACTGGCAAACCGCGATTGATGCCACGCAAAAGTTAAAATTCTTAGTAAAGCTAGATGGCGATGTTACCGCAGGACTTGATACAGTGGCCTCTACTGAACATTCAGATGACGATGATTTATATGTTTAACATCATACAAGCTAAATATGCTTAATTTTATAATAGACGGGATTATATAAAGGCATGGTTAAAATAGCTGTCGCTATCCCGTATAATGGCTGCTGTTCACTGTCTTTGATTATTGCCTTTTAAATTGGGATATTTCTAAACCCTACTATTATTGCATTTGTTTCACTTCACTTATTCATTTTATCTTTGAGTTTTCTTATGTCTTTATTGCAAATTGCCGAACCCAATCAAAGTACCCAACCTCACCAGCATCGTTTTGGTCTAGGAATCGACCTTGGGACAACGCGCTCACTGGTCGCTGTGGTACGCTCAGGCAAGGCGCAAGTTTTGCAAGCAGCGACAACGACAGATACTTTGCTACCGTCTGTGGTCTACTACCCAAGCACAGGCAACCCAGTGGTCGGCTATGACGCCCTTGCCCACTTAGTAGATGATCCAAAAAATACGATTATCTCGGCTAAGCGCTTCATGGGTCGTAGCCAAGCAGATATTAAATTCTCACACCCTTATGAATTAAGTGGCAGCCAAGATGCGATGCCAGCGTTTGTTACGGCGCAAGGGGAAGTATCTCCTGTTGAGGTTTCAGCACGTATTTTAGCAGCGCTAGAACAACGGGCCGCAAGTGCTTTGCCAGATGACAGCATAAAGGGTGCGGTGATTACCGTACCGGCATACTTCGATGAAGCGCAACGTCAAGCAACTAAAGATGCGGCACAGGCGGCCGGTATCAATGTACTGCGTTTATTAAACGAGCCTACCGCTGCGGCGGTCGCTTACGGTCTTGATCAACCTACCGATGACAATACTGAAAACTACTACTTAATCTATGATTTGGGTGGTGGTACCTTTGATGTGTCTATTTTAAAGCTAAGCGATGGCGTGTTTGAAGTATTAGCCACGGGCGGTAATAGTGCGCTTGGTGGTGATGATATTGACCGCTTATTGACCAATTGGCTGATCAAACAGTTGCATATTGACCCTAAAAACGTAAGCCTGCATGACAAATCAATACTTGCCCAACAAGCCAAAGCTTATAAGCAAGCATTGACCGATGCCGAACAAGTGGATATCGACATTGTAGTCAATGAGCAATCTTATCAAGGCATCTTAAGCCGTGAAGACTTGATAACGATTGCAGAGCCTGTCAGTCGTCGCACGTTGAGCGTCTGTGAGCAAGTCCTGCGCGATGCCAAGTTATCTGCCGCTGATTTAGATGAAGTAATTTTGGTCGGTGGCTCTACGCGTATGCCTGCGGTGCAGCAAGTGGTTGCAGATTTTTTTGCTAAAGAGCCGCTTTGCCGCTTAAATCCAGATGAAGTCGTCGCTTTAGGGGCAGCACAAACTGCGCATCAATTGGTCAATGGCGATAGTGACAATGGCCTGTTATTGCTTGACGTAACGCCTTTATCGCTTGGTCTAGAAACCATGGGCGGGTTGGTTGAAGTACTGATTCCGCGTAACACCCCTATTCCGGTCAAAAAACGCCAAGTGTTTACCACCTATCAAGACGGTCAAACAGGCATGGTGATTCATGTGGTACAAGGCGAGCGCGAGACAGTAGACAACTGCCGTTCACTTGGCCGCTTTGAGCTATATGGCATTCCACCGATGAAAGCTGGCTTTGCTCGTATTGAGGTGACCTTTAGTATTGATGCCAATGGACAGCTAACCGTCAGTGCGCAAGAAACCACCACTAAGACTGAAAGTAAGATTGAGATTGTGCCATCTTATGGATTGTCTGATGAGCAAAAAGAGCAGCTATTGATTGCCGGCTTTAAATACGCAGAAGAAGACAAAAACGCGCGCTCTTTAATCGAGACCAAAGTAGAAGCTGAACGTGAATTATTGGCATTAAAATCGGCGCTTAATGAGTTTGCGGTATTAATGTCAGCTGAAGAGCAGCAGTCATTGACCCAAGCTATGCAGGCGTTACAAACCGCGCTCAGCACTGACGATCTAGCCATTATCGAAGCCGGGCAAGCCAAATTAAAGCCACACAGTGATGACTTTGCGGCCCGTATTATGAATAAAAGTGTTAAAGCCAGCATGGCAGGCACCAGTGCGCAAGATTGGTAGCAGATACCGTTAATAATATACGCTTAAGAAACTAACTTAGTCACTATATGCTAGGTTGACCCTTTTTATTTTTTAATTGATTAGCACCGGACACATAACTTATGCCAAAAATCACTGTACTACCCCATCACGAAATTTGCCCTGAAGGCATCGAAGTTGAACTAGAGGCAGGCGAAAATTTATGTAAAGCGCTGCTCGCAAAAGGTATCAAGATTGAACATGCTTGCGAGATGTCAAAAGCTTGTACTACTTGTCATGTCGTGGTACGTAAAGGTTTTAATAGCTTAGAGGAGATGGACGATATCGAAGCCGACTTACTAGATCGCGCTTGGGGGTTAGAGCCTGATTCGCGCCTATCGTGTCAGGTTATGCTTGATGACGAAGATTTGACCATCGAAATTCCTAAGTACACGTTAAACCATGCCAAAGAAAACCACTAAGTACCGAAGTCGTCTCATCTATTAACATGATTCGCTTGCTTGTATAGCTTAGGTTCTGGCTTAGATAGCAACGCTGAAATGATATTAAAAAAGCCAGTTATGATAAATAACTGGCTTTTTCTATTTATAATCCCAAAACCCTACCCGCAAGTTTAACTGCTATGCCATAAATAGTCATTTTCTCAAAATCACTTAAATCGATATCAACCTCTGCTTATTTATGACGACTATTTTCCTGTTTACTTTCTTTTATAATCTTAAGCGCTACCGTCTGCTCTTCTTGCTCAATGCGTGCAAGTGCTAGATTTAAGCGATTTCTGATGTCTTGATAATCGTTATCTTGCATGTCTCGAAAGTTTAGGTGCAAGTTAAAACCTGGTAGCGTATGGTCAACCCACTTTGATAACTGGCCTTTATTTTCATCAGGGTCAAGTACTTGCCACGCATTTACTTTATTATCAAAACCTTTTAGCTGAAAAGCACCGGCATATTCACAATCGTAATCATGCGAGATATAGTCATGCGTACTTTCGCTAATGAATATCTGCCCTTTAGCAGCAACGGCCTCAAGCCTTGATGCTAAGTTGGCCTCCTTACCAATAAGGGTATAGCTTAGGCGGCTATTACTACCGAAGTTACCAACATGACAGTAGCCCGTGGTAATACCAATACGAATATACAAACCCTCAAAGCCCAACAAGCGCCATTTTTGCCTTAAGGTACGCATCTCACGGCGCATATCTATCGCCATTGCCACACAATCCAGTGCATCTTGACGGGGTCCGCGACTATTTGGTTCGCCAAAAAAACACACCATACCATCGCCAATAAATTTATCTAGTACCGCGCCATGCTTATTGGCAATTAACGTCATACAGTGCATATACGTATTTAAAATATCCGCCAAATTGTCAGCACTCAAACTCTCAGACAATTCAGTAAACCCAACAATATCTGAGAACATAATCGTCAGTTTGGCACGTTTATTATCGACGCTAACAGGACTGTCAGATTTGACGATTGGCTCCCACACTTGCGGCGGTACAAAACGTGTCAATTTATTAATCACGGAAACCATAGTATTTAAGCGCCCAACCGCTTGCTGAGCGCGCGCTTCATAGTTTATATAGTCATGATAAACATGGCGAAAATGGCACAATATCACGAGCATAGTAGCCAATAAGATGATGGGGGTGATTAAGCCCTCATGGCAATCTATCTCAGAGCTACTTAATGTGACACTAACATAATAAAAAATAATGACGGTTACTACTGAGACCGCTATGAGTTTTAGATGGTTTTCTGGGCTACTAATAATAACCCTCAAACCTATGAGCGCCGCTAAGCTGAGCGAAATAATTGCACAAAACTGTATCGAACCAATGACCGCCGATAATAAAATAACGACAATATTCGATGTCCAAAAACTGGTTTTACGGCGATAGTTATAAATCAAAATCATTAGGCTAGGTAGACAGACAATAACAACCATCGCCATTGAGGTGGCACTAAAATTGAAATGTACAGCCAGCAATATCACTGTGAGTATTAAGACGAAGACTTCTGGATAATCAAAGCGATAGGCATCACTAATACTATAGTTATCTTGTACAGGAGTCTTTGGGCTTGAGGTTGCTAAAAGTGCCATGGTCGATATTCGCCTAAAGAAAAACTATCAGAGGTTTAAATAAAAATTAAATAAGGTTCATACTACCATTTAGGCTTTAAGAGGCACATAGTACGTGATAACAAGTTGATAAGCAGCGCTCAACTTTATAAACAACTGATAATATAACTAGATAGTAAATCTGTACATTATACTGGCTTATTTCCATAGCACCTAGGTTACTGGTAAGTAAAAGCATACCACTTATCGCTCATTTGTCTGAAAGTTACTTCAATCTGAAGGCAGGTAGATATGATTTAGCCTAACAACCTTATAAGTAACGATAACAAAGACAAAAAAGCCAGATGCATACTATCTGGCTTTTTTGCAGGTAAAACTAAGGAGAAATAAAGCTAAGTTGCTATAAGACTGAGAGCAATTATTGAACGCTAAAGCTATTAGAAACGCCTGAATAGGGTTTTATTTTACGCGTCCAGCCACTTTTCCAATCACCTTGGTGCGTCAATCGATAAGTGCCCGCTGGAGTATCATTACCAATCCGCCAATCAATAATGGCTTTACTATAAGCCGCCCCTTCACGCTTCCATGTATAAGTGGTCTCAAAATCGCTATCACTTAGATAATCGACCCATTGACCATTCTCAAAACGCTGCACTTTTAAAAAACTGTCTTCGGTACGTAAATTGTTTTTAGGATGAGCGCCGCGAAATACCGCCGTAGCAACCTGACCTTTTTGATAACTGGCTTTAGGCTGAGTGAGTGTTTGTCCCCAACTTTGGTTTAAAGGTTTATCGTCAAATACCACGCCTGGACGTTCACTAAACGATTTACCTGAGCGATCAGGCGGTGTGGCACTGTCATAAACCTCTATGCCATCACGCAGCGCTTCGGCCAGTTGCGTGTATTCTTGTATATAAGCAGCGGCTTGATAAGGGCCATACTCGGTAGACGCCCCTTCATAATGCTGGGTGGCAAATTCTTCGCGTGTACTTAAATAGCCGCTATAGTTATTCGCCAAACCATTAATAATAACCGTGTCGACCCCTGAATCTTTTAGCTGTGCAAGCACGGCAGCGCGCATTCGTCGTCCAACCATGGTGGTTGGCTCGCCAGGAATAGCAACGAGGGCGATATTACCGATACGCATGAGCTGGACGGGTTGCTGAGTATTAATCCAGCCCCAGCTGCCAGTAGGTAATAACACCTGTTTTTCAGCCTGACAATCATCTTGGCTGACGGTTGAAACAATCCCAAAGGCACCGCGCGTCAAACTACCTAGAAAGGATTGGTCGACTTTATTAATATCATCATTAATGCGGAAGTTTTCTCGCGTCATGCCCTCATACATACCCGGTATGTTCGATGGGCCATTCTCGCCGCCAGCAGCAAAAGAATAACCACGAGCTGGCATACATAGGACTTTATTGCCCGCCCCATTAGTAAATTTACCATCTACTTGGTAGCCCTTTAAATCGACCCAACGGGCGCGTACGTCCACAGGTCCAGCAACAGGCACACCTCGATTCCAAAGCTCAATAGCCTTATCAAGCTGTAGCTGCCCATCACGACTGACATTTTCCCACTCATTGTCACTACCTTGATAGCCAGGTTTTGAGTTGGCATTGCCACCTGCGGCCAGTACATCACCCTCATCCGCATTGGCAAAAGCTGCGACAAAAGGCTTGCCTGATTTTCCAGCAAAAATCTTTTCTGCGCCGCGCTGAGCAAAGCCTTTATTGTCAGCGCTTAGATGCATAAATTGATTGCTAAAGCTGGTCGGATGTAGTGCAAACCAATTAATCAGACCCACTGGTGTACCATCGGCAGCATTTAGGCGCAGCTGAGTCATGGTCTGATTGACATTACTATCAAAGTCTTTTGCATCAACATTATTGTTATAAGCAAATTCTGAGCGATTAAGTGTGGCACCTTTTAGCTCGCCTTGCGCCAAAGATAACGTCCCTGGCGTCAAGGTATCATGAGCACGCTTAATCGAGGTGACAATGCCATTAACGATAGCATTGAAATTTTGGCTACTATATCCTGATAGCGTGTCGTCAGTACTGGCAATTTGATACAGCTGTTGATGCGAGTAACCGGCATTACCCACGTGGGTGTGCGTGGTAGTAAGCATGACGTTATCATCGTTATATAGTTCGCCATAGTACTTTTGCAGGCGTTTGATGACCTCAAGCTTTACTGCAGTAAACATCGCGCCCATATCTGCTGATACATAGACGACGCGCTTGCCATCATTTTTATCCGCTTCTCCGATAATAAAAGCATGAGAGTATAAGCGGTCGTTAATACCTTGCACCACCTGCCCAGAAGCATAACCAAACATGCCAGTTTCGGCAGCCGCACCGGTGATATCTGCCTTACCGCTACCAACGAGATACTGACTTGTCGGCATTCCTCTCATAGACATGGCAGAGGCGCTATGATTTAACGTAACAGAGCTGTCTGATGATGAGGTATTTTCGGTAATGGTTTGCGCTGAATCGGATTGCACGGATGCTGACTGTATTGAGTCAGCCTGTAATGAAGCAGCTTCAGTTGAATCCGTCTCACAGGCCGTTAAACCGAGAGCGGCGGTACAAATAGAGATGAGTAACATAGAAGGTCGTAGTAATGGGGATGCAATAGAGGAAGTAGCCATCTGTTATCCTTAACATAGAGTGAAATCTCAGACTGAAAACTTTCGATCTAAGATCAAATACCTCGAAGCGTTTCCAATGCATTAAATCAAGCATACTGACTAATACGCAAAAAAACGGCTGCGAGCAGATAAGTTGGCTATATCCATTTAACCAACCCACTCTACTAATATAACGAATAACAAACAAATGTAAAATAATTTATAGTTAAATCAGCTGAAATTAGTATCAAAGCTGATTTAACTATTGTTTTACTTTAGGTAAAAACTGCTTCAATAAAAAAATCTTGAGGTAAAATTTATAAACCATCATTTAAGGCTCGACTACATTTGCCAATCAAACGGCATTTGATGATGACCACGTAATGCCATCATTAATGTCTGCTGCATCTGCGCCAACACTTCTTTGGTATAAGGTATCGCAGGGACGCCCCACACTGGATTCGGCCATTGCATGTCGTTCTGATAACGAACGATATGATGAAAATGCAGCTGCGGTACTTGATTGCCCAGTGCTGCTACGTTCATTTTATCTGCTTGAAAAGTCTTAGCAAGTTGGCTTGATAACCAGCTCGACTCACGCAAAAACTGTGTTTGGTCGGCCTCAGACAACTCATACAACTCTTTGATACCCGATACACGAGGTACTAAGATCAACCAAGGAAACTGACAATCATTGATTAAACGACAGGTGGATAAGGGGAAATCACCCACTAAAAAACTATCGGCAGCAAGTTTATGATGAAGTTGGAACATAATGACGGTTCTCTTGTTATGACGCTGAAATAAAAGGAATTGGAATATAGAAGAGCAGAATTTAATTTACTAAAACATAAGAAGCTTAAAGATAATAGGCTAAATACAGGATGTTGCTATTTTATCAGTTATCCAACCGATAAAATAGCGCCATAACTGATTGCCTTGACGTTCTACTTAAGCACTGGCTAGCCAGTCTACCTATTTAGCAATCTAATTCGCAGAAAATGACTGTCAAAATATCAAGAAGCGCTACGCTGACTCTGCCACCATATGCTCACTAAAATAGCGTAATAGCTCTTGAATGGCAGTGACGCGTTGTTGCGGCGTTGCCAGTTTATCGGCATCCTGATAACGAATACCAGATGCACCATTCATACGATAGCGTTGCCCATTTGATTGAATCAACTTAATAATTGCTAACGCATCGACCGGCGTATCAGGGGCAAACTCTAACGTCATGCTGTTGCTATTGGCATCAATCTTATTAATTTTTAGCGGCTCGGCTTGTATGCGCAGTCCATGAATAGCAAATAACTGCTTGGTCTGGTCTGGCAAAACGCCAAAACGATCAATCATTTCGGTACGGATATCGGTTAATGCCTCTTTATCATCGGCATTACTGATGCGTTTATAGAACAATAAACGCTGATGAACATCGTGCAAATATTCTTCAGGAATCAATGCGGAGCTATGCAGATTAATCTCGCTAGTCAGTGACAATGGCGTACTCAAATCAGGTTCCTTACCCGCTTTAATCGCTTTTGTTGCCCGCTCCAGCATATCCATATACAGACTAAAACCAATGGCTTGCATATTACCGCTTTGCTGCTTACCAAGTATCTCACCAGCACCGCGAATCTCTAAATCTTCACTTGCCAGCATAAAGCCTGCGCCTAGGGTATTGGCGCGTTCAATCGCATGCAATCGGCGCTTAGCATCGCCTTTAAGACCTTTAATAGACGGCACCAGTAGATAACAATAAGCCTGATGATGGCTACGACCGACGCGACCACGAAGTTGGTGCAATTGAGCCAAGCCAAACTTATCCGCGCGCTCAATGATAATCGTATTAGCATTGGGTACATCAATACCCGTTTCGATAATGGTCGAGCATATCAGCACGTTGAACTTTTTATGATAAAACTGCTGCATTACTTGCTCGAGTTGACGCTCTTGCATTTGCCCGTGAGCGACCCCTACTCGCGCCTCAGGCACCAGTTCACGTATGGTCTCTGCCATACGCTCAATACTCGCCACGTCATTATGTAATAGATAAACCTGACCGCCACGTAGCAGCTCACGCAAGATAGCTTCTTTCATCAAAGCTTCTGTTTTTTGCATAACAAAGGTTTTAATCGCCAGACGGCGAGCCGGTGGCGTGGCAATAATCGACATATCACGCATACCTGAGAGCGCCATATTGAGCGTTCTAGGGATCGGTGTCGCTGTCATCGACATACTGTCTACATCGGTCTGAATCGCCTTAATTCGCTCTTTATGACGCACACCAAAGCGATGTTCTTCATCGACAATCATCAAACCTAGATTAGAGAATTTTACATCTGGTTGTAATAATTTATGGGTGCCGATTACGATGTCGACCTTACCTGCTGCGAGGTCTGTTAGCACCGTTTCTTGATGCTTTTTGCCACCAAAGCGCGATAGCGTTTCGATACGTACCGGCCAATCAGCAAAACGGTCGCGGAAATTGTCTTCATGCTGACCTGCCAGCAAGGTTGTCGGCACCAACACTGCCACTTGATAACCGGCGCTGACCGCAATAAAGGCGGCGCGCATAGCAACTTCCGTTTTACCAAAGCCGACATCACCGCAGATGAGACGATCCATTGGCTGGTTTTGCTTCATGTCTTCCATCACCGCATGGATGGCATTGGCTTGGTCAGGCGTTTCTTCAAAGGCGAATTGGCTAGCAAACAGCTCATATTGCGATGGGTCTATTTTAAAATGAATGCCGACTTTGGCTTCGCGACGTGCTTGCATATTGAGGAGCTCAGCCGCCACGTCATGGATTTGCTCAAGCGCTTTTTGCTTGGCCTTATCCCATTTACCACTACCAATCTTATGCAATGGTGCAAGCGCTGGGTCACCGCCACTATAGCGATTGATCATTTGTAAATTGGCGACTGGCACATAAATACTGGCATCATCAGCATACTTTAAGTGAATAAACTCTTGCTCACCATCGCCGACATCTAGTGTAATCAGACCATTATAACGCCCAATACCATGCTCGATATGCACCACGGGGCTGCCTTCGGTTATCTCCGTGACACTCTTAACCAAGAACTCTTCTGATACCCCGCTTTGACGACGACGGCGCGTCTGCAGCACTTGCCGACCAAATAATTGTGTCTCACTAATCAGTACCAAACGTTCAGGGACATAAACACCGCGCTCAATAGGCGCAACCGTGAGTCCAACCTGCGGTAGCTTATTACCATTATTCTTCGATTTGTCCGCTGCTAAAAACGCTTCAAAGCTATCATAAGCTTTGATATCTATTTTACCTTTAAACAGTTCGATGAGAATCTCACGGCGGCCCGCTGTTTCCGCAACGATGAGGACGGGTGTTGCCGTTATTGCTTGCACATCTAAAAAGTCTAGCAGTTCAGCTAACGGCTCTGCTTTCTGATGGTTTACTGGTAGTTGTGGTGGCTCTTGCGCACTTAACGTCACCAAGCCTTTCTGTTTGTTTGGCGTGACTGATAATTGTGGCTGTAAATCCGGTTGTTGTTCAAGCTCTAAGGATGTGTCATCACTATCAATCGCAGCGACATCTGTCATAGTAGCCAGTTCATCACGTGCACTGAGAATCACGCGTGGATAATGATTGAGATGCTCATTAAGGGTATTTGATAATAAATACAAAAGCTCAGGGGCGACAATGGGCTTATCAATATCATGACGACGTTCTTCATAACGACGTTGAATTTGCGACCAATAATCTGCCTGTTTTTCATTAATGAGTTCATCAGTGATAAACAATGCATTGCTTGGTAAATAAGAAAATAAGCTACTCTCGTTTTCCCAGTCTTTTAAATCAAAAAATAGGGGCTGATAGTATTCTATCCCGCTACTAGCAATGCCTGCCATCACATCTTTATGTAGCTCAAATTTACGGCTGCTGCTATTAGGGAACATGGCGGCGAAGTTTGTGCGGAAGGTCTCGCGCCCTTCATCGAGCGGAAACTCTTTTGCCGGTAGGATCTGAAACTGTTCAATAGGCTTTGAGATATCTGGCAATTTATGCAGTAGCGACAACGAATCTTTGCCCATATTACTGTCGTTGCCACTCATCATAGTTTTGAGGTCATCGACGGTCAGTGTGCGCTGGGTCTGCGGATTAAAGAAACGAATGGTTTCAATTTCGTCGTCAAATAAATCTAGACGTAGCGGAAACGGCTGACCCATGGCAAAAATATCAATGATACTGCCACGTACGGCAAATTCACCCGGTTCAAAAACATTCTCAACCGCTCGGTAACCTGCCTTTGCCAGTAAGCCACGTTGGGTATTGATATCAAATCGATCACCCACGCTCAAATCAAAATGCTGCCCAATCAGCCAGCTTGGCGGTGCTACTCGATGCATCAATGCCTGTACCGAGATTAGCAGTACCCCTGACGTTGGCATATCGGTTAATAGATTAATACGCTCGCTGACGATATCTTGATGCGGTGACAGCTCATCATAGGTCAGCGTCTCCCAATCAGGAAACACATAAGCATCAACCCCACAAAACGCCAACTCTGTTTCTATTTGATTAAGCTGGTTTTGATCGCGGGTTACCACGACTTTTAGACGATTGGTAACATCCCATATTGGTGCTTGCACCAAGCTTGCTAGCCATAAACTACTGACTGCGCCATGCACAGGCGCTAGCCAATGCCGTTGGGCATTCTGGATAGGGAATAACTGCTGGTTAATCGGGTCAAAGGCGTCAGTCAAAGCAGTGATAGGCATAAAGGATAGGGTCAATGTTAAGAGTCAGAAAGCTATTATACGAATATTTCAGCAATTACCAAAATTTATGCCGTAACGGTTTGTCACTTAGCATTTATATTAAAAAACCAATAGCTAAATAGTTGATAAAAACCATATTCGTATATAAAGACAGGATGATTAAATGTAAAAACCTCAACGGCTAAGCTGAGGTTTTTGATGTTTATTTATTAAACTATTTTTAAATTATACGCTGGTGTTAGATTAATGGTTTGTCACTAGCGATAATGCCATTATTGTCTGCATAGACAAACATACCCGAATTTAGCGTTAAATCACCAAAGCTAATTTCAATATCTGTCTGACCTTCATCGCGGCGATTCGATTTACGTGGGATACAACCAAGTGCCATCACACCGATATCCATTGCTGCCATATCATCAACATCACGCACACAGCCATACACTACAACCCCTGCCCAGCCATTATCAATCGCGGACTGCGCAATCATGTCGCCTAACAGTGCGCAACGCATGGAACCGCCACCGTCAACGACCAATACTTTGCCATTACCGTCTTTATCTTTGCCATCGCTGTTTAATAACGACTTGACGCGGCTATTGTCTTCAAAGCATTTAACGGTCACGATTTCACCGCAAAATCTGTCTTTGCCGCCAAAGCTATAGAAAGACTTGCCTTCGATATTGGGCAAACATACCTGCGACTCAGGATTGGCATCCAATAAATCACAGGTCACAAAGTTTTCTTTATCCATGGTTGATTCTGGCATGTCTGACATAGTGACGTTCCTTGTTATGTATGATTGGGTTATCTATGGCGGAATCTTAAATTTAAATGTTTAATTAATTTTATGCTTAGGCTATTTTTTAACTTTGGTCATTGCCAGCATTTGCTTATTTTCGATGATATCCGTGGTTTGGATGGCAGGTTCACTACGGAATTTATTACGCTGATAAACATCATGCGCGCTCATTGCCATGGCACTGGCAACACGCTTTGCAGAAATAGGATGCAAGGATAGTGACTCTGATACCAAAGGCGAGATAAGCTGAAAGGCTTTTTGACCAATGCTTTCGAGCGGACGACCTTTATGTTTGCCTAGCAACAATGAAGGACGGAGAATAACCAGTTGTTTAAAACCAAGCGCCATAATAGACTTCTCAGTTTCCGCCTTGACCCGATTATATAAAAATCGACTGTCGATATCCGCATTCATTGAGGACAATAAAAAGAAGTTTTCCACGCCTTTTTCTTGGCAGAGTTTGGCAAAATTGACATTATAATCATGGTCTATTTTTCGAAAAGCTTCATCACTACCCGCCTGCTTTTTGGTGGTGCCAAGGCAACTAAAAGCATCTGTCTTACTATCAGCGCCAACGCTGGCAAATATTTCAGCTAAATTGTCAAAATCATTCACCTGATAGAAGCGCATGCTGGCATTAATATAGCGTGGCGGTCGCCGTGCAAGCACAATTAACGTGTCATAAAGCTCACTAAGCTGCTTCACAAGATGCTGTCCTACCAATCCTGTGGCGCCAATCAAAATCGCTTTTCGCTGCATAGCCTATCCATTTATATAATGTTGGAATATGTATAATGATGATAAAGATGAGCTTTAAGAGCCTATCGTCAACGCTATTCATCAATGTCTTTGCACTTTGTATCATACCTAAATTCAGAGATAACTGACGTTATTCTACATAGTTTATTGTAAGAGATTTTATCAGCCATGAAATTGATTGCGCCAATCACCCACTTTGAGCCATCTCTTTAGCTCAATATCCTACTAGTTTGCTTGATAAAACGCTTATTAAAAACCCTAAAAACCAGCTATCCGTGTATTAGCATAACTTCTTTACGCATTAATCATCAAATATATTGTTCTAAGCGCAATAATTTGCTAAGATAACCGGCTTTACACGTCAACGCTGTTTAATTATTCCAAACAGTTTTGGCGCTTGCGATGATCTATTACTAATTTAGGTGCCTTTAATAACAGATAGGTACTCTAATATCAGACATCGACATCATGTTTGGCGAGAGGCTGCTCGTCACCGATGATTGTTAAACCCATTATTATTGCAATCAACATTCATATTTTTATCTGTCTTTATCAAGGAGATACGCGTGGCTAATACTGCACAAGCTCGTAAACGCGCCCGTCAAAACACCAAACGTCGTCAGAACTCTGCGTCACAACGCTCTATGGTTCGTACTTATCTAAAACGTGTTGACGCGGCTATCGCTGCTAAAGATTATGACGCGGCTACCGAAGCTTACAAAAAAGCGGTACCTGTTCTTGATCGTATGGCTGACAAAGGTATTATTCATAAGAATAAAGCTGCTCGTCGTAAGAGCCGCCTAAACAAAACTATCAAAGGCCTACAAGCTTAAGATTGGTTGCGTTTGGACCGCATCTCGCCTTTATAGCGTGATGACTAAAACCTTGTTACCAGTTCTAATACTGGGGCAAGGTTTTTTTATGGCTGTTTACTTATTGTTTTATTTATTATTTATAGCTGCTTAAAAGTGTTTAACAGATTTATAAAATGATGTTTAGCAAAAAACAGTTAGGTCCATTTTACTTCTGGTGGCAACAGCAGTTTATTTGAATGAAAGCCGGCAGCACGGTAACCCTCTAATAAGGTAGAAATCGGACGTACATAAACCTCACCGCGCCAGACAAAATAGGCACTGGCTTGCTCAAACGGTTTATCATCAAACCACAAGAACACCCCTTCCATCATCTTTGGCCAATCATTCCAATCGATCTCAGTCACATCGAACATCACTGCCAAAAATGCTGATAGCAAAGTATCATGACTGACAGCGAGCATTAAATGCCCATGTTGGGGCTGATTCTGGTAAAACAGCGATAAAATATCGAGACCACCTTGATAAGCATTTTTGGTACCTTCAAGATTGCCTTGTAAGAAGCGATTGATAAAGTTGAGCACGCCAATTTCTTTAAATACGGGATTGGCAATGTCAGGTTCAGTCACCAGACTACCGGGTTCAACCAATAATGACTGGTGGTAAATATCGCGTTGTAGTCCCGCACCTGCTTGCATCAGCTGCGCGGTATCGATACAGCGACCAATTGGGCTTGAAATACTATCGACATCGAGCGAGTACGGCAGATGCCCTGCCAACCAACGTCCCCAAGCCTTTGCCAACACTCGACCTTTTTGCGTCAGCGGCAATTGATAACTGGCAAAACCGTTACCATCAGAGCGCTCACGTAAAGAATGTCTGGTAAATAAAATCAGCCGTTTATCGGTAGGCAATAAGCTGACCGAAGACATCATACTGTCAGGTAAGTGAGAGGGTGCTGGTGCACTTGGCGTGTGGCTCGCACGCTGCTCAGCGGATAGTTTTGATAGGGTTTTATTAGGGAGTTTACTCATGGTATCAAGCGTAGCAGATTTTTTGACATGAATGAACAAAATATAAGTTCGGTTGCAATCTGGCCTATCCTTATAAATGTCAGTATAAACGCTTAGTTAAGGCGATTTATCCGATATCAATCACTTTATCCCAAGCAAATGCTAATGCCGTACTGCTTACCTCATTTGGATAAGCACGCGGATTGACGATCACACGCGTTTTATGAATCTGATAATCAAAAGCTTCATGGGTATGTCCATGCACCCAAAGCGTGGGCGCCCAATCTTCATACATCCAGCTTGATAAATCACTGACGAAAGCGGCATTACTTGGTAGCTCAGCATATTTCTCAGACACGGATAATGGACTGATACTATGATGACTCATTACGACGGTTTTTTTACCCAGTGCTTTAGCAGTCATTAATGCTTGTTGTAGCCATTGGCGCTGCTCAGCATGAATTTGCATTGATATCTCAGGTGAAAACAGCTCGCTACCCGCATAAATTTGCTTATAATCACGCATAAAACGTCTCACAGCTGCCATCGTGTCCTCGTTGGCTTGATATTGATAATCCGTCCATAACGTGCAGCCTAAAATTCTTACCTCACCAATATCGATATGCTGACACTGTAAAACTCGCACGCCTTGCTGCAACTCGATATCATAATTATCCCAAGTCGCCAGCTTTTTATCAAAATGCAGCACATCTTCGTTAAAGTACTCATGATTACCAGAGATGGTAATTAATGGCACTTGTAAACGTGCTGCTTGCTCTTGTAGCCATGGCATACCACTGTCACTATTGGCAGTATCACCTGCTACTAGCACTACGTCAGCGTCCGTTTTAGGGATATGTCCCAGTGGATGCGATTGACGAGCATAGCTGTCAATATGTAAGTCACTTAAAATCTGTAATTTCATAGGGTTTACTATTGTCCTATCATGACATTTGCGAAAACTTGAAAGTAAAAAAAGCCTACTGCTAGGCTTGCTATTAGCATAAATTTAACCAGTGTAGCACTTTTTTGATAATTGAAAAAAAGTAAAAAAGACAGCACGTTAGGCTGTCTTTTCTATGATTATGCTGCTAAAAATTCCCTAGCTGATTATGAAAGCCTAGAGATTTTATCAATCATTAAATACTTTGAAGTATGGTTTGTAATTTAGCCGCGGGATCTGCTGCTTGGGTAATGGACCGACCAATCACCAAATAATCAGAGCCATCATTTAACGCTTGTTTCGGCGTACAAATGCGTTTTTGATCATCCGCATTGTCGTCTAATAGACGAATACCCGGAGTGATTAGCTTGAAATCTTGACCACATAATGCCTTGAGCGTTTTCGCTTCTTGGGCTGAGCAAACCACGCCATCAAGGCCTGCTTGTTTGGTCAGCTGTGCTAAGCGGCCAACCTGAGCATCTAAGCCATCAGTGATACCCGTTTGCATCAATGCTTGATTGTCCATAGAAGTCAGCACGGTGACGGCAATCAGTAAGGTCTCAAAATCACCATCTAACAAGCGCTGTTTGGCTAATGACATTGCCTCTAAACCCGCGCTTGCATGCACATTGACCATCCATACGCCAAGCTCAGCTGCCGCTAATACCGCTTGTGCAGTGGTATTAGGAATGTCATGGAATTTTAAATCCAAAAACACTTCAAAATTACGCTGATGTAGGGCCTTAACTATCTCAGGACCACAGCGGGTAAACAGCTCTTTACCTACCTTTAAGCGACATAACGCTGGATCTAATTGGTCAGCCAGTGCTAACGAGGCATCTCTCGTCATATTATCTAAGGCAACGATGACGGGAGAAATATTTGCGTTATTCATAGTTGTGCCACTTTCTATCGGGTTTATCAAATGATTATATACAGACCTATTAGTAATAAAATAGTCATCTAATCGACTAATAGTCTCGCTTTTGCTTGGTTAAAATTGCACTGTCTTCTATATCGCTGGCAATGTCATCTTGCACATTGGTTGCTGTTGCACCATATACCGCCTCTTGTACCGACGGCGCATTTGCTTGACGGTCAATCACAATATTGGCTTGTGTCACCTGCTCTTGTAGATTGGCATTTATTTTTTGTAGACGTGAGATTTCCCACTTATTTTGTAGAACACGGAAGATGAGCAACGCTAGTATCATGCCAATGACGATGCCTAATGTCAGACACAGAATCAACAATAAGCCCAAGTTCATCGTCGGTGCTTGTGAAAACAACAAGTTCACCCCAACTTCAGTGTTATTGGCTAATACTAAACCTAGCGAATAAGCAAAGCTTAAAAACAGTAATACCAGCAGTAATATGCGCATCAGACGTATCCTTTTATGGTGAATAGTATGAAAATTTTAGCAAATAACGCAGTCATACTGACTGCTAGTAAAGACGCTTGTTGTTGAATCCCTAATATTAAGAGATTGGCTTTATATATCTTAGCTTATTGTACTAGTTTAAGGACAAAAAGCTTTAGCTGTAAAAAGCTTTAAAAGTAAGAAGCGTTAGTAATAATCAACTCTCATAATTAAAAGATTAAATGCATTACTATTATGCTTACCTTACTAATCGTGGGCTACTTTATCATTGACTGCTTCACGTAATGCTTTGCCAGGCTTAAAGTGCGGAATGGCTTTGGCAGGTACTGGTACGCTTTCGCCCGTTTTAGGGTTGCGTCCCATACGTGCACGGCGATGATGGAGACAAAAACTACCAAACCCTCGCACCTCTACTCGACCATCATTGGCTAAAGTATCGGTCATTAAATTTAATATTTCGCGTACTGCATCATCGACAACGGTATCTGTCATGTTGTCGCAATTCGCACTCAGATTACTAATAAATTCGGACTTGTTAATTGCTTGCTGCATTATCACACGGGCCTTATTGATTAATGGATAAGATGGTTGTGAGGTAAACTATCATTTATGACTATCTAGGCTGACCTTCACATCTCGTTACTCAATGTTGCAAATGATAGCGGATATTAGCGTAAATGGAAATAAGAGTTTCCCCTTTTAAAGGAAATCCTCAAACATTCTAACTCATATCCAAATTTAATCACAAAAAAAAGCGACCGGAGTCGCTTTCTTTTTATATGCTAATTATATCAACAATATACAGTTTACTGCATTTGTTCTTTGATCAAGTCACCAATTGTTTTTGGCTGTGCATCAGAACCAGCAGTAGTACTAGTCGTGCTAGTGCTGCTTAGCTCTTTAATCGCTTGACGCTCTTCAGCTTCGTCTTTCGCTTTGATAGACAGGCTGATGTTACGAGTTTTGCGATCAACACTGATGATTTTAGCTTCAACATCATCACCAACAGCTAGATGCTTAGTCGCATCTTCAACGCGGTCACGTTGAATCTCAGAGGCACGTAGATACGCTTCAACTTCGTCAGCAAGTTCAATAGTAGCACCTTTAGCGTCTACTTCTTTTACTTTACCGTTAACGATAGCACCACGGTCATTGTTGACTAGGTATTCGTTAAATGGATCTGAAGTCAATTGTTTCACGCCTAGGCTGATACGGTTGGCTTCTGAATCTACAGACAATACCATTGCTTCAACGGTGTCGCCTTTGTTGTAGTTACGGATAGCATCTTCACCAGTTTCATTCCAAGAAATATCTGACAAGTGAACTAGACCATCAATACCGCCATCTAGACCGATAAAGATACCGAAGTCAGTGATTGACTTTATCGTACCAGTGATTTTATCACCGCGCTCATGTTTCTTATCAAACTCATCCCAAGGATTGGCTAGAGTTTGTTTGATACCTAAGCTGATACGACGACGTTCTTCATCGATATCAAGGATCATTACTTCAACTTCATCACCCACTTGAACAACTTTTGATGGATGGATGTTTTTGTTGGTATGATCCATCTCTGATACGTGTACTAGACCTTCAATACCTTCAGAGATTTCAGCGAAACAACCATAATCAGTCAAGTTTGTTACGCGAGCTTTAACGACGCTACCCACTGGGTATGTACCGCCAACGTTATCCCAAGGATCAGTACCTAGTTGTTTTAGACCTAGGCTTACGCGATTGCGCTCACGGTCAAACTTAAGTACTTTAACTTTAAGGTCTTGACCAACTTCAACCACCTCAGATGGGTGCTTGATACGGCGCCATGCCATATCAGTGATGTGCAATAGACCATCAATACCACCAAGATCAACGAATGCACCGTAATCAGTTAGGTTCTTAACGATACCTTCGATCTCGATACCTTCTTCAAGCTTGTTCAATAGCTCTTCACGCTCAGCTGAGTTTTCAGCTTCCATAACAGCGCGGCGACTCACCACAACGTTGTTACGTTTTTGATCAAGTTTGATAACCTTAAATTCTAACTCTTTGCCTTCTAGATGCGTCGTATCACGGATAGGACGTACATCTACTAAAGAACCTGGTAAGAACGCGCGAACTGAACCGATATCTACGGTAAAGCCGCCTTTTACTTTACTAGAAATAATACCTTTCACAATCTCATCGTTGTCAGAGATTTTTTCAAGGAAATTCCAAGTTTCAACGCGTTTGGCTTTTTCACGTGACAGTAAGGTTTGACCCATACCGTTATCAACCGCTTCAACCACTACGTCTACTGTATCGCCAACTTCAACTTCAAGTTCGCCTTCTTCGCTTAAAAACTCTTCACGAGCGACAATACCTTCAGATTTCAGACCAGTATCGACAGTGATCCAGTCGTTATCGATGGCGACAACAGTACCGGTGATAACCGAGCCACGCTCGATATCCAGACCTGTTTCTTCGATGCTCGCTTCAAATAGTTCAGCAAATGATTCCATTATGTCTACCTTTGTATAGCCGTATCCTGTCCAGCACAGTACGGATCAAATGTATGATTGCATAAAACGAGAATACTGGTTTTATATCCTATGCAGTCATATATAAAAACGTTTGTTGCTAATAAGCGCCTTATTCATAAACACGGTTTTATAAGTACCGCTTAATAAATAGCTTATTTATCGAAATCATTAGCAACAACAGTCTTATACTTACTACTATAATTTTATACTAAAATGAAACCCATAGGAAACTTTTTAGTATTTAATATGTTGTTTTTATTAACGATTGAAGCAAATACCTTGATCCTGACAATGTCTCTTCACAAGCTCATAAACCGCATCAGCGTCTAGGTTGGAGCTATCTAAAACTAGCGCATCGTCTGCAGGTTTTGACGGTGCTGTTGTGCGGTTTTCATCACGATCATCACGGGCTTTAATCGTGGCAAGAATCGCTTCAAAATCTGCTGTTTGACCAGCATTGAGTAGCTGTTTTACACGACGCTCTGCACGGGCTTTGGCACTTGCTGTCAGATATACTTTAACATCGGCATCTGGAAAAACCACGGTGCCCATATCACGGCCATCGGCGACCAATCCTGATTGGGCTGCCATATCTTGCTGTAATTTAAGCAACGCTTGACGCACCTTTGGATAAACAGCAACCTGAGAGGCGTAACCACCGACGGTTTCATTGCGTACTTGCTCACCAATTTTAGTGCCATTGACAATGATGTCCACACGCCCTGAATCATTGTTAGGCTCAAAAACAATCTGCAAGCTTTGGGTCAATGCTAACAGCGCCGCCTCATCAATGCTTTGTTCGCCATTCACCTCTAACAAACCTGCTTCAAACGCCTTTAGACCCACAATGCGATATAAGGCCCCTGAATCTAACAATTGATAACCTAACGTTTGTGCTAAGCGCCAGGTAACCGTACCTTTACCTGCCCCACTTGGACCATCAATACAGATAACTGGATAGCGCAATGACGGCGTGTCACTATTATCATTAGTATCAGGTATAAAAGCAGTCATAACACTCACTTAATCGTCGGCACAGCTTACATCGTAGTAAAGGGCGTAAATTTCTACTGGTTTGTCAAACGCTTGCACGTCAATAAACTTATTCATAAGCAAATAGGGCGATAGTATAGCAAACAAACCTCCCTATCACTAGCAGTGCAAATAATATCTTGTTAATGATTTATGGTGACTGAAAATTTTACCGCTTGTTCTCTTTTACCGCTTGGCGGCGTTGTCGAAAAAAATCCTTCAGCATCTGACTGCTATGCTGACTACACAAGCCTTTATGTACTTGAATACTATGATTATAAAAGGCCTGTGCCGCCAAGTTCATTTGACTACCAACCATGCCAGCCCTCGGCTCACTTGCCGCATAGACAAGTCTATCGACGCGAGCGTGAATCAGCGCTCCAATACACATGGTACACGGCTCTAAAGTCACATATAACGTCGTCTGTAATGGCAAGCGATAATTATTTAAACGTCTGCAAGCATCTCTTAACGCGATAATTTCCGCATGAGCAGTCGCATCATGACGTCCAATCGGCTCATTAAACCCTTGCCCAATGATCTGCTGATTGTGCACCAGTATCGCCCCTACTGGCACTTCTTCACGCGCAGCGCCTTGCTTGGCAAGCTCAATTGCTTCTTGCATCCAGTGAACATCTTGAAGTGACCAAAATGTACTCGTTGATATCAGACCGCTCGCTAACTGATATGGTTGCAAGCTTATCGTTTGTGTATGCTTCATTTATTAGTACAACTATTGTGACAACAATTATTTTGAAAACCACTTTTGACAACCATCTTTAACTTCTACTGCGGTAACTGCCAGTCGATAGGCGTTTGACCGTACTGTACCAGATAATCATTGGTTTTAGAAAATGGCTTAGAACCAAAAAACCCGCCACGGTTGGCAGCCAGTGGTGAAGGATGAACAGCCGTCAAAATGAGATGTTTATCAGTGTTGATATACTTGCCTTTCTTCTGCGCTTTACTGCCCCATAAAATAAATACGGTATGCTCTGTTTGTTCATTGACCACATCAATGACCGCATCGGTAAACTGCTCCCAACCTTGATTTTGGTGGCTGTTTGGCTCTCCTTCTCTCACAGTTAATGAGCTGTTTAAAAGTAATACGCCTTGCTGTGCCCAGTAAGTCAGGTCACCATGCTTTGAAGGCGCGATACCAATATCACTCGCCATTTCTTTCAACAAATTATTCAGTGAAGGTGGCTTTGGAATGGCTTTGGGCACTGAAAACGATAAGCCCATTGCTTGCCCTGGTCCGTGGTAAGGATCTTGGCCTAAAATAACAACCTTAACCTGTGATAGAGGCGTTAGGTTTAACGCATTAAACATCAAAGGGGCTGGTGGATAGATACTATCGTCTGATTGATAGGCTTCCTTTAAGAAGGCACGCAAGTTATCCATATTGTCAGAGGTTAATTCTTCTGCTAAGGCATTTTTCCAGTCTTCTGGTAAGCGTACGTTGTCTAAGATCGCTTGTTTTTGTGCTTCTGTCTTTGTTGGTTGTACATCAAGTAATGTCATAATCAATCCTTTTTATTTGTTATCAGGATACGCTAACACTGATATTAGCAAAATATTGGCTTTGCTACGTGATAATTAGCAATAAAAAACGGCTACCGCAGTAACCGTTTTTATAACGTCGTAACCATTCTTATGATACTAACCGCAAAGACTTAGCTGGCTAATGACTCAGAGTCTGGATGTGGCTCATGAGTCTCAACGACTGTTAAGATAATACGACTGTCTGCCGAGCCTTTGTCTGAGCCCTTACTGCTACTTTTTTCAAGCTTAACAGAATTGCCATCTTGATCTTTAGCATCTTCAGGCTCCAAGGTCAGATGGACCACACCGCCATTTACCAAGTCCCCAAACAAAATCATGCTTGCCAATGGTTTCTTAATCTCGTCTTGAATCAGACGCTGCATTGGACGGGCACCCATTAGGCGATCATAGCCTTTATCAGCCAAGTAATCCCGTACTTCATCATCAATCTCTAATGTTACTTTCTTATCATCAAGCTGCACTTGTAGCTCGACCAAGAACTTATCAACTACAGATACCACAACTGATGTGTCTAATGGATTGAACTGAATGATGGCATCTAAACGGTTGCGGAATTCAGGCGTAAACACACGCTTGAGCGCCTCTGTATTATCGCGGCTATGGTCTTGCTGCGTGAAGCCCATAGAAGAGCGACTGATACTATCGGCACCGACGTTGGTGGTCATAATAACAATGACTTGCTTAAAGATAGCGACGCGACCATTATTATCCGTCAAGGTACCATGATCCATCACTTGCAGTAGCAAATTAAAGACATCAGGATGCGCTTTTTCGATCTCATCAAGCAGCAGTACGCAATGCGGATGTTGATTGATTTTTTCGGTCAATAAACCCCCTTGATCATAACCGACGTAGCCAGGAGGCGCACCAATCAGACGCGAAGCGGTATGGGCTTCCATATATTCTGACATATCAAAGCGTACTAACTCCACCCCTAATAAGTTCGCTAACTGACGTGATACTTCTGTTTTCCCAACACCAGTAGGACCAGCAAACATAAAGGAGCCAATTGGCTTATCCGGTGCTTTTAAGCCAGCACGAGATAATTTAATTGCATCTGCCAAGGTCGCAATGGCTTCGTCTTGCCCAAACACCAAGTGCTTCAAATCACGATCTAAATGCTCAAGAATGCTCTTATCATCACTTGATACAGATTTAGGTGGAATACGGGCAAGCTTAGCAACGATGGCTTCAATATCTGCGACATCGATTTTTATCGGAGCACGCTTGGTTTTAGACTTTTTAGCACTGTTAGCTGTCGCCCGATCATTGGCTTTTGCAGCATTTGCTTCCTCTTGCATCTCGTTGACCGTGTCCATCTCATCAATACTGTCAAAACCTTCTTCATCAGCATCGATCTGTGCATCAAAATCTTGCTCCAAATTAGCGATGAAGCTTTCTTCTGCATCAATATCATCCGCATCAGCCACGATACCCAAACGCTTATAAGCACCGGCTTCATCGATTACATCGATGGCTTTATCCGGTAAAAAACGCTCATGGATATGTTTGGCCGATAATTGAACGGCTGTCACCAAGGCTTCATCAGTATATTCGACATTATGAAACTCTTCATAACGTGATTTAAGGCCACGTAAAATGTCGATACTGTCATCAACACTCGGTTCTTTAACATCAATTTTTTGGAAACGACGTGACAATGCATGGTCTTTTTCAAACACCTGACGGTACTCAGTAAAGGTCGTTGAACCAATACAACGCAACTCACCATTGGCAAGGGCCGGTTTGATTAAATTTGATACATCCATATTACTACTCATCGACGACCCTGCGCCAATAATCATATGAATTTCATCAATAAACAAAATCGCATTGGGTTTTTTCTTTAGCGCATCAAGCAGCGATTTCATCCGTTTTTCAAAATCACCGCGATACTTAGTACCAGCGATTAATGAGCCAATATCTAAGCTATAAATCACACAGCCGTTAAGTGGCTTCGGTGCTTTATCATTGATAATTAACCACGCTAAACCTTCGGCAATCGAGGTTTTACCTACGCCTGGCTCCCCAACCAATAATGGGTTGTTTTTACGGCGACGGCACAGCACTTGGGCGGCGCGTTCAATTTCAGGGGCACGTCCAATTAATGGATCGGTTTTACCTTCAGCGGCGCGTTGGTTTAAGTTGGTCGCAAATTCGACCAATGGGTCTTTACTGGTTTTTTCTGAGACACTACGGCGCTCGCCAGTCATCGAAGCACGGGGCTCAGATGGCTCGTCTTTCTCTTGACCATGCGATAAATACTGGGTCAGCTCCAGACGGCTAATACCCTGCTTTTTAAGCAAATAAACTGCATAGGTATCATGTTCAGAAAACATCGATACTAAAATATCAGAACCTTCGACCAAACGACCCCCACCGATAGACTGCACATGGAAAATAGCCCGTTGCAGAATTCGATCGAAACTTTGGGTCGGTTGTGGTGATTGCTCGGTATTGGCATCGACCGTCGGCGTATGCTTATTGATATAAGCTTCTAGCTCACTACGCAAGGTTGAGACATTGGCATTGCAAGCAGTCAACGTATTGGCAGCATTGGTATTTTCTAATAATGCCAGTAGTAGATGTTCAACAGTGAGATACTCATGCGATTTTTGGCGCGCAAGTGTCATTGCTAAACGCAAAGAAACTTCAAGATGACGACTTAACATAAGGACTTCCTACGGTTGTACCTATCTTATTATTGATAGCTTTATGAATGAGTTAGTAACTAAATCAGGGCGATAGATGGATTGTTCAAGGGCAATGTTAGGATTATTAAGAGACTTTACTGAATGTAATTCAATGATGACTTCCATGACTAGCGTATTATTTTCATCTTCCCTTTATATCAACATGATAATTAAGGATAGTCAATCTATTAAAGCTGATTAAAATGTATCGAAGTGTCTGACAAACCTTTTAATAGCGTCTATACAGTTACTAAAACTAGCAGCTCATAAAACACTTTGAGCCTATGTCTTTAAAACTGGCTATTGGATAGGATAGAGATAAAACATACTAAAACGATTTGAAAAAATGAGGGACGATATAAAACTAAGTGTACAAGAGCATACTTTAGTATATAGGGCTGTATCAGAGGGAAATCAAGTTTAAAAGTAAAGGAATAACAAGATTAGAAGACCATAGGCGTCAGGATGTGTACCAAATTTAAAATGGCTAAACTTAGAGTAGATAGATACGTTAGAGCAAACAATCAGATAACTGATCAGGTTTGCTCTATGTTAGAAAGTATTTTTAGGGGTAAAACTTGACTGTATAGATAACAAAGAATGGAGTGAGATAGAAAGTGCAATAATAAAAACAGGAAAAACTTACTACAAAAGTGCGCTAAAAAATCATTCGCCCTGATGTGGTTCAATTTGAGTCAATAAAGGATAGCCTTCACGGTGCGCAAGGCTATTAACCTTTTTTGCCTTAGTTTCAGCGATATCTTTGGGATAAATGCCCGCAATACCTTTGCTACTATTATGAATCGTCAGCATAATTTCAACGGCTGAATCCATACTATGACGAAACTCCGACTGCAGCACATAAACGACAAATTCCATCGGCGTGTAGTTATCGTTATACATCACCACAGCATACATGGGAGGCTTTGCCACCTCTGGCTCTGCCACTAATACATCAGCTTGTGGTGAAGTCTCACTTTCGGTATCGCCATCTTGAGCAAAATGCGTCGGCATATTGGGAAAATGCCAATCCGCAACGGTGGGCGTTGACTGTAATATGGTTTGTTTTATCATAATTAGAATACAATTTAATAGGTGTGTTTATAACAATACAAAGAAGAGTTAAAAAATATTAGCAGACATGTTACTAGGTGAAAGCCATTGGACATGGAATATCGAAGCACTAAAAAATCAAGGCTCAATCGGGCTTTCATCAACCTCTGGTAGGTCTAATAACGACAGTGGCATATTATCAACCTTAGCGCCAAGCCTCCAATCATATAGCTGCTCTACTTCCTGTCCACCTGCTCTCAAGCTCAGTTTAACTTGCAAAGGCTTAAAGCCTGATGGCAGCATAAAGCGACCACGAATACGCGTAATACCCTCAATGCTATAACTCGATGGTTCCAACGGTACTTCTACAAAGTCATCGTTATTGAGCAAGGTCAACGTTGGCTTTAAGCGCTTGGCTTTACCATCGCTGGCAAGCATGCCAATATCGAAGCCATATTCAAAAGCGTTCTCAGGTAAAGGTTCAATCCTAGCACCAAGTATCTGCAAGGGCATACCGCCTTGATCGCTAATGATTTCGGCATATATTTGATTAAGCTGCGCCAATTGTTTGTTTTCAACCTTAAGTTCCTGTTGATTTTCGCGTAGCTCTTTCAAATTTGCCAAACTTATTTCTAGCTCTTGCTTAGCAGTAGCCGCTTCATTGGTGGCTATTTTACTGCTAAGGCGTAAATCTTTCAGCTCTTGTGTCGCCTCTTTACTCGTGATGACCGCTTGCTTAGCTTCCGTTTGCATTGAATAATAGCCACGCTGATAACCCAGCTTGTGACCAAATAACAGTCCAACCACTGCTGTCACCAATATCGCTACCACAAATAATGCTAATACCAAGGTAGAAGCGCCTTGCTGTGAATGATTAATACCATGGCTACTTATAGCAGCACCATTACTATGATAACGAGGATAAGAGAGATGCGGACTACGCCCCAAATCATAGGAAATAGAGTCTTGGCACGTTAAACGTGCTGGCTGTGGGCAAAGGCGTAGTACACTCTTCAAACGCATTTAGACAATATCTCTTAATAGTAAGGGCAGGTTATTATAGCGGAATTTATAATCAATACCTAGCGCCATAAATAGGAAGGATCTGATAGTAGATAAACATTTGTTAAGGAACGATAGGCGCAAAGTTTAAACCCATTGATTCATCGAGACCAAACATCACATTCATATTTTGTACTGCTTGCCCAGCGGCACCTTTTACCAAATTGTCTTGCACAACAATCACTGTCAGCTCAGCACGTTCATTGTCTTGATGGATGCCAATACGTAAACGATTACTGGCACGTACACTGCGCGTATCGGGATAAACACCTTTTGGCATCACATCCACAAAAGGTTCTGCAGCATAGCTTGTGTCAAATATTTGCTGCCAATCAATAGCAGCGCCTGCATCAGTAAGCTCAAGATGAATAGAGCTCAACATTCCGCGTATCATCGGCACAAGATGAGGTAAAAAACGAATACGATGGCTAAATTTACTATCTAATAATTGGGCAACGCCCTGTTCAATCTCAGGTAGATGCCGATGACCTTCAACGCTATAGGCCTTGAAGTTATCTGTGGTTTCAGCATAGTTAAGTGCAAGCTTTGCTTGACGACCCGCACCCGAAACACCAGATTTAGCATCGATAACGATACGTGATTCAACCAATCTTGCTGCTTGCTGATTTTGGGCATCTATAATGGGTTTTAAGCCCAAGATAGCCGTGGTTGGATAACAGCCAGGGTTACCGACGACCAAAGCATTGACCAGTTTTTCACGGTTGACTTCAGGCAAACCATAAACAGCTGTCTTTAATAGCTCAGGACAGGCATGCGCTTGCTGATACCAATGCTCAAATTCCGTTAATGACTGCAAACGAAAATCCGCAGCTAAATCAATGACTTTTACGCCCGCTGCAGTTAACGCCTCTGCTTGCTTCATTGCCACGCCATGTGGAGTCGCAAAAAACACCACATCGCATTTTTGCAATGTCGCTAGCGTCTCATCACCTAAGTCGCTAAAAACGATATCTGAGATGCCGCGTAAGCTTGGGAAGATCTCATCAGCTCGGGTGCCAGCTTCGCTACGGGATGTTAGCAAATCAATAGACACTTCAGGATGGGCAGATAATAAGCGAATCAGCTCAATACCTGTATAACCTGTGCCGCCGACAATCGCTGCTGAAATCATAAGATAGCCCTTTTTTCTTTATTCAGTGTGTTACTCAATTAATGGTAGATAGCTATAATGTTTACACCTCAGTATAAACATTATAACTTCTAGCTTTCTAGCTTTTGGTTTCATAGCTTATTGATGTTAACGCGGTTATTAGCACTGTTAAATGCTCGCTTTCTTAAAAATTAGCAGCGTTAAATCTTATAGTCATGTACCGCATCGATAAACACTTTGGCATTATCAGGGTCGACCCACTGGGTAATACCATGACCTAAGTTTGCTACATAGCCTGTTTTTTCGCCACTCGCATAAGCGCTATCCAGCATGGCATTGACTTCAGCACGGATAGTTGCAGGCGAGCCATATAAAGTTGCGGGATCTAAGTTACCCTGAATCGCTTTGCTACTTTGTAGTTTTTTATGCTGCTTAGTCAATTGACGCTGACTTTCCGTCAAGACTTGACGGGCACGATCAAGAGGCATCGTCCAATCTAGGCCCAAGGCATCAGCTTCACTATCCGCTTGGACATCAAGCCAAATACCGCCACCCTTAGTAAATAGCACCACAGGTATTTCAGGATGACGTACCTTTAACTCAGCGACAATGCGCTTATTATAAGCATGAGAGAAATCGACAAACTGACGATGACCAAGCGCACCGCCCCAGCTATCAAATATCTGTAATATCTGTGCGCCTGCTACAACTTGTGCATCCAAATAATCAATCACTGACGTTGCTAACTTGTCTAATAATTGATGTAAAAATTCAGGATTACTATATAGAAAACCTTTGGTATAGCGATAATCTTTTGAGCTACCGCCTTCAATCATATAAGTCGCTAGCGTCCATGGACTGCCAGAAAAACCAAATAATGGTACTTGACCATTGAGCGCAGTACGAATACTCGTCACCGCACGCATGACATAATCGAGAGAGTCATTTACATCGAGTACCGGCAATCTATCTAAATCTGCTTGCGTACGAATAGGATGTTTAAACTTCGGACCTTCACCCGTTTCAAAATATAGACCCAATCCCATCGCATCAGGAATGGTTAAAATATCACTGAATAAAATAGCAGCGTCCAAATCATAACGACGTAAAGGCTGCAAAGTGACTTCCGTAGCACGGGCGGTATCTTTACATAAGCTCATAAAGTCACCAGCTTCAGCGCGAGTGGCTTTATATTCTGGTAAATAACGACCGGCTTGGCGCATCATCCACACAGGTGTAGTATCTATGGGCTCAAAGCGCAGCGCTCGTAACAATCTATCGTTTTTTAAAGGCGCAAAATTCTGCTCTAGCGCGTTATTATTGTCTGAAGCACTCATGTACAAATCTCCAAAACAGCTCTATATCCAATAAAATGAATAAGAAGCTAGATAAAATAAGTTAAAGAAAAGAATATTAAAACGCTCAGATAGCGACACTCTATTACAAAAATTTAAACACACTGAATGATTGGTTCTTGGTGAATAGCCATCAGATTAGCAATCGTTAGGTTAACCTTCATCAGATAATGTTAAGCACTTTTAGAGCGTCATTTGCTGTTAGCCTTTAATCAATAATATCGTGCTTATATCTAAAATAGGGTAAATACCCTAAACGTCTACATGGTCAGCGCTAAGTTATCACGGTGTACCATGACCACGCGCTCTTCATTGTTACCAAGGATTCTATCAAACTGTTCCGTACGCTCGCGAGCCACACGGCAGGCATCACGCGATGAGAAGTTCACTTGACCGACAGCGATACGCTCGCCCGTATCTTGGTGTACAATTTCAACCACATCGCCTTCATCGAAATCGCCACGTACTTCTACGACGCCGACCGGTAGCAGGCTCTTGTGATGTTCAACCACGGCTTTTGCAGCACCGGCATCGACAATTAAAGAGCCCGACATACGCAAATGCGCCGCCAGCCACTGTTTACGAGCAATGATTTTATCTTGGTCATTCGTCGTCAGTAACGTACCAACTGCTTCACCAGATACCACACGAGTAATGACATCGTCGATAGCACCACTGACGATGACTGTTGGACAACCGCCCATGGCAGCCAAGCGTCCGGCACGGATTTTGGTGAGCATACCACCGCGACCAAGCTTGCCACCATCACCTGCGATATCAAATAAATAATCAGCCATTGCGCGCTCTTGACGGATCATTTTGGCATTAGGATTATTACGCGGATTATCGGTAAAGACCCCTTCTTGATCGGTTAAGATAATGTATAAATCGGCATTGACCATCGCCGCTGCCATCGCACCTAAGGTATCATTATCGCCGAATTTAATCTCATCAATCGTAATGGTATCGTTTTCATTAATCACTGGGAGCACACGCCATTCTAATAATTGTGTTAGCGCGCCAGTGGTATTCAAATAGCGACTACGGTTGGACAAATCATCATGGGTCAGTAGCAACTGCGAGCTTTGAATACCATGCTGAATCAATGCTGACCACCAAGTTTCAATCAAACCCATCTGGCCGATAGACGCACAAGCTTGCAGCGCCGCCAATTTCTTAGGGCGCTCTTCAAGATTCATGCGCACCACGCCTTCAGCAACCGCACCTGAAGATACCAATAATACTTCCATGCCTTGCTTATGCAGCTTGGCAATCTGCTTTGCCCACTCGTAAATGGCAGTTCGATCAAGCCCTCGCCCATTATTGGTTAATAACGATGAGCCAATCTTGACAATAACGCGCTGAATATCAAAGTTCCGTGCTTGCTCAACAAACCTTGCTTCTTCGGTCGTGTTCTCTATGTCAACTGCCATATAAACTCCTGTTGCTAGTGTAAAGTGATTACGGGGATTAAATTAAAAACTGTGCGAACACCAATTTAAAAAACGTAAACTTAAATAAAGCACACTTAAGGAACGTAAACCACTTCAACGCCATCATCATCTAGGTCGTCGTCATCGTCGTTTAAATCCGTACCTTCACGTGCCGCTCTACGAGCCGCACGATACGCTTCACGCTGCGCTTCCGTGTTCAGACGTACTTCTGCTTCTAAGCGCTCAAAACGCGCTTTTTGTGCTTCAGCAAAAATAGGATCTTCGATTTCACGCTCACGCTCACGCTCAATCTCATTCATTAAATGGTATTTAATCGCATCGACGCCTTCGCCCGTCAACGTCGCGGTGCGAAATACAATACCTGTCCAACCAAGCTCTGCCACAATATGCGTACAAAGCTCATTTAACTCTTCTTCAGGCACCTGATCGATTTTATTCAACACCAAAATCTGTGGCAAATTCGCCAATTCAGGTGAAAAACGCTCGAGCTCATTTAAGATAATACGGGCGTTTTCGACTGGGTCGCTGCCATCAATCGGCTTAACGTCGACCAAGTGTAGCAGACGGCGCGTACGAGCGACATGCTTTAAGAAACGAATACCAAGACCGGCACCTTCTGAAGCGCCTTCGATTAAACCTGGAATATCAGCCATGACAAATGAGCGATGACGCCCAATATCGACCACGCCCAGATTAGGAACCAGCGTGGTAAACGGATAATCAGCCACTTTTGGTCTAGCAGCAGAGACTTGGCGGATAAAAGTCGATTTGCCTGCATTAGGTAAACCAATTAAGCCAACATCAGCCACGACCTTTAGCTCAAACTTAAGCACTTTTAGCTCACCTTCAAAACCTGACGTCGCTTTACGCGGCGCTTGGTTGGTCGAGCTTTTAAAATGGGTATTACCCAAACCACCATCACCGCCTTTGGCAATCAGTAAAGTCTGACCAATTTCAATTAAATCACCTAATACTTCGTCGGTTTCGGTATCAACGACCGTCGTACCAATAGGCACTGGTAAAAAAAGATCATCAGAGCCCTTGCCTGAACAGTTCCTACTATGACCATTCTCAGCCCGCATAGCATCGTGACGACGGGTATAACGATAATCAACTAGGGTGTTGGTGTTATCCTCTGCAATGACATAAACATCCCCGCCCTTGCCACCATCACCACCATCAGGACCACCGCGCGGGACATATTTTTCTCGGCGAAAACTGGCGATTCCATTACCACCGTCACCTGCTTTTACCGTTACGACGGCTTCATCAATAAATCGCATCTTACGTTCCTTTATTTACACTCTAGTTTATAAGCTTAATGACAGTCATAGACCGCTTCTTTTGCCTATAGTTATCTTTTAAAAAATGGGAGACTTGCGTCTATCTTGCTCTTAATCATTGCTTTGTTTATGACAATAACACCCGATAACCAATTGGACTATCGGGTGCTGTATATCTTAACTTTAAAAATCACATCTATCTGTCCAAACTAAAAGTGACTATTGAAGCACTCTAGTTTATGAAGAGTACCTCAATATTAAAAACTCATTAATACCACTTAAATGTATTAAGCTGGAATCTGTGCGTAGCTGATGCCTGCCATTTGCGTTGCCAAACGTAATACTTGCGTGCTATAGCCTACTTCGTTGTCATACCAAATATAAACGATAGCATGGTTGTCTGTCAAAATCGTCGCTTGAGCATCGACGATACCCACATGCGTATCACCGACAAAATCCGTCGATACCGCTTCAGTAGAGTCTGTATAAGCAATTTGTGTTTGCCACTGACTGCTATTAGAAACTTTACGCATGAACTCATTTAACGCATCAGCGCTAGCTGGCGCAGTTTTAAGATTCAAGTTTAAAATCGCTAAGCTGACGTTTGGCGTTGGAACACGAATAGCGTTACCGGTTAATTTACCGCTAAGCTCTGGTAGTGCCTTACCAACTGCTTTTGCAGCGCCAGTGCTGGTGATAACCATATTTAATACTGCACTACGACCACGGCGATCGGCTTTATGATAGTTATCAATCAAGTTTTGATCATTGGTAAACGAGTGTATGGTTTCAACATGACCATTCTCAATACCGTATTCGTCATTTAACACTTTTAACGTTGGGGTAATCGCGTTGGTCGTACAGCTCGCCGCACTGACGATAGTGTCATCACCGACCGTGTCATTATTCACACCATATACGACGTTCTTGATATCGCCGCCAGCAGGAGCCGTTAGCAATACTTTTTTCACGCCAGTAGACTGTAAGTGCTTACCAAGACCGGCTTCATCTTTCCAAATGCCCGTGTTATCAATGACCAATGCATCGTCAATACCATAAGCAGTATAATCAATCTCGCTTGGGTCTTTAGCATAAATCACTTGCACAAAGCGGCCATTGATAATCAACCCGTTGTTTTCGTTATCGACAACGACGCCACCAGCGAAGCTACCATGAATCGAATCACGTTCAAGCAATGAGGCACGCTTAGCCAAATCACCCGCTGCTGCAGGACGTACCACAATAGCTTTTAACTGCATACCCTTGGCGCTTGATGCTTGTGACAACAATAGGCGCGTTAAGATACGACCAATACGACCGAAGCCATATAGCACCACATCAGTTGCGCCATTGCTAGTGCCTTTATCAGTACCAATAGACTGTAAAGCCGCTTGTAAATCACTGTCATTCGCAATCAGCTGACCGACATCGATACGAGCCGCTTGAATATCTTTATTCTCTGCAAGCGCCTTAACCATCGCTAAGGTATCAGCGATATCGATAGATTTAGCACCTTGCTCACGTAGCGCCACTTTTTGATGCAATGCCAATATTTGACCCACAGACGTCGTATCTAGAGTATCGCCAAATAGAGTCACTTGCACATCTTGCTCGTTATAAAGCTTATTCAATAGCCCCATCAGCTCAATAGCTTGTTGCTCTTGTTGGTTATAATTGCTCAAGTGGTCTTGATGTAATTGGCGTAAGGTATCAGCGTTGCTCACGAGAAACATCCTTATGGTCAGTAATTAGGTAATCAGTAAAGTAGGAAGAAATATAAATAGATAGGTCATCATTAAGTTAAGTAATGATTCTAAAACGATAACGCTCGACTGTTGCTTCGATGGTTATGGTCACCGTTTTTATCAGCGTAGTCTTTAGATAAGGGAGATTTTAGCCTAAAATGCCTTATTTTGCTAGTGATAACCGAATTTGCCGCTCTGATAAAGAATATTATTGATATATGGCCTACTTATTAAAAATAAAGACAGCATAACTTGCTGTCTTTATTTTTAAGTAGCTAAAACCGAGGCAAAACACTATTAATATAAAATACTTAAGTAGTGATACAGTCAATATTTATCAAGAAGCAACTATCAAAGTAGCGATTAATAAAATCAGCTATCAATAATTGACAATTAGATTTTTATGGAACCAACTTGACCGTTTGATTGGTCTGCGGCGTCAGTTTGAACTCTTTTAAATCATAGCCCTGTTGTTGAGCAATTTGACGGTATTTTGCGTAGGTTTCTTGGCTCACATTTGGTGAGCGCGCCAGTAACCATAAATAGTCTTTGTCTGGTGTGCCGACCAGTGCCGTTTTGTAGTCTGCATCACGTGCTAGTACCCAATAATCCGCGCGACCAACAGGCAACCAACGAATCCAAGAGGGTAAGAAAGTAACTTTTAATTTGCTACCCGTCGTATCAGCTGGTTTGGCTAAGCCTTCAGCTATGATATCTGAACCGTCTTGCGCTTTACACTGGTTAATCACTTTGATGCCTGAACCGTCTGTTTTTTCAACATAATTCGCAGTCACATCACTGGCGCAATTGCGCTGGAAATACATTGGTAAACGACCTATCTCATACCACGTGCCCGCGTACTTTTTAAGATCAACACTATCTACTGTGGTTGGTACACTTGCAGCCTTATGAATGATAGCACTCGGCTTGATGGATAATGTCTCTATGCTGGTTTTATCCGTCGTTGCATTAGCTGTCACATTAGCTTTAGCCGCAGTAGTGGCGGGTGGCGTCGCCGCATAGGCTGAAAACGCCGCCAACGGTATGATAATAGCTAAAGCAATACCTGTGTGCTTGATCAGTCCATTCATAAATATGCGCTCCGGTATCTCTGTTATCCCTGCAAGTGCAGTTTCAGAAGAAAGATGATTGTTAGATTTATTTTTTTTAGTTAGGCTATTCACAGTATTAGTCTGCGCTTCTAAGATATCATTTTCAATAGACTGAAGCTTTGATGGTTGCGTATTTATGTTCACACTTTTATTGATGCTTATATCAGTCGTCTTTTTCACCTTCTGATAGCTATGCGCTCTTTTATACCCGTGATTTATTTGAGGAATTTGTAAGCTTCGAGGGCTTTTATCACTTTTGTTATGGTTGTTATTTGTGCGATTACTCGTAATAGCATGACTTTTCATATCGCTAGTATCCGAGCTACGGGCTTTACGGTTGCTGTTCTTACTCATTGCAGACTCTGTTGTCTCAGTAAGGCCTTCTTCAATGCTTCTGTAGCCAAAATAGCTGTCATGTACCGATGTATCTGCCGCCAAATGATTGGAGTATATGTCGTTATAACTCTCATAATGATAGCTAGCGTCATTACTAGCATTATGATTATGAGCCTTTGAAGGTGTATCTGTATTTAGATAACCTTTAGTTAAATAGTCTTTCTTAAGATAGCTCTTTTTAAGATGGTGATTTTCAAAATAGTGCTGACTTGACTGGCTAGTTTGTGGCGATTGAGAACCAGCTGCCTGAGAATCAGACCATGCTGACTTAGGTAACTTATTGGTTTTCATAGGAGTACCATTCGTTAATAGGGTTAGTTAAAAATTCTTTACTGATCACATTACTTATTAAATAAGCATGAGATAGTTGTCAATGATCACTTTAAACACAAAAGAAGCATGACTGAAAATCAAGGACAGTCATCACTAATATGCCTTATAACTGTTAAGCAGCGCTGAATAAGTAAATATCGATAGATAAGTTGTTTTGATAATTGTTCTTTTGATAAATAACTTATAGATAAACAATTTCTAAATAAGTGCTCTCTAAGCTAGATAAGTATTCTCTAAGAAAGTCACTCAGCGCCCTTTGATAATTTGATGGTTCATAGTAATGGCAAAGGCTCGTTGAGAACAGTGTCGCAATGTAGGGAAACGCAACGGTTTGTAAGTAATTCTACGTTTGCATCATAGAACAAACACATAGTTACCGACTGTTAAAACAGTTTTAAAAACAGATGCTTACAATAATGTGGTCTTTACCTTTAAACTGCCTTATATCTTGTTTGAAGCGCTTATTTAATAACGACTTAAACCCCTTTATATTTTAATAACGACTCTAAGAAAGCCGTTATAATGACGTAAAATTACCTTGAATTTTACTGCAAAAAATGTCGAATGCCAGCGACAGCAACGCCGCCATACTGTTCCGCTTGTGCACTCATCATGGGTGATAAGCCGCCTAAACCTATCACTGGCATATCTGCTAACGCTGCCAATTCTTCCCATGCCTGCCAACCTAGCGGCGCGGTCTCAGGATGAGTTTGAGTGGCTAAAACAGGCGATAATAAGATACCGATAACGGGCGGTAATTGCTGTTGCAGACGCGCGTGCGCCAACTTATTAGCCGCATAAATACTATCAGTATCATGACAACTCACTATCAATGCATAGCTTGATGACTGACTTGAAGTAATGCTGCAGTGAGATACATCATTACTCTGATGACTACTTGACCACTGCATAAGCTGCGTTTGTGTTAAATGCTTTGCTACGATCTGGGGATTTATAGCTATTTCGCTCACGCTCGCCTCATTGTTATTGAACGCAGCGGGCAAAATCGCATGGATATCTGGACGTAAGCGCAGCAACTGCTCTACACTACTTCCTAAATCTACTGCTTTCAATCGGACATAAACCCAAGCGTCTTGCGTCAAATGCGTCGCGTGATACTGCAGCCATGCTGCGGGATTAGCTACGTCGCCAAAGTGTGCCAATGGATAGGTTATCGCTATCTGTGTCGGTAATCGCAACCATTCAAGAATCGTCTTATTGGCGGCGGGCAAGTGGTACTCTCCTGCCAACAATCTCGATTTATCCACCCACGTTAGCGCCTGCCCCTCTAACCCCTGTTTACGATATTTATGCGTTTCATACTGTTGCGCGCTCAACGCCACTTTATACACCTGTAAGCATACTTGCTTATCATCATAGTCATGATGTAGTCGCCCAAGCTTCACATTCGTGTTATCAGCAATATCAATGCCCGTTTCTTCTGCGACCTCACGTATAAGTGCCTGCTTCGCCGTTTCGTGACCCTCTATCTTGCCGCCTACAAACTCATAACGATTGCCCTGATGCTGTAAGATATCTCTAAAACCCAGCAAATACTGATTCTGATAATGAATGACCGCTACCGCCACATTGACATAAGTTATTGCCTTAGTTTTGCTTGGCTTATTTATATCTGATGGATGCTTTACTGAGGTTGTTGTTTGAATTGCCATCTTACTGCCCTTTATCAATATATTTATCGCCACACGATTGTTTTGGTTTAGAACCTTTATAGCCTTTGTAAATGAAGCTTTATATAAGTTTACATAATAACTGTCATTTATTTTATCAAATAGCTTGCAAAAACTACTAATACAAATGATAATCATTATCGTTAATAACTTGTCTTATATGACTATTTTGGGTTCAACTATTTTATCAAAAGGAATTTACTATGAGCACGGTCATCTCTCGTTACTTAAATTACCGCGAAAACCGCTTGCCTACTTTACAGTCAGAGCATTTATTTGCGCTGACTAAAGAGGTGCGTATCGAGCATGAAGGCGAAGAATATCGCTTACGCTTAACTCGAAACAACCGCTTAATTTTAACCAAATGAACAAGCTGTCAGCCTCATAAAAAAACGCCTTCTGATAAAGGCGTTTTTTTATAGTATTGAATTAACTCAATCATCTACTGACAAAATGGCAGCCATACGATTGGAGCACTAGAATTGCCAACTATAGACCACATCCACTGCATTTTCAGCCGCTGAGGTTGCTTCTACATAGATACGCCGCGTCAGCTGATAACGAATAGACAGGCTGTTTTGGGCATTAAACACGCCCACTCCGTAGCGAATATATAGGTCAGGAGTAACGTAACCTGTGACGTTGACATTGGTGTCCTCGCTACTTCCTGAAGCATCAACCGTCAGGCTTTGTAAGCCAAACGCTTGACCTATTTGGTTGGTCAGGGTACGTGTACCACTGAGGCCAAAGCTCAAACCTGCCGCCGCAAGGTTATTGGTGACCTGCGATTTAAAGCCTTGCTCACTGATTTGCGTGGCGCTCTTATTATTAATACGACCCGTTATCAAGGCGTTCATCGCTTGCTGCTGGGTGAGACCAGCATTATTAAAGACGATAATGTTTGGATTTTCTGTATTGCCCTTGACGCGCACGCCAACCGTTTTACCGCTAATGGTTTTAACCGCTTCAATGCTAAGATTTGGCTTCATCACATCACCATCAAAACGCACTTGACCATAATTGAGCTCTAGACTCTGACCAAAGGCGTTAATATTGGTACGACGCGAAACCTGCACGACACCTTTGGCACGCATGATACCAGTGCCATTTTGTGTGACATTAATTGCGCCTGCTAAAGGAATCACAGCGCCAAAACCGCGGAAATTAATATCGTCGCCTAAATCGATACCGATGTCGGCATTGATTGACCAAGGTTTTGAGATGGCTAAAACTTCATCAATATTACCAATCAAACGGCGATCAAGAACAACAGCGTCTTCGGTTTGGGTAATAATATCCTCACTGGCTTCTGGTGGGCGAATCGTCGCTGACGGCACACTAACGGCGCCAGTAATATTGACATAACGGTCACCCGGACGCACGATGATATCAATATCAGGATTGACCTCAGCGACCAACAATGGCGGCTGGGTTAATACCAGACGCTCGCCAATGATGCTCAATTTGGCCTGTAACTTTTGTTGCCAGTTAACCGTGCCCGTTAGCGTACCAGCGCCTGTACCACTATTAAACTTACCGTCAATAGTCGCTTGCGTACCACGAATTTTGGCATCGACATTCACCCTCCGTAAATTCACTGGCAAATCAAGCATCGCGATGCGACCCTTAGTCAATTTCACATCACCATAGAACTGCGGCTTATCTAAAGTACCGCCTAAACCACCTGCCATAGTGATATTACCTTCTAGCACCCGCATACCAGGGAAAAATGGCTTAAATATCGCCAAATTAAGCTCGTTGAGTACCAGCGCCCCGGAGATTGGTTTTGGTGTTTTATAAGGGTCAACGATGACTTCGGCATAACCACGCGCACCTTGACCGGTATTAATATCGCTGCGTATCTTTAGACCATCCGCGACTGAGACGGCAATCAATGACACACGCTTATAAGGCAAGGTTACCGGTTCGCTATCACCATCTTGAATCAAGCTGATTTTGCCGTTGTCAGAATACAGCGTGGTATTAATCGTCGGCGGACGACCACGTTGCCAACCGACGATCGCTTTACCATTAATTTTCGCTTGCCAATCGATATCTTTGGGTAAAAACACTGAGAATAGCGACGTATCCAGATTTTGTACGGCCAAATTGACCTGACCACTGGTTGGTGAGGCAATTAAGTTTTCACGTAAACACAGCTTGCCCGTTTGATCAGTCGCTTGCCAACAGTGGGCTGCGAGCTGCACTTTTAAGTCCGTTGAGTTTTTGCCTTGTTTTTGGGGTAGGTTCACAATGAGCTGGGCAGGTTGTAGTTGATTTAACGTCGCATATTTCGATTTGACTCGACCTTTACCAATCACCCCTGACCAGCTGAGTTTATCGCGATTAAAGCCACCTTTGAGCCTAGCTGAGATATCAAGCTCGTCATTTGCCACATCAAGATTGACCACATGCGCCTGCTCAGTACCATTAAAGGTCGCATTGACCTTTTTAAAGCTTTGTCCTGCAACGTCTAATCCTTCAGCGCTGACAATAAGCTGACTTGGACTATTGGCCAAATTGACCAACTTGCCACGTATACGACCTTGACGCAAAATAAAGCCTGGCAGCGCAAGGCGTTCACCAACCAAGTCAATATAAATAGTTGGCAGCGCTTGTCCTGCTGGCTGCGATAACGTTGCACCACCCGTCACTTTACCAGCAAGCTTGTCTGAGAGCTGGTCGAGACTGGTGATATTAATTTTAGCCTGTAGCTGCTTAGCGTTACCATTGGCAGTGAGGTAATTGTCGCCCCAACGTAGCACCAAATTATTGGCATTTAAGCTATCGATTAAGGCATTGACTTGCTTATATTGTGCCTGTGCATCTTGTGCCTGCAAGCGCCTAAAATAACTGGCTAAGTCTTTTGGTAAGCGCATTTTTGCCGCCAAACTCCCTTTGGCGCTCAATGCTTGCCCTTTTAACATGCCACTTAAATTAACTTGTTTGATATTAATAATTTGCTGATTGTCGCTCCAGCGCCCATCGGTATCAATAGTGCCAGTAATCGTACTGGGAATGTCTTTAAAGAAATAGCCCAAGTTAAAGCGATTCATCACCGCATTAATATCCCAAGCGATACCTTTGCGCACATCAACGGTACCGTTGGCATCGATACTGCCTGCCGCACCCACATGGCGGAAACGTTTAATACGAATAAGCTGAGCGTCACCACTGGCATCAATGGTGAGTTTACCGGCTGGCAATTGCTCAGCGTCTAAGATGCCATCAAAATTTACCGCAAAGTTTTTAAGTTTACCTTTGGCGTTATTGGCATTGGCGTTATTTTTTGCCGCGGTTTGCCACACACCGCTGGTTTTCAAATCACCAGTGATAATGGCAGCATTATTCGGTAAAAAGTACCCAACGTTAAATTTATCGAAACGGCCATCTATCGTCCAGCCGATATTCTGACGCAAGTCAATGACGCCTTTAGCCTTTACAGCACCAGCTTCACCGTTGTAATTTAGTTTACGAATGCTAACCAGCTTTGGCGTACCAGCGGCATCAATCGATAAGCTACCTTTTGGCACATCAGCGGTATCAATGTGACCATCAAAACGGGCGTCAAAGACGGATAGCTCACCGCCGATAATATCGACACTGGCATCACCGCCACCCGTGATACCAATAGCGCGGCTATCTTGGCTGGCATCGAGGTTTACTTGCAGATCGGTATTGTCAAAACTGATGATATGACGCTGACCTTTGACGCGGTTTTTACTAATATTAAGCATACGTCCGCGCGCATTGATACGCCCACTTAGACGCTCAAGTGGTAAATCACTACGATATTGCTTGGGTAATAAACCTGTGGTACGCGCATCAATCTGCCACGTCAACGGGCGTTTTTTGCTTGCCAATTGAATCTGCCCTGTGCCAGATAAGTCGCCCACTATTCCTTTATAATTAAGGCGGTTGATATCGATGACATCGCCCGCTTTACGGACACGGACATCGTAATTGCCTTTAGGGGCAGCATTTAGCTCATTAATCACCGCATTACCATCGACTGATAAGTTTGAGCCGCGAATAATGACATCTGCTTGCCCGCTTGGGCTGTCAATATTACCGATATTAGGCACATTACGACGCACAAGATTCTGCCATTTAGCATCAATATACCAAGGCGTCACTTGTTTAGATTTGGCTGATGTTCTGCCACGGGCTAAGGTTTTGCCCTGAACAATTTTGGCATTGACGTGTTCGCCATCACGCTGACGCAAATCGGCAGCCATCTCTAGGTTGCCAGCTTTGTTTTTATGCTGATAATGTACTGACAGTCGACCGTTAAGCTTTTGCGGCGCGTAAGCTTTAAAGTCAGCATAATCATCAGGAATTGCGCGACGTATATCAAAGTTACTACCAGTCGCGCGCACTTTTGCATCAAAGCTGCCCTTCCAGTCTAAAATACCTTGTAGTACTAAGTTGCCCGCTGGCACCTGAGCATCTAAGCGATCAACGCGCAGTTGGCTATTTGCGATGATGCCGCGACCTTGATAATGCCCGGATGGAATGTCTTTGGCGGTCAGTTCGGTATTGACGCGTAGGCGTATCTCAGAGATAACCCCTGATGCCGTCGCCATGCCACTTTTGAGATGGATATTTTGACTCTCTGCATAAGGAATAAGAATATCATCCCACTCAAGCTTCGCTTGAAATGGCGAATCCTTGTCCAAGCCCTGCACCACAAAATCACCGCTGACATCGCTGTCATTATAGCGGCTACGCACTTTACCAACGGTGCGTTTTAACGTGCCCGTTGCAGTGATATTTAATGGGGCAATATAGGCCTTTTCTAACGCGCTGACTTCGGCAATAGCGCTCAAATCTAAAGGATAATCGCCTTGTAAATCTGCATATCCTTTTAAAGCACTGACTTTAACAATATCAGCATACTGTAATTTACCACGACCGACCGTCACCACACTACCGACCCACGTCAAGTCACGCGCTTCAATATTATGTACGACAATAGGATCTTTAGTCACTTGCTTATAAATAACGGTTTTTACTTTTGCTTGATCAAAACGTAGATTGACCGGCAAACTGAGGGTTTTATAATCGAACGCCTCGCCCGTTGGCGGCTTGTTATTGATAATCTCAATGGTTTGGATATCGGCATCACGCAGATGAACTTCTTTAGCAAATACCGCGCGCCAGCCTATTTTGACATAGGCTTTATCGACTAATATTTCAAGGTCTTCATTTGCCTTGATGTCAATATCAGTCACCCAAATACCATCGCGCAGATTGCCACGACCATATTTAAATTCAATACCCGTCTCGGCGCTGATTTTTTCTAAAATGAACTTGGTACCTGCTTCGGTACCCGCCGCATATAGAAATATAGCAAACATAATCGCCAGCACGATAAGAATGAGCACTGTCAATTTAAGTAAAAAAGACAATGGATACCAACGTCTTACGGCGCGGGCATCACGTTGTGCTGGATCTTCATCAGAGGGCTTATTTGGCGGGGTATTTTTGGTCAACATGACACTCAACTACGTTAAAGAAGGATTACCAGCAAGGGCTAGAATAAAAAAACAGGACTATACTGCTGCGTATATTAAGCATTGATTTTAGAGTATAACAGCAGTTTATAAATAGAAGCCGCCTATAAAGGCGAGCCGATAAACAGATGTAATCTAACCGGAATACTCTCTTCTGTCACACCAGCTGCCACATCTACACGCACCACGCCGACCGGCGACGCCCAGCGGATACCCACACCAACGCCAACTTTGGTGTCTGTCTCAAAGTCTTTGTCATAAGCATTACCAACGTCAGTGAAAAATGCCCCGCGAAAACCCGGTCTAAACTCATAGTTATATTCAGCACTACCGACGGCTAGGATTTGGCCACCCGTCAGATAACCTTTATCAAGCGGTGACAAACTTTCGTAATCATAACCACGGATACTTTGGTCGCCGCCAGCAAAAAAGCGCAGTTTATAAGGCACTTCATAAAAATCATCTGCCCAAATATAACCCGTATTTAAGCTACCTAGTACTTGGTGTTTATCGTCAGTACCAAAGCTATAAATACCACTCACACCCGCGCGCACTATCGCCAAATCCGTATCACTGAACGCGCTTTCTGAACCTGCTTCAAGCGAGTAATACTGGCGGATACCACGAGTAGGATTGGCGGCACTATCGACATCTGTCTTGCTCATGCCATAACCAAACAACAAGGCTTGCTGTTTGGGTTTAGAGGAAGTAAAGCGTACTGGAAGATTAGCTAGCTCTTCCTCATCAAGGCCCGTCTCCAGCTCATCTAAACGGTAGCGAACAGAGTAGCTGCGATCCCAACCACTTTCACGGCGGATATTACGCGCCAAAGCCGCTTTTAAGGTTCTGGTAGACAAGTCAAAATTCCCTTCGCCTTGGTCGATGACTTCTTCTTCATAAGTCAAACGTGCATCCAACTTATCATTTAACGGATGCTTCCACGGGCGGCTGGCATAAACAGCAACATTTTTTGTGATTCGTGAGACTTCAGTCTCAGCCCCTGCTTGATAGCCTTTACGATTGAGCAGATTATAATCTATCTTAGCGGTTGCACGCACACCCGTGTCTGTACCATAACCGAGACCAACTTGGGCATCACGTGGTTTGTTTGCTGACACAAAGACATACAGCGGTACTTTTTTGTTTTCTAGTACTTCTTGCGGTGTTTTACGTCCGGCAAGTGTCGGCGGTACAAAGTTCTCATCAGCAAGGATACTTTTCTCATCAGGGAATATCTTTTGCGCAATATTAGTAATAGAGTCACTGATTTTACCTAAAATACTATTAGTTTCCTGGTCTTTTTCGTCCAATACACGATCGCTTGGCAAACGGCTTAAACGTTCGGCTTTTTGTTTAATGGCTTGCAGTTTATCGAGTGTTTCTTCGTCTGCTTCAAACTCAATAGCGGCAATGTCGGCTGGATTAACTGTCTCACCACTCTTAGCGTAGCGCTCACTCTCACTCTGGTTGCTGACATCACCACTTTGCTCAGTATTACTGACATAAGAAACATTATCAATACCGTCAATGCCATTGTCAGCACTATTGTCATTAGGTGAATTATCAAACGCTAAGGTACTGCCTTCACTGCGTTCGTCTGGCGGCAAAATCGACTCGACGTTGACGGTATTAAAGTAACGGGTCGCCGATAAATCATTACTAAACTTAGTCACTGCTGGACGATAGAAAGGGTCGCCCGCTTTAAAACCCAGCAGCTGATGTAGTAAGGACAATTCGACAGGCAGTTTTTCAGGATCTTTTGTCAGCGTACCCGACTCTTGATCATAAGTAAAAAACACCACCTCATCAAATTGATAGCGCTCACCCGTATTATAAACCAGTGACACATCAGCAGTATTATCCGGCAAAATAATATCGACCGATTTGTTTAGCCAATACTGGTCAAAGTAACCATAGGTATTACTGAGCGATTCAAGCGCCGCTTTACTGTCTTTATAAACGCGGTGATTAAAGATATCGCCTTCTTGTGGCGGCAAGTCTTTCTCAAGTGCTACAAATTCTGCTTGCTCACTGCCTTCACCTCGAATATCAACAATACGGCTATCAACGCGTACTGGCTCGCCCAACTTCTCAATGATGACATCGATAGCATCGCTATTGGTTTGGCGTAAACGTAACGTCACCTCATAGTAACCAACGGCTTTTGCCGCATCCAATGCGGTTTGGCGCAGACGCGGTAGCGCAGCGGTAAAATCCACCACCGACTGAACCGTGGTTTCATCAAGCGCAGCTTTGATATTCTTAAAAGGTTGAACATCATCATCCGCTTTGGTTAGTTTCGGTTTGGTGTTACTACTTACGCTATCTGCCGCCGCTGGTTGTAAATAAACAGTCGTTTCAACGTGTGGTAAGGCTATCGCGCCATCATTAAAAAAGCGATTATAAAGACGCTTAACGATATTACCTTTCTTATTGCGCGCCATAGTTTTGGGTTTTGCTGCTTGTTCGATACTTTCTTTTACCGCATTAATATCGTTTTCGTAGTTCGGTAAATAATCATCAGGGTTAATGCTACCTGACTGGGCGTTTTCCATATTAATAGCATCACCGTCATTCTCTAAAACGCCATTGGCTAGGATATCGCTATCCACTTCCGCACTAGTATTGCCACTACTGACAGAATCACTGACGTTAATAGGACGCGACATAACGTCGTCAGTCTCTGCCTGTTTAGCAGCCGTCTCATTCTTACCTAAGGTCTCAAGATTGCTTGGTGCTGGCAAGCTGGTCGCATCCAAGTCCACGTCTAGCCCAATCGGTGGGGTTGTATCATTTAGCGTCGCCACTGGGGCATCGAATGCATCCAATGTATAAAAGTCGCTATCATTTTGACGAATGCCATTGATATTATTAACGTCATGGCTCTGATTAATGCTGTCAATATCTTCTGCGTTTTGCCTATCCATCGCCGCCAGCTCACGATCGATTTCTTCAGGCGTCATCATCTGATAGCCCTGCTGCTGTACGGCACTCACTTGCTGCTCTAAGTTTTCATTGGTATCAAATGCTTGATTGCTGCCTAGATTATCCATGCCATTACCAAGAGTATTAGCGAAGTCACTAATACTATCGACATCATTATTTAATAACTGGGAATCATCCGCGTTGTTTACTGGCGTGCTAGGAGTTTTCTTAGATGCTTTGTTAGCGTCTGTCTCTGTTTTTTTTGCATTAGGCTTCTTGATACCTAAGTTTTGCTCGCTATAATCGTCCAATACCGATTGATCGATAATGCCTTGTTCAACCGCTTTCTTTAAACGCAAAGCATCCAAAGCGATATCAAGCTGACTGTCTTCATACGCATCATTAGAAAGCGCTCGTTTAGACGAGGATTTAGAGGGAGGTTGTGGCGTTAATGGCTGGGCAATTGCACCCTCATTTTCGACAATTTGGCTACTGCTCTGGTTATTGGCAGTAGTATTGTTTAAATCGGTAGCGGCAAAAGCGGCAGGAGCCATACCGATACTTACCCCAAAACCAACAAAGCTTGTGGTCAACGCACTAAAAATCGCCGTGCGTGTAAAATAAACGCCAGCCTTATCGCTACGATTAACATGATTGGAATGAGTAAGCTTGACTGAGTGCTGTGACATGTCTGACGTATCACGCGGCATAACCGATGAGTTGTGCGCTAGAGTTGAAGGCTGATGTTTCATATTTATTTCCTATCACCTCACGCGGCACAAGGTTACGGTCGATAGCAATCGCCCCGTTTTACCGGTGAATAAACGTAAAGCCGTTAACTAAGATTGTTGGTTTGATCGGCTAAAATTTACAAATCATAACTTAGTTAATTATCAAATCATAGCATCGAGCGCATGTATTTTTACCAAACCCTTGCTATTATACGGCCTAATATTGATAAAACCTATGCTATATTTTGATAAGTTTTTGATACTGTTGATAATTGTTTATATATCAATCACTGCATTTTACATTCTCCTCACTATATTAGCCGCGACCCAGCTGTAGGAATTTTCATGGCCAATCAGTTTCAATTATTTAAGCGCCGCCGTTTTAGCGCCATGTTTTTTACCCAGTTTTTGGGCGCGTTTAATGACAATATCTTTAAGCAAGCGCTGATACTGGTGCTGACCTATACCGCTGCCAGTCAGTTAGGCATGGAAGTCAGTATTTTAAATAACTTGGCAGCGATGTTATTTATCTTACCGTATTTTTTATTTTCAGCATTGGCAGGACAAATCGCCGATAAGTTTGAAAAATCAAAACTGACGCGATTGATCAAATTGCTTGAAATAGCCATTATGATAATTGCCGCAGTAGGCTTTGTCTTTGAATGGTATGCGCTATTATTTGTGGCGCTGTTTTTGATGGGGACCCAATCGACGTTTTTTGGTCCGATTAAGTATGCCTATTTACCGCAAGCGATGAAAGGAGATGAGCTGGTCGGTGCCAATGGTTTGTTTCAAATGGGTACCTCGCTTGCCATCCTGCTCGGTATGATTATCGCTGGGGTATTGACCCAGATAACGCAGCCGCTATTTTGGATTAGTGTTACTGTGTTGTTTGTAGCTGCGATAGGTTATTTTGCCGCCCGTTTTATTCCAACCATGCCAGCGATGCAGCCTGACCTTAAAATTAATTGGAATATCATTACCACCAGCATGGCGACGGTGCGCTATTTATATTCGCTGCCTTTTTTATTCTTTGTCATTCTTGGTAATAGCTGGTTTTGGTTTTATGGTGCCACATTTTTGACCCAAACGCCTGAATTTAGCAAAGTCATTTTGCATGGCGATGAGTCAGTGGTTATCTTCCTATTGACGCTGTTTTCAGTTGGTGTGTCGATTGGTTCTCTGCTTTGTAAATCCTTGACCAAAAACCAAGTCAGTCTGCGCTTATTGCCGTTTGGTATCGCCGGTCTCAGCATCTTTGCAATTGATTTATATTTTTCTTTGTCAGGATTAAATATTAATGTGAATACCGAAGCGTTAATCGGTATTAGTGATTTATGGGGTATGAGTGGTAGCTGGCGCGTGTTTGCCGACTTGTTTCTTCTAGGCTTTAGCGGCGGTTTATATATCGTGCCTTTATATGCTTCTATGCAAGCCTATGCGCCCAAAAGCCATCGTGCGCGCATTGTTGGTGCCAACAATATCTTTAATGCTATTTTTATGGTCGGCTCGGCGATTTTTTCGATTGTTGTCTTAAATGCTTTAGGTCTAACATTACCGCAATTGTTCTTAGTAACCGGCATCCTCAACCTTATCTTCGGGGTGTTTTTATACTTCAAGCTCAATAAACATATCAAACGAGCGGTCATCCAAACTCATGATGACGAACGTAATCGACAAGATTAAAAACGTTGGCAATGTGAACCAGCCATACTATGGTGAGCTGTCTTTATGAGCGAATCACCAAGCCGTTAATTTTGCTGCCGACATTCTATATTGTTTGTTATAGTTGTTTGCTATAGTAAGGCTCATAAGCAAATCTAGCCGCTTATAGGCTGTGTTTGCTACGCACATAAACATGATGTTTTAAGAGAATTTCAAATAGCTCAAACCCGTTAATCATAAATTGTATTTATAATAAACACAGCCATCAGGAGTGAACCATGGCCCTGCGTCCCTTATCGAAAATTGACCAATTATTACTTGGGGTGGACAAGGCATTGCGAGCGGTCGTACCGCATTCAAATCCTAGCACTCGCCCGCTGCCCGTGAGTAGCGACGAGATTCCTGAGCTGAGTATAACCGAGGCGCGGCATGTCGCAGGCTTGATGCGTATTAACCATACCGGCGAAGTATGCGCGCAAGGGCTGTATCACGGGCAAGCGTTTGCGGCAAAAGACGATCACGTCAAACAAGCCATGCAACAGTCCGCTGAAGAAGAGGTCGATCATCTGGTGTGGTGCGAGGTACGTTTGGATGAGCTGGGCAGCCATCCTAGTATTTTTACGCCATTATGGTATGGCATGTCGTTCGGACTTGGCGCGGTAGCCGGTGCTATTTCTAACGAGTTTAGCTTGGGCTTCGTTGCAGAAACTGAAGCGCAAGTCAGTGAGCATTTGCAAGACCATATTGGGCAATTACCGGCACAAGATCAGCGCTCAAGAGAAATACTGGCACAAATGGATATTGAAGAACTACACCATCGCGAGCTGGCACTGGCCAATGGCGGTGCTGCATTGTCACCACCGGTACGTCATGCCATGCGTTGGATGGCCAATCGGATGAAAGCCACTGCTTATCATCTATAATACGCATTATACATTAGGGTGAGTCTTTGTTATAGCGGCTACTGATAGCATCTCAATACTTACTTTTAACAATCCTACTACTGTTAGCACTCAGAATAATTTGTTAGGGTATTAAAAATTTGTACGATTTTGCGCAATGACAAGACATAACGACCAACCAATGGCTTAATAAATAACGATTCAGTAAACGAAATGATTATTAAACGATAATTATTAAATAAGGTAACTATTTTTATGAAAGCGATCAACCAACCGAATACTTCTAACAAGTCGCCGAAGTTTGCGACTTTAACTGCCTTAGCTGCTGCTTGTGCCATGATGCTCTCTGCTCCTGCCAATGCAGCTGAAGCCGATACGGCAGCTGCTCCTGCTAGCACCGCTGTACCGAGCGCTATCGATTCAAGCAAACGCGTAATTCGCCTTGCCAAACCAAATGCGGCTGTCAACACTGCTCAACCAGATATACAGGCAAATACTGCGGCTCCAAATAACGTTGAGCAGAACGTGGCTCAACCAACAGTTTCTCAGAGCAGTAATGCGCCACAAGCTAACGCTCAAACAAATAATGCTCAACCAAATCGTGCGCCTTTGAATACGACCCAGCCACCAGCAGTACAAACACCAGATATGCCTGAATTGACAGGTACCACACGTGTTTATGAGCGTGGGCCAATGACTGCAACAGGGATTGATTTGCGTGGCGGTCAGCTGCCAAATATTCCAGCGCCACAAGTTAATATTTCAGATATCAGCTTTGTCCCTACGGTTCTAATACCCCAGCAACAAGGCCTTGGCACCGATAAATTGGATGTCAGCTTACTGGATGACTTTATTAAAGAGGTCTCGCCAAATGCGCGCCATTACCCACCAAACTTCCCTAACCGCACCCAACGTCACAATGCGCGTGAAAAAATCAAAGTAATGACCGAATGGATTGAGCCATATGCTAAAGCGCCAAATGCCTCATATGATGTGCTAATTCGTGCTGCCAAGCTTAATGGAATGGGACGTAACTTAGACTTAGGCTCAGAATATACAGTACGCGGCGGACAATATGTCGATCGCGCGATTAAACTCAAGCCTAATAGTGGTGAAGCCAACTTCATTTATGGCATGATGCTCTCAGAAGGCGGCGGCTTTAAAGAAGGTCAAAAATATCTCGACCAAGCAGTCAACCTAGGCTATACCGAAGCCGAGCAAAGCTTGGCGCAGTCTGACGTCTTGAGTGATCGCCGCGATAAAGCATTAGAGCGCTTGCGTCGTTTAGCACAACAAGTGCCTGATAATGCGGTTATTCATCAACAAATTAAACTTATCGAAGATGGTAAGTTCTATATTTGGGATATCCCTGCACCAGACGTCAATATCAAACCAAGTACCTAGTTAGCTAATCGTTATTTTTAGATACTAGTTATTTAAGGTTAATAATTTAGACATTTACCGAATAGCTAGAATAAAGACCAAAAAGCGTGCTTAAATTATTACTATCAATAATTCAGCGCGCTTTTTGATGCCTAATACAAACGCCAATCTTATTTTAATGACTCACTCATTTATCATCAGCCTCTCACTAAACTAGCAATTTTCACTCATTAGCCTATAATCTTTTATTCCTAAAATTTTTTATTTCAATAGCCTGTTAATTAGAAGTTCCTTAATTAAACATTCTCTTAATTAAATACAATAGTTTCCTAACAAAAGTTGCGCTACACTTCTATGGACAGATAAATGTGTCATCTATCCTGTCTTTATTGTGCATTCCTGACTATTATTCACTGGAATTACCTATGATTTTCGCCGAACCTGCCAATAATGCACCGACGCCAACCCATAAAAACAAAAAGCCTATCGCTTTATTGGCAGTGGTCGCAACAATGGCGATATTGCCTGCTTGTAGTACTATTTCTGTCAATAAACAAGCGTCGGCAAAGACCATTTCTGCTCAACGCGGCAACATCGTCACCGATAAAAAACTCAGTAGCGATACTGCCTCGGCCTTATTGTCAGCTGGACTCAACGAGCAAGCTTGTATGCAGCAGTTTGAGCTGTGCCTAACGCAGCTGACGGACAGTATGCTCAATGAACATTATCGTCCAGCATTGGCTATTTTTGCCGAATTGCAGTATGCAAAAGCGCGCCAGCTTGCTGCGTCAAAAGACTGCCGTAATGCCCTTGCCCGCCCGCCCCTTGACCCTTACTATGCCAACGCGCCTTTAAGCGATGCTGATGCGAAAACGCAGCAGAAAAGAACCGATAGCTGCTTGGTTGGCTATCAAGAAAATCTTTTTGATGCCATCAAATCCAGCTATACCTATTTATTTTATGACAGTTTAGAACATGACTTTGAAGGCGCGGATAAAGAAACCAGTCGGTCGCGGGCGCAAAGCCGTATTCCAAACGACGTGGATATTCAAACCCAAGATATCTATAACGCCGCTAGTAACGATGTCATTACCCAGCTCTATCAGTCAGCTGACGGCAGCAATAAAATGATGGGCAATGCCAAAATAGAGTACTTACCAACAACAGCAAGTAGTAGTATTCGTAATAGCAGCGAGCAAGCAGCGATTGCCAATCGTACGCCCGTCAATGGTCAGCCGACTGATCAAATCAAAGTCATGAAAATGCAAATAGACGACTACAATCTCAATGTTTATTTGCCCAATGAAAATAACTATCTAAAAAACGCCAACCAACAAACCTCTGCGTTGGCAGATTTGGTTTCAACCTACGAGCTGCGACTCTCTGGACTGAACTCCATTAGTAAGCGCCCAGGTTTAGGCATCAGTTTGGTCGCCTCCTTAGATGATCGTTACACCACTACCATTCGCCAATTATTGGTTTCCTCGTTATCGGGTAGACTTAATCAAGAAGTCAATCAGCAAGAAGTTAGTAATCGCAGTACAGATGACAGCTCGAACAGCAGTTTAGATAGTGATGATGCCAGTACACGTATTTATCCAACTGGACATTTACTGATGACTGGTTTGATTAAACCCGCTGGTGATAGCGTACTCGATACCCTCAGTAGCAATCAGCTCGATATTCATCTATACAACCCCTACCGTAGCGAAAGCATCAATATCTTAGGTGATGATTATCCGCTTGCCGCCAACTTCTCGGCAGGATACGGCTTATGGCTGGCAGAAAACCAGCTGAATGGTGTGGGCTATTTAAATCTTATTACCCGCCAAAAAGAGGCCAGCTTACCCAAACTTTTTATGCTAGAGCCTTATGACCCTAATAAGCGTGTCATCATTATGATACATGGTTTGGCATCAAGCCCAGCAACGTGGGTGAACTTAACCAACGATATTTTTAATGACGATAAATTGCGTAATAATTATCAAGTCTGGCAAATTTTTTATCCAACCAACTTGCCTATTTTAGAAAATCGTTACCAAATCCAAAAGCTAATCAATACTACTTATCAACAGACAGACCCAAAGGGGCAAAACATTGCCAGCAAAAACAGTGTGATTATCAGCCATAGCATGGGCGGTATCATTGCACGTATGATGCTGTCTGATGAGAATTTGGTCGATGACTTAGACAGACTGGATGAGCAAAATATATTGTCAATGAATGAGAAGGGCAAAATACGGGATGCGCTTAAACAATCATTTGGCCAACAAGAGCTACAAGAGCGCTTCAAGCTAGAAGCGCTACCTCAAGTGGATACGGCGGTATTTTTGTCGTCACCTTTTCGCGGCACCGACTATGCTGATCGTTGGTTTACCCGTGCGCTACGCCGCATTGTTTATTTACCAGTCGGTTTGGTGAAGACGGTCACCGATAACTTGGCAACGCTTGCCATTCAAGGTGACTTGGCACAAAATCCATTAGGCGCGCTATACTTACAAAATGGCGCCAGTCAATTGAGCGACAAATCTTCTTTTATTCAATTAACCAAAGACATCAGTATCAATAAGCGCATCACTTATCATTCAATTATCGCCAACAACGATGCCGATATCACCAAAGGGCTGGCAGAAATGCAACCAGCCGGCGCAAAGCTCGATTTATCCCATGAGATAGTAGAGGATGACGCCAGCTTAAGCAAAACCAACAATGCCAATGAGTTATCATCTGATGAAGATAAGTTACCAAGCAAGCCCCTTGTTGCTGCAGTGACGGTTGATGGTGAGATTGGGCAAGCATTAACAGAGCGCCTTTCAGACGGCATTGTGCCCTATACCAGTGCTCATCTTGAAGGAGCAGCATCAGAGACCGTGATTAATGGTGGTCATAGTATTCAAGAAAATCCACAAACTATTTTGACCTTACGCCGTATCTTGCATCAACAATTACAGCAATAACGCTACGTTTTTAGTGATGATTTTGCCAAACCACCATCCCCTGTGTAATGATCTTTAAAAACCCATTATTAAAAGATGTTTTTTTATATGACTATTTTGTATCTATTGATAACAATATTTAAACAATGACTGTTATTTAAAACTAGTTTCGCTAACATTGTAAATAGTTTATGACCGATAGGTGTGTGATAACACGCTTGTGCAACTTGCGCGTACGAATAGGCAGGCGCATAATACTTAAACATGCACTATCAGCAAGACTGTCATTTGATGAATACCTAATAATTTATAAGGATATGAATTATTTACTTTAGCTAAATAGTAGCTATTAAGATATAGCAGGCATTACTGCCTAATAGTTACTAAAGCATAGCAACTAGTGAGGCTATTTTAGCCAAAGGTTTTGTCTTACCAACATTTACCGCTAAATAACACTTAGCCATTGCCCGTAATAATTGACGCCCTGATTGATGGACGGTTACGGACAGTTACTTGAGCGTATCATGGAAGCCAGCGCTATTCAGCTAATAGATAAGGGTAACCGTTTATGTTCGCTACATTTATGATTGATCAACTGGATGCGTTGATGCTTGCGCGTATTCAATTCGCCTTCGTTATATCTTGGCATATTGTTTTTCCAGCTTTCTCTATCGGCCTTGCCAGCTGGTTAACCGTACTTGAGTTTCGTTGGCTCAAAACTGGTGAACCTATCTATGCCGAAGTTTATAAACATTGGGTAAAAATATTTGCCGTGGTGTTCGGTATGGGTGTGGTCTCGGGCGTGGTAATGTCCTACCAGTTCGGAACAAACTGGGCGGTATTTTCTGATAAAGCCGGTAACGTCATCGGCCCCCTGCTCGCTTATGAAGTTCTCACCGCTTTCTTCTTAGAAGCCTCATTCCTCGGTATTATGCTGTTTGGTTGGGGACGCGTGAGTAAACGCATGCATTTTGTCTCAACCGCCATCGTTGCCATCGGTACGATGATATCGGGGTTTTGGATTTTGGCGGCTAACAGCTTCATGCAAACCCCGCAAGGCTTTATGATGGGTGCGGATGGGCTGCTATATCCGACTAATTGGCTTGAGATTATCTTTAACCCCTCCTTTCCTTATCGCTATGCGCATATGATGACGGCGGCATTCTTGACCACTGCCTTTGTTATTGGCGGTATTGGTGCTTATTATTTACAATCCAAAAAACATACTGAACATCGCCAGCACGGTCGTGTCATGCTAGGTATGGCAATGATTATGGCGATATTTGTGGCACCAGCGCAGGTATTGATCGGTGATATGCATGGTCTTAATACCCTTGAGCATCAACCGGCAAAAGTCGCAGCAATGGAAGGTCTCTGGGAGAATGAGCGCGGTGCACCACTCGTGTTATTTGGTATTCCAGATCAAGAAGCGGAAAAGAACCACTACGAAATTAAAATTCCTTATGTGTCAGGCCTAATCTTGACACATTCGTTAGATGGCGAAGTTAAAGGTCTTAAAAACTGGGCACCAGAAGACCGTCCATATGTCCCTATCGTGTTTTGGTCATTCCGAGTAATGGTTGCTATTGGTACCTTGATGGTATTTGTAGGACTGTTTAGTCTCTATAAGTACTTCAAAAAACAACAGTTCAATCCTGAAAGCAAATGGTTCCACCGTGCTTGGATGATGATGACGCCTCTTGGTTTCATTGCCCTACTTGCCGGTTGGTTTGTGACTGAAACCGGTCGCCAGCCATGGACGGTATATGGGGTCATTCGTACTGCTGAAAGTATGTCACCAGTTGCAGCGCAGCAAGTTGCGACAACCTTAATTGGCTTTATCGTCCTATATGCCTTTGTATTTGGGGCAGGCAGTTTTTATATTCTACGTCTCATTGCACAAGGTCCGAAACCTTACGAAGATCCGTCCGAAGATCAGTTTTATGATCACTCTGTCACTGAAGCGCAAGGTCGCACCTTGAGCGGTGATAAGCATGCCGCAGATAAAACCAAAGGGCATGAACAAGATTTGGATAAACCTGCTGACGACGTCGACGATGGAGGGTTACGCTAATGTTTAACTATGGTGATGTATTAGATTTGCCCTTAATTTGGGGCGGCTTAATTGCTCTGTCTGTCTTTATTTATGTTTTGCTTGATGGCTTTGATTTGGGCTGCGGCATTCTGTTTCCGTTTGCTGGCTCCGATAAAAACCGTAGCCGCATGATGAACTCTATCGCCCCTTTTTGGGACGGTAATGAGACTTGGCTGGTGCTCGGTGGTGGTGGTTTATTTGCCGCCTTCCCTGTCGCTTACGGCATCATTATGACCGGTCTTTATTTGCCCGTCATCTTTATGTTATTTGGTTTGATTATGCGCGGTGTGGCATTTGAGTTCCGCTTTAAAGCCACTTCACATCGATATGTCTGGGATAGTTTTTTCTTTATCGGCTCTGTCGTAGCGACTTTTACCCAAGGTATTATGCTTGGGGCGTTGGTGCAAGGTTTAGAGGCAAGTAATCGTCTATATACCGGTGGTCCTTTTGATTGGTTCTCACCGTTCTCCATCATGTGTGGATTTGCCCTGCTAATTGGTTATGCTTTATTGGGTTCTACGTGGCTGATTATCAAAACCGAACATAGCTTACAAGTATGGGCACGCAAAGTCTCAGGCTGGCTGCTTTCTGCTTTAGTTGTAGCGATGATTGCGGTAACGGTATTTATGTACTTCTCTGATATAGAGGCACTTGAAGGATGGTTTAGTTTCCCAGGTCTGCTGTATCTTGCACCGATGCCAATTATCGTTGTGCTGTTATTTTTCTTGATGCGTAAAGATTTGACCGGCGAACGTGAATATCGTCCATTCTTATTAACTGTCGCACTATTTTTGATGGGCTATATCGGGGTTTGTTTTGCTATATTCCCATATATCGTACCGTATCAGATGACCATTTATGAAGCGGCGGCTGCCGATACCTCGCTATCCTTTATGCTCATCGGTGCCGGTATTATGCTGCCAATCATTTTGAGTTATACCGCTTTTGCTTATTATACCTTTAAGGGCAAAACCGATCATGAACACATGTATTAAGTCAGGATAGCATTGGCTATTATCTATTCAGCATGATTGATAATAGCGGTGCTTAGCTCACCAAGCTGATGGATACATTATTAGGAGATTGACGGGAGACAGTGATGAAAAAGCTCAGTAAAAAACAGTCACAATGGGCATGGTTTATTGGCTTATATGTGGCAGGGTTTTTGGTTATTTTTACGATTGCACAGTTAATTAAACTGGCAATGGGCGTTTAAAACTTACCCTTTTACCTATCGTTCTATATTCATAAAAAAATCAGCGCTGATGATTGAGTCATTAGCGCTGATTTTTTGTTTTAAGGGGAGCGGTTAGGAATAATGGTTAACAATACAGTCCTTTCATAAAAATCATGCGCCGCGATGGTTATCGACGCCGTGACTTTCTATATAGTCATTGACTTGCGTTAGGCGCTCGGGAGTACCAACATCTATCCAATTGTCTTTAATGACTTCAGCAGTAATTTGGAATTTTAGCATTGCCTGTTTCAACAATGGCGCAAGTGGTGCTGGCTGTCCTGATACGAGTCCATCGACCAGTCTAGGGGATAGCACACTGATACCCGCAAAAGTATGTTTGTCTGCGTCAGCAATGGGCTGCGCACTCGCAAGCCCATTGCTAATCGCGAAATCACCACCATTATTATGCTCAGGATTATCAATCAACAATAAGTGTGCAAGTTGGTCCGCACCCAGCGTATAGTCCTGCAAATGAGCAAAATCATAGGTCGTCCAAACATCAGAGTTGACTAAGATAAAGGGCGCATCTTGCAACTTGCCGGTTTGTAAGGCATTAAAAATCCCACCTGCCGTTTCAAGCGGCTCATCTTCTTCTATCGACCAATGCAGCTTGACCCCATATTGGGCACCATCGCCCAATGTCTGCATCAGCTTGTCCGCAAGCCATGACGCATTGATAGTGATGTCAGTGATACCAGCGGCTTGTAACGCTTTGATATGCCAAACAATCAGTGGCTGCCCGCCCACTTCAACCAAAGGCTTTGGCGTCTCAAGTGTTAGCGGACGCAGGCGTGTACCCTTGCCAGCAGCCAAAATCATCGCTTGCGTTATTACCGACATACACGCTCCTTATCGTTGGCTGTATTGCTGCCTATTTTTAATTTTTTGACTAAGCAAAAGCAATAAATACTGCAATCGCTTTTACTTTATTAATGCTATCTAGATGTATTGTTGCACAAATTTATTTTGATAAGCAGGCAAGATAACCTCTCGCAACCATTCATTAAAAGGGCTGACTGCCTGCTTCATATCGGGATTGCCGTATTCTGCAAGCCATTCTAGCTCAAAAATCAGGTCACGCATGACTTTTGGAATATCGGCTAAATAGCGACTTTTTCCATCACGTTCGAATAAGCGGATAAAAATACCCAGCACTTTTAGATGCCGTTGTACGCCCATGACATTCACATCATTTTCAAACTGGGCCGCATTATCAGCAGTTTTAAGCCCTGCCTGTTTTTGTAATTGCCAACAATCCTGAACCCAGCTCGTTACTTGGCTCTCTGGCCATTCTACATAGGCATCTCTTACCAACGATACCAAATCATATGTATACGAACCTACTACCGCATCTTGAAAATCAATGACGCCTAAGCGCGTATGATCTGCTTGGTCTTGCATGAGATTGCGACTGTGATAATCACGATGCACAATGACCTGCGGCTGTGACAAAATCTCAGCTATTAAGGCAGATTTGAGATTTTCCCATAGCGTCTGTTCAAGTTCCACGCCAATATAAGGGATAAACCACTCGCTAAATAGATTCATTTCACGGGTCAATAATGCCGTGTCATAATCTGGTAATTGGTAGTCAGCTTTTGCAGTTGCCACTGGTACCGTTTGTAGTGCCACCAAGGTACGCATCGCCAATTGATAATAATCGTTAATCTGGACAGGCGGCGCACCAACCAGTAGATGAGCAAACTCTACTGCCCCAAAATCTTGTAATACCAAAAACCCTTTTGCTATATCTTGAGCGACCAGTGTCGGTACATTGATTGCCGGCGCCATCAACTTCGCCACATTAATAAACTGCTGCAACGCATCTTGTTCATCAGCCGAATCCATGACAATATAGCGCGCGCTTTCTACACCATCATTGTCTAATAGCTGGATACGATGATATTGGCGTGCGCTGGCATCGCCGGGCAGACTATCAAGAACGAATGGTTGATTGGCAAATACTTCTTGCAACCAGCACTCTAACTGTTGCTGGCGAGTATCATTGGCGGATACATTAGGTTCTAACATGGTTTTATCGGTCATAAAAAGCATCGCAGGTTAAATATCAGTCGTAAACGACTAAATTAGTGATAAGTGAGGCAAATAGTTGTTAAAATAGGAAGCACTTGACTCACGCTAGTAGCGGCTTTAAGCAAATCATTACATCAAGCCATCTTTATGACTAAGCATAGAGTCAGTCTGTATCTGTATAAACCACTATCCGAGCGCTCTATTAACAAAGCTCGCCCAGTTATATTAAGCTATATTATAAATTTTGGTAAATAGTGTAGCTGATTTGGTTTTTTTTGACTATGATTAGTCATCATTATATGTAAAACGTTCTGATTTTCGAGATTATCGTGTGAATTACTGGTTTATTAGCTGCTAAATATCGCTAAAATACCCAAAGTAATCTAATGATCGCAATCCAATAGGCTCTACAATCATACATAGGTGTGCCCTTGTTATATTCTCCGCTTTACCAAAGCATCCGTTTGATTCTATTTGGCGCCTTAGGCTTATCCAGCTTGACCGTCAATGCGGCTATTAATAATACTGATGCGCAGATGACTGAGCCGTTAGCCGTCGACAGTGCGAGCGCCTATACCTCGAAGGTCGCTACTGACGCCAATAACAACATTAATAGCAACCTCAGTCAAGACATCAGTTATCCAAGCGATGATAAGCAAAATACCGGCTCTAAAAATACCCGATTTGACAAAACCAATGAGCAAACAGCAAATATAGCAGCTGAAGTTAATAATACAGCGGTGAATAATCCTGTTTTGACTAATGGTGACACTCTAGATAATAGCACTGTAGATATTACGGAAATTAATGACAGTAGTGACATTAATAGTGCAAATGGTAATAGTAAAAATGACACCGCTGCGCCAGTAAATAATAGCAGCACAGTTGAGACTAAAGCCAACGACCGCCAAGTTAATGACAGTGATGAAAGTATTCAAGAAAGTCTCAGGCGCTTGGCAGAATTTTACGAATTAACGCCTGATACTGAGCCTTCAAAGTTAAATAGCAGTATTAATAATAATGTAGTAAATACTAGCCAAGGCGATGTTCAAAATACATTTACCATGCAAACCATTCCAGCAGTAGGTAATGACTTAAAGCTCCTGCCAAATAGCGTCGATAGCGCCCAACGCTGTGAAGGTCAATGGGTCTACCCAAAGAAAAACCCCAATTATCAACGAGCTGTCAATGAGACAGGTGCGAGCAACGGTCAACCAGCACCTAACCTAACTGGCATTCCTAATAACCAAGCGCCGCTATTCGCAGAGTCGGATTATGGTTACTATGATAATGTCGATTATGCCGAACTATCTGGTAACGTCATTGTGGACCAAGGTACCCAACATATCGAAGCAGACAAAATTGTATTAGACTTGGCCACCGGCGTGGCAGCCGCGCAAGGTAAAGTGATGTTTACCGATCAAGCCACTACGAATGGCAACCCATCTGGTATTTCATCACAAGCTAGCAATGTTCAAGAGAATAAAACCAGCCTCACTGATAAAGCCTCAAAAGGTGGCCTCATCGGTGTCGCGGACAGCTTAAACTATAATACAGAAACGGGGCAATCAACCGCCAACGACGTGGCTTTTGCTAGCGTAGAGCTACAAGCACACGGTTATGCTAAGCGCTTAAATCGCCCCAATGAGACACAATATGAGCTTGATGAAGTCATGTTCAGCACCTGCCCGCCCACCAATCGTAAATGGCAGTTTGATGCCAAAAGTATCGACTTAGATACCGAAACGGGTCGCGGCGAAGCTTATAATACGACTTTCCGTATTGCCGATGTGCCGGTATTCTATTTGCCCTATTTTAACTTTCCTATAGACAGTCGACGCAGTAGCGGATTTTTACTGCCCAGCGCTAGCATCAGTAGCGAAAGCGGTCTTGAAGTTGATGTACCTTATTACTTTAATTTAGCACCCAACTATGATGCAACCCTTAATACCCATGTCTATACCAACCGTAACCCGATGCTCTCAGGTGAGTTTCGCTATTTGACTGAAGAGTATGGCGAAGGTATTTTTAACGGCTCATATCTGCCTAATGATAAAAAGTATGACGGTGAAGATCGCAGCAGCTTATTTTATGATCATTATTGGTCATCTAAAAGCATTCCTCGCTTAAGTGGCGATGCAAAATATAGCTATGTATCCGATGCCGATTATCTGAACGACTTTGATACCTTAGGTTTATCAGACAACACCTTAAACCTACCTCGCCGTGCTCGAGTGAATTATTATAATGACTATGTCAATGGTGAGCTAAAAGTTGAAACTTTCCAGACGCTAGATGCCATTACCAATAATGGGCAGCCCTTACAAGATAAAGATAAGCCTTACTCGCGCCTACCACAGCTCAAACTTGATTATCGTTTACCATGGGCCAAGAGCTTTGATATCACGGGTGTAAGTGACACCGCTTATTTTAAAAAGTCCATCGATGACGGTTCTGAAAGCGAAAAAAGTGGTACGCGGATTTATAACAAACTCAGCGCCGTTTACCCAATGGAAAAATCTTGGGGCTATATCAAGCCCAAGCTCAGCTTACAGCATCTGTATACGTCTTATGACGAAGACAGTTTAGCGGATAATGATCTGAACAAAGACGATGGTAGCCAATCGGTATTTGTACCACAAGCCAGTATTGACGCAGGCTTACATTTTTATCAAGCAGGCTCACCTTTTGGTGCATTTGACGATACTTTGGGCGGTTATCGCTTATTGAGTCCACGCTTAAAGTACACTTACTCGCCTTATCAAGATCAAAACCAGATTCCTAACTTTAATACTCGTATTGCCTCTATCAACTATGAGCAGCTTTTTTCGGACAGCTGGTTCCTAGGGCACGACCGTCTGCAAGATTTGCATGCCTTTACACCGGGTATTAATTATCGTTACATCGATGCAACGGGTGTGACACGTTTTGATGGTAGCATTGCAGAGCAGTTTTATCTCGACGACGGACGCGTGACCCTTGACGATGAAAAACCCGTACTGACGTCATCTTCGTCAGGATTGGTATGGGATACCAGTACTCAGCCCTATAACAACGTCTGGGTCGATATGAGTGGCGCCCTTACCAATGATTATGATTTAAACTACATCACTACCGAGCTACGTTATCAGCCGTCTGATAACAGCTTATTTAACGTCGGTTTTGTGAAGCGTATGCGTGATGAAAACACTGACCAATTACCATTGTCAGCATTTACCGCATCAGCGGTGTTCCCTATTAATAATAACTGGCGCGTATTGGCGCAAGGTCAGTATGATTATAATCGTGATAAGATGCTTGATTCATTAGTTGGTGTCGATTATGAGGATTGCTGTTTTGGTTTTGCAGTTTACGGTCGTCGTTACTATAATGACTTAAATATCAAAGACAAACCCACGCAAGCGATTATGGCAGAAATCAGACTCAACGGTCTTGGTAGCGGTAGCAGTCGTTTAACGCGCTTACTTTCTGACAAAGTCCTAGGATTTGAGCCCGTTCAAAACGCATGGAAGGATTAATAAAACGTCGTCTATACGTTTAGATTAACGTATGATTGATGGCGTTATTTATAGACTATCATTTGTGATATAACATTCTAAAACATTGTTTGTATATTATAGACAACCTTAGCCGCTACTTGAGTATCAAGAGTATCGTCAATAGGCTTAACCGATTACCATCCGATGCAATGACATTGATGAGGAGCATCATGAGATTTTTTTCTTTACGTCAAACTAGCCGAGCGGTATTGCTTTCCATGAGCGTGACTGGCGCTATTGCCCTGAGCGTGAGCGCGCAAGCAGCAACCGTTAAGCCTGCAAAAGCACAAACCACTCAAGCAAATGTCGCAGCTGAGCAAAACAGCGTGACCCGTTTGACGCCTGCCAATAGTACAGACGGCATCATTGCATTGGTCAATGAAAATGCTATCTTAAAAAGTGATTTAATCGCTGCTATGGCGCAGACTCAAGCGCGTGCTCAAGCAGCGGGTGAACCGATTGCCAATTCAGCACAGCTACAGTCTGAAGTATTAAACGCCCTTATCTTGCGTGAATTACAGCTATCAATGGTCAAACGCGTCGGTTTAAATGCTGATGAAGCAGCCATTAATCAACGCTTGGCTCAAATTGCACAAGCGGAAGGCCTTAATAGCATTGCTGCTTTGCAACAACGTTTAGATGCTGCAAAACCGGGTAGCTACGCCACCCTACGCGCGCAATTAATCGAAGATGCGGCTATTCAAGCCTTGCAACAACGTCAAATATCTAGTCGCGTGCGCATTAGCGAACAAGATATCGATGCATTTTTGGCATCCCCTGAAGCCAAGCGCTTAAGCCAAAGCGAATATCAAACCGTCCACGTTCGTATTCCCTATATGGATGACTACAGCCGATTGTCAGAAGCCCAGCGTGATGAGGCGTTAAAAGTCGCGCAGCGTCTGCGTACACGATTACAAGCACCAAATGTTGATGTAACAGAAGCTATCGCAGCAAGTCAAGGCAGCTATCCTATTCAGTTGCAAGGTGGCGATATGGGCTTCCATAAAGCGGCAGCCTTACCGACCGAACTTGCAACCGAAATCACCAAACTTGAAGTCGGCGCAGTAAGTGCCCCACTAATAACCCCTGAAGGGATTGATATCATTAAACTGGCTGATAAAAAATCTAGTGATACCATGCTAGTGCCGCAATGGCATACGCGTCATATCTTAGTCAAAGTTGATGAGTTGCAAACGGATGCCCTTGCTGAACAAAAAATCAATGATCTCTATGATCAACTACGTAATGGTGCTGATTTTTCTAGCTTAGCATCGACTTATTCAGACGATCCCGGCTCAGCAGGACGTGGTGGTGATTTGGATTGGGTTGGTCAAGAAGAAATGGTCGGACCATTTGAAGTGATGATGAAGAATACCGCTGTCGGTGACTATTCCGCGCCATTCAAAACTCAGTTTGGTTGGCATATCTTGAAAGTCGAAGGTAAGCGTGAACAAGATGTCAGCGATGAGTATCGTCGTAATATGGCACGTCAAGCCCTATATCAGCGTCTTGCCCCCCAAGCCAAGGAAGACTGGCTACAAGAACTACGTGCAGGCGCTTATATTCAGATACTTGGCTAGTTGTTACTTAGGTAACTATTTATTCGCTAAAATATTTTATAAAAAAAGGGTATGTGCCGATGCATGTGCTCTTTTTTTATCTGAACGATTAATTAAAAACATAAGATTCCATGAAATAAGCTTTACTCTATGTTTTTAATAAAAACACTAGCCTATCAAAAATCTTTAGAACTATTATATATTTACTTTTTACCATACTTCATTGCTCACGCTTTCATTGGCTGTTGCAAATGATTTTTAAATAGCAATAAGAATTATAAACAAAGAAAAGCCCCGAACCTAGGGCGATGGGTTCGGGGCTATGGCGTTTCATATTGTTGTTATTATCTCTTCCATGCTGACTCATCCTAAGTCATTAACAGTACTCTATAAGACAGCGGGCTGACCTGTGCTTTTATTGATACTGTCTCAACACTGCATCCTTGCGTATCCTTGTGTTGATGATTGTATTCTAGGCCAATTAATGAGAGACGACTAGAGGCTAATGACCTTATTTAGCGTAAGCATTTGCTTACGTCTCAATCGCGTGTTACAAGCACTTTATAAAAACACCTAAACCATCTATCTAACAATCGCTTTTCTATTCTACTTCTGCGTGTTCTTTTGATACTTTGCAGCCCTCTTTTTTGCCCGCTTCGATTGTATTTTTTGCCTCTTTGATGTCTGCTGGTTGCTCAGTAGGCGCGTTGCTTTCTTGTTTACTTGCCTGTTCTGGCTCATATTGCAATGTCGTCATCACCGGAAAGTGATCGGAGCCAATAGAAGGCATACGCTTGATATCGACTACGGTAAAGCAAGCACTATGGAAAATATGGTCTAATGCCCAGCGTAAAAATGGGTACTTAACATGAAAGGTGTTAATAAAATGCCGCCCGATACGCGGATCTAGCAAGCCTGATATACGCTGAAAGCGACGAGTGGTTTTTGACCAAGCAACATCATTTAGATCACCCGCCAATATAGCTGTTTGCTGATTCTCTTTAATATGCTTTCCAACCATCAGCAATTCGGCATCGCGAGTCGTAGATTTATCGGCTTCCGTTGGACTTGGTGGCATCGGGTGTAAGCAGTACAGCCAAACAACTTGGCCGCCCTGTAAGCGCATCTGCGTATGAATAGAAGGTATGTCATCAATAATTAAGTACTTAACTTCAGGATCTATCAGCTCAAGCTTGGAATACAGGTGCATCCCATACAGATTGTCTAATGGAACTTTTACCGTATAAGGATAATCTGCTTCAATTTGATTGAGAGCTTTCTCCCATTTCTCATCTGTTTCTAGGGTAATTAAGATATCAGGCTGTTTTTCTTTTACCAAGTCCACCAGTTTTTGAGTCTCATCATTAGGCGTCAATACATTTGAGACCATAATCTTGAGTTGATGAGCCTGCCCCTTTGGCTTGTTTTTGGCATTTTTTACTTCTTTTTTCCACAGTTTGGTGTAGGGCAAGACCATTCTAAGTTGAAATGCTAAACTGATGCTCAAAACTATAAATAACAGCCACTGTCCAAGCTGCCAGTCTGACCAAAATATCAACATACCAAGCCAAGCCGCAATGCCAAGTATCATGATTTGGATACGTGGGAACTCAACACCGCGCACCCACCAGTGATCAAGTGGCAGCCAGCCCCAAATGGTGACAAATACGATTAGCCCCGCTAACCACTGTGCGCCATAATATAATAGGGAGAAATCCATAATGTGTATCGACCGTTTCTTAAATGAATAGTTAAGCCAATGATTGTATTCATTGACTATTTGTACTAATTGACAGTGAATGATTCGAATATGGTTGCTATCTAAACTACACATATCCAAAACTTTGATATCGCGTTGAGCAATAGCTGCTTACTCTAGCATTTCATGACACCAACGCCTACTGTTGAAAATTAATTAAGCGCTAGCAACTATAAAAAATTACAATCTTGATATCTTTAAACGATTGCAAAATATTAATAAACGTTCCTCTTGCTGGTAACTCGAATTTATTCAGAAAGTGACCAATATATCTTTATAAATCCATTTCAATAAGCTTGATTTACGTTTAAGGTGAGTCGACACCCTTGATAAACTGCCACGAATAAACCACCACTTTCATAAATAATAAGTTTCATAAACAGTCTGCTTCATAATAAATAACCCGTCATAGCGGAATTATATTCATAAATATTACCCCACATGATAGTGAACATAATACACAGTGTTTATAAAACACGGAAAACCCTCTAAAAAACCTTGCTTTTTGAGGCCATTCACGGCATTGTTATTGGTTGGCGATGCAACAATTTATTGTAAAAAGGATTAAGTTTCATGAGTAATTTAACAGTAGGCTTGGTAGGCTGGCGCGGTATGGTCGGGTCTGTATTGATACAACGTATGCGTGAAGAAAAAGACTTCGACAGTATCACACCAGTGTTTTTTTCAACCAGCAATGCAGGTGGCGACGCACCAAGCTTTGATGGTATTAAGACTAGCCAACTAAAAGATGCTCATGATATTGACGCTCTTGCCGCTTGTGATGTGATTATCACCTGTCAAGGTGGTGACTATACTTCAAAGGTACATCAGCCATTGCGTGATAGTGGTTGGACTGGCTACTGGATTGATGCAGCAAGCACCTTGCGCATGGAAGATGACAGCATTATCATTCTAGACCCGGTTAACCGCAATGTTATTGATAGCGCACTTGCTGAGGGTAAAAAAGACTTTATCGGTGGCAACTGTACGGTGTCACTCATGCTCATGGCGATTGGTGAGCTGTTCAATAAAGGTTGGGTCGAATGGGTCAGCGCCATGACTTATCAAGCAGCCAGTGGTTCTGGTGCCAACAACATGCGCGAGTTAATCGAAGGCATGGGTGTGCTACATGATGCCGTTAAAGATGAGCTTGCCAATCCTGCCAGCGCCATTCTTGAAATTGATAAGAAAATCGCTCAAACTCAGCGCTCAAACGATTTCCCTAAACAGTATTTTGGCGTGCCATTAGCCGGTAGCTTGATTCCTTACATTGACTCTCAATTAGAGAATAAGCAGTCTCGTGAAGAATGGAAAGGCGGCGTTGAAACCAATAAAATTCTTGGTAACTCTGAAGTGGATAAGATTGCTATCGATGGCATGTGTGTCCGCGTTGGCGCCATGCGCTGTCATGCACAAGGCTTAACGATTAAGCTCAAAAAAGACATTCCGCTAGAAGAAATCGAAGCGGCATTGAAGAATAGTGGTAATGAATGGTTGGACGTGGTAGAAGACGATAAAGAAGCTACTATGAACCGTCTGACGCCAGTGGCAGTAACCGGTACCTTAACCGTTGCTTTGGGTCGCCTGCGTAAGCTGAATATGGGACCTGAATATCTAGGCGCATTTACCGTTGGTGACCAGTTGCTATGGGGTGCAGCCGAACCATTACGCCGCATGCTCAATATCATCCGCGAGCAAAATAGCTAAATTAACTGGTTTGATTTTAAATAAAAAAAGACAGTGATTACTGTCTTTTTTTATGGGTATACCATTTCTAAAAATTTGAGTAGCAAGGAAAAGCAGGGCAATTACCTAGTAATCTAAGCGAGTTGGGTACAGCCAATCATATCTCTTGGTGTTGGCGTTATTTGGGCTGATAGGCAATCATCACTTCATTACGGCGCATAAACGGCAGTGTCCAAGGTGGATTATAACGTGCCAGTTCAGGGCTGCCTATTATGGTTAATTTTTGCGCCTGCATCCAAGATTGTAACTCTATGGTTTTAGCAGCGACTTTTTCAGTACCAGCCACCCCTGAAAACTTAATAACGCCATAAGTCTGCGCTGGCACTTCAACAATCTTGATATTTGAATTATTTGGTTTGGGTAGCGTCTGCATGCTGTATTGGCTTGGCATGGTAAATTGCACGCGCCATTTACCATTTTTCTCTTGCATGCTAACTGGTGCTGTCATAGCGATTTTTTGCGACTCATTACCCCTATTTTTATTTTCAGTTTGCTGTGCTTCAAATTGCATGGCTACAGGCGCTGTCATACTAATCTTGCTACTCTCCCCACTGGGCGCCATATTATTACCAAAGATATAGTCCGCTAGTATCTTAAACCCTGCACGACTAGCCGCATTTTGGTCACCAGACACCCAAGTCTGCGCCACCAATTGTGCTTCATAACGACGCAACTCAAAGTCTTTAGTTTGCGACAATACGGTATATTTCGGCTCTTCGGTCGCCATAGCTGCTCCTGATAGCAATAAGGTACTGGTTAATAACACGCCACTTAATAAGAAACTACTCGATAATAAGTCCTTTGCTTTGCTCATATTATCTCTCCGCCGTGCAAAAAGTATTTTTGCAGTAGTCACCTTTCTACTTTAGCAACGATTTGGCTAAGATGTCTGTGTCTTTTGGTTATACCGTGGTATCAAAAAAAATAAGTTTTCAAGCATAGAATTATTTTACGTAGGCTATTTAATAGCTGTCACTGCTGTTTATTTGAATGGGCTGTGCTATAAATATCAGTGTCCAAAAAAATGCCTAACAATGCTATAATTGGCGCCATTTTCATAGCTCATATAGCGGTTATCTTATGCAATTTGTCTTACACAAAACGGTCAGCGGCGTCACGCGTGCACGTCGAGGTACGGTTCATCTCAATCATGGCGATGTGCAAACGCCTGCTTTTATGCCAGTAGGTACTTATGGTACCGTTAAAGGTATGCTGCCTCGTGATATCGAAGCGATTGGCGCGGACATCATCTTAGGCAATACCTTTCATTTATGGCTGCGTCCGGGTACGGATATCATTGATAAATTCGGTGGCTTGCATAAATTTATGCATTGGGATAAACCAATCCTCACCGATTCAGGCGGATTCCAAGTATTCAGTCTGGGTGCGATGCGTAAAATCACAGAAGAAGGCGTAACTTTTAAATCGCCTATCGATGGTGCGAAAGTATTTTTATCGCCAGAAAAATCGATGCAGATTCAGTATAGCTTGAACTCAGACATCGTCATGCAATTCGATGAGTGTACGCCCTATCCTGCTACCCATGATGAAGCTAAGAAGTCTTTAGAGCTATCATTACGTTGGGGACAGCGCTGCGTCGATGAGCACAAAAAACTTGGTAGTACCAATGCGTTATTTGGCATCATCCAAGGCAGTATGTATGCCGATTTGCGTAAGCAATCTCTCGAAGGTCTGCTTGAAATTGGCTTTGATGGTTATGCCATCGGCGGTTTGTCGGTTGGTGAGCCAAAAGAAGAGATGATAGAGGTTTTAGACTATATCGCAGATGATATGCCAGCCGATAAGCCACGCTATTTGATGGGTGTGGGTAAGCCTGAGGATCTCGTTGAGGGCGTTCGCCGCGGCGTCGATATGTTCGATTGCGTCATGCCAACTCGCAACGCGCGTAATGGTCATTACTTTGTCGCAGGCGACGCTGAAAATGCGGGCGTGGTACGTATACGCAATAGCCAATATCGTACTGATGAAGGTCCATTAGACCCTGAATGTGATTGCTATACTTGTAAAAACTTTAGTCGTGCTTACCTATCTCATCTTAATAAATGCAAAGAGATGCTGGGTGCGCAGTTGGCGACCATTCATAACTTACGTTACTATCAACGTTTGATGCAGGATATCAGAGACGCGATTGAACAAGATACGTTTGATGAATTTGTGAATGAATTTTATAGTAAACGTGGTCAAACGGTGCCAGAGCTGAATTTGCGTTAGTTAATAGCCGTCATTCTTTGAAGGCAAATATAATAGATAAAAAAAAGGCTTAAGATTCATCTTAAGCCTTTTTTATTCGCCAAATTTTAATAAACTAACTATCAATAATTAGCCTACCAATGCCGCCACAAATACCACGATAATCGCGATTGGTGCCACAAATTTAGTGACGATTTGCCAAATCTGCAAAGTGCCATTTGATAAATTAAGCTCTTGCTGAATGCTACTTTGATCCATTTTCCAAGCAAAGAAGACAATGCCTGCAAGACCGGTCAACGGCAATAAGAACTTACTGGTAACTTTATCTAGCGCATCAAATATACCGTTACCCATGATAGTAAAGTCGCTCCATAGGTTGAACGACAATAGCGCTGCAACGCCCAACAACCAAATAATAGAGCTTGCTGCAATAGTAGACATTGTACGGTTCATTGGCGTACGCTCTTCTAGAAACTCAACACTTGGCTCTAGTAGTGATATCGATGACGTCACAGCAGCAAAGGTAATCAATAAGAAGAATAACGTACCGATAATAGCGCCGCCCGCCATGCTACCAAACGCGATTGGTAAGCTTACAAAGATCAGACCAGGACCTGATGCAGGATCAAGACCGTTATTAAAGATGATTGGGAAAATCGCTAAACCAGCTGCTAAAGCAATTACCGTATCTAAGATAACCACGGTACGAGCTGTTTTTAACAAGTTTACTTCACGACCTAGGTACGAGCCGTAAGCGACCATGATGCCCATACCAATAGATAACGTAAAGAATGCATGACCCAATGCAGCTAGCATCACATCAACGGTCAATTTGCTCAAATCAGGCGCAAATAAATAGCTAACCGCTTCACCAAAACCACCATTGATCACGTTGTAACCAACGATGACAAATAAAATCACACCCAACAATGGCATCATGATTTTAGCAGCGTTTTCAATACCGCGTGTTACACCGATGCCGACAATAAGCGCGGTGATGACCATGAATACCGTGTGCCAAATCGTCAACGTACCAGCCGACGCTAGCATCGCATCAAAGGTTGCCGCAACAGAGTCACTATTTTGACCAGCAAAACTGCCCGTGCCAACTTTAGTAATATAGTTCAGCGCCCAACCACCGATAACACTATAAAAAGAAAGTATTAAGAAACCACCTAAGATACCGGTTGCGCCAACAATGCCCCAGCTGCTTGACTTGCCTTCACTTGCCGCAACATCTTTGAACGTATTAATAGGATTCTTTTGACCACGGCGACCGATAAGCCACTCAGCAACCAAGACTGGAAAACCAACCAAAGCAATACAAAATAGATAAGCGATAACGAAAGCTGAACCCCCGCTCTCACCTACCATATAAGGGAACTTCCAAATATTTCCCAAACCAACTGCCGAGCCTACTGCTGCCAGTACGAAGCCAAAACTTGAGCTCCACTGAGCATGTTCTTGTTTATTAATAGCCATTTTGCCTTCCTCGTGCTTCAATTAATGCTACTTATAATCTTCCTTGATTATCATAAACCACCCCTTATCTTAGTGGGCCATCTAATCAACGTCTCAATGTGACACGTCTAGCAACATTACGAAAGAATTGTTTACAATATCGTAAACGCTCAGTTTCTGCTAAGCGACCAAAAAAGTCAAGTAGCGATAAATATAAAAAGCCATAACTAATAGTTATGGCTTTTTATATTTATCGCTACTTACAAGCATTTACTGTTTTAAGATTTATATTTAACACTTAGGCTGTAACATTATTTTTATATACTGCTCATATATTTAGTAAAATAATATTTAGCGCACAACGCCGCGACGGCTTTTTTGTAGGGAGTCTATTAGCAGAGCAATTTTTGGCTCTTGTGGTAACAGCTCCTCCTTCAATATCTCTAGCGCTTGAGGCGTCGTTAAGCCTGAGCGATAGACAGTACGATACGCTTGACGCAGTACATCAATGGTCTCTTTAGACCAGTCTTTACGGCGCATACCCTCAACATTCAAACCATGCGCTTTCGCAGGATTACCGGACACCATAGTAAAAGCAGCCACGTCCTTTAAAATCAGACTTGCGCCTCCGACTAAGCTGTAATCGTCAACGGTACAAAACTGATGTATACCTGAGTTACCACCAATAATCGTATGATTGCCAATGGTCACATGCCCTGCAATACCAACGTTATTAGCCAATACATTATGGTCGCCGATTAAGCAATCATGAGCAATATGGGTATTGACCATCAAAAGATTGTGATTGCCAATTTTAGTCAAGCCACCATCTTGTTCAGTACCGCGGTGTAAGCTACATGCCTCACGAATGGTGTTATGATTGCCAATCTCAAGCCAAGTGCGCTCACCGTCGTACTTTAAATCCTGTGGATCTTCACCGATGCTAGCAAACTGATAAAACTGATTGTACTCACCGATACGCGTCAATCTTGCCACGACCACATGCCGATGTAGAACCGTATGTGCACCAATCGTAACCTCATCACCGATAATACAATAAGGACCAATGGTTGCAGTTTCATCAATCTTAGCGGATGGTGAGATGAGTGCTGTTGGATGGATCTGACTCATAATAGAGGCCTTTGTATCATCGAATGCAAATAAATTAGTAAAACAAATACAGACAGCTTAGTGGCATGAATTATGCCTAAAGCTGGCTCTGTCTAAAAGTACAACAGTTTTGATAATATAACTCTGTCTAAAATACCAATATGACTTTAATATTCACGATTGGCGGTAAGGTCTAAACAACCTTACCGACTCGCCGCGCAACACTCATAAAGAATATTTTATTGTTCCTGACGGGCAATCATAATCTGCGCACTAACAGCAAGTTCATCTTCAACATGCACGGTACAGTCAAACTTATAAATACCCTGCTTTTGCATCACAATTTTAGAACGGATAATCAGCTGATCACCAGGGATAACGCGACGTTTAAAGCGCACTTTATCTACCCCTGCAAACAGATAAAGATAACCGTCTTCTGCCGTCAAACCCGCGCTAATAAAACCAAGCACACCAGATACCTGCGCCATACACTCAATCATCAAGACGCCTGGCATAATTGGCTCATCAGGAAAATGGCCATTAAAGAACTCTTCGTTAATGGTCACATTTTTGATACCAGTAATACATTCACCAGGTGTGCAAGATACCACCTTATCTACTAGCAAAAACGGATAACGATGCGGCAGGTAATGTTTAAGTGTATGGTATGTTAATGGTAAGGTTAAGCCTTGTTCAGCCAAGCTTTTGATGTCTTCATCACTAGGTCTATCAATATCAGTCGTGCTCATAATGGCGCTTCCTTGCTATATGCTAAGCTTCGCTTTATTTTTAAGCGTTGCTGTGATTTTAAACTCTATAAATAATGTACTGTTGCATTAACTAAATGTTCATTTTAAAAGTATTAGTCACGTCCAAGCTGGCGAAAACGCACCGCCGCACGGCGCCAATTGGCAGTCGGCATGGCGGCCGTTCCAGAAGAATACGAACCCGCCTTTGTAATGGATTTGGTTACCATGGTCATGCCAGATAACGTCACATCATCGGCGATTTCAATATGACCGGTAATGCCAACAGCGCCACCTATGATACAGCGCTTGCCAATAGTGGTACTACCTGCGATGCCAGTTTGTGCCGCGATGGCAGTACCATCACCGATATGGACGTTATGGGCAACTTGTACAAGGTTATCAATAATAACATGATCGCCAATCACTGTATCGTCAATAGCCCCACGATCGATACAGGTTTGGCTACCAATTCGCACATAGTCACCAATCACCACACGCCCTAGCTGAGCAATACGCTCCCAACCAGTAACACTAGGGTTGCTTGTGGGTGCAAAACCAAAACCTTCCGCCCCTACACTGACTCCAGCGTGCAATCTAACATAATTGCCAAGTACAGAATCATGCCCAATCACCACTTGTGACTTGAACACACAATCCGTGCCAATACTGGTATTTTCCTCGATGACCACATGGGCATCAAGCATACTACGGTCACCAATTTGCACCTGTTCACCAATGACACAAAAAGGACCGATAGTCACCTCATTGCCAATCACTGCGCTTTCAGCTATCACAGCACTCGGATGAATACCGCTTACCAAGGATTGATGAGCAAAGAGTTGGCTGGCGCTGGCATAAGCCAAATAAGGTGTGCTAACGACTAATGCCACAGCGCTTTTTACGACTTCATTGCGATGTTCTGCAGTGACGAGCACAGCCCCTGCCTGACTGCTAGCGAGACTGGGAATATAATGAGGATTGGCTAAAAAGCTTAATTGTTGCGGATTGGCCGTCGTTAAATTACCAATACCGTCTAAATTTAGACATAATTGCTCAGTGCTAAGTTCAGCCTTATTAAGAACAGGCTGACGCTGCTCAATCCGAGTGATGAGTTGCTCAATCGTTATCATAGTTAGTATTAGTATTGGTATGAATAAGATGGTCGCCAAGTTGAGATATCATCTTGGCGACCCGCTAGCATCTAATTGTCTGTTAATTTACTTATCTGCATAAACCAAAGCAATTAAATATTGTTACATGACTTATCGTTACATGGCTTTATAAAATTAAAAGGTGTTACCAATTTGGAACTGTACTTTTTCAGTTTCATCGCCTTCTTTGTCACCGATAGGAATCGCATAACTCAGAGAAATTGGACCGATTGGAGTATACCAAGTCACCCCTGCACCCGCACTAAAACGCATATTATTATCTTGCGTCAATAAAGGTACTCCAGTATCGACACCCGTATTAGGATTGATGAAAGTACGGTCTTCTTTGTTTGTCGTATCAAATACTTGACCGCCTTCAGCAAACAATACTGGACGCACTTGGTCTGCCCAATCGCCTTTAAATGGCATCGGCAAAATCAGTTCTGTACCGAAGCTAACTAAGGCATTACCGCCAATCTCTTCGTCCTTGTAACGTACTGTGTCATCGATAGCATCAAAATAGGTTTGTGATTTTGGGCCAAGTGTTGAGGCTTCATAACCACGTACAGAGCCATAACCACCAGCATAGAAGTTTTCATAAAATGGTAAGTCATTACCATAACCAAGCTTAGTATACCCGCGAGCCACCCAATCTTTATAAATAGGATAATAAATGTTACCGCGATAAACGAGCTTTTGATAGCTGGCATCACCCAAACCAATAGTAGCATCAACCGTATGGCTCATACCTTTATTTGGAAATACTGGGCGATCTAGGGTACTGTAATCCCAACCGAACAGTAGGTTGTAAGTTTGGTAGTCGTTTTTAAAACCGGTACGCCCAGTAGGTTTACCTTCATTATCTTTAAAATCTTCGAAAGTACCACCATCGTCAATAATTTGCTGTACGTTTGATACACCAAGGAAACGACCACCCCTTACTGAGGTATTATCAACGTTTAGACCCGCGCTAACGCGTTTTGTTTCATCGACAGGATAACTGTAGTTTAATGTTGCACCGTAAGAATCGGTGACATAGTTACTAACGTTTCTGTCATCATATTTAGTTTCACGATAATAAGCGCTAATACCTTGTGAAACGCCATTTTCAGTGAAGTATGGGTCGGTATAGCCCAAGCTGTAAGAGTCACGCGTCTCTGAACGTGAGAGTGCGGCTTTAACGCGGTTACCCGTGCCCATAAAGTTGTTTTGGGTCAAATCCAACTGGAAAGTCACACCACCACTTTGTGAATAACCCGCAGCAATCGTTGAGCTACCAGAAGGCTGCTCTTCAACCATGTAATTCACATCAACTTGATCTGGTTGATTAGGTACTGGCTTCACATCAACATTGACGCCTTTAAAGAAACCGGTACGCATCAGGCGCGTACGTGACAGCTGAATTTTTTCACTAGAGGCAAGAGCGCCCTCTAACTGACGCATCTCACGGCGCAGTACTTCATCTTGGGTCTTTATGTTACCGGTAAAGTTGATACGACGAACATAGATAGGACGCGCAGGGTCAATATAGTAATCGACGTCGACTACTTTGGTCTCATCATTAATACGAGGAACCGGTCTGACTTGCGCTAAATAATAGCCTTCATTACCATAACGACTCTTAAGTGCGGCCGTTGTATCGTCAAGCTTGGCTTGTGAGTATTTTTCATTAGGCGCAAAACTGACCAGCTTTTTTAGCTCATTGGTATCAAAGGTTGGCTTACCTAAGAAGTTAACTTCACCAAACTGATATTGCTCGCCTTCACTTAAGCTGACTTCGATAAACACACTGCTTTTATCTTCGCTAATATTAAGCACGGCATTGTCTACCGAAAAGCGCACATAACCATCATTTTGGTAAAGGGCTTTTAGATTCTCTAAACTGGCCGCCAGTTTTTCTTTGGCATAGCGATCAGATTTAGACAACAGGCGTGTCCATGACGATTCTTTTACCGCAAAGACGTCTTTAATCTCTTCATCACTAAAGTGTTTATTGCCTATGACATTGATATCGACCACTTTAGCAGGCTTACCTTCGATAAAGCGCACGTCAAGTTTTACACGATTGCCATCAAGCAGCGTTTGATCGACTTCAATATTACTGTTGTAATAACCTTGACTGATATATTGCTGCTGCAGCTCATTGGCGACGCCCTGTAGCGTAGCTTGTTTAAGTACATCACCGACAGACAAGCCAGCATTGCCAAGTCCTTGCTCAAGCCCTTCTTTTGGGATGAGTTTATTGCCTTCAAAGTTTACTTCAGCGATGATAGGACGCTCGACAACATCAAAGCGCAGCTTGCCACCTTCAACACGACTTTGAATGTCGGCGAAGTTTTCAGTCGCATATAGCGCCTTAATACTGGCAGCCAAACTACTATCATTAACCGTGTCACCCACTGTAATAGGTAAAACTGGATAGAGACTATCAGGAGTTAGGCGTTGTAGACCATTGAAACCGATGTCAGTGACCACAAACTCTGCAGCCTGAACGGGCATACTCATCATCGCTACAACTAACGGCAACCCAGCCGCGCTCATAAATAAAGGCGTACGCATAAACACTATCCGTCAATAAAAAACTTGCTTAAGTTAAGGTAAAAAGCACGTGTTGTCTAGCCCATTTCGCATAAAGTCGTAAACTTCAGCGTGGGAGACTCAGGACACTTTATATAAAACGCATCATAAAATAAACTAAAAAATAAAATTAGTATAGTAGGGATACTATGAAATCAACACCGTATCGCCCTAACAAAAAGGCCTTGAGAAGCGCACAACCATTAATCCATAGTGCTTTAGTTGCTAAACTGCGCCATTACTTGTCAAAACAGCCGACTGATATCATTACCAATTGCTAACACCATGAAACCTGCCAGCAAGAGTAAACCGATATTCAAGCCGACCATTTGCACGCCTTCAGAGAGGGGCTTACCGCGTATCAGCTCGATAAGGTAATAGACAATATGGCCACCATCTAACACTGGAATGGGTAAAAGATTCAATACTGCAAGGCTTAAACTAATCAAAGCTGCCGTTGACAATACCATCTGCCAGCTAATATCAAAGCTTTGTTTGGCAACTTTTGCAATAGTAATAGGACCTGATAAATTCTCTAAACCAATTATGCCTGACAGCATCTTGCCCATCGAGCTCACGGTCATAACCGCTAACTGTTCGGTTTTCTCAAATGACTTCACCAGTGACTCGCCTGGACCGTAAACGACCGTAGTTTTGTAGGCATCAGGAATCACAATCTTAGACTGTGCCACCATAGCACCAATTTGACCGTAATCGTTACCTAAATTGTCTTTTTTACCTTGTGGCATGATGGATAACTGGACCAGTTTTCCGTCACGTAATACGGTAAAATTAAGCAATACCTCAGGGCTATCACGAATGATACGCGTGGCACTGATCCAGTCTTTGATTTCCTCACCGTTAATGGCAGTGATGCGGTCACCGACCTGTAAACCTTGGCGAGTAGCTGCGCCATCAGGCGTTAAATCACCAACCACTGGTTCAATCTGCGGCTGCCACGGTATCATGCCGAAGCTCGATAAGGCATCTTTGCCTTGCGCTGCGCCTTGCATAAACTCTTTGATAGGGGCTTGGTAGGTCTTGGTAGCGTTATTACTTTGTGTTTCTGATTGTAGAGTGATACTCACATTATCAGTCTCACCCATGCGCCCCGCCAGACGATAGTTAATACCTTCCCACGTCTGCACGTCATGACCATCAATTGCAACGATTTTATCACCAACGGGCAACTGCGCCATCGCTGCTGGGGTATCCGGTAATACTTGCCCAATCTTTGTCGCTAGTTGCTCTGATGGGGTCATAAATAACACCCAAAACAGCGCAATAGCGATGACAAAATTCATGATAGGGCCGGCGGCGACAATGGCAATTTTTTTGAGCGGATGCTGACGATTAAAGGCTAAGTGCAGCTCATTTTTTGCCACCTCGCCTTCACGCTCATCAAGCATTTTAACATAACCACCAAGTGGTAATACCGAAATGCGATAGTCAATACCGCTTTTTTTGCTGGTCCACCCAAAGAGTTTAGGACCAAAGCCAATCGAATACGTCAGCACTTTAACGCCGCAAAGACGCGCCACAATGTAATGGCCCCACTCATGTAAGGCAATGAGCGGACCTAAGACAAATATTGCCGCAAGCAGCGTTAATAAAAACGTCATGATCTTTTCTCAGTAATATCTTTTAACATCGTTTGTCAAATAGCTGACTTTTAAGAAGACTACGCCAACTTTGCCACCAGCTTATCGGTATGCTGACGCGCTAGGCTATCAATCGACAAAATGTCTTCAATATCGGCCGTTTCATTTAATAACGGCACTTGTATCTCATCCAATGCTTGCTCATTAATATCCGCAATATCTGTTAGACGAATCTGCCCATTTAAAAATGCGGAAACCGCAATCTCATTGGCGGCATTTAGCACAATCGTTGCCTGTGTACCCGCTTGCATCGCCTGCCTTGCCAAACGCAAACAAGCAAATTTTTGTAAATCAGGTTCAATAAATTCAAGTGCACTTAGGGCAAATAAATCTAATGGCTGCGAGCCGCTATCGATACGGTCAGGATAACTGAGTGCATGGGCAATTGGAGTCTTCATATCAGGACTGCCGAGCTGCGCTAAGAAACTGCCATCGCTATATTCTACCATTGAGTGGATAATACTTTGTGGGTGAATGACGACATTTATCTTATTTTCTGGCAAATCAAATAAATGGCAGGCTTCGATTAATTCAAGCCCTTTATTCATCATAGTTGCCGAGTCGACCGATATTTTTTGACCCATTGACCAATTTGGATGTTTGACTGCTTCAGCGACGCTAGCTTGCTGCATCTGCACAAATGACTGCTGCAAAAAAGGTCCGCCAGACGCCGTTAGCCATAATTTACGCACACCATGATTTGGCTGATGCACTTGGGTGTTGTCTTGCTGAATTGCTAATGGCAAACACTGAAAAATGGCATTGTGTTCTGAATCTAACGGTAACAAGGTGGCATGATGAATTTTAACCGCATTAATCATGACTTTCCCTGCCATCACCAGCGCTTCTTTGTTAGCCAGTAAGATACGCTTTCCTGCTCGTGCAGCAGCTAAGGTAGAAGGCAGACCTGCTGCGCCTACGATGGCCGCAACCACGGTATCAGTTTGCGTGTCAGTCGCAATATCGATCAGACCTGCTTCACCGCCGACTACGTTGATATCGAGACCTGCTGCGCTAAGACGCTGAGCGAAATCATCGACCGCTGCTGTCGGCACACTGACACGTTTGGGCAAAAACTGCTTGCAGAGCGCTAACAACTTATCTAAACGGTGGTAGCCTGATAAGGCATAAACTTCATAGTTCTGTGGTTGCGCCGCCAAAATTGCTAACGTGCTATCGCCAATCGAGCCTGTCGCGCCTAGTACGGCGATGCGTTGGGTCATAACCATTTGTGCCTATAATACAGGGAAAATTAAATGAGAAATAAAGAGCATACATACCAGACTTAAAGCGCGTCAGCCATTTATCATGATAAATAAAATCTAACCAATAGGATCACAGCATCAAGGCGACTTAGTGGTTATAAAATAGCCTTTACCTCTTTTTAGCCTACTAGTCTTAGTTTGCTAACTTACAATCTTATCACTGACAGTATAATAGCTTTTTTCTCTTATACTAGGATTAAGCCAAGCTTCTGTATTGCCCAAAAACCCAGTGCAAATATCGGTGTGGCAGATAATAGCGAATCAATACGGTCTAATACACCGCCGTGACCAGGTAAAATCGTTCCAGAGTCTTTGACGTTAGCGCGGCGTTTTAGCATAGACTCAAACAAATCACCCAGTACAGAGGCTAAAATAGTCAACGCCGACAATGCCACAAAAGCGATTAATGGCACGCCAGTCAGTTGTAGTTTAAAGACACTAATGACGATAACCACAATTAAACCTGTGACTAATCCGCCTGCCAGTCCTTCCATGCTCTTATTGGGTGAGACATTTGGTGCCATCTTGCGGCGACCGAGCTTACGCCCAACAAAGTAAGCGCCACTATCGGCACACCATACCAGTAAGAACACATAGAGCAGCCACCATGCTGAAAGCTGCCATAAGTAAAACATGGCAGTAATGGCAGCGGTTAATATCACCGCACCCATCAATGCTAATTTCTTACCATACCAATTGGTATGAGTTGGAAAAACCCGTACCCAAGACAGCGCCATTAACCAGATGACAACTGAAGCCACCCACCAAAACAGCCAGGTCACTTTAAACATCAGCGATACTAGGGTCAATACCAAAACCAAGAGCACAAATAGCGCAGGTTGGCGCCATTTTGGCATCAGTTTCGTCCATTCATGGGCGGCGATAATGACGCCAATCGCTAGCAACGGTGCAAATAAAATAGGGGTTTGGCTCGCAAACATTGCAATACCAACGATAATAACGAGAACAATTGCCGTCTTAATTCGTTGCCACATACTTATCGAGCCTTATATAACGAAGAATATTTGGTCAAAATGCATCATAACGATGAACTAGAACAGTGAATCAAATAGCCCATTAATTATGATTAACGCTCATTAAAACAGCTTATCATTTACCAAACAAGTGTAATTCGAATCTCTAGCACGTTTTAACAAACTATTTTAAATCGATTAGAGGCTGCAGTGCTCAGCTTAAGTTTTATTAACGCGTCTGTTGCTCTGTCACTACTTGTTCGCTCGTTTTACCAAAGCGGCGTTGACGTTGGGCGAACTCTGCTATCATCGTTGCCAGCTCACTGACTTTAAAGTCTGGCCATAGGGTTTGGGTAAAGAACAATTCGGCATAGGCAGATTGCCACAATAAAAAATTAGACAGACGGTATTCGCCACCAGTCCGTACCAACATATCTACTGCTGGTGTATCTGCTAATTGAACATATTCACCGAGCATTTCCTTATCGATATCCTCAGCTCGTAACTGCCCTGCCTCTACTTGCTGTGCCAACTGTTTGGCAGCATGCGCAATATCCCACTGACCACCATAGCTAATAGCGATTACCAAGGTCATCGCTGTAAAGTCAGCTGTTTTTGCCTCAGCATCTGCCATTAATGCTTGCAAATCTTCACTAAGCTGGCCGCGGTCACCAATAAAACGTAGGCGAATGCGATACTGCTGCATACGTGGCATTTGTTCATTGATGGTTAAGCGCAATAGTTGCATCAGCAGTGCTACCTCACTCGGTGGACGTTGCCAATTCTCACTGGAAAAGGCAAATACCGTCAAGACTTCAATGCCAGTACTGACGCAGTATTCGACAACAGGGTCTAGCGCGTCTTTGCCAGCGATATGCCCTTGACCTTCGCCTAAATGATTGATTTTACCGTAACGGTTATTGCCATCCATAATGATAGCAATATGACGAGGAAGTAGATCTGAAGCTAAAGCAGTGGGATTAGACATAGGCTGACTTGTTGGTTGTTTGGATAAAGTAATTATAAGGCGCGCTATAGCCTCTTAAAAAATATAGTGCTTATTTGCCATGGGCTTATTAGAAAGCCGCTATAAAATAAATGCTTTAATAATGACTTGGCTCTATATACGACAATCAACAGCCAATAACCATGCAATATTGACTGTTGATTTTTAGAAAAGGAATATGAATAAAATGTCGTCTTTCAATAGAAGAAGAGAAAGGTCGCTTTTACACTTCCATCAAATCGCTTTCTTTTTTGCTTAAGCGGCTATCAATCGTTTCAATATATTTATCAGTGATTTTTTGAATGTCATCACTGGCGCGGCGCTCATCATCTTCTGAAATCTCTTTCTCTTTCGCCAATTCTTTAATATCATTCATCATATCGCGGCGGATATTACGAATAGAAACGCGGCTGTTTTCAGCTTCGCTACGGGCAAGCTTTTGCATGTCACGGCGTGTGTCTTCTGTTAACGCTGGCATCGGCACACGAATCACATCAGCTGTCATCGGGTTTAAGCCTAAGTCTGCTTCGCGGATGGCTTTGTCAATTGCTTGAACCATAGTACGCTCAAAAGGCTGCACCAATAGCGTGCGTGAATCTTCGACGTTGACGCTCGCCACTTGATTCAATGGCGTATCTGCACCGTAATAGCTGACCATCACACCTGATAACATTCCTGGATGAGCCCGTCCGGTACGTACCTTACTAAAGGTACTCTCAAGCGCTTCCAAGGTTTTTTGCATGCGTGCTTCGCCGTCTTTCTTAATCTCATTAATCATTATGTATCCTTATTTATCGATACCGATAAATCATTCATTATTGTTAGGTATAAAGCTTATTCAAATATTAATGCTGACCACATCAGTGATTTCATACTCATGATGAAGCGGGGGCTTAATGATAAACGCGGGTACCTTCGTTTTCGCCCATAATGACGTTTAACAATGCGTTGGGCTTGGTCATATCAAATACTTGTAGCGGTACATTGTGCTCACGGCATAAGGCAATCGCTGTTAAATCCATAACGCCAAGTTTCTGCTCAAGCACCTCATCAAAGGTTAAACCATCATATTTTTTGGCATCGGCATGTAAGCTGGGGTCTTTATCGTAAACGCCATCTACTTTGGTCGCTTTTAAAATCAAACCCGCTTCGATTTCGATACCACGTAAGCAAGCGGCAGTATCGGTGGTAAAGAAAGGGTTACCAGTACCCGCAACAAAGATACAAACTTCGCCGTTTTTTAAATAACGGATGGCATTACGACTGCTATAGCTTTCAGTGACTTCACCGATTGGCAAGGCTGACATCAAACGGGTTTTGATGTTGCGGCGCTCAAGGGCATCACGCATGGCCAGACCATTCATCACAGTGGCTAGCATACCCATCTGGTCACCAGTAACCCGACCGACCAAGCCTTCTTTTTGTAGCTGCGCACCGCGATATAAGTTACCACCGCCAACGACGATACCGACTTGCACCCCAAGTCCACGCAAGTGGGCGATAGACAAGCTCATCTTATCGAGCACTTCGGTATCAATTCCCATCTCCTTGCCACCAGCTAAGGCTTCGCCAGAGAGTTTCAGCAAGATACGAGAGTAACGCGGGTTTTTGTCAGACATGAGGGCACCTTGTTAGCATTAAATTATAAGTAAAATGAGCGGTAAAACACAAATAGAGTTCGCCTTTGAACTGACTCGAAATGCCATAAAAGCACTACCACTGATGACAAACGTGTAAAAAGGCTAAATTGCGCTAATTGTAGCAAAAACTGCCCACGATTGGGCAATTTTCACGCGCCTATTGTAGTGACTGCTTAGCCTTTATAACTGGCAAACAAATCATACTCACTGGCGTCATCGATAGTGACTGTCAAGAACTGTCCAACTTTGACTTGAGGGGTAATCTCATCAACATACACATGACCATCAATTTCTGGTGCATCCGCATAGCTACGACAAATCGCAATCCCTTCTTCACTATCAATCTCATCGACCAAAACTATCAAGGTTTTACCAACTTTTTCTTGTAGTTTTTGTGCTGAGATGTCCTGTTGTAGCGTCATCAAACGCTCATAGCGTTCTTGCTTAATATCTTCAGGTACATGATTTGGCAAGTCATTGGCGACCGCACCTTCGACTTCTGAATAAGTAAATGCACCAACGCGATCAAGGCGAGCTTCGACCAACCAATCAAGTAGGCATTGGAAATCTTCTTCTGTCTCACCGGGGAAGCCAACAACGAAGGTTGAGCGAATGACGATATCAGGGCAAATCTCACGCCACGCTTTGATACGTGCCAAGGTGTTTTCGCTATGTGCTGGACGTTTCATGGCTTTTAGGATACGCGGGCTAGCATGTTGGAAGGGAATATCGAGATAAGGCAATAGCTTCTTCTCACCCATCAATTCAACGACTTTGTCCACGTGAGGATACGGATAAACATAGTGCAAACGCACCCAAATACCCAAATCATTTAACGCTTGGCATAAGTCATAAAATTTCGACTTTAGCGGCATACCATTCCAAAAGCTGGTCTTATACTTCAAATCTAACCCATAAGCAGAGGTATCCTGCGAGATAATAAGCAACTCTTTCACGCCAGCATTTTTAAGCGCCATCGCTTCATTCATCACACTATCAATCGGACGTGAGACCAAATCACCGCGTAGGCTTGGAATAATGCAGAAAGTACAGCGATGGTTACAACCTTCCGATATTTTGAGGTAAGCATAATGGCTTGGGGTCAATTTGATACCCGCCTCATTAATCAAATCTATTTTTGGATCATAATTAGCATCCTGACTGCGGTTTGGTCTAGGCACATGCTGCGCTACTGCCGTAATCACTTCATCATAAGCATGCGCACCCGTCACGGCTAGCACGGCTGGGTGCATGGCACGAATTTTTTCCGCTTCTTTACCTAAGCAACCTGTAACGATAACTTTACCGTTTTTGCTGATAGCCTCACCGATGGCGTCAAGCGACTCTTGTACCGCTGACTCGATAAAGCCGCAAGTATTGACCACCACTAAGTCAGCGCCTTCGTAGTCGCTCGCAACTTGATAGCCATCACGGCTAAGCTCTGTGATGATGCGTTCACTATCCACTAGTGCCTTTGGGCAACCGAGCGACACAAAACCAATCTTCGGTGCTGCGTTCACTGGCGCAGATGAAGAAGCTGAATTTAAATGGCTACTTTGCTCAATGCTGCGATTTTGATTGTGGTTAGCTTTATGGTGGTAAGGCTGAACACTGTCGGTCGAGCTTTGCGCGGGTGTTGCTGTCGACTTAGCAGGATTAAAGATGGTGGCAGTGTCTTTTGGGGCAGTAGAAGCTGTCTGTGAGGTGGTAACAGTCGTATTAACCGACTCGGTAGAAATTTTGGGCATGGCTGACCTTGCTAGAGAAAAATGGCTGTGCGCATTGTACGTTTTTTTTGCAAAAACCGCCAGTTTTGCCGCTCTATAGTGTTGATTTATGGTTAAATATTATCTTGCGCACCTCTTTACTCTAGGCAGCACTCATGACAGCTGATTTGATTACAGCAAAACCGACGCCAGATTTGGTATTTATATCACAGCATTTATTCACGGCTATCTTATGGATCAATGACGAGCTGTCTATCACTTGGCTAAATGCCCAAGCGGAACAAATATTAGCTATCAGCAGTGGACGCTTACTTAATCAATCCATATTGACACTGCTGGCACCTGAAGAATTGAAATCAACAGATAGCGCCAACCCTAATGATAACAATGCCGATAATGGCGATTTAGATAGTAATGCTGTCGATAACGGTTTTGATGAAAATACCGATAAGCAAACCTGCCCGCTAACGGAGCGCTTTACGCAGGCAAAGCAATATCAACAACCCTTTATCGATCATGACCACCTCATACACACCCAGCTAAATGGCGGACTAACGCTATTAGTAGATTATAGCGTAACGCCTGTCGTCTACGAGCAGCAGCCTTATTTCATTATTGAGATGTGGGGTAAAGATCGCCAAAGTCGTATCTCGGAGGAGCAACGACAGCAGCAACAATACAGCGTTGCCCGTCATATGCTGCGTTCGGTCGCCCATGAGATAAAAAATCCATTGGCTGGTATTCGCGGTGCCGCGCAATTATTACAGCGGCAATTTATTAAACTTAGTAACACCTCTTTTTTTGACGGAGAGGCTATCAACACTATTAGCAATGAAAGTGCTGATTTAAACCATAATAACAACCTGCAAAAAAACGCGGCAAAGCTCCGAAATTATACCGATATCATTATTTCAGAGACCGATCGTTTGACCCAGTTGATTGGACAACTGCTTGGCTCAAGTCAGTTACCAAACTGGCAAATGCTAAATATTCATGAGCCGCTAGAGCATGTTCTAGCCTTAATAGTTAATCAATATCCAGAAGTAGTGCTACAGCGTGATTATGATTTGTCATTGCCTGAGTTATGCGCTGATAAAGATCAATTAATCCAAGTTTTTTTAAACCTCATTAATAATGCTTGTGAATCGATGACTGAGTTTGAGCAAACACTGCAGCAAAACATGCCAGCCGTACCCAGTCAATTAACATCAGATACTCCGCTGAATAATCTTGACATTGATGATGGCTATCAACCCAAGCTGCATATTCAAACGCGTGTTGCCTTTCAACATACCATCGGTAGCCAGCAGCACAAACAAGTCTTGCAAATCACCATTACTGATAATGGGTCAGGGATAGATGCCGCGCTGATTGGTCAAATATTTTTCCCGATGGTGACCAGCCGAGCAGCAGGTACGGGTCTTGGTTTATCTATCGTACAAGATATCATCAGCCGCCATCATGGTATGATTGACGTCAGCTCAAATTCATCACAAAGCGATAATCCCAGTTATAATTACAACAACAGTCAGACCCGCTTTACCCTTTACCTACCTTTTCAGCAGCCAATCGCTGCCAGTTAATGCTGCCACTTCCCTCCTCTCACTGCTTATTAGGCGAAACACATGACTCAGTATAATGATACTCAACACCTTACGAGCAATGAGCAAATTTCAAGGGTCACCGTGAATAACGCGCCTAATGATAATCCAGCAACGTTATGGCTTATAGATGATGATGCGGCGCTGCGTTTGGTATTGGCAGATACTTTTGAGGATGCCGGTCTCAACGTTATTAGCTTTACCCATGCGCAAGCAGCGTGGACACGCCTTAACGATGTTTTGCAACAGCACGAAGCAGCCGACCAACTACCAGATGTGATATTGACCGATATTCGTATGCCGATGATGGATGGTTTATCGTTTAGTGATTGGGTACATAAGCATTTTCCTAAGCTGCCAATTGTCATTATGACAGCTCACTCTGATCTTACTTCTGCGATCAGTAGCTATCAAACTGGGGCATTTGAATATCTGCCCAAGCCCTTTGATTTAGATGACGCGGTCGCCACGATTTATAAAGCCATTAATTATCAGCCGAATAAGGAGCTAGTAAATCAGTCAAATGAGCCTGCTACCGATATAATAACTGACACTCCATCTGAGACCATCTCAAAAACCAATGCTTATTCAAAAAACAGCAATAAGATAAAGCAACCGATTAAACCTGTTAGCAAGATTGATACTATCAGTAAGCCTAATAAAACTACCAAAAATAACGCTGAATTTAAAAGCAATGCTAATAACAATCCCAGCGGTATTGTTGGTCAATCACAAGCCATGCAGACAGTGTTTCGCGCTATTGGACGTTTAGCACACTCACCTATTACCGTTCTGATTACTGGTGAATCAGGTACGGGTAAAGAGTTGGTTGCAGGCGCACTCCACGAGCACTCTCCGCGAGCGCAGCAACCTTTTATTGCTCTTAATATGGCAGCAATTCCACATGATTTGATTGAATCTGAGTTATTCGGTCATGAAAAAGGCGCGTTTACTGGCGCAACGACGACTAGGCAAGGTCGTTTTGAGCAAGCTGACGGCGGGACGCTATTCTTAGATGAAATCGGTGACATGCCCTATAGCACCCAAACGCGTTTGCTGCGCGTACTGGCCAATGGTGAGTTTTTTCGTGTGGGCGGACAACAACCGGTCAAAGTAGATGTGCGCATCATTGCCGCCACCCATCAAAATTTGGAAGCGCTCGTCAAACAAGGCAAATTCCGTGAGGATTTATTTTATCGCCTCAATGTGATTCGCCTACCCTTACCGCCATTACGAACGCGACCTGAAGACATTCCAGCATTAGCTACCTACTTTATGCAGCGCGCCGCTAAACAGATGAATAGCACAGAGAAGCAATTGCACTCCACGGCGCTACAGGTGATGCAATCTTTTGAGTGGCGTGGCAATGTCCGTCAACTTGAAAATGTCTGCCTTTGGTTGACCGTGATGGCAACGGGCGACACTGTCATGGTCGAGGACTTACCACCAGAGATGCTTGAAAATACGCTCTCGCTTCAAGAACCGCATCCACAGCAAAATCTTTCCGTAATAGAAACCACTCAAAATCAGCAGCACAGTGATGGCGTGTATAGTCCCAATCAAAACAAGCAAAACGTTCAAAACAATCAAGTCAGCCAAACTAATGAAAACCAGAGTTGGCAGCAGGCACTTGCCATATGGGCTGAGCAGTCTCTGCAAACTGGTGAAACAGATATTTTGCAAACCGCAACGCCAGAATTTGAACGTGTGTTGCTTAAGGCTGCTTTAAACCATAGTGGTGGCAAAAAGATAGCAGCCGCTAACTTACTTGGTTGGGGACGCAATACTTTGACGCGTAAATTGCAGCAATTAGGGATTACCGCATCAGAAACGCCAAATAATTGGAATTAAAACCACAAACTGCCGAATTAAAATATTAGTAATATCAATAATTTATAGAAATCATTAAAATTAATTGCCAAATAATTAAAAATAATCACAAATAGGGCTTGCCAAACCATTCAAACTCTATATAATAGCCAACCACTGAGACGCACTACCGAATCAGTTAACTATCTTGATAGCATTTGAATTTAACTGCTTTTGATGATAGAGTAACGAAAATGGGGCTGTGGCGGAATTGGTAGACGCACCAGATTTAGGTTCTGGCGCCGCAAGGTGTGAGAGTTCGAGTCTCTCCAGCCCCACCATTTTCGGATAGTACATCTTAGACCAAATATTAAAACCTGCTTTTTAGCAGGTTTTTTTTCGTCTATTTTTTTGCATTTAACGTTCGGCTGATTTATGTTTTTAACGTCAGTTTTTTAGCTCAATTACTTTCCCATACTTTCTAAATCCAAAAGTATCTCATCCATACTCTGATACCTTTTCTCTACGCGCTTTGTCAATGCTTTATCAATTATGTCTTGATAGCGACTATACTCTAATGACAAGGTCGGAACAGGCTGTTGGCAATGCTGAATTGCCCATTCTTTTAACGGCTCGCTACGTTGATTGGCAATATTAAATGGTCGCATGCCCGTTAATATCTCATAAACCATTATCCCAAATGCGTAGATATCGCACTGTAGTGTTGCAGCGTACCCTTGCCAGCGCTCAGGTGCGAGATACGCTGGTGTACCCGCAGGGCTTGCCAAGATTGGTGCATTAAGACCTTCTGCTAGGGCAAAATCAGTCAACAATACATCAGACGTAATACGGCTATTATCCGCATGATTTTGCATGGAACCATCTAGCAAAATGTTACTGGGCTTAATATCATTATGTAGCCAGCCAGCGTTATGTAGGTTGGCTACGAGATGGGTAGCTTGCACGATGAAACGATGCTTTTTTTGAGCGGTTAATGATAGGTGGTTTCGAGAATTAAGCTGAGTTGCCAAGTTCCCATTTGGATAATAAGGCATAACAAGTATTGTCAGTGGCAAAGACTGCGCTAAGATCTGCACCCTTAGGTTGTCATAGGCGAGTATTGGTGGTGCGATAGCGGCAACACCATTCTGATTGTTCGATAAACTATTTATCGATCTTAAAATGCCAGCTTCATGGATTAAATCAGCCGAGTTTTGATTGGCATCAATACTTAACTGCCATTTAATCATCACAGTCGCAAACTGTGGATGCTGGGCGCACGTTAAACCTTGGTAAAATACCTCGCCACTATTACTTTGCTGGCTGATACGCTGATGCGCTATCTCACTATAATTCAAGTCTGAGAATAGAGCCGTCAATGCTGGCAGTATTTGCTGTGCGTGCCTTTGTAAGGCTTGTTTTGCACCTGCTTGTATTGTAGAGGGAATGCTGGCACTATTTCTCATGATAAAGTGATACCTCTATGTATCTAATATACCAAATGTCATCTTAATTCTTTATGAGTAACCAAGTATTATGTCTCAATTACCCAAGCCCGTTATGAGTTATGCCCTGCCCGACCATTTATTAGATTTGCTCGGACAGTACCTGCAAGAGCAAGTCACGCCAACTATCAACATTGATCCTGCGCAGCTTGCCTACCGCTGGGTCGGTGGGCAGACTGGATATTTAGAGCCGTTAGCGGTCAATCTGTTTTTAAGTTTAGATGACTTGCATGGTATCGATACGCAAAAGTCAAAACTGGTACAAAACACGCGACAATTCCTAAAAGGCCATCCTGCCAATCACGTGCTGATGACAGGGACACGCGGCGCCGGTAAATCGTCGCTGATTAGAGCATTGCTACAAGCCTACCATAACGAAGGGCTGCGTATTATTGAAATTGCCCGTGATGACCTGCGGGTACTTGATAAGATTCGCGCCGCCATTAATGCTTTGCCAGCGGATTGTGGTTGTCACTATGTGGTGTACTGCGATGATTTGGCATTTAACGGTCAAGACGAGAGTTATCGAACGTTAAAAAGCGTGCTGGACGGCTCGATAGACTCAGAGCAAGACAAGTTATTGGTCTATGCCACCAGTAACCGCCGCCACCTCTTGCCACAGCTGATGAAAGATAACGTCAATATTTATAATGGTCAAACCGATGAGGTTAACCCTTACGAAACCATTGATGAGACGGTATCGCTATCTGATCGCTTTGGGTTATGGTTGTCATTTCATCCAATGGATCAAAATACTTATTTACACATCGTGCGCCATTATTTATCACTTTCGGCCAAACAAACTCTAGATAATGCGAATGATGTCAAAGTCAGTGACGGTGAAGTAAATGATATGAAAGAAGCTGATATTGAAACAACAAATAATACACTACCTGATTATATCAGAGCAGCTGCATTACGTTGGGCATCAGAGCGCGGTGGACGTTCGGGGCGAGTAGCATATCAGTTCAGCCGCTATTGGATAGGACAGACACGCTTGGCAGCTGAAGACAGTCAATCATAAAACTTAATTGAAGTTATTTTCTTTCATCGCGTGCAGCGCCTAGATACTGCACGCGGCTATTCTCTTTTCCATCTGCTAATTCCGCTGCACCATTTACCATATATTGGTCAAAATCTGCTGCCAACCATAAATTGCCTTGATAAACACTGTCGGCATCTAATCGAATATGCCCCATATTTGGCGTACTGCTATTTCGGTCATCAAAGCCCTGATAACGGGCACTAAAATGGGTTAAAATCAAGTTTTTTAGCCCGATACTCTGTGCAAATCTGCCTACCAATTGCGCGCTACTATGCATCGGGTCAAAGTCTGGTTTTTTTGCCTGAATCTTATTTAACACGTCATTGGTATAAGTGGCTTCATGCACCAGTAAATCGGCATCGACTACCGCAGCGCTAAGACACTCTGGCGTATCGTTATCTCCAGCAACTACTACCTTTGTACACTGACTCTCATTATCGACATAATCCACTGAACGAAGCTTGCGACCGTCTTCGGTCATAACATCGTTGCCCTGTTGCAGTTTGCCCCACAGTGCGCTTGCTGGGATGCCATCGACTGTCAGTTTGTTTGTATTAAGGGTGCGACGGCTGATAGCCTGCGTGAGACCAAAGCCATAAGAAGCGACGCGATGAGATAAGGGATGAATATCTATGACAAGCTGATGTTGATTGTCTAAACCGATCGTTACCTGGCCTTTATTTTTACTATCTGGCTCAGGCAGCAAATCTTCTATCGCCATAAAGTTAATGGCAAACGGAAAGTATAGTTCTGTCGTTAAGGTAATCGCCTCAAGTAGCGCCTCAATTGCTTTTGGGGCAAGAAGCATCAGCGGTGCGGTACGTCCTGACATTGCCGCACTCGCCAGCAGCCCTGGCAAACCATAACAATGGTCGCCATGCACATGAGTAATACAAATGGCAGTCAGTTGATGCAAAGATAACTTGGTATGTAATAGCTGCTGCTGAGTGCCTTCACCGCAATCAATCAAAACCCAAGGACGCGACTTTTTGTTTTGCTGTTGATTTGTCCCTGAGCTATAAGGATTGAGGCATTCAACTGCCAATGCCGTGACGTTACGCTGCTTAGTTGGCACGCCTGCTGAGGTGCCCAAAAAGGTTAGTTTTAACATGGACGAGCTCTTCTATCTAAATACTTATGCTCTATAACGACTGACATATCATGGTCCTTTGACCTTCAATCATTTTCCCGCCATTGGCAGTGCATTCATTGACCATATTGGACTCATAAGATTTCCAGCCGCCATAAAAGCTGGCGATGCATAGAATCACTACGAGCAATTTTTGTGACCATGCTTTGATCGATACTTGCTGACTAGGCACATGACCGTTGGCAGTATTCAGCGCTTGTTGAGCAACAATATCGGTATCGGTATTTTTGTTATTTGATTTATCCAAGTCTGTCATTTTTTATCCTAAAAAAGGTTTTGTCTATGAATAAACAAAACCTTTTATTGTCATATCAAATTAATAATTTATTAATAATTAAATGTGCCGCGTTTAGAACTTCAAACGACCGCCCTTTTCTTCTGCACGCTTAAAGGCATCACGCTCTTCACAGCGTTTAAGCCAGTTTAAGATATTGGCATATTTACTGCTATCTAAACCGGCACCAGCATTGGCACCGACTACCGCAAGATGCATTTGAATATCAGCGGCACTAAATTCAGCCCCGGCAAACCAATGATTGTCTTGCAAATGCTTCTCCATCATAGCCAATATGGTATCTAAACTTTTGCTTATCATGCTTTTTTCGACTTGATTGCGAATGCTTTTACTGACAGGCTTGATGAGCATGGGTGACTGATCAACCACTTTGGTAAATACCAAACGCATGACCAATAGCGGCATCACTGATGCTTCAGCGAAATGAAGCCAAAACGTATAAGCTTCCCACGCTGTTTCATTATCATCCGCAGGCTTGAATTGCTTCTCAGTGTCGTAATGCTTAATCAAATACTCGATGATAAATCCTGACTCGATGAGCACACGGTCGTTTACCTCTAACATGGGCGCATGACCGAGCGGATGTATTTTTTTTAAGCTGTCAGGTGCGCGGTAAGCTTTATTGCGCTCATAGCACGTCAGGTGATAGTCGACGCCAAGTTCTTCTAATAGCCAAATAATACGAAACGAGCGTGAGTTTGCTAAATGATGAAGGTGTAACATAAACCATCCTAGTTATTAAAATTATTAAGTTATCGTGTGAATAAGTAATAATATTTATAGTTGGTGCTACGCATTGTATTAATAAAATTTATTAAGCGTGGCAGCACTGCTGTCGATAATAACGCAATTGACGCCCCTTTAACACAGAAACTATGTAGAGAAATAGCGAAAAATCATGCTAACCAAGTCAAACTCAACTTACTTAACCAGCAAGTATTATTTGGTATGTAACGCTTCAATTTTGCGCGTCATCTTGTCGATTCTTTGCTGATACTTTCTAATCTTACGAAAACGATGCGCGGTCAACACGCCTTTGATACGGTGATTTTTTAGACGGCGACGTGGCGGGAAACTGCCCACCTGTGGCTCATTGTACCCATGCAAACGGTCGTCACGCTTACGAGTCACATAACCAAGCGCACTATCGGCAATCATAATCAGCAGCGCAATAACAATCATGCCGTACATAAATAATGAGCCGCCCTCATCGATACTTTGATGCAAAATGGTGATGGAAAATATAAATAGGAATATCGGCTCAAGGTAGCATAAAGTGCCAAATAGCGAGACGGGCAGCTTTTGGCTTGCGACCATAGTCAGTGCCATCGCCGCTGTACTGATGATACCCAGTAGCGGCAACAGATACCAGAATTTGTCGGTAGATATCGCCAGCTCAAAACCACCGCTCATATACAAGACAATGATAACCACCGGCGTTAATAAAACCAAATCCGAAATAAGCCCTGTAATTGGCGGCACAGCAAGCTTGCGACGCAGGAGATAATAAGGCGGATAACCCAAACAGACAAATAAAGTCGCCCAAGAAATAGCGCCATACTGCCAGATATCATAAGCAATACCGAGCGCAGCACAGATAGTAGCCACCCACTGTAGCAGCGTCATGTCTTCATTGTAAAAAAAGCGCCCCACGATAATCATAATCATTGGGTATAAGAAATACCCTAATGTCACCTCTAGACCCAAATCATTGACCGGCGCCCACATAAATATCCAGATTTGCGCGCCCAGAATCGGTGTGGGTATGATAAATAAAAACCACTCTTTTGCCGTCTTTAAGGTTTTGAGGTAATCAAAAATATGCTGCCATTGCTTAAGGACACTGACCAGTAGCACCAAGCTCAATAGCATCATCAGCACACGCCAAGAAGCAACTTGCGTCCCCGATAATGGCTGCATCAATAGACCAAATAAAAATAGCAATGCATAGAGAAAATTTGCTGCCACTGCAACGATGGTGCCCTGAGATGTCTGATTGGTGGGAAACATAACAACAGCCTTTGAAGATAAGCGCACATCCTTGGCAATTTTGAAAAAAAACAAAAGCCTCAGACGCGAACGTCAGAGGCCTTCTGTCTATAAAATCTTTTGTTGATAACTTAATCGTATCATGCTGAGATAAAGGCGGTATATATAGGGTATTTATCTCAAGGTTTACATTATGTCAAAGTCAGAATAGATAAGCAATACATTGACTTAACCCATTTATTCATTTCTATACCTGGTTTATTCAATCTGCATCAATAGCTCGGCTTATTTGCCATCTAACTGTTCTATTTTGCGCTGTACTCTATCCATCTTTTTTTGATAACGACGAATCTTACGGAAGCGATGCGCGGTTAAAACGCCTTCTATGCGGTGATTAATAAGACGGCGGCGCGGAGGAAAACCGCCTACTTGTGGCTCTCGGTAGCCATGTAAACGATTATCACGACGGCGAATGAGATAGCCTTTGACACTATCAGCAATCATAATAAATAACGCCAGAGTAATCATGCCATACATAAATAGCGAGCCGCCTTCATCGAGGCTTTGGTTTAAAACCGTGATGGACAAAACAAACAACAGCATGGGTTCTACATAGCTGAGTGCGCCAAATAATGACACTGGCAGCTTACTACTGGCAACCATGGTCAGCGACATGGCAAGCGCACTAAAAGCACCGAGCAGCGGCAATAAATACCAAAACTTTATGTTTTGTGCCGCCACGCTAAAGCCGCCGCTGCTATACAGCATGATGAGCACCACCGGCGTCAGCAAGGTCAAATCTGAAAGCAAACCGGTAATCGGCGGTACGGCAAGCTTACGCCGCAGTAGATAATAAGGCGGATAACCCAAGCATACAAATAATGTCACCCATGATACCGTTCCATATTGAAAGATATCATAGCCAATTCCCAATGCTGCGAATAATGCTGCGGTCCACTGTAGCGCGCTCATATGCTCACGATAAAAAAAGCGCCCCAGTATTATCATCACCAGCGGCAATAAAAAGTAGCCCAAGGTGACATCAAGCCCGAAACCATTGACAGGACCCCACATAAATAGCCAAATCTGCCCACCCAATATCGGCGTAGGTAATATAAATATCAGCCATTCTTTCAGGGTTTTTAAAGTTTTCAGGTAATCAAAAACATGTTGCCATTGCTTAGTGAAACTTACCAATATAAGCAAACTCAACAGCATCATCAGCACCCGCCATGACGCCACTTGTGTACCCGTTAAGGGCAACATAAATAGCCCAAACAAAAACATCAATGAAAATAAAAAACTGGATGATACGGCTGCTAAGGTTCCCTGAAAAGTTTGATTGGTCGTAAGCATAACAACGGCCTTAAAAATAGCGCTTAATGAGTATTTTTTATAATTTATAACCAGTTTATAAAGGTTAGAAGATAAAAGCTAAGAGATATAGATTAAAAGCTAAAAAACAAACTTTAAAAATAAACAGCACTCAGAAAAAAGCCTCCAACGATATCGTCAGAGGCTTTTTCTAGAGCAGTATTGCTAACTAAACTAAAAAGCTAACAACTGAGATATTTATTCTTCATCGTCTGTGTTTTCATCATTCGATGTTTCGTTGTCTACTAAGTCGTCGTTTGCACCATCAATAACGTCATTGATATCGGTCGTCGCTGTATTGCCAGTTTCGGCATCAATATCAATTTGCTCTTGACCGTCTACTGCAAACGTTCCATCTTCTCTCATAGCATCGACTAGCTCATCGTCGCTTTCTTCATGTTCAACACGCGCCATAGCGACTAGCTTCTCATCTTTTGAAAGACGAATCAGCGTCACACCTTGGGTGTTACGACCTGAGCTGGCAACGTGCTGAACTGGCGTACGTACTAAGGTGCCTTTGTCTGAGATTAAGATGATGTCATCTTCAGGATCTACCTTGGTCGCACGAACTAACGCGCCATTACGCTCACTGGTCTTAATAGCAATCACACCGCCACCACCACGATTTTGGGTATTAAACTCATCGATAAAGGTACGTTTACCAAAGCCATTTTCACAAGCAATGAGGATTTCGCGGACATCATCTTCGATAACCACCAATGACTTAATAAATTCATCAGCCGCCAGACGCATACCACGAACGCCTTTAGCCGTACGACCCATGGCACGCGCATCATTTTCATCAAAACGAATGGCTTTACCACTTGAAGCAAATAGCATCACTTCTTGGCTACCGTTGGTGATACGAGCGCTCACCAATTTATCACCTTCCTCTAAACCAACCGCAATCAAGCCGTTCGAGCGAATATTAGCAAACTGTTTCAGCTCGACACGCTTCACGGTACCATTGGCGGTTGCAAAGAATACAAAAGGCGGCTCTGCTTGCGTGCTATCGTCTAATAACTCATCATCACCATCTACTAAAGTGCTTGTTGATGATGCCTCACCTTTCACCGACAGCTCTTCTACTATTTTTGGAATAGGCAGTATCGTAGTAACCGTTTCATCAGGATTTAAACCAATTAAATTCACTAATGGACGACCACGGGCACCGCGACTGGCAATCGGTACTTCAAAACCACGTAAGCTAAAGACACGGCCGCTATCGGTGAAGCATAATACGGTGGCATGCGTAGATGTCACAACTAAATGATCAATCACATCATCTTCTTTCATCGCGGTCGCAGATTTGCCTTTACCACCACGTTTTTGCGCGACATAATCATCAATTGGTTGAGTTTTTGCATAACCCGTACGAGAAACTGTCATTACTACAGTCTGCTCTGGGATAAGGTCTTCACGGTTGAAGTCCATGCGTGAATCAATGATATCCGTACGGCGCTCATCACCGAAGTTTTCACGAATCTCAATCATCTCGTTTGAGATAATCGTCATCAGCTTATCAAAATCACCAAGAATCGATTCTAAATGGGCAATTTCACGCAGTAAATCTTGATATTCTTCGGTCAATTTATCTTGCTCAAGACCGGTTAGGCGATGCAACTGCATGTCTAAAATGGCATTGACCTGCTCAAGCGATAAGCGATAACGTTGCTCACCTTCAACTGAACCATCAATTAAGCCAAACGGCGCTTTGGGATCTTCGCCTTCGATAAAATCTGGACGTACCGACTGGCTACCTGCAGCAGTTAGCATCGCGACGACGCTACCTGAACCCCAAGTGTTATTTAATAAGCTTTCACGTGCCAAGCCGCGGTTAGCAGACGCTTTAATCGTCACAATAATATCGTCAATATTGGCCAGTGCCACGGCCAAACCTTCGAGCAGATGACCACGAACACGGGCTTTATTGAGCTCATAAATCGTACGGCGCGTCACGACTTCTTGACGATGGCGTACAAATGCCGCAATCAGCTGGCGTAAAGTCAATAGTTTTGGCTGACCGTTATCGAGTGCCACCATATTGATACTAAAGCTAGATTCGAGAGGCGTTTGCAGGAACAAGTTATTAACGATCACTTCTGCCGTCTCACCGCGACGCAAATCAATAGCGATACGCATGCCGTCTTTATCAGACTCATCACGAATTTCGGTAATACCTTCGATTTTTTTGTCACGTACCAGTTCAGCGATACGCTCAATCAACTTAGCTTTATTGGTTTGATAAGGCACTTCGGTAAAGACAATACGTTCACGGTCACGGTTCACACCCGTCTCGCTCATCGGTTCAATAATATAACGACCACGTACATGCAGGCGACCTTTACCGGTGCGATAAGCATCTAAAATACCTGCGCGACCGTAAATAATACCGCCCGTTGGAAAGTCAGGACCTGAAATATGCGACATCAACTCTTCTGCAGATATTTGCGGATTTTCAGCATAAGCCAAACACGCATTAATCACCTCAGTTAGATTGTGCGGCGCCATATTGGTCGCCATACCAACCGCAATACCGGTTGCACCGTTGACCAATAAGTTTGGAATACGCGCAGGCAACACGCTTGGCATACGCTCAGAGCCATCGTAGTTGTCTTCCCAGTCGACGGTGTCTTTGTCCAAGTCAGCAAGCATTTGGTGAGTCAGCTTGGTCATACGGACTTCGGTATAACGCATCGCTGCCGGTGGATCATCATCAATCGAACCAAAGTTACCTTGACCATCGACCATAGGGTAACGCAGACTAAAGTCCTGCGCCATACGTACAATCGCATCATAGACCGCACTATCGCCATGCGGGTGATATTTACCGATGACATCACCGACCACACGTGCCGACTTCTTATAGGCTTTATTATAGTCATTAGACAGCACATGCATCGCGTACATCACGCGGCGGTGTACCGGTTTGAACCCATCACGCACATCAGGCAGCGCGCGCGAGACGATCACGCTCATCGCATAATCCAAATAGGACTGCTTTAATTCATCCACGATGGCAATAGGACTGATCGAGTCGCTCATATACACTCCTTCACTCACATACTTTCTCTAAGGATTGCGCGCCTTAAAAGTGCTTCAGCTTATGCAAAAATATAGCTGCACAAACGCGCAACTATGATTGCTATATCTACTCTAAAAAGCACCATCAAACGATCAAAACCATAGGAAAATGGCGATACGGTTTTTGTTAAAAGTAATGTTTAATAAAAGAAGCTATTTTAGCACATTTTTGTCAATTTAGGGGGTTCTAGATGCTATTAAAATCAAGCAAAACAGCTTATTAGCGCTGATTTCTGAATCTGGTAAGATATACCAAAACGACTTTAATGACAGAGTGTTTTCTTTACCGTTTTTAAAGGCTGTTTCATAAAAAAACCGCATCCGAGGGATACAGTTCTTTTTGCGAGTGAGATTAAAACTACTTATATGCTTAGTTAGAAAGCATTTTAAACAGGTTTAAATTCCTGATTAAAGAATTCGCGGGTTGCCTCAGTACAGGCTGGACTGACCAAACCGCCATGATAATTGGTATAAAACGCCAATAGCGACGCTACACCGCCCTGTGGGGCTGCATCATCCTTAATCTTCTTAACACTATTACTAAAATTGGTTTGTACGCTATTTTTAACAGCAACCGCATCCCATTTATTCATTGACGCCTGCCCAATCATGATAAAGTCCTGCTTATCTGGGCGCTCTGCTTTATTATCTGCATCCACATCTAAAACCGTAACATTAAGTTTCTTAGCAGAATTTTTAGCCACTTCTGCCTGTAGCAGGTTTACCATCGAGCCGGTATTGGTATCGAAATACACAGTCGGATCTTGGTTGCCACCACAAATAAACGTTGGCATAGTAGGCACATAACCACGTAAGTCATTATCTTTTAATGCTTTACGCAAGTTGTTTTGCGGATTGCCAGCCGGTAAATTATTACCATTGGCTAACGTTAAACCATCAGGATTTTTTTGCGCATCAGCCACGTAAGCAGCTCGGAAATCCGTTTTAATCAGATAATCCGTCTCATCGTAGCCACCTAAAATAGAAAACAGCTTACCTTGTGATAAATCTGCCAGCCTTGGATCGCTAGGATTCTTTTGGAATAAAGCATTGTTAGGCAGTTTTCCTGCTTGAACTAACTCACCAAATGGGGTATTACTAGGCAACTGCGCGTCCGCATACTTATCTAAGAAAATATCTGATTTCTTGGTATAAATATTGCCGTATTTTGCCTGTAAGCCAATACCAAGTAATGGTGCAAAGCGCGACGCCCCAATATTGACATTGCCTGTAAAGATTTCATCACCAAAGGCGGCCAACGCATAAGGGCCCGATGATGGTGCAATCGCCGTCACTGCTTTCTTTTGCGCTTCTAGCAATCTTGCGGTTGCCATAGTGACATAGCCACCTTGCGAGTAACCAGCGATAAACAGCTTCCCTGAATCATCAATTTTGCTGTAATTGGCATCATTGGCGCGTTTTTTGCGTTCGATAATACTACGCGCGCTATCTAGCGCATCAACCATGTCGGTCGACTGCTGCTGGGCAACCAAATAAGGATGGTAGTCAAGCTTCGATTCATCGTAGCCTGCATAATTAGGGGCGACGACGATATAGCCTTGAGCGGCAAAGTTTGCGGCAATTAAGTTGGCTTCCCCTACCGCAGGATTTTTAGTGTTACCTACTTGGGAAAAGTCATAGCCTTTATCAGTGGTTGTACCATGCGCATACAATAATACTGGGCGATCACCTTTGCATTCAGCAGCGTCGCCAGTAGGTAGCATCAAAGCAGCCGTAGCATTGGTATCTTCATCGGCGGCACCTTTGGTATCATAGCTGACTTTTTCTATCGTAACGCCGCACTTAGCTGCAGGTGTTGCCGTACTTCCCAGACCAAGACCACTATTGATATCATTTGCCGTAAAGGTTTTTACAAACTTAGCGCTGGCAGAGGACGAAGGTGATTCAACGAAACGCTCATTGTCATCATCATTACAACCAACAAGCAATAAGCTACTGGCAATGGCTAGCGATAAGAGGCCGCGCGTCATGATGGGTTTGTTTATAATGGAGGAATTGGGTAAGACCATGATTGCTATCCTTAGCAGTGATAATGCAAAAAATTGCCTAGAATCCTTGGCAATTGGTAGGTGCAGCTTAGTTAAGATATTTTAATAGACATTCTTTTAACGATAGCCTTAATAAAAACAGCCTTAATATAGAATTTTAAGTAAGATTGCTTAATGAAAATTATTGCTTCAACGCTACTATTTATACGCTAAAACCCTATTAAAATCCAATAAAAAGTTATGAAAAACCCTTTCGAATACTTTAGATAAAACAGAGCCCGTTATGAATCAGGAAATCAGCCAAGCAAGCAGTCCATCCATTAGTCAAGCAACTAGCCAGCCAAGCAATCAAACCATCACACCATTAGTTGAACAATCTGATACGCGCACAGATCGCAGCTTTGATGAGATTGCGGATCACTTTGAAAAAAAGGTTTACGGCGGCTTAAAGGGTGACATTCGTTTAGCAGTATTGCGCCGTGATATTTTTGAATATTGTGCAAACATGAGCCAAACGCTTGGGCGACCGTTACGTATCCTAGATGTGGGCGCAGGGCTGGCGCAGATTGCGATTGAGCTTGCCCTTCAAGGGCATACGCTGGTTATCAATGATATCTCAGCCAATATGTTAGAGAAAGCCCAAGCGAGCGTCGTACAAAGCGGTGAAAGCAATCAAAACAATGAAAAACTGGATATCACCTGGCATGTATGCCCCTATCAAGAGCTTGAAGAGAAGCTAGCGGGTAACACAGAGAAGTTTGATTTGATTATGTGTCATGCGCTGCTTGAATGGTTGGCAGAACCGGCAGCTGTGATGGATTTTTTCGATAAGCATTTGACTGAAAATGGTGCGCTCTCGCTGTGCTTTTATAATCCGGCGAGTTTCGATTATCGCAACCTAATCATGGGTAACTTTAATTTATTGGATAACACCGAGTATAAAGCGGACAATAAAAAAAGCCTCACACCCAATCATCCAGTCGCTAAAGAAGAGGTTGAATCTTGGCTAAAGGCGCATGAGTATCAAACGATACTTGCGAGTGGCTTGCGCGTATTTCATGATTATTCACCGCTCAAACGTGGCGGTCATAACGACCCTGATGCGGTGATACGCATGGAGCTGCGCTACTCACAACTCGAGCCATATAAATGGTTGGGGCGCTATTTGCATATATTGGCAACGCGTCACGCTTAACGTCTTCGTTAAGTTTAAAAGGCAGTGCCAAGTTTAAATTTGATAACTATCTGACGTCTTACACACGTTCTGACCGATCATACTCCGACCACGTGGTGGCATTGATGTCTTTTTCATCAAACACTACCACATGCTCTAGGATAGGTAAGATACCAATTTGCGAGCCAATCTCATGGTTATGATGACTGGCAACTAACGATAATACGGTTTGACCATCGGCAAGCTGCAAGCGATAAAGATAGTTTGCCCCACGAAATACGCGTCCGACTACTAAAGCCGTCTGCGTACTTTCATCATCATGGACGATATCATCGGGACGTACTAGCACCTTAATCGGTGTACCATTCGGATAGTCATACTCGCAATACTGCGGCTGACCTGACTCATCATAGACTTCCATGCGGCGATAAATATCCCCAAGCGCAGTTTCGACATGACCTTCTTTGATGATACCGTCTATCATTGCCCCTTCGCCGACAAACTCAGCGACAAACGGACTAACCGGCTCATGATATAACTCACTTGGCGTCGCCCATTGAACCAACTTACCTTTATCCATCACCCCGACTTTATCAGCTAAAGCAAAGGCTTCGTTTTGATCATGAGTGACCAAAATAGCAGTAGTATTGGTGCGTTTAAGGATATCACGGACGTTCATCGCCAGTGATTCACGTAGCACCACATCTAAGTTAGAAAACGGTTCATCAAGTAGCAAAAGTTTGGGTTTTGGTGCCAATGCGCGTGCCAACGCTACCCGCTGCTGCTGTCCACCCGATAGTTCGCTAGGACGCTTATCCGCGTGTTCAGATAATTCGACAAGCTCTAGCATCTCTTTAACTCGAGCTTTTTTGTCAGCAGCCGACCATTTATTAAGGCCGAAAGCGATGTTTTTTGCCACGCTCAAATGTCCAAATAAAGCATAATCCTGAAACACCATGCCCATACCGCGCTTGGCTGGCGCGACTGCAAAGGTAGTACGTGCTGTCTGCTCCGTTAAACGCTGATTATTTAAGCGAATCTTGCCACCACGGCTCTGCTCTAAGCCTGCAATTGCTCTCAATGCGGTGGTTTTACCGCAGCCGCTATAGCCTAAAAAGCAACCGATTTCACCTTGTTGCAAATCAAGCGATAAGCCATTAACGATTATCGTATCATCATAACCAACGATTAAATCTTGAACGCTAAAATAAGCATCATCAGCGCTAGTGTTCTTACTAAATGCATTAATAGCATGGTTATCTAGAAAGCTGCTTTGTTCTGCTGTTTCTTGATTTAGAACACTTTGATTTGAAACGCCTTGATGTAAGGTGTTTAGAGGCAAGCTTTTATCAGCTTGAAGCTGTGCTATCTGAGCTTTGGTTAATAACGTGACGGGTGTTTTTTTTACATACTCCGGTCTTGGCTTGCCGCCAACCCTGACAGATTTAGGCGCTGCTGGATTGGTTGAATCGTTCATCAAGTCAGTATACATAGACAGTACCAGTAAGCTATTAGTGAATAAAACCCATCATTAGCGCGGTTTTTAATAAGGCTCTTTTTAATATGGTTATTTTTTAATGGGGTTCTTTTTAATGTAGCTATTTAATTATGAGCATTTAATAAGAGACGCGCTTAACCTTGCTTATCGCTTTGACGCAGCAATATCCAAACAGGAATAAGACCGACCAACACAATCAACAGACTTGGCAATGCGGCGCGTCCCCACATGCCTTCACTGGTCATCTCAAACACCCGTACCGCCAACGTATCCCAGCCTTGCCGCCGCGTCATTAAAGTAATCGGCATCTCTTTCATGACTTCGACAAAGCCCATTAATAACCCAGTCAATACCCCTGGGCTCAATACAGGCAACATCACTTGCCGCCAGCGCTGATATGGGCTATCACTGAGTAATTTAGCAGCCGCTTCTTGATTGACCGTTAAGCGCTGTAGCTGACGATCGACCGGCTGGAAGCTCACGGTCATAAAGCGCGTCGATAAGGCTAGCAGCATCACAATAACACTACCAGATAAAAATTGCGTTGAGGTAATACCAAAAGCTATCAGCTGATTATCAAGCCACGCAATCGGAATAAATATCCCAACTGCCAATACCGTACCCGGCACCACATAACCCAAATTGGCTAAGGTACTCATCAGCTTAGTCGATTTATCCGGATATTGACGCTTAACCCACGCAATAATAATCGCCAAAAAAGCGATAAATATGGTGGTCATGCTCGCAATCATAAGACTATTAGTGACAAAATCAATATAACGCGCATCAAAATCTTGCTGGAAATTTAAGGCAGTCCAATAGAGCAGCTGCAAAAAAGGAATCAAAAACGCCACTAAAAATACCAATGTACAAAGTAACGCCATGCCCCACCTAGCAGGCTTACTGGCTTCGAAACGTTGGCTGCTACCTTGAGCTACTGTACTACCACGCTTTGCTTGCCAATACTGCTCAAACAAGACAACGATAAAGACCACGCCGATTAATAGCGCGGCCAACTGCGCGGCGGTGGTTAAACTAAAGAAGCCAAACCAGGCTTTATAAATTGCCGTCGTAAAAGTATCGACGTTAAATACCGACACTGCGCCAAAATCTGCAAGCGTTTCCATACTGGCGAGCAACAAGCCGCCAATGATCCACGGTAGCGCTTGTGGTAATGCCAGCCGAAAAAATACCTTGCGACGACTTAACCCAAGCATCTGCCCTGCTTCAATTGCTCGCCTACCTTGCGATAAAAACGCTTGGCGTGCCAGCAAATAGACATAAGGATAAAATGCCAATGACAATACCAAACCTGCGCCCCAGACGTTACGTACCGATGGGATAGCAGTAGCAAAACCAAACTCTCTTAAGGCGGTTTGCAGCGGTCCACTAAAGTCAACGATACCAACGGTAACAAATGCCAATACATAGGCTGGTATGGCTAAGGGCAACATCAGCGCCCACGTAAAAAACCGCTGTCCAGGGAAGCGGTACATACTGGTCACCCAAGCAAGCAATGTACCGACAACGCCAGAAATCACCGTCACCATCATCAATAAAATGACGGTATTTTTTAACACTTGCGGCAGTACATATTCGCGCATGTGGGTCCAAATATCAGCGACCGGCTGCGTCCATGATAATAATACGATTAAAATCGGTACTAGCATAAACAACGAAATCAGTCCTAAGACTGATTTCGAGATAATACGTTTGCGGACGACGTGGTCGTGACTAATAGATGGGCTACTATTGTCATTATTAGTTTCATTGACAGTATTGTCTTGATTAGCAGACGCTTCTGGCATTGTTATCATAAATAGTTACCGTGTCATACGCATAATGACGCTATTAGATGAGCATTTACTAACAACTAATAGCTAAAAACCAACCACTCAGCTACTTCTAGCCTGTTATTTATAACCAGCTTTATCCATCATTTGAATGGCTTTGGTTTGTAGCTCACCAAATTTCTGTACGCTGATGCTATCTTGTTTGAATGGGCCCCAAGATCTAAGCATTTCTGACTCATCAACACCGTCTTTCACAGGATATTCTTTATCAGAGCTGGCATAGAGACCTTGTGCTTCATCAGAGGATAACCATTCCATCAACTTCAGCGCGCCATCTGGATTGTCTGAGCCTGTTATCACACCCGCTCCAGAAATGTTTACATGCGTTCCTGTAGTACCTTGGTTTGCCCAAAATATTTTGACGGGGAAGTTTGGCTTTTCATCAAGCAGACGACCATAATAGTAGCTATTGGCAATACCTACTTCACACTGACCAGCGGCAATCGCTTCTAACATGTTGGTATCGTCACTAAAGACATCAGTTGCTAAATTATCAACCCAACCACGAATGACTTGTTCTGTTTTTTCTTCGCCTAAATTTTCCATCATACTGGCAACCAATGATTGGTTATAGACCGCTTTTGATGAGCGTAGACAAAGCTTACCTTTCCATTTTGGATCGGCCAAATCAGCATAGGTTGATAGCTGGGCAGCATCAACTTTACTCGGATCATAAAAAATAGTACGGGCACGCAATGATAGACCTGTCCACATACCTTTTGGATCACGATATTTAGCAGGAACGTTTTTTTCTAACACGCTAGAGGCAACTGGTTGTAATAAACCCTGCTCTGCTGCTTGCCATAAGTTACCCGCATCAACCGTTAACAGCATATCAGCAGGGGTATTTTTACCTTCCGCTTGCAAGCGTGCCATCAGTGGACCAGTTTTATCGGTTACCAGCTCAATTTTAACGCCCGTTTGCTCAGTATAACGGTCTAATAATGGTTTAATTAACTGCTCATTACGTGATGAGTAGATGGTTACCGTTTGCCCACCAGCCCCTGTCGCGCCATCTTTGGCCACTTCTTGCTCAGTGCTAGATTGTTCAGTACCAGTTGTCGCAGATTCAGCATCCACGTTTTCTGTTGGCGTCGATGCATTATTACAGCCAGCGAGCCCCAACATCATGCCAAATACAGCAACAGGTAAAGTAAGCTTAGTAGAAGATAGATTTGCACTAATAGCAGTTAATGACATGGCTTTCCCCATAATGGTGCTACGGATAAGTAAGATAAAAGGACATTAACATCACTAAAAAATGATTGTATAGCGCGATTAATATGACATTAATGTCTGAGACACAATATACTAATCGAAATGAGATTAATTATCAATACATTTATTTATGACAACAATGATGCAAAATCATCGCTTATCAACACCCTTTGGATAGCTGCTTTTCAGTAGGATTTTTATCACTTTCTATGGACTTATCTTGATATTAAAGTCGCCCTACCCTAAAGCAGCCACTGCCCCAAAATGACATTAACCGCTGCTTCCGTACGCAATATACGCGGACCTATATTGACTGCCGCGCAACCTTGAGTGGCAAGTAAGTCAATCTCATAATCAATCCAGCCGCCTTCTGCACCGATAAAGACCATGCTAGGCAGCAATGAACCAACTGACCTATGAGGTGGTTCATTGCTGCCTAGCTGTTGCACATATTGCGAAAACGACAGCGCACTATAAGGATGAGCGACAATGGCACGATTGGTTATTAAACTTGCAAGCTCGTCTTCAACAAAGGGCTTAAAGCGTTTTTGCAGACTAATCCGTGGCGCAATCGTATCGACGCCTTGTTGCAGCCCTTCTAGTACAAACTCATCAAGGCGACCCAACATCGGGCTTTGCCAATAGCTTTTTTGCGTACGGTAGCTATTGATAAGAATGATGTCGTTGACGCCAAGCGCGGTCATATCCATGATCAGACGGCGCAAAACCTTTGGTCGTGGCAATGCCAGTACCACCGTAAGATTGAGCTTCGGTGGCGGATTGATGGTCAGTTGTATATCACCCAACTGAATACGGTCGGGCGCGATATCTTCAATGATAGCGCTGCCAAGCTTGCCGTCCAATTGCCCAATTTTTAAAGAATCACCCACCTTCGCGCTTAATACTTTATTAACATGAGCAATTTGCGCCAAGTCATAAATGTGCGCAGTGTCATGTTGAAAGCTGGTCTCTGGTAGTAATATACAATTCATAGCGTCACTTATATCAGCTCTTGATTCACGTCTTGATTGAAAGATGGTTTTGCGTATTGCTGAATCACATCTTCAATCATTGATAACTGACGATTCAATACCGCTTGCTGCTGCTGTGTCATTTCTGCACCCGCTTGCCCTGCCTGTTTTGCCAATGCTAGATGACTGAGCCAAAACTGCAGCTGCTGATAAAGAAGACTATCGTCATCGCTAGATGGCAGATTACTGTCAATTTTTTGCTGCTGAGATAGCTGCCCATCCGTACCAATAGCGCTATAAAATGCATTATGTGGTTGATATAACGTCCCGACGCTAGCGAGCTTATCAACCACGCTTTGGCAAGACTGGGTATAAGCACCCATCAATACCGGTGTCCCTACACTCGCCGGCTCAACCGGATTATGCCCCCCAACATCGACTAATGAGCCACCCACTAACGCCACATCCGCCAGCGCATACCATGTCATCAATTCACCCATACTATCAGCCAAATAAACGTGGGTATTTGGATGAATAATATACTCGTCTATGGTATCAGGATTAATAGGGTCGCCATCAATAGTGTCGGGATTAACAGCCAGTGCATCACTACGCCGCGCCATTGCCAAACCAGACTTTTCGATTAGGCCTGCCACCTCATCGAAGCGTTCAGGATGCCTCGGGACGATAATTAACAAGGTATCGGCTAATAAAGGGTTAGAGAGGATTTGCTGCTGCCATGATAATACCGTCTCTTCTTCACCGCTATGAGTACTTGCTGCCACCCAAATCGGACGACCTACTATACCTAAATCTTCGGCATCATTTTCTATTTCAGTTTCTTTAGCACTACTATCATTCAGCTTCGCGGTATTAATCACCCATTTCAGCGAGCCTGCCACGCGGATTTGAGCACTATGAGCGCCCAATTGCCGAAAGCGTTTTGCAGAGTCATTGTCTTGCGCAATGATGAGGCTCAGGTTTTTCATCATACTGGTACTGACCGCGCCAATTTTTTGATAACTTTTAAAAGAAGCAGCAGATAACCGACCATTGACCAAGATACTCGGGATATGATGCTCGGACAATTTAGTTAAGATATTCGCCCAAAGCTCTGTTTCTACAAACAATGCCGCAACCGGTTGCACATGCGCTAAAAACCTCTCAATCACCGCAGGACTGTCGACAGGAACGTAGCTATGACTCAAACGACCTTGAGCAATATCATCAGCAAAACGACTGGCACCACGCGCAAACCCTGTCTGCGTGGTATTGGTCAACCATATCTGATAGCCTTTTGCTAATAGCGCGTCGAGCAAAGGCGCGACAGTATTGGTCTCCCCTAAAGACACCGCATGGCACCAGATGACTTTTTTGCCATTGCCATATTTGCCATTCTCGTCAGCTTTTGCAGCAGATATATAATCCGCCGTATTAGACTTCATATTTGTATCCAGCATGGGCGGCGCGGGATAGCGCTTACCAAAACGCTGCTCCACCTCTTGCTGATAATTATCACGTTTATGCGAGCGACGCCATACCTGCATACGATATAGCGGTTTTAGCAAACCAATCGTCATCTGATAATAAACAGGTGGCTTATAAACGGCTCGGCTTTGCAGTGGCTGAGTCGATTTATCAAAAGAGGGTAAGGAATTATCAGAAGATGGCATGAAGAAGCCCAGATTAGTAATGGATCGGACGATAAGAAGTGGCGATAAAAAGCGCGCCAATTCTACCTGAATTTAATGCTAAACAATAGTTTTTAAGCACTCGTTATTAGAAACAAGAATTTCAAAGTCAGATTTTAAAAATCCGAATTTAAAATAATCGCTTAGACAATAATGAAGATTAATATAGCGATAACAATAATTACTACAAATAATAGCTGATAACGTTTTAAGCTATGCTGCTCTTGCTTTTGTGTGCTAATTAACATTTGTGCTTGCTGCCACTGACTGACCAAGCTTGCCGCTTCTATGTGCCCGTTTTCGGCCGCTTGCTCAAGCCAATATTTTCCATTATTCATATCTTGTGGCACGCCAAACCCTTGATAGTACAGCTTACTTAATAGACGCTGAGCACGACTGTCATTTTTGCTGGCCGCTTGCTTAACCCATTCAACTCCTGATTCCATAGCAGCCAGTTTATCAGCGTATATCCCTTCACCAAGTAGCTCATACATAGACAAACGTAGCATAGCCGTACTGTTACCTGCATCGGCAGCTTCTTGCAATTTTGCTAGGGCTTGCTGCTTTGCTGCCAAATGCTTTTCTGAAAATATAACTTGCGCGCGCGGTTTCTTTTGTTTAGCGATATGCTGCTCAAATTGATCCAAGACTTTGCAGGCTTGCTCATATTCTGTCTTGCCAGCGGTTTGCGGCACCTCTATTTCATCAAGCTCTATGAGCAATTGGATAAAAAGCTCTGGGGTTGGCGATCCTTCTACTGCTGGTTTTATAGTTGGTTTTACTGCTACTTCTTTTAATGTTGCTTGTAAAGGTTCTACTGGCGCAGTTTCTGTTGAAGGGACTTCTAATGGAACAGTTAATGAAGCCGTTGATGAATTAGCTTTTGCTAATAGCGCCTCTGTTTGAGAGATTTCAGATGTTGTTTGAAGCTCATTATAAGAAGAAGTATTATTAACAGCATCACTATTTGTCTGAATACTTTGGCTGCTATGTTGCGCCGCTAATGTTTCAACTCCTTGCTTAGTGGCAGACTCCATAGCCGTAGATACCGGTAATCCATGGTTATCAATGGTGTTTGGCAGTCTTGCATTAACCGCTTGATATAGTCCGCTTGCCACTTGATCACCTTGCACCGCTTGAAACGGTCGATCAATATGACCAAACAGACGCAACCCTATCGGCTCTAACGCAAAAAAGAGCGATGCAGTCGCATTAGGCTTATCAGTGGCTTCAATGTCATCACGATAAACCACTGCCATATGTTGATAAAAGTCAGCAGTCAGCAGTGGCAATGCAGGATAACGCTTCCGTAGCTCGAAATCACCAAACCAATGCGGCGCATATTGCCATTGCTGTGCCAATACTCGTCCTGCATAAAACGCTAAAAACACCATAAAATTACGATAACGCTCATCTGTCAACAGCGAAGCCTCATCCCATATACCAGTCTTAATCATGTCGCGGCGTATCTGTGACAGCAGGATATCTACGCGCTGTAAACTTGCTAGCGACCCATCCAGTTTGCAGTGATGCAATTCAGTTTCATAAGCTATGCCGCCAGCAATAGGGCGGCCAGCCAAAAAATCTTGCCAATAGCCTGCTGCAATATAATCAAGGGGCGTTAAGAGTGATGCAGACATAAAGTAAGCCTATCCTTTAAAAACAATCATAGAAGTGATGACGCAATTTGGCTGATAATAAAAATAAGTAGTTTACCTTAACTGAAAATCGAAAGCGCTACAATAAAGGACTAAATAAGCGCACCACATTATCAAACAAGCGCTCTGCCCCGTGACGCTCTTGCCACTCGTCTAAAGTCAAAAAACGGCAGCTTTGCAAGTACACTTCTTGACAATCAGCAACCTGCGCAACCATCTCTGGGGTATAAATCGCTAAGCTGACTTCCATATTCAAATAAAAACTGCGCATATCAATATTCACCGTACCAAACAGACAATAATCATCGTCAATGACCACCGTCTTAGCGTGTAGCAGCCCACCTTTAAATAAAGCAATGGTCACCCCTGCTTCGAGTAGTTCTTGGTAATAAGCTTGGGAGGCGTGCTGCACCAAAAACGAATCCACTTTTTCGGGGACAATAATCGTTACCTCAACCCCGCGTTTGGCTGCGGTAGTCAGCGCTCCTGATAAAGCTTCATCGGGGACAAAATACGGCGTGGTAATGCGAATAAGTTTGTTGGCGCGATGAATAACCGTCACCAACGTATTATAAATCACATGCGCCGTCACTTGCGGTGCCGAAGGTATCAGCTGCGCCAGCACATCTTCTACCACTGGCATGCGCGGTATCAAAATCGATGTCGAGCCAATCTCGGGCGGCTCATCAGCATCACTAAATTCGTCTAAAACTTTGACGCGGCTGTTGATATCATTAATGGTCGGGTGCATGACATAGAGCTTACGGGTATAGGTATTCACGCGGTGATTGAGCGCGTCTAAATTGTCTTTATTTTCCGCACCGATATCAGTGACCACTACTTTTGCCATCGCCGTGGCAATACTAATCGGCTCTTGGCTGACACTACGTATCGCCACATCAATCCATTGACCAACATTTTTATTCTGTTTAAAAAATTTCGGATCCACCAAGTTAAAGCTACCGATATACCCTATGTGTTCATCAATGACGATAATCTTGCGATGATTACGCAAATCTGAGCGCTTAAATAAGGTTTTAAATAGGCCAACTGGTAGCGATTGATGCACAAAAACCCCGGCCTCTTCTAACATACGATGCTGTTTGCTATTAAAAAAGCTAAAACTACCCACACTATCCGCTAATATATGACACTCTATACCACGCTGCGCCGCTGCCATCAGCGCATCCATGACCTCGAGTATTTGACCTTTTGGATAAATAATATAAAACTCCATTAGGATGATGCGCTGGGCAGCATTGATGTCTTCAATCAAATGTCCAAAGATAGCACTCGGTGTGGTCAATAGCTGCATCTGATGATCGGGGAACACCCCAAACCCTGTCCAGCGCGTGCCTATTTTACTGACACCGCGGTAGTTATCGGTCAGTAGCTCTTGTCCTTGGTCAAACACTAGCTGCTCACGCTTAGCCATATTATTCATCAGTAGCCTTGCCTGATTCATACGCGCACGATAACGCCGCCCAATCATTGGCTCACCTAGGAGTAGGTAAGCGATAAAACCAACCACAGGCAAGGTATAGAGCACAGCAACCCAAGCAATCGATACCCCGATATTGCGCTGTACCGAGACGATGCGCAGTGTCATGACTATCATGAGAACCACGTGCAATATCAGACCCAATCCAGCAAAGTCTCCTAACGACCATGTCGTAAAGTAGTCTTCAATAGAAAAGCTCTCTATATTAAAAATATCTATGCTCGCCTCCATGAACCTATATCACTCAAACTATTTACCTATTTTTATTAGCCAGCTGTCTTACTAACTAGACGCTTTGTTAGTTAGACGCAAAAAGCATTATCAGTATAGTGTCTTTTAGGGGGCACGCAATAGCAAACTGTATCGCGGCTCTATCGTCTGACAATCACCCTACATGTACCTTTCTTTGACCGTTAATACTGGTTATTAACCACAATTTTAAAAATACTTGAAATAATATTTGACAGCCATGTGTAAATGTATATAATACACACCCACAGAGCGAGGCTTTAGTTAGCTATATTCTGTTGAAAGTTATTCGAAGTGTGACAGCTCTGAATGTTAAAGCTTTCAAGAAACCCTATTTAAAGGATTTCAATTGTGAATCTAAAATTGCATTGCAATTTTTCAACGGTTCTCAGGGTGATTAGCTCAGTTGGTAGAGCGTCTGCCTTACACGCAGAATGTCGGCGGTTCGAATCCGTCATCACCCACCACTCTTTTAGCGAGTGAGCCCTATTAATAAGGGTAAGATGCTAAAAACGACCTAAGCAGCGGTAGTTCAGTTGGTTAGAATACCGGCCTGTCACGCCGGGGGTCGCGGGTTCGAGTCCCGTCCGCTGCGCCATATTTAAAACGAATTTAAACTCTCGAGTTTAAGCAAGTTTCGCCTCAAACATTATATTGTTTGAGGTTTTTTTGTGTTTGTATATTTACCTAAATCTTTTTAGTAGTGTTGATAACGTGCTTTAATTTTCAACAACAAAAACAGTAATCGGTACTTTATAAAGTTAGTGAGACCTTTTATTGATGTACCAGCGGTTAGATTATCGGGCAACGGATTACCCTCATCCTGTTCAGTATAGATGACCACCCATCCAACTAAGTTTACTATCTGCTCATCTTCTGTATGAGGCAGGCATCAATTTATGGGCTGTATCCTGATTTACCTAGAGCAATAACGGAAATTGATAAACGTTAGCATATATGAGAACGCCTATCATTGCACAAACGACGCTGAGCCAAACCAGACGAACCTGAGAGGTAGACCAATCTATGTGCCAGTTGACTTTATTTCTCGTCCTTAGCCACTCTGTCATACTAATCGCTACCGTTAGCCATAATGCACCTATCAAATATCCTCCCAGCACATCACTCATATAGTGCTCATTGAGCACAATTCTACTCAATCCCACCAGTATGCAAAAAAAGACGCTGATCACCAATATACGCACTTGTCTGCTAAAATCTTGGCTAAAACGAATGGCCATGTAAGCAATAAAGCCATATAAGGCAATAGTAACCGTCGCATGTCCACTCGGAAAGGAGTATGTTCGCTCAAGCAATAGAATATCTACTGGTCGCTCACGATGAAACAGTAATTTACTTAAATAGGTAAATACAGTGCTTCCTATAACCGCTATCAGCAATCCAATTAACAGGTAGCGTTGGCGAATGACATAGCATATGACACCAGTCAAAAATACAATCAAAAGAGTAAGTGGCGTAGAAGCTAAACTGGTAATTAAAATAAAGAAATTTACCACAGGTGATTCACTCAGTAGACTCATCTGTTGTGACACAAAGTGATCCATGGCTACAATCGAATCTGAGGTAACGACATCTTCAACCAGTCCGATAAACAAAACCAAAATATAGCCCATTACTAAAACCAAAAGGGTAAGAGGTAAACCGTAAAAATGCTCTACATGGAGCCTTTGTGATAAAAAATAATAAGATTTTGGATAGCTGGTCTTAAATTGGGCGATTCGTTTGTCTAATCCAAAATACTGTTGCAGCCTTCTCCAATATTGCATAGCTTGAGTAAGCGTTTTTCTGCCGTAACGAATAATCCCATACTGCAAAATCCACAACACAATAATCACCAATAGAAGCAGGCTACCTAAGGTGAACAACGGCTGATTTGTTTGAATAAAATTGATCATAAGTAAGAGAACTCATTTTGGAGAGCTTTTTGTAGGTATAGGTCCTTTGCATTCATGGATACAACTTACCAATTTACCTCAAACGCATTGCCCTATGACATGCCATAAATTAAGCCATAAGGAATACAAAAAGCAGTCTTTTTCTTAAGAGGTTTAAAGCATTGTAAAACCTTGGAAAAATCAGGGTTTTTCTTTTTATGGAGTGTATTAATTTCAGTTTCTGTTAACCTTTTTAGAGTACGTGAGTCAAGTTTTATGACCTCTGCCGGCTTATCATTGAGACTGATAGTTTCTTCTAGATCCAGCATCTCTGCATTATCACCAAATCTAAAACTGGCATTATTGACAGTTGAAAATGTCTCATTTGAGGTTGTTGTAAAATTAAGCTGCTGAACCGAGTAGACCATGCTGGCGCCTATGGCACCTTCAAAACTACAAGGTGTCTTTTTCAGCACTTTTTTATTGGTCAATGACACTGTGGTGCAAGTCGTATTTCCAGCAACTTCGCCGACCATCGCCATCGCACTCACAGACCCCAACAGCATAGGCAAAATAACCAGTAGTTTTTTAGCAATCATTTGAGCAGCCTCTTATTGGTTTTAAGTGATCACATATCATATGAACTCCGGTATCAATCACGTATTTCATTTAAGCCTCTTAACACATTCTTAACGCAGTATATGCTATTTTAGCGAATACAGTCCTCACTCATCCTATTAAGAGTCCATGTATGTCAAAAAACTTAGTTACTGATACAAGAGTTGCAGAAGCCAATGATGCAAGTCTTGCAAAGGCTAATACTGCAATCAATGCTAAAAGCAAATTCTATAATCGTGAGCTTAACCTCAACTATCTGCTTATAGTCGTTGCGCTATATCTGGTCGCTACAGCAAATATCGGCTTTTTTAAGCAAGTATTGGCTGTTTATCCGTTTGCTGACAATACGGGATTTATTCTCTCTCTGACAGGATTATTATTTGGCTTGATGTGGCTGATATTACAGCTGCTATGCTACCGCCCAATAGCAAAACCTGTGCTGATCATAATGGTTATTATTGCCGCGATATGTGGTTATTTTACCGATGCGTATGGGACGATATTTGACCCTAATATGCTGGTGAACAGCTTACAGACAGATCAAGCGGAAGCAATGGGATTGATGGCACCAAGTTTTATTATTCGACTGCTGTTATTAGGGGTGTTACCTGCTTTTATTATTAGTAGAATTCGCTTAAAACGTCCCTCGTGCCAACGAGCGATAGGCTACAAAACCGCCACTTTAATAGGGTCGATCGCGGTTATCGCGGTCTGCCTGTTACCCTTTGGTGACCAGTACGCCAGCTTCTTTCGTCAACACAAACAAGTCCGTTATTACGCCAACCCGATTACCCCTATTTATTCGGTCGTTAAATTGGGTCAGAATTACGTCGATGATTTGCGCCGTCCTGATACTATGACTGCTCACGCCGTAGATGCTAAGCGCACAAGTTCTGCTGGTAGCACAAAGCCTAAGCTGATGGTATTTGTGGTAGGCGAAACGGTGCGTGCTGATCACATTGGTTTGAATGGTTATAAGCGCGAGACGATGCCATTACTTGCCAGCCAACCAGACGTTTATAGCTTCAAGAATGCTACCGCTTGTGGCACTTCAACCGCCTATTCAGTACCTTGTATGTTCAGTTATGCCAATCGCGAAGACTATGATGTCGATACTGCTGAGTATAATGAAAACGTACTTGATACCCTCAACAAGCAAGGCGTCAATGTCATTTGGCGGGATAATAACTCTAGCTCTAAAGGCGTTGCAGACCGCGTGACTTTTGAGGACTATAAAACTCCCGATAAAAATCCTAATTGCGATGTTGAATGTCGCGATATAGGTATGCTCGATGGGTTTGATAAATTACTTAAGTCAGACACGGCGCCAAAAGACACGCTAATATTGTTGCATCAAATGGGCAATCATGGTCCTGCTTATTATAAACGCTACCCCAAAGAATTTGAGGAATATAAGCCAGTATGTATGACTAATGAGCTGTCCAAGTGTGATACTCAATCCGTCATCAATGGTTATGACAATGCGATTCGCTACACCGATTACTTTTTAAATGCCACTATCGATAAGCTAAAAACCTACGAGCAAGACTACGATGTAGTGATGGTTTATATTAGTGACCATGGAGAGAGTTTAGGAGAAAATAACGTCTACTTACATGGTTTGCCGTATAGTATTGCACCGCATGCTCAAAAGCAGGTGCCAGTGATTATTTGGTCTCCTAATGGCAACAGCATCGATAGTAATAGTCTCTCTAGTATGACCGATCAGCCAGTATCGCACGATTTTATTACGCCAACCCTACTGAGCTTTTTTAATATTACTACTAAAGAAGTGGCATCCGCGCCAACCTTTTTTAAAACTGTTAATGAATCTTTTTAACCCAAGCACTGCTAGCATTTATGCTCGAGACATCTATGTACAAGATACTTGTTATTGAAGACAACCCCGATATCGTAGCAAATATTTATGCTTTTTTTGAGCCAAAAGGCTTTGAGTTGGACAATGCCCATAATGGTCTGAGTGGCTTGGCACTGGCAGCGAGCAACCGCTACGACGTGATACTGTTGGACGTAATGCTTCCCGGTATGGATGGCACTAAACTGTGCAAAACACTCAGAGAAGAGCTGCATGACAAGACGCCAGTATTGATGTTGACTGCACGTGACACGGTTTTGGACAAAGTAGCAGGGTTTGATAGCGGAGCTGACGATTATCTGGTTAAGCCGTTCTCACTGGTTGAGTTAGAAGCCCGTATCAAAGCTTTGATACGCCGTCATCAAGATGAGCATTTTGAGCATAGTATAAGAATAGGCAAACTATCTTTAAATGCAGCTGAACATAGTATCAAGCGCGAAGACAAAGTGCTAAAACTAACCCCAACAGGCTTTAAAATAATGCATACGCTGATGAGTGTGGCACCTCGAGTCGTCAGTAAGGCGGAGCTTGAGGAAAAGGTATGGGGACAAGATATTCCAAGTAGTGATGCCTTACGTACCCATATGCACAGTGTGCGTGCACAAGTTGATAAGCCATTTTCTGAGCCTATGATAATGACTATAGCGGGTATTGGCTATCAGGTTATTGATCCTGATAATTCCTAAATCCTAGCAAATATTCGTAATGTATTGCCATTGAGGGCTCAGTATCGTGCCGTATTATGACTCATATGAACTAGAAGTTGAGCCATCAAGCGAATGAGACTGGTGGCAGTACCTTTAGTATTTATGATAAATAGGGCTATCTAACTCTCAAATCAATTATATATAACTGGCTATGATATTAATCAGTAAAGAGATGATGACTAAATTGAATACAAAGGCGATGATGCTATGCAAGGTAGCAAGATTTCTGCCAGCGCTTGAGGTAAAAGCAATATCAGCCGTTTGCCCTGAAGTACCGATCGCAACGGCACCATAAAAGAAGTCTTCAAACTTAGCATTTACCAATTTTTTAGGCTCCTCATTGTTACCTTTATCCTCAACCATTGCTTCAGGAAACATAAAAGGTTGGGTCACTCCGCTACGTTGCTTAGAGAAATATAAATAAGCGTATTGCATCGCAAAAACGACTTGTATCATCAACCAAGTAATAAAAATAGTGCTCACTGTAAGCACAATAGTTAAAATACGCGCCATGCCCTGATAATCCTTGCCGAGCTGCGTTTGCCTCACGATCGCTACTAAGCAGATTAAGCTTGCCATACTGATGAGGCTCAAGATAATTACTTTGCCTTCGTGATGTTGGGTTAGATGACCATGAATGGTATTTGCCCGCATCATCATAACGATGCTCACAATGTAAATCAAAATGGCACTATCCCAACCAATTATAAAGACCGTACTAAAAGAGAGTGGCCATATTGCCACTATTATTAAGCCGATAATTGCCCCAATCATGAGACTGCCGAGCAAGCGCCAATGACTAAGGAACGTATTTGATGATATTGCCATAGTATTAATCAAGCTTCATTAATGGGAATTGAGATCATGCTACCTATGAGATCTTGCTTTTAACCAATCTTCAATCATCTTACTTATAACACGCTTTTGTAGCAGATATTAGTTTAACTTCAGACTCAACCTTTAGTTTCAAACCTTTAGTTTCATACTTTTTTTTGAATACCCTTTTTATAAGTCTCATACCCAACTAGACCCACTATCATCAGTAAAAATACGATGCTGATGCTAGTGACGCCCAAATCTAATCCACCATTTTTGATGGGTTGAGACAACCAATCACCAAGCGCCGCTCCTAAAGGACGGGTCAAAATATAAGCCAGCCAAAAACACCAAACATTATTAAGTTTTAGCACATAAAATCCTACTGCGATGAAGGCGATACCACTAGCAAATATCAGAGTAGAGTTTTGATAACCGATATTAAGCCCTTCTGCAAACCAGTCTCCTGCGGCAGTGCCCAGTGCGAAAGTCGCTAAGATGGCCGTCCAATAGAACAACTCACGGGGAAAGGTATCGATGTGATGGATAGACAAGGTTTTTTCTCTGGCGTACCAAATAGAAAACACGATTGCCAGCACCACACTAAAACCTATGGTCGAGAGGGACAATGGTATACCTAGATTATCGGTCATGTTATCAGTGATGAGCGTACCGAGCACACTGACGAATACTACGGTTAACCAGTATTTCCACGGTATATAGTCTTTTGCTTTTAGCTGTATGGTCAAAGCAACTAAAAACAGCACTGTCATGATAAGGGACGTCGTTGGCAACCCTAATTTGAAATTGAAAATCATAAAGTCAGCGGCCGTTTCACCGACGGTGGTCGACATCATTTTTATCAGCCAAAACACCAACGTTATTTCCGGTACTTTATTAAGCATGGTGGCGTATTTTGATTGCTTGGGTACCCCATTTATAGGTGGTAGAGAGTGCTGGTAAGTAGACATAGATACTTTCCTTTTATAAGGTAGTGATGAGATAGCACTATTTTTGCTACGCCATAGAACCATATTAACCACCCAGTTATTAAGAAAGCGTTAAGACCTCATCAGCTACCCTCTGCTTGTTTTTTTCACTTAAACGACTGCTAAAGATTGCCTTTCATTTATTAACCTAATGACCTAGAAAATTTTGGTCGCTAATTAAACCCTTAATTAGCGCTAAGTGTCTCCTATGTCTCATTTGCTAGTATAGATTCATACCAATAAGGTAGCTGACAACACCATTAAAGGGAGTGTCAGAAACTGACTTAATCTAAAGGATGAATCTTATGAAAAACGTATCAATGTTAAGCAAATCAATGATTGTTGCCCTTAGTATTGCAGGTGTGGGCGCAGCAGCTATCGCAGCGCCAGCTGCTACCAACACTAAAGCTGCAGCCAGCTCAAGTGAAGCTGTCAGCGCCATGCAAAGTAAAATCAGCCTAACGCAGGCAATCAATATCGCCAAACAAAATGCCAAAGGTGATCTGGTTAGTGCCGAGTTTGATTATGATGACGATGATGGGACCAGCAAATATGAAGTCGAGTTCGTGGCAAAAGGTACAGCTTATGAAGTGAAGATTGATGCCAATACCGGTAAAGTTCTTAAGACCAAGCAAGAGAAACTAGATAAAAAGGATATGGCTGAATATAGTGCCATGAAGCAAGCCAAAGTTACGCTGACGAGTGCCATGCAAAAAGCAGCACAAAGTGTGAATGGTAAAGTGATTAGTGCTGAGTTTGAGCTAAAAAAGGGCCAGTCTCTTTACGATATTGAAGTTGTCAAAGGCAATCAGATATATGATGTGAGTATAGATGCCAATACTGGCAAAGTCTTAAGCAGTCAAGTCGATGTAGAAGATGATGACTAAACTAACTCCTTAACCTATAAAGGTTTAATTTTTAATCCACCACTTTAAAAGTAGGCAATAGCTGATACTATGCTAGACGTGGTATCGGCTATTGCTTATTTAGTATTTAGATCCTAGGCAACTAGTGATAGCGCTTCTAAATCAGAAGCTATTTTGGTGATTTTTTACCTCAACGAATCTATATGGTCTTAACGCTTTCTTAATCATCATTGCCTTATACTGCTTAAAATTTACCATCAACCCTGATATTCATGATTACTGAGAATTTATATGAGCAATGACCATCTTAGCAGTCGCAATGACGAAAAGACCAATCATGATCCTTTGAGCCAACCAACCTCTAATCAATTGCTCGCAGCCGATAGCTATGCCAGCGATGCTAAAGGTAAAAAAGGTCTTTCTCGTATCATAAAAGCCACTGGTTACTCTATAGATGGTTTTAAAGCGGCTTATAAGTTTGAGGCAGCTTTTAGACAAGTCCTTTGGCTCAATCTCGTGCTGTTCATTGTCATCATAGTCATGCCTTTTGATATTAATGTAAAAATGATGTTAATAAGCGCTTCTTTTTTATCGCTTATCGTTGAGCTATTTAATACTGGTATTGAAGCCAGTGTCGACCATACTTCAACCGCTCAACACCCTCTCGCTAAAATAGCAAAAGATGTGGGTTCTGCTGCCCAGTTCTTATCATTGTTACTGTTGTTTATCTTATGGTTACTTGCATTATCACCGCTTTTATTTTAAGCAATGCCTAACTGGTTTTTTATAGATCTAACAGTTTTTAAGGTGTGATAATGAATAGAGCGACTAAATCTGGTATTGCGCAGTTATTGCTATTGTTGACCTTGACTGTCATCGCTACGCTGATGTTGGAACACAGCCAATGGGATGTTCGTATCAGCGAGCTTTTCTATTCGGATGGGCATTGGTTATTAGAAAAAGGCGCACAGCCTTATAGATTTCTCTTTTATGATGGTCCTAAATTATTATTAATACTGTTTGGTATTTATCTACTGATGATATCCATTTGGAGATACAGGCAGCGTCCACACTCTAATGCCAATACTACGGTCATCAAACCATCGTTATTGAAACCAACAGCAGCTTTGTCCGGTCGTGAAATTGGATATTTATTGCTGGTAATCATTGTGGTGCCAACCATTATCGCCACCCTAAAAAGTGTCACACACGTCAGTTGCCCGAACCATCTATACTTGTTTAATGGCGATTTACCGTACCTCAGTATTTGGCAAAACATAGTCGCCAAAACCGACGCGAAGTGCTTTCCAGCAGCTCATGCCAGCGCGGGTTTTGCGCTATATGGGCTAGCGTATCTACCTACTCTACAGCGCTATCGTATGAGAATATTTATAATAGTCACTGCTTTAGGCTGGATAATGGGATTATATAAAATGGCATTTGGCGATCACTTTTTCAGCCATACTCTGGTATCGATGCTGCTAGCATGGTCGCTAGCTTGCGGATTGGCGATGCTCTTCTTTGCTAAGGTTGATTTGACTAAAGCTGAGAACATGAAATTTGACCCTATAATAAAGTAACGGCAGCGCTCTTAATAAATACTCCTTACCACTATTTAAAACATTAGTAATGACACCATGCCCCTATAGATGAGGTCTTTGGTCTATCGATATATCGCATCACTAATAATATAAGGACGTCCCATGCGCGTGCTACTGGTCGAAGACGATTTAATGATTGGTGAGAGCCTTACTGAAGCCTTACAAGACGAGGCTTATACCGTTGATTGGGTAAAAGATGGGCGCCAAGCAATTCTGACCTTAAAGGTTCAACCTTATGACATTATCCTATTGGATTTAGGTTTACCTGAAATCGATGGCATGGGCGTATTGACCGCTATTCGTGACACGAAGATTGATACTCCAGTATTAATCATTACCGCGCGCGATGACGTAAAAGACCGTATCGCTGGTCTTGATTCAGGGGCAGATGATTATGTGGTTAAGCCTTTTGAGCTTGGAGAAATATTTGCGCGGATGCGGGTGCTTATTCGCCGTGCACAAGGCAAATCAGACAATCAGCTTAGCGTTGGCAACCTAAACCTCGATACCGCACATAAGCGTGTCCTAATAGATAATGCGCCTGTTGACTTGACTGCCAAGGAATACATGCTGCTCACCACCTTTATGCTCGCCCCTGAAAAGGTCATGTCCAAGACTGAGCTTGAGGACTCATTATATGGCTGGGGCGATGAAGTTGAGAGCAATGCTATTGAGTTTTTGATTCATAATTTACGCAAAAAGGTCGGGCAAAATAGGATAAAAAACGTTCGCGGATTGGGTTGGTATATAAGCAATTCATAACCCTAAAATATCTTACCATTCATAGAAGTCGCCTAAGATGGCTAAATTTCAAAAGCTCATTAACTCCCTACAGTTCCAACTGATGTTTTGGTCTGTTTTGTCATTATTACTATTGGCAATCATCGCCGGTGGCTATGGATTTTGGTATAGCTATAACGAGATAAACGATTTTCAAGATGACAATCTAAAAAATACAGCGGCATTATTAGAGCAATCGCTCAATATTAATGGTTTAAATAGCACTACAATTCTTGCAGACAATAATAAAAGTGCGAGCCCCAACATTCATTTCGATACCGATGATGATGATGGTGCCATTACAGTTGATATTGTCAGGATACCCGTGCAACCCATTAATCTTGTCAAAGATTATCAGAATGACAATAAAAGTAATGGGCATGATTACTCAAAACCTATTCCAAACGAGTTATTAGCGGATATCCCATCGGGAATAAGCGATCAAGAAATTGACGGCCACACTTGGAGAACTTATAGAAGTGACGTCAGCATCAAACCCTCGAGTACCAACGAAAAATTTGCCCTTATCCTACGCCAGCAAACTGACCTACAAGATGATTTAGCCAAAGCCAGCGCTCTACAGTCGTTTTTACCACTTATTATCGGTATAGCACTGTTAATATTTTTGCTACCTTTTATCATGTGGCGAATGATGAAACCTGTACGCGAATTACATAGTGAGATAAGGGCGCGTAATGAAAACGACTTAAATCCTCTACAGATTGAGCACCTACCTTTTGAGTTATTACCTTTGGCAGGATCTTTAAATAGATTACTGGCACTGGTAAAAGTCAGTATTGAGCGTCAACAACGCTTTATAGCCGATGCGGCGCACGAGATGCGCTCACCACTCACCGCTATCTCACTACAGCTGCAACGATTACAGCGCATTGCTGAAGATGATGTCATGATAGAAGGCTTGGATAAACTGGCTATCCGCCTCAAGCGCAATCAGCGTTTGGTTGAGCAGCTACTCACTCTTGCTCGGGCCGGCAATATTCATCACGCATTGGGTTCTGATGAAACAGAATCCCAAGTAAAACTAATCGTCGAGCAAGCGATTGGATTACTTATTCCCATTGCTGATCATAAAAATATCGAGCTGATTGTTGATCTGCAGTCTAATAGCAAAGTAAATATAGATGCGACTTCATTATTAATGCTTATCAAAAACCTGATTCAAAACGCTATCGTTTATACCCCAGACAACGGCCAAGTAATCGTTAAACTGTTTGATTTTGATCAGTATAAAGAGAGCTTTAAATCATTAACTTTGAGTACCCAGTCTAATTTTGGTAAGCACGTTATACATTCTGGAAAAACAAACAAACCTGTTAATAAGATAAATGACAGACTGGTATTACAAATAATAGATTCCGGCACAGGCATTCACCCTGATGACTTTGCCAAGGTGTTTGAACCATTTGTACGGCTCAATCAGCCACCTAAAGTAATAGATGGGTTTTTAGGAGATTTTGCCGATACAGGACGCTCTGACAGGGCAGGCAAGAAGACAGCCGAAATAGAGGGTACGGGACTAGGACTATCAATCGTTAAATCTATCTGTGAGCAGGCAGGTATTGACGTTTTTATGCGTGCGGCGGCGTTAACCGATTCGGGGCAGAACAACGGTAATAAAGGACTATGTGTGACGTTGGTTTTCTAAAAAATTACAATACGTTAATGCCTTTAAGGGCATCTATCTTGACACTGTCTTAATAGCTATATTGATAACTGAGTAGTTCTACAGCATGCAACAGGCACTAAAGCTGCTTATCAAGAAAGTGAATCCACGCATGCGTACAAGCTTAATACCCGTCTATGACTTCGGACAACGATCCAATGAAGGCTGCTATATCAAAAGCACCAGAAGTCACTTTATCGTTTTGGAGCACAAAAGTTGCTGCAACGCCACTCGATAAGACAGCAGCTTTAGCATGAGTATTGTTTGCAGCTCACAATTCTACCTATCAAAGTCCTGTACGAAACAACGTACCGACTACTACGAATGACACGGCAAATAGCGTGACCAAAAGAATATTAACAGCGAAACCATTCAGATTATCGGCAGATAGCTTTGGTATTACCCAAAAACGTGCATGTATAGCGACCATTGCTGTCATCAGTAATAAAATCAGCTTCATACCAATCAATATGCTAATGTCATTATCAAAAGTAAACCAAGCGCTCATATCGGGTAGTATTCTATATGCCATCCATAATCCAGTGATGATTTGAATACCTAAAGCTGGCATACCAATTTTTTCGAACTGCTGCTCAAATTGTAATAATGCGTCTAAATTACGTGAAGATAGCACTTTAGGTAGCACCACTAATGCTAGTATTAAATGACCACCTGTCCAAATTGCTGCCCCGAGTAAGTGCAGAATTAGTAGATAGTTGAACATAAAGTATTGCTCCAGGTAATGAATTCATTATGACTGCTTAACGTATTAAGGTATTGAATTATGAAACGCACCAATCAATTACAGCCATTGTCACGTCAGCATCACCTTGGACTTAATCTGTCTCGTCATGCGAAAGAGTGCGCTGACGATCCTAAAGAAGTTGCTAAACACTGGCATAATCTCACAGCTTATATTAACGACATGCAATATCATTTCCAAATTGAAGACACCTTAATCGCTAAAGCTTTAGAACCATATCGCGCCACTCAACCTAAGGTTGCTTCGGTACTAGAAACCCTCGATGGGCAACATAAGCAATTATATCAACTGCTGGATGCAGTCGAAGCAGCACAAAAACCTAACGGTAAAGACATCACAGTCGCGCAAGTTAAAGAGCTTGGCAGCCTATTATACGACCATATTCGATTTGAAGAACGAGAGTTATATCCTACTGTAGAGAAATATCTCACGGAAGCAGAACTGAATGCTGTTTACGAGGCCAGCCCAGACAGTATTAAGCGCCCTGATGAGAATCGATAGAGGAAGTATTGTCTAAATACTGCTTAATAAAAGTGGCTTTATATAGATAATTTAGTATAGCTGCGCTTATAGCATGTGTGTTTTGAATCTTAAATTTAATATAATCAACCATAAAATGACCCCATAAGCTGCCTTTAGCTTATGGGGTTCGTTAAAAAGTCTTTATTCTATTTTAAACACTCATGGTAAAAACCAACGCTGAAAATAACGATTATCCAAAAACAATGACTTCAATCGGTCTCACCATCCCGCCAATGAAGACGCGCTACGCTGAGTTATAAAACCATCTGGCGTCTGACCATTGTCTGCTTGCCAACGTTGGAATGCTAGTCGAGTATTGGTGCCGACGATACCGTCAGCGCCCTTTGTATCATAACCCGAGCTGGTCAAGCGCTGCTGTAAATTACGGACTTGCGCTGTCGATAATGGACGCTCATAGCGCGGCCATGACTTCTGTAATCCGCTCTGCCCTGCAAGCGCTTTACCCAATAAACTAACACCTAACGCATAGCTTGATGAGTTGTTATACACCTTGATAACATCAAAGTTTGGGCTAAGCAGCAAGACTGGACCGTCTTTACCCGCTGGCAGCCACAGCTCCATTTGAGTATTACCATCCAAGGACACATCGGCTATGGTATCGACACCCATCGCCGCCCATCTAGCCGCAGGTTGCTTGGTACCGACCAGCGAATAATCAAATGATGACGGAATAGTTGCTTCATAAAACGGTGCAAGACCACGAACCCAACCTGAATTACTCAGGTAATTAGCAGTAGACGCTAAAGCATCACCCGTCGACCATGGGTTACGGTGACCATTACCATCGCCATCGACCCCGTGCTTGAGCCACGTATCAGGGATAAACTGCGTCTGCCCCATGCCACCTGCCCAAGAACCATCGAGCTGTGACCAAGAGACATCACCGCGCTGCAATAGCGTCGCTAATGACAATAGCTGAGTTTCAGCAAACTCTTGGCGGCGACCATCATAAGCAAGGCTGGCAAGCGAGCTTGGAATACTGCTATTGCCAGTTACCACACCGTATGATGACTCCATACCCCAAATTGCGGCGATGATTTCTGCATTAACCCCATACTGCGATTGTAGTTGCGATAGAAACGCTCGCTGTTCGGCAAATTTACGCTTACCCGTGCTTACACGCCCATCTGATACGGCAGAATCGACATATTCCCATGGCATCTTAGAAAACTCTGGTTGTCCTGAATCAAGCGAGATGACTTGTTGATTTAAATAAGCGGAGTCAAGCAGACGGCGAACGGTTGAAGCATCGTGGCCTGATGCAATCGCGCGCATGGAAAAATCAGACTTCCAATCAGAAAAGCTGTTATAGCTTGGTTTGGCAACGGGCTGCGGCTTGATGACGGGTACGGGCGTTGGCTTTACCTGAATGGTTTGGGTCTGGGTAATTTGCACATTACCTTGGCGTACAGGTTTACTGGGCTTTTGCATCGCCTGCTGACTGGTACAGCCAACCATGACTAAAGCGGGAAACAGAGCAAGGTATTGTTTTTTTAATAGCATAAGAGATCTCAAGTATGAATAAGTAAAGTAGCTTGCTGGGCGCAGCTTCAATAATGCCTATTAAAACAGCCAAGCCATTATAAAAGCTGCCACAGAGTTAACGTCCTTTTTAACGTCCTAGCACCGCACGTGGGTCGATAGGATTGCCATTTAAGCGTACTTGGAACTCCAAGCCGACTTGATTGGTCTGACCACTGCTACCCATATTTGCAATACGCTGACCGCGCTGTACCGCTTCACCTTCTTTGACCAGCAACGCACTATTATGCGCGTAGGCGGTGATATAGTTATCGCTATGACGAATCATAATGAGATTGCCATACTCTGGCAGTCCATTACCTGAATAAAGCACGGTTCCCGACTGGCTAGCAAGGACAGGATCGCCCATTGTGCCCGCGAACCACATACCCATGTTACCAGCGGCAGCATCAAAGTTACGGGTCACTTGATTGCGACTCGGATATTCATAACCTGAGGTGGCATTAGCCGTCACTTCATAGACGGGATTTTGTGAATAATTAGGGGTGCTGGTCACAGGCGGCGTATAAGTTGGCTGTGGCTGTGTCGGCGTAGAGGTGTTATAGCGATTGTTATTGGCAGCACGTACTGGCTCGCCTTGCCATAATTTGAGCCATTGACCGCTATAAATAGTATATTTGCTATCTAAACCATTTAACGCCCCGATTTGGCGATAGTTTAAGCCATAGCGCGCCGCAATTTGGCTAACCGTATCACCACGCTGTACGCGATGATAATTGGGAACACCTTGCCCGTTGGTGATAATTTTAGGTCCTGCTTGGTTGGCTGCTTGATAAGTGGGCTTGGTGGCACAGCCGACCATCGTCAATGTTGCGACTGTTAACGTACCCATCAATGCCACTGTTGCCAAGCGTGATCCAGCTATAAGCTTCTTCATACAAGATTTCCTATTCTTTATGTTACTCACAAACTCCTTGTGTTACTCACAAGCATTTTGCTAACGGTTATAACGTTTAATGTCTCAGATACCATTATCAATTATTGATAACTAATGGTTTTTTTAATGTCTGGCTATCTATAGTGCCACGCATCATCGATATAAGCATTCATAAAATAAGTTCTGATAAATATAACCACTGATAAACTAGTCAATTTACAGCACTAACGCCGAGAGCGTATCGAGGGTGGAGGCTGGTGTATGATGCAGGCGCACAGGCGATAGACTAATATAGCCTGCTGTGACCGCTTGCTCATCCGTCATCTCTGATGCTTGAGCGTCTTCGTTTTCTGTTGATGATTCACGTTGGCGTTTGCGTAGCGATAGCCAGTAGGCATCGCGCCCGCGTGGATCGACCACATGATGCACAGGACGTGCAATCTGACTGTGACTTAAAGTCGTTATTTTTCGACCTTGAATCGCATCGGCACGTTCCACATCAGGAATATTAACGTTTAATACATGATAGGGCAAATTTTTGCAAGCATCTAATATTGGTGTTTCCGTCAATAATTTGACAATCTCATGTGCGGCCATTTGATAATCACTGGCTTGCTCTTGCCCCGCGCCTTTGATACCGCCGCCCACTAAAGAAGTGGCGATAGCTGGTAATCCAAAAAGCTGCGCGGTCAATGCCGCGCCAAAAGTGCCAGAAAACAAAACATCCTGACCAAGATTGGCGCCTGAATTAATGCCCGTAATTACACAGTCAAAACGGGTATGACGATAGAGCTCATGTAACGCCAAATACACACAATCCGCAGGCGAACCATTCACAGCAATGAAGCCTGAAGCCAGTTCATGGGTATATAGCGGCGTTGAAATACTCAAAGCACTCGCGCAGCCGCTTTGCTCGTTGCTTGGCGCCACCACTACCACCTCTGCGATAGTGGACAATGCCTGATAAAGTGCTAACAAACCTGGAGCATGCACCCCATCATCATTACTAATTAAAAATTTCATTTCTGCTCAATTTTACTCAATACAGTTATTAATGACCGTCTGTCCACTTCTCTACTTTCTGATCATAAAATTGCTATAATCAATTCTATCGAGACTGAGGCAGCGGCTATACGCATAATATTTTGGGCGATTATACCCTAATAGTGCCACGAGACGAACCCAGACTTTGCTTAGAACTTGCCTGCTATTCGATTTTACGAGCGACTTTTTATCATCGATAACAACCATTTTCTAGCATAAAAACATGGTGATAGGATTACAGTAGGCAACAAGGGACAACATTATCAGCTTATATTTTTATGTTGAGGTAACTTAGTGCTCCATACTACTGATATGTTGCTGTAAACGCGGACTAGCTCACAATATATCTACACATAAATCAATATTTTATGTGACTTTTATTTTTTTACCCATTAACATAGCACCATTAAATAAAGATAAGCGAGTGTAATACTGAATGAACAATCAATCGATATTATCTATAGCTTCTGTGATAGCGAAGACCGCTTCGAAAGTTGGTCTAGCAGGACTGATAACGTCTGTTGCTATGCTGTCTCAAGCGACCAATGCCGCGTCTAATTCGGCGACGACTATTCCTGTAGATTTATCCGGTGTCAATATCACTAAGCATGAGATTGCGGTGATGCAAGTACTGTCAGAGATTTGCCCACCCATGTTAACTGGCAAACAAAAACAGCGTTTTTATAAATCTTATAACGTGCAGCTGCATGAGTTGATGCCGTCGTTAGAAGATCCAAAAGCGGCTATTCAATATTTATCTACTCAGCAGGACTACCGCCAGATACTACAAGGTATCCGCAGTTGGACAATGGGTTTCTCTAGACAAGACAACAAAGCCTTATGTGAAGATTTGGCCAATGCTGAGTACTCTTAGAAAACCCTCATAAAGAGCATTTTTAAAAAACACTCTTAGAAAGTATGGAGCGAAGAGAGAAATCAATATCTAGCTTATGTGAATAACAATAGCCAGCTATAAACAACCATAATAAAACTACTGCTCATATCACATTTAAGTTGCTGATTTTTCACTATATCAATTTTAGTCCATTAAGAAACAACCCTATAAGTTTATTTATTAACCTTATAGAAACTATTAGGCTTGCTGTCATCTGGTCTGCGCATCGCAGCTGATGCAGCAGGCTTTTTTGTGGCAGTTAGAAAAGTATTCATGCATCGAAATATATATTATAACTAAGGCTTTGTATGCCTATATTGGTGTCCATTCTATAGCTATGGTTTGTCACAACGATGCACGGTTTTTGGTGGCGTCCTATTTTATTGTATTTATCGATTCCCCATCGGTCGGCATTTTGCTAAGATAAGGCGTTAATTTTATGTCCGTCGCCCAGTCGTTAAGACTCTCAGCAAAAATCTGTTATAAATCTTGAGCTTAAAGCATGCTACGACAGATTAACCATGAGATTCTACACGAGATATAAGCGATAGATACATTTGGTTTTATGATGCGGTGTAACAATCTATGACAGTAAAGCGTGTAAAAAAACAGCTGGTACAGCTGGTAGTTGGTGTCAGTGTTTCTATGGGTGCAATGATGATGGCGAGCGCAGCCATACAGCCCCCTGAAATGGAAAATACGGCTTATGTATTAATGGACTATAACACTGGTGAAATATTGGCACAAAAAAATGCCAATCAAGCACTACCACCAGCGTCCTTAACCAAAATGATGACCAGTTATATCATCGAGCAGCGCTTAGCATCAGGTGACCTCAAAGAAGACGAACAAGTTTTGATGAGCCCAAATGCTTGGTGCCGCGGTAGTAGTAGTCAGTCTTGTATGTATGTGCCGGTCAATAAAACTGCCAGCGTCATCGATATGCTACGCGGTATCATCATCCAATCAGGCAACGATGCCTCAAAAGCGATGGCTGAACATATTGCTGGTAGCGAAGCCTCGTTTGCTATCTTGATGAATGAGCAGGCAGAAAAGCTTGGGATGAAAAACACCCATTTCGTCAACGCGACAGGTATGCCAGACGAAGGGCACCAAGCATCTGCATTAGATTTGGCCATACTGTCACGTGCTATTATCAAAAACAGTGGCGACTACTACGGTCTTTATTCGGAAAAAGAGTTCACTTATAACGGTATTACCCAAGGTAACCGTAACGCCCTACTCGCGACTGATCCTACGGTTGATGGTCTAAAAACAGGTCATACCGATGCAGCAGGTTATTGCTTAGCCGCCTCTAGCAACCGTGACGGTATGCGCCTAATCTCTGTCATTATGGGTACAGACAGTCAGCAAGCCCGTGCCGATCAATCTCGTGAGCTACTAAACTGGGGTTTCGGTCATTTCACCACCGTAACCAAAGCACCTGCTGGACAGTTCGTCAGTAAAGTACCCGTATGGTTTGGCGAGACAAAGGAAGTAGAGCTTGCGACTGGAGACAGTTTGCAAATCCTGACCGATAAAACGCAAAAAAATAAAATCACCACTGTGGTTGATATTCCTGAAAGCTTAGAAGCGCCTATCAAAAAAGGTCAAGAAATTGGCAAAATGATGGCAGTTATTGATGGTAAAGCAGTTGCGTCAGTGCCTATCGTCGCCACTAACGATATTGAGCAGTCAGGCTTTATGAGCCGTATTTGGCAACGTTTTACGCGTTGGGCACAAAACTTGTTTTAAGCACGTTATTTAATAACCTGCATGAAGACCTGTTTGTAATAAAATAGCTTTTAACAGTGATTTTATTATTAAAAAAAGACGCCTTTTTATGGGCGTCTTTCTTATTTTTGTATGCTTCTTATCACTCTGTTCGTACTTACCACCATCATTAAGACCAAGCGAGCCAGCTTTTTAATAAACTACTGAGCGCTTTATCTTCATAGGTCGCCACCTGACAGTAATCAACCCCAGCTGCTTTTAATCCATGCTCAAAACTGTCTAAATGTCGGGCGCGCTGCTGTGGATACCAAAAAACCAATAAGGCCCGATAGTCGGTCTCAGAGGCACGAATACGCTTGGCCAATAATTCCGCTTTGCTTGGCAATACGTCTTCAGCAAACATGACCATATCGACCTTTCTATGTTCCATTTCGTCAATAACAAGCTGTTCATGTTGATAGCAGATAACGCGTGCGCCTAAACGTTGTAATTCATCCACCAAAGCGCCGCTATTTTCATAGTAGTAATATACGATGACCAGATCAGTTAGCAGCTGTTGCTGGCGCGATTGAGACTGATTGGGTATCGGAATGGTAACAATAAACTCAGTCCCTACGCCAAGCGTGCTGTCGACATCGATACTGGCACCCATCAATTGCGTCATTTGCTTAACGACGGGCAAACCAATACCCGTCCCTTCATACTGGCGAGTTTGCGATGAATCTACCTGAAAAAACGGATTGAAAATATCGTCTATAAAACTACTGTCAATACCGATACCCGTATCTTTGACTCGAATCTGCCAGCGATTGCTATTATCAAAATGAGTCAATTGCGAGGTAATACTTACTTGCCCTACTGGGGTAAACTTAATCGCATTACTCAGCAGTATCGATAATATTTGCTGGATTTTTCCGGTATCGCCTTCAAGGCTATAGTCGATATGATGGATATGGCTAATTAACGCCAAGCCTTTTTGCCTGGCAATAGGCTCAAAATCTGCTAACAGGTCAGCGATTAATTGCAGCGGATTAAACTCACTTATTTGTAGACTGATTTGACCTTTTTGTATCTGATTGAGCTGAATAATTTGATCCAATGCTAAAACCAGTTTGTCACTGCCATTATGAATAATATCGACCGCGTCCTTTTGCTCATCATTGAGATGTTCATCATCTAGTAGCTGTAAACCGCCAACAATGGCGTTCAGCGAGGTCTTTAGCTCATGAGTAATCATACTTTGAAAATTATGCAGCTGTACATCCAAAGACAAATCTTTTTGATGCAATTGCTGCTCAAAAGCCGCAAGGGCTTCATAGTCTTGTTTCGATTCTTGCAGGCGATTAAACAAGGTGGTGAATGCCTGCTTAATCTTTACCAATTCTTGAAACTTAAAGCGCTGCGGTATCACGGGCAATTGCTCAAGCTCAGGGTTTTTAATGACAATGTCACAAACTTCAGTGAGCTCGGCAATATCTTTCGACGGCCAATTCAATTTGCGTAAAATAAACAATGCCCAAATAATCGCTAATGCCGTCGTCATCACCCATAACCACAGATTATTGCGCAACCAATTTGAGCGTAGTGTCGCCACATCTAAGGTAATATTGATATAGCCGACCAAGGCATTATCCGTATTTACATCACTGACCGATTTTGATTTAAGCCCATTATTTGGCAAGCTCATAGGGGCTTGCGGTTTGGAATCTAATTGAGGCGTGTTCTGAGAGGTTTTCGGCGCGGCGACCCTTGTTGGTGTGCTGTTTAGGGTATCGTTACCCATAAATAGCGTGCTATGACCATCAACATCATCACCGATAACTGGATAGTTAAAGCTGACCGTATTAGCAAATAAGGCATTTTTCCAATCATCTTTGGATTGATCGCTATCGGCAATAGGTTGCGAAGTAGTATAAAATAGAATACCTTCAATACTTTGCTCATGCTCTAATAAAAAGCGTACTTGCTCAGCGACCACCTTATCACCATCTGCACTTGCCGCACTAACCGTCAGCAAGTTCGCCAATTGCTGAGTATGCTGACGCTCTTCTTTATAATGCTGCACCAAGCCATAAACAAAAGACAATAGAAAACCTGCCAGTACAGCCAAAACCATGGTCTGTACGATAGATTGCCAAATAAGCATAGGAAGTGTTTGGGGTGGGCGGTTGTTCATATCACTCAACTGAGTCAAGACAACGTTTGATTATAATATAGGTATTTTATAGAGGTGATAAATAAAAACTGATATTTTAATGCAACTTAATAGTGTATTAAATTACAAAATGTCATGACGACTGCTATAGCCATCATGACAACGCACATTACAGATCCGTATAAAAGATAGAATAAAATGGCCTTTATTTGCTACAACAATACAAAGACAATCTTATCTTGCTAAATTAGCGTTTTTTATCTTTGTTAGTGAATCTCGGCTTATCTTTGGTGGTAAATTTCTGTGCACGATTGCGCTCACGTTGGCGTAGCTGCTGCGCTTTTGCTTTGGTGGGCGTGTCGCTTTTATTGGCGTATGGATTATCATTTTGTTTAAAGATAACATTCAGCGGCGTGCCTTCAAGCTTAAACACTTGACGGAATTGGTTTTCAAGATAGCGCTGATAGCTCTTCGGTAGCGAAGACGTTTGGTTGCCATGAATCACAATCACTGGCGGATTATGACCACCAATATGCGCAAAACGTAGCTTAATACGGCGACCAGCGACCGTTGGTGGTGGATTGGCAGTAACAGCGTCTTGTAAAATCTGCGTCAAACGGTTGGTTGATACCTCAAACATTGACGATTGATAGGCACGCAAGATAGAAGGGTATAAGTTACCCACGCCAGTACCGTGTAGCGCTGAGATTAGATGCACTTTTACGTAAGGGATAAAGTTAAAACGGCGATCCATCTCAATTTTGATATAGTCTCTTTGATCTTGCGTCAGACCATCCCATTTATTAATCGCGACTACCAATGCACGACCCGCATCAAGCGCATAGCCAATCATATGCAAATCTTGGTCGACGATACCTTCATGCGCATCAATAACAATAACTGTTACGTTAGAGTCTTCAATCGCCTGCAAGGTTTTAATAACTGAGAATTTCTCTACCTTTTCATCGATTCTGCCACGGCGACGGACACCCGCAGTGTCAATCAAGACGTAGTCTTTGCCTTCGCGTGTATAAGGAATATAGATACTGTCACGCGTGGTACCCGGCATATCGAACACCACGACGCGCTCTTCACCTAATAGACGGTTAACCAGCGTTGATTTACCAACGTTTGGACGACCGATAATCGCCAGTTTTAACCCTCTTGGCTCGACGACATTTTCTTGCGTTGGCATGTCAGCGGTCAGAACTTCTAGCAAGTTACCAACACCGCGCCCATGGCTGGCTGCCATCGGATACGGCTCACCCAATCCTAATGCATAAAATTCTGCAGGAGCCGCATCGTGCGCGCCATCAACTTTATTGGCGACGACATAAACAGGCTTGCCAAGGGTATGTAAGAACTTGCCAATCTCAGCATCGGCACCAATCATGCCAGCACGCGCGTCGACCACAAAGACGATAATATCAGCCTCATGAATGGCAGTATGTGACTGCTCAGACATATAGTCATCAATGTTGCCGCTGCCATCATCCGCTTCACCAATACCACCCGTGTCTACCACGATGAAAGATTTGTCTTCATAGGTTGCATCACCGTACTGACGGTCACGAGTCAGCCCTGACAAATCAGCAACCAATGCCTGCCGACTTTTAGTGAACTGGTTAAATAAGGTAGATTTACCGACGTTTGGACGACCAATTAAGGCGACCACAGGCTTGATACTCATGGGTTACTCTCAGTGAAGGGCACAATGGTGGACAGCATGCTTACTCTTATCATAAAGATAAATAGCTATACTTGACCACAAATTTAAATAAAATAATAAAAACGCTAGCGAAAAATAATAGGCTATTTTACGATAACTACATGCAATATACGTTGGCTATATTACCTATAACGTCAACGTCCATATTTAAGCAATAACAACGCCTATACATGATACCTATCATGCATCGGTCGCATAGAGTACGCGAAAGCCGATGCTTAAACAAGCAATTTACACAAGGCACTAAACGCTGACAAAGCAGCGTTTTTCCTTAGACTTATCATCCGTTACGAGACTTTATTAATAAAACGGAAACACTCTTTATTAATAAAGTCGTTACTCAGAAGTATTTAGCCTGCTAATTGCCAAATAGCGACTTGTCCTGAGGTGCTTTGGGTCAGTAAGCGGCTACCTTGTACTTGCAAGCTACTTAATGCGCCTTTGGTCTGTACGCGGCTGACGATTTTGCCACTGGCAGGGTCAAACAAATGTACCACGCCATCAAAATCACCAACGGCAATATAATTGCCAATCATGACAGGATTGGTTAAATGACGATAAGCCAACTCATCGCTTTCCCACAGAACCTGACCATTGGTGCGATTATAAGCAACCACTTTACCGTCTAAACTGGTGGCGATGACTTGCTGATTATTTACCGCCAATGATTTTAAGCTCGCGAGCTCATTAACGAACATGACTTGACTAGAGGCCAAATCAATACCTAGTAATTGACCACTATAGCTGATGGCAAACAACTGGTTTTTATCGACGACAGGCATACCGTCGACATCACTCATACGCTCAACTTCACTACTGCCCGCACCTATGCCAACGCGACGTGACCACTGCGGCAAGCCATTATCGATGGTGATGGCATGCAAACGGCCATCAGCAGTGGCCAATAATGCCGTTTTAGCATCTAGCAAGGTCGGTGCTGCACTACCACGGATGCTGATGGCAGGTACTTGCGTGGCAAATTGCCAAACCGATTGTCCATTCTGTAGCGATAACCCATGTAAGAAACCATCGTTGGCAGATAAAACCACACGGTTATTGCTGATTAAAGCAGGCGTTAGTACCGAACCAGTAAGCTGTGTCTGCCAGCGTTTAGCACCAGTGGCACTATCAAATGCCATTACTTGACCGCTGCGGGTACTGATAATAGCGGTTTGGCTCAAGGCATCTAAGGCAACGCCACCTGTGATTTGATCACCCACATTGACTGACCATAGGCGTTGACCAGTACTACCAAAGCCTATCAAATCCCCACCGCGTGACGCTGTGACGATTTGCGAGTTGGCATAGCCCACTTGTAAATCAAGCGGATCTTTACTACTGGCTTTTTTGCTACCAACATCGGTACTAAAAACAGGCTGTAGCACACTAATCGGCTGCGCAATTTGTACCAATTTTACAGGGTCATTGACAACTGGTTTGATACCTCGATTACACCCAACAACTGCGGTTGCCATCACTGCGATTACGGCTACATGCATCGCCGTCGTTTTGATGGTCTTAGCGTTTATAGTTTTGTTAGAGCGAATAGCTTGAGTCATTATGGGTTCTCACTACCAATAAATTAATCATTAATAAATTAGCTATCAGCAAGTAAGCGGTGAACAATAATAATAAGCACATGAATAAGCACTTATTATTAATACTACCCTTCTGACTTACTGCGCTACTTAGTTTTTCAAAACGGTTTGTAAAACGGTTTGAGGCATTGCAATCTTTGTTAAAACACTTATTAAAACGTTAGCGCTCATATTCAGCACCAGTGATTGTTATTCAAAATCTTTTTTAATACCTATTTTCGACATCTACTATTCAACAGTGGCTACCGTATTTTCGGCTTCAACCGCTAAAGGCGGTACAGGTGCAGCAGGTTCTTGAATAAGACTGGCTTGCGCTGCAATAGGCTCAGGCACGATACCCAAACTTTCCATCTTCAATGCCAATACTGCACGTGTTTCTTGACGGTCACGTAACAATTCCCAAGCATTATTGTAAGATTTAACCGCCGAGTCTTTATTATCTTGTGCCAGATAAATATCACCCAATAACTCTTGCTGACTTGCTTCAAATGAGCTTGGCATATCATTGTTGGCTTCTGTCAAAGCAGCATCGGCATCACCAGCTGCTAATAGCGTCTTCGCATAGCGTAGACGGGTAATCGCTTGTAGACCTGCATCACCCAAATCGATTGCCAAAGCTTTTTTGAAGGTCTCGCCGGCACCTTTGAAGTCATCACTATCAACTTGCTGACGCGCTTTAATCATCAGCGCTTGCCAAGCATAAACAGAGTTGCCATGAGTGCTCACTAAAGCATCGATATCTTTATCTAGCTGTTTACGGCTCTCTGCCAGTGACGCTTTTGCCTCTGCTTCTAAATCTGGATTCTGCGACGCTAGGCTGACTTCCTCATTTAAACGCTGAATATCGGCATAGTGGTCGGCTGCAACCGTATCTACGCGCGCATGATTTTTTTGCCAATACGTCCAACCAAAATAGGCTGCCAACGCCAATAAAATTGCAGTGACAATATAGCTGCCATATTGCTTTAACGCTTGCATTGAATTGTCTGTATTTGGCGAATTGGGTGTCAGAGCCATATATTTTTACCTGATAAAAGTGTTATTAATTTGCTAAAGCTGAAGCCACGATTAATTACTGACGAACAAAATTTTCTTTACTCGATAGCCAATCTGTCGCAACCGTCTGTTGCTCACCCGTCTGCATATCTTTAATACTAATGGTATTATCGTCGAGCTCTTGCTGGGCGATAATCACTGTCAATGCAGCGCCTGATTTATCCGCTTTTTTCATTTGTGCTTTTAAGCTTGTTGCGCTTGCCATTTTTACGCGCAAGTCAGGACGGTTATAACGCAAATCTTGCGCATAATTAATACCCGCACTATAGACTTCTGGATGAGCAACCACAAAAATATCGCAAACAGGTAACTCTGCAATCGGTGCCACAGCTTCGACGAGCAGTAATAATCGCTCAAGTCCCATCGCAAAGCCAACCGCGGGCTCAGACTTCACTGGTTTAGTATTATCAGTCCCGATAGATTTTAATTGTCCGACCAAACCATCGTAACGACCGCCAGCACAAACGGTCGCCTGACTACCAAGCTTATCAGTTACCCACTCAAATACCGTTTTATTATAGTAATCAAGACCACGTACTAAGTGCGGATTAATCTCAAACTCGATACCGAGTGCCGTCAAATACGCCTGCACTTGCTCAAAATGCGCCTTGCTCTCTGCACCCAAGAACTCAGCAAGCTTTGGTGCATCTGCCAATAACGCTTGGGTACTCGCTTCTTTGCTGTCTAAAATGCGTAATGGATTGGTCGTTAGACGGCGTTTGCTGTCCTCATCTAGCTGCTCTTGTTTGTCAGTCAGATAAGCAACCAGTGCTTCACGATAAGCATGACGTTCATCAATCTCACCCAAACTATTAAGCTCTAAGCGCATCTCATCTTTAAGACCCAGCTCTTGCCACATCAAGTGCGTCATCGCAATCAGCTCTGCATCGGCATCCGGTAGCGCACTACCAAAGCTTTCGACACCCAATTGATGAAACTGACGGTAGCGACCTTTTTGTGGACGCTCATAGCGGAACATGGGGCCGATATACCAAAGCTTAGGCGTATCACCACGTAAAAGATTGTGCTCGATGACCGCGCGTACTGCCCCTGCCGTGCCTTCAGGACGCAATGCCAATGGTGTTGGTGGCTCAGACTTATCAGTAAAGCTATACATCTCTTTTTCGACGATATCGGTTGCGCCGCCGATAGCACGCGCAAACAAGTCGGTTTGCTCAACGATAGGCAGACGAATATGCTCATAACCGTATCTGCCCAGCACATCCGCCAATATCGACTCTAAGTGTAGCCATTTTGCAGACTGTGCAGGCAAAATATCATTAAACCCTTTGATTGCTTTAATCATAATACGGTCGCATCCTTAAATTTTTAACAAAGTATCTCTATTATTCTTATCGCTATGTTTATCGATTAAGCCTTTAATAGCTCATCGACTTATTTTACGCGAATGATTTCATTTTCACGCTTTTTCGCCAAGTCTTCGGCATGAGCACGTACCATACTTTCGATTTCATCGACCAAATTATTGGTATCAATCAAATGACTCTTTTCGCCCATACGGTAGACCAGTGATTTTGGTGCCGCGCCGACAATACCAATATCCGCCTCTTTTGCTTCGCCTGGACCATTTACTTTACAGCCAATCACGGACAAGTTCATCGGCTCACGGATGTCTTCTAAACGCGACTCTAGCGCAGTCATGACTCTAATCACATCAAACTCTTGGCGCGAGCAGCTTGGGCAAGCGATAAAGTTGACACCATTTGAGCGAATATTGAGCGACTTTAGGATATCAAAGCCGATTTTAATCTCTTCTTCCGGCTCTGCAGCTAAGGAGATACGAATAGTATCGCCGATGCCGTCCAATAATAGACCGCCTAGGGCAATCGCAGATTTGACTGCTCCTGTACGATAGACTCCCGCTTCAGTGACACCTAAATGTAGCGGATTATCAATCTGTGCCGAGATAAGACGATAAGCATCCAAAGTTAAAAATACATTACTGGCTTTAACCGACACTTTATATTGATCAAAATTGAGGCGCTCTAATATATCAATATGGCGCATGGCGGATTCGAGCATCGCCTCGCCGGTTGGCTCGGTATATTTACGCTGAATGTCTTTTTCCAATGAGCCTGCATTAACGCCAATACGAATAGGAATATTATAATGCTTAGCACAAGCGACGACTTCACGTACTTTGGCATCGCTACCGATATTACCAGGGTTAATACGCAGACAGTCAGCCCCGGCTTCGGCTACTGCCAAGGCAATTTTGTGATCAAAATGCACGTCTGCTATCAAAGGTACACTGACACGTTTGCGAATTTCTGCAAAGGCTTTTACCGTATCCATCGTCGGTGTCGATACGCGCATCAAATCTGCCCCTGCTTCGACGCAGCGCTCTATTTGAGCAACAGTCGCGGCCACATCGCAAGTATCGGTATTGGTCATACTTTGCACGCTAATCGGTGCATCACCACCAATCGCGACATCACCGACATATATTTTCTTAGTAAGACGACGGTTAATAGGCGCTGACGTTGACATAGACAAACCCTTTCATTGGAACAAATTGGAACGAAAAAACTGGAAACAAACATCGCTTTTATCACGCTAACAACTTTTATAAAACTAATAATAATGGCTTTAAAAATAGAACTCACTTAAAAAACTATACACATTTTAAAAAAACACTATTTAATAAATTAAGGCGCTAACTCAAAACTGGCCTGCTTCCCTGCCGCATAACTGTCTAAAGCGACCGCTTTTTGATTGAGCATCAAGCTAACATTGTTAATATTATCAATCTGCACATTAAATGGCGGCATACCTGATAATTGGTAATTACCAGCATTCTGCGAGCCAGCTATCAAGCTGCTACCTGTAGCATCAGTAATAGTGACGACAGCGGTATCGGTCAGCTTAACGTCCAGCATAGCCGCTGCCGTACTTACACCGCCACCTAAATTGAGCGCCGAGCCAGAAGCACCTACGCCATTGGCATCCGTATTAATCGCTGCACCTTGTGCTTGTTCTAGGGCTGAGATGTCTTCGCTAGTAGTTACTGGCTGATCATTATTTTCTTTACTGGCATTACTCACCATACGGAATAGGAAAATCGCTAAAATAATAACGCCAATCACCGCGATAATCAGCAGCGGATTAAAACGGATACGATTGTGGGTATCGCGTTGCAAAGTACCCATCGGGCGTAGTGGCGACTCAATATTGTTGGTCGAGCGCGACTTTAGATCATTAGGATACGCAGCATCGAAGCTACTGGCTATTTTTACAGGATCTAAACCCAAAAACTTTGCATAGTTAATCGCAAAACCACGCGCAAACGCCGCTTGCGGTAAATCTGCAAAATTTTCATTTTCTAAGGCTTGCAAATGTCGTTTTAAGATAAATAACTCGGCGGCCGCGTCCTCCAAGCTGACTTGCTTAGTTTTGCGGGCTTGCTGCAACATGGCACCAAATGATCCCTGAGCGTTAGATTGAGTGTTTGATGATGGGGTGGTCATTTCCATGGTGCCTCTGGATTATTAAGCCAAGTCTTAAGTTGTTTCGCTTCATCACTTAGCGGATAAGCGGATAAAAGCTGCTGTGCCAATTGCTGGCGTGTTGCTATGTTATTTTGTGCTGCCGCAAGTTTGATGCCTTGTAATAGCAAGCGCGGGCTAATACCCTGCCCTTGTACCAGCATCAAGGTTTCATCATAAAGCCTTTGGGCCTGCTGCACACGCTGCTGCTCGAGTAATAAATCGACCAGCTCAATGTGCGCAATCACACTATTGCGGTTGCCGTCTAGAGCACGCAAAAACGCTTTGGCAGCGGCTGGATGATCATTTAGCTGAAGGTAGGTGCGCCCTAAATTCTCTAACGCCCCAATACGACCCTCGTAGCCTAGCGCTGACCCTGCAATTTCAAACTGCGCCGCCGCCTCTTTATAGCGCTTCATCTGGGACAGATAAACGCCATAATTGTTGTGCGCTTGATCAAAATCTTTATCAAGCGTGATGGCTTTTTTAAAATATTGATCGGCTTTTTCAAGATTGAGGCGACTGCCTTCTTGCTGCAACAAAACGCCCATCATATCATAGGCTGGCGCATAACGGCTATCAGCAGCAAAGGCTTTTTCAAGTTGACGCTGAGCAGTATCGAGCTCATTTTTGCGGATATATTGTGCAGCAAGCGAGGTTCGAACGCGAGCAATTTCTTGCTTATCTAAATTACGATTATCAGTCGGTCGTGTCGATGTTTGGTAAGGTGTGCCACCCATTAAGTCAGTAGTCGTTGTGCTCTGACAGCCACTCAATAACAAGGCACTTAGCGCACTTACTAACAAAATAGCTTTTGAGCCGCGTTTGTTGGCAGTATTGACACCTGATTGCTGCGCCGCTTGAGAAATGGATGTTTGATATTTGAACTGACAAGGATTTTTAAAAGTCATCATAGCCGCCATCATAAAACTGTGGTTCAATGCGTTCGATCAAAGAAGCATCAGTTTAATAGATTTATTCCCCATAAGTACAATTTATTGTTATTAATTGCGCTGCTCTCAATTATTGACGGCAATGACTACACTTTATTACCGTTGTGAGACAAAAACGACAGCTAAGCACTTCATTGAAGTGCTTAATCGCAGTATTTTATTCAAATGCTCAGTCCGTAAATACTTAACCCTGCATTACTAATCCAATATCAAATATTTTCGCGATCTTTAATACTTTGTTGCCAAGCCGCTGAGCGTCTAGTACGGTCAGCCACTTGCCCCACCAATTGACCACAAGCGGCATCGATATCATCGCCACGCGTCTGACGAATGGTACAAACAAAACCCGCTTGGCTTAAAATATCACTAAACGCATGAATGCGGTTATTGCTTGATTTGTCATACGGCGCATGTGGGAACGGATTAAACGGAATCAAATTAATTTTACTTGGTAAATCACCCAATAAAGCGACCAGTTGCTCAGCATGCTCATTGCTATCATTGACACCATCAAGCATGACATACTCAATCGTCACGTGCTTTTTATGGCGCGGGTTTACGTCAAAAACGTAATTTCTTGCTGCTGCCATCAGCTGCTCTAATGGGTATTTTTTATTAATCGGTACTAGCTCATTACGCAGCTCGTCATTGGGCGCGTGTAATGAAATTGCTAGCGCCACATCAAGCTCCTGTGCCAGCTCATACATCTTTGGCACCACACCCGACGTTGATAAGGTCACACGGCGCTTTGATAAACCATAAGCGTGGTCACTGAGCATCAACTCCATCGAACTAACAACAGGACGATAATTCAATAATGGCTCGCCCATGCCCATCATAACTACGTTAGTGACGTTATTTTCCCACAAGCTATGGTCAACGTTTTCTAAACTGTCATTTTCATCGGTCATATAGGAAGCATTGGCTACCCATAACTGCCCGATAATTTCAGCGGCGCTTAAATCACGCTCAAAGCCCTGCTTACCAGTACTACAAAAACTACAGTCCAGTGCACAACCCACTTGCGAGGAGATACAGAGAGTCTTTCGACCATTTAACTTGCTGTCATCTGCCGGAATCAATACTGTCTCAACCAATGAGCCACCCGTGACTTCAAACACCCATTTACGCGTACCGTCATCGCTATATTGACGATGAATGACTTTTGGCGGAATGACGCACGCATTGGCTGACAACTTATCACGCAATGATTTGCTCAAATTGGTCATTTGCTCAAAATCCGTCACACCCTGCTGATATATCCACTTGATGACCTGCGTCGAGCGAAACGGCTTTTCGCCAATACTCTTAAAGTATTCCGCCAATTGCGCTTGTGTCATACCTAATAGATTGGTTTTCGCCTGCGCCTCATCTACCAATTTTATGCTGTTAGCAGTTTTGGCTGGGACATGTTGGACAGGGGTTTGGACATTAGACATAATAAATAACCTTTTTGCAGGCGCTAATATAAGCGATGCAATTGTTGAGATGGGCGTTGCTGTACATACCCAATATATGAATGCATGAGCAATCCATTATGAGCGCATTTTTTATCAAAAACTGATAGCAATATGCTGATAAAGGATTGATAACGCTAGGTAAAACTCATAATGAGGGAGAATAGCTAAAATTTCAATGCATATGTAGACCATTATAATAGCTAAAACGGCTTATACCAAAAGATATAAGCCGTCTCGCCACACTAATTATTAATCAGCACTATTATTTGTAATAGCGGCTGTTAATAAGAACTGCTATTAACGCGTACGTGCACACACTTCTTCTTCATTGAAGAAGTAGCTGATTTCACGTGCCGCTGATTCAGCTGAATCTGAACCATGAACCGCGTTTTCATCGATGCTGCTAGCGAAATCAGCACGGATAGTTCCTTCAGCCGCGTCTTTCGGGTTAGTAGCGCCCATGATGTCACGATGCTTAGCGATAGCGTTTTCGCCTTCTAGTACTGACACCAATACTGGACCTGAAGTCATAAATGACACTAGGTCATTATAAAATGGACGCTCAGCGTGCTCAGCGTAAAAACCGCCTGCTTTTTTATCATCAAGTTGCATCATTTTAGCTGCAACAATTTTTAGACCTGATTTTTCAAAACGGTCATAGATAGCGCCGATGTTATTGCCAGCTACTGCGTCAGGTTTGATGATAGATAGAGTACGTTCGTTAGCCATGAAAAGCTCCTAATGGATGAAGGTGTTGAAAAATTGAACTCAGGTAATAAATAAAATAGTAAAGGGATTATTTTATCTTTGAACACTATGTTGGCTTGGGTTGACCAAAACAACTCATGGTTTACTAATACGAAAACATGAGTGCCAACATAGGATTGCTGCCTATTATAATGATTGGGACTACAAATGATAGGGTTAATTACGCTAACCGCTCAGAAAAGTAAGGTTTAAAAAAGCTTTAAAATTGCTATGCTTTAGAAAAGCACCATTTTAAAGCTGACTGATATAAAGACAATACAAATACCATTACAATAGCTTTTATAACCATACGATTAGCCAATTACTCTCCTAAACGACTGTCTCGACAGCTGCCAGCATTACATTCACGTACACGGTCATTTAAGAAATTTACCCGTTTAGTGGTAATACGGGTAGCGCAGTCCATATTAACATAAAAACCATCGTCATCATGATAGCTACATTGATCATTTCGGTCACGCATCCAAGCAAGTTGCCCACGTTTAAGTGTGGTTTTTTGCTGGCTATTTAAAACTTTATTTAGCTTGGTATAAGAATTATTAAGCTCTTTATCTGCTTCTAGATATACTTTGGTTAAGCAATAAAGACCATCAAAATCATTGATGGGTTTATCACAATTCTGGGCGCCCCAAGACAGCATGGGAAACATAAAAGCTGCTGACGTCAAGATGGCTAATGAGGTTTTAATAATAGTGTGCTTCATAATATTAGTTTTCATGTTATGTCCCTCTTATGGTTTGCTGATAATCGAAAATCCTTTTCCACACATGAAATGCTACTTAACAAAGATAATGCTATTCTTGTCACTATTAGCTTAATCTTTTTTGAAAGCGCTTATCTTGATTTTATGTAATTAGTAACTGTAAGCATTTTATAAATATTCTTAAAAACTCTCATAAAAAAAACCTCCACTGCGTTTAAACAATGGAGGTTATTATTAATAAATAGCTGTTTTACTAATTATGCATCATACGGATCGCGTAAAACAATCGTCTCTTCACGGTCAGGACCCGTTGAGATGATATCAACAGGGCAACCAATCAATGCTTCGATACGCTTGATGTACTTTTTCGCATTTTCTGGCAAGTCATCATAATTGGTGATACCAACCGTTGACTCGCTCCAACCTTGTAGGGTCTCGTACTTAGGCGTTACTGATTCATAGAATTCAGCATCATGCGCGCCAGCACACTCAGTTTCAGGTAGGTTATAACCGACACAGATTAGCAACTCTTCTAGACCATCTAGTACATCAAGCTTGGTCAAGCAGATACCTGATAATGAGTTCAATACAACAGCACGGCGTAGTGCTTCAGCATCGAACCAACCACAGCGACGGGCACGACCAGTCGTTGCACCAAACTCATGACCGACTTTGGCTAAATGGGCGCCAACATCGTCGAACAATTCGGTTGGGAACGGACCACTACCAACACGCGTGGTGTAGGCTTTAGTGATACCAAGGACATAATCTAAATATAAGGGACCAATACCCGTACCTGTTGATACGCCGCCTGCGGTTACGCTTGAGCTGGTCACAAACGGATAAGTACCATGGTCGATATCAAGCAAGGTACCTTGTGCACCTTCAAACATTAAGTTCTTGCCAGCAAGACGCAATTGATTCAGATCTTCAGTGACATCGGTCACCATGCCTTTGATTTCTTCTTTCCACTCTTGGCAAAGCTTAAAGGTTTCATCGAAATCAATGGCATCAACTTTATAATACTGAGTCAATTGGAAGTTATGATATTCGATTAGGTTGCGTAGTTTTTCTTCTAAGTCATCACGGAACAAGTCAGCAAGCTTAATCGCACGTCGCGCCACTTTGTCTTCATAAGCTGGTCCAATACCGCGACCGGTAGTACCGATTTTACCAGTACCGCGTTTTGCTTCACGTGCTTGGTCAAGCGCAACGTGATAAGGCATGATCAATGGGCAATTTGGTGAGATACGTAGGCGCTCACGTACTGGCACGTTATTGTCTTCTAGATTCTTCATCTCTTTTAGCAAAGCGTCAGGTGCTAGCACCACGCCATTACCGATAAAGCAGGTCACGCCTTCGCGTAAGATACCTGATGGAATCAGATGTAAAACGGTGGTTTTGCCATCGACGACTAGGGTGTGACCAGCATTATGTCCGCCTTGAAAGCGTGCAACTGCTGAGGCTTTTTCGGTCAGTAAATCAACGATTTTACCTTTACCTTCATCGCCCCATTGGCTACCCAAAACTACGACATTCTTACCCATGATTAATCCTTACCTTTATGTATTGAGGTGTGTGCAATAACGGTTTAAAACTGAAGTTATGCTAAAAAATACTTTAAAAAAAGGCATATTTTTCAGCGATTTAATCATTCAGTCATTTAATGACATTTCTTTATATAGCTTCTAAATTTAAATAACATCTAGATGTAAGCTTTCTAACTGAGGCCATTGCTAAGCTTATACAGTCTCTAGCTGCCACTGATCATTCGCAAAGTTTAAGCGATGCGTCATCGCCGCTGGACGGTCTTCGGCCGTTAATGGCATAGTGACGCGGTAGCCTTGCTGACGTAAGCTTGTGACCTGCTGTAATAGCACTTGCATTTGCGATTTATCAGTATCAGCCTGCTTTAATGCCTGATAATCAACCAGTACAATAATCGGTGACTCAAGCTGTGTATGCGCCAGCAAACGGCTGACATCCATACTAAAGCCTGTGGCTTCACGTGGTTGCTTAGCACTTAATTGACCTACACTATGCATACCATCAAAGCGCCCACCACGTACCAGTGGCTGGGTTTCACTATTGATATAGCCGTTAAATATAATACCTGTATGATAGTGATAACCCGACAGTTCAGTCACATCGATACTCACTGGGCACTGCCACTGCGCTTCTAAATGTGCTTTTAAGCGTTGCAGCTCATCGACAGCCGTCACAATGTGCGTATCTTGCTTGGCAATATCTGACAGCGTGTCTAATAACTTTGCCATATCATGACCAAAGCGTGCCAAGGCATAGAAATCATTGCCCATTGACAGTAGCTGGCAGACACGTTTTAGCTCTGGTAAATTTTTATTCGCATAGAGATTCATCAATTGCTCGGTGTCATTATCCGACAACTCAGCCAATACCGCTAAACGCTTAAATATCGCCACATGACCCAAATCAATATGTAGGGCAGCGCTCATATCTAAGCTATTTACCATGCTAAATAGCACATCTATCAGCTCGATATCAGCAGCAAGTTCACCGCAACCAAATATCTCTGCACCTAACTGTAGCGGTGTACGTGAGCCAAATAACCCTGAAGGCAAAGTATGAATCACATCGCCAGCGTAGCAATAACGTGCAATTCCGCTACCGCCATGATGTGCATCAATACGCAAAATCTGCGGGGTAATATCAGCTCGCACACCCATCAAGCGACCGGTCAGCTGATCAATAATCTTAAAGGTTTGACGCTTTAAATCTTCTGATGCGTCACTCAATAACGATTCAGTAAACTCAATCATTGGCGGATTGACCAATTGATAGCCATGGCTGATAAGCTGCTGGATCAATTGATGTCTGAGTACTTCTTGCTTGTGTGCATCTTCAAACAACACATCAACGACCCCATCAGGCAGCAACCAGCTGTTATTGGCAACATCGCTGGCAAAGTTGCTTAGATATGGCAGGCCGTTAGAGTTAGCGCGATGATCAGCAGGCTGAATCGCCACTTTTTTTGTCGCATTTGACTGGGCAGGTTTTGCAGAATCAGAACTGGCAGACACAATAAATCCTTGTTTGGCGTATCGCTTACCAAAAACGCGGTACTGATGCGGTACTAAAAGGTTATATTTACAATTGCAGGGATGTGAGGCGTTTTCTATTTTTGACGCGCAACATCACTGACCCAATTATCTATAAGCAAACTAGGTGACCGCAAAAGGGTGAGTAATAAGTATAAGTTAGGATGATAAGACGAGTATCTTTATGCGCTAAAAAATTATGATAAATAATCAAGGCACTTTATGCTTTAGTTTAGCATAGCAGCCAAGCTTCGCCTAGTGACAATTAACCCCAATTACCATCTAATTCATGCTCAAATAATCAGCTCTCAAACTAATTCTCTCTCAAATAGTCAATACTCTAAAGTTTTAAAGCGTTTGATGTCTGTTGCTTGCATAACGCCTTATCGGTAGACTCATGTTACACTAGAGCATATTTTTATCTCGGAAAGCCTTATGTCATCTGATTACCACCCAAATCCTGCCATCAACCAAACCAATGTCCTCGGCACTGCCCTTGCCAGCTGTTGTTTTGACCCACTTACTGGCTATTACCGCAATGGCTTTTGTCATACTGGCAATCATGATGTCGGTCAGCATACCGTTTGCGCTAAGATGACCAGCGAATTTTTAAACTTTTCCGCCAGTCGCGGTAATGATTTGACCACGCCGCTGCCTGAGTACGGCTTTGCCGGTCTACAGCCTGGTGACTACTGGTGTATCTGTGCGCTACGCTGGGTTGAAGCCTTAGACTTCGATATAGCGCCGCAGATAAAGCTTGAAGCCTGTCACGAAAGCTTATTAAGTCTGGTCGATATTGAAACGCTAAAACGCTTTGCGCTGTAATGACAGCAAACATTAAGAAGAAGCTGTAAACAAGACTTAACCTGCAAGCGTGAAGTAAAACCTAACCAGACAATACTTAAGCAGCTTTCATAGATATTGTTATCCCTATTTTTCTACTTAGACTAAAGGAGAAGGTATGAAGCAAGATGATGACCTGATTGTCAAACCGACAACGCGTATCACACCTGACTCTAATGTCACCCTTATCGACCCTAGCATGGGCGATGAGCGCTCTTATTTAGACAATTATGATAGCTATGACAGCTATATTTATGGCGATGCGGATGCGACAGTCGAAGATACGATTGAGACCATGACCGTCTACGATCCCGACTCTGAGCGCTATGAAGATATCGATTTATCCAGCGATGACGAAGTGGTCAATTGCTATGCCTACTCGCGTAAAACAGGCGAAAAAGTAAATAAGGTGGCGCTGAATGATGTCAGTCGCGCTTTAAGTAATAGTGGTCAATTTATCTGGCTTGGTCTCTATGATCCAAGCTTAGAAACCATGGTCAAAGTCAGAGATGCTTTTGAACTACATGAACTGGCGATTGAAGATGCCTTTGCTGAACACCAACGCGCCAAGGTTGAGAACTACGACAATGATATGATATTCGTGGTGCTGCGTACTGCCAAACTGGAAGACAATGTCATTCGCTATGGCACTACCGCGATATTTATGGGCAAAAATTATCTTATTACCATTCGCAATGGTCCTTCAAACTCTTATATGCCCGTACGCGAACACTGTCATCGTCGCCCAGAAAAGCTGCGGATGGGACCTATCTTTGTTCTGCATGCGATTCTCGATTTTATCGTCGATAACTATATGCCGATTACCGATCGCTTGGGCAGTTATTTACGTGAGCAAGAACGCAATATTTTCACTTACGAGTTTAATAAAGAAACACTTAGAAATTTATATGAATTAAAATCGCAGTTGGTGCATATGCGCGCGGTGATTTTACCGGTGCAAGATATCTGTAGCTACTTTATCAATCATGATAAAAGCGACTTAATATCGCCCTTTTCTCACACCGCTAAACCCTATTTCCGTGACGTCAATGACCATTTATTGCACTCTTTGGATGCGATTAATGGATTAAACGAGATGTTAAGCGTGGTCATGAACACCTATCTCGCTATGGTCAATATGGGACAGAACGAAGTGGTGCGTAAGCTTGCCGCTTGGGCAGGTATATTAGCGGTACCGACAGCGATTGCTGGGATCTATGGGATGAACTTTGATTTTATGCCAGAGCTGCACTGGCAGTATTCCTACTTAGTTATCATGGCACTCATTGGCTCTCTATGTAGCTTTTTATACTTTAACTTTAAAAGATTGGGTTGGTTATAAGCCAGAATTTCAGACAAAAAAAGGGCTGCCATTGGCAACCCTTTTTTTATTAACCGCTATTATCAATGATATTTATTGGAAAAATAAACGTCTTATTTACGATAATGCTGGCTATCAACGCTCGGTAGATGATGTTCAGTAATGGTCACTTGATGGTCATCCAAATAATCTTCTGGTCGCCCAAACATCTTGGCCGTCCAGGTTAAAATAACGATAGAGGCACTGAGCACCATAATGGCAAAAGAAATCGTTGCCAATAGCCACAGATGAAAGTTATCTGATACCGCTTGCACATCGACCACCAAATGTCGTGATAAAGCCGTAATCGCAATAAATATCAAAAACTGTACGGGCAGACGATGAGTCTTAAAATAAATGCCAATCATCGCCAGTAGTTCAAGATAAATAAATAACAATAAAATATCTTTTAAATCGGCTGAGCCTTTTTGAAAAATAACCCAGAACTCTTTGCCCGCTGTCCAAACCACCACCACACTGATCAAGAATAAAATAATATAGTGGCAAATATCGACAAACTCTCTGCCGATATGCTGCATGCGCTCATGTATTCCCATTTTAGACTTTGATACATGAATGTCAGTGGCTTGATAGGCTTGACTATTTTTCTGTTCAGATCGCTGTGCTGGTTTTTGCTCTGACAGCGGCTTCATCAGCTCACTTCACTGTTGCTTAAACCAGCTGACTTTTCAGCCGCATCAACGGTCTGGCGAATAAGGGTGTTAATCGTCATAGGCCCAACGCCGCCTGGAACTGGCGTATATGCACTAGCGATATGCTCAATGCTATTTAATTCAATATCACCAACGCCACCATTATCAGTTGGATGGAAGCCCGCATCGATGACCACTGCACCTGCTTTAATCCAATCCGCTTTAATCAATTCAGGTACGCCAACTGCGCCAACGACGATATCAGCGCGTTTAATACGAGATTCTAAATCTTGCGTTCTTGAATGGCAAATCGTCACAGTACAGTTAGCATTCAATAGCATCATCGCCATTGGTTTACCCAAGATGGCACTGCGCCCTACAACCACCGCCTCTTTACCAGCCAGCTCGATATTATTATGCTCTAGTAAATGCATGATACCTTGCGGAGTACACGAGCCATAAGCAGACTGCTGCATCGCCATACGACCAAAGCCAAGACATGTCACACCATCGACGTCTTTTGCCAAATCAATCTGCTCAAAACAAGCACGCTCATCGATATGCTCAGGTACGGGATGCTGCAGCAAGATACCATGTACATCTGGATTATTATTGAGCTCATCTATCTTAGCCATCAACTGCTCGGTGGTAGTCGCACTTGGCATCTCAACCCGAATAGAATCCATCCCAACACGCTTACAAGCATTTCCTTTCATACGCACATAAGTCGCAGAAGCTGGATCGTCGCCGACCAATATCGTCGCTAAACTTGGGGTACGTCCAGTTTTATCCTTGATAGCGTCCACGCGCGTGCGCAGTTGCTGTTCTATTTGTTTGGCAAGAGCTTTGCCGTCCAAAATGGTGGCGGACTCTTGGGCAGTAGACGCAATAGACATAAGAACTCCAATAGAGGGTACGGTAAAAAAAGTAAAGACAGCGCCCGCAACTACTTGCATGCCTGTCTTATGCTTGGTCAATATATGATTAAGACTGATATTGTACCTCTCCACGCTACAAAATCCTAGGCTTAGATAACTTCTGTATGAACATGAGCTAGCATCGAAAAGTATTAAAGAGACACATTGTTTGACATATTCATTAAAAACTGGTGCTAGATCAGGAAAATGATACGATTTTTGAGGTTAGTCTGATTAATGCTCAAACATTTTAAAGCGATTGTTTGATAAAGCATAGATTATGGAATAAGGATTGTAAAACTATACTAGGTCGTCCATCATTATTACACACCGCCCTGCAGTTTTGAGCCGTACTTGGGCTGAACCATTTGGATGAGTTACGACCTATGGTTTATATTGGAATATTGTCATGAGCAAAAAATAGCAGTTAAAGGTAAAGTTTTAGACAGTAGCTTTTTCTAGCTGCCCAGCTTTAAACTTAACAGCCAACAGTATTAGCGGCAAATAAGCAATAAGGACACCTAGCAAACCGTCTAAACGCTCTAACCCAACAGCTAAAGCTATAGGAAATAACCAAAATAAATTGATTAGCATAACAGTTGCAGTCACAGGAAGATGTGCAGAAAATTGACGCGATGCATATTGGTAAGCATGGCTACGATGGGCTTCATATATTTTATCACCACGCAATAAACGGCGTAGTAATGTAAAGGTTGCATCAACCACAAATACGCCCAATAAAATTAACCAACTCCAGAGCAACTCCATTTTAAACCATGCAGCTTGCAACGATAGAACAGCCAAAACAAATCCTAAAAACCCACTTCCTGCATCACCCATAAAAATGCGTGCAGGTGGAAAATTCCAACATAAGAATCCACCAACTGCTGCCGCTAATAAAGCAGGTACCAATGCTAATATTGGTTCATTCAACAACACATACAAAAGGGAGCCACCAGCACAGACAGAAATTGCTTCAATACTAGCAATACCATCGATGCCATCCATAAAGTTATACAGATTAAGCATCCAAACAATATATAGCGCTGCTAATAAATGACCAATCAACCCAAGATTAAACGAAAAACCAAATAAGAATAAATGCGGTAAACCACCTAGCCAATACAACACCCATGCAGCTGCAGAAAAGTGCCCCAACAAACGCCAACGCGCTGCAATATGTCCGTGATCATCTAAAAACCCAAGCAAAGCTACTGCCAAACCTGCACCAATGATACCAATCACGAATGACCAAGGAAGCAAATCCAGCATACCTATCAAAGGCAGTACCAGCAAAAAGCTCAATACAATCGCCACCCCACCGCCGCGCGGCGTAGGTATTGAATGAGAACTTCGCTCATTGGGTATATCCATCAAACTACTGGCTAGGGCATAGCGTCGTAATAACCAAGTTAAAACGAAAGCTGTGACAAACACCCCTACAATAAATAGCCAATTATTCATAGAAAAACCTCGATAGCACTGCTCTATAGCCAAGAAAGAAACGCCAGTAAGCCAAAATATTATTATAATCTGAGTAAATATTTATATATCAGCAATATGCGTTGCCATATCACGTTATCCATCCAGAAAAAGCCTTGTCTTGCTGTTCGTAGGCATAAAAGTGGATGCGAAAAATTCATATCACGAGCACTGAATTGATTTAACTTTAAAACGACTCAATAAAACCGTATTTATTATGAATCGAGCACAAGATTAAACACGAATCTACTAAGACCTCATATGTACCTAAAGCAATGCCAACCAAACCAGCATTAGATAAGTAAATATTTTTTCTTTGATTATTTACTACTACTCATAAACCCACTAGTTTCAACAAACGCTGATTTACTTTATTAGCATCAAATCTATCTTTGGCTATTTTATAGCTTTCATATCCCATCTTTTCAATTTGTTCAGGATGTTCTATAAAATAGAGCATCTTTTCAGCCAAAGCATGTGGTTGCCATTTTTGGACTAAAAAACCATTCACACCATCGACAACTGTTTCACGGCAGCCAGGCACATCGGTAGTAATTACAGGTCTTCCAATCGCCATAGCTTCTTGAGTACTACGCGGCACACCTTCTCGATAGGAAGGTAAGACGAAGACGTGACTGTCTACGATCCAATTTTTTACATCATTCACATGACCGTGATAATTGATTACTTTTGATGCGATGAGGTCATCAAGCTCTGATTGTTGTAAAGCGCCCAAGTTAGAGTAATCTATAGATCCTAAAACGGTAAACTGGGTGTCAGGATATATCTCTTTTACTGTTTTTGCTGCTTTGACAAAATCATGAATACCTTTTTCTTTAAGTAGACGACCAATAAATAAAAATTTTATAGGTAATTCAATGTTACTTATAGGATGGTGGGCGTATTCGTTTAAATTTAAACCGATTCCTCCTAACACACCTATTTCCTTTACAGCTATAGAATATTTTTCTACTAAATCCTGCCGATCATCTGGGTTTAGGAATATAAGTTTGTCCAAACGCGGTAATGCTATTTTATAAAGAAAAACTTGGATATATTTTATGAGCTGAACTTTTTTGCTCAGTCCTTCTGGCTGATCAGTAAAGGTGTAACCTAACCCTTCTAGCATGCCTATTACTTGTGGAACCTTAGCAATCCTTGCAGCTAAGGTTCCAAAAATCACAGGTTTCGCGAAATAAGAAAAAACCAGGTCTGGGGCTATTTTTTTTATTTTTTTTGACAATAAGTAAGTTGCTTTTATATCTGCTAAAGGATCTAACCCGCCTCTACTTAACTCATAAGTCACTGGTATGGCTCCTAAATCTTTTATTTTTTTAAGTTCATCTGAGCTATATTCAGAAGTAAAAGCATACACACTATGCTCTTTTTCAATCAAAAATCTGATAAGATCAGAACGAAATCCTAAAAAACTAGCGGCGACTGTACCTATCATAATAATCTTCATTTATTAACAGCCTGTTCATTTCGTAAAGATAATTTTTTGAGTCTTAAAATATAGAAAAAACTGATGTATATAGCTATATAATTACACATTCTAAGACGAACAGCTGTACCTAGATTATCATTTCCTATCAACCATACACTTGCATACAACACAAAAAATATAATTAGAAATCGTACAAAATTATCTGCTAAACCTATGTTTCTAATTATATAGATAAGCATTAGTAAAAAAGGTAAAGTCTCGATTAGTAATAAAATTATAGAAAGAGGGTTAGTAATATATAGACCTAAAAGTTGACCCAGTATACTTAATATAAAGTTGGGAATAAACATCACGGGGTTAGAGAAATCTAAGCCTAAATTAGATCCACCTTCCATTTTCTCAAAACCAGTTCTATATTCTGTTAAAACACTGAATAAACCTAAATAGTTTGCGGCAAACAATGCTATAAAATAGAGAATTAAAAAAACAAATAAGCGTTTTTTAGTAAATTTTATTTTCCATAAAAAAATTGATATTAAAAATGTATAACCCAAATAAGGACGTAAGGCTGATAGAAAGAAACCCATTAAAATCGATATGACAAAAAATAATAGAGAAAAAACTAAATTAGAGCTATTGACAAATTTCTTTACAAAAAAACATCCAACAATGAAAACAACAACCATAAATAAATCACGATATACATCCAACGTATAAAAGAACAGTGTTGGATATATTAAGCATATGAGAAAACTATACAAATAATATTTTTGATTATCTTTAAAACTTAACCCTGATAGATGCGCAATCACGTGAGGTATAACCAGCAGATTTAAAAATAAAAATAAATACGAAATACCATCTCGCGAATATAATCCAATATCATTTAAGAATTTTAATATTACTGGCCAGACATTTACTGCAACATCTGTAAAACCTTTAGCATAGGCATTATAATAATCAGAGTCATTACCGCCACCAATCCCAATATTCAAAGCTTGATTTTTTAACAAGAAATAAAGAGCTATTTTTAGAAAAAAAACAACAACTATAGACATAAAAATAGCAGTATTAGAAATCCTATCCAAATATATAGTGTTATTTTTCATTATATATATCAATCCATTTATCAACTATAGAATCTAGAGAAAATTCATTATGAACACGCTCTATGTTTTTATGAATGATATCACTTTTTATATCTTTATTCATACTAAGTGTATATTTTATTTTATTTGCTAACGCCAAAGAATCACACGGTAAAACCAAAAAATCTGGTGCATTTAAAACCTCAGCTACCCCTCCACAATCTGTAGCAACCACTAAACATTTACAGGCCATTGCTTCAGCAACGACTAAGCCAAATCCTTCATACTTAGAAGAAAGCACAAACAAATCTGCAGCGCTCATAAGTTCAGGAATATCACTTCTTCTACCTAATAAAACTACTTCATCGTCTATATTTAATTCATTAATTTTTCTCTCTAGCAAACCTCTTAGTTCACCATCACCTGCTATCAGCAGTTTAAATGAGAATGAATTTTGTTTTTTTAATATTTGAATAGCCTGTAATAGATTTGGATAGTCTTTTTCCTTATTGAATCTACCCACTGCTAGTAATATCTTGACTTCATTACTAATACCTAAATCTTTATTCAAATCTATTCTAGCATTTGTATGGCGATAAAAATTATTCAAATCAATGCCATTATAAACAGCTCTCATACCATTTTTTGGTACTGCTCCCCTATCTTCAAAAGATAAAGTGGCGTCCTTGCTCACGTTGGTAGTAATATCTGCTAAATGATGCGTTACTCTATAGAGAAACATCCGTATCCAGCCACCTTCATTGCTACTATGAGCGGTAGAAACCAGTTTTTTTATAGCGGTTATTAACCTAACCAATCTCGTTAATAAATTAGCATGTATCATATGTGAATGAACGACATCGGGCTTATATTGTTTCACTAACTTTACTAGTCGAATATATGCTGGTAGTAATGAACCGAGATCATTCAGATTAACTTTAATTAGCTCAATTTCTTTGCTATTAGGCAAAGTTAGCGTTTCACCGGTTAAATACGCTATTTTTACCTCATGGCCTTTCTTATACATTTTATCAGCGAGATCGCAAACCACACGCTCTGCTCCGCCCTGACCCAATCCTGTAATGACATATAGTATTTTCATTGCAGCCATCCATTCAAATGATTGAAAGCCATGTTTTTATAATTGACTGTATAGAAAAGTTTTGGCTGTTTTCTATAGTATTAGCAGACATCATCTCGTACTCAGAATTTGTGATATTTATCATCATTAATAGAGAGTCTGCAAGTTGGTTGGTATCGCCTGCTTTTACAAGTAGTCCAGTAGTGCGGTGTTCCACTACCTCTGCTGGTCCTGTATCACAGTCAAAAGCCACGATGGGTAGACCAAAAGCTTGGGCTTCGAGCAATACCATCGGTAATCCTTCAAAGCGAGAGCTTAGACAGTAGAAAGAGCTTTTTTTATAATATTGCTCAATATCCTTGTTTGCTGGTACAAAGTTAATACGACTCAACACTTCTAATCGCTTAGCTTGATCTTTTAACGCTTCTTCATCCTCTCCACTACCCACTATACTTAAAGTCCAGTCCTCATTAGTTTTACATACCTGAGCCCAAGCTTCGATTAGAGAGTCAAACCCCTTTTGATAGGTCAAACGACCTAAAGTTAATACGTTTTTAAAATCAAGACTAGGCCTATGTTTTACATTTTCATAGGGAGTAGGATTTGCAATCGGAATAATCTTAGCATTGATATCGTTTAATCCTTGCTGCCATAACTCTTTATCACGCTTAGTAAGCGTAACAATATAATCACAATATTTTGCTGCCCACTTTCGTCCTATATCTCGTGATTTTGTTTTGAGGTTGACGTTAAAGTTAAAATGCTCCCAACAAATATGATTCACTTGTAGGCCATATAACGCAGGTACGGTAAACATACATGAAATGCTATCTACGACAATAAGGCTATCAATTTGATGCTGCTGCACAAATCGACGAATTTTCAAAACTGCTCCAATAAAGTTTTTCTTAAAAGAAATTTTCATAGGATATAAAGAGTAAGTTTTCACATCAGCATTCAGATAAAAAAAAGGATTTTTTCCGTCTGTAAGACTTAAAATTGAAATATTGGGATTTTTTTCAGCTAGCTCATTAGCTATCAAGGTAGTGACTCTTTCGGTGCCACCTGGATTACTAAGGTTACCCATAAGAAAGCAGATTTTTTTCATAATATATCCTTTATAGTTGTCGGATTTTACTTCTAAGCAAAAACAACCTAAAAAATATAGAAGGGCAAAATGTCGCTACTTTAAAAATCTTTTGCTTTATCCCTATACTACTTTGTTGAATAGACTTATTTACATACAAATTAAATAGCTGACTATCTCTATCATATATCGCATAGCTGTAAGCGCATTGCAACATTGCTAAAGCATAGAGGTCACGAATAGTAGCTAATTTCTCTTTATCTTCTTTAAATAAAACCAAGCCTTTTTCAAAAACTCTTTCTGATGCTAATGGTAAGAGCTCATTAAACTTTGCATCTTGAGCACTCATGCCACTACCAATGCGATAAACACCTAGTGCTTCACCTATATGATATATATGACCATCTTCTAATTGAGCGACATGAATATCGATATCTAAAGCATACGGGTTATGAAAAATTTTATCCCAAAATTCTGAATTGTATTTATTAACAAACATCTTGGACGAATGGGCAAAAAATGGTAGTTTTTTATAAAAATCGAAGAGATCATATTTACCGTCAGGATACGTCCAAATTTTTCGTCTTAACTTGCCATCTGCTTCAATCTGTTTGACGTCGTGGCTACACAGATTACAGTCTGGATTGGCTTCTAGTATATCGAACTGCTTTTGCAACTTATTTGGCAATGCCATATCATCGCCGTCCACATGGGCAATATATTTACCTCTAGCTTTTTCATAAACTTGTTTAACATTTTCGCCTGCTCCTACATTTTTTTCATGGAAAATAGGAACCATGAGATCAGGATATTTCTCTACATAACGCTGTACAATTGCACGAGTATTATCAGTGGAAGCATCTTCACCGATGACAATTTCGAACTTAAAATTCGTGTGCTGAGATACCAAGCTATCTAAACACTCGATAATATAATTTTCTTGGTTATAAGTAACCACACATACTGATACTTGAATAGGATTGTCGCTACTATTCATATTGCTCTCCTATAAATTTTTGCTTTGAATATATTTAGGATTCGAACAGAGCTCAACATTGCAATAAATACACTGCACAAACTGATTGTAATTATTTTTAATAAAATAACTGAGCGACTACCTGAATACTCCACCCATTGTGTCGTTAGTAATACAAAAACAGATACGGTTACCACACTTGGTATAAAAGTTTTAAACCATATTAAATTCATATTTGGCTCAAGTTTTGTATGGATATAACTTACCCAGAATACTAAATATATCAACTGCATTAAGAACCAAACCCAACCTGCGCCAACAGCTCCATAATGTGTCGCTGCCCAAACGACGGCTGGTATCAAGATTACGACACTGATAATATTTCCTATCAAGTGGTACTTTAAGTTACCTTTGGCATATTGTAAGTAATAAGGAAAAGCTGAGAGTGCCAGCAGCGCATTACCTAACGCATATAAGCGTAAAATTGGCGCCGCTTGATTGGCTAAATTAATATCTCCAGTCCAAGCATATAATACTGGCTTGGCAACGCCCGCAAGTACAATACCGGCAGTAACAACAATCACAGCGATAAATTGCGTTGCGTTCAGATAGACTTGTCGCATTTGCTCATATTGCTGTTCAGCTTCTAAACGCGCCATACGAGGCATAACTGGAGAACCTATCGGTGCACTAAGCTGTAATATCCCACCTGCTACCAGTACCGCTAAAGTAAAATAGCCATAATCAGCCAAAGGCAAAATACCAGACAATACAAATTTATCTAACTGTGTAAATAACACCCAAACTGAAGAAGTAAAAGCAATCGTCAAAGCAAAGCCTAATAACGGCTGAATAGGTTTAATGGACCATCCAATGACATATTGTTTAGGTAGCTTAGGTAATAATAAATGACTCTTTATCATTAAAATAAAAAACTCTAACAAGGCTATAAATAGCTGGAAAATAAAAAAGCTTTTAATATTAAAACCAAAGTAATACATGTACAGCAATACACCTGGAAACCTTAACGTAGCAATAAAGCTATTAACCACACTTAACCAAACGATTTGTTCAAAGCCTGAGATAACGCCACGATATAATCCGGTTATCCAGCGTAGAGCGACACACACTGCCATCACTTGAAGACAGAATAAAACGTCGTTGATATTTAAGTTATCTAGTTTCAACCAATGCGACGCGATATAGTCATCTAATAAAAATAAAATACCGCCGCCTGTAATTGCAACCACTATAAATATTAAACTTAAAGCTCTAAATAATTTTCTAAAATTTAAAGCCGTGTCTGTACCTGCGTTATACTGAGCAGTTTGGCGACTAATAGTAGGGGTTAATCCAAAATCTAGTAGATTAAACAACCCCTGTAACATAGCAAAGAAACCTACTAAGCCATATGCTTCTGCACCCATATATTTTATATAGATAGGTAGAATTGCAATACTAATCACAATTAAATAAATCTGGCTAGCATAACTGGCCATAACATTAAGCTTTAATGAAGGCCTTAGCATTTAGCTATTCCAATAATCGTTGACTTTCATAAATTCATCATACTGCCTATGAGTAATACCGATTAAAACTTGATCATGATATTTACCATCACGATAAGTTGCTTCCGCTCTTCTTCCTTCAATTTTCCATCCACATTTTTTTGTGGATAAACCAATGGATCTATTGTTGTAATCCAATATTTCTCCACTTAGGCGATTTAAGCCCAACTCTTTAAACGCATAGCGCATAATAGTAAGCGCTGCATCCATAGCGTAACCTTTGCCTCTAGTATCCACATCTCCTAACATAATGCCATTAGTTGCACTTCTATTTTTCCAATCAATATCAGCAAGACTTATCGTACCGATTAATCCAATATCATGAGCCTCTATGGCAAAAATTTGATTTTTCATATTAGCGTGATCTATATTTTTTATATAGTTTTCAGTACTAATTTTAGAATATGGAAAATGCCATCCAATTAAATTTTTCCAAAGTTCAGGAGAGTTTGACCATTTTATTAAAAGATCTACATCTTCTATTTCTATAGCACGCAGCGTTACCAATCTACCTTCAATATTCATTATAAGAATTCCTTGATTATATTTATGTTCATTTTATAAAGTATCTTTTATTTTTAGACCAAACAACTAATATACAGCATTACTCTATACGCAAAACCAATTACTATTAATTTAATTAAATAGCCTATCAACATAATATAAACACATTAAATTAAATAATCCCAGTTAATATTTTTAATTAACAAACACAAAAATATCACGCTCCATGTTATCTATCATATCCAACATAGTGTCCTTATTAGGATATTTTAAAATCATCATTCCTAGAGTATCGTGTGAACCACTATATTTTTTAACAGGATCATTTTCTACAACATATATACTTTTCTCAACAATCATTTTTTGTGCTCGTTCAGAAATATTTAACTGTTTGAAAAATCCAGTCTTCAAACTATGTACCATATAGCTAGACCAAAATCCTTTTATAGGTACTTGCTGTATATAGCTACAATCCAAACCCAAGGCTGCATCAACAGTTGCTTTGATCAAATCAACACCTGTTGCATAACGAATCACTTCTGGAATCAAGCATCCACCATTACGAGGCCCTAGCTCAAGAAAATAAAACTTTCCATCTTCAGAAAATAAGAAGTCAAAATTTAATGCACCTGTCTTCATTTTTAATAAACTTAAAAGACGCTGCGTTTCTCGGTATGCTTCTTGAAGTAAAGTCTTGGAATGAGAAGTAGGAAACGTTTGACCTATCGGAACCAAACCATTACAAAGTTTGTCGAAATGCTCATCAGCCCAACAGTAAAAAGCCAGTTTTCCATCTACAATAAATCCATCACCTGCAACTTGATAACCTTGCTTAACGATTTTCTCTTCTATCACCACTTTTTTTTCGCGTGAAAAAACCAATGCATGATTAAAAGCATTTTCTAGCTGATCTTTAGAGGTGATTTCAGTCACACCTTTACTTCCCGAAGAATCGACAGGTTTAATAAAAGCTGGAACACTTATTTCATCCAACCAAATTGCCGCACTCTCTAAGTCATAAAAAGACTCTGATTTAGGTACATTAAAATTGTGCTTTTTTAAGAAATCTCGGAATAAATCTTTGCGTGCTAAGATAAGTACAGACTCGTAAGGATTACCTGGTAATCCCATTTCTTCAGAAACATACGCGGCAGTAGGTGCTGCAGGATCAGAAGCATAAGCAACAATACCGTCTATTTTTAATTTCTGAGCCAGTTTCAACACCGCATCTTTATCTGTTGTTGAGACATTATGCGACTCATCAGCTAACTGATGTCCTGGATTTTTAGGTAAATAGTCACATGTGATGACATAGTGACCTTGTGATTTTGCATATTTAATGGGTGGTATCTGTGAAGGCGCTGCACCTAAGAAGAGAATTTTTTTCATGATGATTAATCCTTATCTGTAATCAATTGTGTGATTCTTTGAATTTGGTCAATGCTTAGTGTTGGGTACATGGGTAAACAAAGAACTTGTCCAGATAAGAGTTTTGCATTGGGTGTGTCTGATTGGTATTGCTCATAAACACTCAATTCAGTCATAAGTGGATAAAAATACTTACGCGCAAAGATGTTATGTTGTTTGAGTTTTTCAAACAATTCATCACGGCTTAATGGATAAGGCTCAGATATTACAATTGGAAAGTAGGCATAGTTATCTTTTTCAATACCTGAGCGCTCAATACAACGGATTCCCTCTACGCCAGCTAGCAACTCACGATAACAATGATCAACTTGGGCACGGGCTTGCAATGTTTGATCGATGGTTTTTAGTTGTAGCAAACCTAATGCTGCATGTACCTCACTAAGTTTTCCATTGAGGGAGATATCATTAACGGTAGTTTCATCAACGATGCCAAAATTCTTTAACTGATCAATGCGCTGTTTCATATCAGCGCTATGGCAAACGATGGCACCGCCTTCAAAGGTACTAAATACTTTGGTTGCATGAAAGCTAATCGTACTTAAATCTCCGTAATTCAACAGGCTTTGACTATGATAGTCGACACCAAATGCATGTGCTGTATCATAAACAAGTTTTAGCTTGTGCTTTGTCGCCAGTGCTTGCAGCGCCTCTACATCACAAGGAATGCCATAGCAATGTACAGGTAAAATAGCAACGGTAGCATCGGTGATCGCTTGCTCTACTTTTTTAGGATCTATATTAGATGTAATAGGATCTATATCTACGAAAACAGGTGTTAGATTATTCCAAACAATGGCGTGTGCTGTGGCTAAAAAAGTGTAGGGCGTAGTGATTACTTCACCTTTTTTTAGAGATAAGGCTTGTAAAGCGGTGATAAGTGCAATCGTACCGTTATTAAACAATGAGATGTAATCAACACCAAGATAGTCACATAATTCTTGTTCAAGTTGTTGATGCAGTGGTCCCCCATTGGTTAATATATTTTTTTCCCAAATTTGCTCTAAATAAGGAATAAATTCTTTTAACTCTGGTAAGACAGGCTGAGTGACATAGATAGGAATGCTCATATATGCTCCTCCACTAAAGAAATTAGATACTGACCATAGGAGTTCTTACTCATACTTTTTCCAATTTTTAGAACTCGTTGTTTACTGAGCCAACCTTGATTGAGCGCAATTTCCTCTAAGCATGCCACTTTATAGCCTTGGCGCTTCTCAAGAGTTTCTACAAACTGTGCAGCTTCTAGTAAACTTTCATGAGTACCCGTATCTAACCAAGCAAAGCCTCGCCCCAATACTTCTACACTTAAGTCACCACGTTCCATGTACATTTGATTGATTGTGGTAATCTCAAGTTCACCGCGCTCAGAAGGTTTTACTTGTTTGGCAATTTGAATGACATCATTGTCATAAAAATAGAGACCTGTCACTGCAAAATTAGATTTAGGCTTGATTGGCTTTTCTTCTAGTGAAATTGCACGCAGTTTTTCATTAAATTCAACCACTCCAAAGCGCTCAGGATCTTTGACCTGATATCCAAAAATGGTTGCCCCTTTTTGACGACTCACTGCATTGCGCAACATGGGAGTAAACCCTTGCCCATAAAAAATATTATCACCCAAGACGAGACAAACATTGCTGTTACCTATGAAGTCTTCACCGATGATAAATGCTTGAGCCAGACCATCTGGACTTGGTTGAGTCGCATACTTAAGGTTAATACCAAACTCCGAACCATCGCCAAGCAAACGCTCAAAGCATTCGATATCGTCAGGTGTACTTATGATTAACACATCACGAATACCGGCCAACATGAGTACGGATAGAGGGTAATAAATCATCGGCTTATCATAGATGGGCAGTAATTGCTTAGATATGCCTTTGGTAATTGGGTATAAGCGCGTCCCTGAGCCACCTGCCAGAATGATACCTTTTGTATTCATTATGCATTTACCCCTAATCTTTCGCGTTGATAACTGCCATCCTGTACTCGGCGGCACCATTCCAAATTATTTAAATACCAATTAACCGTTTTACGTATGCCCGTCTCAAACGTCTCTTCTGGTTTCCAGTTCAAATCATTGGCAATCTTACTCGCGTCGATCGCATAACGTAGATCATGGCCTGGACGGTCTTTTACAAAAGAGATCAACGACTCATAAGGAAGATCATTAGCTTGAGGTTTTAATTGATCTAGGATTCTGCAAATGGCTCTAACTACTTCAATATTCTGTTTTTCATTATGACCACCGATGTTATAAGTTTCACCTATCACACCTTCTGTGACCACTTTATATAAGGCACGTGCATGATCTTCAACAAACAGCCAGTCACGAATCTGATCTCCTCTTCCATAAATTGGTAAGACTTTTGCATCCAAGGCATTCAAAATCACAAGAGGAATGAGCTTTTCAGGAAAGTGATAAGGACCATAGTTATTTGAGCAATTCGTGACAATTACTGGAAGTCCATAAGTGCGATACCAAGCTCGCACCAAATGATCGGAGCTTGCTTTACTTGCAGAGTAAGGTGAGCTTGGAGCATAAGCCGTTTTCTCTGTAAATAAATCAGTCGTTCTATCTAGATCGCCATAAACCTCATCTGTAGAAATATGATGAAATTTGAAGTCAGACTTTTCTGCATCATTAAGGCTTTGCCAATATCTACGTGCAACTTCCAATAAGGTATATGTTCCTACAATATTGGTGGTGATAAACTCTGCCGGTCCATCAATTGAACGATCAACATGTGACTCTGCAGCTAGATGCATGACTACGTTAGGTTTGAAATGAATAAAAGCTTGTTCTAATATTTCTGTATCGCAGATATCAATTTGTCGAAAGCTATATCTGCTACTTTGCTCAATGTCTTGCAGCGATTCTAAATTACCCGCGTAAGTCAATTTATCGATGTTTAAAATATTATGATCGGTATTATTTATAATATGGCGTATCACAGCAGAACCGATAAAACCTGCACCACCTGTAATTAATATTTTCATATAGCACCTATTGGATGATTTAACTGACATTGACCTATCAAAACATTAATTCTTTATTATCTTGAATAGTGGTAGAACCAGAATCCTTGTCTATTAATACTTGAAGCTTTACTATTCCTGCAGGTGTTGCACAGCCTTCGTGATACCCTTCAACAAAACGCATAAACTCCTTTTTTAGCCACTCCACATCATGGGATTGAGCTCTATATGTCAACTGTGACAAAGTATTCTCGATATACCCTAATGGACAACTATGCTCCATTGCTTGTCTAATCAGGGGATGACAAGTAACTTCGATATTGTCTTCACCAATGATCAGCTCTTCATACAACTTTTCACCCGGTCTTAGTCCAGTAAAGATAATTTCGATATCACCATTAGGATTATTTTCATCTTTTAGCTCACAACCTGTTAAGCGAATCATGCGCTTAGCAAGATCTACGATTTTGACAGGTGCCCCCATATCAAGTACAAACACCTCACCACCAAGTGCCATTGCCCCCGCTTGTATCACTAAGCAGGCTGCCTCGGGAATAGTCATAAAGTAGCGAGTTATTTCTGGATGAGTAATAGTAATGGGGCCGCCCTGCTCGATCTGTTTGGTGAACAACGGCACAACAGAACCAGATGAACCCAACACGTTTCCAAAACGCACCATGCTAAAACAGGTATAACTATGGGTTTGACTAAGGCCTTGGCATACTAGCTCAGCCAAACGTTTTGAGGCTCCCATTATGTTAGTCGGTCGCACAGCTTTATCAGTCGAAATCAGAACAAAGGTCTCAACTCTCGCCTGTATCGCAGCGCGAGCACAGTGATAAGTACCTTTAGTATTGTTAATAATTCCTTCAAAAGGGTTTGATTCAACAATCGGTACATGCTTATACGCAGCAGCGTGGTACACCGTATTTATATGGTGATTTTTGAATATATTGGACAATTTTTTTTCATTTCCAACACTACCTAGGATACTGATAATTTCAATATCTTGATAATCTGCATTGCTAGACTTCTGATTGATAAGCTCTTGATTAATACTATATAAAGCATATTCAGACTGCTCATACAGGACTAAGCTCTTAGGCTTATTATTGATAATTTGCCGACAAAGCTCGCTACCGATAGAGCCACCTGCACCAGTGACCAATACGTTCTTATCTGTAATATTTTTTTGTAGCAGATCTTCATTGGGTTCAACTGCTTGACGTTCTAGTACGTCTAATATATCTACCGGACGCATGTGACTGATAGTAACTTGTCCATCAGCAATCTCATGTAGACTTGGAAGCTGCTTAATCTTCACTGATATATGAGATAACTCGTTAATGATCTGAAGCTTGCGCAATCGATTCACTGAAGGTAGCGCCAAAAACACTTGAGAGACATTAAATTTATCTATTAGAGAGATTAGACTATCAGCGTTATATATTTTTTTTCCCAGTAAATGTGCACCGGATAGCTGAGAGTTATCATCAATAAAGGCAACGACATTATATTTATGAGAGCGTTTTAGCGCATCGTAGAGGTCTTTTCCTGCTGAGCCAGCACCGTAGATAATAACGTTATTATAATAAACATGGCTTTTATCATATATTTTGTTATTGCCCTGCAAACGTTCTAATATCTCTCTAGCACTTAACCGACTACTCCATAACCATATAAAAAACAGAAATGAATAAAGTATGGGAATGGAGCTTGGAATAACAGACAACCAACCAAAATAAATAACGAGCTCATACGCAATAATAATTCCAACAAACAACTTTAATACGTTACGCATCACAGCATCGCAGAATATCCTAGCCACCCCTTGATAAAAACCTATGAAATATAGACCAATCAAAGGTACAGCAGCATAAAAGCCCAATATAAATGGATTAACATGGTTAGCAATATGACCAAATTTCAATGATACTGCAGAGAATAAACAGAGTAATGAGATCGCAAAATCGGCACTAATAAAGATGATTTGCTTCACACTTCGCGGCAAAGATAATAACCGCTCAGCACCATAATAGAGTCCAGTATCAGGAATACGATGTGTATGGTTAGCATTATTAAATTCTGGTGTCTTAGACATAAGATTTACCTGCTTGTATGATTGCTATTTATTGTTACCATAAGCGTAGTTATGACAATAGCTATTCTTACCCATGATGCTTTGTTGAGTATCATTTAATATAATACCGTCTACTTCGATATTAGCCCGGTTCATCTGCTTGATGGCATACCCCAACTGACCTTCTAATGATTCATTATATTTAGTTACTAGCAGCACTTTATCGGCATATTGCGATAACACCAGCGCATCTGTAGCAGCTAATATAGGTGGTGAATTAATCAGAATATAATCATAGTGCGATGTTAAATCAGCCATCAACGCACCAAACTTGTCACTATCGAGCAGTGAAGATGGATTAGGCAAATTGCCACCGCTAGATATGAGGTCAAGGTTAGCTATACTAGTAGGCTGCGTAATACTAGATACTGTATGGCTATCTGCTGAAAAATAATCGCCCAATCCGATGTTTTGTTCTACATTAAAAAATTTATGTATACTTCCTAAACGCATGTCGGCATCAATAATAAGAATTTTTTTATCTAGTTGAGAGAATACTTCTGCCAAATTAGCGCAGATAAATGATTTACCGACCTCTGGACTTTCACTCGTAAGGAGGATGACGTTACCACGCTGCCCTCCTTTACCATAGTCAGTCATAGCCAATATCAAGAATGTTCTGAGACTTTTGATAGCCTCATAACTTAAGCTATTGCGATCAGCATATGAAAGTAATGGATTAGTGCCTCGTTTATTTTTTCTCAATCCTATCAGTGCCTTAGAACGTGGAACTGTCACGATAACCGGAACCCCCGTTTTAGCTTCAAGATCTTCCGGGTCTTTAACGACATTTCTCATTAAACCTCTAATCAGTACTAACATTATTCCTAGCATGGCACCAATCAGAGCCGCCAGTAGCCATATAAGTAATTTTTTAGGAGCAACAATATTAAAGGTACTGACCGGTAAATCGATGACTCGAGCGAAGCCAACTTGCCCTGCTTTAACAATTTTCAGTTGCTCGTAGTTTTTAAGCATAGTCAGATAGATTTCTTTATTAATATTGGCATCTTCTGATAGCTTTAAGAACTCTCTCTGAACTTCAGGTAAGCGCTCAACAGTATTACTAATCTCTGCTCTTCTACTATTTAGCGTCTTAAGCTGTTCATTAATTTGAATAACAAGTGGGTGCTCTCCGGTATAATAAGTTGTTAGCTCAGCTTTCTTTAGTTTAAGCTCATTAAGCTGGGCATCAACTTGATAAGTTTCCGTTACTAATAGCTCAGCTTCCTTACTAACATCGATGGTGCCCGATTTTTCCCGAAATTTATTGTAGGTTGCTTCAGACGTATCAAGCTTTTGCTTAAGCGCAGGAATCTGCGTTTCCATAAATTTAAGCGTTTTGGTAGTTTCTTCGGAACCACGCGATTGATTCTGATCGATATAAGATAAAACAATCTCATTCAATATTAGGCTGACTTGCTCCTGATTCGTTCCTTCTAAAGACAGCTTGATAATACCGGTCGGTGCCAGTTTCCCCATCTCCCCTACCGTCAAAGATTTATTGATCCCATCGGTAGCGTTTTGTAGGGTCTGTTTGGTTATCTCTATAGGATGTTGATCATTAGGTAGGTCGGTGACAGTAATCTGAATTTCACCAGCAGTCGTTCTAAAGTTATTTGGTTGATTAAAGCTACCTTTATAACTAGTCAAATCATCACTAAGTGTGAATCCCGTGCCTTCTCGCACTAAAGTGAAAGGCTGATTTAGATAAGCCGAAGGTACGACAAATTCGCTGATTTCCACTCGTCCATCTTTGGTCTCGAGCGATATTCCCTCTGGCAGATTGATCTGAGTATCGATACGGTCTTTTTGCAAGCGACCTAGATGACCAATGAGTGGATCACGCAATTGGATATCTAAATGCAGCAAGTCAACCACTGGCTTTAACACCATGCGAGACTTAATAAGCTCCGTTTCTGTTTGAGCCTGACTAGATATTGGTGCAACCAGCTGAGAGATATTGGAACCAAGGGCAGCTATACCTTGAGATTTATTTTCTTCAATTTGAATAAGAGAGTCTGCTGCAAATATAGGATTCACATATCGGGTATATAAGATACCTACTATTAAGCTTAATACCGTTAATAGTGCGATAACTTTCCAACCACGTAACAATGTTAGCATTAAAGCCAATAAATCAATTTCATCATTGCTTTGATTGATAGCATTCTTTGGCACATCCTGTGTATTCTTGCTCATAAATACCCACCACTTAGGCTTAACATCTCATTAATAAAGGTTTTCAATAACTTCTTTTTTTCTACCTTAAGCGCTTACTGATTTTTTTCATTTATAATTATTTAGAAATCTGAAATCGTACTAATCGTAGATGTAGACGGTAATATCAAGCTGATGATACGGTTCCAACGAGCCAAACCAGTTGGGTCGACATAAACGATGTCATTTGCTTGCATATCAAAACGATTCGCTAAAGGAAAATTCGTTAGAGTTTTCATATCAACATAATAAATATTGGTATACTGATATTTTAGATCGTCTCGAATAATATATATCTTAGCGGCATTTGCGGTGTTAGGGTCTAAGCCTCTTGATTCGCCCAATACATGAGCTAAGCTAAGTCCATGCTCTGGAATAGAGACAGGCTCAACTTTCCCAAGTTCACCTAAGACATAAACTCTGTTGCGGCTTTGACTATTCACATGAATGGAGTCACCATTCCGTAAGTAAATCTGATTACCTGATGAGCCTAATTGCCGAAGTGATTGCAACCCTAACGAATAACTCTTACCGTTTCGATTCAATACAATATTATTTGAGTCGCCAGTCGATGTTGCCCCACCAGCCATAGAAAGAGCGCCGTATAGTGAGACCTGTGTATCAGCAATAGTAAATTCACCTGGCTGTTTGACATCGCCGTCAATAAAGAACTTATTGCCACGATAGTCTAGGACTTTCACTTGTGGGTCTGAATATTTGAGATAACGTTGCAATTGCCCACGTAAGTTGGCGGTAAACTGAGGTACGCTCAGATTGCTGGCTTTAATGCGTCCAATTAATGGGAATTGAATAAAACCTTGTTGATCAACAGGGTAACCAGCAGTAGCCGCAGGCGTAATGTCGGGATAACCAATGAGCATAATATTAAGGACGTCACCTTGCGAAATACGATAGTCAGCTTTTTTAGACTCCTGAATTAAACGAGATACATCGTTATCTATAACAACGGTTTGCTTAGGAGGCAGATTAGCTAAACTTAATGGTTGTACATTAAACTGTAGACCATTAGCTGCAGTGAATGTACCGATAGGTGGTAGGTCTCCAGACTGAAATCCAGGACTTATAGTCGTACAGCTACTAAGCATACTAATAGACAATAAGCACGAAGCACACAATAGCTTAGCGGATTGATGTCTAGAAATAGAGTTCTTATAAATCATAATATTCACTCAACTTTACATAGCTAACACAAGGACATTATTTAAAAATATTTATAGAACCAATCAACCAGATAATTACATTCGTTAAAAAGAATATATAATTACTGAATATACACGTGCAGTAGCGTTAGTGCAATATAAATATAAAAGATTACTACTATAAATTACTAACTTTTAAAAATAAGACTGGGAATGTGCTGACGATAAAGGAAATCGAAAAGATATAAAGAATTTTATGGAGTCATTACTCTACGCTTGTAGGTTAATAATAAGAAGCTGACGTTCATCTGAACTAATAAATCATGAAATAGACTGGCTAATATCTAAAACTGCCTAGGCCTTGTCATAAAAATTATCCATCTTTTGTAGAGTAAGCTATAGTGATTCTACGCTTAGGAATACGATAATAAAGACCATGATAAGAAGACATGCTTGACATAATAACCAGTGGGAGAGAATTAAAGATATTTTGCCTAACAAAATAATTGATGCCGGAATGACTGCAAAAGACAACTAATTCTTTGCCAAGATTAAGCTCTACCGTGCGATTGCTACTCGCTATGATAAGTTAGCCAGTCACTTCCTGACTACTATTCACCTAGTTTCTTGTATCATCTGGCTTAATTGATGACAAGCCCTCGCTAAAACAAATAGAGATTTTAGACATTAAGATAGTTATTTATCTGCTAAATAGCGTAGAATAGTGCCTGCAATTTATTTTTACTTTAGCCATATTACACATTGAGAAATGTAAACCCACCGATTCAAGGAAATCGTTATGAAAGATGAAAAACTCCAAAAAGCCCTCGCCCGTATGGGACTTGGCTCGCGTCGTCAAATGGAAGAAGTGATCAAAGCAGGCCGCGTAACCGTTAATAATGGTCCTGCAACTATCGGTGACCGTGTCGAACAAGGTGATGAGATTCGTGTTGATGGTCGTCAGATCAAATATACTGCTGAAAATGAAAAACGTCGTCGTGTCTTAGCCTATTACAAGCCTGAGGGCGAAGTATGTTCTGCCAATGATCCAGAAGGCCGTCCAACGGTATTTGAACGCTTACCAAAGCTGACTCATGACCGCTGGGTGATGGTTGGCCGCTTAGATATTAACTCGACTGGTCTATTATTATTTACCAACGATGGTGAAATGGCGCATCGCTTAATGCACCCTTCTAGCGAAGTGACGCGTGAATATGCAGTACGTGTATTGGGTGAAGTGACACCAGACATCGCTCGTACGCTAACATCTGGCGTCATGTTAGAAGATGGCATGGCACAGTTTGAAGATATCAAAGAAGGCGGCGGTGAAGGCGTCAATAAGTGGTATCACGTCAGGCTAAAAGAAGGTCGTAACCGCGAAGTACGTCGTTTGTTTGAATCACAAGGACTTAAAGTGAGCCGTCTACTGCGTACACGTTACGGTACGATTGTCCTACCAAAAGAGCTACGTACTGGGCGCTTCTTAGAGCTGGATAAAAAAGATATCAATACCTTGACAGATTTGGTGAGCTTACGTCCACGTCATGGTACGGGTCTGCATGGTGCGGCTAAAGAAAAGCAAGAACGTATCAAAAACAAGCCACTTAAAGCACGTCGTACGGACACTCGTGGCGATAATCGTAATAGCACTAGTAGTAGCGTAAAACCTAAGAGCAGTGCTAGTCCTGCCAGTCGCGGTACGCGTAATACCCGTGACCGTAACAACAATCGTTAATCGGATTAATTTAACGTTACTTTGAATCTTTCATAAATTTAAAGTTGAGCATAAAAAAAAGCTGCCTATGATGCATAATCATCGGCAGCTTTTTTATTATTCGCTTTTAATAACTTATGATTGCTTGCCACTATAACAGTCTAATTATTATGGCTATCGATATAGTTCTTCATCACTCTTAACTCTTGTAGCTGCTGAATCTCTATTTGCTTTAATAGGTCATCTAGACGATGCTCTATATTATCTAATGCCTCTTGCAATAATTCACTGGCTTCAGCTTTTTTTTGCTGATTCGACTCATTATCACTTCTATTTATATTCACTAGCTGATAATGACTGGCTAGCATTTCAGGTAAACGAGTATGTAGCATCTTATTTAACACAAACTGCTGCTCTGTGACCGCAGGCGTTTTATTTTGAGCCTGTAAGGCCTTTTGATAAGATTGATAGTTGCTGACCTTTTCATCGATACGTTGTAATTGAAGTAGTTGGTTATCTGGCAAAACCTTTAAGTGCTTTTTATTTAAATTTAGCTGATGCCAATTGATAGAAGTTAACGATAATAGCGCATTATCATCCTGATATGTGAGCACGCCTGGGGTAATGCCGACCATTTTATGCAATGCGTGCCAGCCCTTTCTGCCTAAATAAAAGGTAGTGACCGTCGTCACAATCCCAATACCGATTAAAACACTCATATACAATTACTCTTTATCGTTTAATCATGAGACTGAGCATTTACAGTTTAATATGTTCAGTGTTGCTCTCGCTTCTGCTATCAGTTGGACTATCAATCGCTTTGATATCTACATTACTATTAACAGTATCCTCACTGTTGGTAAGCTCTTGAACCTCTTGATTATTCGCAGAACTATTAAAACGCTGTTGCAAATATCGATTGGTCGCAAGCAGCTTTTGCCCATCTTGATGATAAGAGGCGTTTAGCAAGTCATCAAACTGGGTATTAATTGTGCTAAGCACTTCTAATAGCGCTTCTTTACCCGTGACATCAGAGTGCTTGATTTTAGTAGTGTCAGCAAGTGCGCCATCCCCCATATCTAAGTCATGCAAACGGCGATAGTCAGCTACAGCCAGTGGCACATGTCTATCCATTAGATTTTGAATCATGACATAGGTTTCGTTGACGGTATCTTTATCATCAATTTTACCGTCGTTATTGGTATCGCCATAAATGACACGCAGCTTTTCGCCTTTGTCATTGATTTGATCGAGCGCTGTTTTGACCTCAACTGGTAAGCTTTTTTCAGGAATATAACCCAATTGTGGTATCGCTTTATACTCAAGCATTTTGGGCGCAGTGACTTTTTTGATACCACGATATCCAAGGTACAACCCAGCTGCTGGCAGCACGCCATATAAAATAAACATCATGAACATCGCAGTCAGTTGGGTCATTAGGGTATCCTTGTTGTTTAGTAAAAATGCTTAGCAAAAATGTTCAGCAGGAACGTTTGGCAAAATTATTGTTATTTTAGAAAATACTCAATGGTTATTATTAAACAAAAAAATAAGACTGTATTAAAGCCTTATATTGTTATGTATTGAGCCGATTGTGTTTAAAAATACTAACTGGCTTTAGATAAAGTTTCTAAATAAGAATTAGCTTTGAGTACGACTTTTGACATAACGGTGCGTTGAAGCCAGTTTATTCATCACTGTTTGATGTAATTCGTCTAGTAACTCATCAAGCTCGTAATCAATTTCTAAAAACAAGTCAGTAAGCATATCGCCGGCGGTCATTTTTCCTTGGACGACATTAGTCTTAGTACGATGAGGGCTAAAACGTTGTAGCTGCTCATAGTGATGTAGCGCCTCAGGAATACTTTCGGACACCAGCTTATCGATAACAAACTGGCGCTCATTATGTTGCTGTTGTTGCTCAGCATTGAGCTCGCTACTCCACTCACGGTAGCGCTTTAGCTTACTATTAATTCGGTCTAATATGGCGACCGCTTCAATAGGCATCGCATTTAGGGTGGCTTCGTCGACCACATCAACAAGCTCAGTCATAATCGGACAGCGTCCATGTTTGAGATACCATAACGTATCTGGGTCAAAAGGAGGTCTATTGGTCGGGCGCATTTGGGCGCGATTAGATAGATAGCGATCGGTCAAAGGTGTCGGCGTTCGGATATCACTCACTTGCGCCAAGGCGTCACAAATACGTTCGGTACGCTGCGGCTCGGTCAGTGACGATGCACTAGAAGTTGAAGCTTTAAGTGCTGGAGAATTGACCTCTTCCTGCTTCTTACCCTTGCTATTACGCCCAATGTTATTAGTAGCAGTGTCATTAGCAATGCGACTAGCAGCAGCTTGCTGAGCATTTTTGGCAGCGATGGTTGGCAGGTCATTTTGGGCTTGCCCAAACGACTGTAGCATTCTTGTCAAACTTATAACCATGACCTACCCTGCTCCTCGCTTATTCTTTATTGACCGCTGATGGCTTCTTAGCACCTGTTGCAACACACATATTGCATTCGACCATTTTATCACTTATCTTAACAGCTTTTTTCGGCGCTGCCAGTAAGCAAACGTCACCGTTTTTATTCTTAAAGGATAAGCCAACCATCATGAATTTCACCGATTATAGCGCCGGTTTTTTGCTTGGTTTATCTTTGATTATTGCCATTGGTTCACAAAACGCCTTTGTGCTAAAACAAGGGCTGAAACGCGAACACATATTTTTCGTCTGCTTATTTTGCGCAGTCAGTGACGCGATTTTAATCTCTGCTGGTGTCGCTGGCTTTGGTGCGGTCACAGCGCAATATCCACAAGTTGTGAACATCGCTAAAGTTGCTGGCGTTATTTTCTTGCTAGGCTACGGATTGCAAAGCTTGTATGCCAGTATACGCCTATCGCATGTGCTTACCGTCGAAGGCCAAGTCGTGACCAGTTTAAAAAAGGCGCTATTACTATGCTTTGGATTTACTTGGCTCAATCCACACGTCTATCTAGATACATTGGTACTGGTTGGCATGGTTTCAACCGGTGCTAGTAGTAAATTGGCATTTGCAGTCGGCGCGGTCAGTGCCTCGTTCTTTTTCTTTTTTGCACTGGGCTATGGAGCGCGCTTACTTCGACCTCTATTTGCCAAACCAAAAGCTTGGAATATATTGGACGCTTTGGTAGGCGTATTAATGCTGTATCTGGCTTGGCATTTGTATAAAAGTTAAAACCCACTATCAAAACTATAGGCAGTAGTTAAAAAAATTAGGCGTTAAAAACAAAAAAACCAAATACGCTATGGAACGTATTTGGTTTTTATTTGTCATGCTTATGAATTAGGACACTTTTTTGCGCTTTTTAGGTTTAACAAAGGTTAAGTTTAAAAAGTGCTCAAGCGAATCGTCGAGAATGTCTAACCATGGTTCTGGTAACTCAGGTGACATCGTCCCCGTCAAAGTCGAGCGATAGGCCTTTTCTCTAAAGGTCATGATATTCTCGGCTTTGTCTTTTTGCCATTCTTTTAAAATCTCGCCCTGCTTTTCAACCGCAAATTCTGGATAATCAGTGCCATTGGTCAAGTCACGAATATAAGCGGCTTGAAAGTCAATTGAATCACTAACCGTCACACATTTGGCATACGTTGCGAGCCATTTTTGCTCATCTTCTTCACGCACTGCCAAATTGGGTAATTCAATATCACCGAGCATCACATCACGTGCATACCATGCTTGGGCATCAAACATATTAAAGGTAAAATACTGGTCTTGCATACCTAAGTAAATCAGCTTTGGATTTGGCTGCCAAAAAATACCTTTATACAGATTGGCTGGATACAAGCAGTTGTGCGTCTGCAAACGTAGCTCATCTGGCATAAACGGGAAATGAAATAAATAACCAGTACACATGATGATGGCATCAAATTTTTGACTCGTGCCATCGGCAAAGTGCGCGACATCGTCTTCAAAATGCGTCACTAACGGTACTTCTTTTATGCCTTCAGGCCACTCATAACCAAGCGGTTGACTACGATAACTGATAGTGACTGATTTGGTACCGTACTTGTAACATTGTGTACCAATATCTTCGGCAGAATAGCTACTACCAACCAATAGAATATCTTCGTCTTTAAATTCTAAGGCATCACGGAAGTCATGCGCATGTAGGATACGACCAGGAAAAGCTTCTAAGCCTTCGAAGTACGGCATGTTGGGCGTTGAGAAATGACCGGTCGCTACCACAACATAATCAAACTCTTCTACTTCTTGCTCATCGGTTTTGTGGTTCATCACCGTCACGGTGAATTTTTGCGTTTCATCATCAAATGATACCCAACGTACTGGGCATTCAAAGCGAATGTATTTTTGGATGTCTTGTTTATCGATACGGCCCATGATGTAGTCTTTAAGGACTTCACGTGGCGGATACGATGGGATAGGCTCACCAAAATGCTCATCAAATGAATAATCGGCAAACTCTAAGCATTCTTTGGGACCATTTGACCATAAATAGCGGTACATACTGCCGTGCACAGGTTCACCGTTTCTATCTAGACCGGTACGCCAACTGTAATTCCACATACCACCGATGGCATTTTGTTTCTCATAACATATGATTTCAGGTAAATCTTTTACCCCGGCTAAACGAGCCGCTTCAAAAGCACGTAACTGCGCCAAGCCACTTGGACCTGCCCCTAAAATTGCAATTCTTTTCTTACTCAAAACATACTCCTATAATATGGTTACACCCCTATTATAACATATTTGTATGGATGACGTTTTTACAGCAGACTTTTGGTAATCAATAGGATTTTTTGAGAATATAAATAGAATACAAAAAGTAGTTATTAAACAACCTTTTAAGATGTGGTCATGATTTTTTTTGATGAATGGGCAGTTTTGGCCATCAGTGAGCTTTGTTTAATATTAATTGCGGTGCTTTTAATAGAATAAAGAAGATGACTTTCTATATCGTCAAAAAACGCAGAGTCTTAGATTGATAAGCTTAAAGAGATAGGCACATAGCTTATAAAAAAATGAGCTAAAAAAGCCAGATAGAAGTGATCAATACCAAGAAAAATGATAATTACACTAAATCAGGAAATAAGGTGCGTAGACCATTAACGATGATTTCGATAGCCACTGCGGCCAGTAACATGCCCATAATCCGGCTCATGATATTTAGCCCTGTATCGCCTAATAAACGACTGATACGACCGGCCGCCATCAATGCCAAATAACAGAATAAACTGATAAATAAGCCCGCAATCAAAATAGCGGAGACTTGCAGAATACCGGAGACTTGCGAAGAGTAAATAATTACCGTCGAGATACCGCCCGGTCCAATCATCATGGGAATAGCAATAGGCACGACAGCTGCTGCCATCGTTGGCGGCGCACCGTGTAGATGGTCGACATCGAAATTTTCTTGATCTGGCTTAACAGGGTTGCCTTCACCATTCATCATATTCAGGGCAATTAAAAACACCAGAATGCCACCTGCCAACTGAAACGAACCAATCGAGATACCCAAAGCTTTTAGTAACGTCTCACCGACTATGGTAAAAAAGCTAATGGTGATAAAAATGGTTAGACAAGCCACACGTGCCACTTTACGGCGATTATTCATTGAATAACCGCGAGTGGAATCCAAAAATAATGTCAATGCGCCAAACGGATTAATCAGTACCATAAAGGCTAAGATTATCTTGATAATTTCAGTATTCACTGAGCGCTCGCTTGTCTATTGGTCAAATCGGGCAAAAGATAAGGTCATCGTGCGCGTGCAATGATGACCTAATAGTCGATAGCAGCGGCATTGTAGCATAGGCAGATAAGCCAATTAAATCATTAACTTTGCTTAATTTTCCAACCTTACCAAATCCCTAGGATATCCATACAAACCTACCCTGTTAATAGACTATGAATCTGCTATTTAAACCATAATAAACCCTGTTAATTCATAATAAGCACTAACATTAGGCACTAAAATCAAGACCAATATCCAATGCTGTTGTGCTATGGGTCAAATAGCCCATTGCGATAAAATCAACACCCGTTTCCGCAACGGCTTGCACGGTTTCAGGCGTGATGCCACCTGATGCTTCGGTCTTAGTGCGACCTTTACACATCGCGACGGCTTTTGATAATATCTCAGGCACCATATTATCTAACAGCACCAAGCTCACGCCAGCCTCGAGGGCTTGCTCTAACTGCGCCAAGGTATCAACTTCAACTTCTATCGGAATTAAATGCCCCGCAAAGTCTTGCGCTTGTTGAATGGCGGTTTTTATATCACCAGCAATAGCAATGTGGTTGTCTTTGATTAAAATCGCATCGTCCAATCCCATGCGATGATTACGACCGCCGCCGCAGCGTACCGCGTATTTTTGTACGATACGTAACCCTGGAATGGTCTTACGCGTACAGGTAATTTGCGCAGGATACTCTGCCACACTATCAACAATTTTTTTCGTATCTGTCGCAATTCCACTCAAATGGGTCATAAAGTTGAGTGCTGTACGCTCTGCCGTCAGCAAATTTCGTGCATTGCCGCTGACAATCGCCAATACTGCACCAGCATCAACCGTCTCACCATCATTGACTTGGGCGATAAACTCGATTTGCTTATCAATCAAAGCAAAAGACAAGCGCGCTAAATCGATACCGCAAATCACCCCTGCCTGCCTCGCCTTAATCTGTAGTTGCGCTTGCATATCAGCTGGAATAGTCGCTTGCGAAGTCACATCTCCGCGCCGGCCCAAATCTTCCGTTAATGCAGCCTCAACCAAAGGTTTAAGGAGTACTTCAGGCAATGCTGGCTCTTGCTTAACTGTCATATTTGACCCTTATTTTTGTGTGGGAGCTTTTTATATAAAAGCGGCGTACGCTTGGTATCGATGCTATTTAATTAAACTCGAAATGAGCATAAATATAACGCAAAGCGTAAAACCTCGCAAGAAAAGGGTGAAAATTTATGAATTTTATCTAAATTTAATAGGGGAAATAATTCTGTAGATATTTATGCTATTTACGTTTGGGTAATTTACTGTCCATCAGTAAACTTTGCAGCTCAATATCATGGCGAAAGCGATAGAGCTTGGCAGGTCGACCACGCTGAGCGCTACTACTCTGACCCGTTTCCATCACAAGATTTTGTGAATCAAGTAAGCGGCGAAAATTCTGCTTATGCAGGCGCACTCCTGACAATGCCTCAACGCTTTGCTGTAATTGCGACAAAGTAAACACATCTGGCATTAAGCCAAAAATAAGCGGTCGATATTCAATTTTAGCACGCAGCCGTGAAACGGCAGTCGCAATCACTCGGCGATGGTCGTAATACATGGGCACGCCTATCAGCTGCGACCAATTTTCTGACAAATGACTGGTTTGAGGATTGGATGAATAGCTGGGCAAATACGTCGGTGCTTCAGGTATCATTCCCGCTTCATAGAGCATCTCATAGCGTAGCAGCACATGCTCGGCGATCCATTCTCTACTCTCATGATTATTATCACTAACTGTTGCACTGCCACTATCTGTATTTTCATGGACGGCACTTGTTAAAAACGCCTCACTCAATCCCCAGCATAAACCAATACGCTGACGGCGACGCTGCTGAACGACTGCATCCTTTCCAGCATTCGCCCACTCCAATAATGCTGGCACAATAAAATCCATGATCATACTTGGCATACCATCCAAGTGATTTTCCCATGGGAAATAATCATACCAATCACGCCATAACGCTTGGCTTGGCAACTCTTTCATCTGTGCTTCTTGTACCAACCCTAGATAGCTGACATAAACCAGCGCATGGCCATCGACGTTGCGCCGATTGGTATCCACGAAAGTATACAGCTGCTCCAAATAACCGAGCGGTTGCTGTGTTTGCTCTTCCACCCATTGACGTACACCAGCTTGCAATGAGCGGTGCAATGGCATCAATGGACCATTGGGCAATAGCTTACCTTGATCCACTGTTAAAACACGCGCCGTATGCTCAGTAATCGCGACTAGCACGGCTACGACTTCGGTAGTACCGCTACCTTGTTGATGGGCGTGTGAATAAGACAACGTCATGACTGTAAGTATTTCCTTGATAGTGACACTTAGGATTAAGCACTTAAAAAAGGTGGTGCTGGTAACCAAGCCTAGTATAGCGTGAATCAAAAACTATAATAGCCTGCGGTCGTAAATAGACACTATTGAAAACGATAAACAGCATAGTCAATCAGTTAAATTCTGCTTAACCATTCATATTTTTATAGATAGTTTATAAAAAATACTTGTGTTTATGCTCAAAATGAGCATAATTAAAAAGCAGGTTATATATTCGCTATATTTAATTTTTTTATTTCTAATGACAGATAACTTGTCGTTAATGCACCCAAGGTTTCACTTATGAAAACTTATCCCTATGACGCACCCATCATGAGCAATGACAATCGTATTGCGACTCAGATGAACATCGAATATGCTAAAGCTAAAATTCCAACAGACTTACCGCGTGCTGAACGTCTCGCAGTTGAAGAGAATATTAAGCAGTTATTAAAAGCTAATAATGCGGTGCTGGTTGCACACTACTATGTTGATCCTTTTATCCAAGACTTGGCATTGGCAACAGGTGGCTGTGTTGGTGATTCGCTTGAGATGGCACGCTTTGGGCAAGCGCATAGTGCACAGACATTGGTGGTTGTTGGTGTACGCTTTATGGGCGAGTCGGCAAAGATACTCAGTATGGAAAAGACCGTCTTGATGCCAGACTTGGAAGCAGAATGTTCGCTTGATTTAGGCTGTCCCGCTGATGAGTTCTCCGCATTTTGTGATGCCCACCCTGAGCGTACCGTGGTGGTATATGCCAACACCAGCGCCGCAGTCAAAGCGCGCGCCGATTGGGTCGTGACCTCGTCGGTTGGTATTGATATCGTTCGTCACTTGCATGCCCAAGGCGAGCCTATCATTTGGGGGCCTGATCGCCATTTGGGTAAATACATCGCGCAAGAGACAGGCGCAGATATGCTGCTTTGGCAAGGTTCATGCTTAGTGCATAATGAGTTTAAAGCGACTGAGCTCATGCAATTAAAAGAAGAGCACCCAAATGCCAAAGTATTGGTGCACCCTGAATCACCTGATAGTGTGGTAGCACTGGCGGATGTTGTTGGCTCGACCAGCAAGCTATTGCAATCGACTTATGAGATGGATGCCGACACCTTTATCGTTGCTACCGATTTAGGTATCTTACACGAAATGCAAAAACGCTCGCCACATAAACGTTTCTTAGCCGCACCGACAGCGGGTGAAAGCGCCAGCTGTAAGAGCTGCGCTTTTTGTCCGTGGATGGCAATGAATGGTTTAAAAGGTATCGAGCAATGCTTGATGAATAATAGCGGTGAAGTATTGATGACGCCTGAGCTAGCAGCAGCAGCCAAAAAGCCACTACAACGTATGCTTGATTTTGCTGAATCGCAAAAACAACGTGTGGCAGCGAGCGGTGATATAGTTAAAGACCGCGCACTGTTCGCCAATGTTGGAGCTGCCTAACATGAAGGAGGCGCACATAATGGATAGAACAAACAATAACGCTGATGCTGCTAAACAAACAGACGTCCTCATTATTGGCGCTGGCCTTGCAGGCTTAAGCACGGCTCTCGCCTTACCAACGTCGCTGAGCATTACGATATTAAGTAAAGCGGCATTAGAAGTTTGTTCAAGCCATTATGCTCAGGGTGGTATCGCCGCCAGCTTAGATAAAAATGACAGTGTCTCTGATCATATTGCCGATACCTTAATTGCTGGCGCAGGGTTATGTGAAACGGATAATACGGCAAGCATTCTAAGCGCCGGACAACAAGCCGTCCAGTGGCTGTGTGAGCAAGGCGTCCCTTTTACTCAGATTCCACAAGAGCATAAACAGCAAGAACATAGAACAAAACCTTTAACTGAACTACAAACTGCCGATTTGCATTTAACCAAAGAAGGCGGTCATGGCTGTAGACGCGTTGCCCATGCTGATGATGCGACTGGTCGACATATTATGGAAGCCTTGATTATAAAAGCTCAGTCTGCAGCTAATATCACTGTCTTGCCGTATCATGAAGCACTGAGCCTTTTGAATGAAAGCAAAGGTAACCAATGCCAAGGCGCGCTTGTTTTTGATCACTTTAATCAACGCAAACTTACCTTTCATAGTCACGCCGTTGTCTTAGCCAGTGGCGGATTAGGACAGTTATTCAAGCGTGCTAGCGCCCCAAATGTCTGTGTTGGTGATGGCGTCATGATGGCGTGGCAAGCAGGTTGCCGCTTAGCAAATTTAGAGTTTATCCAATTTCATCCGACTGGCTTAGCATGTGGCGACAGTAGCTTTTTGATATCTGAAGCCCTACGCGGTGAAGGTGGACGGCTATATTGTCCACAAACTGGTAAGCGTTTTATGCTGGACGTTGATACACGTGCAGAACTAGCACCACGAGATATCGTTGCCCGCGCCATTGCCGAACAGATTAATCACAATGGACTTGGCTACGTACATCTTGATGTCAGTCACTTGCCAGCGGAGTTTTTGCGCGAACATTTTCCGCAGATTTATAAAACCCTATTAGAGCTTGGCATTGATATCACAAAACAACCTATTCCCGTTGCCCCGACTGCCCATTATAGCTGCGGCGGAGTAGTCACTGATGCAAATGGTTTGACCGACGTACAAGGACTTTATGCAGCTGGCGAAGTCGCCTATACAGGCCTGCATGGAGCAAACCGTTTGGCAAGCAATTCACTATTAGAGTGCGTCGTGGTTGGGCGCAATATTGCTACGGATTTGCCACGCTATTTAGCCGCAATGGAAAAATTAGAAACGACTTTACCTAATAGTCACTTAAGTCAATCAATCCGTGATATTTGGACACCGCCAACGCTGCGAGATAGTCAGCTTATTACTTTGCCATCGTCCATTGAATATGAAAGCGATACTAATATCCATGTCAATATGAATGCTGACATTACTGAGATAACAGCAAAATTAAAAGCTTTGATGACATCCCATATGGGCATTACTCGTAATGCTGAGCAACTAGAACAAGCGCTTTTACAAATCCGGCAATGGCAGCAGCAACTTAACTACTGCAACTCCAATAAACTAGCTATCGATAAAAAAGATAACGCAACCACCTTAAATGAACTACCCTACTTCCAATTAGCAAGACAGTTGCAATTAGCGATACTAATTATCCAGTCTGCTTATCAGCGTTACGAGAGTCGCGGTGGACATTATCGAAAAGATTATCCAAATTTGACGACCACACCTCGGACGAGCGTGATTGAGCCTCTACTAGAGAAACCGAAAAAACAGAACCTTTGCTGTGATAAGTCTGTCAAAAAAATTCAAAGCCAGTTCTCTTTAGCCAACCAAGATGATGCACTGGCAGGCATCTGCTAACCCACCCTAAACTGGTACATTCATGTCGAATTTTGCTTGGGGGTTGTCCGTATTGCTAGCCTGATATGATACAATCTCCAGCTTCCTAAAAACGCCTTGTTACAAACTGACGAGTCTGACGACATGCAAAGCCTGATTACCCTTGTTTTGGTATTAATGCCGATGTTTATTGGCTTTGCCATTCCCTCTAATCCAACCCTGACCAAAATTGCCGATAAAGGCTTGTCTTATTTGGTCTTTATTATTTTAGGTTTGATTGGTATTGAGTTGGCACAAGTTGAAGGGTTGGGTAGTCAGATAGGCGAAATCGCTCTATATGTCACGATACTATCGATATTGACGATTGGGTCGGGCTTATTTGGGCTGATGCTGTTCGACCGTCTGCGCCCGTGGCATGCCAAAAAAAGCAGTGTAAAATCTAAAGAACATCGTGTCAGTATTCGCGGCAGCCTTACTCAAGTCATCTGTGTGGTGATAGGCTTTGTGATTGGCTATTTGTTGCCATCGGATTATATGCCACCCGAAAACACCATGACCGCAATGCTCATGGTATTAATATTACTGGTCGGTATTGGCTTAAAAGGCTCGGGTATTACTTTAAAAGAAGTGCTGCTAAATAAGCGTGGCGTGGAGATGAGCATTATCTTTACGCTATCGGTATTGGTTGGCGGACTTATTTTTGCGCTGATGTTTAGCGATGTCTCTTGGACTAAGGGAATGGCGTTGGCGTCAGGATTTGGCTGGTATTCGCTATCAGCGATTGTGATGACCGATGCTTATGGGGCGATTTGGGGTAGTGTGGCGCTGTTTAATGACTTAATACGTGAGTTCTTTGCGTTGATATTTATCCCCGTCTTTATGCGTAAATACCCATCCGCTTCAGTTGGACTTGGCGGTGCGACCAGTTTAGATTTTACTTTGCCAATTATCCAGCAATCAGGTGGTCTAAAGGTCGTGCCATTGGCGATTAGCTTTGGGTTTATTATTAATATTGTCGCACCAGTGCTGATGGTGGTATTTTCGGCGTTGGGATAACTTAGTTAGAACTTATAGCTAAGTTTATTGCTGCCAGAAATTATGATTATTTTATTACTAACCATTTGTTTAACGAGGTTATCAATTACTTTAGCATCTTCATTTCGCAGATTGCTTTTAAGATAATTTGTAAGACTCGCCTTTTTTGATGGTCGAGTGCTTATAGGTCGCTCTTTTAGTAACGCTACTGCACGTTGATATATCGTAGCAGAAGATTTGCTCTTCTCATTATTGTCGCTTGAAACCTTATTTGTATTTACTTTTATATTATCAAAGGGTGGGTAAGAGATAATTTGATTATCTTGCTTTATAAATCCTTGATTTTTTAGCCATGTCACAACCAAACTAACTTGCTCTTCGTTATTTACTTGACGATAATTTGCAAGCTTCTGTTTAATGACATTATTTAATCCTTCGATTGTTTTGGCTTTACTCAATAGAACCTTATCAGTTACTAAGTCTAGCAGCCCTTGACTGTTTACTTTATAACCTAACTTTTTCGTTTTTGTGTCAAGACTAATCAGTCCTGCTTTAACAAATTTCTCAAAAACTTTCTCAACGATACAATCTTGTTCAGCACTATTAAAATTTTCTAATGTTGTCGTCAAAGCATATTTTTTCATTGCAGATAATAGATTGGCTTTATGGTTTGGCAGAAAAACCTCACTATTTAAAATTGTATCAAACACTAAGATATAACAATCATGGATAAGTGTTTTGGATATTGTCTCCTCGAGAGATTGAGCTAAAGCATATTCATTTTTCATCTCTACATGATTACTGCTATTGCACAAATTGTTTTGATTCTCTTGAACGACGAGTTGAATTTTCTCTATATCTGACTTTATTTTGTCATCTAAATCGTAAGCCAAACTTAACTGATTAGCATTTGCTGATCGTATGATATCGATACCATCGTAAACACTATTAAGGTGCTCAACCAAAACATCATACCCACTGTCTCTTGCCAAGATGCAAACATCCGCTTGAGAATCAATTTCAGAAATCTTGCCCAGATAGAAAGATAGATAAAAATCTAATGCATTTTTTCCTGTATGTTGCATTCTTATGATATGCACATTTTTATTATCAAATTTAAGTAGGGTTTCAACTAACTCAAGTGGCAAGCTTTTTTGCTGATTTACGCCTAAGAACAACCATATATGACATTCATTGGTCTCTATATCGTTAAAGCTTTTCGGTTGGATGTTCTCGTAATCAATTAAAATATGTTTCATAGAAATATTCTTATCATTTAATAACAGCTACAGTTATCTAAACCCCACTCGCCTGCTTAGCAAACAACCGCATCAACGGTTTGATTTTGCTCACGCGATACATACCTTCATTACGAAGTTGTTGAATCGGACGCATCTGAGCAAGCGAGCCTGCAAACAGCCAGTTAAGCGCCGAAAAGCTGTGCATCATCAGACTATTATGTGGACGACGCAAACGCTCATAGCTACGCAAGGTTTGATTGGCACCCCACAGCTTGTTGCCACTACGCGCATAATCATGGGTGAGTTGCTCACTTAACGCCTTCACATCAAGCATGCCCAAATTCAGTCCTTGCCCAGCAAGCGGATGCACACCATGCGCGGCATCACCAATCAATACCAAATTATCTTCAACATAGGTCTTTGCTTGCTGCGCCGCTAGCGGAAAACTAGCGATTGATTCAATTTTATGAATAGCACCAAGCTCATAATGACTGGCAGCAGCCAATTTATCAGCGATATAGCGCGGATGCTCTTCTATCAACGCCAATGCCTGATTACGTGGCAGTGTCCATACAATCGACTGCCAATGCTGTGGATTGGCTTTATCCTCATCAGTGATATCAGCAAGCGGCAACAGTGCTAGCGTACCAGTAGGTAGCATGGCTTGGCGGGCAGTTGCCAGATGCGGTTTTTCAGTTTGAATGGCGCAGCAAATGGCGGTTTGATTATAATCGAGCACATCCAGCTCAATGCCTGCTTGCTTGCGCACGAATGAGCCACGACCGTCAGCACCTACCAATAGATTTGCATCAATCACGGTATCGTTATCCAACGTCACGCGGTAGCCTTGTGTCGCACCGAGCCAGTCCATATCGACAACCTTTTGACCATCGATAACCGTTAAATAATGACTAACATCAGGCGCTGATAAACGCTGCCATAATGCGTGCTCGATGACGGCAGGCTCAACCATACTACCGAGCATTTTTGGCTCAGCATTACCGCTGTTATTAGCAACATTACTATTACCATCAGGACTGACGTTGGAGTTACCACTCTCGCCAAATAACAACTCGCCCATACCATTCAGCTGCCAAACCTGCATCTGTGAGTAATCAGCCTTGCGTTCTGACGCTGCTATTTTCTGCCAAGCGCCAACCTCTTTTAAGAGTTTAATACTAGCAAGACTCAACGCATAAACACGCGCATCACGTTGACCAAGTACTTGCTGCCAATCTGCTTCGTTACGTTCAGGGCGCGCATCGATGAGCGTCACTGGCATTTCAGCTTGCGCCAGTTTTAGCGCAAACGTCCCACCGACGATACCGCCACCGATAATGAGCGTATGGTTATTTTTCATAAGTTATCTCTCAATATTAGAACGCTTATTATAAATCTATGATTTTAAGCCCATCGCATAATTGGCAATTAAGGGTTTGATATTCGGTAATTTATCAAAGGCAACCAAGGCGACGTTACGCGCCAACTTCACTGCTGGGTTTGGATGAGTAAAGCCATGCACGACGGCATCACAAAAGCGAATGACCCGTTTTTGGTCGGTTTGACGAGCTTTTTCATAACGCTTAAGCAACGTAGGATTGCCGATATCTTCGCCTTTTAGTACCTGCCGACTCATCATTTGTGCCAGTACATGGGCATCGCGCATACAGAGGTTAAAACCTTGTCCAGCGACTGGATGCAAGGTATGCGCAGCGTTGCCCATGATGACACAGCGACCCTCTACTTGTTTGTCTGCTAGCACCCGCGTCAAGGGATACGCACCGCGGCGACCGGCAGTCTTAAACGTGCCAGCCCGCTCTCCAAAGGCTTGCTGCAAGGTTGCCAAGAAATGCGCATCATCTTCTAGATACTGCGTCTCTTCCCCTGTTGGGCAAACCCAAACCACTGAACGTCTATAACCTTTTTGATACTCATCATTGCCGTCACCCTCTGGATCGGTCAATGGCAGCACCGCAAGGGGGCCTGCAGGACTAAAACGCTCAATGGCGATATGCTCATGCGGTTGATCGGTCTCTACCACGCCGACGATAGCCGTTTGCTTATAATCATAAGTGGTGGTACTAATACCTAATAGCTGACGCACCGTAGAGTCGCGACCGTCACAAGCAACCAAAACGCTGGCTTGCAGTTGCTGCTCATGCTCTTCTTCACCGTAATAACTAAAGCTCAGCGTTACGCCATCGGCTTGTTGTTCAACAGCGATGACGTTGGCATTATCAATTAAGGTAATTAATTGCTCTTGCTGTGCAGCTAATAGTAGCTTACGTCCAAGCCACGCGTTTTCCATCACTTGTCCAAATGACTCAACTTGTTCATCGGCTTTATTGAGTTGCGCGCGCCCAAAGCTACCTTGCTCACTTATCTGCACCGCATCAATGCGGCAAGCATGACTTTGTAGCTCATCCCATAAGCCAATCTCTTGATAAATCTGTACCGTACGACGAGACAAAGCGGTATTGCGACTGTCTAAATAGTGACTACGCTTACTATCATCTTTGGGGCTGATGGTTGGATAGCTATTCTTCTCAAGCAACGTACTAGCGATACCATGATGTGCGAGTAGCAAAGCAAACGACAAACCGACATGACCACCACCCGCGATGAGTACCTGCTGCGCAGTCATAGCGGTAGAATTCTCAGCGTTATCACCCATAACAGAGTGTTTAACATGATTAGTTTTTGACAAATTTGCTTCAGTATTTTGCATAGTTATTATTCCTAATATGCCATTTTTAACACGCTATTAAACGTGATGAATATGCACTCATAAACCTTATATTTTTAGAAGATTTTTCGTTCTCTGATACTTTTAAACCAGGCTTTTATGGCCGCCCTATCTAAGCACTAGATTACCACAGATTATCTAGCATTCCGTGCTCATAACAGTATCCACAGCGAGCGTGCAATATTTTGCATACTCACCTATTATTTAAGGTTGTAGTGATTTTTTTGATATTTTATCATTATGGATTTTAATGATGTCGGGTATCTTAGAAATACCAAACCTCTAAACTAATAGCTTCAATAATGATTTAACATCAAAAATACAGGCAGTCGTTGCAATCGCCATACAAAAACCAAGCGCTACCTCCCTTATATCGCTTGAATTTTAAAAACTATCTACCATAATGAAGGCAGGACATTTACTTATTATTTACTATATTTATAACTACTTTGCCGTCACTTTCTATTATCTAAAGCCTTACACTAAAAGCTATAAATTACGAATACCCATTTTATCTCTGAAGCCCGCTACTCTATCGCCATTTATTAGCTTAATCATAAAAGATTAGCAATAACAACGGGCAACCAATACAAGGATAATCGCTTGACTGATTCCATGAGCCGCCGTATAAAGTTTGAATCCTTGACCCCAGCACAGCTCAAAACCGTGCTTGGCGAATACAACAATCACATGAAATACATTCAGCAACGCCTCGATATTAAAATCAGCCAACGCCAAGGCGACTTCTGCCTGAGTGGCGACATATTGGGTGTCGAGCGTGGCGAACGTATTATTTATAAAATGGTCGATGAAGCGCAAAACACCAAAGATATCAGCGCAGAAGAATTGCATCTCATCATTCAATCGAGTCTCTCACGCGATGAGGATATCGAAGAGGATGAAGAGCCGACTGACCAAGAGGTAGATTTAGACGCACCAAGCGATTTTACGCCCATTAGCCTGCGTACACGTAATGGCAAAATCATTCCACGCGGTGGTAATCAGCAGCGTTATGTCAGAGATATTTTATCGTCTGATGTGTCGTTTGGTATTGGACCTGCCGGTACCGGTAAGACCTACCTTGCGGTTGCTTGTGCCGTCGATATGCTTGAACGTAATGAGATTGAGCGTATTTTACTGGTGCGCCCTGCGGTAGAAGCTGGCGAAAAGCTAGGATTTTTACCGGGTGATTTGACCCAAAAAATCGATCCGTATTTACGTCCTTTATATGACGCGCTATATGAGATGCTAGGCTTTGATAAAGTGGGTAAAATGCTTGAAAAGCAAATTATTGAAGTTGCCCCGCTTGCTTATATGCGTGGTCGGACACTTAATAACTCATTTGTCATCTTAGATGAAGCGCAAAATACCACGCCTGAGCAGATGAAGATGTTTTTGACGCGCTTAGGTTTTGGCTCGCGTGCTGTTATCACTGGTGACATTACCCAGGTCGATTTACCACGTGGTAGCAAGTCTGGTCTGGCACAGGCGATGGAAATTTTAAGCGGTATTGAAGAAATTCATATCACGAAGTTTGATTCAAAAGACGTGGTGCGCCATCAATTGGTACAAAAAATCGTTGAAGCTTATGATATTTTTGATGAGGAGCAATTGGCATTGCAAGAGAAACGTAAGTTTGAGCGCATGAAAGAGCAAGAGCGTAAACAAGCGATTACCAATGCAGCCGCTAAGCTATAACTTATCTTAATATAGGTGTATTAGAAGAAAACCGGATTTAATATCCGGTTTTTTACTGTTAGCTATTTATTATTAACTACTTTTAAATTGACATAAAAAAGGAGGATGGCATGAGCCAAGCCGAACAGAATGCTGCTAACAACAATATTGACGATAATTTTAATAGCCGTTTTAGTAATGATGAAAACTTAGTCGCGTTTAATACTAGTGAAAACTTAGCCGCACTTGATATAAGCGCCTCAGAGAGTATCCATGACGATATACTCGAGTCGTTTTATAGTCGTGAAAACTTAGTGCAAGTCATGATGGCGACTTTGGATTATATACATGGGTGTATTAAAACTGGTTTGACGCTGCCTTATTTTGCCGACATCGATGCTGAAATATGGCAAGAAAAGTCTAAAGCGCTAGATATCTATATTACTGATGAAGTGGAAGGTCGTGAGCTAAATTTAGAGGCGCGCAAGAAGGATTATGCAACCAATATCCTATCCTACCCAAGCGATTTGCCAGCGGCAATCATTGGACTCATGCCAACGCTACCGCTAGGCGAGCTGGTTATCTGTCATGCCGTGGTGGTTCGTGAAGCGGCTGAGCAAAACAAGACTGTCAATCAGCACATCAGCCATTTATTAGTCCACGGCCTGCTGCACCTGCTTGGTTTTGACCATGAGCTCGGACAAGCTGAGCAAGATGAGATGGAAAGTTTTGAGATTGATATTTTGGCAGGCTTAGCGCTGCCGAATCCTTATCTTTAATCCTTTTTTAGCCCTTCCTTAGCATGGATTTCTGGGCTTGATCCATCTGGTTCATCATTTTATCTAGACCTTTGACATGGACATTGCGCTGCGGGAACGGAATATCGATTTTATTATCATCAAGGGCGTTTTTAAATTGCTCTAATAAATCACACTGCATTGCCCACCAATCGTCATTGGTCGTCCAAACGTTTAAGGTTAAATCAACGGAGTTATCGCCTAAGTTGGTAACACGGATAACCGGTGCAGGATCGCTAAACGCCATTGGATTGTTTTTTGCCAAGTTTAGCATCACATCCTTGGCGGTTTTGATGTCGGCGTCATAACCAATACCGACCGTGATATCAACGCGGCGATTGGGTAACGCGGTATAATTAATGACCGCTGAGGTAGTGATATCGCTATTAGGAATGATGACGTCGTGATTGTTGATGGTCGTCAAATGGGTATTGACCAAGGTGATTTCGGTCACCGTACCAGTGTAACTGCTAACCTGTACATAGTCGCCGCGGACAAACGGGCGGAAGGTGACAATCATAATACCTGCAGCAAAATTCGATAGCTGATCTTTGAGTGACAAACCAATCGCCACCGCTGCACCGCCCAAGATAGCAACGACCGAAGTGGTCTGTACGCCGACTTTACTGAGCGCTGCTAAGATGATGACGACTAATAATATGCCATATAATAATCGGCTTAAAAAGTTGGCCGCCGTCGCTTCTAGATGGCTACGTAACATAATACGATTGCTGATAGCCACGACTTTTTTTGCCAACCAACGCCCGACGATAAATATCAATAAGGCAAAAGCAATTTTGAGCACAATGCTAAAAGCGCTCTCTGTTAAGGTAGCAATATCAAGGGTAAAACCTAAAAATTCCATACTGACTCTTTACTCTATTACTGATTCCATAAATGTAAGATTTATGATTGCTTAAAGCTAAATTGCCGCTAAATAAATTTTTTCTAACTGTGAATACTATTAATAAGTAACATCTACTTTATCACTATAACGGTAGGTGCGTATCAGACGCAACTCGACGATATCATTCATGTCTTCGGTAAATTTACCAAATGGTGCCGCTTGTCTGACCGATTGTTTGGCAGCCTCATCTAATATCGTTGAGTTCGAGCTCTCAAGCAGACGTATGGCTTTAATATTACCATCATTACCGATGATGACCATCAAGCGCACCTCGCCCGTGATACCTTGGGCACGCGCTTGGGCAGGATATTGCAGATTACCGACCCGCTCGACGTGCTCACGAAAGGTATTGATATAATCCGCTGCCGCACCGCGCGTCGTCGAATTGCTATCGACGGTCACGACTTTTGACTTGCTCGCATACAGCTGTTGACGCTGAGACAGCTGCGCTTCCAAGGTGGCGATTTGTTTGCGTAGGCGCTCTTCTTGCGCCATCATATCATCTTGCTCTTGTTTGCTATCGTTATCTGATTCCACGCTCGCTTGACGCCAGCTAAGCGTAGTACGCAGATAGCTTTCTTGATAGCGCTGCTGACGGACTTGGCGCTGCAAGCTAATCACATCTTGCGTCTCGCTCATTTGCTCAGCAGACAACGGACTGCTCTGATCGGTTTCTTGGCGCAATTGCTCCTGCACGGTACCGCCGCCTTCTTGTGATGCATTAGCAATAAACTGCGCATCTTCATTCGGTTGCATATTATCAGTCAGTGCTTTCGCAACATCTTGCATCATGCCAGCGGGGTCTTGCCCCATCGAGAAACTAATCCCAAAAATAATCAGCGCATGGGCGCTGACAGCAATCACAATAGCCATCGGCAAGCTGATATCACGCTTAGGTGCTTGCGCTGAAAAATGGTAGCTTTGCGAGTCTTTGATATAGGCCACAGTTAATCTCAGCTAATGAATATAAGGGCTATCGGTCAGAAGCATGATAATATAAGCGTCTGTCAACCAATGCCGGCGCTATCATAACATGACATAGAATTGTGCCGCTAGCACAACTGTATACCGCCGCTATTAACTTGTCTCCAGGCTTATCTATCAGCTGATATTTACAGAATGTCTTTATAAAACGTTTGTTGTTAAAAACGTCGTATTAAATCCTTCATATGAAGTGCTGCAAATTATCTAGCCCCAGTGCTATCGTACATAGCAAGTCTGCTCAATCAGACAAAACCTAGACGTTCATTTTGCATGCTATCATTTTGATATATACTGTTTTATAGGTAAGCGATTAGCAAATACGAATTTTGCGCCTGCATAATATGAAATATAAACACAGGTACAGTTTTGCCCCAGCGCTTACGTGACGACCCCTATCATTATAAGGATAATAAGTTTGAGTAACTTTGATCATATGGACAATATGAATGATTCAGACAGTTTTGATGAATTCTTTGAGAATATCGGCTACCGTTTTGACGAGTCATTTAGCGATGGCTGGGAGCGTCTTACCCAAGCGATTAAAAACATTTATAACAAAACCACGGATAAGCTTGAGGATGAGCTATCCCTGCCAGTTGCCCAAATCTACGTCAACGATGCACTGCAAAAGTTCGTCACGGACAATGTCAAAGCCATTTTAGAGCTGCGCGTTGAGATACATGACGACTGGTTTCGCTTGTATTGTACCGTCGATGCAGGCGGTATATATGCGGAGGTGGCGAGTAACTTTAATTTGGTTCATGTACAGCTTGATCGCAACGTTCAGCGCCTCGTCTTTGGTCAGCAGACTTATACCGACGTCCTTAACCTACGCTGCGAATCCTTTATTAAACGCCAAGGTATCAAACTTTTTATCTGGTTTTATCATAGCGTGCTGAAAAAAGACCCATTAGGCTTCATTTTATCTTATATCAATATTGCCCGTGCAAAAGATGAAATCATCTACCTTGATATCAATCGCTGGCTGAAAAAGAACAAAAAAATTATCAGCACCTTATATAAGGTACAGGTCAATTATGGTGAGCTTGAAGAGGAACAACTGGTGCTTAAAACCCAAATCAATTATCTTGACCTCTTAGCCAGCAGCGCTAATGAAGATATCATTAGTGATAAAGATGAGCCGGAGCTGATGCAAGGCCCTATCAACCCGATTGATGATGCCACTGAGCCAAGCTTAGAACCCTCTTCATAAGCAGACCGAAAGCCGCCTAAATGCTATTTAAACGCTTACCATAAAAAAGCGCTAATCCTTGAAGACGATTATCTTTAAGGGTCAGCGCTTTTTTAATTAAGGCTGTCTATATCAATTTAAAGCAGTCATACAACTACCAGTAATTTTCTACCGCGATATTGCCTTCGCCGCGGCGATTCATCACCAGTCCTAAGCTCTTTAACGTCTCTTTGGTATCTTCTACCATCTCTGGGTTGCCGCAAAGCATGACATGCGTGCTATCAATGTCTAAAGCAATACCCGCCCGTGCTTGCAGCGTCCCGTCTAATAATAGCTTCGGCAGACGTTCAGTCAATGCGCCTTCAACAGGTTCACGGGTAACGATAGGTATGAAAATTAATTGTGCTGGATTATCAACCAATGAGCCAAAATCTTCTTGCAAGCTTTTAATCTTGTCAATATACGCCAATTCTTCTGTTGAACGCGCACTATAAGCCAGTACGATATGTTCGTAGTCCTCCCATGTTTTTAAGTCTTGGAGCATTGACAAGAAAGGGGCTAAACCCGTACCAGTAGCTAGTAACCACAAATCTTTTGGTAGCGGTTTTTGATAACGCGCCAAGGTTAAAAAGCCAAAGGGCATGGTATTCAGTAGTAGCTCATCACCCACTTCTAAATGTTGTAACTGCGAAGTAAAAGCGCCATCAGGAATCACAATAGAGAAAAACTCTAATATCTCATCGAAAGGTGAAGATACAATCGAATACGCGCGGAAAATATCTTCATTCAGCGCCTCGTTTAGTGCTTCGTTCAGCTCTTCATCATCATCTTCATCATCTTCATCATAGTCAGCTACTGCACTCAGCTGCTTATAGTATTTTAATTGACTGGGATTAACGCCCAAACGCACAAACTGTCCCGCAGTAAATTTAAAGCTATCAGGACGACTAACGGTAAAGCTAAATAGATTGGGCGTCCACGTGGTTTTACTGAGCACCGTTACTTTTTGAATATTGTCACTCATAATAATGAATCACTCTCGTTTTTTATGGATAGTTATTGATACTCTTTTATAGATTGTTGTTTTTATAAATTTTTAAAGGCTATAAACCAAAAGATGCGCCAAGCTTATCATAAAGCTGGCGCATCTTGTTTTTCGAACCGTTACAATCGATAAGTAGCCGCATCAAGGTGCCGCTATTTACCAGACTTTTCTGTGCTTACCAGATACGAGCCAAACTTGCCCATTCAATCATAGTGTTCGGTAACACACCGAAGAATATGATGATGGCGGTGACGGCGATGACCATGATACCACCGGTACGTCGACCCCACTGCTTAGAGACGTCAAATTCAATGAATTGTTTCGGACGTTTAAAGAGCGTGAGCATGACGCGCAAGTAGTAAAATAGACCAATAGCACTACCCAAGATAATCATTGCTGCCAAGAACCAGTTGGTCCCTTGTACGGCGGCAAGAATCGCAAATAGCTTGGTAATAAAGCCTGCGGTCAAAGGAATACCTGCCAACGACAACATCATAATCGTCATCACAGCAGTCAATACCGGACGACGCCAGAATAGTCCTTGGTAATGGGTCAGCTCATCGGCTTCGCCAGCCAAACGATAAGGGCTCGACATCAAGGTAACGACACCAAAGGCACCGATAGAGGTAAAGGCGTAAATTGCCATATACATGCTTGAGATGCTATCAGCGGCTGAGCCGATGCTAACAATCACGATAAGCACATAACCCATATGAGCGATCGATGAATAACCCAATAGACGTTTAAGGCTAGTCTGACGAACGGCGAGTAAGTTACCCACCAAAATTGACAGAGTTGCCATGACCATAAGTAGCATCTGTACCGATGGCAGTGCCAATAACGATGTATCAATTAAGAAACGAACCGCCAGCGCCATCATCGCTACTTTTGATACCGAAGCTAAATAAGTAGCGATGGGTGCTGGTGCACCCTCATAAACATCTGGCGTCCACATATGAAACGGTGCTGCCGACAATTTAAAGGCAATACCAAACATCATCATCGCCGCACCAAGGATCAGTAATGGCGACTCAAAGAGATCAACCAAAGTCATACTGACAGGTTTAAAGGCGAGCGAGCCTACTTCTGCATAAATAAATGCCATACCCATCAGTAGCGTTGCCGATGCCGTTGCCGATAGCACTAAGTACTTCAACCCCGACTCAAGCGAGCGTTTACGCATATAAGTATATGCCAGCATACCGTATAGCGGTATCGATAGCATCTCAAGGCTCATAAAGAATGAGGCCAAATGCTGAGCACTGACCATGAGCAATGCGCCAACTGTCGATAACAGCATCAGTAAATATAGCTCTTCTTTATGGTCTTTTAAATCAGCTAAATAAGCATAAGATAGCGTAAAGCAGGCCAATGCACAGATAAAGATAACCACCATATTAAACTGGGCGAAGTTATCAATAACAAATAACTGCTCAGCCGTTGGTACCAGCGGACCGCTACCGACGATGCCTGCCATTTGCCCAAGCAAAGTAAACAAACCGATATTCAGACCGACGACCGAGATGGTACCGGTCACCATATGAGAGCGTTTAATGGTAATGGCAATCATCACCACCAAGACTGTAATGACTACCGCAATGATTGGTGCATAAGGCAGCAGCCCCATCAAATCATTCATCGTAAAATCGTTCATGACTTAACGTGCCTCCATTGCATCAAGCAGCTGCGAGGCATCTACTTGTGTTACTTGACTGTATATATAGGCGTTATTAATCCACTGCATCGCGTGACTTGAGGTATCAAGGAACGGTTGTGGATACAGTCCGAGCCAGACCAATCCTGCCGCTAGCATGAGCAGTAGGGACAGCTCGCGCTTGCCCAAATCTTTTAACGGACGCGTCGGCAAACCGTGTAACTTGGTTTCTTGTAACGCCACTTCTTTAATATTGTTGCTACCGAATAGTGCCTTATGAATCAAAATAAGCGAGTATAAACCTGCTAATACTAAGCTGAATGTCGCAAATACTACAAACACAGGATAGTCAGCAAAGGCGCCAAATAAAATCATAAACTCGCCGATGAAGTTACCTGTACCTGGAATACCCAGTAAAGCGGCACAAAAGAACATCAATATCGGCGCATAATAACGGAATTGACCCCACATACCACCCATCAAGGTCAAATCACGCGTATGTAGACGCTCATATAACTGCCCTGCCATGATGAATAGTGCCGCCGAGCTTAAACCGTGCGCCAACATCTGGATCATCAAACCTTGCAAGCTGAGTAAGGTACCTGCATAGATTGCCAATACCACAAAGCCCATGTGCGAGATACTGGTATAAGCCAGTAAGCGCTTCATATCAGTTTGCATAAAGGCCAACCACGCACCATAGAAAATACCAATGGTACCTAAGGTCATAGCAATCGGCGCAAAGTCTTGTGACGCAGCTGGAAATAATGGTAAGACAAAACGAATCAAACCATAAGCGGCAGTCTTAATCAGAACCCCTGCCAAATCCACCGAACCTGCCGTTGGTGCTTGCGCATGCGCGTCAGGCAACCAGCCGTGGAACGGAATAATCGGCAGCTTAACAGCAAAGCCAATAAAGAAGCACAGCATGATGGGATATTCCCAGCCGCCAAGTGACGTACCGAGCAAGTCATTATAATTAAAACTCACCACCCCTTTTTGGGCGTAGCTGATAATGACCAATATCAAAATACCGACCAGCATGATAAGACCAGATGCTTGGGTATAAATAAAGAACTTAGTTGCTGCGTATTCTTTGGTTTTGCCAACGACGTCATGACCCCAAATGGCAATCAAGAAGTAGATTGGAACCAGCATCATCTCCCAAAAGAAGAAGAATAAGAACAGGTCAATAGCTAAGAAAACACCAATAACGCCGCCCAAGCTCCATAGCAAGTTTAAATGGAAGAAACCAACACGGCGTTGAATCTCATTCCACGAACAGGCAACGGCGGCAATACCAAGCAGACCTGTCAAGCCAACCATCATCAGCGATAAGCCATCTAGCGCCAAATGAAAGCTGATACCAAAGCTTGGTATCCACGGCACCATAAATTCGGCGACCCATGGCACATTTGCATCTGGCGCAATCACTTGCTGACTCATACCGCTATAATCGCCGTACTGCCACAGTACTAGTGACAAGGCAAAGGTCAACGTCATACCGATTAGAGCAATCCAGCGCGGTAGACGTTTATTAAAGCGTTCGACCAACCAACATAGCAACCCTGCAATAAAAGGAATTGCGATTAATGCTGGTAGCATCCACGTTTGTTGTAACTCAATCATCTTATACCACCGTCATCATTACCAGCACCAACAGCACAGCCACACCCAAGCCAAAGCTTGCAGCGTAACCTCGAAGTGACCCTGTTTGCGTCGCAGACAATACCTTATTGCCAGCAGATGCCAGCTTAGGCAATAAAAGCCACGTTTTATCGACAGGGTCGGCTTTAAATAAGCGGCCGATGAACAAAAAGGGTTTTACAAAAACTATATCGTATAGCGCATCGAAGCCCATACCGTGATAGCACCAATGATATAACGCTGCACCAATAGTCGTGCGCTTAAAGCGTGTCAGCATGCGACCTTTATCCAAGACATATAAGAATGCCGCGAGAATCAAACCTGTCAACATAGCGCCCATGGCGATATATTCAGCAGTATGCTTACCATGCGCTTGACCAGCAACTTCTAGTAAATGCCCAACGCTCTCCGGCAATACGCCTTGCAATGGCGGGGTAATAAATGCACCTACTGCCGTTGATAATACTAGCAACACACTAAGCGGCAGCCAATATGACACACCAGATAATTTATGTGCGTGGGTTTTCTCTTCACCAAAGAAGATAATCCAAATCATACGGAAGGTATAAATCGCGGTTAAGAACGCACCGAATACGCCCATATAGAATAGGACTTGGTGACCAGTTGCATAACTTTCCCAAAGAATCGCTTCTTTAGAATAAAAACCAACGGTAACCCAAGGTATCGCCGCAAGAGCACCGCCACCGACGATATAGCACCAAAATACTAAGGGTATCTTTTTACGTAAGCCGCCCATCTTAAAGATGTTTTGCTCATGATGAACCGCAAGAATGACCGCACCTGATGATAAGAATAGCAAGGCTTTAAAGAAAGCATGCGTCATTAAGTGGAAGATCGCACCTTGCCATGCGCCAACGCCCAATGCTAAGAACATATAGCCGATTTGGCTCATGGTCGAATAAGCAAGGATACGTTTAATATCAGTTTGTACCAGCGCACAAAATCCAGCAACGACGAGCGTCAATGCACCCACTGCCCCGACCCAGTACAATAATACGCCTGGTGTGAGGAGAAATAATGGATGTAAACGCGCAATCAGATACACACCCGCAGTAACCATCGTCGCTGCGTGAATCAATGCCGATACTGGCGTTGGACCTGCCATTGCATCAGCAAGCCACGTATGTAGTGGTAGCTGCGCTGATTTACCCATCGCTCCACCAACCAACATCATGGTGGTTAAAATCATCGTTGGATTGTTAATATCAAAGATTTCCGGTGCACGGGTAATAATCTCTTGAATATTAAGCGTACCAAATTCGCGGAATAATAAAAATAAACCAAAAGCTAAAAACACATCACCAACGCGGGTGACGGTAAAGGCTTTAATCGCTGCCCTACCATTGGCGCGGTCTTGGTAATAAAAACCAATCAGCAAGTAAGAACAAATACCGACGCCTTCCCAGCCAAGATAGAGCAAGAACAAGTTATCCGCCAATACCAGCAATAACATGCTAGCGACAAATAAGTTCATATAGCTAAAGAAGCGCGCAAAGCCTGTTTCACCTTTCATATACCAAGCGGCAAACAGATGAATTAAGAAGCCGATACCGGTAATCACCCCCGTCATCGTTAATGCTAAGCCATCAAAGCTTAGGCCAAAACTCGGGGCAAAATCGCCGACTTGGAACCAAGTCCATAGCGGAATCTCGACTACTGTACCGGCAGGATTACTGGTTAAAAAGGTATAGCTGACAATTAGCGTACATAGCGCTGATAACAGCATGCTACCGACACCGACAATCGCTGCTACCTGCTCGCTTAACTTGTCGCGCATAAAGGCTAGAATCAAAAAGCCAATGAGCGGGAATATAAAGGTTAATGGTAATAAATTCATGACATCATCCTTTCATCTCATTGGCGCTGTCGACATCGAGATGCCCACGCTGATGATAAAAACGCAATAATATTGCCAAACCAATGGCCGCCTCTGCTGCTGCTAAAGTCAGAATAAAGATAAACATGATCTGTCCATCTGGATCGACCCAGCGGCTACCTGCGACCACAAATGCCAAAGCCGTCGCATTCATCATGATCTCAAGGCTCATCAGCATAAATAAGAAATTACGCCTTACCATGACACCGCACAGACCAATCGCAAATAAGATACCGGCCAAAATCAATCCATGGCTCATGGGTATCATACCCAGTACATTCTGCGCCTCAGCAACCGGCTGCACTAAGCCCGCTACTTCGTGGGCAAACGGCACATTCGCAACCTCCTGTGCCACGCTCGCTGCTAGTACCATCAGTTCGACTCCTTGCGCGTGACTCGTTGTACACCTACCTGCTTACCTACTTTCATACCGACGTAGTCATGCGGATCGACATCTTTATATTCGTATGGTTTAGCCATGTTTACCGCATCAGTATCTATGGGCATGCCGTTATCATCATAGTGTTTGATACTGGCGACATTTGGATTAGTTGCTTGGCTTGCGTTACCTTGGCTACTGTTACCGACTATCTCATCATAGATAGACTCTTTACCCAAATGATAAGCAGCAACCAAAGCGGCTAATAAGAGCAATGCGGCCACTTCTATCAACATAATATATTTGGTAAATAACGCCGTACCCACTGCTTTGGCTGAAATTGTGGTACCACCTATCATCGCCGCTTCATCATGGTTAAGACCAATCATCGCATACAGCACAACCGCGATGATAATCGTTAGCCCTGTCGGTACCGCCCAAGTGCCGGCATCAAGCCAGCGCTCTTCACGCTCGTCATTACTCATGCCAAGATTTAGCATCATAATAACAAAGACAAATAGCACCATAATGGCACCAGCATAAACAACAATTTCAAGCGCACCAGCAAACGGCGCACCTAATACGAAGAAAATACCTGAGATCGCCAATAACGACACAATCATCGATAAAATAGCATGCACTGGATTGGCAAGGGTCACCACGCGCAAGCTGGCAAATATTGCCACCGCTGCCAGCGCATAAAACCCTGCCAATTCAGGACTATTTAAGATATTCATCATGGTAGCAAGCTCCTTAGATCAATCGGTGCAGCTTCGTTTTGCGCCGCGCCTTTTGGTTTATCTGCTACCGCCATACCCGTCACGCGATAATAGTTATAATCGGGATATTTACCCGGTCCTGAAATCAGCAAATGCTCTTTTTCATAGACCAAGTCTTGACGGACGTATTCGCCCATCTCAAAGTCTGGGGTCATCTGAATTGCGGTCGTTGGACAGGCCTCTTCACACAAACCACAAAAGATACAGCGTGAAAAGTTGATGCGGAAAAATTCTGGATACCAGCGTCCGTCTTCACGTTCTGCTTTTTGCAGTGAGATACAGCCGACCGGGCATGCCACCGCACATAGGTTACAAGCGACGCAGCGCTCATCACCATCGGGGTCACGAGACAAGATGATGCGTCCACGAAAGCGCGGCGGTACAGGTACCGGCACTTCAGGATAAAGAATGGTATCGCGCGGTCTGATGGCGTGACTGTTGACCATCCACATACTGCGGACAATGGTAAACATACCAATGACCGTCTTTTTTATAGTAGTAAACATGGATTATTATCCTTATCAGCTTTACCCTAGTTCATCAGCGATGGCTAGTAACGATTACAACGTTGGGGAAAAAATCAAAATGACCGCAGCAGTAACCAACAGATTAATCAAGGTTACCGGCAGGCAGACTTTCCAGCCAAAGTTCATCACCTGATCATAGCGCGGACGCATGAGTGAGCCTCGAGCCAAAATAAACATGGTCATAAAGAATAGTGTCTTAATCATGAACCAAAAAGCTGGTGGAATAAACGGAATATCTAAATTAAACGGCGCAAGCCAACCACCGAAGAATAAGCAGGTCATCAACGCAGAAATCAGTACGACGTTGACATACTCACCGATAAAGAACATGCCGAACTTCATGCCTGAATATTCGACATGATAACCTTCGGCCAATTCTTGCTCGGCTTCAGGCTGATCAAATGGATGTCGATGGGTAACGGCAACGCCAGCAACCACAAAGGTTAAGAAGCCAAAGAACTGCGGAATGATATACCAGCCGTCAATTTGCGATTCAACGATTTCGCGTAGGTTAAATGAACCTGTTAAGGCAACAACACCCATCAATGATAAGCCTAAAAAGACTTCATAACTGATAGTTTGTGCGGCTGAACGTAAGCCGCCAAGTAAAGAGAACTTATTGGCAGATGCCCAGCCACCGAACATCACCGCATAGACCGCAATACCTGCCATAGCAAAGAAGAATAAAATACCAATATCCCAATCAGCGACCCCAAGGGTTGGGGAGATAGGAATGATGGCAAATGACGCCAACGCGGTAAACATAGCAACCGCTGGTGCCAAGGTAAACATAAACTTATCGGTGAAGTTTGGCGTCCAATCTTCTTTAAAGAAGATTTTGAGCATATCAGCAACCAGCTGCAATGAGCCAAATGGACCAACACGGTTAGGACCGTAACGATCTTGCCAGAGTGCTAGCATACGGCGCTCATAAATAATCATCATTGCCGCTACAATGACCACCACTAAAAAGATAACCAGCGATTGCACGACCATAAAGAGTATTGACCAGGTATCAAAGGTCATCATACCAGCCAAAAAGCTTGGCACATCAGGGATAATGCGGGTAACTTGCATATTACAGCTCCTGTGTGGTGGTCGGCGCGCTGCTTACTTGTGTCGCGCGGTTATTGGTATTGGCTGTTATAGCACTATCTGTCGCCATGCTGCCCATCATCGTGACCGGCGCATCAACTTTTCGTACCGATGCTGGCATTGAAGGATGAATGATATCCACCTGCCCAACCGGATAGCCGATACAACCTTCTGCTAAGTAACCAACAAGCTCTACTGGCAACGTGATTTGCTGCTTATCAATCTCAATCGCCAGATAATCTCCATCAGCGATATTCCAGTCTTTTGCATCGTCAATACCGACGCGCCATGTTGCTAGCGGCAATTGCTCAGCAACGACGGGGCTACGCGATGCCATCATAGAGCTGGCATAAAGGTTATAAATAGGTACTAGTTTTGCTTGTCCTTGCTGCATATCCGTTGTCGTCACCGAGGTAACTTCTGGCGCAACATATTGACGCGTGGCTAGGCGCTCTAATTGATCAAACAGACGGACGCCTGGGTCACCATTTTTGAGACTACCGCCGACTTTATCCTGGTATTTATTCCATGCTTGCGGTGAGTTCCAACCGGCTGCACTGGCAAAAGGAATCATCGAGCTTGGCGTTTGCTTACCGCTATAGCCTTCCATTGAGAAGGTTAAACCGGTATCCAAATCTTTTGGCTGCATCGGCTCATGCACAGATACTGGCGCACGCATAGAAGTACGACCTGAGTAGCGACGAGGCTGACGGGCAATCTTTAGACCGGTCATCCGGTAATCGGCATCCGGAGCAGCGCCTTTAATCCCAGCAAGCTTAGGATGAGTGGCAACCAAGGCATTGATGACATCATCAAGCTGTGTCCAATCGACATCGCGACCTTCTAAGCTGCTATGAACGGCATGTAACCAGCGCCAGCCTTCTTTGATACTGCTCATCGGATGATAATATTCGTTGTCATAGACTTGGAAGAAGCGCTGCGCACGACCTTCAGCAGAGATGAGCGTACCGTCCGCTTCCGCAAAGCTAGCAGCTGGCAGGACGATATCGACGTCTTTATGCCAATCAAGGAGCTGATGGTCAAGGGCGATGACGGTTTTGTCAGTCAATAGCTGGGTTAATTTATGCGCATCAATGGCATCAGTCAACTGGTTTTCAGCAACGATGACCACATCAAAATCAGTCGCTAATAATTCTTCGACGGATTGACCGCCAAGCATACAAACACCAATGCTATTGGCATCAGGAACCGCTAAATAAATACCAGCTTGCGCATGGTATTGTTTATTAACTTCTTTTAGCTCAAGCTTGGTTGCCGGCTTACGTTCGACGTAGTCTTGCACTTCTGTATCAACGCCGGTTTCAGGTTTGTTCGGCTTAGCAGATAAGTCTTTGTCTTCGCTTTGCTGAGCAGTTGCTGCTTGTGCTTCAGCGGCGCGAACCTGTTCATCACGAACTATAGCGTTATGCGCCTCAACCTGCTGCTGCTCAGTCGCTTTAATCGCTGCACGCTTTTGGCTTAATACCTGAGTAATTTGTGCCGCTGCTTCTATCAAAGCAGTCGATGATAAGCTGCTACCAGAGACAACTAACGGCTTATCGGCTTGAATTAAGTCATAAGCAATTTGCTGTGCCAACGCTTGCATACCATCAGTATTAGCATCATCGACATCTTGTTGTGCTGTTTGCGGATCTGCTATTTGTGCTAAATCATCAGCAAAACCAGCAATCGCATCAGCGACTTTAAAGCCAAGCTTAGTGATATCTTCAGGGGTCGCAACGACGCTGACTTTACTGATATCTTCTAGCTTAGTTTGGATAACATCGATGACGTATACTGGGCTTTGTACGCCTTGACCAATACGTTTGACTGGCTCGGCTAGCCATGATTGGGTTTTGGTTGCTGCCGCCATTTTAATGGCTTCATTTTTTGCTGCTTGACGAATCGATAGCGCCACACGTGATGAGGTTTGGGTAATATCTTCGCCTAGCACCAATACGGCATCGTGACTTTCAATATCAGTCATACCGGGGTTATAAATACCCTCGGTACTTAATACTTCAATACATTTATTGACCAGTGCTTGCTGCTGATGGTTTAGACCGGTTGAAAAGTTATCAAAGCCGACCATGTTTTTTAGCGCAAAGTTGGTCTCAAGGCTCGCACGTGGTGAGCCAATACCGATGACTTTTTTATCTTTGATACGTTTGATGGTTTCATCAAGCGCATAATCGATATTGATTTTGACATGCTTGTCATTGATACGTTCAAGCGCTTGCGTTGGACGGTCTTCACGATTGACATAACCATACCCAAAGCGACCACGGTCACATAGGAAGTAACGGTTTACTTCACCGTTATAGCGGTTTTCGATACGGCGCAATTCACCATAACGCTCGCCCGGAGAGATGTTACAACCGGCAGAGCAACCATGACAAATGCTTGGCGCATATTGCATATCCCATTTACGGTTATAACGCTCAGAGTGGGTTTTATCAGTAAACACACCCGTTGGGCACACTTCGGTTAAATTACCAGAGAACTCGCTTTCGAACTGACCGTCTTTATCACGACCAAAATAAACGCGCTCGTTTGAGCCATAAACACCCAAATCTTCGCCACCTGCATAGTCTTTATAAAAACGAACGCAGCGATAGCAAGCAATACAACGGTTCATTTCATGGGCAATAAACGGACCAAGCTCTTGGTTGTGATGGGTGCGTTTGGTAAAGCGATAACGACGGCGGCTATGACCTGACATATAGGTCATGTCCTGCAAATGACAATGTCCACCTTCTTCACAAGTTGGACAGTCATGTGGGTGGTTGACCATCAACAGCTCAACCATCGACTTACGAAATGCTTTGGCTTCATCATCGGTCACTGAAATGTACATATCATCGCCTGGAGCGACCATACATGACATCACGAGGCGACCGCGACCCGCTTCCATATCTTCTTTAGACTGATATTGCTTAACCGCGCACTGACGGCAAGAGCCGACTGAACCTAAGGCGGGGTGATAACAAAAATACGGCACATCAATGCCGAGTGATAAGCATGCTTGGAGCAAGTTATCTGCGCTATCTACTTCGACAGTGGTTCCATCAATATGTATGACTGCCATGCCGCTCTCCTTATTTCACTTCTGGCTGTTGATTGGCTGCAGCCTCAATGACATCTTCACCAACCGCCTGCGCAATTTTTTGATCAAACTCAGGACGGAAATATTTAATAGCACTCATCAGTGGTTCCATCGCACCCGGCGCATGGGCACAAAAGGTTTTGCCGATCCATAAGTCACGAGTCAACTCTTCTAATTTCTCAACATCACCGATTTGACCTTGACCGTCGTTAATGGCAGTCAATATTTTCACGCCCCACGGTAGACCATCACGGCATGGCGTACACCAACCGCATGATTCACGTTGGAAGAAAATCTCAAGGTTGCGCAATAATGGCACCATATCTTGCTCTTCATCAACGACCATTAATAAACCCGTACCCATACGGCTACCAGCTTTTTGAATGGTGTCAAAATCGACAACGGTGTCTAAATGGTCAGCGGTTAAAAAGTCAGTTGATGCGCCGCCTGGTAACCAAGCCTTGAGCTTTTTGCCTTCCTGCATACCACCAGCAAAATCTTCGATAATTTCACGCGCCGTATAACCAAATGGCAGCTCCCACAGACCGGGATCATTGACTAGACCTGAACAGCCAAACAGCTTAGTGCCCGGGGTTTCGACCACGCCTTTGGCTTTTGGTAAATCTTGATACCATTTGCTACCATGCAAAATAATCGCTGAAACGTTATGTAAGGTTTCAACGTTATTGACTACCGTCGGACGTCCCCATGCTCCCGCTACTTGTGGAAATGGCGGCTTAGTACGCGGATTGGCACGGCGACCTTCTAGGCAGTTAATCAAAGCGGTTTCTTCACCGCAAATATAACGACCCGCACCGGTGTGGACGTGTAAATCAAAGCTAAAATCTGACCCTAAAATATTATCGCCGACTAAGTTATTGGCACGAAGTTCTTCAAGCGCTGTATTTAAACGCTCTGCTGCTAAAATATATTCACCGCGAATAAAGATATAACCGGCTGTTGCACCGATGGCGTAAGCAGAGATGAGCATACCTTCGATAAGCTGTAGTGGCAGACGCTCCATCAGCAGACGGTCTTTAAAAGTACCCGGCTCCATCTCGTCGGCATTACAGACAAGATAACGTGGACCACCATCGGGTGGTGCCATCAGCGACCATTTGATACCTGCTGGGAAACCTGCACCGCCACGACCTTTGACCACGGCTTCTTTGATGGTGTTTAGGGTATCATCTGGTGATTGGTTTAAGGCCATTTTTAGCGCTTCAAAACCACGTAGCGATTCATAAGTGGCCAAATCCAATACCGCATCGTGATGTGCTAAACGCCATGTAAGCGGTTTGGTTTCACTGGTAGCGGTCGCCTTATCGCCATAGACAGGAATGCGCTGGTCATTTAATTGGCTTGGCGCTTTGCCTTGACCGCGACGAGCAATCTGCTCTGAAATCGTTAAACTCATGCGTATAGCTCCAACAATTGGGCGACTTCTTCAGGCTGCACAGGACCATAAGTATCTTCATTAATTAAGACAGAAGGGCCTTTATCACAGTTACCCAAACAACAAATCGGCAATAGCGTAAAGCGGTTATCAGCGGTTGTCTGACCATAGTCGATGCCCAGCTGCGCTTTTAATTCAGCCGCCAGCGCTTCGTAACCGGTTAGATAACAAGCCACTGAATCACAAATAAGGATGACATTGCGACCGACTGGCTGACGATAAATACGGTTAAAGAAGGTTGCCACCCCATCCATATCAGTTATCGGAACATTTAGAATATTGGCGATAGCGTTGACTTGTGCATCATCGACCCAGCCGTTACGCTTTTGCACGATTTTTAGCGCATCTAAAGACGCTGCCCGTGGGTGGGGATAATGATGCATAAACTCATGGATAGCCGCAATTTCTTCAGCGGTTAAGATACTTGCCACATCTACTTTTGGCATTTTATCGGAAACAATTCTCATAATCTTTTTCTTTCCTCACTCAGCCCACTGTTAAGGTTGCGCTCATGGCGCAATGACAGCGTTTTGGTGTGCCAGTTTGGCGATAACATATTAATGAACGTGTCTTACTTTTAGCATTTAGCATTTAGCATTTAGCATTTAGCATTTAGCATTTAGCATTTAGCATTTACAAACGATGATGACGATAAACGCATCACCGTCGACGTCTAGCGGTCACAATCGGCCATCACAATATCAATCGATGCCAAATACATAATGGCATCGGATACCAGTGAGCCATTAATCACTGATGGCATCTGCTGCAGGTGCGCAAACGTCGGCGTACGAATACGGGTACGATAGCTCATCGTCGCTTTATCTGAGGTGATGTAATAACTGTTTAGACCTTTGGTCGCTTCCACAATCGTGGTGCACTCACCCGCTGGCATCACAGGACCCCAAGAAACGGAGATAAAGTGGTTAATCAAGGTCTCAATATCGTTTAGAGTGCGATCTTTTGGCGGTGGTACTGCCAATGGGTGATCTGCCTTATAAGGACCTTGCGGCATATTATCCATACATTGACGGATGATACGTAGCGACTGGCGCATCTCTTCGACTTTGACCATACAGCGATCATAAGCATCGCCGTTATAGCCGACTGGGACTTCAAAATCGTAGTTCTCGTAGCCCATATACGGACGTGCTTTACGCAAATCAAAATCTAAACCGGTCGCACGTAAACCTGCGCCCGTGACGCCCCACGCCAATGCTTGCTTGGTATTATACTGCGCAACGCCTTGAGTACGACCTTTAAGCACACTGTTTTGCAGTGCCGCTTTGACATACTCATCCAAGCGTTTTGGCATCCAGTCTAAGAACTCGCGAACCAAACGTTGCCAACCGCGCGGTAAATCGTGCGCTGTACCGCCGATACGGAACCATGCTGGGTGCATACGATAGCCAGTCACGGCTTCGATGACGTCATAGGCTTTTTGGCGATCGGTAAACATATAGAATACCGGCGTCATACCGCCCGCATCCTGAATAAAGGTACCCACAAATAGCAGATTATTGGTAATACGAAAAAACTCACTCATCATCACGCGGATAGTTTCAGCGCGCGGTGGAATGGTAATACCCGCAAGCTTTTCAACCGACATGATGTACGGTAGCTCATTCATGACGCCACCGAGATAGTCAATACGGTCGGTATAAGGAATAAATGAGTGCCATGTTTGACGCTCAGCCATCTTTTCGGCGCCGCGATGGTGATAGCCAATATCGGGGATACAATCGACGACTTCTTCGCCGTCAAGCTGCAGCACTAAACGGAAAGCACCGTGAGCCGAGGGATGGTTAGGCCCGATGTTCAAGAACATAAAGTCTTCATCGCGACCCGAGCGTTTCATGCCCCACTCTTCGGGGACAAAGCGCAGGTTTTCTTGCTCGTATTGTTGTTTAGCAGTATTCAAGAAATATGGGGTAAATTCAGTTGCCCGCGCATGATATTCTTTGCGCAGTGGATGACCTTCCCAATATTTAGGCAATAAAATACGGGTCAAATGCGGATGGCCACTAAAAACAATACCGAACATATCCCAAACTTCACGCTCATACCAGTTGGCATTTGGCCAAATTTTGGTGGCGCTCGGTACATTGAGATCGTCTTCGCTTAGCGCAACTTTGATACGCACATCGCTATTACGCTCAAGCGACATCAAATGATAAAACACCGTAAAGTCACTATCAGGCAAGCCTTGACGATGTTGACGCAAGCGTTCATCTATCGCTGATAGGTCAAATAACATGACATAGGGTTTTGGCAATTTACGCAGGTATAAGAGAACATCCAGCAAATCAGCACGCGCCACCCAAACCGTTGGAATCTCATCCACAGTGTGCTGCACGACAAACTTACCGGCATACTTCTGCTCCAACTCGGTGATAACCGCTGGAACAGGCTTAATCTTAGGATCTATGTTTTCGACTACCGTGACCATGAATGATGTATTCCTTCATTAATCATAATTGAGCTATGTTAAACATAACCAAACTACGATGAATATATGCGTACTGAGCACTTTTACGGATTATGAATGATTGAGCCAAACTACAACGTTAACTATTAAATGACTTATAGCTAGATACTATCTGGGCTACGCAAGTTTTTCACAGCGATACGATCTGCTTGCTTACGGTCACGCTCAGGCGTCATTTGTGGCTGATAGATACCTTGCTCATTGACATGAATACCCAGCGGACGACGCTCTTTGGTAATCGACTCTTGCAGCAGCATCAAGCCTTGAATCAAGGCTTCGGGACGCGGCGGACAACCGGGTACATAAACATCAACAGGAATGATTTTATCCACGCCTTGTACCACTGAATAGATGTCATACATGCCGCCCGAGTTGGCACAAGCACCCATCGAGATGACCCATTTTGGCTCAAGCATTTGCTCATAAAGGCGCTGAATAACCGGTGCCATTTTGACAAAGCAGGTACCAGCAACAATCATCACATCCGCCTGACGCGGCGAGGCGCGAATAACTTCGGCACCAAAGCGTGATAAATCGTGAACCGCGGTTAAGGTAGTCGCATATTCGACATAACAGCATGAAGTACCAAAGTTAAATGGCCACAGTGAGTGCTTGCGCCCCCAGTTTGCTGTCGAATGCACGAGGTCTTCGAGACGACCCATAAAGACGTTTTTATTGACTTCGTCTTCGAGCGGATCATTGACCGTTTGGCTAGTCTGCGCAGGATAGACATCTGCATCAGGGTTGGCTTTTGTTAATGTGTATTTCATAACATACAACCTTTATTTTAAGCGACACATGGCAATCAGATTGCCATTACTATCGCCATAACTTCTATTATTAATAAGTGACCATGCTCGAATAAGGCTAAAGTAAGACAGCTACAAACAATTAGCGTTCGACCTTATCCTTTTGTGCAGACGTGGCAAAATCCACAGAAGTAATATTACCTGTGATATTAATATGATCAATATTTTGCAAGTGACGACGATTGGTCTCAATATTGTTCGAGACATTAATCTGCCCTGAAGACTGCGCCGGTATTTTACCCGTCGGATCAACCATCAGCTCATCAACCCCATCAAACCTGGTGATATCTGCCAAATTGAAACCTGCTGGAGCGGCGTGTAAACGAGGTTGTTTGCGACGTTTATCTGCTGGTGCCCAGTTCATCGCACCCAAACTAAGCTCGTATACCAAGCCAATAATCAAGATGGTGATAAATATCGCGGCAGCGGCAAAGCCAAGCCAGCCAGCCTCACGAACTGAGACCGCATAGGCATATAAATACAGCGCTTCCAAATCAAAGATAACGAAGAAAATTGCCACCAAATAGAATTTGGCAGACAAACGAATGCGGGCGTTGCCAGCTCCGACAACACCCGCTTCAAATACCTCTTCTTTTTGTGTGCCTTGAGAGCGACCGCCAAGTAAGCGCGGAACGACCAGCATAAAGACAACTAGCCCAATGGCGGCTAAAATAAAAGCGATTGCTGACCAATTAAAAGCAGACATGATAATACGTGCTCCTCACCCAATCGAGTGTCAAGCGCACCGCAAATACTCACAAATAATGGTGGTAATGGCGACAGGCATAACGCAGACGAAAACACAAAGTAACTGTCATTGAGCCACTTTACTTGAGTAAATTTGTTTAAATAACTCAGTGATTAGGATCAATCAACGACTATTATAGCTACTGTGCTGGTAATAACCAATTATCAAGCTTATTGACGACGATGTCAGACGTGACCAACTATAGATGTCCCGCTCTGTACGCGGATAAAAGGCTGGTCGCCCAACGTATCTTGTAACAACGTAAGATCAACTTATTAAATCAATGTCATATTCGCGTGTTTACTTAATTGATTTAATAGCTCATTACACGTGGTCAACAATGACGTGACAACTGGCATAAATTATTTACGTACTATACGCATATCGGCAATCAAAAGCTAGTTTTTAACTGCATTGGACGGTCATTTTCTCTGCAAAAAAAATGTGTTTTTTCTACGATGAACTATGCTATAGACGTTACCTTATATTAAGCCCAAATCCATATTTCCGAACAGGCGCTGGTATATATAGTGTAAGTCACGCAATCCAAACGCTTTTTTACTAGGCACTCATCCTTGAACTCCTCACCCAAAGATAGGGTTTTTGCTTTATAATGACCCACCGAATTTCATGGTGGTGTCAGGGGATGTTTAATGACGGCACTTATGATTAATTGTCACAAAATATTAATAGCCATGAGTTTGATGAGCGAATTGTATGATTAACCTTATCGACGCCATGTGGCACCACCGATTTGCCTAATATGGGCATTTTTCATTTGGCTTTGCGACTCTCGATATCAGCGTCAGCCTATTTTTGCTTTCCTTTTTTGCTTTTGTCTTACAGGTCACCTTATGAGTCAACTTAATCCCAAACAACAAGAAGCGATGCTCTACGTATCTGGTCCATTGCTTGTGCTAGCAGGTGCCGGCTCCGGTAAGACGTCGGTGATTACGCGTAAGATTGCGTATCTGATCGAAGAATGTAACATGCCAGCTGAGCGTATCACGGCGGTGACTTTCACCAATAAAGCGGCGCGTGAGATGAAAGCTCGTGTCAGTAAATTGCTACCGAGTGAAAAAACCCGCGGGCTGACGGTGTCTACCTTTCACCAATTCGGGCTACAGTTTTTACGTTATGAGCTGATCCATACGCCACTCAAAGGCAACTTCTCCATCATGGACAGTGACGACAGCAAGCGTTTGCTGATGGAGCTGATGATGCGTGACAACTTAAGCGGCGCGGAAAGTCGTGAGTTGGTCGGCAAAGCGATAAAAATGATTTCTGATTGGAAAAACGATCTGATTGAACCTGATAAGGCGATGGAAACCTTAGACGATCCAGAAGATATGATTTTTGCTACCCTTTATGCTTTATATGAGCGTAACCTGCGTGCTTATAACGCCGTTGATTTTGATGATTTGATTGTACTGCCAACCAAAATCTTGCGTGAAAATAGAGAGCTACGCGATAAATGGCAAAACCGTATTCGTTATTTATTGGTGGATGAGTATCAAGATACCAATACTGCTCAATATGAGATGATTAAATATCTGGTTGGACCGCAAGGACGCTTTACTGTCGTTGGCGATGATGACCAATCTATCTATGCATGGCGCGGCGCAAAACCTGAAAATATGGCGCTGCTCAAAGAAGATTTCCCGAAGCTTAAAATTGTCATGCTTGAGCAAAATTATCGCTCAACCACGCGTATCTTGACCTCTGCCAACGCCGTTATCACCAATAACGAGCATTTATTTGAAAAGAAACTCTGGTCAGATAAAGGTCAAGGCGAAAAAATTCGTATTATTAATTGCCGTAATGACGACGATGAATCGGAGCGCGTGGCAAAAGAGATCGTCACGCATAAATTGCGCTTTGGTAATGAGTGGGAGCAATATGCGGTCCTCTATCGCAGTAACTTTCAGGCGCGCATGCTAGAGGCACAGTTACGCCAGCTGCAAGTGCCTTATAAGTTATCGGGCGGTCAATCGTTCTTTGCCCGTAGTGAAATCAAAGACATCATGGGTTATTTGCGTTTAATTCTTAACCCTGAAGACGATAGTGCGTTTTTACGTATTATCAATACGCCTAAGCGCGGAATGGGACCGGCAACGCTCGAAAAGCTTGGCTTATTTTCACAAGAGCATAGCATTTCGTTATTGGCGTCTTGTACCCATGCCGGGCTTGCTCACGTTTTGCCATCAAAAGCCTATGGCACCTTAAAAGAGTTCGGTGACTTTATTGGTCACTATACCCGTGAGCTGGATCAGCATCCCGATCCCGTGCCGATCGTGCGTCAAATGATTGACGAGACCGGTTATATTGACTTCGTTCGTGGCGACTCAAAAACGCCGCAACAAGAAAAAAACCGTATCGATAATATCGATATGCTCTATACCAGTATTCAGTCGCTGATTAATCGTGCCGAAGAAGATGAAGACCGCACCATTGATACCATCATTCGTAAGCTGGTTTTGCTTGATATGCTCGAGCAACAGCAAGAAGAAGAAAACACCAATAAAGTAAACCTTATGACCTTACATGCGGCAAAAGGTTTGGAGTTTGATTTTGTTTATATCATGGGGCTTGAAGAAGAGATGCTACCGCACCGCAACTCTATCCTAAGCGAGACGGTCGAAGAAGAGCGGCGCTTAATGTACGTAGGTATCACCCGCGCTCGTCGTGAGCTGACATTGACCCTCGCCACTCAGCGCCGCGCCGGCGGGCAGATGCGCGTAACGTCTGAATCACGCTTTTTAGATGAATTGCCGGAAGAGCATATCGACTGGCCAGCCAAAGCGAAAAAGAAAAAAGCCAGCAAAGACCCTGAAAAAGTCGCTGATGAATACTTGGCCAATATTCGTGCTTTACTAGGGAATCGCTAAGCCTAACACTTAGAAAAGCCGCTCATGCTTATGCTTACCGCGCTTAAAATAAGCGGTAAGCTCAATTTTTATATTACTACCTTTTGAAAACTTGGAACCTTTATGCCCACCTCGACGCCGAATCCTGAAAGACCATTGACACGACAAGGCGAATACAATCCGGCAGAGTCGAGCGGCGAATACAAGCTTCTGTATTTACAAGGTTTGGTTGCTGATAAAGCGTACGAGGCGATTACTGAGTTTTTAGAAAAGCAGTCAGAGTATGAGATTGCTAGTTTACTAGAATCATTCCCTAGCCAAAACCGCTTATTGATTTGGGCGCAGGTGCCAGAAGATATCAAAGGTGAAGTGCTTGCTGAGCTGGAGTTTGATACACGCCAGCCGCTGTTAGAAAACGTCTCTTCAAAAGAGATATCACTATTTACCCAAGACCTTGATGCGCAAGATATCTCTGAAATTTTAGATACCGTTACCGAAAGTGTGCGTACCTCGGTGATGGCAACTCTAGATGAAGATATCCGCATTCAGGTCAATAAGCTTGATACCTATGCCGACTGGGAAGTCGGTAGTTATATGGATCCCGATCTCATTCAGATCAGGGACGATATCACCCTTGCAGAAGTACAAAACTGGCTGCGGGAAAATGCCGATTTGCTCGATGACGAAAGCCAAGAACTGTTGGTCGTTGACCAAAGCCAACAATTACTTGGGCTACTCAGTCTGGTCGATTTGATTAAACACGACCAACGTACCTTAGTTGAAGAGCTGATTGATGCAGCCATTACGATTAATGACCGCTTAGATATTCAAGATGCGGCAGCGATTTTTCGTTCAGAAGACATTCGCTTTGCCCCTGTGATTAATAGTCATGGCGAGCTGGTCGGTCAGTTAAATGGTGAAGACATCATGGAGATTATCCAAGATGATGTCGATAGCACCATGAAAAACCTTGCCGGTGTTAGCCAAGATGAAGAGCTGTTTGCGCCTATTTTGACCAGTGCCAAGAGTCGGAGTATTTGGCTCGGTATTAATTTATGCACCGCGCTCTTAGCTGCTGCAGTGATTGGTCAGTTTGAAGCGGTACTGGCAAAAGTCGTGGCGCTAGCAATACTGATGCCCGTGGTTGCCAGTATGGGCGGTATTGCAGGCTCGCAAACGCTGACGGTGGTCATTCGCGGTATGGCGATGGGTCAAATTGGTGGGTCAAATCGCTTGTGGCTACTCAATAAAGAGCTGTGGGTTGGCGCGATAAACGGTATCATATGGGCGATAATCATGGCGTTTATTGCTCAATTATGGTTTCATGACATTAAAATTAGTGCCGTTATCGGGCTGGCTATCGCGATTAACATGACTGCCGCCAACGTTTCAGGCATCAGTATTCCGCTGATGCTCAAACGTATGAACATCGACCCTGCACTATCCGCCTCGGTTATTTTGACCACCGTGACGGATATTGTCGGCTTTATGTCGTTTTTGGGCTTGGCAAGCGTGCTGATTCTTTAGTCAATCGCCTATGAAAAGTTAGAAATCAGCAGCTATTTATAATAAGAATAGTTGTTGTTAAGTATATATAAAAATCAGGGCCTACCCTAGATTCATTCTGTTTATAAAACTATTAAATCGTTAAGTGAGTGCGTTATGCAAGCTGTACAAGTTAAAGTCCTAAACCCCAAGATTACTGAAGATAAAGCGTTCTCCTTACCGACGCGCGCCACTGACGGCAGCGCAGGTATCGACTTGCGTGCTTGTATTGATGAGCCATTGACGATTAAAGCCGGTGCGACGCATTTGATTGGTACTGGTTTGGCTGTTTATATTCAAGATCCTAACTTTGCTGGCATGATTTTACCGCGTTCAGGGCTTGGTCACAAGCACGGTATTGTCTTGGGTAATTTAGTCGGCTTGATTGATGCCGACTATCAAGGTGAGCTGATGGTCAGTATTTGGAATCGCAGTAATGAAGATTTTGTGTTAAATCCTGCCGAGCGTATGGCGCAATATGTGGTTGTACCGGTTGCTCGTCCTGAGTTTGAAGTGGTGGCAGAATTTAGTGATACCAGTGCGCGCGGTGCGGGCGGTTTTGGACATTCTGGTCGTCAGTAGTCATTATTATTTGCTCTAAATTGTATAATCTAAATCGCATAACCTAAGTTGTATAAACAACTATCAGCGATTTATTTTTTATTCACCATTACCCCATTTATCACGACAATAAGGAGAGTAAGCGATGCCGTCTTTTGCTACGCAGCAATCCTTATTTCGTGCTTATGATATTCGTGGTTCGCGCCAGTATTTTACCAATGACTTTATTCACGCATTGGGGCGCGCCTTTGCTCATCTTTATCAAGTTCAGCAAAAAACTAATAACGAAAAACATAGCCAAAGCACTAACAAAAAAACCATCATCGTCATTGGTTATGATGTGCGCTGTGGTAGCGATACCATTGCACAATCACTCGCTGACATTTTGTCCCAGCAAGGCATGCAAGTCATCCAACTGGGTCTAGTGACCACGCCCATGATGGTTTTTTGGGCCGAGCAATATCAGGGGCATGGCATTATCGCGACGGCCAGTCATTCAGCTAAAGACATTTTAGGGGTCAAGTGGCTATTCAACCATACCTCTCCGAGCAGCTTAGACATTCAAGTGCTCTATCAGCAGCTAGCTATTAATAGTGCTCAACACCAGTCTTTAAGCCTCATTGATAGGCCCATTCATCATAAACAACAGCATTTACCTGTTAGCCGAGTCACAAGCGCTTATATCGACGCCATTACGCAAGCTTTTAAGCAAATTTATCAACATAATAGTCAGAACCCAGCAGAGAGCCAAATACCCGCTTGCAAACTTGATTTGTTGGTCGTTATTGATTGTATGCATGGCGCGACCAGTAATATTGCCCAGCCTTTATTTGCGCATTTTTGCCAGCAAGTCATCATGCTTAATGACACACCAAACGGTGACTTTCCTTCCGGCAATCCTGACCCGACTGAGCCGCAGCGACTTAAGCAGTTGCAGCACAATGTGCTTTTCAATCAGGCAGATATAGGTATCGCCTTTGATGGTGATGGCGATCGGTTAATGGTGGTGGATAATAATGGCAAAGTCGTCACGCCTGACCATCTGCTTTATCTGTTGGCAACAGTAGCGGTCAATCAGCGCCCTCAATCGCTAAATGCCTCTTTATTAAATGCTAAAGTGCTTTTTGATATTAAGTGCTGTCATCATCTGCCAAAGCTCATTACTGAACTTGGCGCAACCCCGGTGATTAGCAAAACAGGCAGCAGCCTAATGCGGCAAAAAATACAGCATTCTGATAGTCAAATTATCTTTGCTGGTGAATTATCTGGTCATTTTATTTTTAATGATAGCCGCTTTATTCCTTATGATGACGCCATGTATGCCGCATTAAGACTGCTACATTGGCTGGCAAAACCACAACTAGCTAATCCAGAGCGTACGACAAACCTAGCTGACATCATTGATGGTTTACCGGTTATCGTTAGTACGGCTGACCATTATCTGCCGCTGCCAGAGACGCTTGTAAGTGACTGCTCAATCGTGCAGCAACTGGCAAGATTCTGTCAGTACTTACAGCAATTGGTCGATGCAACGTCGACAAGATCAGTAGCATCAACTGTATCTAGCACACAGCCTGACCCGCAATCCATCATTGCCTGTGCACCCTCATTTTGTACTTGTTCGGCTAAAAGCCAATATATAACGTTAGAGCAGGCGCAAGCGTTATTGCCAGTGGGCACAAAGCTCAGCTGTATCGATGGGGTACGCTTAGATTTTGCCCACGGGTTTGGCGTATTACGGCAATCAAATACCAGTCAAAATCTGACTGTGCGCTTCGCCGGTGATAGCATCGACGACCTTATCGAAATTCAAACGAGGTTCGCCGCTTTATGCCGCCCATTTAACGAACATTTAGCGACGCAAATACTGGCTATTGTTGCTGAGTAGGTATTATTTAAATAATTATTCGCCATTTATTTTATGAGAGAATGCAAGAAAGCAACAGAAACCCTCAATTAACCGACCGCTTAACACCGTCTTTTAGGAGCTTGTCATGACGCTTAATTTGGATGAAGCCAAAATTACTGCTGAAGTATTAACCACGGCGCTGCCTTATATTCAACGCTTTGTTGATAAGCTCATTGTAGTCAAATACGGCGGCAATGCCATGACTGACCCTGCGCTTGAAAGCTCATTTGCCCGTGATATCGTCTTATTAAAGACCGTTGGTATACATCCGGTGGTCGTACATGGCGGTGGTCCACAAGTGGATAATCTGTTAAAAGAACTCGGTCGTCAATCCGATCGTATCGATGGTATGCGCGTGACTGACAAAAGCACGATGGATATTGTTGAGATGGTATTGGGCGGTAGCGTCAATAAATCCATCGTCAGCTTAATCAATAAGCACGGTGGACGCGCCATTGGTCTGACTGGTAAAGATGCTAATTTAATCCTAGCCAAGAAATTAATGATGGAAAAAATCGGCGCAGATGGTGTTGCGGTACCCGTCGATTTAGGCTTCGTCGGTGATGTGGTCAGCGTCAATAAAGACGTGATCAATATGCTGATTGCCTCTGATTTCATTCCTGTTATCGCCCCTCTTGGCGTCGATGAGGAAGGTAACACTTATAATATCAACGCAGATTTGGTCGCGGGTAAAGTTGCAGAATTTTTGCAAGCAGAAAAGCTCATGCTACTCACTAATATCAAAGGGGTCTTAGGTCGTGACGGTGAAGTCGTGACAGGATTGACGCCAAAGACAGTCGATGGTTTGATTGAAGACGGCATTATCTCAGGCGGTATGATTCCTAAGATTCAATGCGCACTTGATGCGGTGCGTAGCGGGGTAAAAAGCGCAGTTATTGTCGATGGTCGTGTGCCGCATGCCACGCTGTTAGAGATTTTTACCAACGAAGGCGTCGGTACTTTGATTAGCCGTGATTTGGATTCGTCAATGAGCTAGCAAGCTCTGACGATTCTTTGCATAAAAAAGCCCGAGCTTAACATCTAAGTTCGGGCTTTTTTATGCAAAGATTTTTGATTTAGACTAGTTTAATAAGCGCAAAACTCCACGTTACTATGGCTACTATTACCATACACCTTCATATGGTGATTGCCTTTGCGCTGGGTGATATAAGAGTTTTCATTTTCGTAGCGATCGCCGTTTAAGCGACCATTTGGTCCTGAGACATAAGCGACACTAATTTGGTCGTCACCGACGTTACGAATCACTAAGTTTTGATCGGGCAGTAACCATAAACGAAATACTTTGCCGTTTTTGAGATTGCCACTAAAATTGCCACAATAGCTGTCTTTAGCAAAGGTAATCTTGGTTGATGTATCAGCAGCTTGTGCGGTGGCCGTTAATAAAGGCGCTACCGCAAACGCCGCTATCAATATTAATTTTTTCATAACCCTATCCTCGTCCTTGAACATCATGAGCTAGCAAACTTAATTTCAATAACCATTACATAATTTATAGTAGACGAAATTAGCTATTTATCTATGAAAAAATTGTATCAAACTCAGCTTCATCAAAACCGCATAACAGGATCGGCTGACCGTTATTTTTATCTGCTAGCTTACCTTCTACTATCGGACGTTTAATCATACTGGTATTTTCTATAAGCAAATCAATGGCGTTATTGACGTTATCGTCAGCAGCTTGCTTCTGCTCATCGGTGAGCTTGCGCCATGTTGTTCCGCGCTTATTCAGCACTTTATCGATACCAAGCTCGTTAACCCAACGTTGAACGCTCTCTTTATCGATACGCTGCTTTTTATAATCATGAAAGTCATAGCTGACGCCGAGCTCATCAAGTTTATTAAAAACCTTTTTAATGGTGCTACAAGATTTGATACCGTAAATAGTGATGCTCATAAAAACTCCAAATCCATTATCATTATTTTACTTATTACACTTGAGCAAATTATTATACCTAACGCGCACTATTATATCTAAGTAGACAGCTATATCTGAGCATATCAGCGTTTTCTTTATGAGGGTGAAACATCCCTAAGCGTATTCACAGGGTAAATTTATCGCCTTTACAGTGAGCAAACCCTCTATCATATCGTCGCAATTTTCGCCAAATTACGCTATGCTATGGCATTGTAAAATTTTATCCAATTTATCTGTAACAACCTATTCCGAGCCAACTATGAGCAACGCCGTGACAGCAGAAACTGCTAATACTACCCATACCAATAATACTTCTATCGACAACGCCCAGTATCAGCCGCAACTCATCGAAGCCGCGCAGCAAGCCAAATGGGCAACGGATAAGCGCTTTGAAGTGAGCAATGAGCCAAGCGATAAGCCAAGCCGTTATATGCTATCGATGTTCCCTTACCCAAGCGGTAAACTGCATATGGGTCACGTGCGTAACTATACGATCTCCGACGTCCTGAGCCGTTATTATCGCCTCAAGGGCTACGAAGTCATGCAACCAATGGGTTGGGATGGTTTTGGCTTACCAGCTGAAAACGCCGCAATTGCCAATCAAACACCTCCCGCTGAATGGACGTTTGCTAATATTGATAGCATGCGCGCGCAGCTAAAACTGCTTGGTTTGTCTATTGACTGGTCACGTGAATTTGCTACTTGTAGCCCTGAGTATTATCAGTGGGAACAGTGGTTGTTTTTACAGTTATATAAAAAAGGCTTGGTTTATAAAAAACTTGCCACCGTCAACTGGGATCCAGTCGACAACACCGTATTAGCCAATGAGCAAGTCATTGACGGTAAAGGCTGGCGTAGTGGCGCGGCGGTCGAAAAGCGCGATATTCCAATGTATTACTTTAACATCACCGATTATGCCGATGAGCTGCTTGATGATTTAGACCAGTTAGAAGGTCACTGGCCCTCTGAAGTACTGACCATGCAGCGCAACTGGATTGGCCGTAGTGCCGGTATGGAAGTTCATTTCCCTTATGAGCTTGCTGGCGAAACCAGTACCTTAGATGTGTTCACTACCCGTCCAGATACCTTGATGGGCGTCACCTATGTCGCCGTTGCCGCTGAGCATCCATTGGCACAATACGCGTCTGAAAAAGATGAAGTAATTGCTCAATTCTGCGCCCTGTGCAAAAAAGGTTCGGTTGCTGAAGCGGACTTAGCTAAAGCTGAAAAGATTGGTATGGATACAGGTCTTACCGTCACCCATCCACTCACTGGCGAAGAAGTGCCAGTATGGGTTGCCAACTATGTGCTCATGAGCTATGGCTCAGGCGCGGTCATGGCAGTACCAGCCCATGATGAACGTGATTATGAGTTTGCAACTAAGTACAATTTGCCCATTAAGCAAGTGATTGATATCCCTGCTGGCTATTTTGATAACGCTGAAGAAGGTAATGACAATCGCGCTTATACCGAGCGCAATACCTTAGTCAATTCAGGTGAGTTTGATGGCCTAGATTTCGAGCAAGCGTTTGAAGCCATGCTTGCTAAGCTTGAGCCGCAAGCGCTTGCGAAGAAAAAAATCCAATATCGTCTACGTGATTGGGGTGTCTCACGCCAGCGCTATTGGGGCTGCCCTATCCCAATGGTCAACTGTGAGCATTGCGGTACTGTGCCAGTTGAAGAACAAGATTTACCAGTGGTTTTACCAACTGACGTCGTCCCTGACGGTCGCGGCAACCCATTAAAAAATATTCCAGAATTTGTGAATACCACTTGTCCTAAATGTGGCAATCCTGCTGAGCGCGAAACCGATACCTTTGATACCTTTGTTGAATCAAGCTGGTACTATGCGCGCTTTGCTAGCCCACATGATACGACCAATATGGTCAATAAATCGGCCGCTAATAAATGGTTGCCGGTTGACCAGTATATCGGCGGTGTCGAGCATGCCGTAATGCATCTACTTTATGCGCGCTTCTTCCATAAGCTAATGCGTGACGAAAACTTAGTATCAGGTGATGAGCCTTTTGCCAATTTGATGACCCAAGGTATGGTACTTGCTGGTACGTTCTACCGCGTCAATGCCGATGGCAGTACGACCTATTACTTTACTGAAGATATTGATATCGACTATAACGAGCGTGGTCAGCCAATCAAAGCCATCTTAAAATCAGATGGGCAGCCAGTGACGATTGGCAAAATCGAGAAAATGTCGAAGTCAAAAAATAATGGCGTTGATCCACAAATTACCATTGATAAATATGGTGCGGATACCGTTCGTCTTTATACCCTATTTACAGCCCCTGCCGACCAAACGCTAGAATGGTCAGACGATGCGCTAAAAGGTCCTTATAACTTTGTTAAAAAAGTTTGGCGTATTGCGACCGAGCATATGCAAGCATTAGCTGATGCCAATTTAAGCCTTGAGCAGCTAAATAATGATGCCTTAAATACGGATAACTTAAGCAAAGAAGCAAAAGCTTTACGCCGTAAGACCCATGAAACCATCGGCAAAATTGATAGTGATTTGGGCAAACGCTTAGCACTCAATACGCCAGTTTCTAGCTTAATGGAACTTGCCAATGAGTTAAGTAACTTTAAAGCTAGCAGTGAGCAAGATCTGCAAGTACAACATGAAGCATTGATTGATTTATTGATTATCCTATCCGTATACGCGCCGCACATTGGTGAGCATTTGCTTGAGCAACTAGGAATGGATACCGTGACTCTAAGCTACCCAGAAGTCGATGCAAGCGCTTTAGTGCAAGACATGATTACTATGGTGGTGCAGGTTAACGGTAAAATGCGCGGTAAAATGGATGTCGCCCCTAATAGCGACCCTGAGCAGCTAAAAGCCCAAGCAAAAGCGCTTGAAGGCGTGGCAAAATTCCTTACTGGCGAGATTAAAAAAGAAATCGTCGTACCGAATAAACTGGTTAATATTGTGGTTGCAGGCTAGACCTTTTCAACGTTACGTTTTCAAATACTGGGTTTTTAGACGTTGCGCTTTTAAATGCAGCGTTTTCAAACCTAGTGTTTTTAAACCCAGCATTCTTAGCAATTGCGTTTTAGGTCTTCTTATCAAAATAAGGATAGCGATTATGTCGTATAAGCACTCAGCTGGACAGTCACATCAAGCAGAATCAGACGAAAAAAGCACCATGACTCATAAATCAGGTGTCCAAAAACTAGCAACAGCGCTACTGACTGCCTTGCCAATGTTCGCAGTTTTGGGAGCGGGTGCCAGTCTCAGTGGTTGCGGCTTTCAGCTACGCGGCTATGATGCACCGATGTTATTTGATGTCGCTAAAACAGCGATAATTATCGAAGACAATCGCACCTCATTTCCATTGAAGTTACCACTCACAAAACGTCTACAGGCATTGGGCGTTGATGTGATTGATAATATGACCTTGGCGGATGTTGCCAGTAATAACCAAAAAGTAGGTGCAGAAACCATCGCTGCCATTACGGTTAACAACGTCCGTTTTAAGCGTTATGAATTGGTCGGTGTATTAACAGAAATTCGCTTGGTAATGTCAGCTGATGTCAGCTATCAAAGTGTCGAAAACGGCAAGCCGGTGACACTGACCAACCCTATCCAAGTTGAGCGTAGCTATCAATATAATGAGGCATCAGTGAGTACCGATGATCAGCAGGGCGAACAAATTCGCGATTGGCTTTACGACAGCCTAGCGCGCCGTATCACTGACCAATATGTAGCGATTGCGCTGCCTAAAATCGCCCCTAATAGCGTAAAACCGGCTACTCAAAATGGTAAAGGCTCAGTATCTACCGCCGTTATCGTACCGAGTTCTTAATATTGCTGTTTTTTATTTTTAAAAATCAAGTTTTTAAAAACATTCTTATTAAAGCTGCCTTTCATTTGAATTACTGTTTTAAATAAAGGCAGTTTTAACCTCCTATTCATAACCTTGTGTCCTTCTTCGCCTATGCAAGCTACCTTCATACAAGCCTATCCAAAAATACTACAACCCTCAGTGGCAGTACCAGGCTTGTGGCTGGCGCATGGTGACGAGCCATTACTCAGTCAATGGCTCATCGATGCGCTGCGCCCACATTGGCGGGCGCAGAATTACGCCATTAAGCGCATCGAGCTGGTGTCAGTAAATAGTTGGCAGGAAGTATTATCAGAGCTTGGCAGTCAGTCTTTATTCGATGATGCTAGCGCCTTAATTGTCACCGGCAACCATAAACCTGATAAAGCGGTTATCACCGAGCTAGAACGTTTTGCCGTCGATGCGCAAACAGGGGCGCATAGCCATAGCTTATTATGGTTGACGCCAAAGCAAGACAAACGCGCGCAAACTAATAAATGGTTTGCGCCATTTGCGTACTATGGTCATGTCATCGATTGCAATTTGTATAATGAGCAGCAACGTCAGCAGTTATTGCAGATACAAGCTCAGCAATTTGGTTTAACATTATCGCAAGAAGCTTGGCAGCTGCTGATGTCGCATACCGAACATCATCTGCTCAGTGCGTATCAAACCTTATGGCGGTTATCGTATTTATTTGCTCCACAATTGATGGCAATTAATGACAGTGATGATAATAGTCATAGTACTAATTTTGACAACAATTCTAGCCAGCCTCTGACAAATGTGGCATTAGATATTAATGATCTACAAGCAGCATTGGTCAGCGATGCGCAGTTTAGCGTGTTTGATTTGTCCGATGCGATGCTTGCTGGCAATAGCGCCCAAGTCGCCAAAATCATTTTTCAGCTTAAAGCGACTGACGAGCCAACAACCTTGGTTTTATGGGCAATAAGTAAAGACATGCGGCAAATCATGCTATTGATGGATGGGCAAGACCCGCAAGCGCTTGGCATTTGGCGTAGCAAGCAAGGCTTATATCAGCAAGCCTGTCGCCGCCAATCAAAGGCACAAATAGCAGCTTGGCCTGCCCTACTTTATAAATGTGACCAAGCAATTAAAGGCTTAGTGCGCCAGCCAGCGTGGGAGTTGTTATTGCAAGCAGCGCTTGAGCTCTCAGGGCGACGTTTGTTTAAAACGCCATCAATCATCGCAAACAACTCATGACGAATAATGCATCGCGTTTTTATTTAACCCTCTATCTAGGGTTATTTTTTTGTTCATTCTTTGATGCTTTATTTTCCCTCTTAACGTTTCGCAAACTAATTGCCATTCCCTTTTGTCCACCAAGCCTCTATCATAGCTACACTTGATTTAACTGTGATTGGATTGTTGTCATGCGCAAAATGAGCAAGAAGTCTGCTATTAAATGGGGCGTTATTGCCCTCGTCATCATCGCTTTAGGGTTTTTAGCCTACAAAACCTTGAAGCCAAAAGAAACCACACCCAACTATCTAACAGCGACGGCTGAGATTGGCGATATCGAAAATAACGTCATGGCATCCGGTAAAGTAAAAGCGTTAAATACCGTCGATGTTGGCGCGCAGGTATCTGGTGAGGTGACGCGGCTGTTTGTTGACGTCGGCGATGAAGTAAAAAAAGGCGATTTAATTGCACAGATTGATCAAGTCACCCAAAAGAATAGTTTAAGCAATGAGCAAGCAAGCCTTGAGCAAAGTGAAGCGGCGCTACAAAGCGCCCGTGCCGAGTCGCTAAGCCGTCAGGCAAGTCTAAAAAGTGCGCAAGCGGATCTTGCCAGCCGTCAAGCTGAGTTGAAACAAGCGCAAACAGACTTCTCACGCTTGCAAGGCTTACTGGCTATCGATGCGATATCGCAGCAAGATTATGATACGCAAGCAACAAAGGTTGCCACCGCTCAAGCATCTGTCGCCAATGCTCGCGCTGCTATTGAGACGGCAAAAGCGGCGATTGCTACCACCGAAGCGAATATCAATAGCCAGCAAGCCGCGTTGCGCAAATCTCAAACCAACGTCAGCACCGCGCAGGAAGACTTAAGTTACACCACCATTCGTGCGCCGATGTCAGGGACGGTGGTATCGGTGACCACTGAGCAAGGTACGACGGTCAACGCCAACCAAACTGCGCCAACCATTGTGACTTTAGCCGATTTATCCACCGTGCGTATCAATGCGCAAATCTCTGAAGCCGATGTCATTAACGTTAAAGCAGGCTTGCCAGTCTATTTTAATATCATCGGTAATCCCGATCAAAAATATGATGCGACCCTCAAAGCGATTGAACCCGCTCCTGAGAAAATCAGTGATACTAGCTCTACCGATGCGGCCATTTATTATGTTGGTTATATCGAAGTACCCAATACCGAGCGCCGCTTTCGTATCGATATGACCGCGCAAGTTTATATCGTCATTAATCAAGCAAAAGACGCGCTGCTTATCCCCTCTGCTGCCCTGCAGCCTGCCGGCAAATCTAGAAAACCTAAGGGCTCTAAACCAGAGTCTACCACTGCAAATAAGCTGGATAGCGATTCTAGTGCAACCATGGCAACGGTGCGTGTGCTTAAAGCTGATGGTGAAGTTGTTGAACAAACCGTCAAAGTCGGTATCAATAATCGTGTCAATGCGGAAATTTTGAGCGGTCTCAAAAAAGGCGATGAGGTTATCTTAAGCGAAGAAGGACCTAATATTGGCAGTAAGGGCGGCAGAGGTGGCATGGGTGGCAGAGGCGGTCGACCATTTTAATATGAGGTTATCATCGTAAGATTAACGATGTTGAAGCGTTGAGACTATTGAATTTTAAAAGGCTCGAAATTTAAAACTCTAAAACCTACGTTGAATCGATGATAGCAAAAAACGAGCGTTGATATTGATTTGATATAAGCAGGATAGCAAATGAGTAACCAAGACCCGACTTCTAATGCCACCGCTACGCCTTTGATGGAAGTCAAAGGACTGATTAGAGAGTTCAAAGCTGGCGAGCAGACCATTCGCGTCTTGCATGATATCAACCTGACCATCAATCAAGGCGAAATGGTGGCTATCATTGGGCAATCAGGCTCGGGAAAATCGACCTTGATGAATATCTTGGGTTGCTTAGACCAAGCGACTGCCGGCGACTATAAGATATTTGGTCAATCGGTCAGCCGCCTAGATGCGGATGAGCTGGCAAAACTACGCCGTGAGCACTTTGGTTTTATTTTTCAGCGCTATCATCTATTGGGCGACATTAATGCCCGTGACAACGTTTCTGTACCAGCAGTCTATGCTGGGATGGACGGGCAAGCACGTAATGACCGTGCCGAAAAACTATTGTCAGATTTAGGACTGGCGGACAAAGTTAATAATCGCCCAAGCCAGCTATCGGGTGGACAGCAGCAGCGTGTGTCTATCGCAAGGGCGCTGATGAATGGTGGCGATATCATCCTAGCCGATGAGCCAACAGGTGCCCTAGATAGTAAATCAGGTAAAGACGTCGTACAAATCCTCAAAGACTTAAACGCGCAAGGTCATACTATAATAATGGTCACCCATGACCCGGGGCTTGCTGCCCAAGCTGAGCGCGTGATTGAAATCAAAGACGGTTATATCATTGCCGACTATAAAAATGAAGATTATCAGCGCCCAGAAGCACAGCCAGCAGCTATGATAGACAAACACCGTAAAAGTGCCTTTAGCAGTTTTATCGACCGTCTATTTGAAGCCTTTAAGATGTCTTTACTTGCTATGCGTGCGCATAAAATGCGCACGTTATTGACGATGTTAGGGATTATCATTGGTATTGCTTCCGTGGTATCGGTCGTCGGTTTGGGTAAAGGCTCACAAGAGCAGATACTGTCCAATATTAGCTCCTTAGGTACCAATACCATTACTGTCACTGACGGTTACCCTTACGGTGACCCTAGGCGTCAGTACAACGATGATAATTTAACCCCACAAGACGCCCAAGCGGTCGCTGACCAACCCTATGTGCTCAGTGTCAGCCCGCAGCTCAATAGCAATATGAACGTGCGCTATCGTAACATTCAAGAAGCTGCCAGTATCAGTGGCGTTGGTAAAGACTATCTCGATGTGAGCGGTGAGAAGCTGGCACTAGGTCAAGGCTTTGATGAACAGAGTATTCTGCGCCGTACCCAAGATATCATTATTGATAATAATGCCAATAAAACTTTTTTTCCTGACAATGCCAATCCGATTGGCGAGGTATTACTGATCGGTAGCGTTCCTGGGCGCGTGATTGGGGTATTAGAGCCGAACGATAGCGGCTTTAGTAGAGGCGCAGATTCGCCGACTTTATATATGCCCTACACCACTATGATGTCGCGGCTGATAGGCAGTGCCTATATTGAGAGCTTTGTCGCGCTGATTGACAACAATATATCCTCTTCTGCCGCTGAGTCTGCCATATCTGAGCTGATGAAAAGCCGTCATGGTACCGATGATTTTCGCATACGTAACTCCGACTCCATTCGCCAGACGATTGAATCAACCACGGCAGCCATGACATTATTGATTTCATCCATCGCCATTATCTCTTTAATCGTTGGCGGTATTGGCGTCATGAACATCATGCTGGTATCCGTGACCGAGCGCACTAATGAGATTGGCGTACGTATGGCCGTCGGTGCGCGTCAAAGCGATATCATGCAGCAGTTTCTGATTGAAGCCGTTTTGGTCTGTATTTTAGGCGGACTATTGGGTATAGGCATGGCATTTGCGATTGGTGAGCTGATTAACCGTGTCGGCGGCGATAGTTTCAAAGTCATCTACTCATCAACCTCTATTATCGCCGCCTTTGTCTGCTCAACGCTTATTGGGGTTGTTTTTGGCTTTTTACCGGCACGCAACGCCGCCAAGTTAGATCCAGTAGAAGCGCTTTCTAGGGATTAAAAGAATTTTGAACACAACGTTCAAGACCAACTGCTCAAAACTAACGGTCAAAAGTACGTCTTTGATAGGATTTTAGCGTGTTTCGAAACCCATTAAGCCTTAAATTTAAAAAAATAGGATTAATTCACATGGATTTGCACTTTTTTTAACATTCGGGGTTGTAATTGTCTTAATAATATATATAATGTGCTCTCACGTTTAGAGATACAAATAATCTAAACGAGTAAACAAGCTTATTGTCTCTTTTGATATTGATTCATGAATAGCTAAAGAAATGAAGCTTTAAGACATTTTTTAGATGTCTGGTTTTAATAAATTTCCCTTTAAGGAAATTTATCTTGCGAAGCTAAAATTGTCCTGCAATTTTTTAACGCTTCTCAGGGCCGATAGCTCAGTTGGTAGAGCAGTTGACTTTTAATCAATTGGTCCCGCGTTCGAGTCGCGGTCGGCCCACCATATTTAGTATTATCCTTATCATGTATGCTACCCTATCCGGTAGTAGCGTAATAAGTTTTAAGAAGCTTTCTTTTAGAACGCTTTATAGAATTTACGAAAATGTAAATTCTCTTGCAGAGTTAAAAAAGCAGTGCTTTTTTATACACTCTTCAGGGCCGATAGCTCAGTTGGTAGAGCAGTTGACTTTTAATCAATTGGTCCCGCGTTCGAGTCGCGGTCGGCCCACCATATTTAGGAAAGCCCAATCATTTAATGATTGGGCTTTTTTTTGGCCGATATTATTTAATACTTATTTCACTAAGGCGTATTCACTCTTTTGCGCGCAAACTTAACCTGTGCAAGCATGAGTTTAAAACCATTTTTTAGCGTGGTTTCTCGTGGTTCATTCGGTGTCTGTTCTATCAATCGCTCAAAGTCTTCATCACTGAGCTTAACCCTTTTATCATGTGCCAGTAATAAAGTATCTGGTTGCAGTGCTTTCACCTTGGCCAATGATGCACGGTAAGCGTCAGGCAAGGTAATTAAATAAGGCGAGACAAATCTATTTTTGATGATTAATATCAAATCGGCGGTATACGCCTGCTTGCTTGGCGGATGCCATAAAGACAAGTCCCGATCGGTATGCCCTGGTGTGTCCAAGACGATCCAATCTTCAAAGTTTGGCACAGGGTCACCATCCTGAACGTTGACATCTGCTTTTAGAATGGGATTGTACCAGACATTGGTAACCGACTTACCTTGTCGATTGGCCACATAATAAGTCAATCCCAAATCATTCAGATGAGCGACTCTGCCCGAAACACCATGATACCAAGGCTTTTTAGACATAGCGGTGACGATTTGACAGCCTGTTTTTTGTTTCAAAAGTTCAGCGCCGCCAGCATGATCAGGATGCATATGCGTGACCATGACTGTCTTAAGTTGCTCGACCGGACGTTTTAGATTATCGGTAATATATGCTAAAACTTTATCTACATCACAGCGACATCCTGAATCTAACAATAGCAACTTGTCAGGATAAACCGCCATATACGTTGTCTGAATATATCCCTCTATGGCAACGATATCTATTAAACTCATAATATTCCTTTATTTTGATATAGTCTTTAGCCTAGCTATTTATAAACATTTATATATAAAAGCGCAGCCGTCCTTCAACACGCTCTAAGCAATATGATTTGTCATTATAACGCTCAGTATTGGTTTATGAATGATATTCAGTGAACGCTTGTGGCTAAGCTTTAGTATTTAGGCGTTTATCAACCATTTATTGGCTTTTACACTTCGTTCATAAACAAAAAAACCCAGCCCTTAAGCTGAGTTTTTTTTAATCATTTAAATGAAAATAGCTAACTTTCTCGATAGATAGCTTTTATAAAGCGTTATGCCAAGTCACGGACTTTTGGCTCACGTTCCCACAAGCGAGATTTGGCATTTTCGATAAAGGTATCCAATTCCGCCAGTGGTGTGACAAAAGCATCTTTCTCGATTGGTAATTTACTTAAGATAAACTCATCGGTTGCCCCACAATAAGCAATGGCTTTACAGTGCGCGTAGGCGTCCGTAAACCAATCAAGGGTAGCGCTGTCTTCAGCCAGCTTCTTTGCTTGCTCAGGCATAATGATACTGACCACCGCGTCAAACATTACTGACGGACCACCTGCAACGCGCTCATCGGCTTGTATGCGAGTATCGTCGTCTAAGATTACCTCTTTACTTGGCGCTACGATTTTCACCCGAGCGCCCTCTGCTTTCGCGGCCTCTTCAAACTTCTTAATCTCACTGTGTTTTGAGCCTTCGGCGACTAAAATGCCAATTAAGCGACTTTTTAGGGTTTTAGGCGTCAAGCCAATCGTTTGTAACTTCTCAGAAGTCGCCATATCTTGTATCGGCGCTGCAGACTCTGCCGCTGCTGGCAAGTCCATACCCAATGCTGTTGCGACACGTTTTGCCAAGTCTTCATCAATATTACGTAAATGCCCGAGCATACGCGTACGTACATGCGCCGTATCTACTTTGCCAAGCTCAAAGGCATATGCTGAAGCAATATGTGCTTGCTCAGTTGGCGTTTGGCTAAGGTAGAACATGCGCGGCTGGCTATAATGGTCCGCAAAGCTTTCAGCGCGCACACGACCTTTGACGCCATCATCTAGCTGCTCATGGAACGACTCAAAGCCTTTCTTAACACTTTCGCGTGGCCTTGTTGGATCAAGACTTTGTGGTTCATATAACACGCGAGTTTTTGGCACTTGCATTTGCATATGACCGTCTTGCTGATTGTTAGCAAACGGACATTTTGGCGCGTTAATTGGAATTTGCGCAAAATTCGGTGAGCCCAAACGCGACAGCTGCGTATCCAAATAACTAAATAGACGGCCTTGTAATAAAGGGTCGTTACTAAAGTCGATGCCCGGTGGCAGATGCGATGGACAGAACGCCACTTGTTCCGTTTCGGCAAAGAAGTTATCCGGATAGCGATTTAACACCATTTTACCCACGATGCGTACCGGCACCATCTCTTCTGGAATCAGTTTAGTCGCATCTAAGTGATCAAACGGAAACGCATTGGCTTCTTCTTCAGTAAATAGCTGTACGCCAAATTCCCACTCGGGATAGTCACCATTATTAATCGATTCAAATAAATCTCGGCGATGATAATCAGGATCCGCGCCAGAGATTTTAACCGCTTCATCCCATGTGGTCGACTGTACGCCTAGTACTGGCTTCCAATGGAAGCGTACAAAGGTGCTTTTACCATCTTTATTAATAAAGCGATAGCTATGGATACCGAAGCCTTCCATCATCCCCAAACTACGAGGCAAAGCACGATCACTCATTAGCCAAATGACATTGTGCATGGTCTCAGGGCTAAGCGAGACAAAATCCCAAAAGGTATCATGGGCAGAAGCCGCTTGCGGGAAGCCACGATCAGGCTCTGGTTTAACCGCATGAACCAAGTCAGGGAATTTCATCGCATCTTGAATAAAGAAAATCGGCATATTATTACCAACGATATCCCAATTACCTTCTTCAGTATAAATTTTCACCGCAAAACCACGCACATCACGCGGTGTATCTTTTGAGCCTTTATTACCAGCAACCGTAGAAAAACGGGCAAATAACGGTGTCTGTTTGCCTGTTTCGGTTAAAATCTTAGCGGTGGTAAATTCTTCTAACGATTCGGTCAGCTCGAAATAACCATGGGCGGCACTACCACGTGCATGGACGATACGTTCTGGAATACGCTCATGGTCAAAGTGATTAATCTTTTCGCGTAAGACAAAATCTTCTAATATCGTCGGGCCACGAGCGCCAATCTTAAGGGAGTTTTGATTGTCCGAAATGACAACGCCTTGCTGGGTTGTCATGGCTTTAGTGTCGCCATTAGCACGTTGGTGAGTTTCACCGCCATTGCCGCGTTCAGTATTCATGTCTTTAGCGGGGTCGGTATGATCGATATTATTATTCATAAAATATCCTAGATAATGAGTAAAAATGGGCTATAGATAGCCCATTAAATAGGTGCTAACACAGTTTTTATATCCTTGGAGATAGTTTTGACTTCACATGTCGTTTAATTTTCTGCGTGTAGCACGATTAAGGATAAAAATTGACTCAAGCACTCTTGAGATAGCAATGCTGAGCTCAATAATTATCTTACTCAAAAATCTTAGGCAGGTATGTCAACTATATAGTTAAGCGTGTTGATATTTGGTTAAGCAAGGTAATCATTAATGAGCATTGAAAATCGTTTCAAGTCTATTATTTTTAACAATATAGGGTTGTTATATAGTTATTCTTTATCGTATTCTTTATAAGAATCTATTTATTATTAGTTAAAGAGATGGATAGGTTTTTAACTCTAATGTGTGTTGTTTTTCACTGACATAATGAGGCTACCCATGATATCCATTTTTACTGATTTACCTAAGTGTTATAACGCAAGGTTTTTGTCTAGCGCCTCTTTAGGCTTGATGGCATTAATTTTCAGCCAAACCGCCACTGCGATTACCACTAAAAATGTCACTTATACGGTAGACAATCAACCCTATGAAGGCTATTACGCCAAAGCCGACAAAGCCAATGCGCCTTTTATCTTACTCATTCATGATTGGGATGGACTCACGGACTATGAGCGCAAACGCGCTGATATGTTAGCGGAGCAAGGCTATAATGTATTGGCTGCTGATATGTTTGGGCAAGGCATCCGCCCGACGAACATTGAGGACAATAAACGCTTAACTGGAGACTTATATAACGATCGCAGTAAAATGCGCCGCTTACTGCAAGGGGCACTGAATGCAGGACAACAACAAGGTAATAATGTCCGTGAAGGCGTTACGATGGGCTATTGTTTTGGTGGTACGGTTGCTCTAGAGCTAGCACGCTCAGGATTCCCGCAAAAAGCATTTGTACCTTTCCATGGAGCCTTTGATATCCCAACGGGTCAAAGTTATGACAAAACGACTGGCGAGATCTTAGTTTTCCACGGCTCTGCTGATGATTCTGTATCCTTAGAGAGCTTTGCTACTTTGGGCAAGACATTAGAAGCGGCAAAAGTGCCGCATGAGATGGTGACTTATAGTGGCGCGCCACATGCCTTTAGCGTGTTCGGCAGCGATAGATATAACGCTCGTGCTGATGAGCGTTCTTGGCAGCGTTATTTAGATTTTTTAGCAGAAGCCTATAAATAATTTGACTGTATGCAAAAAATATTAGCAGCTCTACACAAAAAGACCTCTCAATCGATCGTATAAGATTTTGATTAAGAGGTCTTTTTTGTTCTAAATTTTCGCTGATTTAGTATTTTTGGAACACCAATAGCTGATTATTAGATGGCATTGCATACTTATCAGATAGGTTTAGATGATGCCTCTTTGCCAAAGCTATTATGTCTTCTAAATGACGAATACCGCTCTTTGGGTCGCGTTGTCTGAGGCTGATATCAAACTGCTGATTACCGGCGCTGGTGTAATGTTCGTTTTCGTTAAACGGTCCATAAATGATCAACTTTCCATTGATAGGTAAAGCATGACCCACTAACTCAAATAATTTTTCCACCAAAGACCACGACATAATATGCAAAGTATTGGCAGTAAATACTGCATCGTAAGGCGCATCGACAGCCTTGTTTATTGGTACCGAATCACACGATACATCAAAAGTGAGCGGCGCATATAAATTAGGCGCAGGATAAGCACCATGCCAAGCATTGATGGTAGCATGATGCGCGAATACATCACTGGTCTGCCAATTTAAATGCGTCAATCTCGGTGCAAAATATACACTATGCTGACCCGTCCCTGAACCCACTTCTAATACATGAGTAAAGTCTTGCAACTCTTGCTGTAAAACTTCCAATATCGGCTGCTTATTATTTTCACACGCTTGAGAAAAGGGTAATGCAGCAGAAATAGAATCAGTATTATTATGCATTATTAACATCCTAAATTTTATATCATTGATATCTCGATATTAATAATAGCGAAACACCTAGGGTTAATAAATTCCTGCTTCTACCCCAGCTGCTAAAGTCATCGCCAGCTCTTCGACTTGCTCGGTAAATGCCTCTTGCCAATCACCTTGCAATATTAATGCTTCTTGAATCCATTCCCAACGTAATCCTGTCGTAATCGTCTTTATAGCAAGCTTAGTGCCCGTACCATCATGACCTGCTCGAATATATAATGCAAATGGCATGCCCTGCTTCTTCTCTAACACAGGGTAGTAACAGCGATCAAAAAAATCTTTGGTCAGTCCTGCCATATAGGCCAAATTCTCAGTCGTCCCTAGTAATAGCGCATCTGCTGCTAATACATCTTCAGGCTGGGTGTCCTGTGGGGACTTTAATATGACATTGATATCTAAGTTAGGATGATTAGCACCGTTATAAGCCGCTTGGGCTAATTTTTTGGTATTAGGCGACGGTGCATGCGCGACGATAAGTAAGGTTTTGCTAGTCATATCAATCACCATGATAGAGGTTACTAGTTTTTGGAATTAGTAATTCTTGGAATCAATAGCTCTTAGAATTAATAGCTCTTAGAATTGATAGTCACTTTTTGAATAATATCAGGATGAATGCTTTTAGCAACCGGACACGTGAGTGCGGTGTTATAGAATATCTTTTGCGTTTTGTCATCTAACTCTTGATTAAAAGTAATCGCGACATGTACTTCACTGACGCGTCTTGGATCAGCTGCCATCACTTTCGTCACTTCAGCCGTAGTTCTTGCAATATCGATTTCCATATCGCGAGCTTTGATACCAATAATCGTTAACATGCAACTAGCTAAGCTCGTCGCTAATAAATCAGTCGGTGAAAATGCTTCGCCCTTACCTTGATTGTCAGTCGGTGCATCAGTAATAATTTCATTATTAGATTGTAGATGAATAGCAGTAGTGCGTAGGTCGCCTTGATAAGTTACTTTTGAGGTTGTCATAGTGGTCTTGTTCTCTTTAATAGTTATATTTGTTGAAATTCAGCTCTTTCAAGATTTTTAGATTAGGTAATCAGTATCTAAGGAGTTAGTGTAGAAACTTTTAAACAAAGTCTTTAGGTATTGACTGCTTAAAAAGCGGGAAATCAATCCAAAAACATACATCTGTTAGACACGATGCTCATCTACAACTAGCTGCTCTCCATTTCGCTCTTTTTGTCTAAGTTGAGGTGCATCCAAATCTGTAATTTGCATAAAATGTGTCAGGAACGAGACCCAAGCATCTTGATAAACATAGTCATCATGTAGTTCATCATAAAGACAGAATTCTGCCTGTGTATTGAAAGGGTCTTCTGAACCTTTAGCTGGTCTAACAGCAAATACTTTGTATAAAGTAGTATGCAAACTTTGTGTTATGGACTTGCCACTCAATAATTCATTAACTTTTCTAACAACCTCTGAAGGTTTTAACTTACCAACATTTACAGCTTCTATTTTTATAGTTTTATCTTTGATAATTACGTTAAGCTTTTCGTATGCAGCTATATCTTCATCGCTAAAGGCATCCCATTTTACAAACTCTATGGCTGCATCAGCTCTGTTAGTATTAGAAATTTTAGGAATTTGTATAAGCTTAATACTATATTCGATAGAATTGTACGTATCATCATCTAACGTATTTCTATATTTTTGAACAAAAGCTACTATTTCCGATAAATCTTTTGATAATGCAGATCTATTCGCTTGTTCTTGTTGTTGTGAACGTATTTGAGAGAACTGAAGGCTATATACTAATGCTTCATTTATTGAATAAGAACTACCAAAAAATTCAATCAACTGGCTTTCATAGTTGAATAATAAAGATTGGCACTCGCCAAATATAAGAGTATCTACCTCTCTTTTTCAATGTGTCGATGTTCAATCTTATTTCTAAGCTTAATAAAAAAATTGAGATTCGATTCTACTCCAGAAGCAAGCTTTCCATCATACTCTTTAATACATGTAGCTAACTCCCATGCCTTTTTTTCACCATAACTGTATCATAATGACCATTCTTCTTCTTGTGATAGTATCTATCACCTATCTTTATATTAAAATAAGCATGAAATAATCTAGTCCACGCCATTATCATCATAGTGATAAAACCTTCACTACGAAAAGTAGTTCTCGGTTTATTATAAATTTCAACTGCTAAGAGGGCTGAATCAATTGAAGCATCGAGAATAGATTTAGTCTTTCTTTTACGTAATTTCAATTCTCTTCCTTAATACAGGTAATAATTCAATATTTTTTAAGTAAAATATAAGTATTGCAAGCCAGTAATATAACAATATAATTTTTATGATGAATTGTTTTAAGAGATAAATATTATGATATAAAGCTCACCAAGCTCAAATAAGAGAGTTTGCCCTTAAAACCCAAATCCGCAGACAAAGAAAACCCCCTTACACAAAGTGCAAGGGGGTTTAGCTTTAAGAATAGAGAGCTGACGATGACCTACTCTCACATGGCCGGAGCCACACTACCATTGGCGCAATGATGTTTCAC
>NZ_VOAZ01000001.1 GCF_008369115.1 Psychrobacter sp. ANT_WB68 | reverse complement strand
TGGTGGTACTGATTTGTATTCTAATCATGTACTTTCTGTTAGGGTTATTCATGGATGCCCTAGCGATGCTAGTGATTACGATTCCGGTCGTATTCCCAATCATTGTCGCTTTAGGCTACGATCCAGTCTGGTTCGGTATCATTGCAGTATTAACGGTAGAGCTTGGTTTAATCACGCCACCGATGGGGATGAATATCTTTGTCATTAAGGCGATGGCACCGCATATTAAGCTGTCCGATATGTTCAAGGGAGTGATGCCCTTTATTGTCTCTGACTTGGTTCGTTTGGTCCTTTTAGTAGCCTTTCCGGCGATATCTTTGGTGCTGTTAGGGTAGTGTCTGTCAGACAGTTAATAACGCGCTTTATTACAAGTCACATCGTTAAAATGTACCGTATTGTTCATGATGTTGCGTATTGTTATATGCAACATCAAGTAAAAGAAGTTTTATAAGAAAATAGCAGTACCCCTCAGGTAAATATTTTTTGACAAGGAATTGATATGTCTAATTACACAAATTTACATCATCACTACATAGCAGGCGAATGGCGTGATGGTAAATCGAGTCACAACATCGTAACAAGTAATCCCTTCACTGGTAAAGAGATTGCTACTTTCAAAGCTGCCAGCCTAGATGATATTAATGAGTCTTATGAGGCACTAGAGCTAGCACAACAAGACTGGTGTCAGACCAACCCTTATGCTGTGAGCCAGATTGTTGAGCAAGCGGCAAAAGTAATGAGTAATCGCCGAAACGAGTTGGTTGACTTACTGGTGCGTGAGTCTGGTTCTACCGTGATGAAAGCCAATATCGAGATTGATGCCTGTATTGGGGTTATTAAAGTGGCCGCCGAGTACCCGTTTTTATTAGAAACTACGGTTGCACGCTCAGCCATTCCTAATAAATTTAACCACATCATTCGTAAGCCAGTAGGTGTGGTAACGGTTATTGGCCCCTTTAATTTCCCAATGTTTTTAGCTATGCGATCGGTAGTTACGGCCTTGGCAAGTGGCAACACCGTGTTATTAAAGCCTGCCTCTACCACACCCATTACTGGCGGTATCTTGCTAGCCAAAATCTTCGAAGAGGCAGGCTTGCCCGCAGGTATATTGACAGTGGTTGTGCCCAAAACCTCTGAGATTGGCGATGCGCTATATACACACCCGATTCCTCGTGTGATTTCGTTCACTGGTTCTACTGAAGTTGGTCAGCGCATAGGAGAGATGACTGGTCGTGAGATCAAGCGTTCGATTTTAGAGCTTGGTGGCAATAATGCCTTTGTAGTGCTTGACGATGCCGATATTGATTATGCGGCACGTTCTGCAGTCTTTGGTCGGTTCTTACACAGTGGTCAGATTTGTATGTCAGTGAACCGTGTCATTGTTCATGAGTCTATCTTTGATGCGTTTGCCGCAAAGTTTGTAGAATATACAAAAGGCCTAAACGTTGGAGACCCATCAAGACCTGATGTTTTAGTGGGGCCTTTGATTGATGAGCGTGAAGCTGTGAGGGTAGAGCAGGCCGTACACCAAGCAGTGCAAGAAGGTGCTGAGATACTTCTTGAAGGCAAGCGTGACGGTGCGGTCGTTTATCCATACGTCCTAAAAGGCAGTAATGACGTTTATTCTGCACGTACAGAAATGTTTGGTCCTGTGGTTACATTGATTTCACACAAAGGTGATGCTGATGCCTTACGCTTAGCAAACGACACTGATGCTGGATTGAGCGGTGCTGTGCATTCTGCAGATATCTCCCGAGCACAAAGGTTTGCGGCAGGATGGCGGACAGGTATGGTTCATATTAATGACCAAAGTGTCAACGATGAGCCGCGCGTTGCCTTTGGTGGTGAAAAAGCATCAGGGGTAGGCCGCTTCGGTCGTCACATTACCTTCGATGAGTTCACGACTTATCAATGGGTATCGGTACAAATTGAACAGCGTCCATATCCTGTCTAGTGTGTTTAAATAAGTGATTATCAATATAAGAATGTAGGCATTAAGGTTCTTATTACCATTCATTCAGGCATATGAGAGTGGCATAGATTGGAAGCTATGCCCATTTATCTATCATAATAATTATCTATCATTAAAAAAGGAATTCAGGATGAGTAAAACCTTTTCAATCAGCTTAATGTTGGCCGCTCTAGTGGGTATGACAGCTTGTTCACAATCAGATGACAGCGCCATTCAAAGTACTCAAGAAGTCACGACTCTACGTTTTTCACATTTTTGGCCAGCCACCTCGACCACAAATACAGAAATATTTGAATACTGGGCAAAAAAAGTAGAGGAGGACTCTAAAGGCAGAATTAAAATTGAGATATTCCCTTCTGCAACACTCAGCAAACCAAATGCAACTTATGATGCGGTGGCTAATGGTATGGTCGATATTGGGTCTACGCTTCAAGGTTATACCAATGGCCGCTTCCCATTAACACAGATTTCTGAATTACCAGGGCTGTCAAACTCAGCAACTCAACTTAACTGTATGCTGCATACCTTATACGACGATGGGGTGATTTCGAGTGAATACGAGGATACCCATGTTTTATTTATGATGGGGACTGGTCCTGGTGGTTTCCACACGGTTAATAAGCCGATTCGTACACCGGACGATCTAAGAGGCATGCGTATTCGAGGTCCCTCAGCTATCACAGGAAATATTATTGAAGCTGCCGGTGGCACACCTGTTGGATTACCCGTGACTGACCTTTATACATCTCTTCAACGCGGTGTGTTGGACGGTACAAGCTTACCTTGGGATGCGATGGGTTCGTTTAAGCTGACAGAAATAACAAATACCCATACAAACATACCTTTCTATAGCTCGCCGATCATAGTAACTATGAATAAGGATAAATATGAAAGTCTGCCTGATGATTTGAAAAAAGTAATCGATGATAATTCAGGTAAAGCTATGGCTGAGGTTGCTGGCAAGGTATTTGATGAAGATGATGCAAGGTATATGGCAGAAGCAAAAGCCAAAGGCGATACAATCATAGATATCTCAAATCCATTAAAGAATCCTGATTGGAAAAAGCCTTTAGAAGAGGGTACACAAAAATACCTGCAAGATATCGCAAAGCTTGGATTGGACTCTCAAACCGCTTATCAAAAAACTAAAGAAGCCAGCGCAGCATGTCAATCCTAATAGCTATTTAACTTTTCTCATAGGTAGTGCGCTTAGTGAGATAGTAGCTTCAATAAAAAGCTCATTCTTTATATTTTTGATATGGAGAGTGAGTTATGTCATGCCAATTATTCAAATGTACTATGCAAACAAATAAAAAAGTCAGCTCGTTTCCAGTTCTTACTTTTAACATAAGCCGTTTTGTTGCTTTAACTTCTGCAAGAAATATTTACTGATAAGGATGTCGTCTATGTCTCATATTAATCGTACCAATACCGTACAACAAGTGACGTTTCGCCTGATGCGTGAACTTAATATGACTAAGGTATTTGGTAATCCCGGTTCTACTGAGCTTAATTTTTTAAATAATTTCCCTGAAGATTTTGAATATGTGTTAGCTCTACAAGAATCATCCGCTGTGGCTATGGCAGATGGCTATGCTCAAGCGTCTGGTAATGCTGCTTTCGTTAATTTGCATTCAGCAGTAGGTGTCGGTCATGCTTTAGGAAACATATTCACCGCATATCGAAATCATACCCCTTTAGTAATAACTGCAGGCCAACAATCTCGTAGTATATTACCATTCGCACCTTATCTTGGAGCAGATCAAGCAGCAGACTTTCCAAAACCTTATGTTAAATGGAGTATTGAGCCTGCGCGTCCTGAAGATGTGCCATTGGCAATAGCTCAAGCCTATCACATTGCCATGCAGCATCCACGTGGTCCAACTTTTGTGTCTATACCGTGTGATGATTGGGATAAGACAACAGAGATGCCTAACTATTCAAAGATAATTGAAGGTACTACGCCAACTGTAGAGGCTATTAATCAACTATTGGAAACATTACAAAGCAGCCAAAAATTAGCTGTAGTGTTAGGTGCAGATGTGGATAGGCAGGGCGCATTTGACACAGCAGTCAAATTGGCTGAGCGTCTGCAAGCACATGTTTGGGCAGCCCCATATTCTAGTCGAGCTAGCTTTCCGGAAACCCATCCTCAGTTTGCAGGGTTTTTGCCAGCTTTGCCCGAGCAACTTTCAAAAAAACTGTCTGATTATGACGTAATCCTTGTTGTTGGTGCACCTGTATTTACACTGCATATTGCAGGTGAAGTGGCTTTATTTAGTTCTGAAGTTAAAATATATCAAATTACTGATGATCCAAAATATGCGGCATTTTCTTCTGCCACCACAACTTTGTTTGGTTCAATAAATCATAGTCTCAATGCTATGCTTGATAAACTCGCTCCTTTATCCAACTATCAGAATGATGATTTTGCTATACCGCTGCGTTCTGCTGCTCCAAAAATAACCGGAATGACACCTATTCCAGTAGAATATGCTATTGACCTGCTAGCGCATGCAAGACCATTTGATTCAGTAATAGTAGAAGAGGCACCTTCTCATCGATCTGCCATCCAACGTTTTTTACCTATCACGAGACCTAATAGCTTTTTTACTATGTCAAGTGGGGGTCTTGGGTATGCTTTACCTGCATCAGTCGGAGTGGCTTTAGCTACTGATAAACGCGCTATATGTCTGATTGGTGATGGTTCGTCTATGTATTCAATCCAAGCAATTTGGACAGCAGCTCAGTTAAATTTGCCCGTGACTTTCATAATTTTAAATAATTTTGGGTATGGAGCAATGCATTCCTTTGGTAAGATTATGAAAAGTCAGTCTGTACCAGGTCTCGACTTGCCCAATATCGATTTTGTACAGTTAGCTGATAGTATGGGATGTAAAGGTGCTCGTATAAAGGAACATGAAAAATTACCTGAAGCGATCAACAAAGCGGTTAATACGACTGGCTGTTATCTATTAGAAATAATAGTTGACCCAAATACAGGAGGTGTTTAGCGACTATTTGTAATATTGTAAGTTCCATTTAAGAAGAAAATATAATTTTAGGTTTCATACATATATAGGTATGCATGTGAAGGTTTTTTCTGGAATATTTAAATCAGGTAAATAGATTTAAAATTATTAAGAAATAATAATTCATTAATAAGGGAATAGAAATGAAGAATACGATTCCAGTATTGGGTATCATGGCCTTAAGTTTGAGCGGTCTTGTACAAGCTAATACATATATAGTCAAACCCTGATATTAACAACATCACCTAAGAAAATTAAACTTCATGCCTCAGCACTACATGCTATGTAAATAATACCATGTAGTGCTTTTTGCACCTATCAAGGTAAAGTTAATTTATTAGATGTATAGATATTGTTGATACTTCGAACACCAGAATGTTGAGGTGTTTATTACCTAATAAGTTATATTTTAAATTGATATTTATGTGGTGTTCTAAAAAGTAGGTTGGCTATAAGAGTCAATAAGAAATTCATGCTAAGTTCTCTGATTCTACAAGGCTTTAATATTTATTCAAGTTTTTAATCAGCATGCTTTTTGATGCACCACCCTTTTTCGATGCCATGGTCGCGAGCAATGGGCAAAAACCCTTAGCCACTGATGACTTGGACGGCTGTCCATGTAGAGGGTAGTTGTTTGCTGCTTCAATCAGCATACGAATGGCTCGCTCTTTAATTTCAAGTTTGTAGTTTCGTGCTTTCATCGTCGTGTTCTCTGAGAAAGTTAAGTCTCCGATAATTCAGGGGGCGGTTCACTTTTTTAAGCTTTTTAGCGCACATAAGGTTGTCTAACCTTTATTTTTTCATTGAAGTGTCATATCTGCTAGATACACTGCTGACCTACGCAAGGATAAGCAAGTAAATGGATGATTATAAGCGATTAGGTGAGTGGATATGTTAGAGCTAAGACAGGTTACAAAGAGATATGATGACAAGGTGATTTTCGAGGATCTTTCACTCAAAATTAACAAGGGTGAAATAGTTTCAATCTTAGGGCCATCCGGCTGTGGTAAGACCACTTTATTGCACATGATTTTGGGGTTAACCGACATCAGCGGCGGCCGAATTGCCTATAGTGGCGAAGATATTACCCGCGTCTCTATGAGACAAAGAGACTTTAATATCGTTTTTCAGGATCATGCCTTATTCCCCAATCTTAATGTCAAACAAAACATCGAATACGGTCTGCGCAATAACCCCACTGTCAGTACACAACATGAAGTCGATGAACTGATCGATTTACTCGATATTAAGGAGCACCTAAATAAGCGTATTCATCAGCTATCAGGCGGTCAAAAGCAACGTGTCGCCTTGGCACGTACGCTAGTCATGAAACCCAAAATATTATTGTTAGATGAGCCTTTATCTGCATTAGATGGAGTAATTAAGTAAACCGTCAAAGAGCGCATCCGTGAGATTGCCGTGCGCTATCAGCTGACTACTCTAATTGTCACCCATGACCCAGAAGAGGCGATGACGCTATCTGATTGCACCTTACTGCTATCGGATGGCAAAGTGGCGCAATTCGCTGAACCCGCTGAAATCATACACAATCCTGCCAATGATTTCGTCACCAACTTCATTCTTAATCAGCTCAATATTAAACGTCGCAATATCTTAAGCTTATTTGCCAACGGTATATCTGAAGCTGATCCGCTAAGTAAATACACTCAAACCCTAAACTATGGACAGTATGAGGCTGATATTAGTCCTCGTCATACTGATTCTAAAGCTATCACTGTCCATGATAAGCAAAAGTCAAAAAATACTATGGTTGTATATTATTTAACAACATTGTAGAGGTGCTAGTAGGTAATGACAAGTATTTAATAAAGACTGATAACTAGGCATGATAGGTATTTAAAGGGGTTTAGGTAATGCGAGGTTATGTCTAAATACAATGATTGGTGCGCTTACAGGGACTCGAACCCCGATCGATCGCTTAGGAGGCAACTGCTCTATCCTGTTGAGCTATAAGCGCATAATGGATTGCTATTGTAGAAAAAAGGACTTATAAAAGCAATGAATAATAGTTAGGTAACAGGTTTATATTTACTTACCATTGCTAAGTGCGTCGCCCACATCTACTGAGTGTTCACCTGTTGCTTGTTTAGCGCGTGAAGTTGGTTTGAATAAATCAGCCATATCGTTCTTATAGCCGTCGATATTGTCATAATTATGCTGACTTAATATGTCTTGTCCTGTACTTGAGAGCAAAAAGTTTCTAAAGTTAATAGCGGCAGGGTTTTGCGTCAATACGACACCATCCACTGTTTGAGTATCCTGCAAAGCATAGCTAAATGAGATAAGGCTACGGGTACCAGTATTGTCGCTTTTAGCGTGGGCAGCAACTTCAGCATCAGTCTCATTATTTTCACTAAGACTGCCTTCTACCGTGCCATCTTGAGCGCTAATACTATTCACTTTGCTTTGGTTGCGCTTATCTTGAGCAGCCTTTAGTTGTTCTTGTAATGGTGATAGGCGCTCTTTTGACAGCTTGCTATTAGCAATAATCAAATCGGTATTAATGACATAAGACGCACGCTCATTGTCAGTGCGATGACTGTCTGAAAAATTGCTGTCAGATAGGCTTAGAAGAGCGGTAGAAGAGGTATAGTTTGTCTCTATATGTACATGTGGATAGCGTGATTGAAAGCTATTAATGACGTCACTCAAAGGCGCTTGTAGCTTTTCTTCTGCTTGTATATGCAAAGTGCTTTTGGCGATGGCGTTCTCGTCATCATCCGATGCTGCTGTCGACGAGGATGAGTCATTGTCGATTGCCATGATAGGCAGAGGGTCCATGTTTTTGCGGTTGCTGGTCCATAACCAAGTAAAGATGGCGATAAAAATAATCAACAGCAGTAAAATAAGCCCCGCTAATAGCAGCTTGTAATCTTTCATAGGTTATCGTTCTTTTCTTGGTTAATGTCATCAATGATTTATATAGAGGATGAATGGTAGCAGATTTACTCGTGTTGGTTTAACACTTCGTCCGCCAAATCTGCGAGCATATCAGCAAAAATATCGGTGTCTTTTGCTGTAGCGGCTGTCACGTTTTGCTCGCTACTTTTTTGCTTAATGACGCTATCGTTATTTCCTGGAGCAGCTTGATAGTTTGAAGCGGAAGCGTTCTGATTGTCAATTGCTTTTGACGCTGTCACTTTAGGCCCTGCTGTTTCATGCGCGGCTAATGGTGATTCACCTGTCGTAAGCTTATCTTTTAGCCATTTAAAACCATTTGTCTCCCACCATGCCTCAAAGCGCGGTAACTTGCTACCACGAACCGCCGTCGGTAAATTCAAGGTACGTAGTTTTTGTGCGAGTATAGGGTCACTAATGGCTTGATGGATGCTTAGATAAAGCGAACTGCTGTCATCGGTGTAGGGCTGTCTATTTTGCCATGACCTATCATCGATTTTCATGCGCGGCAATGCCCACAGCTCACCGCGATAGTATACAACATACAAACGTCGTTTAGGATGGACGAAGATGGCATCAATGGGACGCAAAGGCATAGTATTATAGTATCTCGTCAATATAGAAAATGATTAAATAGTTCAGTGTCAACAACGCCAAATAACCAAGTAAAATAACAATACCTGATGTTATAGGTAAATAATATTCTAACCAATACTAACGGTATAACAGCACGACACTGGCTGTCGTAAGGTAATTATGCCACGATGAATAGACTGGCAAATAGCCATTATCAATGGCACACTAATATCCCCTTATTTTATCAATGCTCGAGCTTATGATTGATAAGTCGCCCGCGGTTAGGGGTTGCTGTTATTTCTATAAAGGCTATTTGTTGAGTTACTGCCAGTATGCTAGCAGAAATACAATGCAGTAACGACCTAGAAATATGGATTGGTGAGTACTGTGTGCTGCATTCCTTAATAGCCACCAATATGCACTGTGTATGGAAAAGTTAATGCAAAGACGACGCTATGCTCGTCAGTCATAACTCTCAACGTCACTTTATCATTCACTTTATCATTCACTCTATCAACCCAATCAGACTACTTCTTATGTTTACTATTATTCAATCGCACCGTACCGAACACTTAGTTGAGCAGCTATTGACTGCTTATCAGTCTAAAAATCTGCCTATCTTTGAAGAATTTATTGTTATTGTGCCATCGATGGTATTGGGCGATTGGCTGGACAAATCGATTGCCAGTCAAGCGGGTATTAGCACCTTGGTGACCACCAAGTTTTGGGGGCAATATCAGTGGACCTTGATGCAAAAGGTCTTGGCTGAGCACAATGTCTGGCTTGAGGCCAATCAGCGCGCGCAAGAGATTGTAACGGTGCCTGAGGTTGCGGTATTGACAGGGGCTGTGATGCAATGGCGGCTGTTTGGTTACTTTACCTACTATCAAGCGCAGATTATGGCCGATGATAAGCATCCTTTGTATCCGCTGCTATCGGCGTTACTCGATGAAGAGGCCGATCGTAGTCAGCAAGATGTGCGATTGTGGTCATTAGCGACAGATTTTTCGCGGGTATTTAGCCGTTATTTGACCCATCGTGAGGATTGGCTGACCTTATGGTCTGACAATAAAGCGGTTGATGTCGAGCTGTTGGTTGCTGAAAAAGACAAACTAACCATGGAGTTTGACAAGTATGCTGGTAGCACGCCTGACTGGTTGGTTGCGCATTATACCGAGCTTGAAGTCGCTCAGCGGCACTTATGGCGGTTATTGTTTGCTTCGGTGTATGAGCACCGCGCCTCTATTGAGACGCGCTTTTGGCAAATCATGGCGCAAGATAAGGCTGATAGTGGGGTAGATATACAAACGATACTGCCAACCCAGCTGCATATTTTTACCATTCAACAATTGCCACAGAACGAGCTTAATTTCTTACAGCGCTTATCCACTTACATGGATATCACTTTATTACATTACAATCCGTCGCAACTGTTTTGGGCAGATATCGTTGATAAGCAGTGGCTACAGCGTCAGCAAGTGATTAACCCTGAAAGCGTGTTTCTACGAGATTATGGGCACACGCTATTGTCGCGTTTGGGCAAGCAGTCGCGTGAGACTTTTGCCATGCTGGCAAGCTTATCGGGTAATGAAGACAAAAACGGTTTTAAGCTTGATTGGCAAGATAAGTTTGATGTCGGCTATCAGCCTACAACTGATGCACAAGCCGAGCGTCCGCTCAGTCTACTCGCACACCTGCAACAAGATGTCCTTATGCTAGATGAAAAAGCAACGCAGCAAACGACTGCTGGACGTCTAAGTGCTGCGCTGAGCACGCAAATGCAGAATGATTCAAATGCCGCTTCAAACAATGAAGGCACTATTAATAAGAATAGTCTAAGCAATAGTAATGATTCTAACTCATGGTATAGCGATGATAGCTTAAAAGGCAAGCGCTATGAGCAGCCGCGCCAATGGCAATTATCGCAATATGATAATAGCCTAAGCATTCATTCTTGCCATAATTTGCAGCGTCAGCTTGAAGTGTTACGCGGTATGATTGGACGTTGGTTAAATGAGACAAACGAAGATGGTAGCACGCGTCATCTGTCTGATGTCGTGGTATTACTCCCTGATGTCGATCGTCATCATGAATTGATTAATTCGGTATTTGTTAATGGCGAAGGGCAAGATGGTCTGACGCTACCGGCTAAAGTCACCGGTGTCGTCGATAAGTCGATTCGCCAGTTATGGGAGGCGATACGAGGTTTTTATGGCCTATTAGGGAGCGAGAGCGCTCGCTTTGAAGCGGCTGCAGTTTTTGATTGGTTGATGCTGCCGCCGCTATATGAAAGTCTTGGCTTAACGCATGAGCAGATGAGCCGCGCCTGTGATTTATTAGAGCAAGCAGGATTCGTACGCGGTTTTGATGAGGCGCATTTGCAGCAAACGCTTGACGTGGACGATTATGATTATCGGTTTAGCTTTGCTCATGCGTTAGATAAAGTGGCACTAGGTTTGGTCATGCCCGAGGCGCAGATTAGTGATTGCCTCTATCCTGATAACTGGCAAGACAATGCTTTAGCGGAAAAAACCGTACCTATGTCAGCGATTAGCTTGGCAGATGCCGCGATTATTGAAGCCTTATGCCGCGTCTATAATGGCTTACATCATTGCCGTTACGAGTTTGAAGCCCGTTATAATGCCGAAAAATGGCTCAATAATATTGAGAACCATATCATCCATCCGTATTTTGGCGCCCTTGATCAAACGCGTCCGATGCGCGCCATCTTTAATGCAATGAATGGCTTTAAGAGCAGTTTACGTGCCAATCGTCATTATCAGCGCTACCATAGCGAAAACAACAATCAGCCGCATACGACAGTCGACAACGAAACGCCAGAGAATCTATCAAGCTTATTACAACTTGAAGCCAGCCAAGTAGAATCAAAATTATCGCAAGTCAGCAATCTGCCATTAAAGCTTAGTTTTATGCTCGATAGTATCGAAGACGAGCTAGAGAGCCAACAGGTCAGTGCCGAGCCGACAGGGGTGATTACCTTTGGACGCTTTGGTGCATTGCGTAACGTACCGTTTGGCTTGGTTGTGATGCTCAATATGGATTTGGCTGAGTTCCCCAACCGTGACCGCGACAATCGTTATGATTTGATGAAGTCTGGGCTGGCACGTCGCGGCGATAGGTTTAGCGAAGATGATGATAATGGGGCGTTTTTGGATGCATTATTGTGTGCGCGCAATGCTTGTTGGATCTTTTATAATGGTCAGCGCTTGACCGATGCTCATGAGCACTTGCCTGCTAATCCGGTGAGTGAGTTATTGCAGTTTTTACAAGGTGAAGTGCAATGGCAGTGGGATCCGCTAAAAACTGAGCAGCTTAAGAGCAAATCTTTAACGACTGTTAATGGTGATGAGCAATCGGCGTTGGCAGCGCAAGTGCAGCGTTATCTGCCTAAGCTGATTGAACAGTGGTTAGTGACCCGTCATCCCGCGTTGCCTTTTGCCGAAGAGGTATTTGTGCAATCAGCGGCTGATGCCGTTGGCTCAGATAACCTAACAGCTAGCGAAGAGGATGGGCAAGCATTGATGGACTTGCTTGCCCGCGCTATGCAAAAGGAAAAGCTGTACCAACAAAGTACCAACGCCCCAGCCAAAGTATGGCATGAGGTGTTTGAGCGCTTGCATACTTACGATGACGCCAGCTTGCCAGCCATCAAGGTTAATCTACCTAGTAGCGAGGATTATAGAAATATTGCTCAACGTATTGTTTTAAATAGCGCTTCGTCCCATGCCGCGGTAGCGGGTATAGAAGAGCAGTTTGAGATTAACCAAGTCGATATGCAGTCGCTCTACTACCAAGTTCGTCATCCTGCCAAGCAGTTTTTACGCGAGCAGCAAGTGCATGTGGTTTTACCAGAAGATGAAATGGCACATCAAGAACCTTTGTCATTATCAGGTCTAAGCGCTTATGCCGTGAATACGCAGCTGCTTGATGAATTAAATAAAGAGAGTGATATCGTTACTGATGAGGTAAATGATAAAGCAAGTATCAGTAGCCAGACTAAGAAACCTCTCAGCAAACTACTATACGACCCAGTCATGCCAGCTGGCGTGGCGCGGCAATCAACGCTGCAGTATCAGCAGCTTAAACTGCAACAGCAATGCCAAGAGTTTGCCGACCAGCTATCGTCATTAGGGATAGATGCTCATGGTAGTGCTAGTAATAGTAGAGTCTTACTAACCCCTTGTGCTGAGACCATGACCACGGTTGTGACCCCAGATATAAATCCACAAGGCAAATTACAGATCAAAGGTATGGTGCCCGTTGCTAATCACAATCATAATCCTAGCCTTGATCCTAACCCTGATAAATCACAAAACCAGTCATCTTTAACTGAGCTGTGGTTAAATATTCGGCCCAATAGCGCGCGTACGCAATATTTACTGCATTTTTGGTTGGCGCATGTTTATTGGCAGGTTGCACGCCATACCACTGACGCGCAAGTTGCTGCTAGCGACGGTAGAAGTATTTGGCGCTTCAATAAAGGCAGCGATGAGTATAAAAAGTTTAAAGGTAAAACCACCTTTGAGCTTGCACCTATTGCTTATGATACAGCTTTGGCAGAATTGCTTAAATGGGTAAGGTTTGCACATATGGCTGGCAAGATACCGATGACGGTGCTGCCAGTTCATGCGCTTTCTTACCTTGATAAGCTCAATGAAGCCAAAGCAAAAGATACCGATTATCAGCCGAAGCGTAGTGACTTTGAAAGTTGGTTATGGCCGAGCTTTAACAGCGATGTTATCTATGACACTTGCTCACAGCATGAGCTATGGCAATATATTCTTTATAAACAAGATGTTTTTGCCAAGTTAAAAGACGCCCTGCCAACCTTATCAGCGCCTTTATTTTCGGCAATGGACGAAGCGCTAATAGCCTTATAAAGGCGTTTGGTGCTAAGCATTTCATGACTAATGAATAATAATGATGTTAATCGTACGACTTTGAACAAGTGATTTTTATGGATCAATATAACAACGCTATCAATACTGCTAATGGCTTAGATAATGTCGGTCATGACTATAGGTATAGCCATATTTCACCTGAAGATATCGTTAATAACGTAGCTGATAAGCCAGAAGAGCCACCTGCGATTCGTATCAAGTTAAACGGCAAGTATTTGATAGAAGCCTCAGCGGGTACGGGTAAGACGTGGACTTTGACGGGTATTGTTTTGCGGCTGCTTATCGAAGCAAAACGTGCGCCTGAGCATATTATTGCCACCACTTTTACTCGCGCCGCTGCTGCGGAGATGCGCCAACGTATCCATGACCGCTTGGTTGATTTTTATCAATTATTACAATGGCTTAATAACGTCCAAGCAAACCCAAGCACGCATTCTATTCTTTACCCGCAGCTTGTAGCTAACAACGACAGGACTAATAATAGAAATACTGATAAAGGCAGCCCTAACGATAAACAATCAAATAATAAATCGCTTACATCAGATAACAGGGTAAGTGCAGAGCAACGTCAGGCACGTAAAGAATGGTTAGAAGAAAAGGCTAAGCTATCTGGTAACGCCGACTTGATGGCAGATTCTATCAATAGCCACCTGCTGACATATTTATTAGATCATACCGAAGATTATCCATTAGCAGATGCTATGAGGCGCTGTGCATTGGTACTAACGACATTAGATAAACTGTTTGTTGGTACCTTGGATAGCTTGTCACAAAAATGGCTATCTGAATATAGTGCCGAAACTGGGTATCAACAAGGCGTACAGATAAGCGACCAAGAGCAAATAGTGATAGAAAGCATCATTCATGATGCCGTACGCGCACATCACAGCTATCTGTTTAACCAAAAGCACGAGATTTATCAGTTATTGCAGCATACCAATCGTTTGACTGCGCCTGCTGATCATATTGGCGTCGCGCAAAAATCCATGCAATTTATCTCAACGCCTATCGAGAATGTTGAGATGGGAGCAGAGATAGACTTTAGCGCTTATCAGCAAGCGTTAGATGCGTTTAAAAATTGTGATTTAAAGGATGTCGAGCCGTATTTCAGCAAAGGCTATCGCAAGGCACAAGGGTTTCATGGTACCGCGGGTCTTGGTGCTAAAATTGATAGAATTTATCATATTCAGTCTGTTATCGAAAAAAGCGGTACCTTGTTTTTTGCGCATTTAGATGAGGAAACACAGAAGTTTTATGATGCGTTGCCCCTCGCTTTTTTAACCAAAGAAGAAGGTGGTAAAGGCTTTAATGCTAATAAAGAACAAGAGCGGGCAACTTTTATCAGTTTACCTAGTATTCAAGCCTTAAAAACAGTCTGTGATTACGCCAATCAGATAGAGATGTATCTTGACGCGCTTGTCGAAAACCTTAACCGCGACATCGCCCTCAAAGTGCGCCAAAAGTTACCATCGATATTAGAAGCGCGTCGTGAGACTACTTTTGCTCTGCAAATGGTACGCTTAAACCAAGCATTGTCAGGTAAGCAAGGCGAGCGTCTGGCACGTTATATTCGGCATCATTATCCGGTGGCGCTGATTGATGAGTCACAAGATATCAATGGTGAGCAAGCGCGCATGATTGAGCGCATTTATCTTTCTAAGAGTAATGATAGTGTGAACCAGAGCAACAATCGCGGCTTCCTATTGCTCGTTGGTGACCCAAAACAAGCGATTTACGGGTTTCGCGGTGGTGATGTGGCCAACTATAATGCGATGAAGTCCATGTTTGCCAAAGACAGGATTATGACGCTTGATGTCAATCGCCGCTCTAATGAGCGCTTGATTAATGCCCTGAACCACTGGTTTGGCAGACCGACTTCAGAATTGCCAGATGCAAGCTTTGATAAAGCCAGTCAATTGGCGCAGTTGGGTAAGAGTATCTACTACCAGCATATAACCGCCGCTAACACGAACTCCCGACTTTCATGGCAAATGCCTATAGAAGGGCAGGTAAAGGCGCAAGCGGAAAATACTGATATCTTATCTAATAGCCCTGTTAGTGTGATTCATCTGTCTTATGACAAACAAGCCAAGCATAATGCATTTGAGCTTACCGCGCTGCATATCGCGGCGTTGCTGGCAAGTGAGCAAACGATAGAAGGACGACTTATTAAGCCAAGTGATATTGGTGTTTTGGGTCGCCGTAAACATGAGCTAAAACAGGTTGAAGATATGCTCAGCAAGCTTGGTGTCCCAACGCTAGAAACCGCTGAAAAAAATGTCTTTGATACGGCTATCGCTGCTGACTTAGCCGCTTTGTTAGAAGCCATGCTGCGACCACATCGCCGTGACATCATTAATCGCGTATTGACCAGTAGTTTTTATCAGATGAGTCTCAATGACGTACAAGCTTTGATGCTCGATGACGATGAAAGCGATGCTCATACTAATATTGACCAAACGGACAGAAAAACAGATACCGAGCAAGTAGAATTAAAACAACGCTATCAAGACTTCCAGTTATATTTAAAGACTGCGGCTTCGCATTGGCAGCACAATGGGATTTTATCGGCATTGCATTATTTATTTGCTCGTAACCCTATGGTTAGCGCAAAGAGCCTGTCATCCGATAGACAAACAAAGAGCCAAAACGTGTGGGTGGGGCTTGCTGACCTAGAAGATGGTGATCGCTACTTGATGGACTTGCGTCATTTGCTCGACATCTTAGCACAGCATGGTATGCATATCGGTGAGCATGAGCTGCTCGCTTGGTATAAGAAAAATATGAATAGTAGCCGTACGCCAGAATGGGCACAGCAGCAGCCACTACCGACAGAGTCAGGTGTGCAGCTTATGACCATTCATAAATCTAAAGGCCTTGAGTTCCCGATTGTCTATGTCGTCGGCATGGACGTTGCTAGTAAAAAAGCTGGTGAGCGTAGCAAAAATAATCTATTTTTATATGACCATGAAGCAGAAGAAAATAAGACAGAACGCCGTCTGTCTGCCAGTAAAGGCAAGCGCTATAGTAAATCTGCTAAAGGTGAAAAGCCAACCGATTATTACGCCCAGTTTGAAACCACAGAAAACTATGAAGAGCTCAGACGACTGGCTTACGTTGCTTTTACACGTGCCAGTGAGCAATTATATATGGTGTTTAGTGATTCTGGCAAAAATCAGGACGATCATCTAAAACCAATTGCCCAGTGGCTAAACGGTAAAGGTAAGAATCTTGAATTACCAGACTATCTAAAAGATTATGTGGACTGGCTAGAATATACAACGATTGAGCCCATCGCTGAAACTATGCTTAAGACCAGTAAAACGCCTCAACATACTAACCATATTAATGCCTCCTCTGAGTTACAGACGCTAAGGCGCATTAATTACCAAAGCGCTTATGCCCAGATACAACTAAACTCGTTTAAAGGCTGGGCTAAGACCAGCTTTACTGCATTATCGCGTCAGCTTGGTGAAAAAAGTCAAGCATTAGCGGTGTTTGATGATGCGATAGAAGATGATTTAGACCTAAGCTATATTATCAATCTGGCTTCTGATTCTCAGGTGCCTCAAATTGATGGTGAGCGTAAAACGGTCTCATTAAACGGTGATGAGGGCACTCTAATATCCAGTGACGACATTCGCTTCCGTTTTGTGAGGGGTGCAAATGCCGGTACATTTTTACATGAGATTTTTGAAAAGATAGATTTTACGGATAATAGCAAATGGTCCGCTATTATTGATCAAAGTATTCGTCAGTATCAGCTACCAATCAGTTATGCCAGCGCTAGCTCCCAGCAGCGATTACAACAAGGCAAGACATTACCTGTAGAGCCTGATACCGACAATATGGATTTGATTGAGACGAGTCAGCTAGGTGTTGCTCATGAAGAGCTAATGGCTTGGGTAGCTGATGTATTGGCCGCTCCATTATTGTCCTCCGGACAGCCTTTACAAGCAATAGCGCCTAAAAACCGTATCGCTGAGCTTGGTTTTAACATGGGATTATCAGAAAATTTTACTCCTGAGCGTATCAACCATATCTTTACGCAGTATTTACCTGATGAGCCAGAGAAGCATATTGAGCTCACTCCGCAGTATGCCAATCATATTTATCGATATTTGCGCGGTGAGATTGATCTCGTCTATGAGTGCGCTGGCAAGTACTATGTGGTGGACTATAAGAGTAACTATTTGGGAAATAGCCTAAGCAATTACAATAATGAGAACCTAAACGCCGCTATGAATAAAGCAGGCTACTGGTTACAAGCCGCCATCTACCAAGTGGCTTTGCATCGGTTTTTGCGCTTGCGCTTAAAGGGTTACGTCGGTAATGAAACACAGTATTTAGGCGCAGTAGAGTATGTGTTCTTGCGCGGTATTGACTCACAAGGTACACAGGATTATGGGCGGATCGAGTGGCAAATACCGTTTGAGTTGGTCAAAGCATTGGATGAGATGTTTGGTAGTCCTAGCACTTTGTAATTTTTAAACTAATAATCTTAAAATAATGATAAAAATGGATAAATATGAGCGATGTTAAAAGTATAAACAGCGTTAGCAAGCCAGCAAAAGCAACCAATAGGGCTCAAAATACTGTCGGTGATGACGCTGGCAATAGTTGGGCGACGGCGATTAGCCAGTATTTATTGCAGCGCCGCGCACAAACGCAGACTGCCTATCAAAGTCAGCTACTACCCAATAGCTCAGACAAGTCGGGTGACATGCAAGACTGGTTGTTTGAGACGCTATTTGAAGTGCTGGTGCAGCGTTTAGAGGAAGGGCATACCGTCCTAGTGCTTGATGCTTTTGATAACGTCGCAAGCGGTGAGGCTATGAATGCCGATAATGGGCTATTTGCTTGGCAGCAACAGCTATTACAACATTTAGTACAGCCACTGTGGTCGGCATTCGCCAACACAAATATGGCAGAAATATTGGCTGCAGAGTTGCTAGAAGACGAGTCATTATGGGAGACAGCGATGCGTCAATCCACACTGTCAGCCTATGAAAAACGCATATTAGAGCAGCGTCGAAAAGCCTGCGTGAGACTTTATCATTCGCTAAAAGGTATAGCTAATAGTACTGACTCGAAAGAAAATAGCCTAAGCAATTTCAGTGAGTTATTAAATAAACATGCACTCTTTAGTAACAACACAAAAGATAAAAACGATATTACAAGTCCCATTGTCTTTCAGATAAACGAAGAATTAGACAATCAATCTATAAAAATAACCTTATGGCTGCATCGTACTTGGCAAGCAGAATTCGCTCTGGCGCAACATGTGCTGCGTATTGAAAATCAAAGCCTTGTTGAGCTACCGATTAAACTAAGTTCGTCGCTAATTGATGAGCAGCAAGATGCTATCCATATGGCCAATCGCTCAGCATTTAGTATTATCACTGGTGGGCCAGGGACCGGCAAGACCTTTACCGTTGCCCAGTTAGTCATGGCACTACAGCAAGAACAAGCGGCAGATGAGAGGGGTGGTGAGTCAAAAGCCAATTTAGCACTAGCGGCTCCGACAGGGAAGGCGGCGCAACGTATGCAAGAGTCGTTACAAAATGCCATACAGCAAGCAGGTGTTTATATGCAGCTGCCAGAGGCGAAGACTATACATCGCTTGCTAGGTATCGGGCAGGGCGGTCGCCCACGCTACCATGAGGATAATCCACTCAGTGAAGACATCGTCATCGTTGATGAAGCCTCAATGCTTGGTGTAGAGCTCGCCAATCATCTAGTTAGCGCCATAAAGCCCAATGCGCGACTGATACTACTTGGTGACGCCAATCAGCTAGCAGCGGTCGATGCAGGGGCTGTATTGGCAGATTTGTGCCGTATAGAGGCACTACAAGACGTGCACCAACGTTTAATATCCAGTCGCCGGTTTAAAGAGGACTCAGGCATTGGTAAGCTAGCTAAACTGATTAATCAAACAGATAAGGGTCAGAGCCACACAAAAAATATGGACGCTGTTTGGCAGCTTCTTCAAAAGGATGAGGCATTAAGTTTTTATCATCTAACAGCGGGCAATAATGAAGGTACTAACAGCAGTATAATTAATAACAAGATAGAAAATAGCCTAAGCAATTATAATTTTCTAAAAATACTTTCCAATAACTACCTTAAATACTTCAACCAAACAAATAAAATACTAACCAAAATTAAGACAGCGAAATTCATACCAACTAAAGAATATCTTACTGAATTTGGTGAGCTTATAAAACTACTTAATCGTTTTCGGGTTTTAACGGCTGGACATCATGGCCGCTGCGGCGACCATTACATCAATAACTATCTAAGCGAGCAGCATAAAACTCAGTTAAAGCTGCCGCTTTCTAAATCACCTTGGTATCACGGTCGTCCAGTCATGGTATTACAAAATAATTATGAGCTAGGACTATTTAACGGTGATATCGGTATTTGCCTGCAAGTAGAAAAGGGGCGGCTACAAGTATTTTTTGAGAACAAAAAGCATGGCGTTAATATCAATATGCTAAGTGATGAGATGATTGCGACTGCGTATGCGATGACCATTCATAAATCACAAGGGTCGGAATTTGACCATGTAGCAATTAGCTTCGATGATAATAATGCACGCTTATTAAGCCAAGAGTTAATTTATACCGCTGTCACACGCGCTAAAAAACAAGTTTCTATTTTTAGCACTGCCTCGGCATTGACCTCTGCATTATCAACACCAACGATGCGCCAAACCGGACTGAGCTTACAGTTTGAAAAACTGCTAGAGTAGGTGGTTGATTATGCAGTTTAAGGTTAGAAAAAGGTAAAAAATAGCACAAAAAAAGCATCCGATATCGGATACTTTTTTAAACTTGGATTTTTAGGTTTATATTTTGTCTTCCTTGATCGCATAGATACCAGGCAAATGACGCAGATAACCATGGAAATCCATACCGCAGCCATAAACATAGCGGTCTGCGACATTAATGCCAACGAAATCTACGTCGAAGTCTGCAACCTTGCGATCGTGCTCTTTATTCAGCAACACACAAGACTCAATAGATAGTGGATTTTCTTTACCCAATTCTTCAACAATGGCTTTTAGGGTGATACCTTCGTCAAAAATATCATCAATCAATAAGACGTGTTCGCCTTCGATGCTAACATCAGGTTTGAATTTCCAATCAAGCTCATTAGTGCCTTCATTATCACGATAGCGTGACGCATGGATATAATGCATGCGATGGTAGAACGTCAAATGAGTCAATAGTTGACCGGCTGGAATAAGTCCGCCGTTCATAACGACCATGACGATTGGGTTTAAACCGGCATAATGCAAGTTGAGTTGGGCGGCAAGGCGCTCATAAGCAGCGGCTACTTCGATACTGCTGATTAGGCACTCTGAGTTGCGCAGGGTTTTTTCGATTTCTTGATTACTAATTTGGGTCATGAGTTGCGCCTTTGATAAAAGTGCCGCCTATTTTAGCAAATTTTAGCAAATTTGCCCAACACTACAGTCTTAATAAAAACATAATAGTCGTTATTCAGGCTTTTTTACGATAAAAGGACGATAATAATTCGCCAAACGGTTTAGTGATACATCAGGTAGGTCAGGTAGCAGTTTATTTAATGCCATGCTCATACCTTTATCGATAGCTGCCTTTGCCATTGGCACAGACTTACGCTTAATCATGCCAAGTTTCAACGTTTCAGAGTAACGACTGATAAAATGCGTTAATGTATCTTCATTTACGGTCTCAAGTGCTTTTTTAAATGCCACTCTGTCAACGTGTTCGGGTGTAATCGCTGCAAAACCGTCATCAATGATTTTAGCGTCTGCATCTGACAATTTAAAACCGATACGCTTCACACCTTCATTATCAATAAAGGTCGCTTGATCTCTCAAAAAATGAAAGCTTGGCATCACTTCTTCGTTGTTTTCTTTACCCAATAGAATATTGAGTAGGGTATCCGTCGCCCGTTCAATCGTAACAACGATTTTACGCATAGAGGCTTGGCGCTCAGGATTTGGAATAATATCTACCAGTCCAACCAATAATTTATCCGTAAGGTCGCGCGCCGTTTGATGGGTAAGTGCATCACGATATGGGTAATAATCTGTTTTTTCGTTTGATTCAACGACTTGCTCCGCCTCAATAATCAAAGCTTTTAATTTATCTGAAGGTACGAATCCAAAATAATGTGTCATGCATTTTCCTTGGTCTTGGTGGTGGTTTGCTGCATCCAGCAGTCGGGGTGGTATTGCTTATTACTAAAACATTTGATGACAAATATAAAAAAATTAGCTTTAAATTTTTTATGAGATTTAGCTTTTAGAGTTTACTTCTCACGTAATTGCAGTTTACCTGCCAGCGACCACGCCATGTCCGCCCTCAATAGTTGCGCCTGTTCAGATTTACCGCTACTAAGTGATGACCATTGCGGTTTGCCACGGGCTTTTTTTAGCTCACTTGGTAATTTATGTGTAGGCCATGGGGTTATTGTATGGCTCTCTTCTTTTTTATCATCCAATGAGTGTTCAAGACTGCTTTTTTCACCCTTATAAAGTAATTGCGTCGCATCAGTTGCAGCATGACCACGATGACGCAATGCTGTCAGCAAATCAATTGCTCGAGTAGCTAACAGCGTTAAGGTAGCTGGGTCAATATACAAACGTTTTACCCCAGTGATTCTATCGGCGATACTACTGGTATTCGATAATAGCCCACCTGCGATACCACCTATCGCAGCCCCCAGACCTAAAGTCGTACCTAATGCCGCAGCATCAATGCCTAAACCCAATAATGCGCCAGCTGCTGCACCAGAGGTGGTACGAATGCCGTAGCTCTTGAGTAGTTCAGGGTCAAAAGGGTCCTGCTGATATGCTTGTAACTCAAACGGTGTTGCTGCTACCGCATTATCATAAAATTTATATAAGTTGAGTAAGTTATGCTGCATCGCTCGCTCACTCTGTCTCACCGCTTCTTGCATTTGCTCGAGCACTGGCATTGGGTCATCATCTTCAGTAATTTCACGAACGAAAGCCGCAACATTTAATAAAAAATCAGCGATGATAATATTGGCCTCATCATATAGCTGTGCCCAGTTTTCAGTGCGGCGCACCATCAACTGCTCAAGCATCTCAGAGTGGGTAAGCATGGTGGCTAAATTTTGCCATAGACGCATTTCATCTTCGAACTCAAAAGCCACTGAGTCAAAACGTGTTGAAATATGCAAATTGCGTCTTGCTAGCATCGTTTGCCATTCGTCGATATTGGCATCCTGACTATCCGTGAAATTAAATACTGGCATCACAGGTATCGCTGCCCAAGAGAGTATCGTCAGTTCGTCTTTATACTTACCCAATACTGGCTCACGCGCATCAACAACATATATAGCCATATCACTTGCCAGCAGCTGACGGATTACCTTGGCTTCTTGGCTATAGTCATAATCGTTCGACACATTACTTTCACTACCTCGTGCGATATCTGCCGCCAAAAACTGCTGCAAACGCTCAATCCCATCACGGCGACTGGCAGTATTGTCTTCAAGCCAATCCATTAGCCCTGATGCATCTTCTAAACCAGGGGTGTCATACAATGCCACCAACACTTCGCCCGTCTGGCTGTCGGTCAATTTTGCTTGCTCTACATGGCGCGTGGTTGCTGCTTCGTTTTTGACTTCACCAAAATACACATCACGCAATAGCGTTCGTAGTAGCGACGTTTTGCCCGTATTAGTATGACCAACGACCGCTAGCTTCAGTGCTTCGCCACTGGCAATGGTTTTCTTGACCATGGTTTTTTGAGACGTCGTATTGGTAGATGTAAGCTGTGCGTCTAATAGTTGTTTATCCAATGTCTGTTTGCTTAAAGAGGGCGCTTCATTGGATTCAGGCATTGCTACATAAGCTTTATCCGCAAAGAGACCGACAGGTTTATCTTTGTCTCCGATGCTCTCATTATTATTGTCATTATTCATAATAGGCTCTTATATTAATTATTGAGATCCAAAGGCTGAGATCAGATGACATATGGGAAGTAGCCAGCCATTCTCATTTATATCTAGCTATTTATAATATTTATTTATTAGCTGTTAGTATAGTCATAATGATAAGTTTCATCTTAAGGTAATGAATCATAAAGTCCATTATCTTAAGAGTCAACATTAACTAAGCCAATTTTTCGAGCGGAGAGTGCGGTTTGCCACTGCTGATAGCGAATGGCTTGGTTCTCTGAGCGTTGTAATATCAGCGGGTTAGAATCCGTTTTATCATCAGCCAGATTGGTATCACTCAAAAGTTGTACGATAAGCCCATCTGCCGCATGCTCAGCGATACGATCAAGTTTACGCAGCGTACCACGGTCAGGCAATGCTTTGCTATGAATGCCTAGCAGTACTTGAACGGGATGGCTGTCTAAGTAAGTCGTTAGTCTATCCATGTCATCGCGGTCATCAAGAATGCCGAAATCTTCTACTGCACTATGACTATCATTAATACCCAATTGCCACCAGTTATCCTGCTCTGATGGATATTCCAGCAAAGCAACCAGTTTTTTGCCAGCACTTATCGTGGCTTTTGGAGCGATAGGAGCAGGCGCTTCATTAAAATCATCGGCATCAACCACATGACGCTGCCAAAAGTTCAAAATCTTTTGATAATAGGGCTGCTTAATATCAAAACGCATTTTCTTACGACGGAACATCAATGCGCAAAACGCCCAAGCGATCGCTCTTGGTACAATACCGTACATCAGTAAACTACCAACCAACAAGCCTGCCCATTGCCGCGCGACAGATAACGGCATGGCATCAGTCACCAAGCGGCTTTGCACAATCGCTGTACTGTCTGGCACACCAAATCCAACCATACTTGGCAGCCAGCCAAGTACCTGAGTCAAAGTAATCAGTGCCTGATCAGAGAGTAGGGTGGACTCCCAGCTAAAACTATACTGACGCACAATCAACAAAAATATAATCGCTAGCAGCATGCCAGTCAGGGTGGCAAGCCATAGTTGATGGCTAAAGCGACCCAAATACCAGCGCATTCCGCTATGCTGTAACTGCCGCTCGTACAAATCAACCGCTGCTTTGGTAACATCATCTTTACCACGGATGAGATAACTGGGACTGACAAAACTGGCGAACCAATTTGACGACTGCTTCCCTTGATTAATCAGGGTCATTACCAGCCAGCCCAACAGCATAATAGTATGAAAGCCCAGCAAACAGACCAGCACATAAAAGAAGTTAACTACATTGGTTTGGAGTAGGGTAAATAAGCCTAAAAAACCTGAAATGCACCATACCACGCTCATAACGATCATGATGCCTTTGATTCGACCATCAATTTTACCCAATACACGTGCCAGCGCGCCGTTACTATCAATACGTGAGGCGCGGCGATGCAGTTTTTGGATGGGTTTTCCATCCTCACCTTGCAGCTTTTCGGTGATAAGTAGCGGGTCAGTGGCAAAGACATGTTGCTGCGTCTCAAGCGTACGTACCAGCTCAGTCAGTTGATCTTGGGGTGATAGCATGATGCGATGATATCCATATAAGACTTAGGTTTAGAGGGTGTAGGTTAAATTTTATTTAAATATGTTGAGTATTTGAACAATCATTGATTATTGTAGCGTATATAGAATAGTGATGACTTTTACTATATTTAGGGTTTTATCATAGCAAATGTAAAGAAAGTCAGACAAAATGAATGCAGGTTAGCATCAGATAATATAATAAGGAAAACCTTGTGAACCAGAAAAACTATTTCATTATTGGCGGTACAGGTGGTATTGGCCAGGCTATCGTTAAACAGCTGGTACAGCTTACTAATCATAAACAACAAGGCGGTGCTCGCACTGTTATCTTTGCCACTTATCATACAAGCCAGCCTGACTTTACAGCGGATAATTTGCATTGGTTACCCATGGATGTCAGCGATGAAAGTAGCATCGAACAAGCTACTACTCATATTAAGCAGCAAACAGCTCATATCGACTGGGTGATTAATTGTGTGGGGTTATTACATACGCCAAATAACCAACCAGAAAAAGCGCTACGACAACTAGAGACTGATTTCTTTTTGCAGAATATGCAAATAAACGCCTTAGCAAGCTTACTCATTGCCAAGCATATCAAACCGCTATTGGCTACATCTGAGCGTAGTGCAGACAAGCCTGCGGTATTTGCAACCATATCCGCCCGTGTTGGCAGCATTAGTGACAACCAGCTGGGTGGCTGGTATAGCTATCGTATGAGTAAAGCGGCATTGAATATGGGTATGAAAAATTTGAGCATCGAATGGAGTCGATCGCTAAAAGACGTTTGCGTGGTGGTTATGCAACCTGGCACCGTTAATACCCGGTTATCATCACCTTTTCAAGGAAATGTGGCTGACGAAAATCTGTTCTCGCCAGCCTATAGCGCGGAACGCTTGTTACAGGTACTTCATAGTATGACAGTCGCCCAGTCCGGTAGTTTTGTCGATTGGGCAGGTGAGTCCATACCTTGGTAAAGGTGCTGGTTTTTCTATACCATTACCTCGCTAATTAGCCACGAATAAGTCCATAAACTCATTGACCGGTGTTTGCTCTAAGCGTGCTTGATCATCACAAAGGGCGAAGATATCTACACAGCGACTATCAATAAAGCGCGTTGCTAAACTCGCTCGGAACTTCGCCTCTAACACAGGGATACCTTCTTCACGGCGGCGTTTATGGCCAATAGGGTATTCCACAGCAACCTTATCGGTACTGCTACCGTCTTTAAAGAATACCTGTATAGCATTGGCAATCGAGCGCTTGCTTGGGTCATGATAATCTTTTGAATAATCCGCATCTTCTTCTACGATCATCTTACGACGTAGCCCATCAATCATAATATGATACTGCTCGTGGTAATCGTCTTCATAGTTTTCTGCCATTAAGTCACCAGTCAGTAAAGGCACAGCCACCATATACTGCAAACAATGATCACGATCGGCAGGATTATCAAGCGCACCTTCTTTCGAGATGATTCGAATGGCTGAATCATGGGTAGTCAGGACTATTTTTTCGATCTCATCAATTCTGTCATCGATACGCGGGTGTAAGATAACAGCAGCTTCGCAGGCGGTCTGGGCATGAAACTCGGCAGGGAAGCTTATCTTAAACAAGATATTTTCCATCACATAGCTGCCAAACTCACGCTGGAAGGTAAAGCGGCGCTGGTTTTCAGGTTTAAGGGCCAGATCCTTATTGGTATGGCTAAACAATACATCATAAAATCCCCATTGCGGTGCGGTTAATGCCCCAGGAATACCCATTTCACCGCGACGGGTGATATCGACCAAGCGTACCGCACGACTGGTGGCGTCGCCAGCGGCCCAAGATTTACGACTACCGGCATTAGGTGCATGGCGATAGGTACGTAGTGCTTGACCATCGACAATCGCTTGTGAGATAGCAGCCATGATACGTTCACGGGGCAATTCATATAATTTAGCAACCACAGCCGTTGAGGCCAATTTCACCAAAAACACGTGGTCAAGTCCCACACGGTTGAATGAATTGTCTAAGGCAAGCACCCCTTGAATCTCATGCGCCATAATCATGGCTTCTAGTACATCTCTCATCACCAGTGCTGGTCGACCTTGGCTGACATTTTGCTGACTGATATAGTCCGCCACTGCCAGAATTCCGCCTAAATTGTCTGAGGGATGACCCCATTCAGCCGCAAGCCACGTATCGTTATAGTCAAGCCAGCGCACCATACAGCCAATATCAAACGCGGCTTTGATAGGGTCAAGTCTGTGAGGCGTACCGGGGACGCGCGCGCCGTTAGGGGTTATCTGATCGGCGCAATCAGGTCCCAAGTGTTTGGTACATTCAGGAAAGCGTAATGCTAATAATCCACAGCCAATCGTATCCATCAGACAGTAGCGTGCAGTATTCCAAGCATCAGCACTATTGGGTGAGTCATTATCAATAGAGTAGTTGAGCACATAATCGGCAATTTTTTGAATCTCATTGTCATACTCTGGGCGAATATTACTCTCTACCGTGGCATTTTGAGTGTTAGACATAGTCGTTACCTCTTCCTTGAGTCAGATATTTGAACGATTAATAAAGTCGTCTTAGACATTTATTAATCAGCCATCCATCAAAAATAGCACACTCAATATCGAACAACAGTGAAGTCGTGTAAGACTGTCTTATGGTTTAATGATTTGCCTATGAGCGTATTCAAGGTAAAGATAAAAACGCGCGCCATCAAATCATGAGATAAACCAACCCAACAATGAATAACAATGCCAGTATTAAGAGTAAAAAACTGAGGATATTACTCATCGTCCCTGAACTTTCTGTTTTAACTTTCACTTTTTTGAGCACGGGCAAAACCATCGTGACATGCTCGATGCCATCTACAAGATACGGCTCACCCTCAGGAATAAATCCGAGTGACTCGTAGAAGTTTAGTAAGTAAGTTTGGGCAGAAATGATAATGGTTTTTTTACCATATTTTTTGCGGCAGTACTTGATGGCTTCGGTCATTATTTGACGGGCAACGCCATTGCCTCGGTGCTCGGCTAGCACCAACACTCTGCCAATTGCTGGTATGGGGCCTGAAGGGTTGACCGAGGATTTTTTATGATTAAATTGAGGCGGGATAATCCGGCAATAACCAATCAAGGCTTGGTTTTGATGAGCGACCAGATGTAAGCAATCAAAATCTACTTCGTCCATATCCTGATACGGACAGTTTTGCTCCACCACAAATACTTGCGAGCGGGCTTTTAAAATATGATAAAGATCAACTGTGGTCAGCTCATCAAAGGTTTTTATAGAAAATTCACAGGTCATAGTCAAATAGCTTCTAACGATTTAAAGGGCTTTCATAGGGTAATGGTATAAATATAGCAATAATGCATCAAAGACTGAGCATTATAACGATTTCGCCCTGCATTAACTATTTAAGGTTTGACTGATTTTATCCAAATTTAAACTATCCGACATCGCACTGAATATCTCAAAGTATTTACCACGCTGCTCATATAGCGCTTCGTGAGTCCCTGTTTCGACCACCCGGCCATTTTCTATCACCACTAAATCATCAGCATCGATAATTTGGGCAATATTGTGCGATACCATAATCACGGTACGATCTTTTTTAATCAAATCTAGGCTTTTCTTAACCTGTTGACTGGCAATCGCATCTAGGCTCGCCGTTGGTTCATCCAAAAACACAATCGGCGGATCCTTTAAAAACATTCTTGCCAATGCAATACGTTGCTGCTGTCCGCCTGATAGGGACTTTGCACTACTTTCATAGCCTTTTGTTAGTGACATGACTTGCTCATGAATCGAAGCTTTCTTAGCTGCAACCACAATATCATCCTCACTTGCATTCATATCGCCATAACGGATATTTTCGCTAATCGTCCCCGAGAAAATATGGTTGCTTTGTAATACCAAACCGATATTTTGCCTCAGCTCATGGGTATCGTAGTCGGCTAGATTCTGACCATCTAAGCATATCGTGCCGGCGTCAGGCTCATAAAACCTTACCAACAGATTGATAATCGTACTCTTGCCAGCACCACTTAAGCCCACCAGCGCCGTAATGCGATTGGGCTTGATGGTAAAACTGACATCCTTTAGCGCTTGGGTGCCATTAGGATAGGTAAAGTTGACATGTTTAAGCTCAATATGACCTTTTAAGTTTTTGCTACTCAAACCAGAGACTTTTTCAACTTGATCATCGTCCTCTAAAATTTCAAAAAAGCCTTCGGCATAGGTAAGCGCATTGTTAATTTGATCATATATGCGATGTAATTGACGGATAGGGGCCGCGACGTTTTGAAACAGCATGACGTGAAATAAAATCATCCCAATGGTCATCTGACCGTTTAGCACGAAATAAGAAGTCAGTAGTATGATAGCCACTACACCGATTTGTTCGATAAAGGTTTTTATCGCATCATAAATAAAACCAATACTACGGATACGTAGCTGATTATCAGTCATGTCTTTTTGAATGGTTAAATGCTTCTCCGCCTCGATAGACTCGCGCACAAAGGACTTTACGACACTGATTGAGTTAATCAGCGAGATAACAAGACCACTTTTGGCTTCTCTAAAGCCGCGCATCTGCCGGCGGAAACCTTGCAAACGCTTTGCTTGTTTTTGACTGATAAAAAAGTAAATCGGGATAATAATCAGACCAACCAAGCCGATCCAAAAGTTGGTCGAAAACATAATGATTAGCGATACAATGGCACTTGCAAACAGCGGTAGCATATCGATAAAGAAGTTCTGTACTAGGCTTGTAAGACTGCTAACGCCATAATCGATACGGGTTTGCAGCTTGCCACTATCGTTTTCACTACTGGTATAAAACGCCATACGGTAAGTTAAGATACGCTCAATGATTTTTTGCGATAAATCACGCGAGAGATTGATACGAATCTTTTCACCATAAAAGCGCTGTCCAAACGAGATGAATATCGACAATATCTCTTTAGTCAGCAATACCACACTGATAATAGTGAGCATGCGCACGCCAGCTTTCCAAGGCTCGGTAAGGGTGGCGATTTCGGTCAAGGTATCAACAGCATAGCGCAGCACAAAGGCATTAACCTGAGCCGTAAAGGAGCCTAGCACCGTCAATATCAAGGTAGCAATGATTATTAAGCGATAAGGCTGAGCAAAGACGGCAAGCTTTTTTAGGATATCCCACAGCAAAGCCCGTCGCTCCGTTTTTTTGAGCGGCGGCTTTTTGTCTAGTGGTGATTTATTAAGAGTAGGAGAAGTTGGCATTTTATTAGAGTAAAACAAACGCAAGCAAAAAGCTATTCAGAGTATAAGTATTAAAGAAATCGAACAAATAATAAACGTTTAAAACGCATCTGCTGGTACAAACACTTCTCCAACCATGATACGACGAGCAGAGCGGCTCATCGACACCTTTTTGGCTTGCCAGCGTCCATCAACTTGTTCTGTTTTACCGCCAACCAATAACGTCCCTGATGGATGCCCAAAACGCACCTCACTAAGCTCGCCTGCACCTGCTGCCTCATTAACTAACGTTCCCTGAGTAGTCGCTGCTGCTGCAATCGCTACTGCTGCTGTGCCCATCATTGCATGATGCAGTTGTCCCATACTCATCGCACGTACAACGAGATCAATATCATCAGCATTAACTGCTTTACCACTTGATGCGCTATAACTTTGTGCAGGAGCAACCCAAGCAATTTTTGGAATATGCTGACTGGTTTGTGCCTCGGAGACATCTTTAAACAAGCCCATCGCAACACCGCCTTTGGCACGGATTTTTTCAAGCTTAGCCAAGGTTTCGCTATCGCTGTTGATATCACCTTGCAGCTCAGTACCGGTAAAGCCCAAATCTTCTGCTTTCATAAAGATGGTTGGGATACCCGCACTGATAAAGGTCGCCTTTACGTTATCAGTATTTAGGCCACAACCAGACACATCAAAATCATCGACTAGATTGTTTGTCGGGAACATATCACTAGATGAATCTACTGGATCAATAAATTCAATCTTTACTTCGGCAGCAGGAAAGGTCACACCATCTAGCTCAAAATCGCCCGTTTCTTGGACTTGTACCTTGCCTTGTTCATCTAAGTAAACAGGCACATGGGCAATAATGGTTTTACTGATATTCTCTTGCCAGATGCGTACTTCACAAATGCCGTCGTCCGTACTGCTAGCAACTTTATCCGCATCAACCAAGCCCATATTAATCGCGCAAGCACCAACGGCAGCGGTTAAATTACCACAGTTACCCGCCCAATCAATCATCGGCTTGGCAATATTTACCTGTCCAAACAGATAGTTAACATCGTGGTCTTCTTTTTCAGACTTGGATAAGATTACTGTCTTTGAGGTGCTAGAGCTACCATTTCCTAAGCCGTCAATTTGCTTACCATAAGGGTCAGGGCTACCGATGACACGTAATAGGAAATTATCGCGCGACTCGCCAGCAACTTGGCAACGTTCTGGTAGGTCGGAGAGTTTAAAGAAAGTGCCTTTTGAAGTACCGCCACGCATATAGGTGGCTGGGACAGAGATTTGTGGGGCAAGTTTTGGTTTATTTTCTGAAGTTGATTGAGTCATTTTTTATTCCTTTTTATAATTTTATGCATAAACTGTTTAAGTTCGCGTCTTGGATAAGGGGTGGTAGCAGATATAAAAAAACCGATGCCGTATAATTTATACAACATCGGCTCTTGGATTATTCAAAACTCATGATGATTACGCGATATCTAACGTGCCATCGATAAACTCTTTGGCAAAGCGCTGGAGCATACCACCAGCGTTATACATTTTAACCTCATCAGCGGTATCTAAACGGCAGATAACGGGTGCTTTATCAACGGTGCCGTCTTTACGGTTAATGACCAATGTCATCTCACCGCCAGCAGACACTTCGCCTTCGATATGGAATATTTCAGTACCATCGATATTTAGGGTATTACGATTGACACCTTCTTTAAACTGCAAAGGTAGTGCGCCCATACCGACCAAGTTTTGACGATGGATACGCTCAAAATCTTCAGCGACAACCACTTCTACGCCAGCCAAACGCACACCTTTAGCCGCCCAGTCACGGCTTGAGCCTTGACCATAGCCATCACCTGCGATAATGATAAGCGGCTGTTCACGGTTCATATAGGTTTCAATGGCTTCCCACATACGCATGACTTGACCTTCAGGCTCTACTCTAGCAAGCGAACCTTGGATAACCTCACCTTTCTCGTCACGTACCATCTCATTCAATAGCTTAGGATTAGCAAAGGTCGCACGCTGCGCCGTTAAGTGGTCACCGCGATGGGTTGCATACGAGTTATAGTCTTCCGCGGGTAAACCCATAGTATCAAGATACTCGCCAGCCGCTGAGTCACCCAAGATAGCATTAGACGGTGATAAATGGTCAGTGGTGATGTTATCACCAAGCACCGCTAACGGACGCATACCTTTTAGCTTATTCATTGCTGCCATTTTACCTTCCCAATACGGCGGACGGCGGATATAAGTAGTCTGATCACGCCAGTTATAGAGTGGACTTAGTGCTTTTCCGGTGTCTTTTCTGGCTTCATCAAACATCGGGATATAAACAGCGTTAAATTGCTCAGGCTTCACCGCTTTGGCAACGATAGCATCAACTTCGTCATCATCAAACCAGATGTCTTTTAGATAAACGTCATTACCGTTTTGGTCTTTGCCTAACGAGTCTTTTTCGATATCAAAACGAATGTTACCAGCGATAGCATAGGCAATCACCAATGGCGGTGATGCTAAAAATGCTTGCTTGGCATACGGATGAATACGGCCATCAAAGTTACGGTTACCAGATAGCACGGCTGTGGTGAACAAATCATTGTCGATGATTTCTTTTTCGATATCTGGGTCTAATGCGCCACTCATACCATTACAGGTGGTACAAGCAAAGCCAACCACGTCAAAGCCGATTTCTTGGAGCTCAGGCATCAAGCCGGCTTCTTCTAGGTACATTTTTACCGTTTTTGAGCCTGGTGCTAAAGACGATTTTACCCAAGGCTTGCGTAACAAACCTTTCTTATTAGCATTACGCGCAACTAAGCCTGCTGCAACCATATTGCGTGGATTAGAAGTATTAGTACAGCTGGTAATCGCGGCAATAATCACCGCACCATCTGGCATCAGACCATCTTTTGGTTCTGGTAATTTATCTTCAGGAGCGTGGGCGATGCCCTTAGCGACTAAATCCGTGGTGGATACGCGAGCATGCGGACGTGAAGGGCCTGCCATATTACGGACGACTGCAGACAAGTCAAACTCAAGCACACGGTCATAAACCGCATTTTCCATGCCATCAGCCCATAGACCAGTTTGCTTGGCATACTGCTCAACCAATTTGATTTGAGCCTCAGAACGGCCAGTGAGACGTAAATAGTCGATGGTTTGTTCATCGATATAGAACATTGCCGCCGTCGCGCCATATTCAGGCGTCATATTGGAGATAGAAGCACGGTCACCAACGCTCAGTTGGCGCGCACCTTCACCGAAGAATTCAATATAGGTAGAGACTACGCCGGCATCACGTAAGAACTCAGTCATCGCGAGCACTAAATCGGTGCCAGTAATGCCTTTTTGCAGTTTACCCGTTAGCTTAACACCAACGTAATCCGGTAGGCGCATGTATGATGGGTTACCCAACATCACGCTTTCAGCTTCTAAGCCACCAACACCGATTGAGATAACACCCAAAGCATCAACCATAGGCGTATGGCTGTCTGTACCGACCAAGGTATCAGCAAAGGCAACTTCTTCACCGGCTTTGTTTTTAACCACTTGCACAACCGGCGACATTTTTTCTAAGTTAATTTGGTGCATGATGCCGTTACCAGGCGGTACGACGTTGACGTTATCAAAGGCATACTGACACCAGTTAATAAAGTGGAAGCGGTCATCGTTACGACGCTCTTCAATGGCGCGGTTTTTCTCAAAGGCATTTTCTTCAAAGCCGGCATGTTCAACGGCCAATGAATGGTCAACAATTAATTGCGTTGGCACGATTGGATTGACTTTTGATGGGTCACCGCCTTGCTCAGCGATGGCATCACGTAGACCTGCTAAATCAACAAACGCCGTCTGACCTAAAATATCATGACAAACGACACGGGCAGGGTACCAAGGAAAATCTAAATCTTGTTTACCATAGATATGCTGTTCTAACGCCGCCGTTAAGTCTTCTGGAGGGCAACGGCGTACCAAGTTTTCACACAATACTTTTGAGCAGAACGGTAGTTTGTCATAGGCACCCGCTTCAATGCTTTCAATCGCTTCGCGGGTATCAAAGTAATACAAATCTGTGCCAGGTAATGGCTTTTTGAATTGTTCATTCATCGGTTGTACGAGGGCGTTGTCCATAAGTCACCTTTGGCTATTGGCTGGTTGCAATGAGGGCTATTTATAAAAGGATTGTTGATAATTTTTTATAAAAGGGCGGTTCTTTTAGCAAAGCATTATCTATGCGCTACCTAGCACTTATTATTAAACGCGAAAAACTTAGCTTTACTAAAAAAACAGGGTTTTACTAGAGTAAAAGTCAGTCTAAACTCATAAGAAGGTTTAGCGGTTAAGCCAGTCAACATAGCTGACTTAACCGCTAAATTCTCTATACTAACGTACGGTTTATCTGGCATAAGGACTTATGCCAGATAGTTAATCTATATAGCCTATATAGATTAACGCGCACTTATCTCTGGTACTGGGCGCAATTCTTCACCGGTGTATTCCGCACTTGGGCGAATGATACGGTTGTTAGCGCGTTGCTCAAACACATGTGCTGCCCAACCAGTTAGACGCGAGCAAACAAAGATTGGCGTGAACAGTTTGGTTGGGATACCCATAAAGTGATAGGCTGAAGCATGGAAAAAATCAGCATTACAGAACAGTTTTTTCTCGCGCCACATCACTTCTTCACAGCGTACTGATACTGGGTATAACACCTCATCACCAACGTCAGCAGCGAGCTTTTCAGCCCAGCCTTTAATGACGACGTTGCGTGGGTCTGATTCACTATAGATAGCATGACCAAAGCCCATGATTTTGTCTTTACGCGCCAGCATCGCCATCATCTCTTTTTCGGCTTCGTCAGGTGAGCTAAAGCCTTCAATCATATCCATCGCCGCTTCATTTGCGCCGCCATGCAAGTGACCGCGCAATGAGCCAATCGCACCAGTAATACAAGAATGGATATCAGATAGGGTAGAGGCACAAACGCGCGCGGTAAAGGTTGAGGCGTTAAACTCATGCTCAGCGTAGAGGATAAGAGAAACGTTCATGACCTTGGTATGGAGCTCGTTTGGCTTTTCACCTTTAAGCAGATGCAAGAAGTGACCACCAATCGTGTCGTCATCCGTTTCTGTTTCAATACGCACATTGTCGTGGCTAAAGCGATACCAATAGTTAATGATTGATGGGAATGCCGCCAGCATACGATCTGCTTGGTCGTTTTCCTCATCAAAGCTCATTTCAGTTTCTAAGTTACCGAGCATTGAGCAACCGGTACGTAACACGTCCATTGGGTGCGCTGCAGCAGGTATACGTTCAAGCACTTCTTTTAATGGCTGTGGCAAACCACGTAAGCTTTTTAATTTGGTCTGATAAGCATCAAGCTCGCTTTGGGTTGGCAAGTTGCCATATAACAATAAGTAAGCCACTTCTTCAAAAATACATTTTTCAGCAAGTTCTGATACGTCATAACCGCGATAAGTCAGACCAGAGCCTGATTTGCCAACGGTAGATAAAGCCGTCTTGCCTGCGACTTGACCGCGTAGACCTGCACCTGAAAGTTCTTTTTGTGCTGCCATGATAAATTCCTTTTGTTGGTAGCTTTTGGGGTGAAATACTAGTAATGGTTAAACGATAATTAAACAGTCATCAGTAAAATTAAATATCGATGATTTTGCTGATGACTTACTTGCATGATTATTGATTGTCCGTCCTTACTTACTATCGGCAAATAGTTTATCTAGCGTTTGCTCAAACTCATGATAGTTTAAGAAGTCATAAAGCTCCATACGCGTTTGCATGGTATCGACGACTTTTTCTTGTGTGCCATCATCAAGCAGATGCTGATAAACGTTTAATGCCGCTTTGTTCATCGCACGGAAGGCGGATAATGGATAAAGTACCATATTAACCCCAACCGCATATAACTGCTCGGTGGTGTATAAATCAGTTTGACCAAACTCAGTCATATTTGCGAGGACTGGAATATCCAATACATCGGTAAACTTACGGTACATCTCGATATCGGTCAATGCTTCGGCAAAAATCATATCGGCGCCTGCTTCTTGAAAGGCAACGGCACGTTCAACAGCCGCATCAAGACCTTCTACAGATAGGGCGTCCGTACGCGCCATCACCACAAAGTCTTTATGCGTCTTGGCATCAAGCGCTGCTTTTAAGCGATCAACCATCTCTGAGATGCTAACGATTTCTTTATTTGGGCGATGGCCACAGCGTTTTTGCGCCACTTGGTCTTCGATATGCACAGCTGCAACGCCGGCTTTTTCCATTTTCTTAATCGTTTGAGCGATATTAAATGCACCACCAAAACCGGTGTCGATATCGACCAATAACGGCGTATCCACCGCATCGGTAATACGGCGCGCATCTTCTAAGACGTTATCAAGGCTTGTCATACCCAAATCAGGCAGACCAAATGAAGCGTTTGCTACGCCCGCACCAGAGAGGTACAAAGCTTGATGACCGACTTGGGTTGCCATCATAGCCGTATAAGCATTAATCGCACCGGCAATCTGTAGTGGTTGGTTATTATCGTTTTTTTGTTTCATTGCACTGCGAAAGCGAGCGCCAGCTGATGAGGTCATGTCGTAGTCCTTACGTGGAGGGATAATCTTATCGATATGATGAAGAAGGATGAGATTGTTGTGCTTGATTATACCCAATTATCCATGACTGCAAAGCGGTGTTTTACTGTTATTAATTAATAAAAATTAATAAATCTATTAATTTTTATTAATTAATTCATATTATGAATAGTGATATCCATTTTATAGAGATTTGCTGAGATTACTATTCATATAGTTCAAGTTATAAAATCTTCGCCATATTATTATTTACATTTAGTTACAAATCACTCTGTTTTAGTCTATTTTGGCTTTGTTAAGGCTGACCATAGCACTCAGCAATAAAAAGCCCTGATAGCTGAGCTAAAAGGGCTTTTATGATAAAAGGTTTTATAACGAGATTTTAATCAAAATTAACCCGCACTAACCAAGGATACCAGCAAGATTGGCTAGGAATAACAAGGTAAAACCACCTAAAAATACAAGACTTGCGATTGAATAGGCATTCATACCGGCTGATAGTTTTTTATGGTTTTTCACGAGCGAGTAGTTTAACCAACCAAAGATAGGTGCGGATATAAATGCTGATATCATGGCGAACTTCAGCATAGCGCCTAACTGTCCGGCAAAGAAACTAATAATCACCAGTCCGCCACCGATAGCATAAGTGGTCCAAAAGGCGATTTGTTTCTTATTAATCTCGTCTTCACCTTTAATCAAACGCCAGCATTCAGCATTGGCACGCCCGTAACCATCCGCACAGGTAATGGTGGTGCCAAACATGCACATAAAGGCGACGAAGGCGACGAGTAGTCTTGACCATTCACCGATAGTGGCGGTATACATATTGATAAGCTGATCGATATAAGCGACACCTGCAGTCTGAATCTCTTGACCAGAGCCGTATTGTACGAAAACACCTAACGCTAAGAAAAACAGCGCTAAAATAGCAGAGACTAAGAAACCAACATTAAAATCCAACAAACCCTGACGATGCGTTGTGTTGTCAGCCTTTCTCTTGGCTGATGTCCACATCGAGGTGATGGCAGCGAACTCAAGTGGTGCTGGCATCCAACCCATCAATGCCACAATGAAACCCAAAGTCGCTAAATTCCAAGGAGATGCTGGGACAAAATCAGCAACCATCACCGTCGGCTTGCCAGCAGCAATCATCACGGCTAACACGGTTGCGGATACGAGCGCAATCATAATCCACTTAGTCACACCATCAAGCAACTTATAATGGCCAGCAATCAGAAAAAACCAACATACAGCAACGATGATGATAGCTAAGGTAATGCTTGATAATCCTACAGAAGCTGGCAGCATAAAGCCCAATATTACGGCAGCAAGTAATGTCACGGCCCCAGTACTAATCACCGCCGATAAAATGGATAGAATAAAATAAACCCATAGATAGGCTTTTGAGCGTTTGGCATAGCCTGCAATTAGACTCTCGCCAGTATCATAGACGTAATCAGTACCAAAGCGGAAGAAAGGGTATTTGAAGACGTTGGCTAGAATAATCATAATCGCTAGCTGCCAGCCGTATAGTGCACCTGCCTGCGTAGACGAGATTAGATGTGAGCCGCCAATAGCAGCAGTCGCCATTAAAATACCGGGACCGAAAATTCGCCAGCTAAATCCTTCTTGCTGCGGAATAACGGCAACGGCGTCGTCATCGTCAGTGATACTCGGGTTATTGAGTGGTTGTGTGGTCATGAATACCTCGAAATGGTTAAAACGGCAAATTATCACTTACCTGTGTCAGCTTGCCAATGAGCGTGAGAAAAACGTTTTATAAGAACCTAAATATAAAACGATTCATCTTGAATCGACTTTAGCATAATGCTGCTGGACAGGATAAGGATTATTCTAATTATTATTACTAATAGTTTGCATGCCTATTCTTGATAGTTAGCATAATAAGTGATGAATATCAAGGGTTAGCACTGCGTATTTTTTGCCGGTTCTTTATAACACAATACGCCACCGATATCTGCCCATTTGACGCAGTTTAGCGTTGTGATATAAAACTTTGCTGCCGATAAGTAATACCACGGCGCTCATAGACCTGATAAATCGCGCTCAGCAAGTCGGGGATTTTAGGATGGACAAAGTCTTTGAGACTATGTAAGTAGATAGGAGAAGTGGCATTTTCATGCAGCAGGCGTCGATAGACTATTTGCTCGGTACGCACTGTTTTTAGGCTGGCAGGTACCAACGTAATGCCTTCGCCAGCGGCAACCAAGCCGAGCGCCACTTGTAAATCACTCACGGTGGTGGTCATAAATGGAGAGATGCCATATTGGGCAAACAGATGCAGTAAAGGTTCGGTCACCGGCTCAAAAGATGGCTGCTCGTTAGACGACTCATTATGTCGGCTGCCGCTTTGATTATTAGCAGTAGCCATATTATTAATAGTGTTCTTAATAGGTTGGGCTGTCGTCGATATAGGCAGGTGGGTTTGATGATATAAAATCAAGCGATTATTTGCCAAGTCAATCAAGCGTTGTTCAGTGATATGGGCGAGCGCATGCGCTTTAGGAAGCGCTACCAAATAACGCTCATGACGCAACAATATTTGCTGAATCCATGGGTCTTGATGAGCAAAGCGACCAAAGCCAACGTCAATTTCGCCCGTTTTTAAGGCTTCAATTTGCTGATAGGAGCTGATGTCCTTTAAATTGACCTCAATATCAGGGTTAGACTGTTTTAGCTTAGCGATGACCTCAGGTAGTAAGCCATACAGCACTGATGGCACAAAACCAATATTTAAGGCGGCACTGGGCGCTGACAAGCGTTGGGTCATACTGGTGACGGTGTCAATCTCTGTCAGTATCGTACTGATTTTATCGTAAAAGAATACACCCGCTTCTGTCAGATGTAGCGGTCTATGATAACGATCAACCAACTCCACTCCCATATCGGTTTCAAGCTGCTTTAATAAACGGCTAAGCGTAGGCTGTGACAAGCCTGTTTTGGTGGCAGCCGCGCTAAAGCTTTTGCAATCAGCGATAGCAATAAAAGCATTGAGCTGTTTTAAATCCATATTTTCATGCTCATCTGTCTATGACGCTTATTTAACCTAATATTGTGGGTGCTAAAGACGATTTTACCCAAGGCTTGCGTAACAAACCTTTCTTATTAGCATTACGCGCAACTAAGCCTGCTGCAACCATATTGCGTGGATTAGAAGTATTAGTACAGCTGGTAATCGCGGCAATAATCACCGCACCATCTGGCATCAGACCATCTTTTGGTTCTGGTAATTTATCTTCAGGAGCGTGGGCGATGCCCTTAGCGACTAAATCCGTGGTGGATACGCGAGCATGCGGACGTGAAGGGCCTGCCATATTACGGACGACTGCAGACAAGTCAAACTCAAGCACACGGTCATAAACCGCATTTTCCATGCCATCAGCCCATAGACCAGTTTGCTTGGCATACTGCTCAACCAATTTGATTTGAGCCTCAGAACGGCCAGTGAGACGTAAATAGTCGATGGTTTGTTCATCGATATAGAACATTGCCGCCGTCGCGCCATATTCAGGCGTCATATTGGAGATAGAAGCACGGTCACCAACGCTCAGTTGGCGCGCACCTTCACCGAAGAATTCAATATAGGTAGAGACTACGCCGGCATCACGTAAGAACTCAGTCATCGCGAGCACTAAATCGGTGCCAGTAATGCCTTTTTGCAGTTTACCCGTTAGCTTAACACCAACGTAATCCGGTAGGCGCATGTATGATGGGTTACCCAACATCACGCTTTCAGCTTCTAAGCCACCAACACCGATTGAGATAACACCCAAAGCATCAACCATAGGCGTATGGCTGTCTGTACCGACCAAGGTATCAGCAAAGGCAACTTCTTCACCGGCTTTGTTTTTAACCACTTGCACAACCGGCGACATTTTTTCTAAGTTAATTTGGTGCATGATGCCGTTACCAGGCGGTACGACGTTGACGTTATCAAAGGCATACTGACACCAGTTAATAAAGTGGAAGCGGTCATCGTTACGACGCTCTTCAATGGCGCGGTTTTTCTCAAAGGCATTTTCTTCAAAGCCGGCATGTTCAACGGCCAATGAATGGTCAACAATTAATTGCGTTGGCACGATTGGATTGACTTTTGATGGGTCACCGCCTTGCTCAGCGATGGCATCACGTAGACCTGCTAAATCAACAAACGCCGTCTGACCTAAAATATCATGACAAACGACACGGGCAGGGTACCAAGGAAAATCTAAATCTTGTTTACCATAGATATGCTGTTCTAACGCCGCCGTTAAGTCTTCTGGAGGGCAACGGCGTACCAAGTTTTCACACAATACTTTTGAGCAGAACGGTAGTTTGTCATAGGCACCCGCTTCAATGCTTTCAATCGCTTCGCGGGTATCAAAGTAATACAAATCTGTGCCAGGTAATGGCTTTTTGAATTGTTCATTCATCGGTTGTACGAGGGCGTTGTCCATAAGTCACCTTTGGCTATTGGCTGGTTGCAATGAGGGCTATTTATAAAAGGATTGTTGATAATTTTTTATAAAAGGGCGGTTCTTTTAGCAAAGCATTATCTATGCGCTACCTAGCACTTATTATTAAACGCGAAAAACTTAGCTTTACTAAAAAAACAGGGTTTTACTAGAGTAAAAGTCAGTCTAAACTCATAAGAAGGTTTAGCGGTTAAGCCAGTCAACATAGCTGACTTAACCGCTAAATTCTCTATACTAACGTACGGTTTATCTGGCATAAGGACTTATGCCAGATAGTTAATCTATATAGCCTATATAGATTAACGCGCACTTATCTCTGGTACTGGGCGCAATTCTTCACCGGTGTATTCCGCACTTGGGCGAATGATACGGTTGTTAGCGCGTTGCTCAAACACATGTGCTGCCCAACCAGTTAGACGCGAGCAAACAAAGATTGGCGTGAACAGTTTGGTTGGGATACCCATAAAGTGATAGGCTGAAGCATGGAAAAAATCAGCATTACAGAACAGTTTTTTCTCGCGCCACATCACTTCTTCACAGCGTACTGATACTGGGTATAACACCTCATCACCAACGTCAGCAGCGAGCTTTTCAGCCCAGCCTTTAATGACGACGTTGCGTGGGTCTGATTCACTATAGATAGCATGACCAAAGCCCATGATTTTGTCTTTACGCGCCAGCATCGCCATCATCTCTTTTTCGGCTTCGTCAGGTGAGCTAAAGCCTTCAATCATATCCATCGCCGCTTCATTTGCGCCGCCATGCAAGTGACCGCGCAATGAGCCAATCGCACCAGTAATACAAGAATGGATATCAGATAGGGTAGAGGCACAAACGCGCGCGGTAAAGGTTGAGGCGTTAAACTCATGCTCAGCGTAGAGGATAAGAGAAACGTTCATGACCTTGGTATGGAGCTCGTTTGGCTTTTCACCTTTAAGCAGATGCAAGAAGTGACCACCAATCGTGTCGTCATCCGTTTCTGTTTCAATACGCACATTGTCGTGGCTAAAGCGATACCAATAGTTAATGATTGATGGGAATGCCGCCAGCATACGATCTGCTTGGTCGTTTTCCTCATCAAAGCTCATTTCAGTTTCTAAGTTACCGAGCATTGAGCAACCGGTACGTAACACGTCCATTGGGTGCGCTGCAGCAGGTATACGTTCAAGCACTTCTTTTAATGGCTGTGGCAAACCACGTAAGCTTTTTAATTTGGTCTGATAAGCATCAAGCTCGCTTTGGGTTGGCAAGTTGCCATATAACAATAAGTAAGCCACTTCTTCAAAAATACATTTTTCAGCAAGTTCTGATACGTCATAACCGCGATAAGTCAGACCAGAGCCTGATTTGCCAACGGTAGATAAAGCCGTCTTGCCTGCGACTTGACCGCGTAGACCTGCACCTGAAAGTTCTTTTTGTGCTGCCATGATAAATTCCTTTTGTTGGTAGCTTTTGGGGTGAAATACTAGTAATGGTTAAACGATAATTAAACAGTCATCAGTAAAATTAAATATCGATGATTTTGCTGATGACTTACTTGCATGATTATTGATTGTCCGTCCTTACTTACTATCGGCAAATAGTTTATCTAGCGTTTGCTCAAACTCATGATAGTTTAAGAAGTCATAAAGCTCCATACGCGTTTGCATGGTATCGACGACTTTTTCTTGTGTGCCATCATCAAGCAGATGCTGATAAACGTTTAATGCCGCTTTGTTCATCGCACGGAAGGCGGATAATGGATAAAGTACCATATTAACCCCAACCGCATATAACTGCTCGGTGGTGTATAAATCAGTTTGACCAAACTCAGTCATATTTGCGAGGACTGGAATATCCAATACATCGGTAAACTTACGGTACATCTCGATATCGGTCAATGCTTCGGCAAAAATCATATCGGCGCCTGCTTCTTGAAAGGCAACGGCACGTTCAACAGCCGCATCAAGACCTTCTACAGATAGGGCGTCCGTACGCGCCATCACCACAAAGTCTTTATGCGTCTTGGCATCAAGCGCTGCTTTTAAGCGATCAACCATCTCTGAGATGCTAACGATTTCTTTATTTGGGCGATGGCCACAGCGTTTTTGCGCCACTTGGTCTTCGATATGCACAGCTGCAACGCCGGCTTTTTCCATTTTCTTAATCGTTTGAGCGATATTAAATGCACCACCAAAACCGGTGTCGATATCGACCAATAACGGCGTATCCACCGCATCGGTAATACGGCGCGCATCTTCTAAGACGTTATCAAGGCTTGTCATACCCAAATCAGGCAGACCAAATGAAGCGTTTGCTACGCCCGCACCAGAGAGGTACAAAGCTTGATGACCGACTTGGGTTGCCATCATAGCCGTATAAGCATTAATCGCACCGGCAATCTGTAGTGGTTGGTTATTATCGTTTTTTTGTTTCATTGCACTGCGAAAGCGAGCGCCAGCTGATGAGGTCATGTCGTAGTCCTTACGTGGAGGGATAATCTTATCGATATGATGAAGAAGGATGAGATTGTTGTGCTTGATTATACCCAATTATCCATGACTGCAAAGCGGTGTTTTACTGTTATTAATTAATAAAAATTAATAAATCTATTAATTTTTATTAATTAATTCATATTATGAATAGTGATATCCATTTTATAGAGATTTGCTGAGATTACTATTCATATAGTTCAAGTTATAAAATCTTCGCCATATTATTATTTACATTTAGTTACAAATCACTCTGTTTTAGTCTATTTTGGCTTTGTTAAGGCTGACCATAGCACTCAGCAATAAAAAGCCCTGATAGCTGAGCTAAAAGGGCTTTTATGATAAAAGGTTTTATAACGAGATTTTAATCAAAATTAACCCGCACTAACCAAGGATACCAGCAAGATTGGCTAGGAATAACAAGGTAAAACCACCTAAAAATACAAGACTTGCGATTGAATAGGCATTCATACCGGCTGATAGTTTTTTATGGTTTTTCACGAGCGAGTAGTTTAACCAACCAAAGATAGGTGCGGATATAAATGCTGATATCATGGCGAACTTCAGCATAGCGCCTAACTGTCCGGCAAAGAAACTAATAATCACCAGTCCGCCACCGATAGCATAAGTGGTCCAAAAGGCGATTTGTTTCTTATTAATCTCGTCTTCACCTTTAATCAAACGCCAGCATTCAGCATTGGCACGCCCGTAACCATCCGCACAGGTAATGGTGGTGCCAAACATGCACATAAAGGCGACGAAGGCGACGAGTAGTCTTGACCATTCACCGATAGTGGCGGTATACATATTGATAAGCTGATCGATATAAGCGACACCTGCAGTCTGAATCTCTTGACCAGAGCCGTATTGTACGAAAACACCTAACGCTAAGAAAAACAGCGCTAAAATAGCAGAGACTAAGAAACCAACATTAAAATCCAACAAACCCTGACGATGCGTTGTGTTGTCAGCCTTTCTCTTGGCTGATGTCCACATCGAGGTGATGGCAGCGAACTCAAGTGGTGCTGGCATCCAACCCATCAATGCCACAATGAAACCCAAAGTCGCTAAATTCCAAGGAGATGCTGGGACAAAATCAGCAACCATCACCGTCGGCTTGCCAGCAGCAATCATCACGGCTAACACGGTTGCGGATACGAGCGCAATCATAATCCACTTAGTCACACCATCAAGCAACTTATAATGGCCAGCAATCAGAAAAAACCAACATACAGCAACGATGATGATAGCTAAGGTAATGCTTGATAATCCTACAGAAGCTGGCAGCATAAAGCCCAATATTACGGCAGCAAGTAATGTCACGGCCCCAGTACTAATCACCGCCGATAAAATGGATAGAATAAAATAAACCCATAGATAGGCTTTTGAGCGTTTGGCATAGCCTGCAATTAGACTCTCGCCAGTATCATAGACGTAATCAGTACCAAAGCGGAAGAAAGGGTATTTGAAGACGTTGGCTAGAATAATCATAATCGCTAGCTGCCAGCCGTATAGTGCACCTGCCTGCGTAGACGAGATTAGATGTGAGCCGCCAATAGCAGCAGTCGCCATTAAAATACCGGGACCGAAAATTCGCCAGCTAAATCCTTCTTGCTGCGGAATAACGGCAACGGCGTCGTCATCGTCAGTGATACTCGGGTTATTGAGTGGTTGTGTGGTCATGAATACCTCGAAATGGTTAAAACGGCAAATTATCACTTACCTGTGTCAGCTTGCCAATGAGCGTGAGAAAAACGTTTTATAAGAACCTAAATATAAAACGATTCATCTTGAATCGACTTTAGCATAATGCTGCTGGACAGGATAAGGATTATTCTAATTATTATTACTAATAGTTTGCATGCCTATTCTTGATAGTTAGCATAATAAGTGATGAATATCAAGGGTTAGCACTGCGTATTTTTTGCCGGTTCTTTATAACACAATACGCCACCGATATCTGCCCATTTGACGCAGTTTAGCGTTGTGATATAAAACTTTGCTGCCGATAAGTAATACCACGGCGCTCATAGACCTGATAAATCGCGCTCAGCAAGTCGGGGATTTTAGGATGGACAAAGTCTTTGAGACTATGTAAGTAGATAGGAGAAGTGGCATTTTCATGCAGCAGGCGTCGATAGACTATTTGCTCGGTACGCACTGTTTTTAGGCTGGCAGGTACCAAAGTAATGCCTTCGCCAGCGGCAACCAAGCCGAGCGCCACTTGTAAATCACTCACGGTGGTGGTCATAAATGGAGAGATGCCATATTGGGCAAACAGATGCAGTAAAGGTTCGGTCACCGGCTCAAAAGATGGCTGCTCGTTAGACGACTCATTATGTCGGCTGCCGCTTTGATTATTAGCAGTAGCCATATTATTAATAGTGTTCTTAATAGGTTGGGCTGTCGTCGATATAGGCAGGTGGGTTTGATGATATAAAATCAAGCGATTATTTGCCAAGTCAATCAAGCGTTGTTCAGTGATATGGGCGAGCGCATGCGCTTTAGGAAGCGCTACCAAATAACGCTCATGACGCAACAATATTTGCTGAATCCATGGGTCTTGATGAGCAAAGCGACCAAAGCCAACGTCAATTTCGCCCGTTTTTAAGGCTTCAATTTGCTGATAGGAGCTGATGTCCTTTAAATTGACCTCAATATCAGGGTTAGACTGTTTTAGCTTAGCGATGACCTCAGGTAGTAAGCCATACAGCACTGATGGCACAAAACCAATATTTAAGGCGGCACTGGGCGCTGACAAGCGTTGGGTCATACTGGTGACGGTGTCAATCTCTGTCAGTATCGTACTGATTTTATCGTAAAAGAATACACCCGCTTCTGTCAGATGTAGCGGTCTATGATAACGATCAACCAACTCCACTCCCATATCGGTTTCAAGCTGCTTTAATAAACGGCTAAGCGTAGGCTGTGACAAGCCTGTTTTGGTGGCAGCCGCGCTAAAGCTTTTGCAATCAGCGATAGCAATAAAAGCATTGAGCTGTTTTAAATCCATATTTTCATGCTCATCTGTCTATGACGCTTATTTAACCTAATATTGTGGCTATTTTCTATGAATAGGAGAAACAAGCGTAAATTATACTTGAAGGAGGGGATGCGACGCACTATATTGTGTGGTAACGATAGTGTTACAATTTAGCAAACAATTTATGTAAATTAGCCATACAGACCAAGCGTGAAAACAAGCCATTTTTACCCTCATTGTAGCAATCATTTATTTTTCGTGGCATTAACTTTTCTGGTATCACTTCATGAGCGATAAAAAAAGTAACCAAAGTGCGGATTTAGAGGCAAACTTAGCGAAAATTGCTAATGCTAAGCCACGAAGACGTTCGCGTAAAGATAACATTTATGAGCGCTTTATCACGCGTGTCGAAAATGTGGATAGTGCTGATAGTGACGGCAATCGCGAACAAACTAATGGCGAGGGCTGGCTGGCGCCATTAAAACCGCTAAAAAATGCTGATAAGCTGTCATCCTACGAACCTTTGAGCGCCGCAGAGTTGGAACTATTTGCAAGCCAGCAAGATGAGCTACAGCAAGAGACAAGTCTCAAGGGGAAAAACACCACAAGCACGGGCGTTAACTTAGATTTCTCCGATGAGAATGAGGATTTGGCTACAAGTCATGCAGCAGGTTTCAATCTAGATAAACCATCAAATACTGAATCAGATGACGACTATTCAGACAACCATAATGACAATATCGCAAGAGAGACAGCCTCTTTAGGTAATGATGATCATTACCATTATGAAAACCCTGATATCGACGATTTAGCCACACAACGCCCAACTGAGCTAGTGCCGTCAAAAGATATTAAGCTGGCAAGTAGCAAAAAACCGCTCATCATCGGGATGATTGTTGGCTCATTATTGATTGCTGCGATAGTATTGACGCTTATCTTTACCGGTTTTCTGTCAACAACACCGCCTGCCACTGATTCGGATACTAGTAATGGTAGCAATAAAGTAAATGCAGCAGATAATACACCTAATGCTAGCAATCAACCAACCGTAGATTCTGAAACCAGTGTACCAAGCACTGATAAAAAAAATACTGCCAAGAACATACAAGTAGCCGATGGTCAGCCTAAAGCGCTCACGACCAATGATTCAGAAAATGAATCAGCCTCTGAGCCTGCCATTACATACGAGGACTTTAGACAAGAGTCACAAAGTACGTTGTTTCGTGAGACCAACGATTAAGAGATTTCAAGGCATAAAACCAGTATCTTGATACCGTTTATCCGGTAATCCTAGCGCTCATACCAAAAACCATTGCATCACATTAAAGGTTACGTATCATCATATAAACATGCGGCTATATACCGCTAATCACATATATTGATACGGTATTTACCTATGAGCATCTCAACCAACGACATGAATCCTGCTACTGCTACAGAGCTGCCTAGCGATAGCAGTAATGATGTTATCTTGAATGTCGAGGGTCGAAACCGTATGCGCAGGCCTTATGAGCGCTATATGCAGCAAACCACGCAAAAACGTGCAAAAGAACCAACACCTTCATTCTCTACTAACACTGCTAAACCAACCAAGGGTAGGTCGCTTCATAACGCCAAATTTCTCAGCGTCATTAGTATCTTTTGTGCTGCTTTCTTGCTTGCCGTGTTTGCCTCTAATCATTTACTCTCAAAAAAATCTCAGATATCACTAGAGACTAATAGTACAGCAATTTCTGAAAATACAGTTTCTGCCAATCAAATAAAAATAGCAGTAGCAGCAACCAAGCCTAACTTCATTCCTAAGTCTATTGAGACTCCAAATGAAACGCAAAATGCTTATAGGCAAGTAGATACTATGGCAGTTAAAATGTCACTTAGTGAGAGTGATTTTAAACAAGAGGCGCAGAATACATTATTCCGTGACTCAGAAGAAAACAGAGGACACTTACTAGCAATACAAACAAACCATCGTCCTGACACGACAATTCAGCAAGATATTAACCAAGAGGAATTTGGAGTAGAGGCTAAAAATATATTATATCGAGAAGAAGATATTTCAGAAGCATATAAGTTAGCCGAATAAGCAGCCCGGCTAAGTGTCAATAATCGCAGTAGAAACTTAACAGTCTAAACCTTTATTATCAATGACTTTAAACAGTCTATTTAACATAATATACATTATGCGAAAACAAACCAACGGTCTTAAGAGCTGAGTGCAATATATTTTATCGAGTGCCATTTGCAAATCTTCGTCTTCATTTCTATTAGAGTTCATTCAAAAATATTGGTATCAGATTCCAATTAACGACAATGCTTAAGCAAATGCTCTCGTAACGATGTGCCATCTTCATCTAAGATGACGTCTACCACTTTGCAGGCAGAATCATCACACGACAACTCATAATACACATTATTGCCTTGTGCTAAGCTGACTTGGACCAGCCCTCTGGTGGTCACTGAAAACTCCTTATCTTGTCCATAGTCAGGATCTTGAGAACTCCATAACACGTCATAACCAATATGACATGACGCTTGTTTTCTATCAAAGTAATCTTGCTCAAGCTGCATAGCAGCCTGCAGCTCCTGACTGCCATACTGCTGCAATACGACCGGATAATCTTGACCTTGATTATTTACATCCTGCTGATACATATTAGCGATGGTCGTGACTTTCATGGCAAAAGCCGTCTGTAGTGCCTCTGTTAGATTGGCGGTAGCAGACATGGCAGGAAATCCTATGAGTAACATCATGATAGAAAACATTGTTTTTTGCATGGTGTCCTCCATGAATATGACGTTATATGTGCTATATTCATTAAAACATATATAAAATATCGTTTTACGACATAATTGTGTTAATGAGGTTTGTAACCAGAATCAGCATTTACACAGCACCATTATGAACTTTGATGAGTTATGAGTACTATTGATGAGCAAACGCCCATTTAACTCAGTATTTATTCAGGTCTCAGGTCTCAGGTCTAATGCCGCTCTAATTTCAATAAGCTACGATAAGGATATTCTTATGATGCCGTCATCTCGTTTTGATATTTCTCAGTCAGGGTTTTATAAATTAATAACAGCTGCGTGCTTTGCCTCCCTACTTGTTGCGACTGGCTGCTCATCTTCTGCTGATTCTAATGTCAGAATACCCAATCAGCAAAATGGTAATACCTCAGCGCCCGTCATCTCTGACACCAGCCAGCAAACGCTCAGACAGCAAGCGTTGCGTATTCAGCGTGCGTTGGCGACTAATGACTTTGCTCGCATCACCAATGATATCCACCCAACTCGCGGCGTTCGTTTTTCGATGTATGCGTATGTGCGACCTGAGACCGATAAGGTCTTTAGCCGTGAACAATTCGCCCAATACCTACAACAGTCCAAAATCCGCTTTACTTGGGGTGATTTGGATGGTACTGGGGAGTTATTGGTCACGCCGCTACCGACGTATTTGGCGACTTGGGTTGATGCTAAAAAGTTTAACGATGCTCGCATAAAAACTAATGATTTTGAGTCTAGAGGTAATATGATTAATAACGTGAAGGATGTTTACCCAAAATCAGACGTGGTTGATTTTTATTATAAGGGTACGGACGAGTATGACGGTATGGATTGGCGTGGCATGCGCTTAGTATTTGATGACTATCAAGGCAAACGTTATTTAGTGGCTATCATCAATGACCAATGGACGGTTTAAAGCCTTTTTATCCATAAAAACATGAGTTTATAGCCATAAAAACTAGCACAGGGCGGTGTTATTGAATCCATACACTGCCCTTTTTATTGCTTTTTTCACCTATATATATTTTTATTTGCTATAGATACTTAATACTGATGATTTTTATTAAAGCGGCGTTTGGCGAAAAAACTTCACCATAATCTCGTAAATGTCAGGGTAAGCGTCGACCAGCTTTTGCGGCGTCTCAAAAAACACTTCACTGAGTACCGCAAAAAACTCCGCTGGATTGGTTGCACCGTAACGATCAAGACCTGATTTATGATGGGTTTGAAAATCCTCAAAGTCTCGCGTCATAATCTCAGTCCAGCGCGCAGGATCCATATCGGTTTGCAGCGGCGGAAAACCATTGGCGCGACCATTTAACATATCGAGCTTATGCACAAACTCATGAATGACCACGTTATGACCGTCGCGCTCGCCTGAGTGTTTGGCATCTTTCCACGACAGAATGACAGGACCGCGTAACCACGCTTCGCCGCTGCGGTGTTGGCTACCTTCGTGGACGATACCCAACTCATCTACGGTGGTGGTTTCGCTCTTATAGGAACCTGGATAAATAATAATGGCTGACCAGCCAGCATACCATTCAAGGCTTAGATTTAAGATAGGCAGGCAAGCTTGCAAGGCAATAGACTGCCTAACCGCATTGGTAATCTCGAAACCCTGCGCCCCAGTAATTGACTTGTTAGCCAAAAACAACGTCGCCAGCTCAAACAGGCGTGTTAGCTCATTCTCGTTTAGCCTATCAAGTATCACAATACGCTTAGCGGCTTGCATCCAATCAGCATGGGTAAATTCGCTGTTATCCAAGATACGCTGATCGCGCCAGTCTTTTATCATGCTAAACATATTGAATTTCCTTTAATTTTTTGTCGTTAGACTGTGCTTTTTATTATTAGCGTTATGAGTATTACGTGGCACGGATGATAAACCTACTTATTAACTCTCTAAAGACAGCATATTCATAATCAACTTAATCAAGGTTTCTTTTTGGTTGGGGTCAGATTCAGCGACCAATAAGGTTAATGCGGCAAGCCCCGTGTTATTAATAACCATGTCACCTTTATCATTGAGCAGTCGATTATTACGATGCAGAAAATCCACAAACAAAAAAGCGCCGCTGCGTTTATTGCCATCGGTAAAGGGATGGTTTTTGACCATAAAGTACAGCAGATGCGCCGCTTTACTCTCAATGGTTGGGTATGCAGGCTCACCAAACACCGTCTGCTCTAAAGTACCTAGCACGCTGTCCAAACCATCACCGCGAGGCTTAGCAAATAGCTCAGTCGCCTCACCTCTATCTATAAGCTGCGCTTTTAAATCCGTTAGTGCTGCCATAGCTTCAGTCGGACTCGGTAAGATACCGCCCTCTTGCCCTGCAGGGTTATCAAGTAAACCTTCATCATAGCGCTGTAACCATAAGAATGTTTGTGTGTAACGGCTGATAATCTCAACCAAGCCGCGTCCTTCATCAGTTTTAAGCTCGGGACTTTGCGCGGTTTTTCTAATTAAATTTAACGCTTGTTGTAGCTCGCTTGAGTTTTTATCAAAGCGCTCTTGATTGAGCGTATAGCCTTGAACTAAGTATTCTCGTAAGCGCTGAGTAGCCCAGCGTCTAAACTGCACACCTTGGGGAGATTTGATGCGATACCCCACTGAGATAACCACATCTAAGTCATAAAAAGTCACAGGGCGATCAGAATTTGCAATATGCATTTTTTGCATATTGCTTTTTTCAGCGATTTCTTCATCATTGATGGCATTGGCAATATGACGCGAAATAACTGACTGGTCACGACCAAACAGCTCGGTCATTTGTGCTTGTGACAGCCAAACAGTCTCTTGCTCAAAGCGTACGTCTACCTGCGCCTTTCCATCAGCGCTTTCATAAATTTCTACTTTTGCCATGTCATCATTGATAGCATTGATCATCTCAGTTCACCCAATCCTAATCCCAATAAATGCCTGCGCTGTGGTTATTATTCTTAATAAGCAAATCATACAGCGACTGCATGACAGAGTACATAACAATGACTACCCTGTGCTTGGGGTATCTCGCGGCGTATAGCCGAAATGCTGCTTATAAATACGTGAAAAGTAACCTTGATCGCCATAACCGACTCTATGCGCCACTTCATCGATAGTCACGTAGCTTTTGGTTTTTAAAATATGATTGGCCTGCTTTAAGCGCAATTCTTTTACCCATTCTGAAAAACTATAGGGCAAGTTGGCAAACAGCTTATGCAAGTATCTGACGGATATATGACAAGCAGCAGCGACCAGCGCTGGAGTCAAGGCAGGGTTTTCTAGGTGCAAATAGACGTAATGCTCGATGCGCTTTAGATGGACCGACTGTATAGATGAGCTATTACTCATCATCACTTCTTTCGGAGCACTCAATGTTAATACAATAAGATTAAGCAGCTGCTGCTCTAGGATTTTAACCTCTAAAGCCGCCAATCGATGCTGCTGAATCAGCTCTAATATCTGTCTGATTTGAAAAACTAGCAGCCTACCTGCGCCTTCATCAATGGACAGACTACGGGCAAACTGCCGCTCTATGGTGCCCATCTGCGGGGTTAATAACACTAAAGGCACCTTAATCACATATAACGATACTTCTTGCAGATGATAAAACTCGTAAGGTAAGTTTGATAGCTCAATAAAAAACTGACCCGGGCTTGAGATTAATTGGCGGTTTTCTTGCGCAAAACGAACGCTGCCGGTCACAGGAAAGGTGATTAAAATACTGTCATCGCTATTATTGGCATTAATGCCGTCACTATAATGGTTGCTGCTTACTAAAGTGCGTTTATAATGTACGGTATTGGCATGATAATGCGATACCCCGATATCCAAAAGCTTAGCATGTTGCAAGTAACCAGAAAATTGACTTGGCTGGCGAAAGCTCACATTGAGATCAAAATAGGTGTCGTTGATGGTGCGCTTCCAATCAAACGCATCTAATGTTTGTGCCGTGCTTATAGGAGGCGTTGAAGATATTGGCGGAAGTGGTGTTAATAGTGGGAATGGTACTGCCGAATTTGAAATAGAACTCTCCCCTACAATGTCCATGAGACTATCGCTTTTTGCTGTGCCATTTGTCTTATCTGTATCGTGACCTGCATTCATCCTTGAATACTCTATGAATAAAAAATGAGCGGTAATAGCTGCTTATAAGCGCCTTATCGGACGCTAAGCGTTTATTTTTATATCATAAACGTATAACTACTATGATGTCTAATACGATACCTAAAACAAACATCAGGCATTAAACGAGGGTTCAATGCCTGATGGAAAGGTTATAAAGCTAGAACGATAAAAACTGCAAGCTAAGCCGCTTTGATCAGCTTATAAGTGCCCGTTTCATGCAGCTCTGCTTGCCAGCCTTTTTTAATCACAATCGTGGTGGTCGGTTCTTGAATAAGCGCAGGCCCTTCAATCAACGCCCCTGCCCCAAACTCTTCACCATTATAAATAGGCGTATCAATCCATTCGTAGCCTTGATCTAATATCATCTCACGGCTGCCGACTTGTGCCTGACTGATATCACCTTGTTGCTTAGCAAGCTCTGGTAGCTTAGGCTTACTGATTTTACCGATGACAGCGACTTCGATATTAACCAGCTCCACCTTATTGTCACGCTCATCATAAGTATAGAGCTCTTTATGACGATGATGGAAGGCTTCTAAGATCGTTTGAATACTGGCGGCATCAAGTTTGCCATTGGGTATCAGCACATTACATTCATGCACCTGCCCTACGTAGCGCATCTCCATTGTACGCTCGATGATAATATCGTCTTCTGCAAAGCCATCTTCTAGCAGTTTTTGCACTCCTAGGCTTTCTAGCTCATGCAAGGTGGCATTGAGCGACTGTAGCTCTGAATCTGGCGCAATAAGCATCATTTGCGTGGCCAAATAGTTATATTTAATATCAGAGATGATTTGGCCAAAGGCGCAGAGACAAGAAGCAATCTTTGGTATTAAAATAGTACTAATACCCATTTCTTCTGCCAAATCAACAATATGCATGCCAGCTGCACCACCGGCACAGATTAATGCAAAGTCGCGAGGATCATATCCTTTTTCGATGGTAATACGGCGAATGCCGTTTGCCATATTTTGGTTGACGATGGCGCTGATACCAAAAGCTGCATGCGCCAAGTCAATTTTTAGTGGGTCGGCGATATACTTTTGTACCGCTTGCTGAGCTTTGTCTTTATCTAAAGTGACACAGCCACCTAACACGGCATTAGGCTCTAAGTATCCTAACACTAAATTGGCATCAGTAACGGTTGGCAACTCACCACCTTTACCATAAGAGGCAGGCCCCGGTGTCGCGCCAGCACTTTGTGGACCGACCTCCAACATACCAAAATTGTTCACATGACCAATAGAGCCGCCGCCTGCACCCAACGTTTCGACATGTATCATCGGCACGCCAATACGATTGCGTAAGAAATCAATATCACGGTTTAGGCTGGTTCGGCCAGATTTGGCCATAGTGATGTCAAAAGACGTACCGCCCATATCAACGGTGATGATGTTATCAATACCAAAGGCGCTAGCAATATATAAACCCGCTTGCGGTGCTGATGCTGGTCCTGAATTGATGGCATTAACCGCTCTTTCTCGCATGATGTTACCGACAGCAAGTCCGCCATTTGATTGAAAGTAACGGACCGGCTGCTCAGCCCCTAGCGCTTTAAAGTAATCATCAATCTTATGCACATAAGACGCCATAACGGGGCTTAAATACGCATTAACCAGTGTTGTTGAGGTACGCGTATATTCCTTAATCTGCGGATATACTTCACTACCGCAGCAGACAAACACCCCCGGCATATGCTGCTCGATGAGTGCTTTGGCCCGCTGTTCGTGCTGGGTATTGCGAATAGACCACACAAAAGAGATGGCAACCGCTTGCACGTCTTGCTGTTTTAACACTTTAATCGCATCGAGGATATCTTGCTCATTTAGCGGCTCGTGTTCGGTACCGTCTGCTAAGATACGCCCACGGATGGGAAAGCGGCGGTCACGCGTGGCAATCTGCGGCGCTGGCGGGTAACTGGCATCATAGCGGTGTCCTTCTTCTTTGTGCCCTAAGCGTATCTCAATACTGTCTTCATGCCCTTTGGTACATAGCAAGCCCACTTTCACGCCTGTCATCTGAATCAGGGCATTCAGTGCGACTGTTGTACCATTAATACACAAGTCGCAGGCTTGAATGATGTCCTCAATAGGACGGTTAAACTTGTTGGCAATTTGCTGTAGACCATTGGCAATGGCTAAGGTGCCATCCTCTGGGGTCGATGGTGCTTTAAATAGATGAATGTCACCTGTTTTTTCTGCCAAGACAAAATCTGTAAAAGTCCCGCCAGCATCAACGCCAATACGAAAATCGTTGTTCATAAGTCATCCTTAACTCAATCATGAAAGTTCAATGTGTTTTTTATGCGGTTATCTGACGGCGCAAGTACTCAGTCTCGGCTTCATTGAGCGTCAAGGTTTCTGGGTCAATCACCACACCATATTCAATCTTTGCCGCAGAGATTGAGATAATCCTTTCTTGTACATCCTTGATGACCGCTTTAATATCGCGATCAAATGAGCTGCCATAGCCACCGCCACCCGGATTGGTATTACGCGCACGTTCACCCGGCGTGATTTCAGTAACGGTATTTTTTCTATATAAGTCCGTTTGCCCGTCTTTATGCAGTATCTCTAGACGCCCAACCTTAAGCTCGGGTGAGATTTGCTCAGCACCGCCTGCACCCATGGTGGGATGCTGACGACCTTCGCCAAAGGCAATAACCGTCATAGTATGGTCTAATGGCTCAACTTCCCAAACCGTACCACAGCCGCCGCGGTACTCGCCAGCGCCGCCACTGTCTTCTGCCAAACCATACTTATGAATTAAGATAGGATACTGATATTCCAATAGCTCAATATCCCCCGAGCTTAGCGCCCCAAAGCAGCTCAATGGCCCACAAGCATGCCAGCCATCCATTTGCTGCGTGGCGCCGGCCCCTGAAATAATAGACGCCAAAATCATGGTGACGTATTGCTCGCCAGTCTTTGGATCGATACCAGCAATATTAATCCCTGATGAATGCCCCCAAGACGCGGTAACACGCTCAGGTGCCGCCGCTTCAAATGCCATACGTACTGCATCGGTTAAAGTTTCCATTGGCGTGGTCGTACAGTTAACATGCGGCGCAGGTTCTTTGGCATTACATAAGGTGCCATGCTCACCCAAATCAACGCTAACACAGCGATATAAGCCTTCGTTATACGGCGGCTCTACTTGAGCAAACATCATCAGCCCAAGCAATACCCCTGACATCGAGTTACCGGCATAAGAGTTGATGAAATAAGGAACTTGCGGTGGACTGGTGATTTTAATATGTACATCACTGTCTTTAATGACGATATCTGCACTGATGGTCATATCGCCCAAGCCATGACCCGAGTCTTCTAATACTGCCTCGCCATGATAATCGCCATCTGGGATAGAGGAGATTAATGAGCGCATATGGTGGTCGGCCATGTTCTTTAACTCTTCAATCGCACCGCGCACCGTTTCAACACCGTATTTATCTAGCAGCGCAATCATGTTGCGCTCACCGACGGCACACGCCCCATACTGAGCATTGAGATCGCCTTCTTGATTACGGCGTGAGCGCATATTACTGTGTATGAGGTTAATGACATCACGACGTCTAACGCCTTTCTCCCAAATCTTAATAGGCGGAATGCGTAAACCTTCAGCATATATCTCTTTGGCGTCAGGGTTATAGCCTGCGGGTACAGGGCCTCCGATATCAGTGACATGACCTTTACAGACCGTCCAAAAGACCAGCTCACCTTTATAAAATACCGGCTTATACATACAGCAATCTAAGATATGGCTACCCATCATTACAGGGTCGTTATGATAAATCACATCACCCTCATGAATGTCATCACCGTAATATTCGGCGACGGCTTTCATGGCTGGCATGAGCGACCCTAAATGAATGGGAATATCTTGCCCTTGCAAAATCATCTCAGGCAAATGATCAAACAGCGCATTACTGTAGTCATGGGCTAAGTTAAAGACACTCGAACGGGCGGTTTTTTCTAAGGTGGTTGTCATCTCACGCTGCGCCGTTTCTAGGGCACCACGTACGACAGACAAGGTAATAGGATCTATAGAGGGGTGAGCGTTGCTCATAAAAGACTCCTTGTCGAGAAATTTGGGTCAGAAGAAGCGCGTTTATATAGGAGAAATAAAAGAATATGCCGGTCTATATGACCATTTATCCTTACCATTCATCACGCGCTTTATCTGGCTTATCATCTATCCTAATGATCAAGCTTTTTCACTATAGCGAGGTTTTGGCAAAATAGATTGACTGTGCGTGCATAGTTTTTGACTGTGCGTGCACAATCGTAGTAAAAATTACAATAATTGGTTATCAATAAAACGGCTAAAAATGTCAGTTGGGTGCTGTAAAGCTGTCCATATGATTAAAAAGTTTATTGATAAGGGTATGCCCTATTAAATAGTAAATGACAGACATAAAAAAGCAGCGGAGATATCACTGCGCTGCTTATTAAACCATTATTGTCTGTGTCAATTACTAGCCTACTACTAGCCGCATCATCTGCGTACTGATATAACCGCCAAAGGTGCCTACCGCATAGCCTAAAATACCCAAGAACACCCCAACTGGCGCGAGCGATGGGTGAAATGCTGTGGCGACAATAGGTGCCGATGACGCGCCGCCGGTATTTGCGTTGGAGCCAACCGCTAAAAAGAAAAACGGCGCACGAATCATTCGAGCGACCACAAAAATAATCACGACGTGAATACTCATCCATAATAGACCAATTAATAGCAATCGCCACTGTGACACAATACCCGCGAGATTGATTTGCATACCGATAGCAGCAATCAATATAAAGATAAATACCGTACCGAATTTGGAGGCACCAACATGGTCAAGACGGCGAATTTTGGTGAAAGAGAATATGACACCTATGATAGTAATAATCACCACCATCCAAAAGAATGCGCTGGCAAAGCTGTATTGTACGGCCCAACTATAAGGTGCAAAGAAACCTGCAATTTGCCCACCCACAAAATGTGCCACCCCAACCATGGCAAAACACAAGCCAAACATCACCATCAAATCATTTAAGGTCGCTGGACGCGCATGGTCACGCTCATAGCTTTCGACCGCGGCAATCACTTTATCAATACTACTGCTATCCGCCCGTAAAAACTTATCTATCTTAGCGCTGTGCTTGGCCATGACCAAGATAGCTAGCAGCCATAACGACGCATTAGTGGTATCGACCAAGATCATCATGCCAAATAAATCATCGCTGACGCCAAACAGTTCTTTCATCGCCGCTTGGTTGGCGGCGCCGCCAATCCAACTACCCGCGACCGCTGAAAATCCGCGCCATAGGGTATCGTCGGTAAACATCTCAGGCGATATCCACTTAGCGATACCTAAACTGATTGGACCACTAATGATGATAGCGATACTGGCAGCAAAAAACATCGCAATGGCTTTCCAACCTAAGCCTAAGATTTTAGGGACATCCATCGATAAGGTCATTAGTAGCAAACTGGCGGGCAACAGATAGGTAGCGGTAAAGCCATAAATCTGTGAGCCGATGCCATCAGCGAAAACACCTAGACTGTTTAACGTTGCTGGGATAAAGCAGCACAGCACAATACCCGGCAATACCGCATAAAAGCGGCGCCAAAACTTACCGGGTAGCCCTTGGGTATAAAAAACCAAGCCGATAATGGCCATGATGATGCCAAATGCTAATGGCAGACTGTCAATTGCTAAATAAGAGAGGTCGGGCATCAGATGGCTCCGCAGCACATGATGAATAAAAGCTTGTCAGTATAGACAAGGCGAAAAAGACGCGCAAGCAACGATCAGCTATTCCCGACCTTTTATCATACGCATAGATAAGCCTTACTATAAAACCATGACGCACAAAAAAGCCAGATAACAAGTATCTGGCTTTTAATGTTAGGTTAACTGGCTAGACTAACAGCATTTGATAAAATACCATTATTAAGCAGTCACGATAACGATATTACGAGTTGTTACTACGGTTGCCACCGCTTGAACGACCTTGACCACGGCTGTCAGCACGACCAGCTGGGCGACCTTGGCTGCCACTTGGACGACCACGACCCGTTGCAGCACGCTCACCGCGTGGAACGCCAGTGCTATCACCACGGCTAGGAGCACCAGTGCGCTTGCCTTGATACGGCTTGCCACCTGAACGCTCATTTGGTTTGCCAGATGAATCACGTGGCTTACCTTGATAACCGCTGTCATTGCTAGCGCGTTGACCAGTTGGTGCGCTGTCGCTTGAACGACCACGAGCATTAGCAGGATTGCCTTGATAGCCACCGCTTGAGCGACCACGGCCTTGACCGTTACCGCCGCCACTTGAGCGTCCGCGACCACGACCACGACCATTACCTTTGTTTTCGCTAGGTACATAAGTCTTCTTAGGCTCCATACCTTCGATGACCGATACTTCCATTTTGCGATCTAAATAACGGTTGATAGCGTTTAGTTGTGGACGATCATCCATGCTACATAAGCTGATAGCAATACCCGTACGACCGGCACGACCACAACGACCGATACGATGCACGTAGTCTTCTGTTTGACGTGGCAAGTCATAGTTAATTACGTGCGATAGTGCTGGCACGTCAAGACCACGAGCAGCAACGTCAGTCGCTACTAAGATTTTACATTTACCATTACGCAAGTCTTGAACGATACGGTTACGCTTGCTTTGTGGCAAATCACCATGTAAGAAGCTGGCTTTATGGCCTTGCTCTTGTAGAGATTTGGCTAACTTTTCAGTACTACGTTTGGTCGCAGCAAAGATGATGACTTGTTCCATATCTTTATCGCAAACAATTTTGTCAAGCAAACGGTTTTTATGATCAAAATCGTCACAGTAATACACTTTTTCTTCGATATGTGCTGATTCAACTTTGATTGAAACGCGCTCAGGGTTTTTGGTGAAGCTAGCAGCAATTTTGCCAACAGGACCATCCCAAGTTGCAGAACACATAATGGTTTGACGATTGTCAGGAGCCGCTTTTAAGATATCGTTAATATCGTCAGCAAAACCCATGTCTAGCATACGGTCAGCTTCGTCAAGTACCAATATTTCAAGGCTTGATAAATCAACGCGACCGGCATTGATATGGTCAAGTAAACGACCAGGAGTCGCAACAATCACTTGAACGCCTTTTTTCAAAGCCGTAATCTGACCATTGTAAGGTGCGCCGCCTACTAATGGCACACAGAACAAACCGCGCATATCTTTAGAATACGTACGCACACTGTCATGTACTTGCTGAGCAAGTTCACGCGTTGGCGTTAGGATAAGAGCTTTGGTTAATTTGTCAAAGCTAGTGGCACGGCTTAAACGGTCAAGTACAGGGATAACGAATGCCGCTGTTTTACCACTACCGGTTTGCGCTGACAACAATAAGTCGCGACCTGCTAGAGCAAAAGGAATGGCTTGTTCTTGAATAGGTGTTGGATGGGTATAGCCACTGCGATCAAGCGCGGTTAAAATTGGCTTAGCAATATTAAGTTCAGCAAAAGTGATTTTATTTTCTTCAGCAGCGTCAGTAGTAGCCGCTTGATTATTAGTATCGGTATTTGCAGTTGTGTTTGGGGTATCAGTGCTTTCGATGATGCCGTTTTCAGCGGCGATAGCAGATAAGATGTCAGTCATAGTAATCCTTGGTAAGTATAAGCTGCTGTAAATTCAGCAAGCTTGATGCATACCACTGATAACCGTTCACCACGATGCGTTTATGAATTAATTGTTTTACCCTAAAAAGGCTTAACAATCAAAAGCCAAGCTTATAAAGCTTGTCAATGTTATAAAGGCGTTCGTGCTGTCTGACGTATTTTGGTGGTAGTGCCGAGTGTCTCATCCTTGTTTGCTAACAGCGCATTATCTATGCTTTGTCCAAAGCAGATAAAGTCAGGTAACAACCAATCTATCCCATACAGGGTTAGTAGATAAGATATGAGTCAAAAATAACGTGTTTTTCAATATTTATATGAAGGGTTATTTAAGTACACAAAATCATCGGCAACAATTACTTATGGTCATCCTAGACCCAAAATCGCAGGCGATGTTATCAATCTCATAATTCACGCTAGTCTATGCTAACGTGGGGACGTAGTATAACACAATAAAAAAATATAGGTAGCTATTTTTCAACCAATCATTGAACAAGGCTTTGTTATTAGCCACTCACCGCTAATACAATGCTTCTAATCGGGCACTTACTACCTATCTAAGTTATTTGGCTATGCTGCTATTTGCCTAATTTAACTTCAGTCACATAGGTGGGTAACTGCCACGCACCGCCCGCCTCTATCAAACGGCACATGCCTGTGGTGCTTTCGTGGCTTTTTTCAAATGCTTTGCCTGTCCATACCCAGTCAGTCCTAGATAAGCAATCGCCCATCCCGCGGCCCTTTTGTACCGACGTTAATTTGCCATTGCTATAATCGGTTGCACTCGTCGTCACTAAGGTCGGTTGATGAGGCTTAGTGTCATTGAGTACCCAAACCCCCATGCCGGTGTTATATGCGCCGGTCCAGCAATCATGCTGTGCGAGCAGCTGCTTGCTATTAAGGCGGCTGATACGCCAAGGTGATTTATCCGCTAAGTTTGGGCAATCCGTATTCACATCCTTCATGGTGCTTTTCATCATTTCTGATAGCTGAGATGCACGCATGACAAATGTTTTATTATTGCTAGAGATGGCTTTAGGATTGGGCGTTACCAATCTTAAGGAGGGTGCCGCTCGTGGTGTCAAGACAGTGCTATTAGATTTGCTTGTACCATCGGTAAGAATAAAGGCACTTGGCGTCCCTACTCGGCCCTGTGCTTCATCGGCTTTAAGCATGACAGCGCTGGCACCTTTATCTGATAGTTGCCAACGCGTATTGCGAATCACCAGCTCAATCTTGCTTGACTCAGTCAATGCGCCAAGTAACGCGCTCACTTGTGTTGAGGTCAGCTCAGCATGACCGGCAGCCACCGAATAAGGCTTGGTTTCCCCGTAATCTCTGTCGTTGATAAATAATGATATGCGATGGCGATTGCCGAGCTGCATTAATGCCTTAGCTGAGCTTTCTTTAGCACCGCCCAGTTTAACCTTGCCTTCGACTGTCGCATTGGTACCTGCTCGGCGCACCAATAATACAGACACCGGTAAGTCGCTATTATTCTCTGCTTGGTAACCTGCCAACCGGCAAGTACGGGTATTATCGCAAGCCACTTCCCAGTCTTGGCTGTTAAAACTAACAGGCGTGCTAGCCAGCGCTGCTGAGCTAAATAAAGCCGTGCTAATGGCTGCAAATATAGGTAATAAAATTTTCTTTGTCATTAATAAAGGTATCTTTTTTGTTTTTATAGAATTTATTTTGATATGAGCGTTATCTGTTAATAGATTAGATTTTTGATGACGCTGATAATTGGCATTACTCGTAGTATCACCATAATCAACATTCAAATCACTCGTTAAGAGTAATAATGCACGCTGAGTGTTATTATTATCCTTCATAATCATTACTCATTAATAGAATAAAAATCACCACCTGCTCATTAAAGCGGTGGCTGCTATCTTAACGTATCAATGTTTCTATCTGTTATACTAATGTACCATTATGTAAATATGGAAGTACACCCAATTCAATATATAAATGAATATATTTACATTAAAGAATATATAGTGTGGAATATAGCAAGCAAAAGGTTAATAAGCAAACCACTTATTAACCTTTTTTATTAGAGTGTATGTGCTGATATCTACTCAGCGCTACCGTCAATGAGGGTTATGCGATATCTAACTGAACGCACGGCGGTCAACAGTCGCTTAAGCGAACGGTTTAAAATAAATGCTTAAACAATAGGCTTAAGCTCTAAATCTACGGCGCGTTTAACGGCTGGGCGGGCGGCAATTTTTTGCGCCCAACGCTTTACATGATTATAATCATCTACTTGTAAGAACTCGGCAGCATCATAAAGCTTGCCCAGGACTAATTGACCATACCATGCCCAGATAATCATATCGGCAATATTATAGTCAGACTCGTCATTGCCACACATATACTCATGGTGTTTGAGATGAGTATCCAAGACATCAAGCTGGCGTTTGACCTCCATGGCATAGCGGTTGATAGGATATTCCATCGGCTCAGGGGCATAGGCGTAAAAATGCCCAAAGCCACCACCTAAGAAAGGCGCACTGCCCATCTGCCACATGAGCCAAGATAGACACTCTGCCCGCGCTTTGTTTTGCGAGCCATCAGCAGGCGGCACAAACTTACCAAACTTTTCGGCTAAATATAACAAGATAGCACCCGACTCAAAAAGCGCAATAGGCTCACCGTCTTCAGTGTCAGCAGCATAGTCAACCAGCGCAGGGATTTTAGAGTTGGGGTTGATAGCCACAAATCCTGAACCAAACTGATCGCCCTCAGAGATATCGATTTCATAGGCATCGTACTCAGCGCCTTTAATATTGAGCTCGGCAAGCTCTTCTAACAAAATATTTACTTTAACGCCATTGGGTGTATTCAATGAATACAGCTGTAAAGGCGCATCACCAACAGGCAGTTTCTGCTCATGGCGAGCACCAGCCGTTGGTCTATTGATAGTGGCGAACTTGCCGCCATTTTCTTTATCTTGGGTCCATACTTTAGGTGGGGTATATGCGCTGGTCTTGTTTGATTGATTATTGTCATTACTCATAAGATTACCTGCTTTTTTGTCGTTTTATTATTTGTTGTTTGAGTGCTCTTTAATAACTGAAGTCTTTGCTAGCTATATTTCCACTTATGTTTCTGCAAAAAACTTCCTATTAAAACCGTTCTGCTTTATCGGTTTTTACTAGATAGCCACCTACTATAGCGAAGATTAAAGCTTTGATTAAAGCCCTGTCTTGTAACCTGTTTTTTAAGAGCGGCTAATTGGCTTAAAGGTAATTTTATAAGAACTAGGCGCATATCGTTACTTTGCTACTCTTTAACTCAAAGACAGTTGTTTTTATACTACGCACAACTTAGCGTCTTTTTAGACGCTGTAATCGGCTTTTTTAAGCACTCTTAAAAAGACACTTTTAGAAAACCGCTCTTAGCAAAAATGGTCTTAAGATATGGTGATGTCAATATGGTAACCCTAACCCCAACCCAAGATAAATACCTACCCTATGTGCTAGCGGTGGCGTTATTTATGCAAATTTTAGATGCCACCATCTTAAATACCTCTCTGCCGCAGATGGCGCAAGCTCTCGGTGAATCACCGTTAAAAATGCAATGGGCCGTCATCAGCTACGCGCTGACCTTGGCAATCTTTATTCCTATTAGTGGGTTTTTAGCGGACAAATATGGCACACGGCGCGTATTCTTATACGCCATTATCATATTTTGTATTGGCTCGCTATTGTGTGCCGCCTCACCAACGTTAGATTTCTTGATTGGTTCGCGCGTCGTACAAGGCATTGGTGGCGCGATGATGACCCCTGTCGCGCGTTTGATATTGGTCAAGTCTTATCCACGCAATAAGCTTTTGACAGTCATGAACTTCGCGGTAATACCAGCGTTAATCGCGCCCCTAGTTGGACCAGTATTGGGTGGTTATATTGTGCAATATACCAGTTGGCATTGGATATTCTTAATCAATATACCGATGGGTGTTTTTGGTTTTATCATGGGCAAAAAACTGGTACCGGCATTATTTGAAGATACTAAGCGTCTAGACTGGACAGGATTTGCATTGTTTGCGGCAGCCGCTTGTGGTTTTACTCTTGCTGTGGAATTTGGCTCACAGACAGGTCGTGGGCTTTACGGTCTACTGCTCGCATTAGGGGCTAGTATGCTGATAGGCGCTTATGTTTGGCATGCCAAACGCCGTCTGGCCCCGCTATTTCCGCTGAGCTTATTCAGTATTCGTACTTTTCGCATTGGTATTACTGGCAATTTATTCACGCGTTTAGGTATCAGCGCCGTACCCTTCTTATTGCCGCTGTTGCTACAAGTGGTGTTTGAATATTCACCGTCGCAAGCAGGTTGGCTGCTCGCGCCCATCGCTGTTGGTGCCATCGGTATCAAACCTTGGGTCAGTAAAATCATTCAGCGCTTTACCTACCGTAAGGTTTTGGTGGTCAATACCTTTTTGATAGGTGTGCTGATCATTGTCTTGGCGCAATTTAACGATGCCGCAAATTGGATTTGGTTCATTCCTATCTTGACCATCATGGGCGCTTGTAATTCGATGCAGTTTAGCGCGATGAATACCATTACCATCGGTGATTTAGAAGGCACGCAAACCAGTAGCGGTAATAGTTTGATGGCAGTTAATCAGCAATTGGCGATTAGTTTTGGTATTGCCTTTGGCGCGGCGGTATTAAATCTGCTGCGTGAGCGACTTGATCTTGATATCTTGGTAGCGTTTCAAACCACGTATTGGATACTAGGTATCTTGACCATTCTCTCAGGGCTATACTTTTTACGCCTTAAACCTGAAGATGGTCGCGGCTTGTATTGATGGATTGATTGTTTGCATTAAAAACAAGCGAAAAACGAGCAGCTTTTATCGAAAAAGACAGTTAAACATAAAAATGCCAGCACAGATTAAGATAAGTCTTAACTGACCTTCTTAATCTGTGCTGGCAGGTTTGATCTACTTTTTCTATTTTTAAGGCGCTTTTTCATCGTCCATTTGCGATTGGATATAGTTTTCAACGCCTACGTCTTTAATCAAATCCTCTTGCGTCTCTAACCAGTCTTGATATTCTTCGTTACCGTCTTTGAGGGTAACGAGTAACTGGCGCGAGACATAGTCACGCTTGCTCTCACATAACGTAATGGCATCGGTGATAATGGCAAATTTCTGTTTCTCTAAACGCAGGTTGCAGTCGATAATCTCTGGCACATCTTCACCGACCAAAACTTTACCCAATTCTTGCAAATTTGGCAGACCGCCTAATAACAAAATCCGCGCAATCAGCTCATCTGACCACTTCATCTCAGCAATCGATTGCTTATATAGCGAGTCGTTCAACGCCTCTAAGCCCCAATGCCTTGCAATACGGGCATGCAAAAAGTATTGATTAATGGCTATTAATGACTGACCCAGCACTTTATTGAGTGTGCGAATGATCTCTTTATCCCCTTTCATTTTTATCTCCCTGTATTGATTATTTTATTACTGATGACTTTTAATACTTGTTAAAGGCGCTTAGCGAATAAAATACTAAACAATATTAGGAGAGACTTCCGCCATCTGACTTTGCAAATAATTGGGTAGACCAATCATGTCAATTAGGCGCAATTGTTGCTCTAGCCAATGAGCATGATCTTCTTCGGTGTCTTTAAGCTGCTCAACCAACATCTCACGGGTGACATAGTCATGCTCTGCTTCACAAAGCGCAATGCCGTCTTTAAGGTGCTGCTGTACTTGATATTCTAAATCCAAATCAAGCTGGAGCATTTCAGGAACCGTTGTGCCAACTTTAATCTCGTTGACGCTCATCTTAGGCGTGCCGCTTAACATCAAAATACGGCGGATAATCGCTTGGGCATGTAGCGTTTCATCTTGCATCTCATGGCTGATACGGTCATACAATTTACCGTAATGCCATTCGGCGTACATCTCAGAATGAATGAAATATTGGTCACGAGCCGCAAGCTCACCACCTAATAAAAAATTCAAATAGTCAATTACCTTTGGGCTGCCTATCATCACCTATACTCCTGTATTTTCATTTATTTGTATATACATTCACAATAATACATATATGGAAAGCACTATTAGTAAACTAATCAGTAAAGATTAAAACCAACAAAACGTCTTACAAATTCAGACAGATATAGTAGCATACAGACGTTATATCACTTGTAACGATATGAATTAAGAATAAGACGTTGATTGCGAATTGTCATTAACTCGCATAAGTAAAAAGTATTAGCCAGCTTTTTATAAGCGGATAAGACAAACTTAGAAAGGATTGCTAGAAGATGAGCGATGGCCGCTCTGCCCTGTTTATCAGCCTCATTGATAGTAATGATTTATAGCCCTAACAATGAGGCAGTGACAGGAAGAAACGCAGGGCAGAAAGTGCTTTAAGCTGATATTGCTTAGAAGAAAGGACTAAAAACTTATGATCAATAGCAAGGTCTACAAGCAATGGTTAAACGGCATAAGCCAAAGCATCGAGTTTGGCGTGATGCTCATCAAGATAATCATTGACCATAGGTTCACAGCAGCCACAGCAAGTCGCTACATCAAGCGTGTCTTTTAGACCGTCTAACGTATCAATACCTGAGGCAATAGCGGCTTTAATTTGTTTTTCTTTGACGTCGTTACAGATACATACGTACATGTGCAGGCCCCTACATGGATGTCATTCTTGTTATTCGTTATAATAACGATAATTATTACCATTTACAATAGTATTTGAAAGATTCATAATTCATATTTGTTATCATTACATCGCTATATTACGCTTGCTTAATCCATGTAACTGAATATAAATATGTGTGTAACTAAAAGGTACCAAAGGTAGTAAAATGGCGACGAACTGTAGATTTGCTCATTTTTTAATCGATTTTATAGCTAACTGCTGTTATATTGACCCCCTATTAACTAAACCTATATTGGAATTGTTCTATGTCAAATAATAATTCTACGATACAACCGCTTGAGTTATTTAAAGTGTTATCTGATCCAACGCGTCTGAAGATTTTCCAAATCTTATTTAACAAAGAGTCACGCTGTGTGGGTGAGTTGGTAGAAATACTTGACCAACCGCAGCCGACTATCTCGCGCCATTTGAATCATTTAAAAAAGCTGGGTATCTTAAGCTGTGTTCGTGATGGGACATGGATGTGGTATGAAGTGGCGGATGATTTGCCAGAATGGTGCCAAGATATTTTGGAAATTACCTATAAGCAGATATCAACCAAAGATATCAATATGCCTAAACCTGCTTAGTTTGATACCAAGAGCAAGAGGTAGGTATAATCAATACTTCAGCGCATAAAAAAAGACCTATAAATGTATAGGTCTTTTTTTATCTTAAAATACGGCAACGGCTATCGTTAGTGATGTGGTAACACCACTCAGCCTTATTATATTAGGTCTACATCATACTAAGTCTAAGAAATCACTCACAAAAGCGTTGGCTGGCTGGTGAATCAGTTCCTCTGAGGTACCGACTTGCTCAACGCGACCATGGTTCATTACCACAATCTCATCCGATACCGCCCGTGCCTCTTCTTGGTCGTGGGTTACCATGATGCTGGTAATACCCAGCTCGTGGTGGATATTCTTTAGCCAAGTACGCAGCTCTTTACGTACCTTCGCATCTAGCGCCCCAAACGGCTCATCCAGCAGTAATAGCTTTGGTTTAACTGCTAAAGCACGTGCCAGCGCAATACGCTGACGCTGACCACCTGATAATTGATGCGGGTAAGCGTTGGCAACTTGGGGCAGCTGCACCAAATCTAACAGCTCAGCAACGCGCTTATTGATATCCGCCTTACTTGGACGCTCATTTTTTGGGAGCAAGGTCAGCCCAAAGCCGACATTATCAGCGATGTTTTTGTGACGAAATAAGGCATAATGCTGAAACATAAAGCCGATATGGCGCTTTTGCACGGGCGTATTAGTGACATCTAATTCATCAAACAATATTTGCCCAGAGTCCGCATATTCTAGACCGGCAATGATGCGCAGCAAGGTGGTTTTACCGCAGCCTGAAGGACCGAGCAAGGTCGTTAACTTACCAGTAGGTACCGTGATATTAATGTTGTCTAAGGCGGTAAAATTACCGAATTTTTTATTAACGTTGCGAATCTCAATGCTCATAATGGGTTCTCTTATTATATTTTTGGCTTAACGTCTTAATGCGGGCGGCAGATGGTTTTATGATGCCTGCTTTATTAAGCTATTACTTATAGACGACCTGTGCTTTCTGCCAACGTTGCCTCTTTATCAGCGTTCTTAGCATTTGTAGCGTTTGCAGAGTTGGCGCTAACCGGCAGCTCAGGCGCACTGACCAAGCGCTCGGACTTGGCAAATTTACGATCTTGTAGCTTAGTCATCACTTGTTGTATTAGCAGGGTCACGAGTGCCAAACCAGCAAGTAAACTTGATAAAGCAAAAGCGGCGGTAAAGTTATAATCGTTGTAGGCAATCTCAACCAGTAGCGGCATGGTGTTGGTTTCTCCGCGAATATGACCGGATACCACGCTCACTGCCCCAAACTCACCCATCGCCCGCGCATTGGTCAAAATAAGACCATACAGCAGCGCCCATTTAATATTGGGTAGCGTCACATGCCAAAAGGTCTGCCAACCCGTCGCACCCAAAGTGAGTGCCGCTTGCTCCTCGCTATCGCCTTGCGTTTGCATCAGTGGTATCAGCTCACGTGCCACAAACGGAAAGGTCACAAATAACGTCGCTAAAATAATCCCTGGTACGGCGTAAATTACCTGAAAACCCATGCCCTCAAGCCAGCCACCAATGGTAGAGTTGAGTCCAAATAACAGCACAAACATTAAACCTGCAACCACTGGAGACACCGAAAAGGGTAAATCAAGCAACGTCGTCACCAGTTGCTTACCTTTAAACTGATAACGCGTTACCAGCCAAGCAATCGCGATGCCCATCACCATATTAATTGGCAAGACAATGGCGGCAGTAATTAAAGTGAGTTTAATCGCTTGCAAGGCTTCAGGATCGACTAGCGACGCTATATACAATTGCCAGCCGTTTTTAAAGGCTTCATAGAAGACCGCTAGCAGGGGCACCACCAACATGATGACCATAAATAGCACCGCGATAGTAATAAAAGTACGGCGTACCCATGGCGTATCTTTGGTTGCTGGGTTGCTTTGGTAGTCATAGCTATTAGAGATTTGCATTAGCGAGCTCCTACACGGCGCGACAGCTTCCACTGTACGATATTAATGGTCAGTAAAATGACAAATGAGATTAGCAGCATAAATAGTGCAACCGCTGAGGCGCCTTGAACATCAAACTGCTCAAGCTTGCTGATAATAATGAGCGGTAAAATCTCAGACTGCATCGGAATATTGCCAGCGATAAAAATCACCGAACCATACTCGCCAGTGGCACGGGCAAACATCATACCTGCGCCCATGAGCAGTGCGGGTAACAGCTCTGGTAAAATGACTTTACGAAAGGTCGTAAAACGATTGGCACCCAATACTGCGGCCGCCTCTTCAAATTCAACGGACAATTCTGCCAATACGGGCTGTACCGCACGGACGATAAACGGAAAACTCACGACTACTAAAGCGAGCCAAATACCTAATGGCGTAAAAGCGACTTGAATATCAAACTTGGCGAACCACTGACCAATCAAGCCATTAGGTGCATAAAGGGTGGCCAATGAGATACCCGTCACGGCTGTCGGTAGCGCAAACGGCAAATCAACCAAGGCATTAATCAACGATTTACCCCAAAACTCGTAGCGCACGAGCACCCAAGCGACTAGCGTACCAAATACCATATTGGTGAGCATCGCCAAAAACGACATCCATAAACTGAGTTTGATAGCAGCGGTGACTTGCGGCTGAGTGATGGTTTCCCAAAAACCTGTCCAGCCCATTTGTGTGGTGGTATAGGCCATCATGGCAAACGGTAGCACCACCAGTAACGATAAGCTAAAGACAGTGATGCCCATACTTAACCCAAACCCTGGTAGCACATTGCGCTGGCGCAAGCGTGTCAGCCATCCTTTTTTATTGGCGGGTTTGCTGGCAGGAGAAGTTGTTGCACTCATAGTGATGTCCTGTTGCCTAACTGATGGCTCTTAACTCTTAGTCGTAAGCGCCACGTGATATGAAATGTATTATTGGTTTGCGTAAGCTATAAAGGACACAGCGTGGGTAGCCATGTCCTTTATGTGCTTGGACGTTACTCTAAACCCAATTGCTTCAACGACATTTAATAACAAGTTAATAAAAGGTTTGAGCAATCAGCGTACTAGCGGCTTATTTTGGTGCATTAACGGCTAACTGATCGAAAACACCGCCATCGCTGAAGTAAGTAGCCATGATTTCATCCCAAGTACCAAACGCGTCATTGGGACGGAAAGTATCGATAGGTGGCAATTTATCGCTGTTTTTATCAAGCACACTTTTCACGCTTGGGCGTAAGTATAGGTTGGCTGCCAATTGCTGGGCAGGCTCGCTCCATAAGTAATCAAGATATGCTTTTGCCGCATCGGTGGTGCCTTTTTTATCTGTGACTGTCTTCACGACAGCTACCGGACTTTCAGACTTGATAGAGTATTTAGGATAAACAATATCTACTTTACCCAAGCCAAAATCAGTGGCTGCTAAATTAGCTTCGTTTTCAAAGGTCACTAGAACATCACCGATACCGCGCTGAACGAAGGTAGTCGTCGCTGCACGTCCGCCATTCTCATAGACTTTGACGTTTTTAAGCATGTCTTTCACATAGTTTTTGGCTTGCGTTTCATCTTTATTAAACGCATGTAAACCATAACCATAAGCGCCTAAGAAAGCATAGCGACCATTACCCGTCACTTTTGGATTGGCCATAACAATCTCAACGCCTTCTTTGGTCAAATCCTGCCAGTCGTTAATGCCTTTAGGATTGTCTTTACGCACTAGGAATACGATGGTACTGGTAAAAGGTACGGCGTTATCAGGGAACTTGCTTTGCCAATCCGCCTCGACCAAGCCCTTTTTCTCAAGCAGCTCAATATCAGAGCCTTGGTTCATGGTCGCGACATCGGCTTGTAAACCATTAGCGACAGATAAGGCTTGCTTACTTGAACCACCATGTGACTGTTTGATTAAGATCTTACTGTTTGGGTTTTCCGCTTTATAATGCTCAACGAATAATGGGTTGTAGTCTTTATAAAAATCGCGTGCCACATCGTAAGAGACGTTTAACAGTTCAATGTCTTGCCCCTCGGTAGCGGCTGGCGTGCCTTCGGCATTGGTTGCTGGCTCAGCTTTTTCGCTATTGCTACAACCTGCCATACCCAAAGTGAGCGCCACACCGGCGATACTTAGAGCGCTAAGCGTTTTATTTTTATATTTATAACCTGTAGTATATGATGTCATGGCTGCCTCAAAAGGGATTGGTTAGTTAATGCAAGTATGCTAACAGCGCAAGCTTATTATGTTTAATGATGAATATGCGTATGTTATTGCCAAAACGGAATATAGAATTTATAAAGATAAGGTTATCAATAGCTTAAATGCCATAATTTATGAGTCACCTTAAATATTTTATAAATCGAGTATTTGACCCAAAGACTTTTGCTTATAAATGGCGTCGGGGCTGCCTGTTACTTAACCTGTGCCAGCTGGTCAAAACGCCCGCCATCGACAAAGAACGTCTCCATGATACTGTCCCAATCACCAAACACTGCAACCGGCTCAAAGGTTTGAATATCCTTTAAGGTGCCTGTATGGGCTGCTAGCACCTCTTTGTTGCTCGGGCGCAAATACATCTGCGCCATCAGCTCTTGCGCGGGCTTGTCCCACAGTGCTTTTAGATAAGCGGTTGCCGCGTCAGTCGAGCCTTTTTTCTCAGTGACCGAACTGACGATCGCCACTGGATTATGAATGGTGATGGAATAGCTAGGATAAACAATATCCACTTGACCTTTGGCATGCTGAGTGGCCACCAAATGCGCCTCATTTTCAGTGGTAATCAGTACATCCCCTAGCCCGCGCTGGGTAAAGCTGGTGGTTGCGGCGCGCGCGCCATTGTCATAAGTCACGACGTTGGCGAGCATTTTCTTCATAAAGGCATCGGTTTTTTGTGGCTGAGCGACCGATTCTTTAAATTTATGCAATCCTGAGCCATAAGCACCCAAAAAGGCATAGCGCGCCGTACCACTGGTTTTCGGATTGGGCATCACCACGTCAACATCCGCACGTGCCAAATCTTCCCAGTCTTTGATGTTTTTTGGGTTGCCACTACGCACCAGCAATATCATGGTGGTGCTATAAGGAACGGCATTGTCAGGAAACGCCTCGCGCCAATCCGTTTTTACTAGCCCTTTTTTAACCAACATATTCATATCACTTTCTTGGTTTAAGGTCACCACGTCCGCTTGTAGACCATTGGCGACGGATAGCGCCTGTTTACTAGCGCCGCCGTGTGATTGCTGAATGCTGACCTTACTATCAGGATGTTGCCCCTGATAGATATTGGTAAATAGCGAGTTATAGTCTTTATAAAAATCACGCGATACATCATAAGAGACGTTAAGCAGGCTGATATTTTGCTTATCTTTTGTTCCACTATTCGTGCCATCATTCGTACTGTTTTGGGTAGCTTCGGTAGGACTACAGGCTATCATTAGCATGGCAACGGCTAGCACACCGCCCAACTTAAAACTGAAACGAATATGGTTAGAAGCAACCTGTGATTGCCTGCTTTTATTCTCAATAAATGAGGCGGCATTACTAAATTCAAGCTTGTTAGATACTTTTTGAATGCTTTGATTCGTTGCTTGCATAACGGCTCTCGATAATGTTGATAGAAGCGTTTCTTAAAGCATTGGCAACCTTATTAGGGTCTACAATCCTTTAGATTCGGTTCTATGAATGATGAGAGTTATGCTAACAGCCTGAAAGGCAAACGCTTAGTGACAAATGCGCTTATCGAGTGATTAACTTGGCATAAGTAAGTTTGTTGGTTATTCTACACTGCTTGTTTTTTCCGAGTATTTTTGCGATATAGTGATAAGCAGACACTTTTGAGTAAGTTATGGCATTGCTTAGTATGTAGACGAGCCTTTAGGTAAACGATACTATCCCTTACACCCATGCCCGTCAGGTGATTCACTTAGATAGGCAACCACCATCCCTCTTAATCACTCCTTTATCAAAGGTAACTAAATGATCATGTCTCCACCTCGTTACGTTCATTACCCGCGTTTTTTTGCAGTACTTTTAATGACTTCTGCGGCTTTATTTACCTTAAGTGGCTGTAATAATGTGACGCCCAGTATGAACAACCAAACCATTAAGCAACCGATTGCTGCCGTCACGCCAGCGGTACAAGCAGTCGTCGGAGATTACGCTTCTGAAGGGTATGCCAAACGCGCGCAAGACTATGATTGGGTTGGGGTGAGCGTTCAAGCAGACGGGAATGAGCAGATTGCTATTAAGGTGCGTGCGCGTAGCGATGTAAAAAAATCAACATGCCAATTCGATGCTAAAGCCACCCTTATGGGTCAAGACGATGCGCATGGTGTTATTTTTCAAAGTAAGGTGAATGACAGTACGGCTTTTTTTCAATTTAAGGACAATGTCCTAACTATTGATAGCCAAGATAAATATGCATTAAACTATTTTTGTTCGGGTGGTGGCTCGATTGTTGGAGAGTATCAGAAGCTAGCAGGACATCTAGAGTTGAATTAAAGATTTAAATATTAGAAAAAAACCAGGCACATCTCAGAAAAATAAAAAAAGGGCGTCAGATTTATTGTCTGACCCCTTTTTTATTTAGCCGTTATTCAAGTTTTTTATACCGCAGAGGCACCGACTAACTTGACCTCAGCACGCTCATCAAAAGCGATACCCGCATAATAATCACGCAAAATCTCTAGTACTTCAGGGCGGCTAAAGTTTTCTGGCACCTCTTCATCTTCTGATAGTGCCTTACGTAACTTAGTCCCTGATACTTTGACATGCTCAGAGGCGTCATGCGGGCAAGTCTTATCCGAAGCCATGGCATTACAAGCATTACACCAAAACGTCCAGCCAATTTTTAATGGCTGAGTAATGAGATCGTCTTTACCGACATATTCAAAGATAGTTTGCGCATCAAAAGCGCCATAATAATCACCGACACCGGCATGGTCACGACCGACAATCAGATGGCTACAGCCATAGTTTTGACGGAATACTGCATGTAATAGTGCCTCACGTGGTCCAGCATAACGCATATCTAGCGGATAACCTGCTTGAATAACCGTGTCTTGTCTAAAGTAATTGTCAATCAACGTTTTAATCGCTTCTTGGCGCACTTCCGCAGGGATATCGCCTGGCTTTAAGGCACCTAACAATGAATGGATCAATACGCCATCACAAATCTCGATAGCAATCTTGGCTAGGTACTCATGTGAGCGGTGCATTGGATTGCGAGTTTGGAAAGCGGCGACTGTTTGCCAACCTTTGGCATCCAAAATTTCACGTGTCTCAGCAGGCGTTTTATAAATCTCAGGATATAAGGTTGGGAACTCACCCTCACTTAATACTTCAACGTGACCTGCGATATTAACATCACCTTGCTCCAAGACTTGCTGAACACCAGGATGCTCTGGATCTGTGGTCGTGAATACTTGTTGGCACTCATGAGCTTTATCAATGGTATAGGTTTCTTCTACCGTTAAGACACCCATAATCTCGCCATCTTTCGCAACTAACGCGACTTTATCACCTTGCTTTAGGCTGTCGGCAGTCGCTTTAGGCGCGGATAAAGTAATAGGAATCGGCCAAAACAAGCCGGCATTGTCACCACTTTGCAGACGCATGTTATCAACCACACCCTGCCAATCTGCTTGGTTCATAAACCCATTTAACGGAGTGAAGCCGCCAATACCCAACATAATCAAATCGCCTCGCTCGCGTGAGCTTAACGTAATCGTCGGCAAGCTGCTAGCAAGCTTCAACGCTTGCTTGCGCGCATCGCCTTTTAAGAGTAACGGCTTAAGCTCGCTGCTACCGTGCGGCGGAACAAGTTTTGATAATTTTTGATTAGCTATAGGTGATGTCATATTGATTTAGAACCTTTATAGATAGTGATGAACATAGATAATTAGTGATGAAATAAGTAGCGATAAATTGTATAAGCATAGGCTACCTAACTTTCGTTATGAAAATTTATGCTGTGTTTGGATATACATATGTCTTAAAGGAATTTATGTTTATAGACGCAAGCTTATATGATGTGAATCTGAATTGTTTACCTTGCGACTGGCAATAAGATCAAGTACACACGCAAATCATTTTCGTCGCAGCTTTTACGTTTTAAAATAACATTGAGATTACGTCATGTATCAATATAATTACGCTGACCAAACCTTGGTAGAAGAACGAGTCGCCCAGTTCCGCGACCAAACCGAACGGTTTTTGGCAGGCGAGCTGCCAGAAGAGCAATTTTTGCCGCTGCGTTTGCAGAACGGTCTCTATATCCAACGTTATGCACCGATGTTGCGTATCGCCATTCCTTATGGGTTACTTGCCAGCTACCAATTGCGTAAATTAGCGGAGATTACCCGTAAATATGACAAAGGTTACGGGCACTTTACCACTCGTACCAATATGCAGCTGAACTGGCCAAAACTTGAAGAAGTACCAGATATTTTGGCGGAGCTGGCATCAGTACAGATGCACTCCATCCAAACGTCGGGTAACTGTATTCGCAATACCACCACTGACCCTTATGCTGGTATTCATAAAGAAGAGATTGCCGATCCGCGTCCTTATTGCGAGATTATTCGTCAGTGGTCAACCTTTCATCCTGAGTTTGCATTTTTACCGCGCAAATTCAAAATCGCCGTTATCGGTACCGCCCATGACCGCGCAGCGACGCAAGTTCATGATATTGGGCTGCATTTAAAAACCAATGAAGCAGGTGAGCTTGGTTTTGAAGTTATTGTTGGCGGCGGTCTTGGACGTACGCCAGTTATTGGCAAGGTTATCAATGAGTTCTTACCACGCCAGCATCTGCTTAGCTATTTAGATGCTATTTTGCGGGTTTATAACTTACGGGGTCGCCGTGACAATAAATTCAAAGCGCGTATCAAAATATTGGTTGAGAGCATGGGCGGTCCTGCCTTTGCTAAATTGGTCGATGCGGAATGGGAAGCACATACCAAAGATGGGCCACTGACATTGACCGATGCCAACTTTGCCACTGCCAGTAGTTTCTTCACCGAACCTGATTACCTTAGCTTTGATGCACTACAAGTACAATCTGAGCTCCAACAAACGCTTGATAGCGATAAAGACTTTGCCAATTGGTATCAGCAAAATACCGTGGCACATAAAATCGCGGGCTATCGCGCCGTGGTGATTTCGTTAAAGGCAGGTTTGGTTAATGGTAAGTACGTACCTTCAGGTGATATCAGTGAAGCGCAAATGGACGCCCTCGCCGACCTAGCAGATAAACATAGCTTTGGTGAGTTGCGTGGTACTTATCAGCAGAATTTAGTCTTCGCTGATGTACAAACCAACCAGTTGTACGAGCTATGGCAACAGCTGGTCGAGCTACATTTAGCCCGCCCAAATATCAATACCCTAACCGATATGATCGTCTGCCCAGGTTGGGATTATTGCTCGCTTGCCAATGCCACGACTCACAATATCGCTGAGCAAATCGAAAAACAGTTCGATGATCTCGACTACCTTTATGACTTAGGTGACATTCGCCTCAATATGTCTGGCTGCATGAATGCTTGTGCGCATCATCACACCGGCGATATCGGTATCCTTGGTGTCGATAAAAAAGGCGAATACTGGTACCAAATCAGCCTTGGCGGTAACTCTAGTAATAACGCCAAACTCGGCAAGATACTAGGTAGAGCGGTTCCATCTGATGACGTAGCAACGACGATACAAAAGATAATAGACGTCTATCTAGAGCAGCGCGTCAGCAATGAGAATGAAGTAGAAGGCTTTGGTGAGTTGGTCAATCGCATCGGCATCGCACCCTTTAAGGAGAAGGTCTATGGCTAATCATCATGTATTAAATGCGCAAGGCGAAAACATCAGTCAAAATGATCACTGGTTGGCCCTTACTACCAATGAGCTACCAGACGGCATTGGCCTAACCCATATATCATTGCCTGAGCTATTACAAAAACGAGAAAAACCTGATGTACTCTTGCCGCTTAGCGATTTGTTAGATGCTAAAGGCCATATTGCTGGCGGGTTATTACAGCAAGTACTTGAGTTATTAACCCAACATGCCAGCCGTTTTGGTGTTTGGGTGACATCAAATAGCGACACAGACGTACTGACTCGTATACCAGAGTTTTTATTACAGCAAGATTTGATTGTGATTCATGTGCCAGCTTTCACTGATGGGCGCGGCTTTAGCTTTGCCCAGACCCTACGCCAAATCGGTTATGAGGGCGAGATTCGTATGGCTGGCAACTTTGGACGTGATCAAATTGCCTACCTCCTACGCGCAGGTGCAGACAGCTTTGTGATAAGCGCACATGACCTGCAGTCTATCTCTGATATCAGCCAAGCCTTTAACGCGCTGGCCAGCAGCTACGACGGCCGCAACGCGGCGGACTTACCGATGTTTGCAGGTGCCTAATTTATTATTAAATATTCAATTCACTATTAACTACCTAGCTATTTAAATTATTAACTATCACTAAGGAATATATTATGAGCCAATTACACCCAAATTTAGATATCAACCAAGCCAACCAAGACTTGCAAGGTAAATCACCAGAAGAAATCGTTGCCTGGGCATTAAACCAAGCCAAAAACCCAATCATTACCACTAACTTCCGCCCTTACGAATCAGCGATTTTGCACTTAGTTGCTAAACAGCGTCCTGATATCACCGTATTGTGGGTAGACTCAGGCTATAACACCGATGCAACGTATCAATTTGCCAATAAAGTTATTCGCGATTTAAACTTAAACGTCATCACCTATATCCCTAAGCAAACGGCAGCGTATCGTGACGCGACCATGAACGGCATCCCAGGCATCGATAATCCGCAGCATGATGAATTCACTGACCAAGTAAAGCTTGAGCCATTTCGCCGTGCGCTAGATGAGCTAAAGCCAGATGTGTGGTTTAATGCCATTCGTAAGGATCAAACGGAATTCCGCCAAGGACTTGATGTGCTTAGCTTATCAAAAGACGGCGTGTTAAAAGTCGCTCCATTGTTTGAAAAAACAGACGCTGATTTGGATGTTTATCTTGAAGAGCATAATTTACCAAATGAGTTTGATTACTTTGATCCAACTAAAGTAGAAGAAAGCCGTGAGTGTGGTTTGCATACACAGTTATAATATTTTTAATTTAATAAACAGCTATCTAAATCGAAAAAGCCCTTTTATTTTTAAAAGGGCTTTTTCGATTTAGATAGCTTATAGATTTTTTAGAGCGTTATTTACGACCAAGCACCCAACCACCATCCATAAAGACGTTCGAGCCATGCATATAGTTCGAATCATCAGACGCTAAAAATACCGCTAGCGCTGCAATCTCTTCGGGCTTGCCGGCGCGCTGGGCTGGGATACGATTTAAACGCTCATCATCAATACCATCGGTCATAGGGGTCTCGATAAAACCTGGCGATAGAATATTCACTTTGACCCCTTGACTGCCAAAATCAAATGCCAACTGCTTAGTGAAGCCTAACACCGCATGCTTGGAGGTCACATAAGCTGAACCACCCGGACCTGCCATTTGCGTCGCTTGTGAGCCAACATTGATAATCGCCCCACGCCCTTGCTTGATAAAATGTGGAATCACCATTTTTGCGGCGAGATATGGTGCTTTAACATTAATCGCCATCAGTTTGTCATATAAATCTTCTTCTAACTCGACGGCATTATCATAACCATCATGGATGCCAGCACCATTATATAAAATGTCAATTTGACCATAAGTTTCTAAGGATTTATCGACCACCGCTTGAATCTCTGCTTTCTTTGTCACATCAGCAAGCACAAAGAGAGCCTCTTGACCTTTATCTGTCATGTCTTTGACAATGCGATTGCCGTCTTCTTGATCGCGACCCGTGACGACTACCTTTGCACCTTCATCGGCATATGCTTTTGCAGTCGCTTCGCCTAGTCCTGAGGTGCCGCCAAATATAATGGCTACCCTGTCTTGTAATTTCATAATATTCATCCTTGTTATTTTATACTGTAAATTAAGATTTTTTTCTATCTGATTGTATCTGGGTTAGATTAACATAGTCACTTAACTATCAATGTTAGCCTATGTTGGATATTTTTTTACAAGCTAATAACTGACACATATCTACCCTTTTAGTTGCATAAATAACGTTTTCTTAACGTTTTATCGGATAACATTAAGGTATTCTATGGCTTCAAAGCTGGCGTAACATCACATTAAACATTAAGCCAACCTTTTAAAGCTAAACTATGGACGAAGTTGCCCGTCGTTGCGGCTACTTGTGCTCATTTTTATAATCAAGCTCGATCATGGCTTTGCCACACTCATCAATACGGACATTTGATATGCCTTTAATAAAAAAAATTGATTCATTCTATGAAAAACTGCACGATAAGCTGCCAGTCGTAGGCAAAGCGGCTTCTTTTCTCACGGGCGTTAGCGTCCTTACTGCTAATAGTGCGTTGGTTGGTCTGCCGGTCTGGACTATGGGCGCGGCGAAAGTATTGACCGGGTCAAAACTGACCGATGATGCCTTAATTGCGATTACTAAGTATTGGATTAACAGTAATAACGCCGTGATTGACCATGCACTACCTCATAGAGACTGGCGCATTAACTTGCCCGATGACTTGAGCGAAGACAAACAATATCTGCTGATAAGCAACCATCAATCGTGGGTTGATACGAGTATTGTGCAATATATCAGCCAAGACAGACTGCCTTTAACGCGGTTTTTCACTAAGTTTAATTTGATTTACATTCCCGTTATCGGTCAAGCCTTTTACTTTTTAGACTTCCCAATGATGCGCCGCCACTCTAAAGAAGCGATTGCCAAAAATCCTGCCCTCAAAGGTAAGGATATCGAAGAAGCCAAGCGTGCCTGCCGTCAATTAAAAAACAAACCCTTTGCCCTCCTAAATTACTTAGAAGGCACACGTTTTACCCCAGAAAAACATGATAAGCAAGGCTCACCTTATCAGCACTTATTAAAGCCACGGGCTGGCGGTTTGTCGTTAGCCCTTAATGCATTAGGGGATGAGTTAGATTCTATCTTAGATGTCACCATCGTCTATCCAGACGGCGCGCCTGATTATGATGATTTATGGAAGGGTAATATTCGCCGTTTGGGCGTCGATGTGACTCGCCTACAGATACCAGACGAATTGTTTGCCGCCATTATGGATGGTGGCTATGACCGTGATGAAGACACTAAAAAAATGATGTTTGATTGGTTAGAGGATATCTGGCAACAAAAAGATGCGCGCATTACCAAGATGCTGAGTGAGTTTGAGTAGGTTCTTTGCAACCAGTTAACTATATTTATAGCCAATAAAGAACCCAATATAATATTAGCCACAGGCTTTGTAATTAGCCTGTGGCTTTTTCAATGTGCTATTTTACATTTCACCTATTCCACATCCTAGCAAAAATCGTCACTAACATATCAAAAACGAATATGTTAATGCCAATTCACTAGGTGAGCATACGCCTGTGATACCTCATAATAGTTGCATATTTTATATTGATTGAATAACTGGTGATACTATGAACACCTTTCCATTATTTTTTAAATTAGAAGACCGCAAAGTACTGATCGTCGGTGGCGGTGATGTGGCGCTACGTAAGGCAGATTTGCTGAGCCGTGCTGGCACGTGTATTACTGTCCTAGCGCCAAGTATTAGTACTGAGATACAGACCTTATTATCAGATAGTAAGCACGAACTCATTTATGAAAACTATAATAAAGCTTATATGACGGGCGCGCGCGTTATCATCGCCGCCACCGATGATGAAACGCTGAATCATCAAATTCATGCTGACGCCAGCGAGCTTAATATTCCTGTTAACGTCGTTGATACCCCGCATTTATGCGATTTTATTTTCCCTGCCATTGTTGAACGTAATCCCATTGTGATTGGCATATCGTCCAACGGTAAAGCGCCGGTGCTGGCACGTTTGCTGCGTGCCCGCCTTGAAACCTTGATTCCACAAGGCTATGGCAAATTGGCCAAACTGGCTGGCGAGTTTCGAGGCGAGGTTAAAGCCAAAATTCCAACGCTTACAGGACGCAGGCAGTTTTGGGAAAAGGCATTTGAAGGTCAAGTCAGTCAGCTGATGTTTGCTGGCAATGAAGATGAAGCGGCTGCCCAACTGCAAGCTGATTTAGATAACACAGCGGCTGCTATCAGTGAAAAAAATGTAGCAGATGATATATCCACAACATCACAAACCATGCAAAATGCAATAGGCGAAGTTTATATCGTTGGCGCCGGTCCTGGTGATCCAGAGCTGCTCACCTTTAAAGCGCTGCGTCTCATGCAGCAGGCTGACATTGTCTACTATGATGCGTTGGTCTCACCGCAAGTATTGGATTTATGTCGCCGCGATGCTGATAAAGTGTTTGTTGGTAAAAAACGCAGCAACCATGCCGTCGCACAATTAGGTATCAATGAGCTGTTGGTCAATAGTGCAAAAGAAGGTCGGCGTGTGGTACGTTTAAAAGGCGGCGACCCCTTTATCTTTGGGCGCGGCGGTGAAGAAATTGAGAGCTTACGTGCGCATGGCGTTCCTTATCAAGTCGTCCCCGGTATTACCGCTGCCAATGCCGCTGCTAGCTATGCGGGCATTCCGCTTACCCATCGTGATCATTCGCAGTCAGTACGTTTTGTCACGGGATTTTTGAAGGCTGGCGCGCCCAACAGTAACTTTAAGAGCTTCTTAAATACCGACGAGACCGTCGTGTTTTATATGGGTTTGCATTCGCTGCCACGCTTGACGACAGGCTTGATTGACGCGGGACGCAGTAGCGACACCCCAATTGCAATCGTCTCTAATGCTAGCATGCCCAATCAGCAAGTATTGACTGGTACGCTTGCCGATATCGTTGAATTGCAAGAACAAAATCAACTACCAACACCTGCTCTGCTCATCATGGGTGATGTCGTCGCGCTACATCATGACTTGGCTTGGTATAATTTACAGAATCAGCAGCATAATCAAAACGTTAGCGATACCGATGATAATTGGTTACGAGGCGGTACGGCGGCGACACCAAACAGAGAAATTACTAGCCAACAGGCACATGCGTTATCAATGGTAGCTAATTTAGCAACGGCTGATGATGGTTTGGAGCAGCTGGTTATTGGCTAGGATGAGTTTTTTGACGAGCACAAAAAAGCCTGCTAGTCATTGCTAACAGGCTTACTTTATTAATGCTTTCTAAAAACTTAAGTAGAGTTGCATTGTGAGTATTACGCTATAATTCAAGAAAGTCTATAATATGCTGCAGCCATTGATCGTAGTTATAGTTTTCTAACACATGGGCACTCGCATAACGCATCATTTCTTCCTGATGCTTAGTATAGCCTTTAGATAACTGCGCGAATAGTTCATCAGCCTGCTCTTTACTGTCGACAACTTCACACATACCCTCAAAGCGCGTACTAACTGCCAAACTGGGATTAGTAATCGCTAATCTACCACATGCCATAATCTCAATTAATCGACGAGAAAACATACTCGGTGAATCAGTCACAGTATTGACATTAAGTGCATGCGAGTACTGACGATACATATCACCAGTCTTATTGTGAGCGACCGCAGGATATACGTTAGTATTAAGTAAGTCTGGATAGCGATAGACATCAGACTTACGGTCCGAGTTACGATCTATGATATCTAATCCAAAAGGCGACGCTGCACTAAATGCCATATCTTGCCATTGTCGCCGAGCATTATGGACATGCTTACTATAACTACCGATAAATAGACTCTTACGATAGCGCGGTGGTGATGTGGCGGGATAATGAAACTTAGGCTGCACGGCAAAGGGTAGCACCCCTACTTTTACTTTATTACCTAATATCGCTTGGTAGCGCTCGACACAGTTTGAATCAACAGTCAGTACATACTTGAATAAGCTAGCTGAATCGATAAAACGGTTAAAATGTGCACCGTCTTCTTTATTCCAAAATACAGCAGGAATATTATACTTATCTGCCAGCTCTAAAAGTTTGCGGAGTTCGACGTTATTGCGCTCAGGATAATCAGGATAATTGGCCAACTTATAGCGCCATGCATCCTTATACCCTCGCCATACGGATTCGACTAATATAAAGTCTGGTTTAAATATTTTAAATAACTGAAACCAGTTTTTATCTTTAATTTGGAAAACTTTTACAGAGCTTTCGTCCAATGCGAAAGAGGTTAGCTCGTCGCTTATTAAAGCTATTCTAGGTTCTTTAGAGGTATTGAATAGACATTTCATTTTTTACACCTACTAAATAGAATAGCTAAGACTATATGTTTTTATGTATAAAAATCATATAACCTTAGTTAATTAATATAAATTTAACATTAGAAAATCAAGAAAATAGAAATAACAACTAACCTATATTCAGTCTAAAAAATATTTATCTATAATTCAGCTATCGATAGATATTTTGTCTGAATCAAATGTCCTTTTGTCTCCGTGTGCTTTATCTCTAACAAAAGCCTTAATATAAAATACTCCATCAAAGTCCTCTATAAGAAACTCAGCTTTCATATTATCTGTGTACCACTTAGTTTCTATTCTTTCATCATCTTTATATAAGTAGAAAGCATAATCATACTTAGACGGTTCAAAAAAATAGCTGTCAGCTATAAATTCTCCTAGTACTTTGTTTTTTTCTACAGATATATTTACATCAAACATATTTAATCCTCAGTTTCTATAAGTTTATTTTATACTTACGATTATTTTTTCAAAGATACTGTCAGTCTTCCTAAGCCTTTTTCTAATGGATAGTAATGTACGTCAAAGCCATATTTTTTAGCCCAGTTCTCACAAATATCTCTTTCTTCTTGCCTAACGGTATCATCCATCCATACTTCAATACGGCTAGATAATTGATCAAATAACGCAGGTAAAGCAGGGTAACGGCTGTATAGACAAGTATTACCGGGTGGCCCATCTACCCATATCAGATCTATATTTTTAATATTTTTTACTAAAGATTTTGGATACCAAGTTGATGGCTTGTCAGCATCTTCAGAATTGATATGTTCTGCATCCCATTTCTCTAATTCACCAATACGAAGATCTACCCAGCCTTGTAAATGGTTTTGCTGTAAATGAGATAATGTCTGTGCACCATAATATTTACTATTCTCTATAGAGAATAATTTACCTGTACCATTTTGACTGAGTGCATCTGCAATTACTAAAGTTGATGCGCCACTACCGAACTCAACTATTACTGCAGGTTTAGCCTCCATTATATGCGTATGCAATCGCACTAATACATCAGGAGAGCTTGCCCATCCGCGTAGTGAAGGAAGTTGCGTATTAGGTAAAAGACGACGCTGTAACCAAGATAAACTTTCCAATTGTGAATAGATACGATTTTGTACTTTGATTAAATCTTGTGTTAGTTTATTAAATTTTTCTATATTTGCTTCTGCAAATACACTTTCTAAATCCTCAATTTTTAATGTATTCATGACCCTGTCATTCCTATCCATAGCTTAATATATATTCATATAGTACTAATAGCGCATTAGAATTACCAAAATTTTAAGAAAAGAATCTCTATTAAAGACAACAACATAAAAAATCTTAACGACAGTCTGATTTCAATTTTTATCTATAATTCGATATTTTTTAAAGAAAGTAACTCACCTACTGAAATTATTTTTGAAGCATTTATACCTAAACGAGCATTCCATGATGATTTCTTTAAGTCATTCATAGCTGATTGTACTTCTTCTGTTGTAAATAAATTAAATTCAGTTACAGTCTTAGAGTATTTTTCTAAGTCTAAAATCAATAAATCAAACATTGAAACATCATTTTCAGTTCTTTGTTGTCTAGGTTCTAACTCATAAAAAACTTCAAGTTTACAAGGTACTTGAGAAAATTTATTCTTATCTAAACTTCCAATTCTTTTTAAACTTTCATTTATATCTGCCTCGGAGTAGTTCTTTTCTTCTTCGTCAAAAGGAATACCTAAGACATCAGGATAGCATCTAAGGAAAAGATCTAGAACTAATGAGCCCTTTTCTTTCTCTAACTGATTTAGTTCTTCAAAAGCTCTTGCTAAATAAATAGATGCCATTGGAGTAACATAGTATTCACTTAAGTTTCTATGAGTACTTCTTCCTACATGAAATCTAGACCTATAATTCCAATAATAATCAATCATAGATGCTATTTTATTTACAGGAGCCTCAATTTCACTAAGTGCTTTACCAAATTTTCGGTTCAAAGCATAGAGATTACTTTGATTGCTTACCCCTTTTGCAACATTATCCATAAATTTATTTGCTGGTAGTAAATAAAAATCTCTAAAACACTCACCACAAGCTCCATGATAGTGAATTAACGTTTGAGGACGGGAAGACGATGGAAAGTACACGGGAAAGTACACTCCTAAATTTCCTAACTTCCATAAGTCATATAAATCTTCTTGACTACCTTGGCCATATATATATGATTTATTGGTGATAGTGAAACCATATTTATCAGCTAATTTAGTTGCTACCTTATAATCGTCACCTACACCTTTACCACACATAAAATTGATCTTTGACAAATCAACACCTGACGCTAAGATGGTTGCTAGAACGACTCGAGAGTCGACACCGCCGGTAATATCAACTGTAACTCGATCCTCAAAATAATTAATCAATGTGTAGTTGACGTCGATTGTCCGTTTAAAAAAATGATCTAGAGCATCAATATAACTTTGATTTTGTAATACAGGAGGTAAATCAGAAAGGCTAAAGGTTGTATTCCCTTTCATGATTTTTAATACTTTATTGCGTGGTAGTACTTTAATGCTATGAATGAGAGTATCATTACTAACTAATTGCTGTGTAACACCATGTCTTACTTTCAATATATCAATTTGATCATGATCAAGTTGAAGTTGTTCGCCATTAAATGTTAAATGTCTGCACAATAATATGAAAGAGTTGGATATTGCCCATACATTATTCTTGATGTAATAAAATAAAATGTCTTGGCCAAAAATATCTGTTCTAGCTAATACATTTTCTGTATTAATCTTTACGAGCGAAAAGCGTCCATCAAGTGGACTATATAAGTCTGGAAAGTCGTTGTTTTGAAGATATAGTCCAAGCCCTCTTTCACCAATAATAATAGATTTATCATCAAACATAGTTCCGCTAAAATAATAGCTATTTTGTTCACTAAAGCTTGAAGCTACGTAAAACCCTGTTCCTTGAATATCAGTATTCATAAATTACCCTTAAAGCTAGAAAAGATTCAAATAAATAGCATTTTGCTCTATATAAACCGTAAATTATTAATATTGAACCCTTTAACCTAAAAAAAATTGAGAATATTATTTGAAATATTTGAAGAATCAAAGTTTAAGACATACTTTTTATTTGTTTTTACATGTGAATAATTAGAATAAATAAACCTTATTGTCTCAGATACAGAGTCAAAAATACAATCTTCAGGATATATTGTTTCAGCTCCCGGCCATTTTAAAATAACGGGAACAGCACCACTAGCCATACCTTCAGCTACTGACAAATGGAAACTCTCATTATCACTTACCGATAATATCCATCCAATATTCTGTAGCCATTCATCTATTGGCCCATGACCTTCAAAGACAACGCTTTTATCCCAACCATTATCTTTGATTCGTTGATACTGCTGTTGATAATAAGCCATCTCTTCAGCTTTAGCTTTGGAGTGCATCCAGGGGTATTCTTCAGGACGCTTACCCTTAATGAATAGCTTGTAGCGCTTATCCTTTTGATATAACTGCTCAAATATATCTAATGCTCTATCTAATCTCTTAGACTGTGGGACATCACCTATCATCCCTAAATGAAACTTAGAATTAGGTAGTTTAGGCTTATCTAAAAGCTCGGTATCCACCATATTAAAGACCATTTTGCATTTTTTACGTTCTAGCTCGAACTCTGCAATCATTAATTCATAAAAGTATGGAGATACGAATATATAGTTGTCAATATTATCGTGGTTACATTGATCCAGGTGACGAGTTTTTAACTCTTGAGCATGAATGCGGGTTATGAGTTTCTGACCTTGTTTCTTATGATTAGAGTACCAGACCAGATTACCCAGTCCCCATTCGCAGAAAATAATATCAGCTTGATTAAGAAGCTCGATACTTTGTTTTTCATCATGCTTGCTATGACTTTCCCATTTATCAATTAAAACCTCAAAATCATCACTACTTTCAAGTGCTTCAATAATAAACTTAGCAAACTTTAAATCATGACCGGCGATAAGGACTTTCTTTTTGTCTTGTATAAATGTTAATGCCTGTTTTGCCAACTTAGCGGTATTAATATGTGAGTAGTACTCTACCTTATCAACATTAATAGATAAGTACCCTTGCATAGCATCATACATAGCATCCGTAATACCATCGATATCATCTTCAGTTAATGATGCACCACCTATTTCATTTAACATATCAGGCACACACCCATGTGCCATGGTCACTGCTAAAATGGGTTTTTTTGCACCCATATAGTCAGCCAACTTACCAGGATAAAAAGGGGTATCTTTAATACCTTGATCGCTGAAATCCGCATCACGCAATAGAAGACAGTCTGCTTCACTCATTACTTTTAGACTTTCTAAATAACTTACAGTTCCTTTAAAGCTTACTGTATCAACTAGACCGTAGTCAGCAGCAGCTTGTATATAACGATCATTCGCACCATAAAACTCTAATGTAAAGCAACCGCGTAACTCAGGATGTTTTTGCAATAGACGTTGTGCGCCTAGCATAAAAGGTTCAGCAGTACGCTTAAATTTGTAGAGCATGCCAACATGCATAAAACGAAACACATTGTTTAGTCTATTATTATAATTTTCTTGGTTAGATAAACTAGGATACATGCGCTCATCAAAGCAGTGCGGTAAAACAAAAAACTTTTCTCTATCGACCTGCTGAGCCTGAGTCACAATTACTAAGTCTTGCTGATAAATGTTGGTTACTATAATACGGTCTGCTTGCTGTAATACCTGCGCTTCAGTTTGGCTATCTTCTTCCAGCATTGGAAATTGATAAGAGTCATTGAATGGGTTGGCAGCTATCGGATCTCCGAATGAAGCGACCCATCGCAATTCAGGGCTACTTTTTTTAATAGCCATCGCTGCCATATGTGACGCTATTTCATGAGAGTGTGAAATCATTGCTGAATAATGGTTTTTTTGCTTTAATACATTATAAAGCTCAATAACTTTATTGACATAATGGTCGCGAGCATCTGCATTACGAGCGTCTTCTGAAGGCATATCAATTTCATAACGATTGAAGCAACTAGAGGCGAAGCGAAACATTGCTTCATTATCTGGCTTATCATCTCTTCTGATTTGTAGCACATCATATTCGTAGCCTGTATCTTTTAGACGTTTGAACAAATTGAATGCTGAAGAGCTTTTGTAAGGCGGGAAGTGCCACGATATAATCAATACCTTTTTAGTCATTTATAGCGCTCCCCAATAGATAAAGTCTTCTAATGCTTCAGCAGAAATTGCATCATTTACGTTGCATTTCAACACCTTATTACTACCGTAGTATTTGCTCTCATCATTATAAAAGGCATGACCCAACTTCATCGCATAGGAAGTCGTATTATCAGACTTATTTAAATACTGATAGGCATCTTCAAAATTTTCTAATTCTATAAAAAGTTGCTTAGAAATAGCAGTTTGTGATTCAAATACCTTTTTAGCACGTATTATATCTGCTTCGCTATTAACGGTTATTGCCAATGTAGCCATCGGTACAGTAACCTCGACCTCCATACCTAATAATTTACAAATTTCTTGAATACGGTGTCCATAGGTATGCTCTCGCATCACTCTTCTAACACCTAACCGAGCTATTTTATTATAGACACTAGGTGAAGACTCAAGTTGCATGAGCTGTTCTGCAACACTCAAATGCTTATTTGGCATAATAACTAAGTCACCAAATAGCTGTTGAACCCCGACTGAATAATTCGTGATAACAGGTGTCCCTGAAGCTAGAGACTCATAGACTCGACGAGCGAACATAGTAGCGGAGTCCTGCACTGAATTCATATTAACTTGATACTTATAACCCTTATGAACCTTCCAGATATCTTCTGGAGGTAAAGTACCAACGATGTGAGATTGATAGCAATCAGGAAATACGAATTTATCAATATTTCGATGATAGTTTCTATCGAAGATATCATACGGGACTTGAGCAATTTCTAGCTGTGACATAATGTTGTTGAAGTCAGCACAGCGCTGAGGCTTATCGCCATAATAAGATCCTGCAAAAACTGCTTTTTCTAACTTTGGAATAATAGGAGAAGGGTTATGGATTTTAGGCTGAGCACCGAATGATAGCGGATATACGTCAATACCAAAGTCTTCTTTGTATCGTTCAACCATATTAATATCTGTAGTAATAGCAACATCGAATAACTTAGCAATGGCACCAAACTTTTCATAATGTGGTGGATCTTCTTTATTCCAAAAAACAGTAGGAATATCATTTTTCTTGCAGTACTGTAACAGTGGACTAAGCTTTCTCCCACCGCTACTTCCTTTTGTCAGTGTGCCCCAATTGCCATCATTACCGCGCCAGCAGCTTTCTACTAAAAGGAAATCAATATTATTGGTTTCCATCTGAGACTGCCAATCTTCTTGAGTAACTTTAATGAGATTAACCTCATAAGCAAGACATTCAGTCGTAAACTCGTCTAATATGCAGGCAATATTAAGATCTGAAGTATAACGTTTGATACTTGGATCCGAAATAATAGGGTTAGGCAAGGGCTGGAATACTAGCTCTTGACGACTAACCTCTCGTTCTCTTTCTTCATCATAACAGCGAGCTTTTAGACGAATATCTACTTCTTCATCGTCTTTTAGACCCATGCCAGCTACCGAAACCTTTATGCTTGCTACAGTGGTTGGTAGTTTAAACTTAATAATGTGCTTAAGACTTTCTTCGATATTAGTACAGTTATTATTAAGATAGCGAAAATGCTGCTTAAAAGCTCCAGACACTCCCACGCCAGCTAATGCTATATCTTCAATCTTATTACCTGTAGAATTTAAGAATTCTAGCAAAACAACTGCCTTACGAGAAGTAATGTCATTTTGAAGACGATATAGCACAGCCGCTGAGAGATCTAAGGTGTTACCTGCTGCCTGTACTTCAATATGAGCCAATTCAGTTATATTATTATCGTTAATAGTAACGTTAATCAGTTCTCCAGATTTTATTTTCTTCTCACTATCCTCATTGTAACAGCGAGCTTTTAAACGTATATCTACTTGCTCAGCATCTTTTAGGCCCATCCCAGCTACCGAAAATTTTACGCTCGCTACAGTAACTGGTAATGGAAATTTAATTATCTCCTTAAGATTTTCTTCGATATTATTACAATTACTGTTTAAATAACGAAAATGCTGCCCAAAGGCAGCGGATACTCCTACACCAGCTATAGTTATATCCTCTATTTTATTACTTGTAATGTCTAAAAACTCTAATAGAACAACAACTTTACGAGCTGAAACATCACTGCTTAACCGGTAAAGCACAGCTGCTGAAAGCTCTAATATATCACCTGCTGCCTGTACTCCAATATGAGCTAATTCAGTTATATTATTATCGTTGATGGATACATTAACTAATGCTTCTGAATTTAATTTAGAATTTATATCGCCATCGATTTCTTTGTTCTCAGTATTAGATTCTGACTTTTTATTAAAAGTATCTATGAGATTATTATGGAGTTGACTCTTTAGTATAAAGTGATCTGCTTCTACTGTGTTTAGCGCATCACTTAATGCAGTAGTAATGTTTTGCTTAGTATTTATATTTTGAGGTTTATTAGTAATATCTATTTTATTACCCGTTAATCGGTAATCTTCCAAAAGTTCTTCATCTGTAAGAAGAATAAGGACTTTGTCTACCAAGCCGGCACTCTTTAAACTATGTAGTTTCCTTTTACGCGATTCAGCATAAATCTTCAATAGTTTGGAAGGCAATTCTGTAGTAGGAGACTGATTATTTAAGGTATCAATAATAGTCTTCCCAAGTTTATAAGAGATAGTATTATGTTCAGTTGTAGTATCTTTTAAATCTCTATTTTCTGCTTCAAGATTACGAATATAGTCTGCTAGCTCATCGGCATTAATACTATGATTGTCTCTGGTAATGACCAGATCAGTACGATCAGTCTTATTATTCTTAAATAGCTTTTTGAATCTTTTCATAAAATATTTGCCTAAATATAATAACTAGTTCAAACGTAATATTCTTTAGCTCTACTATAAGCAGTTCAAGAATGTCGATTCTATAGATATACTAAATCAGATATTACCGACCATATTCATAACTTGAATGTTCTTTGGGGTTGTCTTATCTATAAACTCATTATGAGCAACTAAAATAACTGCTATATCTGCATTACCTGCAACTTCTGATAAAGTCACTAGCGTGCCAGCTGATAACTTTTCAGGCAGCGTTTGAATATTAGGCTCAACCAATAAGATTTCTGCATTATCAGCATCGAGCATTTTTTTAGCGATATTAACTGCTGGGCTCTCACGTAAATCATCAATATCAGGCTTAAAAGCTAATCCTAATAGCGCTACTGTTGGCTTCTCAATACCTTGTGCTTTTAACTTATCGATCTCAGCATTGATCTTACGTATTACCCAGTCAGGCTTACTGTCATTGATCTCACGAGCAGCTCGGATGATTTTCGCCTCATCAGGATTTTGATTGACGATGAACCAAGGATCTACAGCGATGCAGTGGCCACCGACCCCAGCACCAGGCTGCAAGATGTTGACGCGTGGATGATGGTTAGCCAGTTCGATCAGCTCCCAGACATTGATATCTAACTTATCAGAGATGATAGATAACTCATTGGCGAAGGCGATACTTACATCACGAGAAGCATTTTCGGTCAGCTTAGCCATCTCAGCTGTACGAGAGTTGGTTGCTAGCAGCTCTCCTTGTACAAAGATACGATAAACTTCTTGTGCCTTTTTGGTCGACTCTTTGGTCATGCCACCAATAATACGATCATTTGAGATAAGCTCTTCCACGACCTTGCCCGGTAACACACGCTCTGGACAATAAGCCACATAGATATCAGCCTCAGTATCAGGCTCATGGTATTTAGGAAAGGTTAAATCAGGACGTGCTGCTGCAAGCCATGCAACCATCTGTTCAGTAGCCCCTACTGGTGACGTTGACTCCAAGATTACTACATCGCCTTTCTCTAACAAAGGCGCTAATGCTTCGCTAACAGCTTGAATAAAAGACAAATCAGGGGTATGGTCGTCCCCTTTAAACGGTGTCGGTACTGCAATAAGATAAGCATCTGCGTGTACTGGCTTAAGACTGGCTTTGAGTTTACCGTTATCAACGGCTTGTTTAACAATTGCTTCTAGACCCGGCTCAACGATATGAATTTTGCCTTGATTGATGGTATCGACCGCATGCTGATTGACATCGACGCCGACGACATTAGCCCCATGGTGGGCGAACATCGCAGCGGTTGGTAAACCAATATATCCTAAGCCAAACACACAAATATTATTCATCTTAATCCCGTTTAATCCCATTAATTTAATATTAAGTTAGCTGAAATCTTTAGCTGTTTGCTCATAGAAAAATTCAACGATAGTTTCAGTGATACGCTGTGAGGCCTTACCATCACCATAAGGGTTATGGGCTTGGCTCATTTTTAAATAAATCGCTTCGTTTTCAATCAGATTGCTCACTTCAGCCACGATGGTAGGGCCATGAGTACCTACTAGCTTGACGGTACCTGCCTCGACTGCTTCTTGACGTTCAGTCGTTTCACGCATTACTAGTACGGGGATGCCAAGTGATGGTGCTTCTTCTTGAATGCCACCTGAATCCGTCAAAATAATATGACTGGTACTCATCAAATAAACAAATGGCAGATAATCTTGTGGCTCAATCAGCTTGACATTATCAAGACCACTTAATAAGCGATTGACAGGTTCTTTAACATTGGGATTGAGATGGACAGGATAAACGAACTCATAGTCTGGATATTTTTGAGCCAGCTCTTTGATAGCTTGGCAAATTGATTCAAAACCATCACCGAAGTTTTCACGACGATGACCAGTGATCAGTACGCGGCGTTTGCTAAAGTCCAGTTCAGAAAACTGCTGTTGTAGTTGCTCTCGTAGAGATGAGTCATTTTCCAGCTTGTCTTTAACATCTAGCAAGGCATCAACCACTGTGTTACCAGTAACATAGATGTATTCTGGATTGTTATGCTCATCATATAGATTTTGCGCCGCAGCTTTAGTCGGTGAGAAGTGCAGCTTAGTAATGACGCTAGTCAGTTGTCTATTCGCCTCTTCTGGCCAAGGTGAGTATAGACTATAGGTACGCAATCCAGACTCAACGTGTCCGATCGGTATTTGCTGGTAAAATGCTGCTTGTGCACCGCATAGTGTGGTCGATGTATCACCGTGGACGAGTACCAAGTCAGGCTTACATTCTCGTAAGATAGGCTCAAGCGCCATTAGCATTCTAGAGCTGGCTTGGGTGAGGCTTTGATTGCTTTTCATGATATCTAAATCGTAGTCTGGAGTAATCTCAAACAACGCAAGCACCTTATCTAACATTTCACGATGCTGAGCAGTTACACAGACTATCGATTCAATATCAGGGTTTGCTTCTAATGCCTTAACGACAGGCGCCATTTTAATCGCTTCAGGGCGCGTACCAAAAATACTTAACACTTTTTTCATGATAGCTTCTTATAGTATATTCACGTATACAAATATATACACATAATTACAAAAATATAAATAAGCTTGCTATTTTAGGTCTCTAAACATTGACCATCAAGTAGCCATATGTTGTTTATTACTAAGCAATTATGTATGGAATTACTACTAAGTAACTGTATGTTATCTTAATAGTGTATTAGTGTTAGATATAGGATATCGCTAACTACTGTGATTATCGAAAAAATTGTCATCACAAGTAATTTTTAGTTTTCGAGAGTAAATTATAAATATTGCATTATAAAGACGATTAATTAATACGCGCTTCTAACCCAACGCAGCAAATCTCGACAATTCTTGCTAGAATAATCGCTGTCTTTCATTCGCCATTAAGCCTCATTATGTCTTTATCTGCTGTTACCCCTTTAACCATACTTCATACCTCTGACTGGCATCTAGGGCGCAGGCTTTATGGGCGCATGCGTTATGAGGAATTTGAAGCGTTTTTGCGCTGGTTACAAGACACCATTAGCGCGCAGCAAGTGGATGTACTGATTGTCGCTGGTGACATCTTTGACACCATGACCCCTAGTAACAGAGCCCAAGCGCTGTATTATGAATTTTTAGGCAAGGTGTCGAAGTCATGTTGTCAACATATCGTCATCGTCGCGGGCAACCATGACTCCCCTACTTTTTTAGATGCACCAAGCAATGTATTAAAGTTTTTAAACGTCCATGTCATCGGTACCGCTTGTGACGACTTAAGCGATGAAGTGATGGTGTTAGACGATGCAGCCGGCAACCCGCATTGTATTATCGCTGCTGTACCTTACCTGCGTGACCGTGACGTGCGTGGTAGTCAGGCTGGCGAGTCTGCGGATAGCAAAGATGCCAATGTTATCAAAGGCATTCGCGCCCATTACGATGAAGTGGCTAGCATTGCTAAAGCACAGCAGGCAGCATTAACGAAAACCCATCAACGACAGATTCCTATCATCGCCACTGGTCATTTATTTGCCGCTGGTAGTAAGACCACGGAAGACGATGGTGTGCGAGATCTGTATGTGGGCAATTTAGGTCAAATCTCTGCTGATATGTTCGATGATGGCTTTGACTATGTGGCACTTGGTCATCTGCATGTACCGCAGCGTGTCGGTGGTCGTGAGAATATTCGTTATTCAGGTTCACCTATCGCCATGGGCTTTGGCGAGGCTAAGCAACAAAAACAAGTATTGCTGGTAAAATTTGGTGCAGTAGAAAACGGTTTTAAGGATAAAACATCAACCGCTTTTACTGAGCATCCTTTACCATCAATCAAGCAAGTGACTAAAAAGGCAGCCACTCAAACGACTGGTTTTATAGATGATTTATTTGGTTTTCCTGATTCAGTAGAGCCCGAAGCAATGACGCCAAATAGCATTGATAAAGAATCTTTTAATCAAACAGATGCTATACAGTATAGTGATGCCACCTCCAATGTTACGTCTAACTCAACCTCTCAGCTACTGCATCATGATGAGTCGCGTCAGATGCAGGTTGTCTCGCTTCCTATTCCTTGTTTCCAAAAATTGGCACAAATAACAGGTGATTTACCTGCTATTGCTGCTGCGATAAAATCATTAAAGCCCTCAGAGTCCATTTGGCTAGAAGTGATTTATGACGGTGATGAAATCGTTAATGAGCTGCGTGAAGAAGTGAACGTCATGATAGAGGGCTTAACTTGTGAAGTGTTAAAAATCAAAAACACGCGTACGTATAATAAAGTTCTCAATCAACAGCAAGCCTCTGAAAATTTACAAGACTTAAATGAGCTGGATGTGTTTGATAAGTGCCTAGAAATTAATGGTATTGCTGATACGCAAAAATCGTCATTGCGCACGGCTTATCAGCAGATACTCCATAATATTTATCATAATGATAGTCGGGCTGAGTAAAAAATACTCAGTAAAAATGCTTATTTAGTATCTAATCAGCCTCTCTTTTCTTTTTCTTATTGAAACCATCCATTAAAAATACAAAGACCTATACATGCGCCTAATTGAACTACGACTCAAAAACTTAAATTCCTTAAAAGGCGAATGGCATATCGATTTTGCTGATTCCGCTTTTATCAATGAAGGAATATTTGCCATCACTGGGCAGACAGGCGCTGGCAAGACGACGATTTTGGATGCCATATGTCTTGCGCTATATGGTGAGACACCGCGGATTAATAGCATCAGCAAAAGTAGTAACGAGGTCATGACGCGGCAAACGGCGGAGTGTTTCGCTGAAGTGGTGATTGATTTAAATGGCACCCAATATCGCTGCCGCTGGGGTCAGCGCCGCGCTTATGGCAAAGCAGATGGTAACTTGCAAGATGCTACCCACGAGATAGCTTTGGTGAAGTCTGAAACTGGCAATCTAGACAACGCAGACGTGCCAGTGGGCGATGAAATATTAGAAAGCAAACTGTCACGCACCAAAGATAAAATTATTGCGCTAACCCATATGGATTTCAATCAGTTCACCCGCTCAATCTTACTGGCTCAAGGGAGTTTTTCCGCGTTTTTAAAAGCCAAAGCCGATGAACGTGCTGATATTTTAGAAAAAATAACTGGCACTGATATCTACGCGACGATATCAACCCATGTTTTTGAAAAAAAACGTCATGAAGAAGAAATACTGAGCAAGTTGCAGTTTGGCTTAGACGGCTTAACGTTGTTAGAGGCAGATGAAGAAGCGCTGATTGGCGAAAAATTAACAGCGCATCAAACCGCACAAACCGAGCAGCAACAACAGTATCAAAATCTTAACGAGCAAATCAATTGGCTCGATGCCGTGACGGAGTTAGAACAAAACGTCGTCAGCTATCAAAAGGATGTTACGTCGGCAAAGCAAGCGCAGGCAGATTTTATTCCTAATGCTAAACGCCTTATTGCCGCCAATAAAGCCTTGGAGATTGACAGTCAATACAGCCAACTTGTCCATAACCGTGACACCGTCAAGCACTTACAAGATGAACAGCAGTCGCTAAATCATCAACTGCCGCAGCAAGAAAATCAACTCACGCAAGCCACGAGCGCTCTACAAGCGGCAAAGGCTCGTACGCAGACAGCAAGTAATGAGCTACAAACCACTTTGCCCAAAATTGCACAAGCCCGCAAGCTGGATGCGGCTATCGCTCAGCACGAGCATGTGTTAGACGACCATCGCCAAAGAAAGCAAGCTATAGCAGCCAATATACAGCGCTTATGTCAAGAGATAGACCATCATAAAGAGCGTTTCAATCAAGACCAAACCCAGCTGACGAGTATCGAGACGTACCTTAGTGATGCTGACGCTCTGCACGATATCGATACTGATGCGGCAAACTTTGACAGTCATTGCAGCCGTCTAAAGGTGCTGCTACAAGACAATGCCGCTTTAGTAAATGAAAAATACAACCATCATCATAAAACCAGCGACTATCAAGCCAACCTTGATAAATGTCAGCAGCAGCAAGACACCACTAAATCTTTGATTGCCAAGGCGCGTGAGGAATCAACGGCTTTACAAAAAAAGCAGGCTGGCTTAACCCAACAGCAGTCTTTGGCTGATTTACGTGGCGAGCAGGAAAATATTGACCACACCAACAGCCAGATTGAGCAAGTGATCTTTAAAGCACAACAAATGGGGGCGCTTACGGCGCAAATCAATAAGATAAACACCACCCTGCCCACTCTCAATGAGACATTGATCAAACTGGCAACGGCTATTACTGATAACGAATCCATCATAATAGAGGCAAAAGATCGTCGTCAAGATAAGCAAGAGCTGTTGGACTCATGGCAACACGTCGCAAGTTTAGAGCGTTATATTAGCCAATTAAAAGAGGGCGACCCTTGCCCGCTTTGCGGCGCGCTTGAGCATCCTTACGGTGAGCATCACCCTGTGTTAGATAAGGAGCCATCCGAAGTTGCCCAAACGCAGCAGCAGATAAGCGAGCTGGATACGACGATAAATGCGCTAGAACAAACCTTATCTAAGCAACGTATTGAGTATGCCACTACTCAAAGTCAGATTGAGCAGTGGCAAGAACAAAAAAGCCCGCTATATGAGCAGGTAAAAACACTGTGCGCAGACAGTGGTCGCTTAATACAGCCACTTTTGCATAAAACCTATTCTGATTCTCACGCCCTCACCACCATCATGAATCCACTTGGGCAGATTGGCGCCGACATGGATGTACTGAGTGGGCAGATAACGACTGATTCAGCTGATTTTAACCTTATAGAAGATGCTTTATTAGTGCTAGGTACGATTAAAGACCAACTTACCGCGCGCAGGCATTATCTAAAAAATACGCTTAGCCAATATGAAGCGCTGAGCGATGAGCTTACGACAACAAGTAAAACCATTGAGACGCTTGAACAACAGCAGTATAAGCTTGCTAGTGATATGCATGAGATTGAAACCAATATTAAGATAGGTTTGTTGGCTGTAGAAGGTATCGACAAAAAAACCTGCGCAAATTTTGCTGAATTAACCACGCTTAAAGGCGCTATATCAGCGATATTAAATAAGTATCTGGCTTATGCATTAGATTCTGTCGCAAAGCCTGCCACCTTACAGCCGCTGATAACGAGTATAGATGAGAGAATTGTACTAAACGAAATGGACTATGACGCTCATATCCATACACTTCGTCAACAGCGTAGTAACTTGGTGCAATTAAAACAGCAGTTCAATGCGTATAAGAATGAGCAGCAAACCCTGATGACTGCGCTTGGCAGCGTAACGGTGCAAATTGAAACCAAGCAAGCACAATTAGATAAAGACCAGGCTGAGCTTGATCACCTGACTCAAGCGATTGCGGATAAAACTGAAATGCTTGAACAGTTAACGGCTGAACGGCGCGAGATTTTTACGGACAACGCACGTAATATCGGTGCTGATCATAGCAATAGCATCACTATTAATCCTGATGAAGAAGACACACGATTACGCGCTTTAGTAGAACAGGCAAATACTGAACAGGCCTCGGCACAAAGACAGTTAGACAGTGCGAAGCATATCCTTCAGCAATTACAGGAAAAACAGCAACAGCTTACCGACCAATTAACCACCGCTACTACTGCACTCACCATGCAAGAAGATATCTTTAAAGCGGCGCTCGCCAGCTCTGACTTTATTGATGAAGCAGACTTCATGCGCTCGCGCCTACCTACCGCCGAGCGCCATAGCCTAACGGAGCAGCAGCAGCAGATAAGTGATACGCTCAAGCAAGCGCAATCGCTATTGGCTCAAACCATGCAAGCACTTACTAAGAAAAAGTCTGAATCCTTAACCACTGAAGAAAGAGAAACGTTGGTTCAGCAGCAGCATCTGGCGCAAAATGAGCTGCACGGCTTGATTGAGGCGATTGGCGCCATGAGTCAACAGCTCAAAGACAATGAAGAGAAAAAAGGCAATCAACAAGCCCAACGTCAAGCTATTGCTCAGCAAAAAGAGACCCTGCAAGTATGGCGACAACTCAATGAATTGATAGGGTCAAGTAGTGGTAAGAAGTATCGTACTTTTGCACAGGGTTTAACTTTTGATATTATGGTGACACATGCCAATGCCCAACTGCACAAAATGAGCGATCGCTATTTGCTGGCTCGTGATGACAATAACCCACTTGAGCTCAATGTCATTGACAACTATCAAGGTGGCGAGATACGCAGTACCAAAAATCTATCCGGCGGTGAAGGGTTTATTATCAGTTTGGCGCTTGCACTTGGGTTATCGCAGATGGCCAGTCACAATATCCGCGTCGATTCATTATTTTTGGATGAAGGCTTTGGCACTCTAGATGAAGAGTCACTTGATATTGCCTTAGATACCTTGACCAGCTTGCAACAAGAGGGCAAATTGATTGGTGTCATCTCACACGTACAAGCACTAAAAGAGCGCATTTTAACCCAAATTCAAGTTGATAAGCTGTCAGGAGGCTTTAGTAAAATTACTGGTCCAGGCTGCTATCATATAGCCAGTTAATGCTAAAGAAATTTTGGAGTGGCCAATGTTATGCCCATTATGATTCAGCTTACTCATATGAATGCGCGACCGATGATGGTATTTATCTTTATAATCATCACTTTTATTTTAAGTTTTACCCCTGCTTATGCAACAATTAGCTGCGCTGGTTATTTACCCAGTAGTTATTTTGAGCGTATCGAAAATAACAAGCCTTTTGCTGGCAAGTTAATCGAATTAACAGATGGCACGCAGCAGCTACACGATCTAAATGGCAATATCATCACGGATAATTTGTCTGATGCTTATATAGTAATGGATAAATATGTATTAGCTCAGCAACATGGTAAATACGGCGTTGTTAATGCGGCTGGCAAGATAATTGTGCCTTTTACATATGATGAGATTCAAACTGAACCGGATATTGCCACCAGCTTTATTGTCAGCGTTAAGTCATCAGATGGTAAGACCAAACAGGGTATTATCAATCGCCATGGCGGCTGGGTTTATCCGTTAGACAATGCTCATATCGAGCATGCGCATTACGATTCTGATTATGACCAAGATTATTTTATAGTTACTAACAATAACGAGCTGACAGGATTGCTTGATGATAGAGGCTACTGGGCTGTAATGCCGCAATACGATGCGATTCATCCGTTAAATGCCTGTACAGGCGAGTCTTTATATTTACAAGTCAGCTTTAAAAATAAAACGGCGCTTATTGACCAAAATAATGATGTCATCATTCCACTTGCTGCCGACCAACATATCGAATCTTTTAATAATTCTGCCAAGCCGCTACTATTTTTACGCAGCACGTTAGTTACTGGTAGCACAGCCACCGGTATGAGCGAAGATATTCAAGACGATATTGTTAGCGCTCAAATTATCGACGCTAATGGTAAGTTAATCCTCGCATCAGAAGCACCGATTAGAAAACTGCTATATCATCAGCTCTATACTTATAAGCAAGCGGGTAAGTTTGGGATTATTAATGATAAAGGTGAAGTGATACTAAAACCCCAATTTGACAGTTATCGTGATGATGCGGATAAAGTATGGCTTGAAAAGAATGGTAAAATGCAACGTTTAAATACTTTCGTAAAGGTAGATTAGCGCTTTTATCATTTTTATTGCTTCTATTCTAGTGCTTCTATTTATCATTCGAGCATTAGAAAATAGAAAACCACCGTTAACTCATAACGGTGGTTTTTTTAATCAAAAGATGGGCTTATTGTATATAAACACTTAGCCAGCTTTCTATTTGCTCACTATTTAGTTACGAGACCACTAAGCTCACTCATTAACACTGATAACGTCGATAAGCTGGTAGTACTCTCATCATTGCTATCGATTTTTTGCATCTCTGCAGTGACGGCGTCAAGCTGGCTGGCGTGACGTGATTTCCAGTCATTAAAGGCTTGCTTAGCATCTGATTGTGTCAACAAGGTATCCATAAGCATGCGTAAGCTGCGCGAGACTTCGTTGACGAGGGCGTGACGCGCGCGTCGATCCCAGTGGTCTTGCTGCGGTAACGTGGCAATATTGTCCATCATCCAATCTAACTGCAGGACGTGATAGGCCTGAAAGTATAAGGTCGCAATCTCATCGACTGGGCGCTCATACTGCTCAGCCAATAGAGCCGCATCAAGCGCATCGACATGATAAGGCAGCATCGCAAACATTGCCGCATCATTAGCAGAGAGATCATCTGCCATTAAGCTTGTGGTGTCTTCTTGCAAGTATTCTGAGAATTGCTGCTCGATAAAACCACCGGATTTGGTCAATTTCTCGACACTGTCTTCAAAGCGATTGATCATATCAGCAACTTGCAAATCTTGACCGAAGGCATTGATAAACCACACCACACCATTTTCGAGGGCATCACGCAGACGCAGTTCAAGCTCGAGCAGCAAGGTCGCATCGACTTGATTGTCCAGCGACTCAAGCAGATCCCATGCTTTTGACACATGGAAGACGTCACGTGCAATCGCATAACCACGTGCAATAGTGGCGAGCGTTTGTCCCGTTTCTTCATGCAGACGGAATAAAGCTTCGATACCCAGACGGTTGACAATGTTATTGGTTAAATAGGTACTGATAATTTCACGGTGCAGACGATGTTCTTTCATCTCATCAAAGAAGCGCGATGCCAGCTCATCAGGGAAGTATTGACGTAGCTCATTAACGAAGTACGGCGCATCAGGTAAATCTGACGATAATAAGTTATCATAAACCCACATTTTTCCGTAAGCCATCACGACTGCCAGCTCAGGATTGGTAAGACCTGTGCCTGATTTTTGGCGTTTAGCAATTTCCTCATCGGATGGCAGATACTCAATCGCGCGGTCCAAACGACCTTCGGCTTCTAACATTTGAATAAAGCGTTGATGATCGCTTAAGTTTGCGGCGGCACGCAGATGGCTAAGCTCAAGCGCTTGCGGTTGTAGATAATTTTGGCGCAGTACCAATTCAGCGACCGTGTCGGTCATAGACTCTAACAACTCATTACGCTGCTTTAAGGTCATATCACCTTGCTCGACCACTTTACCAAGTAAAATCTTGATATTCACTTCATGATCTGAGCAATTGACGCCGCCCGAGTTATCGATAGCATCAGTATAAATTCGCCCACCCGTTTGTGCGTATTCGATACGCCCTTGTTGAGTAAAGCCTAAGTTACCACCTTCCCCAACGACTGCCGTACGCAGCTCACCACCATTGACGCGCACGGCGTCATTGGCACGGTCACCAACATCAGCATGACTCTCATTCGCGCTTTTCACATAGGTACCGATACCACCATTCCAAATCAGATCAACAGGCGACTTTAATAAGGCACTGATTAACTCATTTGGCGCAAGGCTATCTTCATTGATATCAAATAATGCTTTCATTTCAGGACTGATAGCAATGGTCTTATCTTGACGGGAGAAGACGCCACCACCTTGACTGATGAGCGATTTTTCATAATCGTCCCACGTTGATCGCGGCATTTCAAACAAGCGTTCACGCTCGGCATAAGACGCTATAGTATCTGGGCTTGGATCGATAAAGATGTGCAGATGGTTAAAGGCAGCAACCAGCTTGGTATGAGTGGATCTGAGCATCCCATTACCAAAGACGTCGCCGCTCATATCACCGATACCAACGACGGTAAAATCATCACGGTTTTGGATGTCCATACCGCGCATACGGAAGTGGCGCTTGACCGACTCCCAGCCACCGCGTGCGGTGATGCCCATCGCTTTATGATCATAGCCAACCGAGCCACCTGAGGCAAAAGCATCGTCAAGCCAAAAGTTATATTCGCTTGATAAAGCATTGGCGATATCTGAGAAAGTGGCGGTGCCTTTATCAGCGGCAACGACTAAGTACGGATCATCCTCATCATGGCGCACAGTATTGGCTGGCGGAATGATTTCGCCATCAACAATATTGTCAGTGACGTCAAGCATACCGCGGAGGAATGCTTGATAACAGGCAATACCTTCTGCTTGGAAGGCGTCACGACCATCGGCCATGGTTTTGGTCTTAACGATAAAACCACCTTTGGAACCCACTGGGACAATCACCGCGTTTTTGACCATTTGTGCTTTGACCAGACCTAGTACTTCGGTACGGAAATCTTCCATACGGTCCGACCAGCGCAGACCGCCACGCGCTACTTTGCCGCCGCGCAAATGCACCGCTTCCACACGTGGCGAATAGACAAATATCTCAAACATCGGTTTAGGTTTGGGTAAGTTTGGAATGTCTGCTGCCAAGAACTTAAACGACAAACGGTCTTTACGTTGCCCATCCGCCTCTCTTTGGTAAAAGTTGGTGCGTACCATGGCGTTAATTAGATCCAAATACCAACGGAAGATGCGATCTTCATCTAGGCTACTAACTCCTGCTAGAGCTTTGTTAATTTGTGCCTGAATTTGACTGGTTTTGGTTGCACGTTCACTTTCATCGTATTTAGGATTCATACGCGCATCAAACAGATCAGCCAACGCCACGCTGATATCACTGTTTTTTATCATGGTTTGTTGAATGTAAACACTAGAGAATGGCGCTTTTGCTTGCATCATATAACGTGATAAGGCTCGCAAGACCACCACATCATAAGTGTCTAGCTTGGTAATCAATACCAATTCGTTAAAGGAGTCGCTCTCAACACGCCCAGCCCAAATTTGCTTAAGACTGTCTTCGAACTGTGTGCGTACCACTTTCATATCGATAGTATCAACATGCTCTAATAACAGCTCATACTCCTGCATCCAGATAGGCTGCTCTGATAAATCAAACTCATAGGTTTGGGCAGAAATAACCGATACACCGAAATTTTCTAATACCGGTAAGACTTTGGATAAAATGACTGGCTGCTGACGACCATATAGCTTGAGATGCAGCTGATTGCTCGCATCACCCGTTGACTGGTATAAGTGCCATATCATCGGTTGCTCGTCCGTCAAGTTAGCCAAACGCTTGGTGTCTTCAACCGCAGTCCGCGCATCAAAGCGCTCTTGATAGGCCGCAGGAATATAGTTTAGAAATCGGCGCATTAAGGCATTGGCCTGCTGCTCGCCAACATTATCCAAGAGCATTCTTTGGTAGTTATCGCTCCATGACTGCATAAGAGCCGACAGCTTATCTTGCAGTGCCGCTGTATCTACCTCATTCACTTGACCGGGCACAGTGCGTACATGCACATGGACGCGGGCGTGTTCAGACTCGTTAAATTCCGTCGTGAAGCCGGATGACGTACCGCCATAAGCGTTTTTTAGGACATTTTGTACTTTAATACGCAGTTCGGTATTGAACTTATCACGCGGGATATAGACCAAGCAAGAGACAAAGCGCTGATAATGATCGACGCGACTAAATAAACGTAAGCTCTTCTTGTCTTGAAGCTGGCTAATGCCAGATACGATAGGATACAACTCTTCGACGCTGGCTTGAAACAGATCATCACGTGGTAAAGAATTAATAACGTGCATCATTTTATGATAAGCATGGCCGTCACGTGGTAAATCAGCCATCGCCATGATTTTATTGGCTTTTTCACGCAGTAGCGGAATCTGTTGTACGCTTAGCTGATAGGCTTGGGCAGTAAATAGTCCAATAAAGCGATATTCACCGATCAGTTTGCCATTGTCATCAAACTTATGAATCCCCAAAAAATCCATGTATACCGGACGGTGGACTGGCGACACACGGCTTGATTTAGACAGCATCAACACCTGAGGCTCAGTTAATAGCTTTTTAAGGTTACTCGGCAGCTCATCAAAGCTCTTTGAAAGCGCATCCTCGCTACTGCCACGTAATAGACCAAGACCACTATTACCAATTGAAAATAAGTCTAAATCCGTGTTGGCTGCTTGATTAGTCGTGCTATTAACGTCAACGTTACTTCCACCTTCCAAGCGATATTCTCGGTAGCCTAAAAATATAAAATGCTCATCCAATATCCAATCCAAAAATGCTTGAATCTCTTGCTGAGAGTAAAATACTTCAGGTAGTGGCTTAGTAGCCAGCTCCGCTTTTACGTCCATCAATTTGGTACGTATTTGTTGCCAATCGCCAACAACGATATCGAGTGTATCAATTTTTGCGAGCAGCATTTTCTTTAAGGCGGCCAACTCATCATTGTTTTGATAAGCAATTTCACAATGAATCAAAGACATGTGTGAAGTGCCACTTTCCTCTGCGCCTTCGATATGAGTAATACCACCATTTTCATCACGTTCGATATTCATAATGATATTGTAGGTGCGATGGACGTCAATACCTTCCGCTTCTAGGCTCATCAAAAGGGTGTCTACTAAAAATGGTCTATCGTAAGCGACTATTTGAATAACCGTATGCGAGCTATGAAAATGCTGCTCTTCGGCAATAGGATTTAAAATAGCAAGCTGCGGTTGACTACCATCATAGGCTTTGAGAAGGGTAAAGTGATGCAGCGCCATCCCCGCTAAGTCAGTATTACTGATATTTTTTGCGGCTTCTTGATGCAGCGGCTGATAATAGCTATGAATAAAATGGTCAAATAATGATTTGTCCTTTTGTACATAACTGGTGGCAATATCGCTTATTTGGCTGATCCGCTCTTTTGCGATATTTAGGGTGTTAGGCATATCCATTGTCCTTTGTTATAAGTTTGTTGTTCTAGTTTCTTCTGTGACTGACTTATTTTTGCTTGATGCCGATTGTTTGCAGCCATTCATCCATGCTATTTATTAGCAGTATTTTTGTACCCCGCTTCTATATAACCATGCTTCTACACAACCGTAGTTCTGTATCATCGTGCTTATTTAGCATACGTATCGGGTATGTAGTTAATCTCCCTTTTTTAAAATACTCGTTAAATTTTACTGGCATTCAATGGCTCAAATTGTGTATCTCATAAATAGCCATTCGCGGGTCTTTCCTGCTGCCAATCTATTAAAGTGTAACGCACCTAAGCGCATAGCTAAAGCGTACAACATCATTTCATGAATCATCAATATGTCGATAACCTTTAATAATAAGACAATAACATCCTAATGTAGTCTAATACTTGCTGGCAGGTGGATACTCATGACAATCACGGCGTTTTTTTGTTAGAATACCGCAGTATATTGAACCGTGTTCTACTGGCTCAGTACTCACTCACACATTATGAATTTTAATGCTAAGGGCAAGACGTATGATGAATATTTTGGTGATTGGCTCAGGTGGTCGCGAACATGCGCTAGCATGGCAGTGTGCAAAAGACGACAACGTACAAAACATCTATGTTGCGCCCGGTAATGCTGGCACTGCCCTTGAACCTAAATGCCAAAACGTCACGTTAGAGGATTCAGCCAATACTAACGAACACAGTGCAGTCATCGAATTTTGCCAAAATAATGCCATAGACATGGTTATTGTTGGTCCAGAAGCACCCTTGGTGACGGGTATTATCGATGCTTGCCGTGATGCTGGTATCAAAGCGTGGGGTCCAACCGCTTATTGTGCACAGCTAGAGGGCTCAAAAACCTTTGCGAAAGAATTTATGGAACAAAACAATATTCCTACGGCTGCTTATCAAGGATTCACAGACGCTGCTGCTGCTAAAGCTTATATTGATGAGCAAGGTGCACCGATTGTTATCAAAGCCGACGGTCTTGCTGCGGGTAAAGGCGTTATCGTTGCTGAAACCATCGAACAAGCACATGAAGCAATTGACGATATGCTTGCCGACAATAAATTCGGTGATGCTGGTAGCCGCGTGGTCGTTGAGCAGTTTTTGCGAGGTGAGGAAGCCAGCTTTATTTGTATGGTAGATGGTGAAAACATCTTACCGATGGCAACCAGTCAAGACCATAAGCGTGCTTTTGAAGGCGATACTGGTCCAAATACAGGCGGCATGGGCGCTTACTCTCCTGCGCCAGTCGTCACTCAAGACGTTCATGACAAGGTGATGACGCAAGTCATCCAACCTGTCGTTGAGGCGATGAAAGCCGCCGGTCATCCTTATACGGGATTTTTATACGCGGGGCTTATGATTGATGATGCGGGCGACCCATATGTGATTGAATTTAACTGCCGTTTTGGTGACCCAGAAACACAGCCTATTTTGATGCGTTTGCAATCATCGATGGTTGATTTGGTCGCACAAGGATTGGAAGGTAAATTACCGACCGAAGCCAAATGGGATGATCGCCCTGCTCTTGGTATTGTCGTTGCTTCAAAAGGCTATCCTGAAACTTCATCAAAAGGTGATGTAATTGCAGGCTTACCAGAGTTAGATGCAGACAATCAAAATGCGGTAAAAGTCTTCCACGCAGGTACTGCCTTTAGTCATGCTAAGTTGGACAATATCAATCCTGATGTAACAACTCACAGTAAAAAAGAAATTGTTACCGATGGTGGGCGCGTATTATGTGTGACTGCGCTAGCAGATACTATCTCAGGAGCGCAGCAAGCAGCATTGGCAGTCACTGCTGCGATTAGTTTTGATGGTGCGCATTATCGCCGTGATATCGGGCACCATGCTATTGCTCGCGAAAACGTTTAATACAATTGAGCTGATTTAAAAACGCCATAAACTTTATAATGATTCGACCTAGTGTAATGCTAGGTCGTATTTTTTTGAACATGCTTTTTTTGCTACATTATTCTTGAATAGCCGCTTTTTAATAGATTGTTTTTAACAACTTGCTTTTAAAAAGCTATCCTAGATAGCTTAGTGTTAGAATAATGGTCATCAGAGTAGCGCACGACTTTTAGTGCTTTAACCTAGCAGTAGGATAAGCCTTAAATCACTTTAAGTATTAACTGGCTTGTTTTAGCTTACAAAGTAAGCGACAGCCTGAGCTAAGACCCCTCAAACCACCTCTCGTTATATGATACAATTTTGTACCAGTACGTCGCATCTCCCTTGTATTGTAGGTTTTATACCCGCAAATCAATAGAAACCGGATGAATGATTATATTTATGGCAAATGATACCTCTAGACCTCCTAGTAACAAACCGTCTACTAATAATAAGCAATCAATCGATAACCTAAAAACCTCAGGGTTTGAGCGTCGGATGTCCATTGCTAAAACCTCCTTAAATATCGGACGTCGTTGGGCAGGTAATAGTGTGTCTGGTATGTTCTTAAATAAAGAAGCGCGGACTGCGCGTAACCAAATATTTATGGAAGAACAAGCGACTTATTTAGCAGAAGAGCTGGGTAAATTAAAAGGGTCGGTGGTAAAAATTGGTCAAATGCTAGCGATTTATGGCGAGCATATATTACCGCCCGAAATCACGCGTGCCCTACAAACACTTAATGATGATACTGCAACCTTAGCATGGCCAAAAATTGAACTGACATTACGACAGTTATTGGGCGCTAAGTTAAATGAGCTTGAGGTTGATCCAGTTCCTATCGGCACTGCTTCCCTCGCCCAAGTACATCGAGCAACCGTATTAGCAACTGGCGAACAAGTAGTCTTAAAAATTCAATATCCGGGTGTAGCGGATGCCATCAATTCTGACTTGGCTTTATTTAAACGTTTATTAAAGGTCAGTAATATCGTTCCGCAAACACGCGCACTCGATGCTTGGTTTGAGGAGATACGCGACCTACTCCATCACGAAGTCGACTATGAAGCGGAAGCGGCGACTACAGAGCGTTTTTATGAGCGGTTGGCTGAAGATCCTCGTTATATCGTTCCAAAAATCAATCGTACTTACTCAACCAAACGCTTGTTATGCATGTCTTATGAGCCCGGTATCACCGTTGTCTCTGAAGCGTTGCAATTATTACCGCATGAGCGCCGCAGTGCCATTGGTCAGGCGGCTATCGAAATCATGATGCAGGAAATTTTTGTTTGGGGTGAGATGCAGACGGACCCAAATTTTGGTAATTATCTCGTTCGTGTCAGTCATGATGAACATGAAATCGATAAACTGGTCTTGCTAGATTTTGGTGCCATTCGCCAGTTTGACAATACCTTATTAACGATTGCGCACGGGTTATTACGAGCAGGATACCGTCATGATCATCAGGCAATGAAACAAGCTATGACCGGTTATGATTTTTTCGATAGTATGAGTGATAAAGTTCGCTCTGATATCGCTTCCTTGTTTTTATTGGCCACAGAACCTTTTAGTGACCCTGCCCTAAATCCTGACATACCTGATAACTGTTTAGATGAACAGCAGCGTTATATTTGGGCTAATAGTAAATTACATACTCGCCTCTCGAATGATGCCACGCGGGCGATGCAGTCTTTTGAGTTTAACCTACCACCTAAAGAGTTTATGTTTATCAGCAGGAAGTTTATTGGTGCTTATACATTCTTGACAGTGTTAGATGCACATACTGACTCTAATAAATTGGTAAAACCTTTTTTATAATTCGTAAATATTGATATTTTTTGGACCGCTCCTTTGTGTAGCGGTCTTTTTTATTTCTTATATTTTTTTGCTTAGGCTATTTCATATAGGTATATTAGAAATCTATTCTGATTTTTTGAATTATTATTTTTATTGCTTAGGCTATTTATCCTGTGATTCAAGGTTTGCTTGCCATGTATCAAATCTGGTTTGATACCCTTCAGGCTTACGCATGTTTAGCTGCCAACATGTCTCGCCACGCGCCAAGTATTTAACTTCAAAGTGTGTGCGTTGACTATCACTTGCCACTTTATGGCGCGTGTTCGGTAAGCACCAGAGCTCATTGGCCTGCTGTTCTGCATTATCCATGTAGGCTTCTATATTAGTCGCCAGTACCACTTCCCCACCTATCTGCAAACGAGAGAGTAAGAACTCAAAGAAAGGCATGTTTAACCATTGCTGATTAGGATTATGTTGCTCAGGATTGGGATATAATATAAAGATACGCTCGATACTGTTTGGCGCAATGGCATAAACAATCCATGCGATGGCATCCGCATGAATTGCGCTTAGATTGCTTGATTTTTGCTGCCCTGCCAATTTAGCAAAGGCCTCGAACTTATTGCGCGTGCGCTCGATGGCTATCAGGTGCTTATCAGGGGTTTGTTGCGCAAAGCTAAGCGCATGTTTACCCTTCCCTGCCCCAATCTCTAACACTAAAGGCAGCTCAGCGTCGACCAATACCTGTGGCATGATAAAATCGCGTGGGGCTGAGAGTTTTTGTGGTTGAAAAGCACGCTGCTGCTGATGTGAAAGCTCAAGATGATGAGTCATCTACTATCCTTAAGGTATTTGTCATTTGTCATTATTCGACCACATGCTATTATATAGTCAATCAGGTACGATAGTAAGGCAACGACCTTGCTCATCGAACGACAACCACGAATTGATCAGTGCGATTGACCATTAGTTTGTCATTTTAATGCCATCGTGATTTTACAACCTCTAAATAAATCAATCGTACCAATTTACCTGTTTAGAAAACACCCATTATTCATACTCGCTGTTGATTATAAGCGCTGTTTTGCATAACCGCATTTACTAATATGCCTCTAGGATATACCCACTTGTATTATGACTGAATCTACTTCTAGCACCAATTCCTTACCTAAAACCTATCCTTGTCCAGAGTGCGGCAATCAAACCGCGTGGCAAGACAATAAATATAAGCCGTTTTGTAGTCATCACTGCAAGCTTATCGACTTAGGCGCATGGGCAAACGAAGAATATACTTTACCTGCCGAATCGACGCCGTTTTCTGATGAGCTCTAACCAATCCCTTTAACCTTTTATTATCCCAAGGATGTTTTACATGTCTGCTACTTACCTGATGCCCACTTATAATCGTCAACCAATCAGCTTCACACGCGGTTCAGGCAGTTGGCTTTATACCAAAGATGACACGCCTTACTTAGATGCCTTGACGGGTATCGCAGTATGCGGCTTAGGGCACTGTCACCCAAAGGTTACGGAGGCTATTCAGCAGCAGGCAGCGACCTTGGTACATACCAGTAATTTATTTGGCATTGATTGGCAAGAGCGCGCTGGCGAAGCCTTATGTCATGCCGCGCAAATGGATAGCGTATTCTTTGCTAATAGTGGTGCTGAAGCCAATGAAGCGGCACTAAAATTGGCGCGACTGTATGCGTATCAGCAGGATTTTAAACGCCCAAAAGTTATAGTCATGGAACAATCATTTCATGGTCGTACCTTGCTCTCATTATCAGCAACCGCCAATCCTAAAGCACGTGAAGGTTTTTATACTTTGGATGAAGACTTTATCCGTGTGCCCTTTGGTGATATTGCTGCCATTGAACAAGCAGCTCAAGACCATGATGATATCTGTGCGGTATTTGTAGAGCCTATCCAAGGTGAAGGTGGTCTTAATACCGCAGAAAATGGTTTTACTTACCTTGAACAGATACAAGCCGTATGCGATAACCATAACTGGTTATTTATGTTGGATGAAGTACAAACCGGTAACGGCCGTACTGGCAAGTACTTTGCTTATCAGCATAGCAATGCTCGCCCTGATGTACTAACAACTGCTAAAGGCTTAGGTAATGGTTTCCCTGTAGGTGCTTGCATGGTACGGGGACGCGCCAATGGCTTGTTTGGTGCCGGCAGTCATGGTTCAACATATGGTGGCACACCATTGGCCAGTCGCGTAGTACACAGCGTTTATGAAGTACTTGCAAATGGCGATATCATGGACAATGCCGTCACCGAAGGACAATTCATCCGTGAGAGTATGATTAATGCGCTTGGAAAATATGGCGTTAGCAGTCGCGGCGCTGGAATGATGATTGGTATTGCGCTCCCTGAACAGATGGACTGTAGCACCTTGGTTGACCGTGCCCGTGATGAGCAAAAATTGATTATCAACGTCACTGGTGGTCATGTGATTCGTCTGTTGCCACCACTTAATATGAGTCGTGATGAAAGCTCACAAGTGGTCGAGCGCTTGGTTAACTTGTTAAAGCCTTTGTTTTAAACGGCTAGTGTAATCAAAGTCTAAAGCTAAAAAAGCCTATAGATAATTTATCTATAGGCTTTTTGCTTTTTAACACTTTAAAAGCAAATATTGCTAAACACTCGACTTAATTAGCATGAAAATATTTTTTTAACACTTCTAAACAGCGGGTAATTTTTGCAGGCTGCTGATCACGGTTTAAGGTGACGGCATATAACACAAAACTTGGGAGCTGATAGCCGGTCAAAACCTCAACCAAATTGCCACTTTCGAGCTCTTTTTTAACATCCATTTCCATGATTCGAATTAAGCCATGACCTTCTTTTGCTAAGGTCATCGCCATAAAGACATTATTGGTATGAATACGCGAGTTCATCTTAATGCGTGTTTTCTTACCCGTTTCAGTCTGGGTAAGCTCAACATGATTGGCATCCTTCATAATATCAATACAGATAAGCTGATGGTCTGCCAAATCTTTAGGTGTTTCAATTTTTTTATGTTGACGCAAATACTGCGGCGAGGCGACCAACAGTTGACGTACATCAGATAATGGATGATTACTCAACGTTGAATCATTGATATTGGGACTCATGCGTACCGCAATATCAATACGCTCATCAATCATATCAATGTAATGATTGTCGGCGAAATAAGTAATGCTAAGGTCATCGTGCGCCGACATCCAACTGGATAAAGCGGGTAGGATATGATGCACGCCAAGCTCAGGTGTCGTTGCAATGCGTAAGCTACCGGCGAGCTCATCACGTAATTGATTAACCTTAATACGCCCTTGTTCAGCAGCACTAACCACGTCTTTTGCCGCTTCATAAAAGCTTGCACCCGCTTCTGTTAAGCTTAGCTTACGAGTTGAGCGATGCAGTAGCACCACACCCAGCTCGTTTTCTAAAGAACGTATTTGTTGACTAACAGCACTGGTTGTAATACCCAGTTCGCGAGCTGAACCACTAAAAGAGCCGTGTCCGACCACACTGGCAAACACAGCCATACCACGTAAATTATCTAACATATTCTCACCTAAGCTGCTTTTTAGTTTTTAATATAACTTAACCATTATAGCGGATTATAATAAATCTTACAGTTTTTTTAATATAACCCTCATGGTCAATCAAGGCAATTTTCCTATCAATAAAACCAAAAATATCAAGACGATAAAATAATTTCGCCTTGATATTTTTATAAATATCATAAGTGTAATAATGGTTTGGTTATTAAAAAATGCCAATTATAGAATTGTTGATTGTTTAATATAACTGAACTTTGCCCATCTTTCCTTCGCCGCGCTCAGTCAAATATTGCATAACCGGTGTATTGAGTAATTTTGACTCTGCCACTGCTCTGGCTTGTATGAGGCGTTTTTGTTGACGACGTTCAGGCGTCTTATCATCGGCCTGCATGATACTGCCATCTATCTGTAAGCTGATGTCCGCTTGCGTAAATTGTGCTTGCAATGTTGCCGCGAGTTGTTGAAAGGTGGCTTGCAAATGCTTGCTGTCCACTGCCGTGACAAAGACAGCTTTATCATTACAGCGACCTGTCATCATACCTTGACGCGCCAACGCCAATTCATCTGAAGCCAAACTACCAGCTTCGCGAGCGCATTGCAGCCAATAGTCCCATTTTTCTGGTGTCCATTCGCCCGTCAACTCTTGCGGGGCGCAACGTAACAAAGTACGCGGATCATCAAGCGGAGATAATAATTGAGAATCATTTGCGTCAGGCTCAACAACAGGTTCAGGCTCAACAACAGGTTCAGGCTCAACAACAGGTTCAGGCTCAACAACAGGTTCAGGCTCAACAACAGGTTCAGGCTCAACAACAGGTTCAGGCTCAACAACAGGTTCAGAACTAATATTAGTATTTAATAACTCTAACGCTTCATCATGGCTATAATCATCATATTGACTCAATTCAGCGCTATCATAGCTTGCGTTATGTGAGTCGACTTCATTTCGATTTTGGGTCTGATAATCAGCATCATAGTCTGGTAACGGCGGTATTGATTCCACTACTACTGAGGTTGGCGTTAATAAAGAAGCTGACGCTGGATGCTCATTATTATTTAATGGCTCAACAGTATTTAACGAAACTGTATTAGATTCAGCGGTAGCAGCAGTCACTGTCTCTATCGAAGGTATAGGAGTAGATGTAATATCAGGTACGTTCTTTAAAATCTCATCGACGGGTAATGGACGAAAAGCCAAGAGACGTAAAATACACATCTCAAGCGCTTGCATCGGCGTACTGGCAAGCTTGACGCCTTCACGTGCTTGTACCACGATTTCGTAGTACAGCTGTAAGACATCAGGGCTCATATGCTGGGCAAGCTGATTAATATGCTGTGCTTGCGCTTCATTGACGTTAAGGGCAACCTCAGGCAGCAGTTGCGTCAATGCCAATTGATGTAACAGCTCAGCCAAACCATCGAACATGCTGGTCGCATCTACCATTTGCGCACGCATCTGCTCAATATGAGCAGCGACGGCAGATTTATCATGATTATAGATGTCTGTGATTAAACGGACTAAGTCAGCCGCATCAATTAAGCCAAGCATGGCATTGACCGTCACATCATCTAGTGCACCTTGCCCAAAAGCAATCGCTTGGTCAGTCAATGATAACGCATCACGAACCGAGCCTTTAGCAGCACTGGCCAATTGCCAAAGTGCAGGCTGCGTATAACCTACTTGTTCTCGGGTTAAGATATTGGCTAAATGTTCACTGAGTAGACTTTGTGATAAAGGGCGCAACACAAACTGCAAACAGCGCGAGATAATAGTGATGGGCAGTTTTTGCGGATCAGTGGTGGCCAATAGAAACTTGACATGCTCAGGTGGCTCTTCCAAGGTTTTGAGGAGCGCATTAAAGCTGTGCGTCGACAGCATATGCACCTCATCAATCAGATATACCTTATAACGACCTTGGCTTGGCGCATAAGGTACATTATCAAGTAGCTCACGGGTGTCTTCAACTTTGGTACGAGAGGCGGCATCAATCTCAATCAGATCAATAAAACGTCCTTGATCAATCGCCACGCAATTATCACAGACGCCACATGGGGTGCTGGTAATACCGGTGTCGCAGTTTAGGCATTTAGACAAAATACGAGCGATGGTGGTCTTACCGACACCGCGTGTACCCGTAAATAGATAAGCATGATGCAGTCGATTATAATCAATCGCATTAATCAGTGCTTGTGAGACGTGTGATTGCCCAATCAACTCATGAAAGTTTTTTGGGCGATATTTGCGCGCTAAAACTTGATATTGCTGCGTCATAATGAATGCCAATGTGAGTAGTAATATAAATAAAGCATCAAATCAGCGATTTATCTTAGAACCAAATATCGAAACTGGGTTCTAGAATAGGTTATGACTGAGCTCGCAACTCAGCCAACTGTTGGTACAAACGCTGGATATTTGCATCGATAAGCAAGCCATGCTGATGGAACGCATCGAGGTAGACCTCGGTATTCACGCTATCTTCACAAGGTCTGACTTCGACACCGATCAAAAACAGATCTTGCATAACGGGTTGCTGCATTTGGGCATTGAGCTCAAACAACAAATCTTGATAACCGGCACGAACCTTGTCTGCACTTAATGAGCTATTGTCATCTTGCGCGTAAAATACCATTAGATAATGACGCCCAAAGACATTATAAGAGTGCTCGTGGCGCACGTAGCCGGTCCAACGTGAATCTTGATCAATGGTTCTGTGAGCCAATATTTTTTCTATCAAGCAAGCGTAGGTATACATAGACTCGTCGACTAAAATATCAACCTGTTCTTTTGGCAGTGGTGTACCCGCTTCATAACACTCTCTGATTAAGCTATTAAAAAGCCGATACCACATGCGAGTATTCTTTTGAATCTCTGCCATTAATGCTTTAGCAAATTCCGCCTGCTCAGGCTTTGCCGCTTTTAGCAACCGTGGTTCAATCTGCGTTATCAAGTCATGGCCGACCAATTGCTCTTGAACTTTAATCGCTCTTTGATGAAAATCTGGCGACTGTAAAAACTGTGCAAGCAAGGTTGATTCGTCCTGAAACGATTCAAACCCCGTCAGTTTACTGCGATGAAAGTCTAAAAATGCCGTCAAATCACTGGGCGTCACCAATTGCTTAAGTATCTCAGCAAAGTTCTGGTAGCTAAATACTTGCAGCACACTTTCTTCATCGTCCAAATCTAGCACACAGTCTTCCGCAAAAAACTGACTGCCATACTCATACCCAACTGTATAAGAGACTGCCTCTACAGGCTTAGTTTGGTGGCTATTTCGATAGCTGTTCTGATAGCTGTTGTGATAAGCACTCTGAGCCCTGTCTTTTTCAGCAATGTCTCGATGCTGAACCGACAGTGAGGTCAAGCCAATAAAATAAATCGCTTTAGCTGCTTTCTTATCAGATGCCGACTCATTCTTATAGGCGAGCGCCTTATCATTCTTAAAATATAGCTGAGTGTGTTGCTTGATCAGCTGATTGACGACCTCTTTTCTCCATGTACGAACTTGAGCACTATCAATATCCTGCCTATCGGCCTGCATCATCACGTCATTGACGATAAGGTAGACCACGGCATTAGAAAACTCGAAAACAAAATCATAACCCTGAAGATACTCAGGGTCAGTGATTTTGTCTGGGGTTAAGTCGTACAAAGATAAAAAATTCTGCTGAACCATCTGCTGCCAAATCGACGGTGGTACTTGCTGAGTATCCATAATATCCCTATACATGAGATCTCATAAAGCGCTTGAGACCATTCCATTAAAAGTAGAAAAAACCTTCTTATGTTCAGTTTAGTCCCAGCGTGGATTTATGGCAAGCAAACCCGTTTAGCTCTCAATCTTGCGGCGCATATGCGGGAATAAAATCACATCACGAATACTGGCTGAGTCCGTAAACAGCATCACCAAGCGATCAATACCAATACCCTCGCCTGCTGTTGGAGGCAAACCGTAAGACAATGCTTCAATATACTCTTCATCGAAATGCATGGCTTCATCATCGCCAGCGTCTTTTTCAGCGACTTGACCATGGAAGCGCTCAGCTTGATCGGCAGGATCATTAAGTTCACTAAAGCCATTTGCCAGTTCACGACCGCCAATGAATAGCTCGAAGCGATCAGTAATCTCAGGATTGTCATCGCTACGGCGCGCCAGTGGCGACGTTTCAGCAGGATATTCCGTGATGAAAGTCGGCTGACGTAACTGATGCTCAGCGGTTTCTTCAAAGATAATCGTCTGCAATTTGCCCACGCCAAAGACGTCTTTGACTTGTTGCCTAAGGGTCGTTGAAGCGTATTCTGCAAGATAATCACGATCGTTAATACGTGACATATCAAAGTTTTCTGCATATTTAGCGATAGCATCAGACATAGACAGGCGGATAAATGGTGCTTTTAGGCTAATCGCTTCACCCTGATAAGTCAGCTCCGTCGTACCCAGGATATCCATTGCCAGCTCGTTAAACAAGCGCTCAGTCAAATCCATCAAATCATGATAATCAGCATACGCCTGATAAAACTCAATCATAGTAAATTCAGGATTATGACGGGTTGACACGCCTTCATTGCGGAAGCTGCGGTTGATCTCAAATACTTTTTCAAAACCACCAACCACAAGGCGTTTCAGATATAGCTCAGGCGCGATACGCAGATATAATGGCATATCTAGGGCATTATGATGGGTCACAAACGGACGAGCAACCGCACCACCTGGAATCGGATGCATCATCGGCGTTTCAACTTCCATAAAACGCTCATTCAACATAAACTTGCGAATACCGCTGATAACTTGGCTGCGTATCACAAAGGTGTCGCGAGTTGTCTCATTGGTCATCAAATCAAGATGGCGATTACGATAGCGTGCTTCAACATCGGCTAAGCCATGAAACTTATTTGGCATCGGACGTAGCGCTTTCGTCAATAAATGAAACTCTTCGATATGCACATATAAGTCGCCTTTTCCAGAACGACCGATATAACCAGATACGCCAACGATATCACCCAAATCTAGTGATTTAATAGTCGCCAATGTCTCTGGATCTAGCTGTTTACGTGCCACATATAACTGAATACGACCTGTCATGTCTTGAATGACAATAAACGCCCCACGATTTAGCATTACGCGACCGGCAACGTTTACCTGAGTTTTTTCACCGTTGGCAATTTTATCTTCAATTTCTTGCTTTGAGATACCATCAAAAGCCGTTTGTAAATCCTGAGCGTAATCCGTGCGCTTAAAGGTATTAGGATAAGGTTGCTTACCTGACGCAGTAATCTCATCTAGCTTAGCTTGAAGTTGAGCAATCAACTCGTTAGCGTCTTCTGGAACTTGCTCTTGATTCTGGTTTTGATTGTTGTGCTTTGACATAATACTCTCAAAATTATTAGATAATTAAAGGAATAAACGAAGTAAATTTAAAATAAGACGTTCAAATAAAACATGGAAATAAAGGAGCTGAATAACATTTATGTATTTTTCATACTAAAAAAAATTAAAACTAATCGACACAAATAGCAGGCTGCGCCACGCCTTTTTCAATCGTTTGATAACAGCCAAACCGGCTGCTATCACTAGCGCATTGCCCAAACTGATTTTTGACATTAGCATCTACAAACTCACCGGTGTTTTTGCATTTACCTTGGCAGTCGCTACTGTCTTGGCAAGCTTTGCCTGCATCGGTATAAGACACCACACATTGATAACAGCCAAGCCGACCTTGCTGCAAAAACGTTCCACCTTTTGTGCCACATGCTTTTACCAGATCATTAGGCGGATAAACACACGCTTGATAAGCAAGTGGATCGGCTTTTATATCTGCTGTGACACTATCAGAATTCACTGGCGGCGCTATTGAAGTTGATGCCGTTATATTACAGCCAGATAACCAAAATGCCGTAAACACAGCCAATATAACCAGCATAATGCCATTAGAGGATTGTCTTAAAGCTGACCAGTCATTTATCATAATTACCACCTTAGTTTTACTATTATAAATAACTGGCTTTATTGCCATGGTTTGTGACTTTAGCTTACCCAGCTTGTGACTGTCTTAATCACCGCCGCCAATACTTGCCATCAAGTCTGCTTGGTGTTCGCGTAACAGTGCATCAAGGATTTCATCCAAGTCACCTTCCATAATCGCATCAAGCTTGTATAACGTCAGGTTGATTCGATGGTCAGTCATGCGACCTTGCGGGAAGTTATAAGTACGGATGCGCTCTGAGCGATCACCGCTACCGACCAAATCACGTCGTATCGAATCCGCCACATCAACCTGTGCTTGTACCTTTGCTTGTTGGATTTTAGACACTAGCATTTTCATCGCATGGGCACGGTTTTTATGCTGACTGCGTTCTTGTTGACACTCTACCACGGTACCAGTCGGTATGTGCGTCAAACGTACCGCAGAGTCCGTGGTATTCACGTGCTGACCACCTGCACCGCTTGAGCGAAAGGTATCCATTTTAATGTCTGCAGGGTTGATATCAACCGTATCATCAATCTCAACTTCTGGCATGACAGCAACCGTACAAGCCGAAGTATGAACGCGGCCTTGGCTTTCAGTTTCAGGCACACGCTGGACGCGGTGAGCGCCCGACTCAAACTTTAAACGACCATAAACACTATTACCCGACACGCGGGTAATAATTTCTTTATAGCCGCCGTGCTCACCCTCATTAGCCGACAGAATATCTACCGTCCAGCCTTGAGTTTGGGCGTACTTTTGATACATACGGAACAAATCACCAGAGAAAATCGCCGCTTCATCACCGCCTGTTCCCGCTCGAATCTCTAAAAATGCAGGCACTTTATCATTAGGGTCTTTTGGCAACATCATAACGTTAAGCGCTTCTTCCATCTCTACAATGGTTTCACGGGCACTGTCAATCTCATCCTGCATCATCTCTTTCATTTCAGGGTCTGATGCTTCTTTTAGCATCGCTTCCGCATCAGCCTGATCGGTTTCTGCACGCACATAGTTTTGCCATAAAGTAGTGATATCCATCAAGTCACTATGCTCAACAGACAATTCACGAAACTTATTATTATCGCTGATGACACTCGGGTCTGATAATAAGGCGGTGACCTCTTCATAACGGTCTACCATCTGGTCTAAACGCAGGCGTAAGGATTCTTTCATAAAAGGACTTTTTTAAAATGAGGAAAATAAGAGAGTGATTATAGCAAATTTTTTCGCTTAATTTAAAACCTCTAAGCAATCTTGCCATTATATTCGCAAACTGGCTGTTTCATCGCATATTCTGCCTAAATATTAGCCCCTAGCTCCACTGCTAATAAGAAATCTGTAAACATAGCGCACAAAAACAGTGCAGACAAAGAGATAAACAACGGACATAAAAAAATAGCTAAGAGTGCTCTTAGCTATTTTTTCTTATTATGATAGATACCACAGATTTTAGATAAAGGCTTATACCTTACGAACCAGTACCGAGCCAATCGAGTAACCGGCACCAAACGAGCAAATCACACCCAAATCACCTGATGCTAGCTCATCTTTATAACGATGGAAGACAATCATCGGACTGGCTGAACTGGTATTGGCAAATTCAGCGATGACACTCGGCACAATCGCTTTATCCGCTTCTTTACCAATAACCGTACGTAAGATTAAATCTAGCATATTGGCATTGGCTTGGTGTAACCACATCATTTTTACATCAGACGTTGCGATGTCATTTTCTTGCAGATGCTCAGTGATAATCTCTGAAACTTTTGGACAAACTTCACGGAAAACTTTACGACCATTTTGCAAAAACAGCTTGTCGGTAACTGGCTCTTTGATATCCGGATACATCTCAGTCTGCGCCGCTAAGAACTCAGAGCGATCCATAAAGCCATATTCGTTTTTAATGTTGGTCGAAAACTGGGTAAACAGCTTGGCATTTAAAATCTCATAGCCTTTTGGTGTATCTAGCTCTTCAACAATACAAGCGGTTGCGACATCACCAAAGATGAAGTGACTATCACGGTTGCGCCAGTTCAGATGCGCTGAGGTAATCTCGACGTTTACTACAGCAACGCGTTTGGCAAGACCAGACACGATTGAGCCATGTGCTTGTGATAGACCAAAAGTCGCCGCACTACAAGCAACGTTCATGTCATAGGCAAAGCCACCAACCATACCAATCTCATTCTGAATCTCAATAGAAACCGCCGGATAAGTACGCTGGAAGTTTGAGCAGGCAAGAATGATACCGTCCAAATCATTGGCTTCTAACCCTGCGTCAGCCAGTGCATCTTTCAGGGCGGCAGCGCCCATCTCTGCCATGATAGACAGCTCCTCACCCAAATTGCGGTAAGGAATCACAGGCGCCATAATTTCAGGATCTAAAATACCGTCTTTTTCCATCACATAACGGGATTTGATACCTGAGACTTTTTCGATAAAGGCGGCTGATGAAGGCTGAAGTGCAGTAATTGTCCCTGCATCAATCTCATCGGCATGCTTAGCGTTATAATTTTTAACATATTGGTTAAATGAATCGACTAGCTCTTCATTACTAATACTATAAGGGGGGATATACAGGCCGGTGCCCGTGATACAAGTCGTCATGATGCGCATCCTTGTCTACTACGATGGTGCTTGAAATAAGCATAAAATTGGAGAAAAAAACAACAGTCGTCTAATTTTCGGTGAATAACTGTAAACTTAAAATAAGTGCCTTTATTATGCCTGAATAATATAATTTTTCTAATACTTTGTTACAAATAATCAGCTTCTTGACGGGAATAAGTAAAGATTGGCTTCATTTTCCAACAGCTGCGCTATAATCAGCGTTGATTATAATGGCTTAACAGCTCTATTTTACCCAATACAATCATCTTTGGTTGCATTCGGTTGTCACTAATTGCCACAGACTCGTTAAACCTTTATAGACTTAACTGATATTACCCACCCTTTCTTTTTACTTTTTGACTTTGGAATAATAATGGCGGAACTTTTAAACTGGCTATTCGGACAATATGCCGACTACCCAACCCTATTTATTACCTTAGAATTGATTGCGGTTATATTTGGGGTAAGCAGCGTCTTATTGGCCAGCAAAACCAATATTTTGGTTTTCCCCGTTGGACTGGTCAGTACCGCCATTTTTGTCTATTTGCTGTGGAAATGGCAATTATTCGGTGATATGTTTATCAATGCTTATTACAGCGTGATGAGTATCTATGGCTGGATAAATTGGACGCAGAATAAAAATAATGTAGAAATCAAAAAATATCACGATCATATAAATCCAACCAGCCAGCAGCAAGATCATAGCGTGCAGAATACTGGCGCGCAATACGCTATTGAAATTGAAGTTGAGCATTTAAGCAAAAAAGATGTGCCCATACTGAGCGCCCTAGCAGCAGCTACCATCGCTTTTGTCGCCTTGGTATACTACTTTAGACCCGTCATCAATAATAATTTTAGCTTTGATGGCGCTGAGCTTGGTGTGCATTTATTTACATGGGTAGACTATACTGATATGTTGACTACGGCACTTTTTTTGATGGCGATGTGGCTAATGGCACGGCGCAAGATTGAGCATTGGCTGCTATGGATTGTTGCTGATGCCATTTCAGTACCGCTCTATTTTTATAAAGGTCTTACCTTTACGTCACTACAATATGTAGTCTTCACTCTTATCGCAATCTGGGCATATTATGAATGGCAAAGACGCTACCGCGTTCAATCTCACGCAGCATACGCCTAAATCTGTTATCAAGGTCGCCATACTGGGCGCGGAAAGTACTGGCAAGACCACTTTATGCCGCGATTTGGCCGCGCATTTTGGCTGTCCTTGGGTGCCAGAGTATATGCGCAGCTATCTGCAAGCAAAATGGGATAATGAGCAGCTGACCTGTACGTGGGATGACTTACTGCCCATCGCACAAGGTCAAATTGAATTAGAAAACGAACTTGCAAAACAAGCTGCGCAAACGTCTAACAACAACCATTATTTATTCTGTGACACCAGTTTATTTGAGCTTATGGTCTACTCCAACTGGTATTATGGGGATTGCCCTGAAGCACTTACCCAAGCAGCATTGGCGCACCATTATGATATGATTTTATTGACTGAAGTTGATATCCCATGGGTCGCAGATGATTTACGTGATAGCCCACATCAACGTGAAGACATCAGCGATTATTTTGCCAGTCAATTAACTTTGCATAATAAGTCTTTTCAACGTATCGGTGGTGACAGAGATGAACGGGTTCAACAAGTCGTAAAATTATTAGAGTGATTGTAATTAAATAAAAACACTTAGGCTATTTAACACAGTTTAACGTCGTTAGATTGTTTAAACAAAGATGGTAAAATCCTGTGTCATTCATTAACTATCTAACAATTTTGCTATTTAAGGCTTTAGCCCAGTTTTTACAGTCATTTTCACAGCGCTTACATACTTGACTGGGGCTTGAAATAAAATCCACGTAGCCACAATACATACAAGCATAATACACCTGTGGCTCTATCTGCTTGACGGGCTGATACTGCTTAGGGAAAAGCGGCAAGCCATAGCAGGTGTCTTCAGGCGCATATAATAAGATACTAAATTCCCCATCTGTCTCAAGCAAACCAGTGCGCACCTGTCCCAAATGCTCAACCCCTTGCTGGCGCATTTCGGCAAAAAACTCATCATGCGACATTTCGCCCTTTTTTATCTTATCAAGAACCAACATACTGTCCTCGACGATATATAAAGACTTCCCTTCTAACAAATCTTCGAAAGGCTGATATTTCATCATCGCCCATGTACACAGGCGATAAAGAAAAATCACCATACTCATAATCAGTACCGCTTGGATAATGGGCAAGTCTTCGGTAAACATCGGGTCACCGGCGATAGAGCCAAGTGATAAGATAATCGTCAGCTCAAAGATAGACAGCTGCCGCACGCCGCGCTTACCGGTAAAGCGTAAAAACAAAATAATAAGCGTAAACATCGCGATGACGCGTATGAGTATTTCAGCGGCAAATGCCCATGTGGTGTCATAAATAAAGATGCTTGCCCAATCCATGTGTTTTTCCCTGTTATTATTTTTTGGCAGGATTACTGTATCAAAACCACGTTACAGACTACTGTGCTCAAAGCAGCTCCATTTTATGCAAAAACTCTGTTAATGATTGTAGGAATTATTTTTGAAAGCCGCTTTATATACGATGACTGCCTTAATAGCGTTTGCCGCCAACTCATTGCTTTGCAGAATGGCATTGGTAGACGGTGCAATTGATGCTTGGAATTTTACCGCTATCCGCTTGTTAAGCGGCGCCGCTTGCCTTGGGCTAATCATGACGTTGCAAGCACACTATCTAAAACGAAACCGTTTAAAACGAACTGATTTGAAATATACGGAAAATCTTGATTGTACTGTCTTAAAGGACAAAGGCGATTGGCTCAGTACCATTAGTTTAGTGATTTATGCGCTCTGTTTTTCAGTGGCTTACCAAGCACTTGATACTGGCACAGGTGCACTTATTTTGTTTGCAGTCGTACAGCTCACCATGATTGGCTGGGGAATTTATAATAAAGAGAAATTGAACCGCGTGCAGTGGCTAGCGCTTTTAATAGCATTTATAGGCTTTATGTATTTGATGCTACCGTCCGCTACGACACCTTCCCTATCTGGCGCGCTGATGATGGCAATCAGTGGTGTCGCTTGGGGTGTCTATAGCATACGCGGCAAAACCTGCGTATCACCCTTGAGAACGACTGGCTTTAACTTTTTAAGAAGCCTAGTGGCTGTGCCGATATTGGCACTGGTCGGTATGAGTTACCTTACAGACATAAGTATGAAGGGCGTCATACTGGGAGCAGCGTCAGGTGCTATCGCCTCTGGCATCGGGTACAGTATTTGGTATGTGGCGATGCCACTGTTAAAAACCACCGAATCTGCGGTGGTGCAACTTTGCGTACCTATACTTGCGGCAATAATGGGCGTGGTGTTTTTATCTGAGCAGCTTACTTTAGAGTTCGTTATCGCAAGCTTGGTTATTTTGGGTGCAGTGTTGGTATTTGTGTTAAATAAAAAGCAAGTTAAAGCAAGGGTTTGATATCAGATATATACTAGGCATACAGTAAGCCAGGCTTTACTGGCCGCGCGATTCAGTCATTAATCTGATAGCCAGCGTTACTTTCCTAAGCTCGAACCACAACATGAAATTACAGTTTTTGTTGTATCATACCGCTTAGTGTAACAAACAAGATTCACACCAATTTTGATCAACATTGAGAGATATTATGAAAAAATTATTAGCCGTAGCACCTTTTGCCGTATTACTAGCTGCTTGTGCAACCAATGCACCAACCACTACTACGCCAGCGACCAATACTCAACAAGTAGTTCAATCATTCACTTGTGAAGACAATGGGCAATTGACTGCTACATATGCTGCAAATGGTCAAGCTGCCAACCTAAACGTTACCTTGCCTAAAGTTGGTTTGAACAATGCCAAAATCATGATGAAGCAAGCGGTATCAGGTTCTGGCGCTCGTTATGTCAATGATGTTAATCCTAAAACTACTTACGATTGGCACACCAAAGCAGATTATGGCATCATGACAATCAAATCAGATAATGGTCAACAGTATCAAGTTAACTGCCAACTATAATAACCATAAATAATAACTGGTAGTTACTTAAGTAAAATCTGTATTTTTACTTAAATCTATTTAAAAAAAGAGCCAGTAGTCAAACTACTGGCTCTTTTTTGTACGCAACTCATTTTTTGTATTTAATAATTTGATTTTAATTATGAAAATTGCATCACTCATTAAAAAGCTGCTTGAATACTTTATATACCCAAGCAGTTGAAAGTATTATTATTTTTATATTTTTTTATAGTTATTAGATAATTGCTATTCGGTAATAGCTATCAGTTAATACTTAGTCAGCATCAATTCTGCTTAAACAACCGTCACATGCAAACGTGCATCGACATTACCGCGAGTGGCATTGGAGTACGGGCAGACTTGATGAGCAGCTTCAATAAGCGTTTGCGCTTGTGCTTCATCGATACCAGACACCTCAACGTACAAATCGATATCTAAGTTATAGCTGCCATCGGCCTTCATACCAATACCAACTTGGGTCGAGGTTTTTGAAGCAGTGATAGGCAGTTTCATTTGCTGCGCCGTCATATTTAAAGCGCTATCAAAACAAGCCGCGTAACCCATGGCAAAAAGCTGTTCTGGATTGACCCCTTCTTTATCTTGCTCTTGAAAAGAAACCAAATCAAAACCTAATGAACCATCGTCAAGACCGGTATGACCAGAACGACCGCCCGTTGCAGTGGCGCGAGTTTTATAAAATATTTTCATTATGTAGTCCTTATGATGTTTTATTTAAAAAAAATTTGATTAAATCAGTAATGAGGCTGCATTAGTCTCAATAAGGCTAGTATAAGAGTCAGCGAGACAATCTGTTAGAACATAGCTCCAAACGTCTTGCCCAATCCTACAAACATCTATAGTATCGAGCAATTGCATAAAATAAGAAAACCTAATGAACCAATCAACCATTGAGCAACTACTGTCGATATTGCCTAGAAACAAAACCATCGAATCTAATATTCCAGGTTTGTTTTTTTACTGTGCTGATAAACCCAGTAAAGCCGTCAGCTATATTCAAGAACCTAGTATCTGCATCGTTTTACAAGGTGCGCGTGAGATTTATTTGGGTGCCGACTGCCAGAGATTTGATAAGAGCGATCTAATGTTTTGCCCAGTTAATATTCCTTTAAGCATGCACATAAAGCATGCTTCGGTAGAGCGTCCGGTCATCGTGCTATCTATGAAATTAAACCTTGCCCTGATTAGTGAGGTTTTAGTAAAAACACCGCCTAAACAACCTAACGCTGAAGGTCATTTAGGAATAAAGTGGCAATTAGACAGTACTATAATGGCGGCGTTTGAGCGCCTTATACACTTGCTTGATTATCCAAACGATATTGAGTTTCTTGCTTCATTAATTCAGCAAGAAATTTACTATCGCCTGCTTATAGCAGAGCAAGGCAATAAATTGCGCCAACTAGTAGTCAATGGCAGCCATACGCACCGTATTACCCAAGCTACCGATTGGATAAAGACGCATTTAAATGAGGTAATTGTCATAGAAGAATTGGCCAGTCGCTGCGGCATGAGTGTGTCGAGCTTCCACCAGCACTTTAAAGATATTACTCAGTTAAGCCCGCTACAATATCAAAAGAGTCTACGTTTGATGGAAGCAAGACGACTGATTCAAGCAAACGACGCTCAAATTGCCCAAATCGCTATGCAAGTCGGTTATGAAAGCCCAAGTCAGTTTAGCCGAGAATATAAACGGTTATTTGGCGTCAGTCCGAGTGCTGAATTAAATACTTCAAGTGAATCGCCAGCTCACTATTTATGTCCATAAACATATAGCTGTATTATCAAAACTGACAAGCACGTTTATGAATTAGTGCCTAAATTAATGTTTGTAAGGAAATATCGTGCAGGAACTACGACGTTTTAAGGATTATTTACATGACAGACCTAAGCCAACAGGTATCGACGTTATATGTGATCTAAAGCATTTTTCTATTTATTTAGCGCCAAAGGTTATTGGTTAACTGGATAATTGGTTGGGTGTTTTTTTGGCAATAAACTGTACTACTGCACTTAAACCTTGATGACGCTTACCTTCAGAAATTATGCGCTGCTTTTCCATACCCGTTATTTCTTCGAGGTCTGCCAACTCGCTACGCAAGATTGCTAACGAACTAAAGCGCTCTTTTTGCGTAGCCGGTGGACCACCGATTGCCTCCATGGTCAGTTGCTGCTCTGTATAAGCTTCAAGGATAAACACACCATTTGGCTTGAGTGCCGGTGCAATCTGTGCATAAACGCGCTGGCGTACTTCTTTTGGCAAATGCGCCCAGATAGAAACAATACCATCCCACTGTGCTTCACCAAACTCATAGTCGGCTAAATCGGCAACTTGAGTGATGATATCAACGCCTCTATCTCTAGCTAGCTGTAGTGCTTTGTTTAAACCCACATCAGATAAGTCCATGGCAGTCACTTGGTATCCTTGCTCCGCCAAAAACACCGCATTCCTACCTTCACCTTCAGCCAAACATAAAACCCTGCCACCTGATGTTATCTTCCGAAACTCATCTCTCAAAAAATCATTAGGTTTTGTACCAAAGACATACTCTGCTTCGTTATAGCGCTCGTTCCACATATTTTAATCCTTCTTTATCTATTTTTGCTTAGGCTATTTTTAAATTATTTATAGGCGTAGTGATTAAACATGCGGTTAACGCAGAAAACCATTGACTTCACTCATATATTCATAATATAACATATAATATATATTCATTATATCGCATTTATTATAGCGCTTTTAATAGCGCGTAAAATCACCAGCATATTTGGGGAGGAAGTCACATGATCCGTTTAAGCTACACTCTCAAATGTTGGGCGCTAGGTATTACCTATTACTTAGGCTTTTACTTCATTGTCCTCTCAAGCAATCCTGACTTCGCAAAGTATCTCTATTTTTTGGCTATTAGCACCCTGCTCTTTCCGATTGCTAAACGTGCAGTCGATGTCGTTAGCGATTTGATCGCACCCCACACCATTATCTTTAATGGATTATTAGCGTCCTTGCTAATTAATATTGTAATTTGGCTATTGACGCCGTTTATCGTCGCATTGACGCTTATCGCATTATTTTTCTATGGCATGGGCGTAATTACAGAAAATATAAGAGCGAAGCCCTAATGCGAAACCTGAAACTTAAAATGTGAATAATAATTAGAGCAAAGATAGAATCGCATTGTCTTTGCTTTTTAATTTACAATTTTACAGCTTTATGATTTTATTACTTTTTAGTCAGATTATGAGGACCTTAAGACACCTAGTGCGTAACGTCTTATCGCTTTAATCACCCAAACATAGTACAGTAGATACCTGCCTATATTTTTACTCGTGCTTATATCAGCACTTATCTTTGCTAATCGCTTATGCTATTACACTTACTAGCGGTTAAGCCGATTAGCACATGGCAAGCAATACAACTTTACCAATGTGATGCAACAGCCGTCATTTTAAGAAATGACGGTCTAACTGCGTCTTAATCAGGGCTTTTTATTGAAGGAATTTTATTGAATGACTACTGCTACTCGCCAAGAACATGACCTACTCGGCTATCGTGACGTTCCTGCTGATGCTTACTATGGCATCCAAACTTTACGTGCTTTTGAAAACTTCACCGTCAGTGGTGTACGCTTAAATCAGTTTTCTACCTTTATTCGTGCTTTTGCCACCGTTAAAAAGGCGGCGGCTATTGCCAATAATAAAGTGGGCGTACTAAATGATACGGTTAAAGATGCTATTGCAGCAGCGTGCGATGACTTAATCGATAATAAATATCACGACCAGTTTATTGTTGACATGTTCCAAGGTGGCGCAGGTACTTCAACCAATATGAATGCCAATGAGGTAATTGCCAATCGAGCGCTAGAAATTCTAGGCTATGAGAAAGGCGATTATCAGCATGTTCATCCGAATAACGATGTCAACCTGTCACAATCGACCAACGACGCCTACCCTACGGCGATGAATGTCGCTTTAGATGATTACTGCGTGCGCTTATTAGATAAGATGGCAATATTACATACCAGCCTTAAGAAAAAAAGCATTGAGCTTGCCGATCAATTAAAAATGGGGCGTACCCATTTGCAAGATGCCGTACCTATGACCGCAGGTCAAGAGTTTAATGCCTTTGCAACCATGATCAGAAAAGAGATGGATCGCATCGAATCTACTCGTGCGCTATTTCATGAAATCAATATGGGCGGTACGGCGATTGGTACGGGTTTGAATGCCCCAGCTGGCTATTCGGAAGAGGTTGCCAAGAGCTTATCCGAGTTGACTGGCAGACCTTACTATATCGCCGAAGACTTGATTGAAGCCACGCAAGACACCAGTGCTTATGTTGCCCTGTCTGGCAACTTACGTCTTTTTGCTGCCCGTTTATCTAAGATTGCCCATGATTTACGTTTGCAGTCTTCTGGTCCGCGTGCCGGTTTAGCGCAATATCGCTTGCCTGAAATGCAGCCTGGTAGCTCAATTATGCCCGGTAAAGTAAACCCTGTTATCCCAGAAGTGGTGAACCAAGCTTGCTTCCATGTGATGGGTATCGATCATACCATCGCTATGGCGTCAGAAAACGGTCAGCTACAGCTAAACGTTTTTGAGCCAGTGATTGCCTTTAACTTGTTTACCGGTATGAGCATGCTTGCCAATATCTGTGAGATGTTTGCCACGCGCTGTATCGATGGTCTGATGATGAATAATGAGGCTTGTAGCGTCGAGGTATTCAATAATATCGGACTGGTCACTGCACTAAACCCACATCTTGGTTATGACGCGTCTTCTTTTGTCGCAAGAAGAGCGCAAGAGACTGGTGGTAGTGTGTATGACATCGTATTAGAAGAAAAACTGATGGATAAAGAGACGCTAGATGACATCTTGTCTCCTGCCAATATGGTTTATCCAAAAGTTAGGGCCTTACTATAATTTGTCTTTAGCTGAATAAAAAGGCTGGGTTAGCGATTGCTAATCCAGCCTTTTTTTGTCTTATTAGTATTTATAGTCTCATCTTAGTTAAACTCTAAAAAGTCTGACATAAGTAAATTGTATATATCATGACTATAACCTTTTACAAGAATTTTAAATCGGGAGATTAGCATTAGCTAACCTCCAAACACTAATCCTAACTCACTTTGTCCCACATCTTGCTTAGGCGCTTCGGAGATACTGCCATACGGGTTTTCATCGGTTGCGCGAAAAGCTGAATGCGATATTCCTCAACCATCCAGCGATACTCACTAATGGCTTTATCATTGGCACGATTTGCCAGCCGCTCCATATGTACATCAAGGGCGTAGACACCTTCAAGATCTGATTCAATATTATGCTCAAGGCGTTCGATACGAATCTCCAGCGCCTCCAGATAGCGCGGATACTGCTGCCAATGGCTATAATCCATGCGATAAACAAAATCAGCCAATTGCAAATCCTCTAACTGGTCTTCAATATCTTCGATAGATTCACCAAATATCTCTCGATCAAGCATCAATAAACTTTGGCGAATACGTTGCCAGCGCGTATAGACATTTTTAAGCGTTTTTATCACACTTTGACCGGTCAATAGGAAGTTGCCCGCCACCACTTCCAAGGTTTTTTCATACTCTTCTGGTGTAAAGGGCAATTCTTCAGCAAGAGCTACAGCACTATCATCGGCGCTTTCAGGTAAATCGGTACTATGATCAAATAACACATAATGCTCTTCAAGCGCCGCATCCAATGCCGCATCGATGACGATGGTTTTCAGCTTTTCCATATCCCCGAGTGGCGCAAACGCCAATTTAAATATCTTATCTATTTGACTGGTGAGCTGTTTCTTCTTAGCACCCAGCTTACCTTTAATCAGGGTCAAAACCCCGATACGGTGCGCCTGCAACGCTGCATTGACATCGGTATATTGATGAATCGATACCGCTTCGCCTGCTTCATCAGCAACCAAGGCAGCAAACTGCTTCATCACAACGCCTGCGCTATGATGGTTTTTGCTGAAGGCGAAATGCTCAGGGAATTCGGTGTGCGTTCCCTGCTGCTCATTCACCGCTTGTCTGGTTTCAGAAGCATGACGGATTTGCAGCGTTTGCAGGTCGCGACCCTTTTCGATAATGCGGTTTTTGTCATCGACCACACAGATTTGCGGCTGCAAATAGCGATCAATACTAGATGGATTAAAATTCTCTGGAGTCACTGACATAATGCCGCGACGATTTAATGCTTGGCATAGCTGCTTAAGCAAGCCTTGACCACCAGAGGGCTGCAATTCATCAAACAAGCTATCGGCCGTGTCGGGAATCGGTACGATTTGACGGCGAACATCCTTGGGCAATGACTTGAGCAATTGCAATACCAGCTCATAGCGCCAACCGGGTACACCCCACAATAGCTCGATCGCATCAAGCTGCGGTAGCGCCACAAGTGGTACGCGAATGGTTACGCCATCATCATCGCTCGAGGGATCAAAGACATAGCGCAGCGGTAATTTTAAATCGCCCAATTTCCAAACTTCTGGGAAATCGCCTGTCGTTGGCGCTTGGCTATTAAGAACATCATCATCGGTAAAGAATAAATATTTAGCATCGGTTTTTTCCACTTCGGCACGCCAATCCTCAAACGCTTTGCGACTGGCAATATGCTCGGGAATTTTTTTATCATAAAACTGATACAGCGCTTCTTCATCGACCAATAAATCACGACGACGCAATTTATCTTCGATGCGTTCAATATCAGCGATTTTATCCATATTATGCTGTAAAAATGGCGCTTGCCGACCTAAATTGCCGGTCACCAAACCATCACGGATGAAGATTTCTCGCGACTCAGCCAAGTTCACTTGCTCATAGTTGGTCAGCTGTTTACTAATAATAATCAGACCAAATAAGCTAATCTGTGCGTATGCTTTGACACGCCCCGTCTTTTTCGACCAATGCGGCTCAAAGTAGTGATATTTTAATAAGTCGCCTGCCGCTGAGATAATCCATTCTGGTTCAATCTTAGCAACGGTACGCATAAAGACTTGCGAGGTTTCCACCACTTCAAAGGCCATGACCCAAGGCGGCACTTGTTTAAACACCGTACTCGCGGGAAAGATTTTGGCTTTCTGTTGGCGAGCCGCTAAGTATTCACCACGATTTTCGGTTTTATGAGCAATCGTAGATAACAAACCTGTCAATAGCGCGCGATGTAAATTGGCATATTTAACGGCTTTGAGTTCTTCATCTTCAATCGCGGTAGGGTCGCTAGTAGTATTCTCTAATGAAGTATTTTTATCATTACCTTTATCAGTAGTTTGTACATCTTTAACATCGGTCAGCTTCAGCTCAGTAACCATTTGTACCAGCTGACGATGGGTTTGGCTCCATTCGCGGACACGCGGGAAGCTCAGATAGTTTTTCTTGGTAAAATTCTTACGCTGATTACCAGACAACTTGTTGCCGTCTTCATCTTTTTCGAACAGCGCTTTCCACAGGCTCAGATAGAATAAAAAGTCAGAGTCATCTTGACGAAACTCAGCATGCTTTTGATCCGCTTGCTGGCGCTTATTTACTGGACGCTCGCGTGGATCTTGGACGGCAAGCGCAGCGACAACGATGAGCATTTCACGGATACAATCAAAGTCAGAACCAGCAACCAACATACGTGCTAGCCTTGGATCAATGGGCATACGTGCCATCTTTTGACCAGTCGGTGTCAGAACCAGATGATCAAGACCTTTTTTGGGCTTGTTAGTTTGCTTAGTGGTAGTTACTTCATTTTTAGAGGTAATCGCGCCTAACTCATCAAGCAATTTATGCCCATCAGTAACCAAGCGGCTATCGGGCGGCTCAATAAAGGCAAAGTCATCGACACTGCCTAAACGCAGATTGGCCATCTGTAAAATAACGGATGCAAGATTGGTACGTAAAATCTCAGGTTCGGTAAACTCAGGACGACCAGTAAAATCCTCCTCGCTATAAAGACGAATACAAACGCCAGGTGCGACACGACCACAACGCCCTTTACGCTGATTGGCAGCGGCTTGTGAGATAGCTTCAATCGGTAAACGCTGTACGCGCGAGCGATACGAATAGCGTGATATCCGCGCAAAACCCAAATCAATCACATAACGAATACCAGGTACGGTCAGCGCAGTTTCGGCAACGTTGGTCGCAATAACAATACGCCGACCGCGACCTGAAGGTTGAAAGATACGCTGCTGCTCTTCGTAAGTTTGCCGTGCAAATAGCGGCAATACTTCGGTGTGTTTCGGCCCATGACGCTCAAGTACCTCTTGCGTCTCACGAATCTCTGCTTCGGTCGCGGCAAATATTAAAATATCCGCTTGGTCAGCATGACCTTTATTCTGTGCATCGCTAAAGCACTCTTCGACTGCCGCAACCACAGCACGTGGCAGATTCTCTTCAAAATCGTCGTAGCTATCATCATCCGAGCTGTTTACTGGCTCATCAGTTAATGGACGATAACGGACTTCAACGGGGAAACTACGCCCTTCGACATTAAAAATCGGCGCAGGTACGTTGCGTTTTAGCTTATTATCATAACGGCTAAAGTATTCGCTAAAACGCTTGGTATCAAGCGTTGCAGAGGTAATTATGACTTTTAAATCAGGGCGCTTGGGCAGTAGTTTTTTTAGATAGCCCATAATAAAGTCAATATTTAAGCTACGCTCATGAGCTTCATCAATAATAATGGTGTCGTATTTACTTAAAAAACGATCATGCCCCAATTCAGCAAGCAAGATACCATCAGTCATGAGCTTCACGACCGATTGCGCGGTGCCTTGTTCATTAAAACGAATCTTGAAACTGACGGTATTACCGAGTTGCTCACCCAATTCTTCAGCGATACGGTTTGCCACACTGCGTGCTGCTAGTCGTCTTGGCTGTGTATGCCCTATTTGTCCTGTAATACCGCGACCTGCCAGCATTGCTAATTTCGGTAATTGGGTGGTTTTACCAGAGCCCGTCTCACCTGCGACGATAATCACTTGGTTGTCAATAATACCTTGGATTAAATCATCAGCACGTTGACTCACGGGCAAATCAAGATTTAGTTTTTCTGCCAGTTTGTCTGGGATACTATCCATACGTGCCTGCACCGCTTGCTGTGAGCGGGTTTTTATCTTGTCATACTGCGCACGTTTTTTAGCGAGCTCATCCTCTGCTTTACTATCAGAAACTTTCTTATCTCTCTTACTGTTAGCCACAGCGGCACGCGCCAGCTCACGCTCTAAGCGGCTAAGGAAATAGCTATCTTTAGCTAAAACTGGTAAATCAGCGACAACCTTAGCGTGCGAAGATGCGTTATCACTGTTTGCCGTGATATTTGAGTCATCATTATTTGGGTTGGCAGCTTTACTTGATCTATTAGAGCTGATGTCATTGCAGCTAAGGGCATTGGAGCTTAATTGTTTGGTTATATTTTCAGTAGGAGTTTCTGCGGCATTCTTAGAAGTATTGGGCATATTTGCTTAGGCTATTTATTATTTGGAAGTGGTTAGATTATGGGGGTAATTTGGGCATGATTCAAGATGGTTATAGTGCTTGGTTGACACATTGAAATCTTTTATCAGTTTTGAGAGCCCTAGCTTTGATGGCATCCATAATGTAATAGTTTTTTTATGCCCATGGTTAAACCATCAAACACGCCCTAAAACTAATGAAAACGACCTAAAGAGTAAAATTAAGCGTTACTGGTATAAATGACCTGTCGACTAGTCGCAGCTCCCGTAAAGAAGGTATGTAGCTTTTGAAGTGGTACCATAGGAAAAGGCAGGTGCAACGACAGTATTAATCTCTCAAACGTGACCAACTCATCAGCTAATGACTTAGCGACATCAGGCTGAATCTGCGGATTTTCATAAAGATTATCAATTAGCCATGTCAATTGTGGAAAATTGGCATTATTGTGAACCTGATAAAGAGTGGTCAATAGCTCATCAGGTATCTGGCAACGCATTTTGCGAATGATGCCATTTTTATAGTACATATCTAAAGCCATGTTATTCTAAGCTCCTTAAATTCTTGATACTGAGATAACCAACGTACTCTTTATCATCAGCATTCACAAGCTCATGACTCTCATTAGTAATCGGCTCAATTAACAGCCGAACATTGGAGATAAGGTCATTGACGTTGTATATATCATCAATATCTACTTCAAACTTATCATCAATATGCGAGGCAGCATTAAAAGGCGACTCTTTATCTTTATAAGTAAACGCTTTATAAAACTCGCTCTGCTTTGCTTGCTTAATGGCGTCCGCTTGAGTAGCAGCAACAATAAGCAGTTTGTAATGAAACTCCTCAAAACTGCCGCGCTGATAACCACCTAAGTTGATAAAGAATAGCTTTAAACCGTTGGCACTCTCTGCTTGGCTACTTGATTCGACCAATTTAATCGCATAATTATCAACTTTACTAATCGCTCGGTACGAGTCAATGTGCCATTTATTTTTGACTTCAGGCCAATGGTTGTTGATATCGACAATTAACTCATTAACGTGATTCCCCACCCCAAAGAAAATATCGTGCTGTTCGATCAAACGACCTTTAGGGCGACCACCGAGTTGCACCATAAACAGTGTTAGCATTTTATAAAGTCCTTATTAGATATGCATTAAGTTAATAATTATTTTCAAGTTTTGGTTTAGATAAAGTAATGTACTATTACTGATAATTCGAATACTTCTCTATTGCGGCAAAAAATAGGCACTAACTAGGTTATACCTTATTGGGTATACAAGCATTAAAAATAAAAAGGCATAAAAAAACCTGATGTTTAAGAGTCACTTAAACATCAGGTTTTATCAATACTAACGAGTTACTGATTAAATTAGTGCTCAGGCATGATTAGACTACATTAAGAAAAAATATGCCCACAACCCGACGACAAAGGTAGCAATGATATTGAGTATGACACCCACACGTATCATCTCTGTTTGCTTAATCAGACCCGTACCAAAGACAATGGCGTTTGGCGGAGTCGCAACAGGGAGCATAAAGGCACAAGAAGCACCGATACCGATAATCATTACTAGTACTGCAGGTGGCAGACCCATTTGCTCAGCAATAGCAGCAAAGACAGGCACTAACAAGGCCGCAGATGCGGTATTAGAGGCAAACTCTGTTAAGAAGATAATAAATGCCGAGACTGCAAGTACGACTATGATAAGCGGTGCAGCTGATAGTCCATTGGCAACGGTTTGACCAAGAACCAAAGATGCTCCTGAGACTTTTAGAACGGTTGAAAGTGCAATACCACCACCGAACAGCATGAGTACGCCCCAGTCAGTATTGTCAGACACTTGCTTCCATGACACCAAACCCAAGCTAACCACTGCTGATGCCGCTAATAGCGCGACAATGGAGTCAATATCCTCGACATTCAGTGCTGTACCGATTTGTTTAGAGAATATCCAGCTCAATGCGGTGACAATAAAGACAATAATCGTCAGCACACGTGGCTTATTCCATGCAATAGCCTCATCATCTTCGTTCAGCGTGACCTGACGATTAAGATTGGGCTTGAGAAATAAATACATCGCACCAAGCAATAATGGCAACAGCACTAACATCATTGGAATACCAAACTTCATCCAATCGACAAAAGCGATATCAAGTGCTTTAGCAGCAATAGCATTGGGCGGTGAACCAACAATCGTACCTAAACCACCAAGGCTGGCAGAATAAGCAATACCTAATAATACGAATACAAAGGTACCACGGTCTTTTTCGCGATCAACCTGCGTTAGAATACCCAGTGCTAATGGCAGCATCATCGCTGCAGTAGCCGTGTTCGATATCCACATCGATAAAAACGCAGTTACCCCAAATATTAAAAATACCGCGTTTCTAAGATTGCCGCCTGACATTGACAGAATCTTGAGCGCAATTTTTCTATCTAACTGCTGTACGTGCAACGCTGCCGCTAACGCGAAACCACCAAAGAACAAATAAATGATTGGGTTGGCAAAGCTTTGTAAGCCGATTGCAGCATCGAAGTCGGGCAAGCCAATAAGTGCACCTATAACGACGACCAATATCGCCGTAATGGTCACATGCACCGCTTCCGTCAACCATAATACGCCGATAAAGAACAACATCGCGAGGCCTTTATTGGCACTCATATCGTACGGCAACACATTATAAATAATCATACTGATAACCGCCGCAATGGCGACAACTATCAATCCTTTACCGGTACCCTTTGGAAAGGTGTCGGTAAATAAATACTCATTGCCATCATCAGGAAGATGGCTATCTAATTTTTGCTCTGACATAAAATGTCCTTATTTTCCCAAAGACAGTGTAAAAAGACCCTAAAATAAAGACGTATTTTAGCGATTTACCATTAATGAATCGGTAACCACTAAAAAGACGCCGTCATCATAGCAGATATATAACAAAAAATTAATTTAACAAAGCCGTTATTAAATTTCTGATAACTATCATCATATTGAAATTAACAAGCACCTTAAGGAATTCACCTTAAAAAATACTTTGCAGAGATAAACTGTCCTCGCTTATTATGCACTGTTGAATCGAGATAATTCGAGATTCATTTCAGTAGCAGGATGTCATGATTCCGTGGTTAAACCGAATATAAGGTAAATCACCCATATCTAAGCCACCAACCTTATCAAGCAAAAGTCCTTGTGATATGCGGTTACACATCGTCACTAAACAAGCGTACACTGTATATGTACAAGCGCATGGCGCTATCCCATACTAAATGAGCTGATATAAAAACAAACACCAATAAAAATTTACCTATTAAATAGTTATAACGTTTTTTTATTGGAATTTGATAAAAATAAAATAAACAGGAGTACTTTATGACAGATCCAAATAAAACGGACGCGACCACTAAAATGGCACCAAGAGACATCAACCAAGATGGCTTAGCCAAAAAAGACCAACAGCGTACCGATGACTCTGCGTTAGACATGATGCAGGGATTGCACGAACATGAGAAGCACGAAGAAGACGATAAATAATTTATTTAAGCAATGCAATGATATTAAAAGCGCCCATCAAGCAGATGGGTGCTTTTTGCGTCGTGGCTGTCTCTTTTCCGGTAGACGATCTGAAGCATAGTTATAAATAAATGCGGCGCTCAAAACAATGGTAATAGGGACAAATAATGCCCCATAGCCGACTTTGGCATATAAAAATGCACCTACTGCGCTGCCGCCGCAAAAGCAGTACCAAATAATCGCTTGAAAGCCTAGTGTGGGCTTACTAATACGCCGACCAGCCAGCCAATTGCCGATTGCCGCACCCATGTCTGAGGTTAATCCTGTCAAATGCGTGGTTCGAATAACGGCTCCACTATAAGTGGCGACCATCGCATTTTGTAAACCGCACGCCATTGCCGCTGCCAATTGCCCTAAATAATCATGCTGCTGATATAACCAATAGCTAATCAGTAACAAAGCCGCTTCAATATAAAGCGCTGTGCCATAACGCCGACCCAGCTTTAATGACCTTTGACCAATGACAAAGCCACTCAATACTGCCCCTGCCAAAAAAGACAACAGTAGCGCACCAATATATAAGATACTACGACCGTCTAAATGGGCAATCGCGGCTGAAAATAAGCTTACATTACCTGTCACATGCGAGACAGATAAATTGGTAAAACCCATTAACGCTGCCGTATTGACGCAGCCTGCACTGAATGCCAGCACGGCGCCACCCCACAATATCCATCTTGGTAATTTGGTTATCATATTCGTCGCTTAATGGTTTATCGCCAAAAAGCCGTTATTATAACCAAAAAGACAGCCAATTGGCTGTCTTCCTTACTTCTTAAACCCTATTACCTGACATTGACAACAATGCCACAACTATTATTTTGTCTCATCAAGCATCATTAATTGCTCGCTGATAGCGACAGTATTAAAGCCTGCATCAACAAACATAATCTCACCAGTGATACCAGATGCCCAGGGTGATAGTAAGAAAAGTGCCGCATTACCGACTTCGGTCTGAGTGATATTCCGCTGTAATGGTGCAATCTTTTCACTGATATCGAGCATTTTACGGAATGACTTGATGCCACTTGCCGCAAGGGTACGGATAGGCCCTGCCGAAATCGCGTTGACACGAATGCCTTCACCGCCCATCGAGGTGGCAAGGTAGCGAACGCTGGCTTCAAGACTGGCCTTTGCCATGCCCATGACGTTGTAATTTGGCAATACTGAAATACTACCTTCATAAGTCAAGGTCAGCATAGAGCCATGACGCATGGCTAATAAGGCACGCGCTTCTTTCGCCAATGCCACAAAGCTGTAGCTTGAGATATCATGAGCAATTTGGCTGCCTTCACGAGTCGTGGCATTGACAAAATCACCATCCAACTGATCCATCGGTGCAAAGCCAATCGCGTGTACCACGCCATCAATACCATCGCCCCAATGCGCTGTAACTTGCTCAAAGCATGCGGCAATCGACTCATCCGATGCCACGTCACACTCAAGTACCAAATCAGCTTCAAAGGCTTCTGCTGCCATATCGACACGTTTTTTAATTTTATCATTTGGATAAGTGAGAATTAATGACGCGCCTTCACGATGTAGTGCTTCAGCGATTGCCCATGCAATAGAGAGTTTGCTGGCGATGCCGGTAACGACAAAGCGCTGTCCTTGTAGTAGCATAATATTTCCTTGTTAAACGATTAACATTCGTTAAGACAGTTTTTTATGAAAAGTAGTAATTAAAATATAAAAGTTGCTTTATTATACACGAATCAATTTAAGTATACAGTCGTAAACTATAACTGTCTTATCAAATTCCTTAAGCTAACTATTTGCGTCCTTAACATACCATACTTCAGACAGCCTTATTTTATAGAGATGAGACCCATGCTCGTTAACGGTATGAAATTGAGCTCACTTCAAGTATAATCTCAACACTTCCAAGCTTGCACAATTTTTATAAAAATCCTTTACAACTGTTGTTTGTAAAACAAGGATTTAGCGTTAAGCTACACCCACATTTTGGATGGCTGCCAAACTTATGAGCAATACCCCAACAATAACATCAGATTATCAAGAAAGTGTCGAATCTTATCGTCAGCTAATCACCTCAACTGGCGAAGACTTAGAGCGTCCTGGCTTACAAGATACCCCGATACGTGCAGCAAAAGCATTTGCGCATTTGACTAAGGGTTATCATCAAAGCTTGGATGAAGTCGTTAATGGTGCCGTATTTCCATCGACCAATCGCGAATTGGTCTTGGTGCAAAACATTGAATTTTATTCATTGTGTGAGCATCATATGTTACCGTTTCATGGCGTCGCGCACATCGGCTATTTGCCGAATGGTCACGTATTAGGGTTGTCAAAATTCGCCCGTATCGTCGATATGTTTGCCCGTCGCTTGCAAATTCAAGAGAATTTGAGTGAACAAGTGGCGCAAACGATTATGGATGTAACGGGTTGCCGCGGTGTGGCAGTGGTCATGGATGCAGCGCACATGTGCATGATGATGCGCGGTGTCAATAAACAGCATTCAACCACGCGCAGTACAGCGATGCTAGGCGAATACGTACATGACAATCAAGCGCGTAATGAGTTCTTAGATGCGGTGCCGAAGCGTAAACCTGCATTTTAAATACCGATTACGACAAAAAATTAGAGAAATAAAAAAGGATACTAAGGTATCCTTTTTTTGGTCTAAGCAACTGTTAAACTTAGTAAAAAGCAAAAAAAAGAGCACATTACCTTATCAGTAATATGCTCTTTTTATTTTTAGAGGTTATTAACTAGATTTATTAAGTGACTTTATCACTCTTAGAGTCACGAGATACATGCTCATCACTGGCTTGCTGAATCTTCGTTAAAATAGCCTTGATTTCAGACGCTGACAAATAAGTCGGTACCGCATAAGTATCACTGACTTCTTTTGCGGCTGCTTTAGCAATGTTATCAAAATCACTGCTTTGCATGTCTTTAACCGTTGGATCGATATTTAAGGTGGCAATCAGTTCGCGTACTTGCGCGATTAGCTGATCTGCAATCTCAGCATCACTCTTGCCAGCTTGACCGGCTTTTACCATACCCGTTTTTCTAGCCAGCTCCGCCAGTCTTTTTTTGCTCGCTTCACGATTGACGTCAAGCACATAAGGCAGCACGATGGCATTAGCGCGACCATGAGGAATACTATAATACGCCCCTAACTGGTGAGCGATGGCATGAACATAACCAAGACCCGCTTTATTAAAAGCGATACCGCCGTAATGAGCGGCTATACCCATCTCTTCTCTGGCTTTAAGGTTGCCACCATCTTTATAAACCACTGGTAAGTTTTGCATCACAGACTTAACTGCAGAAGCCGCATAGTAATCCGTCTCGACGCTAGCATTGGCGCTCATCCATGCTTCTAAAGCATGTGTTAAAACATCAATACCAGTATCCGCTGTAATATGTGCTGGCATGCCTTTCATGATAACCGGATCAATAGCCGCTGCTAATGGGACCATTCTTGGATCAATAGACAGGGCTTTTTGATGAGTTTTGTCGTCTGATACGACCGCACCAAGGGTTGCCTCTGAGCCCGTACCAGCCGTTGTAGGAATACAATAGAGCGGAACCGAAGGCTTTCTGGCTTTAAGAATACCGATAAGCTGTTTTGGTTTACAGTTATTGCCTTGTGACATGGCAATCATCTTAGCCGCATCAATGACTGAGCCACCACCGATGGCAATAATCGAATCGCACTTAGCGTCGATAGACTTGCGTAGACCTTCTTCGACGACTTTAAAAGTAGGGTCTGGCGTAATACCATCATAGACTTTATAGCTGATTTTTTTGCTATCTAGATAGTCGGTGACTTTAGCAGGGATACCAAGCTTATTTAGTACCGCGTCAGTGACAATAAATACGTTGGTATTGCCTTCATTGATGAGCATGTCGCACAGATCCTCACAAGAGGTCTCGCCGACGAATAGCATTGGTCTTCTGATAGGTACAACATAGGAGAAAGCTTTTAGCACTTTGGCACGAGTTTTGGCAACCGCCAAATAACCAGTATGTTGTAAACCACTGCTGTTTACTAATTTAGAAATAGTAGTTTGTTTTTTCATGGGCAAAAATCCTTTTTAATGATACTAGCAACAATAATGACGATTAGTTCAGTTAATAAAAATGTTGTTCAAGTGAAAATTAGGGCAATGTAAACATCTGTTTAAAAGTTATTGTACCATTGCCATTCTTAGCATGTCATGATTAGTATGAACTGCTATGTTCTGATTGTTTCATTCTATCTACCTAAGCTAAATCATACTCGCCTGCAATAACTGCTGCGCATACGGATGCTGCGGATTATTAAACACTTCCTCGGTAAGACCTGACTCAACGCACATGCCATCTTTAAGTACCATAATATGCTGACATAAGGCGCGCACTACTTTTAAGTCATGACTGATAAATACATAACTGATCTGCATTTTTTCTTGAATTTCACGTAGTAAATTAACGACGGTTACCTGCGTGGTACTATCAAGCGCAGACGTTGGCTCGTCCAATATCAAGAGACTTGGCTGCATAATGAGTGCGCGCGCAAGAGCCACGCGTTGACGCTGACCACCTGATAGCTCATGCGGATAACGCTGCGCAAACTCAGCTGGCAGATGCACGGTAGCGAGACTATCCATCACTGCCTGCTGACGTACCGCTTTATCAACGCCTTTTACTAACAACCCCTCTTCAACGATTTGCATCACGGTCATACGAGGATTAATACTGGCAAAAGGATCTTGGAACACCATCTGAATCTGTGAGCGAAAGATACGTAGCTCTTTTTTAGACAATGCTGAAATATCTTGTTCATTGACCATTATCTGGCCACTGACACGTGCTTGATTGCTAAGTAACTGGCTTAAGGCAAGCGCTATTGTGGTTTTGCCAGAGCCTGACTCACCAATGATGCCAAGTGCTTGGCCTTTTTGCAGCGTCATTTTTAAATCTTTTACCGCATCAAACCAACGTCTGGTACGGCCAAATAGACTTTTTTCAATCGGGAACTGTACTTGTAGGTTGTTTACTTCCAATACGGTTGATTGCTGACTTTCATCATCAAATAAACTTAGCGCTTGACCAAAGTCTTGTTTGATAAGCGCGCGAGTATATTCTGCTTTAGGCTGACTAAACACCGCTGCGGTTTGCCCTTGCTCAATCGTCCGTCCTTGGTGCATGACGATCACTTCATCGCTGTAGCGCCTGACCAGATTGAGGTCATGGCTAATCAATATCATCGCCATATTATGCTGACGCTTGAGATTATCTAACAGGGTGAGAATTTCATGTTGTAGGGTTACATCAAGTGCGGTAGTCGGTTCATCAGCGATTAAAATATCGGGCTGCTGCGCTAACGCCATGGCAATCATCACCCGTTGACGTTGACCGCCTGACAGCTCATGCGGATAGCGATTTAGCTTATCAGCGACATCAGTGATATTAACGTCATTTAATAGCTGAATAGTTTGCGTATGCCATTGTTTTTTGGATACGCCAATGAGACGCAAGGATTCCGCGATTTGTTTGGCGACCGTATGTAGCGGATTTAACGCCGTCATTGGCTCTTGAAATATCATACCAATGCGCTGTCCACGAATAGAACGTAGCGCTGTATTACGTCCCTTATCATTGGCTATCGGTAAGGCAGTCATACCTGCTGACCCTGCTAGCTGCACCTCACCACTAATAATCAAATTATCGGGCAATAAACCTAACAATGCCAAACTAGCAATTGACTTACCAGAACCCGACTCACCAACGACAGCCAAGGTTTGACCTTGTTTTAGCTCATAAGACAGCTTATCGACTAAAGTAATGCCTGCATCGGTAAAGATGCTGAGCTCATCCACTTGCAGCATTAGCTTGTGTTCTGTATTACTATGATTTGTGTTCAAGTTGTTATTTTGCCTATGAATCATAGTCATATTAAGAGCGCCTCGGATCAAAGGCATCACGCAGCGCTTCGCCAACGAAGATGAGCAATGACAAAATAAAGGTTAAGCTAAAGAAGCCAGATAATGCAAGCCATGGCGCATCAAGGTTATTTTTCCCTTGTACCATCAGCTCGCCCAGCGATGGTGAACCAGGTGGCAGCCCATAACCCAAGAAATCTAACGCTGTTAAAGCAATAATATTGGCGGTTAAAATAAACGGCAGCTGCGACAAGCTCGACGCTAACGCATTGGGCAAGATATGCCTTAGCATAATTTGGCGGTCCGAAACCCCAAGATTACGGGCGGCACGCACATAATCAAAGTTACGCGCGCGCAAAAACTCTGCACGTACCAAACCGACTAAGCCCATCCAACCGAATAACAGCATCATCGCAAATAGCATAAAGATACTAGGACTAAATAAGCTCACTAAAATAATAATCATAAATAGCTGCGGCATACCGCCCCATACTTCCATGAAGCGCTGCCCTGCTAAATCCACCCAACCACCGTAATACCCTTGTATCGCACCAACGATAACGCCAATCAATGCACCCGCTAGCGTCAATGCCAGACCAAATAACAATGACACTCGCATGCCATATAGTATCCGAGCCAACACATCACGACCCATATCATCAGTACCAAGCCAATTCTGGCTATTGGGAGCCGCTGGATATGGAATACCCAGCTCAACGTTTGGCGTCTGATCTGCAAAGGGAATAAGCGGCATCAGGTAATACCCCTGAGCATTAATCAACATTTGCACCGCAGGGTCTTTATAATTGGTTTCGGTCTCAAACACACCACCAAAAGTCGTTTCGGGATATGCCTTTAATACTGGAAAGTAATAATCACCTTGATATTGCACCAGCAGTGGCTTGTCATTGGCAATCACATTGGCTGCCATACAAATAACAAATATCAGCGCAAAAACAATTAGCGATATGACGCCAAGACGATTTTGACGAAAGCGATTAAGTCGCGCCTGCCAGACAGGATTGAGGCGACGTTTTTTTTCTATAGAAATAGCAGATTTGTTTAAGGGCATTGAAGGTAATGGATGACTTGACATTAGCGCCCCTCAAAGTCGATACGAGGATCAATTAAGTGATAACTCAAATCACTGATTAATTGTAATAACAGTCCCACCAAGGTAAAAATAAACAGCGTACCAAATATCACGGGATAATCACGCTGCTGAATGGCCTCGAAACCTAACAATCCCAAACCATCAAGTTTAAAAATAATCTCAATGAGAAAGTTTCCAGCAAAGAAGATCCCAACGATAGCCGCCGGAATACCCGCGATAATAATCAGCATGGCATTACGAAACACATGTCCATATAGCACTTGCCGCTCACCCAAGCCTTTGGCACGAGCGGTCAGCACATATTGCTTGCCGAGCTCTTCTAAAAAGCTAAACTTGGTCAGATACGTCAAGCCAGCGAAACCACCAACCGTACTTGCCAACAGCGGCAACGCCAAATGCCAAAAATAATCTTTCACTTTACCAAGTGCGCTTAATTGATCAAAATTCTCAGAGGTCAACCCTTGCAATGGAAAGATATTCCAGTAGCTGCCACCTGCAAAAAACACCAGTAATATAACGGCAAACACAAATACTGGGATTGCATGGCCGATAGCCAGTAGCATGGCTGTGACTTTATCAATCCCCGAGCCATGATGCATAGCTTTATAGACCCCGAGTGGAATCGCTATCATATAAATCAGCAGCGTACTCCAAAGTCCAAGCGAGATTGATACTGGGAGCTTCTCAATAATCAATTCAGTTACCGCTTGTCCTTTAAAAAACGACTCACCAAAATCCAGTTTGGCATAGTTCTTTAGCATCAGCCAAAAGCGCTCAGGTGCTGATTTATCAAAGCCATATTGAGCATTGATTGCCGCCACCATCTCTTCTGATAGACCGCGCGTACCTTGGTAAGTACTGTTATGACTGCCTGCACTGCCAGCACCGATATTGCTACCGAGCGCATTGTCTTTTGCACTTTGCTCAATAAGTGCCAGCTGCTGCTCAACAGGACCACCAGGTGCTGCTTGGACGATAACAAAGTTTGCCAGCAATATCAAAAATAGCGTCGGTAATATCAGTAGCAACCTTTTTAAGATATAACGACCCATAATAGCGGCTTCCTAAAATAAAGAAATATGATACCAATCCCAAATAATACGGTTAGCAGAATCAAACTCGCTTAGCCTACGAAATATCGTACTTGCACTCGTTTTTCTTGCTACGCTTATTTTTGACAGTGGTATGACAACAGATAAAATGAGCAGCTCATATTTATTTGTTTTAGAAGTTATTTTTAAGCTCACGTAGCGCAGCAAATATAGTCAAAGACTTTTCATCCTCAATATTTATTTTAGATTTCACCCCTGCTATCACACTCGGCTCTTGCGTGCGTAAAAACACATTTATCGCGCGCTCATGTTCTAAAGTAACGGGTAACGTCGGGATACCCTCGGCGTTTTTTTCTTCTGCTTGTGTCAAAGCTTGCTGCATCGCTTCATTAGCAGGCTCAATAGATAAGCCAAAGCGCAGATTACTAGCGGTATATTCGTGCGCAGGGTATAGCAAGGTATCGGTTGGCAATCCATTCAAACGCTTAAAGCTGTCATGTAATTGCTCAATCGTCCCAGTAAACACACGTCCGCAACCAGCACTAAATAAGGTGTCACCGCAAAAGCAATGCTTACGCCCGTCAATCTCTAGGATATAAGCCACATGACTGGCAGTATGACCGGACACATCCCATACTTGCGCGGCGCAGCCCCACGCACTTACCGTACTGCCGTCTTTTATGGTCTGGTCTTCATCGACGTTGTGTTCAGCATGAGCGACCAGATGTGTCATTGGATAAGACTCTTGCAGCTCAGCGACGCCACCGATATGATCATGGTGATGATGAGTGGTCCAAATAGACGTCAGATCCAGCTCATTTTCCTCTAAATAGGCAATGACTGGCTCGGCTTGACCCGGATCAATGACAATCGCCTGCTTATTATTTTCGTTAATTAATGTCCAGATATAATTGTCATTAAATGCTTTAATCGGGTGAATACGAATACTCATATTAAGTCCTTACCAGTGATTGTCTGTATTACTCATGTCTTTGATTAAACGTTTTAAAATCAAATAAAACTTTAAGATTCAGCGTCATTTCAGTTATTATTTTAAATTATTGTTTCAAATATCGATTAACACGGGCTTCCGCTTCTTTATCTGTCCACCAATAGTCGATACCGACAGCGTTGGTGGGCAGTTTTGCCGTATGACGATACTGATTCCAGTAGGCAACGTTGGTCGCAGATTTGCCGTATAAAGGTACTAAATAATGCCCTGCACGTAGCAGTCGATCAAGCACCTTCGTATATAAAACAATCTCTTCACGACTCTCAGCATTCGCAAGCGCGGTTGTGACCTCATCTATCACTGCATTTTTAATACCGATGGTATTAGCATTGCCCGCTTCATCAGCGGCGGCACTGCCCCAAAACGCGGCTTGCTCAGCACCAGGCGATAGGCTTTGGGCAAATACATCGACCACCATATCATAGTCAAAACGGCGCATACGTTCGTAATATTGTGGACCATCGACTTGACGTAACGTCGCATCAAATCCTAGACGCTTTAAATTGCGGATATAAGGCAACAGCACTCGACCCATGGTCTCGCCTGTCATCAAAATCTCAATCTGAGCCAGCTTGCCATTAGGCTGATATAACTTCATATCCTCATAATAAAAGCCAGCATCTAGTAACAACTGCCGCGCTTTTAATAACTCGTTACGATTAAAGCCGCTACCGTCACTGGTTGGCAATTGCCATTCACTCAATACAACTTGACGCTGTATCGGTTCAAGCTTAGATAATAATGGACTCAGCACCTGCATCTCTGCAGCTGATGGCGTTCCAGTGGCAGCAAGCTCCGAGCCATGGAAAAAGCTTTGTAAGCGCTCATACTGCCCATAAAACAAGGTCTTATTCATCCACTCAAAGTCATAAGCCTTGCTTAACGCTTGACGGACGCGAATATCTTGAAAAAGTGGCCGACGCATATTCATCACCAAACCTTGCATCGGTACTGGGTTTTCACTGCTTATGGTTTCTTTCGTGATAAGACCTGCTTTGACGGCGGGGAAATTGTAACCAGTTGCCCAATTAGCGGCTTTATTCTCAGGGCGGAAGCGATATTGACCCGATTTAAAGCCCTCAAAAGCAATCTCATCACTTTGATAATAGACAAACTTAATCATATCAAAATTATAACGCCCACGATTGACCATCAAATCACGACCCCAATAATTGGGATCGCGAACATAGCTGACCGCGCGACCTGCATCAATGCGCCCAAGTTTATAAGGACCACTCCCCATCAGCGGTGTCAACGTTATTTTCTCAAAATCCTTATCGATAGAGGTCTTAGCAAAAATAGGAAACTGCCCAACCGTTAATAAAATCTCTTTATTGTCATCAGAGTTAAAAATGAATTTTACTTGTTGTTTATCAAGAACTTGAATGTCTTTAATATCACCCAAATAGCTGCGAATATACATCGGCCCTTTATTCAATATTGCGTCATAAGTGGCTTTGACATCATTACTGGTCACCGGTGTACCATCCCAAAATCGAGCAGCAGGATTGATATGATAGATAATCCAACTGGTGTCATCAGGGTCATAAGTGACCTTACTTGCCAGCTGCGGGTACATGGTAAAAGCTTCATTTAATGAGCCAGTCATCAAGGTATCATACAGATAATCAGTACCTATCATCGCCACACCCGTGGTCATCCATTTATTAGCAGCATTAAAGGTACCACGTGCATCCAGTGATAGCGTACCACCTTTGGGGGCATTTGGATTGGCGTAGGGCATAAAGGGCGCGTCAATATACTCAGTGGTACTATTATGACCAAGCGCGGTAGTGGTGATTGGCGCGGCGATACTAACTGATATCCAGCTCGCCATTGCCCCTAATGTTGCCACTAACAAGACGGCTTTTAGCATGGTATTTTTTATCATAATAAAGTTATAACAAACCCCTCTGCTAGACCAAATAAATAGATGAAGAATTTACCTAATGAACTGAAAGCGAATGGTAGCTTAAAGGAGAACTTATTAAATAACAGCGTAGCAAAAACACGACGTATCATAAGCGCTGCAAAACTTTATCATAACAAACTTAGATTTTTTAACCTAATGGTTTGCGGTGTTAAGTATATGGTATAACCAAACCTTGGCCCTAAAAGAACGCTAACACTCATAAAAAAAGACGCAGCTCATAAAAGTTGCGTCTTTTTTTAAAACCTGTGCTGACTTAAGCGTGTTTCTTTTCAAATGCTATCATAAAGTCAACCAGTTGCTGTACCCAGTCTAGCGATACCGCGTTGTAAATACTGGCACGCATACCGCCCACATCGCGGTGACCTTTGAGATTCATCAAACCTGCTGCTTCTGACTCTTCTAAAAATACTTTATCAAGGTCGCTATCAGCTAAAGTAAACGGCACGTTCATGATAGAGCGATATTTAGGGTCAACTGGGTTGCTATAAAAACTGCTGTTATCAATCGTTTTATAGAGTAAGTCCGCTTTTTGCTGATTAATCTTGCCGATAGCAGCAACACCGCCCTGCTCCTCTAACCAATCAAATACTAACCCTGCTAAATACCAAGAATACGTCGCTGGCGTGTTTGACATTGATTCTTTTTCAGCTTGGTGCTCATAGTTCATCAGCAGTGGGCACCACTCACTTGCCCGGCCCAATAAATCTTCACGAATAATCACAATAATCAGCCCTGCTGGACCGATGTTTTTTTGTGCACCGGCATAAATCATCCCAAACTTAGAGACATCAATGGGCTGTGATAAAATGCAAGAAGACATATCAACGATAATAGGCGCATCCACTTTCGGTGGCTCAAATATTTGCAAACCATGAATGGTTTCGTTGGCGCAGTAATGAAAATATGCTGCATCTTCGCTCAGGTTCCAATCGCTTTGGGCTGGTACATCAGTAAAGTTACTGTCTTTACCAGTTGCGACCACATTAATCTCACCAAGGCCAAGTTTGGCATAGCGCTGTGCTTCTTTGACCGCTTTACCGGACCAGGTACCCGTTGTCAGATAATCTGCGCGGCCACCATTTAATAGGTTTAATGGAATCGCTGAAAACTGTAAGCTGGCACCACCTTGTAAAAACAGCACTTTATAATTGTCTGGAATGTTCATCAACGAGCGCAATTTAGCTTCAGCTTTTTCAGTAATCGCGATGTACTCTTTACTACGGTGACTCACTTCCATAACCGACATGCCGCGGCCCTGCCAATCAAGCAATTCTTCTTGAGCGCGTGATAATACGGCCGTCGGTATGGTGGCAGGTCCCGCTGAAAAATTAGGTACGCGGTTAGGAGCGGCTTTAGTGGTCATAATCAATATCCTAAATATGATGAAATCATCGTTGTTATATAGATTTTAAAAGCTACAAACTACAGCTTTAAAACCCCTTAAGGTGAGTCTTATCTCTATTTTTATTTTTAATCATTATGTTCAATAGCTATTGCAGCAAGCTCTAAGCTAAGCCTTTAACTTTGGCTCGATAACCGCTCCCAAAGTTGACGCTTTAATTTGTTATTAGTAAGCATCTCTTCTAGTGTGGGTACAGTAGTCAAGTTAGGATGCTCAAGACCTTCAGGTAACGCAGTCAATGCGGCAACTTTTATCTCTTCACTGCGACCAAGCTTAAAGACATATCCAGCAAGGCTGGCATTGGCAAGCTCAGCCGTATCCATACCTTCACAAATAGGAAATGAGGTCGTCTCACAGGTGATGGATAGCGCTTGCGTGATATTTTTCCAGAGCTTTTGGCTCTCATTATTGAGTGCTTGGATATCCACCAAAACCACCCAATCCCCATAGCGACCACCTTGTAAATCAAATGGCACTATCTTTTTAAAGCTGTCCTCTTTAAAACTATCTGCTTCAAAGCTCTCAGTGTTATTTATATCAGCAATAGCAGTTTGCTCGACGATAGTGTCTACAAGGGATGTAACGGCTGGCTTAGATACATCAGGGGCAGTCGAATCAAAACTATAGGTAACTGGGCTTTGAGGTTCAGGCTGAATCCAACCTGTCTCATTCGCATCATCGTAATAATGGTTAATAGACTCATCATCTACCATACCTGATATAGCATCAATATTTGAGGATTTAATATTCGAAGATTCAACGCTTGGCTGTTCAGTGGTGGTCGCAGAAGAAGTGCTAGCATTAGCTAAAGTTGGGTTAGCTGTAATCTGCTCGAGCAGAGCAGGCGCAGAAATATCTGCGATATTCATGGTTTCAGAGCTCGGCTGCACCCACTGATTGATACCCATCATCGCTAAAATCTGGCGCTGCTGCATACGATGCTGCATGACAACTAGCGGGTCTTGGATATCACTCATGCTTATTTACTATCCTACTTATCTAAAATGGATTTACAGGCTGTTACTGTCAAAAAAAAAACAACGAAGAAAAATAATATCAAAAAACATTTAAAACATATTGCTTCTTGCCAGCAAAACACTTACTTAAATGTAGTCAATTACATTGATTAGAAAAGCTGTCGAACCCCTAACCAATGATTGGCTAGCATGGTCAAACAGTCATATTCATCTTGACTGACTATCGTATCGTGTAACATCACTGTATGCAACGTACTCAGCCATTGCCGGTAAGTATTATAATCATATGAATGATGACCAGTGGCATTACCCGCATTACCTTCCTGTATATAAGCATTATAATCTATTTGACCGCTGCCCTGTTGCCTCTCTTGAGAATTATCCTCACGTTTGGCTTCTGATGCAGCCGACTTACAGACAGGCGCTATAAAAATAGGCACCGCTTCTATCAACGCCAATAATTGGACACTATTTAGATTTTGCGCGGTCAATAATAACCATTGCAAGTTTGCATCACTAACGACTGCTAAATCAATATCAATCAAACGTGCATGACGTCGTAAATCCACAAGATAATGAGCACTGCTAGCACTATTAAAGAGCACTGCACTATGTACTGAGCTATCTAGTGCGGATATTATCTGCCCTTTGGCATCTTTTGATAAGCGATAAGCCAATAAAGCAACCATTGTTCTCGCGGCAACATCAAGACCATCAAATACTTGTCCTGAAGGATCAAGCTGAGCATAAATATCATCCGTACTAGCGTGTAATACTTGCTGCCATAATGTCTGTGCAGGTATATGCGACTGCGATTGTTCATCATTTAATATGGCAGACAATATCGGTAATAATTGCTGCAGCTGTAGCGCTTGCCATAATGCTAAGATTGATGGCAACCGAGAATCGGTATTTCCTGAAAGAGTGAACACTGGTTTATATTCATCAATACAACCATCATCATTAGATAATTTATCAGCAAAGTTTTGGCTTAAATCTGCCGTTAGATAGGTTTTAAAGACTTCAATAATACCTTGCTGATAGCGTATCAGAATCGTACGACATTTTTTTTGCTGCATATAATGTTGATGATATTGATTACTATGATTGGCTTTATACTTTAAGCGTAATTCATTAGTAGCGCTTTCTGACAGATTATATTGTCTCAGTTGCTTTAGCGCCAATGCTAGCAACGCACTGTCTAAACGCCGATCAAGACTTGCCACCGTCTCTAATAATTTGTGATCTAACCTATGTGGTAAAAATGGCGTGTTGCTGCTAATACCAGCGCTATAATTGTTGCTGATTTCAGTAGCAGACGTAACATCCTCATGCAGTCCAAGCCAAATATCGGTTAAATCATAAGTCGCCGTTGTTGACAGCACGTGACCTTGATGACACAGCAGCACTGCTTCAATCAATGCTTGCGCCCCTAACGGATGATAACTGTGATTGATCACATACTGTGGTAACGATACTTTTTCTATATCCTCGATACCAATTAATGTATCTGATGCTAAGTCACTGTCAGGTTTTGCTTGCCATGGCTTTAGCAACTGATGAGTGCCTATCTGCTCTGCTTGTACCTGCAAACGACCATCAATGACCACATCCTGTTCTACAACAAACTCAAGCCCCGCATCGGCTTCCGATTGGTTGTTCATTTCACCTGTAGAAAAGGCAGCGACTTCTTTATTGATAACGTCATTAGAGCAATCGATGATGCTGTTATTAATAGAGGCTGATTGATTGTTAAATATTGACGAGCATTGCGTATTTGTCTCTTGTTTAATCTTGCTTAGGCTATTTGCTGTTACCACGCCCCAATCACCCAATCGCCGCTGTTCATATATCTCTTTAATCTTTTGTTGATTGATGCATTTTTCTTTAGCAACCTGCACCGCGAAATCATGATAAGCATTTTCGTTAATAGCGCTCATACGCTCAGTCAAGCTTGGGTGCGTGGCAAACCAAGAGACGTCACCCAAATCCGCCCCGCTACTGGCAAAAAAGAAATGACTAAGCCCATTGATATCGGCGATACCGGTTAAGCGCGAACCAAGCGAATCTTGATGGATGGCTTTTAAGGTTTCCATGATGGCAGGCGAGCGTGTTAGCTGTACGCTCGTCGCATCAGCGAGTAACTCACGTTCACGATTAAAGCTGTGTTTGATGAGTTGAGCACTGGCCATGCTTGAGAAGCTCAATCCATGTATTAGTAATGTCCAGATACTTCGCGGCGCTTGCCGATCAGTGGCAGCTGTGCTTTGTAACCACATCGACTGGGGCTTAGCGGATGACTGCTGATTTTTGGATTGATTTTGCCAGTAGGTGACCCACTCATTATGAGTCGTAAAGCTTGCTGTCTGCGCTTCAGTGCTACGGGCATGACTATCAATGGTTCTTTGTGGTAAAGGTTTTTTTTGATTGACCGCATTGTCAAAATAATTTTGCTGCTTATTCTGACTGCTAGCGCCAAAGTTATTGACGGAATCACTCCAGTCATAAAGTAATTGCAAGCCTGCTAGCACGACCATTAGCTGTAAATTGAAGGTGGCATCGCCATGCAAGATATGACCATATTCGTGCCCTATCAAACCATACAACCCCTCATCGGACAGCTTATCAAGCGCGCCTTGAGTGACAACCAATACCATATCTTGACTATGACGGCCGGCAACGAAGCCGTTAATCCCTTGCTCATCAGGCAGAACATACAAGATAGGCATACTCAAACCCGAGGCAATGGCGAGCTGTTGTGCAATCTCATAATAACGGCGATAAACAGGCGGGAAATCACGCTCATCGCGTACCGCGATATGAAGGGCACTAAAACGAACTTTCTGTACAGGCTGATGTTGATTAGCAACCCCTTGACTATGCTGCCAAGCATCTTGGCTATGGTCAATGAATAACCGAACGGCCCCTACGCGCTGAGCAATCGCACGACCACCTGCTACTAAGCGTCTATATTCTAAAAAACTACCAATGACGAAGCTACCGATCGTCCATACAACCACCAGTATTAACACCCAGTAATAAATGCCACCGGTAAACATGTTCAGCAGCAGCGACATAATAGCGAGCGCCACCGCAATATGGGCAAATATAATGAGAAAAAATAGCCCATAGAGCAATAAGCTGCGCCGAGTACGGCTACGCTGTGCACCAAAAAAATCCATCTACTTATCTGACCTAGCGATAGCTAAATGCATATAAAATCAACCCATATTAACGACAGGTGCTTGCGCAATTGCCTTTCTGTCTTCAAATACCAATGGGCTGAGTGGCCGAAAGCCAAAGGTGCTGCTGACGAGGTTATTAGGGAACACTTCACGGTCGTTATTATAAAACATCACGCTGTCATTATAATGCTGACGTGCAAAGCCAATCCGATTTTCAGTATTGGTCAACTCATCCATCAACTCTTTAATCATACTATCCGCTTTTAGCTCAGGATACGCTTCCACCACTGCTGAGAATTGACCTAATGCTTTAGATAACATCCCTTCTGCCTTGGCAAACAGCGCCATGTGTTCAAGCGAATCTGGCTGATGCTTGCTAGAATCCTGCAGACTTTGAGCATGATTACGCGCACTAATCACGCTTGTTAGCGTTTCTTCTTCGTGCGCTAAATAACGCTTGGCTGTCTCAACCAAATTTGGAATTAAATCATGACGACGTTTTAGTTGTACATCTATCTGTGCAAAGCCATTTTTCGCTTGGTTGCGGGCACGCACCAGCTTATTAAAAACGGATACCCCAAAGACCACGACCAATACAGCCACTGCAATGAAGAGCCAAACAAACATTTTCATAAACAGATCCCAAAACGTTTCGTATTAATAATTGATGTTATTGTTAATAAAGGTTACTACATTGTATTTTAACCCATATTTATGGCTCAAAGTTTAAAATCGGGCGAATTGGAGGCGAAAAAAAAGTCCTTTACTATTAAGGACTTATTATTAATATTTAATGACCAAGACTATAGAGAATAGCTATCATCAAATTTTAGGCAAAAAAAAGCGACTCCATCAGTCAGCGTGTTTGATATAGTTTGCAACAGCCTGATAGACCTTGCAACACCACGTGATTATAGGGTTTTTAACTGACTGCTATTGCATACTGTTCCAAACTGTTGCAGTCTATGTCAAATCAAGTGGTAATCAAACGGTAATCGAAATGGCTAACCAAAAATTAAAAGAGGCTGGTATTAAAACCGACTCACAAATCAAGCAAGCTATCAAAGAGCATGACAGCGGCGATGAGGTTTACGCCATCCAAGGATATAAAGGACTGAATCTTTATATTCGAGATAATAAGACTACTACATTTCGCCATCGATTTACCAGTCCTGTCACGGGTAAGCGTAAAAACTTCACTCTGGGCGCCTATCCTGTTTTTACACTCGAGCAAGCCCGTGATATGTACCGCAATAATTTATCATTGCTAGCTGGCGGTATTGATCCCGTATTCCATCATCAAGATGCGCACAATAAAAAGCGAGCTATGCCAACCTTTAGCGAGTTGGCTGAAGAGTGGCTACAATCACAAATAGCGTCAAAACAGTTTGAACATCGTACTATCGAGCAAAAGCGCACGCACATCGCTTATGCTGCAGCATATATCGGGCGCATGCCTATTGATCATATTAAAACGCCTGACGTATTAAGGGCAATTAAAGATATTGAGCGCAAGACGATACCAACTGCTAAGCGCGTGCGCGGCGTCTGTCAGCGTATTTTTGCGCTCGCTATTGGTCAAGGCTATATTGACAACAATCCTGCTATTGCCGTTGCAGACTTAATGTTGCCAAAGCCAAAAACTGAGCACCATCATGCCATCATTGAGCCGGTAGCGTTTGGTCAGTTGCTGCGTGATATAGATAGTGTGACTGATTTTTATGGACACGCTCAGAACATATTAAAGCTGCAATCAATGCTATTTCAGCGCAGCGGTGATATGTGCACCATGCGTTGGGACGCTATCGACTTTGACGCTAAGACTTGGACGTTTAGTCCACAGAAAACAGGCAATAGAGCTGATATGGTCGCTAGTCTAGTAGTGCCATTGCCAACACAAGCTATCGAGCTATTACGAGCATTACATGAGCAAACAGGTCACACTGATTATGTGTTTTATAACAAGAGGCGTAAAGAAAAGTTTGAGCATCAGCAACAGCTTAATAAGTTTCTTTGGCGTTTGGGCTATAAAGACGTTCACACGCCCCACGGTTTTCGTGCGTCTGCTCGAACACTAATGGTTGAGCAATTAGATGTCAGCGAGACATTGATAGAGTTACAGTTAGGTCATAACGTGCGCGACGCTAATGGACGTGCCTATAATCGTGTGACAATGATTGATAAGCGTAGAGACATGATGCAAGCTTGGGCGGATTATCTTGATAGCCTCAAATTTTAAGCAAAAAAAATAAGCCGCCCAATTAAGGACGGGCTTTTATTACTCACTTTCTTTTATTGGCTTGCTCGATTGCTCGTAAGCTGTTGCTAATTCGGTCAGCCGTTTCTGCCATTCCAATATATTGAGTTGAGCACTCTTTGAGTAAGTTTCCTGTTGTTCTGGAATACTCAATTCTAAAGTTGGCATCGGCGGCGGCTGTATCACTGAGTTTGTCGATAGTCTTTGACAAGCTGGCAACAGAATCACGGGCGCTAGCAGCATCAGCAATGATAACCTGCTCACGTTTTTTAGCTTCATTAACTGCTTGTATAGTCTGTTCATAAGCCTGCCTCTCAATATCACGCGCCGTTTCAACATAGCTTGCTTTAAGCGTGGTTAGTTGTAATTCGTGATCGCTTTTCATTAGCGCAATCGTGCTATGTGACTGCCGCAATAAATAAGCGGTAAATACTAGCAACATCGATAAAACGCCAATGACGATATACTTCCAATATCGGGCGAGTAAGATTAGATTCATTTACCAGCCCTCGCTCTTAGCTTTGGCATAAGCTGCTGCTAACTTATTGTCGTAGTCGTTGCGCTGATAATCCTGACCGTTATAACCACGGGCAAACGCCGCCCAATTCTTAGCGCGTAACGCTGCATCTAGCTTATTAACCTGAATGTATCGACACGCCGCTATGAGTTGCTGCCCCTCTGATTCATACATCTTGGTCACAAAGTCGCGTATTGATTCATAACCTAGCGACTGCCAGTTAAAGCCCATCACCTGAGCAAAGCCCCATGATGCTGATTCGTGCGCTGCTTCCCAATTAAGGTTTGCCGCTATTCTTAACTTGTCATACTGTGGGCGCTCATTATACGCACCGCTTGATTTGTGGCAAACATCAGGGTATTTCGCCACCATTTCATTGCGCTTAGTTATCCAATCAATCTTAGTTAGCGCTTGATAATACTTGTGGCGCTCAAATAATATCTTTGGTGTACCGTCTTTATTAAAACCGCCCTTTGGTGATTCAATGTCGGATAACGCTTTAATCATTGCCGCTTCGACATTGATTGCTGCCGCCGCCGCTCGAATATCATCATTCGTTACCCGAGGTGGATTAGATTTAGGTGTTAGTAAAACGTTGTCGGGCTTGGCATCGCTATTAGCTAATATATCAACTGCTTTGCCCGTGTTATCAATTAGATTCTGCACTGCTCGCAATGAGCCGCCGCCAAAGTCACCATCAATCTTATCTGAGTAATAACCTGCTGCTGCTAGTGCTGTTTGCGCTTGTATTACGTGTGTTCTCGCCATATTCCACCCCAAAAAAAGCCCTAATTAAAGGGCTGTATTATTATTTAGTTCTATATCGCCATAGCGCTTTAAAAGATACGGACTTAGGCATTGTTAACTGTTTGATATAAAGTAAGTTATTGATGAGCATAATCAATCTAAAGAGCACGGTTGCAAAAACCGGTATGTGTCCCGTGCCCCAATCAGCCCATAAAAGTAGCAACCAACCGAACGAATATAGGTTTAATTTAGCGATACATATAGACCCTTGAGTATTTACCTTGCGTGTCAACATGACAATTAAACATGTTAGCAACCCTAGCATTGGCAAAGCATAATTAACCGTGCTTAACATTTAACACCTCCTGATAGTCAGGGTTTGAAACTAAGCTGGCGTTGAGCTCGGCTTTCAATTGCGGCAGTACGACAAATGACGCGACTACGCTTGTCAAAACTATGGTGAGCAGTTTTGTTGCGTGCTCAGTAATTAAATCCAAAGCAACCCCTAAAAATTTAACAGCGCGCTGTGCAATAAGGTCAATAACCGCATCTTGCAATTCTTTATTATTAAGCAGTCGCATACAGACATACGTTAAAATTGTGCCGGACAGGCCACCAAAAAACGATGTCACCATCATTAAACCCACGCTTGGCTCACGAATAATTGTCGGTAGAACCACAAACGATACAACCAAGCCCACAGCGATTGCCGTTGTCAACTTGCTTGCTGTTGTACCTCGCGCGCGCATATAGTCTGTTGTCAGTGAGATAAAAGCGCCTAGAAAAGTCAAGACCACCATTGCGGTAAAAAAAATCCACAACGGCAGCTGTAAGTAAAAAAAGGCATGGGTCTGCCCTAATTGTGCGCTGATACCTGCTGCGCTCGCGGCAGTACCAGCAGCAGACAGCGTGAGTAATTGTGCTGTCTTAAAAGCTGCAATATTATGCGGCATCACGCCTCCTCAAAATTTGAACATAAAAAAACCACTCAAAAGAGTGGCTATTGACCTGATAACGCCTTACTTTCTTGTAGCTGCTTAACGAACGCATTAAACAGCGCTTCTTGCGATTCCGGTATAGTTGCATTGACTGTGCCAGTGTTTGACCTTAGCTCTACTACTATGGTTTTTACTGGTGCGTTATTCTGAGAAGCTGCCGCCGTGTTCCCACCTGAGGGATTAAAGCGATTATTGATAGAACCGTCCTTGTCCGCTGCCTTTAATCGCGCCACCTCATTGATTAACTCTTGGCTTGGCGCTGACGTTGTATTGCTAGTAGAGCTGCCACTTTTACTTCGTCTATATTTCATATTGTTAGCCGAAAAACTCTCAGCCTGTTTGTCAACAGCAGCACTGACGCGATTCATATCACGAGCATAATCTGCCATGCTCGACCATTTGAAACCATCTACAAAGCCCATGCTCCTCATAAGCTTTTGATAAGATTCATCAGTGCTATCTGCTGTGCCGCTTAGAGTGTTTAAGGCGCCAATCTTATCTTTAATACCCTCTGTTACTCGTTGCATTACCGCGAGGCTGGCGCTTTCACTCTTAATATTTTCATCGGTTGCAAACTTAGCGTTCCATGTGGCGGTTGACTGTTCTTTTCTAGCAGCCGTATTTTCTCTGATGGCACCTGTGTTTGTATTAGCTACGTTAGCATTGCCATCTAGCGCCAATGTATGCTTGTTTATCGCATCAGACGCAAGTTCGGCCGCCTCAGCGCCACCTTTCATACCTGCTTGCAATATCTTTTGCTGCTCAGCTGTGATAACTGATGACAAGCCATAATGCTTAGTGACTTCATTGAGTGCGTCAAACTCTTCTTTGGTTTTAGCAGCGTTTAAACCCTCGGCAAATAGTGCCGATAGCAACTTGGCTTTCTCAGTAGCGTTATACGTGCTTTCTGCGACTGACTTAGCGCCGTTAGCAATCAAATCAAACGTCTGCTGCGTCTTGGTATTAACGCCATTTAAGTTTTGCTGGACATCAATATTAAGGGCTGAAAATGTACCCTCGATAGCTGCGCGCACTTTCTCGGCTTGCTGTTCAGCTTCCGTGCCCATTTCTTTAATAGAAACTTTGGCTTTTTCAACAGCCTCTTGCGATTTGCCGCCTAAATCACCCGTACCAGCAATCAGGCGATTTATCAACTCAGAACCAACAACTGCCTCTTGGCCTGTCTCAATGATATTCTCAAGCAAGGCGGCAAACTGTTCTGGGGCTGCCATACCATCAATTAACTCTGAGACGTTTTTGCGTATCTGATTAGTTGAGTCGCCTGTCTCTTTACTAGCATCTTCTGCCGCCCTTACAATATCACCAAAGGCGTCTACGGTTTTATTGCCCGCCGTAACCATAGCATTGGCTGTTTCGCCTGCCTTACCCGCTATAGAATCAAACGACTTGTTAATACTTATGCCAGCTTTAGCAATCCCATCAGTACCATAATCTCTAAAAGCCTCGGCAGCCGCTAGAGCACCGCCTAGCCCTGCTGATAGCCTATCTGCCGCCTCTGTAGATATGCCGAAAAACTTAGCGACACTACTACCTCCGTCAACTACCAGTTTAATAATTTCGGCAAAGACAGTGACAACCATCGACATCGCTACGCCGATAGCGAGAAAACCGGCTTTTAAACCATTAGCCGCAATACTCAGCGCTTGGAACGCACCATTAGCCGCGACACTGATACCGCGCAAGCTCTCTAAACTACTACCAACCTTATCAATGACGGCGGCCATATCTATGTTTTTGATAAAATCAACAATATAGACCGTTGCCTCAGTGAACACCTCTCCAATACTAGCGCCTAGCTGCTCAATCTTACCTGAGTCTATCAGCTCACCGATTACCGCCCCAATATCCTTAAATGCTTGTGATAGCGGCTCTAGTATCGGCTCGCCTATCGTATCTTTGACCGACTGCCAAACACTATCTAAACTTGCAAACGCGCCTTGCCATGTATTATTCATGATCTCAGCTTGTTCTGCTGCGGCACCACCAGCATTATTTAGTTTTTCTGTCAGCTCATCAAGTGCGGGCATACCTTGCGATAGCAGCGCTTTAAATGCTGGGCCTGCTTCTAAGCCAAGCGCATTAATTGCTTTTTGACCTTTATCGCCCGATTCTGAAAGCTGTCTAATCGCCTCGTTAAAATCATTGGTTGTGATGCCAATATTTGCAAGCTCGCGCTTAAATGTTGAGGCGCTATTGCCAAACTGCGACAAGATACCATTAAGCGCCGTACCCGCTCGACTGGCATCAACACCAGCATCAGCAAACTTACCAATATAAGCGGCTGTTTCCTCTAACGTAAGCCCTAGCGCGTTTGCAGTTGGCGCAGCGTAGGATAATGCAGCACCTAGTCCTGATACGTCAGTGTTAGCACTTGCCGAGGCTTTAGCAAGTACGTCAGCGACACGCGCTGATTCGCTAAACTCCAATCCCATACCTTGCACAGCTTTGGTAACAAAACCTGCTGCTTCCGATAACCCCAATGCGTTACCTTGCGCCAATGCTAAGACAGACGGAATTGTCTCAAGTGCTTGTTCGGTATTAAGACCTGCACGGGCTAATATCTCAAAGCCTTCGGCGGCTTGCGTAGCGTTATAACGTGTTGACTTGCCAAGATCAACAGACGCCTCTTTGATGCGGTCCATCTGTTCGACCGTTGCACCAGACACCGCTTGTACCGTTGCGAGTTGCTGCTCAAAATCAGACGCGCCTTTTACTGCATCAGATAAAAACCCAGCCACTTTAAATGTCGCAAAGCCTACACCAAGCGCCGCCAGTGCCACTCCTACCTTGCCGATAGCGGAGTTTGCCCTATCAAGCCCTAAAGTGTCGGACGCAAAATTGATGATGTAATCTAAATCAGCCATAGCCTTCTCGCTTTACTGTGGGCAATAAAAAACCCTCACAATGGAGGGTGTGTTTGTTCGAGTTCATTAAACTAAAAAAATAAGACTAAGTTGCTGATAAATATATTGTTATTACCAATAAAAAATCACCACTTAGCCACCGCATCAATGCAAGCTAAATAATTGGTTAGCGCAAACTCCCTGATCGCGTCTTCTTTGTACTTATCAGTACTAAAGTTCGGTTGACGATAAGCATCCGTAATTATTGCAGTGTACATCTTATTGATTTTTACCGCTGCATCGCTGCCATTATTTGAAGAATCAAGCGCCGCTAAGGCTGTCTGAATAGGTACGCCGTTAAGCCGTGCTTTCATTGCGGTTTCTGAAACAGAAGTCACGGAATCGCAAATCTGTTTCTTTGATGCATCAATACTTTCTTTATTAGCTGTATATTTACTGTTTGACGCCTCACGTTTTTCTTTGTTAGCGGCATTAACAATCTCTTTATTGGAGGCGGCCAGTTCAGAATCAGGCACACCTTGTGCCTGACTATCAATAGGCGCTTCAACCGTAACAGGCTGTTGAGCTACTGGCTGCGGAATACTAGCGCGTAAAGCCTCTGTTTCAGCCATACGGGCAGCGCGAGCCTTCTCGGACTGTGCGCTGCTATAGTAATTAAAACCAATAATAACTATTAGTGCTATTGCTGCTATGATTACTATCTTTTTGATGTCCATAATTTCTCTAATAAAGGTGTATTTAGTTAACACAAAAGAACTATTAAGTTTAAGGCTTCATTCTATTAATGTCATAACCTGAGAAATCAAATTCAAACTCTGCATCTGGCAATCCAACAAGTGGAACGGTAATAGATGCCTTGCCTGACGACTTAATCGCCTTTATCAGCTTTTCCATATCTCCTAATGCAAAGCTGTTATCGCTAAATACGCCATTAATGCTTTGGCGGACGCGGTAAATACCACTTGTGCTACCGTTCTTCTTATACCGCAGTTGGCAACTAGTCACGCAATCAGTATCGGCAAACAAGACTGTGATCTTTAGATAGTCTTTTGCTTCTCCCTGACTATCCACAAAATTATGTATCTGCACGGTCATGAGCGCGTTATTGTACTCATTAGATGTGGGGATGGTATTCAATGAATTAATATTGGCAAACCGTGATGTACCTACTTGATTATATTCCCAAAGAGACTCCTGGTCGGGATTGCCGGGCTGATTATTATCCGAGCCATTACTACCAATGCCGCCCATACCCTCTCGCGCTGCGTCCATATCATCATAACCACCGCCGCAAGCACTTAACGCCAATGCTAATCCTACCGCTACCAGTTTTTTCATAGCCAAACACTCGATAAAGTTATATTTACCCAACCTTAACCGATTGGTGAGATTTGAGCAATACTGTCGAGTCCTTCACCACCATCTAATTGACTGAATAAATCCACCCATGACGAATAAGAATAGTATAAACACCAATGCGTTGATTAATCTTCTCACTGTCCGCGAGCTTTCATATCTGTCGAGCATCTTAGCCACCCATTCACCTAAATCTATGTTAAAATTCATCTACGTTGTTCTCCTAAATTGCGCTTAGGGGTTCAAATAAAAAAGCCCACCGGTTACAGCCGATGGGCTTTTTGCTTGTCTGCCCACTGTATGTGAGCAATATATTTAAATTGTCAAAAACTTGCGAACCTTACAGGGGTGTCGCTCTAAACCTCAATCTCCACATAAGTTAAATTAGGCGCATCGCTTACTATTTGACCGTCAGCAATAAAAACCTTGCTGCCTATCTCGTAAGCGGCGCTTGATTGTACGATGGTATTACCGCCACCTTGCATGGTGACGGTATAGTTTGAGCCTTGCCTATCAATGACAGTCGCTAATTGCTTAGCGCCCCGCTCAGTGACGTTTTTGAATAGCTGCCATAAGTTACCACTAGCCACCTGTCACCTCCTTGTCAAAATGACGCTCAACATCAATAGACTGTTCAATCTCTAATGCTCGATTACTTGATAGACGACCTGTGATAGTCGTACCTCTGACCATACCCACCCACGATTCACCATCATTCACGCCAATCAAAGTAGATGGCTTTAATACGCCAATATCAGTATGCAGCGGCATTGATATACCGATGTTACCGATATCTCCCGTATCGCTTAATATCATCTTGCCGCGGCTAATAGCGGCGGCTGTATCGGTCATTAAGTCGCTCGTTACCATTGGCGGCTGATACCCTCCGCTTGTGCCTGTGCGCTTGATTAACGCACCGATGCCGTTATCATTCTCGCCGTATAAAGTCACGCCATTATAACCAGGCTTATTGACACGTCCACGACTGCGGCTGGTGATAAGCGACATTGGCAAGTTAATGCTAGGCGTTTGCGCTGCCCATTCCCATGATGGGATTGGATAGTGTGCTAATACGTGCAAAACATCAGCACTCATATCCGCATTGATAAAGCCACCTGCTGCCTCGGCTATCCATTGCAAGCTATTGATGGGCGTTTTGCCTGTGTAGCTGTAAGTATTGGCTGGAATATTCCAACCGTTTACTCCTGCAAGCTGCCAGTCAAGCGTAAAGCCTGACGGTACGCCACTGCGGTTTAATTCCGCATCAGCTATCTGCCTTGCGCTCATAGCTGTGTCAAACTTAAAGCCGCGTTGTGTCGCGTATGGGTGCGCTAATAGCATAGCGCGTGACTTGCCTTTGATGGTTAAGCTACTTTCACCAAACGATACGCTGTCATCACAACTATCAAGTACAAAGCGCCATAGGTTGCCGTTACAAGTAAAGTCCACGCCAATACGCTGCTCATGTGCCGTATCGACTTTTGATAGCTCAGAGAGTGGCACAGTGGCACTAAACGACCATGTATAGCTATTGCTATCAATTCCCACGGTAAAGGCTAATAACTTAATCTCACGCCCATCATCTGAGCGCACTAATGACACACTGTTTGTCACAAATATGACTCCTGTAGATGGTAAAGGCTCGGGCTGCTCATTGTTGTGATAGCAGATAGTGCCAAAATTCAGATTGGTACTTGGCAACCACTTACAAGCAAAATGCAGATTTGTTGATCTATCAAACGTTTCATCGGGTATCAAATTGCCATGACAGCCAATCCACGGCGGTAATTTTGCAAACTCAATCAACTGCTCAAAGCTGCAACCTGATAGCTTAGCGTACTGGCTATCAGTTGATAACTTGCGGGCTAATAACTCGCTATACTCACCTTTAATTTGTCGCTCAGCTTGGCGTTTAAGCATAGCCTCAAAGCCGTACCACTGACTTTGACCAACCAACCTTGCATCTTCATTTTTTAGCGTATTTTTACTTGCTATAAACGTCTGATATTCTGCTAATTGATTGCTGCTAGTACCAACAAGTTTTGCGGATTCGGTTAATATCTGCTCACTACTTACCAGTTTGGTATTAGCCTCAAACTGCACTTGATTATCCGTACCTATCAGCCTTGATTGCTGCCAATCTGTATTGATATTGGTTGTTAGTTTATCGTTACTCTCGAACTGACCTTGCTTGCTGATGCCCTGTAATTTAGCGTTTTGCATATCACTAGATATATCGCCGATCAAGCCTCTAAATACATTTGAATCGTAATAAATAGAGCTTGCGACAACACCTGTTAAATCATGGTAAACATCACCACTTGCATTGACCGTATTAGGCTCAATCGTAGAATCACCAACACTGCCAAAATTAAGATCAGCACTTGAGTTATCCCAAAGCTGCTCAAAATTTAAGTTAGGATTTGGGATAAAATCAGACATTAAGCGCCTCTATATAGTGATTGATAATGCCTGTATATTCAGATAACCACCCGCTTGCACAGACGGCTTGTCTAGCATCAAATCCACGCCGACCTCCAAATCTAAAGCGGTTGCAGAGCCTATTATCAAGTGAGCGACTGTTGGTATGCCTGACTGCAATATCAACGCCTTTGGTATCGTATTAAATACTAATTTTCCACTAACAATGCTGTATTGCATAGGGGTTGATAGTGGCAAAGATACAAGCTCATTAACCCCATTAGTGACAGACAACCTAGCACCTCTAGTGTTAGCGTCAGCAACTAAGCCTTGCCACATCTGCTGCTTGCCGTACCCTCTTATATTCATGTCGTCATACCTGATTTAAGCCCATCCTGAATAGCGGCGTTATACGTGCGATTAGGGTGTATTGATACCGCATAATACTCACGCCCTGCATCTAATCCATCAAACCTATAAGCGCCTAAGCTGCTTGACCATGTGCGCTGCATTAATTTGTGAGTCATGCGGTCGTATAACAAAACCTCTGCTTTTAAGGGCATCTTTGAATCGCCTGACTTGCCCTGTGTTACTAATCCGCTCAGACTTCCTGACTCGTCGGCACTAAAGACGTTTAAATAATCACTACCATTTACGTCATTAATGTTTAGTTTTTTGAGGTTAACATCAAAATAAGTTAGGCTAGTGGGGTTTTTTATCGGGAAACTGCACTCGATATGTTGATGCGTCTCAAGTGAATTGAATGAGTCACCTGCCTGTATATCAAAGCTTGTCCAACGCTCATTGGGTGCGCCCTCAATATCCGCTTTCATAGCCAAACCAAAACTGACAAGCTCCTGCGGCTCGTCAAACTGGTAGTAGAACCAAAAGTTGCGAGCGTGACCTGAGTTTGGTATGTATCTTGATGACACAATACCAACAACACCATCTAATAAGCTGTCTTTAGGAAAGTTAAGCCCCAAAGCGCTATCATCCCACTGGTTTTTCATTGTGAGCTTAGTGATGTCCGTTGCTCTACCAGTCGTGGTAACAAAATCAACCTCACCAAAAGTAAGGGCGTCATAAATATAACCGGTCTGACAGACTATGTTGTTTATACAAAAGCACTTAAAAGCTGCCATTTTTAACCCCTTAACTCAAATGCAAAGAATGAGGTCATGCCTTCATTATGATAGTTAGCACCTAAAATTAAATACTTGCCTTGCTGCTTATTGAGTACCGCCTTATTGTTGTAAGTCCATCTGTTATTTATCCATTTAATAGTTGGCAATGTGCCACGTATGCCGCTATTTGTTTTGACGTAAATATCATGCAGGATAATACTGTTATCAGGCTTATTAGGGGATGGTAAATTGTCACTGCGTCCACTTACCTGCTGATTATTACCTGTGTTTAAGCTAAATAGCCCGCAAGGCTCGTGCGTATTACCAATGCCCGTGTAATCACGCAAAATAAATTTACCGCTTGTGTCTAGTGACTTCCACTGGCAGTTTGCCGAATTTAGACCAGTAGGGAAGTATTCGCCATTAGCATTAGCAGGTCTCAGTCCGTCAGTTGCAGATAAAAAGCAATTAAAGCTATCAACGTTACTTACTGAGTTGATAGGTGTGAAGGCATAAGTGGCACGGCCATTGCTATTTGTTATTTTTGCCCAAAAGTAAAAACAACTATCATCGCCGACAAGCTCCCACTCAAGGCTCGGTGATTGCCCTGTTGTTGACTGCTCTTTTAGATAAGGGCTTGTCTCGACACCGTGATACCACTTAGCCCAGCCGTAAACACCTGACGCGCCTGTCACGCCGTTGCCTTGCTCATTAGTATTCGTATTGTTTGGCGCTGTAGGGGCTTTTGCGAACGAGCCAAAATTATCAATATCAACCATATATTCAGCTATGGTGATACGCGCAAACTTAGCCCATGTTGTGTCGTAACCTGCAGGTAGTGAGTTATCGACACGCAACACAAAGCGGTTTTTAGTAGTGTCCTTTGCTGTAAACACTGATTTATTTACGCCTGTAAACTTCTCAGTCCAGCCTAGCGGTGCAGTTTTAAGAGTCATCATGCCGGTTGCCGAGGTGATACCAACAACATTAACTGTGATTGTTGTCGTAGTAGCTGATAAAACACGGTGCTCAGTATTAAAAGCTACTTGGTCTGCTCCGCTAATAGCAACCACCTGATGCTCAATAAAGCCATGATTGCTGCCTAGTGTGATAGTGGCTATACCGTCTGCAATCACTACAGACGACACTTGCTGCTCATTAAAGCCATTAAGCAAACAGCCTTTTAATACACTTAACAAGCTACCCCACTCACTAGCAAGATTGGGCGCGCCTTTCATCGTGCTATAAAAAAACTTAGTAAGCATTATTCGCCCCTATCTCTGTCAATGTTGGCGTGATAGCCAATCGTAAAGTCGTAATTATCTTGGCTTGAGCCTTGATGCTGCTGAATCGCATTACCGATCCAAACTGGATACTTAGCCGCACCCGTATTAAACCGCACCACGTTATTAGCCGACCAACCAATGCCCCATGCGCCTTGCGGTATCGTAAAGTATGGCTGTGCTGTCATAGGGTTAAGTGGCGCTGTAATCTCAGCCGTTGAGCCTGTGCCAATCTCACCAACCGTTTCACCGATAATTCTAAACGTGGTAGCAGTGGTAAAGACCAGTGCCCAGCGTTCTTCAATCGCATCACGATTAGTCACCACGATAGGATTGTTGGTTGTTTGTAGTTGTGACGTTGCAGCATCACCGATAAGCGTATTACTAAAAATACTTGTCCACGACTTTTGGCTAAACGTGTTAAACGCTCTCGCTTGCATATCACCAGCTAATAGCATTGAGCTAAAGACGGCTGCTGTGCTGTAGCCATGCGTAATAGGCGTTGATAGCGTCACACGACCTGATATGTCAGTCTCAATCACTAGTGCAATATCCATAATGCGATATTTAGCGGTTAAAGGTGCTGTTAATCCTGTCATCACAAACGCGCTATTTAGCTTCAACGTACCTGCATCTAAGTCAATATCTAGGTAATCAAAATTAACTTTTTTACCGGTACTATCAACAACATTGACATCAGATAAACGCTCAAACCCTAAATCAAAAACATTACCGGCCGCATTGGTTGGTAGCTGCATCATCTTAAGCTCAGTTATCGCAATGCTGTCACCTTTACGCACAAATGGCACACGACCATCACTAGGCAAGCGCACGGGATCAAGTCCGATAAGCTCTTTATCAAGGGGCAAATAGCTGTATGCAATCGCGTTATATCTAACCGTATTGGGTTTAATATAAATCGGCTTATTGATGTAATTCACGCCGTCAGCAATATAAGTATTATCGGCGTCATACCAAGGCTCGCTTGCAATATCAGGATAATCAGCTACTCTTAGCTTTTCAAAAAAGTAAATAACCACTACGCCAAGCTTGTAATCAACAAAGCCATGTGCGTATTGACTACCAGTAATATTTCCCTGTGGGTCTGTCGATAGCGTCAAAGCCGTACCGTTCAACAGCTCGACACTCACAGACAAAGAGTTTTCTTTTAACGGCGCTACTGGTGTTTTGAATACCATATTAAACACGGGCACATCATTAGAGCCGCGCAGCATCGATTCTAATTGCACCAAATTTGTTTTGTTAGCATCCCAGTTCGACAAAGCAATCAAGCCTGACAAATAATCAATTGTGCCAACGCTTGCCGCGTTGCGCTTTATCTGCCCAAAGCCATCAGTTAATCTTGCACCGAACGCTTGCATCAGCACCGAACCGTTTACAATAGGGTCGGCAACCGATGACGGCATATTGATAAACAAACTGCCCGTTTTAACCACCTTGTTTGCGGCCTCAGTGGTATTAACCGTGTTCGCTCTAAGGGTCATCTGAACATTTTTGCTACTAAACTCTCTGTTTTTTAGAGTTGCCTTAAATCCATTCATTTTATACCCTTATTTATCTGTAGCTGCTTGTGTATAAGACCTGTCCATCGATTTGAACATATGATGAATTAGCGGATAATGTGAAGCTAATATTACCGGCTGCCAAATTAACGCTACTGCTCACTAAGACAACCTTAAATGGTGACGGGCTTTGACCTGCAAGTGATAATGATGTTGAGTTAATATTAAGCGTTGCTGTTACCTCGCCTCCGCCCAATATCACCTCAACCGTACCACCCAATATCGCCTCACCTGCTGAAATCGTGCCGCTATAATTACCAATGCCGTTGTAACCGTTAGGCTCGCTTTTGCTAACCGACTTTGTGCCGCCCGCTATAATCTTGTTGTACGTCAGCGTGAAATCAGTGCCAACTTCGACGGTCGTATTAGGTGCAATCACAATCACGTTACCTAATAAATAACCCGTTGCATCACCTGTTATTACGCCATTACTAAGCACCGCCGAACCTGTTGACCAAGTGATAGTAATATTGCCTTTTGGCATATCAGCGCCTAACGATAGCTTGTGGTAGGCTTTGGGTAATGTCGTTGCAGGATATTGCGTGTTACCTAAATCAACGCCAAAGCTATAAGTGATATAACTGCCAGCATCAGGTATCGCCTCAGTGCTTAACAATACTGTTTTGCCCTGTATCGTACCGCGACCGTTACCGCCGTCATCTACAAGCAAGCCACGCCCATTATCATGTACTAGGTAGTTATTCCCCTGAACCGTATAGGATATTTTTAGACTGTTAGGCGTAGGCTCAGATATAAGCTCTCTAACAAAGTTATAACCTGCATTATCACCGACTATCTGATAATCCGTTTGTGCAACACTAACTACTTCGCTAGCAGGTTTATAACTACCTGTAATTGCTTGCTGACCTAATGGCGCATTGCTATACCATGTGACCTGACCAGTGCCGTAGTTAATTGACGCATAAGCAACACCGCTAGACGCGACTAACTCATTATTAATATCAGTAAGCGTTAAGCTGCCCAATGTTAAGCTAAGCGTACCGGCTGACACGCCTGACGATAAGTTAAACGCCGTGTTAGCGGCGACCGTTACCGACTGATTAACCGCAATAACGCCATTACCACGTGCCTGTGTTGTGATTTGATTGGCTGCATCTAGCTGTAGCAGTGGTGTTTCTACCTGTGTGCTTGGCACAACTTGCGTATAGATTGAATCAAGCTTTACCTGACGGCTTGTCATTGCTGTCACCGGCTCAGCCAATCGGCTTGCGCTGTAGTATTTAGCAGCATCAGCCACGCGCGCCTCACGCAAAATAGCGCGTCTATTAGTGTTGGCATTTTGGTAAAACTCAGGAACGGTTAAGCCATTGAATGTTTTGGTTAGCGTATCGCCAAACTCAATCGTCACCACTGTACGTGTTACTGTCTCGCTCACAGTGCGTTGAAATCTACGCTCAACAACATCAACTTTAAGCGGTCTAAGGTATTGATAAAATTCGTCTGATTGCCCCTCGTTTTGCACGATAACCAAGGGCTGACCAACAGCAGGAACTTGATCGCCTTTATCAAGTGAGATTTGAATAACACGTTGACCAGTTAACTGTGTCTCTAATACGTGCCCCGCCCACTTTGAGCCAAAAGCCAGATAGCTTTCAATCTTGTTTTGAGCATCAACCCGTCTATCTGCAAAGCTGCTCGCTTTAAAGGCAAAGACGCTGATATTTGGGTTTTCAGGTAATTCAGTAAACAGCATACGCACTGCTTGCAACAATTCAGCGTTGGCGGTCTTTACTGCTAGCGATACTTTACGCAGACGCACACGACCGATTAAGCGGTCAATATCCGACACATCAGGGAATAAGTTATTTGATACGCCATCGATGACAGCGATACCCGTTGGTAAGCCGCCGCCATCAGGTGTATCAGCCATAATCTCGGACTTTAATATCTCTAAATCGTTTTGAGTAATCGCCATTGTCATCATCCGTCAAATTTTAGGCATTAAAAAACCCACTATATGAGTGGGCTGTGGTTCTGCTGATTGTTATTGTTATGTGCTCGGTATCTCTAAAAACTTAAGTGTCACAATAAATAGGTCGTCCAGTGATGGGCTAATAAACTCTTTAACGGGTCTGGCATTGATAGCCTCGCCTGTCGTGTCAAACATGACTTTTACGCGCTTAACTTGACCATCTGCTCGATAATCAAGCCAAAAGGTTGCGCCTAACTTGTCACGCTCTGCTTTGAGCGCATTGACCGTACTACGAGTTAAAAACCCCATATCGCTAGGCGCTTGCATAGTGTATGGTCTGCCAGCCTTTCGGATTGACTGCTCAACAATCATAGTGCCGTCTAATGCGTACTTAGTGCTTGATACTAGCGATGACCAATCATGCTCATCGCTAGGATATAACTCATCGTCAAGCTCAATAACAGCATTGGTGATGGTATTAGTGAGCTTGGTGTCCATGAGTTATCCTTATGGTGTTTTGATAATGTTGATAATGCGGCCATAACCATCTAGCAGACTGCCATCTGATTGCACTTGATCTTGTACGATAAGCGCCGTACCGCCAAATGATAGCTCGCCAACTTCTTCATTAATAAATTGCATTGAGTTATCAGTTTTTGGGCTGTAACGATACAATTCAAACGACATTGGGTCACCACCGAACGCATCAACACCTTTGAAGAATACATAGTATTCAGCGTTATCAGGCATTGAAAAGAACTCAGATACGCTAATCTCGCCCTCGGTATAACTGGCTTTGAATGGCCCCGTAAACGTTGCCAAGTCTTTAAACGTAATAACGCCATAGTCAGCATCTAACGTGTAGTTAGTGCCCTCTACCAATGGCGCGTCTGCACTATCTTTAATGGTTAGCAGTGATACATTAACACCGTTTAGTTTGACTGACTCACCGGTTAACGCTGTGGCAACCACTTCATCGACAACCGTGTCAATGCCCTTAGTGATTAGCTCAGCACCAAATGCCAATGCTACGTCTGCCGGTACAAGCTCGTTAGTGGTAGCTGATAGCTCGACGGTGCGACCAGTCGTTAAGATTTTGGCATCTGCACGTTTACCGGTCTTAGTTTCTTTGATGGTGGTGCTTTCAGTAGATACGCTTAGCTCAACTGACGTTTGGTTGCCAAGTTCGCGGATTGTGGTGCGCTTGCCATCTACAATACGCGCAATCATCAGCGAGCCTTGTAGCGACTTAAAGTGTTCATTTCTAGCCATGGTATTTTCTCTCTTAATTAGATTTTGCGTAAAATTTCAAACATAAATGGAAAATATGCGAATCCGCTATCGCTGCCATTGGTCACTGGTGAGGCTGTTTTATCAAAGCGACCATAACCTTTTAGCTCTGGATTAAATCCCATCATGCAATCGTGTAGCTGCATGATGTAAGGGTCTGCTAGTGCTCTAATGCTATGGGTATCGACAGACTGAGCGCATGTATCATTGATTTTCAAGACGACTAGCCATTGGTCGTACTGGATTGACTTGGTGCGATTATCACGCCCTACCTGTTCGCTAAAGCGTTCGCCATACCAGATAAGACTGACCGATGGCGCGTTATTGCGATTATCAAGCATCTCCTCGATGCTAAAAGGCGTATCAACATCGATAAGCCCATCGACATTGGTTTTTATATGATCGACCAGTATCGGCTCAACGGCGAAATACTCTAAGGTACTCATACGACCATTGCCCCCGATCTGAAACTGGTGTCGTAAAAATCACCTGTTTTATCAATAACATTGCCTTCATCATCAATCAAAGCCAATTTGCCCGCTGCTATTTTATCGAGCCACAAAACAAGATTTTTATAATCCTCATTAACATCATCAGGGCGCTTGTTTTTAAATAGCTTATAGCGAGCAACCAAAGCGCAAGCATCTTTTAAGGAGCTTGGTATCGTTGCCAGTGGCAAGTAATCGGACACATAGCTGTTGATGTACCTTGTGGCATCAGCGATGCGCGTGACAGTCGCATCAGGGTCTTTAATGTTACGCTCAAGACCTGCGATGTCGTCCTCGCCGTATCTATTCACTAAATCGTCTCTAGTAATCATTATTTCACCCTATATGTTATTGCCTGGCGCATTTGACCTGTATCAATCAGCGGCTTACTTGACCCTTTACGAGCGATAGTAGAGGCTGCTAATGGCGTAAATTGAGCCGTAACCATATACTTTTGTATGTCAGCCACAGCCATCACGCCAATTGTTTGCCATGTATTATTGAGCGATTGCTTACGTCTGATAATAGGCGTGATTTGTTTGCCAGCATACGCAAGATACTTTTTGCGATTGGCCTTAAGTGACGGCTCGATAAACGGACGTTTTGGCACACCTAAACCCAGCTCATGAATAGCCGCTAAGTCTTTTAGTGCAATCGGTCTAGCTGCCTTACTTGTGATAGACGGCTTGTGCATAGCGCCATCAAGATAGCCCACCTCAATTTTGCTAGTAAAATTTCTAGCTGTTGAGCGTATGCGGTCAAGCAAGCCATTATCGCGCCGCGTTACCGATGTGCTAATCATGACTTATCTTTAGCATCAGCCTTTGCTTTAGGTGCTGGCGTCAAATCAGGATTAACCACGGTTTTAGTCGTGGCTTTATCGACTACCAAAGCGCCGTTTGCGAATAGCTTGGCGCCGATGCCGTTTGCTTTAACTTTAGCAAGTTGGTCATCTGCTAACTCGATAGCTTCACCTTTTTTAAAGGCAATATCTGCTACCGTGTAGCTGTCATGTGCGCCCACGTATTTAACCTTTGTCATTTTTAGCTCCTGCTTTCTCAGTTGCTTTAGATTCAACGATAGTGCTGTCATCTAAAAACGCCTTACTAAAAGAATCTGCTTTAAACGCCTTTAATTGCTCAGCGTTTAGTTCGGTTTCAACGCCTTTTTCAAACAAGACACCCGCAACTCTTAACGAGCGATTAGCACCGTTATATGTAAACTTACTCATTGCTTTACCCTCAAATTTTGGACAATAAAAAAGCGCCTTAATAGACGCTTAATTATCGTTTTGTTTAGGTTTTCTTAGTATCGTAATAACGCATTGAGTCAACACGTTTGAGCCATACGCCTTGATAGGTGTATGAACCTGGTACGAATAAATCAAAGCCTTTAGCTTGAGCTGACAAGAATTGTAGTTCTTGCGGAATACGCATCTCAATGCAGTTAGGGTTTTTGTTGTACGATACGATACGGTCAGCAGCAGCAGTGCCCACGCCATTACCACGGCGATTGGCGGTGATTTCAATCTGCTTGCCTTCAAGTGCTGCTTCGTTATTCTCACGAATGTACTTGATAAGCGGTGTTTCATTGGTAGCTGAAACGGTACGACCTGCCAACTCACGCGCAATGGTAGTCGGTAAAATAACCGTGTTGATTGCCACATCGCTATCGAACGCAGACGCATCAGCACTGTCATAAATAATCGTGTTGATTAAATCCATGATAGCCGCTACTGGTGCAGTCGCAAAGTCAAGAGTTCGAGTATCTAGCGCAACGCCATCTTGGTTATAGAAACCCTTAACACCTGTAGCAGCTTCACCATTCCAAGCAACCTTGCTCATGTGACGCTCAAAACCCATCTGAGCCGCGGCGATTTTGTCAGCTTCAAGATTAATACCCATAGCCATAGCGGTTGCAATCTCATGGATTGAATACTGATAACCGATAGCGCCCATCTTGGTAGGTAATGACACTTCATCGAATACGACTTCGGCAAGTGGAATATCCATGCCAGTACCGCTAAACGCTTGACCTTCACCAACGCCTTGCTTACGTTGCAAGCTGTGTGATGTGCCAACTACTGCACTAATATTGTTGTTAACTGGAATATATTTAGCATACTCCATCAATTCGGCCATCTGCGGTGTCATGCCGTTAATGTTTTCTACTTGCACCATTAGACGCGCTAACGATTCAAGATTGAACGCATCGCCAACTTGGGCTTGGATGTGGTCTGCTACGGGTTTTAAACGTAGCATCATGTGTTGTAATTTATTCATTCTTTAAACTCCCAAGATTTCAATAACGGTTAGGTTTTGGCTGCCTACCGATGGACTAGCAAAGCGCATACCCTCAACGGCTGTGGCGGTCGCTGTGATTTTTCCATCAGTAGTAGCACCAACAACAGTAGTTAGGTCGGTAATCTTGGCAACAGATGGCGACCAGATTTTACCTTTAACCATAACTGGCACAACATCACCTTTTTTATAGCTGTCAACTGGACCATAAAGCACGACAATACCGACATAACCAGCGCCTACGTTTTGAACCGTGGTGCAGCCTTTTTTGTCAGCAGTTAGATAAACAACCGAACCATCGACCACTGGATAACTAGGGTCAATCATTAACGGCAAGCTTAATACCTCTTCTGGCATTGATTTAACGCGCATACCTGCAACAGCAATGGCGTCATCGCCTTTTAGTAATGGTGTCATTATTTAGCTCCTTCCCACATTTTGGTTTTATCAAATGGCTTTTCTACACCATCGGCTACGTTTTTATCGTTTAGACCGTTTAAGGCGCTATCAGCAGCAATGACTTGCTTACTATCAGCAGTCGCAAGCAATGCCTTGAACGCCGTATCAATAGCTGATTGATCAGCATCTACCACACTGTCACCAACAATAGCCTTGACTAAGTTGTCATCAGCTTTTGCGGTAATCACATCGCGGCGGATTTGCTCAGATGATTTACCATCGGTCACAATCTTATCGTTTAGCTTTTTGGCATTGCTGATGGTTGCCACACGGTCAGCGACTAATGATTCGATTTGCTCAGTTGTGATCTGCTTAGCTTCTAACTCAGTGCTAAGCTCTGTTAGTGCCGCATTATCAGCTACCAATTTATCAATGGTCGCTTGTGTCGCTGTCAGCTCAGATAAGCTAAACGCTTGGTCGCCCACTTTAAGCTCGCTACCTTTTAGTGCGTCAAGCTCTTGGCTTTGCGCTGTGATGGCTTGTGCAAGCGTCGTGTTATCGCCCACATCAAACTCTAAGTTACCGATTTTTACTTTCATGCTCTTTGCCTCTGGATTAATTACTGTTTGTCTATCGCCTATTTTGCAGTCATCGCCGCATCTGCCCTCACGGACAACAGCAACATGGTCAGCAACCATGCTTACCCATTGCCCGTGATATGCCTGTCCTGTCTCAGTGCTGCCCGCTGTCATATCTAATTCAGCGGCATAGCCTAAAGATATTTGCTTACTATCCTCATATTCGATAGCCTCAATCGCCCACTTATCCTTGATGGTCAAATCAGCAATCAGATAGCCGTTATCAGCTCGCACATTCTTAGCGATACCGATAACGTGTTCTTTGTAATTGTCACTGGTTAGCTGATTACCTTTTGGGTGTTGCATGACCACATCAGACGCGGTAAAGCCGTCTATCACTGGTTGACCAAATAGCACATCAGGCGGCGTGTAGATATTGATAATGTCGGTTGCCTCATAGCCGTCAACAATGCCAAGCTCACCTGCGTAATACTCTTTAACCATTGGCTTAGCGAGCGTTACGTCTTTACAAATCATAAAACCTTGCGGCGTTTTGATACGGCTTGTCGGCTTTAAGTCGATGACTTGATTAATGCGTATTTTCATAATTAGCGCCCATAAAAAAGCCGCTCAATTAAGGCGGCTCGTTATCGTTTTCACTAGATGACAGCTCGTCACTAGCTTTGATTTTTCTGTCCATGTATATCAGTAGGCGCTCAGCGAGCAGCAGCAGTATTAACCTCATGGCATTACTCCATCAAGAAATCCAAATCAGGAATAGCAGTGCATCGGCATTGAATAGCTTGCCCGGGGTGTCCGTCAATTGTTGGCGTATCCCATGCGATTCTGTCACCATCCCATCGTCTATGCCTATCCCTTACGCGCTCGTCATGGCTCGTTGACCAAAAGTAATGTGTAATGCCTAGCGATTGCTGTCTAATCTGTGACAGTCGGCTGTTAATCTTGCCTAACTGGTCACGCGCTATCAGCTTTGCCCTGCTCTTAGTCACGCCCTCAATCTTTAGTAAGTCATCGGCTAAGGTAGCATTAAGCGTACCTGCTTGTAGGCTTGCCATGACCGCCTGTTCTACCCTATCGAGATATTGCTGTGGTATAGAGTTAATCAGCGCTATGTTAGCCGCTACCGCTTCATCTACCGCCTCTTTGAGTACGTTATCACTCATTAAGCCGCTAAAGTCGATACCTGTTTTGCTAAGTATCATCGCGCTTAATTGACCGTCTGAGACTTGACCTTGCTTGCTCACCACTGTTTGAGCCAATGCGCTAGCAATTCCTGACACTTTAGCTTTGACCGTATTAGCTGTCTTACTAAATGCGGTCTTAAAGTCACTGAACAGGCTATCATTTACTATGCGCTTGCTATCACCAACACTAGGCTGCTCAATTAATGGCATGAGCGCCTTTACTGTCTCAGTGTGCATATCATCAACGATAGAGAGCAATGCCCTTGTATAGTCAAGCTCTAGCTTACGTGAGACATAAACAGGACGCGCTTTAGCCTTACGACCTCGTTTACGCTTACTCTGTTGCTGTATTAGCGGCTTTAACTGGTTTAACATCGTCTAGCTCCGCATTAAAGTTAAGACCGCTTAGCAGCGCGATATGCTCGTCATCAATCACCGTATAAGTATCTTGCTCGACAAGCTGCTTAGCCACATGAGCCTCGGTGATAATGCCATTTTCAAGATACTTAATATCACGCTCAGCATTGTTTTTCTCAATCTCGCTCAACGTCTTCTCGTCAATCTGCCATAGCGGGCTAAATATCAAAGTAATATCTTCATTAGGCAATAGATAACCGCCAATCATATTAAGCAGCTTTTGCAACACTGGACGCAGATAATCACGCTGATAACTGCCTACTGTGTCGTAGTAGTTTTTTAAGTCATGCTCACCAGTAGCACTAAGCCCAGATGGTGAACGCCCAAACAATATCGTATAAGGTATGTCTGCCGCGCCTGATAACTGAATGGCAAACTCTTGCATCAAATCAGGCAAGCCACTAAAGTTGTAGGACTTACTTTGAAAATCTTCTTCTTTATCCAATAACACTGTACCGTTATTGCCCTTAAGCATACCGACCAATGCGAACCGCTTAATAATGGATTCTGAGTTTTGCTGAATCTGATTAGCCAAATCGGGCGTTTTGATAATATCAATCTTAGCCTCATGGACTAATGATGCAGCGTTTTCATTGACACTTGCAAAACGGATCAGCTCAGCATCTATCAATGGCTGCAATACGCTTTCACCATCTGACCATTTAATCTCAATGATACGGCTGTGATGGATAATCTCAGTACCAGTCGAACCAATACCTTTTTGTAGTCGATAATAGACAGGTTTGTCATAACAACCGCCCGCCTCTGACGCAGGGCGCATCTCACTACCGGCAGCTAATTGCGATACTGACAGTGTGGTGATGTAGCTTAAGCCTTTAGCGGTATTGATAGGCGTACTAAGCGCCATGTTGTCAGCAGTGGCCAATAAGATGTAAGACTTACCATGCAATCGTGATAAGCGCATAGCTCTGCTTAAATGCACATCAAGTTTAAGCCTGTCTAGCTCAGTATCTAACTTTTTTAGCTCTTTGCCCGCGATACCGCCAAAGTAATAACCTTGACGCATCATGTCCTGTACTGGCTTATCGACAATCTTCGACGCTGTGGCATTGGACTTGTATATATTATCAAGCTCAAATGTCGTTTTAGGCACATGCCAAGCAAACGTATCATGACTCGCTTTGTCTCTACTGGTGCCAAGCTTGCTCACTAGATTAACCAGTGTGCTGTCAGCAATGTTCATTAGTTTATTTAGCATAAAGTTATCTCTTAGCCTACAACGTCAAAGACGGATTTTTTACCCCTGCCAATATGCGGCTCAATGCCGTATCGCAAGCTGTCTGCAAAATGGTTATCAAGGTCTAAAGGTATCGCTGTGATTTCATCAAACTTATCTTTCTTAAAGCTGTATGCGGTCAATTCAGCTTTACAGTCCTCGGCGTCAGGATGTATAACAATTTCATCAAACGACTGTAGTTGAGCGATACCATCTTCAACACAGCCTTTCCACTTCTTACAACCTTTGATAAGTGGTATGGGGTTGTCTTTATCGTGCTTAACCTTACTGATGGTTTCAGGTCGTGAATTATCGGCTCGGCTGGTGTATTGCTTGATTTTAGGTACATGCTTAATCAGCCACTCGGCAGTATCATCAAGCTCAAGACCTACCTTTTTAGCAGCATTTCGAATGTATAGCGTATTACCTTTTACGTAGCTCTCAGTGACCGCGTTAGGGTCATTACTAAAACCCCAGTCAATACCGATCAGTGGATCGCCGTAACTCTCGTCAACCTCAAATTCTCTAGTAACGAGTTTTTTAGCTAAGATACTCGCTTCGGTAATCTGTAGAAAACTGCCTTTCCATATCCACGCATAACGCCCAGCGTCGCCTTTAGCATCGCGCTGTCTTTGCCGTTCAAGTGAAGGAGGAAACCACGGATTGTCTGTGTACTGAATATCAATGACTAACTTGCGCTCGTCACTCTTAGCGACAAACTCTTGATATGTAGGATCATCTTCAAAACGTGGGTTAAATACTACATAGATACGTACAGCGCCATAACGAGGTGTTGGCAGTAAGATATCCCAGCTATTTTGTGATACGTTCTCAGCCTCATCAACCAAAACGACGCGTAGTTTGTTGATTGATTTAATGCTAGTAATATTTGATTTTAGACCCGCAAAAATGAACTCAGCGCCTGTCTTGATATTTGTTATTGAGGTATTAAGCACCTTAAAGTCTTTACTTAATCCCTTATCCTCAATGTAACTAACTAGCATTGAGTAAATACTATCACTTACGGATTTTTGTATTTCACGGCAACATAGGATTACACCGTCATCGATATAACTCTCCAAGATACCAATAGCTGCCAACGCTTGAGACTTGGCAGCGCCACGACCACCTTTCCACACGATAATGTCATAAATAGCTTGCGACAGATTACTGAATGCAGGTAGTAGTTTATTCGGTACTGTCACCTGATGCGCTGTGGTCATCGGGCGACACTCCTACAATATTAAAAACAGGCTTCATCGAACCATCTTCCGACACATGATTGACCGTATCTTTAAACATACCCAAATGTCGTGCCACATTCTCCAAAGCTTTCATTCGGTCCGCTGTTTGTATCTCAATGCCAAACTTCGTTTCTTTGGCACCTTGGTAAAGTAGCTTTGCGGCTGGTGATAGCTTGGTAGTATCTGCAATATGCACATGTGGCGAACCTTCACCCCTACACATTTGGCAGTCAGGATTGGGGTCGCGGGTTGGATCTATATCACGGCTGTCGTCGTTATCGTTATCGTCATCGTCGAGGCTTATTGTGTCGCCGTAGCAATATCCACAAGCAACACGGCGCACACTAGACAGCTCGTTATAGTCAGCGTTAGCAATCTCCCACCATTTTATTAACACTTGGTCTTGGGTGATGTGCATGCGCTTACGTCTGTTAGCGATGGCCTCATCAATTGCGTCAGTGATACGTGTATCTTGTGCCAGTCTATAGGCTTGCTGTGCTGCTCGCTTTGGACTATAACCTGCCCTGATTGCTGCCTCTTGACCATTAAAATCAATGATATATTCATCAACAAACATCTGCATCATTGGCGTGAGCGTTTTAGCTTTTGACATGCTCACCTCCAATCAGCGAGTGTAAAAAATGCCCGGACCATTCAAGGCGGGGCAAAAGTGTTATTTAGTATGTGGTGCGCCCACAGAGAAGCGAACTCAGACCACTACACCCCCTGTGTAGTGCGTGACCATCTGCGCTATAGGCACTTATTTCTTTTCACAAAACTCAATCTTATCTACAAAACCTTGCGCTCCGACTACACCTCTATTTGCTCTATCTCGCAAGAAGTTAAGCCAGTAGTCTTTACCGCTTGGCATCGTCGCCTCTTGATAGTAATCATAGGCCTGTTGGTTGGTCAGCTCACACATAGCAATCCCTTGCCAAAATTTTGATGTAAAAAAGCCCGATATCGGATTTCCGGCATCGGGCAAAAAGGTGCTATCAACTCGTATCATCATCACATGCAAATCAGATAGTCATTGATAGCTCATCGTATGTTGCAGTCGTCATCTGCTAGCGGGTTCTCGTTGGCATGTGCTGACTGTGACTAAATCAATCAGGCATAAAAAAAGCCCTATCGTTAGATAAGGCTCACTGCTATAACTCTACTTCTATTTTTTTAAACTTTGAATCTCTTAAGAACAAATCGATAGCGGTATTATATTTCGTCGTCGCCATCATTATTCGCTGCTTGCGCCTATGGTGAGCCAAGCTAGTCTCATAGCTACTATCGGCTAAGCATGCATCGATATTTTCTTTTTTCAGCTTATTAATAATATCAGCTTGCTTTGAGCAATAGCGTTCAACTATTCGTTGGATCATTAAGACCTCAGTGTAAAAAAGCGAAAGAACCGGAGAAGTGTCTTTCGCTGATAACTTGTTTGGCTTTATTTACAACTTACGCCAGTGTAGGAAATATATCACTAACTGTCAGCGAGGGTCAAGTTATGTTTAGACCTGACTTATTTCTTTTACAGTTAACTCCGTATCACCTTTAGTTACATTACATGATACGGTCAAACCAGGAATAAGCATTACCGTGTAATTTCCTGATAGCACAGCCGCACTAATTTTATTTTTGGCTGTATTAACCCATCCAATCTTGGAACTAACCGTGTTTAGGCCATCATGCATTTTTTCTAACTGGCTGGTTGCTAGAGAACTAAAAGCTATCATCGTAATCTCTCCCCTGTAACTTGTAGTGTCTTATGATCATTACTGGTTACACTAACAAATAAGTATCTTCTTACAGAGTCCTCTGAGATTTCGAAAAAACTCTTATTTCGATTTGCCTCTTCTAGCATTTCTTTTAGTTCGCTTAGTAACCAATGTACGCTAGGTACTCTTTCATCACTATGCATTCTATATTTGTAGCTGTGCTCTTTACCTTCCTCACGCGTTATAATCTCAACAATTAGATCTTCATAATCGTGATTATTGTGACTCCTAGTAACAACATCTAAATTATAAGTGAGAATTTCACTGCCATTAATATTTAACTTATTCATAATAAACACCTCAAAATTTTTAAAAAACTTTAATCGTGTCTTATATAAAAATTGCAAGGGCAAACTAGTTATTTAATTTAAATCGATACTTAGCAACATCATCATTCACTAGCTGTACCAACCCTTCTAAATCATCAAGCATCTTGTCTTGATAGCCGGTCCATAACTGACGATAGCTATTAGCTGGTACTTTTATCCCACTAAACAGCAATCGCCCCTCAACCGTATAGATAGTCCATAAATTATATAACTCAAAATGCAGTGTCATACGTGCTACAAGAGACGATAACTCCTCTAAGGTATGCTTACCGCCCCTAGGTGATTCACGACCATCTACGACGCATCTGTCGAACATCTTAAGCGCAAGATACTCTACAACCATGTCAAATGATTCTGACCAGTCCCATAATTCGTTATCACCCCAAACTAACAAAGACGCCAGCGCTTTAGCGTGACGACTCTCGATCAATCCAATAGCTGCTGATTTATCCTCCCAGTTCACTTCAGGAGGCAATCCGCCTTGTCCAATATCAAACTTTACGGTCTTGGCGCCTAGTCCTTGTTTGAGCCATTCGCCGCTGAGTAACTCTAAGCGTGGACTGGTACCGAATCTTTTAGCTAGTAAGTTGGTCATTTTGAGCCCTCAATTTAATTTATCGATATACTTTTTTATACGTTGTTATCTACCAAAAACAATCATGGCCGCATCCCTGCTGTGCTCATTCGTTCTGCCTTCCCACTTGGTTATTCGCTTAAAGTCTTCCGCTGATTTCTTAAGGCCCTTACCCATCGGTTTAACGAATACCACCTCGTAATCATGTTCTTTGCACCAATCTTCCCAAATCTTGGCATCACGCTTAACGCTGCCGGCACCCTGTAATCTTGCTTGAGTGGCTTTCGTCTTACCGTTGAAGCCAATCCACTGACGCGCATCTTCGATGTATAGCTTGGTTGTTTGATACGGATAAGCGGTTAGTATCTTGCGCATAGCCTTGGTGATTGTCATCGACTCTACAGATTGCAGCTTTCCGTCTTGCCAAACTGCTATGCCAGTATTAACTCCAGTATCGATTCCAATTTTTGCAATGGTCACAACCCTACCCCTTAATAATTTGCTCAAAACTCTTACGGCTCATCGTTTCTTTGGTGCCGTCCGTGTAGGTGATCATGACGGTCTGCGATGTTATCCATTCTTCGCGCTTTACCACTTTGTCGTTGAATCTGTTTGTTTTCATGCTCTGACCTTCCCAATCAAATAAACCAAAAGTAAAAATATCGGTAATGCTAAAACATAGGTTCCCGCCACTCTCTCGTACCACGTAAACCTAACCGAAGCTGCCGTAACTCTTGTTGCTAGATACGCCAAACTTGTGTACCTGTAGACCAAGAAGTAAGAACAAACAAAGTGAGCAATCATTAATCCTGTGACTAGGTCATTCATACCTTGACCACCGCTTTACAGCGCTCAACATCCCATTCAACACCTTTGTTCTCACTCATTATGAAGTTGGATGCCTCGCCTATCGCTTTCCACAGCGTATGCACTGTGTCGGGCTTCTTCATTCTTGCTACGGCCTGTATCGGCTTGCTAAATCCGACCTCGTACATAAAAACCTCAATACGGAATAATCGCGCTTTCTTCATCACCTGCCGCCCTTGTGTCGCCCAATGACCGGTAAATACAGTTGCCGCTTTCATATCCTCAAACGTTTCCTTGTTAAGCGGTACTTGCATAAACCCTTTTTTCGTTGTCTTAAACGGCTTCTTGGCCTCTTCTTCGTTAAGCCATTCAAAGTTTGATAGGTCCAGTAAGGCGAAGGCGTGTTTTAAGTCGTTTTCTAGATTGCTCATACCGCCTCCTGCATCTGGTTTAATAATCTGTCGTATGCTTCGTCCTGCATTTCCCCTGGCGTTTGATACTGCTTGATGTAATCGTAAGTCTGCTGAACACCCATACCAGGCAATGGCTCTCTCCAAAGACCGTTTACAATCACTGATGTATTAGGATCCTGCTTGGCCTGCTTCGTTGGTTTACTGTGACTGGGATGGTACGAGTCATCTGCTGCAGGCTTAGTGGTCTTGGTCCAGTCTTCGTCGTCGATGTTGAATCTTGGTGTAGCTGCTGATTGAGCTTTAATTTTTTGCTGACGGATGTAATCACGCTTGATCCATTCTGTGAGCAAGTCCTTGCGTCTGCCTTCGGTTCTGACGTATGAACCTTCGATCTCTCTTTCAGCGTAGTAATTTTTAAATTTAATTAACTGGTGATCGTAGTCTGCTTGACTGATTGCTGGTACTGGTGGTGCTCCTAGCATGAGCATGGCGTTAATTTCTGTGAGCTCTGGGTGAACCCAATCTGCAATCGAATCAATTACTGAAAAATCACTCGCGCTATTATTATTACTATTAGATGGTTTATGGTTATTGGTTAATGGTTCTTGGTTAGGGTTATTTTGGCTTTCCAGTGGCAACCCATCAGTAACCGACTGGGTTATTTCTGGGTTATTCTTACGAGGTCTACCGCCTTTTTTACCGTTTTCACGGTTTTTCTGAGCATTGCCATGGTATTTAGTGATCTCGCAATCTATGCGTTTATGCTTAAAACCGTCATCACATTCATAAAAGAAGTCATCTAAGACGTTTTTAAGCATGTTTTCGTGTTCTGGGTTATCCAACATTAACCGACGCATAACCCACTGGGTTTTTTTAGGTATTGGCTTTTCATCCATGTAATAGAGGTCTATCAGCATGCGATAGATGTAATGCTCCATCGGTTTTAGGTGCTGAGTATCTTTACGATAGTCTTTGATATTAAAGCTGTAATAGTGCATCACACTGCCTCCAATTCTCTTGCTCGTTCTTGCTGTAATAGTTTGGCTATCTGAGTGACCCCTGAAGTGGTGAACCTAACCTTGGGCGCTGTACGGTCACGACCATCACCACCAACGAAGCAAGATAGTTTCTGTGTGACAAATCCCTGATCAATGCGATGTGAATAGGCGTTTAAGGCGCCTGAATGATCTCGATACATAAAGCGTGCACTCATAGGTTTATCTGGATTAGTGCACCAGGCTACAAACTCGTTCTGACCCATGCCTACCGCTTTTGCTGTCTCACGAATACCGGTTGAGCCTTTTGAGTGGCTGATAGCATCTAACGCAGCGGCTTTAGGCTGTAATAGCTGGATTTGAGCGTTGGCCTGCTCTTTTGCTTCCTCACTCATTACCAGTGCTTTTAGCGCTGATAAGTAGTCTTGTGGCAGCGCAACTGCTAGTGCCGCGGCTTGCTGTTCTAGTTCTGCCCAACGACGGTTTATGCGAATGCGCAAGTTTCTGTTGTAGCCAGTCATCAGATCAATAGTTTGCTCTTTGGTTAGTAGGAACTCCCTGTAGGTCTGACCGTTATCTGCTGTGTAAAACGACTCTCCAATTATGGATAGTGATTCTTGAGCAAGGGTTTCATTAAGCAGCTCGATATCGCGGATGACATGACCATGTTGCTTATCTGTTAACTTTGCTATTTCACGACTGCTCATCGTTTTGTTTGTTGTTTGCATCATCTGAATATTCATCGTATAATTTCCTTCTTAGTAAGCGTTTTAAGTAGTGAACCCATTTCAGTTAGAGCTGATTTGGGTTTTTTATTGCTTGTCTAACTTATAATGCGTTGTACGCGTACCAGCTTTAATGTTTTCAATTGCATAACCTAACTGCCTTGCTTCGTAGATCATCACTTCTAAATACTTGCGTGATAGCGGCCAGTCCGATACCTGGTAAACACCTTCTGATTTAAGTTGGTCCAAAACCTGCTGACCTTTAGCCGTTGGCATTTCTGTTCTAACTTTAGGTCTGCCAACACTTCTTTTGATTGTCTTTTTACTAACCACGTCTTACTCCTTTGGCCTTCCTTACAGCCCTTGCTTGCTGCGCTAATACGATTTGCTTAGTCTTCTTGCTGTAGTGATTGCTGTTGCAGTAAAGACCTGTGTTGTCGAGTGCTGTGAGTTGTTTGATACCGATGTTTTTATCAAACCATTTAATAGCTGATTCATTTATTGACATGACCTACCCCGCAAAATGAATTAGTGTGTAAATAGCGATTGCTGCACAAGTGATTATAAAAATGATTTCTTTCATGCTGTGCCAAAACTGCATATTTACCGACTGCTTGCGGTTGTTTTCATCGTCGATTGTTTTGCGATTCATAGCTCTTAAATCGTCTTGCTTGTTCTGTTCGATGGTTCGCGCTAATTCGATACTTGCTGTGCGTTCATTGAATTTCATCGTCATCACCCTTGTTCTTATCTCGTTTTGATTGCAGTTGGTAATCAGAGGTGGTCCAGTCAATCATTGGATCGACACTTGAAGCGCTGTTTGATTTACGCTGCTTCTGTATCATCTCAGCGTGGCGGTCTGCTTCATCATTCGCTCTTTCATCAAAATCGGTTGTCATAAAGCACCTCTTGGCTGATACGTACCTTCAGCGATTTGCATAGCAGCATCTGCATGTAAAAAATCATCAACATCTAATGACCGATTCATTCCCAGCTTTGCGAGTCCGTAAAGCCAACTCACGTGGTTTTGGTCATAGCATTTCATATCTTTATCAACGACTTTTAAGCCGGTAGCTGCTAATAAATGGCAAAGCCTTTCTATGTCGCTATGTTTGGCAGTGCCATGCGGCTGCTTCATCTTTGTAATAGTGCTGCTATCAACGCCGATGCAATCAGCTACAACCAGTTGCCCGGTAGCATCAATAGCCTGCAATATCTGAGCTTGCATGTTGCGTGACCATGCGGCTTGCTCAAGCGATAATTGCGTTATGGATTTGGTGGTCATGGTTAGGCTTCCTCTGGTTGTTGTTCAGCTTCGCGCTTATCGATAATTTCTTTAATTTGATACTCTCGAAGCTCAGGGATTTTTTCATCATCCCATTGCGAAATGGCAGGATGTTTGATACCAAGCATTCGAGCGAGCTCATTAACGGAACCATTGGCAACTTTGAGCGCCTCATTCTTAGTCATAATAGTTACCTTTTTTCTTAATAAAGTAAGTTAAGTTACCTATTAAAGCACAGAAAACTTACCTTATCAAGTGGTAAGATAAGTTACTTATACTGCAGGGGGAGTTATGAATACTTTAGGTCAAAGACTGCTTGGACTTCGGAAGGAAAAGAAGCTTTCACGCGAAGCATTGGGAGCCAAAATAGGCGTGTCAAAAACAGCCATTAAGAACTGGGAAGATGATGGAAATGCGCCAAAATTAGAATATCTACAATTATTATCTGATTATTTTAAATGCAGTGTTGAATACCTAACTGACGGTACTGGTGATGGCGATAACTTTAAAAAAATACAAGAAAAACCAGTTAGACGTGCACCAGTTTTAAACTACGTTCAAGCAGGTGAGTTTTGCGAGTACCATGATGAGGCCATATCTGACGAGTTTGAACCTGTCATAGGTGATGCTGGTGATAATGTCTATTGGATAGTACTTGAAGGCGATAGCATGGAGCCTGACTTTAAATCAGGTGAGCTTGTACTTATTGATCCTGATATGCAGCCCAACCCTGCCGATTATGTGATCGCTTTGCGGAAAGGTGAAAAGAAAGTTACTTTCAAAAAATGGCGTCCACGTGGTTTCGATGAAAACACAGGTGCGGAATATTCACAGCTAATACCATCCAATGAAAACTATCCAATTATTGATAGTCGTTTCACTCCTTTTTCAATTTGCGGTGTTGCAGTACAGCGCAATCAAATATTGAGAAAAGCATGAAACCATACGAATACCACTGGATCTGCCACTTCCTAAAATTTGCCAAGCCAGTCGACACGCTACCATTGGGATGGTGCGTGTATCGTGAGGCGCTGGATTGGGATTGATAAAGGGAGCTTTAAGGTGAATAAATTATTATTAGCAGTATTACTGATACTACCAATGACCACAATCGCTGAAAACTGGCTAAATATATCTGAAGAAGATGAGTCTCCTTATTATTTTGATAAAGATAGCATAAAGAGTCGTTATAACCCTGACGGGGATCTGATCGTTAGTATGTGGACAATGTACCCAAGCGAACACCCTATCATGGAAGGCACCGTAGCTAATCAAATGCTTAATTATGCTAATTGTAGTGACATGAGCCTGAAGCATGCTGAAATGTTGGAACTTGATAGCGATGGAAATATCTTGTGGAGACTTTCACAGTTTAAAAATAAAGTAGATTTATCCTCAGTTATGCCATTGGATTATTACTATCCTAAATCAAGCAGCGAATATAGTTTGAATTTAGAGGTAATGTGCAATAAAGCTACGATAGAACTAGGTTTTGAGAATGCTAATTCCTGATATTTACAAAACGTCTAGAGAGATAGTTTTATGAAGAAAATACTTATGGTTATCGCAGTACTGCCTATTTTATCTTGTAGCAGCAATCCTAATAGTGAGCCTAAATACGGCGACTCAGGTTTGCCGAGTAACTGTCGTTCATACATTCAAGTTAGCGTAGATGCTTGGCGTGCTGGCGAATATGAAACAGAAGAAACTATGAATGCGATAGAAAGAAACTGTGGAATGTATGGCAATCTATGGGATGAGTGATAAATTTTGTATTTTACTAGACATCAAAGCGCCATACTAATCAATTTGCCCAGGTGGTTAATTAGCCTAGCAGCTCTCTCTATAGCTGCATGCGCACCCGTGCAAGAGGATAATCATAGCTCTGACTTTGTGACAGTGAATGAAAGTGATTGGTATGGCAAATACTATACGGCCTACCCGTTTACCGTATCGGGCGAGATTTCATGCGTTATTCACCCAGAGTATGGACCTGCTATATATTTCTATCCTATTGGTTTTACCGATGAATCTTATGTCGGTACGCCACTTAACAAAGCAGCTGCAGAAGCTGTAAAGCATGGTGGCATGACACCAAACGTGCCTTATAGCGTCAAGAAAGGTGCTGATTTGAGTGAGGCTAGAGAGGTTGGGCTGCGGGTGTGTGATGAGCAGATGGATAAGATTGAGGGTATGTGAGGCACTGGATTGCGATTAACACAAGGATGCAATTATGAAGAGAGCTTTGATATTTGGAGTTATTCTGGCATCAACAGCTGCTAGTTCTGTTGACTGGGTTGATTTAGGCAAGACTGCTGACAAAGAAGTTCAGATTTTCTTGGATTATGATTCTGTCAAAAGACAGAATATTACGGTCTATGGAGGCGCTAGTAGTTTTAGAAGCGCAAAAGAAAAACCAAAATATATTTCAGCTATATTTCAGTCAACATATATCAACAGGAACCCATTAAGAAAGAAAGGTTTTTACTATTCAAAAGAACAATGGTTTATATCATGTGAAGACCAAAATTATTTTGTTAAGGCTCGTATAGTTTATGGGTTTAAAGATGAGGTAATGGAGAGCTGGCAATCACCTAAAGGAACGCTATCAGAGTCTGACTTCTCTTATGCGTTTCCTGAAACTCTGGCTGGTAATAACGTCGAAACAGCTTGTGGTGCAATAGTACTGAAAGAGATTGATAGCACTGAAAGTTATGAAGAGTATCTACAAAAATATATTTATGATGAATAGTGTTCAGTACCAACGGATTGTCGGCTTAAGCGAAGCTAGAGAGATTGGGTTGAGAGCGTGTGAGGCTTTGAATTGGGATTAGATTTAAGTTAAATATTTATTTTTAAGTGTTTATAAAATGAGTCATTCCTTAATGTCTCATATTCTTTTGGCTTTTTTTGTGAGGTATGAATGACTGATTTAATTGAGAATAATAGAGAGTTTTTTACATCTTATAGAGTTCGCTTTACAGTAGAAAATCCAGTACCTGTTAATATCGTTATCGATTCTCTAAGAGCGCATGAAAGACTGATAAAAAGGTCAGGAAAGTTCTTAGAGAGCGTGTATGATGGATTGCATATCACTGCTACCACTGTTTATGTTGAAGAGATAGTAGATGGCAGTTGGGTGGTTGATTTTTTAGTAAAATATGTCGTAGGTGAGGAAAATGAAGAGCAGTTCCGCCAATTGGTCGAGAACGTCCTTGGAGATAATGAGAAAATGAGAACTGCTGTCGCTGTGGCGGTTGGGGCATTACTGAGTGCAGGTATAATATCTGCATATAATGCCTCTACGCCTGATGCAGTTGCTGCACCTGCTATAGAAGCTCATAACTCTGTTGTTATTCAGGCAGCTGGAGATATTAATATTCCTGCAGAAAAGGTACAGGAATTTATTGAAAAAAATAAAGATAATAAACAGGTGGTAAAAGATACCATCGATGCATTAAAACCCGCCTCAGTAACACCGGGGAGTATGATGGAGGTGCAAGGGATTCCTGTTAGTCTGACGATGAGCAGTGAAGCAATTGAATCATTGCCTGCTGACATGTCATTCATTCCACCAAACGAGCAAGACAAAACCTATGACAGTATAGATATTTATATCTCAGCTAGTGATGAGGATAGTGGGAAAAAAGGTTGGGGTGGCTTAGTGCCAGATCTGTTTAATAATAGGGTTAGATTTGTTCTTGATGAAAATGTTGATCCTAAAAATTTACATGGCAAAAGAAAGGTTAATGCGAGCATTACGGTGCATGAGGTCTATAATGCTAATGTCAATAAATATGAAACCAAGTTTGTAACCATAAATGAGGTTAGAAACTAAGTAAGATTAATCTCAGCCTTAATGTCAGAACCCACCTCACAGTGGGTTTTTTGTCGCCTACCCTTTCACCCAACTAGCTAAAAATAATATCTCACTGTATAGTCCATAAAGTCACATAACGTTTTTAATAAATAGGTATAGAATCCGTAGACTAATCACTAGGAATTAAATATGCCTCAGTTGAAGTACTTCTTAATAGCGGCTGCCATAGTCATTGCTTTAACTACTGCCACTATGATCATAATTATTTAGGCTAGCAGTCTATTTTAAGCCTGTGTATTGAGCAATATTCCAGACAATAAAAAACCCACTACTATAGTGGGTTCTTGGTGCTCATTCATAAACCATAGCCTAACTACAAACTTTCTTAGACTGGCTAATCTTACCGTTATTACAAACAAACTTACCATTCTGGCAATGCGATACACCGCCCATGCTTTTAGAGCAAGGTGTATTCTGAGCATTCGCCTGTACGACTGGTGCCATCATAAACATAGAGATAAGAAGTGCTGACCACATTTTCATAGGCTGCTACCTTAATAATCGAATAATATAAATTCGAACCATAGCACCCTAAATCACTTCTCTCAACAACAATTTAACTTATGTTTACTGCCTATTAGATTCCTTCATTAGCCCGTGTTAGTGCAACTAATTTGATTGGTACCGCACACAACCAAGCCATGCCACCTGTACAATGAAACATGCCGTTTTCAAACGATACAATATGGGCTGTGAAATCATTATTATCTAGGTTCGTCATAGCCTCTTTATCGCAACTATCGTCTACAGCACACCATATCTCGTCATGGCCGTCTTCAAGCATTGCTCGAGTTAACTCGCTACCTCTAACTTCCTTAATCATCCTGTTACCTCCCAACCATCCCTGTGATTATTAATCTAAATAACAAAACTGGACAGAAGTTCTTTTATATCTCAGTTAAGGTAACTTAGCAAACGCAATTTTCATAACATTATACACTATACATTTGCATAAATGAATATATAGGAAGCTGTTACCTTGCATTTAAAGTAACAACTCTCTTGATTCAAAATAATCAAATCATACAACTAGGGTGCGAATTGACTAAGGCATCACCTATCTACAATCCTACCTCATTTTGGCTAAGTTCAGCCTTTTTAATTGGTACAGCATATTTCCAAGTGCCGCCCTCTTCGCAAAGGAAACATTCATCTTCAAAAGCAACGATGTGCATCATGAAGTTGATATCGATATTTTTAATAGTATTTATAACGTCCTGTTCACTCTCATTGCTTACAGCGCACCAAACCTGTTCATCGCCACGTTCAAGCATTGCTCGAGTTAAATCACTACCTGTTAATTCAAAACCCATGTCTATACCTTGACTTTCAAACGTTTATTTTAATAATTGATGTTGGCTCTTATTAATGTGCTTTAACATCAGCTATCGTCCATATATCCGCATAAAGCGTATAACCTTAATTAATACAACATCCCCAAGCATTTTCTTATTCTATTCAACATAAGTTGCACGCTGAACTATACACCTAACCCGCCTTGAGTGGGTTTTTTTGTGCTTACAAAAATTAAGGTAAGTTTTCTTACTTTCCTTATTGACACTTAAGGTAAGTTAAGTTACCTTATACACATCAGCCGGCAGTAATAGCCTTGTGAGAAATCACTAAAACTATTTAACAACTTGGGATTAAACAACTACTGGATTAGCAGTAGTACCAAATTTTAGACAATAAAAAAAGCCCTGCAATCCGACCAAAGACAAACAGGGCTTTACTCACAAAGGAGCGAACTGATTATGGCACAGATTATTAGATTAGACAACGATGCGGACAACGAAGCATCAAGCAAAAACGGGCATGCTTATATTCTTATTGATGATAAGTGCGTGCACTTCAAATACGACGCAGATTATGACGAATGCGGCGAACGCAATGAATACTGGGGCGGTCAACTGGCTTATGAAGGTGATAGCTGGATAGAAGTTAACAGCGTGACCAACCTAAAAGTGATTGAGATATTGGACAGCGATGATAACGAGTTACCACTTGATAGCTACACGATGACAGCTGATGACAAGCTACAGATTATCGAAGTTATCAAAGATTTCATCGAAGGCAACATCGAAGCCCGAAAACCCGCCAATAGCTACTACGCAGCATAAGGAGCATGCCATGAAAACTTGGGAATTAGTCTACGTTATAGACGGCTCTTATATCAGCGAACTCATTCAAGGCGTTACCAAGATGGCAGCGCGAAGTGTGATTGTCCAACGCTATAAGCGTCAAATTGATTTTAAGTCAGTTAGTGAGGTGGCCAATGTATAAGATTCTAATCATCACGCTCTTAGCGCCAATGCTAATAACTGGTTGCGCGCTAGACACTGAGCTTCAAAACGATAGCAATGCCAATGCGCGGCACAGACTACAAGTGTCGCTTGCTACTGATCAGCAATACAAGAACGACGCTTACTACGCCTCTGAAGAATATGAAACGGCTAAAAAAGCCAACCAATTTATAGCTACAGCATACGGGAGAAAGTAACCATGGGACTCGCAATCAAGTTTGAACAACATCAAGACGCCAATGCCATTAAGACCAGTGATTTAAGTCGTGAGGATTGGCTCACATTACGTCAAAGCGGCATCGGTGGCAGTGACATAGCAGCCATCATCGGTGTATCGCCCTACGCTACTGCTTACGACATCTACCAGTCTAAAACGCAGCCAGTGAATGAGGAAGCTAATGAGTTTGCATATTGGGGCACCGTACTCGAGGACACAGTAGCACGCGAATTCTCTAAGCGCAGTGGCCTCAAGATTCAGAACGTTAACTTCCTTATGCGTCACCCTGAACATCGCTGGGCCATCGCTAACATTGACCGCGCCATTATCAATCCAGCTATCAAAGGCAATGTGCGCTTTAAAGACGGCAAGCTGACGACTGATCAGATTGTCGAGATTAAGACCGCATCTGAGTACGTTGGTAAAAATTGGGGCTTAGAAGAATCAGACGAAGTGCCGGACCAGTACCAGTGCCAAGCTCAGTGGTATATGGGTGTGACTGATACGCAAGTCTGTCATATGGCTGTGCTGATTGGTGGCAACAAATACCGCCAGTACAAAATTGAACGTCACCAGGACTTTATTGATTACTTGTTTGAAGCAGCTGAAAGCTTCTGGACCAATAACGTATTAGCAGGTGTTGAGCCTGACGCTACCACGCTGCAGAACGCCAAGGATAAGTACCCACGCCACAATCCTGATACGACGCTTGATGTCGAGCCAGATAGCGAAGCTGCCAAAGTTTTTGAGCATTACGAATCATTAAAGGCGCAGGAAAAAGAAGTAAAAGCCGCGCTTGAGCTCGCCCAGACCGACCTAATTTGTCAGATACAAGACAACGAAGCCTTGGCAATCGATGGTGAGGTGGTCGCTACTTACAAGGTCCAAGTCAGCAACCGCTTTGACAGTAGCCGCTTGAAGAAAGATATGCCAGAGCTTGCTGAGAAATATATCAAGCAAAGCGAAAGCCGCGTGATGCGAGTCAAATAACAATTTTATTAAATCATCTAAATAAGGAATAAAACCATGGACAACCACAACGAAATCGCAGTAATGGAAGATCAACAATATTCACCACAGCAAATCACGCTTGATGACAATCTGTTCAATAAGTGTTATCGCCTAGCACAGGTTATGGCTAGTGGTAAGTGCACTATTCCAAAACACTTGCAAGGCAGTGAAGGCGATTGCTTTGCGGTCATCGGTCAAGCTTTACGCTGGGGCATGGACCCATTCGCAGTAGCGCAAAAGACTCACCTAGTCAGTGGTACGTTGGGTTATGAGGCGCAGCTCGTTATCGCAGTTATCAATAACCGCGCCCCTATTAGTGACCGTATCAAGTTTGAATACTTTGGTGACTGGTCAAAAGTTAAGAGCAAAGAAGATAAGTCAGATGACGTTGGCGTGATATGTCGTGCAACAGTGATTGGCGATGATGAGCCGACCGAACTTAGCTTAACCATGGCGCAAGTTGGTACTGTCCGAAACTCACCGCTATGGGCTGCTGACCCACGCCAACAGCTTGCATATCTAGCAGCCAAGCGATTCTCTCGTTTGCACTTCCCTGACGTAATCATGGGTGTTTACACACCTGATGAACTGGCTGACCGCGGTAATGAAGCGCCTCGTAATATCACGCCAAGTGCTAAAAATGCTGGTGCATCTGCCCTACTTGACCGTGTTAAGCCAAAGCAAGCGACCGCTGAAGCACCAGTGATTGAGTATTACGACACGAGCGAACTGTTAGGCACGATTGAGCAAATCACTGATGTTAAGCAGATTGGTCCTATTGGCCAAGAGATTAAAGCCATGGTCGAAAATGAAGCTATCAACATTAAGAGTGAAGATGTTGACGAACTACGCCAAGCGCTTGCTGATCAAAAGCAGTCAATTATCTTAGCTGATGAATACGACAATATCATGAAGCACGTCAAAGCGTGTGAATCACTGGATGATGTTGAGCGCATGCGCGGCTTGATAGATGACAAAAAGCAAGACTTCGACGAAGGCGATATCAAGATGCTAAACGACACGCTGGATGTTGTCGCTGAAGATATTGGTGCCAAAGGTTAATTAGAAATAACGTCAACCGTTTAGGCCAGTAGGTATTAGCTAGTTGGTGAGGTGACGGCTCATAAAATGCGTGTCTGAGTTCAGGCGCACCAAGGCGACGATGCCCACTGTCCTAAACACCTAATTTTAAGGAGTGACCATGAAAGGCTCTTTTGAAAGCAAAGTAACGATGCCAAACGGTGTTGTTTATGAATGTGATGCAAGTAGAAGCAAGCGCGGCTTATTTGGCACCAAGTACGATAAAACAGTTTGGCTAACGCGCCATAACTCAAAGTACAGCGTTGAAAAGCTATTGATGTCTTTAACTGAAACTAATGTATTTATATCGCTTTATATAAATGGCGTAGATGCTACCGGAATACTTCATCCGACTGGTGAACAGATATCAAAGCTACTGGGTAATGAGTTGTCACTTGAAGAGACTTTTGAGTATTGCCGTAAAACGTTCTGCTCTGACCTATCAGGCATTGGTACCAAACCGAAGGCAGAGAAAAAACAGCGAGCAGCGATTGCTCAACCCGACCTATTCGAAATGGCATAAGGAAATGAATTATGAAATACACCGAAGAAGAAATGACCGCCATAGCCGCTGAGCTGCTAGAGATTGATTTAGGGTTACCAAGCGTGTGTCCTACGTGTGGTAGCACTATGCAAAATTTGCATAAAGGAGATTGATTGTGAGTGATTTAGACGGCTGGATAAGCGTTAAAGATAAGCTGCCAACGCATCATCAAGAAGTGATTGTTTATCGACATAATGGCGAAGAAGCTAATATTGAATACTCGTTATATTTTAATGCACCATATTTTAATGATGATGGAATGATTGGATTTGGCGATGTAAAGAATGGCGGTGACTTTTTAACCGATGTTTACTACTGGCAGCCAATAGAGACAAAAGCGCTTTATGAAGCGATGGCGATGCAGTTACAGATAAGCGAGGCGACAGATGATTGAACAAAACGACCAAATCGAAGGATTGAATCCAGACGGATTTACCACAATGGCTAATGTTGCAAAATTGTACGATGTGAGCACATCGACTTTAAGAAGATATTGGACAGACGGAAAGTTTCCAGAGCCAATATTATTATTTAGTAAGAATTATTTTAGGAATAGTGATTTGTTGGAATATAACAGAAGACTTGAACATGAGACCGCTTAGGCGGTCTTTTTTTTGCTTATTTTTTATCGATTGGTAATCAAAGAGGTCATCAAAATATGATTTTTTAGGCTTAATCCTATATAAATCAAGGAATTACAGGCAAAAAAAAGCGACTCCATCAGCACATCCTCGGCACACATTATAACTATTACCGTTGCTACCTTCCGGTCCTGGCGGGATTCATAGAACAATGTTGCGAGGCTACCAATGGAGCCACCAGTTGCAGATTATACAAGAATTTTTTATTATTACAACCCCCATCGTAAAACTGTTTGCCTTAGAGCATAAACAAAACCCTAATTTCATGTAGTAAAGAACTGCTAAAGCTACCTAGCCCGTAACGTAAGTGACAAAATTCTCACAGCAAGCCGTTTAATTTTTGCTATTTTAGTCAAGGCCTGTTGAATAAAAAATGAACACAAACAGCAGCTGATATAAAAATGAGCATCATAACAATGTGACTCATATAAATATGATTACTATTTACTAGGAGATGACTATGAAAAACATTTGGATGAACAAAGCAGTACTTGCTACCGGGACAGCCGCCCTACTGACAGCGATGATGGGTAGCGCCCAAGCAGCGCCAACCGGCTATGACCAACTTACTTTTCAGGCAGAAGTAAAAGAAGAGATTCAAAACGATGAGGTCACTGCCAGCTTATATAAAAAAGCGCAGGCAACCGATGCCAAAGCATTGGCAACCACACTGAACACTTCAATTAATAATGCCTTAAAAATCGCTAAGCGCTACCCGACTGTCACCGTCAGCACAGGACAACAACGTACCTATCCACGCTACGATAAAAATAACAAAATCATCGGCTGGACAGGACAGGCAAATATAGATCTGAAAAGTACCGACTTTGCCGCGACCAGTCAGCTGATTGCAGACCTGCAAGAAACCTTAGTGATGGAAAACCTAAACTTTGGGGTTTCAGATGCTAAAAAAGATGCGCTAGAGCAAAAGCTTATGACGGATGCTTCTCGCGCCTTTCAGCAGCAAGCAAAGAACCTGACTCGTGCATGGGATGCTCGTAGCTATCGTGTGGTCAATGTCAACCTAAACACTGGCAGCAACTACCCTCGTCCTATGTATGGCGCTATGAATATGAAAGCTGAATCGGCGGATGCCTCAGTGCCTAGCCAAAGCTTTGAATCGGGTAACAGTACCATCTCAGTGACTGCGAATGGTACGATTGAACTGGCCAAATAAGCTGAAAATAGATAGGCTTAATAAATATTTTTATAAATATAAAGGCAATCGCTGTAGTCAGCGATTGCCTTTATTTTATATAGAAGAAATTGACTAATAATTTTAATCTATCTGGTATAAGTATCTATACTTATTCATCATTGACACATGTACAACAAGTTATTTTATTACTGGCTGTTCAAGCGTCATGGGTTTATCAGCGATTGGCTTAGTAAATGATTGCATATTCGGTTGCTTGCCGTCTTGACGCATTTTTAGTAGTACTTTTTGATGCCAAGGTAGGCGCTGATACGCCAAAAGCTGTTCTGCTATTTTTTTATTTTTTTGCAAAGTTTGCGTGTTTTGGATGACATAGACGGTACGTTCAACCTGTTTTGATATTTGCCCTTTTTTGTTTTTTATCACCGCCTTGACGCTATGTGTACCCGGCAAAATATCGACGGTTGCAATCGAGGCGCTCAAACCCTGCGCCACTTCGTTACCATCTAAGTAAATGCTCGCAGTATCGCCCGCTTGTAGCGCAGGTTTTACTTGCACCTTCACATCAATACTTTGTACTGGACGACGATACGCCCGTTCTTCGCTAGGCTCTGTCATCGTCAGCTGATAATTAATGGGTGCTTTATTAACGGTTGAGTCACTGTTAGCAGTGGTGCTAGGCGCAGCAGGCGCTTTGGTGGTACTGACAGGCTGATTATTCGTATTACTTGTTTGACTAGAACTGCTTGCACCCACACTATCATTGCCAGTCATCACACTGGTTTGGCTAATTTGTTTGCCAGCTTGCTGTTCGTAGTTTTGCGGTCGGTCGGTAAAGGTCACTTGACCGGTCTTCTCATCGACAACTTTGTAAATAGCGGCGGCATTTGTCATCGGTGCGTAGAGACTAGCTGTGCAAATGAGCAGCCCTGTCAGCAAACTTAGCGGCAACCCTTTATTTAAAACAGTACTTTTTAATGATGCAATCATAGTCAGTTAGCCTAGTAGATATTTATTATTAACATATAGATGAAACCATTATGCGATATTTTTAACATTAAATCAGCAATGACTTCACACTAAATTGACCAATTAAACTCGCACTTTGATTGAACAAAAAAAACCAGCTAAGAATTACTTAACTGGTTTTTTGTTTATCGAGAATTTGGCGTGTTAACTACAGATTAGCAGCTATAGTACAAGTCAAACTCAACAGGATGTACAGTAATGTTGACACGCTGCACTTCTTCTTGCTTCAGTGCAATATAGGCTTCTAACATCTCTTTAGTGAAGACGTCACCTTTTAATAAGAACTCATGATCATCTTTTAACGCCTGTAGCGCTACTTCTAAGTTTTCAGCAACCGTTGGAATGAGTGCTTCTTCTTCTGGTGGCAAGTCATACAAGTTTTTATCAGCGGCTTCACCTGGATGCATTTTGTTTTGAATACCGTCAAGACCTGCCATGAGCAACGCCGCAAACGCTAGGTATGGGTTAGCTGCTGGATCAGGGAAACGTGCTTCAACACGCACCGCTTTTGGGCTGCTAACATGCGGGATACGGATAGAGGCTGAGCGATTAGACGCTGAATATGCCAATTTAATAGGCGCTTCATAATGTGGCACTAGGCGCTTATAGCTGTTGGTCGATGGGTTGGTAATCGCATTTAATGCACGCGCATGTTTGATAACACCGCCGATAAAGTATAGCGCGGTTTCTGAAAGACCAGCATATTCATCGCCTGAGAAAGTATTGACACCGTCTTTTGAGATAGAAATATGCACGTGCATGCCAGAACCATTATCACCAACGATAGGTTTTGGCATAAAGGTTGCGGTTTTACCAAACTGATGGGCAACGTTATGTACTGCGTACTTGAGCTTTTGTACTTCATCCGCCTTGCGAACTAACGTATTAAAAGCAACGCCAATCTCTAGCTGGCAAGGAGTAACTTCATGATGATGCACCTCAATGCAACCTTCGCCAATCATATCTTCGATACGATCGCACATCACCGCACGCATATCTTGTGAGCTATCAACCGGCGGTACTGGTACATAGCCACCCTTAACGCGCGGGCGATGCCCCATGTTGCCCCACTCATAGTCTTTATTGGTCGACCAAGCGGCTTCTTCAGCGACGATTTCATGGCTGACGCCAGACATGTTGACGGACCATTTCACTTCATCAAATACAAAAAACTCAGGCTCAGGACCAAAAAAAGCCGTGTCGCCAATGCCAGTCGATTTTAAATACTCTTCAGCACGGCGAGCGATAGAGCGTGGGTCACGATCATAGCCTTGTAGCGTTGATGGCTCGATAATGTCACAGGTCACAACCACAGTAACTGCATCAAAAAACGGGTCGATAAAGGCGGTTTCTGGATCAGGCCGCAAAATCATATCGGAGGCTTCGATACCTTTCCAGCCAGCAATCGATGAGCCGTCAAACATTTTGCCATCTTCCATCACTTCTTCATCAACGCTGTGCGCCGGAAAAGTCATGTGATGCTCTTTACCGCGCGTATCAGTGAAACGAAAATCGACCCATTTGGCATTGGATGATTTAATCAGATCAAGTAATTTATTTGACATAAATAGTTTCCCTTGTGGTTATCATGGTATTTAAATTAAGACTTAGGATGAAAAAAATCTAAACTGCGAAATTCTTAAAAACTTTAAAATCTATTTATAAAACTGAGCTAAAAATAAATCGTATTGTTCCTATTATGCTGGGACTTAGCGATATATTTAGAACATTCATCATTGGTTAATCAGTGCATTTCTTTATTATCAACGGCTAATTTTTCTTAACCGAATAAAAGCAGGGGCTATTTTAGCAACATCTGACTCATAATGCTGAACTCTTCAAATGCATATTAGTAATTAAACCTTACATTGCTCAGTAGCGGCGGCTACTAACACTTGTGAGAGCTGCAACTCCTATGCCAATTTTGACTGCAGTCATCAAACCCTCAATATAACAAAAAGTCATAGTCCACAAGTATTGATAGCAAATACAAATACTTATAAAAAATATCCTGATGTATTAGCAAGTGATTGGCATCACCACTGTGGTGTTTAACCATCAATTGTAAATGTATAACAAAACAATAACAGCACTATAAATGAGCAGTAATTAGCGCTTTCTTAGTAAATTTCGCACCTTTATGGTGCATATATTATCAATCATAGTGCCACTGAGCGGCATTTGATAGATGGTAAAATAGTGTTAAGATAACGACGTTTAATATAGCAAGATTAAAAAACGATTTAGCATTATAGAAACGGCTTCGCTTTATAAATAACCATAAACAATCCTCATAATTAAGTGCAAGATAGTAAAGTACCAGAAAATCAACGAGTTGAAGATATAATGATTTTGATGATCGATAATTACGACAGCTTTACCTACAATATTGTACAGTACTTCGGCGAATTGCAGCAGGACATCACAGTTTGGCGTAATGATGAGATCAGCATTGATGAGATTAAAGCACTTGCCCCAGATGCCATTGTTATTGGTCCCGGACCCTGCGACCCTGATCGCGCTGGTATATCGTTAGAGGTGATTGAGACTTTTAAGGGCATGATCCCAATATTAGGTATTTGCTTGGGTCATCAGGCTATTGGACAAGCGTTTGGCGGTAAAGTCGTGAAAGCAAGCGAGGTGATGCACGGGCGTTTATCCGCTATTTATCATCATGGACAAGGCGCGTTTGTCAATTTGCCCAATCCAGCACAGTTTACCCGTTATCATTCGCTGGTGCTTGAAAAGTCCAGCTTACCCGACTGCTTTGAAGTCAGCGCTTGGACACAAAATGCGGACGGTAGTATCGAAGCCATCATGGGCATTCGTCACCGTGAGTTCGCGATTGAAGGCGTTCAGTTTCATCCTGAATCGATTTTAAGCGAAGCAGGTTATCAACTGCTTAATAACTTTTTGCAAGCGCATCACTTAGCGGTGATAGCCTCAGATGAGCTACCGCAAGTAGGATAGCTGTTTTTAAGAGCGACTTCATTAAGAGTATGTTGGCTGTTTTAAGATACATACTCTATTTAACCAAATTCATCGATACGATAATTATAAAAGATAATAATAAGTGAGAATATTATGACCACTGCGACAATGCAGGCTGCAAAATTAACTATGAATCACGGTAATCAAGGCGATAAAAATAGTGAAACCCAACAAACCGCTGAAGCCATCAATCAGCTGTCTGATGAGAGTATTCATAAGCTACTAACCACCGCTTTGGGCAGAATTTTTCAGCATATTGATCTGACCTTTGATGAGATGTATCAAGTAATGCTCATCATTATGCAAGGCAGATGTAGCGATGCCATGATGGGAGCGATTTTGACCGGTCTGCGTATGAAAGGTGAGTCGATTGACGAGATTACCGCCTCAGCGAGTGCCATGCGTGCTTTAGCTGCCAATATTAGCCCAAAAGACTGCGAATATATGGTGGATATCGTTGGTACTGGGGGTGATGGTGCCAATTTATTTAACGTATCGACAGCTTCAGCATTGGTAGCAGCCGCAGCAGGTGCCCAAGTTGCTAAGCATGGTAACCGCGGGGTCTCGACCAAATCTGGTAGCTCAGACTTACTTGAGCAAGCAGGCATTAGTCTCTCCCTGACCCCTGAACAAGCGCAGCAGTGTATCGAAAATCAAGGCATTGGTTTCTTATTTGCCCCCAATCATCATAGTGCGATGCGTTATGCCAATCCAGTACGCCGTGAGCTAAAAGCGCGGACGATTTTTAATATTTTAGGTCCACTCACCAACCCTGCTGGCACACCAAATCTTGTCATCGGCGTCTTTACCGCGCAGTTATGTGAGCCTTTAGCAAAAGTGATGAAAAACTTAGGCGCGCGCCATGTGATGGTGGTCGGTGCAAAAGATGGTTTGGATGAAATCAGTCTGGCCACCTCAACCACGGTAGCTGAGTTAAAAGATGGTGAAATCTCCGTCTATGAGATGATGCCAGAAGATGCAGGCGTCGAGTCACAAACTCTTATTGGGCTTGATGTCGATTCCCCATCACAGAGTCTTGAGCTGATTCGTGCCGCTTTATCGGGTGAAGATACTAATGATCGCGCTGTTCTAAAAGCCCGTGATATGATTGCGTTAAATGCCGGTGCGGCGATATATACCGCAGGGCTTGCCAGTAATTATCCCAATGGTGTAAGCCGCGCACAAAAAGTCATTCAAAATGGTGACGCCTTAATGAAGCTTGACGCCTTGGCTCAGTATACTCAGCAACTAGCGGCTGAGGTTTGATGGGCTAATTGCCTAGACTTAACCAAAAAGCACTGTACTCACAACCCTATTAATCGCAGCTATTTATGCAGTCCTTAATTTATCTGCTTAATTGTTACCCTAAATAATGGAATACAGCCATGACCGCCAATCTAAAATCAGATACCGCTATTCCTTCAGTTCTGCAGCGTATCGTCGCCACCAAACATAAAGAAGTTATCGCTGATCGTGCGGTATTATCGCTTGAAGCATTAAAATCGCAAGTCGCTGCTGATACCCAGCCCCGTCGCGGCTTTGCCAAAGCCCTGCGTGCCGCTGATATTGGTATCATTGCTGAGATAAAAAAAGCCTCACCATCTAAAGGTATTATCAATCATAATTTTGCGCCCGCTCTGTTTGCGAAGCAATATGAGCAAGCGGGTGCCAGTTGCCTGTCGGTGTTAACCGATCGTGATTATTTCCAAGGTGATGATAGCTACTTAATCCAAGCACGCGAATCTTGCAGTTTACCGATATTGCGCAAAGATTTTATGGTGGATGTTTACCAGATTTACCAATCTTACTTGATGGGTGCTGATTGCATCTTACTGATTATGGCCTGTCTTGACGACGCCCAAGTGCAAGAGCTACACACACTGAGCATCGAGCTCGGTATGGATGTATTGATTGAAGTGCATACGGCAGGCGAGCTTGAGCGTGCGCTACAATTGCCACATTCAGAACATAATATCTACGGTATCAATAATCGCGATTTAAATACCTTTGATGTGGACTTGCAGACGACCCTTGATTTAAAAAACACGCTATTACGTGAGCTTGCCATTGATGATGCATTTTCTGCCAACCCCAATGACAGTCTACAACGACCACTTATCGTCACCGAAAGTGGCATCCATAGCAGTGATGATATTCGTTTGATGCTCAATAACGATATTCAGCACTTTTTAATCGGTGAGCAATTTATGAAAACTGAACATCCCGGGCAAGCATTACAATCCTTACTTGCGAGCGTCGCAGCACAGGCGTAAAGTAACCTAAACTATTTTTTAAAAGCCATTTATTGGGTTAAATTTTAAAATATTGCAACGAAGCTGATGGAAGTTTTTGAAGCCTTGCATATAAATAAAGCACATGCCGTTTTTTATGTACCCTATAAACTATTGAGCCATTCATTCACTAACCAACGATACGTTAACTATTATGTCAAACTCTCTGTTTTCAAAAGAAATGCAAGATCAGCTAAAAGAGCTTAAAGGACAACTGAGTAAAGGTCGTGATACCAACTCAGCGGATGGCGACAATGAAAAACCAACCGAACCTGTCTCACTGTTGACGCAAAAACAAGTCAAAAAAACGGTCAAGCAATTAGATAGCGAACATATCGACGACGATAAAGTGCTATTTATGCAAGCAATGCATGGCGTCAGTCAGCTAGAAGATAAAAATGTACGCTCGCCTGCCAATGCCTCAAAAGCTGGCAAACTTGATGCCGCGACTCTGTCAAAACGTGCCGCGGCTCAAGGTAGTGAAGCGAGTGATTTAGGTGCAGGCTTATCAGATATGCAAGCGCTATTAAATCCTGTTGCTGGTGAAGCGTACTTGTCTTATAAACAGCCGACCTTGCAGAACAAAATCTTTGATCAGCTCAAAAAAGGCAAGCTACGTTGGTATGATGCGGTGGATATTCATGGCTGCACCATCGAAGAGGCACGCGTAGCGATGACCCAACTATTAAGCCAAGCGAAACAAAACAATGAAACCATGGTAAAAATCGTCCATGGTAAAGGCAGTGAAGCCATTTTAAAAACTTGCGTTAATGGTTGGCTACGTCAATTGCCAGAAGTATTGGCTTTTTGCTCTGCTCCGCCAAAAGATGGTGGCAATGGCGCGGTATTGGTCTTACTTAAAAAGCCTAAAAACGATGGCGAGTAGTTGTTGTTTTTAGCTCAACATCAAAATAAAAAGGACTGCAATTGGCAGTCCTTTTTTATAAAGAAAATCGTACAATTTTTTAATCATAAGCTTCAACTATATATGCCATTATTTTTATATCTCTATTTTTCCGTTTAAAAAAAAGTGAAATCAGAACTATTATGACCATACAGACCATCGAAAAAAGTAGAGAATTACAAGAGCATATAAGTGCTTTGATTGCTATCGAACCTAGATTCGCGCCTGTTTATAAGCAAGTTGGCGTGCCTGATTTACGCCATAATGCTGGCGGTTTTACACAAATAATGAGAGCGATGGTTGGGCAACAGCTGTCTGTAGCAGCGGCAGCCAGTATTTGGCAACGCTTGGTGCATGCAGGCTTAACGATACCGAAAGCGATTATTAAAGCAACTGACGAGGACTTACGAGCGCAAGGGCTATCTAAGCAAAAGATTCGTTATATCCGCTCTTTAGTCGAGCACAATATAGATTTCGCTGCGTTGCAAACCCTGGCAGATGAAGATGTGATCAAAAAGCTGACCGCCGTTATCGGTATTGGGCGTTGGACCGCTGAGATGTATTTGCTATTTTCTTTAAAACGAGCCGATGTGCTGGCGGTTGATGATTTAGCGATTAAAGTGGCGGCGATGGACTTGCTAGGACTAGCAGAACGCCCAACGCCCAAACAATTAAAAAATCTGACTCAAGATTGGTCGCCACATCGTAGCGCTGCCAGCTTATTACTATGGCAATATTATGGTTCTTTGCGTCAAAAAACCGCCGTGCCTTTATAAACGTCTAACTAACAAAACATTAAGCCATTCTTTAAGAAAAATTACCACATCACGCTCTAAGGCTGATTCCAAATAGAAAAACCAAATTTTCTTTTGGCACGTTTAAACTTACTTTTTACCAATGCCTTTTTTCTACGTTGACGCGCTTTATCAGCACTCATTCTTTCATTTTCGGCTGCTTCGTTTGCTTTAATAACAGCAGCTTTATCATCCTTAGCACTGTCCGTCTCTTTGCTTAAATCAATCCCATTCGGCTCACCATCAGTATACTTACTAACATTGTCATCATTATCATCATTATCATCAGTACTTAATTTATCTTCTGCCGACTCAGTACTATTAATATTATCATCAATCTCATTTTGCATTTTAGGCTCAAGCTCAGCTTGATTGACAATCAATTGCTGCGTCGGTAGCGCGTGCTCAACATCGTATTTTTTGACAAGGGTTAGAACATCAACCAACAAACTATCTTGCTTGCCATAAAACTCTATCGAATTGACAGCATTAATATAGGCGCGCAGTTGAATAACGTAGCAGTCTTGACGCAACTCCAAAATATTGGCCTGATTCCATTCTTGATTGGTCAGCTCGTGATCGTCCAAAAACTGATCTAATTTCTTGACCATATTGAAGACAACATCAATATCAGCGTTACGTTTGATATATAAGTTATGTAAAAAATGAAACATATCACGTGAAGTATAGTTCTCGATTTGCATCGATGAGAAGTCACTATTAGGAACAGTGACAATCGTACGGTTCAGCGTCCGCACCCGTGATGAACGAATACCAATATCGACAACGGTGCCTTCATAGGTACCAAATTTACAATAATCGCCGATACGGACAGGCGAATCTGCCACCACCACCACACTACCAACCAAGTTTTCAATCGTCTTTTGCGCACCGAGGGCCAAGGCCAAACCACCGACCCCCAATGCTGCAATACCTGTGGTCAAATCAAAACCCAAATTACCAAAGATGACAATGACGGCAAATATCAATAACAGCGCTTTGACTACTTTACGCATTAGCCCCAAAATTGAAACTCGTTCCGTATAGTTTCTTTTATAACTTAAGTTGACCGCGCGAGTAAATATTGAATCGATAACGCGCAGTAATAACCAGGTCGTCGCCACCCAAGAAGCAATATCAGAAAAGCGTTTAACCGGCTCACGCAATGTCACTGTGATACCAGCATAAACCATCACTTCAGACAGTATTAACGCCATAATAACCACTGCCATTGGTAATATCACATTATCGGGCAAGGGTAAGGCCTCACCACGAACGCGAGGATAAATCAATTTTAATAAATGATATAGCAGCCAAACCAGAATATAAGTCAGTATGAAACCACTGATAATTATGGTGAGCGCCGCAAATACATCCGCCATCTGATAACCAAACAGCTTTTTCCCTTCTAATGAGTCAATGGTATAGCGAGAAACCAACGTCGGCTCATAGTTCTCTATCACCTCTGGTACTGCATCAAGCGTGTCACTCGAAAACTGCCAATACTGCTCCCCTTCCTTAGACACGACCCTCTCAAGCAGCAGCGGTACGCTTTTATCACCGACATTAATCACTCCCACGCTTTCTTGGCTGGGTGGTAACTGATCGGTTAAGTTGCCCTCAGGGGTATTATTAATCTGTAAGTCAGGCTGAAAACGCCCGCCAGCATCTAACGCCTGCTTAAACTGGCGCACAATAGTGGTTGGATTATCAGATTTGGATAAATTTAAATAATTACTTGCCAGCAGATAGTCGTTTTCACCTAACGCCCCGATAAACCCTTGAACAGTATGGCGTGGCGTATCGCGTCCAAATGAGTCTGGTATCGAAGTTTTAGTCGTCTCTTCACTTTGCCCACCCACACCCAGTATGCTGGCTTCGGCGGCAGTCGCACTATGCGGCAAGAGTAAACTTAATATCATCGCAAACATAAACGCCATCATCATAAGCAGCGTTTTGGGAAATGAAACGGATGGAGATGGCGCGGTACGAGCACTCAGATAATGCTGAATAGACAAAACAAACCTCTTAGCTCTATGAATGGCATAACAGAAGAATAAATATATTTTGCCCCTATAATAGCAATTATTTATGACGGCAATGCTTTTGATTATATGTTTTTATCACTCTCTATATTAGCCAAACCTATTTCAAACTCTCGTTGCAAGTGCATCTATGTTATTCAAGAAATGCACATCCCTGTAATCCATCCTTTTAAACAACTTATTCTCTTAAGTTAATCCACTTAAGAGAATAATTAGCTCCTAATCATGAAAGCTGCTCAGCTTATGATGAATAAACATTAGGTTAAAATGGTTTATAAGTAAGGGACTTTTATAGATAATAAGCGCATGTAATATACCTATGAGTTTTTGTAACTTTTAGCGTCTTGGCTTTCGCTTCTGTAACCTTTTTATTTGATCAATTCGGAATTAACTATGGCTTTATCTCGTTCATCTTCGACCACCTATCTTCGCTTGTGTATCTTAAGTGCTTTAGGCGTCTTTGCCATGAGTGCTACAGCCGCGACTGCTGACAGTAGCGCTATTGACGATAGCGAGCTGCCACAAGTTGAGCTTGATAAAATCGTCGTCACAGCCACACGTACGCCAACTAAAACAAGTAATGTCATTGCCCAAACTCGGGTGATTGATAAAGAAGATTTACAGCGTTATCAGGGTCAAACCGTCACTGATATACTGAAGAATCAGCCCGGCATCAATATCACGCAAAGTGGGGGCATGGGTACAGCCAGTAATTTTTATATGCGTGGCTTCGATAGCAAGCAGGTATTGGTGCTTATCGATGGTATACGCTATGGTTCTATCTCTTTAGGTAGCCCATCTCTGAATTTATTATCAGCGGATCAAATTGATCGCATCGAAATTTTATATGGTGCTTCAGGTTCTAGTATCTACGGTTCTGATGCCATGGGTGGGGTCATCCAAATCTTTACCAAGGGCAATAGCGTAGAACAATCCAATGTATCTACGACCGTTGGTTACGGCAGTAATGATCATTATCAAGTCGGCGTAACAGGTCAGCTTAAAAATGACACCTCTTCATTGAGCTTAGGGGTCAGTCGCAATGAAACAGACGGTTTTAACGCGATTGCTAACCCCGAGTCTTATGATTACAACTCTGACGATGATGGTTTTAAATCCACCAATGCTAGTATGGCATTGCAGCATAAGTTTTCAGATTCCCTAAGCGCCGGACTCAGTGCGCTGTATTCTGACTCTACTACTGATATTGACTCGGCAGGAAACGCTTTTCCTAATGCTTATTCAGATCAAAAAAACGGCAGTGCAAATGCCTTTCTTCAATATAAGACACCTTTAACGGTCAGCAAACTTAGCTACGGTCAAAGTGTTGATAAATCCACTTCTCACGATGGTAATTCTATTAACTATCAAGAAGGCAGTCAGTTCGATACTACGCAAGAGCAGGCACGCTTAGAGACCAGCATTAACGCCCAGCCTGGCACAGTGATCGTTGGCGCAGAATGGTTATCACAAAAACTAGAGGCGTCAGATGTTTTAGATTTTTCAGGCTTCCCTGCTCCTGCTGTTCAAACCGCTTATGATCCTGACGATAGAACCGTTAAAAGTGCTTTCGTTGGTTATCAACTATCAGAGTCTTATTATGACCTGCAAGCCAACTATCGTGTAGATGACAACTCACAGTATGGTAATGAGAGCACTTATAATCTGGGGGCAGCTATACGCCCATTAGCTGGCATGCGGATCGGTGCAAACTATGCCACTGGATTTCGTGCACCGACCTTTAATGACTTATACTTCCCAGGCTATGAAAATCCAAACTTAAAACCTGAAAGAACTGAAAACACTGAGATATTTATTGAATATGCCAATGACATGCAAACGTCACGACTAACGGGCTATCACACAAATGCAGAAGACCTGATTTCTAATGGTACAAACATCAGTGAGTCAAAAATCAAAGGATTAAGCTTAACCTCAGACTGGAATATGAATGCATTTATATTTGGTTTGGGTTATGACTACTTAGATGCGAAGGACAAAACATCAAATAGTGCTAACTATGATCAACAACTTGCTTATCGTCCTAAAAATAGCGGTATGGTTTATATTGGTTATCAGCAGCCAATGTTCGATGTTCGCCTTGAGGCCAAACATACTGATGACAGATATACGGCCGAAAACAATAAGCTTGATAGCTACACATTGCTTAATTTGAGTGGCAGCGCCTATATTACGCCTAAGCTTCGCGCTAACTTGCGAGTAGATAATATTACTGATGAGGATTATACCCTTGCCAGTCAATTCGGTAATGAGTACGCTACAGAAGGTACCAGTTATTTTACCTCACTCACCTATAATTGGTTCTAAGTTTATTTAGCAACCCTTATAACTTATGTATTAACAATCAAGGTCATCAATCGATGGCCTTTTTTTATGACTTAACCACTTACTATTTATATCAGCCAATAGGTGACAAATTAACCGCCATCTATTACAATAATGACCCTCCGAGAGGTGTTGCGCCATATGAATTGACAGCTGCGTTGAGATTTTAATCAAAGCTACGCTGATTGATTCGTCATGTTAGGCTCGGTAACTGTTGAATAATCATTTCACTGATTATTGACAGCGCAAATAACGGCACCTGCGTTTTTATTCTTTTTATCATACCTTAACCACTGATAGGAGCATATTATGGACGCAGTGTCTAACACCCCATCTGCCCATACGATCGACCCCTCTTTCACTGACTATAAAGTCGCCGACATTAGCTTAGCTGATTACGGTCGCCGTGAAATCACCCTTGCTGAAGCCGAAATGCCTGCCCTCATGGGTTTGCGTCGTCGCTACGAAGCGGATCAGCCGCTTAAAGGCGCGAAAATCGCTGGCTGTATTCACATGACCATCCAGACTGCTGTGCTTATCGAGACACTAGTCGCGCTAGGTGCTGAAGTACGCTGGACCTCATGTAATATCTTCTCAACTCAAGACCACGCGGCGGCGGCGATTGCTGCTGCTGGTATCTCTGTTTATGCTTGGAAAGGCGAAACAGAAGAAGAGTATGAGTGGTGCTTGCGTCAACAAATTCACGTTGGCGGTGAAGCATCAGGTCAGCTTTGGGATGCCAACTTAATCTTGGATGACGGCGGCGATTTGACCGCTTTGATTCATAATGATTATGCAGAGCTGCTTGATAACATCCATGGTATTTCAGAAGAGACTACCACTGGCGTGCATCGTTTGGTTGAAATGCTCAATAAAGGTACGCTTAAAGTACCAGCTATCAACGTTAACGACGCCGTTACCAAATCTAAAAATGACAATAAATACGGCTGCCGCCATAGCTTAAATGACGCCATCAAACGTGCAACTGACATGTTCCTTGCTGGTCGCCGCGCCCTAGTCATCGGCTATGGTGATGTGGGTAAAGGCTCTACGCAAAGCTTACGCCAAGAAGGCATGATCGTACGTGTCTCAGAAGTTGATCCTATCTGTGCCATGCAGGCATGTATGGATGGCTTTGAAGTATTATCACCGTACATTAATGGCGATAACACTGGCGGCGCAGAAAACATCAATACCCGTCTACTTGAAGACACTGACATGATTGTCACGACTACCGGCAACTATCATGTTTGTGATAGACACATGCTAGCTGCCTTAAAACCTGGCGCGGTCGTTTGTAACATCGGTCACTTTGATACCGAAATCGACACGCAGTTTATGCGTGATAATTGGCGCTGGGTTGAGATTAAGCCACAAGTGCATCAAATTTTCCGCTCAGATGATGAAAACGATTATCTGATTTTGCTTGCTGAAGGTCGCTTAGTAAACTTAGGTAACGCCACTGGTCACCCATCACGCGTGATGGACGGCTCATTTGCCAACCAAGTATTGGCACAAATGTATCTGTTTGAAGAAAAATTCGCTGACTTGCCAGCAGATAAGCGCGCTGACAACTTATACGTTAAAGTCTTACCGAAGAAGCTAGACGAAGAAGTCGCTGCTGCGATGGTTGCAGGCTTTAACGGTACCTTAACGAAGTTGACTGAAAAACAAGCTGAGTATTTGGGTGTGCCTGTCGAAGGTCCGTTCAAGCCTGACGCTTATAAATACTAAAAGGAGCCAGACTGTGACTAAGCCTGCTATCTCCTTTGAGTTTTTCCCAGCCAAAACCGAACAAGGACACGAAAAGCTACTCAGCACTTATGATGAGCTGAACAAGCTGTCACCTGCGTACTTTTCAGTGACCTATGGTGCTGGCGGTTCAACCCGTAGTCGCACTTTAGATATCGTTCAAGCCTTGTGCGCTCGCGGTGAGACTGCTATTGCGCCGCATATGTCTTGTATTGGCGATGATAAAAGTGAAATTGCTGAACTGCTCGATCTTTATAAGAGTTTGGGCATCAAGCGCTTGGTCGCGCTACGTGGTGACTTGCCATCGGGGCAAGTGGGCATGGGGGAACTGCCGTTTGCGTTAGACTTGGTTAAGTTTATTCGCGAATATTCAGGTGATCACTTCCGTATTGAGGTCGCAGCCTATCCTGAAATGCATCCACAAGCGCGTAGCTTTGAGCTTGATGTTGAAAACTTGGTCAATAAATACCAAGCCGGCGCCAACGCATCAATTACGCAGTTTTTCTATAATGCTGATAGCTATTTATATCTGCGTGATAGCTTAGAAAAACGTGGTATCGATACCGTGGCCCAGCCTTTGGTTGCTGGTATTATGCCGATTACCAACTCTAGCAATTTGGTGCGCTTTGCCGACAGCTGTGGCGCTGATATTCCACGTTACGTGCGTAAGCGCTTAGCTGATTTTGGCGATGACCGTACCGCTATTCGTGAATTTGGCTTTGATGTGGTCTACCGTTTGTGTGAGCGTTTAATTAGCGAAGGCGTACCTGCCATGCATTTTTATAGTATGAATAAGGTTGAGCCCAACAAGCGCTTGATCGAAGCGCTAGGCTTAACGGCTTAACCCTTTATCGAATATGTGGCTTAATGACTGGCGTTCCTAGGAGCGCCAGTTTTTTATTGCTAATTTTTTTATCAAATGTTAAATGATTGGCGCTATAACATGCTAACCATCAAAGTAAGCAGATGAGTACAACACTATAATCATTAGAAAATATAAACGACATAAGCGCCTATAATGATGCTTTAGCCATGTCGACAATATTCTGCTAATATGTTTCAAAATAATATATTATTAAATTACAGGAATAAGCGACTGTGCGACGTTTTTTTTATACCATCACCGATGATAACAACCCATCAGAAACCAACTACCCTCAACTTAGCACCTTGCCTATCGGTGCCAGCGTCGAATTGACTGAAAATATCGTCCATCATTGGTGTCGGGTATTACGTGCTAATATTGGTGATAAGGGTATTTTATTCGACGGCTTTGGCGGTGAATACCAGGTACAGCTAAACACCATCAGCAAAAAACACGCCACTGTGACATTATTGGCACACATAGAGGCTGACCGAAGTGCCGCTGTCTTGACTAAAATCGGTCTGGTGATGAGTCGCGGCGAACGAATGGATTATGCCATACAAAAATCCACTGAACTTGGCGTTACCGCTATTCAGTTGCTAAGCAGTCATCATGGTGAGGTCAATCTAAAGCCTGCCCAAGTGGAGAAAAAATTGGCACATTGGCAGCAAGTCGCAATTGCCGCCTGTGAGCAATGTGGACTCAATCGCCCGCCGCTTATTGTCGCGCCTGTCTCTATTAATGACTGGTTAAATAAGACAGCGAGTAGTGATATAGCAATGGCGGTCAGCCCTATGGTATCTGAGCTTAGTCAAGATACGTATTATCAAGTATTACAGCAACCAGCAGATTTGCGGCTGCAACTTAGTGTGCCAGCAGCGGGACAGCCAGCAATGCCTGAAGCGCTACCAGCAGTCTTAAAGCAGCCCTCTCCTTACATAGAATTGTTAATCGGACCTGAAGGTGGGCTCAGCGCTGATGAATGTGCCCAAGCAGCGGATGTTGGTTTTGCACCTTGGCAAATCGGCTTAAGGGTCTTACGTACCGAAACGGCACCCGTGGTTGCCTTGGCGACCCTGCATGCTTTAAGTCAGTAGTGGCCACATCGTTAGCTATTACCAATCCTATTTATCATTTAATTTCGATGTTATGAGTCCCATTATGACCGCTTTCACGCCTATACCAATATCAGACAAACAGCAATTATTGGTCAAATTATGTGAGCAATTTGAAGACGCCATATTCATATTGGACGAAAAATTACGCTATTTATCCGTCAATGCTAACTATGAGCTGATGCTTGGTTATACTGAAAAATTTTTGCTTGGACGTCCGCTTGGTATATACGCTGCTGAGTTTTTGTCAGAAGAAGAGCAAGAAGTGCTCAAAAATCTGATCAACAGTTTAGACAGTACAGGATTTTGTGAAATTGATTTTTCAATGTCAAACCGCTATGGACAGATGCTTGACTGTCATATCACCTATCGAAAAATTTATTTAGAAGAAACCCCTTATTACGTCGGCACCATTCGTGATATGGCCACGCTTGCTAAAAACAAAAAAAAGGTGGTGCACCTGCTTAATTACGACCAGCTTACAGGACTACCCAACCGCAAAGTGTTTTTAAGTCAAACCAGTGAATTGTTGTTAGACAGCTATCAAGAAGTGGTTATTGTACGTTTGAATATTGACCGTTATCGCAACCTTGCAAGTCTATTGGGACCGGATGGTATCAACACTTTGGTAGAAAACTTTGTCTTACGTATTACAGAGTTAGAGCTTGACAATCTACGCTGTTTTTCTCATTTTGGCGGTGACGACTTTGCCTTATTATTTGAATGCAATGATGCCAATATGGTGCGTCATCAGTTAGACAGCTTAATGCAAATGTGCGAACGCCCTTTCTTCTTAAAAGGTAGCACGGCAAAAGGCATCGAGGTTTATTGCCATATTTCTGTTGGGGTGAGCTATTTCCCTGAAAACGGTAAAGAGTTCATAGGCTTGTTGACCAAAGCGGAAAAAGCTTTAAATTATGTCAAGCAGCATGGTGGCGATGATGTATGTTGGTATCACAAAGCCATTAATGAAGTAAATGCGCATAATATACAGTTAGAATCTGAGCTGAGAGCTGCCACTAATGAAGGGCAGTTTATACCTTATTATCAACCAAAATTTGCCTTAGATACCGGTATGATTACGGGTTTTGAAGCCCTAGTGCGCTGGCAACATCCTACCCGTGGCTTACTAAAACCCATCGATTTTATTGATGCAATTATTTCTCATAAACTGTCGCTTGAGCTATTTTCGCAAATGGCGGGGCAAATCGCCGAGCAGCTATCAGTATGGCAAGGTTTGGGCTTTCATCAACACATCTGTATCAATGCAGATGCAACTGAATTTAGTCATCCTGATTTTTTTGATATGGTCAGTAACTTGTTAGTAGAGCATAACATTGCAGCCCACCAACTACACATTGAAGTGACAGAATCTTCTTTAATACAGCGCCATCCCAATGTCAAAAAGCAGCTTGATCTTCTAAAAGAAATCGGCATATGTCTGGCTCTTGATGACTTTGGTACGGGTTATGCTTCGTTAAGCTATTTACAAGAATATCCTTTTGATTTTATTAAAATTGATAAAAGCTTTATCTCAAAAATCGCAGATGACCGTACACAGCGCGCGATTGTCAAAGCGATTTTGGATTTGGCCCAAGCGCTTGATATGCAGGTGATCGCCGAAGGTATCGAAAACAAACAACAACGCGATTTACTCCTCAGCATGGGCTGTCAGTATGGTCAAGGTTATTGGTTTGGTAAACCTATGACGGCTGAAGAAGCAACCAAGATGTTAACGCAGCAACATTTGTCTAAAAACAACCCTTCTTAGCACTGTCTCATCAGAGCATATTGATTGAGTTTTCCTACAGTTATTATTAATAATTTTAGCCTGTAAGGTCGATGATGTATAGGATGCAAGACAGGTTGGTGACTTATCAGTATTGTCACCAAACTTGTATATTTGCCAGTGAACGCCTATCTTTTACCAAGAATTTACGAATACAGTCATAATTCTTTTTACTCTTCTCACTCTATTTCATATGATCGGTGTCATTGTCTGTTATGCAGACAGATTTCATCCCAGTAATACGCGAGCGACTCAGACTTCAATAATGACAGTCAATGATAGTCGCCGCCTTACTGCCGGTCGCACTCTAAAAAAGGACAGGAAGTTATGCAATATAAAGCGCCCCTACGTGATATCCAATTCGTGATGCATGAGTTACTTGACAGCGAAAATCACTATAAAACTTTGCCTGCATTCCAAGAAGCAGATCGCGAGTTGATGGATAGCCTTTTTGAAATGGCTGCAAGCTTTGCTGAAAATGAGCTGTCACCATTGAACCAAAGCGGTGATGCTGAAGGCTGTCAGTTTGATAATGGGACTGTCACCACGCCAAAAGGCTTTAAAGAAGCCTATAAAGCTTATTGTGAGCTTGGCTTCCCTGCGTTGTCTGCTGAAGAAGCATTCGGCGGTCAAAACATGCCGTTTTCATTATCGACAGTCATCAATGAGATGGTTGGTACGGCTAACTGGTCATTTTCTATGTACCCAGGCCTATCGCATGGCGCTATCCAAACCATCGAACACCATGGTACTGATGAACAGAAACAAACTTACCTAGAAAAAATGGTCAGCGGTGAATGGTCAGGAACTATGTGCTTAACTGAAGCCCATGCCGGTTCTGACTTGGGTATTATCCGTACTAAAGCTGAGCCAAAGGAAGATGGCAGCTATAGCATTACCGGTCAAAAAATCTTTATTTCAGCCGGTGAGCACGACCTAACTGACAATATCATTCATATCGTCTTGGCTCGTCTACCAGGCGCGCCTGCTGGTACCAAAGGCATTTCATTGTTTATCGTTCCTAAAGTCATGGTAAATGAAGACAACAGCCTAGGCGAAAACAATAAGGTTGTTTGTGGTTCTATCGAACACAAAATGGGTATCAAAGCATCAGCCACATGTGTGATGAACTTTGATGGCGCAACAGGCTATCTGATTGGTCCTGAAAACCGTGGTTTACAATGTATGTTTACCTTTATGAACGTTGCCCGTATCGGTACAGCGGTTCAAGGTTTAACTGCTGCAGAATACGCGTTCCAAGGCTCATTAACTTATGCTAAAGACCGTCTAGCGATGCGCTCACTATCAGGTGCGAAAGCGCCAGAAAAAGTCGCTGACCCTATCATCGTGCATCCAGCAGTTCGTAACATGCTATTGACTGAAAAAGCCTTTGCAGAAGGCGGTCGTGCTTTGGTTTATTACCTCTCGCATTTTGCAGATACGGTGGCAAAAGGCGAAGGCGATGATCTGAAGTTTGCTGACCAAATGCTGTCACTATTGACACCGATTGCTAAAGCATTCTTGACGGAAACGGGTTTAGAAGCGGCCAATCATGGCGTGCAAGTTTATGGTGGTCACGGCTTTATCAGCGAATGGGGTATGGAGCAAAACGTCCGTGATACGCGTATCGCTTGCTTGTACGAAGGTACCACTGAAATTCAAGCACTTGATTTATTAGGTCGTAAAGTCTTAGGCTCACAAGGCAAGCTGCTTGCTAACTTTATCAAAATCATTCAAACCTTCTGCGAAGAAAATAAAGACAATGATCAAATGGGTCAGTTTATCCGCCCACTTGCCAAGCATCTTAAAGAATGGAGCGATTTAACTGCACGTATCGGCATGCAAGCGACTGAAAACCCTGATGCGGTTGGCGGTGCGGCAGTGGATTACTTATACTTCAGTGGGTATGTCACCCTAGCCTATTTATGGGCTCGTATGGCACTTGTTGCTCAAACTGCTATCGCCGATGGCACAGGTGAACCAGCATTCTATGATGCTAAGATTAAAACCGCACAGTTCTACTACGCTAAACTGTTACCGCGTACCACCACTCATGTACAGCGCATTGCTACTGGCGTAGAGCCGTATATGACGATGAACGTGGATCAATTTGCGTTTTAATAAATAAAACTTTACAAATTTCGCTAATATAGCATGGATTTTAAGATGCAGTTCCTATCGGCAACATGCCCAAGTGTGTTGCCGATTTTCTTAATGTGAATTCAGGGAATGACGCTGCCAAAACAGCAACTGTGCCAAATAATCACTATTTTTGGTGTACGCATAATTCACGAACAAATACACCTGTTCACACACTAATTTGCTAAACTTTAGCTATCTATGCTTAAGCTATACTCAAAAGAACAACTTGATATCTTCACTTCACTTACTTTTATTCATTTGAACCAAAGGAATGTTTATGGCCGTTTATAATGCCCCTCTTAACGACATGCGCTTTATTTTAACTGACGTCTTTAAAGCTCATGAATTTTGGCAAAACAACGAAAACCTCGCTCATGTCGACATGGAAACGGTCGATATGATTTTGGAAGAAATGGCAAAACTGTCAAAAAACGTTTTATTACCTATTAACCGTAGCGGCGATGAAGAAGGCGCCACCTTTGAGGGTAATGGCGTTGTCACTACTCCTACTGGCTTCAAAGAAGCTTATAAGCAGTATGCAGAATCTGGCTGGGTTGGCTTAAGCGGTAATGCTGAATATGGTGGTCAAGGTTTCCCCAAAATGGTCACTATGTTGACCGAAGAGATGGTATTCACTGCCAATCAATCATTTGCTCTATATCCAAACCTAACGGTTGGTGCGACACTTTGCCTAAACGCAGCGGCTTCTGAAGAGCAAAAACAAACCTATCTAGAAAAAATGTACAACGGCGAATGGGCTGGTACCATGTGTTTGACAGAGCCGCATGCTGGTACTGACTTAGGTATCATTAAAACCAAAGCGGTTCCTAATGATGATGGTAGCTATAATATTTCTGGTACCAAAATCTTTATCACCGGCGGCGAGCATGACCTTACTGACAATATCATTCATTTGGTATTGGCAAAAACGCCTAATGCACCAGAAGGCTCAAAAGGTATTTCACTGTTTGTGGTACCAAAGTTCTTGGTTAATGAAGATGGTAGCTTAGGCGAACGCAACACCTTGGCCGTTGGCTCTATCGAACATAAAATGGGTATCAAAGCCTCTGCTACTTGTGTGATGAACTTTGACAATGCTAAAGGCTGGATGGTCGGTGCAGAAAATACTGGTCTGTCTTCAATGTTCATTATGATGAACTATGAACGTGTGACTATGGGCCTACAAGGTCTTGGTGGCTCTGAGCTTGCTTATCAAAACGCAGCGCTATATGCCAATGACCGTGGTCAAGGCCGTAGCGACACGCAGATTCAAAGCCCAGAAAAACCAGCAGATGCGATCATTCACCATGCCGATGTACGCCGCATGCTGTTAAATGCAAAAGCCAACACCGAAGCGTCACGTTGTTTTGCGATGTATGTGGCCAAAAACCTGGATCAAGAGAAATTTAGTACTGACCCAGAGGCCGCTCAAGCTGCTGCTGCGCGCGTTGCCCTACTGACGCCAGTTGCTAAAGCTTTCTTAACCGACAAAGCATTAGAAGCGACTATTGATTGCCAGCAAGTATTTGGCGGTCACGGCTATATCCGCGAATGGGGTATGGAGCAAATCGTCCGTGATACCCGTATTGCACAGATTTATGAAGGCACCAATGGTATTCAAGCGCTTGACCTACTAGGTCGTAAAGTGGCGAAAAATAACGGCAAATATGTCACCCATTTCTTAGGTGAGATTCGTGATTTTGTCAATAATATGCAAGCGGATCATGGTATCAAGCAAGCAACGCTAGATGCGGCCGATACCATCGAAGAGCTAACCACCACTGTCCTTAGCAATATTAGCGCGCGTAAGAGTGAAATCAATGGTTGTGCCGTTGACTATATGCATGCCTTTGGCTATCTAGCGTATTCGTACATGTTTGCGCTAATGGTCGAAGCGGCTAATGGTAAAGAAGGTGATTTCTACACCAATAAAGCCAAGCTTGCCGATTATTTCGTTGGTCGTATCTTGCCGCGTATCGATGCTCATGCACAGATGGTTAAAGCAGGTAGTGACCCAATGATGAACTTTGATTTAAATTACTTTGATGTACCTGCTAGCTAATTTTTTACTTTTATAATAAAGTAAGCCCTACCGCACTAAAATAAAAGGGACAGTTAAGCTACTGTCCCTTTTTTTGCCAAAAATATCGTCCCAGTAAGCAAAACAATCAAAGCAATAATAAAAACTAAAACTGACACAACAATCGACATAATGAGCGTCACAATCTGCACCACAATGCCTGCTAACAAAATAATTGACCGCTGATGCGCGGTTACGATTAAAATAACGCAAAACCAAGCGCATTAAACGTAATAAAAATATCTTAAAATTGATAAATTAGTGCACTGTAAATTAATGATGGCATATATCGCAACAGTGATAACCACAGCCATCACTAGAAGCAAACATATCCTTGCACATACTGAATAATAACAATGATTGAAATAACCACCATAAGGGATACGATGTGTCAGAGATAAAACACATTTTACAACAGATTACTGCCTTAAGTGATGTGCCAGATCCTGCGGTACTCAAACGCTTAATCGATGAGCTACGAGTGAGTGATAAAGAGCCCGCTTTAGCCAATCAAAACATTCAAGAGCTGATTGATATCTTACGTCAACATCCAGAATATGGAGATGGGCTATCAAGTTTCGTCTTAAAACTTATTATTGAATATCGCCAAATTGCCTTATATACCGATACTGGCATTATGTCAGACCAAGGTTTCTTTATCAGCTTGCGCCGTCTGATTGGCCATCGTTTTTTACCACTGTTACCACAAGAAGATTCCATCGTAGAATTGGTTGGCTATTTATTTGATAAACGCTCTGATGAGCAGTGGCTTGCCCATATCGAAAAAGAAAAATGGGATGAGCTGGTCGGGCTACTCAAAGTGAATGAGCTGCATTTAAACTTAGTTGCGACAGCAAAGAACAGTATTTTGAACGCGATTATCATTTTATCGTATCGTATCAGCGGCATTGGCTTGCATCCAGATTTGATGGAATTTTATCCGCAAATGCTGAATTATTCAGCGGCATTTGTGGCGCAAAATCAAGAAGCAGTCTTGTACGTGAATCAGTACCGAGAAGCACATGAGCTTGATACCTTAACCGATATCACTCCCGAAAAAGCCGTAGATCCAGCACCATTATTGGTCATGATTGAGCAATGCGAAGATATCGTTGCCACCATACGCAAGCGCATTTATAAAACCGGTATCTCTATTCGCCTAACCAACATGATGCTACGCTTGGATCAAAGCTTGCAGCGTATGCGCATCTTAACTGAACTGGTAGCAGACAACTACGATAAGCGCGATCAGGCGATCATCGAGTTGATTCAAGCGCTGATTACTACAGCCAGTCGCCGTTATAGCATTGGCTACTTGATTGATAATAATACCAAGCTGCTGTCGCGCAAAGTCACGGAAAACGCCAGCCTCGTCGGTGAACATTATATTAGTACCGATAAATCCGGTTATCAGAAGATGTTTAAAAAGGCGTCTATCGGTGGTTTTATCATTGCTTTTATGGCGACGACTAAGATATTAGCGTATCACCTAGCCCTCGCACCGATGGGCCGCGCCTTTGTAAATAGCATGATTTATGGCTTGGGCTTTGTTTTTATCCATATCGTCCATGGTACAGTCGCCACCAAACAGCCCGCCATGACCGCGGCGGCCATCGCCTCTACCATCTCAGACAGCTCTGGTAAGAAATCACACCAACTGAATAAATTATCCGAGTTGGTGGTCGATATTTTACGTACTCAATTCGTTGCGATTATGGGTAATATTATGATGGCAATTCCCGTTGCCCTTATCATCTCTTTTGCGTGGCTACAATATACCGGCGCCCCGATGATTAATACCGATAAGGCTGCGCACTTATTACATGATCTTGACCCGTTTCATTCACTGGCCTTACCTCATGCAGCAATCGCTGGCGTATATTTATTTTTATCTGGTCTTATCGCCGGCTACTATGACAACTTGGCGGTCTATAACCAAATCGGTGCTCGAATTCAGCGCCACCGCCTCCTTCAATATTTATTACCCAAAGCTTGGTTACAGCGTTTAAGCGGCTTTATAGAAGCCAACCTCGGTGCCATTATGGGTAACTTTTTATTCGGGGTGTTCTTAGGCAGTACGGCAACCATTGGCTTCTTATTTGGGTTACCGATTGATATTCGCCACATTGCGTTTGCCTCGGCAAATTTGGCACATGGTTTATATAATATATCGCCCAACCAGCTAGATTGGCCAGTTGTGCTACTTTCTGTCTTTGGCGTTTTACTGATCGGTATGGTTAACTTGATTGTCAGCTTCTCACTGGCGCTATTTGTAGCATTACGCTCAAAAGAGGTGAAATTTGTCGATTGGAGTCGGCTTACCAAGCAACTTTTAAGCCACTTAATGACCCATCCTTCTGACTTTATTTGGCCACGTGATAAACCGATGAAGTATGCGCGTATTGATAGCCAAGGACAGATGATTTTTGATGATACGGCACTACAAAATAGCAATCAGCCACTTCCCAATAATTATGTTGTACGCCGCTTGTCTGATGTCAAAGTACTACCAAAATCCTTGCAAAAAAAGACGCAAGACAAGCATACGGTCACAGATATTGATTATGATAATAATATATCAAATGGTGACACTGACGCTGCCCTAAAAAGTCGGGAAACCCATAACACCACCAATCACATGAGCACTAAAAAAATTATTGACCTCGACGATGGGCTTATAGATGAGGAGCTTAATAGCATCCCTTATAGTCAGGATATTCAATATGATAAAGCGCATACAGCATTTGATGAAGACAGTCAGGGAACGACTCAGCATCAGAACGATGATAGCAACCCTGAAAGTAAAGCTACTGGCGATGCCAAAACGCCACTGCCTAAACCAAAAAAGCCACCAAATCTACCCAGCTAATGGGACAGTTTTGGTGGCTTAGCTGATTGCTTAACTGAGGGCTTGGATTATTGACTGGACATTTTTTGAGGTAACTATCCAAAAAACAACCAGTCAAGCTATATAGCTCATATTATGAGTCTGGCAGTAAGCAATGCGCACTTGACGTGATGGTTTTTCCATCACCCAAGCGATAAGCTAACAGATGATTGCCCCATATACAGCCACCATCAAGCGCACGCGCGTAAGGTAAGTCGACCTCAGCTTTAAGCGCCGCCCAGTGACCAAACAAAATCTTGCGCGTGCGCGGTACTTGCCATTCAAACCAAGGTAAAAACCCTTTTGGCATCTGCTCTTCTAATCCTGCTGTAAAACTAAATTCCAGCGTGCCGTCTTGTTTGCATAGACGCATACGCGTGAAATAATTGGCAATCGCGCGCATTTTGGTAAAGCCATTAATGCCTTCATGCCACTCATCGGCTGTTTTACTATAGAGATTGGGTAATAAACGATCCAGCTGCTTTAAACTGCCTTGCAGCTGTGCCTCTAACTGCTGCGCATGGTCTGCTGCCGCCTCAATCGTCCAATGCGGTGGAATGCCAGCGTGTACCAATACCGTATGCTCATCAGGGTAAGACAGTAGTGGCTGATGACGTAGCCATTCAAGCAACTCATCACAATCATTAGCTGCGAAAATGGGGGCTGTCTGATCCTTTTTCTTAATCTTTGCGGCACCGCGCCAGACAGCAATCAAATTAATATCATGATTGCCAAGTACTGTCGCTGCTGCGCCTTGTTCACAAAGTGCTTTGACATGACGCAACGTACTTAATGAGTTTTCACCACGTGCCACCAAATCACCAGCAAACCATAGCTTGTCTTGCGCAGGATCAAAATCCAAGGTTTCAAGTAAATGCAGATACGCCGCATAACAGCCTTGCAGGTCACCGATAACATACTGATGGCGAAAACTCATAAATCCTCAATCTTTTTATGTGGCATTTCTTATATAAAAATTTTATATCATCATTTTTATGTGAAAAGCATTTATATTATAATTTCTATATAAGTACTCTTGACGATTGATTGGCAGTAGGTCGATTTAAACCTCTATTTTGCGTGCCTGATTGCTCAAATTGACAAAGTCTTTCACACTTAAAACCTCAGGACGCGCTTGTGGATCGATAGCACAAGCCGCAAAATCGTCTTCGCTCAATGTTGGCAATAAGGTTGATTTTTTGAAAATAGCACGTAGCGTCTTACGACGATGGTTAAAGGTTTCTCGTACCACAAGCGCAAAATACTCTTCATCTTCTGCTACGACCGGCTTATTGATATGCGGCGTCAGTCTAAATACGGCGCTGGTCACTTTTGGTGGCGGATTAAAAGCACCGCGTGGTACGGTCAGTAAATAATCGGTATCACAGTGATATTGCATGATGACCGACAAGCGACCATAAGTTTTGCTACCAACATCAGCCGTGATACGCTCAACCACTTCTTTTTGCAACATAAAATGCATGTCTTGAATCACATCGGCATAGCTGAGCAGATGAAAGAGTATTGGTGTAGAGATATTATAGGGTAGATTACCAACCACGCGTAGCTTGCCACGCTCAGGGCTATACATCTGGCGATAATCGACATGCATGGCATTGTCTTTGATAATCGTGAAATTTGGATGACTGTTGGCGCCGATACGAATACGTAAGCTATCGGCCAAGTCACGATCCAGCTCTACCACGGTCATCGCATCGACTTCTGTCAATAGCGGCTCAGTTAGCGCGCCCATCCCTGGCCCAATCTCAATTAAATTATCATCACGCTCTAGGCGAATGCTATCAACGATTTGGCGAATGACACTGCCATCGTGCAAGAAGTTTTGACCAAAACGCTTACGCGGTTGGTGTTTGGCAGCGCGCAGGCTGTTAGAAATAGATTGAGCATCAAACGTAGTTTTGGACATAAAAAAGTCTTAATGGATAAAAGATAAATGGGCTACAGCGCTATGGCAGCAATATACTGGATTTATATGCGCTTTTATTTGCTGGCTTTGTAATACGAAATTATACCACAGCTCATAATTGCACTGTATTTTTGAGACGTTTTATTAGTAAACCACCTACACCTTGGCACAACCGACACATCGCTTTTTTTGTTCTTAAACCATTTGCTATAATGTTGGTTATATATACGGTACCCTAGTGAGAACTCGAAACTTGGGCTGTAGGCTAATGGTATCAAGGTTTCAACTTACGGAATAGTCACAGTGTACTTCATTGTGTACTTACCATACATATTCTATTCGTGATCGGTGCGCTATACAGGCACCGAACAGGATTTATCATAAATAAGCTTTAGCTTATTTTAAATAGTTTATCTAAATAATTGAGATATGCTACCGTATTTACTTTTTATCAGCCAAATATTTTTTAACAATTTCGGGTAAGAGAAAGTAAGAATACTGTTTAAAAAACATTGGCATGTTCATGTAACTTCTACTCATAGTGCTTTAAAAACTTAAAGTGCATTAGCAGCGTCATAAGCGGTTTTGGTTGCATACGAGATATCAGCCACTTTGTCACAGTCTCCAACTTCGATAACCTCAATACCATTAGCAATGAATTCTGCGGTATCAAACCCCACTGAACGCGCACCACTAGCAATGACTACATAGTCGTAGGGGATTTGCACGATATCTCTATTCTTAATTTCACAATGTACTTCATTTTCGGTAATGGCCGTGACCTTGTGTTCCATATACGTCTCAACATCAAATTGCTCATAGTTCTCCAGCATTGTAGGTACAATCGTCACACTTATATCGTTAGTAATACTATCCGACATCTCGACTATCGACACTTTACAGCCAAGCTCAGCGAGATATTCAGCAGTCTCGCAACCGACGACCCCGCCACCGATGATAACGACACGATCAGAAACTGTTTGTGAGCCCGCCAGCACTTTCCATGCATCTTTGACATTCACATTATCTATGCCTGAAATTGCTGGAATAAAGCTGTTCGCACCAACCGCTACAATCACCGCATCAGGTTCTAATGCTGATATGCTTTTTACAGTTGCTATTTCATTTAGACGTAAATTCACACCCTCAGATTTTACCGCGTGTATTAAGTCATCTGTAAGGCGTTGCAGCTCAATTTTACGCGGTGGTACATCGGCTATATTTAACTGACCACCAAGCTTATTCTCTTTTTCAAACAGCGTTACATGATGCCCTTTTACTGCAGCGACACGAGCGGCTTCAAGTCCAGCAGGGCCACCACCGACAACGACTACCTTTTTCTTAATCTTGGCAGGTGTGATAGTTCGAGTCTCTTCATAGCCGTTCTCCGGGTTAACCGTACAAATCATAAAAGATCGATTCATGACTGCATCAACGCAGACATTACAACTGATACAACGACGAATATCTTTATGCTTGCCAGCCGCTGCTTTGTTTGGCCAGTCAGGGTCAGCCAATAGGGGACGACCTATGCCAATCATATCAACCTTATCTGTTTCCAGCACTGCTTCAGCCATCTCAGGGTCAATAATACGCCCCGAAGTGCTTACAGGAATAGTGACCACTTGCTTAACTGATTGTGCGATGTCTGCAAAAAAACAATAGGGCTGCACTCCCATTGGCGGGATAGTGTCGGCTAAGTTGACCGTATGATTGGCTTGACCGACATGAATCATGTCTACACCAGCACCTTCAAGCCACTGCGCAAATTGCGGTGCATCAATCTCATCAACACCGCCTTTACCACGCGTAGGCGTGACTACTGACAGCTTATAATCGATAACCATGGTTGGCACAGCTTTCTTCAATGCTTGTACTAACAGTAAGGCAAAACGTGTACGGTTTTTAAGAGAGCCACCAAATTTATCAGTACGGGTATTGAGCTGAGTGCTACATAGAGCACCTACTAATCGATCACCATGGACTTGTATGACATCAATCCCTGCTTGTTGCGCACGTTTGGCACACGCACACATTTTATCAATGATCACCATCAAGCTATCTTCGCTTACTTCATTGACGAAGTGCTGCATATCATAATCTAATCGCTCCCGAACCTTATTCTGTTCGCCATTAGCGAACATTTTGTTAATGGCCTCAACATCGTATTCAGGATGAAATACCTGTATGCCAATTTTCGCCCCATAACTATGTACGCTATCGGCAATCTGTCGAAAACCATCAATTTGGCTATCGTCAAATAGTTTAGGGGTTTGCGCAAAGCTAGGTATCGGAGCAACATCACCGAGCACAATGTAACCTACGCCCCCTTGCGCTAAACGGCGATAAAAAGATAGGCTTTGTGAGCTGATGCTACCGTCCTTTGCTTCATAGCCTGTGGTAAGCGGTGGCAGCATTAGGCGGTTTTTAAAAGTCACTCCACCAATAGTGATAGGTTGTAGTATTTTCATAGTATGGCTTCTATAGCAGTAGTTTTATAGTGGTTAATACGTTAATACTAGGGTCTGTTTAACACTCGACCGTGGCACTAACAGTGACTATTCTTTAGACTATTCGCAGATAAAGATTGTAAATTCAGTCATTCTAAGCATCTGTTTCTGGCAATGAAGTAGCAAAAAGTAATCCTGTCCCTGTTGTTGTAGTGAAGGCTGATGCTAAAATCGCTCTACTCAAAGTAACCGTCTAGCTAAAATCAGCTAGCCGAAGCAATGAGCGTTACCTGCAATTTTCACTTAGACTAGAACTATTTTAGCTATCAGCAGTGCGCATTTGTGAATGTTCAACAGACTCTAACAATTTTACTTATTCTCTTAATACTGTAAACATGAACGAAGAATACTTTGTTCGACCAGCTCGAAGGAAGATAATAATCAAAGGATATTCGTTTCAGCGTATTCATACCCAATCTCATTTGAAATTTCGTTTAACTATCTAATAGGGTATACCCCAAGGGAACCAACTATTTCACCCTTCAAACCTATTAACAGACCACTTAAAATAGACCGCTATAATGGAACCACTTATATTAGACCGTGTTTGATGATTCATAAATAGCCATTATTCACACTAAAATTACCCAATACTGCGTGACAAACTTCAAATGCACCAGTTTTATATAAGAGGTCTATTAATCAGCGATTTATCCGCCATCTCATTAGCCATCAGTAGTGCTTGGTATAAGCTGGTAGCACTTGCGCCACCACGTCCTGCTAAGTCAAGTGCAGTGCCATGATCAACCGAGGTGCGAATATACGGCAAGCCCAAGGTAAGATTGACCGTATCGCCAAAGCCATGTGATTTGAGCACTGGCAAACCTTGGTCATGATACATAGCAATCACCGCATCGCAACTCGCCAAATGTCTTGGAGTAAATAAAGTATCTGCTGGCATCGCCTCTGATATATCGACGCCTGCATCAATAAACTTACGTAATACAGGATTGATAATCTCAATTTCCTCAACGCCCAAATGCCCACCCTCGCCTGCATGTGGGTTAAGACCGCACACCAAAATACGTGGCTGCGTTAAGCCGAATTTCTCACGCATATCATCGATGACAATTTGCACCGTTTGGCGTACATTATCAGCGGTGATAGCAGCAGGAATGTCCTTTAATGCTAAATGCGTGGTAACAAGCGCCACTTTCATGGCTTGATTGGCAAGCATCATCACCACTTTTTCACAGCCACTTTGCTGCATAAAAAACTCGGTATGACCACTAAACATAGTGCCATCGAGCAGCTTAATATCGGCATCTATCAGTGCGGACTTTTGCAATGGCCCTGTGACGATAGCAGCAACTGTTTTGTTGGTAGCGAGTTGATGCGCGATGTCTAATTGTTTGGCAACCATGGCCGAATTGCGAGTATCAATTTGCCCGCAAACGACTGGTTCAGCACAAGGAGTATTAATCAAGAGAAAAGTATTATCACTGTTAACAATTTGCTGTGATATATGATCCAAAAAATCATCGGCTTCTATATTTGTATTCATAGTTTGCCAAAGTGGACAAACTTTTAATACGCCAGCAGTCACCAACTCGTCTGCCCGCGTTTGCATCGCCTTGCTATCTGCCGTGACCCAAATCGGACGGTTAAAATCTTGTAATTTACCCTCAGCCGCTAATAGCAGCACGATATCCATACCAATGCCAGCAGGCTCACCGGTTGTGACTAATAATGGTAATTTTTTTTGCATAGCAACAATACCCTAGTATGATATTAAGAGATTGATTTAATGATACTTTTTATTATAAAAATGCGCATTTAAAGTTGTCTGAGACGTCGCCCATTTTATGCCATAGCAGATGGCATTTTTATAGATAGTTACTTATAGCAGCCGAAAAAACTGCATAATGTGTTAAACTTTCGCTTTTCATTGTAGCATTTACCAGCAAGCGCTGAGACCACGTTTTGGTACTTCTATCGTAGAGGTATGTCGCGCTTGCTTGGCTGCATCACTACTAAAATAAATACTTATACCAAATTTCCATTTATACCGACTTTTAACACATTAGGCACCCATGGCAGACAACGAAAAAACCGACGACTTACTCAATCAGACACCGCCGCATAATATCGATATTGAGAAGGCTTTGCTGGCGTCTTTGATGAGTATCGAAGAGGCTTACGATAAGATTGCAGATATCGTGACTAAAGACGATTTTTATGCAGGACGACATCAGTATATTTTTGATGCCATCGCGCATTTAGCGGCGGTCAACGAGCCTTATGATACGGTCATGGTGCATGACTGGTTGGAAGCACAAAAACTACTGAAAAGTGCCGGTGGTGATAGCTACTTGGCAGATATTTTAAGCCAAAGTCCGGCAACTTTGTTTAACCTCACCGCTTATGCCCAGCGCGTGCGAGAGCTATCGACCCTACGCCAGCTGATTACCACTGGCAACGATATGCTTACCCTTGCCTACAATCCTAAAGACCAAACGGTCAGCGACATTTTAGACAGTGTCGAGGCAAAAATATTTAGTATTAATGAGCAACATAACAAACGCGCAGAACAGCGTGGGCCTGTTGGCATTACCTCTGTACTGACCAATGTCATCGATAAAATTCAAGAGCTAAAATCCAATCCCGACGGCATGATAGGTTTGCAAACGCCCTTTGTTGAGCTCAATAATAAAACCCAAGGTTTACAAGCAGGGGATTTAATCATTGTTGCCGCCCGTCCTTCTATGGGTAAAACCACCTTTGCTATGAACTTAGCAGAAGGTATTTTATTTAATGAAGATTTACCCGTGGTGGTGTTCTCGATGGAGATGCCAGCCGAATCTATCGTTATGCGTTTGCTGTCTTCATGGGGGGCGATTAATCAGACGCACCTGCGTTCTGGTCAAATGAATGAAGATGAATGGGCAAAAATGATGAATGCCATTCAGCATCTGCAGTCTAAACACTTATATATTGATGACAGTACTGCCCTGCCGCCCTCTGAGCTGCGTTCGCGCTGTCGCCGTATCGCCAAAAACCATGATGGCAAGCTTGGCGCTATCATTGTCGATTATCTACAATTAATGAAAGTGCCTAATCTTGATGGTAACCGTGTGGGAGAAATCTCCGAGATTTCTCGTAGCTTAAAAGCCTTGGCTCGTGAGCTTGAATGCCCAGTCATCGCCTTATCACAGCTTAACCGCAGTCTGGAGAACCGTCCTAATAAGCGTCCTATTATGTCGGATTTGCGTGAATCAGGTGCGATTGAGCAGGATGCCGATTTGATTATGTTTATTTATCGCGATGAGGTTTATAATGAAAACTCGGACCACAAAGGCGTGGCTGAAATCATCATTGGTAAACAGCGTAACGGCCCTATCGGCACCATACGCTTGGGCTTTGAAGGGCAATTCACCCGCTTTATCAATCTGACGCCAGAATACTATCAAAACGTCAGCTTTGAGAATGACGAATAATTGACTTATTAAACGATAAACACAACAAGCCCTACGCTTAACAAACGACTATGCATAAAAAATAGCCAGTGAGTCATCAACCGGATTGATGACTCACTGGCTTTATCAATTCACCACTTTACTAATAAAACAATTTTGCTAATAAAGAAGGCAATTATGCGCACCATCACAATCAAACCAGCAGCCATCACTCATAACTTGGCTCAAGTTAAAAAACTGTCACCAAAGTCCAAAGTGCTCGCTATGGTCAAAGCCAATGCCTATGGTCATGGCGTGGCAGCTGTCCTGCCAGCGTTACAACAAGCCGAACAACAGGCAGATGGTATCGGCGTCGCAACCTTGATAGAAGCATTAGAAGCTCGGCAATTGGGCTGGGATAAAACCATTGGTCTAATCGAAGGCGCATTTACTAAAGATGAATGGCAGTTGGCGATTGAGCATGATATTAGCTGTGTGATTCATCATGAGCCACAGTTAACGTGGGCATTAGAAAATACCCCACCTACAAATAGCGCCACTCGAGTGGTTTGGCTTAAATACAATACTGGTATGAACCGCTTAGGGTTTAATGACCAAACCCTTATTCCAGCAGCCAAACGCCTGCATGAAGCCGGTTATCAGCTGATTTTGACCACCCACTTTGCCAATGCCGACGACCGCGCTCATCCCCTAAACGCCATTCAAATCCAGCGTTTCAATGATATGCTGCACACCCTAAAAGAAACGGTCAGCAGCGATGTAAAAGGCTCCTTATGCAACTCAGCTGGTATTGTCAATTTTTCAGAATATCATTACGACTGGGTACGTCCGGGTATCATGTTATACGGGAGCACGCCTGTCATTGACAAAAGTGCGCATGATTTAGACTTACAGCCAGCGATGGAATTTAGCGCGCAGATTATCGCCTTACAAACAGTCAACGCCGGTGACGGCATTGGTTATGGGAGCCGCTGGACCGCTACACATAATACTAAAACCGCCTTGGTCAGTATCGGCTATGGAGACGGCTATCCACGGGTAGTTAATAATGATGCGTATGTCTCTGTCATTGATGCCAGCAATCATCAAAGCTATCCATGCGCGGTACTTGGGCGAGTGGCCATGGATATGATTGTCATTGATGTCAGTGCCGTACCAGAGAGCGTGGCTTTAAATAGTCAGGTGATACTTTGGGGCGACGCGCCGCATGTCGATGAAGTCGCTGCCCATGCTGATACCATTAGCTATGAGTTACTATGCCGCCTAAGCGCTCGCCCGACTCGGACAATAGCATAGTCATAGTCGATAGAGATTAATGTGATGACTGTTTGCGAGACTGATAAACATGGCAAATTGGACATTTACATTAAGCCCAATTGCGCTATACTAAAAGTTTGTTGTCACCCCAGTATACGCACTGACGCGATGCTATTGAAGAATGATAACGTTTCACTGACTGCGATCGACTGCTAGGATTACTATGAGTTTGCGCCATTTTTTGACCCTATCTGATTTAACCAAACAAGAACTAGAAAACCTAATCAAACGCGCGAGCGAACTGCGTAAGATGCAACACGCTGGCGAGATATATCAGCCCTTCGTGGGTCGTACGCTTGGCATGATATTTGAAAAATCATCCACCCGTACGCGCATCTCATTTGAGACTGGCATGGGTCAGTTTGGCGGCAGCGCTATTTTTTTATCGCCAAATGACACCCAGCTTGGGCGCGGTGAGCCGCTAGAAGACTCCGCTCGCGTCATCTCCAGCATGGTCGATATTATTATGATTCGCACCTTTGGCCACGAAAAAGTTGAGACCTTTGCCGAATACTCTAGTGTGCCTATTATTAACGCACTCACTGATGAATTTCATCCATGCCAGTTGCTTGCTGATATGCAGACCTATTATGAGCATCGCGGTAGTATCGAAAACAAAATCGTCACGTGGGTCGGAGATGGTAATAATATGTGCGCATCCTACATGCAAGCGGCCAATCAGTTTGGCTTTGAGCTACGTGTAGCAGCCCCATATGGTTTTGAGCCTGATCCTGAGCTGATGAAACGCTTCTCACATTGCGTGAGTATCGTTGAAAATGTGCAAGAAGCGGCGAAAGATTCGAGCTTAATTGTCACCGATGTGTGGGCAAGTATGGGACAAGAGTCCGAGCAAAATACCCGTGCACGCCGCTTTGCTGCTTATCAAGTCACGCCATCACTGCTTGATAAAGCGGATCCTGAAGTCGTCTTCATGCATTGCTTGCCGGCGCATCGCGGCGAAGAAATCTCGCATGATATGCTCGATGATCCACGCTCTGTGGTGTGGCATGAAGCAGAAAACCGCTTACATGCGCAAAAAGCCTTGATGGAGTTTTTATTAAAAGACAAAATTAAGCTACCTGCCTAAAAACAGGCTTCTAAAAAGCTTAACGTGGAATATTGATAAAATAGTCCATACAAAAAAGGCAGAGCCCATTTATGGCGCTCTGCCTTTTCATTCTTTATAGCTTTATCATTTAGTGCCACATTCTAGCATTAAAGGACTAACGCGTTACAGTCGTCACGCCATTACTTCCCGCTTTGAGCAATACATCTGCTTGATTGGCCGCAAAGATACCATTACAGACCACACCAACGATATTGTTTAATTGCTGCTCTAGCGCTAGCGGGTTACTGACATCCAAATCATAGGTGTCTAAAATCACGTTGCCATAATCGGTGACGAAATTCTCACGATATACTGGCTCACCGCCTAAAAGAGCTAACTGCCTTGCCACATACGAGCGCGCTTGTGGGAGCACCTCTATCGGCACTGGAAACTCACGTCCCAGCCATTCCACAATTTTACTTTCATCGACCATGCAGACAAATTTATTCGAAGCTGCGGCGACAATTTTTTCGCGTGTCAGCGCGCCGCCACCACCTTTGATCAATTGCAAATGTTCGTTTACCTCATCGGCGCCATCAATATACACATCAAGCTGACCAGCAAAGTTTAAATCGACGATTTCGATACCAAGGGCACGGAGTTTATCTTCGGTGACCTGTGAGCTTGCAACCGCGCCAGCAAGCCTTAACGTCGGCAACAACTCAATCAAACAGTTAACCGTACTGCCCGTTCCGACCCCAAGTATCATGTCATCTTCGATATAGCTTAGGGCAGCTTTGGCTGCAGCTTGCTTTTGTGCTTGCTGATCACTCATCATAAATCCTTGGAAAAATAAACGTATCACTCTAAAACAGGCAGAATGATAAAAGAGGTAAAATGCGCGCTTATTATAACCGATGGCTTTATGGGATGTTAGCGTAAAACCCATTCTAAATACTCATTCTCCGCCCTCATTGCTCATACTTACTTTAATATATCGATGACTTGGCTAATATCGCTTGACTGAGATTGTGTGATTCCCATTTTACGATCATATGTCTGTTAGGATTTAGTTTTTAACCTTTAACGCTCATAAAAAACTTAAAAGCTTAAAGTCATGATAAAAAACCTTTATAAAAAACTCTCTACAAAATTTGCAATTGTGTCTTGCAAGATAGTCAAAATCAGCATAGGCTAATCTATTTCGTTTTTAGGCTAATCTATACGGGTTTATGGCTATTTATAGCTGATGATTTATAAACACTGACTTTATAGCCATTTGCACCTCTTTTATTCATCTTCACTCAATTTAGGAATCATTATGCTGTCACACTGGGTACGAGCCATCTTGCAAGCCACCGTCTATGACGTTGCTATTCAAACACCACTTGAATCGGCACCCAAGCTGACCCAACGTTTTGCTAATGATATTCGATTTAAGCGTGAAGATTTACAGCCAGTAAAATCCTTTAAATTACGCGGCGCTTATAACTGCATTAGCCAACTGAGCGATGCGCAAAAAGCGCGCGGCGTCATTTGTGCCTCAGCGGGCAACCATGCCCAGGGCGTTGCTTATTCTGCCCGTAAGCTTGCCCTCAATAACATCATCGTAATGCCAACCACCACCCCAGATATCAAAGTAGATGCTGTCAGAGCACTGGGCGGCAATGTCGACTTATATGGCGATAGCTTTGATGAAGCCAACCGTTATGCAATCAATCGCGCTGAAACAGAAGGCTTGACCTTTATTCCTCCTTACGATGATGAATTGGTGATTGCTGGACAAGGCACTATTGGTCTGGAGTTGACCCAGCAGTGGCGCAATATGGATTATGTGTTCGTTGCTGTGGGGGGCGGCGGGCTTATCTCAGGGGTTGCAGCCTTTTTAGGTGAAGTCGCGCCGCATGTCAAAGTCATCGCCGTAGAAGCAGAACAATCAGCCTCCCTCAAAGCAGCGCTTGAAGCAAATGAGCGGGTCAAACTGAAACAAGTCGGACTGTTTGTTGATGGTGTCGCAGTCGCCCAAATTGGCGAACTCCCTTTTGATATTGTCCGTATGCAAAAGAGTGATAAATCAGGTCCGTTGGTCGAGCCCGAAGTGGTCACTTGTACCAACGATGAAGTCTGTGCCGCGGTCAAAGATATCTTTGAAGAAAACCGTAGCATTGTTGAACCTGCTGGCGCATTACCCGTTGCAGGCATGAAAAAATATATCGAAGCCAATAACTTACAAGGTAAAAATTGCGTCAGCATCATCTGCGGTGCCAATATGAACTTTGACCGCCTACGTTATATTGCTGAGCGTACTGAAATTGGTGAGAAAAAAGAAGCCATCTTTGGCGTGACGATTCCTGAGCAAACGGGTGCTTTCTTAAACTTCTGCCGTAGCTTACATGGACGTAATATCACCGAGTTTAACTACCGTGCTGATAGCAAAAAATCACCAGACTCGATGGAGCCTGCGGCAATTTTTGTCGGTATTGCTCTAAAAGAAGGCGACAAAGAGCGTCAAACCATCAGTAAGCAATTGGCAGACGATGGTTATACGGCACATGACCTAACCGATGATGATATCGCCAAATCACATATCCGTCATTTGATCGGTGGTCATGCTCATGTTGAAAACGAGCAATTATTAAACGTGGTATTTCCTGAACGTCCGGGCGCACTGCTTACTTTCTTAGAGAAACTTGGCGACGACTTTAACATCACCTTATTCCATTATCGCAATCATGGCGCTGCTGAAGGTCGCGTGCTGGTCGGCGTACAAGCCTCTGAAGGTAACTCTCGTCAGCTGCAAGATGCGCTTCTTGATATCGGCTACGACTGCACCATGCTCAATGACAATATTGGTTATCAGTTGTTTTTAAAATAGTTAGTGTAGAGATAAACTTTCATTCATCAGGGCGGTGTTTTCATTGCTAAACAACCGCCACTGATGGATCAATAGCGATTATTCATTGGTAGCAATTATTAATTGGTAGCGACCATGATTAAGTAGTGAGCCATGATAAAAAAGATATTGATGTTTGTATTGTTACTGGTTTTAGCACTTGTGGGTTATAACATGCTTCAACCTAAAAGCTCTACAAGCAATCCTAGCACTGATATTGCGGCTGATACTTCAATTGCTGCTTTTACCTCTGCTGATTTTGATGACATACCGCCAACGTACGTCGATTTAGAGGCAGCTTCAGATACAACTTCAAATGCAGCTCCGGCAGCAATTCCAGTTGTAATATCACAGCAAGCAGCGCCAAGCTTTGCCTGTGATGGGAGACAACATTGTTCTCAGATGACCTCATGCGCAGAAGCCACTTACTTCTTACAACACTGCCCTAATACAAAGATGGATGGTAACCATGACGGTATCCCTTGTGAGCAGCAGTGGTGTAACTAATTTTATATCACGCATAAATTGAGAACGTCATGCATATCCCTGCTGTTTTTACCGAAGAAAATTTTGATAACATCATTGAATTTATCTCCATTAATCCGTTAGCGACCTTAGTTGCCCAAACTAAAGATGGTATCGAAGCCTGTCATATACCGTTGTTTTGGCATAATGACCACGCTAAATTCAATGCAGATTTTGGTTCCGATTTTGCTTCTGACGAATCACACGGCTATCTTTATGGTCATTTTGGTCGTAAAAATCCTATTTACCAAAACACTTTACCAAACGGTTCGTGGTTAATTATTTTCCAAGATTCTGGACAATACATCAGCCCTAACTGGTATCCTAGCAAAGCAAAAACCCATAAAGTAGTGCCTACATGGAACTATCAAAGCGTCCATATTCAGTCTAAGATTGAATTGATTGAAGATAGTGACACCCTTAAATGGATATTAGCAACCATGACCGCGCAGCAAGAGGTAATATCCGACAACCCTTGGTCACTAAATGATGCACCAGCTGCTTATATCGATGCCATGTGTCGCGGTATTATTGGCTTTAGACTGCCTATCGATTCGATACAAGCTCAGTTTAAATTAAGCCAAAATAAAACCGTAGAAGACATCACAGGGATCATAAATGGTTTAGAGCAGGTAGAGAATAATAGTGCTGCTGTGATGGCTGTCAAAGTTGCTAATCAGAACAATGGCTAACTTGAGTTCTCTGTACCCATCATAATCACCTACTTTTAAACACTTTAATCGCGCACCGCTCTTTTAATCAATAAAAACGACACCATTATTATGTTACTTTATTGATATCTATGAGGTTTTGATGAGTAAACATAATAAAAACCACAATCAGCCGAGCCATAGCCAACCAGATGCGGTGCGTATGCGTCTTGATAAATGGTTATGGGCAGCTCGCTTTTATCGCACCCGTACCCTTGCCAAAGAAGCCATCGAAAGCGGACGTGTCCATTATGCAGGGAGCCGCGTCAAAACCAGTAAAGAGATTGCAGTCGGAGATGAGCTCAGTATTCGCCAAGGCTCAGCTACTGCCATGACTGAGAAAACAGTCTTGGTTGAAGCGCTAAGCGCACAACGTGGTAATGCGATTGCCGCACAAGCATTATATTCAGAAACTGAGGAGAGCGAAGAGCGCCGCGCTTATTACGCTGAGCAGCGCAAACTTGCCAATCTTGCCCGCCCTGATAATAAACCCAATAAGAAAGAGCGTCGAGATTTACAACGCTTCAAAAATAAGCAAGACTAAAGTTATTATTCACTTTTATACGGCAATATCCCTAGCCCTAACTATGAATAGCATTCATTAAGAGGATTAATACAGACTATTAGGGTCGGCAGCTTTTTATTATTATTGCCTAGTGTGACCACATTGTCTTACCTCTACCCTTGCCATTCAACACATTAACCGTTACGCTGACAGCTAATTAATTTACTCGATAACATGCTAATAAACCGCATTACCTATGCTGGTCTTGATAGCATGTTTTTTTGTTGTGATAAAAGGTCCTTATATGCCAATCAAAGCGTCTACTCCCTCATCCGTTCTATTGGTTTGTTTGGGAAATATTTGCCGTTCACCGACCGCCGAGGAGATTTTCCGTCAGCAAACCGCCATTGCAGGGCTAGCGATGAAAGTGGATTCGGCAGGGACTGGGGACTGGCATATTGGTCATGCACCCGATGTGCGGGCACAGCGCCATGCTAAAGCCCATGGTTATAACATCAGTAAGCTGGTCGCCCGTCAAGTAAGCGCTGATGACTTCCGCAAGTTTGATTTAATATTGGCGATGGATGCACAAAACTTAGCTGACCTGCAAGCCATTAAAGATAATATAACCAACACAGATGGTAAGCTTGCCAAACTGGCGCTGTTTAGTGAAGAAGATCCAACCTACGGCGGCGACGATGTCCCAGACCCTTATCAAGGCGATGGCGATGCTTTTGAAGAGGTCATTGAACGTATAGAATCCAGTGCACAAGCTTGGATTGAAAGTTGGAAAACTGCTTAGCAATGCTTAGGGCTTAGTAGCACTTAATGCTTAACAATGTTTAATAGTACTTGGTAATAAAGCGCCATATTTGTGCTACTTTTATGCCGTGCATCCTTTATAATAAACACCGTATTACCTCTTGTTTATTTGCCATATAGGCTATGTTATGACCTCAGCTTTACGCCATGATTTCAACGCTTCACATACGACATCGACCAATTTTGCGGTGAATTTACCACAGGCTACATCGGTCGATTTGTCCCATAGTAATACGATGGCATTGGCATGCATGGCAGATGTTGTCGTGACACTCACGGATGAGGCGCAGCTTGACGCTTTTATGGCACGCTACATAAAAGACACAGAGCCTAATAAGCCGTTATTCGTGCTCTCTGGCGGTAGTAATGTTCTATTGCCGGCATACTTGAATGCTATCGTTTTACGTCCACAAATGCGCGGCATTACTATTACGGCGCAAACAGACTGTTATGTCGATATCGAAGTGATGGCAGGTGAAAACTGGCATGACTTGGTGCTGCATACGGTGGCTCAAGGTTGGTACGGACTTGAAAATCTGGCATTGATACCAGGTTTGACTGGAGCGGCACCTGTACAAAATATTGGCGCTTACGGTGTTCAATTAGAAGACTGCTTAGAGTACGTACGTGCTTATCATCTGCCTAGCCAAACTTGGCATCATCTAACAGCGGCAGACTGCCAATTTGGCTATCGTGACAGTATTTTTAAGCGAGCCCCTAATACTTGGTTGATCAGCCGTGTCGGATTTAGATTGCATACCAATGCCAGCAAAATCCTTGCCAGCTATGGTGATGTTCAGACAGTCGCACAGCGTTATGCAGAGCAGCAAGGGCGCCCGCAGCCTATGCCCGCTGATGTCATGCAAGCAATTATAGATATTCGTCAGCAAAAACTGCCCGACCCTAAGCAACTCCCTAATTGCGGGAGTTTTTTTCAGAACCCTATTATCCCTCAAGCGCAATTTACAGAGCTACAATCAGCTCACCCTACCATCGTTGGCTATCCGATGCCGAATGCCATGATTAAAGTTGCGGCTGGTTGGTTGATTGAACAGTCTGGTCTAAAAGGCGGCGGTCTCGCTCCGATTATCACTCATCAACAGCAAGCGTTAGTGTTGACCAATCACAGTCCTTATCACGCGACCCAAGCAGATGTGGCAAAAGCCCAATGTCATATTGCTGATGTTGTGTATGAGACATTTGCGATTCAATTATCGCGTGAGCCAGTATGGGTAAATGCTGACGGCTCTATTGGATATGATGAGCATGTGGTCTAAACGATCATGGTCCAATCGATTATGGCGGTCTTACTTACGTTCCGCTGAGCGTATGATAAAGCTATTCCGTATTATTAATGCTACTTTTTTGCTTGGCTCTACGGCGGTCATTCTCGTAATTATCAGCTTATTTACTCCACTGTTTTCGCATGCGGTTGTGTATCTTTTAGCTCATTTACCTTTACCAAAGATGCCGTCAGCAGCCATGAGTTCTCCGCCGACCGCGTATGTGGTATTAGGCGGTGGTCTGACCAATGACAATAACAATCAAATCATCCTAAATAATTATAGCCTCAACCGCGCTCGTACAGCAGCAACCGCCTATCACGACTTGCCACTCCCTATCGTGCTCAGTGGTGCTGAAGCACCCTGGCTCGGTCAGTGGCTTATCGAACACGGTATCGATGGTTTAATCAGCGAAAACGCCAGTATGAATACCTGTGAAAATGCCCGTTTTACTGCTAAGCGTATTCCTCTACATCATGTATACCTCATTACTGATAGCTATCATATGGCGCGGGCAAGAAGACAGTTTGCCTTAAACGGTATTAATAGCACCCCGATTAATGCCCCTTTACCGGTGAGACGTGATTGGATGGAACCGGCACAGAACTTGAGTCATTCGCGGCGTGCGGTTTATGAAGTTGCCGCCTACTTGCGCGATGTGATACGCCCGCAAGCAAACTGTCGAAAAGCCAATGATGTAACCTCGCAGCAACTATTAACCCCTAGAGGTAACGCTGTCAAGACGCCTACTGAATAAAGCGCATCTTGTATTTTCTCACCCTAGCATCATCATATTGTTATTATTGCCCGTTATTCACTGTCTCACTTTGAATGTTTATAGAGTATTTATAACACTTGCAATAAGTGTATAATATAAAAAACTGCTATTGAAGAGGTTTGCCATGCTCAGTATATTTTTATTAATTCCCTTAAGTTTAATGCTGTTTGTGGTCGCCATCTGGGCAATACGTTATGCGGTCAGATCAAACCAGTTTGAGGACTTAGATAATGCTTCTCAACGCATTATCTTGGATGACCGTCAAGAACGTCGGCAAACGATTCAAGCTCATAAGCCTAATGACAATATACCGCAAACTAATGATACGCAGTCGTCTGACAAAACTGATGATTGAATCGTGATCGCGCAGATATCGTATCGGTTAAACCAATAGATATAAATAACATTCAAAAATACAACCTTCCCCATCTCATTTATACGTGACTGCCTTATCACTTTTTCGTCTTATAAAATGGTGACAGTAGGTTCACGCTTTACTATTTTTAGGAGAGACTCCCCATGACCACAGCTCTACTTGTTGCGGCATTGCTAATGGGTTTTTTTGGTTCACCTCATTGCTTAGGCATGTGTGGTGGTCTAGTGACTGCCTTTGGTCTGTCAATGAAAGATGTCAGCCCTGCCAAGCGCCGTGCGTTGGTAGCGACCTATCATTTCGGTCGCCTGACCAGCTATGCGTTTTTGGGTTTGGTCGCAGGATTGATAGGCACAGCCGTATTACAGCCATTGATGCAAGGCAATAGCACACCGCGTATTTTACTTGGTTTGGTATTGGTATTTGTCGGCGTAACCATGCTTGGTGCACCATTTTTAAACAAGCTCGAACGTTTTGGCATGCGATTTTGGCAATACCTAAGCCCTATTCGTCAAAAAGTATTCCCACTCAATACCTTTCCGCGGGCTTTATCTGCCGGTCTTCTATGGGGATTCTTACCTTGCGGCTTAGTCTATGGCGCTCTGTTAATCGCTGTGGTCGCGCACAACCCACTCAGTGGTGCTGCTTTGATGTTCGTCTTTGGCTTAGGAACCGTACCAATGCTGGTCGCGACTCACGAAACCGTCGGCTGGTTACGGGATAAAATTGGACGTTTTCGTTTAAGACAGCTCAATGGTGCTGTGATGGTATTATCTGGTTTAGCCGTCGTTTTCGTGCCTATCGCCATGTCCAGTATGCATGGCGACCATGGCGGTGGTCATAACATGAACATGGAGCATGGTGAGCATACCATGATGATGAATGACACAGGTAATACCACCAACCACGATATGAGCCAGATGGACCATAGTATGCACAATATGAATGATGACTCAGAAAACATGGAACCTCATCACTAACTAATTGCTGTTTAATATTCCTTTAAATTGATGGCATCTAAAAACAGACGTATAAAAAAGCCCTTAATCATTCATTAAGGGCTTTTTGCTGTTTAAATGCTTTAGAACTTCATTAAAAAAATTTATTAAGGCTGCCACTGCTCGAGGCTAAACTTGGTATCTAAATGCTTTTCTAATGCTGGGATATTAAAGGCATCATCTTCACTGACGAAGCTGATACTGATACCGGTTTGTCCCGCGCGTCCAGTACGCCCAATACGATGTACGTAATCATCTGGCTGATCCGGCAAGGTATAATTAATCACATGGCTGATATCATCGACATGAATACCACGCCCCGCCACATCGGTTGCGACCAAAACAGAAGCATGACCATCTTTAAAGCGTTGCAGATACTTTTCACGCTTTTGCTGAATGACATCACCTGACAGCATCACAATTTTATGCCCCTGACGCAGCTTATGATACAAGCGCTTAACCTGATCTTTACGGTTGGCAAAAATAATCACCTTCTCTACTGTGCTATCAGTGATGATACGCTCAACCGCTGCGAGTTTTTGATCTTCGGTCAATAAGTAAAAATGCTGATCGACCAATTCGCTGGTTTTATGCTCAGGCTCAATCTCTACAAACTCTGGCTCATGCAGCCAGCGATAAGCCAAATTCATTACATCTTGATTAAAGGTAGCAGAAAATAGCAAGCTTTGACGATCGGTATTCGGCGGCATACGACCGACCAAACGCTTGATATCTGGAATAAAACCCATATCGAGCATACGGTCGGCTTCGTCTAATACCAACACTTCTACTCGATCCAAATAAACCATGCCTTTGTGCATCAAGTCAATCAAACGCCCTGGCGTGGCAATTAAGATATCCACATATTGGCGTTCAAGCTCATGCTGCTGGGTTTCATAATTGGTACCACCCATGATACAAACGCTATGCAGCGAAGTATATTTGGTCAGAGCGAGGCAATCATCAAATATTTGCTGGGCAAGCTCACGCGTTGGCGCCATAACGACGGCGCGTGGCTCACCTAAATAACGTTCTTCATCAGTGGTAAAAGGACGTTTGAGTAACGCCTCCATAATGGTCACTAAAAACGTTGCCGTCTTGCCAGTACCCGTTTGCGCCTGTCCGATCGCGTCGTGATTGGCCAATGTATGTGGTAGTATTTGTGCTTGAATGGGCGTCAATTCAGTAAAACCTAAATCACTCACGGCACGTAAGGTGGGGGCTGAAAGCGGCAAATCCGTAAACGTCTTAAAAGTACTCAAAAAAATATCCTTGTGTATGAATCGATTATCTATCATTGATAAGTAATGGCTTATGATAAGCGTTGGTTGTATAGAGCGACTATCTATGGTGATTAAATAACTGAAGTCCGTAATCGCTAGTCAGGCAAATTATAAAACCCATAAGCATAAAAAAGCCAAGCCCAACGCCTAAACTTACCCAGTATGCTGCGTTCAACTCAACATAGGTAAGACAAGACGGGCTTGACTCAGTAGTATATCAGTAGTTTATACAGACATTATAGCTGAACGGCGCTAATGACTGTATCGATTACTCTTCTACTTTTCTGACTTCTTCAGCTTGCAGGCCTTTATCGCCTTCTACAACACTGAACTCAACCTTCTCGCCATCTTTTAGAGAGCGATAACCATCACCTTGGATCGCGCGGAAATGGACAAAAATATCTTCGCCGCTATCACGTTGAATGAAACCAAAGCCTTTTGAGTCATTAAACCACTTAACGATACCTTGCTCACGAGCTGACATAATATTACTTCCTAAAAAGTCACTTAACCCCAAATTCCTTTGCGAGATTGCATATAAACGGGGTTTAAGATTATGAAATCAAAATGTAAGAGTACTACTCTACATACCATCATCTGAACATAAAGCGTGTTATCACCCTCTTTATGATGCAGCGTACAGTAAATTTACTATGACCAATATAAGCAAATACTAAAATAATTTTAATCAATTTAATAGATAGCCCAATTGGCATCAGCAACAAATAGGTAATATATGTTGCGTAAAAAATATCATAGCACGGGTTTTTAGCAACATAAAGACTTTTAACATGATTTTTAAAGCTTGGGGTAATTTTTCATGTTATTTTTTATAACACGACTGACAAACTGTTATCATAAAGGGTTAAGGGGTCTTATATTTTATTCATTTCATTTATTGAAAACGTATAGTAAGTTTATCTTATACGATCCTTTATTATAATTATAAAAACTAATCTCACTTAATAACGATAGAGAGCATTATGACCACTCCTTCTCAGTCAGCAGTAACCGACAAGCCTTCTCAACAACAAGCTGGTATAAATGTAAATGGTAAAACGCGTAAGTTGTTGCTCCTTAATGGCGTTAACTTAAACTTATTGGGTAAACGTGAGCCTGAGATTTATGGTCATAAGACACTTGCTGATATTGAAAAAAAATTGATCGAGCGTGCAGCCAAATATGGTGTTGAGCTGATTTGCACCCAATCAAATTATGAAGGTAATCTTGTCGATGAGATTCAACATTATGGTCTGTTAGCAGAGCCAGTAGCGCAAGTAGATGCGATTATTATCAATCCTGCTGCCTTTACTCATACCTCGGTTGCTATCCGTGATGCGCTATTGGCAACACAAAAACCTTTTATAGAAGTACATTTGTCCAATGTCCATGCGCGTGAAGCGTTCCGGCAGCATTCCTATTTAAGCGACGTAGCAGTCGGCGTTATTTGTGGCTTAGGAGATTTAGGTTATCAGATGGCATTGGATTATTGGTTGACTCATATTTATGCTTTAAAATTAGATGATTAATGATTCATGGTTAAATCGTTAGCATTTAAATCCTATTTATTAGCCAATAAAAAACCGTCATACTATTCAGTCATAAGCTACAAGCTATAACCTACAAGCAGTATTAAGATACGTATCATGTTGCCTTTGGCACATTAGTCAAACAGCAATCGCTTGCTTAAAACAATAACATTAGGGCTTAGAAAATAAACCCACTATATGGTGATATGAATGGCAAAATCGTCCGGAAAACGCTTTATGAAACTTGCTGGCATGACCGCCAGTATTGCCGGCAAAGCCGCAAAAAACTCATTAAAGCATCTCTCAAGTGACGAAGAAAAACGTCTACAAGCGCGCTCAGAACTGATGCAAGACGTTGGGATACAAATAGCCGAGACGCTTGGAGAAATGAAAGGCGCCGTGATGAAAGTGGGTCAAATTGCCTCACAATATAAGGATGTCTTTCCGCCTGAAGTTGCGACGGCTTTAGAGAAGCTACAAAAAGATGCGCCGCCGATGCCTTATGCGCAGATACGCGCACAAGTTGAGCGTGAGCTTAACGCACCGGTTGCTAAGTTATTCACTGAGTTTGAAGAAGCGCCATTTGCGGCCGCCTCTATCGGGCAAGTGCATAAAGCTGTGCTGCCATCCGGGCAAAGAGTGGTGGTAAAGGTTCAGTATCCTGATGTCGATGAAAACTGTGATAGTGACCTGAAGCAAGTACGCATGGCGCTAAGAATAGCGGGCGTGCTCAATATGAGTAAGCAGTTACAAGAGCAGTTGTTTAACGAGATTCGCCAAAGTTTGCATGACGAGCTCGACTATATTAAAGAGGCGCACAATCTACAAGTATTTGGTGCATTTCATGCAGACGACGATGGTCTTATCATTCCGAAAGTGATTGGAAGCCACTCATCCAAGCGGATTTTGACCTTGACCGAAGAGATGGGTGAAACGCTCGCAGTGGCAGCGACATGGGACAATGCGATTAAGCAAAAAATTGCGACGCGGCTGTTCCATTTTAGTGCAGGACAGCTATTTGGTTTATACCGGATGCACTGTGACCCCCACCCTGGGAACTTCGCCTTTCGCACCGATGGCAGTGTCGTCGCTTATGATTTTGGCGGTATTCGCAGTTATAGCGATAGTGAAGTACAATTATTTAGGCGTTTTGCTAAACATGCCTTAAAAGGCGACGTAACCGCACTTGAGCAAGACTTAATTGCCCTCGATATTCGCCGTGATGACGATAAGAATGTACCGGGTGAGTTTTATGAGAAATGGCTAGAAATCGGTCTCAAGCCTCTATCAATAAAACCTCATCAAGAAGGCGCGTTTGACTTTGGCAGCAGCCAAACCCATCATGAAGCCATCGCCCAAATGCGTACCTCGTTGAAGTATTTTGGGCAATTTCAGCCCTCAGCGACCACGATGATGCTCGACCGCACCATTTCTGGTCAGTATTGGAATTTAGTCAATCTAGGTGTGGTGATAGACTTATCACCATTGGTTGCAGAATATATAGAATATTAAAGCTTAGAAGCCTAATAATTTTAAAAAGCCATATAAACATTAAACATGCAGGGCATGACCGCAGCGATCACAGAAATCCGCTCCTACAGCGTGCCCGAATTTTCCACAATTTGGGCACGCGATAGGATTCAGCTGTGGGCGCATATTACGCGCCAGTTCAGCCGTAAAAATACCCGTCGGTACAGCAATAATCGCGTAACCGGTAATCATCACCATAGATGCAATCGCTTGCCCGATTGGCGTTTTTGGTGACATATCGCCATAACCGGTGGTGGTGACCGTTACCACCGCCCAATAAATAGAGATGGGAATACTGGTAAAGCCATTTTCCGGCCCTTCTACCACGTAGACGACCGCACCAAAAATAGTCACGAGCAATACCAATGATAAGAAAAACACCGTGATTTTCTGTTGACTGGTTTTAAGCGCTGAGGCGAGGAAGCCCGCTTGCTGCATGTAAGTATTGAGCTTGAGTACACGAAATATACGCAAGATGCGCAGTATGCGAATAACCAGCAGATACTGCACACCGCCAAATATTAAGCTTAAATAGCTTGGCAATACCGACAATAAATCCACGACGCCAAAAAAGCTAAAAACATAACGAAAGCGATTGGGCGCTGAAAATAGCCTTAGACTATATTCGATGGTAAACAAAATGGTAAAAAACCATTCTGCATAACGAAATAGCGTGCCATATTGCAAACGCATGTACAGCACACTATCGAGCATCACCACAGCGACACTGGCCAAAATTGCAATCAACAATACAATATCAAACAGCTTACCCAAACGGGTATCCGTGCCTTCGATAATGATATGAATGCGGTTACGCAAATGAGTAATGGCTTCGGCGGTTGGTTGCTTCATAGAGTCAATAAAGTCACAAAATCAATGGTTATATAAAACCGAACGTTTTAGGCTGGCATGGACAAGCTTAGGTTGGTCAAAATGCGCTAAAGTGGTTTATAATATTGCAAATATTATTGCTGTCGACCGTTATTATGAGAATCAATAGTAGGTCAAAAGATAGAAAATAGCAGTGTAGCAAAAAAGCGCGCCAAACGACATACAAATCGTTAACTTGCCGATAGGCCGATTACACTGCATTAACAGCACAATCATATAATAAAAACACCTCATCAGGTATAAAAGGTTGTCATTGGGGCATGCCCTAACAACTTTTTTACCCGCACTATCAATAACACGTAAAACGTAAGGATGTTATATGGCAGGCCATTCAAAATGGGCAAATATCAAACACCGTAAAGCCCGTCAGGATGCGGTAAAAGGCAAAGTGTTTACCAAGATTATTCGTGAAATTGTTTCTGCTGCCAAGCAAGGTGACCCTGACCCTGATAAAAACCCACGCTTGCGTGCCGCTATCGAAAAAGCACTGTCAGTCAATATGACCCGAGATACCATCAACCGTGCAGTTGCTCGTGGGACAGGCGGCGATGACAATGACAATATGGATGAGGTCAGCTATGAAGGCTATGGCGTTGGTGGCGTCGCGGTATTGGTCGAAACCATGACTGACAATCTGAACCGTACAGTCAGTGAAGTGCGACATGCTTTTACTAAAAACGAAGGCAATCTTGGCACCTCAGGCTCAGTGGCTTATCTATTTACCAAGCGCGGTGAAATCACCTTTAATGACATCAGCCTAGAGGAAGATGTCATGCTTGCGGCCTTGGACGCTGGGGCACTTGATATCGAAAACGATGGCGAGTCACTACTGGTCATCACCGAATGGGAAAATTTCGGTAAAGTAAAAGATGCGCTTAATGCAGCAGGCCTTGTCTCTGACAATGCTGAAGTGACCATGTCACCATCTACTAGCGCTGAAATAGACAACGTCGAAGATGCAGAAAAAGTCATAAAGATGATCGATATGCTAGAAGATATTGACGATGTGCAAGAAGTCTATAGCAACGTCAATTTTACAGATGAAGTCATGGCGCAGCTTGAACAGTAGTTAAGTATAAGCTAGCTTAGCCGCAAAGTGAGTGTCAAAAAATATTCATTTTAATAAATAGCTGACTTATCGGCATCAAAACCCGCATCAAAACATGAGAACCAGACAGTTTTATACTGTCTGGTTTTTTCATTTCAATCACCCACCTGCAGTATTGTATTTTTTCTAATCGAGGAATATAATCGGATTCAATAGTAACAATTATCATTAACATATAAGAACGGATAAGGACTCTTTATGAGCACGACTCTTTCACCCTCCTATCCCACCCCTACTGCTGCTAATATCAACACTCTTAATGCCAATGCTGCAAATAATACCCATGCTGAAAATCTGTGCTCCTTACTCGATTTGGCTAAATATCAAACCGCTATTATTGATGAGATTATCACTAATGACCGCTTTGGTGATATCGATGGCGTCATTAGTCAAAGACTCAAAGATTTGGGCTTTCTGCCTAACACCAGCATTCATATTGTTGCCAAAGGTCTGTTTGGAAAGCCGCCTTATGCGGTGCAGCTTAGTACTGGAGCACAGTTTAGCTTACGTGCCGATGAGCTAATAAAAATCAGATGCCGCGCTATCACTGTAGATTTAACATAAGCCTTAGGTTCACTGCAGTGGCTTATTCATAACATCCTTATTAATAAACCACTTACTACTCACCTATTTCATTAAAGCTATTTTGTAACCTTAATAACTCGTAAACCGATTCATAAGTGATGCCCTATTAAATGCCAAGCATGCAAATAAAAGCAGTGACTAAGTCTATCAATCTTGCGCTCGTGGGTGCACCTAACTGTGGTAAAACGGCCACTTTTAATGTACTGACAGGGTCTAAAGCGAAAGTGGCAAATTATTCTGGCGTTACCGTTGATAAACGCACTGCCACTATGCTTGGATACTCTGCTGTCAATATTGTAGATTTGCCCGGCACATATAGCTTAAAAACCACCAGTCTTGATGAAGAAGTAACTCGCAAAGTGCTCTTCGGTCAGATGCCAGGTGAGCCGATACCCGACGGGATGATTTTCGTGGCTGATGCGACCAACCTGCGGATGTCACTACGTATGTTGTTAGAGCTGAAAAGCTTAGGTTTGCCAATAATAGTCGCCCTCAATCTGAGCGATGTGGCCGAGAGTCGGGGTTTAGTGGTTGATGAGGTTATATTATCAGAGGAACTGGGCGTTCCTGTTGTTAAGACGGTTGCCATCAAACGTCAAGGCTGCGAGCAGTTGCTGACTTTAGCCAATGAGTTTATTGACCATATCGATAACAAAGCTCAACCCGTACGTTTTTTTTATGGGGATAATCATGTCAATACCGATGCACAAGGTATGTACCAAAAGGCGGATGACATTCTGAGCCGAGCGGTGATAAAGTCACAACGTTTGCCAAAATGGCATGAACGCATAGATTATTTGGCATTGCACCCCGTCATCGGGGTCATTATCCTATTAGCGATTCTTTTTATTATCTTTCAAGCCGTCTATGCGTGGGCAGAGCCCCTTATGCTAGGCATTGAGTGGTTGGTCGCGAGTATTGGGGCCCTATTAGTCGAATGGCTACCGGATGGCATATTACAAAGCCTTCTCGTCAATGGCGTCGTGGCTGGGGTCGGTAGCGTCGTGGTATTTGTACCGCAAATTACCTTGCTATTTTTATTCTTATTAATCCTTGAAGACTCAGGCTATCTACCTCGTGCCGCTTTTTTATTAGACAACTTATTGGCTAAAGTGGGCCTATCTGGACGCTCATTTATTCCCTTACTATCAGGTTTTGCTTGTACGGTACCAGCCGTTATGTCAACTCGCACTATCCCCAACCATAAAGAACGTTTTGTGGCGATTGCTGTTTTGCCCATGCTGACGTGTTCGGCGCGTTTACCGATTTATGCCCTGATTATTGCGGCGGTGATACCCAATCAAACTGTCCTAGGTATTTTCAACTTGCAGGGTGTGACTTTATTTATATTGTATATCGCGGGTATTTGTTCGGCGGCGTTTGTATCTTGGTTATTTAAACGCTTTCATAGCACAGAATCGAAAGCGGCGGCATTTCCATTATTGATGGAGCTTCCCACTTATCGTCTGCCTAATATCAAACATATTGCCAGTGAACTTTGGGACAAAGTGAGCGCCTTTTTAATGAGAGCCGGCACAGTGATTTTTGCGCTTACGGTTGTATTATGGGTCTTGGTCACTTTCCCAGCAGCGCCTATTGGAGCTACGAATCCAGCGATTGATTATAGCTTCGCTGGCATGCTCGGGCATGTTATCGAGCCAGTTTTTGCGCCCATTGGTTTTACCTGGCAGATGTGTATTGCTTTGATTCCGGGTCTAGCTGCCAGAGAGGTAGTGATTGCCGCTTTAGGTACGGTATATGCGGTAGGTAGTGTTGGCGACGAGGCCATCAATCAAACGCTTATCCCTATCATTCATACTCAATGGGGACTAGCCACTGCGTTTTCATTTTTGGCATTTTATGTGTATGCGCCGATGTGTTTGGCCACGCTGGCGGTTATTCGCCGCGAAACCAATTCTTTGAAACAAACTGCAGCCATTGCTGGTTATCTGTTTATATTGGCTTATTTAATGGCGTGGCTAACCTATCGCGTGACAGGTCAAATTTTCGGATTTTAAAGGTATGATGATGAGTACATTCTTAGAGTATTTATTGGTATTTATAATAGTTATTTTATCTTTTTATTATGTATGGACAAAGGTGATATTTAAAAAGTCGAAGGATTGCAACGGCTGTGGTAAATGTTCTAAATAGCCAAATGTTATTCAGAAGTTCTAGTGTCTGCTTATTGGTAAAGGCCTGTTCTAAACACGAAAAGGCCAAACGTTTTCAGTGTTTGGCCTTCTTGGTTGCATATGATATATCAGCAACCTCACAACAATCACCTACTTGAACAACCTCAATACCTTTAACGCTCAAAGCCTCCGTGTCGAAGACTACGGGGCGCGCACCACTAGCGATAACGACATAGTCGTATGGAATTTGGGCAATACTGCCATTTTTATCTTTGCAATTCACTTCACCGCTGTTAATGCTTGTTACCATATATCCAGTATACTGTTCTACACCGTATGCCTTATAATTTTCGAGCATGCTAGGTAAAACAGTCACGCTGATATCACCACCAATCTGATCACCCATCTCTATTATCGATACCTTGCAGCCTTGTGTAGCAAGATATTCAGCGGTTTCACAGCCGACCACACCACCACCGATTACCGCCACGCGTCCAGATACTTTATACTTACCTGCCAGCACCTGCCACGCATCATAGAGGTTTTTGCCATCTATACCTGGGATTGGCGGTATAAAGCTTGACGCACCGACTGCGACGATAACAGCATCAGGCTCTAGCGCTAGTATACTTTGAATATTCGCTGTTTGACCCAATTTTAGCGTTACACCCTGAGTATGTACAGCATGCACCAAATCTTCTATAGCTCGGCATATTTCATTTTTACGCGGCGGGACAGCAGCAATGTGCAACTGCCCACCCAGCTCAGTAGCGGTTTCAAACAGCGTTACACTATGACCTTTCTTTGCAGCCACACGGGCAGCTTCCATACCTGCAGGACCGCCACCGGACCACAACATTCTTCTTCATTTCAGCAGGCGTAATAAAACGCGTCTCTTCAAAGCCATTTTCAGGATTGACCACGCAAGCAATAAACGAGCGATTTAGGACATTATCAACGCAGCCTTCGTTACAGCATATACAGCGAACGATATCAGTGGCTTTATCCGCACCCGCCTTGTTCGCCCAATCAGGATCCGCTAAGAGCGCACGGTCAATCCCAATCATATCAGCCTTGCCATTTTGCAGTATACCCTCACCCATCTCAGGATCAATGATACGCCCTGAGGTGCTAACCGGGATGGAGACCTCTTGCTTAACGGCACCTGTGATATCAGCAAAGAAGCAGTAAGGCTGCACGCCCATCGGCGGGATCGTGTCTGCCATATTACCAGTATGGTTCGCTTGCCCAACATGCAACATATCCACGCCTGCTGCTTCAAGCCACTGTGCAAATTCTGGCGCGTAGATTTCATCAACACCACCTTTACCACACTCAGGTGTGACAACCGATAATTTATAATCGATAATCATATCTGGTACGACTTTTTTTAGGGCCTGTACTAACATCAAAGCAAAGCGTGTACGATTCTCAAGAGAGCCGCCAAACTTATCTGTGCGCGTGTTCATTTGTGTGCTGCATAGCGCGCCGACCAGTCTGTCGCCATGCACCTGGATGACATCTATCCCCGCTTTTTGTGCACGCACTGCACAGGCACACATCTTGTCGATAATATGCATCAAAGCGTCTTCTGACACCTCATTGACGAAATATTGCATGTCATGATTGAGCTGGGTGCGTACCTTTTGCATCTCGCCAGCAGCAAACAAGGCGTTAAGGACATTAACGTCATACTCAGGATGAAAAATCTGCACGCCAAGCTTGGCTCCGTAGGTATGCACATTGTCAGAAAGTAGCCGGAAACTGTCTATTTGGCTATCATCAAATAATTTAGGCGTCGGCGCAAAACTACGGACAGGCGCGACGTCGCGTAGCACGATATAGCCTGTGCCACCCTTGGCAAGACGAGTATAAAAGGCACGGCTTTGCGAGCTGATATTGCCGTCTTTATCTTCATAGCCAGTCGTCAATGGTGGAAACATCGTACGGTTTTTAAAGATGACACCACCAATGGTGATAGGTTATATTATTTTCATAGCCGATATTTTAGTGGTCGTATTATTCATAATATTCTACTTTTAGCCTATCCTTTGCACGAATGCTATTGATAGTATTTGTATCGAAAATTTGTATCGGAAAAACAATATTGGACTTGTACAATCAAAAGAACTAACGCTTAACCTCGACACCTTCGAGCGCTAGCAAGTACTCTTTTTTGTCTAAGCCGCCGGTATAACCACCTAGTTTGCCATCGCTAGCAATAACACGGTGACAAGGAATGATGATACTAAACGGGTTTCTGCCATTGGCATTGGCAACGGCGCGGTAACCTTTAGGATTACCGACTCGCTGCGCAAGTGTCGCATAACTAATCGTTTCGCCATGCGGTATCTTTTGCAGCTGTTGCCAGACACGTTGCTGAAAATCAGTGCCTAAACTTATATCTAATGGCAAGTCAAATGCTTGACGCTCACCTTTAAAGTACGCTGTTAATTGCTCAAGCGCTTCTATAAGTAGCGCCTCGGTAGGCTCGATTTTGCTTAGGCTATTCTGAGCGATAAAGGTAAAATCTTGATCGACAAGTCCATAATGCTTTTTAAGCTTGGGAATAGATTTTGAGCTGTGCCAAGAATCGCCCATCTGCAGCCAATTGACTTCGACCAGCTTAGGACTGCTATGGCTACTAGCAATCAGTGCTAACTGGTGCGACTCAGCAGCTGCTATGGTGACTATCATGATCCTTTCCTCTAAAAACCCATGTTTTTAAAACTTATTTATTCATTGAAAAAAAACCTATCAAGCATTACTCTTTATCATCGGTCTCAAATAAGGCGGCGACGAACTGCTTCGGACTAAAGGCACGCAAATCATCAATCGACTCACCGACACCAATATAACGAATAGGAACATCCGTGGTTTCAGCGATATTGAACACCACGCCACCTTTTGCCGTACCATCAAGTTTGGTAATGGTAATACCGGTTAATGGTACGACTTTGTTAAACAACTCAACTTGGTTGATGGCATTTTGACCTGTGCCCGCATCAAGCACAATCATGCCTTCATGCGGCGCGCTTGGATCGGCTTTACGCATCACGCGCACCACTTTTTCAAGCTCGGCCATTAAGTGGGTTTTATTTTGCAAGCGTCCTGCAGTATCAGCGATTAATACATCGATATTTTTTGCTTTGGCAGACTGCATGGCATCAAAGATAACAGAGGCACTATCAGAGCCATGACCTTGGGCGATGACTGGAATGTCATTGCGCTCACCCCAAATTTGCAGCTGTTCAGTCGCGGCAGCACGGAACGTATCGCCAGCTGCCAACATGACGGATTTGCCTTCACCTTGCAGACGCTTAGCAAGTTTACCAATAGTCGTCGTTTTACCAACACCATTAACGCCTACGACCAAGATAACAAAAGGCTGTTTGCTGGTATCAATGACGAGTGGCGCAACTTTTGGCGTTAAGATATCAACCAGCTCAGTTTGCAATGCTTTATACAATGAATGGGCATAAATCAAATCACCACGAGCGGTTTGCTCGGTCAGACTTTTGATAATACGGTTGGTTGCATTGACACCGATATCAGCCACTAACAGCTGGTCCTCAACTTCTTCTAATAACTCATCATCAATCTCTTTGCCACCGATAAGGATACTAACCATACCTTCGGCAAGATTTTTACGCGACTTACTCAGCCCCGTCTTCATACGATTAAACCAGCTGCCTTTTTTCTTGTTTTCCTGAGTCTCTTGCGACTCTTCTAACGCTGCTGAGGGCTGCTGTAGCTCGCTCTGTGCTTTACTTTCTGTTTGCGCTTTATTTATAGCACTGGTATCGCTATTTGTAGATGAGACGCTTGCACTATCGCCTAAATGAGCTTGCAAAGGCATCGTAGGAATTTCGGTTGTAGACTGCGACGGAGCAGCAGTTGTTTGATCATTATTTGAAGTGCTTGATGCGCTACTTTCTACCGTACCTTTTACAATACTTTCGGCTGGGCTTTGTTTTTCTGTCTCAACAATGGACGTACCTAAAGCTATGTCTGCCACTTCCGCTGCGGCATTACTACTTGCAACATTGGCAGGCGCATCGATGATGGGCACCGTTTGCGCTGGCAGACTGGGTAAGGTAATATCATCGTCATCCAAATCATCAAGACCGCCGTCAAGGTTGATGACCACACGATTGCTATTATTGGGATTATTCATAAGCTTGCCCTAAAAGTTATCATTATCAGTAATTTATTTTAAAGTGATTGTTTTTAAAGTGACGCTGCCACCCGCTTTTTATTATTTAACGGACGATTATTTTTAGCCTAGTTTAGCATAATTCAAGTGGTGCTTAGCCTTTAGCATTGTAGAGCGCTGTCAAATGATAAAAACCCATGAATCAATAACAAACACCAATGCCTAAAACAATGCCAAAATAGATGGCTGTACGCAATACAAAAAATCATGCTAATAAATTTATAGTAAAGCGTCTGCTGGTCTAAGCAAGTTTCGCTTAAGGTTTGGACACAAAAATCTGACCTTCGTCACGCCGAACTTCGCCTACTCTTAGCGAGTATTAAACAGTTGTACTTTATTTGTTTTACTCCACCACTTATATTGGGAATGCCTTATGTTATCACTATCGAATAAATATAAAAAAACTATCCAGACGGGCGCCGCTTTGGTTCTCGTTACCATCGCATTGTCATCGACAGGCTGTAGCACCACACAAGAATTTAAGCCTACCGCTAGCGTAATGGTTGGGGCGCATAAGTCTTTATAATGGCTTTTTGGTCATCAAAAAGGCTCATACTAATGTACGCCTTAATATGCACACTGCTCATTTTATAAATCAGTCACTTACCCGCTGTCTTTTTATATAAGTAGAACACATCATGTCACTACCTTTATCACTGTCTTTATCATTATCTGCTAACTCTTTACGCCTAGCCTGCGCTTTAGCCATAGCAACTACTCTTGCTGCTTGCCAAACTAATGCTGTTTCTTCGGCGAATAAAGTTGCCGCTATTGAAAATGCCGCGACTACAGAGTTAGTGAATAAAAACCAAGCGGTTAAAGATGCTGAGCAATCGTCAGCGCTGACCATGGATATGTCCGGTCGCCATGAGTATCAGTTAGCAAATGGTTTAAAAGTAGTGGTAAAAGAAGACCACCGCGCGCCTGTAGTGATGACACAGATTTGGTATCGCGTCGGGTCAGCAGATGAGCCACTTGATAAAGGCGGTATCTCTCATGTGCTCGAGCATATGATGTTTAAAGGCACTACTAATGTGTCAAGCGACGACTATGAGCGTTTAATTGCTAAGTTTGGCGGCGTTAATAATGCCTTTACCAGTTACGATTATACCGGTTATTACGAGCTTTTCCCGGCCAACCGCTTTCCTTTAGCTTTAGAGCTTGAAGCGGATCGTATGACCAATTTAGTTTTTGATAACAAAGAATTTGTCAAAGAACATCAAGTGGTCATGGAAGAACGTCGTCAGCGTACTGATGACAATCCTCTTGCCAAAGCTTATGAGTCCTTTCGCTTGCTTGCCATGCCGAACAGCCCCAAAGGTGAATCGGTCATCGGACCGATGGCCGAGCTTGAATCAATCACTCTTGCTGATTTAAAAGACTGGTATAAAACATGGTACGCACCCAATAATGCCACCTTAGTCATCGTAGGAGATGTCGAGCCAAACGACGTCTTAACTCAGGTCAAACGTTACTTTGGTGAGCTAAAACCAAGTGCATTACCCAAGCGTCCTGCAGTCAATCAAAAGGGGTTCCGCGGTTATCAGCAAGTAGAATCTGAACAAGCGGTACAAGTGCCGGTTTTACTGATGGGTTATAACGTGCCCAGTCTAGTGACAGCGGGCGCTGATAATGAAAAGCAAGCTTATGCCCTCTCGCTTGCGCAAGATGTGCTAGATGGTGGTCTATCAGCACGTCTCGAGAGCAGACTGGTACGCGAACAAGGGTTACTCACCACAGTGGGTACCTCTTATGATTTGCTTGATCGCGGCGATGGACTGTTTTTGATACAAGCAACCCCGCGTGAAGGCGTCAGCTTAGCGCATGCACAACAAGCCGTTATTAATGAGATTAATAAGCTTTCTACCGACCCGATTGCTGCTGATGAGATTGAGCGCGCCAAAACCAACACCGTCACTGGTCTGGTGTACGCACAGGACAGCATGGAAGGTCAGGCACGTATGATTGGATCACTACAATCTATCGGTCTTGACGATAGGCTGTTGGCTAAATTGCCAACCAAGCTTGATAGCGTGACGATTAAAGATATCCAAGCGGCAAGCAAAAAATATTTGGTGAAAGACAATTTAACGGTGATGCATATTATCCCGCCTAAAGAGACTGCCAATATAGATAAAGTCAGCCAAGATAAGACTAGTAAAAATACCGCTAGCAAAGACGATGCTAATAAAGAGACGGCGAGCAAAGCTAAATAACATCACTATGCGATTCAGTTATCTTAGTAAGAACCCAATATTCGTGACATTAATAAGAAGAAAGACATGACTCAGACACCTTTTCTCATGAAAACAAAAAAGCCCGCTTTAACATCATCCATCAAACCAACAGCACTCACAAAACCCAAATTCAAGCCTCGTTTTAAGCAGCTATCTTATCTGAGTGCCGGTGTATTTTTGGGGATGATGACATTGACCACCATAGCGCAGGCAGATATAGCGGATGGCGAAGATACTCGTACGCCCGCAGCAGTCGATACCAGCGCCCCTATTGCCGCTCTATCTAAGCTTAGCAGTCTTGTCGATGCCAAACCTTTAAAAGTCACTGTCCCAAAGATTCAGACCTTTAAGACCAAAGCAGGGGTTTCTGTACTTTTTGTACCGACGACTACCTTACCCATTGTCGATATTGATTTACGCTTTAATGCTGGTAGTGCGCGTGATGGCAGTATTAGTAAGTCAGGCTTTGGTATCGCCAATATGACCGCGACGATGCTTGAACAAGGCTCCAAACGCTTAGACGAAAATGAATTCACGCGGGCGGTAGAAACCTTGGGTATTAATCTAAGTAGCAGCGCTTATAAAGACATGTTTACTGTCTCGTTGCGTAGCTTATCTGACGATAAGCACTTATTACCTGCTATCGATTTAATGACCCAAATGCTCACTGAACCCAGCTTTGATGAGCAAATCTTGGCCCGTAACAAAGCACGCTTATTGGTCGGTTTGCAACAGCAGAAACAAGACCCCAATAGTCTTGCTAGTATCGCCTTTAGCAAGGCACTCTATGGCGACCATCCTTACGCCCATCCATCGGTTGGTACACTAGAAACAGTCCCTAACATCACAAGACAACAGCTAATCGATTTTAAAAACCGCTATCTAGTCGCCGCAAATGCTTCGCTTGCCATGACCGGTAATTTGACTTTGGCACAAGCAAAGCAGTTGGCTGAGGAGATAACAGCAGACTTACCAGCTGGTCAAGCCGCGACTATCTTACCTGAGCCAAAACCGCTGACCCAATCTCAGCACATCCATATTCCGTTTCCTAGTACCCAAACCACGGTATTAATGGGGCAATTGGGCGATAAGCGTGCCACTGATACCCAAGCACAGCAAAAACAAACCAACTTTGCCGTCGGTAATGAAGTGCTAGCAGGGGGCGATTTTAATGCGCGCTTGATGACTGAAATCAGGCAAAACCTTGGTTATACCTATGGCATTTCAGGTTCAATGAACCCGATGCTAGCGCGTGGGCCTTATCAGATTGGTTTTTCAACCCGTAATGATAAAGCGCGAGCCGCAATTGATGCCAGCTTAGACGTGATTAATGAGACGTTAGATAAAGGTATTACCAGTGATGAGATGAGGTTAACGACGGATAATTTAAAAAACAGTTTCCCGATGGGTTTTGCCAGTAATGCGGGAATCAACAGCCTCCTTGGCATGATGAATTTTTATCAGCTCCCTACCAGCTACTTGACCAATTATGTCAATCGTATCGAACAGGTCAAATTGTCAGAGGTCAATCAAACCTTACGCGATACGCTAAAACCCGATGACTTTTTAATCGTCACTGTCGGACAAGACAACCCGTGGGAAGAGAAGAAGTCTAAGAAAAAGCCATAAACCTAACAGCCTTTTTTGCAGGCGTTTAAACATATCGATTAAGTTCTGCTATGCTTTCATTAATAATTTATAAAAAAAAGCTCAAAAAACAAGCTCAGTCAGTAAATATTACTGACTGAGCTTGTTTTACATTTTACATCCAGCTTATTGCATTAATAGCGGCAAGCAGAGCTGCTACTGGCATGGTTAAAGCCCCATTTACGATAACCATCGGTATCAAGATGAATAGCGCCCGTAGAGTATAATCCTAGCCCAAACCTATGAGACTGACCTTGATATTGCCAAAACTCGCATAAGCTGTCTTGCATTTGACTCAGCTGCCATGGACTACCTTCATATTCAGGCACCCAAATATCCATGGCACCTGCGGTCATATGCTTACTAGCACCTGCCCCGCCCGCACAGTCATTCAGCCCTGGACTGCGATACACTGAACGTATCTCAGTATTAGGAGGTAAAATCCCTTGGGTTTTTAGCTGGCTGTAGAGCTGTAATGTCGGCACAATATTTGCCCATAGTTCCTGCGGTGGTAGCTGATAAGGCTCATAGCCACATTTATCCCAGCTACGAGCGGTTGTCAGTAGCTGCGATAAAGGCGGCACATTTCGTGCCCCCACTCGTGAGCTTAAATAGCGCTGATAGTTGGCCACTTGCTCGGCGCGATAGCTATTACTATTTAGCCAGGTATTAAAGTCCATACTGGTAAAATCATTATAATTACTATTTCCGAAGTTATTATTACCAGTACTATAAGTGGTGTTATAACGTGGCGTAACTTTATTGGTAATGACGCGCTTGCTCTCTTCTATCGATAAACCACTATCAAAATTAAATTCACGCTGTTTTTGTTGAATGAGGCCTTGCATACTGTCGCTGCCTAAGCCATTTGACCCACTTCTACCCTCGCTTAATATAGTCACGCCACCACTATAGGCACTTCCTTGACTAGCGTTATTTCTAGCAGGCGTGATATAGGCGTTGGAAGTGCTATCCATAGTGCTACTGCCATGACGGATCTGAATGCGGCGCTCACTATTGTCACTTATAATAGCGGCATAAGCAGAGACACTGCTGGTACAAATACATAGGGCTATAATAGGCTTATAGATTTGCCTATAAACAGATTTTTTTGTCTTTATCATTATAAGAAACTACCGCTAAAAACGTTTTATCGATACTATCAAATTTTAAGCAAGCAGGCTAAACTATCGCAACGAATCAGCGGTCACCCATTCGTTATTAACACTTATCCTTATAATGTTAATATTAACGTTACTTTATTACTGGCAAGTTAATTTATTCGCTATTATCCGGTTGAATGAACGCCTTATAATCGCTGATTGCTTACTTACTATCTGTCAAGCCAGACTTTTCTTTCACACCAACTGCCAGTCACATTCTGCCTATGTCTCCTAACCCGCAATACCGTTTTTCACGTCAGAGCCATCATTTAGGTCAAGGTCATGCGCCGACGCTATGGCAACGTACTCATATTGATCCATGGCTGACCCTACTACTATTAACGGTTTGCTGTATTGGTTTGACGATTTTATATAGCGCAGCCGGTCAAGATAGCGACATGGTCATACGCCAAATAATCAGCTACAGCGTTGCCTTTACGGTGATGTTTATCATGGCACAGATACCACCTAGCCTCTATCGTACTTTCACACCCATCTTTTATGTGTTAGGACTGATTTTATTGGTACTGGTTGATATCATTGGTGAGGTGCGTATGGGTGCACAGCGCTGGATTAATTTACCAGGATTTGGCAGTGTACAGCCTTCAGAGTTTATGAAACTTGGCATGCCCATGATGTGTGCGTGGTTTTTATCCAAACGGGACTTACCGCCATCATTATCAAGCATTGCCATCACTTTGGCGTTAATAGTGGTGCCTGTATTATTAATCGCTAAAGAGCCTGACCTTGGCACTTCATTATTGGTCGCAGCCAGTGGCATCTTCGTGTTGTTTTTAGCTGGCCTATCATGGCGATTGATTGCGAGTGCGGCGGCTTTGGCAGTGCCACTTATCGCCTTCGCTTGGAACTTCTTATTACATGATTACCAACGTACGCGCGTCTTAACCTTATTTAATCCTGAGGCTGACGTACAAGGGGCTGGCTGGAATATCATTCAATCCAAAACAGCGATCGGTGCAGGCGGTCTCACCGGAAAAGGATATCTAGAAGGCACACAGTCTCATCTACATTTTTTACCAGAAGGTCATACTGACTTTATCATTGCCGCATTTTCTGAAGAATTTGGCTTGTTCGGTGTGATATTACTCATATCTATTTATGCATGCGTGCTGACTCGTGCTTTATATATCGCTTTCACTCATCCTGACACATACAGTCGATTATTGGCAGGCGCGATTGCCATGTCCTTTTTTGTCTATGTCTTCGTCAATGTCGGTATGGTAGGCGGCATTCTACCGGTCGTCGGTGTACCCTTACCTTTTATTAGTTATGGCGGTACGGCCATCGTTACTTTGATGGCTGGTTTCGGCTTATTAATGTCAATCCATACTCATAAATCTGACTAACGCTGTTTTTTAAACAACTTATCAGGTGAGTTTTTTATAGCAATTTTTATGCTTAATAGCGGTCTTAGCTTTCGCTAAAATAAGTAACTACCCAAGCTACTAAACATCCTATAAAGTTATTTATCACATTATTAATTAATAAATTAATGGGTAAATCCAAGCAAAACTCATCGTACTCGTTAAGCTAACATCACGACAGAATATCTAAAATCAAGCCACTATTTACTGTCTTAACGTGCCTTTATTTGTAACCAATGCTACACAGATTGTCATAAAAACCCTAACATCAACAACTTATATATAAAAACAAGTTATTGATTTTAATATAAATTACTTCAATATCCCCTCCGTAATTAACCATTAAAAATCTAATATAGACCTATTGATACTTAGAGGTTTTATTGCTTGTTTTTTACAAATAATTGCGTTAACCTCGTTTTACTGTAGCTATGATACATAACCCGTACATAGCTACTAACAAAGTTATCATTCGATTATATTATCGTTGTAGCTCATCCGTATAGTTAGCAACTTGTAGATTTCGGACTTTCAAAGTCACTACTTAATTAACGGTTTAATAACAAAGTACTACGTAATAGTCTTTAAACTCCTTATTAATTTAGCATTGTGTGAAAGTTTTTTTATCGAATATCAGTATCCCATTTTAGTGGTTGATTCGTTATTTAATTAACATTGTTAACTATCATTTGAGCGTGTCATAAGTCTGTTTGGTGATTTGTACCTAAATCATAAACGCCTACTCACTTATGATGATGGAATGAAAAATTACCATATGTTTGAACTTATAAAAGCCCGCATTTATTATTATCATTATGAGAACATCAGATGATAAAGAGGCTTTAGAGTTTGCGGCACTGTTAGATTGGTCTAACGTTGTCTCGCTCAATCTAAGATTCTTTAGAGTTAGGTTCTAATGTATCAGTTATAGAGGTATTTATGAATAAGCGTTTATCTGGTTTACTTACAATGTCAGCAGTTTTATTTGCTGGCTCTGCAATCGCTTCTAATGCAAATGCTGTAGAATCAAAAACCTCCCTTGCAATGGTCTCGCAAGATAACGCCTCCCGTATCGACCGTGTGCTAGGTGAACTGAGTCGTCAACATGATGGCGCATCAAGCTTAGTTAAGTCTGCTCGCCAACCTACTTCATTAGCGCTGAGCAGCTCACTGTTAGCCAGTGACACGGCACAAGTATCCAATGACGAAGACGTTTTAGAGCGCCTGACAGCAGTCGCGTCTAACTCTGTCAGCAAATTTAAACAAACAGGCTTAGCCTCTTGGTATGGTCGTCAGTTTCATGGTCGCAAAACCGCTAGCGGTGAGACCTTTGATATGAATGGCTTAACGGCTGCTCACCGCTCACTACCCCTTAACTGCTACGTCAAAGTCACCAATAACAACAATGGTAAAAGCGTGGTCGTTAAAGTAAATGATCGTGGTCCATTCCACGGCAATCGCGTCTTAGATTTATCTTACGGTGCTGCCAAAAAACTCGGTATTACGGGTAAAGGTGTGGGTAACGTTGCTATTGAACGTGTTTCAGGCCCATCCTCTTAAACCATCAACGTTTTAGACCATTAGCGGTTTAAGCCTTTAACGGTTTCGTATGATAAAGACGACAATTCCTTAGAGTCGTATTGTAGATATAAATAAAAAGCGCCTAACTCATTCAACGTTAGGCGCTTTTTTATTGTTTAACGTTCAGTAAGGAGTGTTAGATAGTTTGTTTGTAGATAATTATAACTCGAATGCTCTTTCAATCGCATCGTCTAAGCGTTCTACTGCAATCACATTGATGCCTTTAAACTGCGGTGCATCTTTAACAGGCGCATTGGCTTTAGGGATAATGGCGTGTTTAAAACCATGCTTCATCGCTTCTTTTAAGCGTTCTTGACCATTGGGAACAGGGCGGATCTCCCCAGACAAACCAACTTCACCAAAAACGGCCAGTGATGACGGTAAAGGCTTTTCTTTGATACTAGAAGCACAAGCCAAGAGTACTGCCAAATCAGATCCTGTTTCTATGACCTTAACGCCGCCAACAACGTTGACGTAAACGTCTTGTCCGCTAGTATGGATACCGCCATGGCGATGCATGACCGCCAGCAGCATTGATAGTCGTTGAAAATCTAATCCCAACGCCATACGTCTCGGTGAGCCTTGTGAATCATCAACCAAGGCCTGTACTTCGACCAGTAGCGGTCTAGTACCTTCGCGGCTTACCATCACCACAGAGCCAGCCACAGGTTTGTCATAACGGCTCAAAAATATCGCTGAAGGATTGGCAACCTCTTTAAGCCCCATATCAGTCATGCCAAAAATACCTAACTCGTTCACCGCGCCGAAACGGTTTTTGACGGCGCGTATCATGCGAAAACGCGAGTCAGACTGACCTTCAAAGTATAAAACCGTATCGACCATATGCTCAAGCACACGTGGCCCAGCAAGCGTGCCTTCTTTGGTTACATGCCCCACTAAGAACAACGCCGTACCGGTTTGCTTCGCATAGCGGGTCAAAATAGCTGCCGACTCTCGAATCTGACTGACACCGCCCGGTGCAGAATTGATCGCATCGGTATAAATGGTTTGAATCGAGTCAATAATAGCAATAGCTGGCTGCTCTTGCGTCAAGGCAGCGCAAATAGTCTCTACATTGGTTTCAGCGAGCACACGAAGTCTATCAGCCGGTAAATCTAAGCGTTTTGCACGCATAGCCACCTGTGCCAACGACTCCTCACCAGTCACATACAGCGCACTACCTGCCAATGAATCAGCTTTTGCCATATTAGTTGCTGTTTGCAATAGAATCGTCGATTTACCAATACCCGGGTCACCGCCTATCAATACAACAGAACCGGCAACCAAACCGCCGCCCAATACCCGATCAAACTCACTGATACCTGTTGGTAAACGGGTATCTAAACCTACGCTCACCGCATTGAGCGGCATGACCGCACTATGTGTACCGGAGTAGTTTCCAGCGGGCGCCCCCGCACTACCAGAAACGGCGCGACTGGGATTAGGTTTTGCCATATTTTTGTTATGGTGTGGCATACTGACATTTGGCGCTTCAACTAAACTGTTCCATTCGCCGCAATCTGTACATTGCCCTGCCCACTTACCGAAATGCGCACCGCAATGTTGACAAACATAACTGCTTTTATTTTTTGCCATAACCTATAAACCTTATTCAGCTGGTCAATCGAGAATAATAAATAGAGTTTCGTGAGGCTTTGTAAAAGTTTTAATATAAGAGTAAGAAATGATATACCAGCCTGTAGAATCAGGCCGTACTTTATAGAGGAATGTGCTTACAAAAACTGTGATTACAAAGAAGGAATAGCCAAATATTAGTTGGACACCTATAGAGTCCTGCCCAATGACAAAATAGTCGGCTAAAAATACAGATAAGGACTTAAAAAGAAGGATATCGGCTAAGCATCAATATGAATATGGCTTTATACTTGGAAATCTTTACCAAGGTAGACAGATTTTACCAATTCATTCTCCAGTACTTCAGACGATGTACCTTCAGCAATGATAGCACCTTCTGAGACAATGTACGCTTTTTCACAAATCGCTAAAGTATCACGAACATTATGGTCAGTGATTAAGACGCCAATACCACGATTTTTCAGGGTTAAAATAACATCTTTAATATCCCCAACAGAGATAGGATCGACACCCGCAAAAGGTTCATCCAGTAGGATAAATTTAGGATCGGCGGCCAAAGCGCGGGCAATCTCACAGCGACGGCGCTCACCGCCTGAAACACTCATGCCCAGAGATTTGCGCACATGTTCTAAATGAAACTCGCCTATCAGTTTTTCAAGCTCTTGGCGTTGTTCACTGGCGCTCAATTCTTTACGAGTTTGCAAGATGGCTAGAATATTGTCTTCAATCGATAACTTACGAAAGATAGACGCTTCTTGCGGCAAATAGCCAATGCCGGCGCGCGCACGCTCATGCATGGCATATTTTGATAAATCCATCTTCCCTAAAGTAACACGGCCCTTGTCCATGTTGACCAGACCTACCACCATATAAAAACTGGTGGTTTTGCCAGCACCGTTTGGACCTAGCAACCCAACGACTTGTCCTTGTTCAACAGAAAATGACACATCTTTCACAACCCAGCGTTTACCATAGCGCTTCCCTAAATTTTGCATCGTTAAACGGGCGACAGAGTCAGAGTTGTTCATTGACGCGACAGAGTCATTATTAAGCTCATTATTATTAAGAACATTACTTTTAATATCACTCATAACTTACTCATCACTTACTGTTAAAGTTGCAACACTCAAGCGCTAATAGGAATGGCTGAGAGGTTTAACGATTTCTATTCATTCAGCGTTATTAGCCAATTAACCCATTAGTTAATAGGTTATTTGGTTAAGTCACTTAGCGTATGCTGCTTTGATTGGTACCATTATTGGGCGGAAAAACCAGCTCCACACGCTGATTACCACCAGCAGTTGCTTCTACATCACCCGCTTTTAGGCTGTAACGAATGACATTACCGGCAAAACTTGCGCCATTCTGCACCAGCTTTGCATTACCAGTGAGCGTAACAATGCCTGTGACGGCATTGTAGTCGATTTTGTTCGCCTGACCTTTTGCTAAGCCTTTTTCTTGCGTCACCACTTGTTGCATCGTTGCTGGACGACCAGTTGCTACGGCCGAGTTGATACTACGCCCCTGCGATAAATTGACCGTAATATTATCAGCAGTCATCTTAAACGTACCTTGAGTAATCACCACACTACCTGAATAGCTGGTAATTCCTGTACGTTCACTATAAGTGGCTTTATCGGCCAACAGCTTAATTTCTTGATTGGCATCTGATGGTAAGGCATGGCTATATAATGGCAAGGCTAACAGCATAACCATCGCCAACGTACGTAGTCCGTTTGATACTTGGATAGAGCGCGTCGATAGCAAGCGTAAAGTAGGCAAAAAAGTGAATTTCATAAAAGTTACTCGTTTCATTATGGGTAGTAGAGTTTGCAAACTTCCTGCTAGGTGCTGCTGCTAATAAGAATGTAATATCAATAGGCTGGTTAAAGCAGTCAGGCGATTAAAACAATATTCAAGCTTAGGTTAATGTTAAAACAAGGCTTTGTCTTGACGCTTTGCTGGCATAAAGGCAACAGCGACTTTACCAAATTCATATTCGCCTGTTTCGAGATTGGCAGTCATACTCGATGCTTCAAAGCGATTCATACCTTGTTCGACTTTGACCGCTTCATCACTATAGACTTTACCAGACTTGGTATTGCCTTTTAATGTAGTACCTGTGACTTTAATAGGTTCAACATCAGACTCGCCCGCCTTACCTTCGCTGACTAGCGAGAAACCGCCTGATAAACTCATTTCACCCGTCTGTTGACTGATTGCAGCATTACCCGCTTCAATACGATAACGCTGCTCGTCTGAAGGCTCCCAATTCATGGTAATGCCTTTCATCTCATCTTTATCGGTCACAGGATTGTGCGTTAGTGATTCAGCACTCAATTCATACTCAGTCTCACCTTTCTCGTTAGTCTGCACGGCCTTAATATCTGTGGCTTCGTAGTCAACATCCGTCGCTTCAATATTAACAGGTGGCGCAATCTCTCCTTGCTGCTTAAAAAACCAGCCAGCAATCACAGCAATAATCAACGCAAGAACGATTAAAACACGAGTATTCACGACAAGTTATCCCCAGGCTTTGCTTCATCAAGCGTATAGTGCGCAATAAAGTCTTTATAGTGTCCATGACCTTTTAAAATCAGATCACATATTTCACGTACAGCGCCGGTACCGCCTGCGCGCGTGGTCACCATATGACTACGTTTTATGACTTCTGCATGTGCATTAGGAACAGTCGCAGCAAAGCCAACGGTTTGCATCGCTTTGATATCGGGTAAATCATCACCCATATAAGCACAATCGGCAGCGGTGATATTGAGCGCGGGATCAAGGGTGGTTAAGAGCTCCTGTAAAGCAATCAGCTTGTCATCCCGACCTTGTACGATATAATTCACACCCATCTCAGAAGCACGCTTATCTACCATAGGACTGCTACGACCGGTGATAATAGCAGTTAAAATACCATAACGTGCCAACGACTTAACGCCTACGCCATCTTGTACTGAAAAGGCTTTGGTCTCAATGCCATTGGCATCATAGATAATTTGACCATTTGACAAAATACCATCAACATCCATGACCAATAGCTTTACTTGTCCGGCTTTTTTTATTAAGTCTTGCATCAGTGCTCTCTTATTAAAGGCTGTTTTTTAATATACTACTTATTAGTATAGTACTTACTTCACACCGGCTTGTAATAAATCATGCACCGTAATGACGGCTTCCAAGCGCTCTGCATCATCGATAATCAGCAGCTGGCTAATCCCATTTTCATTCATCACACTCAGCGCATCTGAAGCCCGCATGCTTTTACTAACGCGGCGTGGATTGCTTACCATCAGCTCACCCATAGGCGTCTGCAAATCAATGCCTTTTTCTAAGCCTCTGCGCAAATCACCATCAGTAAATACACCAACCACTTTTTGTTCGTCGTCAGTCACCACTGTCATACCCAAACGCCCCGCAGACATGGTAAATAAAGCTTCTTGCAATGGCGCCTGTTGGTTGATAAGTGGCAAATCTCCAGAATTGGTATGCATCAAATCCTCAACCCGCGTCAGCAGTTGCCGTCCTAGGGCTCCGGCGGGATGCGATAAAGCAAAATCTTCTGAAGTAAAGTTACGGGCATGTACCAAAGCCACTGCCAACGCATCGCCTAATGCCAAAGTCGCCGTGGTACTGGAAGTTGGTGCCAAATTGAGCGGACAAGCTTCCTGTGATTTGCCCAGCGTTAAGACGATGTCAGCCGCTCGTGGTAGCATACCGCGCTTGTCTCGGCTGATACTAATCAGCGGGATATTTAAGCGTTTGACTACTGGCAGTAGCATTCTAATCTCATCCGACTCGCCCGAGTTTGAGATGGCAAGTAATACATCACCCTTTACCAACATCCCTAAATCGCCATGCCCTGCTTCACCAGGATGCATAAAAAACGCTGGCGTGCCCGTAGAAGCAAAAGTCGCCGCTATTTTGCGCCCAATCAATCCTGACTTACCCATACCCGTCACTACTACGCGTCCTTGACAGGCCAAAATAATGTCGCAGGCTTGGGCAAATCTATCATCGATTTGCTCAGTCAATAATGCGAGCGCGGCTATCTCAGTATTAATCGCTTCGATAGCAGTACTAATGAATTGTTCGTGGGTCAGATTGCATTGGGGATTACTCATACAGCAGCTCTATTCTATATTCAGTGACTTGAGGTTTATTGATGTAATATTTTAAATGAATCAATAAAACATTTTACTATACTATGCTCGATATTAATAATATAGCGCACGATGACAGCCATAATTTTAGCACTAACTTCATCATTGCCAGATAGATTATACGTCTATTCATACAAAAAAAACCCACTATAATAGTAGGTCTTAATCAGATATAGGGCATTTTAATAAATGATTTATCAAATGAGCAAGGCTATATGATAGGGTTAAGCATTGTTCTTAGATTTAAGCATCGTATTTCAAGCACAGTATTCCAACTATAGTGTTTTAAGAATCATATTTAAATCATAGCGCTTTACGCCTAGACTTTAATGATTACTGTCATCAGAGTCATCATTCGGCTTATTTTCGAAACCCGTATTATCCAACGGCGCTTCAAAACCACGGTCCTGACCGAAGCCACCACGCTCAAAACCGCGCTCTTGACTCTGACCAAAGCCACCACGCTCAAAACCACGATCTTGACCTTGGCTAAAGCCACCCCGATTAAAACCACTGCGATTGGCAAAGCCACGCTCTTCAAAACCACCGGTACTAACAGGGTTACTACCGCGCTCAAAACCACTGCCTTGATAGCCAACAGGTGCGGCGGTTGGCGTCTGTGTAGTGGTACCTGTCGCTGTGCTACTTCTAGGGTTACGGGCTGGAACTACTGTTGAAATAGCATGTTTATATACCATTTGGCTAACAGTATTTTTCAGCAACACCACATATTGGTCAAATGATTCGATTTGACCTTGCAGTTTAATACCATTGACCAAAAAAATAGAAACCGGGATACGATCTTTGCGCAGCGAATTCAAGAACGGATCTTGTAAAGTTTGTCCTTTTGACATGAAGTCTCTCCTAAATATTATATAATTATTTTTAATGCCAATTATTTTAAGTGTTGCTTTAATTATAATGGCTAAGGGCAGATACAATAATAAGTTTTATTTATGAAACGTATCTGAATAAGCGCTCATTCTTGTTAAATGACTCCGCTTTATTGTGAATACGTTGTTAGTGTAAACAACTAAGTAACTACTTGTTTCAAAAGCAAATATATCAACAAACGTTAACTAAACAGTCAATAAAAAAGCAATTTTATCAATATAATTCACACTAGTTTACTATGGTTTAAATTATAACAGTTATCTGTTTTGTATATTGAAATTAATTGTGACTACTTTACTATTTTCTTCTAACTCTTTATTACCGCCTTGTATTTCTAATACCCTTCAAAAACAAACCATTTAGCTTGTCTTTATTAATAACTTCTATAAGACCTTTATATGGGCGCTATTAGAGAAAATTAGTATAAATAATCTCGTACCTGCTCCATCGTGGTGAATGAGTGTAGTATCATCTTATCAGAAGCAGGATTATTCACATCAATAGATGAGGGCCTTATCGTTGATGGGGTTGCTAAAGTATCGGATAACTGCATAACCTTGCGCAGCCACGTGTACTGACGCTTTGCTAGCTGCCTTGTCGCATATAATGCCTTATTTTGCATTTGCTGACAAGCAAGCGCCTGAGTCTGTGTAGCGTGCTCGGACGATTGGATGGGTAACTCGGCTATTCTCTGTGGCTTTTCTTTTTCATTTATCGAAGTATCTATTTCACCAAAAGCCTCATAAAACTGCGCTTTATCCAAATGCGGCTGTTCGAATATCGAATGGTTGATATGGACCAGGTATTCCAATACTTGCCGATAACCAACACAGCGCATAGATGGCAAGTTCGGCGTTAGGGGATACTGCTCAAGCAATCCTATCACTTCATTCACTAGACCTTCATTCCACATGATGTCCAAACGTTGCTCGATACGCTTATGCAACCATGAGCGATCGGGCATCACCGCCAATGCATGCCACTGCTGGTTAGGGCTATGAGCCAACGCCTTTTTTGGCTTTTTTTGCCAGTCACTTATAGGTATATTGGTTTGTAGATAGACTTCAAGTGCTCGAGTAATACGCTGAGTATCAGTCGCATTAAGACGCTGGTGACTTATCGGATCAATTTTACCCAAATAGTCATAAAGTGAACTAATACCTTCCTCTTGCCGCCACTGCTCAACGCGCGCGCGAACACCATCATCACTATCCGGTACTGGAGATAGTCCGTCAAGTAGCGCCATGTAATACATCATGGTGCCACCTACCAGCAAGGGTATTTTTCCATTCTCGTGACAGCTATCAATCAAACGGGCAACATCATTCACAAATTCAGCAACGCTATAGCTCTGCATGGGGTCAATGATATCGACTAAATGGTGCGGATAGCGTGCCAGCTCAGTAGCTGTTGGCTTCGCTGTACCGATATTCATATCGCGATATATCAGCGCCGAATCAACCGAGATTAACTCATAACGTCCCGTATCGTATAACTCATAAGCCAGAGCAGTTTTTCCACTCGCTGTCGGTGCCATCAGACATACGACGCTATTATCCGCTAACTTGGGATTTAGGCTATAAGATGAGCTATCAGACGAAAGTCGCATAGGGTTGCCTTTATCAATTATGTTGTCATTAGCAAAAACGGAGTTTAGCTATTTAGATTGTTACGTGTGCTTATTATATTTTCTTATATCGTTACTGATGTGCTTACTCAGGTCCAGACGACAGCATCAATACAGCCAATCGACTGCTGTTAATAGATTTGATAGCATGCTTAGTGAGTAAGCCTTCAAGATCTGTCTTAAATGCCAAAACATCTTGTGCAGACATTTGAATGCTTAAAGCCGCAAGTTGTTCGTTAACATCACTAGCATGGACAGGCAAACCATTTTTCTGAGCAGCAGCTTTTTGAGCGCCATTTTGCCTAACCGACTCTGAATCAAACAATAGATTCAGCTGCGACTGCCAAACCTCGGCGCTAATAACCGAAAACTTACTTTCACTATAGAACAGTAACCAAGGTAGTATATTATCACCTATGCTTTTCATCACAGCAGAATCGAGCGCTAAACCATCTAAGTGTTTAATAGCATCTAAACAAATAATATCCAAACAATATGGTAAAGGTGCAACTTGTATTAATCTGTCATTTGGAATATGAGCGGTGTTTGTTAAGGATTGAGTGTCAGACGTACTTTCTGATAATTGATAAGACTGCTTAGCTTCGCGTACCTGTCTATCTGGCTTTCTGTTTTGCAGCAACATAGTACTTTCATAAGGTTTTCCCGCCAAATCTGTATTTAATGCTTGCTCGTTTATAGGCGTATTAATAATAGAATTGGCGTTTATGGCATTATTATTTTCTATAAGTGGTGTAGCGTTTTTAGCCATTCTCTCTTTTGCAGAGATGTTTTTAAGCTTTGACTGAATTGCATGACTCAAGTGCGCCATGATGTTGTTAAGTGAGCTGATTTTAATGCGCTGTTTAGAGGGGTGTACATTGATATTGAGCCACTGGGTAGGCAAATCAAAATAAAGTGCATAACCAATGCCTGCCAAATGAGCGCTTTGAGCGAGTTGGCGTAGCTGATTGCTAATTAACGCCTCTTTTACTAGCCTGCCATTTACATAGATTAACTTTGGTAACGCATTCTGAGAATCAGTGATGGGCCATAACCAACCATTAATGCCTGCCTGATCGTTAAAGCTATTACTAGCATACGCTCTAGGTTGGTGAACTAGACTGGTGAGATCTATTGCTATCTCTAACGCCTTATCTGCTAATGATGACCCAGTTGCTTGTTCAAGACGTGATAACGGCAGACGATTAATATGAGCATGGCGACTTTCATTAGCGTCTACAGAACTATTATTTGCAGATCCATTATTTGAATGTATGGAACTTGAAGACAGTGTTAGCCGCTTTTTATTATCATGAAAGAGCGTCAGCGCCACATCTGCTCGCGCCAAAGCCACTTCGCGGACAATCGTTTCAATATGACCAAACTCCGTCGCAATAGATTTCAAGTTGCCACGACGTGCTGGTACATTAAAATATAAATCCTTAACGGTAATGGTCGTACCACGATGATGCACAACCGGTATCAACTTTGGTACACCATCCAGTATACCAGCAACTTGCAACTGACGGCCTATACCAGTGTCATCATGACTGCTGGTTAAGGTCAAACGCGAAACAGCTGCTGTCGCTGCCAACGCCTCACCGCGAAAGCCTAACGTCGTAATACCGTGCAAATTAGCCACATCCGCGACTTTGCTGGTCGCATGGCGGGTAATCGCCATGACCATATCATCGGGATGGATGCCCATACCATTGTCCACCACTTCAATCATACCCATACCGCCTTGAGTAATATGTATCTCAATATCGGTAGCACCAGCATCAAGCGCATTTTCCAGTAGCTCTTTAACCACTGCTGATGGACGCGTCACCACCTCACCTGCTGCCAATTGATTGATAAGCAGTGGTGATAATTTTTTGATACGAGTATTAGAATGATTGTCGGGCATTTGTGGCATTAAGAGGTATCGTTGTTTTGCGTGTTGATAAGTGATGCGGGCGGATGTTTATAACTGACATCGAGTACAGGTATTGGGTGTAAACTAAATCTTAAGAGAAGATAAATCTAAGCCTTGCGCTTGTCCTGCCTTGGATAGTCGCAGCTCAACTTGACGAGCCTCGGCATTTTTGTCACTGCTCTTGTCTTGCGTCATATCGATAAACATAGCAGGTGGCGGTAAGTAGGTGTCTGCGCGGCTAGCCCATTCGATGATAACCAACGCGTTTGGCTCATCCAGATACTCATCAAATCCGATAAAAGACAGCTCTTCTGGATCTTGCAGACGATATAAATCAGCATGATAAACCGGATTTGTTGACCCATCATTTTGCTCGATGCTATAAGGTTCGACCAAGGTATAAGTTGGACTTTTCACTGCACCACTATGACCCAATGCTTGCAACCAATAGCGAGTCAAGGTGGTTTTACCGGCACCCAAATCACCCGCCAGCCAGACACTACCTGATAATGATAAAGTCGCTAGTTGCTCAGCTAACCGCTTAGTGTCCGCCTCTGTATGCAATGTGAGTCTTTTCGAGTGTGAGTCTGGTTTTATGGGGTCATTATTAGACATCAGTCTGTACCTGCATCGTCACTGAAGGATTAATGAAGCTCTCGCCACGAATCAATTTGGCATATAGTTCAGGATCGTGCCACTCAGCACAAACTTGCTCGCTAAACTCAAATTCATCTAAATTAAGTATACCCATTTGCTCGTTGGCCACATCATCTGCAAAACACTGAGCATATCCCGTTGCAGTTTCATGTGCAATCACCGAGTAAACACTAACGTCTGCCTCACCGTTTTGCATTTGCGTTTGCTGCAAAATCTCTTGCGCCCAAAAGAATATGACACGAGAGAACTGCTCTGCTGATGGCGATACTGGCAAACTTATCCATCGTGCACTGAATTTTTTACAGGCAGCAATATATTCAGGGTCGTCTTTGTTCCAAAAGCAAATCGCATGATCAAAGCTATCGATAATGTCTTTGATAGAGGATTTTAATAAGCCAAAATCATAAACCATCTGCCCATGATCTAAGCGCTTAGCTTCAAGGATCAATTCGATCTGATAGCTATGACCATGGATGGAATGTTTGCAGCGCTCAGAGCTACAATTACGCACGATATGCGCATTTTCAAATTTAAAAAGTTTACGGATACGCATAATAATCAACCCAAACAGTAAGCATCTTAGTGCTAAATATGAATATTATAAAAGTTTGCCGCTACTATTTATCGGCTTGTGGCTCATTATAGCAAATCGTGATGTATCCGTAAGTAAGCACTTATTAATAGCAATATTGACTAAATGAATCCACGGCAGCCAACTTCTACTTATGAAACCTATTTATCAAATACCGTTTTGAAAGGCAGCATTAAAAAAAGGTATGCTTGCATCGAATCGTAGGTGAATTGTGCTTGCGCTATCTATTGCGACCCCTTAAGCCTATACTCATTGCAGTACGCACAATTTGCGTCATCAGTATTAACCTAACCTTTGAGTCTGTTTATTCTGGCTTCAAAGGCATTACGGCTTATCTCAAGAGGAAAATACCATGAGTAAAGGTCAAGACAGTAAAAAGAACGTTAAAAAGAAACCGCTATTAACGGCAAAAGAGAAGAAAGCGGCGAAACAATCCAAAAAAGATGACAATGGCAGTATCTTGGGTAAACATTAATATTAAGTACATCAATAAACTAATTGAAAAAATGCCAATCAAGCCTCACGGTTAGATTGGCATTTTTTATGCTAGGCACTGCCTTTATGCTAAGTACTACGTGGCGCAAACATAATAATCGCCATCCCTAACAGTGCAACAGCCGAACCCAATATATCCCACGTGGTTGGCCTGATACCATTCACCGTCCATAACCATAGAATTGCCATCGATATATAGACACCGCCATAAGCGGCATAAACCCGACCGGCTGCGGTAGGATGTAAAGACAATAACCAAACGAAAGCAAGCAAACTTAAGGCGCCAGGAACAAGCAGCCAAATCGACTTACCTTCTCGCAGCCATAAATAAGGCAGATAGCAACCCGCAATCTCTGCCAATGCGGTGAGCGCAAACAGACCAACGGTTTTTAATTCAGTCAAACCAACGGCTCCTCAACGGTGATAAATCCTGTCATATACTGCACGGCATGACCAGAAATAATGACTCTGTCACCGGCGACCGTACAGTCTAAAACCCCGCCGCGACGTGATGCTTGATAAGCGACCAAGTTATTTTTACCTAGACGCTCAGCCCACAATGGTGCGAGCCCCGTATGAACTGAACCAGTTACTGGATCTTCATCGCCCCCATTGGCTGGCCAAAAATAACGTGAAATAAAATCGTATTTTTTATAATCAGCAGATTTAGCCTGACAAGTCACTACCACATTTAATGGCGCAAGCTGTTTAAGCTGTTCGTTATCACGCTCAACCGTCAATACATCAGACTCCGAATCATAGATTACAAAATACGCTTGGGTATTTTTATAGACCTCGACTGGTACGATAGACAACCCTGCTAGCAAACTGCTAGGGATGTCATCGACTCTCTCAGGCTTAGTATTGGGAAAATCCATTTGTATCTTGCCAGCCTCTGTTTGCACGATGGTTAAAATCCCAACGGCTTCAGCAGAAAATTTGATAAATTCTACATTAGGGTTTTTCTTAAATAAGACAAAGGCAGAGGCCAAAGTCGCATGCCCGCAAAACGCAATCTCAGTGAATGGTGAAAACCAGCGGATATGATAAATGCCGTCATCATCAAGAACAATAAAGGCCGTCTCAGATAAATTGTTTTCAAAAGCGATAGATTGCATCAAGTCATCAGACAACCAATTTTCCGTAATAATAACTGCTGCTGAATTGCCTTTAAAAATGATGTCAGTGAAGGCATCGACGACATTGATTTCTAGTTGCATGTTATATTCTCGTTTCTATTTTTATTTTTTATGGTTTTATGGGCAATATCAATCAACAATAAATAGCTTAGCCCCTATCTTCGTTGACGAACGATGCGCAATCGTATGGTCCGCTACTTGATAAGTCATGCCCGCTGTTAAGGTAAAAGTACGACCATCCTTTAACTCTGTGTTCAGCTCGCCTTCAACACAGAATAAAATATGCCCTTTATCGCACCAGTGATCGGCAAGATAGCCTGCAGAATACTCAACCATATGTACATTGATAGTGTTAAATTCACGAGTCTTCCAATACCCTGTGCCAGTTTCACCTTTGACTTCCACTGCTTCTACTGTGGCCCAATCGGTAATCCCAAAAGGTATATTCTTCATTTCCATAAATCATCTCCCTGATTTTATCGTTAATCAATCTATCATAAACATCTTTACTTACTATACCTCAAATCCAACGGCGCACCTTTTTTAGGTATGCGTGATAATGCTTGCTGAACTTTCGTGCCAGCATCCTCTCTTCTGGCTGGATTTGAAAACGTGTCATATAAAGTATGAAAATAGGTAACAACACAAACGCAAGAAAGTGAGACAAATAGAACGCCCAACCTAATAAAATAAGCACCAATCCCACATACATAGGATTGCGAGTATATTTGTAAATACCGCCGGTCACCAAGCTGGATACTTTCTCAAGTGCTTGCGGGTTGGGTGTGGTCTGCGCTTTTTTAAATTGTGTCACGCCCATGATACCACTGCTCAATCCTACAATACCTAAGCCAATGCCCAGCGCAGTTGAGCCGCCGAGCGAAAACTTCAGAGCAGGAGCAATTTTAGATACACCATACATAGCAGCGGCGGTAATAATGACTTGGGCGACAGGGGGTATTTTTAGCTCTAGAGAATTCATAATTAGACCTTATGGATGGTTAAATAATAAATCTGAACTGTTCACTATCGATTATACCTGCTAACTGTTTTTGTTTTAATTTTTCTACTTTTATCTCTTCACTACTTAAACAGTCACAAAGCTATTATGTTTAATTTTTAGATGGCTTTATCATTTATTTATTATTCTTTACTTTCTAATTATGCCACTGTATTTAGACTGTTAACTGGGATTGTTATTTATCAAAATAACGCCATTTATATAAAACTAAAACATATATAAAAATATAATACCTCATAGAGGATTATGCCTTGATGTTGTCTTTAAATTAGGAAACTAGTGTCATGATGCGTATTGGATTGTTCTTATTAACCAACTTAGCGGTGATTGTGGTATTTAGCATCGTGTTTGGTATTTTATCCAGATTTTTTGGGGTTGGTGGCGTACACACGGTAGGTGGGTTAAATTACACCAGTCTTGCCATTATGTGCGGTATATACGGCATGGTTGGTTCGATGGTATCACTATTCATCTCGAAGTGGATGGCCAAAAGATCAACGGGAACGGTGGTTATTGAAGCGCCAAGCAATGCCACCGAAAAATGGCTTGTAGATACGGTCGCCAAACAGGCGCGAGCGGTGAATATTGGAATGCCAGAAGTGGGAATTTTTAATAACTCTCAGCCAAACGCATTTGCAACGGGCTGGAATAAAAACAAAGCGTTGGTTGGCGTGTCATCTGGCTTACTGCAAAGTATGACACCCGATGAAGTGGAAGCGGTGCTTGCTCATGAGATTGGTCATGTAGCAAATGGCGACATGGTCACACTGGCGCTCATTCAAGGTGTGGTAAACGCTTTTGTGATGTTCTTTGCGCGTATTATTGGTAGCTTCGTTGATCGGACTGTTTTTAAGAATACCAGCGATGGCCCAGGTGTTGGTTACTTTGTAACGAGTATGGTGATGGATATTTTGCTTGGATTTTTGGCGTCTGCCATCGTTATGTGGTTCTCTCGCCTACGTGAATTCCGTGCCGATGAGATGGGTGCCAAGCTTGCCAGCAAAGACAAGATGATTAGTGCGCTTGATGCCTTGCGTCCTTCTGAGCAGCGTCCAGACCAAATGCCAGAGAGCATGAAAGCTTTTGCTATTTCATCAGGACAGTCTACAGGCTTTAGTATAGCTAACTTTTTCCGCTCACATCCGACGCTTGATGACCGTATTGCGGCGTTGAGAAATTATAATCCTAGTGATGCGTAATGTATTGATTAGCTTTCATGAACTGCTACAGGCGTAATTTTTAGATTGAATCGACTATCTATGGATTAGCCCCACTAACTCCTCGTAAAATTAATGTAAAAACCCAAAAATAAAAAAGCCCATCTATAAAAGATGAGCTTTTTTATTGCATAAACTTACTGATTAAATATCAAACTCAAGCGCTCTATCGCCTTCGCTATCTTTGATACGCGTTGGCAAACCAATTTTATTCAATAGATTGATAAACGGTTTGGCATCAAGCTCTTCAACGTTAACCATCTTGCCAGCATCCCACTCACCAGTCGCGACCAGTATCGCAGCGGCAACAGGTGGCACGCCTGCGGTATAAGAGATACCTTGGCTACCAACTTCGTTATAAGCATCTTTATGATCTGAGATATTGTAGATAAATACCTCGCTATCAACGCCGTCGATTTTTCCTTTAACCTTATCACCGATGCAGGTCTTACCCGTATAATCTGGCGCAAGCGAGCTTGGATCTGGTAGTACCGCTTTCACCACTTTTAGCGGAATCACTTCTTGTCCTTCAGCAGTCATCACCGGCTGCTCGGACAATAGACCTAGGTTTTTTAGCACAGTGAAGACATTAATATAATGCTCACCAAAACCCATCCAAAAACGAATATTAGGCACATCTAAATTGGCTGATAAGGAATGAATCTCGTCATGACCACTTAAATAGCTATTTTGCACGCCAACAACAGGTAGATCGTCAGTACGCTTCACTTCAAACATCTTGTTCGATTGCCACTTGCTGTCCTGCCAAGAGTAGACAGTACCGGTGAATTCACGGAAGTTAATCTCAGGATCAAAGTTGGTAGCGAAGTATTTACCGTGGCTGCCCGCATTGATATCAATAATATCGACATCAGTCACCGAGCCTGCATCCATCATGTCATAGCCAAGACGCGCATAGGCGTTGACCATACCGGGATCAAATCCTGCACCCAAAATTGCCGTGACATTATTGTCCGCACAGCGCTGTTTACGCTTCCATTCATAATTGTCATACCATGGCGGCGTTTCACAAATCTTGCGAGGATCTTCATGAATAGCAGTATCGATATATGCCACACCAGTCTCAATACAGGCTTCTAATACGGTCATATTCACAAATGCCGAACCGACATTGATCACGATCTGAATACCCGTGTCTTGGATCAGCTGTATCAGCGCTTGGGTATCCAACGCATCAACTTGATGCGTATGTAATACCGCAGGCTGCTTAAAGCTATTTTTTTCTATTACGCTTTGGGCAATGGCATCGCATTTATCTTGAGTACGGGAGGCAATATGAATCTCGCCAAGTACGTCGTTATGCATCGCACATTTATGCGCGACCACTTGGGCGACACCGCCTGCACCAATGATAAGTACATCTTTTTTGCTTGGTTTAGCTTGTTGGTTTGTGTTCAAAGAACAATCCTCCTTTGTGCCCCTGTCGATACCATTGATATTGGCTATGCAAAACAGAAACGAGTGAATGATATGCGTGAATTAAAAAGGAAGACCGAGGAAAACCCACGCACCCGTTAGACAAACCTTACTGCATTTGCCAATGGCAATTATAACAATCTTTACTTACTTTTCGGCAAAAATTACAACATAACTTAGAAAATTCGAGAACAATCCTCATTTCTAGATAGTTGTTTGGCAGTGTCATTTAATAATCCCGAGCATAATAGTGTTATGACAAGCTTTCTTTGTAATCTTGATAATCGAACTCGCGCTGGATATCGATACTGCCATCTAAACGACGGATAACAATCGCTGGCATATTAACGCCGTTAAACCAGTTTTTCTTCACCATGGTATATCCTGCAGCATTGCCAAAGGTCACGGTGTCACCTATTTTTAGATTATTTGGCAAGATATATTCACCAAAGATATCGCCTGCCAAACAAGAACGACCATAGATAATCGTATTATCAGCTGATTTAGCGTTCTCGCTGATGGGTGCGATATTAGTAGGGTCGATATCAAGAGAGGCAATATTAATTAAATCACTATTAACAGCTACTATCGGCGCTGACTCACGGTAAATTAGCAAATCCAGCATATGCGCTTCAATTGATGAATCTACTACAGCTAGGTTTTTTTCATTGTGCATGGTATCTAATACCGTCGTCACCAATGACCCAGCGCCATGAATGCTCGCCTCACCCGGCTCAAGATAGACTTGTACACCATATTTTTCGCTAAAGCCTTTTAATCTCTCAGCAAGTTTTTCTAACGGATAATCAGGCGCAATAAAGTGAATACCACCGCCCAAACTTACCCACTCAAGTTGCGCTAAAATATCACCGAATCTGTTCTCGATATCCGCCAAGCTTGCGCTAAACGCCTCAAAACTATCGTTTTCACAGTTGTTATGAATCATTACCCCGCTAATGTCATTTAATACCGCGGCAATCTTATCTTTATCATGCTCTCCAAGGCGGCTAAAAGGACGCGCAGGATCAGCAATAATAAAAGATGAATTGCTGGTCTTGGGATTTAAACGTAGCCCTACTGGAATATTCTGAGCAGCAGCCTTATCTTTAAAAGCATACAACTGTGAGATAGAGTTAAAGATAATTTTATCCGCATAGCTTAATACTTCGTCGATTTCATCGACGCTATAAGCAACGCTGTATGCATGGGTTTCTTTTTTATCTTCGTTGTTAGCATTATTATTGCCAAAGGTTTCATAACCTAGACGCACTTCATTTAATGAAGACGAGGTTGTACCATGCAAATAGGGTTCCATGACATCAAATACACCCCAAGTCGCAAAACATTTGAGGGCGAGTAAGGCCTTGGCGCCCGACAATTCACATAGACGAGCGATAATCTGCATATTTGCGACAATCGCCGCTTCATCAAGCAAGTAATAAGGTGTTTTCAGGGCGACAGGAGAGATAGCTTGTGTTGATTTCATAAGAGATAACCTAATAGCTTTAACAATATACGGCGATAATAGCTTAATGCTAACGATAGCTTAATGGCGTACTTTGATACAGTTATGACACGTTATCACACATTGTGACAAGGCCAAATGACAGGGCCAAATAAGTGCGCTATAGTAGACTAAATTCATCATAATTAGAATAGCTTATGTCACTCTCAACCGATTATTCCACCTCAAAAAGCCATGTCAATTCATCGCCCCTCGATCCAAAAAGTATAAATTTAGACCATCTCGATTCGGATGCACGTGCCGTATTGGATTTTTGGTTCAATGAAGACAATGAGCCATATTGGTTTGAAAAAAATGAGGACTTTGATAAACAGATAGATGTTAAATTTGGCAAGATTTGGCAAGCAGCAAAACAAGGGGAATGCGTGACTTGGCGAATCGCAAATGCGCCAGCCGATAGCAACAGCTCTCTCACTTCTTTGGCAGGAAGATTGGCAGAAATTATTGTCTTAGATCAATTTTCACGTAATTTATGTCGTGGTCAAGCGGATGCCTTTGCGCAAGACAGCATGGCCGTAGCATTGGCACAAGAAGCTATTGGGCAGCCGCATTTTGATAAACTACCGACGCAGTGGCGTAAATTTATTATCATGCCTTTTATGCATTCTGAATCAGCGATGATTCATAAACGCTACCTACCTCTGTTTGAACAATTAAATGATGCCAACACGTTAGAATTCGAGCATCGCCATAAGGACATTATTGAAAAATTTGGCCGTTACCCACATCGTAATGACATCTTAGATCGTGAATCCACTGACGAAGAAGAAGCTTTCTTGGAGCAGCCGAACTCGTCTTTTTAAGTATTTCTTCAGCTTTAAGACATTCTTACTATTGAACGATGAAATAAAAACCACCTATTTAAAATAAATAGGTGGTTTTTATATTTAAATGATAGCAAATTTTTACTTAGGCTATTCTACTAAAATTTTAACAACCTACCTCTTGTCCTTTTCGGTATGTGCTACGTTTTCGAGCGCTTTTCTAACGGGTGCAAAACTACGTCTATGCGCGGTTAATACTCCATATTTTACGATAGCCTCCATGTGAGCGCGAGTCGGATAGCCTTTATGCTTGGCAATGCCAAATTCAGGATGCTCAGCATCAAGTGCATACATGGTTTTGTCACGGCTTACTTTTGCTAAGATACTGGCTGCGGCAATACTGGTATGACGTGCATCACCTTTCACCCAAGCTTGACAGTCAATTACTGATTCTTTTACACCAAGTTTAGCAAGGATTGCATAATCTAAATCTGGACAGCGATTGCCATCAATCAACACCTCAAACTGCTTTTCATGCACCATATTAAGGTGCTTGGCAACCATCTTGACTAAAACCTCTGAGCATAAACGCATACCTAGCATCGTTGCTTGCAGGATATTTACTTGATCGATGACCGCTGCGGGTATATCAGCGACGATGTGCCCGACTGCATGCTGCTGTACTAATGGATAAAGAAAGTCGCGTTTTTTTTCACTCAGCTGCTTAGAATCCGTCAATATAGATAACGGCGTGCCTCTGAGTGGATGCGCCTCAATCAGCCCTGACCAAGTTGCAGGTAGTATCGCAGCCGCCACATTGACGCTTCCCAACAGAGGTCCACGCCCTGCTTCATCCACACCAATTTGTATAGGTGCTTTTTCGCTCCCTTCATTTATCAGATATTGCGCCAATAGTTCAGCAATATTTAACTGACCAGATAACTGTATCGGTGCCGTCAGTTGAATATACTGTCCTTTAATATCTACTTGCTCAATAAGAAGGTTGATTGGCGTAAAAGGATTTTCGCTGCAGGATGGGTTACTCATAAAATTGTAATGTCTTATTTATTAATAGATTGAAGTGTTGTTCAAACAATATTGGAGCTACTTTACTGATGCTTAGTGAATTTGGGTTTAGTTTACTTAGGTTTAGTGAGCTTGGGATTGATGAATGTCTTGTAAGAACCACTGCTCAATCACGCTATTAGCAGGGTCATGATTGCTCTGTTGTTGTAATAAATGCTTGGTATCAATGAGCGCTTTTAATTGCTCGGCATACGCGCGTGGCTGCAACAGACGCATCACGGTACGACAGATATTATCGCCACTCGCCTGCTCCTGGATAAGCTCTGGCACAATCGCGCTATCTGCCAAAATATTGGGTAAGCCGACATAAGGAACTTTGACCAAACGCTTGGCAATCTGATAAGTCAGCTGATTTAACTGGTAAATCACCACCATTGGACGCTCAAGCAGCATGGCTTCCAGGGTTGCTGTACCCGATGCTAGCATCACCATGTCTGATGCAGCCATCGCATGCTGACTAAACGCAGGCTGGCTTTCATCATAGACCACCACAATCGCTGCTCGCAGTTGCTCTGAGCGCTTATCAATGACATCTTGTACAATATATTGATGATTTTGATCGACCGTTGGAATGATAAAGCAAAGCTTGGGGTCCAATAAAATCAGCTTTTGAATGCCATCGAGCATCAATGGCAAGATGGCGGTAATTTCACCACGTCTGGAGCCTGGCATGACACAGATAAGCTGACTGACATGATCAAAGCGGTCAATGAAAAACTGCTGTAAGCCGTCATTATGCCAGACCAATTCACTACGGCGCTGATTGACGGGTGTCTCTAGCAACGTCTGATCAATAGTGCGTAATAGCGGATGACCGACACAAATCGCTGGATGATTATGACGCTCATAAACTGGCAGCTCAAACGGAAATAGACACAAGACTAAATTGGTTGCCGCTTTAATATTATGAATACGCGACTCACGCCATGCCCAAATAGAGGGACTGACATATTGTACGCAGAACACCCCTTGCGGCTTTAATTTTTTAGCCACTCTTAAATTGAAATCAGGGGCATCGATACCGATAAACCAATCAATATCAGCGGCTTTAAAGGCACTTAATAACTCACGCCGAGCTTTAAGCAAATCGGGCAATTGCGCCATAACTTCCACCAAACCCATCACCGCCAAACGTGATAACGGGAAAATACTTCGCAGCCCTTGCGCTTGCATTTTTGCGCCGCCTACACCGACCCAAATGATATCATCACGTAGGTTATTCATTTGCTGCATAAAGTCTGCACCCAAACTATCCCCTGACACTTCACCAGCGACGATACCTATTACCAATGGCGCAGCCGTTACGTCAGGCCTTTCATCATAAGCATTATAGGCGTCAAGCGCTGACGTCAAATCAGAAGGTTGGTGAGGCATAGCAGAATCTGTCATGACAAGCTCTCAATATAAGTTAGTGCCGCTAAAGTAGCACAGTTAAAATAGTACAAAGAATACAATATAGATATTATAAAATATAGTATATGAAATCGCTTATAAGATGCCCATCAAAAGCTATCTTAGTAGCATTTATAAGACTTAAGCTCAATTTATAAGCTTTAAATATAAGTCTTACATTTGGCTGTTTACAAGTTCATCATACGTGACGGCGCTACAAATAGCCAAATTAGCCAATATTTGCACAGACAAAATCAGCGCTCACTTTAACGCATATTAGGCTTAGCACATCGCTCAGACTTGGCAATGATAACGAAGTTTTAGCCTCAGCATTCCAGTTAGCAGTCAATTAACTGCGCGACTGCCCTTGTCAACCGGCGCTTTTGTCCGCATAATGAAACTCCCTATAAATCAGCTAGACGATATATAATCATGACAACACCAGTTACCCATAATGCAGATATTGACGACGTGAATATTGAAAAATTCATTCCTTTAATCACTCCCGCTGAGCTAAAGTCTGAGCTACCTTTGTCGAAAGACGCCTATAACACGGTTCTAAACGGTCGCAATACCATCCAAAATATCTTAGATGGTAAAGACAAGCGCCTATTTGTGGTTATTGGCCCTTGCTCTATTCATGACATTAAAGCCGCCCACGAATATGCCGATCGCTTAGCCGTATTGGCCAAAGAGATTGAAGACAGCATCTTTGTTGTGATGCGCGTCTATTTTGAAAAGCCGCGTACCACGGTTGGCTGGAAAGGCATGATTAACGACCCTGACATGAACGACAGCTTTGATATCGAAAAAGGTCTGCGTACTGCCCGTAAGCTACTGCTTGATTTGAATGAAAAAGGTCTGCCGTGTGCGACTGAAGCGTTAGACCCGAATACGCCGCAGTACATGCAGGATTTGATTAGCTGGTCAGCGATTGGCGCGCGTACGACTGAAAGCCAAACTCATCGTGAAATGAGCTCGGGCTTATCGTGCCCAGTTGGTTTCAAAAACGGTACCGATGGTGGTATGACGGTTGCTGTGAATGCCATGCAAGCAGTAAAAGAAGGTCATAGCTTCCTCGGCTTATCAGCAGATGGTAAAGTTTCTATCATCAAATCAAAAGGCAACCCTTATGCACACGTAGTACTACGCGGTGGTGATGGCAAGCCTAACTATGATGAAACGGCTGTTGCGCAAGTTGAAAACGAGCTAGCAAAAGGCAAAACCAATAGTAAGATTATGATTGACTCAAGTCATGCCAACTCGGGTAAAGACCCATATCTGCAACCAATGGTCATCCAAAACGTTGCCGAGCAGATTAAAAACGGTAATAAATCTATCATCGGTCTGATGATAGAGAGCCATCTAAAAGGCGGCAATCAAAAGCTGACCGCTGATTTGAGCCAGCTTGAATATGGTAAATCTATCACCGATGGTTGCTTAGATTGGGATAGTACCGTCACTGCCATGCGCAATCTACGTGATATGGTTAAAGACGTATTGCCGAATCGTTAATAACGATTGGTCATAATGAATCCTTATTGACCACTCAATAAAAAGCCCGTTTGACAGATATTGTCAGACGGGCTTTTTTACTTATAAATTACTGCTCTTACGCACTCTCATTTTCCGTACCTAAAACACTGCTTAAGCTTTCAATTACGTGCTTAGAAGTCGCCTGCTTTTGCAGTTCAATCAACTGCTCATACGCCATTTGACGACGTGGTTCAGCTAGTGTATTCCAACGTGCCAGCACTTGTAATAGGCGCGATGCTAACACCGGATTGGCATCATCCAGCTTTTTAATCACAGCAATATAAATATCTAAGCCTTCCGCTGTCCATAAGACCGTTGGCTGCGAGGTAAAGGCACTGATGACCGAGCGTACGCGATTGGGTGTATTCCAATCAAAGTCTTTATGAGCAAGCAAGGATTTAATAGTATCAGGCGTGACCATATCAGCAGATGCTTGCACACTGAACCATAAATCTATGACCAAATCATCATTTTGGAAGCGATTATAAAAGTCCGTCAAATACTCATCAGCGTTTGCCAGTTGATGATTGACCATTACCTTTAAGGCGCCAAAGCGCTCTGTCATACAGCTGGCATTATCATATTGCTGCTGCGCCCATTCAGCTGCATCGGCAATATTGGCGGTCAGTGCCATATCTAACACCACATTACGTAAGGCACGCGTACCACGAGCAGCAGCACTATCTTCATAAGCCTGCATAGGTAGCTGTGTATAAAGCTCAGACCATTGATCTTTTAGTGCCTCTGCCAGCTGCTGATATAAGCTTTCGCGCTGCGCTTTCACCAACTCTGGATCGTAATCTTTATGAATGGCAGATGCCAACTCTGGCGCTGACGGAATATCCAGCAAACGCACCGCCAACATCGCATCAGTAGCAGCCAATTCAGGTAAAGTTTGCGCTACTGCTTGCAAATACACGTCCGGACAGCTTTTCGCGCCGTGTCCTTGGAGTAAAATACGATTGACCAGCATTTGTGTCACTTGCCAGCGATTAAAACCATTGTCCTCATATTTTAGTAAAAATGCCAAATCTTCATCTTGATAATCATAATTGAGCTGTACTGGCGCACTAAAATCACGTAGCAAAGATACCACGGGCTCACTCGCTACATTCTCGAAGGTAAAGGTTTGGCTTGATTGATCGAGCAGCAGCATACGCTCAGTGACGATAGCGCCAGAATCTTTATCAAATAACGCTGTCGCTACTGGAATCGGCAGTGGTTTTGGCGCATCAAAGCCACTGACATGGCGGGTTTGCTGACTCAAAGTAATCGTTAACGTTTGCGTAGCGCTATCATAATCCTGATGACCAGACACCACTGGTGTACCGGGTTGGCTATACCAATCGATAAAGTCTTCAATCTTGCTATCGGTAATACTAAGCGCTGACAAAAAGTCTTCAACCGTGACCGCTTGGCCATCATAACGACGGAAATACTCATCCGTACCTTTACGGAAGTTATCTGGCCCCAAGGTATTGGCAATCATACGGACGATTTCAGCGCCCTTTTCATAAACAGTCGTGGTATAAAAGTTATTAATCTCCACGAAGCTCTCAGGGCGTACAGGGTGCGCCAGTGGTCCTGCGTCCTCAGCAAACTGATGAGCACGCAAGGTCGCTACATCATCGATACGCTGGACGGCACTGGATTGCTGGTCGGCTGAGAACGATTGGTCACGATAAACCGTAAAGCCTTCTTTTAAACACAGCTGAAACCAATCGCGGCACGTGATGCGATTACCCGTCCAGTTATGAAAATACTCATGGGCAATGATGGATTTGACACTAAAGCTACGAGAATCTGTGGTTGTCTCAGGGCTAGATAAGACACAAGCGGTATTGAAAATATTCAGACCCTTATTTTCCATCGCGCCCATATTAAACTGACTAACGGCCACAATCATATAACGGTCTAAATCATAAGCGCGGCCATAATTGACCTCATCCCATTGCATCGAGTCTTTCAAAGCTTGCATACCGACAGCACATTTATCGATATCTTCAGACTTAGCATATAGCTCAAGCATCACCTCACGCCCTTCACTGGTCGTATAGCTGTCAGTCAATACATCCAAACCAGCGATGACGCAAGCAAACAGATAGCTTGGCTTATTGGTTGGGTCTTGCCAAATAGCATAATGACGCTCAGGCGCATCCACAACTTCACCCGCTTCGAGCAAATTACCATTACTCAATAGCGTTGGAAAACGCTTATCGGCTTCCAAGCGTGTGGTAAATATCGCCAGCACATCAGGACGGTCTGGATAAAATGTAATCTTGCGAAAGCCCTCTGGCTCACACTGGCTGACAAACATCGTATCATCACCACTACCAGCGATATATAAGCCTTCGAGCGCCGTATTGGTATGCGGATGGATGCGTACTTGTAGCTGTAATCTTGTATTTTCTGGAGCATCGGTAATGGTTAATTTGCCCTCAGCTTGTGTATAACGATCACTAGCAAGCGGCTCATCATTAAGCTTAATAGATATCAGCTCAAGCGCTTCGCCATACAGTACCAAGTCGCCATCGGCCTGACGCTGCATCATCAAGGTGCTATCTACAATGGCATGGTCATCAAATAGCTTAATATCCAAATCAACGGTTTCGACATCAAAGCTTGGCGCTCTATAATCTTTTAAATAAATTTTGCTTGGGGCATATGGTGGCACATCTGGCATGTCAGGATTGATAATTTGAGCAGCGGTTTCAGTGGTGGACATATGAATTCCTATTGATTTTTATGAGGATTATATTTATAACGGCATTTATAGAAAAAAGGATAATAAATTAAATAGATAATAACTCTTGGCTACATTAATAGTCTAAGCTACATTGACCTAAAGTATGAAATTTCAAGTGCGATGATGAGTAAAAACGTGCTTATCATTTATGCTAACGTAATGGTCATGGCCGGCATTAACAGTTAGCATTTTTATTTATGAACCACTAGCGCTTTCGTCAATCACAGCAGTTAATGATTGGACCTAGTTAATTATTGGATAATCCGTATCAACATGATTTAATAGACTCATTGATAATCTAACCACCAATTAAACGACCTACTTTATGACGACTTATGCCTCAAACATTACTTTACCATTATTAAGTGCTTATATTGACGCACTACTACCTTCATTAGCCATGCCTACCCGTGACGAAGTAAGCGAGCAACTAACCTCTGTCGATAATCATCAGGGTGGAATATTGTGGGTCGTACCAGATAAAAAGGAACGCTTAAACTTACAAGCCCAACTGGCAGATAGTACCGCTATTATACAAAGCAGCTGCTCTGATAGTTTCGATAGTAGCAATGACAATAATGATGGAAACAATGATGAAATGGCAGCGTTGCCTATAGTAACTTTAACCGAGCTTACCCAACAAACGCTGCCTGAACGCTATAAGTTGGCCTGTTTTTGGTTGCCAACCTTATCAGCAGAATTACTGCAACAGTATGTCCCTCTACTCATGCGCTATCGGGACATCTATGCAGCCCATTTACTTATTGTACTTGATGAGGCAATAGACTTGCGCGCTTACGGATTGACGCCATTTGATATTTTGAGCGAACCATCTTTAGAAGAGGATATTACTCATCGAACTACACCCTCTTTATTAATGACATCACCACCCATATCCGCCACACTTTGGCAGTTTAATTTATACGATTATAAGCAATTGCCAAACTGGCTCAATGCTGACTATTGGGCAAACCCTGAGAGTTGGGGTAAGCACCGTTGGTAAAATATCTGATAAATATAGGTAAATTCTCGAATTATTTACAGTAATACTACTTACATAAAGTAACATTTAGTATATGATAGACAGCAATTGCCTAAGTTTTACCAAAAGCAGTTTACAACAACAAATATCATTAAAATTTTAGGAGCTCGTTATGTCAACTAGTTTTTCAAAAATCGCTGCTCTAGCAGTATTATCAAGCGCTGTGGTACTAGCGTCAGGCTGTGCTAACAAACGTGCAACTTCAGAAGTTGTCGTTGCCCCACTAGGTATCCCAGGTGGTCAGGCCGGTTATAACGGCGCAGTTATCGTCGGTAACTCAAATGCTGTTATTGCTGGTGCTGAGAATCTACAAGCAGTTGTATACTTTGCCTTTGATAGCAGTGAAATCACTTCACAAGCGGCTGGCGTATTAAACCAACATGCCAGTCTATTGAGCTCAAACCCAGCTGCCAGTGTTGTGATTGCTGGTCACACTGATGAGCGCGGTAGCCGTGAATACAACATCGCACTAGGTGAGCGCCGTGCCCAAGCCGCACGTGATTATCTTGCAACCCAAGGTGTTGCGGTAAATAACATCCGCGTCATCAGCTATGGTGAAGAGCGTCCTGCTGCTGCTGGTACGACTGAAGAAGCCTATGCACAAAATCGCCGTGCTGAATTGTCTTACTAATCACTTTTAATAAGACTTTATTAGTAGTAATTCCTTAGTATTAAAAAGCCCAACAATATGATTGCTGGGCTTTTTGCATTCTATTACGCTAAGATGAATTTATAAAAACCGTTTAGGTCATGATAATGTTCGACCGTGACCAATCTGAAAACATAAAGAACCCTATCTCTCGATACCCTTAATCCTCTAGTCGTTACTATATATATATAAATGATGCCAACCTTAAATTTACATAATATCCAATACAGTCAACTTGACCCTATGACATGGTGCGCAACGGCTCAGGTAACTGCGCCGTGCCCGCTAGATTCTTTGGACTTATTCAGCAATTCGCCTTTATTATTTAACGTAAACCTATTGAACATCAAAAACTATGAACTATGCCGTATTACATGGCACTATCATATTCCCAACCCATCTCTATCAGCGCGTAAAACTGCTTATCATCAGCGCAAGCAACAACGTGCTGGCGTGAGACTGTTATTACAATCCCTGCTTAACAAGCTCGATATTACCGATAATTTAGATGACGCGAGCTTCCCCTACCGACTTGTTAACAGCCAATATTTTGTGTGTTTTAGTCATACTGGTGCTAGTAGTCAAAACACCCTTACTCAACATGAAGAAGAAAAAAATTTTGATGGATTAGATAATAAAGTTGCAGTTGTTATCAGCTGTCATCGTTCGGTAGGCATCGACATAGAAACTAATAGCGTTGAATGGCGGGTGGCACAGCGATTTTATCATGCTAATGAACTTACTGTCTTACAAGCTCTAAGCATTATGCAACGTGACACTGTTGCTAAGTTATTATGGCAAATAAAAGAGTGTTTTATCAAGATTCATCAGTATAAACTTGCGCAAGGGTTAGGTATGGATTACTCCCATCTCATGACTTGCTTAATAAACAGCATCAAAGAAAAACTGCCTTTGTTGGTATTTGAGGATGATAAAACCAAGTACCATCTTGCCTACTTACCTGAGCAGCAGACAGTGATTGTTTATTAGAAAATATTTAATCAAAACAAAAGATTCTGGCTTTATTTGAGACAAAAAAAACGACCCTTTGCAGGATCGTTTTTTTTACTACTTATCTTCTAACAACAGTCCTTAGACTGTGATTAGCTTAGAAGCGGTAAGTTGCACCAACTTTAACAATTGGCATCCACTCTAACCAATCTTTATCTTCTAGTTCGCCTTCTGCTTTAGAAGCAACTTTGCCCGCAGTAGTAGTAAGCTTAGTACCGTTTGCGTCTATATAGTTAACTACACTATTAGGATCTGTCGCACGTACGGTTGCATCAGTCTTACCCATATAGGCTGCACCAAGCTCACCAAATAAACCGAAGTTGTTAGTGATATTAGGGCGGAAGCCTATAGTCGCATAAGGTGCTAGCTTGTTACGATGTTCCATCGTACCTTTAAGAGTACCTACCTCAGCAGAATTATATTGCTGACCATCAATCTTAAAGAAGCCACCGTCAGCATTAGCTGTTACATCAATATCGTTATCAGGAACGATGATACCAGCACCCATTGTGAACCAGTTACCAGTAGGACGTAATTGTACGCCTAGGTATGGGTTGCTGAAATCAGAATCAACGTCGTAGTTTACATCACCAGCATCAAAGTCACCGCCTAATAGGTCAGCAACATCGCCACCTGCCCAACCAGCTTGTAGTTCAGTTTTCTCGTTTAGAGACCAACCGATGTTAGCGCCATAACCCAAAGTACCAACTTCAGCACTAACAGATGCTGGGTTGATTACTTTAGTAAAGAAACCTTTAGTACCACCAACAACTGCACCAGTCGTGTTACGTACTACACCAGCGTCAGGATTGTATGCATAAGAAACAGGTTCTGCTTCATATGCAACGGCAACAGGTTCTGCTTGATAAGCAACAGCAACTGGCTCAGCTTCGTATACAACTGCGTCATTACCGTCAACAACGATAACTGGCTCAGCTGCTAATGCAGCACTTGATGCTAAAACAGCAGCAGAGATTGCTGTTAATTTAATAAGTTTCATAAAATACTCTCCTAAAGTGTGAAATAACTCGCCCGTAAAAAAATGATAATTTAGCTTTTTTTAAACAACCATTTTGTTGAGCAGATTAAAACAATTTTGGCTCGAAAAGTCACCCCCAAGGATGCGCTTTTTATTTGCCGTTGTGTAAAGATTGCATAGATATTGTAATAATTGCTACACCAACCCGCAAAACTTCGCTTTCCTGTTACACAAAGCTCTCAAAGCAACTGAACAGTATAAACATGAATATTGAATTGCTTAACGCTCATGTAAAGGTATTACAAAACATGTCAGTATGATGACCTACATCAGCACTTAACTCAATTACATTTCTAGAGTTTATTACTACAGTTTGTTGTCATTTGTGAATGAACGTATCTAATCTTACTTAAACATCAGATATTCTATAAACGGTGTATGGAGCATAAATGTGTTTACATATAATGAGATATAAGCTTGTCTGAGCGCTATAATATGCTAAATTAGACTTAATAATAGATTTGTTTTTAGTCCTTATATTTATCGGCTTTTAACTGACTGATTCCATGTTCGTTTGTTCTCTGTTTTATACTTATTCTTTTTATTGAGCCATTTATATGCCTAAAGTATCGTCGATTACCCGTGTGTTAGAGATCATTGAAGCGGTGTCTTATGCTTCTCAACCCCTCTCTCCACTTGAGCTGTCGCAAAAGCTTGATATCCCAAAGCCAACTATCCATCGATTGATTCAAAATCTGGTTGATGAAGGGTTTGTCACAGTTGATATTGGCGGTGGCATTATTCCTGGCAAGCGGGTACGTAATTTGAGCGTTGAGCTTTGGCAACAGCGTCAGTTCTTCAATGAGCGGCAAATAATTTTGCACAAATTGGTTGATGAGATTCAAGAGACTTGTGGTATTGCTATTCCTTATAAAATGGATATGATATATACCAATCGTGCTAAGACCTCGCTACCCTTACAAATTTATCTCCCCGTAGGCGCAAAATCACCGATGTGGTGTACCGCTACTGGCAAGCTTTATTTAAGCCAATTACCGGCTACTAGCCGCGCTAAAATACTGCAAGGACTACCGTTAGATAGATTTACCAAAAATACGATTACCAATGTTGATGCTTTAAATGCTGAGCTTGATCGTATCGCTGAAACAGGTATTGGCATTGATAATGAAGAATTCATCTCTGAGATGGTAGCGGTAGCGGTACCAATATTGGACAAGAAATCGCGCTATCTAGCGTCTTTATACTTGCATGCACCTACGATACGCGTATCGCTAGATGATCTACTGACACATGTACCGCGCTTGCAAGTAGCGGCGCAGGATATTCAAGCATTGGTTTATGAGCTACAAAACTAGAGGCTATATAATCTCAAGCATAAGAGGCATCAAGCCAAAACATTATTAAGCATAAAAAATTAAGCATAAAAAAAGGTCTGCGCCATAATAAGAGCGTAGACCTTTTTTTATGCTTGTTTATAGTGCTATGGAAATAATCTTCCAACATTTGACTAAAGCACTATCATTCAAAATTAATTAACAATTATTAAGTGCTTAGAACTTTAAGACAGTACCGAGCTATCATGACGCGCAATAATACTAGAGAAGTCCTTATCGCCGTTCTCTACTGCATGAGCTTCATAGAGCTCCGTTGCTTTAGCACCCATTGGCGTCTCAACATTGGTATCCTGAGCCGTTTGCATCGCAAGGTTAAGGTCTTTTTGCATCAGTTTACTCATAAATCCGCCCTTATAGCCATTACTAGAAGGAACGTTTTCCATCACTTGCGGATAAGGGTTATAGACTTCTAGCGTCCAGTTACGACCTGAGCTTTGTAGCATAATATCTGATAGCACTTTAGGGTCTAGACCGTTTTTGACACCCAGATTAATTGCTTCTGCCGTACCCGCCATTAAAATACCTAACAGCATATTGTTACAGATTTTTGCAACTTGTCCGGCACCATGGTCGCCTGCATGAAAGATATTTTTTCCCATAATGGCAAGTATTGGCTCAGCTTTGGCAAATGCGTCGTCGCTACCACCAACGATAAAGGTTAAAGTACCAGCGATGGCACCGCCTGTACCACCGGAGACTGGTGCATCTAAGAAGTCGATGCCAAGCTTACTTGCTGCCTCTGCCACCAATCTTGCATCAGCAGCAGCAATGGTACTGCTATCAATAACCAATGTACCTTTAGGCAATACTGCCAGCAAACCATTAGCGCCGCTGTCACCTAAATAGACAGAATGGACGTGCTTACCAGCCGGCAACATGCTAATGATGACCTGAGCGTTGCTTGCAGCATCTTTAGGACTATCAGCCACACTGGCACCTGCTTGCTGCAAGCGCTGGGTCGCATCCGCAGATAAGTCATAAACAGACAGTGTATAACCTGCTTTTAACAAGTTCTCTGCCATCGGTGCGCCCATATTGCCAAGCCCAATAAAGGCTATATTTGGCTTAGCAGTATTGCTATTGGTCGTAACCGTATTCTTTGTTTCTTTATTACTTAAAACTGAACCCGTTGTACCCATCTCATCACTCCTTGATGATCGCTTATGTAGGTATTGCTACATAAGTTATTGCATGATTTATTTAATTGAAATTGTTTGTATTGCTTTATAGATATTTAAAGACGCTTAGCGCACCAACTGACTGCTTAATGCTTCATCACCCAACCAATTATCTAAGGGATGCTCACCTTTAGCATAAGGATTCACAAAATGCTGATGAATGTATGCTTGCCCTTCTGTACTGAGGCAGTCTGTTAATGAACGTGACCATTGTGGATTACGGTCTTTATCAATCAGTAGCGCACGTACGCCTTCTTTGAAATCCGGATTGGCTGCACAGTGTACCGCCACGTTGGTTTCTAAATACAGAACTTGCTCTAGCGATAAGTCAGTGACTTTATGATAAAGCGCATAGGTCAACGCTGCAGTCACTGGGCAGCCATGTCGATAAGTTGCTACGGCTCGCTGCGTCCAACTGTCATTAGCAAAGTCTTCATCTAACTTTGCGATAGCCTCGTCACTTTGTAGCATTGCATCAATGTCACCCAAGCCACCGCTGTTCATCAGCTGCTGGATAGCACTCCAATGCTGTGCAAGCTTACTAGCAGGCAATTTAGCAACTGGTTGCGCTGCCAGTGCGCGGCTCACGATATTATGGGCGCTATTGTTATGACATTGATCTGGGCTACCAGCTGTGGCTTGCCAATCGCTCTGCTTTAGGCGTTGGATGATGGCATCATAATCATCACTGGCGACGGCATACTCTGCCAGATTGGCCAATAATGCGTCACTGCCATTACACATCGCACCCGTTAATCCCAAGAACAAACCTGTTTTAGCTGGCATACGCTGCAAAAACCAACTGCCAGAGGCATCAGGGAACAGTCCAATGGTAATCTCAGGCATCGCAAAACGGGTGCGCTCAGTGACCAGACGATGACTACAACCAGCCATTAGCCCCATACCGCCACCCATAATAATGCCATCACCCCAGAGGATGAGTGGCTTAGGATAAAAGTGCATCTGTCGATAGAGATTGTACTCACTACCGAAAAACTCTGTCGCATAAGGGTTTGGCAGCGGTGCTGTTTCTGACATACTGTCATAGAGTTTACGGATATCACCGCCAGCACAAAAGGCTTTATCCCCTGCCCCTTTTAGCACCAATGCCACTACCTGATCATCACTTTCCCACTGCTCTAGCTGTTGGGATAATAACTGACACATCTCCACACTTAAAGCATTGAGAGATTTTGGTGTATTCAACGTCATTATCCCAATGAGATGACCACAGTCTGTCGTTTCAGTTTGAAACAATACTGGTGCTTCTTGTGCGATTTTTTCTACGGCTTTCTGATTATTGTCATCCGTCGCTGTCATAGCTGCTGTCATAAAAGTGACCTACAAAGATTAAAAGGGAAAATATTAGAATGAAATCTGATGCAATTTTGCCTATTTATTTTGCCAAGTGGGTTTACGTTTCTCTAAGAAGGCTTGCACGCCTTCACGCTGGTCTTTGGTGTCGAATAACTTAACAAAAGCTTCGCGCTCATGGATAAGGTTTTGTGCAGGCGGGGTGTTTCTTGCCGCTTGGATAAGCTGCTTAGAATAAGTGACGGCAACAGGAGACTGCTTAGCGACTTTTTGCGCCAATGCTTGCGCCGCTAATAAACCACCACCTTTTGCCGTGACTTCTTCGACTAAACCAATGCGTAATGCGGTATCAGCATCGACGCGCTCACCGCATAATATCATGCGCTTTGCCCAGCCTTCGCCAACCAACATAGTCAGGTTTTGTGTGCCACCAGCGCACGGCAATAAGCCAACGCCTGTCTCGGGCAATGCCATCTGTGCATGCGCTTCTGCGATACGGATATCACAGGCCAGCGCGCACTCAAGTCCACCACCCATCGCATAACCGTTGATGACCGCGATGCTAACGCCGCGATAGGCTGATAGCGCTTCAAACGCTTCACCAAAAGCGATAGCCATGCTGATGGCACGACCTTTATCACCATCTACAAAATTATTTAAATCTGCACCAGCTGAAAAGAACTTCTCGCCATCGCCATAAATAATTAAGGCATAAACATCATCATTCGCATTGAGGTCAGAAACCAGCTGCTTGAGCGCTGGTAGACTTTCCATCGTCCATGTATGAGCTGGTGGGTTGTTCAATGTCACGGTAGCAGTATGACCGTCAATCGATAATTGAAGATTGGTATAATCCGTCATAAATAATCCTTTATTTTATTTGAAGTTGATACGGCTTCTTAAAAAGTAAAGTTATTAAACAGCCATAGAAAACCATAGCGAAATATAAACAGTAGCATTATAAAATCAACGCAATTGACTCAATGCCTCATCTTGTAGCAGCTGACGCGAGACAATCACGCGCATGATTTCATTGGTGCCTTCTAAAATTTGATGAACACGCAAATCTCGCACATGGCGCTCAAGTGGATACTCATTTAGATAGCCATAGCCACCATGTAGTTGCAGAGCTTCATTAGCGACATCAAAACAAAGATCTGTAGAAAGACGCTTGGCCATAGCACAGTAGGTGGATGCTTGCCCATCATTGTTATCGACTTTATTAGCTGCTAAATACAGCATTTGCCTTGCAGTAATGGTTTGAGTGAGCATATCGGCCAGTTTAAACTGTACTGATTGTAAGCTGGCAATCGCGCTACCAAATTGGCTGCGTTCTTGCACGTAATTGGTTGCTGTTTCTAGTGCAGACTGCGCGGTACCCACTGCACAGATACCGATATTAATACGACCGCCATCTAAACCTTTCATAGCGATACGAAAACCTTGGCCTTCCTCACCTATCAGATTTTCTGCTGGCACTTTGACATCTTTAAAGCTGATGGTGCGTGTTGGCTGCGCTTTCCAGCCCATTTTATGCTCATTTTTCCCATACTCGATACCGGCGCTATCAGCGTCTACTACAAAAGCTGAAATGCCTTTAGGTCCTGCACCACCTGTGCGAGCCATCACTACTAAGACATCGGTCGAGCCTGCGCCTGAAATAAAGGTTTTTTCCCCATTGAGTACGTAATGGTCGCCTTGCTTGTCAGCTTTGGTACGTAACGATGCAGCATCAGAACCGGCGTTCGGCTCAGTTAAGCAATAGCTGCCAAGCCACTCACCGCTGACCATATTGGGCAAATACTTCTTACACAAAGTATCGCTGCCATACTCACCGATCATCCAACCAGCCATATTATGAATACTCATATAGGCAGCAACCGCCGTATCACCCCATGCCAGTTCCTCAAAGACCATAGCAGAGTCTAAGCGTGGTAATCCCAAACCATCATATTCTGGATTGGTATATAGCCCCAAAAAGCCAAGTTCGCCTGATTTTTTAATCACATCGACTGGGAAATGCGAGGTGCGATCCCATTCAGCCGCATTCGGCCTTAGCTCTTTTTGGGCAAACTGTCTGGCAGTTTGGCGAAAGGCAATTTGATCTTCGGTCAGTGAAAAATCCATAGGGTCATCCTTGTGCTTAAAAAGCAAATATGGTGGAGAGAATTTGGTAAAGTGTCAATTTAATGTCACTTATAATAGCGGCGGCATAACGACAATCAAAAAATCATGCATCAGTGTCTAAAAAACATAGTAAGCAAGATTGACGTTACACCGCTAATATAGTGAATTAATGATTAAATTGAAATAGTGGTATTAACCCCGCGGCTCGCCTCATCATCAAACCAGCGCGCCGTGACAGTCTTGGTTTGAGTATAGAATTGCACAGCCTGCTTACCATAAGGACCGAGATCACCAAGTTTACTGGCACGCGAGCCTGAGAATGAGAACATTGGTAGTGGCACAGGAATCGGCAAATTGATACCGATTTGACCCACCTGAATATCTTGTTGGAACTTATGCGCCGCTGCGCCTGACTGAGTGAATATAGCAGTACCATTACCATGTGGATTGGCATTTAGCAGCTCAATCGCTTCATCAAGGTCGGCTGCACGCATGATACACAGTACAGGTCCAAAGATTTCTTCTTTATAAATTTGCATATCCGCAGTGACGTTATCAAAGATAGTAGGTCCTACAAAGTTGCCCTTCTCATAACCTTCAACCGTAATACCGCGACCATCAAGAATCAAACTAGCCCCTTCTTCTACACCAGTACCAATCAAATGCTCAACACGAGCTTTTGCAGCAGGAGAAATCAGCGGACCTAAATCTTTATCATGCTTACCCGCTGATACAACCAAGCCTTCAGCTTTGGCTTTGATATCATCAATCCACTCACCTGCTGCACCTACTAGTACCACGACTGACAGCGCCATACAACGTTGCCCAGCAGCACCAAAGGCAGCACCCGCTAGCTGATTAAGCGTTTGCTCTTTATTGGCATCTGGCAGGATAACACCGTGATTTTTTGCGCCCATCATACACTGAGCGCGTTTGCCCGATTTACTAGCACGCTCATAGACGTGTTTACCGACATTGGTAGAGCCAACAAATGAAACCGCTTTGATGTCTGGGTGATCACAAATAGCATCAACCGTCGCCTTGCCACCATGAACCACGTTTAGTACGCCTTCAGGCACACCCGCTTCAACGGCTAGCTCAACCAAACGCATAGTGACCATAGGATCTTGTTCAGAAGGCTTAAGGATAAAGGTGTTGCCCGTGGCAATCGCCATTGGGAACATCCATAACGGAATCATCGCTGGAAAGTTAAACGGTGTAATGCCTGCGCAGACGCCAAGTGGCTGCCAAATGCTGTAAGTATCAACGCCTGAGGCGACGTTTTCAACGAAATCACCAATCTGCAAGTTAGCAATACCAGCGGCATGCTCAACCACTTCTAAGCCACGAAATACATCACCGCGCGCATCAGCAATCGTTTTGCCTTGCTCGGCCGTTAAGATTTCTGCCAGCTCGTCCATATGTTCACGTATCAATGCTTGATACCTTAAGAAGATACGGGCGCGGGTGGTGATTGGCGTTTTTCGCCAAGTTTGAAAAGCCGTTTGAGCGGCCGCGACTGCTTGGTTAATCTCATCATCGGTGGTTTGCGGAACTTTAGCGATGACTTCCTGCGTGGCAGGATCGGTAATATCAATCCATTCGCTAGTATTAGAATCAACAAATTGACCATTGATGAGCTGCTGAACGTGGTGCATAAGATTTCCTTATCTTGTTTACCGGACTGCCGTGTGACGGTGTCTTCGTGTGCGTAAAAGATGTTAAAAATAATAAGTTTTTAGCAATCAAATATGATTTTAAAATGATTTGTTTCGTATCGTTATTGACTATAACAATAAAACAATTTTAGGGTCAAGCTCTTTATGTTGCTTTTAGCAAAGTTAATGTTAATGTCAGATTTCTTTATCATTACCGGTAAGTTATTGGCGACAATAAAAAAGCCCATGACCATTCATGAGCTTTTTTAGATAAAGGCTATTTTGAAATATACCTAAAAATGTGCTTAGTAATCTTTCATAGATTGTTTAATGGCCTCAATCGCTGTTGGATTATCCAGTGTAGACATATCACCTGTCTCATTACCCTCTGCTAAAGCGCGAATAGCACGGCGTAAGATTTTACCAGATCGCGTCTTTGGTAATGCTTGCGGGAAATAAATCGCCGCTGGCCTTGCAATACCACCAAGCGATTTGACCACCGCGCCAATGACCTGCTGCTCAATGCGGAAGCGGTTTTCTGTCGTTGCCACTTGCTCATGATCTTTGAGCACACAGAAGGCGATGGGCAATTCGCCTTTTAACTCATCTTGGATACCGACGACCGCACACTCCGCCATTTCTGGATGGGTGCTGATAGCCTCTTCAATCTCTTGCGTCCCAATACGATGACCGGCAACGTTAATCACATCATCGGTACGTCCTAATATATAAAAATAGCCGTCTTTGTCACTCACGGCATAGTCTGAGGTCGAGTATTGCTTGCCGTCAAATAAACCAAAATAACTGCTAATAAAGCGCTCGTCATTACGCCATACTGTGGTTAAACAGCCCGGCGGTAAAGGTGCGCGAATCGCTAGCAGACCTTTTTCACCTGCAGCACAAGGCTCGCCTGTCTCTTCATTAATGACATGCGCATCATAGCCATACATGGGATATCCCGGTGAGCCTTGTTTGTGAGGTTTATGATTAAACTTGGGCGTATTACTTAGAATCGGCCAACCCGATTCTGTCTGCCAGTAATGATCTAAAATTGGCACCCCTAAATGCTTAGTCAGCCAATTGGCCGTTGACTCATCAAGTGGCTCACCTGCTAAAAAGAACGACTTGACGCTTGAAACATCATAGCGCGTCATCCAAGTCTCATCTTGTTTTTTGAGCATACGTACACCGGTCGGTGCGGTGAATAAGATATTCACTTTATTGGCTTCGACAATGCGCCACCAGATACCTGGATTTGGGCGATGCGGTAAGCCTTCATACATGATACTGGTCATGCCAGCGAGCAATGGTGCATAAATGGTATAAGAATGCCCAACGGCCCAGCCGATATCTGATATTGCCCAAAACGTCTCGCCCGCCTTGCCATCGTAGATATAATCCATCGACGTCGTCAGTGCCACTGCATGACCGCCCGTATCGCGTTGCACGCCTTTTGGCGTACCAGTGGTACCTGAGGTATAAAGCAAATAAGAGGGCGTGTTAGATTCTAGCCAAACTGGTTCAACAATGGCATTGGCTTCACAGCTGATGTGGCGCTGGGTTGCATAATCCACATCAATAGCTTGCGGCTCAAATGGTAGTACACCGCGATTGACCACTAGCACATGCTCTGGCTTGACCGTTGCTTGCTCGATACCTTGATTCACAAGGCTCTTATAGTTAACGACCTTACCGCCACGTAGGCCGGCATCAACGGTAATCACCATTTTTGCTTCGGCATCATCCATACGAATAGCCAGATTATGCGCGGCAAAGCCACCAAACACCACTGAATGCACCGCACCAATACGAGCGCAGGCTAACATCGCGTAAGCGGCTTCTAGTATCATCGGCATATAGATAATGACGCGATCGCCTTGCTTAATACCGTGACGCTGTAGCACATCTGCGAAATAATTGACTTCTTTATAAAGATCGTTGTAAGTCAGGCGACGCTTGGTATAGTCAGTATAAAACTCAACGTTATTGCCCAAATCTTTAAACGCATCAACCACAGCGGGGAAGGTTTCTATTAATTCTTGATTAATCTCAGATGAGAGCCAGATAAAAGCATCCTGCTCTGCGCGTTCTTTAAGGTGACGATCGACACAGTTATAGCAGAGATTGGTTTCACCGCCGACGTACCATTTGGCAAACGGCAAATTGCTGTCATCAAGAATTTGCTCAGGCTCTTTATGCCAATAAATACGCTTAGCTTGCTCTGCCCAAAACTGCGCTTTATTTTCAATAGAGGAGCGATAAATATCAGCAAAGGTTTGATTGTTAGTTGGCGCTTGAGAGGTTTGGGTTGAAGTTTGGTTGGTCACTGCAGTGGCGGTTTGCTCGCTCATAATAGCTGTCCTTAGCATAAATGATGGGTGATGCGATATATGTATCCGATAATATCATAATATAAGACTGGCTATCCCGGCCAGAACTAAAAAACCGATACGTTATGTATCGGTTTAAAATGTAGCAGAGCGAACGATAAAGGTCAACTATTAAGCACGTAAGCCATTCGATATTTTGCTAGGCGTAAGTATGTTTAAAAGCCGACCACTCCCTAAACCATTACACCTCAGTCTGATTACCATACATCTCACGCATAACTTTTTTGTCATGTTTACCAACAGAGGTTTTAGGTAGCTCATCGACAAACTTAAACTGACTAGGCACACCATATTTAGGAATAATACCGCGCTCTACTGCCTGCTCAGCAATCGCTTTGATGTCATCAGCGCTGGTATCTTGGCAAGCAGGTTTGAGCACAATCAAAGCTAGCGGACGCTCGCCCCACTGCTTATCACGTACGCCAATCACTGACACATCAGCCACCGCTGGATGCAAGGATAAAATCGTCTCAATTTCTAATGATGATATCCACTCGCCACCTGACTTGATGACATCTTTTAGACGATCGGTGATTTTGATATAACCATCAGGTTGGATGTAGGCGATATCTTGGGTATGCATATAGCCATTTTCCCACAGCTCTTTACCCGCATCGTCATTCTTTAGATAGCTCTGCGTTAGCCAAGGGGCACGCAGCACCAACTCGCCCGTATGATCTTTACCGGTACCAACCGATTCATTGTTGGTATTCCATATTTGAGCATCGACCATCAGCACCGGCTTACCAGTCATACAACGGCGAGCAATATCTTCTTCTTCAGACATCTCAGGCTCATCGAGACTAAATTCTGTCAAGCTAATAAGGGGTGCCGTCTCTGACATACCATAGCCAGTATAAACTTCAATACCTTGCGCCAACGCTGCTTTTGCTAGCCCTTCAGTCAGTTTAGAACCACCGATAATCATTTTTAGACCATTAAAACTGGCCTCGCGATCTTGCGCTTCTTTAAGTACCATTTGCAAAATAGTTGGTACGCAATGGGTGATACTGACCTTTTCATTGATAATCAAATCCATCAACACATCGGGCGCATAGCGACCTGGATAGACCTGCTTTAGCCCTACCATAGTGGCTGTAAAAGGGAAGCCCCATGCATGAACGTGGAACATCGGCGTCATTGGCATATAAACATCGCCGTAACTGACGCCTTGCTTGTTGGGAAGCATACCCAATGTCGCCGCCTCTGTGAGGGTATGTAATACCAATTGGCGATGGCTAAAGAACACACCTTTTGGATCGCCGGTCGTGCCTGAAGTATAAAAAGTAGTAGCAATGGTGTTTTCATCAAAATCTGGGAAATCAAATTCGCTATTGGCCGCCTCTAACAATGCCTCATACTCACCTGTAACGCGGTTTTGGTTACCACCGAAGACGCCTTCGTAAGATACCCCATTGTCATCGAGCCAAATAATATGCTCAATGCTGGAGTTTTCAAACTGATAATCTTTCACCAATGGCGCAAATTCAGAATTGAGTAGTAGTACTTTGGGCTTAGCATGATTGATGGTATACAGGATTTTTTCGGGCGACAGACGGATATTAACAGTTTGCAGGATATACTCAGACATTGGTATGGCGAAGTATGATTCTAAGTAGCGATGACTGTCCCAATCCATGACCGCAATCACATCACCCGCATCAAGATTTAAACCTGCTAAGACATTGGCTAAGCGATTGATACGCTGAAACAACTCTTTATAAGTGAAACGCTTTTTATCTGCATACACAACTTCTTGCTCGAGCGATACCGTTTTGGCACGGTTTAACAGTTGCTTGATGATTAGTGGATAATCGTAGGCTGACGGCGCACTATTATAAATATTTGACATAAATTCGACTTCCTTGTGAATGGTTTTAAGGGGGTTTCAATGGTTCTTGTGGGTCTTAGAGAACCTCATAAAAACAGAGCGTTTTTATCGCCTCGTTCACTGTTATTATCGGTATACACGGAGTTATAGGTTGTTATGATTCTTATCGTCCTTCTTAATAAGATGCTGTTGATAATAAGAAAAAACCTAGGCTATGTAAAGCGTGCTTGCGTAAGTAGTATACGACTACAGGTACATTAATTCGCATTTAAATACTTAAATTATTATGCTATGGAAACAGTGTGCTAAAAGATGCGGTATAAAAATAAAAAGGTGTTGTCTTAAAAATTACGGTATCAAAAACTGCATTAATTTGCACGAGCAGTTGTTTTAACCATGCCGATGCTAGCGACTAATAAAGCAAGCATTTGTACAAACAATAATAACCAAACTGTCAGCGACCATTGCCCACGCGCATAAGCGATGCCACATAGCCACGCGCCCATCGTGCCGCCAGCATAATAGCCCATATAATATAAGCCAGAGGCTAATGAACGTCCTTTTTTAACATTGACCGCGATATAGCTGATGGTAGCAGCTTGGGTAATAAAGACGCCGGTGGACATGACAGCAAGCCCTATCACTATCCCCCAAAGCGGCGTTACCAATGTTAGCAGCACCCCGAGCATCGATATAACCACCGCTACCCGAACCGTACGCGCTGAACCAAATCGGCGCAATAACGTCGTCGACAATGGCGTAATAATAACGCCAATTAAATACACGGCAAAAATATTGGCAAGCGCACCCGTGCTTAATGCATAAGGCGTGTCCGCAAGATGCAGATTGATAAAGGTAAAACAGCCTACCAAAGAAAACAGAACGCAAGCACCGAGCAAGCAGGACGTAACGACGTAACGGTTGATTAAATGCTCGCCGAGCGTCTGCATGGCTGAGCGAAAATTGGGATTGGCGACAAAGTGCCGTGAGGATGGCAGCATTTTACCCACCCATAACGCCCCAACAAGCGTCATACCTGCCATCACATAGTATCCGGCCCGCCAACCAATCAGCTCATGCAAGTGCCCAAGTAAAAAACGCCCCATAAAGCCGCCAAGTACCGAACCTGATACATAAAACGACATCAGCTCAGTGACCGCACGTCCCTCAAACTCTTCACCGATATAAGCAATCGTCACCACCGTAATACCCGGTACAGACAATCCCTGCATAAACCGCCACATCCCCATCCAACCAATATCTGGGCTTTGGGCGATTAACGCAGTGGGTATCGCTAAAAACAATAACGCCCCCACGATAAATAATTTGCGCCCCACGGCATCCGAAAGCATGCCCAAAAATGGCGACATAATCGCAATCGCCAATATGGTAGCACCGACAATCATACCTGCCTGTACCTCAGTTGCCGAAAAATCCACCATCAATACCGGCAAAATAGCCTGAATAGAATACACCTGCAAAAAAGCAAACATCCCAATCAAGCCAATCGTGAGCTTCAATATCCAAGAGGGGGCATAAAATGGCACTGGCTTATTGGGTGCTTGCATACGGCGGCTGATGTCGCTGTTATCTTCGCCATTGCCATTGCCATTAATATTGATGTTGTTATCTATACTGTTATTTATATTATTATTCAAAGTAGCACTGACTATATTGGACGCCTTTTTTAGCTGGGGCTATATAGGGCATGGGTGATAGAAATGAAGCGATAGCAGTTGAAATCGCAATAATAGAGCGCATGGCTTACCGTAAAACTATGCGTGATTGATGATTTTATCACACCAAATACCAGACTCAGGTTTCGGTGTGTTATTCGCAGTGCCTTTTATGAAACCAGTTATTTTTAAAGTACTTATGATTAAAGCGCTTATGACTAAAAAGCTATGCTAGGTTTAAAACTCTAGAGGTAACTGATATTTTTGACAGCCAATAGATTACTGCCTACTATTGTTTTACGTTGACTTATCCAATTTATATTTTCATATTATCAACTGTAAAGCAGAAGCTACAGACCAACTTAAGCTCTAAAACAACATAGCCCATAAAAGAAACCATCATATAACAGACCATTTATCATGTTGAACACCCTTTTTTATTTAAGATTAATTACTGCTACAGGCACGCTGATTTTTTCTATGAATGTGGCAGCGGTCACAACAGAACAAATAGTCCCAATTGAAAAGCTAACAATCAAAGAGCTGTCAACCGTCACCCTATCGACCAAAGAAGCCTCAACCACTACATCAAAATGTATCTCTGATAGTGTCATTACTGCGGCTGAGTTGTCAGATACGCGCGATAACGGTCCTTTTGCTGTGGCAAGTAAAGCCGTGCCTCGGCAGCTGGCAAATGGCTTTGGCGGCGGAACCATTCATTATCCAACCAATGCTGGCGACTGTGGCCTGTTAGGCGGCATCGCAGTAATTCCTGGTTACGTGTCTTATGAAGCGTCTATTAAATGGTGGGGTCCGCGTCTGGCATCCTGGGGGTTTGTGGTTATAACTATTGATACCAACTCTATTTATGATGACCCAGATAGCCGAGCAACGCAGTTAAGTGCCGCTCTCGACCATATTCTTAGCGACAGTACGGTGGGTGCTCAGATAGATAACAAACGTTTGGGGGCGATCGGTTGGTCAATGGGCGGTGGTGGTGCGCTGCAGCTAGCGACCAAGCGCAGTAGCGTTCGCGCAATTATTCCGCAAACGCCCTATCATGATAAAGACTATGGCGACATGAATACACCTGCTTTATTTATTACCTGCCAGAACGACCGTATTGCTTCCAATAAGAAATATAGCAGTCCTTTTTATAATGCTGCTGCTGGGCCAAAAATGAAAATTGAGATAAAAAACGGTAGCCACTTTTGTCCAAGCTATCGCTTTAATGAGAAATTACTGAGCAAACCGGGCATTGCTTGGATGCATCGTTACATTAATGGTGATATGCGCTTCGATAAGTTTTTGTGCAATAACGAAAATTATGGCAGCAGCCCTCGTATATCAGCTTACGATTATAAAAATTGTGTATAGCGACCTTTGTTAAATCGCCCCATATTCAGGGCTATTATCTAATGAATCGTTGCTATATTTACCCATTTAGATTGCTTATATCCATTTCATTACAGACTTTGCGCCCTTAAAAAACCATAATCATAAGTCATGGACTATCTATTGCCATTATTAACGATCAAAATACTCAGAAAATAACAATTAGGGGAAAATATCAATGACCGATAAAATACATGATTTGGGCGCAGGGTTTTGGAATATTCGCGGCACATTCCGCTTAGGTGGCGTCATTAATATAGGCACTCAATGCTCGCTTATAAAGTTAGCATCAGGGCGTTTTATTTTTTTGGACAGCTACGAGCTCACGGGTGACGTACGCGATCAGGTAATGATACTAACCAATAATGGGCAAGATGTCGAAGCAGTGCTCAATGTCCACCCCTTTCATACTGTTCACTGTGCACAAATGGCCAAAGACTTTCCGCAAGCGATTTTTTATGGCAGCAGTCGTCATCATAAAAAAATCCCTGCAATACAATGGGCAGACGATTTGGTCGAAAGCGAGGCGGTCGCTGAGCGTTATCCTGAGCTAAAATTCTCTATGTCTGAAGGCATTCACTATATCGCGCCTAATGAGATGATTCATGCAGGCTCGCTACTGGCGTTCCATCCTGCCAGTAAGAGTTTGCACGTTGACGATACTTTTATGAGTCCGCCAACCAAATTACTAGAAGCGGTATTACCTGAGTTATTGCTGCATCCAACGACCAAAAAAGCGCTGAAAAATGAGCCAAACGCTGGCAAGCAATATTGCGATTGGGCGAGTAATTTGGCGCATGACTGGCGCGAGGTACGTAACTTTTGCGCGGCACATTCTTATTTGGTCACATTTAAAGACGGTGAGTTCGAAAAAGCGCTCTTAAAAGCCATTGCAAAAGCCCGCCCTAAACTTGAAAATGATTAGATGCTTTAGAAATTTATAACAAAAAAGGCTGCCGACACTATTACTAGTGGGGCAGCCTTTTTTTAGTAGCTTTATATATAAAGCTTTTATTTTACAAAGCTATTTCTATAAAATAATAACTCCGCAAGCTCTGCTTCATTACTGATAATATCAGCCAATGTATAACGCTCAAGGACGTTAATAAAAGCGGTCAATGCCTCAAAAAACACCTGTTTTAGCTGACAAACAGGACTGATAACACAGCCTGATTTGACCGCCTCGCTTGCTTGTTCATCAATAAGCGTCAAGGATAAATCTTTGCCGATCGCTTTATCCTCATCACCATTAACAGGATTACTAACAGAGCTGTCAGCACCTCTATGAGCATCAGGCTTAGGATTGATTAGTAAGTCGGTCGAAAAACACTCAACCAAATTAAAATCTGGCTCAATCTGTTTAATCAATACTCCCAAATTAATGTCTTTTGGGGCACGAGCCAAGCGGATACCACCGTTCTTGCCACGCACACTATCGATATAGCCAAGTTGCCCTAATTGGTGAATAATTTTGGTCAGATGACTTTTAGAGATATTATAACTATTGGCGATATCACTAATATTCGCCAATAGGTACGGATCAGGCTTAGTCGCCAAATATATTAATGAACGCAGCGCATAATCACTATAGTTGGTCAGTCGCATTGTAAGCGCTCCGATTATTAATGTGGATGTAAACTTTATGTATAACTTGCATTTCAGCCGTTCTAAAACCTTATTAACCGAATAAACCGTCTGGTCTTTGGCGTGCGAGCATCGGTAAATAACTGATACAGAATAGAGCGAAACACGCTATCCAAGCCCCTTGTGCAACCATGATCCATAATAAATAATGACTCATATCAACCAAGGGTAAAAATACCCGACTCACAAATGCCAACACCATGAGCGCAAATATCGCATTAACGATTTTGGGTGGCTGATGGATACTTCGCCCTGTATGACCAAGTGACACGCGCGCCATCATCGCTACCGTCATCATACCAACACCAGCAATCGATAATCCATGTACCGCAATACTATGATTATAGCCTAGCCATGGTTGCAGTGCGTACAAAACAAAGCTCACACACATACCTAAAAACGCGACAAATAATGACCATAACAGCGGTTTTTGCCAAATGCCGCGATGATACCAACCTACTAAGCGTACAATATTGACCACTGCCACGCCAAGCGCACTAATGGTCAGTAAGTATTTATTAGGATAAAACAGATCAAAGATAAAAAAGGCAAAGAAGAACAATAAGCTTGCGATATCTTGTGCTTTATTATTACGCACCGTCACTACTTCTGTCTCGCCTTTAGCGTTTGGCATACTCAGACCACGCTCAATAAAGAACGGCACGACGCGGCGACCGATGGTCAATACCAAGCCAATAATCAGATAAAAACCTAAATAGACGCCTGTTTTAGTTAAATTCATATTGGCGCTGATAATGCCCCAATAGCACAAAGCATTACCCAGCGTCAGTAGTGCAAGCTTGGCTAAAATACCCATTTGTTTATATTGTTTAACTTGTAGCACAGCACGGAAAATCACAAAAGCCATCGAGCCGACAAACAACAAATCAAATACCGCAGCAGCATATAGTAACGCCGCGCCGCTGCCAGCAACCGTAATACCTAAGCCAAATGCCACCCAGCCCAAACGCGCCAGCAACCAACACATAAAAATACCGAGCAGCTTATAGCCGTGTGGCATCATCACGCCGGTCCAGGTCTTCACTGCGGTCAGCAAAAACCCTGCAACGATGGCCAACGCATAGCCATATACCATTTCATGGCCATGCCAATATAACGGATTCAATGTTTGTGCATCGATATCGGTATGTCCGGTAAACACAAATGCCCACAACGCCATGGTTATAATGGCAAAAATTGCCCCTGCACTAAAAAATATCCTAAAGCTCAAGTTGAGTATGGGATGCGGCGAGCTTGGTGGCTTAGTAGGTAAATTAATCGATTGCATAGCAGACTTCTTATAGTAAAAGTTAGAAGGTATGTCTTAAAGATTCATTTTAGATGAATCTTATGAACTATTCAATGTCTTTAGCTTTTAAGTTCGTTTATAAAGTACCGTTATCATTTTTTTATTTACGCAAAATCAATTACTTTTCTGGGGCTGTGAATAACATATCATCAGCCATACGACCAAGAATGGTCTGCACATAAGCATTATGTTTTCCTGAGTTTTTTATGACTTTTGCTTCCTCCGGTCTATAGCCGATGACACTTTGATCGGTGTGGAAATTCCACATATAACCTAATTTACTTTCTGGTCGATGATATAAAGGTCGCAAAACGGTGGTGTAATATCGAACATCCGCTGCTATAGCGTTTCGATTTTCATACACATATCGCGTCTCATCACAGAAATTGGTCGTCACATTCTCCTTATCATTGCGCCGATTTTTCTCATTATAATTTGGGTCTTGTAAGGGTATTTTGAACCATGGCTCTGTGCTTCTAACATTAGGCGTTGGCGTTAACTGCCCATCTTTCTCTTCAATACCGTGACTGTCGTAGCTAGAAAAACACTCAGGGTTTTTATATGGCGAATCGCCATTCTCAATGGTAATAGAATGAGAAACATACGGCATATAATGTCCAATCGTTCTTTTTTTTGCCAAATCAGAGAGCTTTTGCCCGATTAAACGCGCTTTTGGGAATGCTTTCCCAGTCACCCAATCATCTTTTGAGGTTAAATTTATCCAAAAGGGTCGTTGCAGTGTCAAACCAGAGTTAAGCTCAGGACCAGGCATATTTTGATATATTTTATCAAAGGCGTCAGCCCCTATTGCTGAGTTTAATGTCACTAACAATGAACGACTTCCCAGAGGCCAATCTTTAACTGATTTTGCTTGCGCTAAATCGTCGATAAAAGCTCGTGACAACAGTCGTCCACCAAAAGATTTGCCTATGATAAGCGTGTATCCTAAATGAGGACTCTTTTGCACATTACTTACCAAAGAAATAATATCTGAGCGTACTTCTCCTTTTTTACCAATCGTATCCGCAACTTTTGCTCTATTTTGTACCGATAAAATATTGGCTAGAGCATTCTGATGTTTTTTACCATTCCAGCCAATATACACACCGATAACAGTCATCTCTGGATTCTGGAAATTGCGACGAGCGAGTAGATAAGGAAAACTGACTAAATCTGGGCTTGGCTGATCGCTGCTCGCATTATTATTCCAACTATTCACATAAATAACCAAATAAACTGGTTTGTTTGAAGTTGCTATGGCACGCTTAATAACATCGAGCTGCCTAGTGCCCTCAAATTTCTGACCACTCTCAGCATATTCCAAGTAAAGTAAATTGAAGGAGGTATTAGCAATGGTATCTCCCTGTTTTTTCTCTACCTGATCTTCTCGAAAGACTGATACACCATTGACAATCACCATATTGGTAACCGGCTTGATATTGGCATCTAACTCTGTTTTGGCGCAAGAATCTTCTGTAGCGCAGACAACTTTATGATAAGCCTGATCAGGAATAGTCGAACAAGACAATAAGCTCACGCAGCAAAGAGAAATAAATAAGTATCTCATAACCAAGCTCCTTTACTTCTTCGACTAAGCAAAGACCTGTGCCTGTGCCTGTGCCTGTGCCTGTGCCAATAACATCAATAATAAAAAAGTGCTAAGCATTAAATTAGAATCTATAGCAATATTTACACCATTATTTTGAATAGAGTGATTTTGAGCATAATGGTTTTGAAAATGAAGGTAACCAATAAAAATCTACAGCTGAACTCCTGCAATAATAAGTGCAACCACCACTATTATAGTGACGTACTTTCTTACTCTAAAATACTCATTATTAATAATATGCGCTTGATGTAAACCATAATCAATCATTAACATGCTAATAAAGGCAGCGACCAACAGCCAAATAAAACCAGCACTTGATAAAGTCAGAAATCCTAACCACAGTGCAAGCGCGATAATATTACTAAATATAGGTAGCTTGATTGCCCATCTATTGTCATCAGCTAAACTCAGATGATTACCCCAATGCGCGCCTGCCATAAATGACGCTATCACTAAGCCATAAATAGATAGGATATCTGTAGTTTTTCCCAAGACTGGGATAGTATCAATACCTAAAGTAATAAAAATGGCGCAGACACTGAAGGGAATAGTGCCTGCAAAAGTTAAATAAGGACTAGGTTTTTTCATAGTATTCATTTATCTCGTATTAAGGTATCTAATCTAAGGCTTATTATCGCTATTCACTGATTTTATTCCCTTGCCATTTTTTAATAAAGTCACCGTTGGGGTCATACTGTTGTGTTTGTTTTTTAAGATTAAACTGTCTGCACCCTCGTTGATCAGCGCCTACGCCTGCTAAATACTGCCAATTACCCCAGTTACTAGCGACATCATAATCGATAAGATGCTGCTCAAAATAGCTAGCGCCATAACGCCAATCAAGATTCAGCTCATGAATCAGATAACTTGCAACGATTTGCCTGCCTCGATTAGACATATAGCCTGTTGCTTTTAGCTTATGCATACAGGCATTGACGATAGGATATGGCGTTGTACCCGTTTGCCATTGCTCTAAACGTTCGTTATCAATGCAAGTCGTTGGCGCATGCTGACTAATACCGCGGAACCAAAACAGTTTTTGTTGATGTACCATCGCATACCAGTGGAAATACTCGCGCCATAGCAGCTCAAACCATATCCAATAAGTGGAGTCATTTGCGATAACTTGTGCTTCATAAAGCCGTAAGCGATTCAGCAGTATTTTGACCGATAATGTGCCATTCGCTAGCCACGCTGAAAACTTAGTGGAGTGCGTCCAATCGTCCAGTGCATTACGAGTGGTCTTATAAGTGCTCGGTGATTCGGACTCAAAATAGCTATTTAGATGATTGATAGCGCTTGTTTCACCGCCTTGAAATTCAGATGGTTTTGTTTGCTGTGATGAATCATCAGATTGCTGATTTAGTAAATATTGGTGACCATTCAACATGTTATCGGGCATTGATGGCAATGCTTCTGGTGTCTGACAAATCTCAAAGCCACTTTCTGCGGTTAATAAATCATGATGTGCTTCTACTAGCTTACGAAATTGGGTAAAGCTTTTGGGTAGCTCATCCGTTGGCATAGCAGCAAATAAGGTTGCTGTTGACTGGCTGTGCCAATTAATATGCGGGAATTTATGTTGCAACGCCTTATAAACTTGATTTTGATTATAGTCTGCAGTTTGGCTGATACAAATATCAGTGACCGCGTTTTGCTCGATAAGTTGGCACAGCCGTATAAAGGCATCTAACGCTTGGAATGAACCGTTTTGTAATGAATATTCTTTTTCTAAATACAGCAATCTATTGCCAAGGCGTTGTAGTGATTTATCCAAATCAACCAAGCTCTCAACTAAAAACGTCGTGCGTGCCTGCCCCATATCGGCAAACTGATAAGGTGGTTTACTAGCCTGCTCGGCAAGCAAATCTGCCAAGTCTGAGGCATAAACACACAGCAGCCGTCCGTTATTATCACTGGCTATTTCAGCCGCTTTTAGTAAGGTTGCATTATCATTAATACGTAAATCATTATGGAACAGCATCAACACGACTTTTCTGTCCATCAGTGCTTGTGATAACTTAGCTGCTGGATGATTGCCCATAATTATCCCTAATATTTTAATTAGATTTACTTAATAAGTTACCAATAAATAAATATAATACTTTATAATTAAAAATACTATAGATGCCTTGTTAAACAGCAGCCTGTGATATTTATCATTATTCTAAGTATCATGATTGACTATCATTCAAGCGCCTGCTTAAATAGTTTATACCTAGGAGAATGCCATGACTGAAGAACACGCTTCCACTCAAAAGCATAAAATTATCAATAAATTTTTAATCAAGCTTACCCAAGAACAGCCACAAATGTACTATGCCACAACGTCTGAGATTTCTCGCAGCATTTATACGATGATAAAGGAACATACCAACCGCCTAACGGTTGAAGAACAAGCGCTCGTTAGGCATATGACTATTGAAGAGATACAGGGTTTATTGGGCTTTCATCTTAAATAATTACGTTTGAAATTTTTTAAAAGGCCGCCATATAGCGGTCTTTTCATTTATATTGAGAGCGATAATCTATTATTCCCAAAACTGGCCACAACACATTGAAATCTCCATTACGCTCTAAAAAGTTTGACTTATTTATATTGTTATATAATATATTCATAATAACGAATATATCGGAGTAATGGGATTATGCAAAACTGGGCTAAAACGACCTGGTTCTTAATAACGATATGCGCGATATTATTAATAATAGTAACGCTTTTAAGAGTAAGCCATGTTATCTAATATGACTTTGATTTTTAATAGCCTTAAAAATAGCCTCTAGATATCTTTCGTTATCGTATACAAATAAAAAGACCACCCAAAGGCAGTCTTTTTTTATACTAAAAATTTAATCCAATTATTTAAAATGGCTGTTCCTAGAATAGCTGATTTTAAAAAGGATACTCACGTGGCTCATGCTGCACCGAAATCCAATGCAAAGTGGTAAATTCTTCTAATATCCATTCACCATTAAAGCGTCCGATACCAGAGTTTTTCTCGCCACCAAATGGTGCATTACTTTCATCATTGACCGAGATGTCATTGATATGAGTCATGCCCGCTTTGATACCACGCGCAAAACGCAAACCTTTTGCCATATCTTGGGTAAAGACCGCACTCGATAGACCATACATAGAGTCATTGGCAATCGATAGCGCATCGTCTTCATCTTTGGCACGAATGATACCAACCAAGGGGCCAAACACTTCGTTACGTGACAAATCCATCTCACGCGTCACTTCACTAAAGATATGCGGTGGCACGACTTGACCTTTAATCTCACCACTTAATATCATTTTGGCGCCCTCTTCCTGCGCTTTGGCGATTTTTTCTTGCAGCGATTCGACTTGTTTTTTATTAATAATAGGACCAACCGCGGTATCCGCCTTGCTAGGATCACCCACGTTGAGGGTTTTTACATGCGCTAAGAAACGCTCAACGAAATCATCATAAATCTCATCTTCGACAATGATGCGATTGATAGCAATACAAATCTGACCTTGGTGGAGGAATTTACCAAAGGCAGCCGCCTTCACAGCTTGCTCAACATCGGCATCTTTTAGCACCACAAATGGGCTATTACCACCAAGCTCAAGCGCCACTTGCTTGATATAATCGCCACCATTAGCAAGCTCGCCGATACGTTTACCGACTGCAGTTGAGCCGGTAAATGACACTAAGCTTGGAATATCGTGGATGACAATCGCATCGCCTATCTCGCTGCCCGCACCAACCACCACGCTCAGCAAGCCTTTCGGCAGACCCGCCTCTTCAAATATTTTTGCTAATAGCAGACCGCCGGTAATCGGCGTATCACTGGCAGGCTTGAGTACCACAGCATTACCCAGTGCTAACGCAGGCGCGATAGAACGCTGAGTTAAATGTAGGGGAAAGTTCCATGGGCTAATCACTGCAATCACGCCCATCGGTTCACGATAAATAAAATTCTCTTTACCCGGCGTATTAGAAGGACGAATTTCACCATGCACACGGTTAGGGAAACTGGCAGCTTCAAGCGTAATCGCACGCGCACTGCCGAACTCTACCATCGCCTTAATGCGCGTACTGCCCGACTCTTTAATTAGCCAATCGACGATTTCTTCTTGACGCTCATCAAAGATATTGACGACTTTATATAAGACCGCTGCACGCTGGGCGGGTGTTTGCTTCGCCCACTCTGCCTGTGCGTTGGTTGCTGTCTGAAAAGCTTCATCAAGCTGTTTATCGGTTGCTTGCTGAATCTCTACCAAGGTTTCGCCATTAAAAGGATTGGTATCGGTATTGACGCTATCATCTTGACCTTTTTGCCAAGTACCGGCGATATATTGCAAATGAAAATTGCTATAGGCGCTCTGCTGAGTCTTCTTAGTATCGGTTGACATAATTATCCTTATATATTTTATGGTTGTTTTTAAAAGCTGTTTAATCAAAAACATTTATTTAGTTAAAAATATTTGATTATATAATTTGGTTATATAAATAGTCGGCTTGTCTATTGTGCAATAAACATTTGCTATTAAACGTTGATAAAAGGTTTCTTAACAAACGCTACTTGCTAGACGACTGGTCTAATGCTAACATAGTAATCATAAAAACAAGAATCATTTATCACTACGTATTGTTGAAAAAACGTAACGTTTAAAACTATTATTAAAAATAGCACTTTCTATCTAACTGATTATCATTCTATTAAACAACCAAATACAGATCTAAGGAGAACATCCTCTTCATGTCAGCCATTACAACCACTGCTCCATCAGATACCAGAGCGCACCTATTAGCAATAGGCTATCAGCTCATCGCACAAAAAGGCTTCACTGCTGTCGGCATCAAGCAAATACTCGATACTGCGAGTGTGCCCAAAGGCTCTTTTTATCATTATTTTGCGTCAAAAGAAGCCTTTGGTGAAGCCATCATAGAGCATTATTTTGCTAATTATAAAAAGCGCTTAGAGTCGATTGCGGCTGAGGACATTAGTGCGCAACAAAAGATTTATAACTATTTTCAAAACTGGTATGACACCCAGCAGAACGGCTGCGACCATGAAAAATGTTTGGTGGTAAAGCTCAGTGCCGAAGTGGCTGATATCTCAGAAACCATGCGTAAAGCCTTATACGCAGGTTATCAGCAAACTATCAACTGGATTGCTGAGCAAATAAAAGCAGGTTGGGCAGATGGCTCTATACCTCACCCTGATAATATCGCCGCCGAGAGTATGGCTAAGCGTTGGTACTTTGCTTGGTTGGGTGCCAGTTTGGTCGCTAAGATCAGTCAAACCGATACGCCATTAGCAGAAGTATGGCTGATGACCACCTCTCAGCTTGGGCGCTAAACTTTTATTCAGAGCCTTGATTAGTGAATGCTTAGACAGCTAATCAGTAAATGACAATTTTTAGTTATACGATAGTTTTGTAAAATCACTTAAAAAACTACTAGACGACCGGTCTAATTAATGTACAATGCGCACAGATAGCAATTATGCGATGACTCACATTTAATATAAAAAGTTTTAGACACTCCTTAAAAACTCATATTAGAGATCACCTTAATAAAATCACCTCAAAAACTAGGAACGTTATGAATAACTTTCAATATTACAATCCCGTACGTATCGTCTTTGGCGAAGGTCAAATTAAACAGTTATCAGAGCTAGTGCCGACAGATGCGCGCGTGTTAATCACTTATGGTGGTGGTTCAGCGCAGCGTACGGGCACTTTAGATGAAGTTAAAAATGCGCTATCAGCTAATGGTAATCGTGAAGTATTTGAGTTTGGCGGTATTGAAGCCAATCCAGAATTCACCACCTTGTTAAAAGCCGCTGATATGGTCAATGAACATAATATTGACTTCTTATTAGCTGTTGGTGGCGGTTCAGTCATTGATGGCAGTAAATTCGTCGCCCTTATCTCTTCATTAACTGAAGATGGCAGCACAGATGGCACAGTATCTCGTGAAAAAGCGTGGGATGCATTGACCAGTTATTGTAAAAATATCGATTCAGCGATTGATTTAGGCGCGGTATTGACCATTCCAGCGACAGGTTCTGAGATGAATTCTGGCGGCGTGATTAACTATAGCGAACGTCACGCAAAACTACCATTTGGCAACCCACTTGCCTTCCCTAAATTTTCAATTCTAGACCCTACTAAGACTCTAACTTTACCTGAGCGCCAAGTGATGAACGGTGTTGCTGACGCCTTTGTTCACGTCATGGAGCAGTACCTCACCTATCCAGTTAATGCGAAAGTCCAAGATGCCTTTTCTGAGAGCTTATTAAAAATCCTTATCGAAGAAGGTAAAGCGGTCAAAGCCGATCCAGAAAATTTAGAAACGCGTAAAAACATCATGTGGACGGCCACCATGGCATTGAATGGTCTGATTGGTACAGGTGTGCCACAAGATTGGACGACACATATGATTGGTCATGAGCTGACTTCGTTACATGCGATTGACCATGCTCGTACGCTAACGATTGTATTGCCATCAGTGCTGCGTGAGCTTAAAGACAGCAAGAAAGACAAATTGCTTCAGTATGCGCGTAACGTTTGGAACATTACAGATACAGATCTCGACGATGACACCATCATCGAAACTGCTATTGTGCATACTGAGAACTTCTTCCGTGAGCTTGGATTGCCAGTTAGCTTAGAAGATGCTGAGTTAGATAAGTCAGCCATTGACCCTATCATCAAGCAACTTGAAGCACACAAAATGGTGAAATTGGGCGAACATGGTAAAAATGATTTAGACGTATCACGCCGTATTTTAGAACGCGCTGTTACCAGTAAAGCTTAATCGCTATTAATTTTCAAAATAATTTATGGTTATAAATTTTTATCGTCATAACAATCGGTAGCCATCCATATTGGTGTGGCTACTGACTTCAAGAATTTTAAAACTTTAAGAAAACCAATAACTACAACCAATAACTAAAATAAGGAGCTTTAATATGAGCCTTGATAATAATTTTAATGCACAACAAAACCAAACACAAAATCGTCAAATCAGACTGGCCAGCCGTCCTAATGGCGCACCAACCAGCGATGATTTTGAGCTAACCACCAGCGACATCCCAACTCCTAATGACAATCAAATGCTTCTGCGCACAGTTTATATGTCACTTGACCCCTATATGCGCGGACGTATGAGTGCTTCAAAAAGCTATGCTGACCCGCTAGAAGTCGGCGATGTTATGCTAGGCGGGACGGTCGCACAAGTCGTCGAATCTAATATCGATAAATTTGCCGTCGGTGATTTAGTGGTGTCGAATTCAGGCTGGCAGGATTATAGCGTCAGTGATGGCGAAGGCGTGCTAAAGCTTGATAAGAACATGTCCAACCCTTCTTATGGTCTTGGTGTCCTCGGTATGCCAGGCTTTACCGGTTATATGGGTTTGACCGATATTGGCAAACCAAAAAAAGGCGAAACCTTAGTAGTAGCTGCGGCGACTGGTCCTGTGGGCGCAACGGTTGGACAAGTGGGTAATCATTTAGGCTTACGTACTGTCGGTGTCGCAGGCGGTGCTGAAAAATGTGCCTATGCAGTCGAAGAGTTGGGCTTTGATGTCTGTATTGACCATAAAGCCGACGACTTTGCCGAGCAGCTTAAAAATGCTTGCCCAGATGGTATCGATATCTATTATGAAAACGTCGGTGGCAAGGTACTCGATGGCGTATTGCCATTATTAAATGCCCATGCGCGTATTCCAGTTTGTGGCTTGGTTTCTCAATATAACGCAACTGATCTTCCTGATGGCAAAGACCGCCTAGGTATGTTGATGGGTCTTATCCTTAGTCAACGCCTAACCATCAAAGGCTTCATTATCTTTGAAGAATACGGCGATCATTTCCCAGAATTCTTAAAAACGATGGGTGAATGGGTTGAGTCAGGTAAAGTCAAAACCAAAGAGCATATCGTCGATGGCTTAGCACAAGCACCGCAAGCTTTCTTTGACATGCTAGAGGGCAAAAACTTTGGTAAAACGGTTGTTAAGGTGGCAGATGTTCAGTAGTCAATAGACTGCAGCGAATACTCAATTACCTTCAGATAACCACTTAACAACATAATACGTTAAGACAGCTACTGAAAATAATGCCTAAAACGTCAATACTGTTAGCAGCCAGTTTTTAGCAAAGACCGCTTTATCCTGGTCGTTGCATAGCTTTAACAAAGCTGGCTGCGATACACCTGAACTTGGTATTAAAACTTAGCAATCAATACAAATAATAAATAAGGACAATTATGAATATTTTAATGGTACTAACCTCACACGACAAATTGGGTGATACAGGCAAAAAAACCGGTTTTTGGCTAGAAGAATTTGCCGCCCCTTATTATGCTTTCTTGGATGCTGGCGTCAACATTACCCTAGCCTCTCCTGCTGGTGGTCAACCTCCACTAGATCCTAGTAGTGATACGCCAGATGCGCAAACAAAAGATACCAAACGCTTTAAAGAAGACTCTGAAGCTCAAGAGCGTCTTGCAAATACCAAAAAGCTTGCTGAAGTAAAAGCCGAAGATTTTGACTCCGTTTTTTATCCAGGTGGTCACGGTCCATTATGGGACTTAGCAGTTGATAAAAATTCTATTGAATTAATCGAAACCTTTGTTAAGCAAGACAAGCCTATTGCCTTTGTTTGTCACTCTCCTGCTGTACTTAAAAACGTCAAAATTGACGGTGAGTATTTAATCAAAGGCAAAAAAGTCACCGGTTTTAGTAATACTGAAGAAGAAGGCGTTCAGCTTACTGACGTGGTACCTTTCTTATTGGAAGATGCGTTAAAAAACCATGGCGGTCATTACGAAAAAGGCACGGATTGGGAGTCGTATGTCGTTGAAGATGGTCTATTGATTACCGGTCAAAACCCAGCGTCATCAGAAGAAGCGGCTAAACGTTTACTTGCCAAACTACAAAAGCGTCAAGCTTAATATAAAAATATCGCGAAAAGGCTCACATCATGATTCGCTTACATCATCTCAATCAGTCACGCTCAATCCGTACGTTATGGCTATTAGAAGAGTTGGGACAACCCTATGAGCTTATTAGCCATCAGCGTGATACCAAAACGCATCTAGCACCAGACAGTCTAAAAGCAATTCATCCACTTGGTAAATCTCCAGTTATTGAAATGGATGGCGAGCTTTATACAGAATCAGGGGCGATTACTGAGATGCTGATTGAGCGTTTTGCGCCTGAGCGTTTGCGCCCTGCTACTGATAGCGCAGAGTATGGTCATTACTTGCAGTGGATTCACTTTGCTGAAAGCTCGCTCATGTTGCCGTTATTGCTTGAACTGTTTACCAATAAAGCAGGCGTTGTTGATAGTGAATTCTTGACGGGTTATATCAAGCAAGAAAAGCATAAAGTGCTGAGCTACTTAAATGATGAAGTCAAAGACAAGGCATTTATCATCGGCAACAAACTAAGCGGTGCTGACTTTATGCTAGCGTTTGACTTAATCATGCTTGTTAGTCGTGGAGCGTTAGATGACTATATGCATATCAAACAATATGCGCTACAACTGACGAGTATAGATAGCTATCAGCGTGCTATGCGTTTAGAAGCCAATTATGACGACTCCATTAAACGATAAGCCAGATAGTTTTTATTCTCTAATAAAAGACAGCTCTTAAAGAGCTGTTTTTTTATGCCTGATTTATATCTGAATCATCTACTAGAGCTTTAAATACAAAACTTTTGCTCAAGCCAAATATTCATAAAGACATTATCAGGATCAAACTCACGGCGAATCTCTAAAAAGCGATTGAGCTTGGGATACAAGCTTTGTAGCTCCATATGGTTCAGTTTATTCACTTTACCCCAGTGCGGCCGACCCTGCCATTTTTTCATATATTCATATAACCATTTAAATAAGGGCTCACAGTCCATACCTTTATAAACATGAAATGACAATACCGCGCAATCCTCTCCCTGTGTGGGACTGAGCATACCGGTCTCGCCTTTATGTGTGCGCACTTCGATGGGAAAGTGCGAACCTTTATTGTCTTTTAATAAAATATGATTGACCTCCGAGATACACTCATCAAAATCAGATAATTTAATAAAATATTCAGACTCATTAAACTTGACGCCGCGCGGTGTCGGAAACACCTCATAGCTATAGCCTTCACGTTTGGTATTAGGAATAGAGTTTGCGGAGATTTCACTGACTTTTTTGGTCAACGAAGGCTTCATACGTGCCAGCTCGCACAGCACATAAAAAGCGCCGTTGAGGGTGACAGCACTGTCGAAATGATCTTTGAGCTTTTGTGTCCCCGTCATGGCTTTGGGCATTATCACTGATAGTGTCTTTTGCTGAATTTTATTGGTGCCTGGAAATAAGAACCACTCTAGATGACGATGGCTGTGCGCCGTCTCATGAAAACGCGCTAACCCTTCTTCAAAACCTAGTACCTTATTGGCTTCTTTAAGTCCGTATAGGTCGACTACCTTAAGGGTTAATTTGGTGAAAATACCGAGCATACCAAGGCTGGCATGCAAAGCATTACCCAATTCGTCAGTTTTCGGATCGCCGCGATGATGAGTATGTACTTCTCCTTTGCCATCGACCCACTCCCATGTCACCACTTGATTGGCAATGGAGCCTAAAGTTATGCCTGTGCCATGGGTCGCAGTACTAGCAGCACCCGCAATGGTCTGCGCCTGTACATCTCCCATGTTTTCTAACGCCAAACCATACTCTTTAAGTGCCTTGCCGATTTCATATAAATAGGTACCTGCGTATAAAGTGGCAAGCTTAGCGTCTTTATCAACCGAGATAAGACCGCGCATATTATGCAGGCTGACGGCAATTTCTTCAGGTTTAGCGCAACCACTAAAAGAATGCGCCGCGCCGGTGACTCTAACGCGCTTTTTATTTGCCCGTGCATTTTTAACAATATCTTGTAGTTCTGCAACCGATGAAGGCGTGAGCTTTTGCTCAGGCGTAGCACGTTCATAACCGACCCAATTTTGCCATTCATTGCTTCCTTGCCACAGTCTTAATGAAAACATCTTCCCTCTCCTCGGTAAGTTATCATTGTTTGCTGCTTTTCTTCTTTGTTTGTTTTTTTACTTTTTTTTGCAAGCGTTCCATCGCTTACAAAATCGTCGCTTGCAAAGCCATCTGATGTGGATTGAGTAGACTGTCGATAACAAATAAGCTCATTAAAATGTTCACACAGCTCGCCTGCCTTTGCATGACGGCACCAAACTCCGTCACCGAGCTTAAGAATCGAGCTATTTTCATGTTTTTTGGTTTTAGAGATAGCCATAGGCGTTTGTACTTCGCCAAAACCTTCATCGTTTAATAGTGATAAATATTCGGGATAATGTATCACTGGTGCTTTATCTGCGCCTGTCGCACCCGAGGCTATAAATCCACCACCTTGACAAGTAATGACACCTTTTTCAGGCTGACGTGTGACCGGCAGCACAAACCCAGCGGCTGGCTGAAACTCCTTCATGCTATCCATATAATCAAAATAAGCCGGTTTATAGTAAGCGGAACCCACAGTTATCTCGCTAATCTCAGGCTGGCTTGAGGTGAAATCCATACTTCCACTGCCACCACCGTTGACGAGCTTGAGTGTATATCCTTGTTTTTTAAGGTATTCAACTATTGAACGGCGACGTTGGCTGACTTGTTTCTGTGAACGGCTTTTTAATAAGCGAATGGCAGGCGACAATAAGGCCTTGCCCGGTAAGTGCTCTGGCAAACCGGCAATTTGTGCCTCATAACCCATCGCCGCACTGACGTTGATATGTGCGCATTTTTTGATATGCTTCAGTAGTTTTTTAACGTCTTTGATGCTCATCAATGCGGAGCGCTTGGTACCAAAATATAGCTTTGGTAGCGGCATCGACATATTGATATCGAGGCAAATATCAATGATGACATCATGAGCTTTAGCAACTTCATTGAGCATATCGACATGTTCATAGCGATCAACCATCCAAATCATGGTCGCGCCCTGCTTGGTGTATTTCAAGGCTGCAGCAATGCTTGTCGTATCTAAGGTTGGATAAGCACAGAGAATATTATCGAAGCCATTTTCTAATAAATACAATGACTCGTCAGCGCTATAAGACATCAGACCGATAAAGTGAGGAGATTTGTCTTTGATATAGCGGAGAACATCGAGAGAACGAATAGACTTAGTCGCCAAGCGCAACTTAACGGCTTGGGTTTTTTGGTTAACCAGTTGAATATTATAATCAAGCGCGTCCATATCAAGCCACGCACTCGGAGTTTTTGGTGCAATAATGTGGGAAAAATCCATTTTACTTTCCTTGTAACGACCATCAAACACAGCCCTGTGTCCTTTATTAGTCTGTCATTATGACTCTATAAACAGCCATAAATCAGCATCCTAGTCTGAACCGAGTGCATAGTACAGTCAAGCGTCATTTGCATAAAAGAACGACAATTGTTATGTAAATTAGATTGCTTATTTTAAAGTTAAAAGTACTCAAAAAATAGCGCAATATAAGTGTGAGCCGTTTATATTTGTGAGTATGAAAGTAAGCATGTGAGCCTTCGTCTTTTTAAACTAAAAAAGTACACTCGCTAAATAGCCTTGGATTAAAATCATGATAAAATAATACAAACAGTCATAAGACTGTTTTTTGTTTTTTTATATTTGTTAAATTAGGCACTTATTGCTTAAAGGCGGTTGGTTTAATTATTGCTCATTTAGGAGTCATGCTATGTCACTTTATCTTTCTATTGTTATTGTGTGGCGATAAGCAATGAGCAATGAATACCAATTTAAACCACACGAACAACCCTTTATGGTGGGCTCCCCCGCTACCCCTGACCATCCTACACGTCGCAAAGTATTTTATTTGCTGATTGGTATTTTTATTGGCATCACCGCCAGTTTTCAAAATGGCTTACTGGTAGCAAACCTGACACAGATTCAAGGTGAGATGGGTTTGACGCCAGTCGAAGGCGGCTGGATATCGGTCGCCTATAATATGACCAACGCTTGTATTACGGTGCTGCTATACAAAATTCGGCAGCAATTTGGCATGTCTCTCTTTAGTAAAATCACCCTGTTCTTTTTATTGTCCGCTACCAGCTTACAGTGGCTGGTCAGTAGCCACCTATTGGACACGAGCGCTATTATAATTGAGCCTTATTATCTAGAAATTATCGCGCGCGGCTTAAGCGGTATGGTTGCTAGTGCCATGACCGTATTGGCTATTTTTTATTGCCTGCAAGGCATGCCTACCGCCAAACGGATTAGTGGTCTAATTTTAGGTTTTGGCTTAATACAATTTGGTATACCTCTTTCAAGGATTATCTCGCCCTATCTCGCTGTCGACGGACAGCTTGAAACGCTATTTTTATTTGAATTGGGCTTAACGCTGATTTGTTTTGGACTGATTAATATCTTAGAGCTGCCACCCGGTAATACAGAAAAAGTGTTTGAAAAACTTGATTTTTTAAGCTTTGCTTTTTTTGCCAGCGGGCTTGCAGCGTTAGCGGTATTTTTCGTCCAAGGTCGAATCCAGTGGTGGACGACGCCTTGGCTAAGCTATCCGCTTGTCATCGCGATGGTCACTATTAGCATCGCCTTGTGGATTGAAACGCACCGTAGAAACCCAATGTTACAAGTGCGCTGGATGCGTAGCCGCAACATCATCGCTTTTACCATAACCGGCGCTGTGATGCGTATTTTATTGTCTGAGCAAAATGTCGGCGCAGCAGGATTACTGGCCAATTTGGGTTACGGTAACGATCAGCTGATTACCTTTTATGTGGTGATACTGGCCGCCAGCGTTTTGGCATTGGTCATCAGTATCTTTAGCACCAATGCAATGGATTTACGCCGTCCGGTCATCTTCGCCGTCGCGCTGATTGCTGTTGGTGCATGGCTAGATACGGGGGTTTCTCTAAACTCTGCGCCTTATATGTTTTATGTCAGCCAATTTATAATTGCCTTTGCCGCTGTCTATTTTATGGGTCCCATGGTTTTTGAAGGGATGTTTCGCGCTATCGCTAACGGCCCCGCTTATATTATTAGTTTTTCGGTTATTTTTAGCATCTCACAGACTGTTGGCGGCCTCGCGGGGGCGGCGGCAATTCAAGCGTTTACCACTATTCGCACACAGATGCACTATGCCGATATGGTCAGCTCGCTTAACTTAGGTGATCCAGCCTTGATGGGACAAGTTGCAGGCGCACGTCATATACTATCTACTCAAATCACGGATGCAAATCAAGCAAATGTCGCTGCGATGGGACAAGTACTGCAAGGTATTCAGCGGCAAGCAACTGTCGCCGCCTATGCTGATTTATTTTTTCTCGTGGCAAGTATTGCAACCATCACGACGGTTATTTTATTGATTAACTACCTTTATTATCGCTACCATAAACGCAATCCGCTGGCTAAAGAGTTGGCTGCGATTGCAAAAATGCGGGAAGCAAAATAGCCCAACCAATTAGAGCATTTCCTCACTTTAAGAATGGTGCTTAAAATATTAACTCACGCAAAAAACTTATAATGACTATTCAAACTTTAGGAGTGCGGCATGAGCCAAGAAAAATCGGATGAGCTTAACCAAAACCCTCAGACGCCCTCTGACGCGCTAAACAAAAATATCCGTGCAATCGATACAACAGACGACCTTAATACTATAGATGCTGCAAGCCCTCTAAGTGATAAAAAAGCTACAACAAAACCTGAGACTACCTCTGCTAGCATAACTAAGTCGGATAATAATAGTCTCTCAGATAACGATAGTGTTGTTAATGATAACAACCTTACCGATAACGATGAGCCACCTATGCCGCCAAAGGAGACAATTCCTAGCAGCGATGGTTGGTCGCCAAAAAAGAAATCCTATTTAAACTTAGGAATATTAATTGCCTTGATTGTTATTGGCGTGGCGTTAATTTTGTATGCTTGGAAGCTACCGCCTTTTACACCGACTGTGCAGCAAACCAATAATGCGTTTGTTAAAGGGCAAACCACCGTTATCAGTCCGCAAGTATCTGGTTACGTGACTGAGGTGGCGGTTGAGGATTTTGCCAGTGTTAAAAAAGGCGATTTATTAATCAAAATAGATGATCGTAATTTCCAACAGCAGCTTGAGCAAGCGCAGGCAAACATTGAAGTTGCTGTGGCCAACCGCGCTAGTAATGCACAGGATACAGGAACCAGCCAAGCGCAAATAGAAGCACGCGAAGCGGATCTATATAGCGCCAAAGTTAGCGTCGACAGTGCACGTGAAGATGTGAAACGCTATCAAGGCTTAGATGCCATTGGCGCAGTATCAAAAGCAGAAGTAGCCCATATAAAAGCACAACTTGCAAAGGCACAGGCCAACGTTCAACAAGCGGAAGCGAATTTACAAGTTGCCCGTGAGGCAAGCGAAAAGACCAGTGGCAGTCGATCTTCCTTAGATGCCAATATAAAAAATACCGAAGCAGCCGCCAAGCAAGCACAAATTAATTTAGACAACACCATTATTACAGCGCCGGAATCTGGGCAGTTGAGTCAAATCAGTGTCAAAGAGGGGCAATACGTGAGCGCCGGTACCCAGCTGATGTATATCGTACCAAAAGGTATATGGATAATTGCCAACTTTAAAGAAACGCAAGTGGCCAATATGGGCATCGGCGAGCAAGCCACCATTCATGTCGATGCACTTGGCGGCGCCAAGTTCAGTGGTCGTGTCAGTAATATCTCACCAGCGACGGGCAGCGAATTTAGTGCGGGAGCTACGAACCCTGCGACGGGTAACTATATCAAAATCGCACAGCGTATTCCTGTCAGAATTGATTTAGACCAAAACCAACCTAATCTTACCCAGTTACGTCCAGGTATGTCAGTTTCAGTGGATGTCGATACTAAAGCAAGAAATTGAACTAAAAAGCCCCTCTAAATACCTATAGGATTAGGTTTAAAGGGGCTTTTGCTTTATCTGTAAAACCGTGCGTTATCAATGAACAATTCTTAGGGTAATAAGCGTTTGGTTGTCCAGTTTGCCGTGCCTTCTTCGCTACTGGTATCTAGCGTATAAACAATACGGTCGTGCATACGATTAGCGCGACCTTGCCAAAACTCAATTTCCTCAATCGTAATCTCATAACCACCCCAAAAATCAGGAGTGGGTACTGGACTGTCTGTTGGATAATCGGCTTGTAGCTGTGCAAACGTTTGTTCCATCACGGCGCGATTGGCAACTTCGCCACTTTGCGGCTGGCTAACCCACGCGCCCACTTGACTATCATGCGGACGTTTTTGAAAATAAGCCGCAGATTTATTGGCATCGATTTTGGCAATACTGCCGCTGATACGAATTTGACGCTCAAGCTTATGCCAAAAAAACAGTGCTTCGGCATTGGGGTTTTCAGCGATATCTTGGCCCTTCGCGCTTTCATAGTTGGTATAAAAAACGATACCTTTATTGGTAATCTCGCGCATCAAAACAATACGCACGCTAGGCTTATTATCTACCCCACAAGTCGCTAAGCTCATCGCATACGGTTCTTGCACTTGCTCTTCTATTGCCTCATTCATCCAAGCTTTTAACAACTCAAATGGGGATGCGGGGACTGACTGTTGGTCTAGTTGGCCTTTCTCATAGGATAGGCGCTGATCGGTAAAATCCATACTCATGATTGTTTCTCATTATATTCGTAAATACAAACCATACTCGTGAATACTATTAACCCGAGGCTTTTAACCCAAGACCGTTTTGATTTTGTCCGCCAAATCATTTGCCATAACATCACACTCTATCTCATCATCTGATTCCACCATAACTCGAATCATTGGCTCTGTGCCTGATTGACGGATAAGCAAGCGACCACGACCCTCTAAAGTGGCACGGGCTTTATCAAAAGCAGCGACCAATTCTTCATGCTCAAACGGATCTTGCATTTGAGATAGGCGCACATTGACGAGCTTCTGTGGTAATACCTCAAAACCTTCGGTTAAATCACTAAGCGCTTTACCGCTTGCTTGCATCACCGCGAGCACTTGTAAGCCTGCAATGATGGCATCGCCGGTACGGCTTTTATCCAAGCATAAGATATGACCAGAGGGCTCACCGCCTAATATCCAACCATTCGCTTCAAGCTCTTGCATTACATAACGGTCGCCCACTTTTGCACGGGTAAACTCAATATCAGAATCTTTTAGTGCCAACTCTAAGCCCATGTTGCTCATTAGGGTACCAACGACGCCTTTGGCTTTGATTTGACCTTGGGTAGCAAGCACATACAAAATGCCATCACCATCGACCAACTCACCCGCTTCATCGACCATCACGATACGGTCACCATCACCATCTAAAGCAATACCGACATCTGCTTCATATTCGAGTACGGCTTTTTGCAGGCTTTCAGGATGCGTCGAGCCGCACTGTGCATTAATATTGATGCCGTCAGGCTTATTATTAATCGCAATCACATTGGCCCCAAGCTCACGCATAACACGCGGGGCGACACTGTAGCCTGCACCATTGGCACAGTCGACGACGACGGTCAAATGATCTAAATCGTATTGATAAGGGAAGCTACCTTTGCAAAATTCAATATAGCGCCCTTTGGCATCATTGATACGATTGTTTTTACCCAATTGTGCCGGATCAAGAATAGGCATAAGTACATCATTACTATCAGAGGAAGCCATAATAGCTTTTAATTTATCATTAATGGCATTTTGCATCTCATCGGTCAGTTTTTTGCCGTCACCTGAGAATAGTTTGATGCCATTATCATAGTATGGATTGTGTGAGGCAGAAATCACCACACCTGCATCAGCGTTAAAACTACGCGTCAGATGCGCGATAGCAGGCGTTGGTAGCGGTCCTAGCATGTGTACATCGACACCTGCAGCATTAAAGCCCGCTTGCAGAGCCCCTTCAATCACATAACCTGATAGACGCGTATCTTTACCGATGACCACACTGGGTTTACGAGTAGGATTATTGTTATTTTCTATCAGCACCAACCCCGTCACATAGCCTAACTTTAAAATAAAATCAGGGGTAATGGGTAACTCACCAAATTTTCCGCGAATACCATCAGTGCCAAAGTAGCTCATTACTATTCCTCAATGTTAAAAAGTAAAAACCAAACGTGCGCACAGGCTAAGCCGTAGATACGCTTAATCCAATCTTGTATTTTACAAAAAAAACAGCCAACAATAACAAGGCATTGTTGGCTGTTTGTATCTAGAGCTCTCGACAAGACTACTAAGCCGGAATTCTGTGCTTAGGCAACGCTAAAAACACTATTAGTCGACACGGTAGTTAGGGGCTTCTTTGGTAATCTGCACATCATGGACGTGTGATTCTTTCATACCTGCTGAAGTTACTTTAACAAACTGTGGTTTAGTACGCATCTCTTCAATCGTTGCACAACCGGTATAACCCATTGATGAACGCAGACCACCCACCATTTGGTTGACGATACCAGCCACTGGACCTTTATAAGGTACGCGGCCTTCGATGCCTTCTGGCACCAGTTTTTCCACACCATCTTTGGCATCTTGGAAGTAGCGATCTGATGAGCCGTTTTGACCTGACATCGCACCCAAGCTACCCATGCCGCGGTAAGCTTTATAATAGCGACCTTGGAATAGCTCAACTTCACCTGGTGCTTCTTCAGTACCCGCCATCAGTGAACCGACCATGATACATGACGCGCCAGCAGCGATGGCTTTTGCCATATCACCTGAATAGCGAATACCACCATCAGCAATCAGTGGAATACTGTCTTGTAACGCGTTTGCTACGCTATCAATCGCAGAAATTTGTGGCATACCAACACCAGCAATGATACGCGTGGTACAGATAGATCCTGGGCCGATACCTACTTTTACCGCATCTGCACCAGCATCACGTAACGCTTTAGCGGCATCACCAGTGGCAATATTACCGCCGATAACCTGAACGTTTGGAAAGTTCTTTTTAATCCAAGAAACTTTATCAATCACGCCTTTTGAATGACCATGCGCGGTATCAACAACGATGATATCGACATCAGCGGCAATTAAGGCTTCAACACGTGCTTGCGTATCAGCGCCTGTACCAACAGCCGCACCAACTCGTAAACGACCCTGCTCATCTTTACAAGCATTCGGGTTGTTTTCTGCTTTGGCAAAATCGTTGACCGTAATCAGACCGCGCAAACGAAAATCATCATTAATCACAATCACTTTTTCGATACGGTGCTCATGTAACAGTTTTTTGATATTTTCGTTGCTCTCACCTTCTTTTACGGTGACCAACTGCTCTTTTGGCGTCATGATATGGCTGACAGGTAATGATAAATTGGTCTCAAAACGCCAGTCACGGTGAGTCACAATACCAATGACCTTATCCGTTCCTTTCTCAACCACCGGCACACCCGAGATATTATTATCTTGGGTCAATCTTAGTAGCTCACCAATCGTCATCTCTGGATGAACCGTGATAGGATCAACGACAGTACCTGCTTCGAATTTTTTGACGCGGCGTACTTGCATGGCTTGCTTATCAATATCCATACTCTTATGCAAGATACCCAATCCACCAAGCTGTGCCATCGTAATAGCCATTTCAGACTCAGTGACAGTATCCATAGCAGCAGAAATCAGTGGTAAGTTCAGCGTGATACTTTTTGTTAGGCGGGTCGTTAAATCAGCAGCTTTTGGTAGGATTTCAGAATAAGCTGGTAATAATAAAACGTCATCAAAGGTTAAGGCTTCATCGACAATTCGCAACATACAGACCCCTAGTGGTGGTTATTTTGATGGGTGGAAAATGCAGTATCAAGTCGATAAACGAACGTTTCGTCAAAATCAATAGGCTAAAATATAAATGAAGATAAAGCCATCAGATTGCGACAGAACCATGAGCAACAAATACTAAATACCAACATTCGCTCGGCACGTTATCTATTTATCAGTAGTAATAAAACGATTAGTCAGTAGATTTGCTAATACAGCGCCTCTAAACCTCCTAAAGTCTGATTACACGATGCTTAATAACTGAATTATCCCTTAAAAATAACGCCATATTATAACAAATAAGGCAAGCCTACGCATAACATATTTGTCAGCTTATTTTGCTAAGATAGCGGTGCTATTTTTAACCATTACTGGTTTTAACGATCAAACGCTCTGCAGGTAAATAATCTTTTTGTTCTCTATATAAATAGCTTAGCATCTGTTCACGGACTTCACATTCTAATGTCCAAGCATTGATAGGACTATCAGAGGCTTGGCTACAGCGCAGCTTAATGGTGTTTTCTGATACCGATACGGTAAACATCTCAGGCTCCACTTCGCTGTCCCATAGCGCATTGTCTTTCACTAGCTGGATATATTTCTGCCGAATAGCGTCAATATCTGCGCCATAATCGACATATAAATAAATCACCGAGGTTTGATGCGACTCGGTATGCGACCAGTTTTCCACAATCTCAGTGATAAAATGACGCATAGGTACTATCAAGCGGCGTTCATCCCACGTTTTGAGTACCGCATAGGTGTAACCCAAATCTTCAATCGTACACCATTCTTCCTCCATCATCACCGTATCACCGATACGCACAGGCTGGGTAATCGCGACTTGCATCCCTGCAATGATATTACCCAAAATAGGCTGCGCGGCAATACCTATCACTGCACCCGCAATCCCTGCTGAGGTGAGTAATGTCTTACCCAAACCATCAATATTGGTAAATTCACTCAGCCCTATCCAAATACCACCCAAAATCATGACAAAGATAAAGACACGGCGAAAGATAGACACATAAGTGCGACGGCGGCGACCTTTATCAAACTGCTCTTCGCTCAAATTTTCTATTTGCAAATCTTTATAACGATTGGCAAAGAAATTAATCGCTCGAATGCCAAGCCACATGGCACTAAATACCAAGCCAAGCCAAATAATAGGGCGTGTTGACGAGGCCAGCGCATCCAAATAAGGAAAGCCGCCTGACACCAAAGTGTAGACAGACGAAAAACTGATGGTAAAAGTCAAAGGCACGGTCAGCTTATTGACCAAGTCTTCCACCCCGTTGTGATGAACGGTGCCGAGACGATTGCCCTCTTTATCCAGAACATACCAATTGAGGAGCTTACCGGCCGCTTTACTTAATAACCAGCCGACACCCATAGTAAAAGAAAAAAACATGAGTAACGCTAAAAATTCCCAAACGGCAATACCAAAGACTTTTAATTTGGTCCAGTCTGGCAAATAACGCTCAAACTTAGCGGGGTGATACTGCTCGTATAGCTTATCGATATTAGCCACCGTCTGGGCAGAAAATACCCAAAACGGTGCACTATCATCGATGCGCACACGTTCGAGATGTATCGGTACTCTACGCTCACGGTAGTCGATATAGCCCAATTGAATCGAGCGCCTAGGAATACCTTGGATACTATTCGTGCTACCAAGCGGCGGCTCGATCAAACCATCTGGACGATCGGGCAGCTTATCAAACACATATAGCTTTTTTTCGACCAATAAAAAATCAAGTTGCTTGGCAAGGTCTATTGCTTGACTGCTTTGTAACGTCTCATCAATCAAGTTCATATTGAGCGCATAAGCCGCTAAGTCATACTGCTGCTTCATGACTGCTGATTGAAAAAACTCCAAAGTGGCCAGCGGTGTCGATAAATTCGGCGGCTCAGATAAGGGCGGCAAGCCTACATTTAGCTTATTTAACGCATAATAGCCTTCGTTATAATCGCCAGTTAGACCAGAATCACCCTGTAACACGCCTGCCTGTTGCACGGTCTTTTTCTCAAGCGGACTAATCACTTCTTCAGCAATAGCAGAGACGCTAACCCCTTCTCTTTTCAGCTTATCAATCCTTTGTGCCGCATAATCAACGATATTGTCTGGCGTGGCAGTGACGGGCGCAGTTGCTTCATTTTGATTATTAGTAGCAGAACTGGTAGCTGAGTTTTCAAGCGCAGCATTATCAGTACTGACGGCATAAGCAGGCAGATAGATGATACTTAGGATAATAACGGACATGCTGAGAATAAAGTGATATGTGCTTAAGTGCTTCCTAGACCTATTATTGTTAGCCATCTCCATATTCATAGTCTCAATATTTTCAAAATTTCCCACGCCCTTATCTTGCTCAAAGCGCTCAGGTTTTTTGCAAGTCTTAATACTTTCGCACTCATCAAAGCTGGCCTTATGAGCAGCGCCACTATTTCCAACATTTAGAGTTTGGATGTTTTTAACAATCAAAGAAGGATGAGAGTGTTTCATACGATAAAGCTCTGTTGCGCTAAAGATAAAGTTAAGCTAAGGCACTGGGCAAAAAAAAGCCAGCGCTAAGCTGACTTAATTTATGAGTAAAACCATTAATGGATACCATTAGTTAGATGGACGACATGCTTTAAGCGCGGCGCCAAGTCGTACCCGCACGGCTGTCTTCAAGCTCAATACCAGCATTTTTTAACTGCTCGCGTATCTCGTCAGCACGGGCGAAGTTTTTATTGGTTTTGGCATCCGCACGCTCGATAATTAATCCATCAATAGCTGCATCGGTTAAACCGTCTGCTTGCGCCTCACCGATGACCGCTTGCAAAAACTGCTGAACAGGCTGCTGTAAAATATTTAGCGTTTGCGCCAAGGCTTTTAGCTGCTGCGCCAATTGCCATGCATCTTCTACGTCTTCAGCTTTGACTGCTTTATTGATATCACGCGCTAGCCCAAATAACACACTGATTGCTGTTGAGCTATTAAAGTCATCATTCATGGCTTTGATAAAGTCTTGTCCCGCCGCACTGTTATAAGCAGATTTTATCAGTTCATTATTGATGATAAGCGCCTGACCTTTTTGTTGTTCAGCTGCTTTTAAGGCCTGGTACAATCTACTTAGGCTATTATGTGCTTCATTTAAAGCGCTATCGGAGAAGTTTACTTGGCTGCGATAGTGGCTGGATAATAAGAAAAAGCGCAGCGTTTCAGGATGAAAATGCTTGATGACGTCACGAATGGTTGCAAAGTTACCCAAAGATTTGGACATCTTTTCGCCATCGACATTAATAAAGCCAACGTGCATCCAATTACGCGCGTACTCGCAGCCAGTCGCTGCTTCAGATTGTGCTATCTCATTTTCATGATGCGGAAACTGTAAATCATGACCACCGCCATGAATATCAAAGGTATTGCCAAGGCATTTGGTCGACATCGCCGAGCACTCAATATGCCAGCCTGGACGCCCCTGACCCCATGGCGATGCCCATTGTGGCTCCCCAGGTTTTGCCGCTTTCCATAGAACAAAGTCAAACGGATTGCGCTTGTCATTTTCGACATCAACGCGTGAGCCCGCTTGCATATCATCCAAATTACGCTTGGATAATTTACCATAATCAGGGAAGCTATCGACCGCATAATACACATCGCCATTATCACCAGCATAAGCGTAGTCATTGCTGACCAAATTGCCAATCATCTGCTGCATCTCATCGATATAATCGGTCGCACGCGGCTCGGCATCAGGCGATAAGCAGCCAAGTGCAGAGAAATCTTCGTGCATCGCTGTAATAAAACGCTGCGTTAATGCACCAATCTCTTCTCCATTTTCAGCAGCACGGGTGATGATTTTGTCATCAATATCGGTGATGTTACGCACATAATTGACGTCATAACCCAATTGTTTGAGCCAGCGCACCGCCATATCAAAGGCGACCATCATCCGAGCATGACCAATATGACAATAATCATAGACCGTCATCCCGCACACATACATGCCGACTTTGCCCGCCACAAGCGGCTTGAATGACTGCTTGCGTCCAGTAAGTGAATCGTAGATGGCAAGCTGAGACATAGTGTCTGCAAGAGGTGTGGTCATAGTAGAAAAGCCTTTTGATTAAAAGTATAAGAAATAAATGAGCATATCCATACCGCATCCTATAGTCATAAAACGTCTAGCTATAAAAGCTTTAACGTGATTATTATCCTAATAGAGCACAGCAATATAAAACTTAACCCATTATCTTAGCGAAAATGCTCGTAAAATACTACAATGAGCGCACAAGTAAGACTCGCAATGATAAAAAAACACTGACCGTTAAGGACTCAAATATGGGCAATCGTTTAAGCAAAATATACACACGTACCGGAGATGACGGCACCACGGGCATGGCAGATGGCAGCCGAGTAAGTAAAGCAGACAATCTGTTTAGCGTGATGGGTGATATTGATGAGCTCAACTCGCACATTGGTTTGGTACGCGCGCAGTTGACGCAAACCTCGACTGACGCGAATAAAGAAGCCGACTTTGCTCAAGCGTTAGTGATTATTCAGCACTTGTTATTTAATATCGGTGGCGAGCTTGCCATGCCAGAATATGAAGGCGTAAGCGCCCCGCATATTGACTGGTTAGAGCAACAGATTGATGCGATGAATACTACGTTGCCACCGCTGAAAGATTTTATCTTACCGACAGGTTCAGTGCTTGTTAGTCAACTGCATGTGGCTCGTACTGTCTGCCGCCGTGCTGAGCGCCAAGCGGTGCTATTGCAACAGCAGCGCCCAGAAGCCATTCGTCCGACAGCGGTGAGCTTTATCAATCGCTTGTCTGATTGGCTATTTGTCGCAGCCCGTTTTTGCACTAACCCCGAACAGGTCTCTGAAGTCCTATGGGACAGTCAAGTATTACAAAAATTCGCTGATGATAAATAGCGTAAGCTTTGGTACTGCACTATTACCTAAAGACTGACTCCCACAAGCAACAAGCAAAACGCCCGCAACTTATAATAGTTGCGGGCGTTTTTTATTGAAGATAATAAGCTTACGTAGTAATCATCGTTATTTTAAAATCACTACTGACGCTTTATTACCTAATATGTCGCTTCTTTATCTTCAATAATCACCATGTCGATACTTTCATCTTTAGGTACTGACTTAGGTATGGCTGGGGTCGCAGGTGCTGAGGCATTAGGCGTTGCGGCGGCTTGGTTACTGCTCTGAGTGTCGTTACTCTGATTACTGCTGCTTTGATTATTTTGCTTCACAGTTGGTGGCGTAGCAGGTTCAGTTGGGCGTGCAGGGGTCACTGGCGTTACCTGTCTTGGCTGACGAGGTTGGCTGTCGCTGTTGTTTTGTGCAGCTTGGCGGCGACGTTCAGCTTGCTCTGAGGCGCGCTGAGCACGCTGCTCTTCTAGCGCTGACTGAAAGACCGAGCTTGCCACCACTTCTGATACCACTGTAATCAATGCGGGCTGCCCTGCGATACGCGTACGTACTTGACCACCTTGCGTACCAACGACATAGGTAAATGCATCATCAACGAGCATATTGTTATTGATACGGATATTGTCGTTGGCCAAACGAGATTGCAAGCTTGGCTGATTGTTGGCCGCTTGGAGTTGGCTGGCTTGATATAAGTCTTCACTTGGCAACGTCATGCTGACGCTTGCTTGACAAGTTGTCATACCATTGGCATTGGCTGCTTGTAAAACTGCTGCATTCTGTACGTCTATAACGATACCGTCGGTTTTTGCCGTCACCACGCCACTGTTTAGACCAATTTCAGCATCGTTGGCGTAGCTTGCCGCCAGTGTTTGTCCTTGTTGATTGAGCGTATTTTTTAAAGTTGATTTCAGGCGATCTTGTACCATCGGATCATCACAGCTGACCGCAGTAGCAGCAGCGTTCTCACTAACAGCGGTTTCTTCGGTTAGCTCTGCCGTTTCCGTCGTATCTTCTTTTTCTGAACGGTCGCAGCCAGCCAGCGCTAAACTGCATGCGAAGCCAATACCAGCAACCTTATACCATTTGCTCAAACTCTTATTTACTACGCTCATCTTTATTTTGCTCCAATTTACTGATTCGTACCGCCACTGATGGACATTGTTTAACACTCAAAGCGTCACACTCAAGCCGTCACATTAAAATCGTAACAATTAACAGCGATCGTGCAAGTTTTGAAAACCACATTATTATACGGTGTTTGCGTTAAATGGTCATTAGTGTAGCCTATTGATATACAAATAACGTCTAACATTCGGCCTAAAACCGAGGTTTGGTTGCAAAAACGCAACAAATACATAGGTAAATAATTGTGTAAGTTTTTAAATGCTTCAACTTTTAACTCGCTCAACTTTCACCTCACCCAACTTTTAATGTGCCAAAACCAGTGAGTAAATATTTTATTAGACCGATTTTGGCAGAGACGATATGATGGCGATAAAATATTTGATAGTTATTAATGATGATGAATTTTAAAAATACGCTTTTATTAGGGCATCGCGGCGCACGTGGTGAGGCATTAGAAAATACATTAGCAGGTTTTGAGCTTGCGCAAAATCTACAAACTGCTGGCTTGGCAGGTGTGGAGTTCGATGTGCAGCTGAGTGCGGATGGACACTTAGTGGTCTTTCACGATGACAATTTACAACGTATGTGCGCGCAGCAATCCCGTATTGATCAGTTAAGCCTTGCTGAGATTCAACGCTATGTACAGTCTGGTCACAAGATTACGCCGTTAGCGCATATAGCACCTACCTTAGAAGGCTTTACTTATATTGAGCTTGAGATTAAGACACATGAGCGTACGGATTACCGCAAGCTCATCAGAGCATTAATGACGGATCTAATTGACAGCCCACTTGTCAGCCTACCTATCGTGCTAACTAGCTTTGATGTCGAGCTACATGCAGGGCTACAACGCAACCAGCTATTGCAACATATGCCGCGTGGTCTACTGATTCGTACGCCTGAGACCTTACTAACGGCGACTAATACTGCGCTGCAACTTGGTTGTGTTCAACTGGGTATTCACTACCCGCTTCTCAATCCAGCAGTCATTGAACACTGTCATCGCTATGACTTACCGGTGAGCGCATGGACGGTCAATGATAGCGACACGATTGAACAACTGATAGCGTGGCAAGTCGACGTCATTATCACTGACTATCCAACCTATTTACTCACATGCTAAACGGGCTGTTCATTCTGGAGCAACTTTTAGGCGCCTATATATAGGAGCCTATATATAACCACTATCTAATATAAAAACCGTTTACCTCAATGACCAACCCACTTTAAAACCCTACGTATTTGCCTTTGTACTTACACTTTTACCCAATTACTGATAAGTCAGCCATTATTTACGATAATACATCCCATAACTCATACAAGTTATTGTTATTTAGCAATATTTTTCTAGTGTATAACTGTTCACTTTATTCTTCTTTTGAGTTAATATAGAGGCTGAAATTTATATCATTAGGAATATTACATGATTGCTAAAAAAGTAATAGGCTTACCACTTAAAGGCTTGCGTTTTGCTATGAAGTCTGGTGATACGCTTATACAGCATGCTGGCACTCAAGCGCTGCGCGTAAAGACATGGCTTGATACCAGCAAAAGCAAAACTGATCACCCTGCCGACAAGTTCGCTACTATCAACAATGATAAAGATGCGAATGCAGTGGTCAATTATGAGGGCATTGACCCTCTGGAACTTGAATTTCAAAAGTCGCCAATCAACTTGGTTCCAGCGATTTTTCTGATTGCAACGCCTATTGCTGCTGCTGTCATTACGCCGTGGTATTTACTGACCCATCAGGTTAGTGCGCCGGTTTGGGGCGTATTTGGTGCTTTCATGGTATGGACAGGTATTAGTATTACTGCAGGCTATCATCGCCTACTGTCGCATCGGGCTTATAAAGCGCATCCTTTGGTAAAAAACTTCCTATTACTAGGCTCAACTCTTGCTGTTCAAGGTTCCGCCTTTGACTGGGTGTCAGGCCACCGTACGCATCACCGTCATGTTGATGATCGCATGGAAGACCCTTACTCAGCACAGCGCGGGTTTTTCTTTAGTCATATCGGCTGGATGCTACGTAATTATCCTAGTGGTCGCTTTGACTATAAGAACATTCCTGACTTGACCAAAGATAAAGTGCTACAGATTCAGCATAAATATTATGGTCTATGGGTATTGGCAACCAACGTCGCTATGGTTGCGGCTGTTGGCTGGTTGGTTGGTGATGTTTGGGGTACGTTAGTCTTGGCAGGTCTACTGCGTTTGGTACTGACCCATCACTTTACGTTCTTTATCAACTCGCTATGTCACATGTTTGGCACACGTCCTTATACCGATACCAATAGTGCGCGTGATAACTTCTTCCTCGCCATCTTTACTTGGGGTGAAGGTTATCATAATTATCATCACTTCTTCCAATACGACTATCGTAATGGCGTGAAATGGTGGCAATATGACCCAACTAAATGGTTGATTGTTGGCCTATCTAAACTCGGCCTAACGAGCGAATTGCGTACGGTTGATGACACCACCATCAAGCATGCTGAAGTGCAAATGCAGTTCAAAAAAGCCCAACAGCAGATTGATAATGCCACCGCAAGCGGGCATGATATTCCTCATGCGATGAGAAGCTTCCAAGATCGCATCAAGTTTGAATACGATGCCTTTACGCAAACGGTTGAAGAATGGCAAGCGTTAAAAGCCAAAACCATTGAGCTTAAGAAAACAGAATTTGCTGATCGTTTACATGAGGTGGATGAAAAGTTAAGACAGGATTATGCTAAGATTGAGCAAAAAATACTGGCGCACAACAGCAATCTAAAAACTGCGTTTCGCTCTATTGGCCAAAGCCCTAAAGCGGCTTAAGCAGTCATCGTAGATTAATCATTTAATTCCCTTATTGTACGTCTCTCCTGCCCTCTATCTGTAAAGATAGGGGGATTTTTTTTGTGCGCTAGGAGTAGTCCTTATTACAAGAGATGGACATAGTGAAACGCGGCATTATTAAGGCTATGTTATAGTGAGTTATCGTATTTATCATTTGATTTTATATCTTTATTTTTGCATTTTGTTTCTATATTCACTACACATCTAAATTGGAACGGCACTTATGCGCTATCAGAATACTTATGTCAAATTAGACACCCGCCTCTATCATGAGCAGCAGCCGACACCACTAGACAATCCTCGCGCCGGTCATTTTAATAAGCAAGTAGCGCAGCAATTGGGCTGGCTCGATGATGAAGATTTGATGGCACGATGGGTTGAGATATTGAGTGGTCAATACGTGCCAGCCCAGTTCCAGCCGCTATCGATGGCTTATGCCGGTCATCAGTTTGGACAATGGGCGGGACAATTGGGCGATGGACGCGGTTTACTCATGGCACAAGTGATTGATAATAACGACCAATTACAAGATTTGCATTTAAAGGGCATGGGGCTAACTCCTTATTCACGGATGGGCGATGGGCGTGCGGTGTTACGCAGTACAATCCGCGAATATTTATGTGGTCATGCGTTGACCCAGCTGGGCATCCCCTCTTCGAATGCCTTGGGGTTTGTGGTTTCTGATACCAAAGTTCGCCGCGAACGCATGGAAGCTGGGGCAGCATTGATGCGTGTCGCTGACAGTCATATTCGCTTCGGCCATGTTGAATGGATTGCCAGCTTTGCGCCTGACCTGCTTGGCGAATTTACCGATTATATGATTGATACTTACTACCCAGAATGCCGCAATAGCGAAAAACCTGTCTTAGCTTTTTTACAAGCAGTGGTTGAGCGAACGGCGCGTATGATTGCTGACTGGCAGCTGATTGGCTTTGCGCATGGGGTAATGAATACTGACAACTTATCTATTACTGGCAGCACCTTAGACTTTGGTCCGTTTGGCTTTATGGAACGTTTTAATCCCGCTTGGATTAACAATCACTCCGACCATACCGGACGTTATGCTTATCAAAACCAACCGGCCATCGGCCATTGGAACTTAAATATTTGGCTGCCACACTTTATGCGCTTAGACGGTGTGACGCGCGATACTTTGGCTGATTGTCTGGCGCCATATGAGGCGACCTTTATGCAGCATTATCAGCAAGGACTGTGCCGTAAGCTGGGATTGCCGCACGCCAAAGAAAGTTTAACCCTTGCCTTTGAATGGTTGACGTTACTAGAAGACAATTTACTCGACTATACCAATAGTTTCCGAGCCCTATTGGGTTTGGTCGCGCCAAACGAGTATCCTTATGAGCAGCAGCTGCTTACAATAATGACTACTGAGTTTAATAATGAGGCGCTAAACGTCTGGCAAGATTGGTCAACACGTTATTTGGCAGCGCTACAGTCGTTACCTAGCGAGCACTCTATTGATGAGATGCGTAGCGATAATCCGGTTTATGTGTTACGTAATAGTATAGCGCAGCGCGTTATCACGGCCGCTGAACAAGGGCAATTTGATGAGTTAAATCGAGTCTTTGAATTGCTTGCGACCCCTTATACGGTACAAGACATCGCCACCGAACTCGATACGATGCCACCTGCCCCGCATGCGCCGCAAATGCCGATCAGCTGCTCATCTTAATAACATGCTATTAAAATGCTATTCTGTAATGTTTTGAAACATGATGCAATTAGGGTTGATATTTAGCCCTATTATTTGTCATCATCAATCAGCGAAATAATGAATATCATTTTATTATATTACTCGTACTATTGCGCTCAGCTGACTAGGCAGCTAAATGCCAATGATGCTAGAATAGCTATTTTTGCAGCATTGTTGTTTTTACCCTGATGTCTAGCCGCTAATGAAGACTCTTTTAGTATAAAGCTAGCTTCATTGTCATATTTTATGATTTTTAAGGCTTAAGCATTAGTTTTTATCACCATTTACTTTATTCCAATTATCCCAACCATGGCAATTATTATGAATGACGATATCACTTTGAATACGGATACCCCTATCACGGAAAAAGAGCAGTTCGAACAAGCTGCCTTACATTACCATGAGTTTCCACGCCCAGGTAAAATCTCAGTTACGCCTATCAAGCAACTGGCCAACCAACGTGATCTGGCGCTCGCCTATTCACCAGGGGTTGCCGTACCTTGCCTTGAGATTCAAAGAGATCCAGCATTAGCAGCTAAGTATACCGCTCGCAGCAACTTGGTCGGTGTGATTACCAACGGTACTGCTGTACTTGGTTTAGGGAATATTGGTCCATTGGCATCAAAGCCTGTAATGGAAGGTAAAGGGGTACTATTCAAAAAATTCGCTGGTATCGACGTTTTTGATATTGAAATTGCTCAAAATGATCCAGATAAATTCATCGAAGCTGTTGCGTCTTTAGAGCCTACTTTTGGCGGTATTAACCTAGAAGATATCAAAGCCCCTGAATGTTTCAAAATCGAGCGCGAATTGCGTAAACGTATGAACATTCCAGTATTCCACGATGACCAACATGGTACGTCAATCATTGTTGCCGCAGCGATGCTCAATGCCTTGCTCATCACGGGCAAAAAAATCGAAGAAATTAAAGTGGTCTGTTCAGGCGCTGGCGCAGCGGCTATTTCTTGCTTAGATATTATTTGTGCGCTTGGTGTTGATAAAAACAATATCTTGGTATCAGACTCACGCGGCATCATAACGACCAGCCGTGAAAACCTTGATGAGACTAAGCAGCGTTATGCTCGTGACACCACAGCGTCTACCATCGAAGAAGTGATGGACGATGTCGATATGTTCTTAGGGCTATCAATGCCTGGTACATTGACCGAAGATATGGTTCGACGTATGGCAAAAGACCCTATTATTTTTGCCCTAGCCAACCCAACCCCTGAAATCATGCCAGAATTGGCCCATGCGGTGCGTCCAGACGTCATCATGGCAACAGGTCGCTCAGACTATCCAAACCAAGTGAACAACGCGCTATGCTTCCCTTATATCTTCCGCGGTGCGTTAGACGTTGGCGCAACCACGGTTAACGAAGAGATGAAAATTGCTTGTGTAAAAGCAATCGCGGCAATGGCGCATGTTGAAGCGACGCCAATGAGCAACATCAAAAACGTTGAAAGCACACCAAGCTTTGGACGTGATTACCTGATCCCAGGACCGCTGGAGCCAAACCTAATCATTGAGATCGCTTCTGCCGTTGCTAAAGCGGCGATGGATTCTGGTGTAGCAACACTACCGATCACTGATATGAAAGCCTATCGTCAACGCTTGTCTGAATTTGTTTATAACTCAGCGTTTGTCATGAAGCCTATCTTTGCCCGTGCTAAAGCCGATCCAAAGCGTATCGTGTACTGTGAAGGCGAAGACAGCAACGTATTGCTAGCCGTACAAGTGGTGGTCGACGAGCAGTTGGCGTATCCAATCTTGGTGGGTCGTACTGCAGTCATCGAAAAGAACATTGAAAAGTTGGCGCTACGCCTAAAAAATGGGGAAAACATCACGATTGTTAATCAAGATGATGATCCACGTTATAAAGATTACTGGAAAGGCTATTATGAGAAGAATAAACGTAATGGTGTCAGTATCGAGCTTGCTCGCCGCGATGTCCGTCGCAAGACCTCTTTAATTGGTGCGCTGCTGGTTGAGAATGGTGATGCCGATGGTATGATTTGTGGCACATTCAGCTACTATCATCTCCATCTGAAATATGTCAGCAGGGTCATCGGTAAAAAGGAAGGGGTCAGTGATTTTTATGCGATGAACGCTGTGCTAATGCAAGATCGCAATATATTCATTGCTGATACTTATATCCACGAAGATCCAACGGCTGAGCAATTGGCTGAAATGACGGTATTAGCAGCCGATCAATTACGCCGCTTTAGTATTACACCGCGTGTGGCGTTGGTCTCGCATTCTAACTTTGGTACATCAGACCGTGCCAGCGCTGTGAAGATGCGTAAAGTACATCAACTACTAACAGAAATGAATGTCGACTTTGAATTCGATGGTGAAATGCAAGGTGATGCCGCACTTGATGAACATATTCGCGCAAATGACCTGCCATCGAGCAACCTAAAAGGCTCAGCAAATCTGCTAATTTTGCCAACGCTTGATTCAGCAAACATTGCTTTCAACCTACTAAAAACGGCAACTCGCAGTGCGTCTATCGGTCCTATCTTGCTAGGGGCTAGCAAACCAGTTCATATCCTAACCCCATCAGCAACAGCGCGCCGTGTGGTTAATATGACAGCGCTTGCGGTCACTGAAGCTCAAGACCTAGAAAGTGAACAGCAGCTGTAGTCGTTTATACAGCGTATAAATGCATTATTAAGACGGTCTTCTGTTATTTATTTCTAGAAACCGTCTGCTATACTAAAACCAGCCAATACTCATAATCGAGCGTTGGCTGGTTTTTTTTGAGCAAAATACACTGAATAAAGACACGATAAGTAAGCCAATCAACGCTCATCCACCATTTTATCGCTCATCAATGAATACAAAGAGACTATTATGCAAGTGTATCTCGTCGGCGGTGCCGTCCGTGACCAATTGTTAGGTCGTCCTATCAAAGATAAAGACTTTGTCGTCGTCGGCGCGACTGTCGCAGACATGTTGGGTGCAGGTTTTCAACAAGTAGGCGCAGACTTTCCCGTGTTTTTGCACCCTATCAGCCGTGAAGAGTACGCCCTAGCACGTACTGAGCGTAAGCAAGGTCTAGGCTATCAAGGCTTTAGTGTGCATGCGAGCCCTGATGTGACATTACGTGAAGACCTGCAACGCCGCGATTTAACCGTGAATGCTATGGCCATTGAAGTCAAAAGCTTGACCGATGATACGCCAATCAATGGTAAAGTGGTTGATTACTATGGCGGATTGCAAGACATTGACAATAAAATCCTGCGGCATGTCTCAAGCGCTTTTAGTGAAGACCCATTGAGGGTACTGCGAACCGCACGCTTTTATGGACGTTATTACGATTTGGGCTTTCGCATCGCCGATGAAACCTTGCTATTGATGCGCCAATTGGTAGGCTCAGGAGAGCTTGCGCATTTAAGTAGTGAACGCATTTGGCAAGAATCAAGCCGTGCCATGATGCAAGTATCGCCTCAGGTTTATTGGCAGCAGCTTTTTGAGATTGGTGCGCTGATAGAATATTTTGCCCCGCTACATCAAGCTTGGAGCCATGCTCAATACGGCCAAATAAGAGAGATTGTACAAACGGCGTTATATTTCGCTGGTCAAATGCAGTTAAATTTGTCACAGCGCTGGGCTTTATTAATGGCAAGTCTGAACAGTGATTTATTTGCTTTAGAATCTATAGACTTAAATCCAGATATGATGGCGACTGCCGTTAAAGGTATTAATGAGATAGGTAACAGCGCGAAGGTACCAAAAGCACAGACTCAATTTGCTACTTTGTTTGTGCAGCAAGCAAAGAATCTTAGCATCATAAACCAGCTTAACGCCGCTCAGAAAATTGATCTTATCCAAGCCTGTAGCGCCCATAAAGCACCGGAAAAACTCTCGCAGCTCTTGGTCACTGGCCATGTATTACAACTCGCCATACAGCATCGACAAATGATGTTGGCACTGAGTAGCTTTCGTGCAATCGGCATGGATGATATTGATGAAAATCTCAAAGGTCCAGCGATTGGCGAAGCATTACGACAACGTAGAATTGAGCATTTACAAGCACGACATTTCTCGTAAACAAGCTCTTGCAACCAGCATTTTAGATTATAAAAACACCTTTAATATGAACCAAGAATTTAGCTTAAACCAACCAAAAGACACTAATGCCTCAGCGCCAGTCATGCTAGTAACTGGTGGCGCTAAGCGTATCGGTGCGGCTATTGTTCGTGCCGCCCATGAGCAAGGCTACCGTGTCATTATTCATTGCCATCATAGTAAACAAGAAGCCAATGCGTTAGCTGATGCGCTTAATCAAAACCGTCCTGATAGTGTGGTCGTTGTCCTTGCAGATTTGGCGGTTGTTAATAATAGCGAGACGCTACAGCAATTTACTCGCAATATCATGCAAGCATTTGGGCAACTCGATGTCCTAGTACACAACGCCTCACGCTTTTATCCAAGTCCGCTTGGTCATATCAATCTTGATCAGTGGGATGAATTGTTTTTGACTAACGCCAAAGCGCCTTTATTATTGAGCCAAGCGTTATACCCTTATCTACGGACACAACAAGGCTGTATTATTAGCCTACTTGATATCCATGCGCATAATAAACCTTTTGGTCATTATGCTGTCTACAATATGGCAAAGGCGGCGCATAGGATGATGGTGCAGTCACTGGCGCTTGATATGGCGCCTGATGTACGCGTCAACGGCGTCGCTCCTGGCGTTAACATCTTACCAGATGCGGATAGCGACCAAGCACTTGACCAACAGCAGCAAAAAAGTATTGTCGACTCTATTCCTATGCAGCGAATAGGCAAACCTGCTGAGATTGCGCATAGTGTCCTTTATCTTGCACAAGCCAGTTATGTCACTGGTGAGATAATTACGGTAGATGGAGGCCGAAGCCTGACATTGGCTGGCGGTCATATTTGATAGAAAGTAGCACTGCGTAAATATATCTGTATTAGTTCCTATCTTTTACTTGAAAATCTAAAAAAATCAGGTATCATTGTGCGTCTAACGTTAGGGCCCATAGCTCAGTTGGTTAGAGCAGAGGACTCATAATCCTTTGGTCGTAGGTTCAAGTCCTACTGGGCCCACCATATTCAAACTCCTTTAAATCTTCAGATTTAAAGGAGTTTTTTATTGCTTGAATTTTGTGCAAAGACACTGATGTAATTAATTTTTTGATACTATCTTGATACTTTGACCCTTGTAGTAATTAAAGTATGATGACTACTAACGCTATGGTTATATGCTGCTGCATGGGTGATATATGAAAGTTGGCTTATTAATCACTCCTCCCTTATTGCTAGTCACACTTTTGGCCTTGGTATTTTGGTTGCCAATACTAGGTGGCTAAGTGATTATAGTTAGCTGGGTTATCAAAATTTTGAGTATGCTTTGATTTATAATATTTTGGACGGTTTCTGCCTTGAATGATGAGATGATGAACGGTGTTTCTATATTTATTCGCTCATAAAGATATTCGTATGTATCGTAATGGTAGGATAAAACTGGTTAAATTTTCTTCTGAGTAATCGTAATTATGAGCGGTTACTTATCTACTCAAGCACACCGCCAATACTCTATTTTTCAATTATTCAACGTATCACTCTCAATACGACCATCAACCAAATTAATCGTGCGATCACAAGATGCTGACAAGCGCGGATCATGAGTGACCAGCAATACCGCACAATCACGTTCCTGATTGACTTTGCGAAACAGCTCAAATACTTCGCCAGCCGTAACAGTATCCAGATTACCCGTAGGTTCATCAGCCAATAACAAGGCAGGCTGGGTTATCAATGCTCTTGCAATAGCAACACGCTGTTGCTGACCCCCTGAGAGCTCGTTAGGTCTACTGTCAGCGAAGCGCTCTAGACCAACAGCTGCCAGTAGTTCCTGCGCTTTTTGAATAGCGAATTTATCTGGACGACCCTGTGTTAACGTTAGAGGCATCAAGATATTATCTAAGGCGCTAAAAGCTTGAATCAGATGATGGAACTGAAAAACAAAGCCAATACTACTGCCACGTAAAGCGGTGCGACTGCCATCATTCATAGCGCTGGTTGCTTGACCCAATAGATATAGCTCACCGCTAGTTGGCTGATCAAGTAAACCGAGTACATTTAATAAGGTACTTTTGCCCGAACCTGAAGGACCAATCAGTGCTGCAAAGTCATCATTACCAATAGTTAAATCAATACCATGCAGCACTTCAATCTCATTAGGTTGACCGATGTTATAAGATTTTTTTAGTGCCTCTAGACGCAAGACTTCGTGATATTGACTGGACATAGGGGTTGACGTCTTATTAAAAATATTAGCAAAACGATTGTTAAAAGTGTCGTTGGAATCATTATTAGACATAGCGAATAGCCACCACTGGATCAAGTGACGCTGCTCGCCGCGCTGGGATAGCTGCTGCTATAACACCCGTTAACGTTGCTAACGACATAGTCACTAAAATCAAGTTTATAGATATTGGAATCGTAAATATATTGGGTCCGAAGGTATTAAAAGACCATACCAATACATAGCTGACGCCACTACCGACAATCGAGCCTAGCAAGCCAAATACAGCCCCTTGAAATAAGAATATTCGCAATATTTGCTGACGGGTTGCGCCCATTGCTCGTAGGATGCCAATCTCTCGCGTACGCTGAACCACACTGACCGACAACACACTGGCAATGCCAAAAGCCACCGAGATCGCTACAAAGCCTACAATCATATTGCTAGATAGGCTTTGAGCAGTGAGACCATTTAGCAATTGGGCATTGGTTTTTATCCAGCTTTCTGCTTGCAGTGAGGTCAAGCGTCCAACTTGCGCAGCAATCTCCTCCGCTTCAAAGATGTCTTCAACCGTCAAATCAATGACTGTGATACCACCCGGCAAACCAAGTAAGGACTGCGCTTGTTTTAGGTCTAGATAAACGTAGCGCGCATCTAGCTCTCGTACGCCGAGCTCGAATATACCAGCGATATTGACTACAGCGCTGTTGCTACTGAGGTTATTACTGGGACTACTATCACCATCGTCTTGACCAGTATCTAAGCGCAGTTTACTACCGACTTCTACACCCAAATTTTTGGCCAATTCAATGCCAATCAACACATTATCTGCGCCCACTCGCAGCTCGCCACTGATTAAATACTCACTGAGTGGTATGATCTTTTGATAGCGTTCCAGATCAGTACCCACTAGAATTACTGACTCTAGTGCCTCACCACGCCTGACGAAACCAGGCCCAGATACGTTTGGTGATACTGCTTTTAAGATAGGCAGTTGATCTAAAGTATCCGTAATTTGCTGCCAATTATTGATTGAACGCAGACGTTGTAGACGCTTGTCTTCTTGTATCAGTTGTAGCGTATCATCAGCAGGTGACTCTATTAGGTTGACTTCATCTGGCGATACTAAGCGAATATGTGCCTGACTACCTAGGGTACTGTCAATAAGATTGGTCTGTAATCCTTGAATCAATGCAGTAATAAATATAATAACGGCAACACCTATTGCCACTCCCAGAGTAATCATCAGTGACTGTATTCGCCCCTCGCGTAAGAAACTGATGGCAATGTTGGCGTCAATCCAAAGTCTACCGAAAAAAGCCGTCAATTGATTGTCTCCGCTGCTTGGTTCTTATCCTTTACCGCCCTCATCTTATCAGTATTAGCAAAAGGTGCTGCTTGCAGCTTGGTTCTAACTCGTGCGCCATCAGCTAGTGAGGCAGTGGCATCAACTAAAATCTCATCGCCTGCGCTTAAACCTGAGAGCACCTCTGATGCTGACAACCCACGTAATCCTAACCTCACTTGTTGGCGTTGAACTTCACCATCACGCAATAATAATACTTCGGCGCTGTCTTCTTTAACATTGGCTAGTGCATCATTAGAAATGACTAAGGCTTTTGTGCGTTGATCCGTTTCGATATTCACTGATACCGTCATATCTTGACGCAAAAAATCAGGTACAGGATCGACAGATAATCTCACCTCTACCGTACCGCGTTGCGGATCTATACTTGGTGCAATGAAACTAATACGTACTGGGAACGGTTTATTCGGATAGGCATCGGCAATAGCGACAGCTGGTTGCTGCAAAGCCAATCGAGATAAATTACGTTCATCAAGCGGTACTCTTATTTCAGTTTTACCATCGAGGGCAATAGTAAACAAGCTCTGACCTGGTTGTACCAAATCGCCTACCTCGACATTACGGGTCAGAATAGTGCCTGATACTTTGCTACGTACTTGCGCTTTGTTGAGCTGAGCCTGCAATGCTGCGATACGAGCACGTAATAAATCTTCTTCAACACCACCAGAGGAGAGTGCATTCGCTCTCAGTCGTGCATTTTCAAGGTCATTGCGTGCTTGTGCTTGGGCTTGAATCGCCTGCTCCATTTCCTCATCAGAGATGGCCGAGATAGCAGCCAATTCGCGCCTACGCTCGACATTACGGTCAGCTTGCGCCAACGCTACTTCGGCATTAGTCAAATCCACCACTGCTTGTGGACGAGTGCTACTAATCAACTCCGCCAACTCGGCTTCAGCCTGACGCACTTGGGCTGCAACGTCATCGGAGCTCAATACCAACAATAAATCTCCTGCAGCGACTTGTTCGCCTTCTTGCACCAGCCGCTTTAATACGACACCTGATATCTCGCTACCAATATCAGTATTTGATACGGCGACGACCCGTCCAGTCGCTACTACCGTCTGCACCAAAGGCATCGAAGATATTCTATAGCTTGGTAATAGGGGTCCTTGCCACCAACGAAAGGCAAAAAAGCCCGAAACAATGATGAGCAGTAGTGCGCTAACAATAAGTTTATAAGGAATAGCGCGCAACGAGTTTCTCCAGTCCAGATTAGAGAGCTATCTAAGCGTAGCTCCTGCTAAATTTGATCATTATGAAATGTTACCTGAAAGAGTTTATTAAAGTAATAAGTGTTTTAGAGGTAACTATATTAGTTGCTAGTTTTTAGCGGTACTCCTCTATTACCGTTAATGAGCTTCTACTCTAGAAATTTTAATTCCGCTCTGTCACATTTAATGGATAATATCTATCCAAGAAGTTTTTAACACATCGGTCTTTTAATCCCTGACTTAGATGCCGCTGTAAAATTTTATACTGAAGTGATCGGTTCGTACACTATCATGGAGCCGACTGAGATTATCGAGGATGACAGCCCTATTGGTGCAATGTATACCGAGGTTCAAAGCGAAAAAAGGCAAGCTTATCTGCATTAAGTAGTATGATCCTGAACTCATGGCTATACTAGAAGAGAATAAACGTCTGAAACGTGATCTGAAAGTTGCTCAGGAGGAGCGAAACATTCTAAAAGAGGCCACGGCGTACTTCGCGAAACACAGTTGATGCAGTACGTCTTTATCAAGGATAACCAAAAAATATTTAACATCACCTACATGTGTCACTTATTAGATGTTAAGCCATCAAGCTACTACAACTAGATAAATCGCGTTATCAGCAATCAGCTGATTCATCGAAATCAATGTGAGTCGCTAGTCAGGGTGACTCATGGCGAGACTAAGCAGCGCTATGGCTATGAGCGATTGTATGCTTATCTTAAAGGGCAAGGATATACCATCAGTAAATATATAGTTAGACGTATCAAAGAAGAGTATGGCATCAAATGCCGCCGTCATAAGCGCTTTAAAATCACCACTAACTCAGACGATAACAAGTTTGTCTATCCAAACCTACTCGATCAGAAATTTGATACCAATCGCCCTAATGGGGCTCGGGTCAGTGATATTACTTACATATGGACAAGCGAGAGTTGGTTATACTTGGCAGGCGTTAAAGACCTCTACACTAAAGAACTAGTCGGTTACACCACAGGCAAGCGCATAACCGCTGATTTAGTCTGTAAAGCATTGATTATGGCAATTAAGAATAAAAGGCCAAGCCAAGGGCTGATTTTACATTCTGATAGAGGCAGCCAATACTGTAGATATGCATACCACAAGATCATTAAGCGACATCATTTTAAAGGCTCAATGAGTGGTAAAGGTAATTGCTTTGATAATGCGCCAATAGAGAGTTTCTCGGGTGAGGAGCACTGCTCCGCAAGGAAGCATGAACTTGTATACCATCACGACTATAAAACAAGGCTTGAAGCCATCAACGAAATCACACAATATATCGAGCTGGATTATAATGAGGAGCGATTAGCAAAGTACTGCTTTGCAGCGACGCAAGACAAGAGCTATGCTCGCAGTGGGACTAGGATTCAAAAGAGTTTGGGCTATAGATCGCCAAGACCGGTGTGGTTTGATTCTTATCGTCAGGCTGCGTAATCAAAATCTCCCAAGTTCAACTATACGGATTTGACAGCAGGGGTCATAGAGAGTGGGATGAATTTCATAATAGAGAATACATTTACGATTGAATCTATCCAAAACTTAATTACTGCATCTACCGCAGCGCTAGGTTGTGGACTACTCATTGGTCTAGAAAGAGAGCGTAGCAAACAACGTGAAAATCAACACAGCTTTGCAGGTATTAGATCTTTTGCAATTTGCTCTCTATTAGGGGTAATTTGTTTCTCTTTCGGTTCTCTTATGGGACTCGTAGGGGCATTGATAGTAGGTGGTATAAGTATCATCTCTACTCATAAACAAATTGAGGATCCAGGTGTAACCACTGAACTTGCTTTTATACTCACCTATTTTATAGGTGGACTATGTTTATGGCATATTCCTTATGCAGCTGCACTTACAGTAGTCCTTACCTTCCTTCTAGTGACAAAGCATTCAATGCATGGAGTAGCGGTTAAATGGATTACTGAGCGTGAATTCAGAGATGGTATCTTTTTACTTGCTTTACTTTTAATTGCACTTCCTTTAACCCCCAATAGGGATCTTTGGGGTTCAGTACTAAATCCTTATATTATTTTAAAATTATTGATATTGATTTTAGCCATTCAAGCACTGGCACATATGGCAAAGAGGCTTTTACCATCACGCCACGCTATGTTTTTATCTGCTTTAGCGTCAGGATTTATATCTAGTACAGCCACGGTTGCAAGCCTTGGAATAGAAGTTCGTCATGGTCGTGCAGATGCAAAAGAAAATGCTGGAGCTGCCCTTATATCCTGTGTCGCAACATTAGTACAACTTCTTATTATTGTTGCAGGTGTAAGCTTTAGTTGGCTTAAAATTTTATTATTCCCATCTATTATTGCCATGATAGTTTTAATTATTCCTGGAATATGGTTGATGAGAAAAACTCGATCCGAAGAGAAAGCTAAGCTAACTGATACACCTATGTTTAGTTTAAAAGAGGCAGGTATCATTGTAGTCACACTTACTATTATTCAAGTACTTGTTTATGGTTTAAGTTTATGGATGGGTGACGCGGGTCTTATTGCAGGAACCGTACTTAGTTCTATGTTTGAGGTGCATGCAGCAATGGCTGCCGTAGTCATGCAAGGGAACCCAACTAACCCTATTTTATTACTCGCCTTATTACTAGGTTTAGCGACACATGCAATTTCTAAATCAATTAATGCGGCAATTACTGGTGGTTTTCAATACGCACTTGCTTTTGTTCCAATCCAAATTATTCACATGACTGTTTTAATTATCTTGATATATACTATGACGAATAATTAGAAAATTTCTCTCATTTATTGTTGTAATGGACATTTTTCATGCTAATAAAGGGTCTAATGACATAGGCTTATTTAGGTCAGAGCGTTTCTAAAGGTTTAAGGTAAATTACTTCACACCCTCGACTTAGGGTCGAACCCATCGAAAAACTTTGAGATATCATCAACAAGTACACTGAAAGCAACAATCCACAGTTAATAATGTAAATATCAGCAACTTAGCTATCAAGCATGGTACCTACATAGGGACTTGAACCTTCGCTAAGTACACTAAGACTACCTTATTCATTCAAACCATTGATGCTACTAGCCTAAATATCTAAGCGTCCATTTTGAATGAGAATGAGTGGTCACAAAGGGCAGTATTTTCCAATACCTCACTGTATAGTCCATAAAATCACATAACATTTTAAAAAAACTGGTATAGAATCTGTCGATTAATAGTTCAGGAAAAACAAATGTCTCAATTTAAATACCATTTATTAATAGCGGTTGCCACAGTGATCGCCTTAACTGTTGCCGCTATAAGTATAATTGTTATTAATGTTGGCGAAGTATCTGACCCCTATTTAAATGAGAGAATTATTGATAAAAAGAGCTTTGTAGGTGAATGGCCGTTTACAGTTGAAGAAGGCGTGGTCCGATGTGATGTTGTTGGACAATATAAAGCTGTGTCATTCAATGCCTTGGAGGGGTTAATTTATGCCCTTAATGATGCTGCAGAAGTATATTCAAGTAATGATGACTTAAACTGGCGGTCTATCAAAACTGCAAGTATCAAAAGCACTAATGGCAGTATAGATGATGTTATCAAATCAGGCTTAAGCCTGTGTATCGAGTAGTATTTCAGACAATAAAAAACCTACCCATTGAGTAGGCTCTCGGCGCTCATTCATAAACCATAGTCTAACTACTAACTTTCTTATACTGACTTATCTTACCGTTATTACAGACAAACTTACCATTTTGACAATGCCATACACCGCCCATGCTTTTAGAGCAAGGATAGTTTTGAGCATTCGCCTGCATAACTGGCGCCACCATGAACATAGAGATAAGAGGTGCTGACCACATTTTCATAGGCTGCTGCCTTAATAATCGAATAATATAAATTCGAACCATAGCACCCTAAATCACTCCTCTCAACAACAGTTTAACTTATGTTTACTGATGTTTTGGAGCTTTGCCTCAGTCTGTGTTATTCCAACTATCTTAATGGGTACAGCACACAACCAAGCCATGCCACTTGTACAATAAAACATACCGTCCTCAAAAGACACTATATAGGCCGTAAAGTCATTATTGGCTAGATTACTCATAGCCTCTTGATCACAACTATCATCTACCGCACACCATATCTCTTCGTGACCATTTTCTAACATTGCACGAGTCAACTCACTTCCTGTTATTGCTTCATCCATCTAAATAACCCCTAATCATGCAATATAATTATTAACCCAAATAAGCGAGACCACATAAAAAACTCTTTGAATATCTCTAAGAATCCCACTCTTGTAATCGTTAACCCTTGACAATAGAGTGGACTTTATTCTTATATTCTACACTATATATGTATAAAAACGAATATAAAAGACCGTTATTTATAGCTGAAGTATGTGACTGGATTATTAATTAACTGAGACCGCGCTTATTTATAATTTTACATCGTTCTGAGTCAGCAGAGTTTTTTTAATTGGTACAGCATATTTCCATGTACTCTTCTCTTTGCAGTGGAAGCATCCATCTTCAAAAGAAACGATGTGCATCATGAAGGTGCTATCCATATTTTTAATAGTTTTTATAACGTCCTGTTCACTTTCATTGCTTACAGCGCACCAAACCTGTTCATCGCCACGTTCAAGCATTGCTCGCGTTAAATCACTACCTACTAATTCAAAACTCATGTTTATACCTTGACTTTTAAACGTTGATTTTCATAATTGATGATAGCTCTTCTGAATACGCTTCGACACCCGCTATCGTCTATATGTTTGCATAGAGCCTATCACCTGCAGTAATACAACATGACTCAGTTATTCTGTTCAATATATGTTGCACACAGAACTATACACCTAACCTGCAGAGCTATGCTGAAAAAACTGTAGAACCAAACTTGGTAAACTAAGCGTATTAACAGGTGTTTAATATGACTAAGAAAATCAGAACCTACAATGCATCTTTCAAAGCTGAAGCTGTCAAAAAGATAGCCGACAATAACGGCAATGTTTCAGCGACGGCAAAGCAGCTAGGTATAGCCATGCAGACCCTATCTAACTGACAGAACAAAGCGAATGAAGGCAAGCTTGTCGGCACTAAGCAGTATGACCCTGAACTCATAGCCATTATAGAAGAGAATACACGTCTGAAACGTGATCTCAAGGTTGCTCAGGAGGAGCGAGATATTCTAAATGAGGAGGGATAAAGCGAAGCACTGCTTCGCCCCGACGCAAGATGAGAGCTATGCTTGAATGAGGCCACGGCATACTTTGCGAAACACGGTTGATGCAGTACGTCTTTATCATGGATAACCAGAGAATATTTAGCATCACCTGCATGTGCCACGTATTAGATGTTAAGTCATCAAACTATTACAACTGGAAAAATCGCGTTATCAGCAATCAGCTGATTCATCGAAATCAATGTGAGTTGCTAGTTCGCGTGGCTCATGATGAGACTAAGCAGCGCTATGGCTGTGAGCGATTACATGCTCATCTTGCAGAGCAAGGCCATCATATCAGTCAATACATGGTGAGACGAATCAAAGAAGAATACGGCATTCAATGCCGTCGTCACAAACGCTTTAAAGTCACCACCAACTCCAATCATAATAATCTTATTTATCCAAACCTGCTTGATTAGGAGTTTGATGCCTATTGTCCTAACGAGTCGTTGGTTAGTGACATCACTTATATTTGGACTTGCGAGGATTGGCTATACTTGCCAGGTATCAAAGACGTTTATACTAAAGAGCTTGTTGGCTATGCTATCAATAGGCGTATGACCACTGATTTAGTATGTCGTGTACTCAATATGGAAATCAAGAATAAACGACCCGACCAACGGCTGATTGTGCATTACGACAGAGTCAGTCAGTATTGTAGCAATGAGTATCGCAAGATCATTAAGCAGTATCAGTTTAAAGGTTCAATGTCTAGACGGGATAACTGCTTTGACAATGCTCCTATAGGGAGTTTCTCGGGTGAGGAGCACTGCTCCGCAAGGAAGAATGAGCTGGTATATCATCAAAATTATAAAACAAGATTTGAAGCCATTGACGATATCATCAAATATATTGAGCTGGATTATAATGAGGAGCGATTAGCAAAGTATTGCTTTGCAGCGACGCAAGACAAGAGCTATGCTCGCAGTGGGACTAGGATTCAGAAGGGTCTAGGCTATAAAACGCCAAGACAGATGTGGTTTGACTTTTATCGTCAGGCTGCGTAACTAAAATCTCCCAAGTTAATGTCTACGGGATTGACAGCATAGGTAAGTCTTAGAAGTGATTTAGATTAGGGTTATAAAATATAATTTAATAAAAAAACCCTAATGCTACTTTGAACTATAGCATTAGGCTTTTTTATATCTAACTTACAAAATTAAAAAGAAGTACGACGATAGTTGCGATATTCAGGTAACCAGAAATTCGCTTTTAATCGGCGTTGTAGGTTCTCCGCCGTGATAGGTAATGCTAGATTATCTTGAACCGCCTGCAGTGCCACTTCATAGGCTATTTTTTCACTAATCTCTCTAATGACTTTAATAGGCGGTAGTATGGCACCGGGCGCTTTTTCGTACTCCATTGATATATCTGCAAGCGCTTGGCTTGCCGCCATTAACATATTATCGCTGATACCTGTCGCCCGTGCTGCTAGAACACCGAGACCGATACCAGGAAATATATAGCTGTTATTACATTGAGAGACCTCAAAAGACTGTCCGTTAAAAGTGGTATTAGCAAAAGGGCTACCCGTTGCGATAATGGCGCGACCATGGCTCCAATTCGTCACTTCTTGCGGTGTGGCTTCCACACGAGACGTAGGGTTTGAAAGCGGTAGTACAATTGGGTTTTCAGTATTAACACATAAGGATTCAATCACCTCTTGAGTAAACAGCCCTTTTTGTCCGCTTACACCGAACAATACCGTTATTCTTGCTTGTTTAACCACCTGCGCTAAACCCAGTTTTTGACTCTTATCCCAATGTTCAATAGCCGATTGTTTTTGCACGAGCGGTTCTTGAAATTTTTGTAGTTCTGTCATGTTATCAGTGAGCAAGCCATAACGGTCAACCATAAATACTTGGCTACGAGCCTGCGCCTCAGTCAATCCTTCGCGCTGCATTTGGCGAATGATATGCTCAGCAATACCGCAACCCGCTGATCCTGCACCTAAGAATGCTATTCTTTGTTGACTTAGCTTCTGACCCTTATTTAAGCACGCTGCAATCAAAGCACCGACCGAAACCGCAGCCGTCCCTTGAATGTCATCATTAAAGCAGCATAACTGGTCACGATATCTGTTTAATAACGGAGTGGCGTTACCCTGTGCAAAATCTTCAAATTGTAATAACACCTCTGGCCAACGACGCTTAACGGCTTGAATAAATAAATCGACAAATTCATTATATTCATCGCCAGAGATGCGTGGATTCCTCCAACCCATGTACATAGGATCGTCAAGTAACTGTTGGTTATTGGTACCAACATCCAACAAAATAGGTAGACAATAAGCGGGGCTGATGCCACCACAAGCCGTGTACAAAGCCAATTTACCAATGGGAATGCCCATACCGCCAATACCTTGGTCTCCTAGACCCAATATACGTTCACCGTCAGTGACAACGATCACTTTGACATTTTGTTTGGTGGCATTTTGCAGCATATCATCGATTTTATGGCGCTCAGGATATGAGATAAACAAACCACGTTTACGGCGATAAATTTGAGAGAACTTCTCACAAGCTTGACCAACCGTTGGGGTGTAAATGAGCGGCATGACTTCCTCTATATGCTGCTCAATCAAATGATGAAATAAGGTTTCATTGGTATCTTGTATGTTACGCAAGTAAATGTGCTTATCCATGTCACTAGTAAAGGAACGAAGTTGGTGATAAGCGCGTAATGATTGCTCCTCAATCGTCTCAATGTTGTGAGGTAATAGCCCTGTTAAATTAAAGCTATCACGTTCTTCTGATGAGAAGGCACTACCTTTATTCAGTAAAGGGGTCTCTAATAGAGCTGGTCCAGCAATGGGAATATATAAGGGACGCTTGTTTGGCATAATAAAATCTTCTTATTAAGGACGTATGAGTGAAAACTATGCTAGTGGTGCATTATACATAGCATCAGCCTGTACTTAACAATAGATAACAAATCATTTCGAGTGATAAAGGCTCTAAACCTGATTACTTATGCATTTACCTAAAGATAATGTCATTTTTCCTAGAGGTGAATGAATGAGCTAAGCTTAGCTAAAGAAATCATAGGACCTAAACCCCTACATCTTATTTCCTACATTGCATATAAGGGCTAAGTAATACGTTTTCCTAGGTAAAATTATCAATATCTAGGTTTAAGCATCAATCACATTAATAAATGGCATAGACTTCGCATCATGCTCAATTTCTGAGATTAACTCCTCACAGCCCTGTAAAATTATTTCGTGTATAAAAAGCGACTTGCTATTAATAAAATTTATAAATTTTTTTGGTTATTAGGTTTGAGCCGCCTGTTTTCTAAGTTCATGGCGCAGTATTTTACCGACTGTGGATTTGGGTAACTCATCGATAAACTCAACGTGTCTAGGGCATTTATAGCCTGTTAAATCTTCTTTACAAAACTGGAGGACTTCATCCTTAGTCAAGCTTGGATCTGCTTTAACGACAAACACTTTAACAGACTGTCCTTGCAGCTCATCATCTACACCAACGACAGAGCACTCAGCTACTTTTGGATGCCCTTCGATGACATTTTCTACTTCATTCGGATAAACATTAAATCCACTGACGATGATCAGGTCTTTTTTGCGATCAAAGATTCTTATATAGCCTTTGTCATCCATTGTGCCGATATCACCTGTCTTTAAGTAGCCATCAGCAGTGAAGAAGCCCGCATTGTCGATATTGTGATAACTTAAGATGACATTATCGCCTTTGATACAAATCTCACCGACATCCCCTATCTCCAAGACATTTTCATCCTCATCACGAATATTAATATCTATACCTGGTAGTGGCATCCCGATACTGCCGTTAAAGTCTTTATTGGTAAAAGGATTAGCCGTACCCACGCCGATGGTTTCTGACATGCCCCAGCCTTCCAAGATAGGATGACCCGTTGCTTGAAGCCACTTTTTGGCGGTTTCTGGTGTGGCTGCCATACCACCCGCAATAGAGAGTTTTAACTCAGAAAAATCAATCGTTTTAAATTGTGGGTGTGCCAGTAGCGCTTGATACAAAGTATTAACTGCAGGTAAAAGATGGAAGGGACGCGATTTCAACGTTTTGATAAATCCATCAATATCACGGGGATTGGTAATCAATGTCAAATGCTGACCGACTCTCAACCCTAGCATCGAAACCACAAAAGCAAAGATATGATAAAGCGGCAAAGCGACAATGGTATTCATCTGCTTATCGTTGTCTACCCCATCATAAACAGGCTGAAACCATGCCTCAAACTGTGAGGTGGCAATTTCTATGTTGTGGTGGCTGATAACGATACCTTTGGCCTTGCCTGTCGTCCCGCCCGTATAGTTTAATAAAGCCACATCTTTGGCGGCAGCTTGCGGTCGGGTATAACTCATCCTTCTACCCTTTTTTAACACCGACTTGAAATCATGTACTTTATACTGACTATTCGATTTAAGCGAATGGGCTGGAACCGCTTTTTTGACATATCTTGCTGCCAGATCAACGATTTTACCTTTCACCGTGCCTAGCATATCGCCGATATCACTAGTAATGATGGTGTTGACATTGGTGTCCTTGACGATTTTTTCGAGGACGGCGCAAAACGGAGTCAAGATAAAGATGGTTTTGGCATCAGAATCATTAAGTTGGTGTCTAAGCTCACGAGCGGTGTATAGAGGATTGACCAAGGTAAGCACCATACCTGCGCGCAATGCGCCGATGACGATAGGCATATACTGATTAACATTGGGCATCATAATCGCAATCACTGAGCCTTGTTTCAGACTCAGTCCTTGAATCCAAGCAGCGACAAATTTCGACATCTCATCAATTTGAGCGTAGGTATAAGTCACCCCCATATTGGTGATGAACTCATCTTGAGAAAATTTCGTAAAAGAGCTGTCAAATAGTTCTAGTAGCGAGTGGTTGGTCGCAGAGATTTCAGATACGACACCTTTTGGATAATTTTCTACCCAGATCTTTTCCATATTAAACCTTCCTTGGTTTTTGGCGATTGATTTTAAAATAGCGGCCTCAGTATGTCACTTTACTGCCAGCCTGCTGTCGCCCCATACTCATCTTGGTGTGCAAATAAAGGATGCAAGCGTGCTTCCTCTAACGTCAGGACTGGGGTCACGCAAACATCGGCGGACTCAAAAACCTGCTGCCAGTAGGCAAGATTATGGCTGGCAAATTTATCAGCAATTGCTTGCGCTGCTGCTTGACTGTCTTTGGTATTGGGCATCACCCCCATTTGCCAATGCTTAGTTTTGAGCTCAGGTAATTCTAGTACTTCACAAAGCCCCTGCCAGAACTTAAGCTCAAGCGAGCCGATCGCCATATAGCGGTCATCTGACGTCTTGTATAAACGGTAGCAAGGCAATAGACCCCCTAAGAAGTCATACTGCGGTACTGGTTTTTTGCCAGTCATCTGCTCGATAAGCTTACCGGTAGACTTCGGCATAACCATATGGTGGTATAAGCTGTGCGTCATACTGATATTAATGTGACGGCCTTTGCCAGTGGATTTAGCAGCAATAACCGCTGCCAATAGCGCTATCACTGCGGTATCACTACCCCCTGCCAAATCAGCAAACTGGATATTGGGCATGGCTTGCCCGCCCTTTGCTGTCTTTAACTGATCGAGCGCACCACTCATCGCCATAAAGTTGATGTCGTGGCCCGCTTTTTGGCTCCAGTTATGAGTTACCGACTCGCCATCAGCATGACCATAGCCTGTGATAGACACCATAACCAACTTAGGGTTCAGCGCTTGTAGTTCGCTGAAACTTAGGCCCATAGCCTCTAACACCCCAGGTCGAAAGCTATCGAGCATAACATCCGCTTCTTTTACCTGCTCTTTAATAGCATCGATACCTGCCTCATCACGGAAATCTACTTTTTGAGTATCTTTACCATGGTTTAGAGCGGTAAATAATTCACCAAACGCGCGCGCGGGATCGCCTTGTGGCGGCTCAATCTTAACAATTTGAGCGCCAAGGTCTGCCAGCAGCCTGGTCGCAAAGGGACCAGGCAAATTACGAGATAAATCAACTACCTTAATGCCTTGAAGACAGTCAGCCATTTGATCTAGTAATGCACTACTCATCGCTAAACTCCTGACCTTTTTCAGCCATTTCTACTAGAATATTAGCCGGTTCAAAACGCTCACCGTATTTGCTCGCAAGCTCACGACTACGCTCTACAAATTTATCGACGCCTACTGAGTTGATAAACTGTAAGGTACCACCTTGGTTTGGTGCAAATCCCCAACCGAAGATAGAGCCAACGTTAGCATCGGCGACTGAACGTACCACGTTCTCCTCGAAACATTTGGCGGTTTCATTGGCTTGAACGTACAGTAAACGGTCAACTAGATCTTGTTGTGAAGGTTGCTCCTCTTTGGTTGGATAAAGCTCAGTCAGCTCAGGCCATAAGCGTTTTTCACCATTTTCTGGATAGTCATAGAAACCTTTACCTACCTTCTTACCTTCACGTCCTAGTTCATTCACCATTTTTTCAACTACTGGCATGGCAGGATGTGCGGTAAAGTTTTTACCTTCAACTTCTAAAGCACACTTGGTCTGTTGCATAACATGCAGTGACAAACTTAGCGAAACTTCATCCTGAAGCGCTAGTGGCGGCATTGGCATACCCGCTTTTAGACCCGCAACCTCGATGCTACGTGGGTGGATACCTTCGGCCAACATCGCAATACCTTCTGAGACATAGGTACCAAATACGCGAGAGGTATAGAAGCCGCGACTGTCATTGACTACGATTGGGGTCTTAGCGATTTGACCCACATAATCAAAGCCTTTGGCTAAAGTAGCATCATCTGTTTCTTCGCCAACAATAATTTCAACCAACGGCATCTTATCTACTGGTGAGAAGAAATGTAGACCGATGAACTGGTTAGGACGTTTACTGGCTTTAGCCAATTCAGTGATCGGTAGCGTCGAGGTATTAGAAGCATAAACGGCCGTTTCTGGAATAACCGCTTCCGCATTACGAGTACAGGCCGCTTTAATGTCGACGTCCTCGAACACCGCTTCGATAATTAAGTCACAGCCTTCTAAGTCATCATAAGCCGTGGTGGTCTTAATTTTATTTAATAAAGCTTGTTTCTTGTCAGCTGTTGAACGACCACGGCTTATAGCCTTGTCTAACAACTTAGTAGAATAGTTTTTACCTTTTTCAGCGCCTTCAATAGATGTATCTAAAAGCACGACATCCATACCTGCTTTGGCAGAAACATAAGCAATACCTGCGCCCATCATACCGGCACCAAGAATACCTACTTTGCTAACTTTAGAGCGCTCAAATCCTTCAGGACGTGACTGACCCTTCTTAATGTTATTCAGCTGCGTCCAAAGAGTGTTAATCATGTTTTTAGACACATCTGATAAGGCACAAGCCACAAAATAACGCGACTCAATTTTCAGGCCATTATCGATGTCGGTTAAGCAGCCTTCGAACACACTCGATAGAATGTGAGTGATGGCAGGATAGTTGCCATGCGATTTTTGATTGGCCATTGCTGGGGCAATTGAGAAGACCTGAACCACTTTAGGATGTTTGCTATCGCCACCTGGAATTTTAAAACCTTTTTCATCCCAAGGCTGGCTGGCTTTAGGATTGTTGTTGATCCACTCTTTGGCTTTGCTGATAAGCTCTTCGTTGTTTTTGGCCGTATCATGAATAACCCCAATCTCTAAGGCTTGCTGAGGACGAAGCTCTTTGCCTTGAGTCATTAGCTCAAGTGCTTTTTGAATACCTACTAGACGTGGCAGACGCTGAGTACCGCCACCGCCAGGCAATAGACCCAATTTCACTTCTGGCAGACCCAGTTTGGTCTTTGGTGAATCAATAGCAATGCGGTAATGACAGGCCAAAGCCAGTTCTAAACCACCACCCAAAGCGGTACCGGTAATGGCGGCTACTACTGGTTTGCCTGACGTTTCTAGCTTGCGCAGGCTGGTTTTTAAATCTTCTACTAACTCAAACGCTTGTTCCGCAGTTTCAATAGTGGCCAATTGATCGATATCGGCACCCACTACATAGGTTGATTTTCCGGAGGTTAAGATTAACCCTTTTGCTTCTTCATCATTGATAAAGGCGTCAGTTAAGGTGGCAAATGCTTCATTAAAACCTTCGCCAATGACGTTCATTTTACGATCGCTTTGATCGATCGTAACCGTGATAATGCCGTTGTCAGATTCTGCTGAAAAATTGTTTAATTGGTTAATGGTGTTTACGCTGTTGGTACTCATGTTATATCCTTATTTCTAGGCGTATGTTATGTCCGTATCTAGGCTATAAAGAGGTTTAGCCTATATGATTGATAAGTTAAGGCTTAAACCCGCTCAATAATGGTAGCAATACCCATACCCCCTCCAACACACAGGGTAATCATAGCGGTATTCAAATCACGGCGTTCTAACTCGTCTAATACGGTGGCTACTAGCATAGCGCCTGTGGCACCAAGAGGATGACCCATAGCGATAGCGCCGCCATTAACGTTCACTTTATCCAGCGATATACCAAAATCAGCAGCGGTATTCATCGGCACCGCGGCAAAGGCTTCATTAATTTCCCATAAATCAATATCAGCGGCCGTCATACCCGCTTTGTCCAGTGCTTTCTGACAGGCAGGAGTTGGGCCGGTTAACATAATGGTTGGCTCAGAGCCGATCACTGCGGCCATCGTAATCTTAGCGCGTGGCTTCAGACCGGCTTTCTCGCCAGCGGCCTTACTGCCCACAAGACAAAGCGCAGACCCATCAACGATACCTGATGAATTGCCTGCATGGTGAACATGATCAACGCTCTCAATGGTGGTGTATTTATCTAGGATAACGCCATCGAAGCCCATTTTACCGGGCATAGCAAAGGAAGGATTTAATTTGGCTAAGGTTTCAACTGAGGTGTTGGGGCGAATGGTTTCATCTTTATCTAGTAGCAGCATGCCATTGATATCGGTCACAGGAACCACAGATTTGTCGTAATAGCCGTTGTCCCACGCTGCTGCTGCTCTTCTATGCGATTCAGTCGCGAAAGCATCAACATCCGCACGACTAAAACCGCGTAGTGTGGCAATTGTATCAGCACCCACGCCTTGAGGCACAAACTGAACCGCATCGTTTACACGAGGGTCCATATACCAAGCGCCGCCATCCATACCCATCGGCACACGACTCATAGACTCAACGCCACCGGCAACCACCAAATCTTCCATGCCCGACATAACTTTGGTAGCGGCTAGATTGATGCCTTCTAAGCCAGATGCGCAAAAGCGTGATAACGTTACCCCTGCCACACTCTGATGCCAGTCCGCGTCAATAACAGCAATGCGTGCAATGTCAGAGCCTTGTTCACCCACGGGGGTGACACAGCCTAAGATAACGTCATCTACCAAACTGGTGTCTAAATTATGGCGTTGTCGCATCTCTTTTAATAGGGTGCGAACCAGCCATATTGGCGAGGCTTGATGCAGAGAGCCGTCCTTTTTCCCTTTGCCACGAGGAGTGCGAATGGCATCATAGATATAGGCAACTTCAGTCATAAAAAATCCCTTTATTAGTTCTTAAAATAATTTATTTTCGAACTTTTGGTTTACTTTAAAATAGTCGGTTAACTTTAAGATAATGGTTTTGAGCGTAGCTATTGTGGTGACTTGACTTTGATATCAAGTCACCAACGGTTACCTGAGCTGATGATTTACATAAAGCGTGACGCCAACTCCTTCATAATCTCATTAGTACCGCCGTAGATTTTTTGTACGCGAGCATCAGCGTACATACGAGCGATTGGATATTCGGTCATATAGCCGTAACCACCGAATAACTGTAAGCATTCATCCATGACATTGCACTGTTTTTCAGTAACCCAGTATTTTATTAATGACGCTTGCGGTGCGGTTAATTTACCAGCAATCATGGCTTCCACAGCAGAGTCACACAAAGCTTTTACTGCTAGGTAATCGGCTTGAACTTCAGCGAGCTTAAAGCGCGTATTTTGGAACTTCCAAATGGAACGACCAAAGGCTTCACGCTCTTTAACATATTCAAGAGTCAGATCAAGCGCTAGCTTGATAGCACCGCAACCACTTAGCGCAATAATAAGGCGTTCTTGTGGCAGTTCTTGCATCATTTGGATAAAACCAAGTCCTTCCGTACCGCCCAATACGTTCTTTTGTGGCACGCGTACGTTACTAAAGAATAACTCTGAAGTATCTTGGGCAGATAAACCAGTTTTCTTAAGGTTACGGCCACGCTCAAACCCTTCTAAACCATCTGTTTCAACGACGATTAATGAAACGCCCTGTGCACCCTTCTCACGGTCTGTTTTACAAGCTAAAAGGATAAGATTGGCATGCTGGCCGTTAGTGATGAAGGTTTTTGAACCGTTGATGATGTAGTCGTCGCCCTCTTTAATCGCATAAGTTTTGATTGCCTGTAAGTCAGAACCAGTGGTTGGTTCTGTCATCGCGATAGCGGCAACAGATTCGCCCGTGGCCAGTTTAGGTAGCCATGCTTTTTTCTGCTCCTCAGTACCATGCTTTAAGATATACGGTGCAACAATACCTGAATGAACCATACCCCCAAAACCAGATTGGTTGGCCTGTGCCTGCGCTAGTAAAATAGCGGCTTCGTGACCGAAATCACCACCGCCACCGCCATACTCTTCAGGCATTGACGCACATAAAAAGCCCATATTGCCTGCTTCATTCCAAGCTTCACGGTCAATAATGCCGTTTTCACGCCACTGCTCGTCTTTCTCTTCCCAGCTTTTAAACATCTTCAAAGCACTGTCATACACCATGCTATGTTCTTCGGTCATCCAGTTCGAGGTAAAGGCTTCAATACTCATGTTGTCCATCCTTGGTTTAAATTAAAAATATAATTAAATTGATTGTGCTGGAATTAAAGTTTTATTAAGCGTAGTAATTAATGGTAATTTAAATTACCCTTTGTAAAAAAAATTTAAATCCATATAAATACTAACTCGTGACAGATATACTAGGTTATCAAAATACTTTATTCAATCTGTTTAATTTAAATAGTAATATAAGTTACCATAATTATTTTTTGTCAGCTCAACAAAGAAACTCACTCTCACTCAAGCAAAATATATAGGAGTAAATGATCATGACAAGGGTCAGCCCAAAGGACAGCCTTACGACACCTCAGCAATTGGCACCGTTGGCAGATATGCGACCTGCTACCTTAGATAAGATTGAAAAAGCGGTGCGTAAAGTGTTTGCAGGATTCGAGCCTAGTGAAGTGACGATGGCACAAATTGCTAAGTCTGCCAACGTTTCATTGCAAACCCTCTATAAATACTTTGGCGACAAGCAAACCCTGTTTAATACCATTATGGATATTGTGCTTGGTAGATTAGCGGCACGGATCATGGACCACTTACAAGGGATTGATAGCGTGAAAGATCGATTGCGTAAGACACTCTGGGTATGTTTTGATTTTGTTGATAGCCATCCAGATGCAGTGATGGTGCTATCCTCGATATCGGTATCACGCATTCGCAGTATTGCTATTTATGAGAATAAAGAGCTAATTGGTGCATTTTTAGATGTACTAGAAGATGGGCAGAAACGCGGCGTATTAAACGACAGCGTACCACTATATATTCTATTTGATGTATTTATGGGGTTTATCAGTCGTTTAGGCTTGATGCACATTATGCGTCAGAGCCATACACCGATAAATAAAGAGTTTGATGCGCTTTTTGTCATTTTATGGCGCGCAATATCCAAGCCTGAAACAGACACTTGACATACTCTCGCCACTTTCGACAAGCTCAAGTGTGGGATTCTAAAAGCAAACGCTCTTAGGTGACTTTCTCACGAAGGTCACAAGTTTTCTGCATAGAATTGATAAGAAGAATTTCCATTTTTTTAAAAGATTCTGAGTTTGGATTTAATTATAGTTATCGTCTAATCAGCTTAAAATACTGATACATAATGTCATATTTAATCCTTCTCTACTACAGCCCCAAATCTTATCGTACGATACGAAGTAAAAAATCTTGGTCACTTCTATATTTTAAAATGAATATTACGAAACTTAATCGGTGACATACCGGTAAATTTCTTAAACTGCCGACTAAAAGCACTATGATCACTATAGCCACAAGTTAAAGAGATTTGAGTTACTGTCAGCTTAGGGTCTGCCAACAATCGAATAGCATGCTCTAAACGAATCTTCTGTACAAACTGGATTGGCGACATATTAAGCACTGCTTTAAAAGTACGCTCTAGTTGTGATTGGCTGAGATTCGCTAGCGTCGCTAAGTGCACAATAGTAATTTTCTGATCAAGGTTGTTTCGTACATACTCCTCCACACTTGCTAAGCGAGCGTGCTTACGCAATATTCGCTCATTATCTTCGTCGATATCGACCGATATACCCACCATTGCTACAATACATCGTTCTGTATTATATACCGGTAGCTTTTGCGTGATACACCAGCCTAGCTGTCCAGAAGCATAACTATGTAGCTCAAGTCTATCAACAATCTCCCTGCCCTCTTTCAGCACCTTCATATCCTGACTAAGGTAATCTTTGCCTTGAGGCTCTGAAAACACTTGCTCTGAAGTTAGCCCTAAAAGTTCTTTTTTGTCTTTGAAACCACTGCGTTTAATGAGCGTCTTATTCACTAATTGATAACAGGCTTGGCTGTCTTTCACAAAAAATACCGTGTTCGCCATGGTATCGAGCAAAGGCATTAATAATGATACGTTACCAACAAACTCCTGCAAGTTTTTTGGTCGATAAGCCTGTAGCTGTTTTGACAATCCTTTTATCGGCTCTCTTAACGATAGCATTGGCACATTTTCCATATAGCCTCTCTCGGGCTCTACTACTCAGCCCTAAAAATATTATTTTAGCAAACCTTATTCCTATGTCACTTCTATACATAAATAATTTATTAGAAAAATAAAATTTAAACTTATTTTACCTTGAGCTCCCCTAGAACCTAGTGATGATTCAGAACGTTAAGTTAATAGCATAACCTTTATACCGTTATCTCACATTACAACCTATGCAGAAATGCGCATTTATTCATAGAAAAACAACAAGACCTCTTTTACGAAAGGGGTCATTCTATATATACGCACTATCTAATAATAGGTGCCAGAAACGAACCTTAATTCACGGATGAATCGGGAAGTCAACTATGTCTGCTACGCTTTTTAATTTTAAAATCATTGACTCACACACTGGTGGTGAACCCACTCGCATGGTGTACGAAGGCTTCCCAAATCTTAATGGGCACACCATTCAGGAAAAACTGCAAGACTTCAAACAAAACTTCGATCATTTACGCCAGAGCATCATTCTAGAACCTCGTGGCAATGATGTACTTGTTGGAGCTTTACTGTGTGAGCCTACTGACCCTCGCGCCAAGGCTGGCGTTATTTTCTTCAATAATAGTGGCTATTTGGGTATGTGTGGTCATGGCACTATTGGTGTCATTGCCTCACTTGCTTATCAGAAAAAGATTACTCCGGGTGAGCACTATCTTGAGACAACTGTTGGTTTGGTAAAGGCTACTTTGCATGAAGACGGCAGTTGTAGTGTACAAAATGTACCCTCTTATCGCTACCGAAAACAAGTCGAAGTTCAAGTGCCGACTATCGGACTTATTTATGGAGACATTGCTTGGGGAGGCAATTGGTTCTTTTTAGTGAGTGATCATCATCAAGATATCAAGGCCAGCAATGTCCAGTCGCTCACCCAGTTTAGCTTGCAGATTAAATCTGCACTTCATGAAACTGATATTACCGGCGCTAATAATGGGGAAATAGACCATATAGAGCTGTTTAGTCAAAGCGAGCTTGCCAACGCTAATAGCAAAAGCTTCGTTTTATGTCCAGGTGCCGCTTATGACCGCTCTCCTTGTGGGACCGGCACCAGTGCAAAATTAGCTTGTTTGGCAGCGGATGGTCTACTAGCTCCTGGGCAGACTTGGATTCAACAAAGCGTCATTGGCAGTATTTTTAGCGCCAGCTATCAACCTGCTGCAGAGCTTAGCAAAACTCAGTCCACCTCGCATCCCTATCCTGACAATACCATTATCCCTACGATTCGCGGTTATGCCAATATCTGCGCCGAGACTTCGCTAATCGTCCAAGATAGCGACCCGTTTAAATGGGGCATCTCTCTATAGAAGCCTTTGTTCTTTTACAAACCTCTTCTAATAGAAATTTATAACATCTTTTAAGTAGGCACGAGTAACAGTATTAGATCGACCAGGACGCAGCATATTAATAATCACAAGGAAGTGAGAGCAGCATGGGCAATCAAGTATTTGATTTACATATTATTGGTGGAGGTATCATTGGTTTATGTGCTGCAGTTACTCTGCAAGCTCGTGGAGTGCAAGTCGCTATCCTAGAAGCTGATAAAATCGCCCACGGAGCCTCTTATGGCAATGCCGGTCATATCGCTACTGAGCAAGTCTTTCCCATTGCCGATGCCAATATATTGCAGCATGTTCCAGCCATGTTATTCAACCCTGAAGGCCCCCTACGCATAGACTGGCGCTACCTACCACGCTTAATGCCATGGGCTTTTAAGCTGCTATTGAATATGCGCCCAGAACCTTTTGCGCAGAGCCATCAAGCACTCTTAGCTCTCAATAGTCAAAGTCTACAAGCTTGGCAGGATTTTGCAGATAAATGGCAGTTAACATCCTGGATTAAGGTGCAAGGGTCTTTATTAACGGTCGAAAAGAACACTAGCCTGTACGAATTAAAAGCGCATGGCCATCGTCTCAATGACCTTGGAGTGAATAACGAACTGCTCTCTCAATCGGTTCTCTTAGACCTTGAGCCTGGGTTAAAAGATAACCAGTTGGGCGCTTTATTTTTCCCAGAAACCGGACACATCACCAACCTCGAAGCCATGGCTCAGAAATTAACTGATACATTCAGAGAGCTTGGTGGTCGAATCGTTGAAAACTGCCGTGTTCTAGATGCGAAAGTGACGGCCGATGGCATCATTTTAACGACGCCTGACCAAAAAATTAATGCTAAAAAAGTCATGCTAGCGGCAGGCGCGCACTCTAAATTTTTAGCAAAACAGTTGACGGGCGTCTCAGTCCCTCTCGATACGGAACGTGGTTATCATCTCATGCTGCCTAACGAAGCCACACGCTTAACCCTACCCGTTTCAAGTATGGATCGTCGCTTTATCATGACACCAATGGACACCGGGCTACGCTTAGCGGGCACAGTAGAATATGCGGGGCTTGAGGCCCCAGCCAATATGAAGCGGGCGCAAATGCTGCTAAAGCAAGCACAAGCAATGCTAACCACCTCGGTCGATAGCGAAAATAGCACACAGTGGATGGGTTTTAGACCCTCAACCGCCGACTCGCTGCCCATTATCGACAAGTGCGGCTCCGTTTTTTTAAATTTTGGCCACCAGCACCTGGGATTGACCCAAGCCGTCGTCAGTGCCGAGATGATCACGGCTTTATATTTTGGTGAAACTCCCGCTATAGACCCTACTTCTTATCGTTTAAATCGTTTTAAATAATTAAAATTTTACTTCTATGACGATTCATAGAACCCTCACAGTCGCTATTGGCATGCTGCCTACTAACGACTTTTATCATTAAATAAGGATATTTATATGAACATTCATGGCGTTTTAGTCCCTATCGTTACCCCTTTTGATGCCAATGGCGACATTGACACGCAAACTCTAACCACACTAGTCAATGTCTTTATAGAAAAAGGCGTCACCGGTATCGTAGCCTGCGGTACCACTGGTGAATACTATACCTTTTCCCCTAAAGAGCGTGAGCTAGTGCTGAGTACTATCGCTGATGCTGCCAAGGGGAAAATTACTTTAATCGCTGGGATTAATAGCCTTTCGACCGATCACTCCATTGAGCTGGCACATCAAGCAAAAGCTTTGGGCTACGACGGTTTAATGTTATCAGCCAATCCTTATAGCCTTCCAGATCAAAAAGGCATCATCGCTCATTTCGAAAAGGTCGCTGATGCGACAGACCTACCTATCATTATGTACAACTTTCCAGCGCGCGTAGGTGTGAGCATTGAATTTGAAACGGTCGCTCATCTAGCAAAAAATCCAAATATCGTGGGCATTAAAGAAAGTAGTGGCGATTTTAGCCATGCGCTACGCCTGCTACAAGCCAACTTTGACAATTTCGAAGTAGTTTGTGGTTGTGACGATCAACCCGTTGACTTCTTCTTTTGGGGTGCAAAAAGTTGGATCGCAGGTGCGGCCAACGTTTTCCCTGGTGAGCAGGTTGCGCTATTTAAAGCCACACAACAAAGCGATTGGAATCGTGCTAAAGAGCTGATGACTCACATGTACCCTGCGATCCATTCTATGGAGTCTGACAACTATAATCAAAAAGCTAAAGCGGGCTGCATCAACGGTACCATCGATGTTGGATCTGTACGTATACCATTGACCCCCATGTCAGATGAAGATACCAAGTCATTCTTAACTCTATTGTCATAGTTGTTAAGCTGCCTTCGTATCAACAATACCACTTTATATAAAAGGACAATCCAATGAGTATGACCACAGCGCAAGTCTTCGAACTCTCAAAAAAACAACAGCTTTGGGCAGGCCATCTTATAGCTGCTGAGCCCGTCTCAGATGCGACACTGCCCAACCATAGCCCTATCGACAATAACTGTATCGGTAGCCTTGCTCGTGGCAATCGCCAAGATGTCGACCTTGCGGTAGTTGCAGCTCGCAATGCCTTTGATAATGGGGAGTGGCGACGGATGTCGCCTGCAGAGCGCAAAGTTATAATGCAGCGCTGGTGCCAGTTGATGCATGAAAATATTGATGAGCTAGCTGCGTTAGATTGTGTCGATGCAGGCAAGCCCATTACAGAATGCCTCAACACTGATCTACCCGCTACGATTGAGACCTTTGAGTGGTACGCCGAAACTGCCGATAAAGTTTTTGGCAAGGTCGCACCTACCGGCTCTGAAGCATTGGGACTTATCGTACAAGAGCCAATTGGAGTGGTTGGCGCGGTATTGCCGTGGAATTTTCCTGCGCAAATGTACGCGTGGAAAGTCGCGCCAGCGCTAATAACTGGGAATTCGGTCATTGTTAAGCCTGCTGAACTAACTTCATTATCAGCTTATCGTTTGACGCAATTAGCGTATGAAGCCGGTGTGCCAAAAGCCGCCTTACAGCTGATTTGCGGTCTTGGCGAAGAAGTCGGCGCGGCACTCGGTCAGCACATGGATGTCGATATGATCTCTTTCACCGGCTCTACCGAAGTCGGTCGATTATTTTTGCAATATTCTGCGCAAAGCAATCTAAAAGAAGTGGTCTTAGAATGTGGCGGTAAGAGTCCGCAAGTGGTGTTTGCCGACGCCCTTATCAATGAGCAAACCGTCGAGCATATTTTGTCAGCGGCTTTTTGGAATATGAGCGAAAACTGCAGCTGTGGCTCACGATTGATAGTGCACTCTAGCCAAAAGAAAGCTTTATTGAGCCTACTACAAGAAGGTCTCAAGTCATGGAAAGTAGGTCTTCCCTATGACCCTGAAGTCGCTATTGGCCCTATGATCGAAAGGGCGCATTTCGACAAGGTAGTTTCCTACCTTGATACCGCTAAAGCTGAAGGCGCTACTTTGGTTGCAGGCGGTCGTATCCATGAGGAAGTTGGCAGTGGTTGGTATATCGAGCCGACCATTTTCGATAATGTCAGTGCAGACATGACGTTATTCAAGGAAGAAGTCTTTGGTCCGATTCTCGCTATCACCAGCTTTGAAACTGAGGAAGAAGCCATCACGCTTGCTAATCAAAGTAACTATGGCCTAGCCGCTTCTTTTTATACTCAAAATATCCACCGTGCTTTCCGTGTGGCAGCCGCCATTAAAGCAGGTACCGTCTCGATTAATGGCTTTTCAGAAGGAGATATTACGACACCTTTTGGTGGCTACAAACAATCTGGCTTCGGCGGGCGTGACAATGGCCTTGAGGCACTATCTCAATACACCCAAACCAAAACCATCTGGTTGGTAAATTAAACACAGAGGTCTCCAGCACTAAGTTCAGCGTAGCCAAAAACATTACAAGGAAGTAAAGTTATGGAAAACATCATTAATACCATCGTCGGGTATATTTGGAGCGACGCGCTGGTCTATCTTGCGTTAGGCGTCGGTATCTATTTTACTATCATGACCCGCGCTGTGCAGATTCGCTATTTTAAAGAGATGATCAAGCTGTTATTCGATAAGCAAACCTCATCAGCAGGGGTTAGCTCGTTCCAAGCTTTCTGTATGGCCTTATCCGGGCGTATCGGTGTCGGTAATATTGCTGGGGTCGCAACGGCTATAGCAGCCGGTGGACCTGGGGCGGTATTTTGGATGATCGTCATGGGTGTGTTAGGCGGCGCCAGTGCCTTTATTGAATCCACTTTGGCACAGGTGTATAAGCATAAGGTAGACGACCAATATCGAGGTGGCTCACCGTTCTATATTGAAAAAGGTCTCAAGCTGAAGCCTTTTGCTATCGTCGTTGCTGTCGTAACCTGTCTCTCTTATGGTGTGCTAGTGCCTGGGGTTCAGGCAAATACTATTGCTGATTCCTTTAGTACCGCATTTAATATCCCTCCATTCGTGACTGGTATCCTAATTGTCGTACTGCTAGGCATCATCATATTTGGTGGCGTCAAGCGTATCGCTAGTTTCGCTGGCAAAGTGGTTCCGGTTATGGCCATTGGCTACATTGTTATGATGGTCATTGTGTTGGCCTTTAATGCTCACAACATTCCCTCTATGTTTGCGCTCATCTTCAAAAGTGCCTTTGGTATGGATGCTATATTCGGCGGCATGGTCGGTACTGCTATCTCATGGGGCGTACGTCGCGCTGTATTCTCTAATGTCGCGGGAGCTGGCGAAGCTACCTTTAGCTCGGCTGCCGCAGAAGTCTCTCACCCTGCTAAGCAAGGATTGGTACAGAGCTTTTCTATCTACATTGATACCGTGCTCGTTTGTACCGCTACTGCTTTGATGATTCTCTCAACCGGCATGTATAACGTAAGCAGCCCAGAAGGCATAGCGCTGGTCGAAAACATGCCCGGCATTGAGGCAGGTACTGCATTTACGCAAGCAGCTGTATCCACTGTCTTTACACAGTACGGTAGTGGCTTTGTCGCTATTGCTATTTTCCTATTCGCCTTCACTTGTTTGATTGCCTACTACTATATCGCTGAGACTACTTTGGTCTATTTGGATGACAAGTTGCGTTATCCCATCCTTAAGCACTTGCTAAAACTGATCTTTTTAATTGTTTGCTTTTCAGGCAGTGTGCAATCTGTCGGTATGATGTGGGCGCTAGGTGATATTGGCTTTGGCAGTATGTGTTATCTAAACTTTATCGCCATTTTGCTACTCAGCAAAACTGCCCTAAAAGTGCTCAAAGACTACGATGCGCAGATGAAGTTAGGGGTTAATCCTATCTTTGATCCTAGAAAGGCCGGTGTGGATAATGCAGACTTCTGGATAGGCTATAGTGATGAACATGGTCATAAATAATGATCTTACATATTGTTTTAAAGAATAGACTGAGCTATAAATGAGTCTAGCACTACTACTTTACCCAATAATTTAATGAGAAGGTTAAGGATGACTTTAGATAATGACGTATTACGTGAACGTATCAGCTTATTAGGGTCATTCCTAGGCGAGGCGATTTCTCGCCAGACTGGCGAACAAACGCTTAATACCATTGAAACTCTGCGCAAAGGTTTTATTCAACAACGCCGTGAGCCTAATGAGGCACAGAAACAACAGCTCATTGACTTCATTGCCTCCTTAGACAATCAAACCTTGAAAAATGTCATCCGCAGCTTTTCTATTTATTTCTTCTTAGCAAATCTAAGTGAAGAAAACTACTTACGGGAGCAGCGTCAAGCCTTGCGTAGACAATCCGATCAAAGCTGGGAAGGATCGTTTCGTCGTACTCTACTTGAGTGTCGTGAACGCAATATTGAACCTGGCCAAATGCAAGAGCTCATTGAACAACTAAAATTTATCCCAGTATTTACCGCCCATCCTACTGAAGCGCGCCGCCGTACGACCATGAATCTATTGCAGAGTTTGTTTATTCATAGCGATGCCTTAAACAATCTTACTGAACACAGTTTTGCCTACGAGCAAGCGAAAGAAAAAACGGCGCAGACGATTGATTTATTATGGTCATCTGATGAAGTGCGTACGCGTAAGCCTTTAGTTTATGACGAGATAAATAATGGTCTGCATTATTTTAATGCCAGTTTATTTAATGCCATCCCTAAGGTTTACCGTAATATTAAAGACGCCATTGTTGATATCTATCCAGAGCTAACAGACTACCCATTACCTGCCTTTATGAGTTTTGGCTCTTGGATAGGGGGCGACAGAGATGGTAATCCATTTGTCACTCATGACACTACAGAAATGGCCGTATTGATGCATGCTTATACCGTGCTACGTCATTATCAAGTGCTGTTAAAAAAGCTGCGGCGTGAACTTATTCATAGCGATACGATTATTGATATTGCACCAGACGTTTATGCTCGTATAAAAGAGTACGCCACTCTCGATCAAAAAGTGTTTTATTACAATCCTGACGATTACAACAATGAGCCGTACCGAAGGTTGTTATCGATTATTCTTGCCAAAATAAAAGCGACTAATCGCCATATTCAAAGTAAAGGTACAGACCTCGACGCCGCACATTATGCTTACGTCAACCCACAAGAGCTGTTAGAAGATTTACGCATCATTCGAAAAAGTGTCAATACTCATGACAAAGCACATGGCGAAGGGCTATTACTTGATATGATTCGTCTGGTCAAAACTTGCGGCTTTCATTTAGCTGCGCTCGATATTCGTCAAGAATCTTCTTATCATAGCGAAGTGATAGCTGATATTTTTGCCAATGCCTCCAATTTACCAGACTATCGGTCGCTGGGTGAAACCGAGCGCCAAAAGTGGTTAACGCGCTTGCTTGAAAAGCCTGGTACACCGCTCATTTATACCGATAACTTGACTGATAAAGCACGCGAACAATTGGCCTTGATGCACTCTGTGGCAACATTACGTAAACTGGTCGGACAGGATACTTTCGGTAGTTATGTCATTTCGATGACCAATAACGCCAGTCAATTATTAGAAGTGTTGCTACTGATGCGCTTTGCAGGCTTATGCAAGATCAATGATCAAGGGCAGTTATCCGCTGACTTACCCGTTGCACCCTTGTTTGAAACCATCGAAGACCTTAAAAACATCGATAAGATTTTACCTGCTGTCTTGGATAACCCACTCTATCGAGGACTCCTCCAGCACTCAGATAACACACAAGAAATCATGCTGGGTTATTCAGATTCATCAAAAGATGGCGGCATCATTACTTCTGCATGGCAGCTTTATAGCGCGCAGCAAACCATTAACCGTATTGCTGCTGAATATGGTATTAAAACGCGCCTGTTTCATGGTCGTGGCGGTTCTGTCAGTCGTGGCGGTGGCTCAACGCATAAGGCGATCGCTGCGCAGCCCGCTGGTACACTGCATGGGCAAATTAAAGTCACTGAGCAGGGCGAAGTGCTTTATGCCAAATATGCCAACACCGATACCGCTGTATTTGAGCTCACCATGGGCATCACTGGTACCCTCAAAGCGTGCTCAACAAGATTTGTGGTGCAACCGCCTGAATTGCCAAATTATGAAGCGCTGTTTGCGCGTTTAGCAGATGCGGGTGAACAAAGTTATCGTCAGCTGACTGACCATACCGAAGGGTTTTATCAGTTCTACTCACAAGTGACGCCAGTGCAAGAAATCTCTTTATTAAATATCGGCTCACGCCCCGCGCATCGCAACAAAGGTCTGCCCAGTAAAACGACTTTACGGGCAATTCCTTGGGTATTTGGTTGGTCGTTAGCACGCTTTACTTTACCTGCTTGGTACGGCGTAGGTAGTGCTCTTCATAGCGTCAAAGAAGACGAAGACTTGATGAGGGAAATGAACCGCTGTTGGCCATTTTTTAACGTATTTATTAGCAATATTGAAATGGCGTTTACCAAATCTGAGATGAGCATTGCTCAGGCTTATAGCCAGTTATGTGAAGATGAATCATTACGTGAAAAGATTATGCAAGCAGTAATCGATGAACATGAGCTGACCTATGCAGGCTTAAACTCTTTACTTAACCAGACATCCTTATTGGCTAATCAGCAAAACCTTGCCGCTTCCCTTGAATGGCGAAATGCGTATTTAGATCCAATTAACTATATACAAATCGAGCTATTAAAACGTGCCAGACAAAAAGACGCTGCTGGTAATGACGATGATCTTGCCGTTGAAGATCCGTTGATACGTAGTATCAATGCCTTAGCAGCAGGTCTACGCAATACGGGTTAATATATGTTATAGGTTCAAATACTACTCAACCTGCCACATTTCAATTCAGGCTTGTGCGTAGCCCTACGGCAAGCCTTTTCATGAGGTTTTACGAAGTTGCAGAAGACATAGTCGCATGGTAAACACTATAAAATTAACTCATAGTTCAATTAATGCATTATGGATTCCGAGCATAGCACTTATTAACATAATGTAATTATTACCTGTTTCAATTAAATTCCTGCTTTACCTAAAGGCTTTATTTAAAGCCTTTTTCCTTATGCTATACCAATTCACCCACAACTGGTGAATTGAAGTTATCGAAATCCAACTCTAGTGACACTGAAGAATTGCCTTTTAAGACGTCAACGATGTCATGCTCAATCACCGCTAAAACCTCATTGAATTATAGAGGCTTAAACAGGCGGTAAACCTTTATAAGCTTTCTGTAATAAGCCCTCTAGTTCGTCATAATTGTACTCTCGAGGATTATAATAAGGACTGTCACACATAATCCTTGCCACTTCGGCTGGACCAGATTCGGGTAAACCAATATCTTTTAGTGCCAATTCAATACCTAAAGACTCATTTAGACGATAAATTGCCAAACCAACTTCTTCTCGACTACTGACATCTAAAGCCTCTGCCAATTCATCCATGGCTTCAATATCAGCACTGCAGTTGTACTGTACTGAATACGCAAGTGTAATGGCATGTGCTTGCGCATGCGGTAGGTTGAAAGTGCCACCTAAGGTATGACAGATTTTATGGTGAATAGCCATACCAACCGAACCAAGACAAACGCCAGCAAGCCATGCGCCATAAGTTGCCTTTTGACGTGCTGAGATATTGTTGAGATCTTTGACAATCACAGGCAGGGCAGACTTTAGCGCTTTAATAGCCTCAACCGCCATCAGAGTAACGATTGGGTTTTTGTCCTCGGCATATAGGGCTTCTACAGCGTGTGCCATGGCATTCATACCTGAGCAAGCTGATATTTCTGCCGGCAATGTTACACTCAACTTCGGATCATAAATTACTACCTTAGGTAGCACATGAATATCTTTACCAGTGGCTTTTAAATTGTTCTCTGTCAAACCATAAATGCTCGTCATCTCGCTACCCGCATAGGTGGTCGGTATGGCAACGATGGGTAAATGTGTCTGTAGAGCCATTATTTTGGCAAGACCAATGGTAGAGCCACCACCTAAAGCCAGACAACAGTCAATGTCAGTGCTTTTGACAAATTCTACTGCCTTGTTTGCTACGTCTATGGGAACGTGCCTGACAGCATGCGGGTACACGCCTGCACATATCTCTTGTAGCTCTTTTGCCAGTTTACGGCCCACTTCTTCTTGAGCAGATGTCGTAATCACCAATACTTTATGATAACCATGCTGGAGTAAGATATCTTTGGTTTCGGCTGACTTGCCCACTCCAAAATGAACGTCAATTGGTAGGGCTTTGTAACGAAAGTTTTGCATGAAATCATCCCTGAGCGAGTCAATATTAGGAGACTTAGTAGGTGAAGCGTTTGCTTAAATCTGCTCACGTTTATAATCAAAACCTTCTTCATCATAAATTTGGTAAGTCACCGCCAATAGTGTCTTTAGCAACTCTGATTTGTCAAAATGTCTGACACTCATCACAATCGGTGAGGTTAAATGCCCCTCTTCAAATGGAATATAGGTCACTTCTTGACTGCGCAAATGTTCAAGGGTCTTTGGCACGATAGTCAAGCCCTCACCTGCTGCTACCAATCCTAAAGCAATATGCAGTTCACGGACCTCACTGAAGTAGTTGGCTTTTAAGTTACGCGCCTCAAATAAATCTAAGACATAATCAATAAAACTGGGACGCGGTGCTGTTGGATATAACAGTAAATCCTCGTTAGTTAAATCCATCAGACTGACACTGGTGCGCTTCTCCTTTGATAGATAATGCCCAATAGGAACAGCAACAACCAAGCTCTCTTCTCTTAGTAACAACCGCCGAATAGAAGCATCTTCGAATAATAGCCTGCCAAATCCAACGTCTATTTTACCATCTATCAACCCTTGGGTTTGCTGCCATGAGTTCAGCTCATATAGCTTAATCTCTATATTTGGATAAACTTCTCGAAAGCGCGCAATCACTCTTGGCAATATGCCATACAGTATTGAGGATACAAAACCTATAGATAGCGAGTTGTCAAAGTTGCCCTTACGGATGGTCATAGCACGCAGATCATCCGATTTCTTTAATATCTGAATCGCATGATCATAAAAAAATTCTCCTGCCTCGGTAAGCTTTAGCGGACGGTTCTCCCTATCGATTAACGTGACACCTATCTCCTCTTCTAATTGCTTTATCTGTCGACTAAGCGGCGGCTGTGAGATGTATAGACGAGCAGCAGCCTTATTAAAGCTTTTTTCTTCTGCTACTGCCACAAAATATCGTAAATGCCTCAGTTCCATCTTCTCTCATCCTTGATTAGGCTCTAGGTTGTTTTTATAGCCTCTTTCTTCCTAACCTTTATGGTCAGCTCACAATACTATTCATAGTAACCATCTGTATACCTACAGAACATAACATGGTGTAGACCTTATATCAAAATACCTAAAAGGTATTAGAATAAGACCAAATAGGTCTTAGACATGCCAGTATCTAGCATCTATAGTTCTTATTAAGCATAAGGAAGTCACAGCGATTAACTAAGGATAGATATGATTCGTTCAATTAATACCCTACTGGTACCAATACCAACGATTAGAGAACATAAACTTGCCTGCACAGTAATGAGAGAGCAAGTATTGGTATTAGTACATATCCAAACAGAAGATGGGTTTGAAGGTTGGGGCGAAGCAACAACTATCGGTGGTCTAAGCTATGCTGAAGAAAGCCCTCATAGTATTCAGACGAATATCGACACCTACTTTGCACCTCTCCTATTGAAGGAACAGCCTACCAGCACAGCAAAAGCCATGCAGCTGCTAAATCTCCATATCAATGGCAACCGCTTTGCAAAGTGCGCGATTGAAACTGCCCTACTCGATATCGAAGGCAAACGCCTAAACTTACCAGTGAGTGAACTGATTGGTGGGCGCGTTCGTGATCGTATTGAAGTGGCATGGACACTCGCCAGTGGTAATACTGAGACCGATATCAGTGAGGCCAAGCAAATGGTTGAACAAAAGCGCCATCGCATTTTTAAATTAAAAATCGGTAGCAACCCTATTATTGACGATATCGCCCATGTATTGGCCATCAAACAAGCCTTACCTGACTGCCGTATTACAGTCGATGTCAATCAAGCTTGGACAGAGCTTGAAGCGATGAAAGGTATTGCGCTACTCCAAACTGGCGGTATTGATTTAATAGAGCAACCCGTTTCAATGCGTAATAAAGCCGCTCTAAAACGTTTAAAAGAACACTTTGATGTAGCCATTATGGCGGATGAAGTCGTTCAAGACCCTCAGAATGCCTTTCTTTTAGCAGCGGATCATTGTGCTGATGTTTTTGCCGTAAAAATCAATCAAGCTGGCGGACTAAAAGCGGCCTGCTTGATTGGACAAATGGCCCACCTAGCAGGTATAGAGCTGTATGGCGGCACTATGCTTGAAGGGCCTATCGGCACAGCCGCATCAGCACATGTGTTCTCAACCTATCCTAGCTTGAACTTCGACACTGAACTCTTTGGTCCATTGTTATTGACCGAAGATGTCTTAGTGCAGCCGCTTGATTATCAGAACTTTGGCCTAAACGTTCCCACTGGAGCTGGCCTTGGTATCGAAGTGGATAGCGACAAAGTATATCACTATGCAAAAAAAGCTGTCATATCAGCATCAAGCACTCACCACTCATAAATCAGTCAAAAACTAAAAAGGGGATTAGCATGTTATACCACGTAAGAATGGATGTCTTAATACCAACAGATATGGATGCCGACAAGGTCAATGAGCTTAAAGCCACAGAAAAAGCATTATCACAAAAGCTGCAAGAGCAAGGTAAATGGCGTCATATTTGGCGCATAGCAGGTCAATATTCTAACTTCAGTATCTTTGATGTTGAGAGTAATGAAGAGCTACACGACATCATGATGTCGCTACCGCTCTATCCGTACATGAAGGTTGAAGTGACACCATTGTTACGTCATCCATCTTCTGTTCGTAGTGATGACAGCTAAATTAAGCAAATAAAACCTGAGTAAGAATACTCCCTATAGTTATCCCTTAATAAAACAGTCCTCAACAAGGAGAGAGACATGGAACGCAGCCAAATTGAAGCATTAGCCACTCAATTCATCAAAGGAAAAATCGACTTCCCTGAGCAAGTCAATCCACGCGTACAAGAGATTGTCTTACGTATCGTGACCGACCTTATGCAAGCTATTAATGACTTAAAAATCACCGCCGATGAGTATTGGTCTGGGGTTGAGTTTATCGGTGACTTAGGCAAAGAAGCAGGTTTGTTATCGCCGGGTTTGGGTTTTGATCACTTTATGGACTTAATGATTGAAGAAGACCTAAAAGCAGCTGGTCTTGATGGCGGTACGGTACGTACCATCGAAGGCCCACTCTATGTCGCTGGTGCCCCAGAAGAAAAAGGATTTGCGCGTCTAGATGATGGCACTGACCTTGAAAATGGCACGGTACTATTTATGCAAGGCACTGTTTATGGCGAAGATGGTCAGCCTCTGCCAAACGCCAAGGTTGAAGTATGGCATGCCAACAGCTTAGGTAACTATTCTTTCTTTGATGAATCACAATCTCACTTCAACTTGCGTCGTAGCATCATCACGGATGAAAACGGACAATATGCCTTCCGCAGCATCGTGCCATTAGGTTACTCGGTACCGCCAGAAGGAATGACGCAAAAGGTATTGGGCGCGCTAGGACGTCATGGTCATCGACCAGCCCATATTCACTTCTTTGCCAGTGCCGACGGTTATCGCAAATTAACCACACAAATCAACATCGATGGCGATGAGTACCTGTGGGATGACTTCGCTTTTGCAAGCCGCGAAGGGCTGGTACCAGAAGTGACGATGGTTGAAGATGCGGATAAGTTAAAAGAAAAAGAGCTTGATAAGCCTTACGCAAGTATCGACTTTGACTTTCATTTAGTGAAAGACATTGACCAAGCTGTACAAGGCAGTGAAGTAGAACGCCGCCGTGCGCAAGGTTAATGAGCACTCATATTAAATAGTAATAATTCATAACGAATAGCCAATTACGTTTGATACGCCCTCAGTTGTCGTATCAAACGTTAACTTCTAATCTCATTTTACACCGTCATTATACAAGGAAGGCAGCCATGAGCGAGCGTATCAATCTAGTACCTGAAGGATCAGACATCACTATTGATGATTTTTTAGAAGAAAACAGTGAAAAAGGGATTTACCGCCTGCATCGTAGCGCCTTCACCAACGAAGAGCTGTTCGAGCTTGAGATGAAATACATTTTTGAAAACAATTGGGTGTACTTGGCTCATGAATCTCAAGTTCCTGATAACAACGATTATTACACCTCATACATTGGTCGTCAGCCCGTCATTCTTGCCCGCAATAAAGAAGGCGAGCTGCACTGCATGATTAACTCTTGCTCCCACCGCGGCGCGCAGCTATGCCGTCACAAAAAAGGCAATAAAGCCACTTACACTTGCCCGTTTCATGGTTGGACCTTTAACAACTCAGGTAAGCTGCTTAAAGTTAAAGACCCAAGACATGCAGGCTATCCAGAATGCTTTAACAAAGAAGGGTCGCACGACCTAAAACAAGTGAAGATGGCCAATTATAAAGGCTTTATCTTTGCCAGCCTAAATGATGATGTTCAGCCAATTGAAGACTGGCTTGGTGGCTCGACCAAAATCATTGACATGATTGTGAATCAGTCACCAGAAGGCTTAGAGGTTCTACGCGGCACCTCAACCTATACCTTTGACGGCAACTGGAAGCTGCAAGCTGAAAACGGTGCCGATGGCTATCACGTTTCAGCTGTCCATTGGAACTACGCTGCGACCACTGCACGTCGTAAAGAACAAGAAGCCGTCAAAGAAGACAACATCAAGGCCATGAACGCTGGAAAATGGGGACGTCAAGGCGGCGGTTTCTACTCATTTGAAAACGGACACATGCTGTTATGGACACAGTGGGAAAACCCACAGGATCGTCCAAACTATGCTTATCGCGATGATTATGTCGCTAAATACGGTGAAGCAATGGCGGACTGGATGATTGGACGCTCGCGTAACTTATGCCTATATCCAAACGTCTACATCATGGATCAGTTCGGCTCACAAATTCGTATGCTCCGCCCTATCGCGGTTGACAAAACTGAAGTCAGCATCTGGTGTATCGCACCCAAAGGCGAAAGCGATGAGTCACGTGCACGCCGTATCCGTCAGTATGAAGATTTCTTTAACGTTACTGGTATGGCAACACCTGATGACTTAGAAGAGTTCCGCTCATGCCAAGAAGGTTATAACGGTATCAAACTTGAATGGAACGATATGTGCCGAGGCTCCGAGCACTGGATTCAAGGTGCAGATGAAGGCGCTGTCGCTATTGACCTCAAACCTTTAATGAGTGGTGTTAAGACTGAAGATGAAGGGCTATATACCGTCCAACATCGCTACTGGCATGAAGAAATGAAAAAAGCTCTAGAGCAAGAGCAGAAGCTACACGGTGCTAATAGCGACTAATACATTTTTATTATTAATCTGCTATTTATTGTAGAACTGACAAAAAAATAAGGATATCAATCATGAAGAATGCAACTGTTAACATTGAAGACATTAGACAGTTTCTATACCGTGAAGCGCGTTTATTAGACGAGAAAAAATGGGAAGAATGGCTCACTTATTACGATGAAGACTGCCCTTTTTGGATGCCAAGTTGGGATGATGATGGTCAGCTCATAAGCGACCCACAACGAGAAATCTCACTTATTTATTATCCGGACCGCCGTGGTCTTGAAGATCGTATCTTCCGCATCGAGACTGAGCGCTCATCAGCGACCATTCCTGATACTCGTACCACGCACAATTTATCGAATATTGAATTACTCGAAGACAATGACGGTATCGTGACGGTGCGTTTTAACTGGATAAACAAATCCTTTCGCTATCACGAGACCAATACCTATTGGGGTTATTCTCAGTACAAAATAGACATGACACAAGACCAACCAAAAATTTTAGATAAATATGTGGTCTTAAAAGACGACTATGTTCATCAAATCATGGACGTTTATCACGTCTAATCATTATTCACTTATTATTTAGTCACTAGCTTTTAATTAATACGTGTTGAAAAGGGATATTTCTCATGGAATATAATATTGCTCTACAGTTCGAAGACGGCGTCACAGGCTTTATTAAATGTGAAGCAGACGAAACGGTTGCCGAAGCAGCGTATCGTCAAAAATTTAATATCCCTGTGGATTGTCTTGATGGTGCTTGCGGTACTTGCCGTTGCCATTGTGAATCTGGCAGTTACGACATGCACCCTGATATGTATATCGAAGATGCTCTTACAGAAGCTGAGGCTAATGAAGGCTACGTTTTAACCTGTCAGATGATTCCTGAAAGCGACTGTGTGATCAAAGTACCAACCTCTTCTGAAGCCTGTAAAGTTGGTAAATCTACTTTTAAAGGCAAATTACAACAGCTCAATGTTTTGTCTGAGTCTACAATTCACTTTGGTGTCGAGGTCGAAAACCCAGATGCTTTGGTGTTTCTTCCAGGCCAATACGTCAATATCCGTATTCCTAATACTGATGAAACGCGCTCTTACTCGTTTAGCTCAGTGCCAAGTGCCAAGCAAGCTGAGTTTGTCATCCGTAATATTCCTAACGGCAAAATGAGCACTTTTTTATCTGATGCTGCGATCATAGGTCAAGAGATTGATTTTGAAGGTCCATTTGGCAGCTTTTATTTGCGTCCCCTCGTCCGCCCGACGCTATTTCTAGCAGGTGGTACCGGTATTGCACCTTTTTTATCGATGCTAAAAAGTTTAGAAGTGTCTGGTGCTCATCATCCTGTCAGAATGGTCTACGGTGTCACTAATGACGCCGACTTGATAGAGATTGAAAAACTAGAAGAAGTAAAACAAAACCACTCTTGGTTTGACTATTACACCTGTGTAGCGACTGAAGACAGTAGCCATGAGCGTAAAGGCTATGTCACTAGCCATGTGGAAGATGAATGGTTAAATAACGGGGACGCCGATGTTTACTTGTGTGGTCCGTTAGCTATGGTGGATGCTGTGAGTAATTGGTTAGACAGCAGTAATATAAAACCCAGTAATTTTTACTATGAAAAATTCACTCCTAGCGAACAGTAACAGATTATTAGTCTGCGTTAAAAGTTAGTTCTAAATTTAACACAGATTGGCCATCTATATAACGCTGACGCACGATGTGGTAAACGTAATCTGGTTTTAGGAGATAGCAATGAGTAAACGCTTTGATAGTAAGGTATGTATCGTAACCGGTGCCGCACAAGGTATCGGGCGCGGGGTCGCATTACGTTTAGCAAGTGAGGGTGGCAAAATAGTCATGGTAGACTTTTCTCCATTAGTGGAAGAGGTGTTGGCTGAAATCATCGCCAATGGTGGAGAAGCAGTTACCATTCAAGTTGACCTTGAAACGCATCAGGGCGCTAAAGAGGCTATTAATAAGGCATTCGATACTTATGGGCGAATTGATATTTTGGTCAACAATGTCGGCGGCGCAATATGGATGAAACCTTTTACCAGCTTCTCTGAAGCAGAAATTCAAAAGGAAATTAGTCGGTCATTATTTCCAACATTATGGTGCTGTCATGCGGTATTACCAATCATGGTCAAACAGCAGTCAGGCACTATTGTCAATGTATCCTCTATCGCTACTCGCGGTATCAACCGTATACCCTACTCGACGGCAAAAGGTGGTGTCAATGCCATGACAGCGTCACTTGCCTTTGAGTACGCAAACGATGGTATCCGTGTGAATGCCGTGGCAACGGGCGGTACCGAAGCTCCAACTAGAAAAATTCCTCGTAACGCCAATCCTTTAACTGCTGATGAAAAACGTTGGATGGATGCCGTGGTTGACCAGACCATTGATCGCACCTTTATGAAACGCTACGGCACGATAGATGAGCAAGTGAACGCTATCGCTTTTTTAGCATCTGATGAGTCTTCTTATATCACTGGCAGCACGATTCCTGTCGGTGGCGGCGACGAAGGTTAATAGCAATAAATCTGCCAATAAATAGCATAAACCTTAATTTATCATCCTGTGACGAATGCTAATTTGCAAGGAAGCAATATGGCCTCTGTAATCCAAACCTTAAAAAGCGATTGGTCGCTCTCCGCCTCGGTTGCAGGGTTCTTAGCGGTTCTTATTTCTTACGCTGGACCTTTAATTATTTTTTTTCAGGCGGCACAAGCGGCGCAGGTGTCAGAGACGATGATGGCGTCTTGGATTTGGGGAGTTTCTATAGGTGCGGCCGTATCTGGCATTTATCTCTCTATTAAGTACAAGACGCCTATCATCACTGCTTGGTCAGCACCCGGTACAGCGCTATTGGTAACCGTATTCCCAGACATGAGTATTAATGAGGCAATATCCGCTTATATTATCTCAGCCATTGTGATCTTTTTGGTGGGTGCAACGGGTTCTTTTGACAAGATTTTAAAGTGGATTCCAAGCGGTATTGCAGCTGGCATGATGGCTGGCATTTTGTTTCAGTTTGGCCTGGAGTTATTTGTCGCCACTGACACGATGCCCTTAATCGTCTTTAGCATGCTTGGTTGTTACTTATTCGCCAAACGTTTCTCACCGCGCTATACCATGATTTGGGTACTGCTATGCGGCGTCATTTTAAGTGTTCTATTTGGCAAGATGAACCCTGTTGATATGAACTTAGCGATTACCGTACCCACCGTTATCTGGCCTGAATGGACATGGAACGCCACCTTTAACCTTGCTATTCCCCTTATTCTGGTCAGCTTGACGGGGCAATTTTTGCCTGGTATGGCGATCTTAAAGCTCAGTGGCTACGACACACCAGCCAAGCCTATCGTGAGTGTCGCCAGTCTAGCCTCATTAGCCGTTGCTTGTGTCGGTGGTATTACCATTGTATTGGCAGCCATCACTGCCGCTCTTTGTACCGGCAAAGACGCGCATGAACTGAAAGAAAAACGATATATCGCAGGTGTAGCAAACGGTATTTTTTATCTATTAGGTGGTTTATTTGCCAGTAGCATTGTGATGCTATTTAGCCTACTGCCGAAGGAGTTGGTGGCGGCATTGGCAGGTCTTGCGCTGATCGGTGCTATTTCTGCCAATATCACTATCGCTATGAAAGACGATGGTCAAAGAGATGCGGCGTTAATTACCTTTTTGGCAACAGCATCTGGTATGAGTTTCTTGGGTTTAAGTTCTGTATTTTGGGGCATTCTTATCGGCATGATTGCTCATTATATTTTGACAAAGAAACGCTTATTCTCACTTTCTGCTTGATCGATAAGACTCACTAGTATTTCTAGTGACCTCTTACAGTGACACTCATTACAACCAAATTGCCTTAATGGCTTATTAAACGGTTTATTAACAACAATCACAGGCTAACATTATCTAATATTACATTCTCATAGGATATAAATATGATTAACAAAGCAGATAAAAGTATCACTGACGTACTTAGTCAAATCAAAGATGGCGCTACCATTATGATTGGCGGCTTTGGTACAGCGGGTCAACCGGCCGAGCTCATTGATGGTCTTATCGATTTAGGTATCACAGATCTCGTTATTATTAATAATAACGCTGGTAATGGCGATCACGGCCTTGCCAAACTATTAAAAACGGGCGCCGTTCGTAAAATAATCTGCTCTTTTCCACGTCAGTCCGACTCTTGGGTATTTGATGAGCTGTATCATGCTGGCAAAATCGAGCTTGAATTGGTACCACAAGGTAATCTGGCCTGCCGTATTCAAGCAGCCGGTATGGGGCTTGGTGCAGTATATACACCAACAGGCTTTGGTACCTTGCTCGCTGAAGGCAAAGAGACTCGTAATATAGATGGTAAAGACTATGTCTTGGAATATCCGATCAAGGCTGATTTCGCCTTAATTAAAGCCGATAAAGGCGATCGCTGGGGCAATCTGGTCTATCGTAAGTCTGCCCGTAACTTTGGTCCCATCATGGCAATGGCAGCTGACGTGACTATTGCTCAAGTCTCCGAAAAGGTTGATCTGGGTGAGCTTGATCCTGAGCACATTATTACGCCGGGTATCTTTGTGCAGCATGTGGTGCAAGTCCAACCTGAACCTACTAGCACTGCAACGACAGCCACTGTTTAATACTGCCAATTATAAGGATCGTTATTATGAGCCATACTCTACTAACACGTGATCAAATCGCTGAGCGCGCGGCGCAAGATATCCCAGATGGCGCCTATGTCAATTTAGGCATCGGACTACCAACTAAAATTGCCCAATACTTACCTGCTGATAAAGATGTATTTCTGCATTCAGAAAACGGCCTACTGGCTTTTGGGCCACCACCTGCTAAAGGTGAAGAAGACCCTGAGCTGATTAATGCCGGAAAAGAATACGTCACCATGCTAGAGGGCGGTAGCTTCTTTCATCATGGCGACTCTTTTGCCATGATGCGCGGTGGTCATATCGACATTTGCGTATTGGGCGCGTTTCAGGTGGCTGCCAATGGTGACTTGGCCAACTGGAGTACTGGTGCAGAGGATGCAATACCTGCTGTTGGCGGTGCTATGGACTTAGCCGTCGGTGCCAAAAAAGTCTTTGTGATGACCAATCACACGACCAAAACTGGCGACCCTAAAATCGTCAGCGAGCTTACCTATCCTGTGACTGGCAAAAACTGCGTGGATCGAATTTATACTGACCTATGTGTCATCGACGTTACCGACAACGGTCTAAAAGTCATAGAAAAGGTTAATGGCTTAAGCTTTACTGATTTACAAGCATTGACTGGTGCGACGCTAATTGACGCTACTAAATAAAAATAATAAAAAGGACAAGGATGATGACTGATTCAATCACTAGTTTAAATAACGCTTATATTATCGATGCCATTCGTACCCCTTTTGGTCGCTACGGCGGCGGTCTAGCACCAATACGTGCTGACGATTTAGGTGCTATCCCTATCAAGGCGTTAATAGAACGCAATGCTAATGTCGATTGGGTAAAAGTAGATGACGTCATCTATGGCTGCGCCAATCAAAGCGGCGAAGACAATCGCAACGTCGGACGTATGTCGTCATTGCTAGCAGGCTTACCTTATCAAGTGCCTGCCACGACTGTGAACCGCTTATGTGGCTCATCTATGGATGCTTTAGCAATGGCAGCACGCGCTATTAAAGCAGGTGAGGCCAACCTTATTATTGCAGGCGGTGTTGAGAGCATGAGCCGTGCACCATTTGTGATGGGCAAATCGGAAAAGCCATTTGATCGTACTAATAAACTTGAAGATACCACCATGGGTTGGAGATTTATCAATCCAAAACTTGATGAGTTATATGGCACGGAGACCATGCCGCAAACCGCAGAAAATGTCGCAAAGCAATTCAATGTCAATCGTGCTGACCAAGATGCATTTGCGCTACGTAGCCAACAACGTACCGCAGCGGCGCAAGAGGCAGGATTTTTCAAAGACGAGATTACTCCTGTCATCATCCCACAACGTAAAGGTGAGCCTATCATTGTCGATACCGACGAGCACCCTCGTGCTGATACCACGCTTGAGAAGTTGACCAAACTGCGCCCTATCGTCAGCGCAGATGGTACGGTGACGGCCGGCAACGCTTCTGGAATTAATGATGGGGCGGCCGCTTTTTTAGTAGCGTCAGAGCAAGCCGTTAAAGAATTTAATCTCAAGCCACGTGCACGTATCATAGCCTCGACCACGGTAGGCGTTGAGCCACGTATTATGGGCTTTGCACCAGCACCAGCGATGAAAAAGCTACTGGCGCAAACAGGATTATCTCTCGATGAGATGGATGTTATTGAATTAAACGAAGCCTTTGCCGCTCAAGCTCTCGCCTGTACACGCGATTTAGGATTACCTGATGATAGCGTGCGCGTCAATCCTAATGGCGGCGCTATTGCGCTTGGCCATCCACTTGGTGCATCGGGCGCACGTCTTATTCTAACCGCCCTTAATCAACTTGAGTACACGGGTAAGCGTTATGCAATCTGTTCTATGTGTATTGGCGTTGGACAGGGTATCGCGATGATTGTTGAGCGTGTTGATAACGATTAAGCAGCACTATTAATAAATGTAAATCTAACCAAGCACAATTGCTATTTCACTAACATTGCAATGGTTAAAAGGACAATAATTATGCCTGTATTCGACAGCAAAGACGTAACACTAAACTATGCCACTTTTGGTGATAGCAGCAACCCCTCTCTACTATTCTCCAACTCTTTAGGTACCAGCTATCATATGTGGCAGCCACAAATTGATGCTTTGCAAACTGATTATTTTATTATCTGTTACGACACCCGTGGTCATGGTAAGTCTTCCGCACCAACAGGTCCTTATAATTTGGATCAGCTTGGGCAAGATGTGATTGATTTGCTTGATCACCTAAGTATTGATAAAGCATTCTTTTGTGGCATCTCTATGGGTGGAATGACAGGCCAATGGCTGGCTATTCACTACCCTGACCGCTTCTACCAATTGATGTTATGCAACACCGCCGCGAAGATTGGTAACAAGGCCGCATGGGTAGATCGCGCGCAATTGGTACGCGAGCAAGGGTTGGCGCCGATAGCATCGACCGCAGCATCACGTTGGTTCACACCGGGTTTTATCGATAACTATCCTGATGTGGTCGCCGCCTTGTCCAGCACTCTTGCGGATGGCAGTAGCGAGGGCTATGCCAGCTGCTGTGAGGCGTTGTCTATCGCTGATACTAGCGAGCAGTTAAAAAATATCCGCGTGCCTGTCACAGTGCTTTCAGGCTCTGAAGACCCAGTGACGACGGTCGCCGATGGTCAATATATGGTCGACCACATCCCTAACGCTACGCTCGCTACTATCGATGCCTCGCATATCTCAAATATTGAACAGCCTGAAGCATTCAATAAACTCGTGCGACAATATTTGAAACACTAATACTACTATAGCCTTTGTCCAAATATACCCACTGCTATGTGCGATGCTAGTGGTATCTGCGTAATGCTTAGATTGCTCATATGTCTTTTAGATATATGAGCAATCTTTTTTGCCCATCTTTTGAGGGATATCATCTATTAACAATACGCATATTCTTTCTCAAAAAAGATATAACAGATATTCATGGGCTTATTTGATTATCGCAGTATCCTGTAAAGAAAACCTCTGCTTCTATTATCAAGGCTGTCTATCCACTGTTATATTCCTTTACCTTATATAAATTAAAAAATCATACCTTTTAGGTATGAATTGATACTTAGATAGTTTTTGACTTGCTTGCCATAAAACCATAACTTAATAAGCACTTATAAGGATATTACCCATGGAGAAAAACGAATGGAATCGCCAACCTTAAACATCAATAAAGTTATTGATGAAGCCAAATTTGCCCCTTTTCATTGGAAAGTGCTGTTCTGGTGCTTATTAATTATTATCTTTGATGGCTACGATCTTATTATTTATGGTGTGGCTCTACCTTTACTCATGGAAGAGTGGTCATTAACTGCGGTACAAGCAGGCTTCCTTGCCAGCGCGGCACTTTTTGGGATGATGTTTGGCGCCATGATTTTCGGTACTTTATCTGACAAAATCGGACGCAAAAAGACCATCATGATCTGCGTCGGTTTATTCAGTAGCTTTACCTTTTTTGGCGCTTTTGCTAATGGTCCAATGCAGTTTGCAGCTTTGCGCTTCATTGCTGGTCTTGGTATCGGCGGTGTGATGCCAATCTGTGTGGCACTGACTTCAGAATATGCGCCAAAACGCATCCGCAGTACTTTGGTCGCGATTATGTTCAGTGGTTACGCCATAGGTGGCATGGCATCAGCATTATTGGGATCGTTTTTGGTGATAGATTATGGTTGGGAAATTATGTTTTATATTGCAGGGATACCTACTCTGCTATTGCCAATCATCTGGAAAATGCTGCCTGAATCATTGATGTATTTGGTCAAAGAAAAAAGACATGATGAGGCCAAAAAAATCGTCCGTAGACTTTTACCACAACAGACTGTCACCACCTCTACTACCTTAATATTAGATGAGCCTACTAAAGGGGATGATGCGCCTATCAAGGCATTATTCCTAAAAAATCGCGGCTTTACTACCCTGATGTTTTGGGTAGCCTTCTTTATGTGCTTGTTGATGGTATACGCTTTGGCCAGTTGGTTACCGAAGCTGATGATTCAAGCAGGTTACTCACTAGGCGCTAGTATGTTGTTCTTATTTGCGCTCAATATTGGTGGTATGGTTGGGGCTATTGGTGGCGGAGTATTGGCTGACAAATTCCATCTTAAACCTGTTTTGACCATTATGTTTGCTTTAGGTGCGGTGTCGTTGATACTGCTTGGCTACAATAGCCCTCAGGTGGTGCTATATACTCTTATCGCAATCGCTGGAGCCACCACTATCGGCTCCCAAATACTACTCTATACCTTTGTTGCTCAATACTATCCTACTACCGTACGTACGACGGCGATGGGCTGGGCATCAGGTATCGGTCGTATTGGGGCTATCGTAGGACCCATTCTAACTGGTGCGCTACTTACGCTTGAGCTCAGCCATCAAACCAACTTTTTATTTATCGCCATCCCCGGTGTTATCGCTGCGGTTGCTATTTTCCTTGTCAACTTAAGTGCTGCGGTTGATGGCAAAAAAGTTCAAGAAAGATCAGTGATTTTAGATACTTCGGCCGCCTAAGTCTAATATGAGTTTAAATATTTATTCTTAATCATATCTACTAGTTCACATGCATCATTAATTATATTTTTATCATATAAACGTAGCGCTATTTAAAGTAAGTTCATAGCTTAAATTAATATTAAATGCACCACACTTATTAGACATAAGAGGCTTGCAAGCAATTGGAAGCCTTTTTTGTTGGCTAAAAATTAATGAGTAGGACAATAAATCTTATGCTAAATACTTGTGCTAGCCCTCGCTAAATTCATCACGCAACTTATTAATGCCATACTTCAAATAAGTTATTAAAAGCTCAATGTGATGACATGTCTGGGCAAAATTTGTTACCATGACTTTTAGATGCTACGATTTAGGTAATTTCACTTAGGTAACACAGACATGGCTAAAAACGCCCTACAAGAACAACTCTTAAAAGCTGGATTGGTGGATAGCAAAAAAGCCAAAAAAATCAGCAAACAGTCGCAGCATGCTAAGCGTACTGGCGACTTATCAAATCTTGAAGCTAAAAAAGCCTTGGCAGAAGCCCAAGCCAAAAAAATAGAAAAAGACCAAAAGCTCAATCAGGAAAAACAGCAACTTTTAGAAGAAAAAATGCTAAAAGCCAACGTTATTCAGATGATTAAGCAGCACCAAATCACAGAAACACAGGGTGATGTCACCTATCAGTTTATTGACGATGCTAAGATTAAAAAGATTTATATTACCCAGAAGCTATATGATCAAATAGTGGCAGGTCATGTAGTGATTGCGCGCTTGGAAGACGATTACGCGTTACTCCCTCGTCCATTGGCTGACCGTATCAACTCGAAGCTAGAAGGCTTTATGGTGGTATCGAATGACAAGTCAGAGGTTGAGCTAGCAGAAGATGACCCTTACGCCGCTTACGTGATTCCAGATGATTTGATGTGGTAGGCATTTATTATATGGCTAGGCATTAAACCCGAACCCCTGTATAGAACTAAGTCGTCTATGCAGGGGTCTTTATATGATATAAGCATGGAAATATAAAGTAATTAAGAAGGTAGCAAAACATGCTTGCTTTTTTGATAGGCGGATAAACCATCCCTGCCCAATTCGCGACCGATGCCACTTTGCTTAAACCCGCCCCAGCCCGCCTCAGGTAATACGATTTGCTGCTCATTAATCCAAATATGACCAGCCTCTATTTGTAGTGCCATCTCTAATACCGCTGTTTCATCCGCACTAACAATAGTCGCTGCCAAGGCGTATTTGCTGTCATTGGCTAAACGGATTGCCTCGACATTGTCGCTAAAGGTTGCACTTACCAATACCGGTCCAAATATTTCTTCCATCCACAACTGACTGCTCACTGGCACATCAGTATAAATGGTCGGCGTTGCAAAATACCCTTGGCGCTTTAATATCTCGCCCCCTGTTAGACAGTCAAGGTTTTCAGCAGTAGCGATATCCATATATTTTTTGACTTCAGCGAGTTGTTGTTTACTCACCAACGGACCCATTTGTGTGGCAGTATCGAAGCCATCACCTATGTACAAATCTTCTGTTTTAGCTTTCAATCTTTTAAATAATGACTGAGCAATCTCTTGATGGACAAGCAGCCTTGAAGTCGCTGAGCAGATTTGACCCGCGTTGGTAAATATACCACCAATGATCAAATCACAGGCGTATTCAATATCAGCATCTGCGCACACGACGATGGCGGACTTACCACCAAGCTCTAAGCTAATGTCTTTAATGCCTTTTGCCGCTTGAATCATCACTTTTTCGCCGACCAAATTACTGCCGGTAAAAGATACTTTATCAATCCATGGATGGCTAGTCATAGCGGCACCTACTTCGGCACCACCGGGTAAAATATTGACCACCCCTTTTGGCATCTGGATAGCAGATAAGATATTGCCCAGCATCAATTCAGGTAGTAATGTCACCTCAGAGGGTTTTAACAGTACGGTACAGCCAGCAGCCAATGCAGGGGCTAATTTCCAAGCAGTAGTTACCATCGGGAAATTCCATGGGACGATAAGCGCACAAAGACCAACGGGCGCATAGGTCTTTAGCAAGCGTATGCCTGATTCACTAGAGACCTCAGACCATGTCTCTTGCTCTGTAATCAGATTCGCATAATAACGATAACAAGCAATGGCGTCACTGACGTCTATTTTTGCCTCTTCAATGGGCTTACCGTTATTAAATACTGACAACCCAACCAACTTATCGAACTGCTGCTCCATCTCATCCGCAATGGCATTAAGATAATGAGCACGGGTACTAACACTGGTTTGAGACCAAGCCGGATAGGCTTTAGCAGCAGCATCCACTGCCCTATCTACATGAAATTTTGTACTAAGCCTAGTCGTTGCAATCACCTCTCCTAAATTTGGGTCATATAAAGCATGATCGTCTACTGTATCAGAATCAGACGCTTCAATAGTGATCCATTCACCATCTATGTAAGCAGCATTTAACCTCACATCATTTTGCATCGTCTGTTTGGCGATGTCTCGTCTTAAGTCGTTAGAATTATCCATTATTTTTATTACCTCATATTTTAAACACTGTTCATATAACAGCCTTTGCTGCCCATCTATTGTTAAAGAAACATTTATTGATATCTCTTTTTATAATGTATCTTGATGATTTATTTTGCTAAAAAAATAGTCGATTCAACCTGTAATTAGGCAAAACCGACTGCTAACATAGCATTAATCTATGAGCACATTTTTTAATACAAAAGATGCGCCACGGTCGTAATGACCACCAAACTGATAAGCGTACGAAGAATAAAAATCATAAACAGCTCTAGCACATTCAGCTTGATGTTTGATTTTAAAATCAGCGCCCCTACTTCAGACATATAGATAATTTGGGTGATAGAAGCTGCGCCGACGATAAATCTTGTCATCTCACTCTCGATACTTTTACCCACCAGAGCCGGCAAGTACATATCAGCAAAGCCCATAATCATCGCTGGAGCCGCTTCAGCAGCCTCTGGAATCTGCAGCAATTCAAGCAGCGGTACAAGCGGTGACGATAACCAGTTAAATATTGGCGTGTACTCTGCTAAGCCAAGACCGATAGTACCGATAGCAAAAATTACCGGAATCAAGCCAAAATAGATATCAAATAGATTTTTTAGGCTGTGCTTAAAGACATGACCCAAGCTTGGCATAGAGTGCGCGCGTGTGATTGCACGGTTGACCGCCCATTGATAGGTGGTGTACTGAGCAGGAATCTCCTCATCAAGCATGCTCTTACCTGAATGATAGGTATCAGGCTTCATAGACAATGGTGGTAGGCGCGGCATAATAACGGCAGCAATAAAGCCTGTTAAAGCAATGGTCAGATAAAAATATACGAAGTTATTGTCAACGCCGATGGTTTTGGCAACCACATAGGTAAAGGCGATGGAGGTGACCGAAAAAGTCGTCGCGATAATAGCTGCTTCACGCTGACTGTAGTAACTCTTGTCATACTCTTGCATAGTCACAAGCAAACCAATGGATGCAGCGCCAAACCAAGAAGACATGGCATCGACCGCTGAGCGCCCCGGCAACCTGAACAGTTTGACAAATACCTTGCTTGATAACGTACCCAAAAATTCCATCAAACCAAAATCGGTTAAAAACGGCAATGATAAAATGGCAAAGAAAAATAAAGGAATCAAAATCGGTATCAAATCTTCAAAAATGACGCCTCCAGTATTACGATTAATAATAAACTCAGGACCGATTTGTAGGTAAATCATCCAAACAAATAGCGCGCCTAAAAACCGCGCAGCAAGCCAAAACCAACCGACATCAAACAGCTTGGCGCGCATAGAGTCAGCTGGCAGGTTAGGTCTCAAAACTTTGACCGCCAGCGCTCCTACAAAGGAGACCGTAACAATCGCTAATGCAGCATAAACGACGTAACCTCCGATCAATGCTTGCAAGGTATCGGTCAGCACGCCCAATAAAATAGTGACCTTGCCGTCCCATTGAAACGGAATGATAAATAACGCAATACCCAATGCTGAAAACAGTAAGAACTTCCACATTGCGGCACGCCAATGCGCGCCCTGCGGAGTCTCTGACGCGTTAACATGATTGCCTAATATAGGCTGCTGCGATTGATCAATAACATTTGACATCTGATTCCTCCTTGATAGGCGACGATCGCCAATTTTTCCCTTTGGCGCTCTGACCAATGCCCGGATTGAGCGAATTGGTCGGATCTAGTTTTATTAATTATTTCTAGTACAAGTCAATATTCAGCTAAAACAGCAAAACGTTTTACCCATTTCAGTCAAGAATTCATCAGCCTCATCCACTTCATAGATAACAGGCTGCTTACCTATGATGTCTTCTTTTAATGCTGCGAGCAGCTGCTGTTTCGCAGTGATTCTACGATAGCCCGCCCCAAATCCTGCCGCCAGTGGTTCAAAATTCGGTGTTTTAATATTGACCCCAATTAAAGGTAAGCCGCCCTCTTCCATATAACGGCGAATCTCACCATAACCTTGGTTGTTCCATAACAGCACAATCAATGGCAGTTCAAGCTCGGCAGCGCAGATTAACTCTGCAATGGTAAACTGTATGCCACCATCACCAATTAGACTCACAACCGGCGCTTTTGAGCCAATCATGGCACCAATAGCGGCAGGCAAACCATAACCCAAGGTGCCAAATCCCGTCGATGAATTAAACCATAGACGCGTGGCTAATGCTTCAAAGCCAAGGTTGCCGCTATAGACAGGTTGCGTTGAGTCGCCAACGAAAATAACGCCTTCTACTTCATCTCGAATCAGCTGCAATAGTGCGTTTTGACCAGCAAAGGCTGGTGTCATTTCTTCTATTAATGCCTGTTTTACCGTAGCGACACGTGCGAGCCCTTGATGATTCAGCGGTTGACTCTCTAAGCGCGCACATAAACCACTAATAGCCATTTGCGCATCAGATAAGAGCGCAATATCCGCTCTAAAAGGACGCTGCAATTGCTGAGCATCGCAGTCGATACGAATCAGCGTGCCATTGATTTTGAACCCACCATTAAAGAAGACGTCATAATCAGTCTCGCCAAGCTCAGTACCAATCGCCAATACCAAATCCGCCTCGCTAATGACAGCGCGACCAACAGCCAATGACTGATTGCTGCCCAAACTCAGCGGATGAGCAGGCGGCAACAAACCTTTGGCATTGATGGTCAAAAATGTCGGCGCATCCATAAGTTCTGCCAATTTTTGTGCGTCATGATTAACATCAACGCAGCCACCGCCATAGAGCAATACTGGATTTTTTGCGCTTTTTAGCTGCTCAATAATCAAATCCAATTGCGCAGGATGAGGTAGCGGTCTTGTCACTTGCGGTTGCATCAAAATATGATGAACAGATTGGCCTTTTAAAGAAGCATCTAGCTTATTTAGCTTAGGCGGCTTGGCGACATGACTGGCATCGGCGGTAATCACATTAATGGGTAGCTGGATATGTACTGGTCCCGGACGCGCACCATTAAATAAAGCAAAAGCTTCAGCGATGACTTTCGGTAACGACTCAGGCTGCCAGATGGTTTTGCTCATAAGCGCCACTTTACTGACCATGCCTTGCTGATCATGTAACTCATGCAAGTGCCCTTCACCGCTGCCGGTATGATGTACTTTATTGACACTAGATATCACCAGCATCGGGATAGAATCTGCCAATGCTTGCGCCATCGCCGTCATGATATTGGTCATACCAGGGCCGGTGATGATAAAACAAACCCCTACCTTGCCAGACGCGCGGTAATAACCGTCAGCCATAAATCCAGCGCCTTGCTCGTGACGCGGCGTGACATGGCGAATATCGGTATTGGGCAGGCCACGATATAGCTCGACCGTATGCACACCCGGAATACCAAAGACCGTCTCCACACCATAATATTCTAACCATTGTACGAGCAGCTCACCGCAGGTCAGCGATGAAGTAACTGGAGAGGTCATTGGTGAGGCATTTGTCAATGAAGAAGGCTTTTGTAGAGAGTGCGTCATGAGTCAATCATCCTAAAAAATTCAATCGCAATTAAATAAGTCTTTCAATATCAAACCCAAACTGCCCTTTAATTCCTTATAAAGAGCAGTTTGTTATTATAAATTATGCTTAATAAATCGCTTTGACCTTATCGTCATAGCGCACACCCGGTAAGATACATAGCATCTCAAACAGTAAGTTTGCCGCTAGTACTGAGGTGTTGCCAAACGGGTCATACGGCGGTGACACTTCTACTAAATCGCCACCAACCACATCCAGTCCGCGCATACCACGAATGATTTCAATGGCTTGTGTTGACGTTAATCCACCGATTTCAGCAGTGCCCGTACCCGGTGCAAAGGCAGGATCAATGCCATCGATATCGAAACTTAAATAAACTGGGCCATCACCTAACTTTTCGCGCACTTCTGCCATCAGCGGTGTCAGGGATTTATACCAACATTCTTCAGCAGGCACCACCCGAAAGCCTTGCTCGGTTGACCAATCAAACTCTTCAGCGCTGTAACCTGTACCACGTAAGCCAATCTGCACCACACGGTTGCCATCGATAAGGTTTTCTTCAACTGCTCGGCGGAACGGGGTGCCATGGGCTATTTTTTCACCAAACATCTCATCATTAATATCAGCATGTGCATCGATATGCACCATCCCGACAGGACCATGTTTTTTGGCAAGCGCACGTAAGATAGGCAAAGCAATGGTATGGTCGCCGCCCAACGTCAGTGGAATGGCACCATGTTTAACGATTTTTTCTGAATAGAATTTTTCGATGATATCAATGCTTTTTAGCAGATTAAAGGTATTAATAGGTACGTCGCCGATATCAGCAACTTGCAAAGACTCAAAAGGAGCAGCACGCGTGGCGACATTATAAGGGCGAATCATGCGTGATTCATCACGAATCTGGCGTGGTCCTAGTCTAGCACCACTACGGTTAGAGGCACCGATATCTAAAGGGACGCCAACGAATGCGACATCCAGCCCTTCTGCATCCGCCTGAGTTGGCAAGCGCATCATAGATGCAAAGCCGCCAAATCTTGGCATATCGTTGCCGCTTAATGGTTGATTGAATTCCATCATTCACATCCTTGTTTATTATTGCATTTATCAAAACAGACAAATTCCCTATACCTTGGACAATACCTAAATATAGGGATACAGACCATGGTAAAATTTAGAAGTAAACTTCTGATTTTTCGTAGTAACTGAGACTTATGTATAATTCTTAGAAGTTTAAAATTAAAATAAATCTCATAGGCTTAGTAAATACTGAGGCAGCACTCTACATGCTAGATGAATTGATCAAAATAGACATTAAAACCCTGCGTAGCTTTATGGCGATTGTCGAGTGTCAGGGTGTGACAGCGGCACAGTCGCGCTTAAATATCACCCCCTCTGTCATCAGTGGTCATCTGACCCATTTAGAAGACCGTTTGGGGATGACCCTATGTCATCGTGGTCGCGCAGGCTTCAGTCTAACCGAAGACGGTGCAGCAGTTTATGAGGCTTGTTTGAGTTTTAATGAAGCGGTAGCTAGTTTTCAACACCAGTTGCACTATATACGTCAATTAGATTCGGTTCGCGGCGGTCATATTCGCCTATGTTTAACGGATCAGATGCCCACGTTTTTTTATGATGCTTTGCAGCAGTGCTTGGCTACCAGCTATCGCGATAACCCTCTTATTCATTTTTCTATCGATGTGCAAAGTCCTGAGAGTATGTTAGATAAGTTACTTGGCAACGAAAGTGATATCGGCGTTGGCTACTTTGGCAGCTTCCCACCCCTATTAAATTTCCAGCCAGCATTTATCGAAAAGCAAGTCGTCTGCTGCGGACGGACGCATCCTTTATTTGATAGCTCAGACGATTTAAGCTTTGAGAGTTTAGAACAACATTATCCTTGGATAAAACGGGGCTATGTAGTCGATCATAATATCAATCATATCCGCCCAAAGACGTTGAGCGCCACCACTTATCATATGGATGCGACAGCGCAGTTGATTCTTGCCGGTCATCATGTCGGCTATCTACCCTATGATTTTGCTAAGCGTTATGAAGAAACGGGTCTGATGAAAATTTTATTGCCCGAGACGGCAAGTTATGAGGTCAAACATCATTGGGCATATCGCGAAAACCTACATAAGCATGTCGCTGATTTTTTACATCAAATGACGAACCTTTTATAAATAGCAACGATACACAATAACGGCAAATAGCTATACCGCTTTTGGTAGCTCCTCGCGTTTTAAGCCAATCGTTCTTAGCTTGCCTTTATCATCGACTTCTCTGATGACCAACGACCATTCATCATTAATCGAGACTGTATCACCCGATACTGGCGCCATGTCTAAGCTGTCTTTGACATATTCAGCGACCGTTTGCTCCCACATACTTTTTCCGTGATCTTTAGGTTTGGATTTCAGTTTATCTACCAGAGACTCAGAGGTCATCACACCGGTAAAGAATGGCAAGTCGCCAAGTTTGACATTCGGTGATAGTAGCCAATCACCATAAAAATCATCGATGGCTTTAAGGTCTAAGGTCGTGTCATTAAAAATCTTAGCAATCTGACTGGCATGATTACCTCGCATGGCATACCAGACCCTATCGCCAAATTTGAGCTTGGTATTCTCATCGATACTCACGATCTGCTGCCCACGTACCAAGGCAAAAACACTAATCTCATCAGGACTGATGCGATTAGAAATAGCCATCGGATGGCGACCAATCGCAAACGCGCCTGACTTTACTTGAAACTGATATAAAGTAATACTCGCTTTGTCTGACACCCATACCTCATGCTCTTCTTCTGGGTCTTTGTTATTAGGAATACGCACTTTAAATAAATCTGCCATGAAAGGAATGGTAGTGCCTTGCAAAATTAAAGATAAAACCACCACACCAAAGGCGATATCAAACAGCATAAAGGCGTCATCAATGCCTGCCATCACTGGTAAAATTGCAAGGGTAATAGGAACAGCACCACGCAAGCCAACCCAAGAAATAAAGCCAATTTCTCTGTCTTTAAACTTAAAGGGCTTCACGCTGGTATAGACTGCGATAGGGCGGGCAATCAAAATCATAAAGGCAGCAATCGCGACCGAGTAATACCAAACGTTGAGAACGTTTGATGGCGTGACTAATAAGCCCAGCACAACAAACAATACCGCTTGTGACAACCATGCAAAGCTGTCCATCACCCGCATGACATGCTCGGTCGAGCGTACTTTATGGTTTCCTATCAGCACCCCAGTGAGATAAACCGCTAAAAATCCACTTCCGCCGATCAAATTGGTCGCTGCAAACACCGCCAAGCCAGCAGAGAGTATCAAGATGGCATACATGCCTTCTGCCAAGTGTACCTTGGGTAATAATCTCGCCAATAAGTACCCAAACAGTAAGCCCATCCCGAGACCAAAGCTAAGCTGTTGTAACAGCAAGCCTAAAAAGCCAAACACGGTTTGTCCGGCAGGGTCAACATTTAAAGCAATCAACCCTGTCACCAATAGAATAGCTAACGGGTCGTTGGCGCCTGATTCCAGCTCCAAAGTCGCTTGTACACGGTCGTTAAGTTTGACGCCGCCATTACGCAGCAGTGAAAATACTGCTGCCGCATCAGTAGAACCAACGATTGCTGCCATTAATAGGCCAAAACGCCAATCGACATCAAGCAGCCAGGTGACGAATACACCCAGTATCATGACCGTTGCAAGTACACCCCAAGTGGCAAGCGTGATTGCTGGTTTCAGTCCGACTCGGAAAGATTTAAAAGAGGTGCGCAGTCCACCATCTAGCAAAATACAGGCCAACGCCGCCTGCCCGACGAAGTTAGCAATGCCATATTGAGAAAACTCGATACCCAATATACCTTCTTCGCCGGCGAGCATCCCGACGACTAAAAACAATAGCAAAAGAGGAACGCCCAAACGCGCCGATAGCGTACTTGCCATGATGCTGGCAAAAATTAATACTGCTCCTACGAGATACAGGATATTTAAGGTATCCATCTTTTATTAAGCCCTATTTTTATCAGTGATGAAGAGTTGAGTGGTTACGATAGTATTGATTTTGACTTTATTTTACGGCGGATAGCATGACCACATTTCCTTTAAGAATAACATTGATGACCAAAACTATAGAACCTATATTCCAAAAAATCGTCTTACAGTCCTTTATGAATCCTGCTATCTGCTTTTACCAGCTGCTAAAAAGCCACTTTTGCGCTACTGTTCGAGCTGTGGCAAATACTACCCTTTTTTAACTATAACTAAGCTTGAATGTATTGCCATGCAATCACTAAGATAGCCGCTGCAATTGTCCAAGCGACCACGCCCAATAAAAGTGCTTTATATAAGCTGACGTAACTGATGCTAAAAAATACCACAAGAGTATAAATAAGATGCGGTATGACACCCAGCATACTAAAAATCAACGCCACCCTTAAATCAGCAGGACTACGCTCAGTGCCAACGATAAAGTGGCTGATCAAGGTAAAGGTGGGAAACAGCGGTGCCAATGCTGCCAAATAAAAGAAGCGTGTCTGCGCAAAAAGTTGAATCAATAATACCATCAAAGCGCCAATCAGCATTTTTAGCCAAATCATGATGGCCCGTCTCCTATCATCTATTAAGCGCTTAATTTATCATGATAATGAATGCCTAGAGCAAAATGGTCGATAATAAATCATCAGCCCTATCAAAAACTGCTACGCTGAAAAATAACACCATCAACATAAGAAAAGCCCTACTTAGCATGACACCAAATAGGGCTTCTCTTGTTTATAAGCGCTTAATGAATAATTTTAGTGAAAAACCTTATATCTCACTTAGGCTATTTAGGTTTAAGGGCGGCACTGATATCAGCCAATAATGGTGGAATATCATGCTTATCTGCCATCACCTCTAACATCACCAGCTTATCTTTGGTAGCAGCTGCTTTTTTCAACGCCGCTTTTAATTCGCCAGCAGTTTCCACTTTCATAATTAAGCTATTTTCTCCCGTCGCGCCGAAGGCTTTTGGCATCATTTGCCAATCACACTTGGGAATATCATTATAGCGTTGGTTCTCACCATGAATCGCCCGCTCAACGGTATAGCCATCATTATTAATCAGTACAATCACAGGATTAATGCGCTCTTGAATCATTACAGCAATTTCTTGAATGGTTAATAAAGCAGAACCATCACCAATCAATAAGATACTACGCTTGTGCGGTGAAGCAATGGCAGCGCCCAAACTAGCTGGCAAGGTATAACCAATCGAGCCCCACATCGGCTGACCATAAGACGTCACACCTTCTGGTAGACGCACATCACTGATACCAAAATACGCCGTACCTTGGTCAGAAAATACCAGATTTTTATCATCGAGCGCATCAGCAATAATATGCCATAAATCATCTTGGCGGATAGGCTCATCATCTTTGCCATTTTGCTCATGGGGTTTCATCTCTCTACAGAACTGCTTGGGTACGATATTGATACCCGAGGTCATGACTTCATGCAGTGTTTGTAGGGCATCTTTTAGCGCAATCGGGGCAAAGTTCTGACCGCTGATAGACGCACGCTCATAATGTAAATCGACCACCACTTTTTCATCGATGTCTTGGCTAAAGCCTGCGGTAGTGGTATCGGTATATTGCACGCCGATTTTAATTAAACATTCGCAGTTTTCTACCGCGTCTTTAACCACAGGACGCGATGCCACGCCAGCATAAGTACCTGCCCAACGCTCGCTATTTTCATCAAGTAAGGTTTTACCCCATGATAACGTTGTATAAGGAATGTCGGTATCCGCGATTAAGGCTTTCAGCTGACTCTGTAATCCCAAACGATGCACCATCAAGTCTGCCATCAAAGTCGTGGTTTTATTGGGTAAAAATTCTATCAACGCTTGCTTAAAGTCTGCTAGCGCCGCTTGGCTAGTGATGTCTTCTTCACTATCAACAAGCTTGGTCGTCGGCGGATAAATCGGTGTTTTTGCCACATCTGGTGATAGCAATAAATAACCTGGGCGATGCTTTTTAAGAATCAAGCGGATGACACGATCAATCTCAGAGGCAGCGTTATCAGGTGTAATTTGCGCCCGTGCGACGGTCACTGGTTCTACCATTTTTATAAAGTGGTTAAACACCCCATCACCCAATGTATGGTGAATACGGCGTTTTGAATCTTGCAAAGCGGTACTGGGTGCACCTACCACATGTAATACCGGTGCATACTCAGCAAACGAGCCGGCAGTGGCGTTAATCGCCGACAGCTCGCCGACACCAAAGGTTGTCACCATAGCCGCAAAGCCTCGCTCACGTGCATAGCCGTCAGCTGCGTAACCAGCATTTAACTCATTGGTATTACCAACCCAGCGTAATTTATCAGAAGCGATAACATTGTCTAAAAATGTTAAATTAAAATCACCGGGCACACCAAATATTTCAGTCGCACCAGCTTCAGCGATGCGATCGAACAAATAATCAGCGATGGTATATTGTTGACTCATTTTTTATCCTTAATGCTTACGATTATAAGTATTGATAACTATCAATAAGAAGGGAGTTTTTTATAAAATGCACACCAGCTTATTTCTTCCATACAAAGCTTTTGGAATACATATTATAATAAACTGTTATAACATAAATCTAAGACTGGATGACATGCCTGTTTTGCTAACTTTTACTTTTTTTCGTGATAGGTGTTGACATAGAAATAAAACTGCGTATAATACGCCTTCATCAACTGACGATAGTTAATTGATAATTAGCGGGAATAGCTCAGTGGTAGAGCATAACCTTGCCAAGGTTGGGGTCGAGAGTTCGAATCTCTTTTCCCGCTCCAAATACTTAAAAAGCCTCACTTAACAGTGAGGCTTTTTTTTGTCTAATTTTCGGGGGTTGTAGAGAAGTTCTCGAGATATATTTTTGAATATAGTTAAGCTTATCTACTCAGTCAAAAAGCTCATTTTCGGTGCGGTGCCCATTTGGTGCCCAAACCGTGCCCTGCCCTAAAACTGCGTATACGTACCTGACCACAACCTAGCTATTTTTAGTTCAAAAACCATCATGACACCTAACCTAGTGAATTTGGCACTATGCTGATTTTTGAACCCAACCTCAATCCAGCAAAAAACGTGTTTTTTAGAGGCCTAAATTTTCCGAAGTCTATTTCAGATTTATAACATTCAAAATTAATTGTCGCTTAAACGGTGATGACTACAACCTAATATTTAAAAGTAATTAGACCGAATAAAATATGTATCGGCGCTAAGCTTAATGATTTTCAAGACACTTCGAACAACCATCTTAGTAAGCATTCTAACTTTCTTTTGAACCCTCTTCCTCACAAACTTCATCTTCTTCATAGAGGATAATATCGCCGGGTGTGCAATCTAAAAGCTTACAAAGCTCATTTAATGAATCAAAGTCTATTCTAGTGACTTCATTATTGTACATTCGATACAAAGTAGACCTTCCTAGTTTAGACATCCTGTCAGCATCAGCTACACGGATGCCTCTTTGTGCAAATAAAACAGGTAAATTGAGCTTAATCATATATAAAATCCCTAAAGTGATAAAAAAGTGATTGCAAGTGATAATGTTTATAGATAATATGTACTAACTAGTGATAACTAATCATTCACTAATAGTAAATTTATTTCACATGGAGAACTATTATGTCACAGACTTATCTCACTACTCAAGAACTCGCGGATCGTATCAAATACGACGCACGCACTATTCGCAATCAAATGAAGGACACTGTCCTGATTGAGAATATCCATTACATACGCCCTTTTGGCGGTCGCAAGATTTTATATGTATGGGAGCGTATCGAAGAAGATATGTGTAAGCCAGTGATGAGTGCCATCAACGGTATGGCTTTACAGTAAGTTTTATTTAAACAAGGAGTTTAACAATGGCATCAGTAAGAGCAAGGCGTGGCAAATTATTTATAGATTTCACATTTATGAATATTCGTTGCCGTGAGACAACAATCTTCCTTGATACTCCCGCAAACGTTAAAAAATTGACTTTAGTGGCAAAAGAGATAGAGGCAAAAATAACCCTGGGTATCTTCGACTATGGCGCCTATTTTCCAAAGAGTACGCGTTTAAAAGAGATGATGGCACTGGCTGATAGAGCAGAAGCTTGTATCAGTCGTAATCCAACATTTAGGCAGTTTGTCGATATTTGGTATGAGGAGAAGAAGATTGAATGGCGACCGAGCTATCGGCAAAAGACACAGATTATTTTAAATAAGTACTTGTTACCTGAGTTTGGTGGTAAAGCGGTACATGCGATAAAAAAACCAGACTTGCTGACCTTCCGTAGCTCCCTCGCCAAAGTTCGTTACGGTAAAGATGGTCAGTCAAGCCTGTCAGTAGCACGAATCAATCAGATTATGATACTTCTTCGTATGATACTAGAAGAAGCATCAGATCGCCATGAGTTTGAGATGCCTTATAAAAATATTAAGAATCTCAAACAATCTCGTCCTGATGTCAGTCCTTTTACATTAGATGAGGTATGGCTGATTTTAAAGCATGTCCGTGCTGACTATAAGCCCTACTACACCATCCGCTTTTTTACAGGGATGCGTACCAGTGAGATCGATGGACTTAAGTGGGACTGCATTAACTTTGATCGGCGTGAGATCAGTATTAGAGGCGCGTTAGTCAATGGTGAGATGGGTCCAACGAAGACCTTGGGCTCGCAACGTGATATTGCGATGTCGCAGCTGGTATATGACGCACTTCAAGAGCAGAAGGCACGCACCTTTGGTAAGTCAGAGTTTGTTTTTTGCAACTCACAGGGCAATCCGATGGAGTATCGCAATGTGAACAGACGGGTATGGAAACCCACCCTTGCCCTACTCGGCCTCAAACACCGGCGTGCTTATCAAACTCGACACACGGCAGCGACGCTTTGGTTGGCTGCTGGTGAGAACCCTGAGTGGATAGCTCGGCAGATGGGTCACAGTAGTACGGAGATGCTGTTTCGGGTGTATAGCCGTTATGTACCTGATATTACCCGTCAAGATGGCTCAGCGATGGATAACTTGCTGCTTGCGAGTAAGGAGAAGTTAACAGGTGCTTCTGCTAGTAGTGAGCGTGAAGAATCAATCAAGAATGCACAAGCAGACAAGGATACGTCACAATGAAAATCATTAATTATGAAGATCTGTTCGGTGAGCTTAAACGGGATGGTGCGATCAGTGCAGATGCAAACCTTATTGCTAATGCATTAATGCGTGAGCTGTATGTTTCATCGGGTCATAGCCTCGCTCGCTTCTTGGGAGTAAAGCGCTGCTTTGATAACGATATGGCGATGCGTATATGGGTGCAGAAGCGCTTGGATGCTCAGGATGGGTACTTTGTGGAAGATATGGGTAGTAAGCTTCAGAGCGAGCTTTATGAGCTATTACCGCACTCTGACTATGGCGGCTACTGAGGAGAACGTGATGAGTGTAAAGCTTCAGCCGAATATGACGCAGAATGCACGAGACCTAAGAATCTGTGAGGATTACTGGGCATATGATAACGAAAGTGATTATATCGCACATGTAGAAACCGTCTGTGAGAAGTATGATATTAGCGCACAAGTACTATTCGAGACAATCGGTGAGTGTTTTGCTTATTTAGATGATGTGCGATGCGAATACTGTGGTTATGTGTGCCCTTTACAGATACCAGCAGACATTCCGTATATGCGCTCAAAAGACAGTTGGTGCTGTGAGGTATGTGAACATGCTGTATGGCGGGAACATAATCATAGATAAGTCGTTCACAATATTAAAGTCAGGCAGCTTGGGTTGCCTGGCTTTTTCGTGCGCGGCATTTCTCTTAAATACAGTCTAAATTTAGTGTGCCACTACAAGCGTCACTTTCAGCACTCATAGCGCTAGTTTTATATCCTCTTTCAAAACCTCAAATACTTTATTTTTATGTGCTTTTATGGCTTCATAGTTCCATGGTTTATCTTCTAGTGTTGCAATCATCAACTCTAATTTCAAGCTTAACGGAGCCACTTTATTGCGCTGACTCTCTAATATCTCAGCCTTTTGCTTAGGAGTGTCATTACTTAAAGAGGAGTTCTCACTAGAACTCATTAAACATAAATTTCCAAATCCATGTAAGTCAGTTTCAGATAATATCTCATTAACTCTAGAGGTTTGAGGTGAAAAATGCTCTACAGAACTTTTAAAACTAAACCTAAATTTAGTCTTTGTTTCTTGAAGTAACTCAGTGTCTTTCCATAATAAATAGTCTAGGTAGTTAAACGCAAATACTCTTACTTGGCCGTATCTTAAGAGTTTATTAAAGTGTTCAATATTTACTTCATGACTCTGGTCAGCGATATACATAAAATCAGTATATTCTTGAGGCTTCACAGTCAAATAACGATTAACCATAAAGCTTCTACCGAGATTCTCTAGAAATTTTAAATAATTTTCTGCGGTAAATGAGTTTGTATTCTTATTTTGGTTTAACCAATAAAGCACTGCAGACAACCAGTTTTTGCGAGAGTTAGTCGAATAAGATACATGAAAGGCTGAAAGTAACATCGCACAAGACCAGTTTCCATCAGATTTACCAAAACTATTCACATAGCTTGAGCCATTTTTATCGAACTTATACCGTTTCAACGACCAATCTTCTTTGCCACTTGCGCGCTCACGCTTAACAATATACTGATCAAACAAATAACGTAATTTTAGCAATGAAAAAACAAAGCCCTCTACCTTCTTAATGTCTTTTCCTATAAATTTTTCGAATGCATTAATTAAATCTTTATCATCTAAAACAGGAAGGACTTTATCAGACTGTAATTTTATATAGATACGCAATACTTGCATAAGAAAGTTAGGAAAATCAATAACGCTGGTAAATCGCTCCTCTTTACCTTCATCACTATCATCATCACTACTTGTATTTTTATCACCTTGTTTTTCTCGTAATTCTTTACCGGCTTCGAGTGCACTCTTAAGAGAGAATGAAACATTTTTTGAGCCTGAATTATTGCTTTGCACGGTAACCTTATCAGTTAGATCCCCGAATCTTTCCACTAAAAAACTTGCAGAATCTTCACTAAATATAGCTTTCCGCTCATCTACCGTAAAACCCAATTGCACATAACGACTCATGTCTGCACAGGCAAGCCATACCTTCTGAATAACAGCAGTAGCTTGCGTGTCTTCTTGGACGGCAGATAGCAGGCTTGCTTTGACTACTTCATGTTTCTCTAGCTGCTCACCTCTATTGTTCATCACCTCAAAATAGTGCGTTACATCAGTATTTCGAGGTACACAGACGCGTAGTATTTTTACTTTGTTAAGTAAGTAAGTAGCAAATTCGTTTAGCGACTCAGCTTCCTTATCACCAAAGCTCCTAGTGATTACCCGATCTATAGCCTTAAAACCCTCTAATATTGAAGCATTAGTCTTATTGGTGCTGACTGTGCTTATTAATTCAGACAGCTTGCCCGGCGAATCATATGTGGAGGTTTCACCAGAACAAAAAACTTCAAACAGTTTATTCATTGTAAATTCTGATTTTCTTCGGCTCTCAAAGCCAAGATTTACCTTCTCATACCATTCAAAACTCTCAGGTATACGATAATTTAAATAACAAGCTAATAAACTTAATGTGGTAAAGCGTTGCTGACCATCCAGAATTTCAAAGTAGTTTGTTTTCTCATGTACTACCAAGCTACCAATATAGTAAGAAATTGATTTGTCATCTTTTTCTGCAAAATCTTTGATATCATCAACAAGCTGTTGTATTTGAGGCTCGCCCCAATCAAAGTTCCGCTGATACACTGGTATCTTGTATTGCTCCTCACTAAGTAGTTGTCGAATGTTAAGGCTATTCCGATTGTTATTAGTCATTTATTATCTCCATTGCTTGCTGTGATATATAACCAAGCTGCTCAAAAATAGTTTCGATACCTTTTATGTTCGTTCCATTTATTTCTAATATCATAGGCAGTGGCTTATTTAAAAAATCAACGGGCGATAGTGACTGCTGCAAACGCATAAACAAATTATTATGCCTAATGTGTTTTTCTACACTTTCCAAGTAAACACTTGTATTCCGTAAGCGCAATGAATAAGCCCAAATAAATATGTACTCAATTGCTCGTGCTAAGTCTTGCTCACCAAAGCGGTCGTAATAACAGAGAACAAGAGCGTTAAACATGCGGCGAACATACATGTCACCCTGTCGCCACCAGTGACTATACCCGTAACCATCTTTTCTATTATCTATAGTGTGCACAATAGTCAAAGCAGTAGGTCTAGACACCTTGCCATTCTTTGACTTTTGTAATTTTTCTTGCTGATATAAAATATCTTTTAGCCAATTATTATCTTTTTCTTCAATTTCTTTATTTAGTAGCGGATCTAAAAGCGTTTGATAGCAAGCAACCCAATCAAAAAAGCGCCGTCCATTAATTAAGGTTTGGTTAATCTGAAAAGGATATTCCATTATTTGCTGATCAAAGTTACGATGCGCGTGTTGGTTATAATTATCAACTGTCTTATGAATGAGTTTTAGCCCTTGTTGAAAAGGATATGAGCGTGGATAGTACTCACTATTCAAATTAACCCCTTTAAATACATGAATATCAGATTTTGAAAAATATGAACTAGGCTTGCCAAGACTCCACTGACGGATAGGGTATAGATAATTGGAGAACAACAATCTTAAATCCTTTGTATTTTTCTGCTCCCACTCATTCACAACGGATTCTTTTAAACTATCCTCTGACGTAGCAAACTCGCGTAAGTGAAATGCTTTTAGCAAATCATGAGGGCTTAAATCAAGACCACGTGAATTTTGTGAATCGAAAAACTGGAAAGCTTCAGATAGGTCATGCAAGGTTACTTGAACCACTTCGCAATGATTCAGTAAAAAGTCTAATACCTCTGGCGTAAACTCTGGGCTTCTAACATGACGTTCTATAAACGCAAGATTCTTACTTAGGTTTTTTTGAGTTTCACTACAATCAGGAAGATTTATCTCTATTGGAGTGAAGTCATTAAGCTGCTCTTTAAACCTTTCGGAATCCTCAGCTGCCTTTATAAGCAGCAGCAGTGTCAAAGTACGCTGCTGCCCATCAACTAAAGCAACCTGAGTCTGACTTGCTTCTTCATCAGTGTATTGATGTAAAACCACAGTACCTAAACGGTAAGCATTATCCGGGTTATAAACATCACCTAAGTTATGCCCAAGCCTTTTGCACTGGTAGTACAAGTCTGTTAGCAAGTCGATAATGTTATTTTCTGTCCAACGGTAAGGTCGCTGATAGATAGGTATAACTAGCTGTTTATTTGAATATTCTTTTTCAGATAGAAAACTTGAAATCTTTAAAATATTGTAACCTTTATTAATGCTGTTTTCTTCTACCATGAATTTATACCTATTTGATTTTAGTTGTTGTTAGATAGTAAATAAAATATAACTAAATCTCTTATACTTGGTTGAATTATTTCAAAATCTAATAATTTAATGCGCCTGTTTTAAACTTTTACCTACTCTTCAGCATATATCGCCTTTAACCGAAAAGTACTAAGCTCATCAATCATACTTGAGCAGTAATATATAGACACATCATCATTAGATAATAACGCTTCAACAGTTTCTGATATGTAAGAACAGGTTTCCAATGGTGAACTTTGAATGCCACACATTCCAACAAACAAGGCTTTAATATTATGTACTTTTTCAAGTTTATTAATAAGCTTATGTGCAGCCACTTTTATTAAATCTGATTCATATTCACCTGTGGCACTTGCTTGAACGAACTTGAATGAATTGCAAATATCAAATAAACTTTTGATATCTACAACATCTATGCCAATAATAGTACTTGCGGAGTTTATATCAAGCAGTTTAATGACATCGTTTACTTCATCAGGCTGACATCTAATGATGCCCTCTATCATATCTAAGTGCTCATACTCATGATCATTTGTTTGTAAGCCCACTAAAAACCAAGCCTCCGACTTCTTTTTTAGATCTAGTAGCGCCTGCTCACTCCAATCATCATTGATGACAAAACAACCAATACTAGACTTTGGGTAATGATCCATGGCTCGTCGATATAGAACCGCACTAGGTATATCATCTATATGCGAGGCATCAAGCTGATATTTCATGGTTATGCTCACTGATAATTAAGGGATTTTAAGGTAGTCAAAACTATCAAACTTTGACGATATTTTGCGGCAGTAGCGCGCTTGCACAGTCTCTAAGACATTTATCATCTGGCATAATTCGTTTATTGAAGTTTGATCTTCACTAAGGATTACATCCTCTTTTAGAGTCTCGTTCGGTTTTATTCATTCAGCTTGCTGATCATTGATTTGCTTTAACATTCTGATAGAGTTTATATCGTAACTGCCTTCAAAATACTGATCCAAAAGCTCGTTAAAAACACATTTTTTATTAGAGGATGCTAAAGTAAACAACGTAAGCGAAGAGTGTAATTTCAGCGTATCGATTGATCCGAAAATTTCTAAAGCGCTTTTACCAGGATGCAACAATAATAATTCAGCGCACTCTATTAACCGTGCTCCAAGCACATCGTGCTGCAAATACTCTTCTGCTTGCTCTAGACTTTCTATTGCAAAGCGTCGAGCCATTGTGCTGTGTCCCAAGCCTTTCACCTGTGGAAAAATAAACCACATCCAATGCGTACGCTTGTGCCCTTCGGTTAACTCTTTAATAACCGATGGATAAATAGTATTTTGAGCTTGGATAAAATCTTTGAACAAAACTTCATTCATAGTGCTACTCCTATGTATTCCCTTGGAAGTTTAAATCTCTAATTTGCCTGTGTTTCTCAAATGAAATCAGCTAACCAAAGCTCTATAATCAGACAGTCATTATTAGCCTTATTAAATGATATAAGTAAATCACTTTGCATTCATTAATAACTAAGCCTAATCTTCGTACAACTCTAAGGCACTCTGTAGGCGCTCATGAATAACCGCCTTGAGCCCACTTGGCTCTACTACCACTGCCAGCTGCGACATACTCACTAGCCAATCTTGTAGACGCTTAGTATTGGCCACACTGGCGCTGACTTGATTCCAAATATCATCGATAGCAGTAATCTGCTGATCTTGCGACAATGGACGCTCGAACAAGTGCTGACAGGCATATTTTTGCACCTTTAAAACCAATTTCATCTGGGCATTATCTGTGGGCTCTAACTTACCCAGTTCACACAAATACTTTAATGAGAGGCTGTCTCGCTCTACCCAATCAGGGACGGGCTTAGTTGTGACTATTGCCTCAGTGATACGATTGACTGCAAAGCTGCGATGCGCTTTTAGCAGTATCTCATCATCGATATGGTCATCAGTAGGATTAAAACCTGTGAGATAGACCATATTGTCAATAAAGATAAGCCCTTTAGGATAGACGACTCTCTCAATAGGACTATAATTCCATTTATTTTGATAGCTGATTTGAAGTTGCTTATTTTGTAATAAAGCCTGATGAATACTTGCAATCACATCATTATTAAGCGTCGGCGCTTGTACTATACTCGGTAAGGTAATGAGGTAACCTTGCCATTGCCCTAGCTTACTTTGATGGAAACCATCCTTATTCTGTCGGCCTAATTGGGTGAGCTTATCTGTAATACTTTGCTTAAAAGATACTGGTAAATAGTTTGCAGTATATTTATCAAGCATCTCCCAAAAGAACACTGTTTGCTCATTGATGATATCGATACTGAAGCTCGGCTCAATATAAAATCGTGCTGTCTTGCCACTGATATTCTGGCCCCATGCTGGCACTCGGACTAAGGCTTCACTATAAAAAACATCGCTAAAAATTTGGTTTAAAGCAATCAGATCGTTCTCTAAGTTCTTACGCTCGTTAGCGAGATTATCTGGATTATCACCGTACCCAACCATAAGCTCTGTTAATGACATAGCACCAGCTTCACTGCGAGGCAGACATTGATATAAAGCGAATATGCGTGTCGACTTTTTATAGCTGGCGATAGAATGTGTAGGCATATTTGTTACTCTATTATTTAAAGCTAATTTCATTATTAAAATAGACAGTCAATCAAAACGCACTACCATCGCCGTAACATTATCATAAGCATTGCTATCTGAATCATAGATTCATATTTAAGAGTGATTAACCACTGCTGTAAGTCCGTTTCCGCACTAACATTTTGCCACTCAGGACTCGGCACTCAATCGTGAATACCATCCGTACAAACTAATAGACAGTCGCCGCTATCAATATCAATCTTTCGAGACACGCTTTCTGGTGCTTCACTACCTATATAACTATCATGAGTGGTCAATGCAAAGCATTCAATAATGCTCTATAGCAAATTCACTTTAGAACCGACACAGTTCGACTGGGAATAAATTTGTCATAGCCTCTGTGATAGCAGCAAGCCAGAAAAATTTATACCAGTAGCTCCTAACTATTAACATATCGATATTTTGAACCAACTATATAAGCTTCCTGCCATCCATTCTACACTTATAGTCCGCAAATTCTGCTTGGGGACCTTGCTCCTGCGCCTGCTAGTCGATGAGTTCGTTTAGCGAGTTAATCACTACCATCACACCTAAGTCTTCTTGATATCAGTCATCTAAAAAAAGCATCCTGTTGCAGGTTATTAGTAGCATTACCTTGAAAGGTAATTGCGCAGGCTTGTACTGTATGTGGGTTAGCTTTTGAAGGACTATTATTTAAAAAACAGTCATAACGGTAAGCCTATATTTTTATCATAGTAGCTATTATAACGAGCAACCTAGAAAACAATGTTCTAGGCTGGAATATAAAGTCATTTAATTTGAAATGTAAGGTAAGAATCAAATAATATTTAAACTTTTTTTAATTAAAAAATGGCTTGATTAAAAGTGACACTCCTATAGAAGAGGTAGCTTAATAAATATAGACTAGAGTGCGATTGATTTATGAATAATACTTAATACAAATAAGTACTGGGCAACCCATAATGATCTTATAGATATGTAAAAATTTCCCTGTTATATTAGGCTCATGAGTGCTTGAAGTACTCGCTCGTCTATACAAGGAAGCATAGAATGACAGGGATTGAGTTTTATACCAATGGTCATATCATCAGTGAAGCTGACAGCATGCGTCAAAAGCTCGGTACATTAGCGAAGCAGTATCGTGCGACGTCCGCTATTATCGTTACAGACGCTGGAATCACTCAGCTAGGCTATGTCGATATTGCTCAGCAATCATTAGAGGAAGCTGGTGTTAATGTTGTTGTATTCGATAGTGTCGTAGCTGATCCACCTATTGAAATCGTCAATGACGCTATTAAAATTGCCAGAGACAACAGCTGTGACTTGGTTATCGGCTTAGGCGGTGGCAGCTCTATCGATACTGCAAAAATCGTCGCATTACATCCAAACGAATTTGAATCGGTAAACGACATTTTAGATAAAGATGTTAGTGGCTTTAACAAACTACCTTTGTTTGCCATACCGACCACCGCTGGTACAGGTGCAGAAGCCACCTTTGTCTCAGTCATCACAGCAAAAGATGGTAGCAAAAAAGCCATATACACGCCCAAAATCCTGCCTGATGTCGCCATTTTAGATGCGACACTTACTCTTAAGCTACCTCGACATATCACTGCTGCAACCGCTTTAGATGCCATGGTGCACTGTGTTGAAGCGTACACGAGTCGTACTAAAAAGAATCCTATTTCAGATGCGTTGGCTGTCAAAGGCCTACAGATGCTATGGAATAATTTTGAGAAAGTATTAAACCAAGGCGATGATATCGACGCTCGCTCCAACATGCTATTAGGCTCAGCTTTGGCTGGTATAGCTTTCGTGAATTCTTCGGTAGCTGCAGTACACGGGCTTTCCTATCCACTTAGTATCAACTTTCATATCCCGCATGGACATGCCAATGCACTCGTCATGTGCGGTGTCTTTACCTTTAACTTATCAGCAGCAGCCCCCCTTTATGCAGAGCTAGCTCATGCCGTTATGCCCTCTCAGACCTTAGGTATGACAGACTTAGAGGCAGCAAGCTTGTTTATCAAACAATTAAAAATATTTTTAGAGACGAGTGGTCTTAAATATCGCTTAAACGAATTAGATATAACAGACCAAGACATCCCCGCCTTAGCAGACATTGTTATAAATACTTATGCTAGGCTAATCGCGACTAACCCTAAAGATATGACGTTAAATGAGGTGACAGCAATATATGAAGAGATACTCTAAAAAAGAGACTCGCATTATTTAAAACAGTGTTATTTATCAAGGAAGATATCCACTACTAAAGGGAAATAATTATGTCAGAATACAAATTAAACGTGGTCGTCGATGGCTTTCATTACTTAGAAGGTCCTCGCTGGTATAAAGACGCCTTATGGTTTGTCGACTTTTATACCAAAGGCGTTTACCGTGTGGGTGATCAAGGCGTCGCAGAAAAAATTGTCCATATTGAGCAACAGCCCTCTGGTTTGGGCTGGCTACCTGACGGGCGTATGCTGGTCGTTTCAATGAAAGATCGGAAAATCTTACGTTTAGAAAATGATGGCGAGTTGGTCGTACATGCTGATATCTGGAATCACTGTGATGGACATGCTAATGACATGGTCGTTGCCCCTAAGGGCAATGCTTATGTCGGTAATTTTGGCTTTGATTTGATGGGTGGCGCTGATCATAACCATGCGGCTCTTATATTGGTGAAACCTGATGGCCACTCACAGATTGTGGCAGAAGGCTTAGCTTTTCCAAACGGTATGGTCATTTCTGCTGACCAAAAGACGTTGATCGTTAATGAGCTATTTGGCAATAAAATATCACAGTTCGATATTAAAGAAGATGGGACTTTGGGAGAGAAGCGTGACTTTGCAAGCTTCGGAGAATTAGGGGATGAGCCGAATGTAGGCGCGCGCATAGAAAACGCCAGTATCTTACCTGATGGTCTCGCATTAGATAGCGAGGGCGCTGTTTGGATTGCAGATACCTTGAACCAGCGGGCTGTTCGTATTCAAGAAGGCGGGGAAATTTTAGAAGTTGTAGATACCGCACCTGATGGTATTTTTGCAGTGGCTCTTGGTGGACAAGATGGTAAAACCTTGTTCATGTGTGCAGCACCTGATTGGGATGAAGCATCACGTACCGCTGAGACTAAAGGTCGCATGCTATCTACACAGGTTAAAGTTGGTCATGCTGGTACGCCATAGCTAACTTTTATCTGAAGGTGCTCAAAGATATCTTGATGAGTTAGCAGAACTGGGTTTGGAAGGCAGCGCAGTTTACGAGAAGGCCAAAGCAGCTAGCGTAGCTTGTATGGTCTAAAAAAAGCCCATATATTTTGATAGCTTATATAGTGAATATAAGCTTAAAGATTTGCTTATGGATTGCTATAACTATTATTATATAAATGAAGCATTTTGAAAACAAAAAGACAATAACCTAAATCGGAGTAAATAATGATTACCCATGTACCTGATGTGACTTTCAAAACCCGTGTCCGTGATGACTCTGTCGGAGGAGACAACCCATTCAAGTGGTATGACCTAACCACAGATGAGTTATTTGCCAATAAAAAAGTGGTTGTGTTCTCACTACCAGGTGCCTTTACACCCACTTGTTCGACCAGCCATCTACCGCGTTATGAAGAGCTTTACAATGAGTTTAAGTCGTTAGGTGTAGATGAAATCATTTGCATTTCTGTTAATGATGCCTTCGTCATGTACCAATGGGGCCTAAAGCAAAACCGTGAAAACGTTTTCTTGCTTCCTGATGGCAATGGTGAGTTTACTCGTAAAATGGGCATGCTGGTTGATAAGAGTAATCTTGGCTTTGGTATGCGCTCATGGCGTTATTCAATGTATGTCGACAATAAAGCAATCAAAAAAGTGTTTAAGGAATCTGATTTTGGCGACAACTGCCCAATAGACCCGTTTGAAGTATCAGATGCAGACACCATGTTAGCGTATTTGAAAAGTAATGCTTAATCACAATGCTTAAGCATATTGACGCTTGATTGGTATTTTCAGGCGTCGATAGAGGCTCAAGTACTGATATTCAAAAACTGTTGAACTGCGTAGTACTTAAATATAAGGGCTACGCAGTTTTTTTATGGTTTTTTACAAGAATTTCTATCGCTGAGCGGTGCTATTTTTTTGGGGAGGGAGGGGTGATTATAATTGTTAAAAATTCCAGTAACGCTAACAAATGCATTCTCCCTTTGAAAGCTAAATTCTTCCTTGTAATTTAACTTTATTAATTTCTCTACTGCTTGATGAATCCAATCTGAGTATCCAGACGATTAGATCATTAAGTCTCACTCTACAATTTTTTAGCATAGCTCCGTAAAAACTCAAAAGCATTTGACTAACTACGAAAAAAATTAGCTTTTAAATACTTTGATTGGGGCTTAGCTGAATATATCTATACAAGATCGAAGCATTAAAGAATTGCAGGGATAGATAAAACAGCAACGTAATAACCCATGAATTGACACCCAGTATTGAAGGAAAAGTGTTTTGATAAAAGTCCACCTAACAACCCAAGTGATATAACTGTAAATACCCCTATTAACCCTCCTTCCCATATACTGATTACTAGAATCAGGCCGATGAAGGTAGCGATAATCGCTTCATGGCTAATTTTTTTAACTACAAATAGAGCTGCATTTCTAGCGTAGTTCATGGAAAAGGGGTAGGCAATCATAGCGGCAAGTATTACAGACAATATTCCATAGAAAAGGAAATCCATAGGACTAAGTAAGTGATGCAGGTTATTGCCAGCCATCTCTGCAGTCTCAACATTAAAAACAGGAGGCGCATTGAATAAAGGGGCTGCTGGACCAGCAGCAACTGGACTAAGCGGTAAACCAAAAGCGATTAATGGAATTAGTGCTTCTGCAATATAAGTAGACTCAGTCACACCATTCTTAGAAGAAAGCACGGTAGTCAGTCGATGATATGTATTTTTAATACGCGACCCTACGAACTCTCCCAATATAACAGTCATAGCTACAGGGCTAAATACGAAAGTAGCACTAGATATCAATGAAGTTATCACTGTAAATTTAATCTGCGTCCTATCCAAAATTTTGAACGGATTAGGAAAATAACCCTGCCATAACTTCAAATCAGGTGCAATTTGAATCTCGTTTTCCTTTTCTCTAGATTGCGTTTTTCTTCCTATAGGACTCATAACTGTAAATAAGTCAGCTATTAAAGGACCAATAGCAATGGCTAAAAAGTAGGTGACACCAAGTTTAGTATCGTATTGTCCTGTAAAAGCCTTCAGAGCCAGGATAAAAGTTACAAAGGGGATTAATATAAGTACTGAGGCCCATTTACCTTTAGAGAAATAAGCAATTAATATAGCTGCTATTAAAAATATCCATGGCGCAAATTTAGTAATAATATCGCCAAACGGAGCTAGAATTAATGCAAAACCAACGGCTGCAACAACAGCAATAAAAGCAGATATTATCGAGCTTGAAATCATTTTTTTGAGGGCAATATGTGGTATGCCTAACTTTCTTAAGAGATCGGCTTCTTCCAACATTGGAGTCGCCATTGTGTCTCCAGGGATACCTAAGAGCGCCGTTGGTATTGCATGAGTCATATGTTTAGAAACAGCCCCTGCCATCCAAAAGGTAAAAACCGCAGCTGGTGGCGCACCAATTATTATCACCATTAACGTAAGCGGTACCATTGTTGCTGTTTCGTCTGTTCCAGAGACCATGCCAATTAACGAAAAAATAATAGCTCCAGCTACGCCGTACATAAGAGCCGGCCAAAACTGAATCAAAATTTCATGTAACATTACCTTCTTCCTTGAAGTCTGTATCAGTTATTAGTAATAAATATAAATATGCTTGAACTCTATCTTTAGCTAATTACTAAATTACTCTGACGTAAGTGCTTATCAGAAATAAAATCATTTATTCATCATGATTCTTTCTTCACAATTGCTTCAGCTTCCTGAAACACCGGCATCAGTTTTAATAAATCCAGCTCTTCTTTAACTTCAGAAGGTAGGTCATTTACACTAGTATAATTAGGATCATCTCTTATTAGGCCAACAATAAACTCTTTGATATTTTCGCTGTTATCCTCACTACTTGCTATTACTATTCTCGCAGGTTTAAACATCACTGAGCAAATAAAGCCTGATAGCAAGCAGCCTCCTAAACCAATTAGCATCGCATAACCATTTAGAAGAGTTGGGTCTCCAGATAGCGAAGACATATAAAACCTGGCTAATAAAAAAGTGCCTGTACTAACTACGCTACCTATCACTATAGCGAATAGCATTGACCTAAAATTAACCGTATCACCCCATACTTCTACTAAGTTGCTCTCTGAACTTTCCATATTCATGTTCATCCTTGTCACCATATAAAGTTTAGAGTGACTGTCTAGAAGCAAGCATTTAGCTTCGCACTTAAGTCTAGACTGAACTCTTCTTAATTTTCTACATACTGGTATTGCGTAAGCTTGCTAATATTTCCTCAGCCACGTCTATACGTATCTTACCGCCCTGGACTAGTAATTCAGTTACTTTATCGATTTCATCCGTAGTAGCTCCAGCCATCGCGACTATGTTTTTTGCATGTAGTGACATGTGACCTTTTTGAATACCTGTGGTTACTAATGCTTTCATTGCAGCAAAATTTTGGGCAAGGCCAACAGCACAGGTAATTCTAGCCAGTTCATCTGCAGACTCAATACTAAGAATCTCTAAGTTCTGCTGAGCCGTTGGATGTACTTTAGTAGCACCACCAATTAACCCTACTGCCATGGGTAGCTCTAAACTGCCGCATAAATTACCGTCTTTATCGACACTCCAACTAGATAAACTACGATATTGACCAGTCCTGCAAGCGTAAGCATGAGCACCTGCTTCTATCGCACGTGTATCATTGCCTGTAGCTAAGATAACAGCTGATATCCCATTCATGATGCCTTTGTTATGCGTAGCTGCTCGATATGGATCTGAATCTGCAAACCTAAATGCTGATAACATGGCATCTCTAACTTCCTCCCCTCCTATTTCATCGGTATTCCAAGTGGCTCTTGCCATAGATAAACGTTTATCTGCAAGGTTAGATAAAATCCTCATATTGGCTTTAGTACCTGTCAAGCTCTCTAACACTGGCGATAATGCTTCAACCATAGAGTTCACCGCATTTGCACCCATAGCATCGCAAGTATTTACAAGAATATGGACGATGACATTATACTCATGACCATTATCTAAGACTTTTACTTCCATACCTTTGAATCCACCTCCTAACTTAACTAACAGTGGATCTACTTCATTGCATATATTTTTAATCTTGCTCTCATTTTCAAGTATCACTTGCTTAGTAATCACAGGGTTAAGAACATTAATTAACTGAATCTGACCGATCATTATAGGTTCAGATGCATAAGTATAAAAACCTCCTGTATCTCGACATTGTTTAGCAGCATTACAAACAGCAGCAACAACTGAAGACTCTTCAGTTGCCATAGGAACAAGCTTATCTTTACCATCGACTATCATATTAGTGGCAATGCCCACAGGTATATTCATAGTCCCGATTGCATTCTCAACCATATTGTCGACAACTTTGAAGTTAGTATTGCCTGTATCTAGAAAGTGCTCTTGATTGAATGCACTTTTTCCTAAAAAATCAGATATTTTGTCGAGACGCTGCTTGTGTTGCAGCTTGTGAAAACCCGCAAGTCTTGAAGAAGAGGTTAAATTTTTCATAGGGATACGTCCTGTAAAATAATTCCATGAAGAAGGGTTTGATAGGCATTTGATATGCTTTCTGCACCAGACAAAAATTTAGATACGCACCAAAAATGCCTTGGTATAAATCTACCTAACTAAACCTTCAAGTTTCTCGTGGCAATGCCACTTTAGCTAGTTACTATAGAAATACCATGAGTTTAGTCTTACTCCTAGGGTACAGAAATGTTTTTTCACTCGAAACTGTACCCATTTTTATAGCTAGCTGTCGTCCTTGAGAATGAGAATTACGTTTTTTTCAAAAAAAATCGAATAAGGTTCTGGCTATTAATATTGCCTTAGTAGAATAGTTTTATGATATAAAATTAGACAATTTTGCACTATCGCTGAAGGCTATATTTGACTTTGATTTAGTCAGGAGGGTGATATAGAAAGACCTATTGAAACACAGATTAATTGCTAGAAATCTAGTAACGAAGCACCAATTTTATTCTCTATTAAATACCTCCTTCTCAAGAAATCTAACAGTGGTTTGATCTACATAAAACTTATTAATTCTTAATGCGAAGTAGCCGTTTTCTGCAGGAAAGAAAAGGTTTCCCGGAGCAATAAAAATATTATTACTCCTTGCCTGCTTAAGTACTTTTCTATCGTCCATTGGAATACGGAACCATAAGAAATGGCCTCCAGGGTTGTGAGGATAAAGCTCTAAGTCTTCGACTTTACTTAAGTCCTTTATCGAGTCAGCCGACTTCTCGTATGATAGAGTTTTGAATGTTTGTAAATGATTGTTTAAAGTACCGCTACTTATCAAGTGATTAAGAATATTCTCAATTATTGATGATGTATTAATAATCGTTATCATTTTTAAGCGTGTGAGTGACTTTATCAATTTCGTAGATGCGACTATAAAACCACATCCTAATGAGGCTGAGACTGTTTTCGAAAAGCTACTTAAATAAATTACAGGAGAATCTTCACCAAAAAGATAGCTGGCTGCATTATTCCTAATTAACAGAAACGGGTCATCTTCGACAATAAGGACATTATGCGCCATACATACTGACTTAATAGAGTTGATATTTTCTACTGTTAAATCTGTCCCTGTAGGATTGTGAGCAAAGGGCTGTAAGAAGAAAATCTTAGGATTACTCTTTTTAATGATCGTCTCTAAACTATTAACATCTATACCAAACTTAGTTCTTTTTATAGGAATCACATTAACTGGATTTAACTTAAGTTTACTAAATAAAGGGTAGTATCCAGGAGATTCCACTATTACGCTATCTCCTTCATTTAGAAAGTGCCTAATGATCAAATCTAGACTGTGATTAGTCCCATGCGTCATTAATAAATTCTGTGGCGCAACGCTAAGAGAGTGCTTTTTGAGTATTTCGACAATAAATCCTCGAAGCATGCTGTTCCCGGCTGGGTCACCATAGCCATAGTCAAAATATAATGGTTTTTCTCCATAATTTGGATGTCCTAAATAACTATCTAGATTAAGGTTATCCATATATTCTCTAGGGTATCTTCCTTCACCAGGTCGATGGTTATATTCATTGACTAATTGTTGTTCTAGTAAATCGACTCCATTGTAAAAATTAGTTAAATCTAACATAGTGCTATGAGTTTCTTTACTGGATAAATCTTCACTGACGTAAAACCCAGACTTAGGAAGCGCCTTGATCCAACTTTGTTCCAATAAAATATTATAAGCATTCACTATAGTATTTCTTGAAACCTGATATTTCTTTGACATAGCTCGAATTGAAGGTATTTTATCTCCAACCTTCTTTCTACCAGACTTAATGTCATCAATTACTAATAGACATATTTTTTCGAACTTCTTCAATTTTAAACTCCGTTTTTAATAGAGGGCTAATTAAATATCATAGCAAACCTTTATAAGCATATCGCTTAAACCTCCTAATAAGACCAATTAATCAGTTAATAGGCCACTCAGAATAGACTGCTATAATGGAACTACTTATATTAGACTACTAAGCTCCTCATATTTATCAAGGCCAATTATGAACACATACATACTCGACACTGAAACAACCGGACTTGTTGATCCACATATGACTGAGGCCGCCTACTCTATTGTTGATATCATTAATGGCAAGGTGACTGTATTACAAGCGCCAAGAGCGAAGCGTTTTAATCCGCTTAAAGAAATTAGCTTGGGCTCTATGGCGATATCGCACATCTGTGATGAGGATGTGGCGGATGAACAACCTCATACAGATTTTAGACTACCTAACAGTGTTGAGTACTTGATTGGTCACAATATCGATTTTGATATGGCCGTTCTTAAAAATGCTGGCGTTACTCATAGTCCTAATCTGATATGTACCAACGCAATAGCTAACTATCTTCTTCCTACACTTGAGAGCCATAAGCTAGTATCCCTGCTCTATCATTTCCACCGTGATATAGCACGTGCTCAAGCAAGAGATGCTCATGCTGCCATTGCTGATATTTACTTCACTGAGCTGGTGCTTGGTAGTTTGATTGATTTGGCAAATAGCCAAGGTCATGAGATAAGTGATGTAGAGAGCTTATATGAATTTAGTGAAATGGCGCGCGTACCCACGCATATGAGTTTTGGTAAGCATAAAGGTGAGGCTATTGCAGATTTAGCCACTAGTTCTGAGGGTGCTGGCTATCTGAAGTGGCTGGTTAAACAGGATACGGTTGATCCTTATTTGGCTGAAGCTTGTAAAAATGCTTTAGAGCAGTCTGCTTAAATATGTTTACCATCAAGCTAACGCTTTTATTATTCGTCCATTTTACCGACTTATAAGCTCAGTATAATAAAAGCGAAAACCACCGCATTATTTTGTCTGTTGCATCCCTTCATACAATTGACGCCGACGCTCTTGCGACGCTTGATAACGATGAGCTTTCGCCAGCTCAATTTCTTCATGAGTTTGGAACAGAACAGATGGCATTATAAATCCTTCATCCATATTGATCGTATCGACATACATTGCTTTGCCTGTGAGAATTGAGCGCAATACTTTATTGGCATCACTCTCAGGAATATTTTCAATCACAACAATGCATCTATCAACCTCTGCCAACTGTAGCTTAATCATCATTTGGGCATCGTAATAAGATTTAGAATAACCATTACTCACTGCCAGACACCATAATGCTACTAATACTTCAGGGCTGGCGACAAGTATATCAGCCACACCAAACATCTCTTTAGGTATGAGCTGACTAAATGCAAGACCTTTAGGGGCGCTTTGGAATGAAAGTTCAAGAGGATATTTTTTGGTCTCATCACTATCATCTTTGACAGCAATGATGAGCTGTTGGTAGGCATTCCGTATAAAATCAATCTCATGTTCTTTAAGGACGCTTTCAAGTTTACAGCAGTCACTTTCAAAGATCATGAAATTAATATTAGTGGTCGCACGAGGAGGTGCATACTCTGAATATGCAACTGTGCCAATAATCACATATTGAATGTTTTCTTCTGACAAAACATAGATGAGTTGTTTAAATAAATTTTGGAATTTATTCATTCGGTCATCTGATTCGAACAACCTTAAAATTTTTATTGACTCACTCATATCTACCCGCCAATTTTTATATCAGTTATTGTCAGTTGTTACTCATCGTCTTGCACAACTTTTAGTATGATTATCCTTTTTTCTGATCATCACATTAAACCATGTCTCTTTAAAGTCGGCTCTTTTATCGGCCGATAACCAAATACCATATTCAATCACTTGCAGTAGTTTAGAGAAAATGGTTCTCCAGCGTGCTTCATGTCACAAAAGAAACGCTCCTCATCTACTCGCTCTTTTTCTCAATGTTTAAATGACAAGTACATCACGCCTTCGTCAGTCAAGGTATATAACAAGAGGCTGTCCTAGATAACTAGTTCAGTTCCTGTTTAATCCATTGTTTTAGCTGATGTAATTGACGTTTTGGATCACTGTAGTTAAAACACCACTCGCATTCCTTTAAAAACAGATGGAAATGCTCTTTTGGGATGCCATTATATTTACGCATATGTCGCTTTACTTTCTCTCTTATAATAGGGGTTAAAGTATCGTCTCTAGCATTATGCATGATACAGGCATAGACGCTATCTTTGCGCTTAAGCAGTCTAAAAAACAGTAGCTTTGTTACCAGCACCGCGACCCCGTTTGCCTTTCCGTCTGCCGCCAAAGTAGCTCTCATCAACATATTAGATGAGCCTACTTATTAAAACCTACTTAAAAAACACTGTTTCTTTATCAATAATCAAAAAATTAAGCCAAAAAAAGCACACAGCGAGGTCTCTCGTTGTGTGCTTTTTTTGGCTTAGTATTATAAGTTTTATACACTTTGGGTGAATGCTTGACGCACACCCGTTACTCATCATTCACCTTACAAATCAGAGATGAGGAGGGATAAAGCAAAGCACTGCTTTGCTCCGACGCAAGAGAAAATCTAGAATTTTCTGTTCAGGCTATTGTAGCCAGCTGAACAGAATTTACGAAAATGTAAATTCTCTTGCACTCGGACGAAAAAGTGTTTCGTTATTTCCTCGTTCACCTTACAAATTAGAGAGCTTTTCAGACCCAAGAATGGTAAGGCATACCGTTTAGGTAATAAGTCTTAATCCCTTACAAATCAGGGAGCGTTTTAGACTGCACAATAATTATTATTATCAATTAAATCAATAACTTACAACCAAATATCAACCGACAAAAATTGATTTAAAAGTTGATATCTTTTTGAACAATTTTTCGACTGAAATCGGCTAAATAATAACCAGTTGTACGTCTGAAATTTCAAATAGTGACCATTATCTTCGACAGATAGCGTCTGAAACACCCTGACTTTCAGGGAATAACCGATTAAGGTTATCTGCTATATCGTAGTAGATGTTTTGTACAGGTGCAATATCTATCTGACACTATAGACAAGCTTGTGAATTTAAATGTCTCAGGCTACAGTCCGTATAATCACGCTCAGTCAGTACGGGCTAGATTATATTTATTAGGAGCAGTTATGAGCATATATTTGGTCAGTCGTCATCGAGGCGCGGTAGAGTGGATGCAATATATGGGACATCACTACGATCAGCATCTAACGCATCTTGATAATTATGACAATCTGTGCACAGAAGATATCGTCGTAGGATCATTACCAATCAATATCGTGGCGGACTTAGCTGAGTATGGTGTGAGCTATCGACATCTGAGCTTATATATTCCAGAGCATCTGCGAGGTATTGAGCTGACAGCAAATCAGCTGTCTAGTCTCGATGCGAAGCTTGAAGGATATGAGGTAAGACGCATAATTAAGACGCACTTGTAGTCGCTGCTTTTTGATAGCCACTCTCAAATCAAAAAAGCCACTTATTATATAGGTGGCTTTCTTAATTGAATAAAAACTGAGTTATTCTCTAATTTTTAACGCCTGCGTGAGCATAGCTCTTGCCTTGCGCTTCGGGCAAGTGTCTCCCAGACACTTGCTATTCCTCGCTCATCCTTACGAATCAGAGATGAGGAGGGATTAATTACAGCACTGCTTTGCCCCGACGCAAGAGAAAATCTATGATTTTCTGTTCAGAGCATTGTAGCCAACAGGACAGAATTTACGAAAATGTAAATTTTCTTGCACTCGGACGAAACAGTGTTTCGTTACTTTCTCGTTCACCTTAAGAATCAGGGAGCGTTTCAGACAAAAAGCCAGACGCCTACGGAAACATGTACATGTCTTAATCCCTTACAAATCAGGGAGCAGTTCAGACGTCAACCTACAGGTAGATGAGATTGGTGCAAAGTCTTAATCCCTTACAAATCAGGGAGCAGTTCAGACTCATGGACCTTCAGGCTATCATAGATGACTATGAGTCTTAATCCCTTACAAATCAGGGAGCAGTTCAGACAGATAGCTACGAGTCAGAGCTCATTGAGTTCAGTCTTAATCCCTTACAAATCAGGGAGCAGTTCAGACTGTACGTGCAGACGGCTTTCTTAATATCAAGATGTCTTAATCCCTTACAAATCAGGGAGCAGTTCAGACTTCGACCAATGCTTCATTGAGTTCTTCAGTAAAGTCTTAATCCCTTACAAATCAGGGAGCAGTTCAGACAACCGAACATGCTTTGTTAGAGTTGGCTCGTAGTCTTAATCCCTTACAAATCAGGGAGCAGTTCAGACGTCCACTACTGCCATCTTAGAACCCAAACTGTATAGTCTTAATCCCTTACAAATCAGGGAGCAGTTCAGACTGAAGAGAAAGCGTTTGATGAATCATTCTGGAAGTCTTAATCCCTTACAAATCAGGGAGCAGTTCAGACAGCTTGTCAAGCAGATGAGCATTTCGCTCAAGCGTCTTAATCCCTTACAAATCAGGGAGCAGTTCAGACTAACCGCCTTTAGTAATCCAGCACGCATGAATGTCTTAATCCCTTACAAATCAGGGAGCAGTTCAGACTCACTCAAGCTGAGATTGATCAGTTAAACAAAGAGTCTTAATCCCTTACAAATCAGGGAGCAGTTCAGACCTTGGAAAGATGTGGCACCACGTGCACCGGTGGGTCTTAATCCCTTACAAATCAGGGAGCAGTTCAGACATTCTCTAAACCATTACGCTCACCAGATACCTTAGTCTTAATCCCTTACAAATCAGGGAACAGTTCAGACGTTAGAATATCTGGATAACCTACACAGTGTGGTGTCTTAATCCCTTACAAATCAGGGAGCAGTTCAGACTTTGCACGGCAGCGTCGCTCAGCATGACCAGACCGTCTTAATCCCTTACAAATCAGGGAGCAGTTCAGACTATCACTCAAGCAGATATCAATAAGCTTAATGAGTCTTAATCCCTTACAAATCAGGGAGCAGTTCAGACATTACAATATCTACAACTACAATATGGAGAGTTGTCTTAATCCCTTACAAATCAGGGAGCAGTTCAGACTGTACACCAATATTTATTATCAATAAAAACAACAACTTACATTGAGAATATTGGTCGATAAAAGTTGGCTTAAAAGTTGGTGCTTTTTTGACCAACTTTTTACAGCAAATTGTACACATAATAATCAATTTTGCCTAAACTGTTAAATGAACTTACCAAGATGACACTGAATAAAGTCTGAACCGTACCCTAATTATCTGGGAGTAATCGTTTAAGATTACGTTCTATATGGTAGTAGATGTTGCTTAGCAGTGCAATAGGCTTTTATCTGTCTGGGGCAATTACTATATACATCGCTATAGTTACTATAGCCAAGCTTATTATTTTAGCGGATGTTTAATCATTAGGTTAATATTTCACGATTATAGTTGTCTAATTTTTGCTGTAGATTTGATATAGTCTTAAACCTTTAGTTGTCTTTGACATCTCACTTGTATTTGGATTTATACATGCACTTTTATCCTGCGTCATGGTCAGCCACTCTCAACCACCCTCACCTAAAGACCATTCATCTGACGGTGCGCCAAGATGAGCCACTAAAGATGCCTGAACATCCAGGCTCTATGTTGCGTGGTGCCTTTGGAACAGCATTGCGCTCATTGACTTGTATCACTGATATGCCAGAGTGTAAAAAATGTCCATTAAAACACCAGTGTAAATTCCCGCGTATCTTTGAGATGCCCGCATTGCAGTCATCTAGCGTTCAGGCAGTGAATCCTTATGTTATACATATCCCTATAAGCCAAGTCTCTAACCCTTGTGCCGAGCAGCCTCACTATACCCCTCACTCTCATACGACTCATAAGACGTCGAGACCAACACAGCAAGCCACTACTTATAACAAAGGCGATGTCTGGCAATTTGGAATGACACTCATGGGGGCAGCGATTGCTGAAACTCAGTTGATTATCGATGCTTGGAAGCTGGCTTTAGAAACAGGGCTTGGCACTCACGCGCCTTATCGACGCGCGACCCTCGTACAAGCGAGCTGTGAAGGCGATACGCTCTACTCTTTGCAGCGCCTGCCATCGAACAGCGAAAACAACACAACAATTTTAGATAAAAACCTCTTATCTGGTGCGGTGCATGTTGCAAAAAAAACAAAAGCAACAGATGCAGACTGTCAGCTAACCATGCAGTTTTTGACACCGTTTCGCTATCAGCAGAATAACCGAATCGTCTCCCACCCAGACCATCTAGATAGCATCACCTTTATCGCCTCGCTCTATAATCGTATTCGGTTATGTCAGGACAACCATAATCCTAATCAGGCATGGGACATTGGCTACGATTCTTATCATCATTTTAAAGAAGACATTGAATCATTAACCATAGCAGTAGATGTTGCTGCCAATCATGTGCCCCGTCGCTCTAATCGTCAGCAGCGAAAGATGCAACTATATGGCCTACAAGGAGATATACATCTATCGGGTGATGCTCACACGATAGCTCGTCTGATGCCCGCATTACGACTGGGAGAAAAGCTCCATATCGGCAAAAACACCACGATGGGCTTAGGTCAATATCAGCTTATATTAATGCCAACAGTCAGTTAAATCTATCATACACAAGCTTAATGCATGACAAGCTTGTGCTTTTAAACCTAGTACACCCATCTGATGTCTAATAGCGCCAACACAACGGCCTAGAGGACATTACGATGATAGCTACTACAGCATGCGCTACAAAACTAACCGTAACGTCTTCAAATGACGCAGCCAAGCAACTGAGCCTTATCAGTGCTCAGTTGAGTCAGCATTTTTCTAACGATAGCGCATGCGGCGCCATTGATACTTCTAATAAGTCATCCCTGACCCAACTGGCCAGCCTACTTAGCCAACACTGTCATCTTGCCAGCATGACTAGCCTGCTATCTTCTCTAATACAATCACCAGAGCTCCTTGCAAAAATTGCGGCGCGCTCTTACTGGCATGGCAATGGTTTTTTAAAAGTCGTTCTGCTCGACCAAGGTTATAAGCTGCGTTTGCATATCTGGTTTGCCGGCACCTCATGTGAAGAAAACATCCATAGTCATCGCTGGGGCTTTGCTTCACACGTACTCACAGGCTCACTTAAAAGCGAGCTATGGGCAGATGCTGCAAACGATGATTTATCGGTATCTCACTGTGCTTCAAACACACATTCAACCAATAGCCAAGCTCTAACGTTACAGACTAAAGAGTACATCTATACCGCAAAACACCAAAGCGGTCATACCCCTGTTTCAGCCCATAAAAAATACATTGGTACCACTCGCCTAAAAAAGCTGCAGGACATCACACAAACAGCTGGCGCCAGCTATCTCATGACGCCTGATCAATTACATCGCATCAATCACCCTGGGCAGGAGTTGGTCGCCACTATCATCTGTACAGCCCCAACTCAGGTCTTGACCAATCGCTTATTCCCAACCCTTGCTGATCCTAATCTGCAGCCTGCAAACCTGTCCGCTGAAGATCTAAAGCATGCGTTGACTCGCTATCTAAACCATGGCCGCCTTGCCGCATAACAACAAAATCATAAGAACTCGCTAACCTGCAATCTAATGATTGCCACCAGATATAACCAACCATCATCGATAGATGACTATATTGATTAAACCCTTCTTCATTACTGCAACACTCTAATACCTCAATAACAAAGAGAGAAGTTATGACCGACCTGACTCGCACGATGTCTATAGATAATGCACTAATAAAAGCATTGCATTATACCGATCAAATCAAGCCTGCATCACAGGTTACTTTTGATTTGGCGCAACAAGAGCAAAACCTATATCGCTTACGCCAACGGCTACTCGACACATTAAATACTTTATCTCCAGAGCAAGCTTATTTGACGTTGTACGATTGTCTGTTTCGTCATGTCAGTATCGCTCTGCTTACCCAAGGGTATCAGCTCACTGCGCGACAACCACATCAGACGTTACGCCGTATCGTCAGACAAAGTGCTCCTGATACCCAAGTGCAGCAAATGATTGCTCATCGGCATGCGATCAAAAAAACTGCAGGCTCACTTGATTGTGAAAAATCCATTGCCACCTTGACCAAGCTACTTAACGACTATGACATTCGGGATGCACAAGCTTGCCAAACACTATGCCTGTTACCCATACAAAGTATAGTGCGCTCATCGGTATCCAGTTGATGCAACTAGTAGCCATAAAGCCTTACCAAAAGTAATTTTAAAAATAGCGCATAGGAGCGATATATGACCCAATTGACCACGATTTATATGACAGAAACTGGTTTTGATAACCTAAAGGCATTGCTGGCTCGCAAAAAACAAGAGTATGCGGATGTGCGTGATCATCGACAAGTCGCTTTTGAGATGTCTGGTGACGGCTGGCACGATAATCCTGAGTTTAACCGCCAGCAACAGCTAGAGGCTAACCTAAACCATACTGTAAAAGAGTTAACCGAAAGGTTGCAGCACGCTCGTCCAGTCAATATTGATCCTAGTAATCGTCCTACTAACCACGTTGCCATTGGCTCTTTGGTCAGTATCACACGTTGGAATCTGAATAACGATATCAACGATAAGGGCTTAGTGGAAACTTGGGAAATTGTTGGTTTTGACGAAACTGATATTAAAGCAGCAAAGATTGGCTACAACGCACCCTTGGCAAAGTCAATCATCGGACTGCAGGTAGGAGATGTGTCAGAGCAACTCGTGCTTGGTACTCAAGCTTGGGAGATAGAGGTTACTGCTATCCACTCTGGCTCATAACAGAGCCTATAAGCATAGTTCAGTAAATGACAGTGGCTATCAACTTATTGAAAAATACTAAGGGTGAGCATGTATATTGCAATCGAAGGCATAAAAGGCACTGGTAAAAGCACGTTGCTAAAAACGCTCACGCCCTACCTCAAGACATACTGTAACTCAAACCAACAGTGTCTTGCTATATTGCAGCCCACTAAGCCTATTCCTCAGGGCAGTTATCTAGAACATGGTTTTGCACAGCAGCAGAATAATGATACTTATATTAGGGCGCTATATGCTGAACGCTCTAACTATCATGCTGCACGCACTGACTGGAATTCCGATCTAATTATTAGTGATAGAAGCATACTAACAAGTTTAGCTGTCAGGTGGCATGACGCCATTCAGGACAATCTAAGCCCTAGTGAGCACTACCAGCAAGTGCGTAGCCGAGAGTGTCTAATAGCTATACCAGACATCGTCATTCAACTTGATACCCCAAATGCAACCTTATTAGAGCGCTATGCTCAAAGAAATCGCCAATACGGCCGGCATGAGGAAACCATAGCATCTGTCATAGCCATGAAGAACAATTATATTGGTTTATTCAACTGCCTGAATAGCACTCGGGCAACATACTTACTAGATAAGTCTATACATCTATATAGGTACGACACTGCGGTTGTCAGCGCCCAAACTATCTGTCAAGAGATTATGGCTATGATAGAACAATATTTCGCTGAAAATAGTAGTGAATTTTTGTTAAAAATCAGTATAGTCTAATGCACTAATGAGTCCAACACCATGCTAAGCTATAATCTATAAGACATCCAAAAAATCAAAAGGTGCCTAATTGAAAACATTATTCGTAACCGCCACTGCCCAAACCGAAGCCAACTATTATCTTATCTGGCATTTGTTTAAAGAAAACAACACTGATATCAAGAAGATAGTCATCATTAGTACCGAGTTTACTCGTGCCAAAGGTTACGTAGACAACCTAACCAGTGTTTTGACCGCGCTACAAGTTGGCTCTGAAGTGTCGCCAGTAGCTATAGAGGAGCTACATCTCCAAAGCGGTATTGAAGAAAACAATGTAGAGGCCATAAAGGACGTGCTGCTACAGTGGATTGCTCATAACAAAGCGTCGCAAATTATCTTTAATATCACAGGCGGCACCAAGCTTATGAGTATTGCACAAGACCAAATCGCACAAATCAGTAGCCGTTATGACTGTGTCTATCAAAGTCGAGCCAATAACCAGTTGGTCTGGTATAACCGCCCTCCTAGTAAACAATGTTACGATTTAGTACTACCCGAAAACATTGAAGCTCGCCTCAAAGCGCGGGGTTACCAAGCTGTAAGCGCTGAAACCTCATTTTTAGACCTTCCTGCTCAGCAGTATCATTACATCAATCAAATTTATCAGTACATGAAGGCCGATTTTGATAAAGCGCAAAGCTTAGTGTTATTGCTTAATGCTTTGACTGCAGGCCTGATGAAACAGTCTGAGCATAGCTTCCCTCATACTGTCGCGGTGCAAGATAGCAACCTGCTTAAAAAATGTATTACTTGGATGAAACTATTGGCTCAAGCCCCTCAACCATACTTCAGTTATGACAGTGCAGCAGGCACTATCACTTGGGCAGACAAGCAAGCTGTCGAATTCGTCGGTGGAAAATGGTTCGAAGTGCTCACAGGGCTTTGGATTGTTCAGCACTATATCGCACAGCAGCAACAAGTCGATGTACAGATTGGCTTACAGTTCAAAAAGACCAGCGATGGTAATGAAGTCGATGTCGCCTATATCAATTCAGGATACCTACATCTATTTGAATGTAAGACTGTTAATTGGGATAGACAAGACAACCCTACTACTAAGGTCAATGCTGACTTACGTAAATTTGATTCTGTCGGACAGGTTGGTGGTCTTAATACGCATAAATACTTCATTAGCTTATTCGACATCTCTAATCAGTCACTCGCTGTGGCTGAAGATACCGGTATAAAAGTCATCATGGGTAAACAACTACTAGACTTTGGTCGTTACATCGCTTGATAAGTGTATTGCTAAATCTCACAAGCTTGTGAAAATGCCCCTAATATCATGAACAGAGTAAACTTTAAACCATCGAATTTATAGAGAGAAGCTCATGTCACGCAATATCTTATTTTTAGTTACTGGTATGACTCCACAAATCATTACTGAAACCATTTGGGCGCTTGCCTGTGATGAAAACAGCTCAGAAACGTGGTTGCCCGATGAAGTGCATGTATTAAGCACACAAGATGGACTCAACCAAATACGTAAGCGTTTATTTGAAGATGGCGTATTCGAGCAATTTAAGCGTGATTATCCAATCTTGGAAAAAGTCAAATTTGACCCTACTACGCATCTACATGTGATTACTGATCAAAACGGTAAACCATTGATGGATCTAAAAACGCCTGAAGACAATGAGAGATCAGCCGATATTATTTGCGAAAAGATAAAAGATTTTACGAGTATGGATGACACTAGTGTACATGTCTCTATAGCAGGAGGTCGCAAAACGATGGGCTTCTATGCAGGCTACGCTCTATCGCTATATGGACGTGCGCAAGACTCTCTGTCTCATGTATTAGTACAAGCAGAGTTCGAAAAAGCCGTAAATTTCTTTTACCCAACGCCAGAGGAAAGATTAGTATCTGACCGTGATGCGAAAGTAGTTGGTGACGCAAGGGATGCGCAGGTTTGGCTTGCCAAGATTCCATTTGTGAGAATGCGCGACGCAATTTTACCTAAACATCAGTTACGAAAAGAAGATAGCTTTAGCGAGGTAGTACAAAAAATTAATGAGTCATATGAAGATATTACCCTAGAGCTTAACAGTTTTAGTAGAAAAGCTATCGTCAATGGTAAATTTAACATAGATGACTTACCTCCACGAGAATGGGCACTACTAAACTGGTTTGCAGATAGATGCAAAGCAGGCAAAGGTGGCATTATCGCCCCTACCAAAAACATAAACGACAGAAATATTGATAGCCAGCAATTAGGTCATATCAGTCAACTGACTGAAGAGTACCTAGCTTATTACTCTGATCATAAGAATGAGGAAGATATAGACATCAGTGTTGATAAGAAGTTTTTTCAGGGAGCAAAATCTCGATTACAAACTGCTCTTAAAGAATCCTTAGGTATCGAGCTTGCTGCCAAACTCAATATCGACCAAGGCGCAGGGAAAGGCTCTCCCTTTCAACTTCGTATAGCCCCTGAATCAATCATTATAAATAGCATGTCTTAAAAAAAGCGTTGAATATAGCACAAGCTTGCGGTCTCAGTTTTACAGTATAGAACACGATATATTTAATACCATCAAAACCAAATATTAAATACTTGAGGAGAATACCCCATGGCCTTACCTGCTGTTGTTGTTAGTCATACTGTCGCTGTCGCCGCTTTAAAAGAAGGCCTGAGCTTGTGCCAATCGATCATGCAATACCGCTTGGCAACACAGCAAGTCGAGTTGCAACGAGCCGATATGCATAGCAAGGCTAATGCTGTTATGCAACAGCTTGAAAATGAGTATAACGCTAGTATGACTAAGCTAAATACCATTGCTCATGCACATAAGATCACGCTTAAGAATATAAAAAACTTAAGTGCTAATCATATGCAGATGTTTGAAAAAGGGCGTTTGGAGCTTAATCGTTACTTAGAGGTAGTGACATCACCTAACGTATCAGAAGGCATCAAGCAAAGCATGATGACAATCATCTCTCAGCTGTCACAACAGCAATCTGAGCTGGCCAAGGAATACATTAACAATACACGAGCACCTATAGATGCTTTCGTTGTGTTAACAGATGCGCTAAGAGATAACAGTCAGCCCCGGACTTTTACTGACGTTAGTTAATGTCGTCAGTGTCTCAAGTTTGATTATCTAAAATCTGATATTAGCTATGTAGGAGAAGTCTATGTATTGGGTTCTTGGTATCGCTGCCGCAGTTGGTGTTGTTGCTTGGTTAAGTAACGAAGAGCAAAATGCCTGTGCATCTTACAACTTATCCAGCCGCCGACTGTCTGAAGAAACTGCTCAACGCCAGCAGCAAATTGCAGAGCGCCGCGCGAACTACGAGAAGAATCAAGACTTTTATGAGCATATTGAACTGCATCATGCTTCTCATCTAACGGCAGATGCTTTGTATAAAGAGCTTGAGAACCATAAAAAGATCGTCGCTATATTTCGTGCAAAACAGCAGTCTTTTGGTCAATGTATCGGCGAGCTGAAAAAGCAGCGTGATGCAGCGCCTGGTTCTCAAAATCAGGCTATCAGAGAGCATCTGCAGCAAATGCGAGAGCAGTTTAATGAAGCTAAAGAGCAACTTGTACTATTGGCAGAAACCAAAGAACAAAAGCTCCTTGAGATTCGCCAAATAAACCAGTCAACACGTGAGTACAAGCTGTATATACGTGATAACTGCGGACAAAAAGGTCGAGATTGGTATGAGCGTGGGATCGAGCGCGCAAGACTGCGCGCTGCTTAGTATGCAGCACCCTTGCAGTAAAACTATATTTTGTAGAGATCTGAGCATTATCTCTAAGATTATTAGCAATATAACTAATAGGCATTAAACATCAAATAAAGGAGCAGTCAATGAGTCTTAGAGTACCTAACGAAAGTATTGAGGTGCCATCCCTTACTGCTATAGATCCAGTATTAGAGTGGCATAGCTTAAGCTGTGAGCTAGTTACCCCTATGTATGGTGGCGGCGTTAAGTCAGTGGTAGTCGATGAACAAATGCCGATACGAGCCAGTAGTATTCGTGGGCAATTAAGGTTTTGGTGGCGACTGCTTGCCAAAAATAAATGGCAGCTAGGTAGTGATGAAGAAATTCAAAAGCAAGAATTTACCTTATGGGGCGGCATGGGCTCAGGTGATGACGATGGAACAGCTGGTCAGGTTTTCTTAAGAGTTTTTGATGTACCTTCTCCAAACAAAATACGACAGAGCTTAATAGATTATGATGATAGCAGCTTATCGCAATTAAAATATGTACTGTTCCCAGCTTACAACGAGACAGATCCTGCTTTAAATCCTCATAGATTACTCAAACCAGAAATCAGTTGGAAACTAGGCTTTGCCTTTAGTCCTTTATTAGCAAAAGACACTACGAAAAAAGATCAAGTTATTGAAACATTAAGATGGTGGGCAAGCTTTGGCGGGTTAGGCTTTCGTAGTCGCAAAGGGTTAGGATCTGTGCAAGTTAAAGAATCTACAGACTATCCACAGATCGCAGAAATACCTAGTTTAGATGAAATAGCAGAAGCTAATTGTCATTTAATACAGAGAAACCCTACTTCTAGCGCATTGTCAGCACTGCAATCTGCTATTGCTAAGCTAAGCGAATTTAGACAAGCACCTGGCGTAGGTCGTAACCCTGGTCAGCAGAAAAATCGACCTGGCCGCAGCCGTTGGCCTGAACCTGATGCTTTAAGGCGTATTCAAAACACACATCATGAAAATCATGCTCCAGAGCACTTAGCTGGCAATGTATTTCCTAGAGCAGTGTTTGGAATGCCCATTTTATTTCCTTTTGTCGGTCGTGGCGAACCCAGCGGAGATAACACCGTTAGCCCTGCCGAAGGAGAGCGTCTAGCCAGCCCGCTGATATTGCGAGCAGTCTATGCTGGGGAGGATCAAAAAGGGATAACGCAATGGCGCCCATCAGCCCTAGTACTACCATATCAACACATTTTAGATATGAAGGTGACCGTGGGTAGAAATGAATATCCTGTTTGGAAGATTGATGCAGCTGAACATACTCGCCCGATTAGCGAAAACGGTGGACAGGATCCTATGCAGGCTTTTCTGACTTATTTCGCAAAATAAACGTCTCTACTAAATAATTATCATAATACGGAAATACCATGAATCAATACCTAGTTATGCTATCTATAGGGCCCGTACAAAGCATGATTGCCGCTGCTCGTCGCAGTCGTGATTTGTGGAGCGGCTCATGGCTATTATCAGAGCTTGCAAAATCGTGTGCCAAAAGCCTAAAAGAACAAGATGCCACTCTTATTTTCCCATATGTAGAGAATCATTCATTGTTAGAGATGAATAGTGACTTCTCAGTAGGCAACAAGCTACAAGTCGTCATTGAAGCTAATAGTACTGACGAGCTTAGAAGGATTATCACCCAAGCTAAAAAAGCGACCCAAGACCGATTTTTGTATGAAGTAGATGCTGCTTTAAAGCAATTAGATCATGCGAGAGACGACATCCGACAAGATATTTGGGATACGCAAAAAACCAACTATCTTGAGATACAAGCGGCTTGGGCAAAAATTGATACTTCTGACAGTGATGGTTATAAAAACGCCATTCAAAAAGCATCAAGCGCACTAGCTGCTCGTAAAGCAACCCGAGATTTTCCGCCTGCAGCGACAGACCCATACGATGCTACTCGTATGCTACCCAAGTCATCACTTGACGGAGCATATGAGACGATACTTAACAACTCTCACAATAAACTAAAAACAAAAACCCGCACCAAACTGTCCTTGTCAGATTCTGAGCAACTAGACTGTCTCGGTACCATCAAGCGCTTAGGTTTTGCTGATACTGTCGAACAGTTTACCCCTTTTACTCGCGTAACGGCTCATGCTTGGATACAAGAATCATTAATTCAGCACGAAAATTATGAGCAAGTAAAAGCAATTTACAGCCAGCTGGTCAAGCTAGGTGCAGCAACTCGTGTGCGAGGTAATATAGATAGCAGTACTGCTCGAAGCATATATGCAGATTTTGCTTATGATGCCCAATTACTGTATCCATACCGGTTAGATGCTGCTATACAAGAATGGAAGCAGATAGATGACGCAATAGGTGACCAACTAAAGCTACTAAAGCACCAGCTCTTACCTGTTTGGAAAGAATATGGTGAGCCTTATAGCTATGGCGTTATGCTATTAGCAGACGGTGACCGCATGGGCGAGCTATTGGACAAAGCAACAAGCTTACAAGAACATCAAGAAATCACTAAAGCGCTGTCAGACTTTGCAGAAAGCGTGCCTGATACTATGCGTGCCTATAGTGGCCACTGCATCTACGCAGGCGGTGATGATGTACTAGGCTTTGTACCACTAGACCAAGCTTATGATTGTAGCAAACGACTGAGTGATGACTTCAAAGCCAGATTGCTAGACGTTAGCAAAAGCCTTGGCGTTGATAAGTCACCTACCCTATCTGTTGGTTTGGCAGTTTGCCATATTATGACTCCAATGAGTGTAATACGCGATTTGGCAAATCAAGCAGAAAAACATGCCAAAGGCGATCATATCAAAGATGATATTAGCAAACGTCGTAATGCATTGAGTCTTCTGCTTTCTGTACGTTCAGGTAATGATATTCACGTTAGATACCAGTGGGACGACACTACAAGCTTAGAAGCCTTCCAAAAGTGGATAAAAATGTACGTCAATAAAGACATCCCTAGCCGCGTGGCTTATGACATTAGAGACATCCATCTAAGCACGTATCTGATTGCAAAAGATCAAGATGACCTACGACAAGGTATTCGCTCAGCTGAATTAAAGCGCATGCTAAAACAGGCACGTACAGCCACCGGTAATAACATCGAAGGCGAGACTATAAAACAACTAAAATACCGCGGTGTAGATATAGGTTTAGATAAATTGGCTGATGAGCTCATCGTGGCACGTTGGTTTGCAGCCAAAACACAACAAGAACTGGGGAAAGAATAGTAATGACCTTAATGACTAATTACCTTATTGAACCTCTTGCCCCTTTAGTATTTCGATCAGGCAAACCTTTTGGTTCACAAGCATCAGCAGCAGACGTGGTTTTCCCTATGCCATCAGCAGCGGCAGGGCTGATTAGAGCAACGAGCATCAATCAAAAGCAAGCGCAGATTGATGAACACACCGTTGACAACGTCACCAACCAATCCTATCAGCAGGTACTCGCTATCAAATCTACAGGACCTTATTTAGCCAGATTCGATGAGTCACTGCAGCACGTTGAGATACTAGTGCCAGAGCCAGCTGATGCTCTATATTTTGAAGCCAAATCAGACAATAATGAAGCTGAAGAAACCAATGCAAAGATTCAACTGGTTCGACTGGCGCCAAAAGCATTAGACCCTGATTGTGGTAGCGACCTGCCTGATGGTCTATTGCCAGTACAAATGGAAACTCCGATAAAAGGTAAGCCAAAGCCTGGTGTTGCTTATTGGACGCTTGAACATTTAAAAAGGTGGCAAGCTGAGCTTGAAGCTGACAATAAAAACAAGTCCAAACTCACTTTTGACGAGCTACAAAAAGACGGATTAGCACAACTGCCTATCGACCTACGTACTCATGTAGCGATAGACAGCAAGTCAAAGTCCTCTAAGACAGGACAGCTGTTTCAAACCGCCAGTTTTGATTTTGGTTACGCAATAACGGAAGGCAAAGCTACTAACGGCAGATCAGTATGGAAAGACAATCGACTTGGTTTCATTGTGCAAACCGAGCAAAGCCTAGATGAAGATATGGTTACCTTTGGCGGTGAGCGCAGACTGTCTAAGTTTATATCAGTTAATGGTATTGAAGAGTTGTATGATGACAGTAGCGAGGAGCTATTGCGTAAGATTAATGATGCCAAGGGCTTTAGACTGACATTTTTGACGCCTTGTATCTTTGCCAATGGCTATCTACCGTCTTGGTTAGAGGCTTCTACCAAAAAAGGCAGATTACCCAATACTAATATAACCGTCAACCTTAAGGCCTGCGCCATCGATAAGTGGCAGCCCGTTTCAGGGTGGGATTCAATCCTGTGGAAACCAAAGGCGATGCGTAAGGCTATCAGCAGTGGCTCTGTTTATTGGTTTACATTAGACAGCGGGCTTAGTCTGTCTGATTTGGAGCAGATTCTGTATAACGTTTGGTCTGATGATGATCAAGATAAAAATGATGGCTTTGGTAGTGCCATCATTGCTCCTTGGAAAGCAGACTGATAACGACTCATTTAGTCGCTCATCCATATGTAATGACAACAAACCTTTAATGGACATCTAAATAAAATACTAGGGAAAACTTATGCAAACTCAGATCTTTCATCTACAAAACTTATCCGCTTTACATGTCGGTACAGGTCAAGGCGTGGGGGTAGTTGATTTGCCTATTGCCCGCTCTAAATCAACCAACTTACCTCTTGTTCCTGGCTCTGCTATCAAAGGCGTACTACGAGATGAATTGGCGTCACAAGAGTTTTTGCAGCCAAATGACATAAAGACATTGTTTGGTCCTGATACCTCGCTAGAGGACGCCCATGCTGGTGCCATCGCTTTTGGTGATGCAAACTTACTCCTGCTTCCTATTCGCTCATTTGCAGGGACTGTTGCTTACGCTACTTGTCCTTTTATCTTGCGCCAGTATAAGCGTGACAATACTAGCAAGACAGCTGATTTACAGATACCTCAATTATCAGGTAGTGATGACGACACGGTCAGCGCTCGAGTGACTGCAGGCAGCAGCCTAATTGTCAGAGGAACTGACCGCATTGCGTTAGAGGACTTAGACATTCAGGCTTATGATAACGACAGTACACAAAAATGGGCAGATGCCATCACTGAGTCTTTATACCCAGAGAACTCCAAAGATTATGAGGACTGGCGGACACAAGTGGCCAGTCGCTTTGTCATCTTACCAGATGATATTTTTTCTTTCTTAGCAGACACGGCTACTGAAATACGTACCCGTATTCGCATCGACCGTAAGACGCGTACGGTACAGCAAGGTGCTCTCTGGACAGAAGAAAACTTGCCTGCCGACAGCGTGTTTTGGGGTGTGCTTGGTGTCAGTCAATCTCGTAAAAAATCAGATGATCGCAGTGCTCAGGATTTGGCTGACTTATTACCCAAACAAGAGATTAAGATTCAGATAGGGGGTAAGCACACCGTGGGTCGCGGCTTTTGTCGTTTGCTTTTGAACTCTAATAACACTGAAGAGGCGTAATGATGAAAATAAGAACCCATAAATACGCCGAGCTTGCCTATCCTTTGGTACATAAAGTTCAGGGAGATAGCGTAGAGGCTAAATATCGCACGCTGGCACTCACCTTCCCGTCCATGATTATGCAGTCAGGTTTGGCACAAGCTATTGGATTTTTGATGGCAAAGAACAAAGAAGAACACAAAGTATTATTAGAACACATCGCCATACTGTTAAATAAAAAAGACGCCTCTGTGTTACACCACGCCATCCTAAAATCTAGCGTTACTGAGTATCAATTGCTGAGTAGAGAAGCACTTGATGCCAGTGCTTGGCTCAAGCGTTACACCCAAGCTTTATTAGAAAAGCAATCATAAGGGAGTATTGATATGCAGTTAATGAGAAATCACTTAAAGCAGATTTTTCCAAGAGTCAATGACGCTCATGCTGGCCTACTGATGCAACGTGGCTTGACAGATTGGGAAGAAAGTGAAAAATCCATCAAGGCTCAACTAATCAATACGATTGCCAATGTCACAGCGAGCGATTTGTACTTACTCGCATTCAACCGCTGGCTGGATGCCACTCACGAAGATGGCAATGACAACTTTGCGACCGTTACAGCTAAGGTAGATGGCCGATTATTTACTGGTCTCTCTCTCGGTGGTACGCTTGAAACAGGTGCGACCACTCATCATACCTACGGTATGCCCATGCTGGCAGGCTCTTCCATAAAGGGTGCTGTGAGGTCTTATACTGAGCATTTATTTGCTGAACGCAATGAAGACGGCACATTGAAATTTGAAAAATCTGACAATACCAACAAAATCATTATCCAAGAGCAAAAACAACAGATTTTAGATCTTCTATTTGGCGCTGACAACGGTGATGGTGATGATGACAGTCAGGGAGATGCAGGATATCTGATATGGCATGATGCGTGGTGGATACCTATGGTCAATGACCAAGGCAGCTTATTGACCGGCAATGACTACAAGCCTTTCGTTGGCGATGTAGTAACGGTGCATCATCCGAAATACTACAATCGTGAACTTGATGAAGCTTTGAATATGGAAAACCCGGTGCCCAATCAACAGGTTGCCATACAAGGCTCATTTTATTTTGTGATTGAAGGTGAGCAAAAATGGGTGCATTTCGCCAGAGAGCTGCTCAAAGAAACCATCGCAAACGTTGGTCTCGGGTCCAAAGGCTCATCAGGATATGGTTACTTTACGGTTGACGATGCGCTAAGCAATGATATGGCAAAGCGATATGGCAAAGGAGTGTCCATCGATAAGAATAAAGACCCTCTTGCTCCTATTCGCCAAGTGATAAAGTATTTAGACGAAGCTCAACTTATTGACAGCTTGAGTAGTAAAAAGAATAAGTTTTTTGAGTCATTAGCACTCGATAAGGATAATACTGAAGATATCCAGAGCGTGGCACAAGTAGTACTAGATGAGCACTCTGATTTAGTTGCTTCTTGGGCAAGTATAGATGCCAAAAACACTAAAAAAGCTTATAAATTTATTCAAGATAATATACCTAAATAATCTATATCGATTTCTTAGTTGTAAACTTGAGAATATTAATTTAACATACCGATGTCACTATTTTATATAGTGACCCCTAATTATCAGGGCGTTTCGGACATAATCTGACGAAGACTATAGTGATTATTTAACGTTTCAGACGTAGAATTGGTTATTATTTAGTCAATTTTTACTTAAAAATTGATCAAAAAAACACCAACTTTTAAGCAAACTTTTATCGGTTAGTTTATTGGTTGTAAGTTATTGATTTAATTGACAATAAAATTCGTTGTACACGTCTGAAACGCTCCCTGATTTGTAAGGGATTAAGACTGATCTATAGGCATACCACCTATTTGGTCTACAGTCTGAAACGCTCCCTGATTTGTAAGGGATTAAGACTTTACTTTATCTAGCTCTGCTTTAAGCTGAGCCGTCTGAAACGCTCCCTGATTCGTAAGGGATTAAGACTCTTCAGCCCAGGTGTCCAGGTGGACCTCTCCGTCTAAAACGTTGCTTAATTTGTAAGGCGTTGAATACAAAAAACAGAAAACCACCTATCGGTGGTTTTTTGCTTTTAATGCACTGACTGTCACAAGCTTGTCATTTTAATAGTATTAACGCTCTCTCCTCCATAATTGGCTCATCAACCGCCTAGTGGAGAGAGACCGATGATTGCATATAACCAAGCACAAGAAGCCGTACAGAACGTCGCACAGCAAGTTGCTTATGCTGCTGATCAGCTACAGCTCCATGGCTTTGATCGCTATTATAATGCGATGGTTGGTACTTATGTCTCTACAGTATATAAGAGCTTAAACTATCCAGCCTTTGCACATGCAACTAACCGTGCGCAAACACCGCTGACTTCAATAGAGCAAGCAGTGATGTATACGACCTTATATGGCAAAAGCCACTTTAACCGCTTTAATAGCGTTATTACTCAAATCATGAGTAATAATATACGCACGGAGCCAGTCACTAAAACGATTAATTTCGTCGATTATGGCTGCGGGCAGGCTATTGCCAGTTTGGCGCTACTAAGCTATCTCGAACAGTATGTAAACTGCGAAAATTTTACGCTGAACTTTTATCTCGTTGAGCCTTCCCAAACCACACTAGATTTGGCAGTACTATTGGTGACTAAGATGTCCTCACGTATCGCGGCCAATGTCACTATTCATCCGTATCATAAATATTTGGCTGATTTTTTGGAGCATGACCGTGAGACGCTTGCGCCAGCAGACTATTCGATGCATCTGTTTTCTAACGTATTGGACATAGTAGAAGTACAGCAGCAGATACCCAACCTGTGCAACTACCTCCATAGCATCGAAGGCAAACAGATGGTTATTGCTGCAGGTCCACGCTACTCAAGCAACTATCAGGGCTTGCAACAGCTAAAAAAATCATTGAACAATGTGATTGTGAAACAAGATGTGGCTAACTTCTCTGTTGAGAGTGAAATATACTCAATCAGAAACAACCACTGGATTCATTGCTCATCATATGGCGTGATGATGGGACTGTGCTTTAATAATGCCCAGACTGCGGCCAACAAAACTGAGCTGGCCGCTTAATATCAACGCTGTGTTATGACTACATAATACGATTAAGGTATTATCTAGAAAACGCAGCCGCTCTTTGATCATGTCTGTTTGTTTTAATTTGATTCTAATTTATTCGACCTGCTGTCAGTAATCAGTGGTCACACATGCGGAGCGTTACACATGGACTTATTTGACACCTTGATTGCAGACGAGCCAGCACTGGCATTGGCAGGCTTGATTAATGATGGCAAGTTCATGCAGTCTGAGTATCCTGCACACATACACCAAGATGGCAAAGGCGTGGTAATCGATGTGCCAGATGGTAGGCTCTACTATGCGCCGCAATACTTCGATAGTGCACATAGTGATGAGATTATGCACAGCTTATTAGCATGTAAGGGCGTAGATTATGCTACTCACGACTGGCACCAAGAGAATGATATCAATGCGCTACCATTTGAAAACATCCGTTGGCAGCATGATAGTGTGAGTATGTTTGGCAAAACCCATCCTCTACCGCGACTGTCGGCATGGTATGGCGACAACGATAGACCCTATACCTACTCTGGTATCACTTTACAACCCAATCCTTGGAATACGTTACTCTTGCAGTTACGTGCAGCACTAGTGCCCATCTGCAAAAGAGAATTTAATAGCGTATTGCTCAACTGGTATCGTTCAGGAGACGATCATATCAGCTGGCATACTGATGCCGAACCTGAGCTTGGAGAGAACCCGCTAATCGCGTCGGTGAATTTCGGTGCCAGTCGACGGTTTTTGTTGCGCCGTAGAGACGACCACAGTACCAAGCTTGAGATACCACTACAGCACGGCAGTATTCTGGTCATGGCAGGCGCTTTACAGCATCACTGGCAGCATAGTGTACCCAAACAAAAAAAGGTTAAAGACAGCCGAATCAATTTAACCTTTCGTACGATTCATATTTAATGTTTATCAACTTGGTCACTCAGTATGTATGGGTCAACCAAATGAGTGCCGCTGTTATTAGACACAGAAAGTCTATATAACAGTCAGGCAATATTGGGGCATCAAACCATGAGGCAGCGACTTTATATAGTGGGCTACGACATCAGCGACCCAAAGCGCCAATCACTGCTGCGCTATAATATTAAAAGCTATAGTGCGACAGGTCAGAAGTCCGCTTATGAATGTATGCTCTCACTAGACAGCAAGCAGCAACTGACCGATTTTGCGCTGTCAAAAGTCGATTCAGGAGATGCATTTTTTATCATCGAAATAGTCAAGACCTATTGGTCGCAAGTGACTAAAGGCAACCTATCAAAACCTGAAAACACAGCGACAGGTCATTTTTATATTGGCTAAGGATTTGGTATCTGCTTAGGAGGCTAACATGCACAATTAGGAGGCTAACATGCACAATATAGTCATCGATAAAAAAGGCAGCCAACTCTCATGCCAGCGTAATATACTGCTGATTCAACATCAAAGCTTTGCAAAACCCTTAAGCATTCCCCTCTCACAGATCCAAAGCCTAACGATTACCACTCAAGTGGATTTGAGCAGCAACTTACTGACTCGCCTCTCTGAAAACGCCGTCAGTGTCTGTGTCCTGCCCAGTGCTCGCTCTGGTGAAGCGTGTTTTTTGCTGGGTAGCGCTGGCATGCCGGTACAGAACGCCGTGTGCAGCAATACGACGTCATTCATAATGATGAGTCAAGGAGCTACTGGGCATCCATACTGGTGCGCCTCAAGCTGCATCAGCAAGCGACTACCTTGAGAAAACTACAGCACTGTTTACACAATACCAATCCTACTGACCATAGTCATATCTCACAAATAAAGCTTATCGAGATAGATGACTCTATTCAAAAAATCAAGAGCTTACGCGATAAATTCCGCAAGCATTATGTCGCATCAGCGAAAAATCCAAACCAATCCACTAACATCTATAGTGACTATACGCCTCGTTATCAAATACCCAGCCTGATAGGTACTGAGGGTGTCGGTTCAGCGATTTATTTCAAATGCTATCAACAGTTTTTTGCGGATGAATGGCAGTTTCATTCTCGAAATAGAAGACCACCGAGAGACCCTGTCAATGTGGTTTTGTCCTTATCTTATACCTTACTCCAGCACTTATGCCAGCAAGCGATATACAGTGTCGGTTTCGACCCTTATCATGGTCTATTACACAGTCAAAGCTATGGCAGACAGTCTCTGGCCTGTGACTTTGTAGAGCTACAACGCAGTACTATTGATTTTTGGGTGTGGGAGCTATTTGATCAAGCTGTCTTGGATTCGGCAGATTTTAGGATATCTGATGAAACGAGATATCCTTGTGAGCTATTAAAATCAGGGCGCAGTAAATTCTATAAAGCCTTTGCGGCAATCCGCCCAAACTTAACTAAAACTGCACTCAGTCATGCATGGCTCTGGCAAAATCGACTACAGCGCAATCATTGCCATCAAGACACCTCATCAGTACAGCCATCACTGTCGTTTATCAGTCATCATCCTGAAGCGCCACCGCCACCACTCTAAGCTCACAAGTTGCTGGTGTAACGCAGTATTGGTAAACACGTCTGACTATAGATTTGTCAATAAACGGGATTGGTTATGAGAAAAGTCTGTTTTATCATTGCTTATGACATCAGTGAAAAGAATAGGTTGCAACGTTTGCAGCGCTACATTAGCACTCAATTCCTGCAGTTACAGTACTCTGTCTACTATGGCACCATGACACGTAAGCGCATGGACGCTTTTATCGTTTCGATACAAAAGATAATCCATCCTAGCGATGATGATCTGCGTATCTATGAAGTTGAGCCACTTGAGAAATCATTTGTCATTGGCAAGCGTGATGACGATATTATGCTATTTAGCGACATAGGAGAGCTGACATTATAATAATGCTAATCAGATATCATTATATAACCGTATTATGATATTGCACTTATCTCATACATCTATTACTATAAACGAGTGAGCTTAATCTCTCATATCCTAAGCAATTAGGGATGGTTTCAGACACTATCTGACGAAGATATTGGTCATTATTTAAAACTTCAGACGTATAATTGGTTATTATTTAGTCAATTTTCTTTGAAAAATTGGTCAAAAAAACACCAACTTTTTAGCCGATTTTTATCGACTAATTTATTGGTTGTAAGTTATTGATTTTACTAGTAATAAAAATCGTTGTACAGTCTGAAACGCTCCCTGATTCGTAGGGGATTAAGACTAATGCTATCGATAGGTGTACCATCTGCTATCTGTCTGAAACGCTCCCTGATTCGTAAGGGATTAAGACTCATACACATCTAATCTGATATTAGTTTTAATATGTCTGAAACGCTCCCTGATTCGTAAGGGATTAAGACATATTTAACATAAGGATGATCCTTTGATAGATTAGTCTGAAACGCTCCCTGATTCGTAAGGGATTAAGACCTTTGCAGTCTATTGATAACACAAAAGTTGCTAGTCTGAAACGCTCCCTGATTCGTAAGGGATTAAGACTCATAAGACCCATGATGTCAGAAATCATTTGAGTCTGAAACGCTCCCTGATTCGTAAGGGATTAAGACCGCTTCTGTTCAGCCATACCTTGTTGACTGGCTGTCTGAAACGCTCCCTGATTCGTAAGGGATTAAGACGGCTGACACGCTTGCGCCAGCGCAATGTGCTACCGTCTGAAACGCTCCCTGATTCGTAAGGGATTAAGACGTTCTAGTAATTCCATACTAAGCTCTACTGATTCGTCTGAAACGCTCCCTGATTCGTAAGGGATTAAGACATGTTCTTCTAACTTACCTCGTTTGAAGTAAGCTGTCTGAAACGCTCCCTGATTCGTAAGGGATTAAGATCTTTCACCAAGGTATGCCTCCTCCTGCCCTACGTCTGAAACGCTCCCTGATTCTTAAGGGTGAGAAGCGTATAAAAATTGCATGTCAATTTTAGCTTCGCAAGTAAAAATCCTTTAAATAGGATTTTTTGAAGACTAGCTACAATGGTCTGAACAGAAAATCACAGATTTTCTCTTGCGTTGGGGTAAAGCAGTGCTTTGCTTTATCCCTCCTCATCCCTGATTTTCAGGATATTAAGAAAGAGGTCTATTATGTGGGTTATAAACACTTATTAGTCTGAAAAGCTCCCTGATTCGTAAGGGTGAGCGAGGAAATAACGAAACACTGTTCCGTCCGAGTACAAGAGAATTTGCGTTTTCGTAAATTCTGTCCAACTGGCTACGATAGTCTGAACAGAAAGTCCTAGCTTCTTATCAACATTTACAAAAAAGCCGTCTATCAGTTCACACTGATAGACGGCTTTTTTGTTGTGCTCAATGTATGGATTATTCGCAAGCTTGTCGTTTTATGAGATGTCGTACAAAAGAGCTGATAATCAACTCAACGCATCGAATAACCGCCATAAGGATAAGGACTATGAAGAACCAACTTCAGCTTCAGATTGACAGTGCTAGCGAATCTATGAATGGTGGTTTTGTTGACTACTATAAAAACATGGTGAACTACTTTCATCAAAACCATGCTCATAACCTAAGCTATAGTGATTTTTCTAGTCGCACTAATAGAGCGACAAATGCGCTCATCTCAGAAAAAGAAGCCATATTTTATATTGTCGCTTATGGCTGGCAGCATCACCAAAGCATGCAATATCTATTATCTCAAACAATTAACGTTACCAGTGAGCCACAAGAAAAAATCCGTGTGGTAGATTATGGCTGTGGTCAAGGCGTGGCGACATTGGCATTTATGGATTATCTGAAAAAAAAGGGGGTCGCCCAACAAAGCGCGCTTGAAATACACCTGATTGAACCATCCAAAGTCAGTTTGGATATTGCTAAGCTTTTAATTGAGCGACTGGCAAAAGTCTATGGCATGCAAGTGTCTATCCATTGTCAGCAGCGCACACTTGATACAGCACTCATCTCCTTGAATAGTGAATGTACAGAAACCTTTCATCTATTATCTAATGTGATAGATATTCAAACGGTCCAAGCCACCCTACCAAATCTAGCAAAGCAGATGAAGTCTTGTACAGGCAAGAACTTCTTACTCGCTACTTGCCCAAGATATGCCAATGCACAAACTGGCTTTCGCCTATTGCAGCAAGCCATGGGATTTGCTGACAACCTCTATGATGAGTGCTGGGATATGACTTATGAGATGTACCGTGTCATGCAAGCATGCTGGAGCCAACACACCTCTACACAGCGTATGGCCATGATGTCATGGATTAGTCAATAAACATCATCTATTCAACTGTTTTAAGACTATCTGATATCAACTTCTAATAAGGACAAAGCTATGAGAGGCGTAAACAAAGTAATGATTATTGGTCATTTGGGTACTGAACCAGAAGTTCATCAATTCGCTAATGGCAATCGTGTCACTAATATCTCTGTCGCTACCTCAAACCAGTGGACAGATGCTAGTGGCCAATCAAGAGAATCAACAGAATGGCACAGGATTAAGCTATTCAATCGCTTAGGCGAAGTTGCAGCTGAGTACTTAAATAAAGGTAGTAAGGTATATATAGAAGGTAGTTTAAGTACGCGGAAATGGAAAGATGACAATGACTTAGATCGCTACATCACCGAAATCCACGCGAGTAGCATGCAGATGCTTGGTGATAACAGCAGAGCTGAGGCGCAAAAACCAGAAGTCGTCACGCCCATAATAACTCAGAAGTCTTGGCTACCGAAACCAACTGATGACGAGTTGGATGATGATATTCCATTTTGATATGTTTATTTTGATGCTTTACTTAGGCTATTCGATATATTTTAAGCAAGAAACCTGATGGTAAAATTTAAAATACAGTTTTATTAAAGATAAATCGCGTATAACCTTTTGAACTTTAGTCTCACTGCTAACATACAGACAGCCTTGTATTGATACTAAATTAATCTTTATTATCAATACAAGGCTGTTTCTATTTATGACACATGACACATATTTTGCCTTGACCATAAATATCATCCATATCTAATTCAGGCTCACCATCAGGTCTCAGCGGATTAACTTTAATCCGTTTTTTCATTTTGGCAATTCGCTTTTCATGGTCAGCTTTAATCTCAGCAATACGCTCAGGACGACTAAGCTCTTCTAGGGATTCACGCTCAGACCAAGTAAAGGGAGTTTGGTTAGCTAATGCTTCCTTCTCATAAGCCATAGCCTCTTTAAAAGCTTCAGGATGACGCTCCAATAGTCCTACCCATTCTATCTTGCGCTGGAAAAAACAGAAGGTACATCCACTACGCGTACGCCATTCATAATATGATGGCAGGCCTACTCCAGAGTTTTCTAAAATATCCATAACGCCAGGCTTATCAATTCCGTCTTCTCTGAAAGGCAGTTTAATCACTAGCTTTTCATCACTAGAGTCATAACCCGTACGGTATGGCTCATCTGAACGAATAGCGACATATGAGTGTACCTCATAGCCCTCGTCTAAAAAGCCCTGTACCCAGTCTTGAAACGGTTTTAGCTTCATTTTAATTGTACACCAGCGAGCCTGGGGTGATGGCAAGTAATCATTATGCTGGGTTAACCAAAAATCAAAATCTCTATCAGGATTGATATGTTGTACAGGCTTACCTAAGTACCCTTCTAAATAAGAGAGATACTCATACACTTCATCAAGCTCTTTGCCAGTATCGGTAAAGAAGTACTCAATCTCTAAATCTGGGTAATTATCACGCATATAAATAGCCAATGCTGCGCTATCTTTACCGCCTGATATACCCAGTACGTGTTTTATTTTCGACATTTAAGATTCTTCCTTTTCAGCATCTTCTTCATTTAGAGATTCTAAGAGCTTTGCAATGACAGCAATTCTATCATTCATATCGAATTGACTTTCTTTTAGAGAGTTTACAATTTCTTCTACCTTTTTACTGATAGGCTCGATATTTTTAGAAGTAATGTGCGCTTCTCTTACTCGGCTGGTCGTTGAATTAGGAGACTTCGTAATCACCCCGACTTTTTGTCTGTCCGGGCTAGCGTTCACATCGGCGTTGACCTCTGCTTCTAAAAACTGAAACCCATACGTCGCAATACGCTGTTGCGCCTTAATAATATCTTGGTCGATCCATTTCTTAGAAGGCTTATTACCCGCCAACAAACTGATTAAACTTTCGGCATCGTTCATAGAGCCATCGTATTTAACAAGTCTAGCTATAAACGCATCTAACAAATAATCACCGGACTTGCCAAATAACGCTTCTGAACGTTTATTGATTTCAGTATAAGGGTTAACACTGTCTTCTTTTATTTTAAGATAATTCTGTAGTCCCATATTTATCTCAGACACAAGGTCTGGATAAACTTTATCTAACTCTTGTAGACCTTCAATGATTTTTTCTACTTTTGCATCATCGTCATCTGTTGCGTTAAAAAACTTAGGCAAATCATCAAAAAGCAATTGATTAGGATCATTTGCTTTTTTCAAAATATCACGCAGCTGCTTAGTTTTAGGTGATAAAGTATTAGTACGCTGAATCCATGGATGCAAACCATAGAAAATACTGACTAATGCTTGAGCAATAGGTAATGGTTCATCCTCAATCTGAGTATTCAGACGAGCGCCGAACTCTTCTTGCAATCTGTCTCTTAAAACATGTATCCAAGCTTGGACACCCTCTAAGAAAGATACCTCTCTTACACCTACATCAGCAGGGACTTTAATCAGATACTCAGCCAATAAGTATTGCACCGAAGGTTTGTATTCACCATTGATATAATTAGCTAAGTCATTGTGACGCGATAATATATAGGCAATGTATAGGATTTCATGAAGTCCTGCTTTCACGCCATAAGGAGGCGCCTGCCAAGCTTCGTAGATTTCCTTAGCAGTAACTAGATCTCCTTTAGCTTCAGCAATGATGTTATCGGCACACTTCCAAATGGCCTGTAACTGTATATCATCAGGCTTAGAAAAATAATAATTACCCTCGCCATCCGCTTTATGCAAACCATTTTTGACAATAACGGACTCATATACACCCTTCTCAGGTGGGAACTTATCAATGCCTAAGCTTGCCTCTTCACTACGTTCAATCATACGTTTAAGCAATTCACGGATAGCGCCTTTCGCGCTAGGTGAGGGTTTATTACGATTGACCAGCTCATTATTACAGATGAAGTTTTGGGTAACTTGCTTATCGGCGATGGTTGATGCAAGTGCTGAAAGCTTGAATCGATTCAACTGGGTTTCAGGGCTTGCTAAATGTTTGCTATACCATTTCGATGCATTCAAACTCTTATCAAGTAAGGTATTTAAAGCATCTTCTATCTCAACCAAACGCCCTTCTGTCTCTTGCCTTGCAATCTTATCGTTTAGCAATCTTTCTTCATTTTTTAAAATATTACTAAGTGCGATTTTATCTTTTAACATATCGATAATAATCGTATGACTATCTAAGACCGCTACAACTAAGTTATTGAATTGATCAGAGCTGTCTATTTTTTTGCAAATCTCTGTTGCCAACAATACTTCTTCATCATTTTTTGGGATCAATAGGCAGAAATATCCGACTAATGATGCATTTATACCATCTTGCAGACTCGCAAGTACTTCTTCTAATCCATCGTTGACGGGAAGCAACTTAACTTCCATCCAACGTAGGCTACCAGTGAGTTGGTAATGTTTCTTTGCAACGATAGGCTCAAACTGTTCTAGTTGCTCAAATGGCAGCGATTCAAGATCTTGAATCTGCTCTCTCACCGCATCGTTTAAGTTAAAGTCGCTGCCTTCACTTAGCACATAGGACTGTTTAAATTTACTATAAAATATAATTGAAGCAGATTCTAAAGACTTTATAAGTTCATTTAGCTGCTCTTTATTTATACCTAATAATATCTGTAATAGCTCAGGACTCGCATGCACTCCTGTACCATCAGCGAAAATACTAATGAGAGCAATTATTTTAATTAACTTAACGGCCGCCTCATCATCAAGCCCTTCATAACGGTTAACCGCTGTTTGAGACAGCAGCCATTGTTTACTGTACTCAGAGGCAATAATAGCGCTATTTAAATTACTATCTAGATAATCCCAGAACTTATGCGGCTTAAATAAGGCAAACTCTTCTAACTTAGTATTTTTCAGATAATAGCCAAAACCGTTCGGTTCAGAAGACATTAAGAAAGAAAAGATGCTACGCTGATTTTGCCCAAAGTTCTTTTGAGACAACTTGCATAGCAAAATTGCCACAAGCGGATGTAGAGGAAATACATCACTTAATAGCTGGGTTAAACTCTCAGAGTTGGTTTGGCGGTAATTAGCAATATTAGCCACTAGCGACTGAATTTGGGCAGTAAACTCAGCGCTGTCTTTGTGCTTTTCTAACTGTTCATTAGTTATATTGATGACTTGACCAATCAGATAGATCTGCTCTTCAACTGATAATGTAATGGCAAAATCGACAAACCTACCCTGAATCTTCATCCATTCATTATGCGTCTTAGCAGTCGCTTGGCGCGCGTAAGCTGTAAAAGATTGATGCAACATGCCAATTAGAAGTATTTTTCCACTGGTTCTATTCACAAATTCAGCAAGCTGTTGTAGAAAATAAATATCATCTGGACGATGACTCTTAGCCGCACCATCAAACACCTTACCTAGCTCGTCAATAAAAATAATAAGGCGTTGTTGATCATCGATATAGCTATCTAATGCCTCTAAAACATCCTTCGCATCTGCACTTGAGGGTAATCCGAGTGCATTTCTAAATATCTGCTCTGGCGCTATCGTCTGACCTGTTAGGTTAAGCGTTTTCCATTGTTGGCCTTCCGAGTTAAAGTGTCTAACAATAGCAGTCTTATTTTTTTTGCTTAACTTAGAAGATGCGATTTCAACAATATCTTTATCATCATTTACTAGGCCCTGTAGAAATAAAGCTAAACTAGATTTTCCAGATCCAAAAGGGCCTGTCCAAGTAAACGCTGTCTGTCCACCCTTTATATGACTAATCATATTCATTAGAATTTGTTCATAGGAAGCAGTACAGTAAAAGTTACTGATAGGACCTTTGTCGTTGCTATCAGCATAGATATTGATAGACCGCTGAAAATATTGGTTCCGCTCGATGTGGTCAATAAGGTAGTTGTCTAAATTAGGGCTATTATTCATGACTATTTATAACTCTATAATTAATTTATTAAAAATATGGTAATTAAATATTTTTCAGGATCTATTAGTGGCTATAGTCTTCATTTCGCATGTTTTCTACGCATTGCTCAAAAATGGCATCAAGACTACTACCATCAGTTATTTGAAATTGGCGAATCCCAGCAGACTGAGTCCAAGCCAGCGAATATTTAGAGTCTTGTAATTGCTCTGCATAATCTATAATCGCATCTTCATCTAACATGAATACCCGACCTGGAGAGCATTCATCATAAGTGCACATCTCTAGTGACAAGGTATCAGCTGCCCCATTATGAATCCGCCAACAGTTAATTAATCCATAAATGAAAACATGCAGTGTCAAAGAGTTCTTCTCACCTCTTAGCGCTCTAATGTTTTGCTTATTGACACGGGTCAATAGCCCAAGCTCTACTAGCGGACCTTCTAATACATTTTCAAAATCATCAGTCGCTTTACGAGTTTTCGTTGTGTAATTTTGAATCAAGCATTCAATATCTTTTTTTATTGTTGAATCTGAAGGAGCAGATAAACCATGGTCTTTAAAAAACTCTTTTAATAATCTAGAAAATTCTTCGCGGCTTAACTCTGACTTTGTGTTTATATTAAACAGCCAATAATAAGTCATTAAATTAGGGTTTGTGACAAGGCATAAATGCAATAGCCAAATAGTAGAAGGCGACTCTAGATAAGGGTCCAAACCATGATCAGCAAAAATATTTTCAGAGTTATAGAAAGAATTGAGTTGCTTAGTTGCATCTACAATATCGTTTTTCAAAATTTCATCAATTATCGTAGTAGGCCGTGTATTATAATAAGCGCTGTTATCTCTTATAATCATAGCCGTTTGTGTTGACCAAAATCGCATAGCATTCAACATATTTTTACCAACACCAAAATCAGCAATAGCGGTATCTTGAGAAAAAACGTTGTCGATTTCTTCAGCGTCTGGCTGTAGTGCAATTTGATCATGAACTTTTTTTAACCAGCCATATCTTAATGGGAAGGTATCATGGCCTGAAAGAGTTGGTTTTATATTATCTATCAAAGATGCAAAGTAACGCATAATTTTCAATCAATCCATATAATTTATAATAAACTTGCATAGTTGCTTTCTGCATTGGAACAACTCTCCAATGCAGAAGTATATCATGTTACTATCTTCATGTAATGAGATTCTCCTCTTTTCGTCTTATAGACAACCCCATATAAATAAATAATGAAAACATCATGAAAAACATATATTTAGACTATAATTCACATACCCCATGCGATATATCAGTTATTAAAGCTATGCAAGATATATGGTCTCAGCCTGGAAACCCTCATTCAGACGGACACTCTTTTGGGTGGAACAAACAAACATTAGTCAGTGATAGCCTTACCACATTCGCCAATATATATGGCTGCTTTGAGGAAGAACTGTTGTTTACTTCAGGAGCGACTGAAGCCAATAATTTAGCCATCTATTCAGGCATTCCTATTGCCGAAAGAATGAGTCCGCAAGCAGATACTATCCTAACTAGTCACTTAGAACATAAATCTGTTTTGAACCCATTAGAGATAGCTGCTAGTAAACATGGTCTCAAACTACTTTATGTGGACATCAAATCAGACGGTGTTATCGATTTAAAAGATATGCAGACTAAATTTGAGCAAAATAAAGTGTTATGGGTTTCTTGCACGATGACCAATGGCGTTATAGGAACAAACCAGCCTATCTATCAAGTTGCTGAGCTATGCCGGCGTTATAATGCTATGTTACATGTAGATGCCTCACAAGCAGGTTACCTTGATATCATTTGTCATGACTTAGAAGTAGATTTTCTGACACTATCAGCTCATAAAGTATATGGTCCATCGGGTATTGGTTTGTTTTACTCAAAGCACCTACAGCATCCAGAATTTATGCCTATGATTTCTGGGGGTGGTCAACAAGACGGTCTACGCGCGGGAACACTGCCTGTACCTCTAATTGTTGGATTTGCTGAAGCAGCAAGAGTATTAGATGAGTGTAAAGAATCTGAAGCTTTGAGATTGAGAGAGCTGAGAGACACCTTACTAAATGGTTTGAACCAAGCGCTTACGGTCAGAGTATTTGGTGACTTGGATGAACGCCATCCTGGTAACTTATACTTAGCGATAGAGAACATTGATAGCATGCAACTTTTGAACAATGTGCAACCACATATTGCTTTTTCACTTGGATCTGCTTGTGATGGTTTGAATCGTGAATACTCGCCTATCATGAAAGCGATGAGCGTGCCAAAAGAAGTCGCTGAATGTACATTTAGAATTTGCATCGGACGAATGACTACGGTTCAGGATATTCATAAGGCAGTAGAAATACTAATAGCTGAAGCTAAAAGGCTTAGCTGAATTTCTTCTATATCAACCAATTACTTTAAGTTATAACAGAATCATTCTACTAAAAATATAATTGTAAAAAAGCACACAAAAATGCTGTGTGCTTTCCTATTAGAACTGGAAGCTATACTAAATAACTTAAGTTATCTAGTAAAGCATCTAATTTTTTATCATATACACACAAAAAACGAATCAGATTGCTTATCACTGATATAGCTAGTAAAGCCACGCTCTTCTAGAGCAGTAATATCCAATTTTCTTACGACTTCCTTAAACTGCCCTCTTCCATCGTCAACATAACCTGCAAAGAAACACTGACCTTTTTCAAGACTATTCAGCTGTTCAATCCAGTCACTTTTTCTTAGTTCAGGATGTACTTTAGATAATAAATCAGCAAAACTGCTTATTTCTGTAGTTGCAGGTTTAAAAAATAGCTTTGTAGAAGCTTGAAACAATCTATCCTTTTGTTCATTAGTGAAATTACTAACCGTCTGTGTTGCCAAAACCAAACTGATACCGAATTTTCTACCTTCACGAAGAAGCTTATCAATTGGGGAGTCTGCACTATGGTCAAGGTTTTGCATTTCATCTAAAACAATTGTGATGGGCTTATTCTTGTGACCATGTTTTTGTACATATGCCCATAAATCCCACAAAATAAACTCAGTGATGATCCTTTGTAGGTCTTTAGGAATTTGAGTGAGCTGAATAATTTGTACAGCATGTTTATCACGTACTTCATCTTCATACAAGTTAGTAGGTGCAGTATTATCAAAACAATTCATTTTTACTAAGGTACGAATTTTATTGGCAACACTTTCGCCCCGCGTACCTTCTTCTTCTAAGTCCTCAACAAATCCTTCTAAATTATAATTGGGATTAGCTGTTAGCCCAGCTTCAAGTACCTTATCAATAATTGCGACTTGCTGACTTCCAAAGTCTGTATATACAGAGTTTAGAATATTTTTCACTCTAATCGCTACTTGGAAAGGTCTTTCTACAATAATTTTACCCGGAAATATTTCTGTTGAGTAACTTTTAAATGGATTGATGGGCAATGGATCTTGTATGACAAAATACTCTTGCGGCTTACAAACATCTTGATATATAAACTCTGACTGATGCTTCAAAAATCCATCTGTATAATCAATAATAAAAGAAGAAACACCTGCTAATGCTAATTCAGATAACAAGCACTGAATGGCGTACGTTTTCCCTGACCCCGAAGAGCCAAAAATAAGCAAATGACGGTTGCTTAGCTTTTTGTGATTATATTCCCAATAGATTGGAGTTTGTTTTCTTCCTTCTGTACCGATTACTATTTTTCTATCTGCAACAACATCCACAGTCTCTGAAGTCTCTGAAGTCTCTGAAGTCTCTGAAGTCTCTGAAGTCTCTGAAGTCTCTGAAGTCTCTGAAGTCTCTGAAGTCTCTGAAGTCTCTGAAGTCTCTGAAGTCTCTGAAGTCTCTGAAGTCTCTGCTACTTTAACTTGGGTTGTCGACTGAATTAATGTTGGTTCTGTAACAGACATATTATCTAAATTGGAACCATCTTCACCACTCATATCTATAGCTGGCGTTGTCATAATAGGCTTTACGTCATTGTCGCTACTATAGTTTAGACTTATCGTTTCTGTCTTGGAATTCAACAAACCTTCTGAATAAAGATGGTTTAGAATAGTTCTTTCAAAGCTGACCTCTGAGTACTGTCTAACAAAATATTTCTGTGAAGCCTCTTCTAGATTATTAAACTCATCCGTATAGAATTTTTCTATTACTACAGAATCATTGCTATTATCCTCGGTATGACATATCACTACACTGGATGTCCAATGAATTGTAAAGTCACCCTCACTTAATCGTTCAAGTGCAATATTCAATTCTTCGGCTTCTGACTGATTGATGTGCGAGCGTATTACTAAAGCCCTATGCAGCTGTCCCCACCAATATCTTCTATTATAGCCATTATTACTTTTATTACTGTCTTTTGGTGCAAATAGCTTACTTAGGTAATGTATGCTGGCTTCAATTTGATCTTCAGCTTTTTTTACCAAATCTGGCGAGCCAATTTTAGCTTCGACAACATGAGCACTTAATATAGGCTTATTATCTTGATCTAATGTCAGTGATAACTGCAATAAGTCTGCTCTATTATAACTATCTTGTAATTTGAACCAATGTTGGCATGCATCTAAAGGTATCCACTGGCTAATTAGACAATCCTTTGATGGAGGAATTGCTTTGATAGACAACGCATAGCCATACAAATTTCTTACCGCTTCGTTATTTCCTAAAACCGCTTTAATGTTAGCAACACCTGATAAAGATTCATTCAGACGTAATATCTCATCAACTAACTGTAATAATGTCTCTTTATGAAGATAATGCATGATACCGGAAATATGGTTATATATACTTTCCTTAAGCTTCTGTTGGGCGTTATGTGCAGTTGATAAAGTGACATTTAGCTCGCCATAATGACCATAACCAGAACTAAAGCTGACGACTTTATGATTTTCATTATCACCTTTCTGCAGTAAATTATAATCAAAGTATTCATCAATATTGACTACCCACTGCGATATCTGATGTAGAGTTTCAATAAACTCAATATCAGCTTGCTCATATTCCATTTTAGATACTACAAAATACTGCTCATTTTCACTTCGATTGGATACTTCAAGGTTAGCAGTCAAGTTTGCGTGTTTAGATTGGATGGCAATCTGTCGCTGACTAAGGCGTAGTTCACGTAGGTTGTCTTGTTGTTGGATAATAGGTTTTGGATAGTAGATAATTGGAAATATTAAGCTACGATCCTCATTTGACTGCAAGGATATAGTGGCTGCTGGATCAGTTTTACCATAAGTTCTATTTTGTAAAAAGCTAAAATTAAACACCATGTCAAAGCAACCAAGCCCGGTTGCATCTTGCATTTCAAGTATTGAATCTAAGTTTTTCTTAATATGCCCTACCTCAGAGTTAAAATGGCTAATTTTTAACTCTATAACCTTATCCTTTTTAGCAAACTTGTCGACTAAATCTTCTTGCCAATTCTTTAATGTATTTACTGCAGTTAATTTGGATAAGCCAATGGTATAGACAGAAATATGTAATGAATAATGAATGCGATTTAGGTCTTTGATTAGAGAATCCTGACAATACTTTGTCACCCCAGCTAGCAACGAGGGTAGGTTCGTTACATTTGTTGCCAATATACGTAGGCCATCTTTTGCATGAGAGTAGACCTTTTGATAATCATTGAGCGTGTTATAAACAATGCTTTCTTCAGGAGTAATAGCTTGCACATCCTGAGTATCTTCATCATCATCGCTTTCTTTCAGCAAAGCCTGTACAGATAAGTCGATATTATCATCAAGTGGCTTACCAATATAATGCAGCCAACCAAAAGACTTCGCATGAGTACTAATACCCTGTTTTTGTTTTAGCGCAAGGATTGGTGTTTCAATCTCAGACTGAACAAAAACATCATCAATACCATTTTTATTAAATATATAGTTTGAATCACTATAGATATCAGAAACAGCAAAAGTAATAAAATCTATCTGGGCAGAGACTAATTCAAATACTGCTGGATGATAAGCATTAATTAGTACTCCCTCTATTGCATTAAAGCCACTATGACCTAGATTCTCAGTCATAAAGAAACCATAATAGAATTTTTCTTTAATATCTTGTGCAATATAAGCTTCAGATGTCATTATCTCTTCTAATGCGGAGCTATATGCATCTAAAAGTATTTGAGATTGATGTCTGGCAACATATAATCCTTCATCGATAACGCACTCGAGTAAACGTATATAAGTGCTGCTTAAATTTTGAAGTGATAACTGAATACCTTCAGCTTGTGAAAAATCATAATCTTTGAAAATATCAATAACTTTCATATCACTCAAGCCTAGACTTGTTAAGCGACAAGCCTCTTCTTGATTTGAAGCATGGTAAATTGCTTGATAGATTTGTTTATTCATTACTAATATAGGTAAAAGACAGCCTTTATTAGTCTCTATTTTTTGTAGTATTGTTTTTGCGAGTTGAACATGTAACCGCTCGATCTGAAACTCTGATAGCTTCCATTTAAAGAGATATACTTGAGTACTTTCTCCAGTTATCTTTGTTTCAAAAACCACATGTGGATTTGAGGTGGACGAACGATAGGTAGTATCTTCATTAAGTGGTAAAAACTCTACAACACAATTTTCTATCGCTAAATCTAAGTTCCCGATATAACCCTCTATACCACCCAACACTCCTTTCAATACAGACCTAGCCAGCTCATCTTTATTTATATTATTATTTTGAGCATCTTTACTATTGAAATCGTGCTGAAAATGTTTAACTCTAATAGTAATTAGCGAAATACTACGAGATTGATGCTCATTACTAAATCTTTCTAAAGAAAAATTTAAACCTTTACATACCGCCTCAAAGCTATGACAATTAAAAGAAGGTATGCTTGTATTAGAAGAGGCTTCTTCCTTTTCTTCTTTTATATTTAAAGCTTTTAATACAGGCAATAAGTCTGTTTCGATGAGCTTTGACTTACAATCGTTATCTGCATTAAGGATGAAATTTTCTATGTAAGAAAAATAGAGATCAACATCTATTTTAGTACCTGATATATCAGATACTTTAACTTCAGAATTTTCCAGTAAGTATTTTCTAACTTTATCAAGGTCTTTTGTTTTTCTACTACCTTGATTATATAGGCGATGAGAAATAAATTGATGAGCAGCTTTTAAGTATTGATGACCTTTTTTACTCTTAAACAACTTTATATCATTCTCAACACGTAGATAAGGAATACCTAAGTTAGTTAAGCTTGAGAATAAACTGCATAACAGACCATCGTAGTCTTCACTATACTCGTCATTTGAAGAGTAATTCGCTAACCATTCTTCAAGTAGGTCTGCTTTTTGACTCAATGTCAGAGGTACTAGACTATCTATTAACATTAAATAATCGTTTAACTGATTATAATGTTGTTCTCCAAGCGTTAGACCCTCGTTTTCAGCTGTTTCCTTCAACCATTTATTGTAATTACCTTCTAATGAATCCCAAACTTTGTTACTTGTACAAACAAAGAAATCCGCGAGTCCACCTTTATCAGTTGTATGATCAATACCTACTAGTAGAACCAATAGTCTTTCAACGCCCTCATCAATAGTGGTTCTATTACGATACCAAGTTAGCTTATCCTCTTCATCTAGCCATGAATTGAGTCTTAGTCTAGTGAAAGCTTCCATATCATTACTATTTAGTTTCAAAGATTGCCAATGCTTAACTAAGCCATGAGCAACCCTTAGATATGATCCACAAACACTTGCAGGGTATGATGTTGTTATTTTTTCAAAAATTGATAGTGCTTGATTAGGCATTAAGCTTTGAGTGATAATTCTAGTTTCACCAGCATGGATCAATGAATTATCAATAGTATCCTTTAAATAATCAGTATAAGCAGATAAAAACAATTTACTTGAAAGGGTCATAATTATTTCTTCTTTAATCATTTATTTTTTATTTAATAGCTGAGGCTGAGTAATCAGTGATCTGGATAAACTTTAAGGGTTATTAACTATTGAAATAGCATCTGATAGCTCGATTAACAATCCAGACTGCTTCAGACCTTCCTCTACCCAGCTAACATCTATATTAAGTACTGAGTCATCATTACGCTCTAATTGCCAGGCAATAGCCTCTTGAATCTGTTGACCTTCTATAGCAATACCAAAATGGGTATAAATTCTGCTCAAAAAATCATTAAGTTTAATACGTGTGCCACTTTCAATTAGAGAATATACAAACAATCTTATTAGACTAGGTGTTAATACAAAACGTTGTCCCGAACCTTTCTGTGGAATTACTAATCCTATATTTTTTGACATCCTTCTAAATACATCCGAGCTATGTTTATCAACTTGCCTATAATCGCTTGATTTTAGATTTTTCTCTTTGCCAACTGAGCGCATCACTCTATAAACAATTTCTTCAGACTTACTAAAAGAAGATTCGGCCAGTTTCCTTACATTGTCTTTAGTAGTCGCGCTCGGATTGCATACAATCCACGCGTAATTTCCGTGATAGTTTTCAGTTGTGTGATTATTTTGATCAATCTGGGTAGAACGAGCCATGATAGAGCGTAAAACTTGAAGTACACAAAGCTGCTGCAAGAGCTCGATTTTTTCAAGCTTGCTTATTTTAGAGCTTAGTAAATTGAGCATTTCATTAGCGAATAAAAAGCCTTCGATAATATAGCTCTTCGGAATAGTTGCCAAGGTAGCTGAACGATTATCGTTGTCTTCAATATCGTATTCACTTAAGGTGCTTTCTACAAAGTGGCAGATTTCTTCTAATTGATGAGTTTCATCTTTTAATAGCTGTATTAACGCATTCTCAAGCTTCTGCTTTAAATTTGGCAAATTAAATTCTAAATGTTGATAAGCAGCATTTTGTTCAATTTTCTGTAATGTTGATTTAATAGCCATGTCGTTAGTGAATAAAAACGCTATTTGTAAAAATAATGCCTCTCCACCTCGAGCCATGAAATTATGACGGTCTAATTGGAAATCTTCAGCGCTGTCTGACCAAGTTCCATATTCTTTAGAAGAATGTGGCCAGGTTACTTCTCTTCCAAGAAAACTAGGGGTGATTGGCATAAAGCTATAAGTAGACCACGTTCGGTTATTAGCAATACCAACAAAGCCATATAGCAAATTTTGTAGTGTATTTACCAAATTATTTTTTTCAGCATCAGACAGACCTCGCTGAGTTTTAGCTCCTAACTCATCTAAAGCGTCTAAAAAAGATTGTTGATGAATAGGGTGACGCGTATCCAGCTTTGATTGACTAAAAAAACTAAAGAGTTTAAGAGGAAGTCTAGACTTTGGAAAATAATATCTACTATCTTCACTAACATTAAATGAGTTTTCACTTTGATTCATTTTGAGTTCATCAGTAGTTACCTTCTTTTCACTCTTTTTAGAATGAAAGACTAAAAGAAATTCTGATAAATACTCTATAGGAGTTTGGTCAGCTAAGAATCTTCTACCATAGACTTGAATAGCAATATTGGTTTTACTGTCAGCTTTAAAGCTAGCACTAGGAAATTGAATCGCATTAATATCAGTCATTACTACCCTTCCATTCTAATAATCTTGTGATCACCTGATTGTTCGAAATATATTTCTAATTTATTAACACTCTCATCAGACTTCATTCGGACCAAAGTAATTGCATCATCATCAACGTCTTGAGCATAATCAATAAGGCTTAATTTAAAACGTTCTAACTGAGTCTTATAGATAGGGTTTAATGATTCGGTAACATCTCCAATCACAATATTTTCAATGTAATCTAATAGTGGTAAGCTTAAGTCTAAGCGAACATTTTCTGAATCTTTTGATTTTTTTAAGTGTATAAAAGGCAGCTGTTTTTGATTATCGTAATCAATGCGAAAGGAGTTTTTAGCAATACTACAAACCATTAATTGAGCGATTTGAAATACTGAAGAATCTGAACGCTTTAGCGTGATATTGATATTATCCTTATCATCTGAACCCGAATAAAACAAGTTTAATGCTTTCTCACATAGCCTCTTAACTCTTCGGGATTCATCATTAAAACTCTCAGGATTTATTTGCCAATTATTGAATTTATATATGCTAGTAGAACCTAAAAACAGAGACTTTGTATTTTTATTCTCGTTAATACCATACATAAATAGAATTCTACGTAAGGTCGCTTTCTCGTAATGGGATTCGCTTTTCTTATCGTTATTGATATATTCTATAATAATAGACTTTAAAGGCTCCTTGACTAGCTCAAAGTTGCTCTCATCTGTAATAAAGTTCTCAATTTCTATCCCTGTATATTTGCCAGCATGAATTCGAGAAACTAGGTCTATGGCCTTCAAGTCTTTTGCTTTATGCCAAATCCTATTACCAATGTAGCCGAAAAAAGTATCGCTAAACAACAGAGTTTCAGCATTATTTTTAAATGGCATCTCATCATCTGATATGCTCATACCGGCAGTCAAAGAAACACTTAGATGCGCTAACATCTGCCGCAGAGTCATGCGCTTTTCATAATTTAATAAATACAAGTATGTTAAGCGAATACTTTCTTCAACATCTTGATAGTGATTTTTGATAGTGCAATAATTGATACTAATAGGATGAGTGGGATGCTCTTGTATAATTTGCTCCCATTCTGGATGGTTGATAATATTTTTAAAGATATTCAAGGCTACTTCTATATTATTTAACTTAGCAATATTGACAATATAAAATGCTTTTGAGTTTACGTCATCTAGTCTCAAGTTGCTTATATCTTCAATAGCAATATCTTTATCAAGAAACTCTAGTATTTTAGATTCTATTTGATGAGCCTTAAAACTAGAAGTCCAGTTAGTCTTCCTCAAAGAACTGGCTATTGAAGTTAATAAAGGGCCTGTATTACTTACAATCAACCAATTTCCTGATGAGTTAAATGCTTTGCTTAACCAACTTCTTCTATCCTCTAAACTTAGTTCACTCATATCTTTGATTACATTCAATTCATTTTTTTCGAGATATTCATGCTCTTTGAATTGATAGCCTTGTGGATACTCTTCTTTACCTAGCTCTCTCAGTAACTCGAATGCTATTGTAGATTTGCCATCCCCTGCATGACCGGTGAGAATGATGATAGCATCACGATCTTTGGAAATAATGGATTTTAAAGACTCAACAATGGGAAAAGGATGATATATATCTTTAAAGTAAGATGAGTTGGCTTGAGATTCCGCAAGACTGTTTGTACCTGAAGCATTAAGATTGTGAAGCGAATTGATATAATTTATGAGTTCCATGGTGACTACTTAATATATGGTTTTAGAGTTAATTTATGTGCAACTGCTGTTATTTTTAAGTAATTACTCATACTTCTCTTAAAGTTGTTAAGAAAATTGTGAGCAGATGAATCGAATTATAAACTTTTAACTGCTTTGAGTTATGTTAACAAAAAAGAAAGAATATAAAAAAAACCAAGCATTAGCTTTGTTTTTTATACTTACTAAATCTATTTAACATTAAAGAAATAGGCTTACATATCCTCTTAGTACACAGTAATTTGTAGCTTAATCATTTCAACTAAAAATAAATCTTAAGCAGTGATTACGATTACCGACAGTTGTTATGTTACCACTAAAATTAAGATTATCCGTTCGAAAACACTTTTTTCTATAAAATACTTTTATTGTGCTGGTTAGCTAACATTTTGATAAGTATAACCTAGTCCAAGCTATTGTAGAAAATCTCTAGCCTATAACGTTGTAGAGCTACAACGCAATACTATTGATTTTTGGGTTTGGCAATTATTTCATCAGAATATTTTACACTCAATAGATTTTAGTATGGCCGACGATAATAGCTATCCGTGTGAGCTACTAAAGTCTGGACGCAGTAAATTCTATAAAGCCTTTACTGCGTTACGTCCAACCTTAAGTAAAATAGCCCTCAGTCATGAGTGGCTCTAACAAAATCGACTACATCGTTATCCAGAAACCACATTACTACAGCCATCATTATCTTTTGTCAGTCATCACCCTGAAGCGCCACCGCCACTATTTCAAGCTTATGAAACACTGATATAACGCTATACTCTTTACAAACCGGAATACTAATCTATCAATACACTAGATTGTCTATTAAAAAGACCTATTTCATTATTGCTTATGACATCAGCGAAAATAACAGACTGCAACGTTTACAGCGCTTGATTAGCAATCAGTTCTTGCAGCTAAAGTATTCTGTCTACTATGGCCATATGACGACTAAACGCATGGATAGTTTTATAATTGCAATGCAGAATATTATTCATCCTAACGAGGATGACCTGCGTATATATGAAGTTTAGCCACTTGAGAAATCGTTTGTCATCAGTAAACATAATGATGATATTATACTATTTAGTGATATAGGAGAAATGACACTATAATAATGTGCGCCTAACACCCTGATAACATCGCTCTATCATCTTGCACTTATCTGGCACATCCATTATGATTAACCGGTGAGTTTAAAACCCTCACATCCCTAAGCAATTAGAGATGGTTTCAGACGCTATCTGACGAAGATATTGGTCATTATTTAAAATTTTCAGACGCATAATCGGTTATTATTTATACAATTTTCATTGAAAAGTTGATCAAAAAATTATCAACTTTTGTTTTTTAAATTAATGAATTTAAGTCATTGATTTTATTGATAAAAAAATCTTTGTACAGTCTGAAACGCTCCCTAATTCGTAAGGTATTAAGACCGACACGCCGTCATGGTCACTGATCGATTTGGGTCTGAAACGCTCCCTGATTCATAAGGGATTAAGACGTCTTGGCAGATTTGCCAACGGTGCCAAAGATTGTCTGAAACGTTACCTGATTCGTAAGGGATTAAGACACAATGGTAGTTAGCTGTTTGCTAAATTTCCATGTCTGAAACGTTCCCTGACTCGTAAGGGATTAAGACTCCATACGAACAAAGACACCGCACTGAGTAATGTCTGAAACACTCCCTGATTCATGAGGGATTAAGACTCATCAAGTAGCGTGATATCCATTACTAGTTCGGTCTGAAACGTTCCCTGACTCTTAAGGATTTAATCGTAAAAAATCTTTATCAAAAAGCCGTCTATCACTGATAGACGGCTTTTTTGTGTGGCTGAACCTATACATTGTCCGCAAGCTTGTCGTTTTATGAGATGTCATCAAAAAAAGTTGATAATCAGTACATCAAACAACCGCCATAAGGATAATGACTATGTCAAATCAACTTCAGATCCAAATCGATAAAGCTAGCGAATCTATGGATGGTGGCTTTTCCGATTACTATCAAAATATGGTGAACTACTTTCATCAAAACCCTGATCATAACCTCAGCTATAGTGCTTTTTCTCATCGCACTAATAGAGCAACGAATGCTCTTGTCTCTGAAAAAGAAGCCATATTCTATATTGTCGCTTATGGCTGGCAGCATCATCAAAGTATGCAGTATTTATTGTCTCAAACGATCGACGTTACCAGTGAGCCACAAGAAAATATACGCGTGGTGGATTATGGCTGTGGTCAAGGCGTAGCGACATTAGCATTTATGGATTATTTGTCACAAAAAGGGGTTGCACAACAAAGCTCGCTTGAAGTACATCTCATTGAGCCTTCTAAAGTCAGTTTGGACATCGCTAAGCTCTTAATTGAGCGACTAGCAAAAGCATATGGCATGCAGGTGTTTATACATTGTCAGCAGCGCACACTTGATAATGCGCTAATTCCACTAAATAGTGAATGCAAAGAGACCTTTCATCTATTGTCTAATGTCATAGATATAGAGACAGTGCAGGAGACATTACCGAGTCTAGCGAAGCAAATGATGTCTTGTACAGGCAAAAACTTCCTATTTGCCACCTGCCCAAGATACGCCAACGCACAAACGGGTTTTCGCATACTGCGTCAAGAAATGGACTTTGCTGACAATTTTTATGATGAGTGCTGGGATATGACTTATCAGATGTACCGTGTCACACAAGCCTGTTGGAACCAACATACCTCTACCCAGCGTATGGCCATGATGTCATGGGTTAGTAGCTAAATACTGTCTGCCTGACTGTATTAAAAACAAACTTCATCATCAAATCTTAATAAGGGGACAGCCATGAGAGGCGTCAACAAAGTAATCATTATCGGTCACTTAGGTGCTGAGCCAGAAGTTCATCAATTCGCTAATGGTAATCGTGTCACTACCATCTCTGTCGCTACTTCGAGTCAGTGGACAGATGCAGCTGGTCAATCAAAGGAATCAACAGAATGGCATAAAATCAAGCTGTTCAACCGCCTAGGAGAAGTAGCTGCTGAATACTTGAATAAAGCCAGCAAAGTATATATCGAAGGTAGTCTACGTACTCGAAAATGGACAGATAACAATGGTGTAGACCGCTACATTACCGAAATTTATGCGAGTAGCATGCAGATGCTTGGGCATGCCAGCAGAACTGATACGCAAAAGCCAGAAGTTGTTAAACCTATAGCTCAGCATACTAAGCTACCAAAACCGACTGTGATGCCAGATTACCCTATCGATGATGACATTCCATTTTGATGATGTATTTACTTTGATGTATCACTGCACTTTAACTATTTGATAGACTTGAATAAAGAAACACGATGGTAAATTCCAGTCTACCCTTGACACATCAAGCCATAATGAATGAGCCGTAGAGATGAATTTGGTTTTTGTCAGTGACTCAACCCCTCCACTATCAACATCAAGTGCAACACATACCTCATCAATGCAGAGGAATAGTCCCCACCTTTGTTATTTTGTTGTTTAATCGGGCTGATGACAGACAGTGAATAGCCGTTATAAGTATCAATATCCTTAAGCTCACCATGAAAATTAGGTTTATCTTTTTTAAAGCCCTCAATTTCTTTAGTTTTAGCTTTTTCATCTACGAAAGACTTAACTATCCTCTTCTTCTTATCATCAACATAAGACTCTGACTTAATACAGGTGATATTAACTCGCCAGTGCTTACTCGGTAGTATCAGACACATGACATTTAAATACTTATAAAACAGCTTTTTCTGCTGAAACGTAAAGCGCATCTCACTTTTTGATGTATTTACCTTGTCATAAAATACGTTCAGCATTTCTTTGACTTTACGTCTACTCTCTTTGGTTTTATATAGCTCTTCAAGGTTATCAAAACACAAATTAACTAATGCTTTCTCCTGGTGATAATGAAGAGGCGTTGGCGCAATAAGAATATGCTCAGACCTTTGTTTACGTGTTTTTGGGATAAGCTTATTACTTAAACTCCCATCAATGTTTTGTACTAAGCTCACTGCACGCTCATAAACCATCAGTGCATCATCGTATCTAAAGTTTAAACCACTGGCCTCACCTAATAGTTGCCCCTCCTCGATGTCATACAAAAGCTTTTCAACCATTTCACGATTATAATGTCCAAACACTGCCGAATGATGCTTTATTGGTATCTCATCATTACCCTGATTTAATGGTGCTTTACTTACATTAGGGGTGGTTAAAAGCTCCTCATGTTCAATCTTATTATTGATGTATTTTCTGATTTGATTGAGGTTAACAGTATTCGCTCTAGTATCTAAAGCTTTTTTATTGTGTTGCTTTAGGTCCATACGACTGCCACCAATCAACTTATTTACAACACTCAAAGGCAATGTCAACTTAGCCTCTTGCAATTGGTGACTGGCAATGATATCAGCTGTGTGGATGTATGAGCTAAAAGTAGTATTTAAGTCAGCGTGGCCTGCAAACTCCATCAACGCATCCCAATAGTTTGTCGATATCTTGCGTACCTTACCCAAAAACTGATGCTTAATAGCTTCAATTTGCGCTTCGCTGTAATCTGTAAAATGCATGGCAAGTTCTGGCTTGCATCTAATAATTATAGCCATATTTGATATCGCGTTGTGGCGAAAGCTATGTAGCGTCATATCACTATAAGAGGTACTTGCCAGTATCCTTCTCACAGGCTGTTCGATGCTGTGTCTAGACAGAGCTGCTGACTGATACTCTAAAGTGAATAAATAGCGAGAGGACTGCTCTTTTTTTAGCTTAAAAAACCGTTTAAAAACTTCCAATTCATCTATCAAGAGCAACACTGATAAATGAATGCGCCTAGTGCCATCATCTGACTTTAAATCGCGATGCGCGTTGGAGCGAACAATAATGTTATATTCATTAAAACCCTGGTTATCGTATTCAATATCTTTGACTTGAAGTCCAAGTATTTCACCGATGCGCATTCCTGTGCGATATAGCAGTGTTATCACGACATTAAGCACTTGCTGGTTATAATCGCTTAATTCTTCTTGAGCAGAAACACAACTTTGAATAAGTTGATAGACATGGCTAGGGATCAAGTAGCTTGATACAATTTGTGGATCACCCCCACCCTTCAAGTCAATATCAGATGCTTGATAATGCTTTTTTAGCGAGCTATGGAGGGAACATATAATGGTGGTCGTAAACCCTACTCTATTTTGGTTTTTATTTGCAAGAATGTCATTATAAATATAGTGATAATCATGCTTGCTCCAACCTAAAAACTCTGTATCACGAGTACTTGCAATAAAATCATTACCCACATCAGATAAATATCGCTTCAAAGTATTAATCTTATTTCCACTCACAAACAAGTCAACCATCCATTTAACCAGCCGCTCTTGATTTGGATATAAACCTTGGCTAAGTAAAGTCTCTAACTGTTCTCTAACTTTTTTCCTATCACCACTAAGGATGGCTCGTATTTCTTTAACGGCATCAGACTTAAACCTCTCAGCTTTAAAGGGTTTTGAGGAAGTCTCATTGCTCGCCTCAATGACCAACCTGCTAATATGCTCATCGGTTATTATCACTTTAGGCGTTTTAATCGTTTGAAAGTACTGGAGCAAATGCTCCTCTGATACTGAGGTCTGATTTTGTTGACCCACCAGCACTTCTAATAATTGCATATCTAAACGGACTTCAGGCAAAGTTTGCCAATAAATAGGAACAACTTTTAGATACTTTGATTTATAAGTTGATTTAACTGTGAAATTTTCTTTCGTAAACTCACCCAGTCTTTTTATGACTTGATGGTATTTTGGAAAACCCTCTTGTTGCTGACGCTGGGTTTGTATTTTAAGTAACCATAATCGACTGATATCATCAACAAATATCAGCCGAGTTTGATAAACCTCCTCCTTATCTGCATCTATAAGAATAACTTTATTGCCATAGTGTGGTGACAACACCTTAATAGGGATAATAAGTAGGTCATTAAAAACCTGATATATAGACCTATTTTCATCAAGATACTCATAAATTGCTTTGATGACCTTCTCATTGTTGTAACCTGCAAAACTCACCAGTGAAAAGAGGAACCAGGTCACGCAATCTAGCAAGGAAAAGGTATTTTTTTGCTGCCACTTATCGAATGCTTGAGAGACAATGCTTTGAGCGGTAGGTAAATATGAGAAATTATTGAACTCGTTGATGTTTTTTGGGCGTTGAGCGCGAGAAGCAATCACTGGTTTCGGTAATGGTGGTAAGCCGTCATTTTTACGTGAATGATTAACCTTATCGAAAAAACGCAACCGCTCGAATAAAATCGAAGGGATTAACTTTGCTGGAACCGTTGTCTCAATCTCTTTATATATAGCCTCATACAAATTATAAATTTGCTCATCAGCTATGACACCCAATTGACTTTTAGGAATCTCGTTAGTAAAGGCTGTCCAATGCTCTTGGCATAATTCTTTAGTTTGCTGTAGAGCCTTTTTTCTCTTTTCCTGATTTTCGGCTGTCCTTCTTTCGTACCCATATAAAAGCCCTTTCTGGGATTGCTTTGTCATAGGTTCACCTGTTTAAGAGCTAATTTGATTGCTAATAGTTCGTAATCATCTTGATGTAATATTATGTCACCGATACTTAGCGATGAATTTTTACGCCAAGCTTCCTGCCCCATCATTTCATGACCAAATATAGCGAGAATAACCGCTTCATCCACCCCTTGTTCATGCAAAAAACGTTGTCCAACATGACGTGTCCAGTCAGCTTTAAAACGAAAATTATCGCCCAGCTCTCTATTAATAATTGCAGGTCGTAGAGACTGAAAGACACCTTTCTTATCAATGTAGTTCAATAACGGACGTTCAGAGATAAATACTTTATCGATTTCTAATTTTAGCTTAGGGTTTAATCGCCCAAATTTTTTAACGAATTGCTGCAGATAATCTAAGAATTGCTGAACTGCTGCTACCAAAAATGCACAGACAGGGACTAAGCGCTGACTTTCAGCATTTACTCGCTCCTCTTTATCAGAGATCCAAGCTAAACCTATGCCTAAGTGGATTTGATTGAGTTTACCAGGAGCACCTTCAACAGCCCTTATAGAGGTTAACAGTAAGGAGATATGCCAAAGCCATAAATTATAAAGATTAAATTTTTCTATATAGTTAGTAGTAGTTACTATTTTTTGTCGCAGATGATTTATGAAAAGACTCACTATAGGATAATCCGGGCAATTTTGACTGCCTATTGCATCATCGCTTAATCCAACCTCAAGCAGATGATCATTTACCGTAAGGCTATTATTTTGACAACGATCAGTCATTATTTTGATGGCTTTATAATAGACATCTTTCACATCTTTAAGAGAATGTGAGCTATACCATAAATCCGCTCTTTTCTTATTGTTACGCGAGGTAATAATACTGGCTAACTGAGTGGTACTGACCTCATGCACAATAACGGTATACAGCGACTTCTCGATTCTACCTAGACTCAATAGTGGCAACTCTAGCTCACTTTTTAATCCAGCAATAACTTCATTAATCAATAGAGTGTCAGGATGGCCTTTATAGGTTAAGAATATCCCTAACGATTCAGGTAATGGCAGTTTGAATTGCGTTAATTGATTAGCAATCACAGACTCTATGCCTGTTGTTTTAATGCGCAATGGAGTGATGTCGAGATGAATAATAAAGTCATATCGCTTTTTTCGGGTGCTAATATCAATAATCTTCTTCTCATTGTTATCAATATCTTCAGCCAACCTAGTAACTGAATAACCCGTATATAAAGACAACAATAAATAGGCAATCGCGCGTTTTTTTTCCCTATTAGGCTCTTCATTATCAAAAATATTAAATTCTTGCCACAGTTTAGAGCATATGTTTTGAATAGTACTAAGCGGTAAGTTCCGAATATTATTACTAATAAAACGCTCATTTTTATTAGCGTGAGCAAACTTTGCACGCGTTCTACGATATATCTGATTGCTTGAGTATTTCTCAGTCGCTTTTATTGTATTTTGCTTTATAAAGATAAAATCAGGTACAGGGTCATCCAAACGCTCTCGGTTGATATCAACATCATCTTCGATTCTAGAAAAATGAAAGACATCGACTAATTCATCAGTATCATCATCAATATCACTTTGTGCTATGTATTCTGTTTTTGGCTCATCTAGCTTACTTTTTCTAATCTGCTTCCTACCAGAAGATGAGCGAGTGATCTTTGATTTGTTATTATGTGCATAATCAATCGTTCGATATATTTTAATGAATGCTTTGAGCTTAGGATCATTTTTGCTTTCAAGCTTAAGTCGATGATCTTCAAAATTATGATACATACCTTCTAGCGTCTCAGCTTGTAACTCTAGATAGCAAAACTCCCATAGATTATGATTGTAGTTAGCTGGATCGATCCATTTTCTAGCTTCAGTAGTAGTTTCCCTAATACGTCCGGGCAAATCATTCTGGACAAAGTAAATCTGTAGCTGGCAAAGCTTTGCAACCCAAAGCCACTCTGCACTTGGATTATCCATATCAATAACTGGTAAATAACATGTGCTTGCAATGAAAGCGCGAGTCAAATACTCAGGCTTAGTTAACTTACCTTGATAAGAATCTAGTATTTTATTTAGATGTTGTGAAGTAAGAATGATTGGTTTTTCAACCTCCATAATAATGCTCATGAAGTGACTAGAAACCAGGCTTGCTACTGTTAAGAAGAAGGCCTTAACATCATCAGTATAGACGTCTTTAGTATCAGGTATCAGTATTTGCAGTTCTCGATCTAATGTCATTTTGTGCCTCCTGAATTAGACTAGAGAATGAAGGGATTTCGTGAGCCTTTTGATCACGAAATAATTTGAGCTGATAGTTGTATTGGTGACGCTTGACATTTTTAAGATCTAGAGCACGTTGTATAGTTAACAATCCATTAAATAATGCCCATTGCACTTGAGTCGGCATGCTATTTTTTATTGCTTCAAAAACCACAGGGTTTATAGGCTTTAGATTCTTAAATTCACACATAAGATAAAACCAAGCCCGACGCTCAACTTCAGCCTCTGAAATACTAACTTTTCGAATAACGATAGTAGTTTTATCGTCCTGTAAACTCATCAGCTTAAAGTCTTCGAAGAAGAGATTCTTGCCATTTTGAGAGACTACTTCAAGTAAGTGTTTCTTCCCTATTACTGGTCTGGCGATTGGAATATCTATCTCACTACTAAATAGCTCGCAAAATATTTGGTATGGTCTGATAGCAAACTTATGCACCTCAAACCTTTCTGCTGCCTTAATAGTTCTAGGTACACGACTAACCCTAGATTTTGTGTTTTTATCCATATTCATAACCCTTTAGATACTTCAGAACATTAAGCGTAGGAAACATACTCATTGTTGATTATGCAGATTAATTTATTATACAGACGAGAGAGGAGTAGGTGAAAGTAATTCTTGGTTGGTGTCATAATACAACATGAATATGGTGTCTATAAATATATAAACTTAATAAAAATATGCTGTATAATAAATAATTCACAAGAAATAAAAAAGCTAAAGTCCTTTTTTATAAAGGACTTTAGCTTAATATATATTATAACATTTTTGGTCTACGTCATTGCCAAGGTTGGGGTTAAAAAAATTAAAGACCAAGCCCTTAAAATTATCTAAAGTATAATTTGAAGCAATAGTAGGTACTAAATTCACATCATCATACTACCAAAAGTATTTAATATTCGTTTTAAACTATAATTATTCAGTAAACTAATATAGCTCATAGAACTTTCATTGTTGAAGTCATTGTCGACTTTAAGAATCAACAACGATATCAGTAATAGAATCTTGCTTCAAAAAATTAGCCCATGCAACTACAAACTTTTCAAAAATATTTCTTTTGATAGTTGCTTTAAAGTCGTTATTATCTTCATCATATATAGAACTTAAAATTACATTATCACCGTCCACGACAATTTGCCAAGTTTCAGAACTTATATCGAATAATTTAGTGTTCTTATCTTCTAAACTAGTTAGTATGTTTTCTGAAAACTCAATATCTAACTCTGATAAATAGTAGGAAAGCATTCTCATTTCATTACTATTATCTAAAGGGCGACATGATGGTATTAGCCTATCCCAATCTTCATTTTTAAAATAATAAAAAGCTATACTCATAACACCCTTAAATTTATTTTCTATAGAACATAAAACTGCTTTAGGATTAATAATTTAGTTCTATACTATATTTATAGTTTCTTCATATCCTTCCACTGGCTCTTTTTCTAAAAATAATATCCATGCGTCCATAATTTCTTTTAATTCGAGACGATCTACTTCAACCTCTTCATCTTCGTTGTATAAAAAACATATTTTTACCTTATTACTACATATATCGGCACCATATGAATTACTGCTTATATCTGCTTCGCACGTCAAGGAATTTTCTAGGTATGTTGAACATTCTTTCAAATATTTAATGTGCGATTCTAGCGAAGCTCCTCCGTTATCTACCAGATATGATGCAATCAAATCCCCTTTATTATCTTCTATATTATTAGGGCAAATTGTTGCGTTTAAGCTTTCAGAGTCAGGGAATTTAAAATAACAAAACTTGAAATTCATATTGGTTAATCCTTATTGATTATACACTGGATAAACAGTTGTCTTAGGTTTAGTATAACCTTCAACAGCAACTCCAGATGGTGTAAGCCCATACCACATATCTTTTTTAGCTTTTATTGGATCTGGGTGGACAATTCTATTCTTATATGCTCCATCGACCTCAACTTTAACTCTATCTTTTGTCCAACTATTAGGGAACATTGTAGCTTTACCACTATTATTAGTCTTTGGTAAATACTTACCTGGATTATTAGGATCTGAAATTGCTACTTTAGCTTCATATACACCATTTTTATCAGGAGTCTTCGTAATATTAAGTACTTTAATATTCCCAGTTGCAGTCGAGTGTCCTCCAACAACTCCTCTTCTCTTAATTTCAGCATTGAAAATATGTCCATCGAAATCAATTGGTGAGTTGACTTTACCAACGTTTTTACTTGCTTGTTGATTTAGATAGTCGCCGCTTTGTCTATCATTAATTTTGTCATGTCTAGCCTTATCATAGTTTGGATTATTTCTACCAATATTGTTATCGCTAGAAGCAGCTCCTTTCACAGAACTCTGAGAGGGTTTTAAAAGGGGTTTCCCTATCCCAGCGCCTATAAGAATACCTGCTTCAAAGTTCCGCTTAAACTCTGCTAGGTTTGAGCATGCATTAATGTTGTTGCCTGAAGCACAGCTTGAAAGGTCTTTATTGCGTGTAGCGTAAATCAAAACTTGATTATATGCTTCTTGACTTGTACCAGCCTCTTTTAACAGTCCTTTATAATCAACTTGTGAGAACTTTTTCTGCAAGGCAGGTAAACAGTTATTTGGATTGCCGCTTTTTAGACAATTATCAAGGGCAATAGTATTCTTATACACCTCGTCCGCCATGACAGGAATGATGACATCTTTCATATATCTATAATCATCTTTTCTACCGTTTTTAAGACGGTTTCTTTCAATCAATTTTACGAAAGCATCTACTTGACGTTGAGATAAAGCATTATCCTCAACCGCAACCTTACTAGTTTCAGCGGCATTGGCTGCATTAATAGCACTGCCTGTTGTGAGACCAATTCCAGCACCAAGGGCACTAGTAATGGCGCTAACTGTATCTTTCTGTTCAGCAGTTAGTTTTGAAGGGTCAGTAGTCTGATAAAGAAAATGAGATAGTAGTGGTGCTGTGGCTTCTCCTGCACCTGCTGAAATACCACCCGTCAATGCATCGTTACCTGTCGCATAGCTGACAGCGGCACCTAATATACTTTGAGCCAAGATATGAGCAGGACTATTAGTCTCTAATCGATTACCGCCATCAACTTCATTAAATACTTTATTATCTTTAAAATAATCCCCAATTTGATTCGCTACGAATGGACTGGCAGCTTTTGCAACATAACCTACTGCTCCATTGGTGTTTGGTCCATAGATAGCGCCAGAGATACTATCGAAAAGCAATCCTTGAGTTTGCACTTTATTAGCTGCTACAAGCTTTTCATCTCCCTTTTGATCGTCTCCAATCTTATAAGCCGCTTCTGCCTCGTCTCTTAAACCCTGTTCCTTCTTATTAATCTCAGTCTTAACCTTACGACGCTCTTGATCAAAGGCTTGCGTAATCTCCGTCTGCGCCCCAAGCTTCTCATTGACTCTTGTTGCATCAAACACATTGTCAAGTGCGCCTGCATACTCCACTTGGTTGTCGGTGGTGATACCACTGTTGCCTGCGATGCCCGTAATACCCGCTTTGGTGATGCTACTATCACTATCGCTGTCTGTGCCATAACCTAAACCATTAAGACCGCCTTGTGGTTTTTTCTCAGTCATGCCGAGGCTAACACCAACCTGAATAGCATCACCCTCATAGCTACTGGTGTTCTCAATATCTTGGGTTTCAATACCGCCTTTGCTGACGTATTTATTTAAACCCAATTCTAGGGCTTTGTCGGTCGTGGTGATCGCCCCACCTATCAGCGTGGTTTTACCGTCAACGACCAGATCAAAGCCGCCATCCCCTGTGAAGATGCCAGATTGTTCGCCTACTGCCTTGTAGTCAGCGTTGACGTTAGTCTTGCCACCGTTGAGGGAGAGACTAGAACCTGCGCCTTTTAAGTCAACATCAAGGGTAAAGCCCATGTTCTTCTGATTGCTGTCGTGAGTGGCGGTGTCTTGTAAGGACTCTATGTTGACATTGCCGCCAACACTCCCTTGGACTTTACCCGTGTTAATGACGCCGCCTTTGATGTTGACATCATTGCCGATATCTAAAGTTGTGGTGCCGCCGACGTTAATGTTGCTGTTGGCATAAGTCACTGAATCGCTGTTGGCATAGCCTTTAGCGCGGCTGGCGCTGGCGGTGATGCCAGCACTTGCGCCTTGACCTGCATTGGTCGATGCGTAAGCACCAATCGCGGTGCTTGAGCTTTTGTTATCACTACGGGTATTACTGTTCTGTGCCACACCATTGACGTTGAAGTCATTATCCGCTTGGAACAGGGCGTTGCTCATGACGTTAAGGTTACTGCCATTGATGTTAATGGTGCTATCAGTACCACCGCCCGTTGCGATAAGGGCTAAGTTATTGGTAGTAATATTAGACGCTCGGTTCTGCTCCGTATAGCTGCTACTGTTCGATTGGCTCTTTTGGCTGCCAATAGTGGCTTGAGCCCGAGTGTTGCCAAGGCCTTTAAGGCTTTGTGCATTGACACCGCCAGTAAGTAGTCCTTGTGCGGCTTTGTTAGCTTCTTTAGCAAGGGCTTTGACCTTTAGCGCACCAGCAACACCTGCCATGCCTTTCATGCGTGCGCTCTCGGTATTACCGCCAGCATCAACGAGACTGTCGATTGCTTTGGCACTGTCAATCAAACTGTTAGAAACAGAGACGGTCAGACCGCTTTGCTTAAACTTCTGCTCACTTTGATTGGTGTAGACATCTTTGACACTATCGATGTTGATCTCTTTGGCGCCGACAATAGTGTTGCCACGGCTGCTGTTATTAAGGGCGTCATTGATGTCTTTGTCGCTATCAGCGCCCATTCCAGCGACGATATTACTGCCTGTCTGCTGATAAGTGCCGCCTGCGCTGATGATGACGTTGCCGTCGATGGCAGCGACGTTGCTAGCAGTATTGGTCAGTGCGGTTTGAGCCTTAGTGTCGTCGGTTTGTTGCTTACCGATGGTAAAGCCCATGCCGCCATCGGCACCGAATAGCCCTGATTTCTTGGTTTGGCTAAAGGTGCTTTCACTGGATGTGTTTTGTGCGGCTAGAATGTCGATGTCACCGCCTGCGGTGAGACTGGTGCCTTTATCACTGATGGCGTTAGTACCCTTTAGGCTGATGTCTCGACCCGCTTGAATAGCGACTTGGTTGCCTTCTATGTTGCTGGTGATGGCATTATCGCTTTGTAAGTCAAAGCGCTCTTGAGTGGTCTTTTTACTTAAGAAGCCACGGCTGGTCATTTTATTAGCGGTTGAGAACTCAGAGGTAGCACGGCCCTCTTTAAAGGTGACATCGTTTTCGGCATAGATAGAGGTATTACCACTATCGCTGGTCAGCGTTGCTGCGGTTCCTGAGACATTTTTAGCGGCGATATCAAGATCGCCATAGCTTGAGACACGGCTGCCGATATCTTGGCTTTGAGCGTCTATGTAGTAGTTATTAGCATCGCCAATGGCACGGATTTCATTGCCCTTATTGATAGCGTTAAAGGCCACATTGCCTTCTTTAGAGACGATTTGGGTGTTGCCGCCTTGATTATTTAAAATCCCAGCGTTGAAAGTGACATCATTAGTCGCGTTGATCGCCAAAGTAGTGAGCGCTTTACCATTAGCATCCACTTGACCTCGCAGGCCCTCACCAACACCGATTGAGGCTACTTGATCAATGCCTGTGCGTGTCGCGCTACTAGCGCCAAGCTGGTTGTTAGTAGTAAAGGTGGTGCTCGTATTCTCAACACTCTTGGCTTTTAGACCTAAAGTATTGTCAGCAAAGATGCTACCGCCCACGTTGGTTATTTTATTTTCAGCATTTAATCTAGCGTCAGCCGCACTCAGGCGACCGCCATTAGTATTATTAATATTATCAGCATTGATATTGAGCGTTTTCTGAGCAGAGATCAGTCCTTGGTTATCTAGATCACCAGTCAGTCTGAGGTTGACTCTTTCTGCCGCAATGAAGCTACCATCACCTTTAATTGCACCTTGCTTAGTACGAGTATAGACTTTAGGGGCGAGCACAGTCTGCGTGCTGCCATCAGCTAGAGTGACTTGTTGCTGCTCTAGCCAGACGATATCGCTGGTTAAGTTGGCAACTTGATCGGCTGTCAAAGCGATGCCTGGACGCAGATTTAATCTCTGCGCAGTAGTCACTCCAGCATCCATAAGTCCTTGATACTGTGCATCTTGGTTGCTGTAGTTGCCCAAGTAGTAACGACCCGTTAGCATCATGATCTGGTCACGGATATATTGCTGCTCATAATAGCCATCACCTAGACGTTTTTGGGTAATATTAGGGTCAAGCTTGAGACGCTGTAACATATAGTCTGAGGTGAGCCAATTGCGGTAACCGGTAAAGGCAGGATCACTTTCAATTAAATAGTCGTTTTGCTTGTCTGGATTGATATTGTACAAGCTGTTATTGGGTAAAGTAGTAGCTCTGTTGACGCTTCTTATTTCATCGCCAGATGGTGAAGTGGTCACGTTAATAGCCGTATTATTAGTAGGGACGTCTCCTTTTTGTAAATTAGATAAGGCAGAACCACCATCTTTAATTTGGTTATCAACGTTTGGTGCACCTTGTCCTTGCATAGAGAGATCAGCGTACTGCTGCCACTGCGAAACGGGCAATTTAATAGTGGTCTCTTGAGTATCGGTATAAGCTAACTTATCATCGTAGTCTCTTTGATGATAACGTTTAAAGCCACCTCTCCAGCGCGACTTGGTGTACTGACTGGTCCCGTTTTGCACGACCAAAAGCTTACCGTCGCCGTCGATTTGCTCGAGACTTCCCGAGGTTTCATCAAAGTCTATAAGGCCGCCTGCTAATATCTGGCTCTTGTCATTGACTACGTTATCTATATCTAGCGTCATATCACCGCCAGCGATGATTTGCGCAGGTGATGATTCTATTACCACACTTTTTCTTTGCTTTTCAGCAACTTCTATTTGCGTCCAATTTTTAATCTCAATGCGCCCATAACCTGCATTATAAGCACGGATAACATTTTCTAGGGCTTCATAATTTTCACTATCTTGCTCCTCCCATGCGCCAAGCTCAGCTTTAAAAGCTTGCCAAGCTTGGTCATATTCTTTTTGCTGCTGCTCGTACTGCTCATAGGCAGTATTGTAAGCACTACAAGCAGCGCTGGTTGGATCATTACAGCTTTCTTGACCTGCAGGTTTAGTCGGTTCAGTGATACTCGGGGCTTGAGGTGCTTCAACGGTCGGCGGCGTCAGATCAAAGTAGGCCCAAACCTCAGAGTCGTTATCATAATTTAAGGTACAAACGCTATCAGCACCATTGTCACAGCTAGTAGCACTAGGTATTGGTGCTTGGCCGAGCTGGCCGTTATCAAGTTCGTTGTCAGTATCGCTGGCATACTTATAAAGCCCCGCTCTGCTCCAAGACTTCCATTGCAGTTTGTCTATAGGAATCTTACTGGCTGTGCCTCCAGGAATAATAAAAGTCTTATTAACATCACTATTAGCAACGTCTTGTATCTCTGTCTTAAAAGACGCATTTTTATTTAATAGTTTATCAGCCGTTATCGACATATCATTGAAGGCTTCGATACGACCACTAATATTATTGACAGCCTTTGCATTGGCAGTGATAACGCCTTTGTCATCGATAGCCCCGCCGATGGTTAGGTTGCCATTACTTAATATCCAGGCATTATCTTGCGCTTTGCTATAGGTGACATTGCCACTTTGATTATTAATCGTATCAGCAATTAAGGTCATATCACCACGTGAGGCGATGATAGCGCCTTTGTCACTGGAACGATGACCTTGATTATTGATGGTATTGGCTTTGATTAAAACAGTAGTACCATAAATCTTGGCACTATCATTATCGAGGTACTCTGCTTGCAGGCGTAGATCATTAGCATTGATCAACCCTTTATTATGCAAAGTTTTTGTGGCTTGAATATCGACATCATTGCTAACGATTTGGGCGCCAATATCATTAGTGACATTATTAGCTTGTAGAATTAATTTCTCACCCGCTTTAAGCTCAGACTGATTATCGATATTGCCTAACGTTTGAATAGATAGCTGCTTGTTGACCAGTAAATTGTCGCCTGCTTGATGCAAGTAATCTTGCTTAGCCGTGATTGCAGCATTGCCTTGGCTGGCAATCAATCCTTTAGTGTTAGTAACGCTATCAGCGATAATATTAATGTTTTGCTTGCTTCTTAATTCGCCCTGATTATTATTAAGTTTTAAAGTTTGTTCAGGACTACCAATGTTTAAATCAGTTCCACCGTAGATATAACCTTTGGTGTTTTTTAGATCTTTAGTAATAACTAGGTTACTATTGTCACTACTGATATACCCTTCGGTGTTATCTAGCTTCTGCGCAGCAATAGTGATGTCTTGTGCTTGTACACCACCAGTGAATTTTTTATCAACGAGCTGATTGTTATTGTTCACTTCCAACGCTTTGATATTTATCGTTTTATCAGAGAGTAATAAGGCATCTTTACCCGTGTTATTAACGGTATCAAAGGTGATGTTTAGGGCATCTTTACTTGCTATTTTTCCTGAAGCATTTAAAAGCGTGCCACCTGACTTTGTTTGATTCAAATTAATAATGGAATCGGCATACAGATTACCCGCGGTATTATCTATGTTCGACGCTAGTATATCTATCTGCTTAGCTGATATCTCACCACTATTAAGCCTAGCGTCTTGCGCCGCTCTTAGATCAAGGTTGCCATCGGCGTATACCTTACTGTTTTGTAGATTAACACTATTACCTTTTGCCGTTAATTGAATATCATTTGCTTGTAAGGTGGCGCTATCTAACTTCAAGCCACTACCCACCATGGCTAAATTGCCTGTCGCAATGTTTTGACCTTGGTTGTCTTGAGTGCCTTTAGTGGTGATGGTCAAATCATACTTATCGGTAGATAATGCGCCTTGCTGATCTAATCCAGCAATCGTTTTCGAAGTCACATCTTGAGCAATATTATTTGCTTTAATATCTACATGAGTTCCAGCTGCAATCAGCGAGTTATCTAAGTTTTCCAATCGATCTTTGACTGTAAGATTTAATGCTTTGCCGCTACGAATAAGACCACTATCTTGCGAAATAAGCGATCCAGTAGCGATTTCGACCTCTTGCTTAGCACTTATCGCTCCTTGAGTATTATTAGCTTTACCGTCAATCGTTAAATTAGCAGCGTTCTCGGCATATACTTTACCTTTAGTATTATCTAATTGATCACCTTGTACGGCCACACGCTGAGCTTGTATGACACCTTTTGAATTATTAACATTACCTTGGGTCATTAAGGTGATGTCTTTTTGACTGGCTAGTGTACCCGCTGTGTTATCAATACCTTGCTGACTGTCAATATTGAGATTTTGCTGACTGACAATTTGACCTTTGTTATTACTAAACTGCTCAAGCTTCCAATCTGCACCAGTCATCTGTATACGACTGTTATCGTTATTGAGACGATTACTAGCTTGCTGATTGTTGGTGATGAGTTTATCAACGGCTATGCTTGATTTTGCTGTATTATTAATATCGTTAGCTTGTACTGTCGTGTTGCCATTCGCTGTGATCACTGCATTGCTAGTAGCATTAGTTAGCGTATCTGCGGTAATTGAACCGCTAGCAGTCACCGGAGTTAGCGCGGGAATTGAGGGAGCATCGGGACTGGGCGAAGGGTTTGATGGACTCGTATTATCTACCACTTGGTTTTGTGAACCCGTGTTAGCGGTACTAGGTGCAGAATTGACTGTTGGGGCTGTCGTTGTCGGCTGATTATCATAAAGCGCTTGCCCAATGACTGCTTGATCGTTATTAATCAGCTTTTGGGTTTTTACCTCCAAACTTCCTGACCCTGTTTGCTCAATCAAACCACGGTTGTCTAAATCGATAGTCTTTAACTGTAGCTGCCCACTACTGATGGTTCCGGTATTGGTAATGCGCTGTTGAGTGATCGCCTGGGTCTTATCATAACTACTAATAACCCCACTATTAGCTAAAGTAACACTATCAATATCAATATTTTCACGTGAACTTGCAATCGTTCCTGAATTATCAACGCTGAAACCTTTAGTGGCGATATCAACCTTACCTTGATTGGCAATCAGGCTACCCGAGTTGATCAAATTACCATCATTGTCTAATTGTAAGCCACCAGAGCTTGCAATGATGCTACCCGCATTGGTCACACCCATGCCTTTATCGGTACCGATCAGACGGATTTTTCCTGCATACATCGCCCCAAGTGCCGACACATCAAGCGCCACACCGGTTGTAGTGTTGCTAGCATTACTATTCGCTGAAGTGATGACAGTATCTTGAGCATCAGCCTCATAGCTGACTTTATTGCTACCAGTGATGACATCTAAATTCTTAGCGTAGACAGCAGCATTAATCTCAGAAGTCTTTGCTAATATCTGCGTGTAGTCAGAGCCGCTAGTATCTAAACCATCACCATCTATACGAACCTTACCACCTGTCACATCAAAGCCAGTGAGCTTACCTTGATCCATCAAAACATTACCAGTGGTCAATGTCGTACGCGAAGCGTTAATGAATCCGCAACCGGCACAACTGATACCAGCAGGATTGGCAATCACCAGCTCAGCTCGTCCGCCTGCAATTTCTGTGTAGCCGCTCAAGCGACTTGGATCGCTTGAATTGACCTCATTTAGAATAACGCGGGCTTCACCGCGAGCCAGATACGGATTACCCTCAACCCAACCAGCAAGCTGCGTCTGAGCATTGGTGCGACTGTTATTTAAGATAGCACCATCAGCACCCACATCAAACTGACTAAAAACGTTACGTGAGACGCCAGCCGCGCTTGGGGCTTGAATATTGATCTGTGTTGTGCCGTTTGAAGACTTTAGTATTATTGCTTGCTGATTGGCAGCAGCGTTACGATCAGCGACAATACTAGTGGCATCAGCATAAGCGCTATTACTGATATTGACGCTGCTAGCAACGATGGTGGCAAGCCCTAGCACTAGCAATACATGGGAGCGCAGCGTTATAAGCTGACCGCCTTGATAGGTGCTATTTGTTTGAGCAGCCGTTTGTGAAGCACCTGCAATCTGGCTGATTTCACTACCGCCATTAGCAGGATTGCCAGTTTTACCTTGCGAGCGGGCTGACTCCGACACCACCATAAGCATTCCACGGGCTTTGTTAAAGATAACTCGGTAGCACTGTGCGTTCATGGTAATGTCCTTTGAGATATAGGCGTATAACAAATATTGGATAGTTTTAAAGCTAATGTGTTTTAAGAAACTCTTATTTATAAATAAAACGAGTTAGTGATTTGACTGATAGCAACTAATACTGCCAACCCAAGCTAAAGCCTGTCACCCACTCTTTATCACTAAAATTATCGGGCTGGGCTAACGGATAACCGGCAAATAAATCATAGCTGGTTCTAATCGGTGTGACATAGCCTTTAAACCCAACGACTCCACCAACCAGATGATTACCGAGCAGTAAATCATCTTGCGCAGCATTGTCGAGCTTGACATAACCGGCATCAATACCGGCATAAACCGCATGCGGCTTATCTCCTATATAAGCACTAAGCTCTTGTCTTAATAAAGCACCATGATCGCCACTTAAGCTACGCTCACCATCAAAGCCTCGTACACTATAGCGACCACCGATGCTAAAGCGCTCATTGGGTGTCAATGCCTCTGTCGCATATTGTCCTTTAAACGCTGCGTGATAATTAAGCGCTTTATCAGCAAGCTTGATAGGTTGATTGACATCAATGTTGGTTTTGATGATACCGGCACGCGCACTGCCTTCGTTAAACAAAGCTTCAGGCGGACTGATGGCATTAAAGGCAGCGGTACCACGCTGATAGATCACATCGCCTATCCATTGGGTTTTACCAATGATGGTCTCGTAACCAATACCTGCTTTATACCCTGCAGTGCGACGGCGCTGTACTTCAATTTCAGTATCGTCGATAAAGTTGTTTTGCTGCTTGGCATAACCACCCGCTTTTAGGTAGGTTTTACTGTGATTGTCACGGTGGACCAAGTGGCTGACTAACGCTTCCGTATTATAAGACTCACCGCTGTAGACATAATCTTGATTGGCACCGGCAACCGTCTGATCATAGTTATAGCCGCTGTGAGTGAGTGTCAGTTGGGTATTATCAATGGGCAATACATACCCGACGTTATAGCCCCAACTGCCATCATTCTTGTCATTACCACCATCAAGATCATGGTTATAAGACAGATATAATAAATCGTTATGCCAAGTCGGGTTGTCTAGTGAGAGAGTCACATTACCTTGATAGACGCCAGTGCTCTCTTGACCTGAGTCATCAACAGAGGCAGATAAGCGCCAGCGCTTGTCTTGCTGCCACTTGACTTGGATATCACTATAGCCCAGCGTGCTCATACGGCTACTTGGCGCAATGGAGAAGTCTGCATCGGCCGTAGGCACACGCTTAAAGTTCTCAAGCGCTTGTTCGATATCACGAACGTTTAATAAGTCACCGGAGCTCATTGGCATGGCAGGTGCGAAGTTGGCAGGGTTGCCGCCACTATTGAGGCGGCTATCGACATAAATAGGACGACTGGCTTTAATGTCGACCGCCGTTATCTGATCGATACGTCCAGGAATAAGGGTGAGGAACAGATTGCCAGATTTTAGATTTTGGTTTTGTACTAAGACGCGAGTGGTCACGTAACCTTTTTCAATAATTCGGTTCTGAACGTTGGTGACTAGTCTGTTGATATCATTGACGGATAAACAGCTGCCAAGTAAGGAGGACTTACCCATCGTATAGGGCGTCAGTGCAAAGCTGAATTGCTCGCTCAGCTCACCGGTCATATAGATATGATTGATCTCAAAGCAAGGAAGAGAGTCTGGATCAGCACTCTGAGAAGCAGAAGGTGTGATAGAAGATGAAGGCGCAGGTTTGAAGACGTTGGTATCGATCGTGACATTGGGATTAACGAGCTGTTGTTGCTTTAAAGCTTCGCTACGCTGCTCTTGGTATTGCTCAGGCGTGATAGCCTGAGCAGCCATGCTCATCAAAATACTTGCCATACTAATCGATAAAAACCGGCAGGTGTACCCTGCTCTGTTCTGACCAAAAATACTTGTATACATAAGTCCACCATTTTTATAATGGCAAAATTATGCTATTGATAGCAGCTCATTGCAAGCTTTTTTTGCATTGTCTATTAATATCTACTTCATTGTTTTTAATATACTTTTAAGTGCTTACTTTGTATTAAATGGATACTTCTTTATAGGAATAAGCTTATTTATACAAAGCTTGTTTCGGTATGTAGTTGTACTCTCAATAATATGTTTTAGCTTAAGCTATGATAAAAACTAATAGCATTAGTTGAGAAGTTCAGTGAATGGATGTCAGCGGCGTGTTATCTTGAGGTAGACACACAAAGAACGCTGTTAATATTACTCAAAAAGCGTGTCTGTATAATGGGCGGACTTTATAATACTGGTTAAATAGTTTTGGCACTATATCTGTTATTTTACTGTGCGTTATATTTAGCGGATTCTTTTATTTACCATAACGAACGTTATAAGAATAAATAGATTTGCTAATTCAAGGAAAAAATATGAGCTTACTTGATAGTAATGATTTAAAAGAGAAACAGAAGTTAGATAAAGATATGATGATAGAGGATTTGGTAAACGCGCTATTTAGTGATCAGTATTATTACAACACTGATAAGTGGATAGAGTTGCAAAGTGCATTATTAGGAATGATGGCTCGTAACAAGGATTATAGTGCTGTAGCTACTATGATGGAAAGAGCTTCAAAAAGAGAACACTTTCGGCTTATAGAGTTTATCTGCTCCCATCTCAATGAAAAATGGGGTAGGGATCTGTGGGACAGTGTTAAGCCTTTAATCGCATCCAAAGATCGAGATGCTAGGTATAGAGGGGTCTGGTTACATAGTTTTCTAGCTATAGAACTAAGTGATTACTTAAACATTATTAGGTGCTTAGGTGATGAATACCAAGATGTGAGATTAATCGCTTACCATTGGATGGTAGAAAATAGTGAAATAGTTTTTAATATCATGAAAGAGGAAAGCACAAACAAAGAGTTGTCATACTTCTATCAGGCACATCAAGAAACTATCGATATGGATTTTTCTCAAATCTTGGTTTATACAGATCAAGATTATTCTCGGGAATATAAAAAAGCATTACTGTTCATGGCTATATCTAAAAATCTATCTATAGCTAGAATTAAGGAAATGATTGACGTTTTAGACGATCAAGATACATTTGATTATTTTTATAATTATCTTATCGAATGAATAGCATACCCCAAGAAAATCAGCAAAGTCTAAGGATTCGGTTCCCTAGTGAGGACTTGAGTCTTCGGCTGTAGGCTAATGTTATCAAGGATTTTGGTTACTTTATTCATTGTAGTGTACTTCACAGTCTACATATTGAGATGCTTAATGTGATTTGGTCATCTCACTCTAGAGTAGGTAATTGATTAACCGAAATAGCGGAAGGCTTAAAATATGAAAAAATTTATACCTCATTTAAATGCTGATATTATCCCATTAAAAAGTGCCGCAGGCATTGATATTGGATTAAGCTTTGATGAGTTTCTTAAACATGCACCACATAAGCTGGTTGATAATGAGGAATATAACAAGCCATCAAATACTAAAGGCTTATGGTATGTCATACATCACAAAGGTACTAATAGCTTAGGAAAAGAGTTTGATGCTTATGCCTGTCGCTGGAATAATGATGTTGTTTTACAGTTTGATGGAAAACCTACAAAAATTCTTTACGGAATCATAGTTTCAGGCAATTATCAAGGTTCGCTATTTAATGAATTGAGAATTAATGACAGATTAGACAAATTATCTAGTCAGTACGATTTAGGATTTTATGCGGATGGTCATTTTTTAATAGATAAAGAAGATGCAGATATTTATGTACCAATTGAAATTGGTACAGATTATTTAGCCAGCTATGAAGATGTACCTAATCAAATTATTCGATTATTTTATGTGATAATGCATTTTGAAGAACAGATAAAGCATGGTATTACTTGGGATTAATTACACACCTTAATCGGACGGGCAATTTCAATGCCTAAAACTTTCTGACGATTGAACTGATTTTGTAATAACTATAGTTCGGTGCGCTATACAGGCATCGAACTGCTATTGTTAGATACGGGTTTAGTGTATATGGAATCGACAGTATGAATTATTCTCATTAAAATCTATGATTAGACTTATTCAAGTTTGGCGTACGAATTTAGCAGCAAGGGTAATCTCTTAAAATTTTAAACTCTCACTCTATAATCTCTAGTGATGCCCAGCGTACTTTATTAGATAATAAAAACTCTTCATGTTCATAATTCCAAATATAACTTCCTCCGTGTTGCTCCCAGTTTTTTGCTAGTTTTTTAGACAAAAGCTGAATCTCGATATTACTGTCAATCTCAAAAGAAACTTCAAAATAGTCATTAATTTTCCAATAATCAATAATTTCAAGTAAAGATACTTCACCGAACTCATTAATTTGGTATTGCATTTGATTAGCAGTTTTTTCGGCATTCTCTCTGTTTTCACAAGCGAAATATGTTTTGAAAAAAATAATCATTTGTGTGTGACCCTTATATTTAAAGAGACATTAATATGTAGATAGTGTATCAAAAAATATACTGATTGAAATTTCATCAAACGGTTAATCTTGTAGAAACAAAATTAGAAAATATTAATTACACAGCATGCTGAGATAATACGATAGCCTTCATTCGCTTTATTCTGCCAGTTAGATAAGGTTTTTTGCATGGCTATGCCTAACTGCTTTGCAGTCGCTAAGATATTGCCATTCTTCTCTAGAATTTCTTCAGCATAGCTCAATGTCACTTTTGACAAATGCTAAACAGCTTGTTATGATAAAAAAACATCGTGGGTTTAAGGCTACTTCCAGCGCGATGAAAAACAAAGACTGGTAAAACGCACAACTCCTTTTCGCTCTGTAAGGTGACTGTGTCGTTTCAATTTGGCACAGACAGAGCAACAGGAGATTTCTTTATGACTACTTCTAGTCAATTGATTCCAACTTTTATATTTTTTAATGATTTTCCTCATACTCAGCGACTAAGTCTTATGAGCGCTTTCTGCTATTCCGTTTTTTTAAGCAAGCCCTCCAAACAGCTTCATAAACTTTTAACAGTCTCAGTTACTGATAGATCAAGCTATGTTAAGAATATGGCTTACCTTGATTTTATTACTGTGCCCAACGACTTTTAAGTTTGACTCACAGCGATAAAACCTACTAAATATTTGAATGCATTCACCTCATTTAACGATTATTAAAAGGTAACCTTATGACAGCATATAGCGGTAAAACCAACCAAGATGACAACACTACTCGCAATCAAGAGACGGGCGTTGAAGACTGGATGTTAGAGATATGGGACTGGATGGATAACCATAATATGCATTGTGGCCCTGATAGCATTGTCCCTCGTGAGCCTGAGGCATTACGTCAGTTAGAGCGACTTGATTTGGGATATGGAAAATTGACGAGTTATAGCTATATTGATAATAAATCAGTATTACAAAGCGAAAGTGAGTCCACTAAGCCATTGCCAGGCGCTATCGGCAATTTCAAAAACCTAAAATATCTTAGACTGATAGGTTTTGATGAGCTACCAGAAGAGATTGCTCAATTAGATAGCTTAGAGACGCTGGTTTTTATGAAGTGCGCTTTCACTGAGTTCCCGAAGGTATTGTGTAAATTAAAGAATTTTAAAGCGCTTAATATCTTTTCAAAAAGCTTAGAAAGGTTTCCTGATGAGCTCGGCAACTTGTCATCATTGACACACTTTGATATGAGAGGAACGCAGGTTCAGGAGTTACCAGACTCTATTGGCAAGCTAAGCAAGCTCACAAGTATTCAACTATGTGCTAATAGAGATTTAAAGGCCTTGCCTGATAGTATCGGGAATTTAACAAACCTTATAAAACTAAACGTACGTGGTTCTGATTTCACAACCCTGCCAAGCTCGATAGGCAATCTGAATAAACTTAAAAGTCTGGGACTCTATCAAAATGGCCTACAAAGTCTGCCGGATAGTATTGCCAACCTAAGAGCATTGGAACAACTCGATGTTAGTGAGAATCTTCTTGCGGGTGTATCAGAAGCTGTCAGTCAATTTTTGGGTAGTGTGGGTAATAAGACGACTTGATAAAAGTCATGCGAACTACCCCCTTATAGTCGTATTCTCTTAGAATATTGAGTCTCCGACAATCCGGGGGTGGCTCATATATTCTGATATCTTATTATAGTGAATATCAGCTTAAAGATTTGCTTATGGATTGCTATAACCATTATTATATAAACGCAGCATTTTGAAGACAAAAAGACAATAACCTAAATCGGAGTAAATAATGATTACCCATGTACCTGATGTCACTTTCAAAACCCGTGTTCGTGATGACTCTATCGGAGGAGATAACCCATTCAAGTGGTATGACCTAACCACAGATGAGTTATTTGCCAATAAAAAAGTGGTGGTGTTCTCACTGCCAGGTGCCTTTACGCCCACTTGTTCTACCAGCCATCTACCTCGTTACGAAGAGCTTTACCATGAGTTTCAAGCATTAGGCATAGATGAAATAGTTTGCATTTCTGTCAATGATGCCTTCGTCATGTACCAATGGGGCCTAAAGCAAAACCGTGAAAACGTTTTCTTGCTTCCTGATGGCAATGGTGAGTTCACTCGTAAAATGGGCATGCTTGTTGATAAGAGTAATCTTGGCTTTGGTATGCGCTCATGGCGTTATTCAATGTATGTCGACAATAAAGCTATCAAAAAAGTATTTAAAGAACCTGATTTTGGCGACAACTGCCCAATAGACCCGTTTGAAGTATCAGATGCAGACACCATGTTAGAGTATTTGAAAAGTAATGCTTAATCACAATGCTTAAGCATATTGACGCTTGATTGGTATTTTCAGGCGTCGATAGAGGCTCAAATACTGATATTCAAAAACTGTTGAACTGCGTAGTACTTAAATATAAGGGCTACGCAGTTTTTTTATAGTTTTTTACAAGAATTTCTGTCGCTGAGCGGTGTTATTGTTGAGGGTAGTTACATGGCGTTCTAAATATGGTGGCATGGATGCTGCGCTCATGAGTCGCTTAAAAGAGCTTGACGTTGAGAATGCTCGATTAAAGAAGATGTATGCTGATGAATGTCTTAAATCAGACATATTACAGGATGCCATGTCAAAAAAGTGGTAGCGCCCCCTCAGGCACAAAGCGTTGGCTTGTCACTATGTTAAAGAGCATGGCATCAGCATCAGCAGAGCTTGCCTGCTCTTTAATATCAGCATGACTTGCTACTATCATAATTCTGTCGCCTCTGATGAGAATATTCAGATATCGAACTTCCCGATAGAACTGACCACCCAAGATAAGAACTGGGGTTTTGGTTTATGCTTTTTAAGCCTGAGTAATGTACTGAGGCTGCCATACAACCATAAGCGCGTGTATCGCTTTTACCGTGAGCTTGAACTGAGCCTTAGAATCAAACCTAAGCGTCGCATTAAGCTCTCCAAACCACTATCACTCGCTGTACCTGTAAAACCCCAATCAAAGCTCCAACTCCAACTCTTACGTTCTGTAAAGCACTTTAACCACATGCCAACCAAACTTAGTTTTCACTAAATGCGGGGTGAAGAGTTCACCACTGAAGCAGATTTTATCAAATGCTGGTACCATGTCGCCTTTTTTAAATTCACCTATGCTGCCGCCTTTTTTACCTGATGGGCAGGTTGAGTGTTTCTTAGCCAACACATCAAACTGGGCACCTTTTTTAAGCTTGCCAATAATGTCGTCAGCCAGTTCTTTGTCTTTCACTAAAATGTGTAATGCGCTAGCTGTACGAGCCATAATGTAAACCCTTCATAAAATATCGATTATTGCAGCATTATATCATTACTTACTTTGGTTGCTAAACTAACTTGTATGTTCCACTTTATCAAAAGTCATTCTCCACACAAGCGCTATAATTTGGATGAGAATCGATGCCTTTTGAGTGTCGTTGCCACTACCTATCAGTCTATCGTTTTGAGGACCTTGAAGAACCTCGACCTTTTGCAGGGCGCCTGCCATTAGCAGCAGGTTTGCCCTTGCCTCCAATCTTCTTGCCATCATTAAAAGGACGCCAATCTTTACCTTTAGAACCCGCTGGTTTTCTAGCGCCATCCTTGGAGTGTTTAGCATTCCCCTTCGCTGCGCCCGCTGGTTTTGGAGATGCTTTTGCTTTTGACGAATCATCAGTACGAGGTTTTTTTCGTGGCGTATTACGCGATTTCTTAGCCGAAGTATTGTCTTCCGAAGAAGAGCCTTCTATAGATTTCAGTAAAACGGACAACTCTTTTTGAGTTAAATCTCGCCAGTCTCCAACGGGAAGACCCTTAAGACTCACATTCATAATACGTGTGCGCTCAAGCTTTACGACTTCATAGCCAAAATGCTCACACATACGGCGAATTTGGCGGTTTAAACCCTGTACTAGCGTGATGTTAAACACGTTAGGCGACACCTTAGTAACTGGGCATTTTTTCGTCATCTTCCCCAAAATAGGCACGCCACCAGACAAACCCTCAATAAAACTATCCGTTATCGGCTTATTCACCGTCACCACATAATCTTTCTCGTGATTATTACCAGCACGTAAAACCTTATTAACCAGGTCGCCATTACTGGTCAAAAAGATTAAACCCTGAGAGTCTTTATCCAAACGTCCAATCGGAAAAATACGTACGCTATGTCTGACAAAATCAACAATATTGCTTTTCTCGGAGCTTTCCGTGGTGCTCACAATGCCGACTGGCTTATTCAAAGCAATAAAAACGAAATCATCGGCGTCTTTCGGTTCAATAAGCTGGCCGTTAACTTTCACCGTATCTCCAGCAAGCACTTGCGCGCCTACTTGAGCACGCTTGCCATTGACGTACACATTACCTTGTTCAATAAAGCGGTCAGCATCGCGTCGAGAGCAAATACCGCTTTCGCTGATATATTTATTTAAACGAGTCGAAGAAGCGTTAAACATAAAGCACCGTTTTTACCTAATAAAAAGCCTTTCTTGCTAAGAAAAAGCCTATATTGAATGGATCATCACCACCGAGATGGCTCACATTATATAGGAAATTCAGTGCCCATTTCAGTAGAGATGAGCAGAAACCTAGAAACATATCCAGAATCCAAGCTATATTTGTCTTAAAACTCTAAACCTTTATAGAACCAAATATAATCTGTACTATCATAAAAACCGGATATTACTTCAATATAATAAAATCAAAAAAACTGAGCCGACCTATGAATTTTATTAATGTAGAGCCAACATTGTAGAACTAATGGCGAGCCATTATTTTATTTGGTAAGAATACGACCTCTTATAAATTTGCGTTTCCTAAAAGTTTAATCGAGGTCAGTTTAGAGAGAGACTCCGATCTAATTTCACTCGAAGATTTAGCGTTACCTTATGCCATGCATCTCTGCGAGCATTTAAAACACGGTCCAAAACAAAACAATAGAGGCAGTATTGCAAACGGTAAGCTTATAAATGCTTGCTTAGCATTTAATAACAGTCAGATGAGTTGATAAATATCACCAATAAGGAAGGCTTTAAATATGTTTTAAACGCATTCCATGTGAGCAACGATAAAGCGGTGCAAGAACGCTTTTACGATGGTTATTTATTGATGAACGCTGATTTAATAAAGGCATACGCTTAAACGACAACCTATTTAAATTACTTTATGTATTTGATAACTCTGCTGATAATTTAAATCGAGAAACCGAATCACGTTGGAATTTGGTTGAAAAAGTATGGGAGCTAAATCTCAGTAGAAACCTTATTGCCGTCGAATTTGACCAAGAAACTAAACAGTTATTTATCCAAGACAATCAGCATCGTCGAGTTGGCATTACCAGCTCTCGTGGCGCTTTAAATGGTTATCAAAAAAGCCGATACTTTTACTGCTTTAAAGACATTAACATTGCCACTCAGCACGAGATGCTAGCAGATGTTGACCACTTCTTCCCTCATAGACTAAAACCTGAAGTAGCTTCGGCTGGTTGCTGTTGACCTGTCAAGGTCGATGGCGTCTGGAATTTGGTACTCGCTTGCTCTGACTGTAACCGTGGCACAAATGGTAAATTCGCCAAATTGCTTGATATAAAACTGCTAGAAAGATTGCATACTCGCAATGAGTACTTGATTGGCAGTCATCACCCTCTACGCGAAACCTTAATGCTGCAAACGGGTAAAAAATAATGCGCAACGTAAGAAATTTTTAATGCTGCGTTTGATGTTCATCTCATTAGTAATATCAAAAATATTAGTACCGATGAACAAAAATAAGCTACGATACATAAACTGTTGCATCGTAGCTTTTAGAAAATGAATTAATTTTTTTATTTCAGATTGAGCACCAGTCTAGCTATCAAAATCAACACTCTTCCAACAAATTCTCTGTATTACTCACTTTAAAGTCATGATATAAGTCATAAAACACGATCGGGTCTTCAATATTATCGAGCAACTCTCGTTTATTGAGTGCCACAAACGTCGCCAGTGAATAAGCCGCACAATGAACAGATTTCTTAGGATTAAACTCACGATCAGTAAAAGCTTGATATTGCAGGATCTCTTCGTGCAGTTGAGGATTTTGCTTTAGGGCATTGACATACAGCCAATCATAAAATGCGGTTAATGGCTCTAGGCTCCACTCCATGCCAAAATAACTGTAGCCAATCAGCTCACCTGATGTTGTTAAGCGCTCATCTTTTTTGGCCTGTCTTGGCGGGACTGTTAACAAATCAAGATAAGGTCCACCGTTCTCAAACACCTTACTGGCTTGAAAGGCATTTTCGACACTATACGCTTGACCATCATGCTCATTGGTAAGTTTTAAGCTCAATGGACTGAGCGGAAAGCTCAACTTATTACCAGATTTACTCGATAGCTCTAAGACATGGCTAAAGCCATATTTTTTGCGAATGACTTGATGCATATCATTGATGGATTTTATCTTTTGTCTACTTGCAAACCCCACATGCCGCTCAAACCTTACCATGTCTGTTTTGACCAAATTGTCGCTATTGACTCTCGGCATGAATACCGGTCTGTGTTCTACCGCGTTTTGCGTTTGTTCCATAGTGTTCTGTCTTTGTTGCATAACAATATGCCTTATATCAGTGGTCTTGTATCAGTGGTCTTGTATAAATGTTCTTTTATAACGGGTCTTGTGCAATATATTTTGCAGCACTATAACGTAACTCTTCATCGTCGCAGCCATTATTGAATACTACTCTATATCCTTTAATTACCTCGGCAAATGGAATCTTACCCTGCATGATTTTATGATGTGCAGTTATACGCTCACTAATGATATCGAGCTGCTTTTGACGCGTAAATAGCTTTACTTTACTATCTAATGAAATGCGTTTAAATCTGTCCACCGCCATATATGAATTGAATGATGGTCTGAAGTGTTCATTAAATGTGATATCAGCATAAACAATCGGTGTGATGGCATTTAATAAATGACTGGCATCGTGCTCTAAATCTGTTAAAAGTGGTCGGTAGACGGCGGTATCGCTGCCCAACACCATACATAGTTTTTCAACAAATTCCGAGGAAGCATATTTAAAATCGTACGTTTTATTAGTGAGTCCCAACGCAGAACTGGATAGAACGGTTTGCAGTCGCTTGAGGGTTTCGTCTTGAGTTTTAGGATGATTATGATACCCCATTAGTATCAATATTTCATGATGGGATATATTTTTTTTGCTCGATGTGTCTTAGAATGATGAATTGCAGTGTCATTGTCGATAAACTAGAACTAGGCATATAAGGCTCTCCTGTTACTCTGTCTGTGCCAAAATATTCAGCACAGTCGCTTTAACGTTATAGAAAAAAAGGAGTTGTGCGTTTTACCAGTTATTGTTTTTCATCATGCTGGAAGTAGCCTTAAACCCAATACCTCCTTGAATCTTAGCAATTGTAAAAACCTTTATTTAGATGTACTACAATGTAGGGCGACAATTCATGTCGTGTATAATAGTCAAATTTAAAAACATATCTCGATTGAATTGATCGTACTGCTTAAACTAACAATCGTATTAGGCCGGTAAGCGAAGCGATAGATTTCTAAGCTCGGATGCATAAAAGATGATAGCTAAACCACGACCAATGAATCGAATACCCTCGCCTTTTATAACGCTAATGCTCACTCACTAAGCAAACTATCAACGCAGATATGCATCTGTTATATCAACCTTTTATAGACAATCTACCGCCCATACCAAGAGATAAGGCGCTTTTTGTATTGGGAAAATCAATATCATAAACGATAGCCTATAAATCATGAACGACATGTTATGCAGATATCAGATTATTTGGCACCTCTAATATTGCCACACATAAAAAAGACCTCACCTACAAAGTAAGCGAGGCCAAAATTCTCAAAGTTAATTATAAAAACAATAAACCTAAGCCAATTACAACACCGCTGACAATCAGTACGATGACACAAAAACCCATGATATCTTTGGCTTTTAATCCCGCAATTGCCAATGCTGGCAATGCCCAGAACGGCTGAATCATGTTTGTCCATGCATCACCCCATGCAACCGCCATGGCAACTTTCGCAGGGTCACTGCCTAACATCTCTGCCGCTTCCAACATAATCGGCGCTTGTACGGCCCATTGCCCACCACCTGAAGGAACAAAGAAGTTAACAAGTCCAGCACTTAAGAATGCAAAAAGCGGTAGCGTCTCCGCTGTCGAAACGTTGACAAACGCTTCTGACATTACCCCTGCCAAACCAGATACCGTCATCATTCCCATAATGCCTGCATAAAACGGGAATTGAACAATGATACCGCCCGCACCTTTGACGGCTTCTTGAACGGCAATCAAATACTTACGAGGTGTTCCATGAAATATAATTCCAAGGAACAAAAACATGAAGTTGACCAAATCAAGCGTCAAAGCAAAGCCATTTTGTACAAAGTAATAGACGATAAAAGCAACGCCTAATAGGCCAATGACCATTGATAAAATCCAGCTGTTTTCCAAACGCTCTGCTGGTGTCATGTCCGATTTTGCTGGCAGTGCTTCAGCGATTGGATCAACCAGAAGTCTTGGATCGACAGTAACCGTATCTTCCTTTTTTGGCATCATCAGACGGTTTAATAAAGGAACGATGATCACTAATGCCACAACGATGATTAAGTTATAACTGGCAAAAATCGTTGCACTGGTTGGAATAACACCAATTTTATCAACAAACGGATGGCCTTCTGTCGCAATGGATAACGGAATTGATCCAGAGAAGCCTGCATGCCAAATGATAAAACCAGAATAAGCACTGGCAATCAATAAACGATAATCGACATGTTCGACACGCTTTGCCAATTCTTTGGCAAATAACGCCCCAATCACCAACCCAAATCCCCAGTTGATCCAGCTTGCCGCAAGGGATACTAAAGTCACCAAAATAATCGCACTGCCTGGCGATTTTGCCAAGCTTGCCAGTTTCCCCAACCCTTTTTTAAATATTGGGCTACTTGCTAATACAAAACCTGTGACCAACACCAATACCATTTGCATGGAGAATGCGAGTAACGCCCAAAAGCCTTCACCCCAATACGCCACCATCTGTACCGGTGAAGAGTCGGTTAAACCCAAACCCAGTGCAAAAATAACCAAAGTTAAGATAATAACGAATAAAAATGGATCTGGTAAATACTTCTCCATTAAGCTATTCGAAAAACGTGTGATTCCCTTCATTTTACAATTCCTTTTTTTATATAAATTTTTCTGAATGTCTAATGTGACCTCACCCTTACTGCTATTCCAACTTATTTAATACTTCAGCCGTATTAATTATAAAAAGGCTTCCAGATATTTGAAAGCCTTTTGTATTGGACTTGAGCTCTTTATCAAAACTTGGTTGCGAGACGTTAATAAACGGGTATCAAACCCATGGTTATAGCAAAATTGAAATAACCATTATCTTACAGGTAGTGTACCTTCGGCATTAGAAACCACCGCGTCAATTTGTATCAATGCATCCATAGGGATGGCTGATACGCCAAATACTGTTCTGGCAGGCAGCTCACCATCAAAAAATGGGCTATAAATATCATTGACCGTGTCAATATCGCTAATGTCTTTTAGCTGCATGGTTACTTTAACGATATCATCCATTTTATGATCAATACTCTCGACAATGGCTTTGATGTTTTCTAAGCACTGCTTAGTCTGCGCTTTGATATCACCATCGATGAGCTTACCCGTTGCAGGACTGATAGGTAATTGACCCGAAAAGTGATTATAGTGAGAAAAAGCAACTGTCTGCGTGCTTAAGAGATGCTTTGGCGCTTGCTGAGTATTATTGGCTTTAATTACAATGCCATGTCGATCTTCAACGGCTTGTGGCGGTGTGCCGTCTCCATGTGATACTACGGCTTCAATCTGTACTAAAGCACCCATAGGTAGCCCTGAAACCATGGTCACTGTACGCGCTGGTACATAATTGACGGTTCTGGCAATAGCAGTGTCTGGGAAAAAAGTGCTATAAACGTCATCCACGGCTGCACTATCAGCGAGATTGGTGATAAAAATATTGATTTTGACAATGTCATCAACACCGACAGCGATGCTGGCCAAAATTGCCTTAATATTGGTTAAGCACTGCGCCGTCTGCTCTGCTATACCGCCTGCCACTAATTGTCCTGAAGCAGGATCAATGGGTAATTGTGCTGAGACGTTATTATAATGAGAAAAAGCAACCGTCTGGGTAGATAAAGCATCTATTGGCGCGTTATGAGTGTTTTTCGCCACTTTTACAAGCTCGCAAGGTGCTTGCGGATGAGTACCTTCACCATTTGAAAGTAGTGCATCCATTTGTACTAAAGCACCGTCCATAGGAAATTCTGCGACCATCACTACGCTACGTGTCGGCAAATAGTCGCTAAAGAAGGTACGGTAGACAGCATCTACCGCCGTCATATCTGCAATATCTTTTAAAAATACCGTAATCTTAATCACATCATCCATGAGATGATCGGTACTTTCTACAATCGCCTTGATATTGTCCAAGCACTGTTTGGCTTGTGCTGCGATATCAGCGGCGACTAATTTTCCGGTATTTAGATCAATTGGTAATTGCGCTGAGATATTGTTGTAATGAGAAAAAGCAACGCTCTGAGTTGACGTTGAGCTGATCGGCGCACGGTCCGTGTTTCTAGATAATTTGATGATGGTATCATTCATATCGTGATAGTCCCTATTTAATATATTTACTAATGAAGCAGGCATCTAGCCCGCTGTCGTCGCTTTAAGATCTTTAATAGATGCGAAAAGGAATATGAGAAACGAAAAAAACCGTAGGAAGTCCCTACGGCTTCTTAGCTTAATGCGAAAAGATAGAACTTTTTGATTAATACATATTAGCCAGCAGCTAATACTCCACCAATGATAGCAACCACGCCGCCTAATGCACGGGTAATACGATTGTCGGCTTTGAGCATCATGGTACCTAGACCTCGACCGATAAAGGTAATAGCTAAAGTTGCAACAACGAAACCAGCCATATAAAGCAGCAAGCTTGAACCTTGGGTCATTTCAGTACCATGGGCATAACCATGGGCGACCATAAACAGTGCAACCAAAGTTCCACCAACAGCAGTCGGCAGTTTTGTCAATGTAGCGATCAATACACCAACCAACAGTACTGACATCGCGATGCCAGTTTCTATCCCAGCCAAACTAACACCCGCCCAAGCAAGGCCTGCGCCCGCTATCATGCCCCCTACGACAAATAAAGGCGTGCCACGTTTCATCGTGGTATTTTGGCGAATACTCCAAAAACCAATCGCACCCATAGCCAATAAATGGTCAAGACCCATCATCGGATGCAGTAAACCGCTAAGAAAACCATTGCTCACATGTTCGCCGTGGCCAGGATGAGCAATCGCCAAAGTAGCGGTCATCATTAGCCCTACTGTCAGCAGAAATCTAGTCATTTTATTCATCTTTTTCTCCTATTTTTCTTGTTTTCTATTATCTAACTGATTGATTGGTATAGATAATACTTTGAAATACTGTTAACACTTTTAATTATTAAGTGCGAGCAATTAAGCACCTAAGCATTGGCGCTTAGCTTTCCAGGACGACGCTCAGGTAACATGCCTTGCTTTAAAATAAAGCTAATGATTTCTTCTACACCCACACCGTCATACAAGTTGGTGAAGATAAAAGGACGTTCTCCGCGCATTTTTTTCGAGTCACGTTCCATTACATCTAGCGAAGCATGTACATATTCGGCGATATCAATTTTATTAATAATCAGCAGATCCGACTTAGTAATACCTGGGCCACCTTTACGAGGAATTTTGTCACCAGCAGCGACGTCAATGACATACAAGGTCAAATCCGAGAGCTCTGGGCTAAAGGTCGCGGCCAAATTGTCACCGCCAGACTCTACTAACACCAGCTCCAGGTTAGGATGGCGCGTTTGCAAATCATCAATGGCAGCTAAATTCATCGAGGCATCTTCGCGGATAGCCGTATGCGGACAGCCACCCGTTTCTACACCCAAAATACGATCGGCAGGCAAGGCATCGTGTTTTAATAAAAAATCGGCATCTTCACGCGTATAAATATCATTAGTCACCACCGCGATGTCATAGTGATCTTTTAGCGCACTACATAACTGACGTAACAAAGCTGTTTTTCCAGAACCAACCGGACCACCAACGCCTACTCTTAAACAATGTTTCATGGATATTTTCCTTATCTAAAAACGAAGCCTTTAATTTAGCTTCGAAATAATCGTGAATATTGAGTTTCATGCTGAGCACTACCCAGTGCTAAGCCGGGTAAAATCGGACCCAGCTGCTCGTCAGTTAGCGTTAAAGCTTTATCAACTGCCGCCACCAGTTGCGGACGTAAGATCTCGTTCAAACGTTGTGCAGCGGTATGACCGAGTGGCATGGCTTTACAGGCTACCGCCAGCTGATTTTCCAGCCAACTCCAAGCAAATCCCAATAGAGCTTGACGTACAGGTACCTGCCTTTGATGAGCGGTCCATGCAAAAACGGTGACATAACCCGGATCTTTTGGTAGCTCGGCATGACCTAACACTGTTTGTGGCTGCAACTCTAAGCTGTTGAGTAAGCGCATCAATGCTTGACCCAAACGTGTATCTTCATCGCTAAGCTCCGCCGTTTCCCGATTGGCGTGTAACCAGTCATTCCAAAAAGCCAGACCATCACTATCGTTATTGGCCCAACATCTCTGTAAACGTGCTAAGACAGGCAGCTCACACCGCGTCAAACCATCTCCTAATACACCTTCCAACCATTCACCCAGTTGAGTTTCGTTATTGACCCAACCAAGCTCAAACGCACTTTCCAAACCTTGCGACCAAGCAAAAGCACCAATAGGTAATGCAGGGCTAATCAATTGTATCAAGCCCAATAAGGCCAGATCGCTAACCGCATTTGATGGCTCATTAAGGCGCATGGTTATGGCCGTCGTGCTGAGAGTGGTTATGATGCTGAGTCACACTATGTGAATGGTCGTGGTCATGGTCGTGATGATGAGAATGCGCATGCCCATTTGAATGCGAGTGCTCGCGACCAGCCTGCGCATAAGCACCAGACTCTGGGTCGAACGGTGCTTCATGATGCGTCAAGTCTGCTCCCAATAGCACTGCTAGCTCTTCAAGCACATGATCTGGAGGAAAGCGCACCCAATGGCGCCCATCTTCATCGCTACCAAGGGCAAGCGACACATGACGGTTACCTAAGTGGTAGCAAAGTCTGGCTAGTGGTAGACCGCTTTCGATATAAGCGGTAGCTACTGGCTCATCAGCAGCAAGTACCTGAATCACCTCACCGCTATTAGCTTGTAGCAAATCACCATGACGAAGCACAGGGCCTCGATCAAGAAATAGACCCACGTCACGGTCGTTATCACTAACTGCTTTTAGACGGCCACGAATACGTAACTCATAAGGCAAAGTTAAGGTGTCATAAATATCGACCGACGTATTACCATCCATTCTTTTTATTAATTCAAGCATATTATTATCCTTACCAACGATTTAAAACAAATGGCCTAAAACAAATGATAAAGCTGAGCTAACGGTAATTCAGAGAGCGGCTCGCAAGTTAAGAGCACACCGTCTACATGAACTTCATAAGTTTCTGGATCTACCGTGATGTTCGGGCAGTAATCGTTCAGCTTCATGTCTTTTTTGCGCATGCTACGTACGTTTTTACACGCTACAAATCGGCTTTTTAGTCCCAGTTTTTCTTCAAGACCTGTGTTCATGGCGGCTTGGCTAACAAAGGTAACGCGAGTAGCAGACACGGCACGGCCTAACGCGCCAAACATACGACGATAATGTACCGGCTGCGGGGTCGAGATCGCTGCATTAGGATCGCCCATTGCAGCACCAGCAATCATGCCACCTTTTAAAATAATGGACGGCTTAACACCAAAAAACTTAGGACGCCATAGTACGAGGTCTGCCATTTTTCCAATCTCTATCGAGCCCACTTCATGTGATACGCCATGGGTGATGGCAGGGTTGATGGTATATTTGGCAATATAACGTTTCACTCGGAAATTGTCAGTACCACGCGCTTTATCTTCTGGCAGTAGACCACGCTGCAAGCGCATTTTGTGCGCAGTTTGCCACGTACGGCAGACCACTTCACCAATACGGCCCATGGCTTGAGAATCCGATGAAATCATCGAAATCGCGCCAAGATCGTGCAAAATATCTTCTGCAGCAATGGTCTCACGGCGGATACGCGAATCAGCGAATGCCACATCTTCAGGAATATTTGGATCTAAGTGGTGACACTCCATCAGCATGTCGAGATGCTCGTCAACGGTGTTGATGGTATACGGGCGGGTTGGGTTGGTCGATGAGGGTAAAACGTTTGGCTGACCACAAGCGACAATAATGTCTGGGGCGTGACCACCACCAGCACCTTCGGTATGGTACGAATGAATACAGCGATCTTTAAAGGCCTCTAGCGTATCTTTAACAAAGCCTGACTCATTTAAACTATCAGCATGTAGCGCTATCTGAATGTCATAGCGATCAGCAACATCAAGCGCATTACTAATAGTTGCTGGCGTTGCCGCCCAGTCTTCATGGACTTTTAAGCTCATCACACCTGCTTTGACTTGCTCTTCAAGTGCTTCGGGAGTACTGGCACTGCCTTTACCCAAAAATCCGATATTAATAGGTAGGTCATCTACCGCTTGCATCATTTTGCCGATGTGCCATGGACCAGGGGTGTTGGTTGTAGCTATTGAGCCAGTTGCGGGGCCTGTACCGCCGCCAATCATAGTGGTTAAACCACTCATTAACGCCTCATCTACTTGTTGCGGGCAGATATAGTGAACGTGAGTGTCTACCGCACCTGCGGTCAAGATTTGATTTTCACCAGCAATAATTTCAGTACCTGCGCCAATAATAATATCAACATCCGGTTGCGTATCTGGGTTGCCGGCTTTACCAATAGCCGCAATGCGACCGTCTTTTAAGCCAACATCGGCTTTCACGATGCCCCACCAATCAATAATAATCACGTTGGTAATTACAGTATCCATCACTGAGTCTGAACATAACTGGCTTTGACCCATACCATCACGAATCACTTTACCGCCACCGAATACTACCTCTTCACCATAATGAGTGTGGTCTTTTTCAATCTCGATCCAAAGCTCGGTATCACCCAAACGGAGGCGGTCGCCAACGGTCGGGCCATACATATTGGCATAGGCGTCGCGAGATATTTTCATCGTATGTCTCCTGAATCTGAGTTGTCATCTAGCGCACCCATCACCTCACCTCTAAAGCCAAAGATGCGGCGCAATCCGGCATAAGGCAGTAACGATACCTCACGTTTTTGACCCGGCTCAAAGCGCGTGGCGGTGCCGGCTGGAATAGCTAGGCGATGGCCATACGCTTTTTTGCGATCAAAGCTCAGCGCGCTGTTGGTTTCAGCGAAGTGATAATGAGAGCCGACTTGTATAGGACGATCGCCCGTATTGGCCACCTCAATCACAAAGCTGTCGCGGCCTACGCACAGTTCAATATCACCTTTCTTTAATTGATATTCACCCGGAATCATCATGTTCTCCTTAAGCTTTATGCTCTTGTTAGATAATAGGACTGTGAACAGTCACCAGTTTGGTGCCATCGGGAAAAGTGGCTTCGACCTGAATACTCTCAATCATCTCAGGGACGCCTTCCATCACGTCGTCTCGGGTTAAGATTTCGCGACCAGCACTCATCATGTCTGCTACGGTACGTCCTTCGCGCGCGCCTTCCATAATCTCACAGCTTATTAAAGCAATCGCTTCTGGATAGTTTAACTTCAGCCCTTTTGCCTTACGCCGTTCGGCGAGCAGTCCTGCTGTAAATAACATCAACTTGTCTTTATCTCTAGGGGTTAGCTCCATTGTTTGCTCCGTTTTTTATTGCTATTGTTTTTTAAAGCCTTGTGCCAAGCGTGGCATAAGTGAATTTCAAATTTATTAGGTCAACCAAATGCGCGGTATGACGGCTTTGTGACCCGTTAATCTAGGACGCAAAATATCTCGTGCTTGTTGCAATAGATCCCAAGCTTCATTTCGCTCCATGCCCAAATATCGTAGTAAGAGCACACCGCGACGATAGGTCACCGCCCAATGATGGCTGGCAGGGATTTTGTCGCGGAGTTCGGTAATGGTATCAGTAGGATCGTCCAATCCCACTGCCCATAATGTAGCATGTACCGTAGCGCCGCCTTGTCCCCATTTGCCTAAAAAGCGAGGATGGGTTGGGTCAATGACTTGGCGCTCTAACCATAGCGGTTTACCATTTCGGCTGAGCTGAAAACGCTGCTCAATGATGCCGCTGACATAAGGCAGGTCGCTGGCTGGACGGCCAAGTCCAATAATCTCCCAGCCCAAGCATTTAGCCGTTTCAGCCAAATCGATAATCACCGTTTGCTCACCGCGTGAACCATCAAAAGCCAGCGTTTCTTGAGGCAACCATTCAAGCGTGGCGCCGTCTTCGACTTTAAGATGAGTGTGCTGTGCCCAAGCGACACCATTGCTATCGGCTCGATACAGCTTGTTAGCCGCTGGTGTGGTTAGTAAAGCGTGAGCATTTTCAGAAATCGTAACATCGATGGTTAGAGAGTCACCGCTGGCAATACCACCGGGCGGGTGCAAAAGATACACATGGCAGCAGCCATCACGGCCTTCAGGATAAAAGGCTCGCTGTACACGAAGTGGACCATAATGGCGTGCGACATTCATGCGGGTAATGCGAGTATCTGCTTCAGGATAGGCTGCAAACCCAAGAGTTAAGGAGGCTGGCCAGTGACGGCTGGCATCAAAACGATGCCCAGAATCTATAATTGACTGTTGATGCACTGGCATAGAAGATAGAATCGTCATGCGAATGAAAACCTTTTTTATAGGCCCAACGCGACATACATCGCTGAATCGTCAACAAATTGGCTGACGATAGCAAAATGATAAAATACATTCACGCGCGTGGGTGAGGTTAGAGTGACAGTGGCAGCTTAGTAGCTGTCAGCGAATGTCATGAGTTGGGCAGTGACTGCCTAAAAACCATAAAACGAATACTGCAGATAAATTACGATGTAACATCAGGGTAGTAGACACTGCCCTTGGTATGTGTATGAGCTTAATTGCGTTAAATATTGACACCAAAAAGATACTTATCGGTAAACAACCTTACTATTCATCTCTTATAAACCAAAAGTATATAACTGTCAAACTATTAATTTGCTAATTTTTAAAAAAATGCGGTTAATTATCGCTATTTATAGTTGAGCTGCACAGTCAATCGTGTAGAAATTCAATCAGATAAAAATCTAGAGGATGGGATATCTAAAAAAATGAGGCTAATATTTAAAAGGCTTAGCAATCATCAAAGCCTTTATAGGAAGTTTTGGCGAAAATCACCACCTCATCCTCTTCTTGCCACGGCTGGAACTTAGTCATCGATTGTAAAAATAGCGGATGGGAGAGCCAGTCCTGTAGCCATCGCTGTAGATTCGGATAAGGAAGACTGTAAAAAATATCGCGATCGACATGAGCAAATTGACGGACAAAAGGCACAATTCCAATATCAGCAAGCGTCACGCTTTTCCCTAGCAGATAAGGATTTTTAGTCAGGAGTTCCTCTAAAAGCTGTAAAAAGGCTCCCCCTTTTTGTCGATACTCTGTTTGGGTCATCTCGATATGACGGTCGGCGTATTTGTAGCGATCAAGCCAATATTTAAACTCATTGTCGTTTTTATCAATCAGCGCATTCGCTTCAAGCAAAGTCTCTGCATTAATTAATCCTTGCGAATCTCGCTGCGCAAGCGCCCATATCATTATCTCTCTACTCTCTTCAATCACCGTCCCATCCAAAAGCTGTAAAACAGGCACCGTACCTTTGGGGCTAATCGCTAGCATCTGTGGCGGCTTATTTTTCAGCGTTATCTCGCGCAGCTCCACCTGCAGCTCGGCAAACAGTATGCCAAGTCGGGCACGCATGGCATAAGGGCAACGACGAAAAGAGTAAAGACAAGGATAAGAGGAGATCATGAGTATGGTTCGCAGTTTGATTAAAGTTAATAGCCTTATAGGTAAAAGCTATTATTTATTATGAAGGCACGTTTCGATTTTAAAAATGATTGTATTAGCCCCTTTGCTTGCTCATGATAGCAATGCCAGTAGTTGCCTTCAATGGTAGGTTTGATGCTTAAAAAGATAGTGCGTTAAGATCAGTGATGTTAATTAAGTTCACACCATACAAAAAGCCTCACTATCATAAAAAGTAGTAAGACTTGTGTTTAATCTAAAACATTATAAAGGCGGTTTTTTAGAATTATAAGATTATAAAATTAATATTGCTTAGGCTATTAAACACTTTTAGATTTTGGTAAGTCGTACTCGAATCTCTCGACTTCTTTATCTTGCAGTTCAATAATCAAGCGATAGCCTTTTATAGTGCCATCGTACGGTACATTAGCCCCACGCTCTTGATAATGCGTGCGGATACGCTCTTTAATAATGCTTTTACGCGCAGCTTCCTCTAGTTTAGCAAATCCAATTGGCAAATCTACATGAGTCCAAAGTGAAGCGCCCCAACGAGACAACCAATTTGCGTTACCATCAAAATTAAAATCAACATCGGCGTGTAAACGATATTGAGGTTGCGGCTTAGAACCCTGTGCTATCTCATCCTTAATCTGGGCGATATCTTCTGCAAATGGCTCATAAGGCAAATCGAGCACCAAAAATAGCTTGGCTAAAAACTCATCGGCGGTAAAGTATTTATCTCTATAGCTGCCATCAAGGCCAATATGTTTATTAGACAACACATGACGTAAGCGTTCACAGGCAGGCATGGTATGTTTTAAAGGGTAACCCATGGCTTTGACAATATCTTGCGCACGATATTCTAACGTATCTATTTGAGCGATGACGTATTGTGCGAGAGGATGACACGGCTGATAACGGCGAGTATATTTGGATGGATTGCTAGATTGGCTCATGATAGTGAAGACCTTAGATTCCTATAACTCCGACGAAAAATTATAAAATCAGGCACAAATGAGGATGTCGGAGTACAGGCTCATGCGCTTTACCAGGATTGTTTTATATCGTGCTGGAAGTTGCAAGGTTTGTACGCCGCCACCCATTGCAATTATGATAATTTGCAATAGCGAATGGCAATGACAAAACTGTTAAACCCACGATGAAGGACTCAATGATGATAGCACATCAGCTGATAGAAAATAAATACTGATATGTTTACTTATTCTTTAACAGGGCTTTTTGTTTACCCTTAAATACCTGCTTTTTCAGATTGTCTACTCTTCTAGGTTGAGCACGCGCTTCAGTCTTCACCATGATACGTCGCCTCATCCATCCAAACGATAGGGTCTTCACACAAATGTACCAAGTGATACCAAATATCACTGCTACGGGCGATACGGTGATGACCGCCGTCAAAATAATCGACTTCCCAGCTATCAGGCAGATTGACTAAGGTTCGTTTAGCCACCGCCACATCTAAGCTTTCATCGTCGACTTCCACCATGACTCGTACCATCTCAGAGTTTGAGGTCGGAAAAGACAATTTCATATCCGCCACTGCTGGAATACGATCTGCTAAAACCTCACTTGGATAAATACAAGGCGCAATCAATAGCGCCCGCAAGTTATATTTGTGGGCAAAATGATTGGCAAACCAACCACCAAGCGAGTGCCCTGCCAATACTACGCGTGGATACTCATGCATCTTCTCTTGAATTAAAGCGTCATAAATCTCAAATATTTCTACAAAATCATCTCGATAATTGACCGTTTGACAATATTTTGGCTCACGCGTAATACAAGTATATTTACTAGTCTCGCAACTCGAATCGAGACCATGAAAAAATAGTAAGAATGTGTCTTTATTCTCGATAGGAAACATCATAGCTTTCTCCTTTTATTATTGTTTAGACCTATTTTTATTCATTTGCTTTGTCATTTAAACCGATTTTTTATTGGTTATCTGCGCTTGGTATAAACTCAAAATCTCTGCACAAGCTTGCATTGAGATATTTTTTGCAAAGCCTTTATCAAACCAAAAATCGTAAACGGCTTGGACAATAGCTTTTACCGCCTCAGCATCTTTTGGCTTTTGCTCTTTTAATTTGCGCGCAATGTCTTTTGCCTGAATATCAGACTCATTGTAGGGCGCACTCCAGCCCACACAATAGCGATAGAGTACATCATTAATGGCTAATATAAATATGGCGTCAGCCACGTCATACTGTTCGATAAATTGCTCTAACACCCAACAGCGCTCCTCATAAAGTGAAGGCTCTATCGGCATCTCATCACGCTCAGTCACACACTCGCTACTCACCACATGCGAGGGCTTACTAAAATCCTCCCAAAGTAGTGGATAAGACCCGCCAATACCGCCCTTCTCTACTATGTTAAAACGCCAAATACCATAATGCGTATCAACGCCCTTATAAGGCACACTGATAAACCACTGCATCAGCGCATCGCTATCATAAATGATATGAATACTGCCAATACGCACCCCTTGCTTGGGTAAAACGTCCGCGTATAAACGATCCATATCATCGCTATAAAGTTTTACTTTTTCCACGTTTTCAACATTGACATCATTAAGCTTAGCCCTCGCTTCATCTATGTTCCGGCACAGCCTAAACGGCGCGACAAAACTCAGTGTGTCATCGGTATTATTGACAAAATACACATCATCTTCATAATTATTTATTGAAACCGTCTCAAGATAAAATAATGGGCTTTTACGTACGCGCCCTTTCTCATCACTCGCCAGTGCCGTTATTCCAAACAGTTTTGCGCCATGCGACCACTGCATATTGTCTATCCGTTTTTGCTCAAATTGATACGTTAACTTTGTCATCGTCATATCCTTATTATTTTGATTTTAGTTTGCTCGTTGCAGTATTTTTCGTATTTTTTTTCTTGCTTTCTTATTTTTTGGTTTTTGTTAAGCGCAATTTTAAGCCAGCCGAGTCTATTTGCCATTTGGTTAAATGACATCATTAGCTATAAAGTAGAATAAGTTAATTAGTTTGGTTGCATATAAGTTTTATGCTTAGCTGGTTTTTTAGCCGCAGTTTTGCATTATCGTAAAGCTACTTTTTATCGTTATTACTCTTAAAAAATGAAAATTGAAGAGCATTTTTCTATTCAGTGTTTCTGATTATCAATCAATATATTTTTTGGGGCTTAGGTTTGGATTTTTGCAGGCGAAGCGGTTTGGGAATAAACGAAAATAACATTGTTCAAAGGACATTATTAAAAATGCTTGCTAAAGACAACTCAGTTAAGAAGTGAAGCGTTGCGCTCCGAGGGTTAACGGTTTGTCATGTTATTTTTGCCTGACTCAATAACTATAATATAAAACCTGATGAAAATAAAGAGGCTAAAATAAGCCGCGCGACAACTGCTGTCGCTCAATCATTGATTATTAGATTTATCACTAGATTTCTCATTAAATTCACTATTCATTGAACCAATTTATATAAAAAACCCCAATAAGCTGCACGCAACTTATGGGGTTATCTTTTGCCAAATTGTTAATCAAATATCTAAAATCTAGCAAGCCATATACTGGCGTTTGATGAATGAATTAACGTTCTAAATGGAGATACTGCATATGACATTCGTACTGATGCAAAATATCGACCAGCACTTGCTCTTTGGTATAGCCAACTAAGTCATACTCTTGCGAGCCATCACTTAAAAACACCTCAGCACGGTAATAAAACTCGGCCTGCTTACTTGAAGTATTGAGTGTAAAGTTCGGTCTCTCAGCTTTGATTAGATTGACTTCATAAATAAAGTCATCTTCATCACCATGACCGACGCGCAGTTTTACCCCATCTATCTGACCGTCATCTTCATCCATCCCAGCATCTATATCTTTACCGATACTCGCCAGATTTCGGATATCCAATGCCGTCTGAAGACCACCCGCTTTTAGCTCGCTTTCAACCTCAATCATCGCAGGCTTAACCACCGTCTGTAAAAAGCGTTCGACCTGTTTATGACTGGGGAAGCTAACGATACGTTGCAAGCGCGCTTTCCAACCTTTACCACTATCGAGCACGTTTGCCGTGCCAACGGTACTGGCTTTGCGCTTATTGCCCTCCTCTTTTAATGACTTCCACATAGCCATCATGTAAAGCACTAAAATAAGAGAGAACGGCAAACCTGCAATCACAGAGACGGATTGTAGCGAGGCAAAACCACCCGCAAACAATAGACCCAGAGTAATCAAACCTGTAGCTGCCGCCCAAAATAAACGTAACCAAACAGGTGCGTCGGTATCATTGGTCATACCTCTTGAGCTGAGGTTCGCAAGGACTAAAGCGCCTGAGTCAGCGGACGTCACAAAAAATATCAGTCCAATAATCACGCCTGCTAATGAGAAAATATCGCTATAAGGAAAGTATTCAAACAAGGCAAACATACCCATCGCCGCGTCATTAACGGCGATTTCACCAAGTTCGGTGGCGCCATTGGCGACCAAATCTATCGCTGAATTACCAAAGATAGAAAACCATGCAAAGATAAAACCAAGTGGGATAAACATCACACCAAAGACGAACTCTCGCAGGGTACGGCCACGGCTAATACGCGCGATAAATAATCCTACAAAGGGTGCCCAAGCGACCCACCATGCCCAGAAAAATATCGTCCAACCTGACTTCCATTCGGCACCAGCCGTACCATCATAAGCATAGACATCAAAGGTCTTAAAAATAATGGTTTGAAAGTACTGACCAATATTTTGGGTAAAGGTATTGAGCAAGTAAACGGTATTACCTAGCACTAATATTGCCAATAGTAGCAATATTGATGACAGCATATTAAATTCGGATAAACGGCGTACGCCTTTTTCAACACCCGTCATCGCAGAGATAGCCGCAGCAACAACCACCCCTAAGATAATCAGGCTCTGTACCATTTTGCTAGACTCGATACCGAAAACATGAGTCAAGCCCGCATTGGCCTGCAATACCCCAATACCTAAGCTAGTCGCAATTCCCATCAGCGTACAGACGACACCAAAAGTATCAATACCATCACCAAGCCAGCCCTTTATTAAGCGCTCGCCAAAGATAGGTGTCAGTGGTGAACGTAGTGCCAATGGCATGTTTTTACGATAAGCAAAGTACGCCAATGCCATACCGATTAGTGCATAAATACCCCAACCATGAAGACCCCAGTGTAAAAAGGTTTGCGACAGTGCTTCACGCATCGCTTCTGCACTGGCAGGCTCTAAACCAGTATGCGGCGTCAAATAATGCATCAACGGCTCAGAGGCACCAAAGAATAATAAATCAATCCCGATACCCGCGGAAAATAGCATCGCCGCCCATGCTAAAAATGGAAACTGGGCTTTTTCGTGATCTTGCCCAAGCTTGATATCGCCGTATTTAGAAAAACCAACAAACAAGGCGAAAATACTATAAGCAGCTACTACCAGCATGTAATACCAGCCAAAGCTTTCTGATACCCATGCCATACTAGCGCTTAATAATGTCTGACTATAATCTGGAAATACAATCGTCCAGATGATCAATAAAATAGAAATAATAGCTGAACCTAAAAAAACCGTTTTATTTAGAGTCAGGGGTTTCGTCGCATCTTCTGATGGCGAGCTGTACATAAAAGACCTCAATAGGTAAATTAAACAGGGTCTGATATTGCTTTGTCCGTCATAACTTTATGACTGATAGTCACATAAGATATGTATCACCGCATGACGCACAAAGCAGTACCAATAAATAAGATTTGCTATATATAAACTGTTATTAACATAGCAAAGCAAACGCTAAACAGAGGCCGCCTTAAAGGCTCGACCTGCTTAACATAAGCGCTGATAAAAAAGACCTTTACTGTGAAAGGTCGTCTTCTTGAAATGGTCTTATATTATTTATTGTCCAATAGCTTATACCGTTGTTTAGACACTCATTTAGACAGTCTTTTAAACAACAGATTTATAAACGCGCATCGGCTCGGCTCTGAGCGGTGCACCATTTGCAACGTAATAATCTACCGTCGAGCGTGGTAGCTGTATGCCGCGCATCTTATCGACGATTTTTTCGGCGAGCATAATGGTGGTCGCGTTCAGGTTACCACTGATGATATTTGGCATAATCGATGCATCGACGACGCGCAAGCCATCGATACCGTGTACCAGCCCTTCTCCATCAACTACCGAATCATTGCCTTCGCCCATCGCACAGGTACATGACGGATGATAAGCCGTTTCGCTATGGTTACGGACATACTCGTCTAACTGCGCATCGGTCAACAAGTCATCGGTTGGCGCAATGGCGCGACCACGATAAGGGTCAAGCGCTGGCTGATGCATAATCTCACGGGTGATACGCATGGCGGCGCGGAACTCTTGCCAGTCCTGCTCATGCGACATATAGTTAAATAAGATACTCGGATGCGCGCTTGGGTCTTTCGAGGTCAGTTTGACGCGACCGCGACTTGGCGAGCGCAATGAGCCCACATGTGCTTGGAAGCTATGAGATTTCACCGCACTGCGACCATCGTAACGCACTGCTAACGGTAGAAAATGATACTGAATATTAGGATGGGTAAACTTTTCATCGGTACGAATAAAGCCGCCGCCTTCGAACTGATTTGACGCGCCAAGCCCTGTGCCATTAAATAGCCATTCAGCACCAATCGCCGGCTTATTCCACCATTTATTGGCGGGCGCAATCGAGACCGGCAGCTTACATTCATACTGCATATACAGCTCTAAATGGTCTTGTAGATTATTACCGACACCTGGTAAATCTAGAATCTCATTGACTCCCAAATCTTTAAGCCATTGACCAGGACCAATGCCTGAGCGTTGCAATAATTGCGGCGAGGCAATCGCGCCAGAAGATACAATCACTTCACGAGACGCATAGAATTTTTTGGTTTGACCTTGATGTGCGACTTTAACGCCGACAGCACGTTTGCTATCGAACAAAATCACATCAGTCAATGCAGCCGTTAAAATGGTGATATTGCTACGCGGTTTAGCACGGTCAAGATAACCGCGCGCTGTTGATGCGCGGCGACCATTTGGCGTCACAAAACGATCCATTGGCCCAAAGCCTTCTTGCTGATAGCCGTTTAGGTCATCCGTACGTGGATAGCCAGCTTGCACGCCCGCTTCAATCATCGCTTCAAATAGCGGATTGACACCTGGCTTGGAGGTGGTTATTTCAACCGGACCGCCGACGCCATGATAGTCGTTCTCACCAGCGTCACTATTTTCTAGTTTTTTAAAATACGGTAGGCAGTCTGAATAGGTCCAGTCTTCTAAACCTTTGATTTTGGCCCAATCGTCAAAATCCAACGCATTGCCACGGATATAGCACATCCCATTAATCAGTGATGAGCCGCCCAGTCCTTTGCCGCGACCACAGTCCATAATACGGTTGTTCATATACGGCTCGGGATCGGTTTTATAGCCCCAGTTATAAGTGGTTCCTTGTAACGGCATCGCGAGCGCCGCTGGCATCTGTGTGCGAAAGTCTAAGCGATGGTCCGGACGACCCGCCTCTAACAGCAACACCTTAATGTTGGCATCTTCGGTCAAGCGGGTGGCCAGCACATTTCCTGCTGAACCTGCGCCAACGATGATGTAGTCATATTCAGGTGTGGTTGATGTCATAAAACGCTCCATAATATTAAAAAATCCATCATTTGATATCAGTAATGCGGTGTAAAAGGACAAATTATTCCTAATACGCCAACCTTACTGTTTTAAAACTCTTACCATGCAACTGATTAAAATACCGATTCAAACTTACCCAGCTCTACTTGGATAGATTTAGTCTGCGTATAGTGCTCAAGGGCTTCAATGCCATTTTCGCGGCCAATACCTGAATGTTTATAACCGCCAACTGGCATTTGCGCTGCGGACTCACCCCAGGTATTTAACCAGCAAATACCGGCTTCAATCTGCGCAATCACGCGATGCGCGCGGGTTAGGTCTGTAGTCACGACCCCTGCCGCCAAGCCGTATTCGGTATCATTGGCACGGCGAATGACCTCTTCTTCCGTCTCATACGTCAATATTGACATTACTGGACCAAAGATTTCCTCACGTACGATAGTCATATCATCGCTGCAATCTGTAAACACGGTCGGCGCGACAAATGCACCGTTGGCAAGCTCGCCTGTCGTGATACGTTCACCACCCGTTAATAAACGCGCGCCGCCCTCCTTTCCTTGCTGGATATAGCCAAGCACTCTGTCCATATGCGGGAAGCTAACCAGTGGACCCATATTAATATTTTCATCCATCGGATCGCCAAGCTTGATACGCTTGACACGCGCTAAGATAGCTTCTTCAAACTTGGCTTGTAAGGCTTTCGGGATAAAGACGCGTGTGCCATTGGTACAGACCTGACCTGTGCTATAGAAATTCGCCATCATCGCAATATCAGCGGCGGTATCGATGTCCGCATCATCAAATATAATCAGTGGCGACTTACCACCAAGCTCTAAGGTCACGTCTTTAAGAGACGATGATGCCGCACTCGCCATGACTTTTTTACCCGTTGGTACACCACCGGTAAACGATACTTTAGCGATATCAGGATGCTGGGTTAATGCTTCGCCGACTTTATAATCCCCTTGCACAACGTTAAAAACGCCGTCTGGTAAGCCTGCTTCTGTGAAGATTTCTGCCAATTTTAGTGCCGTTAACGGTGTGACTTCTGATGGTTTGAAAATCATCGCATTCCCAGCGGCTAATGCCGGTGCAGCCTTCCACATCGCAATCTGAATCGGATAATTCCATGCACCAATACCTGCGACCACGCCAAGTGGCTCGCGACGGGTATAAACAAAGCTAGTATCACGTAGCGGAATCTGACGACCTTCAAGCATTGGTGCGAGACCCGCATAATATTCAACGACATCAGCACCGGTGACGATATCGACATATTTGGTTTCAGAGAGCGCTTTACCCGTATCTTTGGTTTCGAGCAATGCCAGCACATCATTACGCTCGCGCAATATGGCAACTGCGTTTAATAAAATGCGACTGCGCTCAACCGCTGTCATTGCCGCCCAAACCTTTTGGCCTTTTTGCGCCGCTTTTACCGCCTCATTAATCTGCTCATTAGTTGTTTGCTGAATGGTTGCTAGCACTTCACCCGTCGCTGGATTAATATCTTCAAAAATCGCTAAGGATTCATCGATAGCCAAATAACGACCGTTGATATAAGCGGTTTGTATTTGCTCTAAATCGATGATGTCTTTTAAGTTGTTCAGCTCTGTTTTTGAATCAATATTTGTAGCTGTCATAGGTTCTCCTATCGACGACTGGTAAAGGCTTTATCAAAAGCCAATACCAAATAATGTCGTCATGGGTTAAGTATTTAAAAAAATTTATATCGTCTATTTCTAAAATATTTTCTTTCAGTGTTTCTTTAAGTATTTCTTTGATAAACGCTTGAAGCGACGCATTTAAAGCATTGTTTTTGAATCAAAGGAAAACTAGCGTTTTACTCATGCTCAGGTTGGGTCATTTTTAGCAAACGCTCACGTAATGATTTTTTATCGGATATATTAATGCCGGAAAAATCAGAGAGCCAAATACCATCAGCGACCAGACGCACCATACATAGCGTTTCAGTATTATCAGTTGGTTTATGCTTATCTAATTGCGCATTTGACCACTCAGCCCACAGCTTGCGCAGCTCACTGTCCGCCAGCATCAATACATATAAGGTTGCTTGATTATCAAACTCTTCCTGCCCTTTTTCGCCCAAGCTAATCGTGGCATTGATGTAGGCACGGGTAAACGAACCGTAAGGCACTGGGTCTTTGGCCATCGCCGTATCGACCTCTGTCTCAAACTTTTTCATCGCGTCATGGAATACTTCCAAAATCAAAGCATTCTTGGTAGTGAAATGATGCATCACCCCACCTTTGGTCACGCCAACTGCATCAGCCACCGCTTGAAAGGTAACTTTAGACAACCCTTGCTCTAGCGTGATGCGTGCTGCCTGATCAAGCAGCGCACGACGTACGATTTCTGGCTGTTTTTTACGTTTATAAGCATTTTCTGTTTTCATTTTTATCTCGATGTTAATGCACCAAAGAGTTTGAGGATAAGTTTGTCGCCACTATTGTCGCTTTCTGTGCTACCGATAATTTTGACAATATTCACAATACTAGTGATGGCAACTACCACCGTATAACCAGTCTTTAGTAAATATCTCGCGCCAAGCATTTAAAAAATGATGACTCTTGCAAGCTCGTCATAAGCTCTCATTAGTGATACTAGTACCCAGCTGTGGAGTTTCAGCTTTACGAAAAATATGGATTATTTATTTATCCTAAGCTCAAAAAGCAGTTTTATAAGGATAAAGTAATCTACCATATAAAAGAAACCACACGGTCGGTATTTTATAGAAATAATACAGCAATGTGAAGGGCTAGTATGTATCTGGGTTTTACAGAACACTATTTTAGATAAAATTGTTTTAGAAAATACTATTTTAGAAGATGCTGATTTAGACCACACTGGCTTAGATAATGCCGCATTGTCTAAATATAAAGAGAAGTGAATTTTGAAGTTTTCAATCAAGTAGACTGATGGGGAGTATTAAGTATCAATCTTAGGCTCTGGCAGTATCAATCAGCTATAGTAGAATTGCTTTAAAATCGATACAGTGCGACTGGGATGAATTTTTCGTAGCCTCTGTGATAACAGCAAGCAAGGAAAATTTATACCAGTCGCACATAGCTATAACGTAGCGCTTTTATTTTGAACTGACTATACTATCAACTCAGGTAAATTTTTAACGCCGATACTTGCTGCATCGATAGCACCCGCAATATAACCGGGGAACTGTTCTGACCACTCGCTACCAATACCGGTCAGACTGTTTTCCCATACGCCAGATAGCGCTTTAGACATAGGTGCAGCGGCATGCTGACCATCACTATTAGCGTCGGTAGCGGTTGCCGTAAATGGCTCTTGCGCCCAATCTTTAAGATACTCAGCCTTAGGCGAGTCTGCTTGCTCCCCAAATAAACGCACCAGTTGCGCACGACAATGCGCCTTCAATACTTCTGCGGAGACACTTTGGCGTGCGGCTGCAGGTACACCTATAAAGCCAAATAATGCCCCGCTGCCATCTGCCACCGATGCATCATGAATCTCAACCATTGGTCCTTGTCCGCTGCGTGCTGAGCCTGACAACCCTTGTTCTTGCCAAAACGGACTGTCATAAACAGCAAGGTACTTAGCGTGCGGCGCCATCCAAGTAGCCGTTCCTCGCCACTGTGTCGTGATATTAGCGGGTAAAGCTGGCTCAAAGGTTATGCTTTTTTCTGCCAATCGAGGCGGCAGCGCGAGTAGTACATGCTGCGCTTGCCACTGCTGTTTCTGAAAAACAGCCACTTGCCCAGACTCATATTCGCTAGTGATTTCAATATACTGCCCAGTATTATGCAACTGATGCACTTTTTGATTGGTCAAAATTCGCGTGGCATCTAAACGCTGATAAAGCGCTTCAATCAATGTCGCCATACCACCCTTAAGCCGCATAGACGGCGGCGCACTTTTATAGCCATGTGTACGCATAGCAGACTCATTAGGCGAGCGCTCAACCAGCATATCGCCCTCCTCGAATTGCGCAAAACTCTCTAATTGCAATTCATCAATCAAACGCGCCAACTGCTGCTGATATTCTGGCCAAAACCATGATGGTCCCAAATCAAAACCATTCATTTTATCCGTTATTTGTGCAGTATTTAAATCCGTTGGCCGCACTGTCACAATACGACCACCCAAGGTTGGACGCGCCTCTAAGAGCACATAATCAACGCCTTTTTTCTCTAATAAATAAGCCGCATATAAGCCACTTAAGCCGCCGCCAATAATCGCTACAGATACTGTTTGCATATTATGCTCCTTCCACATCAGCGCCGATGACATGAGACAAATGACCGGTTTTGAGATAAACCGTAACACCTTGCGCGCCTGCTTTTATTTTGGACAGCGCACCTACTGGTAAGCGTATCCAGCTACCGCGAGTATAGGTTTGAGCATTATCAATTATGTCATCATCTATTAACTCGCCGTCTAGCACTAGTATCTCTGCGCCGCCTCTAACTGTGCCGGTAAATAGCGCCTCATTGGCATTTAAGCGCTTTAAGCTGACCTGTTCGCTGGCGTCTGAAAATAAATGACAAACATCACGATTACCTTGTTTCTGCCAATTTGCCGCATCGTTGGTATCGATGGCGACATAACGTGCCTCTTCTGCTGGCATTTGCCAAAGTTTGACAAAAATGACCGCGCCCTCTTTACTATACGGCTGGTGTCCAGAATTTGGCGGATTGCGTAAGTACCAACCCGCTGGATAATCGATATTATCTGCCGAAAAAGTACCCGACAACACCAAAATCTCTTCGCCGCCCGGGTGCAAGTGATGTGGAAAATTAGAATCAGGGGCATAGCGCACGATACTGGTGGCACGGGCTTTTTCTGCGCCGACACGGTCAAGCATGACCCGTTCAACACCATTTTGCGGTGATGACACCCATTGATAGTTTTCGGACGCTAATAAAGCACGGCGGGTAAAATCTGCATTGATAAGCATAGAATGTTTTCCAAAGATAAGGTTTAATACCGTCAATTATCAACTGATTTACATCGGCTGACAAACGAGATAATATTCACTTATCTAAAAGAAAATATTTGTCGCTATGAAAAAAGTTGTGTATTTAAATGCCCTACGTGCCTTGGAAGCGAGCGCCCGTCATCAAAGTTTTTCTGCGGCAGCAGAGGAACTAAACGTGACTCCTGCTGCCGTTGGACAACTGGTTCGTAGTTTGGAGGATTCGGTAGGACTACCGCTGTTTTATCGCAAAACCAGTGGTAAATCGCGCTTAATCCCCACAAAAACAGTCGAGCTGGCATTGCCTCATATTCGGGCGGGCTTAGATAATTTGGCAAAAGGATTGGCGCAGTTACAAGCAGGATCAAATAGCGGCGTGCTCACGGTGACCGTCAGCCCTGCCTTTGCCGCTAAATGGCTGTTGCCGCGTATCGATCGATTCCAAAGCCTACAACCAGATATCGATGTACGGCTTGATACCAGTGCCAAATCGATAGACTTTGCCGTTCAAGACGTGGATATCGGCGTACGCTATGGTGCTGGTTTTTGGGCAGGATTGCTGAGCGAAAAGCTGATGGAAGAGGAGATTTATCCGGTTTGCTCGCCGCAATTATTACAAGGAAAAAGCGCGCTTTATTTGACCCAAGAAACGCTCATTCATGACCGCTCAGTGGATGGTTATATTGGTTTTCCTTCGTGGGATGATTGGCTTGCACAAGCAAGTTTAACCAATGCAGCGCTCACCAAAGTAGATACCTCGCGAGGGATGCAAATCAATAACTCAGCAGCGGTGCTACAAGCGGTCATCAATGGTCATGGTGTTGCGTTGGCGCGTAGTGTGATGGCACATGATGATGTCGCTGCCGGACGTTTGATGCGATTATTTCCTGAGATTACCTTTAGCTCGCCACTGGCTTATTACGTCGTTTATCAAGCGGAATCTGCCAATATGACAAAGCTTAAAGCCTTTCGCGATTGGCTATTTGCAGAAGTGTTGTCCACTCATGAGAACAAATTTATTTAAGTATAGTCAGCTCAATATAAAAAGGTATAGCCGATTCAATTTAGAGAAAAATACTGCCTAAACCTATTCAGCGGTTTAGGCAAAGTTCAGCATTCTTCTCAGAATAGGGCGTGTTCTTATTCCCTACCCAACTTTCCTACCCAATGATTCTCAAGCATTGACCTGCATGATACAAAGTCAGTCCCAGCTCAGTAAAGCCAGACTTGATACTTCCAAAAGAGACTTTTGCCTCTTCTAAAGTCTTAAATGGTAAGGGGATACTGTCTCTATTACCCGTCATTATATAGTCTGCAAAGCACTTACCCATTAGCGTGCCTGTCGTAATGCCGCGACCGTTATAAGCCGTTGCTGTCAGCAAGCCCTCAGCGGGCTCCATGACTCGAAAAATATGATCTTGCGTAAAGCCAAAGCTACCAGTCCATTCATACTGCCACTTAAATGCTGGCAAATCTGGATAATAGCTTTTTTGCACCGCATTGGCCCATGATTGATAAAAGGATTTTGGTTTAAGCTGTGTACCACCCACCGTTCCCAATAATAGGCGATCATCGTCATCACGGCGAAAGCTAGACAAGGCCAAGCGTGTATCCCATGCCCCTGTTTTGTATGGCAAAATCCGATCTGCCGCCTCTCCGCTGAGCGGCTCAGATGCAATCTGATAATAATAAACCAGATAAAATGTCTTTTTAATTTCTGTCCATTCGCCTTCGGTATAAGCGTTGGTTGCAATAATGACGCGCTCAGATTTCACGCGCGCTTTAGAAGTCCTTGCATACCAATAGCCATCCACCTTTTCTAAGGCTTCAACAGCGGAATGCTCATAGATAGTGACGCCAAGATCTTTTGCTACTTTGGCCAATCCTCTGACATAAGCCAGCGGGTTTATGGTACCAGCACGATGATCGAGTAGTGCCTTATTGATATTCTTGGTACCACAATACTCATGGCATTTACTGCCAGTTAATACCTCAATATTCGCACCGCGACGGCTAAGCTGCTCGTATCTAATATCGACATCGACTTCACCTTTAGCGTTATGTGCCATATGGATATTACCGGCTTGAGTGACTTGGGCGTCGATATTATAACGTTTGATTAAATCAAATACTAAGCTTGGCGCTTGTCCGAGGGCTTCAGTTAAACGCTCACCTGCCGCTTCACCTAGCGCAATATTCAAATCATCAGGGCGCGCCCAAGTACCTGCATTGACGAGCCCTACGCTTTTACCAGAGCCACCACTGCCTATCGTATGGCTCTCTAAGAGGATGACTTTGACGCCTTGTTCAGCCAAATGAATCGCAGCCGATAACCCTGTATAACCGCCGCCTATGATACAGATAGTCGCTTCAGTATCGCTACTCATCTGGCTGTAGGTATCGATAAGGGGTGCGGTCATATTCCACAAACATTGCTCTTGCAACATCTCATATTCCTTCTAAATTAACACATTGTCTACAGTGGGAAGCTCGCTTGTGTCTTTATTAATAGTAGGTTCTTCGCGGGGGATAAATTTGTTCAAGACCACCCATAACAAACCAAATAGAGGCGATAACCAGCAAGCAAAAGCGAATGGCGCGTAAGTGAGTGTCGCAATACCTAAGGTTGCGGCGACGAAACTACCGCCCATGTTCCAAGGAATAAGGGGAGATAACAGGGTGCCAGTATCTTCGATAGAACGGGTAAGCGTCGTGCGCTTGTAGCCCATCTCTTGATACTTGTCTTTGAGTAGGCGACCTGGCAACACCAATGTGGTATAGACGTCACCGATGAGGGTACCCACACCGAGCGTGCTAGCATAAGTGGTAATCACTAAACCGAATCTCGATTTCACCATTTTATTGATTTTTGCCATGATGGCTTTGAGCGTACCGTAATGCTCAATGGCACCGACGAATGCTAAGGCAAATATGGTTAAGGTCACAACCCATGTCATCGACATGACACCGCCTTTAGACAGCAGTTGGTCAACGACAGCAAATCCAGTCTTACTGACAAAGCCATTTTGTAGGACGTTAAAGATATCGTGAACGCCCACACCTTGCATAAAGAAAGCGACTAACCCTGCAACCACCACACCTGATAATACCGTTGGAATGGCTGGCATTTTCATCACCGCCGCAATGACAACGACAACAGCAGGCAATAAAGTAATAATACTAAGGTTATAGTTAGCTGCTAGTGAGGCTTGAATGTCTCTGATTGATGTTAAATCGACATTTTCTGCGCCGTAGCCCATCCCAATCCAAGCATAGATAATTAGGGCAGTCACCATGGCAGGTACCGTGGTGGGCAACATACCGCGAATGTGTTCCCAAAGGTCAACACCGGCAGCGGCTGGTGTTAAGTTGGTGGTGTCAGATAATGGAGACATTTTGTCACCAAAAAAAGCGCCAGAAACAATAGCACCGCCTGTTAGTGACGGCGGAATACCTAGTCCTAAACCAATACCCATCATCGCAAGGCCGACCGTGCCGACCGTGCCCCACGAGGTACCCGTTGCGACAGATATAATGGAACAGATAAGACAAACAGAGACTAGGAATGACGAGGGAGAAAAAATGCTAAAGCCATAATATAAAATCGTGGGAACGGTACCAGCGATAATCCAAGCACCGATGAGCATACCAACGCCCATCAAGATGATCATGGCAGGTAGACCGATTTTCACGACCTTTAAGAAACTCTCTTCCATGCCATGCCAGTCACGGCGCCGCAGCTTCATAAACAAGCCAGTAATTAAAATACCGCAAGCCAAAGGAATGTGAGGGGTAAAATCTTTGAATACAAAAAACTGAACCATCAGAATAATGGCAGTCAACACCAGAGGTGCAATATCTAATAAAAAACTAGAAGACGGACCATAGCCATCTTTAGCTTCGTCATAAGGTTTATTATCCATCATAAGACACCTACCTTCCTTAGTAGTGGAAACTACTGCCATAAAAATAACAGTAGTGGAAACAACCAATCCATGGCTGCCGATAATGCTGAAAAGGGGATAAAAAGCCTGTTTTTGAAATCATGAATATTTATTCATCACTTCCGCAGGCTTTATTAATAAAATAAAAATACTTGATAATTGGTTTGTTAATATAGGCTCTGAGCCTACTTAACAAACATCACAACACGTGATTGATAAAGACTATTAAATGACACTATTTATTAGTGACATACCGTTGTTATTAGCCAAAGTTGATGCCTTGCGCGAGTGGTAGCTCGGTTGAGTAGTTGACCGTATTGGTCTGACGACGCATATAGGCTTTCCATGCGTCTGAACCTGATTCACGACCACCGCCGGTTTCTTTTTCGCCGCCGAATGCGCCGCCAATCTCAGCACCACTGGTGCCGATGTTGACGTTGGCGATACCGCAATCACTGCCGCGGTCGCTGAGGAAAGTTTCAGCTTCACGTAAGTCATTGGTAAAGATACAAGACGATAATCCTTGTGGGACATCGTTTTGCATCGCTAGTGCATCGTCAAACTCTTTATAGGGCATGACATATAAAATCGGTGCAAACGTCTCACTACGTGCCACGTCATTTTGCTCATCAAGCTCAACAATCGCAGGGGTCACATAATAAGCATCTGGGAACTTATCCATCAGAACTCGTTCGCCGCCTGTGACTTTACCGCCAGTCTTACGAGCCTTTTCTAACGCCGCTTGCATGTTATTAAAGCTGTCTTCATCAATCAGTGGACCGACCAAATTGCCTTCAAGCGGATGGCCGATGCTCACCGTCTCGTAAGCAGACTTAACGCGCGGTAAGATATCGTCTTTGACCGACTCATGAACAAACAGACGGCGTAAGGTGGTGCAACGCTGACCTGCCGTTCCTACTGCTGAGAATAGAATGCCACGTAGCGCCAAATCTAAATCGGCAGTGGGTGCCAAAATCATGGCGTTATTACCACCAAGCTCGAGCAAACATTTACCAAAACGCTCAGCCACTTTCGGTCCTACTTCTCGGCCCATGCGTGTACTGCCGGTGGCACTGACTAAAGCGATGTCTTTATTTTCAACCAAGGCATTACCGATATCGGTCTTGCCCAATATGATTTGCGATAAATGTGCTGGTGCCTCACCAAATTTTGCCAACGCTTTTTCAAATAATGCTTGGCACGCTAAGGCGACGAGCGGGGTTTTTTCTGAAGGCTTCCAGATGACAGGGTTGCCACAGACGATGGCCAACGCAGTGTTCCAAGACCAAACGGCGACGGGGAAGTTAAAGGCAGAGATGACGCCGATGACACCAAGTGGATGCCATGTCTCACGCATGTGGTGACCCGGGCGTTCTGAGGCGATGGTTAGACCATAAAGCTGACGCGATACGCCCACGGCAAAGTCACAGATATCAATCATTTCTTGGACTTCGCCAAGGCCTTCTTCTTTGATTTTTCCGGCTTCTAATGATACTAAGATACCTAAATCTTCTTTGTGCTCACGCAGGACTTCACCCAACAGACGAATCAACTCACCACGTTTAGGGGCAGGAACGACACGCCATTCTTGAAAAGCTTGTTTGGCATTTTGGATTTTAGTATCGACGTCGGCGACTGTATCTAATGTGACTTTACCGATGACTGAGCCATCAATTGGGGTGGTGACTTCAAAGTCGCCATTTTGATAGTGTGCTTCTTCTACGCCCATTGCAGACATATATTGCTTAATCATAATCAATCCCTTGCATATTGGTATAATGGTTTACTACGTCCTTGACTGACTTATAAAATTACCCTGCTACCTACTAAGTTGCAAAATAATAAATTTCTTGCAGTCATTCCTTTTTGGAATGACGTGCTAATAAGTCGGCTATACGCTAGACATTTCTAGCATAATTTGTTAGATACTAACACTAGACAGGCACTGCTCAAGACTTTGAGCTTGCATCGCTTCATACAATGCCATCTCATCGTGAATAGCTGCTCCCAAATCACGCTCAAAACTTTGTTGGCTTGAGCGACCGTCATATTGGTTTGGCTGCGCCTGTTGTAGGTTTGATTGAAAGATACCGGCGGCACTGACGGGCAAAAAATCCTCATAAACGATAGGTTCAATGCGAAGCACCTCATCATTAATCAGAGCGCTCAGCTTAGCATTAGGCACTTTATTCAAATCATCATTGGTTAAGGTAGCGGCCAATAATGCTTGACCATCTTCAGAATCTAGGGTGCTATCCGTCAACTGGTAATAAAAATACGCCAGCCCTTCATCGTGTAGAGTTTGATAATTATCAGGAAAAGCGGTAAATACTTCGGCTAAAATTTGATTGTACTGAGCCGCATTATCCTCATTTGGGGTAGCGCCAAGCTGGCGGCGAGCTGCAGCCAATAATTCATCATAAAGCGCGCGACCCTTTTGCGTTAATGCCACACCGCGTTGCTCAATCTCTCCAAAGCGCGCGGTATGATACCCTTGCTCATACTCTTCATGGCTAGCGTCTAAGTTATTAGCAACTTTAAAGCCAACCGCTTCTTGTAGCGCCTTAAAACTGGTTTGCCTTAATAATATAGGACACGCTCTACGCGGTGGCCCTTCGATGATGGCTTTTGAGGGTATGCCGCGGGCTTGCATACCATATTGTACGGCATCAATATCCAAGGTTCGAGGCGTTAAATGATTGATATGCGGGCCCTTAAAGCCGACCACATCAGCGACAAGTGGATGCTGATCTAGTAAGCGCTGATAGAGCGCTTTTGCCACCGGCGTTTTATCATGCCAACGAAATGTCTCTAGCGCTTCTTGGACAAACTGCTGTGCTTGCTCAGTGGTCAAGCCACCTTGCGCCTCGAAAATCTTAATTAGCTCAATAACTTCAGTAGTGAATATCTGACGCTGCGCCAATGTGGCCGTGGCTTCTTGTTGTAAGGTCTCATCGGCAATCAAATCTAAACGCAATAACGAGGTAAATACTCGAAAAGGACTTTTATGCAATGCGTGCGAGTCAAGCGCACGAAAGGCTGTTGAGTGGACTGGCACACCAGCAGGTGCTAAATCGTAGTAGCCAACAGGGTACATACCCATCACCGCAAAGAGACGGCGCATCATGCTCAGCTCTGCTGCGGTACCCAGTCGAATCGCCCCGTGGCGCTCCATGCTCAGACGCTCAATCTCGCCCGTATGTAGCAGTTGTGATTTGACATCGGGATGTGAGGTCAACACCTCTGCATTGACATCACTGACCAAATCAACCAAGTCACCGTATAGCGGCACCTCATTTTGGTACATGGCTGACATGGCCATAGAAAAATGATGACGTATATCATCGCTGCAGATAAAATCCTCATCTAGACTGACGCTATTATTTTTCACAAATAAACATCCTTGTAATAGAGTTAATAAATTTTTAGCTTAATAATAAGTATTTTATTTCGAGCATTTGGTTATAACGATGCGCTATCTGTCCTAAGTACTCTTAAATATTCCTAAACATGCCTAAGCATTAAGCGACAGGTAACCCATCAGGAAGCCCGATGAGCACCTCTTTTAGAATATCCAACCCTTCTTTTAGGGTGTCAGGCTCTATAGTGAGAGGTGGCAATAAGCGGATGATATGGCGATATTGCCCACTTGGCATCAGCAGTAGACCACGTTCGCGTGCTTGCACTAATACTTGCGCCATCACACTCGGATGCACATCATGCTCAGGATGACGCAGCTCGATACCGCGCATCGCACCGATACCCGTAAGACCAAACAACCAAGGCGAGATACCTTCTTGTTGCCATTGGCTGATGGTCGTCTGAATTGTCTCTGCATAATGTTTGGCTGACTGCCAAACGTCATCAGCTTCCATGATATCGAGCGTGGCATTGGCAGCGGCGCAGGCGACTGGATTGCCCGAATAAGTGCCGCCTAAGCTGCCTTTGGGTAGACCATTGACCACACTAGCCTTTCCGATGACCGCACCTAAAGGCAAGCCACCTGCGATGCTTTTGCCAAGTAAAATAAGATCAGGCTCAATCCCTAAATGGGTAAAAGCAAATGGCGTGCCAGTACGTCCATAGCCAGATTGGATTTCGTCCATGATAAGTAACATGCCATGCTTATCGCAAAACTTACGTAGATATTGCGCAAAGGTAGGCGACAACAATTGAAAACCGCCCTCCCCTTGTACAGGTTCGACGATAATGGCACCGATATTATCGATATCGGTTTCTACCATAAATAAACGCTGTAGCGCATCAATCGCTTGCTCGTCGCTGATATTGTTATCAGGACTGGGGAAAGGTATGTGATAAACGCCACCTGCCAAAGGCCCGATCCCGCGCTTATAAGGCGCGACCTTACCATTGAGATTGACGGCAGCCAGCGTGCGCCCATGAAAGCCACCATCAAAGGCAATGACACCTGTGCGCCCTGTCTTTAGACGAGCGATTTTTATGGCATTTTCGGTGGCTTCTGCACCGCAGTTAGTCAGCATGCCTGCCAGTTCGCCGTTGATAGGCACCAGCTCACACAATCGAGGCATAAAGGTTTGGTACGGCTGATGTGCTGCCGCATTGTAGGCATAGTGAATGAGCGACTGGGCTTGATGAATGATGGCGTCAACGATGTGAGGGTGACAATGACCAAAGTTTAAAACACCGATACCGCCGACAAAATCGATATAGCTGCGGTCGTTGTCGTCCCAAACTCTGGCATTTTTGCCTTTGATGAGCGTGAGCGGATGCACCATCGTAAAGGCATCGGTCACGTTATAAAGCTTGTCCATGATGAATCTCTATCTCTTCCTTGAGTTAGACTCATTTCAACAAAACATTATTCCAGCAGCAAACGAATAATAGTTGTGGTGGCATTCCTTTTTGTCATTACCAGTAAATTAACTTCCTAAACAAATCCTTTAAAAACAAAAAAACTGCGTATTAATGCAGTTTTTTTGTTTAGCTTATTAAATGTTTACAGCAAACAATATTACAGGATGGAATTCACAAGACCAGTGCTATAGATAAATACTTTAGATCATAAATAAACGTAAGTGACATTATAAAACCAGACCTAACGCCTTTTCACGCTCATCTGAGATTGCTAAATAAGCTGTAATCCATTCTAAAACTGCTTTGACCTTATGTGATTGTCCTGAAGAGATAGGATAAGTCACATAATAGCTGCCGCGACCCTTTGCCGCATAATCCCACGCCATGACTAAAGCGCCTGATTGTAGCTCAGGCTCAACCAAACGTAACGGCACCAAGGCAATGCCATAGCCAAGTAAGGCGGCAGAAATGCAGGCATGAAAAGTCTCAAAGCGTGGACCTACAAAGGTGCCATCGACGCTAATATCTTGTTGCTTAAAGTACTCATACCACGCACTTAAACGCGAACTTATTTGCAATAACACATAGTCATCCAAACAATCAGTACTCAGCGTCTTATCTTGCAAATACTGCGGCTGACAAACAGCAACGCAATATTCATCGAATAATTTTATGGCCTCCATATTGCTCCACATTCCATCACCATATAAAAAAGCAATATCGACATTTTGGTCTTCAGAAAAAAATGGACCTACTAATTCTTTGATATCTAGGTTGATAAGCGGGTATTCTTGACTAAAGCCACTGAGTGCTGGAATCAACCAACGAGCACAAAATGTCGGATGCGAGACGATTTTTAGCAGCTCAGTATTACTGCTATGTGACATCAAATTGGTGGTCGCCACCTCGATATGTTTTAAAATCTCTAAAACTTCAAGATAATATGCCTTGCCAGCAGGGGTCAACGAAATCCGGTGCGGTGTCCGATAAAATAAAGACAGGTTTAACATCTCCTCTAACTGCGCCACTTGCTTACTAATGGCGCTTTGGGTCATGTGCATCTCTTGCGCGGCATTGGTAAAACTCAAATGACGGGCAGCGGTCTCAAAACATTGCAGCGCCGTCGTTGAAGGGTATCTTCTAAAGGCTAATGGTTTATTGGTGTCGGTTTTCATAGATTGTTTTTCTTTTATCCCATCTTAGTAAAATATTAATAACTATTTAAAATCACGTTATCAGGCATTTCTAGCCTATGGCGTCATCATACCTATATTCAAGCTTAAATAGCGATACCTCACCATAAGCACTATGTAACTGACACTGCTACCATTATCGGTTTTACTTAATCATGAATTTGAAAGTCCACTTAATTATTCAGTCGCCAATTTTAAAGACTCTCGTACAAAAAACACCATCAATTCCTGATAAAATAGTAGGGTCTGATGATAGGCTCTGACATACCGCAACTGATTTGCTATCTTGCCCTCCTCTTTTTCATCATTACGACCTATGCCGCCGTTATTCTTAAACTCATGAATTATTTTTCAGCTAACGTTATCTGTTAGCGCCTTCTTTATTTGTATTGGATCATATGAAACATAACCTTGAGGTGAGCTCAGACGCTCGCCGAACTCAGTATTTTCAAGTATTTTTGATGGGCGTCAGCGCCTTTATTATGAATACCACCGAATTTGTCCCCGTTGCTCTATTAAGTGACATCGCCCAAGATTTTTCCATTACCACGGCTGAGACTGGCTGGATGTTGACGCTGTATGCGTGGATTGTCGCGGCCATGTCGTTACCATTGATGCTGCTCACCAGCCGTTTTGAGCGTAAAAGCTTACTCTTAGGCTTGTTTGTGGTTTTTATTGCCAGCCACGCCTTGTCAGTATTCGCATGGAGCTTTGATGTATTGCTTATCAGCCGAGTGGGCATTGCGCTATCACACGCGATATTTTGGTCCATCACCGCCGCAATTGCTATCCGCGTGGCACCAAAAGGTAAAAAGGCGCTAGCACTTAGCGTGCTCGCGACCGGTACTTCATTGGCGATGGTGCTAGGCGTGCCATTAGGGCGCTTAGTCGGCCAATGGTTTGGCTGGCGGGCAACCTTTGGCGGTATTGGCGTGATTGCTTTTATCGTGTTTATTCTACAAGCAAGGTTGTTGCCAATACTGCCGAGTATGTTTGAAGGCTCGTTTAGAAAAATCCCAGAACTGCTCAAAAACCCGTTATTGGTCTGTCTGTATTTACTTATTTTACTGGTCTTTACCGCCCACTACACCGCTTATTCTTATATCGAACCTTTCATGCGGCAGGTTGGTGCTATCAGTGAAAATGCTGCGACTGTTGTGCTACTCTTGTTTGGGGTGGCAGGGATTGCGGGCAGTGTGGTATTCAGCCGCTGGGGTGATCGTTTTAATACCAGATTGATGCTGATATCGATAATATTAATGCTAATCTCTATGCTGGTGCTATTGTTTGCCGTGACCTCCATCTGGGCACTCAGCTTGATTGCGTTACTTTGGGGCGCGGCGCTTATGCTGCTGATTATCTCCATGCAAGCAAAGGTCATCATGGTAGATGTCACAGCACAAGACATGCTGATGTCGATGTTCTCAGGGATTATTAACTTAGGGATTGGTGCAGGTGCGCTATTCGGTGGTTATGCAGTGACGCATATTTCCATATCAAGCGTGGGCTATGTTGGCGCCGCTATCGCTAGTGTGTCGCTGCTATTGATGTTGTTTATGATAAAGCGATTTCCTGAATTAAGCAGAAGACTTGGCTAGCTAAAAATCTGATAGTAAATAAGTATATGAAAAATGCCAGCCACTTAAAGGGGCTGGCATTTTGCTGTTTGGTTTATTAAACAATACTGAATAAGCTGCTTATTTAAAAATCTACTTTACCGCGTAACACTTTGGTTTTACCGCGCTGAGTCTTTGCATCAACGCGTTTACGCTTGGCATTTCTGCTAGGCTTGGTAGGTTGGCGGGTTTTATTGACATAGGTAGCCTTGGTGATAAAGCTTTGCAACCGCTCAAAGGCATCTATTTTATTGCGCTCTTGCGTACGAAATTGCTGAGCTTTAAGCACAAACACGCCTTCTTTGGTGATTCGGCTGTCTTTACTGTCTAATAAACGCTGTTTAATGACATCGCTTAAGCTCGAAGCATGAATATCAAAGCGCAAATGAATCGCAGAGGACACTTTATTAACGTTTTGCCCACCTGCCCCTTGTGCGCGTATGGCGCTAATTTCAACTTCACTGTCATTAAGACTGATATTACTGCTGATAAAAATCATAAAATACTTTTATAAATCATGGATAGATAAGGTTAATGATAAAGCATTCTAAATTAACTCGCTACTTGCCTGCTTAACGGTTCTCAAAAATCCATATTTCTTAACATCTATAATCTGCAATTTATAAGGTAAACCTCATAAATGTTATCGTTTGACGTCACTATGTCTATCCTCTGTCTGTAAAGCGTAAGCCCGTCCAAAAATTCTTTTTTGCCATGCTAGGATGATTTTAAATTACTAAGACATTTTTTGATTAGCTGTCTATTTAACAAGCAAACTTTTTAATAAACAAATTCTTAGCCCATACTTTTAAAACTAAAACTACGAGCTGATAGGAATAAGTCCTTTATGAGCAACAATAATAATAAAACTAAATCTTCTTTTACCACCAACCAAGTCTCAGCTGATAACAGCATTCAGGTCAGAGGCGCGCGGGTGCATAATCTCAAAAATGTCGATGTTGATTTACCGCGCAATGCGTTGGTTGTTTTTACGGGTATATCAGGCTCGGGCAAATCTTCGCTGGCATTTGGTACTCTCTTTGCAGAGTCACAGCATCGCTATCTTGACTCAGTATCGCCTTATGCGCGGCGCTTGATAGACCAAGTTGGCGAGCCTGATGTCGATTCGATAGAAGGCTTGCCACCAGCCGTCGCCCTACAACAACAACGCGGTACGCCATCGGTACGCTCATCGGTTGGTAGCGTGACCACCATCTCAAATGGTCTGCGTATGCTGTACTCGCGAGCGGGCGAATATCCTGTTGGGCAAGACATGCTGTATGCCGATGCCTTTTCGCCAAATACGCCAGAAGGTGCTTGCCCTACTTGCTCAGGTATTGGTCGCGTGTTTGAGGTCACAGAAGATTTGCTCGTGCCCGACAAGACTAAAACCATTCGAGAACGCGCCATTGCTGCATGGCCACCGGCATGGCAAGGGCAAAACCTAAGTCGGATATTGACGACACTTGGCTACGATATCGATAAACCTTGGAACACGTTACCCAAGGAAACCCGCGATTGGATTTTATTTACCAATGAAACCCCAGAAGTGCCGGTGTACCCAGAATACAATCTCGAGCAAGTACGCGAGGCGATTAAAAAAGGTGAAAAGCCCAATTATAAAGGCACCTTTACCAGTGCAAAAAATTTCGTCTTACATTCTTTTGCCACGACCCAAAGTCCGCGTACCAAAAAACGCGTGGCGCAGTTTATGCAAATTTCAGAATGCCCGAGCTGCTATGGTAAAAAACTCAAAAAAGAATCGCTATTGGTTAAATTTGCGGGGCTTGATATTGGTGAACTGTCACAATTAACCTTAACTGAACTGGCGCTAAAAATTCAAGACGCTGCTAATAAAAAACTCAGCAATGATATGCCCGACCGTGAAAAAGCCATCGTTGCCAAGCGTATTTCCAGTGATATTTTATCGCGTGTGCAAGCCTTAACCAGACTTGGGCTAGGTTACTTATCCCTTGAACGCACTACGCCTACCTTATCGCCCGGCGAGTTACAGCGCCTAAGACTTGGCACCCAAATTCGCTCTAAACTATTTGGCGTGGTTTACGTACTCGATGAACCGTCCGCTGGCCTGCACCCTGCCGATACTCAGGCGCTATTAGGCGCTCTAGATGAACTAGTAGCCGCGGGTAATTCATTATTTATTGTTGAGCATGATGTCAGCGTCATTCGCCATGCCGATTGGATAGTCGATGTCGGACCAAAAGCAGGCAGTCATGGCGGTGAAATCATGTATAGCGGCCCTATCGAAGGCTTGCGAGAGATATCTGATTCCTATACTGGACAATATCTTTTCAATCATGATTCCACAGACCATCAATCGAAAAGCCAGCAATTAACAAGCCAGCAGCCAAGACAACCTAATCATTGGCTAAAGCTTGCTAATATCGAGCACAATAATTTACAAGGGTTAGATATCGCATTCCCTTTAGGAGTATTAACAACGGTAACGGGTGTGTCAGGTTCGGGGAAATCAAGTTTGGTCAGTCAAGCGTTGGTTGAACTGGTCTACAATACGCTAGGGCAAAAAACCGTGATTGAAACGCCCACTGATGAAGCGGCTTTACTTGAGCAAGAACAACAAACGCCAATAGGCGGTGAGATAGTCAGTGGTATGGAGCATATAAAACGCTTAGTCACCGTCGACCAAAAAGCCATCGGGCGCACGCCGCGCTCGAATTTGGCGACTTATACTGGACTGTTCGACCATGTGCGCAAATTATTTGCTGCTACCAAAGAAGCAAAAGCGAGGCACTATGATGCTGGACGTTTTTCATTTAACGTTAAAAAAGGACGTTGCCCAAATTGCGAAGGCGTCGGTTTTGTCAGTGTTGAGCTGCTATTTCTGCCGAGTGTTTACTCGCCTTGCCAAGTTTGCCATGGTCAGCGCTACAACGATGAAACCTTAAAAATTAATTATCAAGGTAAAAACATCGCTGAAGTGCTCGATTTAACGGTTGAAGCCGCTTCTGAATTTTTCGTTGATGACGCCCCGATAATGCGCGCATTAGACGCGCTATTAAAAGTTGGGCTTGGCTATCTAAGACTTGGGCAACCAGCGACCGAACTGTCTGGTGGCGAAGCACAGCGCATCAAACTTGCTACCGAACTGCAGCGTACCCAGCGCGGCGATACGCTGTATGTGCTCGATGAACCGACCACTGGTTTACATCCTTCTGATGTCGCGATGCTGATGGCACAATTAAATGGGCTGGTCGCAACCGGTAATACGGTGATTATGGTTGAGCACGATATGCAAGTTGCTAGCAACAGCGATTGGATTATCGATATGGGCCCGGGTGCTGGCGATGAAGGTGGTCTTATTGTCGCAGAAGGTACGCCTAAAGAGGTGGCGAAATCAACAGAGAGTCGCACTGCGCCTTTTTTATTCACTTAGTATTGATATAAAAGACAGTACACTAACTAAAAAATGGAAATATGTAATAAGAAAAACCGCACGATTTTAATATCATGCGGTTTTTCTATGTTAAGTGCTGTCTTTATTTTTCAAACTACTCATTGATAACTAGGCAAGCATACCGCCATCTACAACCACTGTTGCACCCGTGGTATAACTTGAGGCATCAGACACTAGATACAACACTGTGCCAGCCATTTCATCAGGATGGGCAACACGCCCTAACGGAATTGCATGTAGTGCCATTTTTAAGACTTTATCATTGGTAGTCAATGCTGAGGCAAATTTAGTATCCGTCAGACCAGGCAACAAGGCATTGACGCGAATGTTTAATGGACCGCACTCTTTGGCAAAAGCTTTGGTCATGCTGATGACAGCCGCTTTAGTGATTGAATAGATACCTTGCTTATCACCCGCGACCAAGCCATTGACCGATGCGGTATTTAAAATCACCCCGCCGCCCTGCTCGCGCATCATCTTACCCGCAGCCGTCGACATAAAGAAATAACCGCGAATATTGACTTCAACGGTTTTATCAAAAGCAGCTAAGTCAGTATCTAAAATATGACCGTAATAAGGATTTGCTGCGGCGTTATTGACTAAGATATCGATTTGACCAAACTCACTTTTTATATGCTCAAAAATCGCCTCAATCTGCGCCATAACGCCCACATGACAAGCAAATGCACTGGCTCTATGACCGTCAGCGACGATGCTATCCGCCACTGCTTGGCAAGCATCAATCTTACGGCTAGAGACGATGACATGCGCGCCTCTTGAAGCCAATAGACGGGCGATAGATTCGCCAATACCGCGGCTAGCACCCGTCACCAAAGCAATTTTACCGGTTAAATCAAATAAATCTTTCATAGGTGTTCCTTTTATTTTGAATATATTATTTATACATTTTAAATGTGTAGCAGAGCTGAGCAAGGTCACTATCAGCTCTACAAAATTTATTAAATTTTTTAAGAGATTATCGACATTTCCAAAAATTTGAGTAGCAAGGAAAACGAGTGCCAGTACTACAATTCGTAGGCTAAGCGAGTTTGACACCGCTAATCATATTTTTGGGATTGTCATAAAACTATTAAGCCAACATACCGCCATCAAGAGTAAACGCATGACCATTCATAAAGCTGCTTTCATCGCTCGCCAGCCAAGCAATGGCTCCCGATACTTCATCAACTTCACCCAAACGGCGCATTGGACTGGCTTTGATAGTCGCTTGCTGGGCGCGCTCGTCCATTTTTGCCATGGTATTACGCACCATTGGTGTATCGATAAAGCTTGGGCAAACGGCATTAAAGCGGATATTGACTCGAGCATATTCATGAGCAGCAGATTTAGTCAGCCCCATCACGCCATGTTTAGCAGCGCTGTAAGCTGACAGTAATGCCGCAGAACGCAAACCAGCAATCGAGGCAACATTGATCACATGTCCACCGCCATTAGGTGCCATACATGCAACAGCCGCACGCATACAATGCCAAACACCTTTTAAATTAACGGCGATATTGCGATCAAAATCCTCATCGCTAAGCTCATGCATCGGCGCAGGTTGATGGTCGATACCCGCATTATTTATAACGACATCAAGACCACCCAATGTGTCCATTGCAAAGTCAAACAACGCTCGTACTTCATCGCCACTGGTGACATCCACCTTTTTAAAGACGATACTATTGCCAGCGTCTTGGGCTTGCTTAGCAACGGCTGCACCCATCTCTTCGGCTAAATCGCCAATCACCACTTTCGCACCGCGACTGGCTAACAATAGCGCACTGGCAGCACCTATACCAGACGCGCCGCCGGTGATTAAAATGCGTTTACCAGAGACGTCTGATGCAATTCCATTTGTATTCAATGTCATGATTTATCCCTCTACCTTAAGTACCAGTTTGCCGAAGTTTTCACCTTTAAACAGCATCATCAAGGTATCAGGGAACGTCTCGATACCTTCAACGATATGGTCTTTTACTTTAATGTCGCCCGATTGAATCCAGCCAGCAATGTCTTTCATCGCTGTCGGGTATTCTTTAATATTATCAAAGACGACAATGCCTTCCATACGCGCACGATTAACCAACAGTGACAGATAGTTTGATGGACCTTTGACTTCTGTGGTGTTGTTATATTGGCTAATCGCACCGCAAATCACAATACGCGCGTGCAGATTAATTTGTGTCAGCACATCATTTAAAATATCGCCGCCGACGTTGTCAAAATAGACATCGACGCCTTTTGGACAAGTTTCCTTTAACGCTTTTTTTACATTCTCATTCTTATAGTCGATTGCCGCATCAAAACCCAACTCATCTACTAAGAATTTACATTTTTCAGCACCGCCGGCGATACCGACAACACGGCAGCCTTTGGATTTAGCAATCTGACCAACTAAGCCACCGACCGCACCGGCAGCGCCAGAGACGACGACGGTTTCACCTGTTTTTGGCTGCCCCGTTTTTAATAAGCCAAAGTAGCCCGTCATACCCGGCATGCCAAGCACACCCAAGTAATAAGGCAATGGCGCAAGGCTTGGATCGACTTTATGTAATCCAGTACCATCACTGACTGCATAGGACTGCACGCCGTTATGACCTACGACATAATCGCCGATGGCAAACTTTTCATGCTTACTTTCGATGACTTTGCCCACCGTTCCTGCACGCATCACCTCGCCAATCTGTACTGGCGGTATATAAGATTTAGCATCGTTTAGCCAACCACGCATTGCAGGATCCATTGAGATATACTCAATTTTTATCAACAGTTCACCGTCTGTAATAGTCGGCAGTTCCGTCTCGGTATACTCCCACGTATCGGCGCTTGGTTCGCCAACTGGTCTTGCTTTTAAGCGCCACTGCTTATTGATTGTTGTCATTATTTATTCCTTTAAAATTTTATCCGTTATTAATATCGAATATGGTCCAGAATCGCTTAGAACCACTCTGCTTGCATATCGGTACATACGGCATTGTCGTTATTTAACAAAGCAATATCGCGATTTATTAATGGCAATTCCCAATCAATAAAGTATTTTGCTGCTTGTATTTTACCGTGATAGAAGTTTTGCTTTTCAATATCCTGTGTTGCGCTTAATAATTGCTCCGCTTTACTGGCTTGGCGAATCCAAATCCAACTCACCACGATGGAGGCAAAGATATTCATCAATGCTTGCGCGTTGCCAGTCAGCGTTAGTGCTTTTTCCGTTTGCAAGATTTTGCTTAAATGAACCAACACTTCATGCAGATGACCCATATAAGGCATCAATTTACCAGCAAGTTTGGCAGTCTCGGGCGTACTAATGCTTTCTAAATCTCGCGTGATTTCACGTTTCAGAATTTGAATACCAAGACCCTTGTTTTGCCATAACTTACGAAATGACAAATCTAACGCTTGCACGCCATTTGTGCCTTCATGGATAGGATTCAGCCGATTGTCACGCCAAAATTGCTCGGCCTGATATTCACGTGTATAGCCTGCGCCGCCCAATACTTGAATACCCAAATCATTGGCTTTAGGCCCAAATTCAGACGGCCATGCTTTTAACACTGGGGTTAATAAATCCAGCAATTCTGAAAGCTCATTTTTCAATGTAGCCTCTTCACAAGTATTAATACGGTCAATAAGGTTTGAGCCATATAAGCACAGCGAAATACCACCTTCGGTATAGGCTTTTTGCGCCAGTAGCATACGCTTCACATCACCATGATTAATAATTGCCGTTGCCGCATCTTCAGGCTTATTATTAGGCGCGATTCTGCCTTGCATTCTGTCTTTGGCATAATCTAACGAATACTGATAACCTCGATAACCGATCATCGCTGCGCCAAAGCCAACGGCAATGCGCGCTTCGTTCATCATTTTAAACATGTAGCGCAAACCAAAATGCTCTTCGCCGATAAGATAGCCGTGACATTCACCTGCATCACCAAAGCTTAATGCTGTAGAAGTCGCGCCTCTATAGCCAAGCTTATGAATGAGCCCAGTCAAATGCACATCATTGCGCTCACCTACCGATAAATCATCGTTTAAGCGATATTTCGGTACGGCAAATAGCGAGATACCTTTGACGCCACCAGGACCGCCGGGCACTTTAGCTAGTACCAAATGGACGATATTGTCAGACAGTTCGTGATCGCCCGCTGAGATATAAATCTTACTGCCTTTCACACGGTATGACCCGTCTTCTTGTTTCACTGCGATGGTTTTGATGTCAGCAAGTGATGAACCAGCATGCGGCTCTGTTAACGCCATCGTTCCGGTAAATTCACCGGTTAACATACGCGGCATAAAGGCATTTTTAATGTCGTCACTGGCAAAATGTGAGATGACATTAATCGCCGCAGTGGTCAAAAAAGGATAAGCAGTAGTCGATGGATTGGCCGCCATAAAATAGCCTGCCACCGCTGTCATCACTGTTTCGGGCAATTGCATCCCGCCATCTTCAAAACTATAACGACCTGCGATAAAGCCTGATTCACGAAACGCATCAAAGGCGACTTTCACATCGTCTATCATGGTCACTTTTTTACCGTCAAACTGTGGTTCGTTTTTATCCGCGACATGGTTATGCGGTAAGAATAACTGGGTCGCGATTTTATTAGCGGTATCTAATACTGCATCGAAGGTTTCGCGGCTGTGTTCTGCAAACTTCGGATGCTCGGTTAAATGTTCAGCGTCCAATACATCATATAATTGGAACGGTAATTCAAAATCATTGATAAGCGTATCTGCTGCCATAGTATTCTCATTAGCTTATGAAATTTAGTGATGCATTGATATTAATCTAATTTAGCCTATTGCCGTATTGTCATTTATGACATAATTATGGTCAAATAAGACAAGCGTAATTGCATTTAATTAGAAAAACGTAGTTAGAAAATAATATTTTTAAAACGTTTCTAAAGGAAATTACACAACTATGCCCTACTTTAAACCCTTTAAAGTCATCATCGTAGGTTTCGATGGGGTGCTCGGTAGCGTACTGGCAGGGGCGTTGGACCTATTTTCATTTACTGGCGTCAGTTGGCAACGATTTTTAAATGAGGCAGTAGAGCCGAGGTTTAATGTACAAATCGCCAGCCTAGGTGGTGTTGACATCAGATGCAGCAACCGCTTAATCATGCAAGCGCATTGCGATATTAAGGAAGTGACAGAGTGCGATTTATTATTAATCCCAACGATTGGCGATTCAATCGATAAAGTATTGAGCCAAAATAGCGATTTAATTGCTCATATAAAGCGGCTAGCTAACACCAAGGCGGATATTGCCAGCAACTGTAGCGGTGCTTTCTTTTTGGCAAAGGCAGGATTATTGGACAATAAGATAGCCACGACCCATTGGGGCTATGCGAGTAAATTTAAGGCAGACTTCCCACTGGTTGATTTGCAAGAGAACCAATTTGTCACTCACTCAAAAACCCAGTCAAAAGACCAATCAGGCAATATATTTTGTGCAGCGGGCGGTAGTGCCTTTTATGACTTGGGATTATTATTGATAGAGCGTTATTGTGGGCGCGAGATTTCGACTCAAGTTGCAAAAACTCAGATTATTGATAGTAAACGAGGCAATCAGAACAGCTATACCAATGTGACCTTACATAAGCCGCATTCAGACCCGCAGGTCAAGCAAGTGCAAGAGTTTATCGAGGAAAACTTTAAAAATCCTATTCAAGTGAGCACTTTGGCTGCGATGATTAATATCACCCCGCGCACTTTAAACAGACGCTTTCAGTCGTCTGTCGCTATGCGTCCGATCGAATATATTCAAGCGGTCAGAATTGAACAGGCAAAACGTTTATTAGAGTCAGAGAATGTCACGATAAAATCGCTGGCGGAGCAAGTTGGCTACGATGATATCTCATCATTCACTCGGCTTTTTAAGCGTGCCACTGAGCTGACCCCGAAAGAGTATCAAGATAAGTTTTCGCGCTTAGCGATTTAACTTTATAGCAGATGCCTTTTGAAAGTAATAGGTTGCTGCTGTGATATGTTCTCTGCAGACTCTGAAGTGGCGAAGTTACACATCAAGCAAAGAAAATTTATCACAGCAAAAAACTTTATAGACCTAAATTTTATTGCCACAACCCTTCGACATGAATCGCATCAGTTTTAATTGTTGGATAATCCGTAAATGTTAATTGGTAGCCGCCGATTGCATTGGGGCTAATTTGACACGTTGCCCCCAGTGGAAAGCTGTGTTTTTGTCCAATATGACCAAAGCTCATGCCGCTATAAATAGGCAATCCTGTCAGCTTATGCAATTGACGAACCACCGTGGCGACATCATAACGCTTGTCATAACTGTCCTCACCTGTACTCGATAATGCACCAAATACGATTGCTTGCTGACCTTTAAACGCGCCTCCTAGATACAAATCATACAGCATGCGCTCAATACGATAGGCTTGCTCGCCCACATCTTCTAAGAACACAATACCGCCGTCAATACGTGGTAAATACTCACTACCTGCCAGCGCCGATACCACACTCAGATTGCCACCCCAGATAATGCCGGTTAGTGTTTTAGGCTCGCCATTTGTCAAAATACTCGGTAAATTCTGACTGGTTAAAGACGCATCACGTATGCTGATAGCTAGATTAGGATTGGCTAATGCTTGCACAAACTGTCGGCAACTGACTTGGTCGGGTTTGATTTTGCCAAACTCACTATAAAGCATCGGGGCGGAAAGTGAGCTCATGCCTCCTTTTGCGAGTAGCGCGCACTGAATCGCAGTCACATCACTAAAGCCTGCCAGTATCGTGCCCCGCTCCTTCATAATGCGCCCCAGCGTTGACCAATCAACCATCGGTAATAAACGCATGGCGCCATAACCACCTCGTACGCCCAGCAGCAGCTTTGGCGCTTTGATCGCACCCGTAGCGATATTTTGCAAGTCACTGGCTCGCTGCGAATCCGTACCAGCAAAACGTAAATACTGCCGAGTGGTAATCGCAGGATTGTCGACTTTAAAACCTGCACAAGCCAAACGATCTAATGCCAATTGATTGCGCTCGTCACTACCACCGACATTGGAGCTGGCAAAAAGCCGTGTCTCTATACTTGGTGTGATACAACTCGTTTGCACCTGCATTGTTTCGGGTGCTGCTTGTTTTGATGGCAGGCTCTTATCCATCAAAACCGTTGGCAAATCGTCTTTGGTTAATAACGTATTATCTAGCTCAATAGTATTGGATGCTAATGCTTGACTAATGCTTTGGCTCATCAACAACCCCGCCCCTGCACTGATACCGATTTGACGTAAAAACTGGCGACGATTAAGTCCAGAGATGGCTTCACTCGCTGTATGAGCATTTTTACTTTTATCATCTTTTAACAACTGACTTTTAGAAACCATATCTCGCTGCTACCTTATCTTTTTTATTTTGATTTACTTTTTAACCATCTTTCTTTATCTTGACAATTTTGCAACCTATTTACTTAAACACCACAGCAGCATATTGTAGACGCTTTATTGGCTATAAGAGTTGCCTAACCTTTGCCCGTATTTACTTTCTCGCTACTATATACGCTAAAAAAACAATTCAATTAAACCCATCAATAATACGCAATATTGGCACAGGCCACGACTTTGTTGTAGTATGAGAATACCGATTGCGCTTAAATAAGGATAATAATAATGGCTGACAAAGCGACTGATAAGCAAAAAAAAGATGAAATATTGGATGCCGATTTAGAATATCTCATTAATGAGGAAGAAAAACTGCAAGAAAAGCTAAAAGATAGTAGCCATCTTGAGCGCTTCACCAAAGATTTGATGCTTTTTATGAGTTTGCTTAAAGATTACTACAAAGGCAATTATCGCGACATTCCTTACAAAACCATTTCAGCAGGCGTCGTCGGACTGCTTTATACCTTGAACCCGATTGATATCATTCCAGATTTCATCCCTTTTATCGGTCATATAGACGATGCGCTGGTACTCACCTTTTGCTTAAAACTCATTGAAAAGGATTTGCAAAAATATCAAACGTGGAAGACAAGCCAATCAGCTGTCAAAACTGAAACCAATTTAAAGAAAAATGCTTAACTATTTGCAAGTTATATTACTCAAATGAGCATTCTAAAAAGCCACGACCGATAAGTAAGTTATCAGTCGTGGCTTTTTTATCAATCACGAGCCATTTATCTATACAGGTTAATCTGGAACCTCATAGTTGGCTTTTTCTGGATTCAGACCAAACGAATACACAAACGTAGCGACGAGGCTATTCACAATAATAAAGGGTAAATCAACGGCAATATGACCAAGCAAATAGCGGCCGATGAGCCATGAGACAATCAGCATAATAATAAAAAACCCGCCAAGATACGCTAAAATGGCCGGATGTTTAAGATTATAAGGCTGCTCAGGTTTAGGCTGCTTATCGAGCACATAGGTTCTGATTGCCCAACCCGCCGCATAAGAAAACCCGCCCAACACCACATAACTAAAAAAATTCATATTGCCTGACTCTAATGACTTAACTATTTATGAGAAACGATTATTTATAAAGAGGTTTTATAATGAATAATGGTCACTTAATAACTGTTTGCAATTCACTTTTATTAGACCTTTCAGTCTCTATCAAACTCTTCATTTAGCTGCCCGTACCGACATTATCAATGACAATATTGGCATGAGGATTGGCTAAAATATCCGTATTGACGTCGTCACATTCGACACGGTAAATAGTGTTTGCACCTTTATAGATATAAGATAAGTACTCACTATCAAGTAGCGGATCGATATTAGCGTAAACAGGCTTCACATGCGCAAGTACTAACACTCTATCCGGACGACCGATGACGGCATCGACATTATCAGGATCAATAGAGAAAAACGTTGGTATGTCATTATTTGCAATCATCTCTAACGGCTCAGCATCATCCCAAACACGTTTGGCACTTGCTGGCTCTTTCATTTGCATCACCCACGCGCCGCCTTGTTGGCTGACTTTTATCTGGGCAGGCTCGTCATGGCTGACGGTGTAGCAGCCTTCAAATATGGATAAATCTGCTGCCGTTTCAACCTTTTTAGTATCAGCTTGTGTATCACTATTATTACAAGCGCTCAAAAACAGCGCACTACTCGCCGTCATAGCGACCATCAAGGCCGTCAATCTTTTATAAAACACATTTGGGCGTACGGACATCATAGGGTTATCCTGCATTTGGACATGAAAAGCTTATATTGAGCGCATTATTATTGAACATTATCAAACACTGCCATCGCACTACCATTAAAGCTATTTTAACAGAAAACCATCACGTTACTATTATCATCTTTGCTTTTACGATTTTATGCATGGCAGCTGCCCATAGCTGGGATAGATTTGCTATACTCAAACCTAAATTATATCGTGCTAGCCGCTATAAAATAGCACTACCGAAACCTTCCTGCTCCATGTTTATCATCTATTAGGTAAATACGCTTTTATGTCAGATACTCCTACTTCAGCGCTGTCATTTAACACCAACAACGCCATGAATCCGTTGGCCGCAAAACCCAACACGACGGTTGCTTATACAGACGGTGCTTGTAAAGGTAATCCGGGTGCTGGCGGCTGGGGCGCGCACCTGATATTTAGTGATGGATGCACGCAGGATTTGTATGGTGGTGATAAAGAAACCACCAATAATCGCATGGAGCTGATGGGCGCGATACAAGCACTGACCCATACTCCACACGAGCATAATCTCGAGATTTGGACAGATTCAAGCTATGTCAAAAAAGGCATTACCGAATGGATTGACGGTTGGAAAAAAAGGGGCTGGAAAACGGCGAGTAAAAAACCTGTCGCCAACCAAGATCTTTGGCAGCAACTCGATGAGCTGTGCCAACAGCGCGCTGTTGACTGGCATTGGGTCAAAGGTCATGCGGGACACGCGGGCAATGAAAAAGCGGACGAGCTGGCAAATTTAGGCGTGACCTCAAAAAGTGAGATTGTGGCTACGACCAACTTGCAAGATATCGCTAAAAAAAAAGAGCCCATTGTGACCGATAAAACCCAAAGCGCTAGCGATGATTGGCTAAAATTTGATCCATTAGGGTTTGATATGATGGATGATGAGCTTGATGCAGAGTTAGAAAGCCATACAGCAGAAAACAACGTATTAGAAGACGATAGTAAGTATGACAATGTTATAAATAATAATATTTTCGTCGAAGAAAACCGTCATCAATATCAAAACCGACATCAGTATAATGCTAGCGAACCCATGAGAAATACCGATATGCCAGATATAGATACCAATATGGATACTGAAGTAGAAGCTAAAACGGAAGCTCGCATAGAAACTGATACACCAAAATTCGATGGTGATACCAGTCGCGCCAATCCGTATTTTATACCGCTGCTGCCCAAACCTATCCATCGTCATGAATCTGATCGTCAGCTTATTATGGATACCGAGACCACCGGTCTTGATCCACTAAAAGGCGACCGTATTATCGAAGTTGGTATCGTAGAGATGGTCGGGCGTAAATTTACTGGTGAAAAGCTACACGTCTATATCAATCCACAGCGCGGTATGGATGAAGAAGTGATTCGCATTCATGGTATTTCTGAAGCGTTTTTAACCGACAAACCAACCTTCGATCAAGTGGCTCAGGCGCTTTATGACTTTATGGACGGTGCCGAAATCATCGCTCATAATGCGACGTTTGATATGAACTTCTTAAATATGGAGTTTGCCAAAGTGGGCATGCATGACTTTGCTGAGCGCGTACAGGTAACTGACTCGCTGGTTATGGCAAAGCAGCAATATCCAGGGCAGAAAAATACCCTAGATGCCCTTGTTCGCCGTCTAGATGTCGGTAAACAAGACCGTACTTTCCACGGGGCCTTACTTGACTCAGAGATTTTGGCTGAAGTTTATCTGGCAATGACCGGCGGACAAGTCGCCCTTGCCATTGAGGAAGATACCAAAGCCGACGGCGGACAGACAGCCCATGCAACCTTTGCTGATTTGGCCGAGTTATTACTTGAATCGAGCAGCAATGAGAGTGCCAATCAAAGCTGGTATGCGGCGCTTGCAGACGATTATCCTGAGCTTAAAGCTAAAATGTAACTCTCATGTCATTGTAGCTGTCATTAAAACCGTTCTTTTTATCCAAATAACGTCTTATACTGGCAGTTAAGTACGTTAGTCTTTATTATGACAATACACGTTAAAACCTTATTCATATAATTTTTTAACCTATCCTCTAAACCATTACTATTTTCATCAGTACGTCATGGAAAAAAAACAACTATGAACCATTCTACACAAATGAAATTAACTGCCCCAACCTTGAGTGTGACTGATTTTAATCTACCGTCTTTGCATTTATTGCATGATGAAATTAATGTCATCTTAAAAGACACTGAGATTCATTTGGGCGAATTTAATGATGATAATAGCCAAGCGCCTTTGTTGTTAGACTCTATTATTGTGTTAAAACAGCTGTCTTGTATTTTTGAGCTGATTGCTTTGGCAGGTGCAGAAGCGCTCAATAATGCAATCGTGCATGGCTTACAAAAACTTTATGATAGTGGTGACAATAGTAATACTGCTTTAATTATGGACTTGTCAGAAGCCATTATGACGCTTGATCGCTATGTGGAATTTGTCCTACTGACCGAATCGGTAGAGCCGACATTACTACTGCCTATTATTAATAAGCTCAATGCTCACGGGCAAGAGGCACCGATCGCTGCCGATTATTTTTCCACTTTTGGTAGCAGCAGCGTCATCATTGCCAATCCTGAGAACAATTTTCAACCGCTTCACGAGCTTAACCTTGACAGCGACTTACTGACTTACGCTTATCGTAGTGGACTTGGAGTCGCTTTGTTAAATCAAGACGGCAATGTAAGCCAAGAAGAACAGCAAAAATTGGATGCCATGTCTGCAGCTTGCGCCTTGATAGCAGCAAATTCTAATCGCTTGTTTTGGCAAGCAGCAACCGCTGCCGTTGCAGATATCGCCAGTATCTTACCGCTAAACTTAAGCCAAAAACACACGCTTATTTACTTAGAACAGCAGTTCCAAAGCTATCTGCCAGTAATGGACACGCGTTTTGCAGACTTGGTCAGTTTTGCCTGCCAGCGTAATACTGAAGAAGCCAAAATACTGCGTGAACAATATGCTACCAATCAATTAGAGACACCGCAGCTCGAACAAATGGCACGCTTCTTATTTGGTCCAAACCGTGCTTTAACAGACACGTTAAACACGATTATTCAGGCGCAGATTAATACCATTAAAGAAAATGTCGATAGCTACGCACGCGGCGACTCTATCAATCCTGTTGATATGCAAACCTCTCAAATCACCGAGCAGCTTATCGAACTGCGTTCAGCGTTCCAGTTATTGGGTTTAGCAAATGCAGCAAAAAGCCTGAACGCTGCAGCAGATGCCGTGAGCAAATGGCGCGCGCCTACTCCAGAAGATTTTGATCACTTGTTATTGGCATTGATGCACGCTGAAAATGCCACTATCGCTATGGCAGAGATGCATACTCCAGGGGCAATTTACTTACCTTTGAATAATCCACATATCTCATTGCATCAACTTAATACCGCGTATGACACGTTAATACAAGAAAGCCGTACCGCCATTGCCAGTGCCGAACAAGCCATCAATGACTATTTGGCTGAGCCTGAGCGCGATGTATTGAACATTCAAAACATCCCTGAAATGCTGCGTCAAGTAGCAGGTGCGGTACGCTTTTTACAATTACCAACACCTGCCAGCATGCTCAGCCAATTAGCCAGTTATTTGCAGCAGCGTATTAATGCTGGTAGCCGTATCGATGATGGCACCTTGGCTTATATCGCCGATGTCATTATGGCGGTTGATCATCATTTAGATGGTTTTGAGAATAATCGTCCCGTTAGTAAACAGGCGCTAGACGTTGGGCAACAAAGCTTAAGCCAGCTACTTGCTGCTTAATTGCTGGCTGCCTAAATGTTCAGCTGCTTAGCTATCATTTAATTGCTTATTTTCAACAGGCTCATACCGAAGTAGATATGAGTCTGTCTTTGACTGTTTGGAAGTTTGATTTATGACCCACGCCTTTATACTCCATGACGAAACCGTTTTATGTCGTCAAACACCTAATGGCTGGTCGCCTGTACAGATTCAGTTACCAGATTCGGTTAATGATACAGCGTTAAGCACTCATGACATTCATGACACGCAGCCAGCCTATCAAGTTGGCCGAGTGACGCTCCTTGAAAGTTTGGCACCGACTCATTGGTTACCTAACGACGATAGTAGTAGTAATAGCATTGACAATAAAGATGCCCATAGTTTGGTTGAAGCTGAGGCTGCCAATACTTTTACGGCACAAGCTGCCATTGCGATGACTTATGACTATGCAATAACCCATCATATTGACTTGCCTAGAATTTTAGAAAGTCATGATTTAGAAAGCAACACTCTAAAGAATAACGATTTAACAAATAATAATGTTAAAAACAGCAGTCTAAAAACTGATACTTGCGCTTTTATTGCTTATCGTCTGCTTATCACGCAGCTGCCATTCGCCTTATCTGACCAACTTAGTCAAGCCATACAATTGTTGCGTTGGCAAGCAGATACGCAGTTCTGTAGTCGCTGCGCCGCTCCAGTGATGCATGCCTCACGTGGTGAGCGCGCGATGGTTTGCCAAGTTTGCCGTTTACGCCAGTATCCACGTGTGCAGCCGTGTATCATTACCGCCATTACTCGACCCAATCCGCAAACCGGTGAAATGCAAATTTTGTTGGCGCATCATCATCGTTATGGACAGCAAAAAACATCTTCACAAACGTTACAATATGGTTTGATTGCGGGTTTTGTAGAAGTGGGTGAAAGCTTAGAGCATGCGGTGGTACGCGAAGTGGCAGAGGAGGTGAATATCCGCCTTACAGATATTCGCTATGTCAGCAGTCAACCTTGGCCGTTTCCGTCTAATTTGATGCTTGGTTTTCGGGCGGCGCATGCTGGTGGTGACATCGTCATACAAGAAGATGAGCTGTCACATGCCGATTTTTTTGACCTATCAGATTTGCCAAAGATACCGTCAAAAGGCAGCATTGCTTATGCGCTGATTGCACAAATTGCTCATGAACAAGGCATCTCACTTTAATTGATATTTAATTCATAAGGGCAAGATGTCTTTTTATAAATATAGATGTTCTTAATAAATAGCGCTATTACCCTATTTATTTTAATATCAGCACTTAGCACTAGGGCATGTCCTCATTTTAAAAATGGTGATAAAAATGAGATAAATTGCCGTCAAATAAGAAAAATAGCGCAGATAATATCGAGATATTAGCTAGCTAATTGACGCTGTTTGGCAAAATTTAGCCATTTTTAGCCCATTTAGAGGATTATCGATTGAATTGAAGACACGCCCTAATATAAAGGTTTTAAATTAAATGCAAAGTACCATGAGTAAAAACAGCCGTCATATCCGTCTAATCAATCTGCCTATTTTGTTCGATGACTTGAACATAGAGAGCTTGCCCGCCGCAATCCAAGCAAAGATTGCACGTATTGATGCCTGCTTACCGCAAACCCAATGCGGACTTTGTGACCATGCTGATGGCTGCTTGCCATATGCGGTGGCTATTGTTATCGACAAAGAACCTTATAATAAATGTGTGCCCGGTGGTCAGCCGGTGACTGATGCTATCGCGCAAATTATTAATCAAGATGATATCGATGACCAGACAGCGGATTCAACGAGTATTAATAGTAGCCTAGACAATAATCATTTAAATGATCACGCCAACGTTCATATAGATAAGAATATACAACTACTTAGCGCTGAGCCGTCAAAATGGCCAATAGATACCAGCTCGCAGCGTCCGGTAGAAGTGCGTGCGGTTATTCGGGAAGATGATTGTATCGGCTGTACCAAATGTATCCCTGCATGCCCTGTTGATGCCATCGTCGGTACTGGCAAGCACATGCACACCATCTTTACCGACTTATGTACAGGCTGTGAGCTATGTATCGCGCCCTGCCCAGTTGACTGCATCGACTTAGTCACCGTTGAGCGTACCCTTTCGACAGCTGAGCGCACACTTGAACAAGATGACTTGCGCCAGCGTTATCATACGCATCTGAGACGTGTCAGTGAACAGCTGGCTGATAGCAGCAATAGCAAACCTGTGGTCAGCATGGTAGAGGCAAAACTGAATAATGCCGCCAGTCAATCGTTAAACATCAGCGAAGCACAAGCAAAAAACACCATTGCAGCGGCAAAGCTCCGTAGTAAAGTCAAAAGGCTAGAAAAACAGCTTAGCGTACGTTCAAATGACAGTAAACAAGCAGAGCTTGAAGCATTACAAATAGAATTGAGTCAGCTTTAAGCCCATAATCAGCATTTCATTAAACCATCTACCTTGCATCGCTAGCACGCTAAGTGTGCTCAGATATCTTACATCGATTCATCATTAGCATTAATCACCAATAGCCAAAGTAACCGTTAAAATAACAATCACAACAATAGCCATAAAAACAGTAAAAATGCCATGAGTAAAACCGTTAAACATAAAACTGCCGACACCCCGCCATCGAGGCGTATGCCCAATCGTGATGTACGCCCATTCTTTGAGAAATTGGCAGCGACGATTGATGAGCCGGTTACTGAGCTGAATTATAACAGTAATTTTGAGCTACTTATTGCGGTCATATTGTCGGCACAGGCAACAGATGTCAGCGTCAATATTGCCACCAGTCAGCTCTATTCGGTAGCGAACACGCCTGAGTCCATTTTGGCATTAGGGGAAGAAGGACTTAAAGCGTATATTAAGAATATCGGCTTATTCAATGCCAAAGCCAAAAACGTCATCAAAACGTGCCGTGACTTGATTGAAAAGTTTGATAGCACGGTTCCTGATAACCGTACCGACTTAGAGTCTCTAGCGGGCGTCGGACGTAAGACGGCAAATGTGGTTCTAAATACCGCTTTTGGACAACCGACGATGGCGGTCGATACCCATATCTTTCGCGTCGGCAATCGTACTGGACTTGCAACAGGTAAAAACGTCTTAATCGTTGAAAAGAAGCTGGTCGAACGTATACCCGATGACTTTATCGTTGATGCACACCATTATTTGATTCTACATGGACGCTATACTTGTCAGGCTCGCACCCCGAAATGCGGCGCTTGCCCTGTGTACGAAGAATGTATGTTTAAGGATAAAGCCGATTTTTTAGAGCTTTAAAGGCTTTAGAGATTTAAAGACTTTTAGACATTCCCTTTCTAAACACTTTAACTTAGGGAAGCAGAATGCAGACCCTCACCGCACTCGTATTTGATGACTTTGAAACATTAGATTTATTTGGGCCTATTGAGCTATTCGGTAGCCTGCCTGAATATTTTCATATTCAGTTTGCTTCAATGAAAGGTGGTATCATCCATAACCATCATAGTGTTGCCTTACAAACTATCGCAGTAGCAGAGTTAGACCAGCAAACGAATATATTATTGGTCATCGGTGGTAAAGGGACACGTCTACTCATCAATGATAGTCATTTTTTGCAGACCCTTACCATGCTCTCTGATAACGCCGACTGGGTACTCAGTGTCTGTACTGGTAGTGCTTTATTAGCGAAAGCGGGCATCTTAGACAATAAACGAGCCACATCTAATAAGCGTGCTTGGCAATGGGTAACCGAGCAATCAACTGCAGTGCATTGGGTAAAGCAAGCACGCTGGGTCGTAGACGGCAAGTTTTATACCTCTTCAGGCGTCACCGCTGGCATGGATATGGCGCTCGGTTTTATTGCTGATAGACACGGGCGTGATAGCGCAAAAGAAGTTGCTAACTATACAGAATACCGCTGGCAAGAAGACAGTCACCTCGATGACTTCTATAATTGTTAGCCATCATGGCTGACACTAGAGTTTTACCTCAATTCACGGTAAAATATCATAATTTTTTGATTCACTTTTACCTCCCATTTTCCGTTAACATTTAATAATGACTGAGTTTATATATTACAGTCCCTGCAATTAAGCGATCCCACTATGCGCGAATACAACTTATTTACCTCAGAGTCTGTGAGCGAAGGCCATCCTGATAAAATGGCTGACCAAATTTCAGATGCTATCCTTGATGCTATTTTACGTCAAGACCTACATGCTCGTGTAGCGTGTGAAACGCTGGTTAAGACTGGCGCGGTGATACTGGCAGGCGAAGTCACCACGACTGCCAATATCGACGTTGAACGTATCGTGCGTGATACGGTAAACGGCATTGGTTATCATCACTCAGACTTAGGCTTTGATGGCGAGACCTGTGCCGTTATTAATATGCTGGGTAAGCAGTCTCCTGAAATTGCTCAAGGTGTCGATCGTAGCGACCCTGAAGAACAAGGTGCCGGCGACCAAGGCTTAATGTTTGGTTATGCCAGCAATGAGACCGAAGTATTGATGCCAGCGCCGATCGAATATGCGCACCGCTTGATGGAGCGTCAATCTGAGCTGCGCCGTGGCGGTGAGCTGCCTTGGTTACGTCCAGATGCCAAAGCCCAAGTGACCCTTAAATACGACGGTAATAAACCGGTTGCCATTGACGCCGTGGTTTTATCAACGCAGCATGATCCAAGCATCTCGCAAGCAGACCTGCAAGAAGCGGTAATGGAATCTATCATCAAGCAAGTATTGCCAGCAGATTTATTGCATGCCGGTACACGCTATCATATCAATCCAACTGGAAAATTCGTCATTGGCGGTCCGGTCGGTGATGCTGGTCTTACCGGTCGTAAAATTATCGTTGATACTTACGGCGGTATGGCGCGTCATGGTGGCGGTGCATTTAGCGGCAAAGATCCTTCAAAAGTCGATCGCAGCGCTGCTTATGCGGTGCGTTATGTGGCTAAAAACATCGTCGCTGCGGGTATTGCAGATCGCTGTGAGTTACAAGTGAGCTATGCGATTGGGGTTGCTGAACCGACTTCGATTTCAATTAACACTTTTGGTACTAACAAAATCAGTAATGATGAAATCATTAGCTTGATTCGTAAGCATTTTGACCTACGTCCTTATGGTATTACGCGTATGCTGAACTTATTACAGCCGATGTATCAGCAAACCGCAACCTTTGGTCACTTTGGTCGCCAAGGTTCTGAGACTGCCTTTACCTGGGAAAAAACCGACAAAGCAGAAATCTTAAAAGCCGATGCAGGTTTATAATCTGACGCTAGACTCTTTACTATTTTATCCAGTTTTTAGACTGCCGTGATACATTCAAATTTACCTACTATTATTAGGAGTCGCTGATGTCTCAAGACAACATGCCAGACAATGCTCAAAACGACGCTCAAAGCAATATTCAAAATGACGATATTGACGCCGCTCTTGAAATTACCCCTGAAATGCAAGCCTTTTATCAGCGTGCTGATGCCATTATAGGCGTTGCAAACAGTCAACTAGGTCCTGAAGCGCATTCAGGTCAAGTAGGCGCGTCACTGCTTTATGCAGCGGCACGTTATAGCGCGTCAGTTGCTTCTATTGGCTTTGTCAAAGGTGATGACTTCGCCAAAGAAAAAGATGATATCGTTGAGTTTTATACCAAGCAATATCGCCAAATGCTAAGCGATAACTTGACTGACTACGCACAAAATTTTGATAAATATGTTCAGCTTAATAAAGATGATAAACCTGCGCAGTAAGCTGTATAAAATCTGATTGCAGAATTTTATTAAGAAGTAACATAAAGAACCCAAGCCTTATAAGCTTGGGTTCTTTTATCTGTTTTGCACTAGATGACTGGTTACAAATCCTTTACTATCAAATATCTTAATAACAATTGCCTCGATTATTTGCTTTTTATTTAGCACAAATTTCCGATGCAAAATGAATGATTAAAGGTATGTATACATAAAATATAAGGATATTTATTATGAGCACTCTATCTAAACCATGGCTATCTCTATTAAAGCCTTCTACCCTCGCCCTATCACTAATCATAACTTTTACGCTCGGTTTAGCGGGTTGTAACAATATCAGCCCTATGACTGATAGCACACCTACTAAGCCGCCTGCTTCCAATACCAACCAGCCTCCGCAAGGGATTGTTGCGCAGTGTCCAACCTTTGACCCCGAAAAAACCATGTGTACGGCGCAATACGATCCGGTCTGCGTAAAAACACAAGTGGGTTCAGTGATAAGCTATCAGACGGCTGGCAATGCCTGCTCCGCTTGCAGCACACCTGAGGCAATCAGCTATGTGAAAGGTGAATGTTTATAATGGCTGCGCTTATTTTAAAACGGTATCGTTACACACTCATCATTCATTTAATACCGATAAAATAATAAACACCCATAAAAAATCCCAGCTTAAAACTGGGATTTTTATATGATTAGCTATTGGCGTTTTTCAGAAAACCTCATTTTATAGCTATCTAGATAACTACTCATCAGCCTGTTTTATACTGGGTGGGCCGGTTAATAACTCTTCATCGCGGAATTCATTGGCTGAGTTATGCTCGGCTGATTCTTCGGTAATAAACCGCTGCTGATTACGATAAAGTATCAATCTATCACGGCTCAAACCCCGCAGTAATGAATACATCATAATAACAATGACCACGGCAAATGGAAAGCCTGAGACGATAGAGGCGGCTTGTAGCGCACCCAAACCGCCTGCGGCTAATAGCACCGCCGCGATAACCCCTTCTGTACCCGCCCAGAATAACCGCTGGATTTTCGGTGGGTTGGTGTCACCGCCTGAGGTCAGCATATCAATGACAAAACTGGCAGAATCTGATGAGGTGACAAACCAAAGTACAATCATCACCACAATAAGCCCGTTCAGCGCTGCCGTCATTGGATACGACTCCATCAACTTAAAGATAGCGCTACCTGTATCGGCTTTTACCGCTTCCACCAGTCCAGGGCTTGCTATATTTGGGTCAATGGCCGCCATCAATTCCATATGGACTGCTGACCCACCAAAGGCGGTGAACCATAAGAATAAAATAGTGATAGGGATTAATAACACCCCTAAGATAAACTCGCGAATGGTGCGACCACGAGAAATACGAGCAACAAATACCCCAACGAATGGCGACCAGCTAATCCACCATGCCCAGTAAAATACCGTCCATGATGACTGCCAGTTTGCTTCACCTTCATAAGACTCCGTCCACAGCCCAAGCGGGATAATCTGATGCAGATAATTACCAATATTTTCAAAAAAGCTATTAAAAATAAACTGGGTTGGACCCAAAATAATAACAAAGCTTAATAGCACAATGGTGAAGAAAATATTGATGTCACTTAAGCGCTTAATCCCTTTATCTAGTCCCATCAATAGCGACAACCCTGCCAACATCGTGATAAATGCAATCAAGATAATTTGCACCGTGATGTTATTCGGAATACCAAATAAACTCTCAAGCCCTGAGTTTATTTGGAGTACCCCAAGACCTAAGGTAGTCACCACACCAAACATCGTCCCAAATACCGCCAGCGTATCGACGATATGACCCATAGGCCCGTAGATTTTTTTACCAATTAACGGGTATAAGGTTGAGCGAATAGCCAGTGGCAAACCACGGCGGTAATGAAAATACGCCAAAGATAATGCCACCATGCCATAGATTGCCCAGACATGCAGACCATAATGCAAGAACGAGATATTCATCGCCTGCTTAGCAGAAGCAATGCTTTCAGGCTCACCTAATGGAGGCGCCATAAAATGATATAGCGGCTCAGCCGTACCCCAATAAAGCAAGCCAATACCAATACCTGCTGAAAACAGCATGCCAATCCAAGAGACGATATTGTACTCTGGTGACTCGTTTTGGTGACCCAATCTAATATCACCATAGCGGCTAAATATCAGGTAGATACTCATCACCAACGTTAAGTTGACCACCATGATAAAAAACCAACCAAAGCGAATCGATACAAATGCCTTCGCTTGGCCAAACACTTCGGTTGCCAATTCATTAAAAAAGGCACCGAAGATAATAAACGCGAGGATTAAAATCGCTGAGGTTAAAAAAACAGGTTTACTTACCCGTGGAAAAGGGCCCAATCGGCCAACTTTAACGTGATCCATTCAGTCGTCTCAATTTTTTAGGACGCCAACCTTAACAAGATATCTACAAACTATCAAATCGGGTCAGTCATCTGTTACTGGTAGAAATTAAAAAATCCTAAGATAACGATGCATCTTAGGATTTTAAATGATACTGATTACAGTGTTTTTAAGGAGAATAAATCAAAGATATCTGCCTGATTAATTTCACAAAAACAGCTCGATTACTTCTATATGCAGCCTATCAATCACCCTTAGCAATTTTAGGCGGACCTTTTAATAATTCCTCATCAACAAACTCATTGGCCGAATTATGATCAGCTGACTCGTCAGTAATGTAACGCTGCTGGTTACGATATAAGATAAGACGATCGCGACTCATACCACGTAACAGCGCATACATCATCACAAATATGACCAAAGCAAACGGCAATCCTGCCACAATGGCCGCGGCTTGTAATGCGCCTAAACCACCTGCGGCTAATAAAATCGCCGCAATAACGCCCTGCATAATCGCCCAAAATAAACGCTGAATTTTAGGTGGATTGGTATCACCACCAGCGGTCAACATATCGATGACAAAACTAGCAGAATCTGATGACGTGACAAACCAAAGGACAATCATCACCACAATTAATAAGGTGATTGGTTTGGTAAGTGGATAGTATTCAACCAATTTAAAAATGGCACTACCCGTATCAGCTTGCACCGCGGCAACCAATCCTGGGCTGACCAAATCAGGACTGATGGCTGCTAGCAGCTCCATGTGAATTGCAACGCCGCCGAAAGCTGTAAACCAAAAAAACAAAATCGTCATAGGAATAAGCAGCACGCCAAATACAAACTCACGAATGGTACGACCACGACTGATACGCGCAATAAACACGCCAACAAACGGTGACCAGCTGACCCACCATGCCCAATAAAATATCGTCCAAGCACTTTGCCAATCAGTACCACTATAGGCTTCGCTCCAGGTCGATAACGTGACGATGTTTGCCAGATAGTTGCCAATGTTTTCAATAAAGCTGTCAAAGATAAATAATGTCGGACCCAAAATCACCATAAAGGCCAATAGAATACCGGTCAGTCCCATATTGATATCACTGAGGCGCTTAATGCCTTTATCAAGACCTAACATCAGCGAGCCACAAGCTAATGAAGTCACAAAGGCGATGATAATAAACTGTACGGGCAACGTATTAGGAATGCCAAATAAGCCTTCTAGACCCGAGTTAATCTGCATAACCCCGAGACCTAAGGATGTCACAACCCCAAACATCGTCCCAAATACCGCCAAGATATCAACGGTATGTCCCCATTTACCATAAATCTTTTGCCCAAGAATAGGATACAAAGTTGAGCGAATCGATAACGGTAAACCACGGCGAAAATGAAAATACGCTAATGACAATGCAACGACGGTATAAATCGCCCACGCATGCAGACCCCAATGTAAAAACGAGAGATTCATCGCTTGTTTTGCCGACTCTACAGTCTGTGCTTCACCAAACGGCGGTGCCATAAAATGGTATAAAGGTTCTGCGGTTCCCCAATATACCAATCCAATCCCGATACCCGCCGAAAATAACATCGCAATCCATGAAAACAGGGTATATTGCGGTTGTTCCGTCTGCTTACCTAAACGAATATCACCGTAGCGACTGGCGGCAAGATAAATACAGAAAACCAGCGCCACGTTAAATAAAATGATAAATAACCAACGGAATTTTTCGGCAATAAAATCCTGTAAGAAGCTAAAAAGCGCTGCTGCAGTTTCAGAAAATAGCGAGCCAAAAATAATGAAGCCGACAATTAAGATGCCTGACGTAATAAACACAGGTTTATTTACCCTGGGAAATGGGCCGAGCTTACCTACTTTCACTTCATTCATTCGCTGAAACCTCATATCTAAAAAAGGGTACCTTAACAAAGTAACCTTTAATTATCAATTAACTACAAAACAAACCAATAAAGATATTTTTTGCTAACAAGTGGGTTGGCTATTCTCGTATCCTATGGAGGTATTCTTTTTCAGCTTATTTAGCCAGCTATTTACGCGGATAAATAGCTATCTAGGTAACAATCGCAATAGCCTTCCTTCAGCGCCATCTTCTAATAGCCATACCTTTCCATCTACATTCAATACACTACGAATTCGTTCACCCATATCATAGCGATAGCGTTCCGAAGCACCGTTATTTTCATCAAAACTCACCACAATGAGTGCTTTTGATGATAAGCCACTGATTAGCACATTGCCTTGCCATGCTGGGAAATCATTGTATTTACCCGCTTTATAAATACTTATTGAAGAAGGTGATATGACCGGCGTCCACGATATTTTGGGCGCAGCAAAATCAGGGCGCGTATCGTGATCAGGAATATCAGTCCCTGTATAGTTACGGCCATTCGAGACGACTGGCCAGCCATAATTACTGCCTTTTTCAATGAGATTAAATTCATCACCACCCCGTGGACCCATCTCATGCGCCCAAAGCCTACTTTTTTCATCGAACGCCATACCCAGTACATTGCGATGACCAATTGTCCAAAACTGCTTAGCAATATTATTGGTATTTCCCACAAATGGATTGTCCACTGGGATAGAGCCGTCCGCATTGAGCCTGATTATTTTGCCCAAATTGACACTCATGTCTTGCGCTGGGGTTTTTTCTTGACGTTCGCCTGAGCTTATATATAAATACTGCCCGTCGGGTGAGAAGAGCAAGCGATGACTAAAGTGCCCTTTTCCTTTCATTTTTGGCGTTTGCTCCCAAATGGGCGTAACGGCTTGCAAGCTTAGCGTATCAGTATCCAATCCAGTCAATGTAGCCTTGATTACTTTTGCCCCAAATTTATTATCATCAGTATTTTTACCTGCTTCAACGTAGCTGATATATACAGTATTAGACGTGGCAAAATCTGGCGCAAGGATAATATCACCAAGACCACCCTGCCCGCCGTAAGCCACTTTCGGTACGCCAATCACTGCGGTTTTCGCACCGGTGGTGGTATTGAAAACAAATAGCTCGCCTGTCTTTTGGGTCACCAGCAGTTTGGGCGGCTCATTATTAACGGTAGGCAACGCTGTCATTGCCCAAGGTTCATTAAAGGTAGCGACAGACTTGGTTGTAAAGGCAGGTTTTTCCATGCTTGCTATGGATTCGCTGACAGATGCTTTCCCTTCTTTATATTCAGTCAGATCTGCATTGGTATTAACGGCTGAAGGGTTGGAGCAAGCAGAAGCACTAAACAGTAGTGCTGTGATGATTAACGGTAACATTAATGGTCTGCTTGTCTGTTTCTTATCGGTCATCATCATGATGTTATCTCCCTTAATTTTGCAGTTTTCTTATTCTCGTCTAGGTTATTTATACCACAGCCAAAGTATGGCAACGGTAAAATAATTATAGCGCCCAACGCAAAAACCCCTTACTTGCCTGTATAAACAATAGGCAAATAAGGGGCAGTTTTAAGCTTTCCATTAGCTAGAAAATGAAACTAAGTGTACTCAGCTAATGTAACAAACGCTTGATTTAGCTCATTCTAAGCTTATCAAAGGTCAGTTTATCATCGGCACCGACATCGACTTTGATGATATCGCCTGCGACAAAATCACCTGCCAGTAGTTTCAATGACAATGGATTTTCAATCTCTTGCTGGATAGCGCGTTTTAGTGGACGCGCACCATACACAGGATCATAACCAACTGCCACCAGCTTGTTCATCGCATCGGCTGATAACTCGATATCCAACTCACGCTCATGCAAGCGCTGACGCAAGCGATCCAATTGAATCGCAGCAATGCCTGACATCTGCGACATACCCAGTGGATGGAATACTACGATTTCATCAATACGGTTAACGAATTCAGGGCGAAAATGCTGTCCAACCGATTCCATAACCTCAGCTTTAATACTTTCGTAGCTTTCACCAACCATTTCTTGGATTTTGTGCGAACCCAAGTTACTGGTCATGATGATAACGGTGTTTTTGAAGTCCACCACGCGACCTTGCGAATCTGTTAAGCGACCATCGTCCAATACTTGTAGCAAGATATTGAAAACATCAGGGTGCGCTTTTTCAACCTCATCAAACAAAATTACACTATAAGGCTTACGGCGTACGGCCTCAGTTAATGCACCGCCTTCTTCATAACCAACATAACCTGGAGGCGCACCCACCAAACGACTGACGCTATGCTTCTCCATATACTCACTCATGTCGATACGAACGATCGCATCCTCACTATCGAATAAGAAGTTTGCCAATGATTTGGTTAGCTCTGTTTTACCGACACCCGTTGGTCCTAAGAATAAAAACGAACCTGAAGGGCGATTTGGATCCGATAAGCCCGCACGACTACGGCGTACCGCATTGGCGACCGCCTCGACCGCTTCATCTTGACCGATGACACGCTCATGAAGTTTTTCTTCCATCGCTATCATCTTGTCACGCTCGCCTTGCATCATTTTATTCACTGGAATACCAGTCGCAGCCGCCACGACCTCAGCGATTTCATGATCTGTGACTTTATTGCGCAGCAATTTTACAGTGATTGGCTCGCCAGCTTGCTCTTTTTGCTCTGCCGAATCAATCTCGGCAATTTGTTTTTCAAGCTCAGGTATCACACCATATTGTAATCGAGACATCTCTGCATAATCGCCTTCTCGACTGGCTTTCTCTAACTGAATACGTGCTTTATCCAAGTTTTCTTTATGCTGTTTGCTCCCTTCAACTAAAGCTTTCTCAGCCTGCCAAATCTCATTAAGATCCGCGTATTCCTTCTCTAACTCTTCGATCTGAGCATCTAGTATTTTAAGCTCTGCTTGCGCGCCCGCATCCTCTTCATTTTTGAGCACTTCACGCTGCATTTTCAGCTGAATACGGCGACTATCGAGCTTACCTAATGCTTCAGGTTTACTGTCCATCTCCATGCGCAAACGACTTGCCGCTTCATCAATTAGGTCAATCGCTTTATCTGGCAGTTTGCGATCAGTGATATAACGATGGCTCATTCGCGCTGCCGCTATAATCGCGCTATCTTGAATAACGACACCATGGTGCAGCTCATAACGGTCTTTTAGACCACGCAAAATTGCAATGGTATCCTCAACTGTTGGTTCATCGACCAGCACTTTTTGGAAACGACGCTCAAGCGCGGCATCTTTCTCAATATACTGACGATACTCATCTAGAGTCGTCGCACCGACGCAATGTAACTCACCACGTGCTAGCGCAGGTTTTAACATATTACCAGCGTCCATCGCACCATCCGCTTTACCGGCACCGACTAAGGTATGTAGCTCATCGATAAATAGAATGATATTGCCTTCTTGCTTTGATAAGTCGCTGAGTACCGCTTTGAGGCGCTCTTCGAACTCACCACGGAATTTGGCACCCGCAATCAATGAGCCCAAATCTAACGACAATACTTCTTTATGGCGTAGACCTTCTGGCACATCACCACTGATAATTTTCTGTGCTAAGCCCTCAACAATAGCGGTTTTACCAACGCCTGGCTCACCGATGAGTACTGGGTTGTTTTTGGTACGACGTGACAATACCTGAATGGTACGGCGAATCTCTTCGTCACGACCAATCACGGGGTCAAGCTTACCAAGTTCCGCCTGCTCAGTCAGGTTAATGGTATATTTATTCAGCGCATCACGCTGATCTTCAGCATTTTGATTATTCACAGTTTCATCACCACGTAATTGTTCAATCACTGTTTTTAACTTGCTTGCGGTTACGCCAGCGCTCTCAAATATCTTTTTAGTGTCGCCTTGTTCAGCGAGTGCCAACATTACCCATTCAGTGGCGATAAAATCATCGCCTTCTTTTTGTGCTTGACGATCTGCCAAGTTCAAAATTTTAACTGAATTTGGATTTAGATTAACGTCACCAGTTGGCTCGCTAATCGTTGCTTGATTGTCTAACGCTTTTGCCACGCCATTTTTTAGCGCAGGAATAGACCCGCCCGCTTGTTGGCAGATAGATAAGTTAGACTCGTCTTGCAGCAATACGGCAAGCAAATGCACAGGGTCAATACCTGTGTGGTCGCGTCCTAAGGCCAGACTTTGGGCTTCTTGAATAGCTGATTGCAACTTTTGCGTAAATTTTTCGAATCTCATATTTGTGTCCTCTTATAGTTGGTAGTAGCGGCAGCTTTTTATAAGTATTAAATATCACCGCAAGCTTCTCGTTGTTATCTATATAAGGTTTGTTGAGCAACATTTCAATGTCGTTTTAAATATTGTCAATAGTGTTTAGTGACTTACTGGTATTAGTCTTTGTCAATTATAAAACAACAAAGCATAACCTTCGAAAGATAAACCTTACTCGTAACAATGATATTAATCATACCCCATTAATAGTTATACAGATGAATTATTTCAAGGGAATGTATAAAAGAAATAATAGGAAAGTTAGCTATACCCAAACAGAGATAAAAAGGTAGGTTGATCATATAAAGAGAGCGTTGAAAAACAGTAAGAATATGGTGTTTGAGAAATGGCCTTTTAGAAACAGCCAGTTAATACGTCAGACTGTACGTATAGATAGTCAATTCAATATAGACATGACACAGCACGCTTAGAATAAATTTTTTGCCGTCTCTGTCGGAATACGCACAGTCAGCCAAAAAAATTTATACTCGTCTCGCGTCACAACATAACGGCATTTATTTAGGAGCAACTATAAAAACCTTAGAAAGTTACTCAATCCACAATTTCGATAGGGGTGCCAATTTTTACAGCAGCCATGATTTCATCCATCTCATCATTAGTCACTGCGATACAGCCATCGGTCCAATCGCGTTTTTGGTTAACCCATGCAAGATGACCAAAACCATTTTTCTGACCATGAATCATAATATCGCCGCCAGGACTGACGCCTTGTGATTTTGCACGGGCTTTATCCGTAGCATTGGGATAGCTCACATGAATAGAGCGATAGAATTTAGAGTTTTCATTTTTATAATCTAACGTATAGTTGCCTATGGGTGTACGTTTATCGCCTTGTTGCCGCTTATGACCGACAGGACTGCCACCTAATGCAATAGGGTAAGACTTGATAAGGTTATTACCACTCAGCAACTGCAGGGTGCGAGCGGACTTATCGACAAAGACTTTATCGATCATCGTGCTTTCAGGCATAGATTGTTTATTCTCTGAGTGACTCTTAGCATAAGTGATATTACTGGTACTCATAAAAGCAACTAAGCTAAACCCTATCGCGACAAATAACCAACTTGAGTATTTATGAGAATCTAGACGGAAAAATGACATAGCTTTTGCTTCTTATGATGAGTAAATAAAATTATCATCTATAAGATAGCAAAAAACTATGCCAAGCGTTGTGCGAGTTATAGGAATAAAACTCAAAGCTTCGATATTAAATCTCTAATACCCTATTACACCATACGAATCGCACCATCTAAACGAATCACTTCACCATTCAAGTAGGCATTATCAATGATGTGCACAACCAATTTAGCAAACTCATTAGGATTGCCCAAACGTTTAGGATATGGTACTGCAGCCTCTAGTTGCTCACGCGCCTTCTCAGGCAGACTTTGTATCATAGGTGTTGCAAACACACCCGGCGCAATAGTCATCACTCGGATACCATGACGAGTCAGCTCACGTGCTAGCGGCAACATCATGCCAACGACACCAGCTTTAGATGAGGCATAACTGCCTTGTCCGACTTGCCCATCAAAAGCGGCAATAGAAGCCGTATTGATGATGATTCCGTTGTCAGCATTAACTTCGGCGGTTGTGCTAGCAGCCACACGCTTAGCAATACTGGCCGCGACCAAACGTGCGACGTTAAAAGAGCCCACGAGGTTGATATTAACCCCGCGACTAAAAGCCTCAAGGTCCGCTGGATTATTTTCACGATCTAACAATTTTTGTACGACAGCGATACCTGCACAGTTAATGGAACCTTGCAGACCATCGAATGCCTCTTCAGCCATAGCAACAGCCGCTTGAACGTCATCACCACTGGTGACATCACAGCGCACAAAACGAGTGTTGTCGCCCAACTCATCGACCAGTACTTGTCCTGCTGACTCGTTAAGGTCAGCGATGACAACCTTACCACCTTGAGCCACAATAGCTCGCACTACTGACTCACCCAGACCTGACGCGCCGCCAGTAACCAAAAAGCTGCGTTGCTCAATTTGCATAATTATTCCTTTAAATGGTTATTACTAATATCTGTTTTAATAGTCAATTGACACTTTATTCTTACTTAAGCCACAGATAAACTACGCAGCAAAAAGCGCTGAATTTTACCACTTGGCGTTTTTGGTAATGCTGCAACAAACTCAACTTCGCGGGGATAGGCATGGGTCGAAAGACGCTTACGTACCAAGTCTTGAATCTCTTTGGCAATCTCATCAGTTGCTTCGATGCCATCTTTTAGCACCACATAAGATTTAATCGTATGACCACGCACCTCATCTGGTACACCAACCGCTGCTGACTCTGCAACCGATTCATGCTCAAGCACGGTGTTTTCGACATCGGTCGGACCTACCCGGTAGCCTGCCGTAATAATAATATCATCATCACGCCCTGAAAACCAATAACTGCCGTCGCTATGACGCTCGACCACATCGCCTGTCAGATAATAATCATCAGTGAACGCATCTTTTTCATTCCAGCTATAGCCGCGGAAATAAAACGCGGGCGATTGACTGACCACCACTGCCAGTTGTCCTTGCTCGCCATCAGGCAAGATGTTCATATCATCATCTAACACCACCAGTGTATGTCCCGGTAGCGCCATCCCCATCGAACCGACTGGACATTTATGCTCTAACGCATGGTGCTCGCAACATGTCATGCCTGTTTCTGTCTGCCCATATTGATCACAAACTTTACAGTTTAAGTAGGTTTCAACCCAGTTGACCACTTCGGTATTCAAGGTCTCGCCTGCTGAATTGGCACAGCGTAACGATAGCTTGGCATTGGCGTCGCCGTGAGCACTTTCAAACACACCGCTGGATTTCATCATACGAAAAGCAGTTGGTGATGAAGCCAAATTGCTAATCTTATGGCGTACCATAAAATCGCGAGTATTGGCAGCGTCAAAGCCGCACTCGTTAAAGTAAGTCGTGACGCCCATTAATAAAGGTCCAGTAATCGCGTAATATAGTCCATACGCCCAACCGGGATCGGCCATATTCCAGTAGTTATCATCCGCGCGCAAGTCGATTGCGTAGCGCATATAGAGATAAAAAGCCGAGAGTGCACTTAGTGGCACGCTGACGCCTTTTGATTTGCCCACCGTACCCGAGGTAAACATTTGCAAAAATGGCGCATCGGTATCCAGCAATACTGGTTCTAGCGTTTGCGGCTGCGTTGCCATCATTTGTGCATAGTTATCATCACCCCAGCTTTGCGCATCTACCTTACTACCAACCAACACCATTTTGGTTTGCTTAGCCAAGTCGTCAAACTTGCCACGATTTTCTTGATTGGTAAAAACGACCTTGGTATTAGCTTTATCCATTCGATACTTAATCGAATCATAACCAAAGGCAGTAAACAGCGGTTGATAGACCGCTCCAATCCGCCAAGTGGCTAATACAATAGTGAGTAGTTCAGGGGTACGCGGTAGCATCGTTGCTACTTGGTCACCCGCTTGCACGCCATAAGACAGTAATAAATTGGCAACCTGTGCACTTGCCTTGTCCAGTTCAGCAAAGCTCATACGCGTCACATTACCCGCTGTATCTTCATGCACCAGTGCAATATTATCACCGCGACCATCACGCACATGACGACCGCAACACGCCATATAAGCATTCAAACGGTCGTCTAAATGCTCACCAAATATTTCTGTTAATAAGGCATTCATATCAAAGTTATGATAGTAATCGCTGTAGCTCATTGGTGTATGGGTAATATCTTTAACGGAGCTTACAGATGAATGGTTCGAAGAGGAGGTGTTCATAAGCTAATCCTTTAGCAATAGAGAGTCACTGACGCTATCAGTGCTTTATCAGAAGTAAAACAGTCGTATCGTATTAACTATTTTCTCTTATGGTCCGCACATATCAAAGTGCGTATGCTCTATTAGTAACGCATTTTTATATTTATTTCAATACATAACGTATCATTTTTATAATAAATATGATTTTTTGATAAAATTGAATTTATTATATGGCACTTAAAAATCCTAGCAGCGCTTTCTCTTCACAGCTTTGATATTGCTTGGTACGTCCACGACGCGCTTGTTTATAAGGCTCAAAGAATTTCCCTGCTAAAAACTGCTCGATAATAATAGGATTGATATAAGAAGATCGGCACACCGCTGGTGTATTGCCCAGCTCATCAGCAACACTTTTTAGCATATCCGTCACCAGTTGCTGACGCTCTTTACTATCAGGCTCACTGGCTAAAATCACTTTGCCAGATTTGGTTTGTAGCTCATCATAAAGGTAGCTTGCTGCCAACACACTGGCCATCCATGTACGAAAATCTTTTGCACTATATAAATTGCCGCCATAACTTTCACTGTCACACTTATTACCGCAGGTATAGATGCGCAGATAATCATTGATATCAGCACTATCGACGACTTGCTTATCACCATTTTCATCTAAATACTTAAATACTTGATAACCGGGCAGCTCAGAGCAGGCCTGTACAATTTCAATCAAACGCTCATCTTGCAGCTCTATATGATGCTCCTTGGCACTTTTACCGACGAAATCAAATGCCAGTCCAGTATCCGTTTCACTGACATGCTTGCTGCGTAACGTGCTTAAACCATAGCTTTTATTGAGCTTGGCATAGCGACTATTACCAATACGAATTAAGGTCGTTTCTAATAGTTTCACCACTGCTGCCAAAACATTGTCACGCGATAGTGGCGGCGCTTCTAAATCTTTCTCTACTTGCGCACGCAGGTTAGGCAATGCTTCAGCAAAACCTATCATGGCATTAAACTTGGCTTGATCTCGAACGCGATCCCATTCTGAATGATATAAATACTGCTTACGTGCTTTGTCATCACGTCCTGTCGACTGTAAATGCCCTTTGTCATCATGGCATATCCAAACCTCCGACCACATCGGCGGTATCACTAAGGCATCAAAGCGCTGACGCAAGGCTTTATCTTTAACTGTTTTGCCTGTGGCATCTCGATAAGTAAAGCCACGTCCCGAACGCCGACGCCCGTATCCTGGATCGGTATCGCTGACATATCGCAAGTTCGCGAGGCTCGCCAAGTGCTCATAATCATGGCGTATGTCTTGCGTATTGGTTGGTTGATTTGACTTCGCCATAAAAAATACTCATCTGATAATATCGTTGTTTTAGCATAATCAACTGCCCTTATCTTTGCTGTGTATTTGCCATGGACAATGTGTAATCCTGTGTAAAATAAAGGCGATAAAAGCCTTGTGGATTTTGAGCGTTACGACATAATTTAAGATACATTTACTGAAGGCACCGCCAACATGACAAATTCCACCCTTATGAATTCAATCAATGGCTCTTTAAAAATAGCGTCATTATCTGCCGCTGACTATGAGTCTTGGCTCAGCTTATGGCAAAGCTATCTCACTTTTTATGAGAGCAGCTTGCCATTAGAAACGACGAATGCAACGTGGAATAATGTGCTCGATAGCAACGTACCTATTTATGGGTTTGGGGCTTGGTTAGAGGATAAGTTAGTCGGTATCACTCATGTGGTGCTACACCCTAATACTTGGAATAGCACTGAATGTTGCTACTTAGAGGATTTATACGTGGCTGAATCTGTGCGAGGGCACGGTGTAGGACGAGCATTGATTGAGTATGTCTATGAGTTTGCCCGCCAGCAAAAATGCAACCGCGTTTATTGGGTTACTCAAGAAGAAAATACAGCTGCACGCCGCCTCTATGATACGCTTGCGACCAAAACCGATATGATTCAATACCGCAAGGATTTATGATTGATTGCTTGCAATTTTTGATAAATAAATAGATAGATAGGTAGCTGCTTTTTTACAACCTAGTCAATGTAAAAACAAAAAACGCCAAGTATTGAATACTTGGCGTGTTTATAAGTCATATTAATCTAAGCTAAAAAACTATGCACCATAAGTGCATAGATAAGCCGTTTCCACTGCTACTTTTACTTGAAATTTCTGATTGGCTTCAATAGTAAATTGCTCACCAGCATTGAAGGTTTGCCATTCATCACTATCTGGCAGCTTGACCGTCAAAGCACCGCTAACAACTGTCATCGTTTCAAATTCGCTGGTGCCAAATTCGTATTCACCAATCTCCATCACCCCAACAGTGGCAGGCTTGGTAGCGGTTTGAAAGGCAATAGAAGTCACTTTATTATCAAAATAATTATTAACGCTTGGCATAATTTTCCTTAATTGACTGTTGGTTGATATTTTAAAAATTTCTTTATGGCCTAGCTTTACAATCCAGCCTTAAGACTCGCTTCGATAAATTGATCAAGGTCACCATCGAGCACCGCACCCGTGTTAAAGGTTTCAACGCCCGTACGCAAGTCTTTAATACGTGAGTCATCGAGTACGTAAGAGCGAATTTGACTGCCCCAACCAACATCAGACTTACCATCTTCAACCGCTTGCTGGGATTCCATCCGTTTTTGCATCTCAAGCTCGTAAAGCTTGGCGCGCAGCAACTTCATCGCTGTGGCTTTATTACCATGTTGGCTACGCTCGTTTTGACAAGTGACCACAACGCCAGTCGGTTCGTGAGTAATACGCACCGCTGAATCGGTGGTGTTAACGTGCTGACCACCTGCGCCAGATGAACGATAAGTATCAATACGCAAATCAGCTGGATTGATATCAATCTCAATATTATCATCAATCTCAGGCGATACAAAAACGGCGGCGAATGAGGTATGACGACCGTTATTACTGTCAAATGGTGACTTACGGACTAAGCGATGCACGCCAATTTCAGTCCGTAACCAACCAAAGGCATAATCGCCTTTAATTTCAATGGTTGCCGATTTGATACCAGCGACACCGCCAGCAGACACTTCGATAACGTCCACTTTAAAGCCATGCGCTTCTGCCCACCGTGTATACATACGCAGCAGCATCTCTGCCCAATCTTGTGCCTCTGTACCGCCACTGCCTGACTGGATGTCCAAATAGCAATTATTTGGATCCATCTCACCGCTAAACATCCGGCGGAACTCTAAATCAGCAACGCGCTTCTCCGCATCGTCTAGTTCGGCTTGTACATCCGCCAGCAGTGATTCATCTTCCTCCTCAACTGCTAGCTCTAACATCGCCGTGGCATCTGCCAAAGTAGTCTCAAGCGAAACGACGACGTCGATGACACCATCAAGCTGGCTTTTTTCTTTATTAATCTTAGTCGCACGCTCTGGATCATTCCATAGCTCGGGATTTTCTAATTCCAAATTGACTTCTTCTAAGCGTTCTTGCTTGCCATCGAAGTCAAAGATACCTCCGAAGGTCCTGCCCACGCTCAGATAAATCTTTGATTTGTTCTTGGTAAGGATTAATTTCCATAAAGGTTCCTGTTTTTACGATAAATATCTAACGAATACGGCGCTATTTTAAAGGAGATTGATGATAAATAGTTGGCTAATTATGACTACCTTTACCTTTAAGCGCTTCAAACCGCCTGAATTGACCAGTCTTCAACTGCCCAGCGATGTGCGAGCGCATGCGCATGTAGCGCATCATCGGGCGACACACAGATAGCCACATCCGCCCATTCTAGTAATGGAATATCATTTTTAGAATCTGAATAGGCATAGGTTTTATCAAAGATAACGCCCGCTGATTGCTGCTTATCCAGCCATTTATTTAGATGGTAAATTTTACCTTCCTTAAAGTTTGGCTGATCCGTTAGTTTGCCAGTATAGCGCTCGTTTCTTATCTCGAGAGGGGTCGATAAAACATTAGCATCTTCGATACCAAAACGCTTCGCAATGGCAGACACCACAAAGTTATTGGTCGCAGAAATAATCACCACTGCATGACCCTTCTCAACGTGATGACACAGTACCTCCATCGCTTTTGGGCGAATGTGCGGCTCGATTTCACTTTTAATATAATCTTCTCGCAGCTCATGCAACCTATCCATCGGTAGACTGCTTAAGAATTGCGCGACAAACTCATTGTACTCTGTCGCATCAAGCGTACCTTCTATATAGTCTTGATAAAATTTCTGATTGGCGGTGCGATATTCAGCTTCATCGACGAGATCATGCTTAACGATATACTCGCCCCACAGATAATCGCTATCGACATCGAGTAACGTATGGTCTAAATCAAAGAGTGCCAGCTCTTTTGGAGAGTGCATTGCTTGTGTTGCCTGCATAATGGAGCCTTATAGTTTCTTTATTAAAGGAAATCGTTTTTAATATTATTAATGATTAATATAGTGAGTTCAATATAAAGGAGGTACGTTCAAAATAGCGTTAGGTATAATAATAAAACCTGCTTACTGATTTTTTTAGCACTCTACTGTTCACCAAACAAAATTATGTTACCTTGTTTACTTTAATATCTCTTTAGCTTATCTTTAGCCTGCTGAATAATAACCATAGAGAGCTTTATGAAAGCGCCTGATGATAAAACTGCTTTGCCTAATCAACCACGCCGTCCTGCCCGCTCCATCAGAGAAATCAGGCGACGGCAATTAGGCAAAAGCTATCAATCACCTTTAGAACGTCTGCTTTATGCGCTCTTAAATGGTCTGATGTATGGCGTTGGCGGCTTACTTATTGACCTTTCGATTGTTGTTATTCGCTCAATAGCTGGCATAGGTAATGGCGAGATATTCTGGCTATTTACCCCGTTTATGCTAGTTTTGGGGGCGTTAACGGGCTTTATCGTTGGTAAAAGCGCCGGTGCTGAAAGCATTAATGCCTTAAATATCGACGACACTGGTAGTAATAATTACCTTAGTGACTACTCTATACGCCATGATATCTTTCGCGGACTGATTATTGGTATTATTATTTTTGCCATCATTTGGCTTGTCATGATGCTTATGGCATGACCATCATTTGTATAAAAAGCATCATAATGCAAACAACAATATAAATGACATAACATCCATAAAGAGGATTGGTTACTATAAGATCATCCTCTTTTTTGTTATAAAATCCTGCTTACTTATGACTCAACTAATCTGGCATGGCTATTTCCTTTAAGCCAGTTTTAAATTTTTGACAACGCTCCGCATAGTGCATTGCTGATAACTTCAGCATCGCTGCCTGCTCATCTGTTAGTGTCTTAACAACTTTCGCAGGTGCGCCCATGACGAGCGAATTATCAGGAATCTCTTTACCTTCGGTGACCAATGCTTTGGCACCAATGATACAGTTTTTACCAATTTTGGCATTGTTCAATACCACCGCGCCAATACCAATCAAGCTATTATCACCGACTTCACAGCCATGCAGCATCGCTAAATGTCCAATCGTGACATAGTTGCCGATTTTGACTTCAATCCCTGCATCAGTATGAATGACGCTATTTTCCTGAACGTTACTATAATCACCGATATGAATGCGCTCATTATCGCCTCGAATCACCGCACCAAACCACACACTGGCTTGATGACCGAGGTAGACATCGCCTATCACTCGTGCTGTGTCCGCAACCCAGCCATTAAAAGGTACAGCAAACTCTGGCGCTTTGTCTAAATACTGATAAATCATAACGGCTCCTTGTTATATTCATAATTGCAATAAAATATGTTAATAATGAAAACTGGGTATCTCGACTTGCTGTCCATTGTGGCAAAGCCAAAAGGGAAAATCCAGTGCTATTAACGGCGGATGACTAAAGGCACAACTGCAACCTGAAAATCGGCTGGCTATCTGCGTGTATATTGTATATAATGCGCAAAATCTGTGCCTAAGCGAGCGGACATGATGCAAGTTACCTATTCACTATCTAGTGGGTTTTGTAGTTTCCATCAATAATGTCTTCTCGCTTTTTTGTGGAAAAATTTTGGCTCTGGCTCTTTACTATCCTTATTTAGCAGTAGTTAGATAGAGATAAAAACACAGTTTAGAGCAAGGCTTTTACCATAAAACATCATGGCACTCACCAATAATAGCGGAGGCAACCCTTGAATTCATCGACAGAAATACAAGCAATTTTGGCACTAGCAGACGGTACGATTTTTCGCGGTTTGAGCATCGGTAGTCTCGGTCATCGTGTCGGTGAGGTGGTATTTAATACGGCCATGACAGGGTACCAAGAAATCCTAACTGACCCAAGTTATGCGCGTCAGCTGGTCACGCTTACTTATCCGCACATTGGCAATACTGGTACCAACGCTGAAGATGTCGAGTCTGGTAACGGTCATCAAGTGTGGGCTGACGGTCTTATTATCCGCGATGCAACGATGGTCACTTCAAACTTCCGCAACTCTCAATCATTGAGTGATTATCTACAGAGCCATGATACGGTCGCTATTGCTGATATTGATACCCGCCAATTGACCCGCCTACTACGTGATAAAGGTGCTCAAAACGGCTGTATCATGACCGCTTCTAATGGCGAGACTATCAGCCATGATGACGAGCAGCAAGCAATTAAATTGGCGCAAGAATTTGCTGGTATCGAAGGGATGGACTTGGCAAAAGAATGCTGTACACCGACGACGTTTGAGTGGACAGCCGGTAGCTGGGATTTATCAGATACGCTGCTTAACCGCGATGTACCAGGTAGCCATGATAGCGGTACGGGTGGCTTCTTTAAGCATTTGGGTACGCATGTCGAAGCAAAATATAACGTGGTCGCCTATGACTTCGGTAGCAAAACCAATATCCTACGTATGCTTGTTGACCGCGGCTGCCATGTAACCGTCGTACCAGCGCAAACACCTATCGCAGATGTATTAGCAATGAATCCAGACGGAATTTTCTTATCAAACGGCCCTGGCGACCCTGCGGCTTGTGACTATGCTATCGACGCGGTACGTCATATCATTGAAGAAACTGACATTCCAACTTTTGGCATCTGCCTAGGTCATCAGCTGATTGGTCTTGCCAGCGGTGCAAATACCATCAAAATGAAAACCGGTCATCATGGTGCTAACCATCCCGTACAAGATTTGGCCACGGGTACCGTTATGATTACCAGTCAAAACCATGGTTTCGCGGTTGATGAAGACACACTACCTGCCAACGTCAAACCTACTCATCGCTCATTATTCGATGGTACCAACCAAGGGATTGAGCTGACCAATAAGCCAGTCTTTAGCTTCCAAGGTCACCCAGAAGCCAGCCCTGGGCCGCACGATGCCGCGCCACTATTTGATAAGTTTGCAGAGATGATGGCAGCCGCTAAAGCTTAAGTTATCGCTAATTAACTACAAGCAACATATAAGCATAAAGCTTGAATCACAGACAGTGTTTCAAGCTACTCCAGACCAAACACGATAAGCTCTATTGAAAATACAGATTAATCAAAATATCACCCAAACGAAGGTAGCCTTAACTATGCCAAAACGTACCGACATAAAAAGTATTCTTATCATAGGCGCAGGTCCTATCGTCATCGGTCAAGCGTGTGAGTTTGACTATTCAGGCGCGCAGGCGTGTAAAGCACTAAAAGAAGAAGGCTACCGCGTCATATTGGTCAACTCAAACCCTGCGACCATCATGACTGACCCTGCTATGGCTGATGCGACTTATATCGAGCCAATTACATGGCAAACGGTTGAGCAAATTATTGCTAAAGAACGTCCTGACGCTATCTTGCCAACCATGGGCGGACAAACCGCACTAAACTGTGCCTTAGAGCTAGATAAGCATGGTGTATTGACCAAATACAACTGCGAGCTGATTGGTGCAACCAAAGACTCAATCGAGATGGCAGAAGATCGCAACTTATTTGATAAAGCCATGAAGCGTATTGGCCTTGAATGCCCACGCGCTGAAACGGCGGAGACTATGGAAGAAGCCTTTTCGACTCAAGAAAAAATGGGCTATCCATGTATCATTCGTCCATCATTTACAATGGGCGGCTCAGGCGGCGGTATCGCATACAACCGTGATGAATTTATCGAAATTTGTGAGCGCGGTTTTGACTTATCGCCGAACCATCAATTGCTTATCGATGAGTCATTAATCGGTTGGAAAGAATATGAGATGGAAGTGGTTCGCGATAAAAACGACAACTGCATCATCATCTGTGCGATTGAGAACTTTGACCCAATGGGCGTGCATACTGGCGACTCAATCACGGTTGCACCAGCACAAACACTGACCGATAAAGAATACCAAATCATGCGTAATGCTTCATTGGCCGTACTGCGTGAGATTGGTGTTGAAACGGGCGGCTCAAACGTCCAGTTCGGTATCAATCCTGATACTGGTCGCATGGTCGTCATCGAGATGAACCCACGCGTTTCACGCTCATCAGCATTGGCATCAAAAGCCACTGGCTTCCCGATTGCTAAAATCGCTGCCAAACTAGCGATTGGTTACACGCTTGATGAATTGCAAAATGACATTACAGGTGGCAAAACGCCAGCGAGCTTTGAGCCTGCGCTTGATTATGTCGTGACCAAGATTCCACGTTTTAACTTTGAAAAATTTCCACAAGCGGATAACGTGCTATCGACGCAGATGAAATCGGTTGGTGAAGTGATGGCGATTGGTCGTAACTTTCAAGAATCGATGCAAAAAGCGCTGCGCGGCATGGAAACCGGCAATGATGGTTTTGATGAGCAAATTGACTTATCAAAATTGAGCATTGAAAAGGCACGTAGCGAAATTAATAATCGCTTAACTATTCCAACGCCTGAACGCATTTATTATATTGCAGATGCTTTCCGCATTGGCATGAGCGTCGATGAAGTGTTTAACTTAACCAAAATCGACCCATGGTTTTTGGTACAAATTGAAGATATCATCAAAACCGAAGCGCAAGTTAAAGCCTTAGGTTTTGGTGGTTTAACTGAAAAGAACTTACGCGGCTTTAAGCGTAAAGGCTTATCAGATTTGCGTTTGGCGAAACTGCTTGGCGTGTCACAAAAGCAGCTACGCACCAAACGTTGGGATTTAAACGTTTATCCAGTATATAAGCGTGTCGATACCTGTGCCGCAGAATTTGCCACCAGCACTGCTTATATGTACTCCACGTACGACAGTGAATGTGAAGCCAATCCGACTGATAATAAGAAAATTATGGTTATCGGCGGCGGTCCTAACCGTATCGGCCAAGGTATCGAGTTTGACTATTGCTGTGTCCACGCCGCACTTGCCATGCGTGAAGATGGCTATGAGACCATCATGGTCAACTGTAACCCTGAAACGGTTTCGACCGATTATGATACATCTGACCGCCTCTACTTTGAGCCAATTACGCTTGAAGATGTATTAGAGATTGTCCGTATCGAAAACCCTGATGGTGTGATTGTACAGTTCGGTGGTCAAACACCATTGAAACTGGCCCGCGCCCTTGAAGCTGCTGGCGTCAAAATCATTGGTACCAGTCCTGATGCGATTGACCGCGCTGAAGATCGCGAACGCTTCCAACATATGATTCAGCAATTGAATCTTATTCAACCAACCAATGCTTTAGCGACCAGCTTAGAAGATGGTTTGGTCAAAGCAAAAGACGTTGGTTATCCATTAGTAGTACGCCCATCTTACGTACTTGGTGGTCGCGCGATGGAGATTGTCTATAACGAAGATGAGCTCAGACATTACCTACGTACTGCCGTACAAGCCTCAAACGAAGCGCCAGTATTGCTCGATCGCTTCTTAGATGATGCCATTGAAGTCGATGTTGACTGTGTTAGCGACGGTACAGACGTCGTGATTGGCGGTATCATGCAGCATATCGAACAAGCGGGCGTACACTCTGGTGACTCAGCCTGTTCACTGCCGCCTTACTCATTATCTGATGAGCTGTGTAATGTGATGCGCGCGCAAACGGTTGCGATGGCAAAAGAGCTTGGCGTTATCGGTCTGATGAACGTCCAGTTTGCGGTAAAAGGTGAAACGGTTTATATTTTAGAAGTTAACCCACGTGCTGCGCGTACCGTGCCGTTTGTTTCTAAATGTATTGGTACTTCTTTAGCGCAAATCGCAGCTCGCTGTATGGCTGGCACGTCATTGAAAGACCAAGGCTTTACCACAGAAATTGTACCGTCATTTTTTGCCGTCAAAGAAGCGGTATTCCCATTTGCTAAATTCCCTGGTGTTGATCCAATCTTGAGCCCTGAGATGAAATCAACCGGTGAAGTCATGGGCGTTGGTAAAACCTTTGGCGAAGCATTCTACAAAGCAGTTATCGGTAGTAATGAGCGCTTGCCAGGTCTGCCAACTGAGGGCGAAACCAAAACCGTCTTTATCTCTGTACGTGATAGCGATAAAGAACAAGTTGCCCCTATCGCCCGTCAGCTAATCGACTTTGGCTTTGATATCGTTGCGACTGCTGGTACGCAAAAAGTATTGGCAGACAATGGTATTGAGTGCAAACAAATCAATAAGGTCACTGAAGGTCGTCCGCATATCGTCGATGCCTTGAAAAATGGTAAAATCGACCTTATTATCAATACCACTGAGGGCAAACAGGCACAAGAGGATTCATTCTCTATCCGCCGTAGTGCCCTACAAGGTAAAGTGTTTTATGTGACGACCCTAGGGGCGGCAGATGCGGTTTGTAAATCTTATGCCATTGACTTACCATTTGATGTGTATAAGCTACAAGATTTGCATGAACAAGCAAAGACTATTGCTTAGCTCTATTGACTTAGCAGCATAATTTCAGTAGATTAAGCATAATTGCACCGCTTGTTTAAAAGCTGATGCAAAACGTGTTATCGATTTTCATATAACAGTAGTGCTTTAAAAAACGTATTACTTTAAAAAAATAAAGTTTTAAAAAGACAGACCTAAAAAGCATAGTGGCTAAACTGCGACTATGCTTTTTATTACGTAAGGTTAATGTGCATTATCTGTCAGTGTATCGATGCTCACAGATAAGCGCGCGTTTAGTTGTTACGCAGTCTAAACCTCATTCTTTTTATATCTCATACTCATTGCAACAACACTGACACCATCTCACTATTCACTAGGAGTAGGAGATGGTGTGGTTTTATTGGTTTAAGGAAAAAACATGCAACGTTATCCCATGACTCCGCAAGGACATGCGGCTCTAGAAGCCGAATTAAAACAGTTAAAAAGTGTCGACCGTCCACGTATCACCGCTTCTATCGCTGAAGCCCGTGAACACGGCGATTTAAAAGAAAACGCTGAGTATCATGCCGCTCGCGAACAACAAGGTTTTTGTGAAGCGCGTATCCGTGATATCGAAGCCAAACTTGGCGGCGCGCAAGTGATTGACCCTGCGACATTACCTAAAGAAGGTCGTGTGGTATTCGGTGTGACCGTCGTTATTGAAAACATGGACACCGAAGAAGAAAAACAATACAAAATCGTTGGTGATGACGAAGCTGATTTTAAAGCCGGTAAAATCTCCGTTAACTCACCGATCGCTCGTGGCTTGATTGGCAAATCTGAAGGCGACGAAGCGCGTATTGAAACGCCAAAAGGTGTGGTTGAATACGAAATTATGAAAGTGATTTACGATTAATCTCACCCACTTTACAAATATTTTGCTTGGTGTTTTGATAGTTTTATAAGTAGAAAGCTTTTGATAACCATTGCTTTTTATCGCAAATAAGCATGGCGTTAGCATAGCCACTAAATGTAGAAAATAGTACATATCCCCATTACCTGTAGAGCAGCCGTTACACAACGCTGCTTTTCTAGTCAGTTTGTTTTAGCGCATAATTGTTTGGGTATAGATTGCTGAGCCCTGTACTTAATTATAAGCACTTGATGATAAATGCTTCATTATGAGTGCTAGCAACTGACCGAAATAATGATGGAGAGAGAGCGAACGTTGGCTATTATTCGTACTTTTACCCTCGTTATTTGACATTATTTACATGCTCATTTGACGGGGGTTTTTCTTATCTTAGGTTTATTTATTTAAGCCTTTTTTAAGCTTTGTTTTCTGCTACTACATTAGCGGCTTTATTTACTATTACTTTAAAGGAATCTAGTATGACCATGCCTATCAACATGCCAGCGTTAATGAATATGAATAAGAAAGCGCTGATTCAACAAAGCCTCGTTAAAAAAAGCGCAATAACCACTGCCATTTCAACGGTTTTAGCAGGAACCTTACTGACGGTATCTGCAGCCCATGCCGCCACTGAAGTGACCGTTTTACCAGCTGCTGGCGGTAGCACAGCTGTGGTCGAGCAGTATTCTGACGGTAAAACTGCTGTTATCACTGCTACACCTAACAGCATTGGTATGCAAGATGGTATGCCGTTTGCTGTGACTCAGGTGACCAATGTACCGCGTTATACGGTTCGCCAAATTGCTAGCAATGGTGTTAGCAGTACGGTCGTCACGCAAGGTAGCGCCACGGTTACTAGCGTGCCTGTGACCAACCAGATGACCAATCAAACAAGCAGAGTTGATGTCATAGCAGTGCCCACGACTAGCGTGACAGAAGTCTTGCCTGTGACGACAGCTACGCAATTGCCAGTCATCAATGCGCCAACGACAACCGTCGTGACTAACCAACCTGCAACGACGCAAATCGTATCTACCTCTTTAGACGCTCTGCAACTGACTCCAACCTTTAGTACCCCAGGCGTGGTCAATGCACAAACCAAAGTCATGAAAATATTAAAAAATAAAGATGGTCGTGAGATGGCAGTACCAGCCAATCATATTGCTCCTGGTGACGTCATCGAATATCATACCACTTATACCAATACCACCGCGCAGCCTGTCACTGATATCAATGCGATGGTGTCACTACCAAACGGCGTGCAACTGGTATCATTAAACAGTCCACTGCCAACGCTTGCGACTACTGGCGGCGACAGTTATCAGACTATCCAACAAGTTGGTAATACTGTAGTCGTTACGGAAAACTATTCTGGACTTAAATGGAACTTAGTTGACCTTCCTGCCAATGCCCCGCAAACGGTTATTATACGTGCTAAAGTTCAATAATGATGACCTCGTATAGAAACACCCTTTGCTAAATAATTACTCCAAAAGTCCTGCTCATGCAGGGCTTTTTTGTTTGTAGAGAATATAAACGACTAATCATTTTTTGGTAGTAATCTTTCGCTAGTGACTTGTTGCCCTCAAGCGACACTATCTGTCGCATGCTTTTGTAGTTTCATCTATCAATACAAAGACTTACTGCCAATTTTGTTAAAATAGCCTTTCATTAATTCATTGGTAAATACCGCTCATGGCAACCATCAATTATGAACGGCTACAAGGTAAACTCAATATTTTAGCCGATGCGGCAAAATATGATGTTTCTTGCTCGTCTTCCGCGGGTACGCGAAAAAACCAAGGCGGTGGGCTTGGCAATGCTTCAGCAACTGGTATTTGTCACAGCTATACCGAAGATGGTCGCTGCGTCAGCCTGCTTAAAATTCTGCTTACCAATCACTGTATTTATGATTGCGCTTATTGTACGTCACGCAAAAGTAATGATACGCCGCGCGCGGCTTTTAGTGTCGAAGAAGTCGTCGATTTAACCATGCAATTTTATCGCCGTAACTATATCGAAGGGCTGTTTCTCAGCTCGGGTATTTTTAAGAGTGGCGACTATACGATGGAGAGATTGGTCGAGGTTGCCAAGATATTGCGTACCCGTGAGCGTTTTAATGGTTATATTCATTTAAAAACTATTCCCGGCGCGTCAAAAGAATTGTTATTAGAAGCGGGATTGTACGCCGATCGCTTGAGCGTCAATATTGAGATTCCAACTAAATCAGGCTTGGCATTACTTGCACCTGAAAAATCTCATGATCAATTAAAAGCACCGATGGAAACCGTCAGAGAAGAAATCATCACCATTCGTGAGAGCCGTAAAACGCATAAAAAAGCGCCGAAATTTGTGCCAGCAGGTCAGACCAGTCAAATGATCGTTGGCGCGAGCAACGAAACTGATTTGCAAGTGATTCAGCTATCGAATCATTTTTATAAGCAATATGATCTTAAGCGCGTTTACTACTCTGGTTATGTGCCGATGTTGTCTGATAGTCGCTTGCCAGCTATCGGTACGCCTGTGCCGATGATACGTGAAAACCGTCTGTATCAAGCTGATTGGCTGCTGCGTTTTTATGGCTTTGGCGCACATGAAATCGTTGAACCAGACTCGCCATTTCTAGATTTAGACTGCGATCCAAAATTGGCTTGGGCAATCCGCCATCGCGAGCATTTTCCGGTTAATATCCAAACCGCCACTTACGAGATGATTGTGCGTATTCCCGGTATCGGTACCAAAACCGCTAAAAAGATAGTCAAGGCACGCAAGTTTAATCAGTTGACGCTTTATCATTTGAAGAAAATGGGTGCGGCGGTTAATCGCGCCAAATACTTTATCGCAACGACGGGTAAAAACGAACATCTTGCCCATTTAACGCGTGACAACTTCCGTCAATACGTACTGGCACAAACGCAGACCAAATATAAAGATCAACGCAGTGGGCAGTTGGCGCTGTTTTAGTCAGCATGATTTTGATTAGCATGGTTTTAATTACCGCTATTTTAAGTAGGAACATAAATGTCACAACTGATGCAAAGTCATGACTATATTGTCGGTCAATTAACGCCCAGTATTGTGCTTTATGAGCCCAGTTTTGAAGGTTGGCTGAGTGCGGTATTTTATGTCTATGCTAATAAGTTACAGGACGATGAATCCTTACAGCTAATTGCTCAAGACTGCTATGTACCTTCATTAATCTCACAAGCGACCAGTGTTGCAACTGATGAAGACAAAGCTGAACGCGTACTATCAAAGCTTAATCAACTACTAGGTCGCTCAGGTATGCGCAACATCCTTTGGGGGTTCTTATCAGAAAAAGATAATACTGGTACGACCTTATTTCAAGTAATTAAATATGCTATTGACTATCCAAGTCGCCAGATTATGGATGATTTGGGTAATCTTAATGTCTTAGAGTTGGTGCAAACGGTGAAGTCTGTCGGCCGTGAAAAACACCGCATGGAAGCCTTTGTGCGCTTTGAACATACGAATGAAGACATCTACTTTGCGCGCATTGAGCCTGATTTTAATGTCTTACCCTTAATTGGTGAGCATTTTCGTCAGCGTTATCAAGACCAGCATTGGGCGATTTATGATGTGGCGCGTGGTTATGGTATTTATTATGACAAAAGCAAAAGTACGCCCACGCGCCCTGCTTCCCTGCAAACTATCACTGACCTAAATGATGCGGTATTGCGCAATCCTGCTAGTATTCATAGTAAGGATGAGAAGCGCTATCAAAAGTTTTGGCAAGGCTACTTTACCAACGTCAATATCAAAGAGCGTAAAAACCCACGTCTGCATAAGCAGTACCTACCGCAGCGCTATTGGAAATATTTAAGTGAAAAGCAAGTGCTACCAGATGCTGAGCATTTACAAAAACGTCGCTAGTTTGCTAAGGTTGAACATCGTTAAACGATTATTTTTAACCAAAGAATTATAGTAAATCTAGTTCCATCTTTTTATCTTGGTGGTTGAGTTTTCGGCACTTTTAACTGACAATAGCAGCTTGATATCTCATTCGGTGACCAATGCTATTATGAAAGTTATGCGCTTACTGTCGTCTTTAAAGCATGATGAATCCGAGCGCGGTATTTTTCATCTGGGACGCGCTTTGGTTAAAAACGAGCATACTTCTATCATTATCTCCAGCGCTGATGAAGAAAACGACTTGGTCAAACGCCTAAAACGTGATGGCAATATCTATCATCAGCTATATATGAATAAGAAATCTTGGCTGTCACTGCTACAAGTTGCCCCGCTGCGTCGCTTGATTGAAAAATATGATCCTGACGTCATTCATGTGCATTCACGCACACCAGCATGGGTATTACATTTGGCACTGCGCCGTGCGCGTGTTAAACGCCGACCAAAACTGGTCTCTACTATGTATGGTTTTTATCCCATTAATAAATACTCGCAAGCGCTGCTTGATGTCGATACCATTATCACGGTTTCCGATAGTGTGACCGATTATCTAAAAAAAGGCCTGCGCCGTGAGGAGCTAGAACCCAAGGTCATTAAACGCATCTATCGCGGTGTCGATACCCGTCGTTACCCGTATCGACATAACCCTTCTGTTTATTGGCTGCGCCACACTTTTGCTGAATATCCTGAACTTGAACATAAAAAATGGCTGGTTTTTCCGACCATCATTGGCAATGAGTACGGGCAAGAATGGTTGATTGATATTTTGGGAAATCTTAAAGAACAATTTCCCAATATCCATGTCATTATTATGGATGAAGATTACCGCGAGGGTGATGTGGCGCATGAAGACTTTCGCCAACGTAGCAATACGCTTGGGCTTTCTGAGCATATCACCTATGTCGGTAGCAAACGTAATGACATGCGCGAATGGCTGTCAGCTGCCAATATCGTCATGGCGCTTGCCAACGAACCTGAATCGATCGGTATCAATGCCTTACAAGCCATCCATTTAGGTACGCCTGTGATTGGCTGGGATCAAGCAGCGTTTAGCGAGATTTTACAGCCATTATATCCGCAGGGACTGGTGAAAAAGTACAACGCCAAAGCCCTATGTAAAGCAGTGCGCAATCAATTAGAAAGTGTCACTCGTCCTGAGATGACCACCAAATTCACCATGCGCGAAATGATTGACGAAACCCTCGCGGTGTATCAAGATCTGTACCAAGACTCGCTTGCAGCAGAACAAGCGCAGGCGGATGCTGCAGCAGTTAAAAGAATGAGAAAGAGTCTTAAGCCGACGGTAAAGCCTTTTGATAAACCGTCTGAGCGTTTGGTCACTCAAGAGCCTGCTACCCGCATTAATCTTAAAAAGAGTAAAGCAACTGAGCATAATAACCGCCGTATAAATCCTGAAAAGGAAGCGGTAATAAATACTGCTAATGTAACGCTAAAGGATAACAACCTGGCTAATGATTCTTTAAATAGGGATTCTTTAAATAGGGATTCTTTAAATAGTGACACGCTAGATAGTAATCGTCTGTAAAATAATAGGCTCACGACCTATCTTGAGCGAGCTTATGGATTATTAAATGCATGCTATTTATGCACAAAAAAGCCTAACGTCTGACGCTAGGCTTTTTTATTAATCGTAGAACTCATCTTTTATTTGGGTGGATTGTCCTTTAACCATAGCTGATTAACGATTTTTAATTCGCGTAGTTCTTCTGCCATGATAGATTCACTGATACCCGGATATTTTACGATGGCATAACTATATAGACCGATGCCAAGTGCTGTCCAACCAAAGAATATCCACCATTCAATGGCTGTCAGTGCCGATGGCATACCTGGCATATATAGCATGAGCAAACCAAAGCCTAATACGATGGTAAACATGCCGACAATTTTACCCGCGGGTACTCTAAACGGGCGTACCATATCGGGCTCACGGTAGCGCAAGACTAAGAAAGAAATAGCGACACAGGTATAAGCGATGACAATGCCGAAACCACCAGCATCCACAATCCATACCAACATTTTTCGACCAAACAAAGGCGCGAGCGTAGCAAGACCACCAATTAATAAAATCGCATTCGAAGGTGTTTTATATTTTGGATGCAACTTACCTAAAAAGGCTGGCAACATACGTGCTCTGGACATGGCATACAGTAGACGACTACCGCCAATTAAAAAGGCATTCCAGCTGGATAAGATACCAAGCACACCACCAATCACTAGTAAAATGCCCGCCCATTTACCATGCCAGGCATTGGTCATCGCATCAGCCGTGGCTAAGGTTGAGCCTTGTGCTTGAATCAATGGCAAGGTGCGACCGACGCTCCATGCTACGCCGACATACCATATAACCGCAATAATAATAGAGATAATCAAAAACTTACCAATATTAGGACGAGTTAGGTCAATCTCTTCAGCTGCTTGCGGAATAACGTCAAAACCGACAAACATAAAGGGTACCATGACAATCACTGTCATCATGCCGCCAATACCACCGATAAAGGCAGGCGCTTGTACGGCTGTCGACGTCGCAGGATTATAGAGCACTGCGCCAATAAACAATAACGTACCGACGAATAAAATACCCAATACCGCGGTCTTTTGGAACCAAGCACTGACTTCCATACCGCGGATATTGAGCCAAGTGACAATTACTGAGCCGAGCATCCCCACGCCGACCCACGTAGCGTAAACGTCCCAACCAGCAATCGTCCATAGATAGCCTTGGTTATAATTGGGAATAAAGTATTCAACCACCGTAGGCAATGCCACCGCTTCAAAAGCAACAACAGAGAAGTAACCAAATAAAATACTCCATGAACAAATAAAGGAAACTGTGACACCAAGCGCACGATGGGTATAAGTATGCTCGCCCCCAGTCACCGGCATCGATGAGGCCAGCTCAGCATAGTTGACCCCAATCATAATGACGGCTAAACCACCAATCATAAACGCTAACATAGCGCCCCACGTACCAGCAGATAAAATCCAATCCCCTGCCAGAACGACCCAGCCCCAACCAACCATAGCGCCGAATGCTAAGGCAATAATATCAAACATACCTAGCGATTTTTTTAGCTCAGACATAATCTACTCCTTGTCCGTGTTTAATCCATGTGAATCTTTTGCTCATTACACTTATAGTGACACTGTATTTTAGATAACAGGATTTTATGTAACAGGTCATCGCCCCTCATATTTATCTTTCCATACTTCTCGATTGAGAAGCTTGATAATATTTTGATATATCGATAGCAGAGACAACAACGGCGTCTTGACTTGCAAGGCGCCGTTGTAAAACCGCCGCTCAAAGCAGGACTGTCATAATCCTAACCTTGAACATTCATTATGTTAAATCTTAACGCCTTTAAGCAGTCAAAATACCTTTGATGATATCAAGACCTTCTTGTAGCACTTCATCTTCAACCGTTAGCGGCACCATCACGCGAATGGCGTTACCGAACATGCCACAAGAGGCTAATAACAGACCTTGCTCAAATGCTTTGGCTTTTAGGTTGGTAGTCGCTTCAACATCAGGCTTGCCATCACTGTCGATTAATTCAAACGCTAACATCGCGCCTTTATGACGAATATGACCGATGCTGCTTAAATTCAAATCCTTTAAGAAAGCTTCGATTTTGTCGCCAATCTCAACACTACGCTCAAGCAAGTTTTCTTCTTCGATGACTTCCATCACTGCTAAAGCTGCCACACAAGCCAGTGGGTTACCAGAATAAGTACCGCCCAAACCGCCTACTTGCGGCGCATCCATGATGTCAGCGCGGCCGATAACCGCAGAGATAGGATAACCACCCGCCAAGCTCTTAGCGCTGGTCATCAGATCCGGCTCAACGCCCAACTGCTCAGACGCAAATAACGTACCCGTACGGGCAAAACCACACTGTACTTCGTCAAAAATCAGCACAATGCCATGCTCATCGCAAATCTCGCGCAATGCTTTGGCAAACGATGGTGTGACTTGATGGAAACCACCCTCACCCTGTACTGGCTCGATAATCATCGCCGCCACTTCGCTTGGGTCGATATCCGCTTGGAAAATCATCTCAAGGCTATGCAAGGCTTGTGCTTCAGTAACGTTTAACTCTTCTGCTGGGAATAACGCATGGAATACAGGGCCTGGCATCGGACCAAAATTCTTTTTGTATGGCAATACTTTACCCGTCAGGCTCATGCACATCAGCGTGCGACCATGCCAACCGCCAACGAAGGAGATGACACCCGGACGACCGGTTTTCGCACGAGCAATTTTGATACAGTTTTCAACGGCTTCTGCACCAGTGGTTAAAAAGAAGGCTTTTTTCTCACCGCTGATAGGGGCTTTTTGGCAAAGCTTTTCTGCAAGCTCAACATAGCATTCATAGTTAATCATTTGCGCAGCAGTATGGGTAAACTTGTCTAGCTGCTCATGTACACGCTGAGTGATTTTTGGATGGCTGTGACCAGTATTTAGTACTGAGATGCCGCCAACGAAATCGATATAACGATTGCCTTCAATATCCCATACTTCTGAGTTTTTTGCTTTTTCTGCAAAGATAGGAAAAGCCACACCCAGTCCGGTTGGTAATACAGCTTTACGGCGTGCAAGTAGTGATTGATTGGTAGTCATAAGAATATCCTTTTCTTTCTTTTTTACGTAGATGCCAGTGATGTGATGGCGGTTTATAGAGTAAGGTTTAGCAATCTTGGGAATTCATGGAGCTGAATCCCATTGAACGCTGGGTAAAAATCAAACGGTTAAAACATAAAGTAGCTAACTATTAGCTCCAGCTATTAGCTAATATCAGAACACCAGTACTTGGTCACGACATATTCTTCGATGCCGTATTTTGAACCTTCACGGCCAAAGCCCGATTGCTTAACGCCGCCAAATGGTGCAACTTCGGTAGAAATAAGACCGGTATTATGACCGATGATACCGTACTCCAAACCTTCGGTGACGCGCCATGAGCGTGCATAACTGCCGCTGTAGAAGTAAGCGGCCAACCCATAAATAGTATCGTTAGCTTGACGGATGACGTCGGCTTCATCTTTAAAGGTAAAGATAGTAGCGATAGGACCAAAGATTTCTTCGTGGGCGATATCCATATCACTGTTGATATCGGTAATCACCGTTGGGTTATAAGTCAGCTCTGATGCGCCATTGGTGCTGCCACCGGTGATAAGGGTTGCGCCTTTATCTAAAGCGTCTTTTAGCAGTGCTTGCACTTTTTCCAAGGCTTTTTTATTAATTAGCGGACCGATATCGACGCCTTCTTCCATGCCGTTACCGACATTAAGCTCAGCTACTTTTTTCACAAATACGTCTAGGAATTTGTCTTTGATACTGTCCTGCACATAGACACGGTTGGCGCAAACACAAGTTTGACCAGCGTTACGATATTTAGAGGCGATTAAGCCTTCAGCAGCTTTCTCAAGATCGGCATCATCAAAGACGATAAATGGCGCATTACCGCCCAGCTCTAATGACAGTTTTTTGATGGTTGGCGCGCATTGAGCCATCAAGGTACGCCCGACTTCGGTAGAGCCGGTAAATGACAGCTTATGAATGCGCGCATCGCCGGTTAGGATATCGCCGATGACTGATGATTTGCCCGTTACGACTTGGATAACGCCTGCTGGAATGCCCGCTTGCTCAGCCAATGCCACAAGTGCCAAGGCAGAAAATGGCGTTTCGGTTGCAGGTTTGATAATCATAGTACAGCCTGCTGCTAGTGCAGGTGCAGCTTTACGGGTAATCATCGCTGCTGGGAAATTCCAAGGTGTGATAGCCGCGCAAACACCAATAGGCTGTTTTAGGATGACATGACGCAGCTGTGCTTGATTGGCAGGGATGACATCGCCGTAAACACGCTTGCCTTCTTCAGCAAACCAGCGGATAAAGCTATTGGCATAGCCAACTTCCCCGCGTGACTCGGTTAAAGGCTTGCCTTGCTCAGCGGTCATGATGATAGCCAAATCTTCTTTATTAGCATCGATGAGGTCTGCCCACTTTTGTAGCAGCTCAGCGCGCTCTTTTGGTGTTTTGGTGGCCCAAGTGATTTGAGCGTCATGAGAAGCAGCAACCGCATCGTTGATATCATCGGTTGTCAGGCTTGGTACCGTACCGATAACCTCGCCGTTAAAAGGATTGCTGACGTCAATAGTCGCATCATCACTAGCGGCATGCCAGCCATCTTTAATGAAGCACTGCTGTTTAAGTAGGTCTGGGTTTGATAGCTGTAGCGTGTGTGGCAGTTGTGACATGTTGACACTCCTTGTCAATGTTGTTTTGCAGTAGGGTTTGCAGTTTTATAGCTATAAACCACTAACAATATGTAAAAGGTTATGACTTAAATAATCATTGATAACTTGTTACTTGTTCAATATACTGAACATATATTCTATATATGAGACATCATTATAAGAATGATATACGCATATTTGCAACCCCTATTATCAACTTTGTGATGATTTATCACTTTATTTTGATGTTTTTAATTTTACCGACTTTCATAGGTTCCTTATGAGCACTACTGCCGTTCCTGCTTTGGACAAGACTTTTCAGATTTTAGATTTGATAACCGACAGCGCCCAGCCTTTGACGGCGGCTCATATTGCCAAAGAGCTTAACCTGCCGCGCAGCTCAACCCACAACATTTTGCAGAGTCTTTTGGCTAAGCATGTCATTTATAAAGATACTGACAACCGCTTTCATCTAGGTTCATACTTGATGTACTGGGCGGGCAAGTATGAGCAGCAACAAGGCGTCATCCAGTTATTCAAAGACCTTATTGTCCAGTATCCAATACTCCTTCAACATACGGTTACTTTGTCTAAGCTCGACTTGGGTGAAGTGGTATTTTTAGCCTGTCATGAAGCACCTGCTCCGCTTGGCTTCACCTTCCGCGCTGGTGTTCGTGTACCAGCAGTGTTCTCTGCTACAGGCAAAGCGATACTTTCAACCTTGTCTATGGACAGCATAAAATCCATCTACGCCAGCGGCTTCCCTGCACCCATTACCCAACATGGTGTCGATAACTTTATCGATTTATCTACCGAGCTGACCGCTATTCAAAACAGTCGAATCTCCCTTGATAATGGGCAACTGCGCGAAGGTATGTATTGCCTTGGTACTTATATTCGTAATGCGTCAGGCAATGCGGTTGCGGGTATGGCGGTGAGCTTTTTGCAAGCAGAATATGAGTCCAAGCGTGCCGAAGTCAGTGCCGTGCTGATTGAACTAGCCGAGCAAATTGAACAGCGTTTAGGTTTTAAGGCGTAGCATTGAGCATAACGTTGATATTATTCAATACTTGCTACTCATTATCTATGACTAAAAAACAGGCTTAAACAATTCCATCGGCTTTAAGCTTGGCTACCATCTCACTGTCATAGCCCAAATTAGCAAGCGTGCTATCGGTATGTTCGCTCAAGCGCGGTGGCGGCGTACGATAAGTGACCGGTGATGCAGATAATTTAATCGGACTACCAAGCGCTCTTACCGGACTGCCTTGATCGGCAAAATCAACCACCATCTCACGCGCTAGCGCTTGTGGCATCGCCAATGCCTCAGCGATGTTATTAATAGCTCCGCAAGGAATACCTGCCTGATCTAAAACCTCTAACCAATAGGCTCGAGGTCGCTCGGCAAATTTCTTGGTCAATTCATCGCACAGTAACTCACGATTGGCAACTCGTTGTGGGTTGGTCATAAAGCGGCTGTCGTTATGCCAATCAACGCCCAACACAGTACATAGTTTGGCGAACTGACTGTCATTACCACAAGCTAAAATAAAGTGCGCGGCACCCTGTGCGGCAAACACTTGATAAGGCACAATATTAGGATGCTGATTACCGAGTCTTGGCGGGACTTTGTCGGATGCCAAATAATTCATACCGACGTTAGCCAACATCGCAAGCGCGCTATCAAGCAATGCCACATCGACATGCTGCCCAAGTCCCGTATTTTGACGCGCTAATAGAGCGGCTTGAATACCAATGGTCAGCTGCAATCCTGCAAACAAATCAACCACTGCCACGCCCACCTTGTGCGGTTCACCATCGCTTGGACCAGTAATACTCATCAGTCCCGATAACCCTTGAATAATATAGTCATAACCGGGACGCTTGGCGTCTGGACCTGTTTGACCAAAGCCCGTTAATGACGCATAAATTAGGCGCGGATTGTCTTGTTTTAGACTGTCGTAATCTAAGCCGTATTTTTTAAGACCTCCGACCTTAAAGTTTTCAACGACGATATCGCTATCGGCAACAAGCTGCTTGATAATGGTTTGTCCGGCAGGTTTGGTGATATCAACGGTGAGGGATTTTTTATTGCGGTTAATAGTGGCGTAATAAGCGGAGGTATCATCACTGAATTTTGGAGGCGCCCAATGACGCGTCTCATCGCCAATATGCGGACGCTCAACCTTGATGACTTCAGCGCCCAAATCTGCAAGTACTTGGGTACAAGAAGGACCGGCCAATACTCTCGATAAGTCGAGCACCTTAATACCGTGTAATGCGCCTTTTGCCATATCAGTCATAATCTTCCCTTATTATGTAACTTATTCTTTGATAAAGATTTGATAAAAAATTACTATGTATCATTTAGCTTTTGGTATCTTTTCTTCAATGCTTTAAAAAATAGATACTGTTAAATAAATGATGCATAACAACCATGCATAAAAACGATGTATGAAAATTAGAAACGCACGCTACCGTCTATAACAGCTTATTAAAAAGCCAAACAGTAACGTACGTTAATGGTCTAAAAACTAGCCAGCACTTATTACCTAACAACCATTAATTAATAAAACGCTTGAATCCCTGTCTGCGCGCGACCTAAGATGAGCGCGTGAATATCGTGCGTGCCTTCATAAGTATTGACCGCCTCTAAGTTCATCACATGACGGATAATGTGGAACTCATCAGAGATACCATTGCCGCCGTGCATATCACGAGCAATACGTGCAATATCTAACGCTTTACCGCAGTTATTACGTTTAATAAGTGAGATCATCTCAGGAGCGGCATTGTTTTCATCCATCAGTCGACCAACACGTAGCGCTGCTTGCAGACCCAACGTGATTTCTGTTTGCATATTGGCAAGCTTCAACTGTACCAACTGCGTCGCAGCTAGCGGACGACCAAATTGCTTACGGTCTAGCGTATACTGACGGGCAGCTTTCCAGCAGAATTCAGCCGCCCCCATTGCACCCCATGCGATACCATAACGGGCTTTATTTAAGCAACCAAACGGCCCTTTGAGTCCACGGATATCTGGGAAAGCATTGGCTTCAGGCACAAACACTTTGTCCATCACAATCTCACCCGTGACTGAAGCACGCAGTGAAAACTTACCTTCAATCTTCGGCGCTGACAAACCTTTCATGCCTTTGTCTAAAATAAAACCGCGAATTTCATCGGCATCGTCTTTTGCCCAAACGACAAACACATCAGCGATAGGACTGTTGGTAATCCACATCTTATTACCTGTCAGCTCATAACCGCCATCAACCGCACGCGCACGTGTCGACATTGAGGCTGGATCTGACCCTGAATCTGGTTCTGTCAGGCCAAAACAGCCCACATATTCGCCAGTAGCAAGCTTTGGCAGATATCTCTCTCGTTGCTCTTCAGTACCGTACGCCCAGATAGGATGCATGACCAAGCTTGATTGCACGCTCATCGCTGAACGATAACCTGAGTCAACCGCTTCAACTTCCTTGGCAATCAGACCGTAAGCGACACTAGATAAACCGGCACAGCCATAACCTTCAATCGTGACGCCAAGTAAGCCAATCTCACCCATTTGACGCATGATATTACGGTCAAAATTCTCATTGCGATTGGCTTCAACGATGCCAGGCATGAGCTCTTTTTGAAAAAACTGACGGGCGCTGTCCATCACCATGCGTTCTTCATCAGTCAGCTGGTCGCGTAATAAAAACGGATCTTCCCAATCAAAACTTGGACGAGTAGATGTTGCCATGTAGATCTCCTTGATGTCAGTCATCCTGACCGACGAGTAGTGATTAATGAGTAAATTTACTTCATAAGGTATTGACTTGCTAATTCCGCTGTGCGAAACTTAGTTTCATAATTTAAATCTATTAAAACAAAGTTTTACGGCGCTGTAAACCTTTATCAAAGATAAATGAGTGCAAAATGACAAAAAACGTATCGGCAGCCTTACCACTATTGGCTCGAATCAATACAGTCCTTGAACAAAGTAAGGAAGATAACGATAGACAGTTTGTCACTGCCTTAGGCCGTGGACTGACTTTGTTAGCAGCTTTTGAGCATCATGAGCAGCTCAGTCATCAGCAGTTATGTCAGATGACCATACTGCCAAAAGCGACCATCACTCGTCTGATTCATACCTTGATGACGCTTGGATTTTTGCGCATGACGGAGCATGGAAAGTATCAATTGGGCAGTAGCGCGGTGCGATTAAGTGCTACTGCATGGAGTCGTCACGATATGGTCGCGGCAGCTGAGCCACTGTTACGTCAGTTTGCCAGCAGCAATGAGGTGTCGGTAAACTTAGCCACCGAGGTCGAAGGAGAAATGCGCTATCACGCTTGCTGTCGTAGCCCTGCTCGTCTATCGGTCAATTTGCAAGTTGGCTCAGCGGTACCTGTCGCACGAACGGCTATTGGGCGCGCTTTTTATGCGGCTAGCTCGCCAGCGAGACAGGCTTCAATTCGTAATAATTTACAAGAGCACTTATCTACAGAAGATTATAACCATGCGCAGTCTGCTCTATCTGACGCTGCAGAGCATTATAGATTGCATGGCTATACGGTATCAGATGGTGATTTTTCTACGGATATATTGGCAGTAGCCGTTGGGGTATATGATGTTGCGACTGGACAGTATGCTTATTCGCTTAATGCCAGTGTGCCAAGCGCTAACTGGCAAAGCGACGACTATGCAGCGATGATTGTGCCTAAGTTGCAGGCATTGGCTGAGAGGATTGGAAGCGGTGTTTAGAAAGAAACCACTGTAGCTGATTAGGTTGATTAATCAGCCGAACGTATCAAATCTCAAACCACACTTCCTCAAGGATTTGCGCAGTCTACTTCTGTCATTAGGATGATAATAAATAAAGAGCATACTATGCAACCAACCACTCATAACATCATTCAAGACGGCGGAGCCCCGATCAAACTTTGGACCAAGGGGGTTCCTGTCGGTCCAAAAGCGCACGACCAGCTGATCAAAGCCTCGCAGATGCCGTTCATTTATAAATGGTTGGCAGTCATGCCTGATGTCCATGTCGGGATTGGTGCGACTATCGGTACAGTGTTGCCGACTAAAGAGGCGATTATTCCTGCTGCCGTTGGTGTCGATATCGGCTGTGGCATGATGGCGGTACAAACCACCCTGACCGCTGATGACTTACCCGATAACTTGCGCAGTTTACGTATCGAGCTTGAAAGAGCGATTCCGCATGGTCGTAGCAAATCACGTGGTCGCGGCTCTAACCGTGATGTCGGTGCGTGGTTAAACCCTAATGACACGGTGAAAGAAGGTTGGGCAACACTAGTAGATGATTTTAACTATCTAACCCAAAAGCACCCTAAACTTAAAAGCACCAACAATCTAGACCACTTGGGAACGCTGGGCACAGGCAACCATTTTGTAGAAGTATGTCTTGATGAGACCAATCAGGTTTGGATTATGCTGCACTCAGGCTCTCGTGGTGTGGGTAATGCTATCGGACGCTACTTCATTGAGCTGGCGCGAGAAGATATGCGCAAGTGGTTTATAAATTTGCCCGACAAGGACTTGGCATATTTCTCTGAAGGTACTGAACACTTTGATGATTACTGGTTTGCCGTCGGTTGGGCGCAGCGTTTTGCTTTTAAAAACCGTGAAATCATGATGGAAAATGCAATCAAAGCATTGTGCCAGATTATATCTAAACCTTTTGATGCCAAGATAAAAGCAGTGAACTGTCATCATAATTATGTAGCAAAAGAAGAGCACTACGGTGAGGAAGTATTTGTCACTCGTAAAGGCGCGGTACGTGCTCGCGTTGGTGAATACGGTATCATTCCCGGCTCGATGGGCGCCAAATCTTTTATCGTGCGTGGCAAAGGGAACGCAGAGTCATTCCATTCCTGCTCCCATGGCGCGGGTCGCATCATGTCACGTACTGAAGCCAAAAAAACCTTTACGGTAGCAGATCAAATCGCACAAACTGCAGGCGTAGAATGCCGAAAAGACAAAGAAGTCATTGATGAGATACCAGCCGCCTACAAAAATATTGATGAGGTGATGCAAGCGCAAAGTGACTTGGTAGACGTGGTGCATACCTTGCGACAAGTGGTTTGTGTTAAGGGTTAAGAAGCATTAAAATTTAGCGTAAATATTAATAATAAAAGTATGAGAGTAAATAATGAAACTCGCCGAAGCTCTACTGATCCGTAGCGATATGCAAAAGAAGCTCGCCCAAATTAAAGGTCGTATTCGTAGTAACGTCAAAGTTCAAGAAGGCGATATGCCAAACGAAGATCCTAACGCGCTGATGGTTGATGCCAGTCAAATCATTACTGAGCTAGCGACTTTGATTGAACGCATTCACCGTACCAATGCCATTGCAGAGACCGATAAAGGTCAATCGATGTTAGCGCTATTGGTTGAGCGTGAGACGTTAGAGCTGCGTCATAAGCTATTAATTGAGGCGATTGAAGCCACTGATACGGAAGCGGATCGTTATAGCCATCGTGAAATTAAATGGAATATCATGGTCTCAGTCGCAAGCCTACAAAAGCAAGCTGATGACATCGCCATGAAACTACGCAAAATTAATATTGTCATCCAAGCCAATAACTGGCAAATTGATCTTGTTGAATAATCATCTTTTTTTAAACCATTAGCTTTAGAACTCTCTATCCATTTAGACATAAGTGGATAGACTCCCCCTTTGGAACCGACTGGGCGAGTGTCAGACCCCAAACCGCCACAGCAGGGGGTTGAAAGCATACTGTAGTGGCTGCTACGCGTTGCGGGCAAACGCTTTTTTTACACCTTATGCCCCGTACTCGTCACAGCTTACAAGGTACTCTTTAGACCTTACCACCAGACACTGACAGTCGGCTTCCATTTTATTTTTAATATTGTAGAGGTTCTAGTTTATTGTACCCATGCTAAAAAACGTCATTGAGTAATAGCCTCAAGGCCACCATTTAAAGCAGTTTAAGCTTAAAAGCGGTAATTCTAAGGTCATTATTAGCAAGCCGTTACTCAATTAATATGGAGCCGTGATATTATAGGCGTATGATGTACGCCATCAATTTGAGCCCCTGCCTTTATGGTCGGCGCTTAAGTTGATGGCGCTTTGATTTATTTTAATGAGTATCATCCAATCCTTTTATACTGAATAACGAATAGCGGCAAAGTTACGAAATAACTTTCTGCCGCATTTTTAATTCCAATGTTTTACTGTTGAGTATTGTTATGCCCCAATCTCGTACCAATTTAAATCCAGAGCCTAAAACCAGCTCTCCTTATTTAGTCGGCGTATTTTTGCGCTATAGTACCTTTGCTGCCGCGGTTTTACTGTTTTTAGCCGGACTGTTACTGGCGAATTGGTGGCTCATCATTCTTGGCGGCTTCGGTGTGTGCCTGGGGATTTATGATATCACACAGTTAAAGCACGCTATTTTAAGAAACTATCCGGTTGCAGGCCACATTCGCTATGTGCTCGAAGACTTCCGCCCTGAAATTCGCCAATATTTACTGGAAAATGATAAAGAACAAGTACCTTTTTCGCGTCAGCAGCGTGCGTTGGTCTATCAACGTGCTAAAAATGTCAGTGATACCAATGCCTTTGGTACGCTAGACAATTTATACGCCCATGATAAAGAATGGTTTTTACAATCAGCCGTCAGTCAGCCATTAGAAAATAAAGATTTTCGCATCGTTGTCGGTGGTGAGCGTTGTAAGCAGCCGCATGATATGTCGGTATTTAATATCTCAGCAATGAGCTTTGGTAGTTTATCTGCCAATGCCATTATGGCGCTCAACCAAGGCGCGAAGATGGGCGGCTTTACCCATGATACCGGCGAAGGAGCAATCAGCCCTTATCACCGTAAATTTGGTGGTGATTTGATTTGGGAATTAGGTACCGGTTATTTTGGTTGCCGTGATGAGATAGGTAACTTTGATCCGCAGTCCTTTGCCGAAAAAGCCGTTGACCCGCAAGTAAAAATGATTGAGATTAAACTCTCACAAGGCGCAAAGCCAGGTCAAGGCGGCGTCTTGCCCGCCGAAAAAATTACCCAAGAAATCGCTGATACCCGTGAAGTACCGACTGGTCAAGATTGCGTTTCGCCCTCGTCGCATAGCGCTTTTAGCACGCCACGAGAATTGGTTGCTTTTTGGCAGCAGCTGCGTGATTTATCAGGCGGTAAGCCCGTTGGCTTTAAGCTATGTGTGGGGCAGCCGTGGCAATTTATGGCGATTGTGAAAGCCATGATAGAGATGGACAACTATCCGGACTTTATCGTTATTGATGGCGCAGAAGGCGGTACAGGCGCAGCGCCCGTTGAGTTCATGGACAATGTCGGCATGCCGATGGTTGAAGGGTTTATGTTGGTACACAATACCTTGGTTGGCGCTGGTATCCGCGACAAAATTAAGCTTGGCGTCAGCGGCAAGATCGTCTCAGGCTTTGATATCGCTCGCATGATTGCGCTCGGCGCTGATTGGTGTAACTCAGCGCGTGGCTTTATGTTTGCCGTTGGTTGTATTCAATCGCGCTCGTGTCATACCAATACTTGCCCGACGGGTGTTGCTACTCAAGACCCATATCGTCAAAAAGCGCTCGATGTGCCTAGTAAAGCGGAGCGCGTCGCCAGCTTCCATAAAAACACGCTTAAATCACTGGCCAGCATCGTTGGTGCGGTTGGTCTACAGCATCCGAGCCAATTGCAGCCTTATCATATTGCGCGCCGTTTAGATAACGGGCAAATCAAGCTGTTATCGAAGTTCTTTTACTTTGCTGACCAAGGTGCATTGCTTGAGCAAAACGCCCGTGCCGACGTATTTAACCAAATGTGGGTCATGGCAAATCCTGATAGCTTCCTCGCCAATAATGATGCTCTGATTGCTTATAACAAAGACTCGCGCGATCGAGGCAAAGAAACCAGCGCCCCAACAACGCAACAGCCAGAGGCTTTAATAGATATCGTCGATGGAGGCATGTTAATAGGCAACGTCAACAATACTTTTCGCGACCTTCCTATGACAAATGACTAAGTGAAAATGACTAAGTAAATAAGCGACAAAATATTGTAGAATCCTTACCATAAACAAATTCTGTCCACCGGCCAAAAGGCAAGTCATTGATGCCAAGCTCCATTTTCACCTTACCCCACTCTCTTTTGACAGCAGTGCTGGTTGCATTAAGCATCAGCGCCTGTCAGCCAATAGGCGCTGGTAAGTCTGATAACGTTACGGAAAACTGGTCATGTCAGTCGCAAACTGTACCGTTTGCTTATAGCGCTTGTCGTATTGATGGGCAGGCGTTATCAAACCCACGCTATTCTTTACAGCTGTTTTGGCAACAAGCAGATAACAGTGGTAATAATAACCAGCCATTGCTAACTTTCGACAATTTATTAGTGGCATTACCGCCTGAGCAAACGCTGGATTTTGCCATGAACGCGGGTATGTATAATGAAACTTATGCGCCGATTGGCTATACGGTTATTGAAGGTAAAGAGCTACGAGCGTTGAATCTTAAAGCAGGCGGCGGCAACTTTCATTTATTACCCAATGGGGTGATGTGGTGGGATAAGGCTGGCAAGGTGCAGATTACTGAAAGTAACGCTTTAGATAAGCAGCTTAGAAATGGTAAAGCACAGCCTTGGTATGCCACCCAATCAGGCCCTATGCTAGTCATCAACAATGAGATTCATCCGCAGTTCAATCCTGACAGTACCTCTATCAAACTTCGTAATGGCGTTGGTGTTTGCAGCGATGGTAGCCTACAATTTGTTAATAGCGAAGCACCTGTAAGCTTTTATCAGTTTGCCACGCTTTTTAGGAATGACTTAAACTGTCCAAACGCGTTATTTTTAGATGGTGGAATTGCATCGGCACTGTATGCACCGACTATCGATAAGCATGATAAAAAAGAGATGGGCGTTATGATTGGGCTTATTGAAACGAAAAAGTAGAAAGAGAAAAATAGCCGCTATACTTTATAACGGCTATTTTTATGTGCATTTCAATAAAAAATAAAGCAAATGACTCTTACACTTATCCATTAACGCGCCATATAATTGGTCATGTCTTCTATACCATGTAAGGTCATCGGATACATTTTATGATCGAAGAGTTTTTTAATCTCAACGATGGTTTGAGTATATTGCCAATACGCTGGGTTTTCAGGATTAAGCCAAGCGACTTTATCAAAATGCGCGAGCACCCTTTTTAACCAAACAATACCGGCTTCATTGTTCATATACTCAACGCTGCCGCCGACCGTCATCAGCTCATACGGTGACATCGAGGCATCACCGACAAAGATAACGCGGTACTCCCTACCATACTTATTAAGCAATTCAAAGGTCGGCATCGGTGCACTGTGGCGACGATTATTATCCTTCCAGACGTAGTCATATAAACAGTTATGAAAGTAAAAAAACTCTAAGGTTTTAAATTCATTCTTCGCCGCAGAAAACAGTTTTTCTAATGACTCCACGTGAACATCCATACTGCCGCCCACATCAAACAACATCAATACCTTAACGCGATTGCGGCGCTCAGCCTGCATATGAATATCTAGCACGCCTTTCTTTGCTGTACGCTTGATGGTTTCATGAATGTCTAGCTCATCAGCACTGCCGGTACGCGCAAACTGGCGCAAGTTACGTAGCGCCATTTGAATTTGGCGCGTGCCAAGTTGGCTGTCGTCATCGAGATTGCGATATTTACGCTGCTCCCAGACTTTGGCTGCGCTGCGTTTGCGTGATTCACCGCCTACCCGTACGCCCTCTGGATGATCGCCATACGCACCAAACGGTGACGTACCACCAGTACCAACCCATTTACTACCGCCTTGATGACGCTCTGTTTGCTCTTTAAGACGCTCCTCAAGCGCTTTCATCAGCTCCTCTAGCGAGCCATACTTTTTCAGCAAACGGCGCTGCTCTTCGGTCAGATTTTTTGGGTCTAACTTTAAATCCAGCCATTCTTTAGGAATATCCGTCAACTTGGACAACAACTCATCCATATCGAGACTGTCGACACCTTCAAAATAATCCGCCATGGCCCGATCGAACTTATCGAAATGGCGCTCGTCTTTAACCATACAAAGACGAATCAGACGGTACATATCCTCGCGACTGGCAAAAGTAGATAGCTCTGGATTCTCTGGATGCGGCTGCATCATCAGCCCTTGGTCTAACGCAGCATTTAGGTCGAGCAGCTCACGCGTACTAACAGGCACGCCGTAAGTACGTAAGGTATAGAACAATTTGATAAACATAAGATACGTATCACTTATTGGCTGATATGGTTACGATTTGGGCGCTTACCCGAGCTTTCTTGATGACATCACTACGCAAATATAAGCTTAACGACGCATCATGTTAGCAAAGCGCTGCAGCAAGCTCACATCGGCTTCATTTTTAAGCAGCGCACCATATAATGGTGGGATAGATTTTTCACCGCGCAAGTTTTCTTCTAACTCTGCTTGTGCCATGTCATCTGCCAATAACAATGTCAACCAATCAACCAATTCTGACGTTGATGGTGGTTTTTTAATTCCCTGAACATTGCGTAATTTATAAAAGATATCAAGCGCGTCATTGACCAGCTTTTCTTGAATATTAGGAAAATGCACCTCAATAATTTGGCGCATGGTTTCTTCTTCAGGGAAATCAATATAATGAAAGAAACAACGACGCAAAAACGCATCCGGTAGCTCTTTTTCATTGTTTGAAGTTATAATCACGACTGGACGCTGCTCAGCAGTAATGGTCTCGCCGGTCTCATAGACATAAAACGACATTTTATCAAGCTCATGTAGCAAATCATTGGGGAACTCAATATCGGCTTTATCAATCTCATCAATCAATAACACACTGCGCTCTTTACTGGTGAAGGCATCCCACAACTTACCAGGCTTGATATAGTTGCCAATCTCATACACCTTATCATCACCCAACTGTGAATCACGCAAGCGCGATACCGCATCGTATTCGTACAGCCCTTGCTCAGCTTTGGTGGTTGATTTGATATGCCAAGTAATCAGTGGCATACCCAAACTTTCAGCAACCTCTTCTGCCAGCAAGGTCTTACCGGTACCCGGCTCACCTTTAATTAACAGTGGTTTTTGTAGCATCATCGCCGCATTTACTGCCAGTTGTAAATCATCGGTAGCAATATAGCTTTGCGTACCGGTAAAGGTTTTCTTCGATTTATCGGTCGTGGTCGTCATAATTAGGTCTCAGTTATTGTTATAGATTAGGGGATTGAAAGGCAATTTTTGCATGATAAATAATAAATTAGATTAGCATAACCGTGCTGATTGCCCAAATACTCATGCGTTCGCAGTCACTAACAAATATTCTGCTGCGCTTTAATCCCTTATACCTTTAGCCAGCAGTAACTCCTCTCACATGAGAAATGGTTTCACATAAAAAAAGACACGCACTGGTGTCTTTTAAATTTATAAACATCTTATTAATCTGGTTATCTCTGCGCAGGTGAGGTGATTGTTAGTTTTAGGGATTTAGTTTTAAGCATGTACTTTAAAAAACTTATATCACCTTATTATTTATCAGATTTCTCAATATCAGGCTTGTTAGACGAGCTGCTGTTTTTCTTTAAGCTCACTTCAGCGTCAGACTTAGTGGCTAATGGTAACTTAGTCGACTGCTGATTTACATCAGGCTGCTGAGCCAAAGTGGAATTTTCTGCCAAATAATTACCTGTCGTTAGCTGCCTCGTCGCCTGTACATCTTCTGCCGTCCGGCTACGGGCTTTATCTAAGCTGGACTCAAACGCGCCGCGAATCAGCTGCCACATGAAGCCGACGAATAAGCCAACAACCAAGACCACTAATATAGGCAACATATTGGCAATCGCGCCAGCCGTGTCTTTCATCATAATCGCATAAACCACAGCGATACTAGCGGGGGCAATCACGCTAGGGTCACCAAGCGCCGTACCGGGTGCTAATAAAACGGCAAATAGTATCATCCAGCTCATACCGCCCAACGGGCGCGGCAAGACACGAGCAACCAGTACCCAAAGTATCAATACGATAATGACACCACCAAGATACGCATACATCGGTAAGTCCGCGGCTGGTACGTCTTTTACCAGCTGCCCCCACCAAATGGCAATTTCGCCAAGAATGTCACTGATGGCTTCCAAGGGTAAGCTCTGTAAGATACTTTTAAACCAGTCCATACGTGTTTGATTACCTGCGTTTATCACCGGCGACACGTTATGTGTCTAGCGGTAGAGAGTACGTTCTGTCGTACTAAAAATAAGGCCGATTACATAATCGACACGGGCACCTAATAATGCTGCTAGTTTATCACGACTTCCGAATAAAATGCATGCTGGCCACTGCTTAGTAACGTTTTTTAGCAATTGGCGGTTCGCTACTTACCTGCTTATTACCACTTGCCTATCAGTGTCTTCTATAATCGGACACCGTCTTAAATCACCTTGCTATAAAACTCTCTGCAAAAAATGCCCATTAATCATAAATATTGTCTTGTGCTTCACGAGCGCGTAATTCTGCTTGGCGGCGCATAACATCTTGTGGTGGCATTTGTACAAAATACCCTTGCGAGTTTAACTTTGCCAATACTTCTTCTTTATCGACACGAGCAAGCGTTGGCGTGGTTGCCAAGTCTAAATGCATCACAAACTGACTACGCCCTAAGCTTGCACGGAAGTCTTTAGGTAATACGCCAAGCCAGTCTTTAATCTCATCGGTATCATTAGGATAATCAGGACGGGCAATATAAACGTACATGTCGTCGTGTTTAGGAAATTTATAAATATCGCAATGCATAAAGGCACCTATTGAGCATTAAAGATTAGAAATCATCAATTAAAACAGTGAGCAAATGATTTATGTAAAATAGCTTCTATTAAACAATCTATGGAATAATGGTTGCTAGCCTAGCATAATTTGTCACACTTTCCATAGTGGCTTTGCGTAGCAGGCTTTAAAGAGATGGCTTTTGATTGCCTCTGGCTGGCGCAAAAAATCAGCTTGTTTTATCTATTGATTAACCTTAATGTCTCTAAAAAACAGCATTTTAGTTAAATTATTCATTTTAATCCATTCGGTGGCTTGTAAAAAAACCATTAACCTTTCATAATAAAAGCGTTTTTCAGGAGAGAGTCTTGAGCACGATATCGAGTGCACTCATTTAATGAGTTGCATTGATCATTGCGACAGGACCACCGAAGGCGCATACACCCTGCCAATCGCTCAGGTAAAAGGACTGAAAAACACATGTCATGACTGTTTCGCTGTCTACCGTCAATCGCGTGGCACACCCAAACATAAGGCATAACAAATCTGGAGAGCGGTAAGGACGGACGACGCCTTACCCACCGAAGGGGAGAAAATGCGACATCATTGCTACTGTTTTGCAAGCATCTGCTTAAACAAAAAATGATGGTTCGTGTTGAAAATCTCAGGTTACAGGACAGATAGGGCTTTTGCTTAAACCGACGTTCAGCGTCTGTTTGGCTGATTGCGCTATTTTTTCTGTGCTACCCTTGGTTGCAATGCTTGCACCCTGCAATATTGCTTCTCGTTACTATGATAATGCACATCGCTCATTACTCTACCGAGTACAACTGATGTTCACATAAGGATTTGTCATGACTGACACTCAAAACACCAACACCTCAGCCCCTAAACGCACGCCTCTTTACCAGTCTCACGTTGATAGTGATGGCAAACTGGTGGATTTTTCTGGTTGGGAATTACCAATCCATTATGGTTCACAAATCGAAGAACATGAAGCGGTGCGTACCGATGCCGGTATGTTTGATGTCTCACATATGGTTGTCGCCGATGTTAAAGGTAGCGATACCAAAGCATGGCTACAAAAGTTACTGGCCAATGATGTCGATAAACTAAAGATCGTTGGTAAAGCGCTGTATTCAGGTATGCTCAATGAGCAAGGCGGCATCATCGATGATTTAATCGTCTACCTAATGAATGAAGACGCGACCGAATATCGTATCGTCTCAAACGCTGCCACTCGCGATAAAGACATGGCACAATTTGAAAAAGTCGCTGAAGGTTTCGATATCACCATCACCGAGCGCCCAGAGCTTGCCATGATTGCCGTTCAAGGCCCAAATGCCGTTGAAAAGCTAGCGCAAACCAAACCAAGTTGGGCCGATACCTTGGCTGGTCTTAAACCTTTCGTTGGTGCTGACTTGACAGACATCGAAGGCACGGATTGGTTTGTTGCTCGTACGGGCTACACGGGTGAAGATGGTGTCGAAGTGATTATGCATGGCGACGATGCCCCAGCTTTCTTTGAGCAATTAAAAGCCAATGGCGTTAAACCTGCGGGCCTTGGTGCGCGTGATACCTTACGTATGGAAGCGGGCATGAACCTCTATGGTCATGACATGGACGAAGATATCAGTCCTTATGAGTGCAACATGGGCTGGACACTGGCGTTAAAAGACGAGCGTGATTTTATCGGTCGTGAAGCTTTGGTTAGCAAACGTCAGCAGGCAAAAGACGACAACACGGCCATGAAGCAAGTAGGTCTACTACTGACGACACGCGGTGTATTACGTGAAGGCATGACAGTAACCATCAATCAAGGCACGGACAATGAGCAAACTGGCATCATCACCAGTGGCACCTTCTCCCCTAGCCTAAAAAATTCGATTGCCATTGCCCGTGTACCTGCCAGCTTGTCAGATGAGGACAGTGTTCAGGTCGATTTGCGCGGCAAAGGCAAATTTGTTGATGTACGCGTTCTTAAGCTACCGTTTGTCCGTAACGGCAAGCAGCAGTTTGACTCGTAGTCATTATAAATTCTATTATTAGCTTCCACTATTTTTGTAAACCATCCTCTATCACTTAGGAGAGACACCATGAGCAATATCCCAGCAGAACTAAAATACATCGCCAGCCACGAGTGGCTACGCCTAGAAGACGACGGTACTATCACTGTTGGTATCACTGACCATGCTCAAGACCTATTGGGTGACGTGGTATTCGTTGAATTACCAGACGTGGGTGACATCATCGCCGTTGATGACGAAATCTCAGTGGTTGAGTCAGTAAAAGCTGCCTCTGACGTTTATGCGCCTATCTCAGGTGAAGTGATTGCCATCAACGAAGCGCTAGAAGATGACCCAGAAATCATCAACTCTGATCCATATGGCGAAGGTTGGTTCTTCCGAATGAAGCCTGACAACATCGCTGACTATGAAGCACTAATGACGGCTGATGAGTACGAAAACGAGCTGTAATATCAGTTTAATACTCTCATCTAAAAGCGACATTTCAATTAAATATCGCGATTTATAAAATAAAAACAGAATCTATTATCATAGATATCGGCGTCAGCTGGTATCTATAGGCTCTACTTTAAATCATATTTATCAAATATGCAGTGAGTGTTAAAAGCCACATGTAAAAATACTTTGCTATTCACAATTATCATTCAATTTTATTATTCCAACTGCTAGCCAATTTATTCGTATGCATCACTTGTCAGACGCTATTGAAGAGACCCACTCAATACTGACCCAAGTTGATCATTCACTCCACAGCATGGATTCTCATATGACCTCTGATACTGATAAGCAAGCAAATATTGCCACGCCTGACAATACGCCACAGCTACAAGCGTTTCGTGAAGTGGTCGAGTCACGTCGTTCAGTTCGTCGCTTTACCGATACACCGATACCTGATGACGTATTAGCAGACTGTTTGCGTCTGGCCATGCTAGCGCCAAACTCCAGCAATCTGCAGCCGTGGGAGTTTTATGTGATCGATGATGCTGACAAACGCAAACGTGCGGTAAAAAACTGCATGAATCAAAACGCGGCAAAAACCTCAGCGCGCCTAATCGCTGTCGTTGCGCGTACCGATGTCTGGCAGGACCATGCCAAGCAAATATTGCGTGAATACCCTGATACACCCGTACCAAAAAAGGTCAAAGACTACTATACCAAAGTCGTGACCATGGACTTTTTACGTGGTCCTGCCAACGTAGTATCAGCGGCCAAATGGGGTGCAACTCAAGTAGTGAGACGTATAAAAGGTCCGATTAAATCACCCTACTATACCTTTGAAGATACTAAAAACTGGGCAACCAATAATACCGCTCTTGCGGCCGCAAACCTGATGCTCGCACTACGCGCGCACGGCTTTGATAGCTGTCCGATGGGCGGCTTCGATGAGCCTGCCATGAAGCGGCTGTTAAATCTAAGCGACGATCAACATATTATTATGATGATTGGTGCTGGCGAGCGTGCTGATAATGGCGTCTACAACACTCAGTTCCGCTTTAATCAAGAGCAGTTTGTCCATTACGTGTAAAACCGTAAGCCGTTATTTTATTTTATTTTATTTTATTTAAGTGAAACTCTTTATTACTCCCTTAACCAAGGACTGTTATGACTATCTCTCAAAACCCAACGTTTGATACCTTTCAAGGTTTATTCAACGAAGCTGAATTTGTTTATCGTCATATAGGCTCGAATGAGACTAAGCAAGCTGATCTGCTCAGCGCAGTTGGCTATAAAGATATGGCTAGCTTTATTAATGATACCGTGCCTGAGCCAGTGCGCTTGCATAAAGAGCTAGATTTGCCAGTCGCGATGAGTGAGCATGCTGCCCTAGCTAAATTGCGCGCGATGGCAGACGACATCACGGTTAATAAGAGCTATATCGGTCAAGGCTATTCGCCGGTACGTATGCCAGCGGTGATTCAACGTAACGTCCTTGAAAATCCAGGTTGGTATACGGCTTATACGCCATATCAAGCTGAGATTGCCCAAGGTCGCCTTGAAGCCCTGCTCAACTTCCAACAAGTTTGTATCGATCTGACTGGTCTTGAGCTTGCTGGCGCGTCATTACTTGATGAAGCAACGGCCGCAGCAGAAGCCATGGCAATGTCTAAGCGTGTGAGCAAAAGCAAATCAACGCAGTTTTTCGTTGATGACCGTGTCTATCCACAAACCTTAGACGTCATTAACACCCGTGCCAAGTATTTTGGTTGGGAAGTGGTTGTTGGTGATTTTGAAACTGCTAAATCAGGCGACTATTTTGGGGCATTATTCCAATACGTCGGTGTTGAAGGTGATGTGAAAGACTTAACCGACGTTATCGCTGCCGTTAAGAAAAACAAAACTTATGTGAGCGTCGTCAGTGACATCATGAGCTTGGTGTTACTAAAGTCACCAGCTGACATGGGCGCAGACGTGGCATTGGGTAGCACCCAGCGCTTTGGTATTCCAATGGGCTTTGGTGGTCCACATGCCGCTTATTTTGCGTTCTCTGATAAAGCCAAGCGCTCAGCACCTGGTCGTATTATTGGCGTCTCAAGAGATTCGCAAGGCAATACTGCCTTACGTATGGCACTACAAACTCGTGAGCAGCACATCCGCCGCGAAAAAGCCAACTCAAATATCTGTACGTCACAAGTCTTGCTAGCCAACCTAGCCGGTATGTATGCCGTCTATCATGGTCCAAATGGCGTGAAGCGTATTGCTACTCGTATTCATGCCTTTGCTACTGCCTTTGCTGATGTCATTAAAAATGCTGATGATAGCAACTTAAGCGTGGTACATGATCAATTCTTCGATACCGTTGTTATTGATTGCGGTTCAGAGAAATTAGCGACCCAGATTTTTGAAAATGCGGACAATGTTGGCTATAACTTATGGCGTCTAGGCGACAGTAAATTAGGTGTAGCATTTAGTGAAATCAGCGATCAGCACGACTTCAATGTCTTAACTCAGCTATTTGTTAGTAAATCACACGATTTACCTGAAACAGCTCGCGTATCACTCGATAGCGCCCACTTGCGTACCGATGATATCTTGACCCATCCAGTCTTTAACTCACATCATACTGAACATGAAATGTTGCGCTACTTAAAGTCGCTTGAAGACAAAGATTTGGCGATGAACCGTAGCATGATTTCACTTGGCAGCTGTACCATGAAATTGAACGCCACCAGTGAGATGCTGCCGATTACATGGCCTGAATTTGCCAACGTCCATCCTTTTGCACCGCGCGATCAAGTCACGGGCTACATTGCCATGATTGATAGCTTGCAAGAACAGCTTAAAGCCATCACTGGTTTTGATGAAGTGTCTATGCAGCCAAACTCTGGCGCTTCAGGTGAATATGCTGGTCTATTAGCAATCCGTCGTTACCATGAGTCATTGGGCGAGACTGGCCGTGATGTTTGCTTGATTCCAATGTCAGCGCACGGTACCAACCCTGCGACTGCCATGATGATGGGTATGCAAGTGGTCGTGGTCAAAACCGATGACAATGGTAACGTTGATATCGATGACTTAACCGCTAAATGTGAAGAGCATAGCGCCAACCTAGGTGCGTTGATGATTACGTATCCATCGACGCATGGAGTGTTTGAAGAAGGCATCCGTCATATTTGCGATTTGATTCATAAGCATGGCGGTCAAGTCTATATGGACGGCGCCAATATGAATGCGCAGGTAGGCATGATGCAGCCTGCCGATGTCGGTGCCGATGTATTACACATGAACTTGCATAAAACTTTCTGTATCCCTCATGGTGGCGGCGGTCCAGGTATGGGTCCTATTGGTATGAAGGCACACTTGGCACCATTTATGGCCAACCATACCCTAAGTCCGGTACACAATGCGCAAAACGACTGCTCAGCAGTATCGGCAGCCCCTTATGGTTCAGCAAGCATTTTGCCTATCTCATGGATGTATATTGCCATGATGGGCCGTGATGGTCTGCTAAAAGCAACGGAGCTGGCGCTATTAAATGCCAACTATGTGGCCACTCAGCTTAAAGACCACTACCCTGTGCTTTATACAGGCAAAAATGGCCGCGTTGCTCACGAATGTATCATCGATATTCGTCCATTGAAGGAAGAAACTGGCATCACTGAAAGCGATATTGCTAAGCGCTTGATGGATTATGGTTTCCACTCACCAACGATGAGTTTCCCAGTAGCAGGGACCTTGATGATTGAGCCAACTGAATCTGAATCTAAAGAAGAGTTAGATCGCTTTATCAGCGCGCTTCAATCTATCAAAGCCGAGGCTATGAAAGCTAAAGCTGGCGAAGATGGTTGGACGCTAGAAGACAATCCGTTGGTAAATGCACCGCACACCGCTGCTATGGTGACCACTGGCGAATGGACACATCCATACAGCCGTGATACGGCTGCATTCCCACTGCCTTACATTCGTGCCCATAAGTTCTGGCCGAGTGTGGCACGCGTTGATGACGCTTATGGTGATAAGAACCTGATGTGTTCTTGCCCAAGTATCGAAAACTATATGTAATCGTATTTTTCGATAAATCATAAACAGTTTTTTATAAAAAAAACCTCCAAGTCAGCAGCTGATTTGGAGGTTTTTACTTTTTCTACTCTTAGCCACTAACTTAAAAGGCAATGTCATTGGTACTTAAATTACCATTAAGAGACTTATATAATAAAATATCAGTGAAATCACTTTTTTGGATAATAATATGCAACAAACAAACCGCGTCATTCTTATTCACGGTCTGCATCATGCTCCATTTATCATGCGTCCATTAGCTAAACGCTTGCAAGCAGCAGGATTTGATACCCATCAATATGGCTATCGTAGTATGCGTGATGGCATCAAAACCAATAGCGCACGTCTCAATAGCTGGCTAGAAAAGCATCACCATCTTGACCAGCCCATAGATTTAGTCGGTCACAGTTTGGGTGGGCTGATTATTCGTGATTTTGTCAATCAATATCCGAAATGGCAAATAGGACACTGCGTCACGCTCGGTACACCGCATCTAGGCAGCGTTTGTGCAGACTATATTTGGCGCTTAATCCCCGCTGTGGTAGGGCACTCTTATGTCGATGCACTAGATGGGACAGTCGCCCCATTACCGAAACATATTACCCTTGGAGTGATTGCTGGAAATCGCCCTTATGGTATGGGACAGTTAGTTTTGCATCATCATAACCGTAAGCTGCTTAAAGCAGACCTACCGCCATTGAAGCAGCAACTTGTGCATGATGGCACAGTATATGTCGAAGAAACCAAAGTTGAAGCAGCGGTCGATCATATCGTTATGCCAGTCTCGCATACTGGCATGCTGGTCAATAAAAAAGTCGCCAACCAAGTGATATATTTTTTGCAATACGGAAAGTTCAAGCGCTCATCGCCATTGAATGTCAATCGTGATTAAACGCTAGACATTAATTCCCATACCTTGTTGTAGCTCGATTTTATGCGCTGCAATAACAGGAATCAAGGTTTGTATGACCCATTCGCTGCGCCAACCTTTTAACCCTTCTGGTAACTCGCTTAGTTCTTTATCAAAAGCAATCACTTCATATAATTGCCCTAGCCATTTTTTACGCATCAATACACTAGCAGGCACTCCTGTTATTTGCGCTTGCTCATCTATCGCCTGTTGCACCGCTTTTGATAGCACTTTATTTTTTGAGCGATACGGCGGCAATAGACAGTCTGGGTGCTCAGCAGGATGCAGATTTTTTGCTTCTTTGATGACCTTCAGCAGTTCTTCACCATATAGCCGCAACATACTCCGGTGCATCGTGGTTTTATGAGCGAGCTCCCGCATATTGCTTGGCTTTTCAGTGATAATCTCCCGTACTGCTTGTTTTTTTATCACAAAGGTACGCGGCTGATTGGTCGCACGTGCCAGTTCCTCACGCCACGTCGCAACCGCTTGTAGTATCGCCATTTGCTCCGAAGTATAACGATAATCTGCCATCGTTAGATACATTGCGTCGTCTTCAACATGCTGCGCGTCATATAAATCACGGGCATAAAGTTGGCAGTCAGCCCATACATAATCGTATAAACCTTTCTTTTTTAACTCATACTCAAGGCTCAAATAAAGCGCTGGCAAAAACCGCACATCATCAATCGCATATTGCTCTTGCTCATCTGATAGCGGACGCTGTAGCCAATCTGATTGGCTGTGTTCTTTATCGATATGCATATCTAGCTGATCATCAAGCGCCTGCTGATAACCCATTTGCAGCTGGCCCGTTAAATAAGAGAGCGCAATTTGCGTGTCAAAAATATTGGTCAACGGTGGACAACCAGATAATAGATAAAAAATCCCCAAATCTTCACCGCACGCATGCCAAATCGCGACATCTACTTTACGAAGCGCTTCCCAAAAACCCCCTAATTGCAATTGCGGCGCATCTAATAGATAGACATGATCGCCAATATTCAGCTGCACCAGCGCCAAGCGCGGATAATAAGTATCGCGCTTGATAAACTCGGTATCTAAGGCCACACGCCCGCAAGTCGCTAACGCCTGAATCACTTCGTCTAAACCACTTTGCTGCCGTACCCAAGTAATAGCAACCTCATCAGCGATGTCCAATAGTGCATCGATATCTGGTTCGGGCGGTAAATCGGCTGACTTTATCTCAGTACTGATTGAGGGTTTTGATGATTCGTCATCAATATCAATAGCAGCATTGTCTGTGGTATTTGATTGGGTGGAAGCGGTTGAAGCATGGTTAGACACGGGCAGATACCTGCATAAATAAGAGAAAATAAAACGCTAAATCACGTCTTAATAAAATGAGAAACGAAAACAATAAGGGTTACAACAGTAGTAAAGCAATTATAACAATTTCATGAAATAAAGTGGACAAGACTTGGTTTTATAAAAAAATGATAAAAAGGGTGTAGAAAGTCTATAGAAAGGAGCGATTTTGCATGGCTTGCCCAAGGGTCATACTATCAAGGTATTCAAGCTCACCGCCCATCGGTACACCTTGCGCCAAACGCGTCACTTTATTGACATGACGACTGACCGCTTCACTGATAAAGTGGGCGGTAGTCTGCCCTTCGACAGTGGTGCCAGTAGCCAGTATTAACTCCTCAACTGGCTCTTGTTTGACACGCCAGACCAGCTGCTCAATATTTAAATCATCGGCACTAATGCCATCAATCGGTGATAAGTGACCGCCTAACACAAAGTAGCGCCCACGATAGCCCGCGGTTTGCTCGATAGCCATCACGTCTGCTGCGGTTTCGACCACGCATAATAGCCCATCATCACGCCTAGGATCTTGACATAATGGACAAACTGCCTCGTCGCTAAAGCTATGACAACGCTGGCATTCAACGATATCCCTCATCGCCTCATCAAGTGCTTGTGCTAGCGCCATACCTTGCGGACGTTTCTTGGTAAGCAGATGTAACGCCATACGTTGGGCACTTTTCTGCCCCACGCCCGGCAAAATACGCAGCTGTTTGACCAGCTGATCAAATTTGGCTGTCAGCAAAGTGTCTTCCTTTATTTATAAATCGTAGCTATAAAAATGGGGTCGTATCGTGTCGATAACAACCCCATTTTTATTTTTAAAAAGCAGTTTTTCACGCTTAGAAGCTTAAGAGCCAGTTACTTAGAACAGACCTTGCATACCTGGTGGTAGACCCATACCTGATGTCGCGCCAGCCATGGTTTCTTCATATAGCTCATCTGCTTGACGCACCGCATCATTAATAGCAGCAGCGATTAAGTCTTCGATCATATCAGGCTCATCTTCCAATAAGCTTGGATCAATGGTCAAACGCTTAACCACGTGGCGACCTGTCATAGTGACTTTTACCAGACCACTGCCCGCTTCCGCTTGCACTTCTTTATTGGCCAGCTCTTTTTTAGCATTTTCAACGTTTGCTTCCACTTTCTTTTGCATCGTTTGTGCTTGTTGCATCAATGCTTGAATATTCATAGTTGCCTCTTTGTCTTTTATAGTAATGAGTAGTGATTAATAACTACTGATGATTAATAACGTAAATTTCATCGGTTGACGGTGATTATACCTTTATCTTCATAAACTGTCTAAACCACGCGCCAAATCTTTAATGATATCTTCCACATCTTCCAAACCGACCGACAAACGGATGAGACTATCTTTGACACCTGCTTCTGCACGCGCCTCAGCTGTTAGGCGAAAATGAGTGGTGGTCGCCGGATGAGTAATGGTAGTCTTGGCATCGCCCAAATTATTGGTGATAGAGACCATTTGCGTTGAGTCAATCACATGCCAAGCAGCGGCTTGTGCATCACGGCTATCAGAAGCCTGCACTTCAAAACCCATGATAGCACCATAGCCACCTTTCATATGATGTTGATGGGTAGCAAGTTCATGAGCGGGATGATCGCTCAAACCTGGGAAATGCACGGTACTAACATTAGGATGATTGACCAAAAACTCTGCCACTTGATTGGCATTGTGACAGTGCGCTTGCATACGCAATTTAAGCGTCTCAAGCCCTTTGGTAAAGACCCATGCATTAAATGGACTCATACTGATACCGCCTGAACGCACCACCGTAAATGCTTCTTGCATCAGCTTATCACTACCGACCAACGCGCCGCCCAATACTCGACCCTGACCATCTAAGTATTTAGTCGCAGAGTGAATCACCACATCAGCACCTAGGTCTAATGGCCGCTGCAATGCTGGCGTGGCAAAGCAATTATCGACGACCAATAAGATATCATTGGCTTTACATAGCTGACTTAAATATCCAATATCACAAATCTGTGCCAACGGATTACTGGGGCTTTCGCAATAAATTACCTTGGTATTCGACTGAACCGCATTTGCCCAAGCCTCATTATCAAAGCAATCAACATAACTGACTTCAACGCCGAACTTCGTCATATAATTATTAAACAAGCCAATCGATGAGCCAAATAGTTGATTGGCTGCTAGCAAGTGGTCGCCCGCTTTTAAATAGGCTAAGCACATGGTCAAAATCGCACCCATACCTGAAGCCGTCGCAACGGCGCGCTCACCATTTTCAAGCGCTGCTAAACGACGCTCAAAGGTACGCACACTTGGATTGGTATGACGTGAGTAAACGTTGCCTGTCTTATCTCCATTAAAATGTGCGGCTGCATCTGCCGCCGACTCATACACATAAGAGCTGGTGGTAAAAATAGCTTCTGAGTGTTCGCCCTCATCTGTACGATGTTGACCCGCCCGTACGGCGATAGTCTGCATACCATAATCGAGTTCTAAGTTGAGCGCGTCACTGCGCCAGTTAGGGTCTAACTTATTCAAATTTTTATTATCATGCACTTGCGACTGACTCATAATTCTTCCATTGCACTGGTTATTATTAAACATACGGCTTATTTCGATTATAAACAGCATTTATTCGCGTTATCATAGCATGGCAACTTATTCCAAACAGCTGGTTTCAAAGGCGTGCTAATTATTATTTTTGAATACCCTATATTAGGCACTTAGGATGAAAACGTGCTGATACATTTATAAAGATGAGATGCAAGCGCAGGCGATGACTGTACGATAGGTACATCATAACCAAAAAACTCGCCGTATCTAACAAAAATAACGTATTTATAATAGGCACAGATGATGACAACTGTTAAGCTTACCGGCGCTTTTAATATTGCCTTGAGCGATATCATCATACGCCTCATAATCAGTGCTTTCATCGGTAAAAACAGCAAGCAAATATAAGCCCGTTATTCACAAGCGCTTTATTACATTCAGGCTCATTAAGGTGTCTCATTTATGTCGATGTTTAGTATAGAACCAAGCAACTTATCGCTGAGTTTAACGCTGGGACTAACCTTAAGTCTTAGTGGATGTCAGAGTTTGCCAAAGCAGCCGCACTTGCCTGAAAGTCAAGCTTTATCAGCGCGTGTTGACGCTTTATACCAACAAAGCAATGAACCACAAGACAACACTAGTCAAAGCAATAACACTCAAGACAGCAGCCAAAAAAATAGCCCAAATACAAATCCAAAAAGCAACAGTACGGATTTGGTGGCAGCCATCAGTGAACAAAACGAGATTCACCCTGATTTATCCGGTTACCATCCGATTGTGACTGGTGCCAATGCGTTTGCTGCACGCAGTATTTTGACTGGCATGGCCACGCGTAATATCGATGCACAATATTATATTTGGCACGATGACCAAGCCGGACAGCTGATGCTCAAGGACTTATGGAATGCCGCCGAGCGCGGGGTTGTTGTACGATTATTGCTAGATGATTTTAATAACAATGCCAAGTTTGATCAGCATTTATTACGTTTTGCCAGTCACCCCAATATTGCGGTACGTATTATCAATCCATTGATGCACCGTAAATTTCAAACCTTAAATTACGTCACTGGTCTACCGCGTATCAATCGGCGCATGCACAATAAAAGCATGATTTTTGATAAGCAAATCACCATTATTGGTGGGCGTAATATTGGTGATGAATATCTAAGCAACGATAAAAACAGCCAATTTGCGGATTTAGACGTTTTGCTGATTGGTAAAGTCGTTGCTGACATTGACAATAGCTTTGCCAGTTATTGGTCAGCACCCATCTCCTTTGATATCGAAACCCTAGCCACTTTGAATAAAGGCGAGACCACTGATTTCTTAGACGGCTTAGATAAGCTAAAAGAGGATGAGAAAAACGACAGCAGAAGCAGTTTATCAGTGTATAAAACTGCTATCGAAGACTCTTCTATTGATACCGACTTAATCAATAAGCGCGTGCCCTTTCGCTGGACGGACATGCAGTTTTTGAGTGATGACGTCGGTAAATTGACCAAAACTGTCCCAGCGGATACCAATTTGGTCCATCAATTGCGCACTTTGTTAGGCAGCCCAACCAAGCGTCTTACTATTATCTCATCTTACTTCGTACCGACCAAAGACGGTGTCAATACGCTGGTCAAATTGGCTGAAGCGGGCATTGATATCAAGATTTTGACCAACTCTTTTGATGCCACTGATGTGACCGCCGTACATTCTGGCTACAGTCAATGGCGTCCTAACCTGCTGCGTGCAGGGGTAAAAATCTACGAGCTAAAATCAACGGCTTCTGCAGAAAAACGTGAAAATAAACTCTGGAAGGCGAGCAGTCAATCGTCAACCAGCTTGCATGCCAAAACTTTTGCCGTTGATGACTATCAAGTATTCATTGGCTCATACAATGTCGACCCGCGCTCCGCTAACATCAATACGGAGATGGGCGTGATTATCAATGATAATGAGCTAGCCAAACAGTTACATGATGCGCTCAGCGATGACTTGTTGAGCCAAGCTTATGAAGTAAAGTTATTAGAAAATGGTAATTTACAGTGGCATACCGTGGAACGAGGCAAAAAAGTCATTTATGATTCAGAGCCGCGCGTTGATATCAGTGATCATGTTTGGCTGACCATCATGTCATGGTTACCTATTGATTGGTTATTATAAGCGTCAATCCCCTTACCTTTACTTCCTCATCTTTATTAAGTTACCCATATTTAATCACTTGTATTCATAAACGCTTATTTTACAAATTGTATGATAGTGACAGCGACTTGAACGAGATAGGTTAAGTCGCTAATTTAACGCTGAAGTATTTTTTAGTACAAAACATTATCTTTGCGGCAAATCATTAGCCCGTTATCTTGATTTGTCGTTTTTTATTATGGCCAGTTATCTAGATAGTAACCGGCTTCACAACCTCTCCACTATGTGTATGCGTGATATATTATGCCCTCTCGTTCTCAATATGCCTTGATGTCTTCTAAAGATAGAAATGCGATACTGTTTGTTTGCTTTAACAGCGCCGTTGCGTTTTTTGATTTTTTGATTTATTTATATCTTGCAGATATCATAGCAGCCACCTTTTTACCTGCCAATGCTGACGCTACGGTTGCCACTCTGCAAGGGCTTGGGCTTTTTGCAATTGGGTATTTGGCGCGTCCATTTGGCGGCATCATCTTTGGGCGCTTTGGTGATATTAAAGGACGAAAACCTATACTATTAATCAGCATATTGGTGACTGCCGCAAGCTTATTAGCGATGGCATGCTTACCAACACATGCACAATGGGGTCTGGTTGCGCCCACCTTATTTATTGCCCTACGCCTGATACAAGGGATGGCATTCGGCGTTTTTGTACCGCTTGCTTGGGTTTTTGTCTCGGAACATGTACCACGCCAATATTTATCAGTCGCCTGTAGCTATGTGACCGCCAGCTTTTATGTTGGCGTTCTATTCTCCAACGCCTTTTTCCTTTGGCTGACCAACTCCATGACTACTGAGCAATTGGCTGATTACGGTTGGCGTATACCCTTTTTTGTCGCAGCGTTACTGAGCGTTTTACCCTTGTTGGGATGGCGCTGGATAGATGAGTCACCATTTTTTATTGCCATGAAAGAATCAAAACCACGTGATTATGTTGCCAAGCCCTTTACTTTGCTCTTTAAGCACTGTAAACACTCTATCTTTATCGGGTTGGTTCTCACTGTCATTATCGCTAGTATAACGACCGTCATTGTCCTATTATTACCAGATTTAATTGAATTGCGCTTTACTCTTGATAATGACTTGTTTGGATTTTCACACAGTTTGGGCATTGTGTTTATGATTTTTGGCTGTGTGTTCTATGGCATCATATCTAATCATCAAAATTTTGGTAAAGTGTTGGCCATTGGTTCCATCTTATTGATTGTACAGATGCTTGCTTTCTTTTATCATCTGCAAACCAGTGGCGACTATATTCTTATTATGTATGCGCTTTTAGGTTTTTGTGCTGGTATTGTTGGCATGATACCCGCTATTCTTGTGCAACTATTTCCGACCAATGTACGACTAACAGGTATGGCTCTTTGTTATAATCTTTCCTATGGTCTTGTTGGGGTATTGGTTCCTTTCGCGCTCGGTTACGCCACTTTATATGTGAGTTTCTCGCCCGCCTTATACATCGTATTTATCGGATTTATCGGCATCATTATGGGTATCTACTTTTATAATTTGCCCGAATTTAGACAAATTAATGAGGTTATTTAAGAAGTGGCTATTCAATTTAGCCTTACTTTGCTTTGCCATTGATTTTTCTATCCTTTAACCAATATAACCCTAGTGATAAAAAAAGCGCCATGCATCTATAAGTTATGGCGCCTTGTCTACTCTCATTTTAAATATACTTAAAAACGCAGTTAAAAGTATTCATGCTTAATAACGAGGTTTAACCATAATGGTTGATATGACCAACAAACGACTCTCTGTTGCGCCTATGATTGATTGGACGACGACAGATTATCGCTACTTTGCCCGTCTTTTTAACTCACATGTCTATTTATATACTGAGATGATTAGTACGGGCGCGCTGATACATGGCAATCGCGCGCGGCATCTACGCTTTGATGCCCTTGAGCATCCACTTGTGCTACAGCTGGGCGGAGCAGATATTGTTGAGATGACTAAATGTGCTGAATTTGCGCAGCAGCACGGCTATGATGAGGTCAATATTAACGTTGGCTGTCCCTCTGATCGCGTCCAACATAATAAGATTGGTGCTTGCCTAATGGCAGAACCTCATACGGTTGCAGACTTGGTCAAGCACATGCAAGCGGCGGTCGATATTCCAGTAACCGTCAAGCATCGTATTGGAATTGATGATTTTGACAGTTACGAGTTTATGGTAGATTTTGTAGAAAAAGTAGCGGCAGCAGGTTGTACGCGCTTTATTGTGCATGCGCGTACGGCATGGCTACAGGGCTTGAGCCCGAAGCAAAATCGTGAAATACCGCCATTACGCTATGACGATGTGTATCGTTTAAAACAAGACTTTCCAGCGCTTGATATCGAGATTAATGGTGGTATCGAGACCGTCGCTGATATTAAAGCGCATTTGCAGCATATCGATGGGGTGATGATCGGACGGGCATTTTATCATAACCCTTACTTATTGGCAGAAGCCAATAGCTTATGGGGCGAACCCAGCCCTAAGCGCTCAGATATTTTAGCGCAGCTATATCCCTATCTAGAAGAACAAATCGCTAAAGGCGAAGCGTTGCCAACGATGACGCGGCATTATTTAGGGTTATTCCAAGGTTTGATGGGTGCTCGCAAATGGCGACAGGCTTTGAGCGGTAAACCTCAATTGACGATTGACGATATTAAGTACGCAGCGACTGAAGTCTTAGCATTAAACCCAGATGCTTAAAGACAAGCGCCTTGCCTTCTAAGCCGCAAATCGGAAAGCATAAAATAACGGCTGATATGGTGAAAGCGTTCACTATATCAGTCGTTATGTATGTGCATACATCTTTAAGCAACTTGCGCTAAATACTGTCCCATCGCTACCCCATTATTAATAATATGTAGCAACATCGGCAGCACTAGCGAACCTGACTTGATACGCGCGTAGCAAAATATCAAGGCCAATACCACAATGGTACTGATTTCATAAAGACCATACTGCAAGTGAATTACCGCAAAGATTAAGCTGGTTACTAAACTGGCGACTACTGCACCGCGATGCTCTATATAGTCTGCGGCTGAGAATTGCTCTACAATAGCCGACCATAGTAACCCGCGAAAGATAAGCTCCTCATAGATTGGGGCGACAATCACCATCGCAAATACCAATAGCCATACTGAGCTGACAGACTGATACAAAGGATCGACGAAGACCAACGGCGATTTATCAAGCAGGTAAGTTAATGCCTGACTGCCAATCATAAATATCAACAGCAATCCTAGCATACCGACGCCTACCGCCCATGAGAAGGGTTTCAGTGCCAGATACTGCCTAACATTCCCGCCTCTCACACGAATCAACAATACGCTGATTGCTATCAGTAATAGGCAGCCTATGATGATAGAGAAGCTCACCACTGTGCCATCATTACTGCCAAAAAAGAAAATATCCCCTATGGTTGCATTTTTAGCGGCAGGTAATACCAGTTTGCCGGCGATATACACGCCTATCAATTGACTAATAAAAAATGTCACTACCATTCCTATGACCAGTAGCAACGTACCTAAGCGTGAAAATAGCGGTGCACGCTTAGGTTCTATAGTCATAACAGGTGAAGTGGGCGCATCTTTTATCATAAAATCGTCACTCAAAAAGGTGTACTAGCTGCCCACATTATATTTATGATGAGCATTAGCATAAATGATCAGCTTATTTTGGTAACTGCTGTTTGATAAGCTCAAGCACTTGTAGCGCCACAGACTCTGGGTGCTCAAGTGGGAACATATGACCACCTGCATGGGTTTCGTAATCGATATTAAGGCGTGATTTGATTTGCTGCGGAAATCGGCGTTTAAGAAATATACTGTCTTCACCAATGATGAGTGTTACCGGCGGCTTAGGAGCACGGTTTGGGGTCAGCCAATACCATGATGGATTGGTACGAAAAACCTCAACTTCGCTGGCTTTAGGAATGGCCAGTGTTACCTTTCCATCAGCACGCTCATGTAAACCATGCTCGATATAGCCATCAAAACTACGCTCATCGAAATCTTTAAAAAACCCTTTATGACGCAGCTTATCATAGGCATCTTCGCGGCTATCCCAAACATCACGGCGATGCTTAGACACGCCCGCTGGCGACAGTTTATCCATCAAACGATTATTCATTAGCGGTAATCTATCTGCGGTTTTAGCCAAATGCCATAGCAGGCTAACTTTGCCATAAATCCAAGGTGGATCCATCAGCACCGCTTGCGCAAAGATTTCTGGCGCACGGTATAACGCCTGCATAGTACACATCGCACCAAGCGAATGACCGACACCCACCACCTGACTAACGCCATGCTGCTCACAAGTACGTTCCACACTATCAATAATCTGCTGCGTCAGGCTCTTCCAATGATCATCTACTGGATAATCGGGCGTATTACCCAACATTGGAATATATTCAATGGTAAAAAATTCAGCAAGCGCTGCAAAAAACGGTGCATAAACAGTACTTGGCATACCATTAGCATGGGCAAAATGAATGACCGGTTTTTGGGTTATTTTAGATTTGGGTAATGACGCAAAGGTCTGTAAATTAATGGCACTCATGACAGGCTCTCAATAATTTAAATAGTGATTTAAACAGTTATTTGAAATAGTTATTATAATAATCTAAATTTATATACAATTAAGGCTGAGCATAATCATACGCTCAGCCTCAACAATCATACACATTAAATCTAAAATATAAAGTACTTAGCGCATCTGCGCCTCACCCTCTTCTTGCGGCAATACGTCAAGCTTGATACTTGATCCAAGCCCTGCACCTAATTTAACCGCGAAGCGATCCATAAATAAGCTAAAAGGATCAGTCGGGGTATAGTTGACCACGTTATCAAGTTTAAGCTGTTTCTCCAAACTTGCAATACTGCCCTTTTTGTCAGCTAAGCCAAGCTCAATAGACTGCTCGCCTGTCCAAAATAGCCCTGAAAACAGTTTGTTTTGTTCAGGATTTTTCAGACGATCGCCGCGACCTTCTTTTACCGCATTGATAAAGTGCTTATGGGTATTGTTCAACACTTTTTCGACATGCTGCTCTTCATAAGCGGTGAGCGGACGTGACAAGCTTAAAATGTCTTTATACTCGCCTGCTGTAATAGTACGGTCTTCAACGCCAAATTTATCCATTAAGCCTTTGATGTTATAGCTTGGCATGATAACGCCAATCGAACCCACTAAGCTTGATGGGTTGACATAAATCTCATCCGCCGCTGAAGCAATATAATAAGCGCCTGAAGCACCCATATCACCAATCACCGCGTAGAGCTTTTTATCAGGATATTCTTGACGCAAATCCATCATAGTCTGCCAGATTTCATCAGACTGTACGGGTGAGCCACCAGGCGAGTTAATATCAAGCGCCACCGCTTTTGCATTACGGTTTTTAAAGGCACGCGTCAAGGCTTCATTAACATCATAAGCATTGGCAGCATCACCACTACTAATCGTCCCTTGAATTTCAACCACAGCCAAATGCGGCTTACTGGTATCAACGCCATCTAAACTGGCTGGTGTTTTAGTACTGCAACCGCGGCCAAGTGTTAAAAATATCAATAAGATATAACCAAAGGTCAATAGCTTGAAGAAAATACTCCAACGACGAGCGCGACGCTGCTCAACGACACTGGCTAATAACGTATTTTCAAGCAGTCGCCACTCTTGTCCGCTCGGCTGATTTGACTGCTGCATTGGCGTTGGCTGATTTGCCGAGTTGTCAGGACGTTTGTTAGGGTCTGGTGGCCAATTGGGCATATAACTTCCTAAGTCAGAAACAATGTAAAACGATAAAAGAGAGTCTAAAAAGTTTCATAAGTAAAAACCAATATTCTTACTTATATAAGATCTCTGTATAAAGCGGTAATGAACAAGCTGCTAAGTATGCTGCCATTTTACTCATGGTTCAATAGCAGAACTGTGAAATAGCTTGTTATTATAAGGACGACACGCTATAGGAGCGAGAGTATTTTATAAGAACCCTATTATTGAGATAAAGCCTAAGGTTAATCCTTAATACCAGCCTGAAAAGCTAAGGCGGCATCTAATAGCTTATTATCGTAAGTGATTATCTCATGGATTTGTTGCTCACTTATTACATCTTCAGATATATGCGAGGTGCTGTGTCCAAGCCAGGTTGTGCTATTTATGGCATTGTCTAATATGTTGTTTAAGGTATTATTTTTATCCGTTGGTTGGATTGGACAGAGTAATGACCACATTTGCCAAACGCGCGGATGTGTATCGGCATTCAGAATTAAGCGTGACTGAGTGTTTTTAGCTTGATGAGTTGGCAATTGGCTGCTTGATATGAGCGTTTGTACTTTGGTAGGCAATACTTTTAATGGATCAGCAGAATTATAGTTAATGACTTGAATCGGCAATCCACTGTCAATGGCAAGCGTACAATCCCACACGCTGGCATCGTTTATTTTGCTCCAGCCGGTCATCGCACGCAAGGTTAAATCACCATTTGCGAGTTGCCAGATTTTACCTTGTTCACAACGTTGCACGCTGATGGTTGAATAAGTTTTAGCTTGACCAGACAAACTGGCTAATTGATAAGCTCGTTGAAGCTCAGACCAGCGCTCACTACGTCCTGCTTGCCAATACTGAAGCGTTGGGAATCGATCCTTGAGCTGAACCACTGTCATTGTTAGCAGTTCAGAAGTATTGGGTGGCCATGGATTGTTGTTGATAGGCGCAGTCAATGCAGCGCTACTGCTTTGCACCACAATCCCTTCTAAGCGCTTGATGGATAAGTTGCGTAATTGCTGTTCTAGAGTCGCGGAAAGCTTATCCGCCGTTAGCGTACTTGGCATAGTACGAACGCCATAAGGTCTATGATCGGCTAAAAACAACCAGCTGATACTTTTCTTATCCATACTTTTAATGGCTGGGCGTTTATTATCACCCTTAAGCGCATTTTCATTATTGCTCACAGGATATTGCAGCAAAACCGCACTCAAGTATTGGTCGCCAGTTGGTAAGATATACAGAGTCGGTATCATGGTTAATGATTGCTGATTGGCATATACCGTCATAACCAGCAGCGTTAGTGGCGGCAATACCATCCAACGACTGATGAGCCCGCGAGGCAATAACCATGGCAGCAGCATCAGTACTACCATCAGCAAAATAGCCATATTCACTGGCGTATAAAGCCATGCCCCTGAGAATATAGGTAATGCCATCAGCCACGTGATCAGCTCGTGTAAATAAGCAACGATGGCAATCACCAGCGTCCAAATAGCATCTGCTAACGTGGGCAAGATAAGATAGCAAAGCCCCGCTAGTAGATTCAGCGGTACAATCACCCAGCCAAATAAACCAATGGCAAATAGGTTGACGATAAGCCCTAACAGTGAAGCCTTGCCAAACAATAACAAGGTAATGGGCAACAGCGCAATGAATAGCCAAAACTGTAACTTAAACAGTCTTTTAAACCCAATCACCATGCGTTTAAGCATATGCTTGCTTGTATTATCATCATGACTAAAAACCGTTAGCTGGGTGAATTCTGGTTGACTCGAATGTACTGAGCTATCCTCATATTTTAACAATAGCGCCACCGCTATAAAAGACAGCCAATAACCAGCCTGCCACAACACATACGAGTCGAGCCATGCCATCAATACCGCAAGCGCCAATAATATCCGCATGGTACTAATGGGTAGCAGTGTCAGACGCATCAAACCTATCGCTAATAACATCCATGCCGTACGCGCAGCAGGTACATCAAACCCTGTAAATAAGGCATAAATAAAAGCCGCGCTAATCATGACCCACCAGCGCGCTTGCCAGCGCGGGATATGGCGATAAAGAGATGGACAAAAGCGATTCAGCAGTAGGACAGCCAATCCCGCTAACACAATCGCTAAAAATAAAACATGAGTGCCTGAGATAGCAAGCAAGTGGGAAATACCTGCCAACTGATACAAATCTTTGGTATCACGATTGATTAAACTGCGATCGCCGGTCAGTAAACTTAAAGTCACCGCTTTTGCTTGCTGCTCTGCGTTGCTTTGTGCTGCCCAATCTTGATAAAAGTGCTGGCGCAGCTGCCAACGCCCTTGGTCTATAACGATACGCAAACGTTGTAGATAAGATCCATTAGGTTCAAACAACACCGCTGAGTCATCAAACTTAATAGTCGAGGTACTGGTCGCTAGAATATTAGCGACACCATCGATATGCCGCCCTCGCAACCAGCGATAACTATCAAACCCCGTTGGGTTATTCATCGCTTGCTCAGAGCCAGCAAGCGGTGCTAGCGTCAAGGTCATAAACAACTTGTCACCAGGCTGCAAATGATTTAAGTCTATAATCTGTGCTTGCTTAGATAGTTTTTTAGAGAGCTTCTTACGAGATTGCTTATATGGCTTTTTGGGATACGCGTTAAGTAGTATACGATATTGGACACCTTCCAAACTTTCAGAGTCATCTTCTCTCAAATCATTTTGGCTTAAATCATCATTACTATTGCTTAGGCTATTACTCAGTCCTTCTCTATTGTTTGTTGCATAATTTCGCATGAGCTCATCTAAATCCTGCGCTGTCAATTCAGACAATAACGGCGATATTTGACTGATGTTAGCAACCTGCCGATAACCACTATTGCTCGCAACGTCGTAGACACTATCACTGATTCCCTCGATGCTAACTAGTGCCTGCACACGCAGAGGTTGTTTTATTTTGCTGCTTTCGGCCTGTTGATGACTCATTAGAGCGAGCAGCCCACTGCCAGTAATTAGCGCCAACGCTAATCCTGCCAATATTAAATAGCGAAGACACTTAGAAAGTAACGTTAAGGTAGGCGATAAGGTTTTAGCTAACTTTTGAATAGAAGAGTGTTGAGAAACAGGTTTTTTAGCGTTCAAGGGACTGGCAGATGGAATACGACGTTGACTGACGACTATTAAAACAATAGTCAGAATCGTTAATAATAGCGGCAATGTAGCCGCAGCGCTGAGGTCAGCGAACAACGGACTGACAGGCAGCTGCATACTATCAGCAACGGCCAGAACGCCCATCATAACGACGATTACCAAGCTACCAATTAACCAGTACACTAGCGCTCCTTGCTTGATATTCTGTATGATAAATGAAGACTATTTATACCTTATACTAAGAGTAAAGCTGACGACGCATTCGAAGTATTCACAGCATTGAAAAAATCGCTTACTGTTAGCCGCATAATCATCACTGAGCCGTTAAGCGATGGCATTTATTTTACTATTACCCTATACTGAGCAAAGACATTGCGATGATATTTATTCAAGATTATCCATCTGTTTTTCTGATAACACTCTTACCTGTATTTTTTATTAATAATATCACTGCATACCAGCCTATCAGTATGATTGAGCAGGCTGTAGATAACGAGTAAAGGCGATTCTGTGCCAAACAAACGTCTGAAAGACCTACTTCCTACCCCTGAAAAAATCTTAGCCAGTCGCACATTGAAATTGTTTGCGCCGCAACTTGCCGACCCGCGTTTGTGGCATTTTAATCGCCATAGTTTAAATAAAGCGGTTTATATCGGTGTGCTGAGCGCGTTCTTTCCGCTACCAGGACAGATGTTATTGGCATTAATTGGTGCGCTCATTTTTCGTGCCAATGTTCCAATGGCGCTCGGTTTGACGTGGATTACCAATCCGGTGACCAGCTTACCTGTCTTTTATGCCGGCTACTACATCGGTGCAAAGATCCTTGACGTACCGATGATTAGCTTACGGCTGATTGGTAGGATGATTGCTGATTTTAGCTTATGGGCATTATCAGACGGCGCCAACCCTTTTATAACTTATAAAGGCACGGTCTCCCTGACGGCTTTTTGTTTAGGATTAACCATTCTAGCAATCATTAGCAGCATCGTATGCGGTTTAGCATTTAAAGCTATTTGGCGCTATAAGACCGTCACTAGCTGGCAGAAACGTCAGCAAAACTCCTCTGACAAGACCTCTAAGCATTAATAGCTATTATTTATTAATAACTAATCTGCACGTTATCAGAATAGAAAAACGGCTGAGTTTTTATACAACGTTATAACTCGTCTTCACTTTCTTTATGTTCCTTGATAGCATTCAAAACATTATCAGTTAGAGTGGTATCCATCACAAAGACATCTATCACCTTCTCTTCTTTAAGAAGCGTATAGCGCTTGCCCGTCGCACTATCTTGCGCCTTTAAATCGTAATCCGCACCCGCTAAAGTAATCGAGTCAAAAACGGGCGTCAGCAATTCTATTTGCGCCTGCTTATCAATGCTATCAAACAACGTTGGATCCATATAAGGCTGTAATGGCTCATTGCCTTCTTCGATACTACCGAAAGCTTCAATCGGGTTATCATCTTTATTCATATTATCAATCCTTACTCAATGAATAAGGCTGCCCTATACAGCCTTTGTGTTATCTCATTTTTATAAAAAGTCTGACCGTATCATGCTACTGCTTAGTAACGGCATGCATGCAATTTATTAAAAATAGATTGTTAAAGATAAAGGTTTAGTAATCTTCCCAATGCCCATTACGCAATAACAGCTGACGATCAGCAAGCGCCGCCAAACTGCGGTCATGCGTCACCATTAACAGCGCGGTTTGCATGGTACTTTGTAGCTCTGATAACAATCCAAACACGCTTTGGGCATTGTCATAATCCAAGTTACCGGTTGGCTCATCTGCCAAGATAAGCGAAGGCTTGGTTACTAGGGCGCGGGCAATCGCTACACGCTGACGCTCACCGCCTGATAGCTCACCCGGTCTGTGTGCCAAGCGATGCTCTAGACCAACACTGTTTAAAATATCAACAGCTTGTTGGCGCGCTTCTGTGGTCGACATTTTTGGACGCATCAGTAGCGGCATAGCGACGTTTTCAACCGCAGTAAATTCTGCTAACAGATGGTGAAATTGGTAAATAAACCCTAAGTGCTTGTTACGCATCGCGCCGCGCTCAGTTTCATTCATCGTATTTAGCAGCTGTCCGTGTAGCCATACTTCACCACTGGTTGGCGTATCGAGTCCGCCGAGCAAGTGCAATAAGGTACTTTTTCCTGAGCCACTGGTACCAACAATCGCAATGCGCTCACCGGCATTGACAGTCAAATCTAAGCCCGTCAATACTTGGGTGCTCACCGCCCCTTCATCATATATCTTATTAATATTGGTCGCTTTTAAAATCGCAGACATAGCGCTTCCTTTATTGTATTTATCATGGCATTAACGCCTGTAGATTACTCGTAACGTAGCGTTTGAGCAGGCTGAATTTTAGCCGCTCGGCGTGCTGGATAAATGGTCGCCAAAAAGCTCAATACAAATGACGCACTGGTAATCAGCACCACATCGGTCAAACGCAGCTGCGATGGCAGATAGTTGACGAAGTAAGCATCAAATAAGTTCAGACCAAAGCTATTATTGATAAAGCCCAAAATATCACTGACGGTCAGAGCAAAGATAATACCCAGTATCGTACCTGCAATCGTACCGATAAAGCCGATAACCACACCCTGTACCATAAAGACATGGGTAATCAGACGCGGTGAAGCACCAAATGTTTTTAAAATGGCAATATCAGCTTTTTTGTCAGTGACTAGCATCACCAGACTTGAGACAATATTAAAAGCCGCAACTAAAATAATTAAGAACAACAGCAAGCCAACCATGGCTTTTTCCATTTGAATAGCACCAAACAGATTGCCGTGCGTTTGGGTCCAATCGCTAGGATATAATTGCTCAGGGGCTATAGCAGCAGCTTTTTGGGCGGCCATCGGTGCTTTAAAGATATCATGAAGCTTCATACGGATGCCCTGAGCCCCCTCTGGCAGACGCAGTAATTTTGCTGCATCACCCATTGGAATAAACGCCATCAGACTATCTACTTCTGGACTGATGGTAAAGATACCCGTCAAGGTAAAGCGCTTAAAGCGCGGTATCACACCCGCTGGTGATGGCGAAGCTTCTGGTAGCACTAACGTCACTTTATCGCCTAAGCGCAAGCCCAGAGATTGCACCATCTCTTCGCCAAGCACAATACTGAACTCGCCATTTTGCAGCGTATCAATACTGCCTTCTACCATATGCTCGTTGATGATAGAGACGTTCTTTTCGTATTCAGGATCAACACCGGTGACCATAATCCCAGCTACTTGACCGTTGGAGGTCAGCATACCTTGCAGCTGGATAAAAGGCGCAACGGCGGCAACTTCTGGGTCTTCTTTGATTTTATCTGCCACCTGCTTCCAATCACCGATAATCTCGGTCGAAGTGACAGTCGCTTGCGGCACCATACCCAAAATACGAGTCTTTAGCTCACGATCAAAGCCATTCATGACCGATAGCACCGTAATCAATACCGCCACGCCAAGCGTCAGACCAATCATTGAGATCAGCGATATAAAGGAGATAAAACCATTACTACGCTCTGCTCGGGTGTACCGTAAGCCGATAAATAACGCTAAAGGACGAAACATATTCAAACTCTTTATCTTATCTACGTGCGACTTTATTTATGTTGTAAAACCAGATGTGACAAATGCCCCATACTATTGCACTTGTCCCAAAAACATATCAATCGAACACAAAAACAGGGTTTATGACCAGCAAAATGCCACTGTCAAAAGGGAGCTAGTTTGACACAATTTGACTTATATGTGCCAGTCATTAGCGCAAACTGCCGGTATTTTTTAATAAAAATTCAACTTTTAGCATTATTTTTCATGAGGGGCTTGCTATTGGTTGCGTCTATACCTATATATTGTAGGCTAAGGACAATTGTCATTAACCCCTCATTGTTGTTTGTTGACTCTTTACTGACGACATTGCTGGTTATCATAAACCAATCCGCTAACATATTGGATAATGGTCAGCAATCACAGTTTTAGACCCAAACCTCATGGCTGACTTAAGTTTGAGTATATTCATGACCATTAATTATCAATATAAAAATATCCAATCCCCCACCAAAATCACTATATCTGACGAGCAGTCTGCCGGTCACGCCGATCATTGGCGTATTTTGACCGATGATATGAGTCAAGACGTGCCAGAATGGCTCCAAAAGATGATTGAAAAAGCGGCAATGCCAAAGGGTCTCAATAGTAATGTCAGTTCTGCAAAAGACAGTTGCTTACTCTTATCTGAAGACCAGCCTTGTCATATCAATCAGGTGCTCGCGATGAAAGATGGCAAGCCTGAATGTTTTATCAATGCTTACCCTTGTGTCGATAGCCCGTATGGATTGACTTGCAAAATCGAACGCATGATTGTCAATGACAATACCCATGATGCGGTCTTGCGCTTACGTACCGCTGATGGCAGTATCATCTACGCTTTTGACCAACTATATACTGCTAACCGTCATTTATATCAGCAAGATATGGCTTATTATGTGAATTTTAGTGCGTGGGCGCATGAGATTAAGCTTAGCGAACAAAACGAGGTGATTATGGTCGAAGACCAAGAAGCCATTCGCTACCATCGTGCTTTTAACGACATTGTCGCAGCCAATGATGGAAAAATGCCTGATGATTTACAAGAGCAAATCAAAGCATGGCAACCAGAGACCAAAGAGCAAATGGCACCAGTTGAGATTAATTTGGGTCATATGTGTGCCTACCTGTTTGGTGACACCTTAGGACAGGAAGATGAAGCGTGGTGTCAAGGTCAGGTGCTCGGTAAGCAAGAAACTGTATTTAATGGTCAACCCATTATCTTATTTGATGTGGTGGTACTGCGCGAGCAAGATGCTGACCCGTTTGTGATTCGTATTGGCGCGCCTAAAACCTCAACGACTACGGCTATTCAAGTTCATGACTATGTGCAGGCGAATGTCTGGCTACAAGCGGCCATTTATAAAGAAAATCAAAAATCGCAAGCCAGCGCGCAACAATCCAAAGCCAGCTAAGCGGCGCTCGTTTCAAAATAAACCTTGCTTGTAAAGTTTATTTTAACGCCATGTCTGGTTTCAAAACAAAAAGCCCTTAATATCAATTAAGGGCTTTTTTATGCTAAAAAAAATTTGTATAAAAATGAAGAACGGACAATTAAGCCATTGTAGTCATTGACTTAATACGGCTATAAAGCTCTTTTTGCTCAGCGCTTGGGCGCGCGGTTTGTACCGCCATTAATTGTGACATATCGCCTTCAACACGAATCTTACCACCCATAAAGGCACCCATAATTTCATTGGTATCAAAATCGGTGATGATTGATTGCAAGATGCTACGATCAAGCAATAAAGTGGTTGTCGCTGCGTCATTTAAGCCACGATGTAATAAACCATCAGCAAAACTGGCTTCGATATCTTTCTCAGTATCAGATACCTTTAAGTTTACAATCATATTAGCCAATGCTGGTGGTAAATTTAATTCACCAGCTTCCTGACCCATTTTCTCAACTTGCTCAAACCATTCGTCTGTCAAAAAAACTGCCATATTATTATCCTTAATACTTATTTATGGAAAGCTCATATCATTAAAGGCACGAGTCTGACCGCTATTTAAATAATTAAAATAGTTGTTAACTGAGATATACAAACACTCTGTTCGCAACGCTGCTCAGCGCCATTATAAGATGCGACTTGATAATAAGTAAAACCTATTTATGACAACAGTGACGCTATTGTTACAAAACCTTCTTATAAATTTTTTTTAGCAGCTGAGCAGTATATTTTTTCACCCCTAGAATAGTAGGGAAATTGGGTATAAAATAGGTGTGTAACGCTGCAATAATAAGTTGTTTGCGAATGTTTTTACCAAAGAGTTTGTATTTTGGCGCATAGTTCTGATGATATTTGATTAGGTTTGCGTTACAATACCCTTAAACAGAGTCGGGAGTTTTAGCTAAACGTTACGTAAACATGTGTTTTTGTCAGCCGCCGCTAGCATACATCAATGGTGTATAAGCTTCTTATCACCCGTTGAATATCAGTATCTATCTTCGTTCATACTACTTTTAGCAGTAATAATTAAGATACATACTCAGCCTCAATAGATGTTTGATGCTCAAGGAAGGCGTATTTTCTTATCAAACTTGACCGTTTATTAACAATCCTACTATCGACTAGCTGTGAGCGCAGTGCGTTTTTATCGCCGTCCTCTACTCATCAGCGACAGCTGATCACTAGCGAAGGCTTAGCTTGATAGTTAATAACGTAACGGCGATAAGATCAGTCAAAAAATAGCATGTACCGCAATCATTATCTGTTTATAGACCTCTATAATACAGATGCCGCGGAGAGTTAGTTAATTCTGTTGATAATTCGGGCTGTAAAGGAATCATCCAATGAGTTTACAAAACACAGCAGTCGCCCCAGTTGACCGTGAATATGAAATCACTGTCGTAAGATTCTTTACGATAATGGCCGTGATATGGGGCATCGTCGGCATGAGTATTGGTGTGTTCATTGCTTCACAGTTAGCATGGCCAGCACTAAACTTTGACATTCCATGGCTGACATTCAGTCGTCTAAGACCGCTACATACCAACGCGGTTATTTTCGCGTTTGGCGGTTGTGCCTTGTTCGCGACGTCTTACTATATTGTTCAACGTACGTGTAAAACGAGGCTATTTGCCCCTTATTTAGCTTGGTTTACCTTTTGGGGTTGGCAAGCGGTTATTGTATCAGCAGTTATTACCCTTCCTCTAGGTCTGACTTCGACCAAGGAATATGCTGAGCTTGAGTGGCCCATCGATATTTTGATTGCTTTGGTGTGGATCTCTTACGCCATCGTTTTCTTCGGTACGCTCATCAAACGTAAAACCTCACATATTTATGTGGCTAACTGGTTCTTTGCTGCTTTTATTATTACGATTGCACTACTGCATATCGTAAACAGTATGGCTATCCCTGTTAGTGCGTTTAAATCTTACTCATTATTTGGCGGTGCAACCGATGCGATGGTGCAGTGGTGGTACGGGCATAATGCGGTAGGTTTCTACCTAACGGCCGCTTTCCTTGGGATGATGTATTACTTCGTTCCAGTACAGATTGGCCGTCCTATTTATTCTTACCGTTTGTCTATCGTTCACTTTTGGGCATTGATTGCTTCATATATGTGGGCTGGTGGTCACCATTTGCATTATTCAGCGCTTCCAGATTGGACGCAGTCACTAGCAATGGTCTTCTCAATCATCCTATTTGCACCATCTTGGGGTGGTATGATTAACGGCGTCCTAACGCTATCAGGTAGTTGGGATAAACTGCGTACTGACCCAATCATTCGTTTTATGATTGTGGCATTGTCGTTCTATGCGATGTCGACGTTCGAAGGTCCAATGATGTCTATTAAGACAGTCAACGCGTTATCTCATAACACGGATTGGACAGTAGGTCACGTACACTCAGGTGCGCTTGGCTGGGTTGGTATGATTACCATCGGTTCGCTATATGTACTGTTACCACGTATCTATAACAAACCAAAAATGTACTCGATCAGCTTAATCACGACGCATTTCTGGTTGGCAACAGCGGGTACTATTTTCTATATCGTTTCTATGTGGATTTCAGGTATTGGCCAAGGCATGATGTGGCTTGCAACCAATCCAGACGGTACGTTGGTATATAGCTTCGTTGATACGGTTGAGTTCTCACATTTCCCATATATTGGTCGTGCTTTTGGTGGCCTACTGTATGTATCGGGTATGTTTGTTATGGCATATAACGTTTATAAAACACTTAAAATGCCAGAAGGAAAGCCTGTGGATATCGCAGATCCTACTGATCATGAACCTAGTGTTGATAAACCTTCGGCAGCTAACGTATAAGGAGCGATCATGTCTGGTACACCGCATGAAATTATTGAAAAAAATACCGGCTTGTTGGTTATCGGTATCGTTATTGCGATTAGCTTTGCAACGCTCGTTGAAATCGTACCACTGATATATGATAACAAGGGTCCTGAAGACGGCGGGGTGAACGCTCCCCTTCCCGCTATGGAGCCGTGGACGGCGCTTGAGTTTGAAGGTCGTGATATTTACATCCGCGAAGGTTGTCATGTTTGTCATACCCAAATGATTCGTCCACTACGTGCCGAAGTTGAACGTTATGGACCCTACTCACGTGCTGCTGAATCAACGTGGGATCACCCATTCTTATGGGGTTCGAAACGTACGGGTCCTGACTTGGCACGTGTTGGTGGACGCTATTCTGAAGATTGGCAAAAACAACATCTCATCGCGCCACGTTCATTAGTACCTGAATCAGTTATGCCTGGTTTCCCATGGCTTGCAACCAATGAAGTTAATGGTACTAACGTTCAAACCAAAATGCGTCTATTCCGTGATCGCTTCGGTGTGCCTTATACTGAAGAAGACATCGAAGGTGCGCCAGATGCTGTACTTGGTGCTACTGAGCTTGATGCTTTGGTTGCCTATTTACAGCAGTTAGGTACCTCAATGGAAGGACAGCGCTAATGGGTATTGGTGAATTACAAACAATTGCGACCGTTTCTGCCTTTGTTGCCTTCGTAGGCGTTGCATGGTGGGCGTATTCGCCAAAAAACAAAAAACGCTTCGAAGAAGATGCACAACTTGCGCTTGATGACGAGGATATAGAATCTCTGTCTGAAGAGCAGCGCAATAAGGATGAACGATGACATTTTTTTGGAGTTCTTGGATCACCATACTAAGTATTATGTGTTGGGCGGGTATCCTCGGTGTTTTGCTAATGGTCTTGAAATACAAGCCAGAAGTAGAAGAAGACGGTACCACAGGCCACACCTACGACGGTATTCAGGAATACGATAAGCCACTGCCTAAATGGTGGCTAGTGATATTTTTTGGCTCAATCATTTGGGGTGTCGCCTATTGGGTGTTCTTCCCTGCTATCTTTCCATCAAAATGGGAAGGTATCACAACCGTAGAAGTGGATGGTAAAACCTTACCATGGACTTCTCATAACGAGTTGAACAGCGAGCTTGAAAGTAATAACAAAGTATTTACCGATAACTTTGAGCAAAACATTTTGGCCAAAGCCGATGCGAGTGGTGCAACTAAAACCTTAGCTGCGCTTTCTGAGATGCAGGCAACCATGCGTCGCAGTGAGACACCGCCCGCAAATCTGCAAGCTCAGATTGATGAGAAGATTGCTGAGCTCGCGCCGTATGTAGAAAAGCTTGCTGAAAATCCAAATGCGTTAAAGGTCGGTAGTCGCTTATTCTTGCAGAACTGTGCCGTTTGTCATGGCTCCAACGCTAAAGGTGCGGTAGGCTATCCAAATCTGACCGATAATGACTGGTTATATGGCGGAGAAGCGGCAAATATTTTGACGACACTACATAATGGCCGAGTCGGTGGCATGGCAGCATGGCGTGATCAAATCGGTGAAGATGGTGTGCGTGCAGTGGCGGAATATGTTCTATCAATCTCTGGCAACCAACCAGGTTACGAGCTTGATAAAGCCCAAGTCGCTCAAGGTAAGGCAATCTTCAATGAGCCTACCAACTGTGTACTTTGTCATGGTCCAGATGCGAAAGGTATGACTTCTACTGGCGCGCCAAACTTAACAGATAATATCTGGTTGTATGGCGGCGATCGCGAAACCATTCGTGAAACCTTACGTTATGGCCGTGCTGGTGTTATGCCTGAGTGGGAAACCAAACTGGGTAATGAGCGTATTATGCTACTTGCTGCGTATGTTTACTCATTATCAGACAGAACTGCTCAACCTGCTAAAGCAAAAACAGTCTCTGCCCCTGCTCCTCAGGCAGCGACAACTGCTACAGCTACAGCGGAAACAACAGCAGCTAACTAATCATATTTAGTCAGTCGCTATATCGTAAATAAGTAAGTTTAAAAAAGGGAGGACTGTTATTGCAGTTCTCCCTTTTTAATTATATGAGTCACATTTGTTGTTCATTTGTGAAGTAAAACTATTGATAGTCTGATTAACAATGATGAGGTTTTGCGGTTGCTCATTTCTTATGGTAATCACCTCTGCTAGCTATCATTAATTATAATATAAGTGTTGCTTTTTAACATTCCTACCCCATTTATAGTAGGGAGAATGCTAAAATAGCAATCTATTAGAAACACTATTGAATCATTCATTTAAGCATATTTAAGTCAGTTATTTACAATCGCTCATTTGGTCGCTAAGGCATCCTATTTTGACTGCTTGTATATGTATCGCTACTTACTGACATTGATAACATTGCACTTTCATATACCTGAGTATCAACGGTATTTGTTCATCATGCCAGCAGACTGATTCTTTTTTTAAAGAGGCACGTTTATGTCAGCACAACAATCCAATAAAATCCCTGTCATCGAAGTCGATCTTAACGCCAATAAAAAACGTGTTCATCCCAGGTTTGTCACCGGATTTTATCAAAATATCCGTGTGATCAGTATGTATGCATTTTTGGCATTATTCCTGATTTTACCGTGGCTACGGTATAACGGTAGACAAGCAATCTGGTTTGATGTGCCGTCGCAGCATTATTATATTTTTGGCATGACTTTTTTGACGCAAGATTTTTACTTTATTGCCGCCTTTGCGCTTATTGCCGCCTTTACACTATTTATGGTGACCGTCTACGCCGGACGGGTGTGGTGCGGCTATGCGTGTCCCCAGACCATTTGGACGCATATGTTCCAATATGTTGAAAAACTGGTCATTGGCGATCGTAATAAGCGTATTAAGTTCGACAAAGAGCCCATGAGCCCGAAAAAAGTGTTTAAGCGCTCTTTGGTGTATTTTATCTGGTTTGTGTTTTCGATGATTACCGCCACGACTTTCGTCAGCTATGTGTCTGGTACGGAAGCGTTGTATCAAAATTGGCAGATGATAGGGTTTATCCCCTTCCCTGATTGGTCAACGTGGATATGGGTATCGATATTTATTTTTGCTTTCTCTACCTACGTCAATGCAGGCTATATGCGTGAGCAGATGTGTGTCCAAATCTGTCCTTATGGTCGCTTTCAAAGCGTGATGTTTGATAAAGATACGTTAATTGTCTCTTATGATTATGAGCGCGGTGAGCCTCGTGGTGCGCGTAAAAAAGGCACTAACCCTGAGAACTTGGGCGATTGTATCGAATGTCAGATGTGTGTTCAGGTGTGCCCAACTGGGATTGATATTCGCGACGGTTTACAGGTTGCCTGTATCCAGTGTGCCGCTTGTGTCGATGCTTGTAACGAGGTGATGGATAAAGTTGGCTACCCACGCGGGCTGATTCGTTATACGACAGAGCGTCAATTGGTCGAAAAAGAGCCAAGCAGAGTGTTCCGTCCACGCTTCTTTGCTTACTTAACGTTACTGACTGTGCTATGTGGCGGTGTGGTCTATGCGCTGACAGACCGTGTACCACTAGAGATTGATATTCGCCGTGACCGCAATCAGTTGTCTTCACTGAATCAACAAGGCATGATTGAGAACAGCTATATCGTCAAACTGACTAATAAAACACAAGAGCCCCACACTTATCAGATTACCCTTGAGCCACAAAATGGCTTGAGTTTAGAGTTACGCTTTAACGATGTACCGCTTGAAGCGGGTGAAAGCTTTGACATGCCAGTTAGTATTTATGGTGACCCAGATGTGATTGAATTTGGTCAGACCCCGGTTACCTTAAATGTGAAGAGTGAAGATGGTAAGTACAACGTCAGCAAACAAAATATCTTTACGACTCAAGGTCAGTAAGCCTCAGGATTATCTTGAGCTATTGCGTTATTAAAAGCTTAACTAACATACTGTTATATAATTCACTTGTTGGCAAACAGCCCGCAAGTGAACCATTTATCATTAAACTGGCAGCATTAAGCCGCTAGACTATCCGTTGATACCATTTATAAATATCCAACTAATAACTGGATTTCTATAAATAAGTATCTGTTTAATAGGTATTTTATGTCTACTCCAGCACCGAATTTTAAGCATCAAGACAGCCAGCCATGGTACAAGAACTATATGGTGGTTATCTTTGTGATTGGCATGCCAGCATTTGTTGTGATTGCTTGCATCTGGTTCGTTTATTATTCCTACCAAATACGCGACAGTGTGGTACGTGACGATTGGTATATGGATGGTAAAACCCTTTACCATGACGTTTCGCGTGATAAGCTCACTTACGATTTGGATTTACACGGTAAGATGCAGTTTGCTGATAATGGCGATATCGTGTTTTATTTAAACTATCCAGAGCAAAGCTTGCAGTCAGGTAAATTGTTAAACGGCGAGCCTGTTACGTACCCTGATACCTTGGATCTGTCTATTTCTCATGCCACCGATATCAAAAAAGATCGTGATGTGGTCTTAAAGCATCAAGAAGGCAATAAATATAGCGCCCAAGTAGATATCGACCCTGTCAAAGCCAAATACTACTTACAAGTCAGTAATGACGGCAAGGATGACTGGCGCATGCAAGATGTGGCAAAATTGCCGCGTTCAGAGGTGACTTTCAATCCACTACAAGTTTTTGCTCAAAGCTAGTTCATATATATATTTAACAAGCAATCAACTTGTGAAAACATAAAAAAACCAGCCATTTATTACTAATGTGCTGGTTTTTTATCGCCCTAACTTTATAAGACTAGCTTTATGAAACTCACTTGGTAGTAGTTTACCAACAGCATCTGAAATAATTAGCTAACTAAATAACGGGGTTAATTGTTGGAATTTTCTTTGTCATACGGTTGCTTTTATCAGTCTCAGCCGTTGCTTCTGTGTACTGATGACTGGCAAATTTTGGATTAAAGGCTTGGGTTCTTGGTGATACAGGTAAGCCAATCTCAGCCAGACTATCAGTCTGCCCTGCTTGGATATTATCCCCTTCAAATAAGCGCTCATTGTCATCACGCTCAAGGCTTAATGTCTCAAAATCAAATAACTCACGATCGGCTAATTGCGACGGTGCTACGTTTTGCATCGCTTTAAAGATAGAGGCTAAACGCTGTGGATGGGCATCATCCCATTCGCGTAGCATGTCATTGATAATCGCCCGTTGTAGATTGGTTTGGCTACCGCACAGATTACATGGAATAATCGGGAATTCTTTTAAACGGGCATATTCAACAATGTCCTTTTCTTCAACGTACGCGAGCGGACGAATAAGCAAGTTTTGCTTATCATCGCTGAGCAATTTAGGCGGCATAGATTTAAGCGCGCCACCGTGGAATAAGTTTAAAAAGAAAGTCGCCAACATATCATCGCGATGGTGCCCAAGGGCAATTTTGGTCGCGCCTATTTGCTTAGCAAAGCCATATAGTGAGCCGCGACGTAAGCGCGAACATGCTGAACAATAAGTCTTGCCTTCTGGCACCACGCTTTTAACGATACTATAGGTATCTTTTTCTAAAATATAATGCGCGATACCTTGCTCGTTCAGATAAGCGGGTAAAACATCCTCAGGATAACCGGGCTGCTTTTGATCGAGATTAACCGCGACGATATCAAAGCTAATCGGCGCAATACGCTTTAAGACTAGTAAAATATCTAACAGAGTATAACTGTCTTTGCCACCTGACACACAAACCATGACGACATCGCCATCTTCAATCATATTAAAGTCGCGAATCGCCCATGATACTTGACGGCGTAGCTTTTTCTGTAGCTTGCGAAATTGTGCCGTTTCAGTCGGTAGTTGTTGAGTAGGTGACGATTGCTCTGCCACATCAACATCATTTGTAGCCGCGTCAGCGATATCAGCATCTAAACCATAGCTATCCCAACCAGTATCGGAAGAACCAGTATCCGTAGAGGCAGCATCAAACTGAGGGGTGATTTTTGGCGTAAACAAGGTCGCTACGGTCATAAGTTACTCAATATCTTTACAAGGTTGATTTTGCTATAAAGCAGTCCGCAATATTGCTTAGCACACGGGCTTTAAAAGCAGCGATTATAACAAATTTTGCTAACAGATTGAAAATATGACGTTAATTGATTGGGCTAAATATCAAAGCTGCTTAAAACGCTTATTTAACTTTAAATCACCACCCATCCTTAACTGCCTGTTTTTGACCAATAATACAGTGATGACTGAATGACTCTTTAATCACACCTTAATCATGCTTTAATCCTCTTTTAATAACACCCTCAAGGTTCTGTAATGGTGCTATTTTTGCTAAAATAGACGTTTGCCATAAATCCATATTTTCGTAAACCAATAATAGATGCCACTATGACTTATGTTACTCCGCAGACCTCCTCTCCCCATTCACAAGACGATGCTAACTTGACTTCCCTGCATAAAAGCCAAAATGCCGTAGTGCTACTGTCAGGCGGGCTTGATTCCGTGACTTGTTTGTATTGGGCAAAGGCGCGCTATGCTTCTGTGACAGCAGTCAGTTTTAACTATGGTCAACGTCACAATAGTGAGCTTGTCGCCGCCAAAGCCATCGCTGAGAAGGCAGAAGTCAATCATCGAGTTATCGATATCGATATCGCTCAGCTTGGCGGCTCGTCATTAACTGACCACAGCATGATTATCCCTGATGGCGATACGGATAAATTCCCGAGTAAAAATCGTGATGAGATTGATAATGACACCATTCCAAATACCTATGTGCCTGCGCGTAATACGATATTTTTATCTTATGCCTTGGCAGTCGCTGAAGTGATCGATGCCAATCATATCGTCATTGGGGTGAGCTCAGTCGACTATTCAGGCTACCCTGATTGCCGCCCAGAATATATCGCCGCCTTTGAACACATGGCTAACCTTGCCACCAAAGCTGGCGTTACAGGTCATCATTTATCGATTCAAACACCGCTCCAGCAGTTATCCAAAGCCAAAACCATCGAGCTTGGTTTATCGTTAGGTGTCGATTATGGGCAGACGATTTCTTGTTATCAAGCAGATGCGAATGGTCTTGCCTGCGGCGTCTGTGACAGCTGTGCGCTGCGTCGTCAAGGATTTGCTCAAGCTGGCGTTGCTGACCCTACACATTATCAGTCTTAATGGCATAAATAAAGGCTCTGCAAAATTACTTATAACTCTCTGAAAATGCAAGTATAAATACCTTAACAAAGAAGATGGTTAAATATTTGCGCAACATTCGCTTGCATTAACACAGCACGCTGCCGTTGTATTTTAAGCGATTTAATTGTTATGGTATGGACGACTATGTCAGTGACCAGATATCAGTACTGATAGTTGGGTAAATATAATGAGCGACATCTAGATGAAGAACTGCTTATATATTTACCTATATAAATGACAAGACCCGTGACGAAATAAAACGAACAAGATTTTTATTTGCCTATAAAATATGAAAGATTGACGCGATCTATAGAGGATGTTTATGAAGTTGTTGCCTGTATTACCCCTAGCTCTAGCTGCTCTTTTTGCCTTGCCACAAGCAAACGCTGCTGATATCAAGCAAAACAATATCAATACCTGTGTCAATGGCGCGGTCAAATATAAGGTCGCTGACAAAAATACGGCGACCAAATTATGTAAATGCACCATTGGTGTCCGCAGCAATATGACCATCGGTCAGATGTGGGAAATTGAAAGCTACGCGCAAGATAAAAAAGACCCTTCGACCTTACCTTACGTGAAGAAAATGCAGAATGACTTGCAGCAATGCACGGTTGGTTTGGATCTCAAGCAGCCACAAAAACCTGCTTAAACCACGCAAAAGATATCTGCTGCAAAATAAAAAAGACTGGTCATTGCCAGTCTTTTTTGTTGCGAATGAATAAGTGAAGTGTAAACTGAGTATTTATTGCGATGAATCTGCCTATAATAACAATGCACACCATCATATATGCATCACTAAACCTAATAAGGATTTTATAATGGCAAAGCCGACTACCGAGACTATCGCCCTACCTGATTTTCCCGTCACCATTGTGCGCGAGCTAGATGGTAACTTTATTCATGACGACATCAGTCTAAAAGAGCTGGTCGCTCATACCGATAAAGGACTGATTCTCTATTTTTATCCCAAAGACAATACTCCAGGCTGTACAACCCAAGCGACAGAGTTCACCGCTCAGCTCAATGAGTTTGATGAATTGGGTTACGATATCATTGGTGTCTCGCGTGATAGCGTCGAATCTCACGAAAAATTTATCGCTAAACACAATCTCAATATCGCGCTTATCAGTGATAGTGATGAGAAATTGTGCCAGTATTTTGATGTTATTAAAGAAAAAAATATGTACGGCAACATTGCCTTAGGTCTTGTACGTTCAGCATTTGTCTTTGATAAAAATGGCACGCTAACTCATGCGCAACGCAATTTACGTGCTGCAGGCTATACTGAGCGCTTACTTAATACGTTAACGCCTTAATTTCTTAATGGCCTTTTTCATAGTTTTTTTGTGCAAATCTATCACCTAATATTAAATCCTCCTTACTTGAGAATAATATGAATAAACAGCCTGACAGCGCTGCGGACAACAGCCCTCACAAAAAAGTGACGCGTAAAGTATCTGTTGCGGTCATTGGTGCCGGTACCGCCGGTCAAAACGCCTTTCGCCAAGCCAGAAAACTAAAAGACGATGTGCTGATTATTAATGAGGGGTTTTGGACAACGACCTGCATCGCTGTTGGTTGTATGCCTAGCAAATTATTGATTGCCGCTGCTGACCGCGCGCATGAAGCCAATCATTCTGGCGAGTTCGGTGTGCATGCCAGCGCACAAATAGATGGCAAACAAGTTATGGAGCGGGTCCGCGCTGAGCGCAGTCATTTTGCCAGCTACATTGAAGAGCAAGTGGAAAGCTGGCCTGCAGAGACAAAAATAGCAGGTCGTGCTCATATCAATAAACAAGGTTTAATTGAAATCAATGATGAGCTGATCGCAGCAGATAAAATTATCGTGGCCACGGGTAGCTCAACCTTTATCCCAGAGGGTTGGGCTGACAAGCTTGGCGACACGTTACTTACCTCCGATAGCGTCTTTGAGCTGCCTGATTTACCAAAGTCACTAGCAGTGGTTGGCGCAGGTGCTATCGGCTTAGAGCTTGCTCAAGCCTTTACACGTTTAGGCGTGAACGTTACTTTGTTTAATCGTGTCAAACGCGTGGCGGGTCTAAAAGACGATGATATTAATAATAAAGCCATTGATTGTTTAAATCGTGAGCTGACCATGCATTTGGGTAGTAAAATTATCGAGGTTGGCACTCAAGCAGTTGCAGGCCATGACAGCTCAGCCGCATTTATTGACTATGAAGATAGTGCTGGCGCGGCACAGCAGTGGCAAGGTGAATATATACTGGTTGCCACAGGTCGTCGCAATAATATCGATACATTAGGTGTTGAAAATCTAGGTGTTGAGCTTGATGATAAAAACCGTCCAAAACAGCTTGATAAAAAAACCGGTAAAATCGGTGATTTAGAAGTCTATATCGTTGGTGATGCCAATGCTCATTTGCCTTTATTGCATGTTGCCAGCGATGAAGGTTTTAGTGCTGGCAGTTTAGTATGTGACAATAAGAAAGACGCCTATATTCGCCCTCCTACCACACCTTTCTCTATCGTATTCTGCTCTCCGCAAATCGTTAACGTCGGCATGTCGCTACCCGAAATCCAAGCAGATCCAGAGCTTGAATATGTGATTGGGAAAGTGAGTTTTGACAACCAAGGACGTAGCCGCGTGATGGGTGTCAACTGCGGTCTATTGCATATTTATGGTTGCAAAAAGACCGATAGAATTTTAGGCGCGAGCATGGTCGGTCCTGATACTGAGTATATCGGGCATATATTGGCCATGGCGATTACCAACGATTTGAGTGTTAAAGACATGCTTGATACGCCTTTTTATCATCCGACGATACTAGAAGGTTTGCGTACGGCATTGCATGATGTTCAGCGACTGATGAAGATACCTTATCAGTCGCATGATACCCAGGAAGGCAATTTTTAAGTATCTGCTTTTAAGTGCGTACTTTTAAAAAACTGCTCTTAAGAAACCGTTTTTAAAAGACTTAGCAGCAAGATTATTTAATGGAATTATGCTTCGTTGTTTTAAGTTAGTGCTCAAATGCTCACCCGAAGCACTCGAGGTCATACTTGATTTTCCTGAGCAATTTGAGTTAATTTATAATGAGAATTTTTCAATACCTATTTTATTTAGCCTTAAACCTTGCATGGATAAAACAATGGCAATCGCTAGTATTACTGACTTCTTTCAAGAGATTGTTCGCGACCTACATACTAGCCTATACCTTGCTATCGGCGGCACGATAGAGGAAGACTCCTTAGACTGGTCAGCTAAATCAGTAGAATTGGTAAGTACGGGCATCAAAATCCTAATACTGCTGGCGGTATTGGGGTTTTTTTATTGGCTTGCTATCTACATTGTCAAAAAAAGCAAAGCCAGAATTCGACTCAATGAGCGCCGGTCCAAAATTGTCCGCTCAGTGCTACGCTATATTTGGATCGTAACCAGTTTCATTGCCATTATGAGTCAGCTTAATTTTGAGCCAGAGACGGTCAAAGCCACTGCAAAGGCCAGTACTTGGGCGGGTATCTATTATGTTCTATGGACGTCATCGGGACAAATCATTCATAAGATTTTGCAACATTATGGTCTGAATGCTTCTATCGAGCAGCTACTCAAAAATATTTTGTCCGTGCTGTTATTGGTATTAGGGCTTGCCAGCGTCATGGCACAATTTGGCTTTGATATCGTCTCTTTGGTGGCAGGTTTAGGTATCGCCGGTTTGGCCGTCGGCTTTGCTGCCCAATCAACGCTTGCCAACTTTATCGCTGGCATTACCATTTTGCTTGAGCAATCGTTTCAAGTAGGTGACTGGGTAAATATCAATGACAATGAAGGGCGCGTCGTGGTTATCGCTTTACGGACAACTCATGTTTTAACCCGTGACAATATTACCGTCATTATCCCTAACTCAAACGTTGCCTCCTCTGTGGTCACCAATTTAACCTCGAAAAACTTTATACGCTTTGATATCCGCATGCGCATTGCTTTTGAAGATGATATCGATAAGGCACGCGAGGTTATTTTGCAGGTACTGTCTGATAGTGAAGTGGTACTCAAACGCCCTGAAACCTCAGCGACCGTCGACGAGATTGGCGAATATGGCGTGTTCTTTATCGTGCGTTTTTGGGTCAAGCCTGCGGCAGTTGCGCGTATGCCAAAAATCAAAGAAGGGCTACGAGAGCATATCAAACGTGCCTTTGATGCTGCGAACATCTCAACGCCTTACCCGCATATGCGCCTGCTCATGCCAAAAGATGTCGATTATCCTATCGCTACCAAACCATTTGCCACCACTACCCAATTGGTTACAGAAGAAGTATCGCTGAAAAAAGACGGCAATTAACGGCTTGATGATATTAAAAACAAATGATGAATCATATTTTTAAGCTGACGATAGACAGCAGTGCTTTCTGTAATGTTTTAAAAACACGGCATCTTAAACACAGCCTGTTAAACAATGCCACTTTAAACCATCCATGGTGTAATTATGGTAAAATTGCCCGTTAAACATCTTATTTTATGATGTGCATTATTTATCAATTTAGCCCACAGGTATCCGTATGACCGAAACAACCACGCCCACTTCTCTACCAGCCGCTTCAGCAGAGTTGTCGCTTGACCTTATTATCACCTGTGCCGATGGGCTTGAGGCACCGCTACAAACTGAGCTGACCAGTTTCGGTATTACAAGTGACATCAAAAGTACCGGTCGTTTGGCGGTGACTGGTACCTTGCGTGACCTATACACCATTTGCTTATGGTCGCGCGTTGCGTCGCGGGTATTGATGCTGATTAAACGCAAAAATATCAATACTGAATACGATGTGGCAGAACAGCTTTATGGTTTGGCAAAATCGGTTGATTGGACGGAGCAGTTTAGCTTAGAGCAAACGTTTGCCATTCGTCTATCGGTTGATAAACGTGTCGCCGTCAGTCAGCAGTTTGCCATGCTGCGTATTAAAGATGCGATTGCCGATACCTTTAATGAGGTGTATGACAGCCGTCCTAACGTCGATAGTAAAAACCCAGATTTTTCTGTGTTTGCAACCGTCAATGACAAGCAAGCTGAGCTGTATCTAGATTTATCAGGGACCAGTTTACATCGTCGTGGTTACCGTGTCGCTATGACCGAAGCGCCATTAAAAGAGAACTTAGCAGCGGCATTGCTTTACAGCGCAGGCTGGCATAAGAAAAATGAAGAAGGTAATGCACCTTTATACAATGCTCTGATTGACCCAATGTGTGGTTCTGGCACCTTTATTATCGAAGCATTACTCATGCATTGCGATTATGCCGTGGGTATCGATAAAGCGGCCAATCAATTTGGTTTTTACCAATGGCAGCATCATGACGATGCTCTATGGCAAGAAATGATTGACGATGCACAAACCCGTTTCCGTGAAGCCTTGGCCATTACCAACGAGCAGCCAGATACTTTACCACTAATTTTGGGCTTTGATGCCGATAGCGGCGCGATTTTGGCAACAGAAAAAAACCTTATTGCTGCAGGTTTACAGGACTTATTACCACTACTCGACCTTGAGACTCGCGCCCTTGACCAACTAAGTCGCGTCTTAAAGCCGTTGGTTGATGATGGGCGCTTAAGCAACCCTCTGGTCATTACCAATCCACCTTATGGTGAGCGCTTGGGTGATGAGGAGATGATTAAACCTTTGTATCAAGCGATTGGGATGATTCTACAAGACAGTTTTGCAGGTAGTGGTGTAACACCAATGTTGGGCATATTAGCGTCTAACGTCGAACAGGTCGATATATTGCCAATTAAAGAGCCAAAAACCTTGCGTTGTCATAATGGTGCCATCACGGTTTATTTCCGCTATGGAACATTGATTGCTGGGCAAACAGGTAATCTGGTCAGTCGCTTTGAAAAACGTGAGATTGAAGTAGAAGAGGGACAAGACTTTATCAACCGCTTGCAAAAAAATCTTGCCAAGCTGAAGAAGCTGGCTAAAAAAGACAATGTGAGTAATTTACGCGTTTATAATGCTGATTTGCCCGACTTCAAGGTAGCTGTCGATTTATATGGCGATTATGTGCACGTGCAAGAATACGCGCCACCAAAAACCATTCCACCTGAGACCGCTAAAAAACGCTTTAATTTGGCCTTGATGGGCATTCGTGAAGTCTTTGGTATTAACCGTGAACAGATTTTCATTAAAACTCGTGCCCGTCAATCGGGTAATGACCAATATAGCAAACAGGGCAATACCGAAAAACGTGGCAAGTTTTATGTCGCTCGTGAAGATGGCGCGTATTTCTATGTCAACTTTACCGATTATCTCGATACGGGATTGTTTATTGACCATCGTAATATGCGTGCGCGCATTAAAGACAATAGTCGTGGCAAAGCCGTCCTAAACTTATTTGCTTATACTTGCACAGCAAGTGTCCATGCGGCGCTAGCTGGCGCGAAAAAAGTTACCAGTGTTGATTTATCACAAAACTATCTTGATTGGGGCAAACAAAACTTTGTGCTCAATGGTTTGGATGTCAGTCGAAACAAGTATCAATTCGTTGCCGCCGATATTTTTGAGTGGATTAAAGACAATACTGAGCAATTCGATATTATTTTTATTGATCCACCAACCTTTTCGAACTCGAAAAAGTTCCAAGGTACCTTTGATGTGCAGCGTGATCATACGGCGCTCATTAATCGCGCGATGAATCGCTTGACGGCTGACGGCATTTTGTATTTTTCGAACAACTTTACCCGCTTTGAGCTCGATGAGCAGTTAACTGAGCGCTACGACATTATTGATATTACCCAAAAAACCATTGGTTTTGATTTTGATATTAAAAAGCCGATTCATCAGAGTTTTGAGATTCGTCATCGCCAAAGCTTTTAATTACAAACAGTGATGAAAGATAGTGATTAGAATGGGTGAAATAAAAACGAACATTAGCGGAAAAATGACAGTAAGCTGAACTTTGACCCAAAGTCATAGGCTCAATCTGATATGAAACACAACAATGACCCAATCGGCTTTGATTGGGTCATTTTTTGTTGCTATGATAGAGCGTTCCTAAGTAATAGTTAAGCGATGGTTTTATGTGCATTTCAATCCCGCTATCGCTTGTACTTATATAGTTATAGTCTTTAATTTTATAGTTTTAATATTTATAACGTTAATCTTAAAACCTTTCCTACTCTAATAACAAGGACAATCCCATGGCTTTATCACTTAATAAAGGCGGTAACTTATCGCTAACCAAAACGGATCCAAATTTAACCAAGCTGCTTATCGGTCTTGGTTGGGATGAGCGCGCCACCTCTGGTGCTGAGTTCGATCTTGATGCCAGTGTATTTTTACTCAGCACCGCGGGCAAAGTACGCGGCGACCATGATTTTATCTTTTATAACCAGCTTAAATCTGATAATGGCGCCGTTGAGCATACTGGTGACAACCGTACGGGTGAAGGCGATGGTGATGATGAAGTCGTCAAAGTCAACCTCACCCAAGTTCCTGCTGATGTCGATAAAATCGTCGTCACCGTGACTATCCATGATGCAGCAGCTCGTAGCCAAAACTTTGGTCAAGTGGCCAATGCGTTTATTCGTGTCGTGAATGAAGAAACAGGCACTGAAGTGGTACGTTTTGACTTAGCAGAAGACTATTCTGTTGAGACAGCGATGGTGTTTGGCGAAGTTTATCGCCATAACGGTGAATGGAAATTCCGCGCGGTTGGTCAAGGCTATTCAGGTGGTCTGCAAGCCATGTGTCAACAGTATGGCGTCGATATCTAATACAAATATTAAGGTAATAACTTAATATCTATAGGTATATCGGTATCTTATCCTTACCTTTAGTCAACCTTAATAAAATGATCACGTCCAAAACATAAAGCAGGTCTTAGCTATCTGTGCATAGTCACCATGAGCCGCTATTTTGGCGGTAAAACATGGTTGCAAAATAGTCACAATTATTCATAGCTAAAAGACTGGTAATGCTTTGTGTTTCGTTTAGAATTGTGCAAAAAAGTGGTTAGCGATAACCGCTTTTTTTGCGGTTTGTGTTTATAATAGACCGACCTTAGCTTTATGCAACCAGACAGGATGTGTCATGAGACATTTTTATTTAGACTTTATCTTCACTATTATTGCCCTAGCGGTAGCGGCATGGTGGGGATATTCACACGGCGGTATAGGCGGTATGATAACCACCTTATCTATTACCGCTATTTTGGCCGTCATGGAGATTTCATTATCATTTGATAATGCAGTGGTCAACGCCTCAGTTCTTAAAGGCTGGGACGAATTTTGGAAAAAGATTTTCTTAACCGTCGGTATTTTAGTTGCTGTATTTGGTATGCGCTTGGTATTCCCTATTGTCATCGTTGCAGTGACTGCCGACCTTGGTATTATGCAAGTGGTCGACTTAGCCTTAAACGATCCGAAAGAATATTCAGCAAGACTGTTAGCACACCATGCTGAAATTTCAGCTTTTGGCGGTATCTTCTTATTATTGGTGTTCTTAAACTTTATCTTTGACGATAAAGAAGTGCATTGGTTTGACTGGCTCGAAAGCCGTTTGGCAAAATTGGGTAAAGTCGATGCCATGAGCGTGTTTGTAGCGCTTATTGTCTTGATGATTGCAGTATCATTTGCCAACCCTAATCAATCAGCTGCGGTTCTAATCGCTGGCGTTTGGGGTATCTTGGTATACCTTGGCGTACAGGTTGTTTCTGGTATGCTTGAGGGTGACCTTGAAGAAGATTTAGAAAACGAAGAAAATGGCTCGGGTGCTGCCGCGACCAGTGCGATTATGAAAGGCGGTATTATCGGCTTCTTATACTTAGAAGTCCTTGATGCCTCGTTCAGTTTCGATGGCGTAATTGGCGCATTTGCGATTACCAATGACGTTATCGTGATTATGCTTGGTCTTGCAATCGGTGCGATGTTTGTACGTTCGATGACCATCTTCTTGGTTGATAAAGGCACACTGGATGAGTTTGTCTATCTTGAGCATGGCGCACACTATGCCATCGGCGCTTTAGCAATTATTATGCTATTGTCAGTGAAATTCCATGTGCCAGAGATTATTACTGGTCTTATCGGTATTGCCTTTATTGGTTGGGCTTTCGTTGCGTCACTCAATTATCGCAAGCAACAAGCAAAGTCCATTACTTAATTTTAGTTTGACTTTTTATGTTGACCTAATAAGTAAAAAAAGCTTTAGTAAAGCATCGTAGCAATGACAGGTTATATCAAGCAATTGGTATACCCTGTTTTTTTATGCCTGATTTATTTCCGGTCTTATTGTTAAAGCTGTTAAAGAATCGTTATAATCAACTTTAATTTAATAGTGATATTTTGGTCGCAGTGTATCACTAACCATGAGTTTAGTTTTGATAACAATATCTTAACTATTATTGCTGAGATTGTTAAAAAGTATCAGACCTGCAGCATTCCTTATCGCTTAGTAAACATATCGTAAGCACACAAAATACGCCTTGCTTAGTAAGCAAACGCTTAGTATAGTAAAACGTAATGATAGGCAGGACATAGCTTACAGATAGATAGCAGGTCTGCAACTAAAGTTGTTATTAGTGGGTCTGTTATCGGTGTATCGTTCAGCAGCACTGCCCTATTTTTAGTAAATTTTTTAATAAATTATTTTCTTATTAAATGTTGATTCACCCAATCCATCAATTATTAATCCAAAGGATATTTATATGGCTATTAGCTTAACAAAAGGCGGCAACGTAAACTTATCAAAAGAAGCGCCAGGTTTAACCAATATCACGGTCGGTCTTGGCTGGGATCCACGTGCTACTGACGGTCAAGAGTTTGACTTAGATGCGATTGGCTTTTTGGTCAATGAAGCAGGTAAAGTCCGTAACGACCAAGACTTTATCTTCTTTAATAACTTAAAGTCAGACAACGGTGCGGTTGAGCACACAGGCGATAACCGTACTGGTGAAGGCGACGGCGATGACGAAAAAATCAAAATCAACCTAGCTAGTATCCCAGCTGACGTCAGCAAAGTTGCTATCTGTGCCATCATCTATGAAGGCCAAGCCCGTAACCAAAACTTTGGTCAAGTTGGTGATGCTTATATCCGTGTGGTCAATGACAATGGCGAAGCTGAAATTGCACGTTATGACCTATCAGAAGACGGTAGCACTGAAACGGCAATGATCTTTGGTGAATTATATCGCCATAGCGGTGACTGGAAATTCCGCGCAGTTGGTCAAGGCTTTAGCGGTGGTCTTGGACCATTAGCGGCTTCTTATGGTGTAAACGTTTAACGTTAAAATTAACGTCATGGTTTTATACGATAACTATCCGTAAGACTATTATCGCAATCGACTATTTGATTGCGATAGAGATAAGCCATCAAGTGCGTCTTTTTAAAGCATTTGATGGCTTTAAATGTAATTGGCTGGCTTAAATTAAAAACACCAGTTTTTATAAAAAATTATTTAAAAAAATAAAAACTTAACACCTCAATTCAAGCAATTAGAATAAGGATTTGTACCCTATGGCCGCAACCTTTAGCTTAATCGGCACTATCGAACCTTTTTTGCATTGCAACCTAAAAAAAGGCGATTCAATCTATTGCGAAGCCAATGCTATGGTGATGATGGAATCGAACCTTGAGCTTAAAGGTAAGCTGCAAGGTGGTTTGATGCAGTCACTGATGCGCCGTTTTGCTAATGATGAGTCCTTATTTCAACAGCAAATTGAGGCCGTCAATGGTGAGGGTGATTGTCTGCTAGCCCCTACACTAGATGGTGATATGCAAATACTTGATGTCGGCGCGCAGCAATATACGCTTAGTGACGGTGCATTTGTCGCGGCACAAACGGGTGTCGATATCAAAGCTAAAATTCAGCGTAACTTAGGCGGCGCTATCTTTGGCGACACAGGGGGCTTTATGGTGATGCAAACCCAAGGTCAAGGTCAGGTAGTGGTATCAGGCTTTGGCTCATTGTTTGAGATTGATGTCGAACCTGGCAAAGATGTCATCATTGATAACGGTCATGTGGTCTGCTGGGATTCGCGTTTGGAATACAAGCTATCGGTCGCCACCAGTAAGAAAAAAGGTTTTATGGGCAATATCATCAATTCGGTCACTAGCGGCGAAGGGATGGTTTTAAATTTCTCAGGAACTGGCAAAGTCATTATCTGCTCGCGCAATCGTGACAGCTATCAAGGCTGGCTACAAAGTATCTTAGGTACCAGCTCAGGCGGTCGCGGCGGCAATAGCGGATTACTTGGCAATATTTTATAGCACTTTTTTAAATTACTATTATAAGGATTTTACCATGGCAGTTAGTTTACAAAAGGGTCAAAAAATCTCCCTCAGCAAAGAAGCTGGCGGTGAGCTTACTCAAGTAAAGCTGGGTTTAGGTTGGGATGTTTTCCAAGGCCAACAAGAGAAAAAAGGCGGATTTTTAGGCAAGTTATTTGGCGGCGGCAGCGGCGGCGACTCGATCGATTTAGATGCCTCATGCATTATGTTTGATGCCAACAAACAAGCCGTCGATGCGATTTGGTTCAGCCAGCTAAAATCAAAAGATGGTAGTATCGTGCATACTGGTGATAACCGCACTGGTGATGGAGACGGCGACGACGAAGTCATCAATGTCGATCTCTCGAGAGTTCCAGCGAATGTAGTATCCCTGGTATTTACCGTAAATAGCTTTACTGGCCAGACGTTTGAAACCGTTGAAAACGCATTCTGTCGTATCGTTAATGCCAACAATAACACTGAAGTGGCGCGCTATAACTTATCGTCACAAGGTACTCATACGGCGATGATTATGGCAAAGGTCTATCGCCATAATAATGAGTGGAAAATGCACGCCATTGGCGAAACCGCTTCTGGTCGTACTTTTCATGACTTAATGCCGGCTATCACACCGCATGCTTAATAGCGGTAGGTAGAGCTTTTGAGATGATGTATTGTTTTATGCTGTATAAATACTATGCATAAAAATCAGCCCATCTATGATAGATGGGCTGATTTTTTATCTTGATTCAAGCATATAAATAGAGTCTTTATTTACTGCCACGTTTCCAACTAAAGCCCCAATTAAAGGCTTTATCCATCTCTTGATGGCCTTTAAAGTATTGGTTAATACGTTCAACATTGATACTGCCTTGTTGATTGACCAGACGCGCAATAGCGCACATCGGTAAGTTACCTGTCCCTTCTGTCAAGCGGGTTTCAATCGGTGGTTGGTCTGGTACATGAATGGTCACCACCCCATCTGTTTGCGCCCAATTTGGTGCACCTTCATAGATAAAAGCAAAGATAAAGACTTCCTCAATCTGCGACCAGTGTTGCCCATTAATATCGAGCCATTCACCGCCGCTGACTTGTCCGGTTCTATCATCGGCACGTAATAACACGTAAGGCGCTGACTGCAAGCTACCAAAGCGATTCCCCAAAGCTTGAATAAGGGTCTTTTCACCATTTTTTAGATGAATCATCGCCCCAACATCAAGATCTATTCCAGAAGCTTTATGCTGCTTAAATAGGTCGCCTAGCAAGCCTTTTTTGGGTGCTTGTTTGCTCACATCTGGACGTTGGTTCCAATCTAGGTTGACAGAGATTTTACCAAAATCATCGCGCTTAGTTAGGTTGATGCTAGATTGGTTTTTGGTTAAGGTGATTTTACTTAGGTTGATTGAAGGGCTTGAAGAAATGGGCGGTGGCGTACTGGTTTGAGGGGTACTACCTGATTTTTGGGTATTGATTGGCTTTTGCGTATTGATAGATTGAGATTGGCTTTGAGCAGGCGCATCATCGGCAATTTCAACACCGAAATGCTCAGACAAAGGTTTAAGACCGCCTTCAAAACCTTGCGCAATAAAGCGGAACTTCCAACTGCCCTGACGACGATAGCATTCTGCTAAGATAATGGCTTTTTCATTACGTCCAGCAGCGCTTAATTGGCAAGTCATCAGTACTTGGCTGCCTTGTAAAACCTGAATATCTACATCGCCGACTTGAGCCAACGTGTGCGCGCTAGAAAATGCGAGGGCAATCTTCTCAATACTCACAGGTTGCGCAGGTAAATTGATATCAAAAAACCCATCGCTATCATGACCACGGAAGCTAACGCTACTATCATCGCTACGCGTTTGACCATAAAATATCATGTCACCATCACCACGTACTTTACCTTCAGCTGTCAGGCGATAAGCCGCGCAATCAATGGCGCTTTGGCTTAAAATACGAATGCTAATATTATCCGTTGGCAGCGGCGCATTGGCACCAGCAATCAGTTTTTGAGGTTGAACTTGGCTCATCATTTATCCTTTGCGTTATTTATTATTTGCTAGTATGTGCGATGTTAACTATCGCTATATAGTAGCATGGATAACGGCTGATTTTTAAAGCGCACGGCCGTTCAACAAAGTGTTAACAACCCTGCAAAAATATTTTTACAAATACTTAATGCTATTTTGTCAGCCGCATTTATAACGCTTAGCATTTGTATATAATAAACCCTATTTTAACCGATACTGTATCGCGCCTTACGTTATTGCTATGCTCACTGCTTTCTGAATATCACTTATCACTTAATCGTTTTGTGCAGTCGATATCAATGCTGATACCAAGTTATTTAACTCTATAAATTTATGCTAACGCTGAGAGAATTATGAAAACCCCTGCTAACGATAGTCATCATACAATGTCACCTGCCGCTTGGTTAGCTGAAGGTCAGTCAAGCCAGCGTGATATGTTAGCCAGCTTGCAAACACTAAAAGCCCAATCTGACATACCATTTAGCATTATCGCTTCACACCGCCATAATAGACCTGAGATTTTTGAATTTGCCGATTTTGTTTACCGCGAGCCATCTGCAAGCGCCGCAGATAGCGATGAGCAAGCAATGTTCGCACCTATTGAGCCCTTGATGCCGCGTTGGGAGTTTGTTTTAGAACAAGCCAAAAATAACAACGTTAAAGTATTACTTACTGGACGCAATGGTATTGATTATGAAGCTCATCGCGAAAAATTTGCGTCAGCAGGTATCCGTTTATTAACAGGGGCAACGAGCGTAGCGGCGTTAGAAGCAATAGATGACAAGTTTGCCTTTATGCAGCAATGTCATCAGCACGATATTCCAGTGGCAGAGGCTTGGCGCTTTAATAATGTCACAGAGCTTGATGCATTACTTGCCAAGCACGGTCATCAGCCCTTATGTGTTAAACCAGTGACTGGTATTTTTGCGCAAGGGTTTTGGCGGCTAGATTTAGCCAAAAACAATGGTGAGCAGTACGATAGCTTTGAGCATTTATACTTTACTGAAGAGAAAAAAATTAATACAGCGCAGTTTATAAATGCCTATGCAAACAGTCTAATGGTGCATGAGCGCCCTATTCCCATGTTACTAATGCCTTATTTATCAGGGCAAGAATATTCTATCGATGTCGTCTGTGAATACGGCGAAGTGCTGGCTGCTATAACGCGTTATAAAACGGGTAAAATTCAGCATATTGGCTACGAAAAGTCGGTCATGGATGTCGTTATTCCACTAATTAAAGCCTTTGGCTGCGATGGTATCGTCAGTGTACAAACCAAAGCCGATGATGACGGTCAGCACCGTGTGCTTGAGATTAATAGCCGCCCCTCTGGTGGCATCGGTTACACCATCCATAGCGGCGTCGATTTAACCCAAATTGGTTTTGCCTACTGGTTAGGCTTAACCGATAAACCTAAACTCACTGATATCGCTCAACGAATAATACCCTGCCAAGTACGCTCAATTATGATGAGTGTCAAAATTAAAGAAGATACTGAGGAAGGTATTCTAGAATAGGATAAGCAATAAAAGTAAGTATTGTTTGATATGCAAGACATATCAAAGCGTTATAACTGGTGAACTGTTAGAGCTCATTTTTAGGATTAATAAGTCGCGCCGAATCTACAGAATAGAAAGTCCAAAGGAATATGAATGTTAAATAAGCAACACAGCACGACCATTACCCTGCCACGTGGCACACTTGATCTAATCTATCAAACCAATGTGGCTACAGACAACAATAACGTAGAAAAATATGACAGCTATCAACTAGAAGACTTGCTCGATTTCGCGCAGCGTATCAACCCAAAACGCGCGTTTTTGTTTGTGTCGAAAGTCTTAGGTCGTCATATTCCAGTAGCACCAAGCATCATGCGTGATTCCTTTACTGACTTGGCAAACTTAGTACCTGATGATTTGTCTGAGCCAATTTTGGTCATTGGAATGGCAGAGACGGCAGTTGGCTTATCTGCAGGCGTGCACCAAGCATTACAAACACGCTATCCGCAGGCACTATTATTGAACTCTACCCGTCACGCCCAGCACAATGATGCTAAGGGTAACTCCCATACTTTATTAACCACTTTTAGTGAAGACCACAGTCATGCCAGTCAGCATTTAATTTATCAGAGTGCCGATAAAGTAACCCAAGCGCAGCTGCTAGCGAGCAAGACCCTAATTATGGTCGATGATGAAGCATCAACGGGCAATACTTGCGTCAATGTCGTCACCGCATTGCGTGAAGCAGGACTGACCCAACTAGAGCAAGTGCATCTCACAACCTTGGTTGATTGGTCTTTAAATCAGAATCAAGCCGACGCTAACACTGATGATACGATTGCTACCCGCTTACCAAATATTGATTTTTACCGTCACCATTTGCTGTCTGGTGCTTGGCGTTGGACGGATGCGCCCAATCCTGAGCCTATCATTATGCCATCGGTTGATACGACCGAGGCTGGTAGTCAAGCATTGGGTCATACCGGTAATTGGGGACGTTTCCCCACGTTAAATAGTACGGATGGCTTTGATGATTATTTAGCGAGCTTTAAAAAAACACTGACCATCTTTAATCAGCAAAGCCAGCTTGATCACGCACAATTGCCAACAAGAATTCTGGTATTGGGCAGTAATGAATTTGTATGGTTGCCATTTTTATTGGCGGAATGGCTTGAGCAAAACAGCAATGTCGATAATGCCGATACCGTTATTAATCATCGCACGATTAAGTTTAGTGCATTAACCCGCTCACCGATTGCGCTTGGTGGCGGTATTAGCGCGATGTTAAGCTTTAATGATAATTACGGGCTTGGTATGACCAACTTTGTTTATAACGTTGACCCTCATCAATGGGATTTGATTGTATTGTGCGTGGAAACGTCCGCTGATAGTGTTGATCCACTGTGGCACGGTCTAGATAATGTGTTAATAGTGAGTCCCACATAACCCTTTATTTAACACAAACATAAACATGAATACGAATAGTTACGGCTAATGGATTCATAGCCGTAATAAAAACGTGGTTAGATTGCTTGATATTCTTTCTAAAATAAAGTTTACTTGTATAGAACTTTGATTTTAAGGCAATTAATTCCAGAATCCATAATAAAAAAGATGTCTATAGCATAAAAAAATTCATATTTACGTTGTAGACATCTTGCTTAACCTTATATTTACATATATATTCGGTCTATTAATTTGCTTATTCAGTTCCCAACCGCTCAATTATTAGAAGATTAAAAACTTGAAAGGAACGTTCTCAAGTTACCTTTAAATCTAACACTCTAAATAATTTGTGATGACCTGAAATAATTTAAATTGGTAAATACTTTAAAAGGAATTAAAGGTTTATCGATTAGAGTTCGATATCAACGGTGTCTATCGTCGTTGTCGTACTATTCATCGATAACTATCTGACGGTTTATACAGGATGTAATCATAATGCAAATTCCATTTTTCAAGCTCACCTTATTAGCAGCCTTAACCTTAGGCGTCAGCGCCTGTAGTGGCGACAATAAAACCGCCGACAAAACTGCAGATGCCGGTAGCGATGCCAAAGCCGCGAAGACCTTAATTTATTGCTCAGAAGGTAGCCCAGCTGGTTTTGACCCTGCACAATATACAGCCGGCACTGACTTTGATGCCAGTGCTTATCCTATTTTTAACGGCATCGTACAGTTCAAACGTGGCGAAACCGAAATTGAGCCAGGCTTAGCAGAAAGCTGGGAAATCAGCGAAGACGGCAAGACTTATACCCTCAATTTACGTAAAGGTGTGAAATTCGGCAAGACCGATTACTTCACCCCAACGCGTGACTTCAACGCTGATGACATTATCTTTACTATCGAACGTCTGACCGATACAGGCTTTGCGTTTAATAAAGACTATCCGGCTGAATTCCCGTACTCAGTAGACATGGGCTTACCTGATATTATCGACAAGGTAGAAAAAGTTGATGATTATACGGTTAAAATCACTCTAGCCGAGACTAATGCCCCCTTCCTACAAAATCTAGCGATGCCATTTGCCTATGTGCATTCTGCAGAGTATGCCAAGCAATTACAAGATGCTGGTAAAGCCGCTGACCTAAATACCAAGCCTGTAGGTACCGGACCATTCATCTTTAACTCGTATCAAAAAGATGCGCAGATTCGTTATAGCAAAAACCCTGACTACTGGAATAAAGACGATATTCATATCGATAACCTCGTCTTTGTCATCACTAAAGACTCTGCGGTTCGCGCACAGAAAATACAAGCTGGCGAATGTAATGTCTCAGCTTATGCCAACCCATCTGAGGTGGATTCTGCCAAAAAATCTGGCAAAGCAAATGTTCTAGATGAGGCTGGCTTCAACGTCGGTTACTTAGGCTATAACACGGAAAAACCAGAGCTTAAAGATGTGAATGTTCGCCGAGCTCTTGATATGGCGATTAATAAAGACGCTATCATCAATGCGGTGTATCAAGGTGCTGGTATCAAAGCAACCAACCCAATGCCACCAACGCAGTGGGGCTATAATGATGAAATTAAAGACGCGCCTTACGATATCGAAAAAGCCAAAGCCTTATTGGCTGAAGCGGGGGCTAAAGATTTAGAAATCGACTTATGGTATATGCCCGTTCAACGCCCTTATAACCCCAATGCCAAGCTCATGGCAGAAATGATTCAATCGGATTGGGCTAAAGTTGGGGTTAAAGCCAAGCTTGTGACCTATGAGTGGGGCGAGTATCTAAAGCGTGCCGCTAAAGGCGAGCCTGAAGCTATCCTAGCTGGTTGGACTGGCGATAATGGCGATCCTGATAACTGGTTAGGCGTTCTATTATCTTGTGATGCGGTCGGTGGCAACAACTACTCTCGCTGGTGTAATAAAGACTTTGATAAGTTGGTGATGGATGCACGTACGAATACCAACCAAGATGAGCGTATTGCCAATTACAAGCAAGCTCAGGTTATCTTTAAGGACCAATTACCTTGGACGACAGTTGCTAACTCAGTCGTGACGGTATTAACCACGCCTAATGTAAAAGACTACAAAATTAGCCCACTCGGCTCCATTCGCTTTGATGGCGTTGATATTGAATAAAGCTATTAAATAGCCTTAGCTAATACTAGTGCTGCATGAGGCATTGGTATTAGCTTCAATACCAGTACCTAACAAACCCTAGTGACGCCTTTTACTTGATAGTCATTGCTTTATATACGTTTGCGGCTGGTTCAGAGATTCTGTTCCAGCCCTCTTTGTCTGAGCTTAAGCTATATCTGGTAAAAGCCACTTTTATAAAATCGAGCCGAGCTATGCTACTTTACATTCTACGCCGGATTTTAATCTTAGTTCCTGTCTATATCGGCTTAACCCTATCGACTTTCATTCTCATTCGTCTCGTACCTGGTGATGCGGTTGAGATTATGATGGGAGAACGTATGGTTGATCCTGAACTACATGCACAGGCTTTAGCCCGCCTTGGTCTAGATAAACCCTTACCCGTACAATATTGGGATTATCTTACTGGGATACTACAGGGTAACTTTGGTGAATCTTTTCGTACTCGCACACCGATATTGCAGGACTTTTTTGCGCATTTTGTACCGACATTAGAGTTGGCGCTTTGTGCGATTACGATAGCAAGTGTGGTTGGTATCAGCCTAGGTATTTTTGCTGCATTGCGTCGAGGCACATGGATCGACTACACGTTAATGTCTGGCGCACTTGCCGGCTACTCTATGCCTATCTACTTACTTGGTCCTATTTTAACGGGTATCTTTGCTCATTATTTAGGTCTACTACCTGTCTCTGGTGTCATCTCTGTCGCACAGTTCCTAGACGTCAAACCTTTATATGGTTCTTGGCTCTTAGGCTCTTTAAGCTCTGGTGAGCCCGGCGCCTTTTGGAACGTTGTTAAACATTTCATTTTACCTTCGGTTGCTCTATCTACCATTCCTCTAGCTATGATTGCCCGTATGACGCGCTCGGCGATGCTTGAGGTGTTAGACGAAGATTATGTGCGTACCGCAAGAGCCAAAGGCTTGTCACCGAAACGTGTGATTTTAATTCACGTGATGCGTAATGCGCTCATTACTGTGGTGACCGTAGTGGGATTGCAGATGGCGACGTTACTGGCTGGTGCCATTATTACCGAGACTATCTTTAGTTGGCCGGGCGTTGGCAACTGGTTGTTAGATGGCTTCTTTACCCGTGATTATCCCATTGTACAAAATGGTATTTTATTGGTCGCCACCGCACTGATTTTAGTGAGCTTAATGATCGATATTTTATATGGATTTATAAATCCTAGAATTCGCCATTCTTCATAGTCTATTGTTAGAGTGAAGCCCACTTGATACATTTTTGACGCATTTCTAATAAATCGTGACTGTATCTGCAATAGCTATTGATAGTTTTTAATAATTACCCATAGTGCCCATGATGACCTTGTATCCCTCAGTTTGTATTACTCAGCTTGCCTAAGACAAGCATGCTATAAGTTAGCTCAAGCAATAAGCAATTTAAATGAGCAACTTAGCCCAATAAAGTAAGCAAGCCAGTGGAGTAAAACAAGGTCTGATTCACTAAAGGAATATCCAATGAAGCCTTCTGTAATTCCTTCCGACGTTGCGCAGGTCGCACCCAAACCACCAACGTCTTGGCAGCTGTTTTTATACACCTTTTGCCGAAATAAAGGCGCCGTACTGGGTTTTATCGTTTTAATGCTGATGGTCGTCGTTGCAATCTTAGCCCCTGCTATTGCGCCTTATGACCCTTATGAATTATTTACTGGCAAAGAGCAGCTACCACCATCCTTCTTTAGTGGCGGTGATTCGATGTTCTTTTTGGGCACCGATGATGCGGGTCGTGATACCCTCTCGCGCGTCATGCACGGCGCACGTTATTCATTATTTATCGGAATAAGTGCCACCTCGATAGCGATGATTGTAGGCGTATCGTTAGGACTAAGTGCTGCCTTTTGGCCAAAGGTTTGGGGCAAAGCGGTCATGCTAGTGAATGATATCTTGATGTCTTATCCTAGTCTGCTGCTTGCCATCATCATTGCCGCTATCTTAGGGCCTTCGATGACCAATACCATTATCACGATTGCATTGGTATGTACGCCACCTTTTATTAGGTTGACCCGCGCGACGGCAATGGTTGAGCTGCAACGTGAGTATTTTATTGCCTCACAAGTCATGGGTGCAGGCGTCTTAAGATTGTTGTTCATCACCATACTACCCAACTGTATGGCACCATTAATCGTCCAAGCGACCATGATTTTCTCTACTGCTATTTTGGAAGCTGGCGCGATTGGTTTCTTAGGCTTCGGTGTTCAACCACCTGATGCTGAGTGGGGTGCGATGCTAGGTACTGCGCGTCAATATATCCAGAGCAATGTGTGGTTAGCGATTTGGCCGGGTGTGGCGATTTTCTTGGCCGCATTGTCCATCAATCTAACGGGTGATGGTCTGCGCGATGCCTTAGATCCAAAATTGAAGCAGGTGTCTTAATGAACGATTCTCAAGTAAATAGCTTTGACGTGAATAAACCAGTAGTGAATAACCTTGCCACCGATAATCCATTACTCCTCGATATTGAGCATCTATCCGTTACTTTTGGTGAGGGAGCACGCGCATTTCGTGCGGTCGATGATGTTTCTTTAAAAATAAAACAAGGAGAGGTTGTCGCGGTTGTCGGTGAATCTGGATCTGGTAAATCGGTCACTATGATGGCGCTAATGGGTCTTCTGCCATCTTCTGCCACTGTCGTTGCCGATCGTCTCAACTTTGATGGCAAAGAACTCTTAACTATGCCAGCAAAACAAAAGCGCAAGATCATCGGCAAAGATATTTCGATGATCTTTCAAAACGCCATGTCATGCTTGAATCCAAGCTTCACGGTCGAGATGCAAATGGGCGAAGTATTAACCACTCATCTTGGCTTGCGCGGCGCAGCAGTAAGACAGCGTCTTTTAGAATTATTAGAGCTGGTTGAAATGCCAGATGCTAAGAACCGTCTACGGGTCTATCCGCATCAACTCTCAGGCGGTATGAGTCAGCGAGTGATGATTGCAATGGCGCTAGCTTGCGAGCCGAAACTACTTATCGCTGATGAGCCGACAACCGCTCTCGACGTGACGGTTCAGGCTCAAATCATGGATTTGCTCGGTCGCCTGCAGCGAGAAAAGCAAATGGCAATGGTGCTTATCACTCATGACTTGGGCTTAGTGGCGCAAAACTCTCGCGATGTCGCCGTTATGTATGCCGGTCAAGTGGTCGAGACTAGTACAGTACCAGAAATATTTCAAAAACCTGCTCATCCTTATACCGAGGCTCTACTCCAAGCGATTCCTGAACTTGCGGTTGGACAAGACAGATTAAACAGCTTGCCAGGTGTAGTGCCTAGTCAATATGACCGTCCGACAGGTTGCTTGCTATCCCCGCGCTGCCCCTATAAAGAACCCGCTTGCGAGGTACCGCCACCCATTTTAAAAACCCCAAATGGCGAAGTCCGCTGTATCCACTCTACCCTTCCTGAACATCCTACTCGGACTGCTCAGACCGCTACGTTGGAGTCTGCAACATGAGTAATAAAATTGTTTTAAAGGCAGATAACCTACAGAAACACTATCAAGTGTCTCTAGGCTTAGGAAAAGGTAAAGCGTTCGTCAAAGCATTAAATGGCATCTCATTTGAGCTAGAAGCCGGTAAAACTCTCGCGGTCGTTGGTGAGTCAGGGTGTGGCAAGTCTACTTTAGCACGCCAGCTGACTTTGATAGAGCAGCCGACCAGTGGCGAACTGTTTATTAATAATGAGGCAACTACAAGCTATAACAGAAGCTCGCTTAAAAACTTACGTACTGAGATTCAGATGGTGTTCCAAAATCCCTATGGTAGTCTCAATCCACGCCATACCATTGGTTTTCAGTTGACCGAACCTTTAGACATTCATACGACGCTGAGTAAAGAAGAAAAACGCACCAAAGTCCATGCAATGATGAAAAACGTCGGTCTACGTCCTGAGCATACAGGGCGCTATCCGCATATGTTTTCTGGCGGTCAGCGCCAACGTATCGCCCTCGCCCGTGCTATGATGCTTAACCCTAAGATTGTCGTCGCCGATGAACCAACATCCGCCCTTGACGTCTCTATTCAAGCGCAAGTACTGAATTTATTTATGGACTTGCAAGATGAATATCATACCGCCTATGTTTTTATCTCGCATAACCTTTCTGTGGTACGCCATGTAGCAGATGATGTGATGGTGATGTATTTAGGCAAGGCCGTTGAGCACGGTGCTAAAGACGCTATCTATAATGATCCAAAGCATCCTTATACCATCGCTTTACTCTCGGCAGCGCCCTCGGTAACGGGGCATAAAAAAGAGCTGACCCTACACGGTGAATTACCCAGTCCGCTGAATCCCCCGAGTGGCTGCGCACTACATAAACGCTGTCCCTATGCTAAGCCAATATGTCGCGAAATTGAACCTGAGCTGCGCGAATGGGAAGGACGATTGGTCTCTTGTTTAAGACTAGAAGAGATATATGGATAGCATGCTCAAATATATTTTTCTTCTTCAAGATAATAGTTTAAACATAGGACGGTGATTGTTGCTGAGTCTATAATGAATCTCCTTACTAGCCACGGAACGTCCTATTATCTGGGTAATTACGCCTTTATAAACTCAGAAACTTACTCACTGAATTTTCTGAGTTTATAAAATTTATAGCTATAATCACCTCTAACCCATTTTTATAACGCAGCATTTCATCTTCTGGTCATTCAAATTCATCTGCCCAACCCCAAACTGGTTACATCCAATCCTCTTGCATTAATTTTGCGCTTTTATTACCGATTTATTCTGACCTTTTTTATGATTATCGTTATACTGTCTGCATTTGGCTAAGGCTTGCTAGATGGTTTATTGGCAATGCTAAAAATCAGCGCTTTATATCCATATTTAAGCTGTATCTCAACAGCCTTACCATTATTCTATTTTTGGAAAACCTAATGACCTCCCCATTTTTCCAACCTAGTTCAAACATTATCAAACCTTATACGCTAATGGATTTGGACGATACGCTCTTTCAGACCCAACGTAAAATTGATGCATGGGATTTGCCAACGGCTGAACCTAAAAACTTAGTTTGCGCCACGGTAAATAAACAAGGTGAGCCGTTAAGCTTTATGAGTCAGCGTCAAGCAGCTTTCTTTAATTGGTTACTGGCCAGCACTGAACTGATAGTCGTTACAGCACGGGATCGTCAGGAAATTAAACGCGTTAAGCTGCCTTTTGACAGTTGGCAAGTCTTAACTCATGGTGCGATTATTCTTGATAAAGACGATGCGCTACAAGCACAGTGGCAACAGCGTATGCATAGTAAGCTTGCACCATTGCAAGATAAACTACAGCAGTTAAGCCAATTATTTGCCAATTATAGTAAAAATGACAGCAGCCATCTGGTATTTACACCGCATATCGATAGCTTTAATGATGGTACTGCGAATGAACAGCTAACCATTTATCTGGCTATCAAGCATGCGCAAAAAAACCATCAAGCGTTAGTAGAGCTAGCTAAAAAATTGCCAACGTTAATACGTGGTTTTGAAGAAGATTTTTATGTGCATGTGAATGCAAATAATCTGGCGATATTGCCGCACGCAGTTCATAAGCATCATGCAGTGCAGTTTTTATTAGACCATCATTTAGACATTCAGCGACCAAGCTTCGGTTTTGGTGACAGTCTGGCAGATTTACCGTTTCTGCAACTGCTTGACTGGTACGGTATGCCCAATCATGGTCAGTTGCACGATAGCTTTAGCTCTCAGTGATTCTGAACGTTCAATAACTTTTACTAACTTTTACTAACTTTTACTAACTTTTAATCTTCAATTATTCTCAGCGTTTAATCGCTTTTAAATCTAAATAACTATAATAATAACCACTATTTATAGAAGTAGAAAACATCTTATGACCAATCATATGACGAACCCTAATATTCAAAAACTGGAGACATATGGCTCAGGCAGCTATCTTGCCAGCGATGTGACCGTACTACTCGATATCGTCGATAAAGCGTCAGTTGCCGATGTACCGGTTAGCCAAAAAGAAGCGCTGATTCAAAGCGGTCAGCGTCATTATTCAGACATGTTGACGTTAGAGCAAGCACCAACTGCCATACACGAGCAATTGTATCAGCAAGCATTAGAGCAAGGAACAACCAGAACCGCGACTGATATTGCTAACTTGGCTTATAGGCTGCATCATACTTTTCAGCAAACTGCCAATGACAAGTGCCCATTAGTATTAGTCAGCTTAGTACGAGCTGGTTTACCCGTTGGCGTATTATTGCAGCGTGCTTTAACAGATAAAGATAGCAGCTATGCTGTGCCAAGCGTACATTATGGTATCAGCATCATTCGTGATCGCGGTCTTGATTCGGTTGCTTTGCAAATGATATTGGACGCTTATCCAAATAGCCCCATCATCTTCGTCGATGGCTGGACCGGTAAAGGAGCCATTTATCAAGAGTTGGCTCGCAGCTTAGAAGTCTTTAGCGATCCTAGTCATCCATATTTTGCTAATATTTTTCATCAGGGTAAGGATGTTATTCCCTTATTAACCCTTGCTGATCCCGCGGGCGTTGCTTGGCTGGCAGCGAGTGAGGAAGACTGGTTGATTCCTTCAGGTTTATTGAACAGCACCGTATCGGGACTGATATCACGCAGTTTATATACTGAGCCACAATCGGGGCTACATCGTAGTGTCTTTTACGATAACTTGGTTCAGGTAGATCATAGCTTAGCTTTTATTGATCATATTGATACTGCGCGGCGGGCATTGTCTACGCCTCCCCAATACTTGCAAACGTTTAAGCAACCTCGCTACCAGACCGCTGCTTTAATCAATACACTGGCAGCAGAGTATAATATTAGCAATCGCAACCGTATTAAGCCGACCATTGCAGAGGCGACACGGGCGATATTACGCCGCGATCCTGAGTGCATCTTGCTGGCAACCGCCGAACATCCTGATACGGTACTACTGAGGCATTTATGTGCGCAGCGCAATATTAATATCATGGTATTAGGTGCTAAAATACTCCCCTATCAAGCGATTACGTTGATCAAACAACGTGTAACAGATCGCTCATGATGCATTGCGTTAGCGCCGTTGTTTTTATCATGCGCTCTTACGCTATGAGCTTGTCTCTATAACCATTCATTTATCACTATTTACGATGCCAACTATGTCCGATATGCCCCACAACGAGTCCAACCTTTATAACAACAATCAGTCTTATGCCCACCTGATTACTGAGCGTCATGCGATGCTCAAGCCGCACACCCATCATCCATATCAGTTGGGTGCCAGCCTTTACATGCCTGCGACGCGGCAAGATATTTGGCAAGTCATTACGCGTGATAAATTACCGAAGATTAACAGTATTATTATCTGTTTAGAAGATGCGGTCAGCCATAGCGATGTTGAGCTGGCACTCGATCGCTTGCAAACGCTGCTGTATACATGGGCGACGCACGTCGATAGTATTAATGAGCCGACACAGCAAGCCGAGATACATCCTGAACAGCCAACGCGCCCGCTGGTATTTGTACGCCCGCGCCATCCTGCCATGCTAGAACAGCTATCAAATTTTGCCCATATTGATTTGGTCGATGGTTTTGTTATGCCAAAAGTTGATATGTATAGCTTATCTAATTGGCGCATGGCGTCTCAGAATTTAAGCACTGAGCATTTATTGATGCCAACGCTTGAGACGGCAGCGCTGTTTAACCCTCATCACAATCAAGAATTGGCGATTGGGTTTAAAGAAGCTTTTAGCCAGCCAGTATTTGCCCTGCGTATCGGCGGTAACGATTTATTTGCAGCGCTACGTTTGCGCCGTCCTAAAAATAGCATCGTCTATGACACCCCGATTGGTACGCTCGCCTATCAGCTGCTTGGCTGCTTTGTACCGCATGGTTTTTATCTTACCGCTCCTGTATTTGAATACTTAGAGCAGCCAACGCTGTTTATGAAAGAGCTGATGCGTGATGTAAACTTGGGACTAGTCGGCAAAACGGTCATTCACCCAAGTCAGATTGCTTTGGTACAGCAAGCGTATTGCGTGCCGTTAAGCACGTTAGATGAAGCTCAGGCGATCTTGCATAGCGAGGCAAAAGCGGTATTTAAATATAACGATACCATGCTCGAGCCTGCCACGCACCGTGCATGGGCAACAGAAATCGTCAATCGCGCTGAGGTGTTTGGCACCCTTGATGATATTAATACTGACTATACGACCCGGTTATAAACAAAGACATCAACCTTACTGCTTTAGAATATTTTTTTAAAATTGTCGCTTTAAAGTTAATTTGTTAAATAGTCTCAATAAAAAAGCCGTTATCTTAAATAGGATAACGGCTTTTAGCATGGAAAATCTATTATTTCATTAACTACTATGTCTTATTCAAGACTGCCTCCAGTCTAACTCAAAGTTAGACACAGTTCGCTAAAAAGGTATTAATCACCTTATTTACTTGCTCAGGCTCTTCTACCGTCGCCGTATGCCCAGCGCCTTTGATAACCGCAAGCTTCGAGCCTTTAATCGCAAAATGCATACGCTCCGCCTTTGCATAAGGCGTTGCCGTATCTTCATCACCAACGATAATCAGTGTTGGTGTGGTAATCTCCCCTAGCTGATCATACGTAGCCGAGCGCTCAATGACGCCTGTGGTTGCCTTAACCACTCCGCCCTTACGGTTACTTTGTAGCATCGCTAGCCACTCTCTACGGTCAGCCTTACGCGACTTATCTGTCAAAAAGCTGCTGCCAAACATAATAGGCATAACTTTTTGGCTCACACGCTTCATGCCTAGCCAGCGGATAGCGTTCATCAATTTACGATACTGCGGTACGTTTTTTGGGTCCTCAGGATCTGCTGACGTTTCAAGTAATGTCAGCGATAGCAGTAGCTCCGGACGTCTTAGCGCGATACGCTGAGCGACAAAACCACCCATGGATAACCCTAAAAAATGGCATTTATCAATATCCAGCGCTTCCAATAATGCTAGCGTGTCTTCGGTCAGCGTCTCCATATCATAGCCCGAATTGGTAATCTCAGACTGACCTTGCCCACGAAAATCAAAAGCGATACAACGACAGCCTGCCTTAAAGTATTCTACTTGTTTGTCATACATCCGCGTATTCCACAGCAGCCCATGGGCAAAGACCATCACTGGTTTTTGCTTATCATCAGGCGCGCTGTCTTCATAATAAATATCAACGTTATTCACATTTATCACTGGCATAATTACTTCCTTGTTTGTTGCTTGTTTATTGAATACTTATTTGTTTAGGGCTTATTTATCTGATGCTCATTTTTCAATGAATGAAATCCCTGAAAAACACCTACTTAAAATACTGCCTTAAAAACTGTTGCCTTTTAGCATAATGCAGCGAGCAAATAGTTCATAGCGTTATTTTCACACAATAGACTAATTATATTCAAAAATATAAATATAAAACAAAATAGATAAAACTTAAACCCTTCTAAGCGTGCCTTAATCGCCTACAAAACTCGCTTTTATAATCATAACAAGCTGATATAGTAATCAGCTTGAACGATTTATTACACCCAACAACCATATCCATCATAACGTCCATTGTTATCAGCAATGCTTATCTAAAACTTCTCACTAAGGAAACCAAATATGTCACAACCTCTGGTCGAATATCACAGCGAAAATCATATTGCCACCATTACCATGAATGACCCTAAGACGCTAAATGCGTTTAGCACGCCATTAAAAAACGCGATTATGGAGGCTCTTGATCAAGCAGACCAAGATGCTGACGTCCGCGTGATCGTGCTGCAAGGGTCAAACAATAACTTCTCTAGTGGTGGTCATATCGGCGAGATGTTAGAAAATGGTATGGAACCTGAGGCATTGGTGGCAAAGCTTGATTTTATGCTCAGAGAAGTGGCGGAAGTGAGTTTAAAGTTGCGTAATATCCATAAACCTATTATTGCTAAATTAGAAGGGGCAGTGGCTGGCGCTGGGATGAACTTGGCATTAACATGTGATTTCCGCATTGCCGCTGATAATGCCAAATTCGTGCAAGCCTTCGTCAATATCGGTTTGATTCCGGATGCGGGTGGCATTTATCTATTGAATCAATTGATTGGTGTGGCAAAAACGACTGAACTTGTGATGTTAGGTGATAAGCTCACTGCAGAAGATGTCGCGCGTCTAAACTTAGTGAATAGCGTCGTGAGCAAAGACGAGCTTGATGCCAGCGTATTAGCATTGGCAACGCGCTTAAGCAATTTACCGGGTAAAGCCTTAGCGTCAATGAAGCATATGATTAACGTTCATGCTTTTTCTGGCTTAAATGAAGCGCTCGATATGGAAATTGATCAACAAACCATGATGGCCAAAACCGCTGACTTTGCCGAAGGTATCACCGCCTTTATGGAAAAACGTAAGCCCGTTTATCAAGGTAAATAAAAGATTTCTCATGCTATCTTCTGTACTATCATCAAAAAGGCTGCCTAATGGCAGCCTTTTTTTGGGTAAATAAATTTGAAGTAAAGTCTATATCAATACCTTTAATCTATTTACTCATGAAGAAGCAGAAGCCGTGTCATAATGATGCGGTAAGGTAAATATCTTGTCAAAGCCCAAGGTAAAAATGAAGGTATAAAACAAGAAGAATAGCAGTAATGCCGCTTCCATCATAAAGGCTTTTATCAAGCCAACATCATACCAAATCATATAAAGTGGCAAGCAAATCAATACCAATCCGCCTTCAAATCCCAAGGCATGAGCACTGCGTACCAATAGCGTGCGCTTTGGCACCTGCTTACGACGTTCCCATGCTTCAAAAGCAGTATTATATAAAAAGTTCCAAATGACAGCTACCAATGATACCATCACAGCAACTGGTAAAGACTCTGCTGCGTCGCCACCACTGAGTTTCATCAATACAAAGGTAGAAGAAACAATAGCGATAAGCTCAAAGATGGTCACATAAACAATACGACGTTTGAGTGGGGATAAAGTAATCAACCAAGACTCCAAAGCACTTGAATATAAAAAAAGTGCCTATCAAAGTATCGGTCCGTCCCGAGATAGAAAAAGATAAGTCACATACAGAGCCACGGTTTCCGCCTGCCCTTATATTATACATAAGATAATGAGAGAAACCAGTCAATGCTTATCGCAAAACAAGAGTAATAAAGGGCTTATTTTGCTGGCGGGCCCCACTGATTGGTTTCGAGCTTGGTATCGCTCGCTAGAAATACCAATAATATAATAGATCCTATCAATGGCAAAATGAATATCAAAAACCACCATCCTGAACGGCTGGTATCATGTAATCTGCGAATAGTCACCGCTAACCCAGGCAAAAACAGACCAAGCACTACAACAATATAGAATAGCCCCGTTTCTGAATTAAATATAATGGCATCTAAAATCATCGCTATGATTAACAAACCCATTTGTACCAATACGAAAAACCAATATTCTTTACGTCGAGCACGACCAGAGAAGTTGGTATAATTTCTTAATCCTTTTTTAAACCAATCAATAATGCCATAGTTTGCTTCAACACTATGATTATTAACCATCCTAGTATTCGGTAAAGGTGGTGGCGTTACTTTATCAAGCATATTTTTATTTTCCATAACTTAAGTGATTTTTAGTCTCTAAAAATAAGAGTTAGTAATTAAAGATGAATAAGCGACTTTGATTATAAGCACTCAATAAAAGTTTGCAAATAATTATTGGTATATTTTAAATTTATAAAAAAACCCCGCATCATAATGATACGGGGTTTTTTTATTTTAACGATTAAGGATCTTCTAGATCAAAAGCTAACTTAAAATTAGGTCAACTGAGCAACGTTAATTTTGTCGGCTTCTTCAGTATAAGAATCCATACGGTCGAAGTTCATGTATTGATACACTTCCTCTCCCATGCTATCAAGCATGCCAGCGTACTGCTGGTATTCTTCGTTGGTTGGCAATTTACCAAGTACCGCTGCGACTGCTGCAAGCTCTGCAGAAGCTAGGTAAACGTTAGCGCCTTGACCTAGACGGTTCGGGAAGTTACGGGTAGACGTTGATACCGCAGTAGAGTTCGGTGCGATACGTGCTTGGTTACCCATACATAATGAACAACCTGGCATCTCAGTACGAGCACCGGCTTGCGCATAAATGTTGTAATAGCCTTCTTCCATCAATTGACGCGCATCCATCTTAGTCGGTGGCGCAATCCATAGACGAGTTTTAAGGCTACCTGCTGGTACGTCCTGCAAGAGTTTACCAGCAGCACGGAAATGACCGATGTTGGTCATACATGAACCAATGAACACTTCATCAATGGTATCACCAGCGACGTCAGCTAGCGTTTTAGCATCGTCTGGATCATTCGGGCAGCAAAGAATCGGCTCTTTGATGTCAGACATATTGATGGTCATGTCGATAGCATATTCTGCATCATCATCAGCACGCAATAGGCTTGGATTAGCTAGCCACTCTTGCATTTGCTCAATACGGCGGCTAATCGTACGCGCATCGCCATAGCCTTCTGAAATCATCCACTTAAGCAATGTGATGTTTGAGTTTAGGTACTCAGTCACAGACGCTTCAGATAGAGTGATAGTACAACCAGCAGCACTACGCTCAGCTGAGGCATCAGACAATTCAAACGCTTGCTCAGCGGTTAAGTTCTCTAGACCTTCGATTTCAAGAATACGACCGTTGAACTCGTTAATTTTACCTTTCTTATCAACCGTTAAATAACCTTCTTTAATGGCTTGATAAGGAATCGCATGAACCAAGTCACGTAAGGTAATACCAGGCTGCATTTCGCCAACGAAGCGCACACGGACAGACTCAGGCATATCAAGTGGCATCACACCAGTCGCGGCAGCAAATGCAACCAAACCAGACCCAGCTGGGAACGAGATACCCATTGGGAAACGCGTATGCGAGTCACCACCAGTACCAACGGTATCTGGAAGTAGCATACGGTTCAACCATGAGTGAATAATACCATCACCAGGACGTAAGCTGACGCCGCCACGGTTCATGATAAAATCAGGCAGGGTGTGCTGAGTCTCAACGTCAACTGGCTTTGGATAAGCAGCCGTATGACAGAATGACTGCATCACGAGATCTGCTTGGAAACCCAAACATGCCAAGTCTTTTAGCTCATCACGGGTCATAGGACCAGTGGTATCTTGCGAGCCGACTGTGGTCATTTTAGGCTCACAGTACATACCAGGACGTACGCCTTCTAGGCCACAAGCTTTACCGACCATTTTTTGTGCAAGGGTAAAACCTTTACCAGTATCAGCTGGCTCTTCTGGCTTAGCAAATACGTCTGAATGACCTAGACCCATATATTCACGAGCACGATTGGTCAAACCACGACCCACGATCAATGGAATACGGCCACCAGCACGAACTTCATCAAGTAAAGTTGGTGAGTTTAGCTCAAACGTTGACAATACTTCATCAGAATCATGCTTAGTGATTTTGCCTTCATATGGATAGATATCAAATACATCACCCATGTTTAGGTTATCAACCGCTACTTTTTCGATTGGTAAAGCGCCAGAATCTTCCATGGTATTAAAGAAGATAGGAGCGATATTGTTACCAAGTACTAGACCACCGCCACGTTTGTTCGGTACGTTCGGGATATCATCGCCCATGAGCCAAAGTACTGAGTTGGTTGCAGATTTACGGCTAGAACCGGTACCAACCACGTCGCCAACATAAGCAAGTGGATGACCTTTTTCTTTCAAAGCTTCGATTTGCTTCATTGGACCAACAACGCCCTCTTCGTCAGCAAAGATGCCGTCGCGAGAGTTTTTGTGCATGGCTAATGAATGCAATGGAATGTCTGGACGGCTCCATGCGTCTTGCGCAGGTGACAAGTCATCCGTGTTGGTCTCGCCAGTCACTTTAAAGGTTGTATAAGTGGTTTTCTTTGGAACTTCAGGACGGCTTAAGAACCACTCAGCGTCAGCCCAAGATTGTACGACTTCTTTTGCGATGTCATTGCCAGCTTCAGCTTTTTCGGTGACGTCATTGAAAGCATCAAATACGAGTAATGTCTTTTTCAACGCATCAGCAGCTTCTTGTGCGACTTCGCTGTCGTCTAATGCTGCAACTAATGGCTGAACATTATAACCACCTTGCATAGTGCCTAAAATTTCAACGGCTTTTTTCTTGCTGATAAGTGGTGAAGTCGCTTCGCCTTTAACGATAGCGGCTAAAAATGCAGCTTTAACATAAGCGGCTTGGTCAACACCGGCAGGAATACGGTTTTCTAACAAGTCCATTAAGAACGCATCTTCGCCCGCTGGTGGGTTTTTCAGTAGCTCAACCAATTCTGCTACCTGCTTCTCATTTAGTGGAAGTGGTACAGTCCCTAGCTCAGCACGTTCTGCGACATGTTTACGATAAGCTTCTAACACAATAGTCGTCCTCGTCGGTTGGTGACCAGTACATCACGTGAGTAGTCAGGATGACAGCCTACATCGATGTACTGCATTGAATAATTATCCGTGCAATCATAGCTCAAAACGCTCAAAATGTTAATGGCTGAGCCACGAAAAGGCGCAGAATAAGGCCATATTGGACATTTATTATAAAAATAGTACCATAACTAATATGATTGACGCGCTTAAATAGCAAACCCGTCATCTTACCGCTCATTTTTACTCTTCTCCTTTTCTACATCGGCGGTTAAATAAAAACCGCGTGCCTGCTATACTCTTATTATCTAATAACTTATCAGATGGATTTCATCAGCAAATTTTTGTATATATGACTTTATAAAATAGATTTCTCCAGTAAATATTAAGGACAATAAGATGGACGATAATGCCAATTATAAAAATGGTCTAAAAGTTCGTACTGAAGTGATGGGCGAGGCGCATGTTAAACGCTCGCTTGATTCAGCGACGCCATTTACTCAGCCCTTACAAGATTGGATTATCGAACATGCTTGGGGCAGCACTTGGCAAGATGACGCCGTATTGCCACGCAAATATCGTTCTTTAATTACGATTGCCTTTTTAATTGCACAAAAAAGTCCCGCTGAGCTAAAAGGTCATATCCGTGGGGCGATTAATAATGGCGCTAGCGTCGCTGAAATACGCGAAGTGTTGATGCATAGCCTACCCTATTGCGGCGCACCTGCCACCCAAGAAGCGTTTCGCGCCGCCATAGACGTACTAAATGACATGGATATTGATATCAATAAATAAAACTACGGTAAAGGCACGCTTCGTAGTAGCCTGTTATTCATGGAAGCCTTGTTATTTGTTGTAGCATTCTTAATCATTTTAACAAGATTGCCTAAAAAACCTTGACCAGATATCTGCTATAATAGCTCGATTCATAAAACATTCTAATAATGCCATAAACCCTTATCCTATCAAGGGTTAAGAGAACATTTGATTATGACAAACGCCGTACAAACCCACGTCCCCGCTGCCCGTGCGAAACCCAAAAAAGCCGTCCAAGGTGAAAAGCTACGTGGCTACGACAAGGTAGCGCGCATCCCAATTAAAGTAATTCCGACCGTCGAGGCAAAGAAAAAGCCAGATTGGATTCGGGTTAAAATGTCCTCACCTTCGGAAGTGGCACGTATCAAAGCCACCTTGCGTGAGCAAAAGCTTTATACCGTCTGTGAGGAAGCCGCTTGCCCTAACCTGCCACAGTGCTTTGCCGATGGTACCGCCACCTTTATGATTATGGGTGATATCTGTACCCGTCGCTGCCCGTTTTGCGATGTCGGACACGGTCGCCCAAATGAATTGGACAAAGACGAGCCACGCCATACCGCTGAGACCATTCAAGGCTTGGGTCTTAAATATGCCGTCATCACATCAGTTGACCGTGATGATTTAAAAGATGGCGGCGCCGCTCATTTCGTTGAAGTCTTGAACGAATCTCGCGCGCTAAGCCCAAATTGCTTAATCGAGATTTTGGTGCCAGATTTCCGTGGTCGTATGGAGATTGCTTTAGATTTATTGACCGAAACGCCCCCCGATGTCTTTAACCATAACATCGAAACGGTTCCGCGTTTATATAAAGCGTTCCGCCCAGGCTCTGACTATCAGCATTCGCTCGATTTGCTTAAGCTATATAAAGAGCGGCGCCCTGATATCGCCACCAAATGTGGCTTTATGGTCGGACTTGGCGAGACTGAAGAAGAAATCTATGCATTGCTTGACGATTTAAAGGCGCATAACGTCGACATGATTACCGTTGGTCAGTACTTACAACCCAGTAAAGACCATGCACCTGTCGATCGTTACGTGCATCCAGATGAATTCCAGCGTTATATGGACTATGGCAAAAAGATTGGTTTCTTTAGTATTTGGGCAGGCCCAATGGTGCGCTCAAGCTACTTTGCTGATCGTCAGTACTATGGTGAAGATTGCCCAGCACCCATTCGTAGCAAAAAAGCCTTAGCAGCAGAAGGTAAACTTGGCTGTTAAGTGAGAGTCGTCATTATATTAAAGTAGAATGACGACTCTTAAAATATAAAAAGGGCAAATAGCAGATATCTACTATTTGCCCTTTTTTATGCTTCTACCTTTTCCGTCTCACTTAAAGCAGTAGCGCTTCAATGTTAAACATTTAAAGCGGCTGGCGCCTTACTACCTTTTATATTAAAAGCCGCGATACCGAGTATTATAACACCCCCTATTAAACCTGTAATAAGCCCAGGATAAATCAGTAGTAATGCACCTAACGCCAATATTAAGCGCGTAACGACATTCATATCACCTTTAAAATAACCCTCTAACGCTGCGCTAAGTCCAATTACACCAACGACAGACGTTACAACGGCAATAATAATATCGATAACAGGTGGTAATGGAAATTCTTTAGCCGTGACAGCAAGGTCTGTCGGGTCGATCATCAACATTGCAGGATTATAAATAAACATAAACGGCACGATAAAACCTGCTAAGGCTAACTTTAATGACAAGAATCCTGTTTTCATCGGATCTCCGCCAGAGATACCAGCACCAGCAAAGGCGGCCAGACAAACTGGCGGGGTAATATTGGCAAACACGCCAAAATAGAAGACAAACATATGCGCTGATAAAATAGGAATATCAAACCCTGCCAACGCGGGTGCCGCCATCGTTGCGGTAATGATATAGGCAGGAATAGATGGCAACCCCATCCCTAACACCATTGAAGCCAGCATGGTCAAAATTAAGGTGAGCAATAACGACCCTGCCCCTAAGGTGACAATCGAAGATGTCATCACCGTACCAAAGCTTGTCAAACTAACGACCCCAATAATGATACCCACAACCGCACAAGCCGCCATCACTGCTAATGACTGACGTGCCCCATCTTCTAGAGCACCTAAAATATCCTTGAAGCCCATACGTGTTTCTTTGCGTAGCATACTGACGATGACAGTAAAACCAATGGTATAAGCCGCGGCATACCCTACAGGAACATTCTGTATCAATAAGTAAATCAGAAACACAATCGGCAATAGCATATGACCGCGCGCTTTTAATACTTCTTTTACTTGCGGCAAACTCTCTTTTGCCATCCCTTTTAAGTCTCGGCGACCTGCGCGAAAATGTACCTGAGCGATAACGCCCAAATAATACAAGATAGCAGGTAATAATGCTGCCAAAGCAATAGTGCTATAAGGTAGCCCTGTGGTTTCCGCCATAATAAAAGCACTAGCGCCCATAATCGGTGGTAAGATTTGACCACCAACTGATGCACTTGCCTCTACAGCTCCCGCAAAATCTTTATGATAACCAACCTTTTTCATCAATGGGATAGTAAACGCGCCTGTACTGACTACGTTTGATAAGGCTGAACCATTGATACTACCCATAAAGCCGCTTGAGATGACAGCCACTTTAGCAGGACCGCCTTTTTTATCCCCTGCCAGCGCCAATGCCAAATCATTAAACAGCTGACCCATTCCAGAACGCGCTAGAAATGCACCAAACAAAATGAATAAAAAGATAAAAGTAACTGAGGCACCGATTGCGACTGAATATAAGCCTTCTGTTTTTAAGAATAATTGACCAAAAATATCACCCATATCATAAGGTCTGGTCAGTAACCGATCAGGCATAAAGTCCAGATGACTGACAAAGGGATATAGCAAAAATATAGAGGCCAGTATGGGCAATATCCAGCCAGTGATACGCCGACTGCCCTCAAGGACGCAGATGACGGTGATAATAGAAAATATCACATCGACCGAATTTGCCATGCCGCCTCGACTGGTGACAATATCTTGATACTCGTATATAAGATAAGCCATCCCAGATAAAGACAACACAAACCAAATCCAGTCATACCATGCTACCCGCTTACGACTGCTTTTTTTGCTGGCAGGAAAGATTAAAAAAATCAATGCAAAGCCAACACCCACATGCACGGAGCGCTGCAATAATGATGGCATGGGGTTAAAGGTAATATATAAATGAAAAATGGAGTATAAAATACAGATTGCCGCGATAATATACTTTACTGGACCTTGGGTGATATGACGCGTAATAGATTCTCGATCGTATTTTTCTAATATCGCTTGTGTCACACTAGGATCAACGTCAGCGTAATTTTCAGTATCTTCATGAGCGTTTGGCTGATGTGTCAAATTCGTATCATCGCTAGAAATAGTAGTCCCGCTATTGTGATCCATCACTTGGGAGTTCATGACAAAAATCCTTATTAAATCTATCGATTAGACTATATGCCTTGGGCATGATAGTTACTTCTGAATAATCTGGTACCCATTGATGAATTAAAAAGCGCTCATCCGCATAATCAATCTCACCCTGAGTTAGTCTTGATACCACCCAGTTAAGATGGGGAAATCTTTGGTTGATTTGATAGCCGACATAGCCCTGTTTTTTTATAGGGGCAATATTTTCGGTCGATGGGGTACCGGCACCAAACGCTTGAAAGTAAGTATTGGTTAATAGCAATCCCTCTTTTTCACGAAGATACTGTTCCTCCCACCACTGCTTTTCTACCGAATGAATCCAACGTAATTGAAAGTTGGGTTCGACAAAATAGCAGACTAGGCTATCGCTATCAGCAACACCTGTTACCCGTACTTCAATGACAGATTGACGACTAAAAATCACCCATAGTATTAATAAAACCAGCGCAGCCATCGATGCTGCGCCAGCAATCCACCATATAGGTTTATTTGGCTGCTTTCTCATCATAGTATTTCTTGGCACCAGGATGAATAGGAGCCACCATACCAACTTGAGCGGTCTCTAAACTGATATCTTTAGCCGCTTGGTGAGCGTTCTTTAGACCATCCAAGTTTTCAAATAACGCTTTAGTCAGCTTATAACCATCTTCCTCAGAGATATCAGAGCGCACCAACAAAGCGTTCATGACAGCTGTGGTTGGAATAGCAGCAGCATTACCATAGGTACCGGCAGGAATCTCAAAAGTTTTAAAGTAAGGCTTGGTTTCAATGATTTTTTTGAGCTTATCTTGATTGATGGTGACCATCTGCAACTTAATGCCCTGCTCTAGCTCTAGTAATGAAGAGTTTGGTAAGCCACTACTGAAAAAAGCCGCCTCAATTTTGCCTGCTTTCATCGCATCTGCAGCATCTGCAAAGCCTAGATAGTCAACTTTGACATCATCATAGGTAATACCAAAACCTTCTAACAAGGTTCGAGCATTAACTTCTGTGCCAGAGCCTTGATCGCCAACGGCAATACGCTTGCCTTTTAAATCTTCAATATTTTTGATACCAGACTTCTCTGACGCAACCACTTGGATTACGTTGGGGTACAGGACAGCAATTTGCTGAATATTGGTGATGGGCGCTTTAAAGTCATTTTTACCTTCTATCGCATCAGTGACGACATCACTAAGTGCCAGCACCATATCCACTTTACCTTGTGTCAATAGATTGACGTTTTCTACTGAAGCACCTGTCGTTTGAGTCTTGGCGTTGACCCCAAAAGTTTTGGCATAAATTTCTGCCAAAGACGTTCCAATAATGTTGTAAGGACCTGACGCACCGCCTGTGGCAATGGTGACAAATTTGGTTTCAAGATTATCACTTGCTGTGGCGGCAGTATCTGTAGAAGTGTCGGTAGTAGCAATGTCAGTAGCTGCGTTATCAGCAGGCGCTTTGTCTGAACAAGCGACCAGCGTCATACTGGCTGCAATCATGGCAGCGAGTAGCGGCATTTTATGAATAGAATTCATTATTTTCTTCCTTGATAAAATAAAGCAAAATGGGTTTATAAAAAACATTTGAATGCAAAGGTCTTAAATACAAGTTGTGGTAGTCGTTCATTATTGTTGACTGACAACCTCAGTCTATGACGCTGACCTTCATATAAATTCAGGAATTAAGCGCCCCATAAACTTGGGTCTACTCAATTAAAACATGGTGTGTCATATATTGCCATCATGTTTTAATAGATGCGAGTCAGGTTGCTAAAAAAACAGCCCTCTATATGGTTACTAGCTAATAGCTATATCAAATCATGGCCCGAACTACAATCCGCATCAAAGCTTGAATAACAGGCCAAAACACAGGTATTGTTTCGCTATGCGATACTAAGTTTCATATTATTAATTATTTAAACAAATTTTAAGGGTCTTGTAAACCTTTATCAGCGTCGATACTGATAAACAATAGCGCCAATCTTTGTTCATTGATAGCCACATTAGTATGCTGCTGCCCATGAAACACATTTTATTTATTTATCTAGTTGAGTGATTTCGCTTACATAATCACCTTTTAACAGGATAATGGCACCTAAACTACAAAATATTTTTAGCGACTACTTCATTTTTTAAAAGCGAAATTAACCTCTATTATGCTACAGTGCAAACGCTGTATTCGCTCTAGAGATAAGCAACAGATAGAAAATTAAAAGTTATTGATGCTCAGTTATTACTGGCGTTATGGTTTATTCAATAATAGATATTGAGCCTTAGCGCACTTCTAAAATGAGCATTTTAGAATAGAGCTTCGAGAATACAAGCACCAATAACACTGATAAACACGACAGGAAAACTTATGAAAAAATTACTCGCTTCGACCATTATGCTTGCCACATTTGCGCTAGCTGGCTGCGCCACCACTGATGGCAGCACCAATGCAGGCACGGCAATTGGTACTGCAAACGAGATTGGTATGAATGTTTTTAAATCGGCTATTGATAATCAATGCCGTAGTCAGATTGAGAAACAGAATGCGTGGCGTATTGCTAGTGTGGCTATGACGGATACTCAAGAGGAAGAGGTAAAAGGTAGAGTTTGTGGTTGCGTCAGTGAGCAAGCCCCGCAGCAAGTGACTATCGTAGAGTTGGGCAATGCTGCGATAGACGCCAGCTATCGTACACAACTGGTCGCTAGAGTTGTGGCAAAATCGCTACAGAGTTGCTACGGTAGCATCGTTAAATAAATAGCTACTAAAGCTACCTATCAAAAAACGTCATCTTTACGAAACAGGCTGGGTTAGCGATTGCTAAACCCAGCCTCTTCATATAAATTATTGAATATTATTAACGATAAATGGAATTTATCTTTAACTCATATCAAGGATGACTGATGAAAAGACGTGCATTTATAAAACTAGGTGGTCAGGTAACGGTAGCCGGTACTTTGCTGACTCAGCTAAGCGCTTGTTCGTCAGATGACGATGACATCAAGCCGCCAGATAAGCTTAATGATTTAGATGACTTAGGCTACCAAGGCGCAGCGCCTTTCGTTCATGGTATCGCCAGTGGTGACCCGCTCCATGATCGCGTCATACTATGGACACGGATTACCAACGACGGTAGTATCGAGGCTTCCAGTATCCCTGTGGCTTATACGATTGCAACAGACCCAGCGCTTAAAAACATCGTCGCTCAAGGTCGCGCAAAAGCAACAGCGGAATCTGACTTCACCGTGAAAGTAGACCCTAAAACCCTCCAACCCAATACCACTTACTACTATGGTTTCGAAGCACTGGGCTATCTCTCTCCTATCGGTCGTACACGCACCATACCACACCCAGACTTGCCAGCAAGCGCAGTCGATCGCGTACGCTTAGCAGTGGTTTCATGCTCGAACTATGGTTTTGGCTACTTTAACGGCTATGCCAATATCGCCAAGCAAGCCGACATCTCTGCCGTCATACATTTAGGCGATTATATCTATGAGTACCCAGAAGGCTTTTATCGCGACAACGACTTAAAAGAAGAACGCCCCTTAGAACCCAAAAACGAAATCATCAGTTTGGACGACTATCGTCGCCGCTATGCCTGCTACCGTACCGATATCGACTTACAAGAATGTCATCGCCAGCATCCTTTTATAGCCGTCTGGGATGATCATGAAATAGCCGACAATTCATGGAAGGGTGGCGCCCGTTTCCATAATGATAGTAAAGGTAGTTATCTAGAACGTAAAATGTCTGCCGTACGTGCCTACCATGAGTGGATGCCCATTCGCGACGACAGCAGTAACGAATTAGACAGTCAATTACGCATCTATAGACGTTTTGAGTTTGGCAAATTATTTGACTTGAACATGCTAGATACGCGGATATTTGGGCGTGAAAAACTTGATGCGGCTGCCAGTAATGAGCCTGAGCGCCAATTGCTAGGTCTTGAACAAGAAAACTGGCTGTACTTAAAGATGCTAGAGGGCAAACGCCGTAAAGCAACCTGGCAAATACTCGGTCAGCAAGTCATTTTAGCGCCATTTAAAGGCTCATCTGCAACCAATTCTGGGGATATTTGGAATGGTTATGCCAGTGCGCGTACACGTTTATTAGACTTTATCGAAGACAATAGTATCGATAATACGGTTGTCTTAACCGGCGACTATCATGCGTCGTTTGCTTTTGATGTCTGTCAAAACCCTTTTGATGCCAATAGTTATAATCCAGAGACTGGCGAAGGATCGATTGCGGTCGAATTCGTTTGCCCCGCCCTCACCTCTTTAGCATTTCCCGAAAGTGGCGCAGGAGTAGAGGAAAACCCGCATCAAAAATTTAATAACCAAACTGATCATGGCTATATGTTATTAGACATTAATGAGCAGGCTTTTCAGTGCGAATGGTATTATACCGAGACTTTAAAAAAGCGTGATGACCGCTGTCGTTATGCCAAAGGACTGGTAACTCAAGCAAGCGGCAACCACTTAGTTGAAGGCACTCAGTCTCGCCCTATTACTAAAACGACGGCTTTAGCCAGCAAAGATCAGTCCGTGGCTATGAAAAGGTCAGCCTCGTTAAGCGCGGGTTAAAATAGAGGCTAAATAAATCTGCTATTCAAAAATAGTAATGATTTCTACTAAGAAAAGACCCAATGAATAAGGGCGCGTTATATGTATATAACGCGCCCTCTTCGTGAAAAAATCACTAAATATATTTTGCTCACCCTTTATAAAGCAGCAACGCTAAACAACCGCTCAATCAAAAGGTTTAATCCTCTTTAATGATGGTTGACGTTGGCAGTTGCGGCGTCTTTATAGGTAACACTCTATGATGGAAGTATTTGGACTTGCCGTCTAGAACTTTATTCACCTCTTTAATTAAGTCATGAATGATGTCATCGTATATCCCGTGACTTAACTCCTTTTCAAACGGCGTATAAGGGTGCTTGCGCGTTGCGGAACTGACTTCCGTCACCCCTTGTTTGGTATAAAAAATATCAACGCGACCATCACTATTTAACACACAGTTTAATAGCCCGCCTTCAAGCTCCATCTCTATGCGCTCAGGCATAAATATATAATCATCCACATCGATAAGCTTTTTTTCTACTTCTCTTTTTAGTATCGATTTTATGTCGAACATGTCTATATCCCTAGCTTTTACAGATTTATAGTTTTGATTAATAGTCTTAATCAGCCAACCCAGTTTTTTATTTTTTTCGCATTAAACCCTATACTGAATAGGTCATACTTTATTCACTTAGTTTATAAGAGGTATTACTATTTTTTAAGGTATGATATGTAAAACTGCGTTTGATGTTGGTAAAGTGTCGCGCGCTAGCTACAGCCTATAAAACCCAGTAGAGAAATCAAAAAAGGGAAGCTACAATTTAAGCAGCTTCCCTTTTTGGTGAATCAAATCATACGATTTAGCTTACTCACACCCAGCCTTTCTTCCGAAATAACTGTAATGCGTCAATAACGACCGTCATCTCTTCGGGTGTACCAAGTGTAATACGATTGAAACCTGGGATAGAAGGAAACTCGCGACCGACCGCAATACCATGTTCGCGCATTTTATTGATATAGGTTTGCACATCGCCGTTTACTTCATAAAAAATAAAATTGGTTTGTGAGGGTAAATAACGTAGCCCTAACTCATCCAGCGCCGTCTCCATCATTTGCCTTGCTTGATTAGTAGTTTGCAAACTGTGCGCCAAAAACGCCTCATCTTCGAGCGTTGCGATTGCAGCGACGGCACCTGAGATGTTGATATTATCCGTAGACATTAAAGACCCAATGTCTGCAATAAGCTGCGGATTTGCAATCGCATAGCCCACGCGCAAACCTGCAAGACCAAATAATTTTGAAAAGGTGCGAACGACAATTAGGTTATCTGATAGCTCCTGCTTTATCCACTCAACGCCACTCTCAAAACTTGGGTCTGTGACATATCCGAAGTAGGCTTCATCCAATAAGAAGTAATGGTTCTTTGGGGCATTTTTTATCCAAGCTTTGAGCGTATCCGTCGCAGTAATAATTGCCGTGGGATTGTTAGGGTTGCACAGATAAAACAAGCTAATACCGTCAAACTCAGTGGCAGCTTTTTGTAGATTGTCATAGTCTAAATCATAGTCATCGCGAGTTAATGGTACTTTGACCACTGGTACGCCAAGAGAGATTGCATACAGCTCTGCACAGCCAAAGGTTGGGTCTGGAATGACTAGCTGAAACCCTACTTCTGTCTTCAAGGCTTTGTCATGCAGCATTTGCACAACAGCCCTGATACTCTCAATTGAGCCATTACCCAACAAGACCTGTTTTTCAGGTACGCCATTGAGAGCGGCTACTTTGGTCATTAATTTAGCGCGCTGCTTATCGGGATAACGAGCAGCGCCATCTAAAGCAGTAAGGATAGCTTCTTTGGCAGAAGCTGACATGCCTAAGGAGTTTTCATTGAAGTCTAATCTGAGTAATTCATTGGTATTATTATTGATACTATTATGCATGATAGATAATCCGCCTAAGTCGTCCGTGAGTAATAAAGCGCATGCAGCTGCTTGATATCATATTAAGTGGCATTTTCTATAATTACAAGTTATCTAACGGCAAATTATTAGTTATCAATGCTAATGGGTAAAGCTCTATCTTTTAGTCCTAATATATACCTCTAAAATATAAGACGTAAGTTACAAGACAATACTCTCAATCTATGATCATTCAACCTTTATATTCTCTGCATAGATATCAGGTGCGGCTTGAAATATTAACTAAGTTTTATTAATCTACAATACTTAAAGCGACTATCTTTTCTAGGTAAGGCTATAGCATGGGGTGCCAAAGCTAACTCTTAATTCTGGTCTAGAAGACTTCTATTCAGGTTATTTTTTATCTATGTGAGTTATCATTTTTAAGAGGAGTCCCATTTAGTATAACTACTTCAAGCTGTTCTACAATAAAGTAGATAAAAGCGCACGAGTAATCAGAATATCTTTGTAGCTCTAAGCTAATCTTATCAATTGGTTCATTTAGCATATTTTTAAAATAGTCAAACTCTGACAATTTTGCATCAACTTTGTTTAGATGTTTAATTTTATTATTTAATACACGAAGCTCATTTATGTTTTTGTAAATCTCTAAATTCTCATCAGTGTTAAGAGACAGACTTTGGAACAATTTTAGAGTTTCATCCCATCTAAATGGGATTTTGCTTGAAAGTCCTGATAAATCATAGAAGACTTCCAAAACTTTAGCGATGGTTTGTTCAGTCAAAACCCATAAACCAACTATAAAGTGTTGATCAACCAAAGATTTAATATTGTTCAAATACATTTCTTCAGTGTAAATACTATCTCGTATTCTATACTTAGAAATCTGAAAATCATCTAGCCCACTTAAATCTAAATTAGCTTTTAAAGCAGTCTCTATACTCTCAACTTTTCCATAAAAAGCTTTAGCACGATTATCCAAATCTCTATATTGCTTGACCAACTTAATATAAGATAGTTGATGAGTAGCACAAAGCTCTTCTTGTTTGAAAAGATAAGTAGAAGATACCCTCATATCTAGTTCTGTAAAGCCAATACCAAGAACAGGTTTTAGTGGATTCAAATCGTTCAGAATATAGTCTCGTCTGCTAATAGCTGGTGCTACAGATTTTAAATCTTTTACAGCAATCATTTTTACTTACCTTAACTTTAGTATTCGTATTGAGTAGTAAGTTTTATCCAGTGAATCCTACTTAAAGCATTCAAAAAAAGGCGAGTTAACTAACCGTTAACCCGCCTTACTGTTTTTACATTCTACATATTATTGTCTAAATCAAATGCGCTTTTAACTCTAGCACTTTATCGCGCGTTTTTGCCGCATCTTCAAACTTCAAGTCACGCGACATCTGCTTCATCAGCTTCTCAAGACGATTGATTTCTTTAGCCAATAAATCAGGACTACGCAAGATACTGATATCGACATCGGGAAGATTGCTCTTAATTGGAATCATCTGATTATCATTGGCATCAAGGTCATCACCTGTATCGATTTTATCGGTGATACTACGGCGTGCGCCTTTTGGCGTAATGTTATGCTCAAGATTAAAGGCCACTTGTTTTTCGCGGCGACGATCGGTCTCATCAATCGCTTTTTGCATACTGTTGGTAATACGATCGGCATAGAGAATGGCTTTACCATTAATATGACGCGCAGCACGACCAATAGTCTGAATTAAAGCACGTTCAGAGCGCAAGAAGCCCTCCTTATCAGCATCAAATATCGCGACCAATGATACTTCTGGCATATCAAGACCTTCACGTAGCAAGTTAATACCAACCAGCACATCGTGCACGCCCGTACGCAGCTCATGGATAATCTGCATACGTTCAAGGGTATCAATATCCGAATGTAGATAAGCAACTTTGACGTCGTATTCTTTCAGATAGCTGGTCAAGTCCTCTGACATACGCTTGGTTAAGGTAGTGATTAGCACCCGCTCATCTTTTTCACGGCGTTTAGTAATCTCCGATAGCACATCATCGACTTGCGTTAATACTGGACGAATCTCAATCTCAGGGTCAATCAGACCCGTTGGACGCACGACTTGCTCGACCACTTGCTCGCTATGCTCAAGTTCATACAACGCTGGCGTTGCGCTGACATAAATGGTCTTGGGCTTGATACGCTCCCACTCTTCAAACTTCATTGGGCGGTTATTCATCGCACTTGGTAAACGAAAACCATAATTAACCAAATTTTCTTTACGCGATCTATCACCTTTATACATCGCGCCAATCTGCGATACCGTCACGTGTGATTCATCAATGAATAGCAGCGCATCTTCTGGAATATAATCAAACAAGGTCGGAGGCGCCTCGCCTGACGGACGACCAGACAGATGCTGCGAGTAGTTTTCGATACCATTACAGTAACCTAGCTGTTGAATCATCTCTAGATCATACTGGGTACGCTCTTTAAGACGCTGAGCTTCAACCAACTTATTATTGTCGCGAAAATACTCAAGACGTGGCTCAAGCTCCGCACGAATCGTATGACTGGCCGCCTCTAACTTATTACGCGGCGTCACATAATGCGATTTTGGATAAATAGTAATACGCGGCACCGTACGCACCGTTTTGCCCGTTAAAGGGTCAAACCATGTAATTTTTTCGACTTCATCATCAAACAAATGCACACGTACCGCCAGCTGCTCAGACTCAGCAGGATAAATATCCAACAGCTCACCGCGCAGACGATACGTACCACGCCCAAAGTCGAGCTCGTTACGCATATATTGCATTTCAACCAAGCGCTTAATCGTCGCAGTGCGGTCTATTTTGTCACCAACGACGACATGCAGCAGCATTTTGAGATAACTTTCTGGATCACCCAAGCCATAGATGCACGATACCGACGCGACGATGATCGCATCACGACGCTCTAATAAAGCACGCGTGGCTGAAAGACGCATTTGGTCAATATGATCATTAATGGCACTGTCTTTTTCGATAAAGGTATCGCTCGCTGCGACATATGCTTCCGGCTGATAATAGTCGTAATAACTGACGAAATACTCAACCGCGTTATTGGGAAAGAACGATTTAAACTCTCCATATAACTGCGCGGCAAGCGTCTTATTATGCGCCATGATAATGGTAGGACGTTGAGTCTCAGAGATAACCTTTGCCATGGTATAGGTCTTACCAGAGCCCGTCACACCCAGTAGTAGCTGCTCATCCATGCCAGAATTAATACCGTTAACCAGTTTTTTAATGGCTTGCGGCTGATCGCCTGCGGGCTCAAATTCGGTGACCATCTCAAAGGCGCGACTTGATATTTGCGTACCAGACGCATTGACACCACTAATTTCAGCTTCGCCTTGCAGCTGAGTGGCCAATTGGTTTAACTGACGCGACGAGCGCGGTTCAGGCATTCGCATAATGGCTGTCTTCCTGATTTTTTATAATAGGTTAGGTTTATAACGATGTGGGGTCTAAATAGCCGTTTTTAAAGGGTAATGACTGCGTTTATCCTCTAACGGACATAGTATGTAAAAACCAAAGTAAAGATTAAAGTAAGCCCTAAACGAACAGCTAAATAGCGTCCAAAACAGAAGCTTTAACGCTCTTATTTCTAGGACTCCTACTGCAATATAAGCATTGGTTGTTTATAAAAAGCGCACAGAATGGTGCTTAAACTTACAAAGCTTTTCACGATTAACAAAGTCCTTACACGACCACTTAATAAAGCCTAAAACATAGTGGTTCAATCATTTTCATAAGTTGCTACTATAAATACTGAATTAATCGACAAGTAATATTAATCAGTAAGCCCTAAGTACAGTTAACAAGATGCTGAAAAGTTAATACAAAACCTAATAAAAACTTAAAATAATGGAGTAAAGTATGAGAGAACGTTACGCAAGTGGAATAGATGACTCAACCGCAAAGAAGATGATTGATCTATTAAACGCTAACTTAGCGAATCTGATTGATTTAAGTATGGACAGCAAGCAGTGCCATTGGAACTTGCAAGGTACTGGCTTTATCGGGGTGCATCAGCTATTAGATGACACTTATGGGCGCTTAACGGAGGCTTATGATACCGTTGCTGAACGTATCGTTATCCTTGGTGGTAAAGCCAATGGTATCTCTAAACGTGTCGTTGAGGACTCTATCTTAGAGACTTACCCGACTGACATCACTAAAGTAGATGAGCACGTGCGTGAGCTGACCAATCGCTATAAAACCATTGCAGCCTCATTACGTGAAGGGATCGATACTGCAGGTGATGCGGGTGATGAAGATACCGCTGACCTATTAACGGAAGTCAGCCGTATTGTCGATAAAGATGCTTGGTTTATTGGTGCCAATGCGCCAAAGAAATAGGCATTATATGAAAAAATAAAATACGCATTTATAATATAAGTTATAAAAAGGTCACTTTTATAGTGACCTTTTTTATATTTAAGAGTTTTTTATTTGTGTTTAGAAAATTCGAGTTTAGTCAGTAGCTTGTTAGTCAGTGACTTTAATCATGAGCGTTTAGGTCAGACCTTAAAACAATAGTGTTAAAAAACACCTTTAATTATTTGCTTCATCTGCGGTAGCAGCTCGCCTAGTTGTGCTTCGGTTTCACTGGTATCTTCAGGTAAAGATTGCTGTAAAAAAGCAGCCGTAATTTGCGGCTGTTTTGCGAGAATACTTTGACCCGTTTCCGTATCATAAAATTTGATTTGGGCATCAACTTCCGATTGCGTATAGTAAGTCTTAGCCGCACTGATATAAGCTTTCGTCAAAGTTTGCGCGTCTGTTGCATTGCCTATCCCATTGCTCATAATCTTAGCATACTGGCCTAAGACACTTTGAATTTGCTCCTGCAGCTGACGTTGACGCTTATTTAGTGGCTTATCATTTACTTGCTGACTGGCGTTTTGAGCCTGTTGTTGTGTTTGCATATTGATGGCATCCATAGCCGCCTGTTGGCCATTAACGATAGATTGTATTTGCTCGTCAATATGCATCACCTGCATAAGCTTAATAATAGAAACATCGGCCGGTGCTTGTTTATTATTATTTTGCTGATTGGCGATATTGTTAATAGCATTATTTACTGGCGTCGCGACTTGTTGTTTTTGATTAGACTGACTGGCTTGCTTAGGCTCACTATGGATAATCAATTCTGCATTGGCATGGACTATAGGAGCTGACATAAGCGTTGCCACAACTAAGCTAAGTAATGGACTGATAATGGTCGTACGTTGGTTTGATTTTTTTATAGTAGCGTTATTAGAACGTTTCATATTAGGCTCTCATTATTATAGTTTTCGGTATTATAGTTTTAAGTAGTACGGCTATCAGTTTTCAGTTATGAATGTTCAGTTACTAAATAGACCTTTTAAACAGTATCAGCTATCTGGTGGGCGTAAAATCTCAGCATTAGGAATTGACAGCGTTAGGATGGCTTCTTGAAATAGCGGATTGGCGCGAAACTGATTTTCAATATCTTCAAATTTTTGCGCGATTTGCTGTTCTTTCTGGTTACCAGCGATGTCTACTGCAGCCACCATAAATACTTTTTTGGGTCCGACCCATTCCAAATGTAAATAAGAGACGCTATCAATATCCGGATGATTTAATAACTCAGTTAATATGTAGCAATGCATTTTTTCTGAGACTTTATAGCCCACCAAAAAGTCGCGATTGCGGCTGATTAAAAAGATAGCGACCATACCCAACAGTATACCGACAACAATCGACCCAAGTGCATCCCAAAAAGGTTGCCCGGTATAAGCATGCATGCCCATCGCCGCTGCGGCAATGACCAAGCCAATGACCGCTGCTAAATCCTCAAAGAAGACGCCGCGCAATGTTGGGTTTGAGGTATCAATAACATAACCAAGGGCGCTAAGGTTGATAGCCTCGCCATGTTTTTTACTTTGCAAATAAGCTTGCAATAAGGAAAAGCCTTCAAGGACAAAGGCCACTGCTAAGACAATAAAGCCGATGGTATAGTTGGTGTCAGTTTCGGACGCATTCCATTCGGTAATACCGGTATAAATAGAAACAATGGAGCCCGCCATAAAGACGCCAAAGGCAGCAATCATCGACCACACGTATGATTCTTTACCATAGCCTAATGGATGGCTTTTATCAGCAGGTTTGATCGACTTTTTTTCTGCAACGATTAATAAAGTACCATTACCCGCATCTGCCCAAGAGTGCGCGGATTCCGCTATCATAGAAGCAGAACCGGTCATAAAGGCCGCAATTGTTTTGGCAATGGCAATAATAAGATTTGCCCCAACCGCAATCAGCACAGTGATCAATGATGAAGATTTATGATCATCTTTTTTGTCATTATCATTGGGTGCAGGTTGAGAGGAAGTATTCGTGACATCAAAACGCGTGCTATTACCACCGCGAGTGCGACTGGCCTGCAGTATTGACTGCTCTGTAGAGTAGGATTCTGATAATCCTGAGGGTTTTGAACTCATATGAGTCTCTGTTTTATATAATGGGTTAAGGCAGCCAAATAAAACAGTCGAGCTATCAATGTTAGCCGTTTTACCTGTTTTTTTATCTGCCTTATTTACCATTAAATTTAACCAAAAACCGAGCGCTAGTCAGTAAGGTTTTCGTGAGACTTTGTTTAAGTATTGATAGCTTTAATAGACGCGATAGTTTGAGAGCGCCCTACTTCGCATTGCTACGCTGAGAAAGCTCGCCAACCATGCCTTTATCCGCCTTGTTTTCAGCGTCTAGATTTCCAGCGCCTAAACTTTCACCAATCATTTGATTAATATCACAACTGGGACGATGCGAGCCTTCCATACGTAGGTTTTTACGCGCTAAGCCTGCATCAAAACGGCATTGTTGCATCTCATTTTTAATTTCAAGCTCAGGCACAGGGGTTGGCTTACCATTATCGTCAATTGCTACCATAGTAAAATAGCAGCTATTGGTATGGCGAATCGTACGGGCGCGAACATCTTCGGCTTCAACACGAATTCCCACTTCCATAGACGTTCTGCCGACGTAGTTGATACTGGCTGCAAAGGTAACCAACTCGCCGACATAGATAGGCTCACGGAACATTACCTGATCGACCGATAGCGTCACGACGTAACTACCACTATAGCGACTGGCGCAAGCATAAGCGACTTGATCAAGCATCTTGAGCAAATCACCGCCGTGCACATTGCCTATAAAGTTTGCCATATCTGGCGTCATTAACACCGACATATATAACTCATGGTTTAAAGGTGCACTTTTGGCAGTAGAGCTGGTATTGTATTGCGACATAATATTCCTTACCGTTATCAGAAGCCTATCTATTTTGAATGTCCGTTATACAGCAGCCTCTGATAAATCGCAAATAAATGCCCGCTAAAGTACAGTCTTACGGGTATAAATGCCAAATTTTATGTCATGATAATAAATAGCAATTAACCAAAGTATCTTTGATTAACTCGTAAATGCGCTCACTGAATCGGCTCATTAGCTCAACCAATGAAAACGATACGCAAGCCAAGCGACAATCGCGCTAACCGTGCCTGTTAACAGTCCGCCCCAGACAAAGTCTACCAATGCAGTATCTAAGGTATAGCCTTTATACAGTGCCAAGCTGGTAAAGTCATAAGTACCGTAAGCCATCAACCCTATCAAAGCACCCATTAAAAAAATATGACCGAGCGAAGCCTGTGCTTTGATTTGTGGGTATAAGATAATGATGCACAGCGCCAATAAATAAAACAGATAAAACACGCCCGCTGCAATCATATTGGGCTCATCGGCAAGCAGATGTCCGATGCGCTTTTCATAAAAAAGACCAGTCATCGTCTTTAGCCAGACCGCATCGATGCCTAAAAATATAGCCACAGCAGCAAGATAGATATATACATAACCCATAATAATATCCTTTTATAATAGGGACTAAAAATGCAGCCTATTAATGCCATGCATCAATATTGTTTGGCTTGACCGCGGTGACTTGTACTACTCCAATCGTCCGCTCCAAAAATCCGCCTTCGCAGTAGCAGAAGTAAAACTCCCATAGGCGAATGAACGCTTCATCATAACCGAGCGCTTTAATCTCTTCACGCTGTGCCATAAACGCAGTACGCCAATCGCGCAGTGTGTAAGCATAATCAAAGCCGTAGTCATGCAACTGCTTAATGACCATATCTGTCTTTTCGGTAAATTGCGTAGTTAATTCTTGATTGGATAATAGACAACCACCGGGGAAAATGTGGGTCTGAATAAAATCGACTGACTTTATATAATCTTTATAATGTTGATCATTAAAAGTAATGGCTTGCAATACCATCAAGCCCGTCGGCTTCAGCAGGCTATTGCATTTGGCAAAAAACGTCGGCAGATATTCGTGTCCGACTGCCTCAATCATCTCGATACTGACCAACTTATCATACTGTCCGGTCAGCTCACGATAGTCTTGTTTTAATAGCGTGACCTTATCTGCTAGCCCAGCCGCTGCAACACGGCGCTGCGCCTCTTCATATTGCGCGTCCGATATAGTTGTGGTCGTTATCTGACAGCCATAATGATGCGCGGCATAAATGGCAAAACCGCCCCAACCAGTGCCAATCTCTAGCACAGTATCCTCAGGTTTTAGTTGTAGACGCTCACAAATCAAGGCCAGTTTGTGCTGCTGCGCCTCAGCCAATGTCGTATCTACATTTTTATAAACTGCTGATGAATACATCATCGTATCGTCTAAAAAACGCTGGTACATCTCATTACCCAAATCATAATGCGCTAAGATATTAGATTTCGCGCCAGATTTATCATTGCTGCGCAGCTTATGATTAGCCCGCTCAAACGTTTTATTGATACCTGCAAAACGGCTTTCTAACTGATTAAGCACTGCCAAATTACGTGCCGCCAGTCGAATCAAACCTGTCAAATCATCCGTATCCCATTCGCCATTGATATAGCTGTCCGCTAGCGCAATAGAACCGCCAAATAACAACTGACGATAAACGTTGCTGTCATGAATCATAAGTGTGATGTCTAACGGATGACGACCGATAGCTGAGCTGCTCATGTTGTCAGAAGATGGTTTGCCAAAAAGATGCGGCTTAGCATCTTGTCCAACAAAATCCTCAATAATAGTAATACTGCCAAATTGAATATGAGTGAGAGCACGAAATATGGCTTGTTTTGCTACATAATTCACGCTGCTATTGATAGGTTGTAAAATAGCGCTTTCATTAATCGTTCGGCTCATACGGGCGCTAATTCTTCCTAATTTTGAGGCGGGTGCTCTGTCGGTTGGTCGTGCTGACATTCTGTAATCATCCTTGTTTAAATGCATCATGCTGAATATTAGACTTCTAAAGTCGTGGGGCTTATTTTTGCAGTTTATTTCTCATACCCGGTTTTTTACCCGTCTCCGATTGCTGCTGTTGGCTATCGGCTAACTTTTCATCATAGTTAATATAAGGCACTTTTTTAATGGCATAGAGTTTGAAAGCATGCCAATAGATGCGGGTCAAAGACGTCACATTCATCAATGGGTTTTTGCGCAAACTTTCGAGAATGGTGATTGCTGTCATTGGTGTACCAGACATTTTTATACCTGTTTTTAAAACCTCACCGCGCGAGTCACTGATATTAATAGCAATCCGAACTTGTAAACCGTTTTGCGACTGTTTTTTTGTCTCAGTTTTTACTGTACTTTTTATCGCAACTTGCCAGCAATACTGCTGATCAATGGGATTAAACGGCGACACATGAAAGTCTTTATCATGACAAAACTCTGTATTTGCGCCGTCTAATAGAAACCCATAATAATGGCGTTTGTCCCATGGAGTATTTGACACCTCTGCTAGCAGATGGGTAGGATTTTGCTCGCTATCAAAACCTAGATAGAAATTCACTGGGCTAAAATAAATACCAGCATTGCGGCAAACAAGCATCCCAATCATATCGCCTGTTGGCGCACTACCCGTCTGTTTAGTAAATGCCTGTATTAAACGCTGCTCTAGCGCTTGGTCAGCGCTAAATGCCTTTGCTGTATTTGATTCTGTATTCTTATTTTTACTTAGGCTATTTTCTTCTAAACCTAACCCTGGTAAATAATCATTGGGGTGGAATTGCTGCAAGGCCTTTTTGGTACCAGAGAATAAGAGCAGTTTTTTTAAAATCTTACTTTTGGGAAAAACTGACGTATTAATATTAACTTCTGGGAGTGGTTGCCCTGCCGCTAATGCACTAATATTGACCCCCCAATAACGATAAGGATAAGCAAATTTATGCATACTGGGTAACAAGCGACTGTGCCATGTACTTCCATAAAAAATTTGGTGCGGCAATCTAGTATGAATATCATCTAAGTCTTCATTTGACTTAATATTAGACGGTTGTAACGCAGTATTCATCATGCCCTCCTTGGCTAAGCCAACTAAGTGTTTTTGGCTTTACGACGCGTAAAAAATCCCAGTTTTTTCTTACTGTCTACTTTGGCAGATGGCTCTAGAGTTGCAATATATACCACTAATTCTTGATTGGTCGTGGCAGTGATTATCTGACGTTTTTTAAGTTTACGTAACTGTTTGTCTGCCTTTATTGGCAAGTCTTTATATCGGAACGGCGTATGAGCACTCTCGGTATCAGGCAGATGATTTGGGTCAACGGTATCCTTAATATCGATGTCGCATCCTAATGCCTGACAGACGCGTAGCGCACTTCTTACGCCATCTTCATGAAAGCCATTGAACCAATAAGCACCGCAAAAATGGGTATGCAAATCAACACCAGAAATACGTGACCACTCATCTTGTGCAGCAATCATCTGGTTATTAAACACTGGATGGCTATAGTCTATACGCTTGATAACTTGACTCTCGTCCACCTCATGATTGAGCGTCACTAAGTAATTATGCTGTTTGGTCAAGCGCTGCAAAATATTCATATGATAGGTCAATACAGGCTTTATGGTAGTTTGAAGCGGTTCTTTATCATTCTGAATAGAATTTCTATCACCGATTAAATAATTCCAACTTGCCCAAGCGAGCGACCTCTTTGGTAAGACTGAAGTATCGGTATGTAAAACAGCAGTGTTACTGGTAAAGGTAAAAGGGCTCAATACTTCTTGCTCAGTCGGACTGGCATCTTGTAATATTTTAAGCGCTGTATCTGCATGACAAGCAAAGATAACCTCATCAAAAACCAGTGCTTGCACAGCTACTTTAGCTTCATTATTCATACTACCTTTGTCATTGGCGTCAGTTTTATCAGCAAGCGTCAACGTGACTTTATCATTATGGCGGATGACAGACTGCACGGGACTGTTGACCAAAACGGTACCACCCATTTTTACAAAGCGTGTCACCAGTTTATTGACATACTGTTTAGAACCACCTTTGATAGTGAACCATTGCGGGCGATTGACCACATCAAGCAAACCATGATTGTCAAAAAATTGAGCAAAAAATATTAACGGAAATTCTTGCACGTCATTCAAGCTAGTTGACCAGATAGCAGATACCATCGGCAGTAAATAATTGTCCGTGAATAAGTCACCGTACTTTTTAGTATCTAGATACTCGCCTAGCGTTTGTTTGGTAAAAACACTGATATCCTGCCCTTGTGTACGAGCTGCCTCATAATCTTGGCGCAGCTGGCGCACTTGCTTATTGAACTGCAAAATATCGGTGATAAATGCCCAAAACTTAGGACTAAGAATATTTTTGCGCTGCGATAACAAAGTATTGAGCGTATGACCGTTGTATTCAAAATTGCGCGCGGTATTCTTGACAGAAAAACTCATATCCGTCGATTGAAACGGCACTTGCAGCTCATATAGTAAACGAAAAAAATTGGGATACGTTCGCTCATTAAAAACGATGAAACCAGTATCTATGGCGCTTTTTTCAACCTTATTAGACTTGGATTTTTTACCATCTTGCAGCGCCACATCGATGGTATTGACGTGCCCGCCGATATAGTCATTGGCTTCAAACACTGTGACTTCAAATTGCGCTGCTAGATAATGCGCACATGTCAGTCCTGACACACCCGAGCCAATGATAGCGATACGCTTTTTAGCTTGGGCATTTCGCGTATCCTGTAGATGACGGCTTGTATGATCAATAACGGCTTCTGTGTGCTTAGATTTACGGCGCAAAAATGGCATAGCGTATTCCTTTTCCTTATTATTTTCTTTATAGCTGCTCAAAAGCATCAAAACTGGCTATTTTTTATTGATTTTTTCACTGACATGTTGCCAAACCACATCAGGTAATGTCCCCAATACCTTTAATGGTAAAGTCAATTTTTTAGGAAATTCAATGACGTCATGACCGCTCTCAATACCAGTACGAATCGCTTTGCTTGCCTGTTCAGGCGTTTGTAAAAACGGCATCGAAAAATCGTTTTGCTTGGTCATTGGCGTCTCAACAAAACCAGGTACAACCAAGCTGACCGACACGTCGTACGGTGCAAGGCTGATCTGTAGAGTTTTCATTAAATAGTGGATAGCTACCTTTGAGCTGCCATAAGCTTCTGCGCGAGCAAAAGGCACATAAGCCGATGCCGAGCCAATGCCTACCAAACGACCTTTTGAAGCAATGAGCTTTGGCAACACCCCTTCAATGGCATGCGATAACGTACCCATATTCACTGACATTACTTTCATAAAAACACTGCTATCGAAGTTTGGCATATCTAAGTACTCGCACATGCCCGCACCACAAATTGCCAAATCAATCTGACTGATTTTATCGAAAGCAGCGAGCACTTTATCTCGATCCATCAAATCCAAATCAAGCGTTTCTGCCCCCAACGACTTTAATTCAGCCAATGACTCGTCGTCACGTCCTACTGCATAAACAGTGTGACCTGCTATTAGATAATCTTTTGCTAGCTGATTACCAATGCCAGAGGTCGCACCAGTAATAAGAATATGTTGTTTTTTAGAAGAATTTGTCATGGTAAACATCCTTTTTAGTCGTTTTTTTATCGTCCGTGTATTTTTATTTTGATAACGTTTTAACCCTCTCATTTTTATTGTGACTACGCCCAAGCTATTAGCAATGTTTTTATTAACCAAGCCCTACACTTATTTATCAAATCTAAATAATTATAGTATAAGGTGTCAGCTTGATTTGTTGTTACTTCGCAATCATGCCTATAACAGCTGACCTGCAATAACGCTTATCTACTCAATAAATGCATAATCTTTGCTAAATATGCAAAAAAAGCTTGACGTATTTTTTATCTTTGCTAGAATACGCCCCACTTAGCAAGAACTCGTTAGAGACTTTCTAAGACCGCTGTAAGAAACTAAACCCTTACCGCTTATTCTCCAATAGCTCAGTTGGTAGAGCAACGGACTGTTAATCCGTGTGTCCCTGGTTCGAGCCCAGGTTGGAGAGCCATATTTTAGTAGTAAATCTTTTGAATCTTCTTTGATTCGATTATGGCATTTGCCAAGACCCTCATCACTTTGATGGGGGTTTTTTTATGGCTGCTATTTTATATTATATAAGCTGATAATGCCTAAAGTTGATAATCTTTTATCGATAACCCTTTATAGCTTCATAATATTACTGATTAACTGATTGGTTGTTTGAGAGAATAAAATCCGCAAATAAAATAAGCTTAGGGGTTAGCATTTCATCAAACTTCAATAGAAATTGAAACATCATTTAAAAGAGTTTGAGACTAATCTATTGTGTGCTAACGATAAAATCATAAATAGCATTGACCCCTTAAAGCTTTGTCGTTAAATTGGTGACAGCACTTATATATCTAAAAACAATGTTAAGGATAGCGCCATGACTATAAGCATCATTAAGCCGACGTTACTGAGTATTGGGCTGATGAGTATCATGGGCTGTACTGCCATGCAGACCAGCATAGAACAAGCAAGTAACTCAGCAACTGTTTATTACAATGGCCATATCATCACGATGGAAGGTGAGCAACCGCAGATGGTTGAAGCGCTAGTTACTCAAGCAGGCAAGATTGCCTATGTTGGTGATCTAAATACTGCCCAATCAAAATATAAGAACGCAGCGCAAGTGAATTTAAACAGCAAAACCTTATTACCAGGCTTTATTGATCCGCACAGTCACTTTGACATGGTGTCAAACACCATGGGTCAGGTCAACTTAAACCCGCCCCCAGTCGGCAAAGTCGATAGTATTGAGAAAATACTACAAGCCTTAAAAGCCTATAAAAAAGACAATAATATTGCTGATGGTGAATGGATATATGGTTGGGGTTATGATGAGAGTCAATTAGCGGAGGAGCGTCATCCAACCAAAGAAGACATCGATAAAGTATTACCTAATAACCCAGTATACTTGCAACATACCAGTGGTCATATGGGTGTGGCCAACAGCAAAGGCTTGGCAGCCATGAAAATTACTGCTGACAGTAAAAACCCAGATGGTGGTAATATTGCACGAGTTAAAGGTTCCAATGAGCCGAATGGACTTGTCCAAGAAACCGCTATGTACCCCTTTGTGGGGCGGATGTTAGAGGTGTTAGAGCCCAATCAAGCCAAGTTCTTTGAGCAGACACAAGATTATTATGCCAAAAACGGTTTGACTACCGCGCACAATGGCTCAACGGCTCGTAATACCATTCAGTTTTTCCAAAAACAAGCCGATGCGGGTAAGCTTAAAATAGACTTGGTCGCACTGGCTGGTGTCAGTGATTTAGATGAAAACTTAGCGGACAAAAACTTTGTATGGAAAACCTATCAAAACGGCTTTAAAGTACAAGGGACTAAAATCATTGCCGACGGCTCGCCGCAAGGTAAAACCGCTTACTTTAGTCAGCCTTATTTGACGCCAGTACCAGACTGCGAAAAGGACTGTCGCGGATTACCAAGTGTTAGCCAAGATGAGCTTAATAAGATGTTTGTAAAGGCTTATCAGCGTGATAACCAATTGTTTATTCATAACAATGGTGATGGCACGACAGATATGATTATTAAAGCACACGAATATGCGGTTAAGAAGACCGGACAAGCCGCTGACAAAGATCGCCGTACGGTGCCCATCCACGCCCAGTTTGCACGCCCTGACCAGCTAGAAGCCTTTAAAAAATATAAGATGCTACCGTCGTTTTTCACCAATCATACCTACTTTTGGGGTGATGTGCATGTGCAGAACTTAGGTAAAAAACGCGCTGATTTTTCGAGCCCGATAGCGGCGGCTGATAAAATGGGGTTAAAATATACCAACCATTCTGATGATACCGTGACCCCAGTCGATCCGCTATTTACCGTTTGGTCTGCCGTTAATCGCACCTCGCGCTCAGGCGAGATTATCGGTAAAGAGCAACGCGCTACGCCTTATCAAGCGCTCAAAGCCATTACGACCAATGCCGCTTATGAGTATTATGAAGAAAATAGCAAGGGTACCTTAACTGAGGGTAAGCTGGCTGATTTGGTTATATTAGATGCCAATCCTTTGACGGTAGATGCGAGTAAGCTTAAAGACATTAACGTGGTAACCACTATCAAAGAAGGTAAAATAATCTATCAGCGCCCAGCAAAATAACACTGTGGTGACGGCATACTAATAATGAATGCTTTATAGTCAAATCCATATAGATTTGACTAGGTTCAGTTTCTCTCTATCTTTTATATCAATTTCAGGATTCGCTTATGATTAACACCGAACAAATCACCTCTTCTGATAATATCCATTATCTACACCATAATTTTTTTGAGCCAAGCGATAATACTACGGCGATTAATGCCACTTTACTGATTGTGCATGGTATGGCAGAACACAGCAGACGCTATGCAGAATTTGCGCAGTTTTTAGCGGATCATGGTATTGCGGTTGCCACTTATGATCAGCTTGGTCATGGACAAACCATTAAATCAGCAGATGATTTGGGATTTTTCGCTGAAGAGCATCCGGTACAGTCATTATTAAAAGATGTCATCATCATGGCAGACAGCCTAAAAGCGCGCCACCCTAACGTACCTCACTTTATCATGGGTCACTCGATGGGCTCATTTATCGTACGTAACGTCTTAAAACATCACGCGCGTAACTTTAACGGCGCTATATTAATGGGTACCGCTGATGCCAACCCATTGACCAAAGTACTATTGCCTGTCAATAAAGTACTGGCAAAAGCGGCGCCTAAAAAGAAAAATACCCTGCTTGCTAATACGATGAATAAAGTGCTCAATAGCAAGCTTAACAATCGTACTTCCTCCTCACCGTTTGCATGGTTAAACGAAGATCCCGCGGCTGTCGAAGCCTACGAAGCCGATCCACTAACCGGCTTTGAATTTACCAACAATGGTTTTATGACCTTATTTACCTTAATGGAAGCTGGTCTCAACAAGAACTGGGCAACGACGATTACTAAAAACTTTCCGATGTTATTGGTCAGTGGCGAGAACGATCCTATTGGCGATATGGGAAAAGGTATTCGCAAAATTGCCAGCCGCTTAGAAAAGCAGAACTTTAGCAACATTACCCTTCAGCTCTACCCACACATGCGCCATGAGCCGCTACATGAGCAGAATAAAGAGCAGGTTTACCAAGATATATTAGATTGGATAAATAGTAATACTTCTGCTCATTAATAGCATGGCTGTGACTGGCGCTTAACTTATTTACTAAAACTCGCTAAATTAGCAGCCATAAGACAAGCAATTTTTTTAGTTCAGACGTTATTACTCATTTAATTAAAACCTCTCTTTTGATTACTTTTTATTTATTTACCTTCCATCCATTTTAGGAATATTTATGTCATTACAACAAGTTATCGAACAAGCCTTTGAAAATCGTAACGAATACAGCCCAGCAACCATGCCACAAGACGTACGCGATGCCATTAATGAAGTGCTTGAGCAACTAGACAACGGTAGCTTGCGTGTTGCAGAGAAAAAAGATGGCGCATGGGTGGTCAATCAGTGGGCTAAAAAAGCGGTTTTATTATCATTCCGCCTTAATGACAACTACGTCATGGCAGCTGGCGAACATGTGCAGTTTTATGACAAAGTACCGACTAAATTTGCCGATTGGACGCAAGCGCAGTTTAAAGAAGCTGGCGTACGCGTGGTACCACCAGCGGTTGCCCGTAAAGGTTCATATATCGCAGCTGGTGCCGTATTGATGCCATCGTATGTCAACATTGGTGCCTATGTTGATCAAGGCGCTATGATAGATACGTGGGCGACCGTAGGCTCTTGTGCCCAAATCGGTAAAAACGTCCATCTATCAGGCGGCGTTGGTATCGGCGGTGTCTTAGAGCCATTACAAGCCAACCCAACGATCATCGAAGACAACTGCTTTATCGGCGCACGCTCTGAAATCGTTGAAGGTGTGATTGTCGAAGAAGGCTCAGTAATTTCTATGGGTGTGTTTATCGGTCAATCTACCCGTATTTATGATCGCGAAACGGGTGAGATTCATCGCGGCCGTGTACCGGCTGGTTCAGTCGTCGTCCCAGGTAGCTTACCATCGGAAGACGGCACCCACAGCTTATATGCTGCCATTATCGTAAAAAAAGTCGATGCGCAAACCCGTGCTAAAACATCAGTCAATGAGCTATTACGTTTAGCCTAATACTTTAGTCATTGCGTTTATTACTTTCATAAAAAAAAGATGCTAGGGCTGACTCTAGCATCTTTTCTAATGCTTAATAGCAGCTTAATGTAGGACATTACGTTATAATCCATGTCTTGCTGTAGCCTGAGCTAACCTCTTTTAGAATAGTTTAGTACTAACGCTGACCAGACGATTAAACCCTCTTTTTTATTTGATCAATGCTCAATGGCATTATCAATCTCTAACTGTATTTGAAATATTATGAGTGAGCTATCTTTACGCACCTCGGCGATTCCTGTCACCGATCCCGAAGCAGGGTTACGTTTGACCGAGATTTTTTATTCCTTGCAAGGTGAAGCCTTAACCTCAGGCTTGCCGACGATATTTGTGCGCTTGACCGGCTGTCCGCTGCGCTGCGTCTATTGTGATACTGAATACGCTTTTAGTGGCGGTGAGCGTCAATCGCTTGAGACCATTATGGCGACTATTGCAAGCTTTCCCTGCAAGCGTATTTGCTTGACCGGTGGTGAGCCATTAGCACAGCCAAACGCCATTGAATTAATGACGCGTTTATTGGATGAGGGTTATGAGATATCGCTTGAAACCGCAGGGGCATTAACGGTAGAAAATGTACCACCCGCGGTCAGCAAAGTCATGGACCTTAAAACGCCCAGCTCGGGTGAAGTCGATAAGAATCTTTGGTCAAATCTCGACTATCTGACTCAACATGACCAAATCAAATTTGTCATTATGAACCGTGCGGATTATGAGTGGGCAAAAGAAAAACTGCTTGAGCATCAGCTGGATAAATTGGTTGGTACGGTTTGGTTTTCACCGATGTTTAATGTCGCAGATGATGTTACTGTAGCTGCAAATAAAGAAATGGGCAGCCCAGAGGTACCAGTATTGGCACGCGAGCTTGCCGAATGGATGTTAGCTGACGCCCTACCTGTACGTTTCCAATTGCAATTGCATAAGATTATTTGGGCAGATGCCAAAGGTAAATAACCGCCTAACATCCGTACGATTTAGGCAATCAGCAACCTAAAGATAAAAAATAAATACACTCTAAATAGCCAACGAGCCGACTGCAAGGACGCATGAATGGTCAAACTGATTTTATTGGGCTTATTGGCGGGTGCGTTTTTTAGCTCGACATTTATTTTAAATGAGCTGATGAGTAATGCCGGTGGTCATTGGTTTTGGTCAGCAAGCCTGCGCTATGTCTTTATGTGGTTGATTATTACTGCCATTATTATCCTCCAACACGGCTTTGGTCGTATGAAAGCGCTGATGACCATTTTTTGTCAGCATTGGGGCTTTTGGTGTATTACCGGTACTATTGGCTTTGGATTATTTTATACGGGCATTTGCTATGCTGGTGACCACGTCGCAGGCTGGGTGGTTGCTGCAACCTTTATGTTTACCGTGGTGACCAGCCTTATTGTATTAATGGCATTTGGGCAGCGCTTCGATAAAAAGTTCATTATTTACGCGCTGTTGGTCTTTATAGGGGTAGTATTGGTCAACGTCAGCGAAGGATTAGGCGCTTCTGCCCTAACCGATATTGATAGCACGCCGATGGTAGAAATGCTGCTTTACGGTGCTGTGCCTGCACTAATTTCCGCCTTTAGTTACCCCGTCGGTAATCAGCTGGTTTGGCAAGTTTCTTACAACACTCGCAAACACAGCACTGAGCAGCAACAGGCTCGTGATAATCTTCAGCCAAACGACCCCGACACTCATACCCAGCGCATCATTACCGAAGCCCCTATATTACCTATTGATAGGCAAACTGCGTCACGGCTACAAAACCTCATCGCCCGTATTCCTGCTATCGAGACGACGCTGCTACAAAACGCCTTTAACAAAATCTGGCTAATGACCCTCGGTAGCTTGCCATTTTGGGTAATTTTAGGTGTGCTTGTACATCCTGAACCGCCTGCAACGACACAAGTATTTAATACCTTGCTCGTCGCACTTTTGGCTGGAGTCGCAGCGACGAGCATATTTTTATATGCACGTGAACAAGCGGTGACCTCAAGTGAAGTGGCAGGCGTTGACTCAACCCAAGCCAGCGAGGTAATCTTTGCTTTGATTGGCGGTATATTATTGTTGAACAATACGATACCCTCAGCATTGGGGTTGGTCGGTATCGGGCTGATTATACTGGGGCTGATACTATTTGCAAAGGACGGTTAAGGCTTAAATAAACCATGATAAATAACTTTATTTTCCCCGATATTCTGCTGTATTTATTAGATATGGTTGGCGTCATTGCTTGCGCCATCGCGGGTACCTTGCTCGCGCAACATAAAGGCTTTGATATTGCTGGCTGTATTTTGGTTTCTATGGTCAATGCCATTGGCGGCGGTACATTACGTGACATGGCGCTTGATCGTCATCCGCTGTTTTGGATGACTGACCTCAACTATGTCATCGTCATTACCATTACTTCCCTTATCTTACAAATTTTCTTTCATTTGTATCATAAGATTGATAAAGCACTTAAACTCTTTGATGCGATTGGTTTGGCTGCCTTTAGTGTGATTGGTTTTAAAGTGGCTTTGGCACAAGATATGTCACCCGTGATTGCTGTCATGATGGGGGTATGGACGGCGATTATAGGTGGTTTATTGCGTGATATTATCTGTAATGAGATACCTTTACTGTTGCAGCGTGAGATTTATATCACTGCCAGTATTGCAGGCTCTTTGACTTATTTAGCGCTTGATTACTGGGGCGTTGATGCGGTTATCAATGAATTTATGATGCTGTTTATCATCTTCGCCGTGCGTATGCTGGCGCTTAAGTTCGATTGGCACTTGCCTTCGATTCGTTTGGTCGATTAACTGATTAGCGAAGAAAACATCAGTGTTTTAATATCAGTGCTTTAATGAGAAAAATTCATGCTCGCCATCGCCTTAGATTCTGATCTGATTACTACCTTTGACCCGCGCTCACTGATTTATCTGTTTGATATGATTGGGATTGTCGCTTGTAGTATTTCGGGGACGATATTAGCCAAGCATAAGAATTTTGATGTATTCGGCTGCTTACTGGTATCGATTGTGACTGCCATCGGCGGCGGTACGGTGCGTGATGTGATTTTGGATCGTCATCCCCTGTTTTGGATGGTGGACATGAGCTATCTGACGGTTATTACCTTCTCTTCACTGGTGATGCAGATATTCTTTCACCCCAACTCTAAACGTGTCGATAAATTCCTAAAACTCTCCGATACCATTGGGCTGTCAGCCTTTACCTTAATCGGTATCAAAGTTGCTGATAGTATGGGTGCAAATGTGCCGGTTGCATTACTACTGGGAGTGATCACCATTATTGTCGGCGGCATCATCCGCGATATGATTTGTAATGAAATTCCACTGGTGCTACAGCAAGAGATTTATATCAGTGCCGCTTTAACAGGCGGTATCCTTTACTTTGCGCTGCACAATCTTGGCGTGACCGCTTGGATTGCCGATATCTCGGCAATGGCGACGATTTTTACCTTGCGCATGCTGGCCATTCGTTATGACTGGCAGTTTCCGACCATTGAATGGAAATATTAAAGCCTAGCAACTATTAGCACATACCATTACGGTCAGCACCATTAACCTGCTGGCTTTCTTCTACCGTCTCTTTTACGAGCGCCAAATCTTTGACCATCAACTGCAAACTTTGTTTGCCGTTCCACTCGTTAATGTCTAGCTGAAACAATACATGCACTTTTTCGGCGCGGTAATCCCAAGCACTGCTATCAAAATTGAATTGAATTGCCTCAATCGGGTATTGCACATCGGGATAACGTAACGACAATTTGAGGTGTTTGTCCTTTAATATCTTAAAGCTCAGTACCTCAAACACGCCGTCAAATATCGGCGGCGCAAAGCCATGACCCCAAATACTGGCATTGGCTAAATGCTCCGCAAACCATAAGCTAAAATCGCCCGCTTGTAGTGCTCCATCGGTAAATTTCTGCTCGGCAAAGACTTCATCATCCATCTGCGCCATCACTTCGTTAAACGCGCTCACAAAGCCATCAAAGTTGCGACGTTTAATCGTTAAGCCAGCGGCCATAGCATGACCACCAAAATGGCTGATTAAATCAGGATATCGTTCGGCCACTTGCTCAATCGCATCACGAATATGTACGCCAGCGATAGAGCGTGCCGAGCCCTTGATATCATCGTCGTCCCCCGTACGCTCTGTGTCTGCTGGCGCAAAGACAATACTGGGCAGATAATGACTTTCTTTTAGACGACCAGCGACGATACCGATAACGCCTTGATGCCAATCGTCTTGATATAAAATAATGCTGCGATTTTGATTATTAACAACCTGTTTCTCAGGCTTACGCTGAATAATAGTAGCATCGCTCCCATCAGAACTATTATTAGAATCAGTAGCAGTTAATGCTTGCACAATACTATCCGCTTGTGCGCGCATCTCACTTTCCACATGGCGGCGGGTACGATTCAGCTGTTCAAGCTCTTGTGCCAAACGCTGTGCGGTGCTCCAGTCATCGGTTAGTAAGCACTCGATACCGATGCGCATATTATCCATACGCCCAGCAGCATTGATACGTGGACCTAAGACAAAACCAAAGTCCTGCGCCTGTAATTGCTTAGGGTCACGACCCGCTTGTTCAAGCAGTGCCAATATACCGAGCGAACAGCGACCTTGACGAATGGCGTTCAGTCCATGATGGACTAAAATGCGATTGTTTTTATCAAGTACGCCCACATCAGCAATCGTTCCAAGCGCGACCAAATCCAAATACTGGCTGACTTGCACGCTAGACTTGCCTGCTTCACGGCGTAATTTTGCCAAGCGTCCCAGTACATAAAACGCCACGCCAACCCCTACCAATGCCTTACTGCTAAAGTTACAGTCGAGCTGATTGGGATTGACCACAGCTTCTGCAGGCGGCGTCTCTTTGGTAGTCAGGTGATGGTCAGTAATAATCACCGTAATGCCATCAGCTTGCGCACGCGCCACGCCTTCATGGCTTGAGATACCATTGTCTACCGTGACGATGACTTGCGGTTGATAGGTCTTGATTCCCAAGTCAACAATCTCTGGCGTCAGACCATAGCCGTATTTAAAACGGTCAGGGACTAAAAAATCAACCACTGCCCCCATTTTTGTCAGGGCGCGCATCATAAGCGCCGTACTGGTTGCCCCATCGCAATCAAAATCACCGACAATTAAGATACGCTGCCCTTCATCAATAGCAATATCTAATAGACGCACCGCTTCGGTGACGCCATGCAACGTCTCAGCAGGCAGTAAACCAGATAATCCAGTCTCTATCTCATCAGGCGCAGTGATACCGCGACCGGCATAAAGCCTAGCAAGGGTGAACGATTGGGCGGCAAGTGGTTGCAACGCGGCGGGCAACTCGTCGATGCGAGTGCTGGTATAACGGGGGGTTAAATTTAGCATGTTGGTATTCTACTGGCTTTAGCAGGTGGTCACAATGAGAATTTTTAGCGCTATCGTCTAGGTTTAGCGATTGCTTCGGCGCGTCTCATGGCGTAATTTATATGCCACCTAATGTATGCCGTATAACTCCTCTATATGACTCATTTCTAAACGCCGCATTGCTAATCGGCAACTTATTTACAAAAACGGTGCAGAGTGACTGTAATTTCCTGCATTTTGCTACAAAGCAATGATTGTATGGAGCTTATAAATCCATAAAATGGTAAACATCTGAGAAACTTATAAGATACTTATCATTTTTGCAATTTTTGCTTATTTATTTTACGAATATTTTCTTTTACACATTTTAAGGACGCTTTATGAAAACCACACCCACCGCTGAAAAATTACCTAATACGATAGACCCTAATTTAGATCTTGAGAAAGTTAAAAAAGACTGCGAAAAACTGGTCAAAAAACGCGCTAAGCTCTCAGCTGGCGTAGCTATCGTTCCGGTGCCTTTCTTTGACGTGGCAGTTGATGCCAGTATGCTAACCATGCTATTACCTGAGATTAGCGAACGTTTTGGTCTGATTGAAGGGCGTCAATCTGCCATTGATTTAGAGTCACGCGCCATTCATTGGGCTGCGCTAAAAGACCGCACTGTTGATTTTGCAGGCTTAATGGCGACACGTGGTATCGTAAAGAAGACCGTCCAAGGTTTTGGTGGTCGTATTGCGGCCAAGCAAGTGACCAAGTTTATCCCATTGGGCGGTCAAATGGTTGCGGCAACCATGGGTTATATGATTTTCAAAAAAATCGCCACTGACCATATCAATCAATGCTATAACCTAGCAAAAGACATTCAGCAAAAGCAGCATGGTAAAAATGTCTAAAAGACCTATAATTACGGCTTGAAAGCGTAATCACTGTCTACAAATAAACCCAGCTAAGAGATTTCTTAGCTGGGTTTTATCTTTGTTATTGAACAATCACAAGATATCAATCAATAAATTCTTTTATATACTGTCCTTCTAAGATATTAATCTATTCAGTTTGTTCAATAACAATGAGTATGTGTGGTGTTTTATCCTCTCTATCAACGTGCACGATAGCTTGCCAGCCACTATATAGAGATATTTCCTCAGCAAATTTTAGCGACGAGCGTTTTTCTAACGATTGCAGTGTCTTTAGCTGCTTAGTATGATGCGCCACAGGTATTAGAGTCTTTAGCACCTCTGAAAACACAGGTAAAGACTTTCCTTCTTGTGGCTTAACATAGTATGAAACGCTACTTAAGTCACACCCTGATAAGGTCGCTTGAATATTTAAGCCATTTGTCTGAATGGATTCAGTTATCACCTGAGTATAGTCATGTATATCGATATCTTTCTGACTGGTGCCACCAAGACTAAGGTCTAATAAGCTCTTATCTTTGATACGAGATAGTCGGCAATTATCCCGATAGACACTACTAACAGGACTACCCTTCTCCCAATTTAGCGTAAACTCAAGCGCAGGCTCTAGCAGCTCACCATCCTCATATGCCTCAGGATGTGAGCGAAAGTTAGGCACGGCACTATAATGAATTTGTTTACCTTTTACTTCATAATCAACGATATGCTCGCTAAAGGGCGCATATAGCAATATCTCATGTTCAGTGATAATATTTCTATTCTTATTTAACAGCAGATAATAAATCGAACTATTGGAATAAACGCTCGCTCCCAATGGACCCATAGATTCGACTTCTAAGGCGATATCCTCAAAGCCATCGCGATTAAAATCCTCTTTTATCAGTGGTAATAAGCGTAGACTATAATCCATGCTCTGCTCTTCACCATCTGCGTCTTCATACTTATCCGAACAGTCGTATTCAAGAGAAGGACTCACTTTGGGATTAGGCTTTGGTGAAGAACAGCGTCTTTCTATCAATTCGACAATGAGATTTTTTGGCAGCACAACCTTATTAGTTTTATTGCTAGCAGCCTTAGTACTTGCTTCAGCCAGCGATAGCGGCATTATCGATAGCAAAAGTAAAACGCTTAAATAACGTGACATCGTCATCTCCTTTAACCTTTGAGCGATAAAATTAGCATAGCATGCCTTTATAAAATAAATAATAAATATAGATCATTCTAGCGGCATCGAATGAAGTAAGTGATGTGTATTTCTACGAAAAATAGAACCTTCAACAGACTAAATGATAAAAGATTTTTAATAGAAAAGACTTTTAACCAGTCAATAAAAAGCCCTGAATTCTCAGGGCTTTTTATGGTTACGCTAGCTTATTAATCATTAACTTATTAATCGTTCACTGGATTATCAGGTTGGTAGTTTGAATGTGAGGGTTTTGCAAAGGCAAACTTAACCACCTGCAATGCCACACAAACGGCACCAGTGATTAATACCACGTCGCCAAAGGTACGAATCCAGCGTAGGGTTTGTAAGAAATCTTGCTGTAAGAAGCCTTCACTACGAGCGTACCATAAGCCTTCGGTCATCGAAGCGTGCGCTTGGAAAATACCAATCGGCAATAAGCTAGTGACAATCATCAATACCAAGCCTGCATTTAGCGCCCAAAAGCCCGTTTTAATGAGGTTTTCACTAAACACGTAGTCTGGACGAATATAACGCATGACCAGTAATACAAAGCCAATCGCTAAGAATCCATAGACCCCGAATAAAGCAGCATGCGAGTGAACGGCAGTGGTATTTAACCCTTGTAAATAGAACAGTGACACAGGTGGGTTAATCATAAAGCCAAACACGCCCGCACCCAACATATTCCAGAATGCTACCGCAACGAAACACATGATAGGCCATTTAAGCTTATTCATCCATGGTGCTTGACGCTGCATAGACCAATGCTCATAACCTTCGTAACCTAATACCACTAAGGGTACAACTTCCAAGGCACTAAATGAGGCGCCGATTGCCATGACTGGCGTGGTTGTGCCTGAAAAGTATAAATGGTGGAACGTGCCTGGTACACCGCCGAGCATAAATAGTGCTGCAGAAGCGATGGCTGAACCAGTGGCGATTTTTTTATTGACCAAGCCTAAGTTATAGAAAATGAAAGCCAATGAGACGGTGGCGAATACTTCAAAGAAGCCTTCTACCCATAAATGTACCACCCACCAGCGCCAGTATTCCATGATGGTCAAGTGTGTACGCTCGCCGTAGAACAAGCCTGCACCGTAGAATAATCCCACGCAAACCACCGACGCGAAGAATATTGCTAATAAGTTTTTATCACCTGGTTGTTTAAATGCCGGTAAGCAACCACGGGTCATTAATACCAACCAGAACAACACACCGACCCATTTTAAAATCTGCCAGAAGCGACCAAGGTCAATGAATTCATAGCCTTGATGACCAAACCAAAAGTTATATTTTGCAGGCATAATACCCGCAATCGCAAAGTATTGACTAATAAATGAGCCAACGACCACGATGATTAATGCCACCCAAAGTATATCAACGCCCAATTTTTGGTATTTAGGATCTTTACCACCATTGATAAGCGGCGTTAAGTACAACCCTGCCATCAAGAAAGCGGTGGCAATCCAAAATAACGCTGCCTGAATATGCCACGTACGTACTAACGAGTATGGGAAGTAATCGGCGACGGCAATACCGTAAAACTCTTGTCCTTCAACGGTATAATGCGCAACGAAACCGCCAATAAATACTTGGAAGACGAACAATCCCATGACTAAAACACCGTATTTTGCCAACGCTTTTTGCGACGGCGTTAACGCTATTTTGGTTAATGGATCAGCGTCTGGTGTAATTTCTTTAACGTCTTCTTCTTTACGTAAGAACGACCAGCCCCAAATAAGGAATCCAACCCCAGCAATTAAGAACACCACACTAGCGATAGACCACATAATATTTTCTGACGTTGGTACGTTATCAATCAGCGGCTCATGCGGCCAGTTATTGGTATAAGTGGCATTTGTACCAGGACGTTCGGTAGAGGCAATCCAAGTGGTCCAAAAGAAAAAGTTCGTCAGTTTTTGTCTGTCTTCAAGATCTGCCAAAGTATTGTTTTTCATGGCAAAGTTTTCACGCGACTTTTGCAATGACGGCTCATTACCGTACAAGCCGATATAGTAAGGCGCGACTTCATTGATGGCGGCGATACGCGTATCCGACAACACCACTTGATTTTTATCATTGGTATTGCTACCACGATACTCTTTTTTCAACTGCGCATTAAGCACCGCTTTTTGATCATCTGTTGCGGAGGCAAAATCATGCCCATATAACTCTTGTGCCCTGATGTCTAACCAAGCCACAAGCTCTCTGTGTAACCAATCTGCGGTCCAGTCGGGTGCTTGATAAGCCCCATGCCCGAGCACTGAGCCAAGTTGCTGCCCACCGGTACGCTGCCAAGCAGATTGACCATCTAAAATATCCTCTTCTGTGATTAAAACCTTCCCGTTGCTATCAATATACTGATCAGGGATAGGAGGTGCGGTACGATAAACTTCTACGCCGCCCCAACCTAAAAAGGTAAAGGTAACCACGAGGACAGCGATTAAACCCCACCAATACTTCTTGTACTCGCCCATATCTTGCTCCTGCTGGCTAGATAAATTGAACACTCAAACATTCATTTTCAATGAATGTTTATAAGCGCAATCATGTTTCCAAAAGTGAAAAAAATAATACTGCCCGTTGAGAGTAACCTTTATTAATCCTATCAATATCGCGCTTGCTGCAATCCGATTAGATATTGAAATAGCAGACTCAAATTCAAGGTTATATCACGATCTAACTGATAAAATTTATCATTTCATTACTAAAATTACTTGATGAAAATTTACATCTAGCATCAAATTGGAAACATTTTAACATTCATTTAATATGAATGTTAAGGATTATTTATTTTTATTCTTATTGTTATTATGAACTGCGCCGTTCACTCTCTATAAAACGACCTGTTATAGTGATTATAAATAGCCAAAATCTAGACGAAAACATGAATGCTGATGATGGTTCACGGTAAACGGATAGAAAAAAACCAGACAACGCTAAGTTATCTGGTAGGTATATCATTAATTCACTTTAAAACCGATATCATACTAATTATTTAGCGCTTGATAATACCTGATAACTGCGCTCAATCACCGGCGCATCAACCATATTACCGTCTACTTTAAAAATTGCTTGTCCACTACGCTCGTATTCTGCGACCACACGCTGCGCAAATGATAAATCAGCAGCTGTCGGTTGCAGTGCTTGCTTGACGACATCAACTTGCTTAGGATGAATGCAAAGCATGCCGGACATGCCCATCTGTGACCATAGCTGCACGCGCTTATGCAGCCCTGTACTATCGTTAAAATCCGCATAAATACTATCAATGGGTGCGAGCAGTTGATGGATTTTTGAGGTCAGAATAAGCTGATAACGAATCTGATTGGCAATAATATCCGCTGATGATGTGTCCACTTGCACCTTTAAATCATTGCATAAATCTAAAAAACCATAGCTAAATGCAAGCAGTCCTGAGGCTTTTGCCACCTCATCAATACGGTATAAGCCTACAGCGCTTTCTATCAAGGCAATCACGGGCAGACCTGTCTGTTGGTGGATTTTCTCAATATCTGCTGCCTGTTCAGCTTTTGCTAACAGGACACCTGCCAGCTTAGGCAGCTGCTGGCATAGGGTCAAATCTTTAGCAAATTCCGCACTGTCCGCTTGATTGATACGCAGCCAAATCGGTCGATAGTTTTTAGCCTCATGTTGAGTATCATAATAGTCCTTTAATGCCGCGCGAGCTTGGGCTTTGTCTGTTTGCGCAACCGCATCTTCTAAATCAACAATCACTGCATCCGCACCACTGGCAAAAGCTTTTTCTACCCTATCTATTCGCGTTGCTGGGACAAATAACCATGTCTTGGTATCCGCAAGCGATTTAATCATTGCTCGGTAATTTTGCGAGTCAGTGTGAGTATCGCTGCTCGTGTTTTTATTGGCAGGCTGATTGCTAGAAGCTGACATGCTTAGTTCCCATAGGTAAATAGGTAAATAGGTAAATAGTCATCTTATCAATATTTAGCGCGATTGTGCCATCATAAAAGTGCTTGTAATAGCACAATCACTGTATAGCCACCCTAGATGATTAGGATTTTTCTGGTTTATCAAACAACTTTTCGATAGGTTTACTGTGGATTTTAGAGCTATTAAACAGTGATTTATTACCGCTATCACCTTCTGTCCAAAAGTTGATATTAAATTGAGCATCGTCACTTAACTCTACACGGTGCCAATATTGAGGCGGGCTGACCGCAAACTGTCCGGCATTAATAACCACTGTCTTTTCTGGCTCAGTAGCGGCTTCATCAGCGAAGCCATAAAAAGTTACCGTACCTTGCATGACGCAAATTTGCCCGTATACGCCCTCTGCCGTATTGTGATGGGTCAATAAGGCGTTAGGCACTTTATCTTTGGTGAAGAAGTGTGTTGAACGTTTTATTTTCCAATGGCTTGGAATGACGGGATTGGGATTAGCAGTATTGTTAGTATTCGTAGTGGCATCCATGATAACTCCTTGGCTCATTTGCTGAAATTATATTTTCTTAACTTGGATTTATTACTGTTAATGGTATCTATTCTGCTGATATTTTTTATTACACTGGTATCTTTTTCAATCTTAAAAATTAAGACCTAATTGATAACAATTATCATCTTTATAAACTAACATCTTTCAAAGGGGTTTACCACCCTTGTATGCTTTTGATTATCAGTAAAATGTAACGCGCTAAAACGCCTGCGTACTCCCCATTAAGTAGTATGGAAAGTAGACCCTATACTGCTTTCGCTCAATGGTCATGATTACCCCTTATTGCTATCTTGTGTCCATTACAAGCATCAGAATTTATAATGGGGACATTACCATGCATGCAAAAGAATTACTTGAGGTTGAACGGCGTGAGATAAGGGCGCTTCACTATACGTGGATTGCTTTTTTTCTAACTTTTTACGTCTGGTTTAATATGGCACCGCTCGCAACGTCGATGCTACAGACAGAAAGCTATTTGACCCCTGATCATATCAAATTATTTTTAATTGCCAACGTCGCGTTGACGATTCCGGGGCGCGTCATCGTCGGCATGGCATTGGACCGTTTTGGTCCGCGGCGCGTGTTTTCTATATTAATGGTCGTGATGGCGATACCAACGTGGTTTTTCGCTTTTGGCGACTCCGCCATGCAGTTATTTGTCGCCCGCTTATTTATGTCTATCGTCGGCGCAGGTTTCGTCGTCGGTATTCATATGACGGCATTATGGTTTAAACCAAGAGACATTGGTTTTGCCGAAGGGTTTTATGCAGGCTGGGGGAATTTTGGTTCAGCCGCTGCGGCCATTACCATTCCAACCGTCGCTTTACAATTTTTTGGCGGTGATGATGGCTGGCGCTGGGCAATTGCTTTATCTGGCTTATTAATGGCGTTATACGGCGTGGCATATTGGTTTTTAATCACTGATGGTCCAGCAGTTGGCACGCATAAAAAGGCACGGAAATCAGGTGCTTTAGAGGTATCTACGTGGAAAGACTTATGGTTATATTGCCTGTTTATTGTTCCTTTATATGGGGTATTGGGATTGCTGGTTTATCGTACGCAAGCGATGGGCTTTTTAAGTGCTACGGGTGCCATCGTTTGCTACAGCGCGATTGTATTGATGGTTGTTTATCAGATTTATAAAGCCATCAGTGTCAATGTGCCTATGATTAAAGCTGGTATTCCAGAAGATGATAAATACCCCTTTAAATCGGTGGCAGCGCTGAATGTGAGCTATTTTGCCAACTTTGGCGCAGAGCTTGCGGTGGTTTCCATGCTACCAATGTTCTTTGCAGCGACTTGGAAGCTTGATCCCACTGCCGCCGGCTTGATTGCTTCTACCTTTGCCTTTGTGAACTTATGGGCGCGTCCACTTGGCGGTTATATCTCTGATAAAGTCGGCAATCGTCGCTTGGTGATGCTGATTTATATGTTTGGTATTGGTGTTGGTTTTGCGCTGATGGGTATGCTCAATGCCGAATGGCCGCTATTTATCGCCGTGGTGTTTACCATTCTATGCTCGGTGTTTGTACAAGGGGCAGAAGGCGCAACCTTTGGGATTATTCCTTCAATCAAGCGTCGTTTGACGGGTCAAATATCGGGAATGGCAGGCGCTTATGGTAACGTTGGCGCGGTCTTCTACTTATTTATTTATACCTTTGTAGAGCCGAATCAATTCTTTTATATCATCGCGGTCGGTGCACTAATTGCGTGGATTGTCTGTTATTTCTGGCTGGCAGAACCGGAATATGCCTTTGGTGATGAATATAAAATGTCCTCCGTTGATCGGCAGATTGCGGCAGAAAGTAATTATTAAAGGTAAGTACTAAAAGCTGATATTAACCATTAATATTCATATTAAGAACTAATACATAAAAACCATACTCTGTGATGGTTATATCTAAAACTAAAAACCCACCTAGCATAATGTTAGGTGGGTTCTTTAGTTTTGGATAAATGAGATAAAGGTTTCTATCTTGCTTATCATTATTTTGAGAAATGGTAACTTAGAGAAATGACTACTTAGATAAATGATTCACTGTCCATACTGCCGCTTCTACTCGCGTGCGCAGACCAGTTTTATTGAGGATATGTTTGACGTGTACTTTAACCGTTGATTCGGCGATATCTAGATTATTAGCAATCATCTTATTACTTAGCCCTTCAGCAATCATCTGAATCACTTGTAACTCTCTACTGGTCAGATTACTGGCGATATCTTGGATACTCGGTGTGCGCAGCGTTTGTGCAAGTATCGAAGCTAGGTTGGGACTGATGACCAGCTCGCCGCGGAGTATTTTTCTAATATCAATAATAATTAGCTCAGGCTCCATATCTTTTAACAGGTAGCCATCGACGCCCAGTTTTAGCGCCTCTTGCACGTCTTCACCGCTATCAGAAACCGTAAACAATACGGTCTTGGTATTGATATTTCTGGCTTTGATTTCTCGTAAGGTTTCGATACCGGTGAGCACCGGCATTTTGTGGTCAAGTATCACCAAATCAACGTCGTTATTTTCTAAAAATGTTAATGCTTCTTGACCATTGCTGGCTTCACCAACGACTTTGACATCGTCCTCAAGACTCAATAGTTCAGATATGCCGCGGCGTAGCATCGGGTGGTCGTCGACCAATAACAATCGCGCAGGTGACATGCTGGTATAAACTTTGGTGCTCATAACATACTCACAAATAGAAAAAATGGTACAAGAACTTAATGATTTAAATTTAATACTTCAATAGTACAATGGGTAAAAATTATTAATTAAAAACAATACTTAAAAGCGAAAATTGCTAGAAAAATCAGTCAAAACATACTATAAGAAAGATGAGAAAATACACAGAATAAAAACGTTACAATGACAAATCAACTGCCTGAAACCACCGTTTCATTGGATCATAAATAAGCGTCTTGGTTATTTTCTTCATCAAAAAAGTTGGGCTCAAATCTGACGGTGATGATGGTGCCGCGTGGTTGATTGTCCGTCACGATGAGTTCGCCGCCAATATTATGGGCGCGCTCTTTCATAATCATTAAGCCATGATGCTGGGTTTGATCGACACTCCCTGACATGCCAATGCCATCATCGATGATACTCATGAGGATATGCTTATCACCTTCTTCATACTGCAGATGGATGGCGACGTTTTGCGCTTTTGCATGACGGCTAATATTTGATAGCGCTTCTCTGGCAATTTGAATCAAATCTATTTGTTCATGAGCACTCAAATTGAGTGTCATAATGTCATTGTGTACCGTCATATTAAAGTTACCCTTCACAGCAAATTCACTGGCGGCGTCGTGCAGCGCTTCATCAAAATTGTCGCTATCTATAGTCAGGCGAAAAGTCACTAATAAGTCTCTTAGTTGCTGATAAGCAGAACCCAGTCCCATTTTTATCTGCTCAATATTTTGATATACTGGTGCTTGTACTGGCTCGCTACCAGCATTTTTCAGGTGTCTCTCTAAAACACTGACTTGAATTTTTAAATAAGACAACGACTGTGCTAGAGAATCATGCAACTCTCTGGCAATGGTCGAGCGCTCTTCAAATAAAATCAGCTGATGCTCTTGCTGTCTTTGCTTGCGTAGTGATAAGGCCGTGCTGATCAAATTGGTCAGCGATACGATTAGCTCGTTATTTTGCGCATCTAATTCAGGACTGCTAAACGGGAAAATATTCCCTGCCTCTGTCATGTTTATGCGCTGTTCTGGCGCTATGTTATTACCTGTCTCATTATTATCATTAATACCATCATCAGCGATAAAAGAGCGATTCATCACCAGCGCCGACTTTGGTCGTACGCGCAATTCCCCAAACACTTCTTGTTGATGGACGATGGGATAGGTCTTGGTATGTTCGCCATTTTTAGTGATACAACTGTCACAGCTAAGCTTTTTACACAGCTCTTTCATTTTTTCGCCGTGCAGCACGATGGCGTTTTTATTGGTGATATATTTATTCTGTATACACAAGGTAAATTCTAAATGTGGCAAGGTTTTACTAAAATCTGCAATCAAGGCATCGAGCTGATATAAGCTCACTTGGCTGGTGGTGAGCGATTTTGAGAAGTCATAAAATAGCGACAGTACTCGATTGGCTTTGACGAGATGCTGGGTTTTTATCTGCACCTCACTCTCAAGCGAGCGCTGATAGGTTTCAATCGTACTTGCCATGTCATTAAAAGAGCTGCCAAGCACTTCAAACTCTCGATAGCCTGTGATAGATACTCTGGTGTTAGTCTTGCCTCTTCTAAATTGATTATTGGCTTTAATCAGTTGTTGAATGGGGGTGAGCACCAATTGATGCAATCTGCGCATACCAATGAGGACAATAATGATGATCAGTATTAATGAAAGTATTTGTAGGTTTTGCTGCCATGTCTGTCGCTGCTCGTTCCTGTACTGCAGCTCATTAACCAAGCGGTTCACATCTTCGATATAACTGGTTGAAACGCTATAAAACCCTTGCCTGTCTTGCGCTAATAACGCCGGTTTTAAGTCTCGATACCATTGCTGTTTTATCTCATTGAGCTGCTCGTTGATAAGCACATGTCTATTGGCACTCGTTAGCTGATAGCTCTGTAACTCTTCTAGCCGATTTTCCATATCCTCAATAAGGATAGTTACTTTTTCAGACGTATTCTTATTAGAAAAGTCTAATTTATCTTGTTTAACAGACTGCTTATTCTCTTTGTTGCTTGCGCCGTTTTGGCCGATATTTAAACTTGGGCTAAAAGGATGATCATCCGAAAAATTAGTCGCTATCTGAAAGTTGATACGATAGGTGGCCATGCGTATCGAGCCTGCCGTATTAATGGCTTCAGCATCAGATTTTGCGACCCACGCCAGTGACCCACTCCCTAGCGCCGACATCAAAGATAAGATAGCGATGATGATAATAGCGCCCCAAGCATGAAGGGTTAAGGACTGGCGTCGTTGAATAGACCTCATAAATAGCATTCACCCGTCAAAATTAGCAGAAAAGGAGGTTTAAAAGTTATTGTTAAAAAGGCCAACATTAAAAGTTGTAAATGCTTAAAGCCATAACCTCTAAAAAAAGCACCTACCAGACAATAAAAATCCGAACTTTTAGTAATCTCTCTGCCCGCAATATACCCCTTTTAGCCATCAGTATACCACTATGTATGAATACTCATCACCGTGATAACACGGTATCGTGAGTTATCATTTTCTATAAACACTTATTTTTTATAAAGACAATAAGTGCATGGTAGTACGAGCCGTTAGCGCTAATAAGCCATTGTAGTCGCCTGTTTGTCATCATAACCAAACGACTGTATACGGCAATTTTTATAGCTACTTAGCATTATAAAAATATCCATTATAACTAAGCATAGATGATATTAAGTGAGGAATAGTATGGGCAATGATTACAACTCCAAAGGTGGTAAGCTCATCACTGACTGGCGACCTGAAGTAGAAGAGTTTTGGAAAGGCGGCGGCAAAAAAGTCGCCACTCGAAATTTGTGGATATCCATTCCATCATTGCTACTGGCATTTGCGGTATGGATGGTATGGAGTGCGGTGATCGTACGTTTGCCTGAGATTGGTTTTGATTTTGATGCAGGACAGCTGTTTTGGTTAGCCGCCCTACCCGGGCTTTCAGGGGCGACGCTACGGATTTTTTATTCTTTTATGGTGCCGATTTTTGGTGGGCGACGTTGGACGGCGATATCCACTTTATCTCTGTTAATTCCGGCATTATGGATGGGCTTTGCGGTTCAAAATCCTGATACGCCGTTTATGACATTTGCCATTATTGCACTGCTTTGCGGCTTTGGCGGTGGTAACTTTGCTTCGTCCATGTCCAATATCTCGTTCTTTTATCCAAAGGCGGAACAGGGCACAGCGCTAGGGCTAAACGCTGGTTTGGGTAATCTTGGCGTATCGGTCATGCAGTTCGTTGTACCGATGATTATATTGGTAGCGGCCTTTGGTAGCTTGGGCGGTGACCCACAAGTCTCCGAAAGCGGTAAATTGTTTTATCTACAAAATGCAGGCTTTATTTGGGTACCCTTTATCCTGCTATTCTCAGTACTGGCTTGGTTTGGTATGAACGACATTGCCACCGCCAAGGCTTCTTTTAAAGACCAATCCGTTATCTTTAAACGCAAACATAACTGGATCATGTGTATCCTTTACATGGCGACCTTTGGCTCTTTTATTGGCTTTTCCGCAGCATTTCCAATGTTGATTAAAAACTCATTTCCCGCCATTGATGCGCTTAAATTTGCCTTTTTAGGTCCTCTGGTTGGTGCACTATTTCGTCCACTAGGTGGCTGGATATCTGACAAAACCAGCGGCGCAAAAGTCACTTTTTGGAACTATATTGTAATGGTGTTGGCAGTATTGTCGGTGATGTATTTCCTACCTAGCGAGACCCATGAGGGCAGCTTCGTCGGCTACTTTATCTCCTTTATGGTGCTATTTATCACCACAGGTATCGGTAACGGCTCGACCTTTACCATGATTCCGGTTATTTTTAGAACCTTTCATGACCGCCGTGAGCCTGAAAAAGCAGGAACAGAAGAGTTGTTTATCGAGATACGTAAAGAGTCCGCGGCCGTGGTTGGTTTTACTTCAGCAGTCGCAGCCTATGGTGCGTTCTTTATCCCTAAAATGTTTGGCTCAGGGTTGGGCGTTGACGGTACCTTTATGGCACTCATTGTCTTTTATGTCGTCTGTATCGTGTTGACCTGGTGGTATTACAGCCGTGGCAACGCTGAAATTCCTTGCTAGAGCTAGGCTTTTAAAAACGACCTTTTAAACCACAACTTACGCTATGAATCGTGCTGCTTGCCAAGGTAAGTAGCACTTTTTTTGTTTTAAATTTTTGTTAGCAACTTCTAGCTCATTAATTGGCATCAATTATTAACGCTTAACGGTATTTTTAATCAGTTTTTACCTTTGTCAGCTACTACTAAGGTGGTAGTGCTCTGCTCATGTTAGCTGATAGTAACAGCGTAATGGCTTAACTAAAATGACATCATCGAAAAATATTTACGGCTTATGTGCATAGCAAGATAAAGATAGAAGCATTCTGCACTCAGCTCTAGATACACCATAGGCAATAAAACAGAGGATAGCGAAATGAGCCATTTACTCGACCAATTCCGTTTTTTTAAACGTAAACAGGGCGAATTTTCCGATGGGCATGGCGAGACGCGTGATGAAGCTCGTGATTGGGAAAACGTATATCGTAGCCGTTGGCAGTATGACAAAGTTGTGCGCTCAACGCATGGTGTCAACTGTACCGGTTCTTGCTCGTGGAAGATTTACGTTAAAAACGGCTTGGTGACGTGGGAGACGCAGCAAACCGACTATCCTGAAACCCGTCCAGACCTGCCAAACCACGAACCACGTGGCTGTCCGCGTGGTGCAAGCTATAGCTGGTATATGTACTCAGCCAACCGTGTTAAATATCCTAAAGTTCGTAAACCGCTACTAAAATTATGGCGTGAAGCCAAGGCTCAGTATCCTGATCCAGTCGATGCGTGGGGCAGTATTGTCCAAGACCCTATCAAAGCAGAACAGTACAAATCTAAGCGCGGCTTGGGTGGTTTTATCCGCTCAACGTGGGCGGAAGTCAATGAAATCATCGCTGCCAGTAACGTCTATACCGCCAAAACTTTTGGTCCTGACCGTATTGTTGGTTTCTCTCCGATTCCTGCTATGTCGATGGTCAGTTACGCCTCTGGTAGTCGTTATTTATCGCTGATTGGTGGTGTTTGCTTATCATTCTACGACTGGTATTGCGATTTACCACCAGCATCGCCAATGGTTTGGGGCGAGCAGACTGACGTACCAGAATCAGCCGATTGGTACAACTCTGACTATATTATTGCCTGGGGCTCAAACGTTCCGCAAACGCGTACCCCTGATGCGCATTTCTTTACCGAAGTGCGTTATAAAGGCACCAAAACCGTCTCTATCACCCCTGACTATGCAGAAGTCTCTAAACTTACTGACTTGTGGTTAAATCCAAAACAGGGTACTGATGCGGCAGTCGCGCAAGCATTTTGCCATGTCATTATCAAAGAATTTTATCTTAAGCAGCCAAGCGATTACTTCTTAGATTACGCCAAGCGTTATACCGACTTACCCGTACTGGTCATGATAGAAGGTGAAGAAGGCGCACGCCATGCTGGTCGCTATCTACGCGCTTCTGACTTAATCGATAATTTAGGTCAAGAAAACAACCCAGAATGGAAAACCATCGGTTTAAATAGTGATGGCGAGCTGGTCTCTCCACTCGGTTCTATCGGTTATCGCTGGGGCGAAAAAGGCAAATGGAATCTTGAGCAAAAAAGCGGCACCACAGGCGCAGATATTGACCTAACACTGACGTTAAAAGATAGCAATGAAACTTGCAAAGTCGGCTTTGATTACTTTGGTCATGTATCACACCCACACTTTACCTCGGTACCGGGCGAAGCGATACAGCAAAAAACTGTCCCTTGCAAAACCATTACTCTTGCCGATGGTACCACAGCGATTGTCGCTACTGTGTTTGATTTAACCGTTGCCAACCTTGGTGTTGATAATGGTGTTGGCGGTGAACACGTCACCGATGATTACAATGACGAGACTGTACCGGGTACCCCTGCTTGGCAAGAAGTCATCACGGGTCTTAGCCGTGAGCGCGTTATCCAAGTCGCACGTGAATTTGCTGAAAATGCTCATAAAACCCATGGTAAATCGATGATTATCATCGGCGCGGGTATGAACCATTGGTATCACCTCGATATGAACTATCGCGGCGTGATTAACATGCTGATGCTTTGTGGCTGTATCGGTAAATCTGGCGGCGGCTGGGCGCATTATGTTGGTCAAGAAAAACTACGTCCACAGACCGGCTGGTTGCCATTAGCATTTGCCCTTGATTGGCATCGTCCACCACGTCATATGGCGGGTACGAGTTTCTTCTATACGCACAGCTCACAGTGGCGTCATGAAACCATTTCTGCCCATGAAATACTATCGCCACTTGTCAATAAAAAATTCTTTCCAGAGCATATGCTTGATTACAATATTCAAGCAGAGCGTGCAGGCTGGTTGCCTTCAGCGCCACAATTAAACCGTAACCCATTGACCATCGCGGCCAAAGCCAAAGAAAGCGGCAAAGATATAGAAGAATATGTCGTCGACTCTCTCGAAGATGGCAGCTTACGCTTTGCTTGTGAATCTCCTGATAATCCAGCCAACTTCCCGCGCAACATGTTTATCTGGCGCTCAAACTTATTGGGCTCATCAGGTAAAGGCCATGAATATATGCTCAAGTATTTCTTGGGTACCAAAAACGGTTTGCTCAATGAAGAAAACGCCGAGGGTCATCTGCAACCAAAAGAAGTCGATTGGGTAGAAAAAGGTCCTACCGGTAAATTGGACTTAGTTGTCACTCTAGACTTCCGTATGTCGTCGACCTGCCTGTATTCTGACATCGTGCTACCAACTGCCACATGGTACGAAAAAGATGACATGAATACCTCAGACATGCATCCGTTTATCCACCCACTTACTGCAGCGACCGACCCTGCATGGGAATCTAAAACGGATTGGGAAATTTATAAAGGCATTGCCAAGAGCTTCTCTGAAGTCTCAAAAGGTCATTTAGGGGTTGAGACCGATGTCGTCACCTTGCCAATGCAACATGACACCCCGGGTGAATTAGCACAGCCATTTGGCGGTACTGACTGGAAAACGGCTGGCGAAAAACCAGTACCGGGTAAGAACTGTCCGATGATTATGGTGGTTGAGCGTGATTATCCAAATACTTACAAGAAGTTTACTTCTATGGGTCCTGCCCTAGAAAAACTAGGCAACGGCTCAAAAGGCTTAAATTGGGATATGAAAACCGAAGTCAAACAGCTCGGTGATTTAAACCACCGTGTGACTGAGCCGGGTATTTCTGAAGGCAGACCAAGTCTTAACACCGCTATCAATGCTTCTGAGATGATTTTGATGCTCGCGCCTGAAACCAATGGTCATGTGGCGGTAAAAGGTTGGGCGGCACTCTCTGAGTTCACCGGTCGCGACCATACCCATCTTGCCAAATCTAGCGAACATGAAAAAATCCGCTTTAAAGATATCGTTGCCCAGCCGCGCAAGATTATCTCAAGCCCGACGTGGTCAGGGATTGAGTCGGATCAGGTCAGTTATAACGCCGGTTATACCAACGTTCATGAGCTGATTCCTTGGCGCACCCTGACTGGTCGTCAGCAGTTTTATCAAGACCATCCTTGGATGCAGGCGTTTGGTGAGCAAATGCAACAGTATCGTCCACCGATTGATACCAAGACCACTGAGCTGCTCAAAGACGCCAAACCAAATGGCAATAAAGAGATTGTACTGAACTTCTTAACACCGCACCAAAAATGGGGCATCCACAGTACCTACTCTGAAAACTTGCTGATGTTGACCCTAAGCCGCGGTGGACCTTGTGTTTGGATGTCAGAAGTCGATGCGGCAAAAGCAGGTATCGTCGATAACGATTGGATTGAATTATTCAATGCTAACGGCGCCCTTACCGCTCGTGCCATCGTCAGTCAGCGTGTCAAAGAAGGCATGACCATGATGTATCACGCTCAAGAAAAACTGGTCAATATCCCAGGTTCTGAGCAGACCGGTACGCGTGGCGGTATTCATAACTCAATGACTCGTACTATCTTGAAACCGACACATATGATTGGTAGTTATGCCCAACAATCTTATGGCTTTAACTACTATGGCACCGTGGGTTGTAACCGTGATGAGTTTGTCGTAATTCGTAAAATGTCAAAAATTGATTGGTTAGAAGACAAACCGGATAACGAATTACCGCGTCCATTACCAACCACCATTGAGGATTAAAGCATTTTCTTCTATTGAGAATAGGTCGTTTTAGAATTTATTTTTTAAACAATAGCTTTTGAAACGAAATCTTTTAAAACGACCACAATGAAGAATAAAGGCTGCTTTTTCTACTAATATTTGGAGCACAGATCCATGAAAATTCGTTCGCAAGTCGGCATGGTGCTTAACCTTGATAAATGTATCGGTTGTCACACCTGCTCAGTCACCTGTAAAAACGTCTGGACCAGCCGTGAAGGTATGGAATATGCGTGGTTTAACAACGTTGAGTCAAAGCCCGGTATTGGCTATCCCAAAGAGTGGGAAAACCAAACCAAATGGAAAGGTGGCTGGATACGTAATGCCAATGGCACCATCAATCCGCGCATCGGTGGTAAATTTAGAGTATTGGCAAACATCTTTGCCAACCCGGATTTGCCAGAGATTGATGATTATTACGAACCGTATGATTTCGATTATCAGCATCTGCATACCGCACCGATAAGCAACCATCAGCCTATCGCCCGTCCGCGTTCAGCCATCACTGGCAAGCGTATGCAAAAGATTGAATGGGGTCCTAACTGGGAAGAAATTCTTGGGACGGAGTTTGAAAAACGTCGTAAAGATAAAAACTTCGACAATATTCAAGCGGATATCTACGGAGAGTACGAAAATACTTTTATGATGTATTTGCCGCGTCTGTGTGAGCATTGCTTGAACCCAACTTGCGTAGCGGCTTGTCCTAGTGGTGCGATCTACAAGCGTGAAGAAGACGGTATTGTCCTAATTGATCAGGAAAAATGTCGCGGCTGGCGCATGTGTATCTCAGGCTGCCCGTATAAAAAGATTTACTACAACTGGAAGTCCGGCAAATCTGAAAAATGTATCTTCTGCTATCCACGCATTGAAGCTGGCTTGCCAACGGTTTGTTCGGAAACTTGTGTTGGTCGGATTCGCTACTTAGGCGTCTTACTATATGACGCTGACAAAATCGCTGAAGCGGCTAGTACGCCTAATGAAAAAGACATTTATCCAGCGCAATTGGATTTATTCTTGGATCCTAATGACCCTGTAGTTATTGCTCAAGCATTAAAAGACGGTGTGCCGCAGTCAGTGATTGATTCTGCGCAGCGCTCACCAGTCTATAAGCTTGCCGTAGACTGGAAGCTTGCGCTACCTCTACATCCTGAATACCGCACGCTACCAATGGTTTGGTATGTACCACCATTATCACCGATTCAAAACGCGGCTGAAGCGGGCAAAGTTGGTATGGACGGTCTGATTCCAGATGTCGACAGCCTACGTATTCCGCTACGTTATTTAGCCAACCTCTTGACCGCTGGTGATGAAGAGCCGGTACGTTTGGCGCTAAAACGTCTGCTTGCGATGCGTAGCTACAAACGTATGCAATTGGTCGAAAAACAAGAAGTGCAAAGCATTTTAGATGATGTTGGCTTAACCAAGCTACAAGTTGAAGAGATGTATCGCTACTTGGCCATTGCCAACTACGAAGACCGCTTTGTGATTCCAACGGCGCATCGTGAAGAGGCGTTAAGTGACGCTTTTGCTGAACGTAATGGTTGCGGATTTACCTTTGGCGAGGGCTGTTCAGGACATTCTGACAACAGTATGTTTGGACAACGTAAAGCCAATCGCCGCGATTTCATCGATACTGTCCAAAAGTGGGAGTCATAAGATGCAAACTACTCAAGTTCATACCAGCAGTTCAGTAAATGACATTATTGAGACGCCGATGATTGGCGCTTCAGACTTAAAAATACTCAAAGTCCTAAGCTTACTTATCGATTATCCAAGCAATGAGCTGTTTTTAGGCGATACGTTGGCTGATTGCACAGAGATTGTTGCGAGATCAACCATCATCAGCCCAGAAGTACGTGCGCAAATCATTGACTTGATTGAAGATTTAATCGATACCGGCTCTCTTGAAGCGCAAGCACGCTATGACGGTCTGTTTGAGCGCGGTCGTTCTTTATCGCTGTGGTTGTTTGAACACGTGCATGGCGAGTCGCGCGACCGTGGTCAAGCCATGGTCGATTTGATGGGTCAATATCAAGAAGCTGGCTTTGAAATTAGCGTTAAAGAGCTGCCTGATTATCTGCCTTTATATCTAGAGTTTTTAGCGTATCAAGCGACGGTTATCGACGATGATATTCAGATTCGTATGGATATCGCCGATGTCAGCCATATTATTGCCTTGCTCGCTGCCAGACTTGAGCACCGCGGCAGTATGTATAAAGGCTGCTTTAATGCACTATTGCAGATTGCTGGAAAGCCTTTAGACATAGTCGAAGAGTATCAAGAAAAAATCAGCAAAGAAAAGCCTGATGACAGCTTTGAGGCCTTAGATAAAGAATGGGAAGAGGAAGTGGTGACGTTTTTGGATGCGCAGCAAGAAGAGCGCTGCCCCTCTCAAACGAGCACCCAAAACCTTGCTGCAAAAGCGGGTGTTAGAGCCAATCCAAATGCTGTCGATGCCCCTGTGCACTGGGTAGACTTTAAAACCAACCAGCCGGTTAAACCATAATAGGGAGAAAGGACATGAATATTGCAGATCCTAGTGTACAGTCTTTAGCCAACCTCAGTTGGCTGCAAATTTTCCTTTTTGGCGTTTATCCGTACGTGGCATTAACCATCGCTGTCATTGGTACTTGGGTACGTTTTGATTTATCTCAGTATTCATGGAAATCTGGTTCGACGCAAATGCTCAGAACCAAAAACATGCGCATTGCCAGCAACTTATTTCACGTCGGTATTATCGTGGTATTGCTTGGGCATTTATTTGGCATGTTGACGCCGCATTTTCTTTATGACCGCTTTATCAGTGCCGGCCATAAGCAAATTTTAGCGGTGGTTGTCGGTGGTATCGCGGGGGTATTTTGTTGGTTTGGTTTGGCAATGCTGATATGGCGGCGCTTTACTGATGACCGCATCTCAAACACTTCATCATTCTCGGACAAATTGGTACTGGTACTATTATTTATTCAGCTTAACTTAGGTCTCATTTCCATCTTTACCTCAGTGAAGCATTTAGATGGCTACACCATGATGAATTTGGCAGGCTGGGCACAAGATATCACTATCTTAAGACCTTGGCAGGCAGCGGCGCGTATCGAGCAAACTGACTTGATTTATCAGCTGCATATGGCGCTTGGTATCACCCTGATTGCAATATTCCCATTCACACGCCTTATTCATATTATAAGCGCGCCAGTCTGGTATTTCGGTCGCCGTTATCAGATTGTCAGAGAGAAACGTTCGCAATAGAAACGTTGCCAATAGAAATAAGCACAATAGCGATACAGCATTGATGTTTAGATAAAGTTACGATACCATAAGATTCATTTTTAATGAATCTTATGGCAGTCGCTTAATTATTAGATGATTACAGGCTCAATCCCAGCGCTTTTTATAACGTCTAATAATGGTTGTCAGGTTCTTAAAAAGAACTTCAATCCCTAAACTTATCAATGTGAAATATCACTAAAGGATCTATCATGGCGTCACCACAAACATTAGAAATCGTGAAAGCAACCGTACCTGTGCTCGAAGAACATGGGACAGCGATTACTACCGTATTTTATAAAAACATGTTCAACGAACATCCTGAACTGCTAGACATTTTTAACGAAACCAATCAAAAATTAGGCCGTCAGCAAACTGCACTGGCTATGACCGTTTTGGCAGCAGCCAAGCATTTGGAAAACTTAGCGACACTATTGCCGCAAGTTACCCAAATCAGCCATAAGCATCGTGCTTTGCAAATTTTGCCTGAGCACTATCCTATCGTTGGTCATCATTTATTGGGTGCTATCAAAGAAGTTCTCGGTGAAGCAGCAAACGATGACATCATCGATGCTTGGACAGAAGCTTATGATGAAATTGCCGATGTCTTTATTCAGTTAGAAAAAGGCATGTACGAGCAAGAGATGTGGGAAGGTTTTGCGCCGTTTACGATTACCGAAAAATCAGAAGCAGCGACTGACATTGCAGCCTTTACCGTCGTTCCTGCAAACGATGATATTGATTTAAACAAGCTTAAACTGTCTGCCGGTCAATACATCACCGTTAAAACTGATCCAACAGACAGCGAGCATATTGCTCTACGTCACTATTCTTTATATTCAGCACATAGCGACAAAGGCATTCAGTTTGCCGTTAGACGTGACAACCGCAATGAATATAATGGTTTAGTGTCAAACTACTTACATGATCACTTAGACGTTGGCGATACGATTTTATTATCTGCCCCTGCCGGTGATTTTGAGCTCAACCAAGACTTGGTACAACAAAACGAGATCCCATTGGTATTGGTCAGTGCAGGTGTCGGTGTCACCCCAATTCTATCGATGTTAGAGGCGCAAGTAACTGCCAACCCGCTACGCCCTATCGTTTGGGTTTATGCCTGTCAGAATAAAGAACATCATGCCTTTGACAGCAAAGTTAATGAGTTGCTTGCCACTGCCGAAAATGTAGAAAAGCACATCTTCTACTTTGACTCTGGGCAAATTTTAGATGAGGCGTGGCTTGCCAATTTACCGAAGCCTGCCGATATTTATGTCTGTGGCTCTATGATGTTTATGGAAAGCATCATCGACGGCTTAATGACTCTTGACCATGGCGTTGATAGCGTTCATTACGAACCATTTGGTCCGAAGATGAGCCTAGAGCTGGCTTAATATTATCAGTCTAACTAAGCATTGAGTAAGATAGAAAATGCGCTCAATACTTGGTTAAAGATAGTGTAAAGTCACTTAGCAACAGCCATAGAGCCACCTTTAAATGCTTCATTAGCAGTAACATCATTTAAAGGCGGCTCTATTTTTTTATTTCGCTTTCATACTCTTTATCTTTAATGCAAATAGTTTTTAGTATAAATAATTTGTAACGCAAGTAGCTTTAGCACAAATATTTTTAATCGTCATACTCATATCAACCGTAGTTTAAGATTGACTGTATTTTAAAATTCCTATTACCAGAACCCTTAGTGGAGCAAAAGCCATGACTGTCAGTACCTACAATCCAGCCGACCACACGACGACTAATAGCGTAAATAACCATGTAAATAATAACGTTAGTAGTGACACTCATATTGACCATGCCGCTCATGCCCATACTGGTGCTGATAACACACACAGCGGTCATAATTGTGGCCATGACCACAGCCACGATCATAGCCATGAGCACAACCATAGCCATGGTGATGATATCGTGCATCTGATGCCAACCTTGACGGATTTACAAAAACCACATTCTGATCAAGAGTTTATCGAAAAAGCGATGGCAGAAGAACGCAGCAACCATAAGAACCTGATTGCCTCTAGCCGTGATGAGCTGCCTTCAGTGACGGTTAATGGCGTGATGATAGATAGAACCAATATCGCCCAAGAACTGCAGTATCATCCAGCGGAAAACAAAGAAGATGCAGTATATTTAGCGACACAAGCGCTGGTTGTGCGTGAATTACTTAGATTGGCAGTTTTAGATGAGCCAAGCCTTGGTGAAGCAGCATGGGAAAAAGACGAAGAGCAAGCCATCTCGAGCCTGATAGACAAAAACGTTGAAGCGACGATGCCAGATATGGCAACTTGTGAGCGTTATTATAATCAAAACATCACTGATTTTAAGACCGATCCTATTATGACCGTACACCATATTTTATTGGCATGCCTGCCTGAAGATGGCGATGAGCGCTTAAAGCTTAAAAAGACCGCTTACGAATTAATTGAACAAATCAAAAACAATACTAATCCTGACGCCGAGTTTATTCAATTAGCACGCCAGCATTCAGCTTGCCCTTCAAAAGAGCAAGGTGGCGAGCTGGGCGTTATTAGCAAAGGGCAAACCGTACAAGAATTCGAAGGTGCGTTATTTAAATTAGACGCAGGACTTGCCCCAAGCCCTATCGAGAGCCGTTACGGTTTTCATATCGTTGATGTGCTCAATAAAGAACCTGGCATACAGATGACTTATGAGCAAGTTAGCCCTGCTATCCACAATAAGCTGAGCCAGCAGGCGTTTCACCAGTCATTATGCGACTACTTATTTACTTTAGCGAACGAAGCTGAAATCGAAGGTATCGACATGACGCTTGAGCAAGAGAATATTTTCCGCGGCTAATCAATCCGCTGTCAGTCGCTTAACTCTTATGTTATAAAGTAGCTGCAATAGTATAAAGGTTGTTAGCATATAACCTATCCTTTATACCTATATGCAGTTTCATATTAATAATACAGTTCAATTTTAATAAAATGAGTAAACGTTTATGATTACGGTTGCAGGGCTAATCTTTGAAATACAGCAGCGTATAGAAACTTATAATACCAACGACTATCCGCTCAATAAAAGAGCAGTCGCGTGCTACGACTTATTAGACAGCCGTAATCATATATTGGCAGAAGATATTGTCTCGCCTTTTGCGATACCAAGGCAAAATCTATCGGCGATGGATGGTTATGCGATTGCTAAAGACAGCATACTCTCAGCAGACGGCACGATTGATATCGTCGGTGAATCACAAGCGGGTAGCCCTTATAGTGGCGACATCACAGCAGGACAAGGGGTGCGTATATTTACCGGTGCGGTCGTTCCTGATAGCTGCGATACGGTCATCATGCAAGAGAACACCAATTTTGCCGCCATAAAAGACAGTATTGATAAATCACAGCCTTATGCCATCACCCTCAGTCAAGACGCTAAGCATGATGATAATATCCGTAAGCAAGGCGAAGAAATTGAAACTGGCGAAGCGGTTTTATTAAAAGGTAAACGCTTAAATCCTAGTGATATCAGCCTGCTGGCGAATTTGGGTTTTGATAAAGTAAAGGTATATCAGCCTTTAATCGTTGGGGTACTCGCAACCGGCGATGAATTGGTGGCGATAGGTAATGAGCTGACCAGCTTGGCGCAAATCTATAACTCAAACACCCCCACTTTAAAAAGCTTGCTCTCTGACTTGCCCGTAACTATTCGAGATTATGGCATCATTGCTGATGATTTAGACAAAACTACCGCTGCCGTAACTCAAGCCATGCAAGAGTGTGACGTACTTATCTCTACTGCGGGCGTATCGGTTGGCGACTATGATTTCTTGACCACCGTCATTGAGCAGCTTGGGCAGATTAACCATTATAAAGTCGCGATGAAACCCGGAAAGCCGTTTGTCTTTGGTGAGCTGACTAAAGACCTTACCAAGCCGGTACTATATTTTGGCTTACCCGGTAATCCGCTATCGACCGTGGTTGGCAGCTTGCAATTTGTCATTCCAGCTTTGTGGCAAATGGCAGGGGCTGCGCCACAAGAGCGACCCATGCAGCTCAGCCTAACTGCCACCCTTAAAAACGATATCAAAAAATCAGCGGGACGGATGGATTTTCAAAGAGGAATTTTGTCGCAGAAGAGAGCTGGCGAATTTGAAGTTGAAAGCTTTAGCAAGCAACAATCACACCGTATTAAACAGCTTAGCCACGCCAATTGCTTTATTGTTTTGGCACAAGATTCTGGCAATGTAGCTGCTGGCGAAACAGTAACCGTACAGCCCTTCCCTTGGTTACATTGCTAAATAACAGCTAAATAATTGATTCATTGACAACTGTATAGCTAAAAAGCTGCATGGCTAATCAACGGTATAAAGAGTTACACAGTTAATCATTCTTTATACCATGAATCATGAGAAACTGATGCACTACTATCAAGTGGCAGCTACTACTTTGGTAGTAGTTTTTAGGTCACTTATGGTTAATTGTGATTTGCTTGCAAGCTGTCATAATCATACCTAAATAGAATTTTCCACTCATAACCTGAGGCAACGCCTAAAAGTACACACTATACTTAATATTAATGGTAATCATCTATGAACCATCTTGCCCCCACCGTAGGCAATGCGCAATTGTATTCGCCTGCCGCTGCACCCGCTATTTTTGATGGTGACTCATCATCGAAAGTCGCTGTCTCATCGACGTCTTCACCGACTGCGCTCTCTCAATCATTGACAGATGGTTTCGCACGACGTCTTACTTATTTGCGTCTATCTATTACCGATTTCTGTAATTTTCGCTGCGAGTATTGCCTGCCAAATGGCTATCAAGGAAAACCACCCCAAAATGAGCTGAGTGTCACTGAAATTGCCACGTTAATCCGCGGATTCGCTGAAGTAGGCACCAAAAAAGTACGGATTACCGGCGGTGAACCCTCAATACGCCGTGATGTGGTAGAGATTATTAAAACCATCAAAAATACCGAGGGTATTGAAACGGTTGCCATGACCAGTAATGGTTATAAACTTGGCAAGTACTTAGCAAATTGGCAAACTGCTGGGCTTAATCAGCTCAATATCAGTATGGATAGCTTTAATGCTGCTACTTTTCATAAGATGACTGGCTTCGATATGTTGCCGCAGCTCTTGGCTGATATGGATACCTTACTTGCGACCACAGATATTAAGCTGAAAATAAACAGTATTCTAATGGCAGAAACGGCCTTTGAAAATCTGATGAATGCCATCGAATACATCAAAGACAGAGCCGTTACTTATCGATTCATTGAATTTATGCAGACCAGTGATAACAGTGGCTTATTTTTTGCGCAGCATGCACAGTCCGATATTATTACCAATTACTTATTAAAAAACGGCTGGCAAACTCATATACGTGGCAGCAACGATGGCCCAGCGATAGAATATAGCCATCCAGATTATCAAGGGCGTATCGGTATGATTGCCCCTTATGCCGCTCATTTTTGTGACAGCTGCAATCGTCTGCGGGTTAGCAGTCAAGGCAAGGTGCATTTGTGCTTGTTTGACCAAGGTAACTACGATATTCGTCACTATCTCGAACAAGATGATGTTGCAGGGCTTGTTAATACCCTCCATAGCTTTATGCCAATTAAACCTGAACATCATCATCTTCATGAGTCCAATAGCGGCATGATGAATAATTTATCAATGATTGGTGGTTAGAACTATCAATCTATTAATAATAATTTAAGAAAATAAAGCATGATATTTATTAAGGAACATTCATGAGTAAGCTGCAAGCACCCTTTACCCCGCTTAATATCGCCATCTTAACGGTTTCTGACAGTCGTACTCTTGCAGAAGATACTTCAGGGCAGTATTTGGTCGACCAACTGACCGCAGCAGGTCACCAACTTGCCGATCGCCAGCTGATTATTGATGATATTTATAAAATCAGAGCCGTTATCAGCGGTTGGATTGCCGACCCTAATGTGCACGCTATTATCACCACTGGCGGTACTGGTTTTTATATTCGCGACAGTATGCCAGAGGCGGTCGGCGTATTATTTGATAAATCGATTGATGGTTTTGGTGAGATGTTCCGCTTAATCTCAAAAGACGATATCGGTATGTCTACCATCCAATCTCGCGCCGTGGCTGGCATGGCAAATAGCACCGGTATTTTCTGCTTACCTGGCTCATCAGGTGCTTGCCGCACTGCTTGGGAAGGCATCTTACAAGAGCAGCTCGATAGCCGCACGCGTCCTTGTAATTTTGTGCCGCACTTTATGCGCACCAACCCAGGTCATGATTGATTCATGGTTGAAGTTGCAGATAGCTTAATCGAAGTAGATAGATTGAACCGCTTAGCCGGTATCGTTATCTTGGCAGGCGGCGCATCCAAACGTATGGGAACGCCAAAAGCCGAGCTTATACTGCCCACAGGTGAGCGCTTGCTTGACTATCATGTTAGACAAGCGCTTGAATTAAGCACAGTGATGATGAGTAATATACCTATCATGATTGCGGATAATGGGCGTAACTTTACAGTCAATCACGATTTGATCGAAAAAAACCCGCAGTCATCAATTTTTTATATTACTGATTATCTTTCTAGTAATGATAATAAACAAATTGAAACAGGCGGTGCGTTGGTAGCCATTGAATCAGCGCTGCAGTCATTGAAGATATTAGCAAATGCGCCTGAACTAACCGAAATGCCAGACATACGATCCTCTTGGCTTCTGGTTATTAGCTGTGATAGCTTGATTCCTGTCACTAATTTATGGCAAAAACTGCAACCTTATATGGCTCAAGCTACAGATAAGTCCGTTACTTGCCTGACCGATGACAGTCATTTATATCCATTATTAGCCGTTTATCGTTTAAGTATTGAGCCTGAGTTAAAGCATTATATTGATAATGGACAGCGACAAGTGATGAAGTTTATTAAACCGATTGTGCAGCCTGTACCTTTTGCAAAAGCATGGCAAGATTTAACCAATTTTAATACGCCTAAAGATTTTGCACGTGCTTGTTTAGCTTTGGACGACTTATAAAAACTTTGGTTGAGAGAAACCAGTCATTTAAGAGACATGAAAATGAATAACGACAATAAAAAAAATAATCAATCTGTCCTATCGCATTTAGATAGCGACGGTGATATCACTATGGTCGATGTGAGTGGCAAAATAGCTAGCATCAGAGAAGCCCATGCAGCCGGACAAGTTGTTTTTCCTGAAGACATTTATGAGCAAATCAAAGCCGCTAATGGCATGACCAAAAAAGGCAGCATTACTCAAACTGCTCATATCGCCGGCATCATGGCAGCCAAACGTACCCACGACTTGATTCCACTTTGTCATCCCCTGCCTTTAGATAAAATTGCCTTAACCTTTGTATACGATGACAACCAAAACAGTATCACTGTGACCGCAACTGTCAAAGTAACTCATAAAACTGGGGTAGAAATGGAGGCGTTGACCGCCGTCAGTGTCGCCTGCCTAACTATTTATGATATGACCAAAGCTATCTCGCATGACATTGTGATTGATAATATTCATCTACTGAAAAAAACTGGCGGTAAGTCAGACTATCAGCATGGGTAAATCAGCCTCATTAACGCCATATACAAAAAGCTTAGTAATGAATCAATAATGGAGACTTCTATGAGCACTTTAATCGACGGCAATACTGATGCCACGATGAGTATTAATGTCTTATACTTTGCCAGCTTGGCTGATGAAGCCAATTGCCATGAAGAAAAAATCAAGGTGCCACAGTCAACTTCATTAACTGAACTGTATGCACAGTTGCGCCAAAAACATCGCTTTAGCCGTCCGCAATCAGAGCTGCGGGTGGCAGTAAACGACTATTTCGCTAAGTGGACAGATGAGATTTATGACGGTGATAGTGTGGTTTTTATCACGCCGGTCGCTGGCGGTTAAAACCCTCCAAATATTTATTTATATCACTAATAATCTTAAAATAATAAACAGAGAAAATAGTTATGACAGATACGGTACATGGCCAGTCGATGAGCATTAAGCGCAGCATCGATGAGGCTTATCTAATCGCTGAACGTGATGGTTTTGCACTTTTAGATATCGATATCGATGAAAATCGACTTAGAAAAACTCTTGATAATGATAGCTGCGGGGCATTCGTATGCTTTGAGGGACGTGTTCGCAACCATAATAATAACAGTAGCGTCAATCGCTTAACTTATTACGGTTATGAAGATCTCGCTATTAATCAAGGTCGCGCCATTATTGAAGAAGCCAAGAAACGTTTCGAGATTACCCATGCAATTGCCATCCATCGTATCGGCGCTTTAGAGATTGGTGATGTGGCGGTGTGGGTTGGCGTGGTCTCTGCGCATCGCTATCCTGCCTTTGATGCCTGCCGCTGGATATTAGATACCATTAAAGCCGATATTCCAGTTTGGAAGCAAGAATATTACCAAGATGACTCCTCTAAATGGCTCAGTAATAATGGCTAACATTGGGTTTGATGATTAGCACGAATAACAAGGTTGAATAATAATGATTAAAATAATAACCATGACCTCAGCTTACTTAGCATTAACGCTAACTGCTTGTAGCAAAGAGCAAATGACTCAGCCTGTTCAAGCGGACGCCGACAACACTACTGAGCAGAGTCAAACACTGCGTATCGCTGCTGCTGCTAATTTATCTGATGTCCTGCCTGAGATTATTGCCGGTTATAAAAAGGATAAGAGCTTGCCCGCTCAAGAGATTGAGGTGACGTATGCTTCTTCAGGTAAGCTATATGCGCAGATTACCTCCGGCGCACCTTACGATATATTCTTATCCGCCAATCAAGAATTCCCTGCTAAGCTTGCCAAAGAAAAACTAGGAAAAATAAATTCTGCCGACAAAACAATCCATCAGCCGTTTACTTATACCCAAGGTCAACTGGCGCTGTATAGCACTACTAAATCTTTACAAGGGCTAAATGCTGCTACCTTAAACGAATTATTAATGAATGAGTCTGACAGCAAAATCACCATTGCCAATCCAGAACTCGCCCCTTATGGCAAGTCAGCACAAGTCTATTTACAAACGCAAAATATCTATGACGCTCTCACTGAGCAAAAACGTATTATACAAGCTGAAAATATAGGACAAGCGTTTCAGTATGCGCATACTGGCAATGTCGATTATGGCTTTGTCGCGCAATCACAGCTGACGGCGATGAAAGCCACACCTGAGCAGTTTTATACGTTAGCACCAGAGTCTTATCCGCCTATTTTACAAGATGGGCTGGTACTGAGTAGCACCGCTGCTGCGACAGATTTTTCGGACTATCTGCGCTCACCTGCTGGACAACAGTACTTTTCTGCTGCAGGCTATCTCGCTGTCGATTGATAGACCCTTGCCCTCATCTCACAATACCTAAATAAAGCCATCAAGTAGACGGTGAGATTAAATGAAACGAGTAGCATGGATTAAACCCGTTGATAAGTGACGCTATGATTGCTCAATCTCTGATATCAGACATGCTAAGCCCCGTTTGGGTAAGTATTAAGCTTGCTGGTATCACCACCTTGTGCTTGCTCCTGTTTGCCACTCCTGTGGCATATTGGCTCGCCAAACCCAGTCGTGGGCAAGCTGTGTCTCGTCTTAAAGTGCTGCTGATGGGCATCATTGCCATGCCACTCGTTTTGCCGCCTACCGTCATTGGCTTTTATTTATTGTTACTATTTAGCCCCAGCGTCGGTATTGGTAAATGGCTTATCGAGCATAATATCAGCCCCTTGGTTTTTACCTTTGAAGGACTGGTAATAGGCTCTATTATCTACTCCTTACCCTTCTATATTCAGCCCGTTTACGCGCAGTTTTTACGCATTCCACAAAGTGTCATGGAAGTGGCACACTTATTAGAGCCCAGCCGTCTCAAACGCTTTATAAAAGTCGCACTGCCACAGGCACGCATTGGGATTATTCTGGGCAGTTTAATCAGCTTTGCCCATACGATTGGCGAGTTTGGGGTGGTACTCATGATAGGTGGCAGTATCTCAGGTGAAACGAAGGTGGTCTCTATTGCTATCTATGAGCAAGTGGAGGCGCTAAATTATGAAGCAGCGCACATGATGTCGGGGATTCTCATTATTATGGGCGTCATCATGGTAGCGCTGATTGCTAGTGTCAGTCGGCTCAATCAACGCCCATAAACGTGTAATTCATAACGAATCAAGTCTCTAATTTAAGACATCAAGCTTCTAGATTACTGGTTTTTTTAGCCAGTTCCAAATCATTGGCATAAGCAAATAAGGCCGGCGCACCGCCAGTATGCCAAAACAAAACACTGTCGGTTTCCTTGATTTTCCCCGTGCGAATCATGTCTATTAGCCCACCCATCGCGCGACCGGTATAAACAGGATCTACCAATATCCCTTCCATTTGGGCAGTCATGGCAATGGCTTCATTTTCTAATGCCCCCACCACACCATAGCCTTCGCCAACGTAATCAGAGTTAAGAATTAAATCTGACGCGGTAAATCCATAATCCGTATTGATTAATTTTGCCGTGCTATTAGCAAGCGCCAGTGTATATTGATCAAAAGAGACTTTATCCGTTTCGCCCTTATCAATATTGATGCCCATGATTTGATAAGGGGAGTTAAAAATTTTGTTGCCAAGCATTAAACCTGCTTGTGTGCCGCCAGAGCTCGACGCAAATACAATATGAGTAAAGGATATGCCCATGCTTTGACGCTGCGACTCTAGCTCTTTAAAAGCCTCTACAAAGGCTAACGCACCTCGCTCGCTTGAGCCGCCATATGGCACCACATAGACTTTTTTGCCTTGCCCATTTAATTGCTCAACAATGCTAGGGATATCTTCGCCTTTGCGATTGGCGCCTGCCCAATGGATATGGCAACCGAATAGCTTATCTAGTAACAGATTGCCACTTGCCAATTCAGGCTCTTCCCCACCTAAGACCAAATGACATTCCAGTCCTAAGCTTGCCGCCGCCGCTGCCGTTTGACGACAATGGTTTGACTGTATCGCACCTGCGGTAATAATCGTATCAGCGCCTTTGGCAAGCGCATCACCGATGATGAATTCAAGCTTGCGAGTCTTATTGCCCCCTAATGCCAGTCCCGTATTGTCATCTCTTTTCATATAAATTTTGGGACCGCCAAGGGCTCCACTCAATCTTTTCAGCTCAATTAACGGGGTTGGGAAGAAGCCTAATGGCTCTCTAGGTATGTGGTTATAGTCCATGTTGTTTTTCATTCCTATGATATAAATTATATAAAATTTGCAGGTTAACACAGCTCAAAAGAGAAGGATAAGCGGTTCTATCCGCCACCTTAAAACCAGTATAAAACCTAACATGAAGAATAGGCGATATATTTTGATCCGACGAATGATCAATAGTAGATAGGGCTAACAGAAAAAATGAGCGTGCTTTTAATCAAAGGCGCATAAAAAATAAGCAGACACAAAAAAACCTCAAGCAATCTAATGCTTGAGGCGAAACTTGCTTAAACTCGAAAGTTTATATTCGTGTTAGCTTACTCAAAACAGAATTGCTATTTGATATCAGCATCAGTTAAATTTAGCACCGTTTTAATACTCTCCATTATGGATAAGGTAGCAGAGTTTCGATCTTCTAACTTATTACCAACAACATAAAGAGCTAACTTGAAAGCGTCAACGCGTTTAGGTTTGGTTTTGAGCAAAGTACTAAGTGACTCGATAGATTGTTCTTCAGCAAAACGAACGATAAGTGTCTGAGTATGTATCATAGCCGCTAGATCAGCTTTTGACAGATGAGCAAACGGTTCTTGTTCAGTGAGCACTTCAGTTAAACGCACAAGTTGATCACGGTCTATATTATTATCGGCGATAATATTACTCAAAATCATCATCCGCACAACCGCCTCATTAAAATCACCTTCAGCGACTTTGGCAAGTGCCTCATCTACCTTTGGTAATTCATGCAATGACTCTTTATTCATAAGGCGGCGTGAGCCTACTGGTTCGCCATATTGACGAAGCCAAGGCATTGACCAAATTCCAAAGAATAGGCTCTCTGTATACCTACCTTGTAAATCTCGCCAGAAGTCGAGTGTCATTCTAGTACTATCCATAAACATTTTTTCTATTTGCAAGAAAAGATTGTCTTGCTGCATAGACTCAATGGCTGGTAGCCTGACTCTTGCATAGGCGCCAGAAGCATTATGCGACTCCTGAGCTCTTTGCGCAGGAACGAAGTCTTCACTTTGGTTTTTGTCAATAGTACTAGTGACCACTTGACTTAGATTACTAGCTGCTAAGGCTAGCGGATTTTTGCTACTCCATACACTTCTTTGTAGTCTTAATGGGTGCATAGTACGTAACAATTGAGCAGAAGTCTCATTACTCATCGCTTTAACTAATGGACGCAAATTCTTCTCATAAGCTTGAGTTTGAGCCATAGAATGACGATGTACCGCTTTAAATGACTCTTCGTCATTGCGGTTTTCACCTATCGCTTTGCTCAAATCTGAAAAAGTACGGCGACACAAATCAACTGAGAAAGTTTTTTCTTTTCCATGCCCCTCAAAATGATCAATGCTCATTTCATACAAACCTGGTGGTAACACTTCAATCATATCCATAATCGAAGCGATACCTGTATGCTCATGATTGGCTATTTTTGAGCTTACAAAGATACCCAAATGACCCACTTGTTCATGAATCATATAGATGATGCGTTGACCACATACCTCAACGTCTTTTTCATCACTATAAGCATCCAAAATCCATGATAATGCCTGTTGGGGTGGGGTAATATCATCACCGCGCGAGGCAAAAGCTATAATTGGTGCTTTGACATTACGCAGATCAATATTCACCCCTTGTTCTAGCTGCCCTGTATTACGAGCAAGGCGATTACCAATAAAGATATTTTCTACAATCCATTTGATTTCCGCTTCATTCATTAAGAAGAAACCACCCCACCAGCGCTCAAAATCAAGAAAACGCTTACGGTTAGCCTCTGGGTTTTTATACAAATCGTAATATTTTCCTACATAGTTTCGATAAGGAGTCATTTGCTCAAAGTTGTCTACCAACGCAGCCCCATCGAATACACCATTATTCATATCAGCACTAAGCATGGATAGCCAACTTCCACCGTTAACCCCTGCTTTATAACGCATTGGGTTGATACCAACCTCTCCGCTCCAAGCTGAGATAGGCGCACCATTCAAAACAATAGGACCTTTAATATCTGAGTTGGTTGCCGCTAAAATGAGGGCTGCCCAGCCACCCTGACAGTTACCAACGATTACTGGTGATTCTGCATTTGGGTGTCTTTTCTCTACCTCACGAACGAACTTACCTTCTGCATAAGTAATATCAGCAATGGTTTGTGTTGGCTCTGGTAGGCGCTTAAATGCTACAAAGTAGACGGGGTGACCTTGATTGAGTGCGACACCGACTTGACTTTCATGTTTAAAGCCACCAATCCCAGCACCATGCCCAGCTCTAGGGTCGATAATAATATAAGGGCGATTAGTGTCGTCAGTGATAATTCCTGCAGGTGGTACTATGCTTAGCAAGACATAGTTACAGGGGCGTTCAAACTCGGCTGCATCCATGATTACTTTATAGTCATAATCTAAGACCGGTGGACAACCGGCTCTTTCATGCTCAAGAAAAATATCACCACGTTCCTTAAGAACGTCAACCGTTTGTAACAGGCGTTTGCTACTGTCGGTACTGTAGCTTAACCATTCTTTCCACAGTTTGTCTGGCGTAGAAACCTTTTTCCAACTTTCCATAACAGCATTAGTATCTTCTTTCAGTGTCTGTGCATTTTCTTGGATCTGTTGATGATTTTGTTCTAAATGCCTTGAAGCAACCTCTATTATCAAACCAGTACTATCTGTCCTATAGTGATTTTGCAGGTTATATTCATCTATGATACTTTCATTTTTATGAAACTGATGTTTTAGCATTTCCTGAAAGTTTGGTATCGAATCTGTCGCTCTATAATGCGGGTTATTGCGACTTAACCAAACTTCGGCCTTGTTTGGATTTTCAATATTTTTTTCAATTATAGCTGACATGGTGTGTTCCAAACTTAATTTAAGGGGATTGTTTTTTCATAAATTTTATACATGTGATTATTTTTTAGCCTTCTTGTCTTAATAAGAAGGTATAGTTCTTTAGAACTGCTAACTATCAGTCAAAGCGGATAACACGATCTAGATACTAACCGCACGTAAAGCTTCATCTACTCTGACATGTACATACTCTCCTGGAGCGTCACACAGCACCTGCCATTCTTTGCCGGTGTGATCTATACCAGGTTGTCTGCTATCTATTTTGTCTACAGTATGCGTCTTGATCCATTCTCCCCAATGCAACCACCAGCTCCTATCCTGTTTTTCTGCTTTGGCATACCATTCATCAGGATCCGCAACATACTCGTCATGAGTATAAAAGCCATATTTACCCGTTGGTGGGTTGATGATACCAGCGATGTGTCCTGACTCACCGAGTACAAATGTAACATCACTGCCAAGTACCTGTGTAGACTGGTAGCTCCCTTTCCATTTGGCGATATGATCTTGCAATGTCGCCACGACATAGGTTGGAGTGGTCACTTTTGACAAGTCAATCTTCACACCGGCAAATTCCAGCTTGCCTTTTGCAATCATCTTATTATCTAGGTACAGCTCACGTAGTACAAAGCTGTGCAGTGCAGCGGTTACATTGGTGCAATCAGAGTTCCAATACAAGAGATCAAAAGGTATCGGGCGCTCACCTTTTAGGTAGTTTTGCACATAGTAATTCCAATAAAGGCTGTTTTCACGTAATAGACTAAAGGCAGCGCCCATCATGCGTCCATCAAACACACCTTGACGATTTCCTTCTTGTTCCACAGCACAAACAGTACGTTCATCAATAAATACGCCTAAATCTCCAGGATCACTAAAATCAAATATCGTGGCCCAAAACGTAGCACTGGCAATACGATCTGCCTGCTTGTTTTCAGTTAACCAAGATAGAGTCAAAGATAGCAACATACCACCGATGCAATAACCGATGACATTGGCATCTGGCTCACCAGTAATCTCTTTAACGACATCTAAAGCAGTCAGCAAACCTTCATGCATATAGGTTTCCATACTGACATCTTTATAGGCGCGAGTTGGGTTGACCCATGAGATAACAAATACACTATGCCCTTCGTTTAACGCCCAGCGGATATATGAATTTTCCTCTTTTAAGTCCATGATATAAAACTTATTAATCCATGGCGGTACAATTAATAAAGGACGTTTACTTACTTTAGCTACCGTTGGATGATACTCAATTAACTCAAACATACGATTGCGGAATACTACCTTACCTGGTGTTATAGCAATGTTTTCACCGAGCCGAAAAGCATCATCATCAGTCATACGAATACTCAGCATTTTGGAGCTTTTTTCCATATCTTCTGTTAGCTGCTCAAGTCCCCTTACCAGGTTTTGTCCCCCCGACTCTTTTGTCAGTCGCAATACTTCAGGATTACTCCATAAAAAGTTACTTGGAGCAACTGCATTCAACCACTGACGAGTAAAAAAAGATAAACGCTGGCGGGTTTTTTCATCAATACCATCTGTGGTATCAATGGAGTCCATTATGCCGTCAAACGTTAGTAGATAGCTTTGTTTTAGAAAGTCAAAAATAGGGTTGTCTGACCAGTCTTCATCTGTAAAGCGTTTATCGCCTTTTGCTGGGCTGATGATTGGCTTTGTTTGATTTCCTGCTGCTTTCATTAGAGTGTTTTGATACAGCTGTAATTGTTGTTGCCACAGGTTTAATTGTTGTTCAACTAACACAGTAGGGCTTTTATCTGTCACGCCAGTAGTGAAGTTTTTCCAGCCGTCTACAAGGTTAAGCATGAGAGATTGGCTTATATGGCTATCTTGATTGCCTTGCTTGAAAATTTGGCCGAAAAGCTTTTGGGTCAATTCATTCAAATCACCCATGGCGTTATTAGTGCTCTGGTTAGGTCGGGTTTGCTCAGTGTGTTGGCTGGACTGTTGATTGGGTTGTTGGTTTGATTGAGAGGCAGCAGAATTTTCAGTAACATTTGGCATCATGAAGTGACTAAAATGCTTCATTGAATCTTGCCATAGCTTCATATTTGTTTCGAAAGGATTTGGATTTTGACTAGATTGATTGAAGGAAGATTGGCTTAGTTGCTGAAGTTGGTTCAACTGATTGAGATAATTTTGACCAAAACTTTTAAAGTCGAAAAGGTTATTAGTGTTGTTTTGGCTATTTTTTTTGTTTGGCTCATTGGATGAATCATTTGATTGATCGTCAGATTGCTTATTATCCATACTTGTACCTATGTTTATATCTAATTTATACGAAAGTGAAAGTACACTACAACTGCTAACGTAATAAAAACAAGGTGGGAAAACTCTCGCTAACCCACCTCTTGAGTGTCATAAGTACAGGGTATTGTGCCGATGACGATTTATAACATAACTGAATCAATGAATGATGTTATTGACAGTCATTATAATTACAGCTATCTATTAGTCGATTTCCCAGTACTGCTAGCACCAGCAGTACCAGTTTTTGTATTCGTAGTACCAGTAGTGTTAGTTTCAGTAGTGGTATTACTAGTATTTGTTTTTGTAGCAGCTTTTACGGTTCCTGAAGCTTGCTCAGCCATCTTGCTCATATTTGCTGCATACTCTTGACCTGCTTTTGTTGCTTGATCAGCAGTTTTTTGCATGTTAGCTTGCATTTGCTCAGTGGTTTGACCCTGAACATCGCCCATAACTTTTATAACTTCATCATGCATACTACTGCCAAGCTCTGACATACGTTGAGCGTCTGCTAACATCTGCTGGCTGATGACATTCAGCATTTCTGCTTGCTTGTCGCTAAAGTCTTTCGCAGTTTCTGGAGAGTCTATACCCGCAACTTGGCGCATATTTTCCAGACCCATTTCTGAGTAAGACTTAATAGTATTAAGTGAAAACTCAGTCATCATTTCTGCGTTTTTCAAAAATGCTTGATTTAATTTTGTCCAAGGTTCAAACATTTTTTGCGTATCGCCACTAAATTGGTTGAACTGATTAAGAAAATCTTGAGGATTAGGTTGTGACATACTATTTCTCCATGAGGGGATTGTTAAGAGGACTTGATGATACTACTTAGAAATACAATATATATAACTTATATGACACTTAAGTTAAGACATATATTGACCGCCGTTAACTGATATTGTTTCCCCTGTGACAAATATAGCTTCATCACTAATAAGATACATACAAGCAGCGGCGATTTCGTTTGCATTGGCTAAACGATTCATTGGAATAGTTTCTTTGATTTTATCCATGATCTTTTCAGGCACGCTTTCTACCATGGGTGTATGTGTATATCCAGGAGCGACGACATTGGCGGTAATTAATGAGGCGGCACCTTCATATGCTAGGGCCTTAGTAAATCCAATAATACCTGCCTTAGCGGCACAGTAGTTCGTCTGCCCATACTGACCACGCAAGCCATTTATTGAACTGATATTGACAATGCGGCCTGTTTTTTGTTCTAGCATCTTTAAAAAAACAGGATGAACAATAGTATAAAGAGACGTTAAATTAGTATCAATTACCTCTTTCCATTGCGTAAAGCTCATTTTTTTAAAGCTACTATCACTAGTGATACCCGCTCCATTTATCAAAGCATAAATGCTGTCATACTTATCGATTGTCTGTTGAATGGCTGCCATCGCGGTTTCATGATTACTCAAATCAACGGCAAGAAACTCAAAATTATCCGAGTCAAGTCCATTATCACTGCACCACTTTTTTATACGCTCTGGATCATCTTCACTTAAAGTTGCAATGACATGGTAGTCACTAGCCACTAACTTTTCACAAATAGCAGTACCGATACCTCCAAGTGCACCTGTGACTAAAGCAACTTTTTTATCTGACTTATTTAACTGTGATGTTGTTTTTGACATAGAAGCCATTCCTAGTTGACAACAAAATAATGAGTTTACTATCCTTGTTTACTACTTTCAGTATACTACTGTATACGGATATAAGAATATACTAATTTATCTTATATTGGTAATATAATTCATTAGTATTTGTATGGATTTATTATTGAAATTATGTCGACTTTTATTAATGACATGATAAGAAGAAAAAAACTCTAATCTTGTTCGATTGACATCAAGCTTTACATCCTAATCCCTATTATGTAAAAAGACATGTCTTGAATCCAATATTTCGATGTTCAAAAATAAGCACGCACAAAAAAACCCCAAGTAAATGAATACTTGAGGTTGAAACTTTTGTATTAAAACTAAGTTTTAAATATGGCGCAGCGGACGGGACTCGAACCCGCGACCCCCGGCGTGACAGGCCGGTATTCTAACCAACTGAACTACCGCTGCTTAGGTCGTACTTAGTTTATTTAACCACTTAGCTTATTACTTAAAAGTAACGCTATACTAAATAGTGGTGGGTGATGACGGATTCGAACCGCCGACATTCTGCGTGTAAGGCAGACGCTCTACCAACTGAGCTAATCACCCTTCGAACAATTGCTAGGCAATTTATTCAACATTAACAGAGCTCTAAGTTTGTCACTAAGCTCTGCTGCTGTGGGTGTGTATTATATAGATTTACGCATGGCTGTCAAACACTATTTTTATTTTTGTCGCAGATTTTTGCTTATTTGATTAATTAAATTTATAAGCAACTGTTTCTATTCACTTTATAATTTAAAAAAACCTGTGATATTTTTTGCTTTAATAGCTATTTTGTAGCCAGCGCTTGCTCAATATCGGATTTAAGCGCTTCAGGTTTGGTTGTTGGTGCATAACGATCAATTACCTGCCCTTTACTGTCGATTAAAAACTTAGTGAAATTCCATTTGATGCCATCAGTGAGTAATCCACCCTTTTGATTCTTTAGCCATTCAAAAATCGGATGGGCATCTTTACCATTAACATCAATTTTTGCCATCATCGGAAAGCTCACACCATAGTTCTTTTCACAAAACTCCCCAATTTCACCATTACTAGCAGGATCTTGGTTACCAAATTGATTGCATGGAAAGCCAACAACCATTAAACCTTCATCTTTATATTGCTGATACAGCGCTTCTAAACCCTCAAACTGCGGTGTAAAGCCACACTTGCTTGCGGTATTAACGATTAACAACACTTGACCTTCATAGTCAGAGAAATTTTGTGTCGTTCCGTCGATACGCTCAGCAGTAAAATCATAAATAGTATTCATTATTCATCCTTAAATGAGTTATTTTTTTTGCTATCAAGCATTAGACACTGTGATTAATAGGTTTAATAAGCTTAGGGATATTAATAATAAGTAGGGAGATATCAATACTCCCTACTCTTTTTACTACTACTTCGCTAGCTTACACGCTGCTGTCACTATTCTTCAGACTTATCTAAATCGATAGACACTGAGTTGATGCAATAGCGCATGCCAGTCGTTTCACGTGGCCCATCAGGGAATACGTGACCCAAGTGCGCGCCACAATTGCTGCATGTCACTTCGGTACGGCGCATGCCTAGCGAGTCGTCGATATGCTCATCGATGGCGCTATTATCGATGCCCTGATCGAAGCTTGGCCAGCCGCAACCGGCGTCAAACTTGCTATCAGCATCAAACAATTTCGCACCGCAGCCTTTACAGCGATAGATACCTTTATCATCGACGTCATTATAGACGCCAGTGAATGGGCGCTCTGTGCCCTTCTCACGCATCACATGATATTCTTCAGCACTCAAGCGCTCTTTCCAGTCCGCTTCGGTCAGCTGGCTGATTTCTTCTTTGCTTAATTGATTGTCCTGCATCGTTTATCCTTATTTGAATGATGGGTTATCTTGTTTGCTATGCATCATCTACTAACAAAAATTTATCGTTCGTTCTTATAAAAACGATAGCCTTTATCTGCTGCTGATTGGCTGACTATTCAAGGTATAGATTATAAAAGTGCGCACGCTGTCAGCATCTAGGATGAGATTTTAAGAATTTTATAAAAATGTATAGAAGTAGAATATAGCAAATTACTTTGCTGCCTAAATGAGTAAAGTTGTAATTTTATTGCGTTAGTAAGTCGCCCATTTTCCTATTACTATTACTATTTAACTAATGCTTACTCAACTGCTCAATAAAACAAAAATAATGGTTTAGGAAAATGTCTCAAAGAAAGCCGCTGAACCCATATATGCAAGTTATTCTTGCAATTTATAAATTATTTCTACTGATACTATTTAGATACTTGCATCAGAAGCTATTTTGCAATAATATCTTGCATTGGTATTAAGTTATGGCTAATCATCCTATTGGTCATTTCCTATTACAAACGCATTGGTTGGTTAATAGAAGGTATAAATAATGATGGCTGATAGCAAAGAGTTGCAGGCTAGCAAAAGCACGCAAGCCGAACGATTGGTACAACTTCGCCGCGATAAAGGCATGACGGCCGAGCAATTGGCGCAAGCGATGACCGCAGCAGGTGCAAAGGTCAGTCGCGGGGCTATCTCTAATTGGGAACGTGGGACAAATGGTATTGTGTCATCGAAGCTGCCGACTCTAGCGCGTATCTTAGGTTGTAGCGAAGGCTATCTTTTACGTGGTGAGTGGCAAAGTGATATGAATATTGATACTGACATCGATAGCGACATTGCTAGCAACGCAGATTCAACTCAAAGCGTAAATGCTAATAATAAAAATGAAATGCGTAATACTCAAATTACCGCCGCTCAACCAATGACAAATCAAGCAGTACCAACGCCTGTTTCAACGAAAAAGCATACTAACGCGACAAATTCACAAAACAACCCTATGAGTGGGCACTCTATGAACACAATAAAAAAATCCGATAAATTACAAAACGTTTGCTATGACATTCGTGGCCCTCTTTTACAGATGGCCAATAAAATGGAAGCGGAAGGTAAACGTATTTTAAAGCTGAACGTTGGTAATCCGGCGCCCTTTGGTCTCGAAGCACCGCATGAGATTTTACGTGATGTGGCGATGAACTTGCCAGACGCAACGGGCTATTCAGACTCGCAAGGGATTTTTGCGGCCCGTAAAGCGGTATTGCAATATTATCAATCAAAAGGGCTGCTATCTGCCGTTGATGTCCGTGATGTGTATTTGGGTAATGGAGTTTCTGAGCTCATTGTCATGACCATGCAGGCGTTGATGAATGACGGTGATGAAGTGCTCATTCCAATGCCAGACTATCCACTGTGGACAGCAGCGGCTAACCTATCTGGTGGTACTGCCGTCCATTACCGCTGTAATGAAGACGACAACTGGCACCCTGATATCGAAGACATCAAATCTAAAATCACGCCTAAAACTAAAGGCATCGTGGTTATTAACCCTAATAATCCAACCGGTGCGCTGTATAGTGATGAATTACTGCTGCAAATTATCGAGGTTGCAAAACAGCATGATTTAATTATTATGGCTGATGAAATTTACGATCGTATTCTTTATGATGATATGGAGCATACGCCGATGAGCACCTTGACCGACGATGTGCTTGTATTGTCTTACAATGGTTTATCAAAATCGCATCGTATCGCAGGTTTTCGTGCCGGTTGGATGATGGTTTCTGGTAAAAAACACCATGCTGCTGACTTTATTGAAGGCTTAGATATGCTGGCGTCTATGCGCCTATGCTCCAATGTCCAAGGTCAATATGCGATTCAAACCGCGATGGGCGGTTATCAAAGTATGAAAGATTTGACCTCTAAAAAAGGGCGTTTGTATAAGCAGCGCGAAATGGCAGTCTCACGCCTCAATTCCATTAAAGGTATTTCTTGTACCATGCCGCAAGGCGCGTTTTATTGCTTCCCAAAAATGGATCCTGCAGTCTATCCTATCGAAGACGATATGCAGTTTATGATGGACTTACTGGTGGAAGAAAACGTTTTAATGGTGCAAGGTACGGGCTTTAACTGGGATGCACCTGACCATTTCCGCTTGGTATTTTTGCCCAACCTGCATGACTTAGAGGATGCTATGGATCGCTTAGAGCGCTTCTTTGCCAAAAAACGTAAGCAGTTTGGCACCGATTAGACTTTATTTGATATAAAAAAACGCTTATCGGCATGATGCTAATAAGCGTTTTTTATTACTCTAACCAGTAAGTGAACATTCAAATACTGTATAGCTTAGCTCTAAAATATTTTTGTTAACACGATATAACTGATTGCAGACATCGTAGCTGCCGCAGGAAGGGTGATAATCCATGCCAAGCCGATAGGCTTCATCAGCGCCCAGTTGGTATCTCTATTGACGATACCGATACCAAGTACCGCGCCAACTAAGGTATGCGTACTCGACACTGGTAGACCCATGGTCGAAGCACCCATTACCACAGCAGCAGCAGCCAATTCTGCTGAGAAGCCAGAAGCGGGATGCATTTTTGCCAAGTTAGTACCGACTGTTTGAATGACTTCTTTACCAATAAACCATAAACCAACGATCAACGCCACGCCAAAGGTCAGCATCACCGCAGGTGGTACTGCCGCTTCGGTAGCAATGCTGTTGGTACGGATAACGTCCATAATTGCAGCAAAAGGACCGACGGCGTTAGCAATATCGTTTGAGCCATGACTAAAAGCAAAAGCAGAGGCGGTAAAGACTTGCATCCAACTAAACATAATAAAGGTCGCTTTGGTCAAGTCTTCTTTATGTTTACCACGGATACTCTTGGTATAAATATAGGTCGCAAGCCATACTAGCGCCGCGATCATACCCATGATTAAAAAGCCTTGCAGCGTCGTCATGCCATTATTGACGTTTTTCAGACCCTTAAAGATAACCAAAGAAGCCATGACCGCACCGCCAGCAGCCGCAATGATAGGTACCCATTGCTTTAATGCTTTTAGGGTATCAAGGTTGGTGCGTTCATTTTCAATTTCATACAGCTGTTTGTAATAGTCGGTTTCTAAATCTTCAACGTCACAATCATCATCTTTATAGATTTCTTGATCACGTAACATTGCCGACGTATAAGCCAATTGCTCTGACTCAGTCAGGCCATCCAGATATTCTTTGTGATTTTGCTTTAGCGTTTTTTTATCGCCTTTTAGGGTCGCAATGTGTGCCTCAGTTCTATCATTATATTCAATGATATTTTTCTTAATCTGACCATATAAAAGGTAGGAAAATAAGCCGCCGAGTAGCGGTGATATAACCCAAGAGATAGCAATCGTACCAATCGTTCCCCAATTTACCGTCGATAGCGCCATTTCGGTACCACCTAAGGTGATACCCAATACCACCGAGCTACCAACGACACCGCCGATAATGGCGTGAGTGGTCGAAACGGGCAGACCTTTTTTGGTCGCAAACAACAACCAAAATGCAGCAGCGATAAGCGCTGAAAGCATGACATAAATAAACTGGTTGGGCGATACCGATAGACCATCTAAATCAACGATGCCGCTACGAATGGTATCGGTAACCTCACCACCTGCTAGCACCGCGCCCGATACTTCAAATATGGCCGCAATACCCAAGGCTTGCGGAATCGTCAACGTCCCTGCACCCACTGAGGTACCAAAGGAATTGGCGACGTCATTACCACCGATGTTGAATGCCATAAACACACCAAAAGCCGTCGCTACGATAAATAGCGTCGTCTGCTGATGCATGGTGTAATCTAGACCCCACCACAAAAAGTAAGCGGTCATCGCAATCAGTAAAATGGCAAAAAATAGATTGATTCTCATAGAACCGACTGCTTTGGTTGGTCCTGTAGAACTGCTGCTAATACCCATACGTTGATACGTCCTGCGTAAGCTGATTGAAATTATATGTGATTGATGACATTGCGGCGCTAGGGATGATGTTTTTTTCACCACCCAACATTATGATAGCGTGTACGCAACGTGTTTTTGAAACACTGTTTTTTGAACTTGTTTATTGAAATACTATTTTAAAACACTGGTTTGAATCATTGGCCTGTCATATCTTATTGATATATCACCCATGATAAAAACATGAGGTAAAAAACCCATCACATAAAATGCCATAAAGCCGCAAGTAGTATTGCCAAATCGTCCGATTACAGCAGCTTGCGGCTTAGGTTTTAAAGTGATAGCGTTGGTGATGAATAATTTGTTGCTAATGATTAAGGCGTTTATATAAAAATGCCCTATCCGATGATTCCGCTTTTTCAGTAAAAAGCAGAAGTCATTACGCGCCTATTATATTAAATATAGACACATAATGCATGATGATATTGCGAGATTTGTAACTGTAAATATTTAGCTTAGAAAAGCGATAAATTTAGTGAAAAATTGTTGTTACATTTCATAGATTCTCTGGGTCAAAAAACCACCGTAGCGATTTATTAGTAAGAACAATTGTGCCTACTTTGGTGACAATAGCAATCGACACGCTACTCACTCTTAGATAGTGCGGAAGATAGCTGCTGAATCGCATGGTCCAACACATCCAAACGTGCTTGCTGCTTTCCATTGGTCGCAATAACACACCAAGGGGCGTCCTCTGTATGGGTGCGTGCCAGCATATCAGCCGCCGATTGCACATAATCTGACCATTGATCACGATTGCGCCAATCATCATCAGTCAATTTAAACTGTTTATGCGGGGTCTCTTCACGCGCTTCAAAGCGCTTAAGCTGTTCTTTTTTATCGATTGCGAGCCAGTATTTAATGACTATGTTACCAGCTGCCACCAAATCCGCCTCAAAACGGTTGATTTCATCGTAAGCACGCTGCCATTCTTCATCAGTAGCAAAGCCCTCAATACGTTCGACCAATACACGCCCATACCAAGTACGGTCAAAGATAGCGATACGGCTGATACGATCGGTTTGCTCATCGGGCAGTTTGGTCCAAAAACGCCATAGATAAGGATGCTGCAACTCATACAACATCGGCGCGCCAATATTATAAATTTGGTATTCACGTGGATCGAGCGGCGCGACCAACCTTTTGATAGCGCCACCCTTGCCAGCAGCATCCATGCCCTCAAACGCAAATACCACATGACGACCTTTGCGCGCACGCAGCAATTCAGCAAGACGTGCTTGCTTATCGGCAAGTGCTTCATGATATTCAGATTTATCTATGTCTGTGTCATTGATATCTATCAAGATTTTAGGTATTTTTACTGGGTCGAAATTTATAACTGGGTTAACCTGTTTACTTTCTTCTATCCGACTACTTGCTAGCGCTGTCTGCATCGCACGCAAGACTTCGTGACAAAAAAGCGTGGCTGCTTGTGATTTATCCTTTCCATCGATAATAATCCAATCACCCTGCTGCCGTAACAACGCCGTTGCCACCTCATTAAACTGTGCAACCACCGCTGCATTATGCCAATCAATTTGATATAAAAATTTTGGATCAACTTCGGCGTCATTGAGCCTTGCTTGCAAAGTCTCGATATCGACATGAAACCAACATTTGAGCAGCTTGGTTTGATTAGCAGCGAGGTCTTGTTCGAAGGCTTGTAACTTAGTGAGCTCTTCCTGCAAATAATCCTGCCATTCAGTAATAGGTAGTTTTTTAACGTCTACGCTTTTTTTATTCTTTGATTTTTTATTCTTGTCGCTGCTGTTTTTATTTTTGCCAGCTTCCTTATTTTCACTTTTTAAAGTGGCCATACGCATGACGTTATAAAGCAAATCAGCATACCAGTTGCCAAAATAAACCATCACATCGCCATGACGCGGCATTGACTTGGTATGCACCTGCCAAATCGGCTGATGCTTTAATGGACAATCACCGATGGTTGCCTCAACTTTGAGTAAGCGCGGATCTACCCACTGCCGCAGCTGCGTGACCGCCGTCCCCTTGCCTGCTTGCTCCATACCGTTGACCAACACCAATAGTCCCGTTGGTTTATTGATGGTTGGCGGTGTTTGTTGCCGCGTGGCTCGTAGAGCAAATTGTGCCGTGACCAATGCCAATCTTAGTGTATCTTTGTCCATAGAAAAGGGATTTAACGGATTGGGCGTTAAACGCTGCTCGACAACGTGTTCGCTAAACTGGGCACTGACGGCTTGTGGCGCTAGAGATTCAGTAGTATCATTTTTTTTGCTCATATCCATACTCGCTCTATTATTAGATAATATTCCACACCTTGTTATACTTTTTTTATTGAAGGTTTTTATGAACGCTTGCTTTTTTAAATGACTTAGAATAACCATGTCAGTTAATCATAGCACTGCGCCAATTCAGTAAATAACCCTGCTATGTAACAGTTTGGCGTTTGTATTCTGCTTTATTTTCTTTTAAGGTGAACAAAATCTTGAGAGCATGCTTTAAGAGCTGCCGATAAATATAAAATTTAGTACCATCTCACCCCTTTTATCATCAATTTGTTTGATTGTTATTTTTACTTTTTATAGGATTACCTACCATGTCTGCTTTAGCCAACTTACAACAGCATTTAAACCGTTTTTGGACACTACCACATCATGAAAACGCCGCCTTGAACACTAAGCTTAAAGAAGTGCAATCATGGCAACAAGCGCGTCTTGAGCGTACGCATAGCGACCTATTTGAACAACCAAAAAATCAGTTGATGGCAGATTATTTCTTAACGCAACTTTATGGTGGCGATGAATTCAAAGTATTGGCGGAGCAGTTAGAACGTATCCTTCCTAAAGCCCAAAAACTTGAGCGCCTTGCTAAAGAGTCTTCTTTAGAAGCTGGTAGTATGGGTATTCAAGCAGCTATCTTAGCGGTTGAGCTCGATTTACACTTGGCCGAGTGGTTGCTTGCCCAAGACTTACCCGTTAATGAAGAAAACATGCTTGCCGCCTATCGTGCTGTCGATGAAGCAGACGAGCGCCGCGTACAGATTGGCAACCTTAAAGAGGTCTGCTACCGCACTGACAAGCACTTAAACTCATTTATGCTCAAAAAAGCGTTTACCTTGGCTAAAGGCACCGCGTATCGCTATAACTTTCAGCCACTTTACGACTTTATAGATACGGGTTTTAAAGCCATGAAGCCGCTAAAAAGTGTGAGCAGTTTTATTGAACCATTTTGTGAGCGTGAACTTGAGATTATTGACGAGGTTCATGACACGGATAATGGCGGTAAGCCAACAGCGTTTGGTGTATGATAGGGTCAATAATTCACGTGGCTAACGGCACTGTATAGTGATTCACTAATGCTCAAACAGTGCTTACATATGCCATCATAAAAACGAATAATAGGATAATGCGATGACTGATCATTCAAATAATAATACTGAAACTCATGCTACTTCTCATGCTCATCTGCAAGATAAATTGGTCAAAGACAGTATCACAAATAGTCAAAAAATCACCGCTCAAGTAAAAGCGCGTCAAAACCAAGGCTCTAGTGCGACGCTTAATGCAAACGCCGCAGTCGATAACAATAATAATGACTTTACTCAAGTGCAAGACTTACCAACTGGAACCCCACAAGGTCAACAAACGACTATGCCAAACACGATAAACAACAGCGACAACCCTACTTCTGCGCAAGCACATACTGCCAAGCAAACGCTATTTAACCAGCGTGATGACATCAATAATCCGCATACGCCTGAAACTGATGGGAATGAGCAAACGCATTTTGGTTATAAGACGGTCAATAAAGCTGAAAAGCAAGCACGCGTCGCTGATGTCTTTACCTCAGTCGCCAAAAAATATGACATTATGAATGACTTGATGTCTTTTGGTATTCATCGTTTATGGAAGCGTTATGCCATCAGCTTATCAGGCGTGCGCGCCGGTCAGCATGTGCTTGATATCGCGGGCGGTACGGGTGATTTGGCCAAAGTATTTAGCCGTGAAGTTGGTCGCAACGGTCATGTGGTATTATCAGACATCAATGCGGCGATGCTAGAAGTGGGTCGTGAGCGCCTTATCAATGCCGGCTGTAATAATGTGGATTTTGTACTGGCCAATGCTGAAACATTAGCGCCTTTTGATGACGAAAGCTTTGACTTGGTTACTATTAGCTTTGGTCTGCGTAATGTCACGGACAAAGACGCTGCCCTAAAATCTATGTATCGTGTGCTCAAGCCAGGCGGTCGTTTATTGATTTTAGAGTTCTCAAAACCCGTATTTGAGCCATTATCGAAAGCCTACGATTTATATTCGTTTACTGCCTTACCAATCATGGGCAAGCTGATTGCCAATGATGCAGAAAGTTATCAATACTTGGCGGAATCGATTCGTATGCATCCCGATCAGCAAACGCTCAAACAAATGATGCAACAAGCAGGCTTCGAGAACTGTGATTATCATAACTTGACTGCTGGTATCGTTGCGGTACATCGCGGCTTTAAAGCATAACGATAAAAGTGACGATAAGATAAAAGCAGTCCTAGCAAATATCTGTGCTCGCCATCACAAACCCCGATAAACCTAGCGCTTTTCTAAAGGCGCTCAATTAAATATGCGAGAGCCTTATGCTGACTGTCTTACTCTTGGCCGGTGCCGAAAAGCTGATCAACCTTGCCATTGGCAGTGATGAGATTACTAAAGCAGGTTTAGCGCCACTTGCTGGTAAAGTATTGCGACTGAATATGGCCATGCCTGAGGTGAATTTGGACGTCTTATTTACCGACGAGCGTTTGCGCTTTGAACCAGTCATGACTGAGAGTGTGTTTGAGCCAAGTGGCAGTATGAATGAGCGCCAAAAGGCCAATCTTGATAAAGCGCGAATCGGTCATAGTCGTCCAGACTGCATCATTACCGTTGATAATCCAGCCCAACTGCTCAACCTCATGCGTGGTACAGAAGGCAACTTGCCTATCGCTGGTGATTACAAAGTGCTGATGCAATTAAAACAACTGGTGGCAGGCTTTGATCCTGATGTCGCGGGACAACTTGAGCCGTTTATTGGCAAGACGATGGCCAGTCAGTTACATTTGCTGATATCGCAGCTCAAAGGCAGTTGGCGTCATAGTGCCAAACGCGCTTTTAATGACGTCAGCGATTGGGCCAATGATGTGGCGGGTAATGTTGGTCCTGACCCTATGCAAGCAGCAGAAGTGAATGAGCTTAAACAGCAGTTGTTAAAGCTGCGTGCTGACGTTGAACGAGAAGAAGCTAAGCTCCTAGCGATCAAAGATGAGCAAGCACGTTTAGCCAATAATAAATAATAAGTAGACGTTATGATTGTTTAAGCACGACTTATAAACAATCATAACGTCTACCCTATTTTTGAATTTTTTAGAGTACTTATATCCCATGCTATTATCTCATCGCGCCCGTTTACTTGAACTTTGGCGTATTGCCGCCGCTTATCGCATTGATACACATCTGTCTGTCGAAGAAGCGCCGCAGCTACAACCTTTGGCGCGTTTAATCCGTTTGCATCCAGCCGCGTGGGGTAAAAAACACCAATCAAATGCTATAAAGTATGCGCTTGAGGACATGGGTACGCTGTTCTTAAAGCTTGGACAATTGCTCTCGACGCGCCGTGATTTGGTGCCGCCTGAGATTATCCAGCAATTGGTGCAGCTACAAGATAAGGTCAAACCTTTCGACTCTGATGTTGCCATTGCCCAAATTCAAGACCCCAAGCACGGACTTGGTCAATCTATTGCGACTTTGTTTGCGCGTTTTGACGTCAAACCTTTAGCGGCTGCTTCTATTGCCCAAGTACATACGGCCGCCTTGCATGATGGGCGTGAGGTGGTGGTAAAGGTGGTTCGCCCTGATATTCGCGCCACCATCGTTGCAGACTTTGAACTACTGCGTGAGCTTGCCAATTGGGCATCGGCGCGTATCGAAGCAGCACGTGCCATACATATCGTCGATATTGTCGAAGATTATCGCCAAGTCATGCTCAATGAATTGGATTTGACGTTAGAGGCAGACAATACCACCCAGATGCGCAATAACTTTTTGGGTTCAGCACTGATGTATGTACCTGAAGTCTATGATGCAGCTAAAAACGTGATGGTTATGGAGCGTATCCAAGGCGTTCCTATTTCGCAGGTTGAAGTCTTTGATCAACTGGGTTATGACCGTGCGGCACTGGCAGAAAAAGGCTTAACGATATTTTTTACCCAAGTATTTCGCGATAATTTCTTCCATGCCGATATGCACCCGGGTAATGTCTTTGTAGAGACGCCACCAGTCAAAACCCTCACTGCAGATATGGCAGCGGTTGACCTAGGTCATGAACCACGCTATATCGGGCTTGATTGCGCCATCATGGGTACGTTATCAAAAGACGACCAGCTTATCGTCGCGCGCATGCTGTTGGCGGTGATGAATAACAACTTTACGGCGATGGTTGATATCGTCAGCCGTGCTGGATGGATACCGCCCAATACCGATAAGCATGCCTTGATGCGCGATATGAAACGTACCGTCGGTCCGATGCTGCAAAAATCTATTAACGATATCGACTTTGCTGGTGTCTTAATGCAGATTTTAGATATCGCTCGCCGCCATCATATGAGTATTCCACCGCAATTAATGCTACTACTTAAAACTCTGGTGCATGTGGAAGGACTCGGTCGCGATTTATATCCTGATCTTGATATCTGGTCACTTGCCAAGCCCATCCTAAGCAGCTGGATTAAAGAGCAGCTCGATCCGATGCGTAATTTGCAACATTTGCGTCAGCAGTTGCCAGAGATTCTATTATCAACGACTGATATTCCTAAGCTACTAGATCAGAGTTTACAAAGCCTTGCTTCACAAGGATCGCGCCAAGACAGCCAACTGCGAGAAATACAGCAGATTCGCGCCGATATGCTCAATGACCGTCGCCGTGATTGGCTAGCGCTTTCAGGGTTTGCCGTGTTCATTGCTATCGCTACACAGGTTGGTTGGTTTGCGCCTATCTTTTACCTATTAGCTATTCTTGTCGTTATTTGGCGGGTTCTAGCCTAGATTACTGGTTTTTTAATGGCAATGAATACTCGTTAATAGTTATAAAATTTAAATCTTAATTTAATAAGCTCTCAGTCATTTTAATTGTTGTTAAAGAGCAATCAAAATGACTAAGAGCTTAATTTTTTATCTTATTTGATAGCGTTTACTCAGTTAAAAACACGTTTTATATGGAGAATTCATCTATGTCGACCGTATCAGCTACGTCGCCTGTTCAGCCTCATCATTCCATAAAGCCAGATCATAGTGACGCCATTGCGGCTTTGCAAACACGCTTCGGCAAACAACTCAGTCTTAATCAAACCGTACGTGAGCAGCATGGTCATACGATGACTTGGTTGGCCAATCAGCCACCAGATGCAGTTTTGACAGTACAAAACAAAGATGAGGTCGCTGCTGCCGTTAAAATTTGCAATGAATATGAAACGCCAGTGATTGCCTTTGGTATTGGTTCATCTTTAGAAGGTCAATTAAACGCGCCTTATGGCGGACTGTGTATTGATATGCATGCTATGGATGCCATTTTGCAGGTTAACAATGAAGACCTGACGGTAACCGTACAACCTGGGGTCACGCGTGAACAGCTCAATCACTATTTACGCGATACAGGATTGTTTTTTCCCATAGATCCTGGTGCCAATGCCAGTATCGGCGGTATGGTCGCTACTCGCGCATCAGGTACCAACGCCGTACGCTATGGCACCATGAAAGATGTGGTACTCGCACTTGAAGTCGTCACCGCCAGCGGAGACATTGTCCGCACGGGTACACGTGCCAAAAAATCTGCCGCTGGTTATGATTTGACACGGTTAATGGTAGGCTCAGAGGGTACGCTTGGTATCGTCACCGAGGTCACACTCAAATTATTTGGGATTAGCGAATGTATCGGCAGTGGCATTTGTCATTTTCCGACTATCGAAGATGCCTGTCAGGCAGTGATGCTAACCATTCAAATGTGCTTACCTATCGCGCGTATTGAACTACTTGATGCCATGCAAATTAAAGCTTGTAATCAATATGACAATCTTGATTTGCTTGAGATGCCAACGTTGTTTATCGAGTTTCATGGCACAGAAGCCAGCGTCGCTGAGCAAGCGCAAATCTTTACCGATATCATAGAAGAGTTTGGTGGTCGCGACTTTGCTTGGGACACCAATGAAGCCGAGCGCAAACGTCTGTGGCAAGCACGGCATAACGCTTATCATGCCAGCTCCGCTCTCAGACCTGAAGCCAGTGCTTTATCCACTGATGCCTGCGTGCCCATTTCACGCTTAGCAGAATGCGTCAGTGAGACAGCAAAAGACATCGAAGCTTCTGGTATGATTGGACCTATCGTCGGTCACGTAGGCGATGGTAATTTTCATGTTTTATTATTGGTCGATACCAACAATCCTGAAGAAGTCGCCACAGCTGACGGTATCATCAGCCGCCTTGCCATGCGTGCTATTGAGATGGATGGTACTTGTACGGGTGAACATGGTATTGGACAAGGCAAGCAAAAATATATGCAGCAAGAGCACGGTAATGCTTTGGTGATGATGCAAGCGATTAAATCAGCACTTGATCCAAAAAATATTTTAAATCCAGGGAAAATATGGCCTGAGACTGTATCTAAACATTAACAATGTTCAGCAATAGAAAGCTTTATAGCAATAAAAATGCGCCTACCTTTAACTTTTCAATTAAACGTAGACGCATTTTTTATGTTTGCTATGTTAGTTTTTAACACTATAACATCTGATCAATCGCCATCTGGGTCAATACACGACCACGTGCAGTACGCAGCACATAACCTTGTTGAATCAAGTACGGCTCAATCACGTCCTCAAGCGTACCTCTATCTTCAGCCATCGCTGCCGCTACTGCTTCAACACCTGCAGGACCACCATCAAAACGCTCATGCAATATCTCAATATAACGTCTGTCCAAGTGATCCAGACCACGTCTATCAACTGCCAACATATCTAGCGCACTGCCCGCAATCGCTCCATTGATACTACCATCACCTCTCACTTCAGCATAATCGCGCACACGGCGTAATAAACGATTGGCAATCCTTGGCGTACCACGCGCACGGCGAGCAATTTCCACCGCGCCATCTTCACTCATCGGTACACGCATCAAGCGTGCGGCACGGCTAACAATCGTTGTCAGGTCAGCAATATTATAAAACTCTAGCCGCTGTACGATACCAAAACGATCACGTAATGGCGAAGTCAGCAGCCCTGCTCGCGTGGTTGCCGCAACCAAGGTAAAGGGCGGTAAATCAAGCTTGATAGAACGCGCCGCTGGCCCTTCACCAATCATAATATCGAGCTGAAAATCTTCCATCGCTGGATACAATATCTCTTCAATGACCGAACTCAACCGATGGATTTCATCGATAAAGAGTACATCACCCTCTTCTAGATTGGTCAACATGGCTGCCAAATCACCTGGGCGCTCAAGCACAGGCCCTGAGGTAGAACGCAGGTTACCACCCATCTCACGAGCAATGATATTAGCAAGGGTGGTTTTACCCAAGCCTGGTGGGCCAAAAATCAGCGTATGGTCTAATGCCTCGCCCCGACCGCGTGCTGCACCAATAAAGACTTCCATCTGCTCACGTACCGCTGGCTGACCAATATATTCAGCCAATAATGCCGGTCGAATATTAGAATCAGGCGCATCACCATCGCCTTCGAGCGGATTAATCAAACGATCTTGCATCATAGGTTTTATCATTATATTTAAATCATTATTTTAAAAGATTAAGTAATAAATAGCATAACCAAACGCCACGCATAAGTCATGCGAAACATCATTAAGCACCGCCTAAAACGAAAATAAGCGACATCTAATGTCGCTTATTTTTATTCACTTTTTAATCACTGCTTTGTTATAAAAATACCGTTACTTAAAACTTTGAAACTGCTTCAGGGTAGCTTTTAACAAGCTCTGTGTATCTGCAAACGTATCGCCATTACTCTTAGCAGCTTTAATGGCTTGCTGCGCTTCTCTTTCTTTATAGCCCAAGCTAATCAACGCACCTTCCACCTCAGCGACGATACTGCCTTCGGCAGAAACGGGCGCAGGCTGAATCGCAAATTCTAAATTACTGTTATCAACTTCGATATTTTTCAGCTTGTCTTTTAGCTCAATCAATAAACGCTGCGCCGTTTTTTTACCGATGCCTGGGATACGTGTCAATGCAGTTTCTGACTCTTGCTCGACATGCATCTTTAGCTCAGCAGCTGACATCGCCGATAACATCGCCAGCGCCATTTTTGCGCCAACGCCATTAATCTTAATCAACTGGCGAAAGACATCACGCTCTTTACGATCGATAAAGCCATAAAGCAGCTGCGCATCTTCACGCACATGAAAGTGCGTCCAAATGCTCGCCTGCTCGTTGAGACGCAAATGGCAAAATGACGGTAGCGGTAGCTCTATATCGTAGCCAACACCAGAGGTGGTCATGACACAGGCAGTCGGTGCCATCAAATACTGCACCTGTCCGCTAATCAATCCTATCATCATCCACCACCTTTTATAGAAACTAAATATAAAATATAAATATAGAAACTACTTATAGAACCTGCGATAAAAATAAGCGGCTCTACTATCATTAAATAAGCATATCCTGCCGACAAGCTTATTTATAAAAATCGACCATACCTTCAAGACTGATTGGACGAATCTTGTGTGCTTGACCTGCTGAACCAAAAGCCTCAAAGCGATTGGTACAGATATCTGACATCGCTACCATAGAAGCTTTAAAGTATTTACGTGGATCAAATTCGCTTGGGTTTTCTGTAAGGAATTTACGGATTGCGCCCGTCGATGCCAAACGTAAATCGGTATCGATATTTACCTTACGTACGCCATGCTTAATCGCTTCAACGATTTGCTCAACGGGCACACCATAAGTCTCACCGATGTTACCACCGTTTTCATTGATGACTTTGAGCCATTCTTGCGGCACTGATGATGAGCCATGCATGACCAGATGGGTGTTAGGAATACGAGCATGAATCTCTTTTACGCGCTCAATTGATAAGATATCACCTGTCGGTGGACGCGTGAATTTATAAGCACCATGACTGGTACCGATAGCAATGGCCAACGCATCAACATTGGTATCTTTAACGAACTGCTCAGCTTCATCAGCACTGGTCAATAGCTGCTCGTGGTCTAATACACCCTCTGCGCCAGAACCATCTTCTTCGCCTGCCATACCGGTCTCAAGACTACCCAAACAACCAATCTCGCCTTCTACAGAGACGCCACACGCGTGTGCCATTTTGACCACTTCGCGAGTCACGCTAGCATTATAGTCATAGTCCATGGGCGTTTTACCATCTTCACCGAGCGAGCCGTCCATCATCACTGATGAGAAGCCAAGCTGAATTGAGCGCTGGCAGATAGCAGGTGACATACCATGATCTTGATGCATCACCACTGGAATATGCGGCCACTCTTCGATAGCAGCAATAATCAGATGACGTAAAAACGCGGATCCTGCATAACTACGTGCACCAGCACTGGCTTGAACGATGACAGGTGAGTCACAGGCGTCGGCTGCCATCATGATGGCACGCATCTGCTCTAAGTTATTGACGTTAAAGGCAGGGACACCATAGCTGTGTTCAGCGGCATGATCCAAAAGTTGACGTAAAGATATTAAGGCCATAAGACGCTCTCTGATTAGATTTTAAAATAAATGCTTGTAAATGATAGAGGGTAGCAATTGCCCTATAATCGCTGTCACACTATATTAAGGGTAGTTACGACGTTATAGAACAAGCAATAAAAATGCAGGATTTTTGCTAGTATTCATCACGCGCTGATTATAGCAAATTTTGCCCATGCTTCGTAGCGGTTGCGCGACTATTTCTTGAGCTGATTGATTTAACTGCTTAGGCTTACCGCTTATTCATTTTGCTTTACTTTTTGCCTAGTAAAATAAAAAGTAAAGCTTTTATAACATTTGATAGGACAGAAAAAACAAATCGAAAAGAATGCTATAAATGATGAATTTATAAAACGCAAAAAGCCTTGGTCATCACCAAAGCTTTTTTAGTATTTTGAGGGCTTATAAAATAGCTGTTAATTAAAGCGCTATTAATGCAAGTTATTTATTAAAGTAATATAACTGCTTAGCAATTAATTAGTACTGCTGCTCTGCTTCTACTGCGTTTTCACTGGCTTTATCTTCAACAGCAGATGCGCCATCGGCAACCACTCCAGCAGTATTGGCAACGGCTTCATTTGCGCCTACCACAACCGCTTCACCCGTGTTTTCTAGGGCAGTCGTAGCATTAGCACCGGCTGTTTCAGCATTATCTGCAATGTCAGCACCAACATTTTGTGCAGCGACTTCAGCGTCAGCAGCAGCAGCTTCAGTTTTAGCAGCAGCTTCTTCAGTATTGGCCGCAGTGTCTTCAGCAGCAGAATCAGCAGCAGCAGCCGTTTTATCTTGTGTTTCTTGGCTACATGCCGTGATTGCAAAAGTACCAGCAAGTACGCTAGCAAGTAACAAATGGCGTTTTAACATAATAAACCTCTCGTAAATAAAGCATGTCAAATACATGATTTGCGCTATTTTATAGAGTGCAAATTAGACATGCAATAACAATTTTCAGTATAGAAACAAATAATTACTACTTAATAATAATCAATGACAATTCCTGCTTATCGTACTTAAAACAATAAGATAAGAATAGTAGCCACAATATTATCGTTACAGCCTACCTTAGATATTGGGGCTAGGTTGTACGGCTAATGTTACTCATCTACTAAGTATCGTTAAGGCGTTACTCACTAATCTGTAGAGCAGCGACTGCGGGCAAAACTTTACCTTCTACAAATTCTAAGAACGCCCCGCCACCCGTTGACATGTAGCTGACCCCATCAGCCACTTGATATTTATCAATCGCCGCTAAGGTATCACCGCCGCCAGCAATCGAGAAGCCTTGGCTGTCTTTAACCGCATTTGCCACGATTTGCGTACCTTGACCAAAAGCATCGACTTCAAAAACGCCGACTGGACCATTCCATAAGATGGTCTTTGCATTGATGATGGCATCAGCCAATTTCTTAGCACTCTCTGGGGCGATGTCTAATATCATGTCAGTGTCGCCAATCGCATCGACAGATTTGATAGTCGCAGTGGCTTGCTGTAATGAGCCAGTAAAGTCCGCAAAATCAATATCGTTTTTATCAGCGACAACCACATATTCTGGCAATAAAATCTCAGTTTTACTCATAATATCACGAGCCGTCTCAACCAAGTCTGCTTCATATAAAGAAGCGCCAACGCTATGACCTTGCGCTGCTAAGAAAGTGTTGGCAATACCACCACCAACGATAATTTGTGAACATACTTCAGCCAAGCTATGTAGTACTTCTAGTTTAGTCGATACTTTCGAGCCACCAACGATTGCCAACATCGGCTGTGCTGGGGTTTCTAGCGCTAAACTCAATGCATCAAGCTCAGCCGCCAATAAAGGTCCAGCGCAAGCTGTTTTTCCCGCTTGATGCATGGCTTGAGTAACGCCTTCTGTTGATGCTTGCGCACGGTGGGCGGTGCCAAATGCATCCATCACGAATACATCGCATAAATCAGCGTATTTCTGCGCCAAATCCGCATCGTTTTTCTTTTCGCCTTTATTAAAGCGCACGTTTTCCAGCAATACTACCTCACCTGCCTTGATCGCCACACCTTGAGTAAGATAGTCGTTACTTAGGTTAACGGGCTTTGATAATTGCGCGGCCAATTTATCACTCAGATAGTCAGCGACTGGGGCTAGCGAGTAGATCGACTCAGGGCTACCTTCAGTTGGACGACCAAGGTGTGAGCAAACGATCACCGCCGCGCCTTTTTCTAGCGCCATTTTAATGGTAGGCAAACTGGCTTGCAGGCGAGCATCACTGGTGACTTTACCGTCTTTAATAGGCACATTTAAGTCTTCACGAATCAATACCACTTTATCCGTTAAACTCAGCTCACTCATACGCAAAAAATTCATTACCTGCTCCTATGCATCATCTATGGTTAATCTAACGTGTGGCTTTTTACGAATTGCTGAAAAATATTTATCAAATTGTCTAATCGGTTGTTTTTATGCATGGTTTTATAAAAGTGACCAAGCAAGAATTTGAGGCGGTGTATTCTAGCAGTTTTCTAGCGGCTGCTCATAACGAACCTGCGATAAATTTTGCTGAATAGTTTATTGTTAAAAAAATTTGCTCAATCTCACTAGAGATCAGTAACATTTCGTGGTGGTACTGAGCAATGAGGCGGTTTATGATTAAGTCAGCTTTTATGATGATAAAAATGAATTTGTACCATCAAGCGGCCAGTTATAATAAATAATGCCAACAATAAAAATAACCCATTAGGAGAATACAATGAGTATCGATCTCAACACTGCCAAACAAGAACTCTTAAAACTTAAAGAAGAATATGAAACTCGTATCGATAAAATCAAAGATCATATTCAAAACCCGCAAGACGACCTCAATGAACATTGGGAAGATCAAGCCATCGCTTATCGTCAAAACGACATGCGAACAAACTTAATGGGCGAAGCCCGTCAAAGCTTAATGTACGTCGAAAATGCGCTAAGCCGTATTGAAAACGGCACTTATGGTGAATGTGAAGTATGCGGCGAGCACATTGAAGTGCAACGCTTGCAGGCTTTACCTTACGCCACACTTTGCATGAAACATGCTGAATAATATTGCAGCGTTATTTTAATTTAATACTTTATCAAGCAGGCGCATACCACATGTTTAGCGCCTGCTGCCACTGCTGACAACGAGCGGCAATTTGATGCATAGGCAAGTCCATAATATCACCAACGACTGCCACATAAGCAATTGGCAAACCTGACAATTCAGTAATGTTCTCTGCGCTCAAGCCTCCAATCACACATATATCAATCCCTTGCTCACAGCCTTCAATGAGCTGCTGGCGTGAGATGACATTGGCATTGGGTTTGGTGTTTGACGCAAAAATTGCCCCCATGGCGGCATAACTTGCGCCCTCTTTTTTTGCTTCCTTGACCAGCGCTACCTCACCATGACAGGTACGACCAACAATCTGTTGGGGCGCTAATTGATGTTTAGCCTGATTGATATCCCCATCTTGCTGACCTAAATGCACACCAACACCGAGTTTTTCGGCAAGTTTCATATCATCATTAATGACGACTGGAACCTTATAAGTTTTCGCTAAGCGGACTATTTGCTGCGCTTCATCATGTAGTTTTAATGCACCATCCGCCAATTGTAAGATTTTTTTACGCCGAATTTGTAATAGCGCTATTAATCCTGTTGCTAATGCGGCTTCTAATTTAGGATATAAAACTGCAAACTCATCGTCATTAGTGAGTAAGTATAGCTTTGGAGTTGGTTTGGCAGTCGATGCTTGAATCATATTGTTTTTCCTAAATTCAACACAATAAAAAGGCTGTTATATCGCATAACAGCCTTTTTTATAAATGCTAAAACAGTAAGCTTACACCGTACGGCGAGTCGCCAAACTGTTTAAGATATTTTTGGCATCACCCCAACGCGTCGCTGAACTGTTCGCGCCTAAAATCACAATAATCGCAGGACGATTATTAACGCGGGTTTCCATCACCACGCAATTACCTGCTTCATTAATAAAGCCTGTTTTTGAGATACCGATTGGATAACTACCATCACGCACTAAGCTGCTGGTGTTATTGGCTTTATAAGTACGGTTGCCGCTTGAGAAGTTAGAGACGTAAAAATCATAGCTTTTGGTGGTAGAAAAACGACGAATCACATCGTAGTTACCAGCAGCGCGAACCATTTTCACCAAATCATTTGATGAGGCAACGTTACGCTTATCAAGACCGGTTGGATCACCGAAAAAGGCAGTGGTCATGCCCAAGTCTTGTGCTTTACGGTTCATGGCACGGATAAAGGCGTTATAACCACCTGGATAATTACGCGCTAGACTTTTTGCCGCTGGGTTTTCTGATTTCATTAATGCCATTAACAGCATCTCAGCACGATTAAGACGATCACCTGATTTCAAGTTTGAGCTGGCACGTTTAGGGCCAACGAAATCTTCTGGCTCAAGGGTTATCTCTTCACGCATATCCAAACCTGCATCCAAAACCACCATTGCCGTCATGACTTTGGTGATACTGGCCATTGGTCGGGCAATATCAGCAGCTTTTTCGTAGATAGATTCGCCCGTTTCAGCATCGATGACCGCCACACTACGCGAATCGGTACTGATAGGAATCATGTTGCTATTACCAAAACTGCCACGATAGGTGGTGTTATAGTTGTTGGTATTGTTAAAGCTATTATTACTACTACCAAAACTATTGGTATTGGTGATATTGGTCGTACCGTAACCGCTATCTACTTTTTTAATCGCCGTGCCATTATTACTATTATTGGCTTTGTACATGATGCTACGAGCTTCAGACAAGCTATCGGCACCGCCCCAGCTCATGCGAGCACTAGACTCTGAGCTAGCACTACCATTAATCGTAAGTGCGGCTTGTGCGACACTGCCCAAACTCAATGAAATCATAGCAGCGATTAATTGCTGTTTGGTTAATGGTAGTTGCTTCATTATGCCTCCTGCTGCCGTGATGCTATTAGTGAGTGAATCAGTTACATACTGACTAACAGCAACAACGTACGTAGCGTTTATGGATGTGTTTGTAGATACTCACATAGAGTTTTTGTATTTTTAGTGTATCATGGTTTGCATTTAAGTTTAATCTACTAAATCAATTAGATGTCATTTTTTAGCCACATTCAAACTTTACTACATTTACTTTATATTACAGCAATATTAATTAACATTAGCGCAATATAGCATTACACTTAAGCTTATAAGGGCTTCATTGCAAAGTCAATATTCAAGCATGACGCTTAATATAAGGGTATTTGCTAATGGATACTTTTATGCGAGCTAACTCTTATAGTAAGGCAGTAGAGCGAGATAAAATAAAACATTCTAAGTAGCTTTAGATTAGCAATGCGCCCTTTATTCTGACAGATAGAAAAGAGTATAACTATGATTCGAGTATTAGTAGTAGATGATCATGATTTGGTGCGGATGGGCATTAGTCGTATGCTGGCAGATAGTGCCGATATCGAAGTGGTCGGCGAAGCAGATAGCGGTGACATGGCGATTAAAATGGCAAAACAGCTGCGTCCTGATGTGATATTGCTGGATGTCAATATGCCAAATATTGGTGGTCTTGAAGCCACCAAACGCTTGGTTCAGCTGGATATGGGTATCAAAATATTAGCCGTCAGCAGCATGTCAGCGCAGCCTTACCCTTCGATGCTCATCAAAGCAGGCGTCAATGGTTATATTACCAAAGGCACGCCACTGGATGAGATGATACGCGCGGTCAAAAAAATCTATCAAGGCGGGCGCTATTTCAGTCAAGACGTGGCCGAACAATTGGCGGACGTACTGCTTTCTGATAATGCCAGCTCGCCTTTTGACTTATTAAGTGACCGCGAAAAACAAGTCGCAATGATGGTAGTGAACTGCCAAAGTCCGCAGCAAATTGCTGATCAGTTATTTGTCAGTGTTAAGACCATCAATACCTATCGCTATCGTATTTATGAAAAAGTCGGGGTCGATAGCGATGTGAAGCTGACCCATTTGGCCATTCGTCATGGTCTCATTCAACCGTAAGTCATTAAGCACCTCTCCTTCTATTACGCTCAACTTATAAAGGCTTTAGAGCCCGTGAAAACTTTAAAGCCTATGAAATCTCTAAAGCCTGTGCCATCGTCAAAATCTAAGCAACATGAGCAACATGAGAAATCTACTATTAGCGTTATAACGGCCATTACGGATTATTTACAGCGCGATGATACTTTGCCTTTGCCGCAACTGCGTAGGTTGGGTTTGATCTATAGCAGCTATCGCTTCGTCGTTAGCCTGTTTTCTATGCTGATGGTCTATATCACGGTTCGCTCTAGCGATGGCTCATCATTGCCAAGCTTTTTGCAACAAACCGCACTCAGTTTTTATGTCCTGTTAAGCCTGATTTTGCTTGGTTTGTTTTATGTGGTGACGAAGCATCTACGGCGACAGCTGGCTTTTGGCTTAGGGGTAGATGTCATTATTTTAAGCTTACTGCTCTATACCGCTGGTGCGCCCGACTTGCAGTTGACCATGCTGTATATGGTGGTGGTCGCTGCAAGCTTTATGCTCTTGCACAGCTCTCAAGCGCTTATCATTACCTTGCTTGCGATTATCTTTGTTATCTACCAACAGTTTTTTTATGCCATTGCCAATAGCATGAGTTTGGCAAATTTGGGTGACGCGCTACTGATGTCTGCCAGCTTTTTGGCAGTTGGAGGCTTAAGTTGGTCTATCTCGCAGCGTTTGGTACAAGTTGAAAAAGTAGCGGCGAGCCACGCTAAGGAAGTCGAACGCTTAAACGTCATTAATCAAGAAGTCATTACGCAAATGGTTAATGGCGTCATCGTTATTGACGGTAAACATGTTGTTTTAGCCAACCTTGCGGCTCATCAACTGCTCAGCATTCCAAATCCTTCCCCGCTAGCGGCGACAGAGGCTATTGATACAAGTCATAATAATAAACCCGTGTCTGATTTTCCGCTGCTGCTGCGCGCACAACATCTGCAACTGCTTGACGCCTGTCTGTCGGTGGAGGCTGGACAATCTCGCACTTTTATTTATGAGTTACCAGCCGTTGCCAATGCTTCAGTCGTCGGTAAGCTGCGTGTCGAAATTATCCCTTTAAAAGATGACAGCAAGCTGATTCTGCTAGAGGATTTACGCCGTGAACAAGCCAGTGCCCAGCAATTAAAACTGGCGTCTTTAGGGCAACTGACCGCCAGTATTGCTCATGAAATAAGAAATCCCTTAGCAGCTATTTCCCAAGCCAGCCAGTTATTAATAGAAGATATTGAAGAGAGCCAGACAACAAATAACGATGTAAGCGAAACTGATGCAATGGCGGGCAACCATGAACTTTATAAAATGATCTTTATGCAAACCAAACGCGTCAATCGCATTATTGAAGATGTTTTAAAGCTGTCTCGTCAGCAGACCGCCAATCAGCAAATGATTGTCCTTGCTGATTGGATGCCAGTATTTTTAGACAATTACTTTCAAGGTCATGATGTTTTTTTACGCGTCAATACGCAGCCGACGATCTCGTTTGACATTCATCAGTTAGAGCAGGTTCTTATCAATTTGATTAACAATGGTTTACGTCATAGCAGCTATGCTCACCCTCATGCTATTGTGGAAATCGAGATTTATTGTGCAGATAACGATGTTATAATTGATGTGTTAGATGATGGTACGGGCGTTAGCACTGCGGATTTAACCCATTTGTTTAATCCTTTTTTCACCACTGACAAGGCTGGCACAGGTCTAGGATTATATTTATCACAGGCATTTTGTGAGGCCAATCATGCGCGCCTGCTTTATATTGCTGAACATAAAAAAACCTGCTTTCGCTTGATTGCGCCTGCTATTCAAAATGAAGCTAATCATGGCATAGAGGAAACGTTTTCATCATAATTGAAAACATACAAGCGTTTCATAAACCCTACTATTTATGCTCTATAAACCTTGATACGATTATTTTTTAATATTTTTGCAGTACTTGAAGACAATGAGATGATGTATGACCACAACCGCGCTAGTCGTTGATGACGAAGTAGATCTATGCCGCTTAATGCAAATCACGCTAACCAAGATGGGCATCAAAAGTGATGTGGCCTATACTTTGTCACAAGCCAAATCCTATTGGCAGGAAAATGACTATGATTTTTGTTTAACCGATTTAAAACTACCTGACGGTTCAGGATTGGAGTTGGTTAAGCACATTAGCGCCAGTTCAACGACGCCCATTGCGGTTATCACTGCACACGGCAGTATGGATTTGGCGATTGAAGCGTTAAAGCTAGGCGCTTTTGATTTCGTTAATAAACCGCTTGAGCTGCCGCGTTTGCGTCAATTGGTCGAGAGCGCACTCAAGGTTATTCATCAAGATAACGCCGCAAAATCCACTCCTGAGCGCTCACCTGAGCAGAAAATGCTGGATAGCCGCCTCATTGGCGACTCAGCCGTGATGCACCCGCTAAAGAATACAATTTTAAAGTTGGCTCGTTCACAAGCACCCGTTTTTTTATCAGGGGCCTCAGGCACGGGTAAAGAAGTGGTTGCGCGCTTGATTCATGACTTAAGCCCGCGCCGAGATGGCAGCTTTGTGGCTGTCAACTGCGGAGCAATACCCTCAGAGTTAATGGAGTCAGAGTTCTTTGGTCATAAGAAAGGTAGCTTTACGGGCGCTGTCGCCGATAAACAAGGGCTTTTTCAACAAGCCAATGGTGGCACCCTCTTTTTAGATGAAGTAGCCGACTTGCCATTGGCGATGCAGGTCAAATTACTGCGTGCTATTCAAGAGAAAACCGTGCGCGCAATCGGTGACACTAAAGAGTTACCGGTTGATATTCGTATATTATCGGCGACGCACAAAGACTTGAACCAACTGGTACAAGCGGGAAATTTTCGCCAAGATTTATATTACCGTATTAATGTTATTGAGCTTAAACTGCCGACGCTTAACGCGCGGCGTGATGACATCCCTGTATTAGCCAAGCACTTTTTAGCATTAATTGCCGATGAATGGCAATTGGAGTCGCTGCCTTTGCTGACTGATGATGCTTGCGCTCGCCTGCAACATCATGACTTTGCTGGTAATGTTCGTGAGTTACGCAACGTCCTCGAACGGGCGATAACCTTAGCGGAAACGTCCACTATCGATGCAAGTCATTTAGGTTTGCCTGATTTTGATCGTCACCAAGAAGTGATAACATCTGTAAGCCAAAATATTAGTGACAATAAAGCGACCCTCTCTAACGCTTCTCTTTCAGATAAAAATGAGAAAATAGTACAAGAATCAATAAAAGAAAGCATAGAGGTAAAGGACACAGAACCATCGGAGATTCAAGCTAAAGACGATCCTCAGCCAACTATCCAACAAGCAAAGACTAATTTGCATCCCTACCGCACTACTACTCAGCATTATCCTTCGATGAGCACGCGCTCAGCAGCTAGTACCGTAGAATCAACTGACAACTCAGTAGATAGAGGGGTGTCAGAGCCATTAACCAATCAAGCTGATGAGCAAGAGGCTTTAAGTAAGGCAGTAAATACAGAAGATATTGCCGCTGGTCAATTACCCGCCCAAGGGTTAGAGCATTATCTGCAAGAACAGGAAAGACGGCTTATTATTACAGCTCTTAAGCAAACAGGTTGGAATAAAACTCAAGCTGCTGAATTGTTGGGCACAACTTTTCGTTCTTTGCGCTATCGCATGACCAAGCTAGAGATCGCTGAAGATCAGTTTGAATCGTAATCATAGGTCATGTTAGCGCTCTGCCTAAACTAAAGATAAGCCTAACTTAAAGCTTATCTTTAGCAGTTGGTTTTTCAACAACATGCTTAATGAGCGTATTTTTTTGAGCAACTTTATTTTTAGTAGCTTCATTTTTAGTAGCTTTTTCATCATAATGGGCGTTATTTTCTGCTTGCGCCTTGCGTACAAAGCGAATACCTGAAGGCAGCGCCTGCTGTCTGAGTAAATCAAGTGCCTGGTGTTCCCATGTGCTCTCATTACCCAGCAAAGTCACATCAGGCTCCACCCCAACCCCATCTATCTTTTTACCCAGTGCGGTCATATAGTTGGCAACCGTCAGCTTGACCGCTTGCTCATCATTGAGCGGGATGACGGACTGTACTGAGCCTTTACCATAGCTGACCTCGCCTAAAATAGTAGCGCGCTTTTGCGCTTGCAAACTACTGGCTAATACCTCCGCGGCTGAGGCTGAATAACGATTTTGCAAAACCATTACTGGTAACGCTTCTAATAACGCTGGGCCTTGAGTCGATAGCGTCCTCGAGTCACTTTGGCGACCCTTGACTTGTACCACGTCGGTATCGGTCATAAACAAGCTGGCAACGCTCACAGCCGATGCCAACACGCCGCCCGGATTGTCACGCATGTCCAATAATACTGCGGTGACGGGTGCATCTAAATCAATCAAACTTTGTAGTAATTTCTCACGACTGTTATTTTGAAACGCCGGTAATCTGATAATTGCCATACCATCGACAAGCCGTGTCTCAATAATTTGCGGATGATTGTTATTACGCTGTAAAGTCGTGGTATGTTTACGGCGACCTGCTTTTGACGTCACCACATCCACTTGCGTGCCAGCAATCCCGGTTAAGAGCTGATCAATATCGTTACTTTCTTCTTCTTCACCAAGCTTAAATTCATCCACTTGATGCAAATAATCTCCAACGGCAATGCCTTTTTTATCGGCAGGTGAGCCATCAATCACCTCAGTAATCACCCAATAGCCTTCCTTTGGCTGATACTGCACCTTGATACCGATATCACCGACGTCTCCTTCTGTAAAAGCACGTAGATTTTCATAAGCCTCTGCATCCAAAAATTCGGCATGGCTATCAAGCTTGGTCAACATACCGCTCATAGCATTGTTAAATAATTCTTCATCATTCACCGCATCTACATATTCGCGGCGCACCAAATCAACCACTGCAACAAAGGTCTTCAATGTTTCAGGAGAGATGGCATTTAATGATACCTGCGCAACTTCATCTGGAATATCAGTATCTATGGCATCTGAGCCATTACTTAACGCACTTTCATCGGCCACCGCATCTATTGAGTCATCAACTTGATCCGCAGATTCCAGCATATCCGCGATATCTGACAAATAATCTGCACCATCGTCAAGTGGTACATCATCTGTATTTAGACTGATTAATTGCAAACTTGCGGTAGGGTTCTTGCCCTTATTATTTATTTTCCCATTATTGTTAGTAGCCGCTTGCGCAGACATGTTCACAACGCTTAAACCCAATAAGCCTGTGAGAATAGCTGGCTTTAATAACTGCGAACTCATAAATTTAAAGCTAAGAGAGAATTTAAAGCTAAGAGAGTTAGAACTCATCAATAATGTCGTCATTGGATTGTACAATCTTTTAAACATCAATAAGGATAAGGAGCTAATAGGACGCATAAAGAAAATCACTCAAAAAAAATTGGTTTGGTTATTATTTTTATCACTTTGTTAGAAGTATCACGTTATTATATGGATATTCATGATTATAGGATTATTAATGACAAATGTCTTTCAATAACAATATCTTTTAAAATAACACTAAGCCGCTATTGAAGACTAGGATAGTATTGCAAGTAACTTAGGCGAAATGTATCAAAAACAAGGCACCGAAAAACCGAAAATAGAACCTAAAAAAGGGCAGGATAATCAATATCCTGCCCTTTTGCGTAATGCTCTGCCACACTAATACGCGACTAAAAATCAACTATAGTGAATTCACTTTAAAACCGCTACAGTTAGACTGGGAATGAATTTTTTATAGCCTCTGTGATAGCAGCAAGCCAGAAAAATTTATACTGGTCGCTCCTAACTATTAACATATCGGTTTTATTTTGAACGGGCTATATTATATGACTGGCTTGTGATGCTGGAACCAATAGATTTTCACCAGTCATCTCAGTTGGTTGCTCAATATTCATCAACGCTAAAATAGTTGGGGCAATATCACTGAGCTTACCGCCACTACGCACTTTTACTGATTGCTCGCCAATATAAATCAATGGAACATGTTCCGTGGTGTGCTGCGTATGTACCTGTCCGCTGTCGTAATCTTGCATCTGCTCACAGTTTCCATGGTCAGCTGTAATGAGCATGTCGCCGCCAGCGGCACGTACTGCTGTCTCTACGCGACCAATGCATACATCCAATGCCTCTACCGCTTTAACAGCCGCATCAAAGATACCGGTATGCCCAACCATATCACCATTGGCATAGTTGACCACTAACACATCATATTTACCTGACTCAATGGCAGCCACCAATTCATCCGTCACTTCAGGTGCGCTCATTTCTGGCTTTAAATCATAAGTCGCGACATCGGGAGATGGGATTAAGATACGTGTCTCGCCTTTATACTCTTCCTCACGGCCACCACTAAAGAAAAACGTCACATGCGCATATTTTTCAGTTTCGGCGATACGTAGCTGGGTTTTACCTTTATCCTGCAAATACTCACCAAGGGTATTGGTTAATGAAGTTGGATAATAAGCAATACTGGTTTTTGGATTGTCTGCTAAAACGTCGGAGTACTTAGTCAACATTACAAAGGCCGCAAGCTTTGGCTGTTTATGACGAGCAAAACCCGAAAATTCATGGTCTGGAAGTACAAAGGCTTGCGCAAGCTCACGGGCACGATCGGCACGGAAGTTCATAAAGATAAGCGCATCATTATCATCAACGGTATATGGCACCTCATCGCGACCAATAACGATTGTCGGATTGATAAACTCATCGGTTTCGCGTGCTTTATAAGCAGCTTGTACCGCACCATCTGCACGCGTCGCTAAGCGATCGGCTTTACCTTCGGTGATAAGCTCATAGGCTTTTTGGACGCGATCCCAGCGATTGTCACGATCCATCGCATAGTAGCGCCCGATGATACTGGCAATCTGTACGCGACCACCTTCGTAATGGGCGTTGAGTTTCCCAATATGCTCCCGTAAGCGATTGATATACTTATCAGCAGACTTTGGAGGCGTATCACGGCCGTCTAAGAAGCAATGAACAAAGACGTTTTTGGCACCGTGCACCAATGCTGAATGACACATCGCTTCGATATGGTCTTGATGCGAATGAACGCCGCCATCTGATAATAGCCCCATAATATGAACGTTGCCGCCCAATTTATTGGCAGCTTTTACTGCATTTACCAAGGCTTCGTTTTTATAAAACTCGCGATTGGCCACTTCACTTGAGATACGGGTTGAATCTTGGTAAAGAACGCGACCCGCGCCCAAATTCATATGCCCAACCTCTGAGTTACCAAACTGACCATCCGGCAGACCAACATCTTCTCCTGAAGCAGATATTAACCCATGCGGATATTGTTGATAAATCTTATCCAGGTTTGGCATATTGGCGGCAGCAATCGCATTATCCTTGTCATCTTCACGGTGCCCAAAACCATCTAATATCATTAAGACATGCGGCACTTTTTTATTTTGCTCGCTATTGTGTTTATTATTGAGCTGGGCCTGACTATCGTCGATAAATTCTGATTGTGGCTGGTTATGGGTCATGGATTACCGCTCCTCAAGTGAATGAACGCTTATAATGCTATATTAGGGTGTTTAAAGCCCTCTATATTACCACACATCTCCAAATAGCTGAAAAATCGCCCCTTTAAGCTCGTCATTAAAGGTTTTAAGCACCTTTATCTGATAGAAAGTGCGCTTAAAACTCAACATCAATAATGCTAATAACTACACCTACGTAGTAATCTGTAAATCGTACTTGCAATCATTCAAGCCATTGGTTAAGATAATTATATTCTGAAGTGTTGGCTAGTAGATGTTTATTCCCTGAGCCGATAATGCTTTACCAGGATGTGGTACCTATTGCTTCATTGTGTATGCCTGCACCGCTTGCGGTGTCTCAGGAAACCTGCAGAGGCAGTGACGCATCCGCCCTGAACTTCACGGTTCATGGGTCACCATCTTACGGCGGCACTTCGGTTGTTTCATTCAGTTATTAGCTATTCTGTTTATAAACCTTAACTTTATAAAAATAGTATTTAACGATCAAAAGCCCCTTTTGTCATTGACGAAAGGGGCTTTTCTTATGTTTAATTACCTACTTACTTATCGATAAATCAATTATTCATCATTGGCAGACTTGGTGATTTTTTTCACATCTTTCGGAATGGTCTTTGCGGTACCATCAACGGTGGTATGCTGTTTAAACACATCGCCGAATGGGTTTTGCTGTTGCTGACCAAATGGGTTCTGGTTATTCATACCACCTGCGCCGCCAAATGGGTTTTGACCGCCCATGCCGCCAATACCACCGAAAGGATTTTGTCCGCCGCCCATTTGTCCACCCATCTGCTTAGCCATCATTTCCATCATTTTTTGCTGATTATTCATGACATAATTATTGGCAAAGTCTTTGAGCTTTTTCTGCACTGGCGGCAATATCACCAACAATGCTAATAAATCACTCAATACACCCGGAATGAGCAGCAGGATACCCGCGGCTGCCATGGCGACACTTTTAATCATGGTTGATTCTTGTGGACGCATCGCAGGATTCATCATGCCGCCCGCCTTCATCTGCTGTGCCATTGGATTGAGTGCTGCCATACCTTTACGCATGAGCGATATACCGATAACTGCGGCGATAATAAACCACATAAACACCCACCAACCGCTCATAAATTGAGCAAGCAAATACCACAGTAGCATCTCGATAATAAACCAAACGATGGCAATACCAACTATCTGACCCATAAAGTGTCGTCCTATAAGATAAAATCTAAAAAATTAAGCGCCATGCAAATTAAAATGGCTAACATATGATGTATATGGGGATTGATTGCTATACTATCAAACTTAAGGCTGATTTTTAAGCCATAAAACAAAATGTAAGCAAGACGGAATACTATGGCAATTATTATCGGGATTGATCCGGGTTCGCGCATGACCGGTTATGGCATTGTTCAACAAACGGGTGACAAACTGACGTATATAGACGCAGGTACCATTCGTACGGATACCAAAGAAATGCCTGAGCGCCTAAAACGTATTTTTAATGGCTTAACGCGTATCACGCAGCATCATTTAAAATATGCCGACGAGCCCATTTATACCGCGATTGAACAAGTATTTATGGCAGAAAATCCGGACTCAGCGCTTAAACTTGGGCAAGCACGTGGTGCAGCCATTGCTGCCATGGTCGCCTTGGATTTGGAAGTATCAGAATATACGGCACGCCAAATCAAACAAGCCGTTTGCGGCTATGGTGCAGCGGCAAAAGAGCAAGTGCAAGAAATGGTCTGCCGCATCTTGTCTTTAGATGTCGTGCCACAACAAGACGCCGCTGATGGTCTTGCCTGCGCCATTTGTCACGCGCACTCAAGTCACTCTATGAACAAGATTCTGCTCAATAGCTCAATGCGCGGACGTGGTGGCTCTAAGAAAAAAGGTCGCTGGCGTTTGACAGAAGAAGACTTAGGCAATTTGCGTTAAAGCAGTTAGGCAAGCCACCATAAAAAAACACGCGTCCAAACGGCGCGTGTTTTTTTCAACCCTCTAAGCTATTTATCTATCGCTTCACTATAATAATAACAACGATTAATCAACCTATTCTGCTACGGCACTCTCAATCACCGCATCCAACACATAGGCATACTCTTCGCCTTCTTCTGCTTTCTCTTTGTCATCTAATGGGTAACGCTGTAAACGCAGCACTTCATTATGCATGCCATCATGCTGATAACCATCAATTTCACCTGTAAATGCTGCCCACTTACCTTCACTGCTTTTAATACCTTGGTCATCATAAGTAATCGGTTTTACTTGTAAACACATCTCTAAGCTATTATGAGCACACGCTATTTTCTTAGCGTTTATTGCCCAAAATACGGTTTCCCCTCTACTATTATATTTGGCTTGTGGAGTAAGCTTACCTTCCCAAACTAACGTTGCCGCATCGCTAGTGACTTGGGTCAATATTGGCTTATCACTCTTAGGATTTACATCTTTAGGTCTATCGTTTTTAGAATCGTCATTTTTAGAACTACTATCTGTCACTAACGTTAATTGACTCTCACCTTGCATCAGCTGACTTAAATTATTTTCAGCCTTATCAAGTTCACCGCATGACATTTTAGTACTCATACCGTCTTCAATAGTAAAAGTATGACCTTGCAATTGGTAAGCCGCGCTCATGGTATTGCAGCCAACACTATAGCTTAAGGTATTCTCGCCTTGATATTGGCTAAAAGATAAGCGCACTTGGTCTTTAATATCTAGCAGCATATTTAATGGCTGTGCAGCTTTATCGGTTGCGGATATCAGTGTCCAACGATAACGTGAAAGGTTGTCTATCATCTGTTCTTCAACGCTCATCTTATCTACCTTAGTTGTATCATTTTCTATAGTAGCATCAGACGTACTATCACTATTATTGGCTGCGTTAGTGGTCGTATTAGCCCCCTCTTCTTGTACGCCATTTTCATTCGGCACAGAATTATTTTGACAAGCACTCAAGGCCAAACTTGCTGCTAAGATACTTGGCAATAGCGCAAATCTAGAAAATGAGGTGATGAAAGATAGCGTTGTGAAAGATGATGTCATGACCGTCATACCTTGTGGTTAAACCCTTTTAATAATCCACTTTTGACAAGACAAGGAGTGATTATATCTATTTTCATAAAGTGTTCATAATTTGACCACTATAGCGCCGATGATTGTTATGATTGTAACGAAGTGTTTAATTTTATATATCGATAGTAACTGTTATTGTTAATTTTTCTGATTAAAGCATTGGATTAAAAAAGCCTTGGGTAGCTAAGAATCATATCGGCTACTCAAGGCTATAAGCTGTATTCACTTCTAGATTTGCAAGATTTTAATCACTTTCATGAGCAGGTTTGGCTTTTGCCATATTTTTTATGCTAAAACGTTCGTTCATCATTTGATAAAAACGCGCCAGATTTTCGCCTTGCTCATTCGGGTTAACCTTGAGTATTTTGCCAAAATCCAAGCCAAGATACAGCACAATATCTGCAAAACTTAATTGATCGCCCACTAAGTAATCATGACCTTTTAAGGCATTTTCGAAATAGGGCAATGCTTTAACAGCGCGAGCGATAGATGGCGCCACAAACTCTGGCACTTGTTCAACCCGCTGGGCTTTAGAGGGATGACTGTGCTGAAAAGCGAGCATAAAATTATACAGCACTTCAAACTCAGCAATGCGGCGCATAGAACATACTTGCGCACGTTGAACCACATCATTACCCATGACCGAGCGCTCACCATAGACACGGTCTAGATATTCGCACACGGCTTGTGAGTCATTGAGTACCGTACCATCATCTAATGTTAAAACCGGTACGGTTTGCATAGGATTTATTTTGGTAAACTCATCGGACATCTGCTCATTGGCAGCAAAATCAATATCGATCACATCGAGGTCATCCATATCATCCACATCGATGCCTTTTGAAGCCAATAAAATAAGCGCTTTACGCGGATTGGGGGCAGTACGGGTGACGTATAGTTTTTTCATGGCAAACTCCTTGTAAGGTGATCTCAAAAGCGACTCAGCGCTGATATATTTTATTATGATTCTTGTATAATAGCGTATGGATAAGGTTGTCAATGCGCTATATAACAGTTGTAGCTTACGCTACTTATCATAGCAAAACCTTCTCAAGCTTACTGTTTTGATAAGAAGGGAAAAAGTAAAAACTGAAAAATACAAAGCCCTATAACCTTAAGTTATAGAGCTTTTCATTTTTAATCAATTACAACTACCCTTTATTTATTTGTTAGGCGCAGGTGTAGTACGTAAATAAGGCTTAATTTCTGTGTAACCTTTTGGATATTTGGCAGCGATATCTTCGTTTTTAACGCTTGGTGGAATGATTACATCATCACCATCTTTCCAATCTACTGGCGTTGCGATGTTATATTCATCCGCCAATTGAATAGCGTCAATCACGCGAATGATTTCGTCAAAGTTACGACCACAGCTAGCAGGATAAGTCAATGTTAAGCGGATTTTCTTGCTTGGATCAATAATAAAGACGCTACGTACGGTATGCGTGCTGTCTGCATTTGGATGCATCATGTCATACAGCTCAGCGACTTCTTTATTAGGGTCAGCGATGATTGGGAAGTTTAGCTCAGTACCTTGAGTCTCGCCGATATCTTTTGCCCATGCATGGTGGTCATCGATACCATCAACAGAGATACAAATTGGCTTCACACCGCGCTTTTGGAACTCGCCATTTAGCGCAGCAGCACGACCAAGCTCAGTGGTACATACTGGGGTAAAATCTGCTGGATGTGAGAAGAAAACCACCCAGTTATCGCCCGCCCATTCATGGAAATTGATATCACCTTCAGTAGTGGTTGCGTCGAAATTCGGTGCGGTATCGCCTAAACGTAAATGTGCCATGCTTGATTCCTTATTTATGATTGTGATGAGCGCTACTATCGAATGCTACCGACGCGCTCTATTATTATCAACGACATGCTCAGTGGTCAAAATTCCTACCAAGCATATCAGCAAAAAACTCACTTTATCTTAACAAACTGGTTATGAATGTCTTGTGACGGATTGTAATGCAGTTATTCCATTTTGGGTTAAGAAGACTAAATGCGATGATTAATTAAGCAGTTAGATTATATGATGATTACATTAATAATCTACAGCATAGATTAATACATATACTTTAATCAGCAACTTATATTAGCTCAACTTAAACATGGCTGCACCATCAATTTTTAATCCCACCTTATCCCCTTTCCATGTCAATCTTGGTGTCGCTTCGCTGCCACGTTTGCTCGTCTCTCCTGAATGCTGCAAGGTAATACCATCCTCATCGATAATCGCTATACCAATCACATAGGTATAAACAAAACTGCTTTTGGCTTTGGGAGATGCTTTGATATTAAAGACACATTCTATCACCTGATCCTGATATTTCATGCGCATTTTAGGCTGTAGAGAGGCAATAGAAACGGCGCCGTTTGATACCGCAGAATAGACTGAGAATACCAACGCGACTTTGCCACCGTAGTATTTAGCGATATCAGGATTGACCAAAACCGTCTCTTTGCCAGGCTCATTGAGACTGGCAACCTTTATATCACCCTGATGTTGTATATAAGGCATAGTCGTCAAACTGCCAATCTGCTCTGGCGCATGAATATAGCTCATATCCTTACTGTTCTGCGCGAGTATGCCGACGCGCAAATCCAAATCATCATTACTAGCGCTGGCATCGCCATTATCTATCCATATAGCTTCCACCACTAAATGATCGTTGCTACTTTTAGTAAGATCGATTCGATGTTCACTACCCGGTTTATCAAGCGTTACTTTTTTTAGATTAAAAGGCTGAGATGTTGATGGACTATTTGGATTATGGGCAAAATCATTCTTCGCTTGAGTGGCTTTATTCTCTTCTAACTGCTTGTGTGCTGCCTCATCGTCAGCCACTTCACCACCGAAATGAGTGACCAAAGCACTCAAGCCACCATTAAAACCTTGTCCAATAGCATTAATACGCCAAACATCATTTTTACGATAAACTTGTAACAGCATAATGGCGCGCTCATTATCAAATGCACTGCCATCAAACGTATACTTTGCAAGTATCTGCCCTGCTTGCTCCAACATGACATGACTAGTGCCAAGTTCTCGCATGGTCGATTGACCATCAATAGTCGCCGTCAACACCAAATAATCTACGGAATTTGGTAATTTACTGAGATCAATATCAAAGCGCTGCTGACTCGCGGTTGATTGCCAACTGATAGCGCCACAGGGCGTTTTTGGCTGATTATAAAATGTCATATAATCATCGCTTACCAGTTTCTGCTGTCCATCTAGTCCAAAGCATGTCACATCTATCACGGTAGCGTCCGCTGTTAGCTCTTTAATCAAGGTAAACTGCTGCGTAATGCCAACATCAGTAAACTTGGCTTTTTGACCGGCAATCATATTTAACATTATTATTGTCCTAGTGATGACTTATTATCCATTTATACGGTGATTAAACGACCATTCCTGAATCCCACAGACAAAACTCGCCAAATTTACCGCGCTTACTGGTACCACCTGCGGCACGCCCAGCATCTGTTAATAACAGCTCCCCTTCTTGCTCTTGTAAGTAACCCACTGCCAGTAATTTATCATTTAATTCCTGCGTCTTAAAGCCCAGTTCTTTGGCAAGCTTCGCCGTCGTTAGCTTAGAATAATTAGGCGTTGCTGCATTTGCAGGTTTAGCAGAATTAGTTGCAGTGGAGACTTGAGAAGCAATCTCAGAAGTGAGGTTGTTATCAACACTAATATTAGTTTCAACTATTTTTTCAAGTGACATTCTGACTTCGTCACTAATACGAATAATTCGCTGGGCTTCTTCATAAGTATCGGCATAAAGCTTGGCATCTTCATTACGGTAAATCAGCACGCCCATTTCATTATTATTCACCTGACTAAACTCATAAAGATTCAAACTGGTAATAATGCACTCATTTTCGTTCAAGTAGCATTTCGCATGGAGATTTTTACAAAAGCTGGTACGAATAAAAGTCAGATTTTTGAGCCAGTTGATTTCTTCAGGTTGTAAATCATTCTTACCATAAACGATACGAATATCAATTTTTAAGCGATTCCGATCTTCTAACAGCTCTTTAATACGATCATTTAGTTTGAGATAAGGGCTAATAATAATCAGCCTATCAGACGCATTTTTAATCAGTTCTTCTAAATGATAGGTTGTACCGCTACTGTTCAAAAACTTTGCCATGATTGCACCCTTAAACCTTACGATTAAAATTTATAATTATTCACAAAAAAGCCCATCCCTAGCGTACTAGAAATGGGCAAGCTTGCAAACTACTATTGTTCAGTAACATCTTAAATAAACATTAGCGGTGCTAAACTTTATCAATTAAGCAGGTTTATAGCTGTCACGTAGGCTAACAATTTGGTTAAAGACGGGCTTATCACTGCTATGATCTTCACTATCAGAGATAAAGTAACCTTCACGCTCAAACTGGAAGCGCGTACCCGCATCGCTATTAGCAAGTGACGGCTCAACTACCGCTTGCAGCTCAATCAATGAGTTAGGATTTAGTGCTTGATGGACGTCAGCGACGCTACTTGGGTCTTCAGCACTAAATAACTGCTCATACATACGCACGGTGGCGGGTACGCCTTGGCTGGCTGATACCCAATGAATAACGCCCTTAACCTTGCGACCTTCAGGGTTGTTGCCCAGTGTCGCCGAATCAATCGTCGCTTTTAGCTCAACCACATTACCAGCGTCATCTAAGATATGCTCAGTCACTGCCAATACATAAGTATTACGCAGGCGAATCTCATTCTTTTCTGGTGATAAACGCTTATAACCTGCTGGTGGCTCAATCTCATAATCGCCTTGGTCAATATACAAGGTTTCAGTGAAAGGGATTTCACGCTCACCCATATCGACATTAGGATGGTTAGGCTGCGTCAGCCATAAAGTTTGCGACTCATCATCAAAACGCGCAGTAACGCTATCCGCTTTCTCCGTTTCCCAACTGCTGACCGCTTCGGCAAAGTTGGTAATCGTCACTTTTAATGGCTTTAGCACTGCCATACCACGCGCCGTCGTTGTCTCTAACGACTGACGAATACTAAATTCTAATAAGCGAAAATCGACGACACTATCTACTTTGGTCACGCCCACGCGCTCACAGAAGTCACGTAAACCTTCTGGCGTGTAACCACGGCGACGCATGCCAGCAATCGTCGGCATACGCGGATCATCCCAACCGCTGACGATATTTTCATCCACCAGCTGCTTTAATTTGCGCTTACTGGTCATGGTATGGTCGACATTTAGACGAGAGAACTCATACTGATGTGGCGGTACATCAAAGCCAACTTTTTCTACTGCCCAATCATAGAATGGACGATGGTCTTCAAACTCTAGCGTACATAACGAATGCGTGATGCCCTCAATTGCATCAGAAAGAGGATGCGCAAAGTCATACATGGGATAAATACACCATTTATCGCCGGTTTGATGATGGGCTTGATGCATAACACGGTAGATAACAGGGTCGCGCATGTTCATGTTTGGGCTTGCCATATCAATTTTGGCGCGCAAAACGGCTTTACCTTCCGCAAACTTGCCATTTTTCATATCATCAAAAAGTTGCAGATTTTCTTCGACACTGGCATCACGATGTGGTGACGGCGTGCCTGCTTCGTTAAATGAGCCACGGTTTTCTTTAATCTGCTCAGGCGACTGCAAGTCTACATACGCATTGCCCTGCTCAATCAACTGCACTGCCCAAGCATGAAGCTGGTCAAAGTAGCCTGACGCATAGTGTGCCTCTCCTGCCCACTCAAATCCCAGCCATCTCACATCGTTCTTAATGTTATCGATGTAGTCTTGCTTTTCTGCCGTTGGATTGGTGTCATCAAAGCGCAAATTACAAACACCGCCAAACTCTTCAGCCACGCCAAAGTTTAGGCAGATGGATTTAACATGACCTAAATGCAAGTAGCCGTTTGGCTCAGGTGGAAAGCGTGTCACAATTTGTGGATATTTTTGCGCCTTGACATCGTCACGAATGATATTACGAATAAAATCGTTTTTTTGTTCGTCTTTTTGTGCATTGTTGCTTGAGTGCTCACTCATCGGGCATTGCTCCTAACGCAAATTGTCAGTTCACACGGCGTGACATCACGCAGCATGGAAAATTCAAACCAAACCATTAAAACAGGTTATCAAAAATTATAATAAAAAGGTAAAGTTGCGTTATTCTATCAGCTTTTGCAAAGGCATTAACAGCCTGATACATGACACGGGATAAAAAAGCCGTTAGACTAGCCATAACTTTTTAACCACCAACTTTTTAATCACCACTTAACAGCGTCATTTTAGGCGCTGCAATCAAAAAGGAACATCACATGGTAGACATGCCACCAGTAGTAGAATTAGACACCAATATGGGTGCGATCGTTATCGAACTTAATGAAGAAAAAGCGCCAAAAACGGTAGAAAACTTTTTAAACTATGTAAAATCCGGTCATTATGACGGTACGATTTTCCATCGCATCATTGACGGCTTTATGATTCAAGGCGGCGGAATGGACGCTGAGATGAATGAAAAAGCGACCAATGCGCCAGTTGAAAACGAAGCTGATAACGGCTTAAAGAATGACAAAGGTACGATTGCAATGGCGCGTACGCAAGATCCGCATTCAGCAACCAGCCAGTTTTTCATTAACGTTAAAGACAACGATTTCCTAAACCATTCTGGCAAAAACATGCAAGGTTGGGGCTATACGGTATTTGGTAAAGTAACAAGCGGTATGGACGTCATCGAAAAAATGCGCGGCGTACCAACTGGTCGTTTCGGCATGCATGCTGATGTGCCAAAAGAGCCAGTGGTTATCAATTCAGCAACCATCATCACTAAGTAGTCATTCTTCAATAGCCATTACTCAGTAGCGATGAGTCAGTAAAAGTTATGAGTCGTTACTGTTTAAAGTTACGAGGATAAGGATAAATGCAAAGTTTCAACCACCTAATTACCACCCGTCCTCATGAAGTGCGGCAAGTATTGATTAGCGATTTGCATTTATCGCCTGAAGAGCCTGCCTTAGTGCAGGCTTTTTTGGCGCTGCTTGATGATTGCCTTGCTCTGCCGTCGCTCAAGCGCTTGTTTATCTTAGGCGATTGGTTCGAGGTATGGCTAGGTGATGACGTGTACCTATCGTTATCAGAAGATGAGCGCACAACACATTGGCTAACCCCGCTTATTGTAAAATTAAAAAAGCTGCGTATCGAAGGTTGTGAAATTTTGGTTATGCATGGCAACCGTGATTTTTTGTTGGGTCAGCCATTTTGCAACTTATTCGGTGGTGCGCTAATTTATGAGCCGTATACCTTAACTATTGGACAGCAAAATTATCGCTTAGAACACGGCGATGCATTATGCATTGATGATAAGAAATATCAGTTTTTTCGAAAAATTATGCGTAACCGTTTGACCCAATGCTATTTGCTGAATAAATCGCTAGAAAAACGCTTGGCTATCGCCGATAAAATGCGTAAAAAGAGTCAGCAGAATAATGCCAATAAAGCCGCTTACATCATGGATGTCAATGAAAATGCGGTGATGCAAGCAGTGACAAATAGTGATGCTTTAATACACGGGCATACGCATCGTCCAGATATTCATAAAACCATCCACGACAAAATACGCTACGTACTTGGTGATTGGCGATTGCTAGATAGCGACAAACGCCAGCAAAAAGTCAGTGCGGTGATTGGCGCTGTGACAGTAGATGAAAATGCCGGCAACAATAATGCTGGATTTAGACTATTTGAGTTTAATATATTGGTTTAAAGCATATCATGCTAAATAAAAAAGGGTCTGTTCAAATAACAGACCCTTTCTTTGACCATCTAAAGCATTACGAACTTATAGAATACCTTTAACTCTAAGGCATCAATTTAAAAAAGTGCTGACGATAATGTTTCAGCTCACGAATAGAATCGCGAATATCATCTAACGCTAAATGACTACCGCCTTTTTCAAAATTCTTTAAGATATCAGGACGCCAGCGGAAGCACAGCTCTTTAATCGACGACACATCAAGGTTGCGATAGTGGAAAAAGCGCTCTAACTCAGGCATTTGGCGCGCCATAAAGCGGCGATCTTGGCAAATGGAATTGCCGCACATTGGCGACTTACCACTATCAACCCACTTATTCAAAAACTTAATAGTCTCAGCTTCGGCTTCTGCCAATGTCACGGTACTACGGCGCACACGGTCAACCAATCCTGACTGGCCATGCTGCTTAGTATTCCAGTCATCCATTTTATTTAGCACTTGATCTGATACTTTAATGGCAAATACAGGCCCTTCGGCAAGGACGTTTAAATCTTCATCAGTGACGACGGTGGCTATTTCGATAATCTCATCGTTTAAGGTATCAAGTCCGGTCATTTCTAAATCAATCCATACCAGCCCTTTTTTACCTTGGTTCCTGATTTTAATCTTATTGGGATGGTCATCGGTACTCATATCTTGTCCTATGGTCAATAAAGTTTGGAACAACTTTGGAGCAATGTTAACTAAAGAAATTATATAAAATAGTCATGCTCAAATAATATTTTTTGCGCTTTGCTAGCTATAATGTCTAAAGAAATCTAAAACATTACAAAACCACTATCTGCCAGCGTTGCTTTAGGCTGTATGTTAGCAAATTTTCACGCTACACTGAGCAATATTTTTCTAATAGGTCCCAACCCATGGCATTAATCCGGCAACGCAAACTGACTAAGCAGCAGATTCGTCGCATCGACAAACAACAGCTGGACAGTCAAGACAGCATCGATGACAGTTTGATGGATGGCGTGGTCATGGCGCATTATGGCAAGCAGCTAGAAGTGCAAGTGACCAGCTTGCCTGCAGTGATACCTGAGCAGCCGGAGATTGCGCCCGATGATCCTGAGCCGTTTTGGCAGGCGTTGGCGCTAGGCGATATTTGGCGCTGTCATGTGCGCACCAACTTACCGATGTTAGCTGCTGGCGATCAAGTGCGCTGGAGTGCTGATCCTAATACCGGCTTTGGACGTATCGAGTCGGTCAAGCCACGTACCTCTCTAGTCTCGCGTCCTGATCGTTATCATAAGCTCAAACCTGTCGCCGCCAATGTCGATATTTTGGCGATTGTGTTTGCGCCGCTACCTGCCGCTGCGCCGACTCTCATTGATCGCTATTTGGTCGTCTGTCATCATGCTGGCGTTAAGCCATTATTGGTGCTCAATAAAGCCGATTTACTGGCGCAAGAAAACGGCGTAGATACCAATGAGCTACTCGCACAATATGCAGCGCTTGGTTATGAGAGCGTACTGACCTCAGTTGATTGTCCTGAAAATATCGCTGATAGTGATGAGCAAGAAGGACTGGATGAGTTAAAACGCTACATTGATAAAAAGCTGGTTATTTTTGCTGGTCAATCTGGCGTCGGTAAAAGCAGCCTCATTAATGCTCTACTACCCGAATCGGCACAGAGCGTAAATATTATTTCTGAGAACTCGAAGCTCGGTCAGCATACCACCACGACCAGTCGCCTATTACCATTTAATCCAGACGACTTAACCCAAGGTGGTATCGTCGATACCCCTGGTATTCGCGAGTACGGCATTTGGCATTTAACCCCTGATGACATCATCTCAGGTTTCGTTGAGCTTGCACCACTGGCAGGTGATTGCCAATTCCGTGATTGTCGCCATACTCATAACAGCAAAGGCTGCGCGTTATGGCAAGCAGTGGCGGATGGTGAAGTACTACAGCGCCGTGTTGAAAATCTTGTGACGCTAAGAGAAGAAGCGGATACTAAACCCTATTAATCATTGCCTTATTAACCCGTGTTTTATTAATCACTGCCTTATCAAACGTTAATCACTAGGTTGATCATCACACGTTTACTATGGTTAGTCTAATCGGTATAATAGCGCCTTGTTCATATCGTTAGGCTGTCTTCTCAGTTTAGCCGAACACTTATTTTTTGGAGGTATGGTTTGGATCGTGCGCTGGAATTTGTGGGCAACCACCCGTTTTTATTTGGTATATTAGCCGTACTTGCCGTGCTATTTTTTGCTATTGAAAACAAACGTAGTGGCAGAAAAATATCGCCCAATACACTGGGTATGATGGTTAACTCGCAAAATGCGCAGTTGATCGATATTCGTGCCAAAAAGAAATTTGAGACCGGTTATATCCAAGGCAGCCGCAACATACCTTTCACTGAGCTTAAAGACCGCTTAGAAGAAATTCGTGCGATTGAGCAGCCAGTCATTATCATCTGTGATATGGGCGTGCAAGCAGGCGCAGCCATTCAGATGATTGGTAAAGACAGTGTTTATCGCTTAGAGGGCGGTATTGGCGGCTGGCAAGGCGCTGGTATGCCATTGGTTGGGATAAAAGATGCTAAGCCTAAAAACAAAGGCAAAGCTAAGCCAAGTTTGCATAAGTAAGGCAGTAGATTAAGCGTTAGTTCATACAGCGCTGGTAAACATGCAGGGCCAATCTAAAAGACACCTTTTTAATAGGTGTCTTTTTTATGTGGCAGTTATGATACGCTCAGCGCTTTTCAGTCAACATTGCTTGAATTTAGCAGTGCCATCCCCACTTTATAGTGAGCATAATAGAATATAGGCTTGTGATTTACTTGATTGCAGCCTCTATAAGCAACTTTTATAATACGATTCTCTCACCTATAACGATTGCTCTATAAACTTATAAATAAGGATTTATCATGACTGTATCTGTTAAAGTTTACACCACCCCTATCTGCCCATACTGCTCAAACGCCAAGCAATTGCTAAAGAATAAAGGCGTTGACTACGAAGAAATCGGTATGCATGATATGAGTCGCGAAGAGCGCCAAGCATTGATGCAAACAACCAATAACTATCGTACTGTGCCACAGATTTTCATCGGCGATACCTTTGTCGGCGGTTTTGATGAGCTCAATCAAATGAACCAACAAGGCAAACTTGACGAGCTATTGGCGGGTTAATTTGCTATCTTGTTCTACTGCCCGTTTTTATTTATGTGAAGATAGGCAGTAGCAGAGATAAAGCGACTTGCGAAAAATTATCCTGCTGAAAAACATCGAGATGAAATTTCAAAACTCAGTCTCGATTTATATTACAATGATATTTCATGACAATGACCATTTGCCCCATTATTTGATGAACTTTTAAAGGAATTACCATGGCTGAAGAACAAGCACAACCACAATTGGCACTAGAACGTATTTATGTAAAAGATATGTCACTTGAAGTCCCAGGCGCGGGCGTATTCACCAAAGAGTGGAACCCTGAGCTTGATATCAATTTGTCTAGCAACGCAGAAAAATTGGATGACGATCATTACCAAGTGGTACTGACGGTTAGTGTCAATGCTAAAAACGCGGAAGAAGCGGCATTTATCGCCGAAGTTCATCAAGCGGGTATTTTCTTATTGAAAGATATCCCAGAAGACCAAATCGGTCAAATCCTAGGCGCTTACTGCCCGAACGTGTTGTTCCCGTATGCACGTGAAGTCATCAGCGACATCGTCACACGTGGTAGCTTCCCGCAGTTATTGCTTGCGCCAGTCAACTTTGACCAAGCGTACGCGCAAAGCCAACAGCAAGCACAAGTTGATGCGCAAGGTAACGCGTAAGTCTTAACCTGCTAAAGTATGAGCTTATTAATATCTGAAAGCCGTTTACTTATCCGAGTAAGCGGTTTTTTTATGGACGTTATTTAGAGTTTATTTTTAATAACTTGTATTTTTGCTGATGTTGTTCATTATTCTTTACTCATTAAAAAACCCTGCTACGAAAGCAGGGTTTTTAATATAACCGTCAATAAGCACGCTCTATCAGCAGCTCTAAAAAGCTATTAGCCTTTTAGCGCAGATAGAATTTGCTGTTTAACGTCATCAATGCCTTGAGTTCCATCGAATTTGTCATATTTAGGCGCATCGCCGCCTTCTTTGGCTTTATCTTGATAGAAACCAACCAAGGTTGACGTCTGCTCATGATAGGTCGCGAGACGGTCACGAATGGTAGATTCTTTGTCATCTTCACGCTGAATCAATGGCTCACCGGTCACATCGTCAATACCTTCTTGCTTAGGTGGATTGTGGTCAATATGATAAACACGACCCGAACCCGCATGCTGACGACGACCGGATAAACGCTTAACGATTTCGTCATCAGGCACGCTAATTTCAATCACATGGTCAATCGTCACGTTGGCATCTGCAAGCGCTTGGGCTTGTGGAATGGTACGCGGGAAACCATCTAAAATACAGCCATTGACACAATCAGGCTTAGCGATGCGTTCTTGCACGAGGTTAATGATCAGATCATCAGAAACCAAACCACCAGCGTTCATCACGTCTTTGGCTTGTTTGCCAAGCTCGCTGCCTTCTTTGATTGCTGCACGCAGCATATCGCCCGTTGAGATTTGCGGGATATCATACTCTTTAGAGATGAACTGAGCTTGGGTGCCTTTACCGGCGCCTGGTGGACCTAGCAAAATAATACGCATCATTATACGACTCTCCTTAATGGATAGGATTTTGGGACTAATAAAACTTAGGGATTGGTGGGTTGCAGAGCTTACCTTACCTTGTGGCTTTCAAAAGCTCAAGTATTTTTAGTCTGGATGCGGCAAGTTACGATGACTTATCTGTTCATAGGATAAGATTGCGCGCCGTCAGCAGTCTGGCAGCGCACCCTTATTAAACACTTATATTTTGATATTGGCTCATTAAGGAACTTGTTGATTAATAGCCACATTGACCTGATTTTGGTCAGCGCTAATCACAACAGGATTGCCCGATAAATCGCCTGACTCCGCTGTAGCAGTACCACTATGACTGATACGGGCAATGACAGCGAGCTGAACTTTCTCAGCACGAGCCGAGGCAAGCGTACGTTCAGGCATCATAGCATCCAAGTCACTTAGGCTAATATTAGCTTCACCTTGCTTAATCACGCTGATTGGTAGACGCTTAGCGGCAAATGGTGGGCCACCTTTCACGTCACGAATAGCGACAAACAACACATCATCCGCTTTGACCAATGGCAATAGACTGGCGTTAATAGATACAGTCACCTCAATACCTTCAGAAGCTTGTTGCTGCTGCATGGTGACATTAGCACTCAACTCATCAAGGCTCTTCAGTGCTTGGCTATGGTCGCCTGGTTTGGCGGCAATACTATCACGTAAGCGCTTAATCCAGCCTTGAGCTTGCTCAAAGTTATTACCACGTGCCTCGCCCATTGCCATTAGCATTTGAGCGCCTTCATGCTGTGGATTTTTTGCTAATACGTCCTGCAAGACGCGGCGACTATTGGCATCTAACTGCCCTTTATTGGCAAAAAAGCTGATTTGCGCATAGGTGGTGGCAATCTCTTCATTGTCTGGCGACAAACGATAAGCGCGCGATAATGCTTCCAGTGCCGAATCGGTTGCTTCTAATGATAAAAATAATTCAGACAGACGCATCCAGCGGTCAGGGTCATCAGCATGACGATAGACGTTCGTCTGCATGGCACTAATCAGTTGCGTGCCGTCTTCAATCGCCCAAGCGGGTGGCTGATCAATTTTACCTGTTAACAAGTCGTCCGCTACTTGTGCAACTTTATCTTCCGCTGCCCACAGCTCAAATACAGGCGTCCGGTCGCTGATTAAAAAGTATGCTAGCCCCGCTAATACCGGCACCCATATCATGATAATCAAACGGCTTTTGATACCGGGCGCGACCATTGGCGTTACGTTACGCTGCGCATCCAATAACTGGCGCTCAAGCTCCAGCTTTTGATTCTGGTAATGTACTTCATCGATAGTGCCAGTGTCTTTATCGGTTTGCAGCTCTGCTAGACGCTCACGAAATACCGCAATATTGATATCGAGCAGCTGATTGTCTACCGGTTTTTCTCCTAAGCGTGACGCTCGTAACCATGGCATGATAACGATGACCGCCAGTAACAGTGCAATCAGTAAGCTTAGGGCAATAAATAAGCCAAAAGTAGAAAATAGGGTCATTTTTTGTCCTCTGTACTGGTAATATCATGCTCGTTATTATCATTTTTATTGCTAAGCGATAATAGACGATCAAGTTCCGCTTTTTCTGCAGCAGATAACGCCGCAACGCTATCTATAATGACGCCGCTTTGACCACTGGCTACACGCTGGCTGCGTTTACTTTGCCAAAACCAACCAATAACCAATACAATCAATAATAATGGCGGAAAAAACCAGAGTATCCATGTCGAAGGACGTACTGGCGGCTTATAAGTAATAAAGTCGCCATAACGCTCTTGCATATAAGCCCGTATCTCGGTATCACTACGGCCTTCTTTAATCAGATCATAGGTTTTTTGTTTTAAATCTTGCGCAATAGGCGCATCAGAGCCCGCGAGATTTTGGTTTTGACATTTCGGGCAGCGCAGCTCTTCAATAAGACCACGATACTGTGCTTCTTGTTGTACTGAGTCGAAGTCATAAACTTCAATCGCTGCATGCGCACTAAGACTCATGGTAAAACTGAGCAGACAAGCCATCAGTAAGCCTACTAACGTCATCACGAGATTTTTTATTTGCATAGCTTTTGGGTGCATTGTTTTTAAGTAGAGAGCGGTCATTTGCACATCTCCTTAACCTGAGTAGGATCCGGACTGATATTTTTCTTATCGGCTTCATTGAGCAGCATCAAGCAAGGGGTGATACGGCTTTGCCAATTGCTCTCATTAACCTCACCAACAATGTGCTGACGAATAATACCTTTGCCATCAACCACAAAGGTTTCAGGAGCACCTGTCAAACCTAAATCTAGCGCGAACTGACCGGACAAATCCTGAATAGACATCGAGAAAGGATCGCCGCCGCGGTTCAAATATCCTAGGGCATCACCAATATCATCTTTATAGTTCACCCCAACCAGATTGACGCCGCGTTCCTCTAATTGCATCAAAAAAGGATGCTCAATGATACAAGTAGGACACCAAGAACCCCAAATATTCATCAAAAACGGCTGATCCGGCAGATTGTCATTGGTCATAATGCGACTGGTATCTGACAATAATGGCAACTCAAACTTAGGCACCGGACGCTCAAGCGCAGTATTGGTCACGATATCCGTTGGCTGACCCAAACGCAGGTACAGCATAATCATAAAACCGGCAAAAACAATCAAAGGAATCAAAAACCATATCTTCATTTGGCTTTTTTTCATCGTTTTGGTGGCTTTGTTATTAGCAGCACTTTTATTTTCAGGCGCTTTCTGGGAAGAATTATCTGATTGACTCATTTTATTTCTCCCCCATTTCAGCTTCAGTGATAAAACCTGCTTTATTTGCCACAATTTGAGCCGATGTCTTCATCTTTTTAATACGATAGCGGCTATCGAGCATACTTAGCAGGCCGCCTAATGCCATGATAATCGCGCCAAGCCATATCCAGCGAATCAAAGGCTTAACATAAATACGTACCGCCCACTTGTTACTGTCTTCAGCGATAGGTTCGCCCAATGCTACATAGACATCGCGCATGAGGCTGGCATCAATTGCCGCCTCGGTCATTGGCATCATACTAATCACATAAGTACGTTTTTCAGGATACAAGGTCGTCACTTTGCGACCGTCTTTGGTCACCTCAACCTGTGCTTGCATGCCGTCAAAGTTGCTGCCTCTCACTTCATGAAAGTCTTTGACTTCAAAGTCGTAGCCTTGCACATGAACGGTATCATTTTCGCCCAGTGCCACATCCCGCTCAATACTCAAGGTACTGGTAAAGGCAACACCGATGACGGCTATGATGACACCGATATGAGCGGTCTGTTGACCCCAATAACTCAAACGTAACTGACCTAGACCCTTAAAGAAACTTGGTGCATTTTTGGTTTTGTCTTTGAAGTCAACGACCATCCAAAACAACACCCAAATACTCACGGCTAGCGTCACGCCAATATTAAGCATGTCGGAAGGACTGACAAAATAAGCAATAATCGCCGCCAACACCAGACTGCTGACCGCAATGACCATGCCAGTGCCCAATAGCGGACGACTGTCTTTCTTCCAGCGGATATTAGAACCCATACCCATCGCGACCAACAACAACCACGTTAATGGCACAAATAGCGCATTGAAATACGGAGGACCTACAGAGACCTGACCCAAATTGAAGGCATCAGCGATAATAGGATAAAGCGTACCAAGCAGTACGACTAGGGTTGAAATTAGGATAATAACGTTATTAATCACTAAAAATGATTCACGTGATATCAGTTGATACTGACTCTCAACCGTCAATCGCCAACCACGGATGGCAAACATCAACAATCCACCACCAACGATAATGCCCAAAATCACTAAAATGACAAAACCACGTGTTGGGTCGGCAGCAAACGAATGCACCGAGGTGATGACGCCTGAGCGTACGAGGAAAGTACCTAAGAGGCTTAAGGCAAAAGCAAAGATGGCCAGCATAATGGTCCATGCTTTAAAGACGCCGCGCTTCTCGGTCACTGCCAACGAATGCAGCAATGCCAAACCGGCAAGCCAAGGCATTAATGAAGCGTTTTCTACCGGATCCCAGAACCACCATCCGCCCCAGCCAAGCTCGTAATACGCCCACCATGAACCTAGCGCGATACCAATCGTTAAAAAGCCCCAAGCAGCCAACGCCCATGGACGCGACCAACGGGTCCAAACTGCATCCAAGCGCCCTTCCCATAATGCTGCCATACAAAAAGCAAACGGCACGACCATGCCCACATAGCCCATATACAACATCGGCGGGTGAATAATCAAACCAAAATCTTGTAGCACAGGGTTTAAATCCGCGCCATCGACGGGTAAGTTTGGCAAAGTGCGATCAAACGGTGATGAGGTAAAGATTAACATCGCCAGCATCATCATCTGTACGCCAGCCAGTATCACCAGTACGCGTGCGCGCATCGACAATGGCAAACCACGGCTAAAGTATGACACTAGCGCACACCAAGTTGCCATGATGGTCATCCAAAGCAATAGCGAGCCTTCATGCCCGCCCCAAGTCGCGGAAAGCTTATAATACCAAGGTAACAAGGTATTAGAATGCTGAGTGACGTAGACCAAGCTAAAGTCATTAAAATAAAAGCCTGCCATCAATGCGCCAAATGAGACAATCATGGCGGCAAACTGCGCCCATGCTAAGCTTGGTGCGAGACGCTGCCAAGCAACATGGTTACTCATGACGCCAATAGTTGGTAATACCACCTGCAAAATCGCCAATACAAAAGCGGCCAGCAAGGCAAAATAACCCAATTCTGTGATTAACATACGGTCTAACCTTGTTTACCTTAATACGGTCATTGTTTATTTTAGGGACTGGTGTTTCAGGATATTCGAGAGTATCCAGTATTCTTTACTGCGGGTATTTTCTATTGCCATTATTATCTGCTTAACCTCATCAACCATTGCAGCTTAGGACGTTTACAGCATGGTACATTAGCGTCAACTTGTCACGTTCCTGTATCCTGTCTGTATGCGATGTGTGTAAAGAACATAAAAAGCTTCCTATCACTGCATCGCAGGGAAAAACACCAAGACCAGATGTAACCAACCTGCTAAAAACCCCGTCAAGCCGCCTAGTACAATGAGGGTCATCTCGTCTTCACGGAAAGCGGGACGTAATAGGTTTTGAAACTCATCGGGTGAGAGCGCGCGAATACGGTCGCGAAACAACCCAAATATTTTACTGGCTCGGCTTTCATTGAGCTCAGGGTCACGCAGGGGCACCATGGTAGCGACGATTGATTTGTCAATGATGGTATTTTTTAATTGCCCAAACTCGCGGCGACCCAGTCCCACTTTCAATGTTGTGCTAATCACTGGCGATTCTAACACCTTATACAGGTGTGATTTCATCAGCTCGCGCGTCTCAGCGGCGCGGTCCCCATACATCATCTCATTCATGATATTTTCTAAAGTCACCAAATCTTTGACCACAATCTCAGCAAAAACCTCAGAAACCTCCTCTTGGCGCTTCATAAAGCCCCCTTGAAAGCGGTACTGAGCGATGTGCGGCAGTTGTAACGTAATAAACGGAAAGCGACTTTGTAGCGCAAAAAACTTCACATACGGAATATAATGCGGCTCTACGGGATTAAATACCATCCAAATCGCAATCCAGTTGGTGAGGAAACCCCAAATGGCAGCAAAAAACGGTACCGTCCAATGCTGCGGCACCACCAAAAATATAAACATTTGGATGATACCGAATATCAAACCGATCAAGGCACTGATATGCCAAATAAAATTAATCTCTTTTTGCCCAACTTTTAAGAACATATTGACCATCAAACGACGGTCGCTTTCCATCTTATTAACAATCATCTTACGCATATCGACCAAATCTTCGACGTGATAGGTCAAATCTGTCACCAAAGATTGCATAATATTGGGCAATTCTTGGTGTGCTTGGGCGTACACACGGCGCTTTAATGCGTAAGGGAGATTTCCCCACAGCGCTGGCGAATGGTCAAGCATAATCTCATCAATCAAGACTTCAAGGTTTTCATCGACCGCATTGGTGATGAATACGGCCATCTGATCTGGTTCCATGGCCTGAAAAAACTCATCGAGCGAACCCAGCTTTGAGAGTGTCTGATCAACGATGACGCCAGATATCTTGCCTGCCTTGCGCGGCACGATACCTTGCCAACCTAACCCTGGCAAGCCAAAAAACGGGAAGTTTGGAATCCGAACCCCCCAAAACTTAACCGGATAAAATAGCATCTTGAGTGCCATCCACACATGTATCCAAGTGACAAATGCGGTCACCGGTGGAATGGTCAGCATAGCAAGAAACTCAGGGTGTTCTGCTATCGCCTGCCACAATGAATTTGCATCCATGACTCTAATTATCCTTGAGGTAATGATTGTCGTTGTTAACCAAATATCCTTAGCAGATTAAGAACGCTTAACAAAAACTAGCCGCTCTATCCCCAGTAACCACTTAACTCATAAACAACCCATTAAATAGCTAAAATAAATCGCCTGATTTTAGCATACTTGCTATTCATTAGCACATATCAACCCTAGGCAAGTTGTGACTAGCGATGACACGTTTTACCCGCCCCTCTCAATCCTAAAACCTTTACTATCGTCTACCAGCATTAACCATCAGAATATCGATAACTACAGCGTTAACAATCACAATCATACTCCCATCAAATAAACGACGGCATACTGCGCCAGCGCATTTGTTCTGTTATAATTTATGGTTGAGTGGCGCAGATTGTTAACAGCCGAATGCAGACAAATGAATTGACGGCTTATGGATAAAATGTCCCGCTATGTTATTGAAAGACTTTGCCTTATCCTTTATGCTCACCTCGCTTTGAATGAGCGCATCGCGCTATCTATCTTTCACAGACTCTTACTGATTTATTGACCATCGATTTATCAACGACCGCTTCACTGACCGTCCGGGTACTGACTTTATATGAAAAAACCGCTCACTCCCGATACCGAACAGGTTAATCGTATTTTTACCAGCCGCGTTATTATCCTTGGGCTGTGTATGTTTGTGGGTTTAATGGGTTTGATTGCGCGTTATGGTTATTTACAAGTGTATGCCCACGATAAGTACACCACCCAAGCCGACAACAATCGCATTAAACTGATATCGGCGCCGCCCAGTCGCGGTTATATTTACGACCGCAACGGCGTTATACTCGCTGACAATCAGCCCGTATTTACTGCTATGCTAAGTCCCGATGAAGTTGAAGACCCAGAGCGCACCTTAAAATTACTGGCGCCTATCTTTGATTTGACGGATGAAAATATCACCGATATTTTGGCACGATTAAGCAAAACCAAAAATGATCCCGTGACCATCAAAATTGATTTAACCGAGGCGCAATTGGCGCAGTTTAGTGAACGTCAGCCTTTTTTTCGTGGTGTCAGTATTCAGAGTAAGCTCACACGCTCTTATCCTTATGATGAGCTGTTTGCGCACGTGATTGGTTATGTCGGACGTATTAACGATAAAGAGTCCAAGCAAATAAATAAAGATCGCTATGCGGGCACCGACCTTATTGGCAAGATTGGCATTGAGGATTTTTATGAAGATATCTTGCTCGGACAGCCAGGTTATCAGTCAGTAGAAACCGATGCCCATGGCAATATTCTTCGTCAACTTGACACCAAAGCGCCAATCGCTGGTAATGACATCACCTTAAGCTTAGATTATGGCTTACAGGTCGTGGCTCAGCAGCAGCTTGATGGTCGCCGCGGAGCAATCGTCGCCATCGACCCAAAGAATGGCGATGTGTTGGCGTTCGTCAGTAACCCAAGCTACGATCCCAATCCCTTTATCTCTGGTATTTCCTTTAGAGATTATGGTGACCTGCGTGAGGACCTTGATCAGCCGCTTTATAATCGTGCGCTACAAGGTACCTATCCGCCCGGCTCAACCATTAAACCTTTTGAAGGTTTAGGTGGTATTCATTACGGTTTACGTGATTGGGAAACGACCATTTACGACCCCGGTTACTTTAGCCTGCCTGGCGATTCACACCGTTTTCGCGATTGGAAAAAGGGTGGTCACGGCTCGGTGGATTTGAAGAAATCTATCGTGATGTCGGTCGATACTTATTATTATAAATTGGCTTATGAGATGGGTATTCAGCGCTTGCATGACTGGATGGTGCGCTTTGGTTTTGGTGAACAAACGGGTATTGACTTACCCAATGAAAAACCTGGGGTTATGCCATCACCTAAATGGAAAAAAGACACCTATGATAAGGGTTGGCTACCGGGTGAAACCATCTCTGTCAGTATCGGACAAGGGTATTTCTTAGCCACGCCTCTGCAAATTGCTAATGCCACAGCCATGACTGCCAACAAGGGTTATCACATCACCCCGCATTTATTAAAAAGTAGCGATGGGGCGGCTGCAGTCGACGTCATCACCAAACCGGATGGCAAAATCGAATATAACGGTAAACCTTCTGATTGGACGCGTATGCACGATGCGATGGAGGAAACCGTTAAGGCGGGTACAGGACGTGGCATTTATACACCGCGCTATCGTATTGCTGGTAAGACGGGTACGGCACAGGTAAAATCGATTGCCCAAGGTAAAAGCTATAATAAATCTGCGCTGGATAAGCGCCACTGGGATCATGCTTGGTTCAATGGTTTTGCACCCGTAGAGAACCCCGAGATTGCCCTAGCGGTATTGGTCGAAAATGGCGGCGGCGGTAGTGTTGTTGCGGCTCCTATCGGCCGAGCCTTATTTGACTATTGGATGTTACAGCGTAAAACTGACCCTATTTTACCGCCGACTGCCGATCAACTGAAAATTATTAAACGCCAAAAAGCATTTGATAAAGCAATGCGTGACGCCGTACGTGATAAAGAACAAGCCCTAGCAGAGCAGGCAGAAGCGCAAGCAAAAAGCGCTGAAACAACGACCGCTGCTAGCTCTGAGTAATACCAAAGTCAATCAATAAAAACAGTTCATAAGAGGCTTAATAAAAAGACGCTATGAAAAAAACATCCAGTGCGCGACAGCCTAAAAAAACGCTTAAAGCAAAAACAAAAAACAGTGCTGTCGGTGATGTGCGTATTATTGGTGGACAATTTAAGCGCCGTAGCGTCAGCTTTATCGATGCCGAAGGTTTGCGCCCGACCCCAGACCGCCTGCGTGAGACCTTATTTAATTGGTTAATTGCGGATATTCATGACGCCCAAGTGCTTGATAGCTGTGCTGGTAGCGGTGTTTTAGGGTTTGAAGCCCTATCACGCGGTGCGGCGCACACCACCTTTATCGAAATAAATCCTGCACAAAGTAACATGCTGCAGCAAAGCGCCGAGCAATTACGCTTAAACACCACAACTTATCAAATCATCCAAGGGACAGCGGAGCAAGTACTGACAAAAAACTCAACCCTTCCTCGTCATTTTGATATCGTTTTTATCGATCCGCCTTACGCTCAAGATTTATGGCAGCCGATTTTAACAGCGCTCATTACTCAGTCGTTAATCACGACAGAAACACTTATCTATCTAGAAGCTGATAAAGATTTAACCGCTCAATTAGACCAATTAGCGCAAAACCTTACGGCCACAACAGAGACAACGCAAGGGATAATAGATTTTGAGTGCTTAAAGCAAACTAAAGTTGGACAAGTTGTCGCTGGACTTTATCGGCTATCACCGTCATAATTGTCAGGTTAATAAAAGCCATTAACAAATTTTACCAATGTTTAAAACCGCTAAAAAACTGGCCAACGCTGCAGTTTAATGTATATAAGGCGAAAATAAACCCCAATGCAGCTTGCAAGCGTAGGCGCTACTGCTTATAATGTGCAGTCTGTTTTTTGAGAGCCCCGTTCCCAGCTAAACTCTCAACGAATTCTAATTTTAAGGTTTTATCATGAAAACACTTAGTGCAAAACCAGCTGAAGTGACCCATGACTGGTATGTCGTAGATGCTGACGGCAAAACCCTTGGTCGCTTAGCTACTCAAATCGCTAGTCGCTTACGTGGCAAGCATAAGACTTCTTATACTCCACACGTAGACACTGGTGATTTTATCGTTGTTATCAACGCAGAAAAAATCGCGGTAACGGGTAAAAAAGCGCAAGATAAAAAGTACTATCGTCACAGTGGTTACCCAGGCGGTATTAAAGAAACCAACTTCACTAAGCTGATTGCACATAAGCCTGAAGATGTTCTACACAAAGCGGTTAAGGGTATGCTTCCTAAAGGTCCTCTTGGCTACGCGATGATCAAGAAGCTAAAACTTTATGCGGGCACCGAACATCCACATGAAGCTCAGCAACCTAAAGAACTAGACATCTAAGGATACACTTATGGAACGCAATTACGGAACTGGTCGCCGCAAGACTTCTACTGCTCGTGTCTTTTTAGCGAAAGGTACTGGTAGCATTGTTGTTAACGGTAAACCACTTGATGAGTATTTCAGCCGCGAAACGTCGCGTATGGTTGTTCGTCAGCCTTTAGAACTACTTGACTCACCTACTGCTTATGACCTTTACATCACTGTAAAAGGTGGCGGTATTAGTGGTCAAGCTGGCGCAATCCGTCACGGCATCACGCGTGCATTGATTGAGCTTGACGAAACCAACAAACCTGCTCTAAAAGCAGCTGGTTTTGTTACTCGTGACTCACGTCAAGTTGAACGTAAGAAATTGGGTCTACGTAAAGCACGTAAACGTCCACAATTCTCAAAACGTTAATCAAAGCTATCTCTTATATTTTGGCGACTGTTGTCTTTATCTCAGAGCAACAGCTGTAGCATTAAATATAAGAATAGATTTGCAAAACCTTATAAGCTGGTCACAGCTTGTAAGGTTTTTTTATGGCTGTTTTTTAGTGATGATTTTTAACCAGGGTATTTTAGCGATGGGTTTGAGGTGTGCCAGTTTTTGTGCATAAATCACCTTGCAAAGCCACGCTCACTCCCCCATCATAATCATAACTTTTATTACCTTGTCCTCATTATGAAAGCCCCAGAACAATACGACCCTAGTAAGCCATCGAAAACCGATATGCCAGCACCGACGGCAGGCCAGCATAATAATAAACATAACAAGATGGCTAAGTCACCAGCTATCCCTGTCGGCACGCCAACAATTACGCAAACACACAAGCAAACGGTGCAAGCAGATAAAAAGCCCTTTCAGTGGCAGTTTTTGTTGCCTAAATATTGGGGTATCTGGCTATTATTAGCGATTTTTCTGCCCATGATATATTTGCCGTTACGTTGGCAGTTTTGGTTGGGTCGTAAACTGGGTATTTTAATCTATAAAGTAGCAGGTTCACGCCGGCGTGATACGTTGATTAATCTAAGATTGGCTTTCCCAGAGAAACCTGAAGCCGAGCGTGAGCTCATGGCAAAGCAAGTTTTTGTGAATCAAGGTATTGGTGTGTTCGAAACCTTATGCGCTTGGTTTCGTCCCAATATTTTTACACGTACCGTTTCAATCTCGGGCTTACAACATTTAGTCACGGCAAAAAACGAAGGTCGTCCTGTGATTTTGTTAGGTGCTCACTATACGATGCTTGATTTGGGTGGCTTATTTTGTGCGCAATTTTTTGCCTTAGACTGTATGTATCGCACGCAGAATAACCCCTTACTTGACTGGTTTATTTATAATGGTCGCACCAATATATTCGGAACACAGATTTCTAGCCGAGACATGCGTAGTTTGGTCAATTCTATCAAAGCCGGACATGTTGTCTGGTATTCCCCTGACCAAGATTATGGTCTCAAGCAAGGCGTGATGGCACCATTCTTTGGCGTACCTGCAGCCACCATAACGGCTTCACGGCGCATGGCAAAATTAGGCGACAAACAGCATCCACCCGCATTAATGGCGTTGCATACCTATCGACAAACGCCCGATAACCTACCAAAAGGCAAACGTCCGCATTATCATTTAACGATTACGCCAGAGCTTGATAACTATCCCAGTGATGACGAGGTTGCTGATGCAACGCGCGTTAATGAAGTACTAGAAGGATTGATTCGTATTGATCCAACCCAGTGGATGTGGTTCCATCGTCGCTTTAAAAACGGCCCTGATGGTCGCACTGATATCTATCGGTAGCTTTTTTTCGCAATAAAATCGTGGCGAAATTTGCTATACTTTGCAGCTGATATTTTTATCCTGCATATCACCTATATTTAGTAACTTACTTATACCAGTAACTTACTTATACCAGTAACTCACTTATATCAATAATAACGTGATAAACAAAATAATGGATTTTTCATGAGTAATCAAACTGACGCAGTTATAGACGCACCTGAAAGAGAAAACAAACGTATCCTAACGGGCATCAAACCGACGGGCATTCCGCATTTGGGTAATTACGTTGGTGCTATTCGTCCAGCGATTCAGTCTATTCAAGACAGTGATGATGAAGCGTTTTTCTTTTTGGCAGATTATCATGGCATTATCGGCTGTTATGACCCTGCTATCATTCACGAATCGACCAAGATTATTGCGGCGACGTGGATTGCTTGCGGTCTTGACCCTGAACGTGTGACCTTTTACCGTCAGTCAGATGTGCCAGAGATTCCAGAATTGGCTTGGATTTTAAATTGCTCATGCGCCAAAGGGCTGATGAATCGCGCGCACGCCTATAAGGCTGCCGTTGATATGAATACAGAAAAGGCGGATGTTGATCCAGATCAAGGTATTAATATGGGTCTATTTGGCTATCCAGTGCTGATGGCGGCTGATATCTTGATGTTCAATGCGACTCATGTACCCGTCGGTCGTGACCAAGTACAGCATATTGAGATGGCCCGTGATATCGCTGGTACGTTTAACCATCGTTATAAACCTCTCTTTACGCTACCATCAGCGGTTGTTGATGAAGATATCCCGCTACTGACAGGACTTGATGGTCGAAAAATGAGTAAGAGCTATAGCAATACCATACCTCTATTCGGTGATCCTAATCCACAAGTTAGTCCTGAAAAGCAGATGCATAAAGCCATCATGAAGATTGTAACCAACTCGCAATTGCCAGAAGAACCAAAAGATCCTGAAGATTCTGCTATTTTTGAGATTTACAAAGCTTTTGCCACCCCTGCGGAGATTGCTGATATGCGTACGCAATATGCCGCAGGTATTGGCTGGGGCGATGCTAAGCAAGCGTTATTTGATAAGATCAATGCTGAAATTGCGCCATTCCGCGCGCGTTATGAGGAACTGATGGCCAATCCAAAAGAGCTGGAAGAAATCCTACAAATGGGCGCAGAAAAAGCCCGTCGTCACAGTCGTAAACAGCTAGATAAGACTCGCCGTGCTATTGGTATCCGCCCCCTTGCTAAGCTTAAATAAGCATCTGATTGCTTTGACTGGTCGTAATCTGGACGGATGCTAAGCGTGAAGACTGAGCTAAAAAATGAGCATGCGGCTTTACCAAACGCTGCCTTTTCTGTAGGCGCGCATCAATCTTCTGTATTTTCAGATAGTAATAGCGAACCTGACAGCGCAACTATTAATGATATGTCGCTGCGTATTTATCAGACACCGGTGCAGCATCTGCCAGAAGACCTATACGTGCCGCCGCAAGCGTTTGCCATTTGGTTAGAGCAGTTTGCGGGACCATTAGATTTTTTATTATATCTGGTCAAAAAGAATAACGTTGATCTGACGCAAATGCCGATATTGCCGATTACAGAGCAATATTTGGCTTATATTGGCGAGTTGGATAGCGAGCATTTTGAATTGGCTGGTGATTATCTGCTGATGGCGTCAACTTTGATTGCGATTAAAACTGAGCTGCTGCTACCAAAACCCGAAACTCCAAACGATGAGCGTGATCCAAAGGCAGATCTGATTGAGCGCCTTGAAGAATATGCCCAAATCAAAGTGGCCAGTCAGCGCTTGGACAATCTGGTGCGGCTTGAGCGCGATGTGTTTTTAGCAATGGTCAGTATGCCCAGTCAAGACGTCATGAATGCAGAGTTACCCAATTACTCACCGAATCTTTTGATTGATAGCTTATTTAAAATGCAGCTACAGCCGGACTATCAGATGCATAGCATCAAAGTCGAAGCCGTGCCCCTTTCTGACCGTATTGCCAGTATTAGCCGCCAGTTAAGCACGGCTGGTGCGCATTCTTTTTATGAACTACTGGATAAAACACAGGGTAAGATAGGCGTTGTGGTCAGCTTCGTCGCGGTGTTAGAGTTGATGAAACGGCAATTGGTTGGTGTGCTGAATACTGATTTAGAGCGTCACCATCCTACTGCTGATAATGAGTCTACTGAGGACAGTCACAGAGGACCTCTAACCTTACACTGGTTGGCGTAATGGTTTTTAATAGAGAATATTTGCAATGACAGACACGCAGCATCGACACTTAGAAGAGATGAGTAAGCATATCGAAGCCCTACTACATGCCTCAGAAGCGCCACTCACCACCAATATGTTAAAGAAGCACTTATCACTAAATACTAAGGAGCTAGCGCAAGCGTTAGCGTTGCTACAACAACGTCTAAATACGGGTGTACTTAGCCTACATGAGACGGCCAGTGGTTATCGCCTACAAGTCTCAGATACCTACAGCGCCTTGATACAGCGCGTCTTTCCGCAGCGGCAAGAACGCCTCACCCAAGCCTTGCTTGAAACTTTGAGTGTGATTGCCTATAAGCAACCTGTGACACGTGGTGACATCGAACACGTGCGCGGTGTGACGCTATCGAGTAACATATTGCGCCAGCTGTTTGATAAAGGCTGGATTGAAGAGAAAGGTTACAAAGAGACCTTGGGGCGCCCTGCCTTACTTCATACCACACCTCAATTCTTAGATGCGTTTGGATTGGCCAATCTAGATGAGCTACCTGCATTGCCAGATATGGAAGCCATCAAAGCACTCTCTTAGAGATGTTAAAATGAGACTTGCATATTTTTTCGGCAATAAAAAAGGACACACCATTTTGGTCTGTCCTTTTTTGTACGCCCAATCAATCAAGCTTTTAATCGAACTTTACCGATTGGCTTCTATCAATAAGCTCTAAGTGCTTGATTATTGATTAATGATATCAACACCCTTTGGTGGCGTAAATTTAAACTGACTGCTGCTGATACTTGGGTTCATTTTGATAGCACTAAACTTAATAGTGGTGGTTTGTCCCAAAGTATCATTCAGTACCATCATGACTGGCTGACCACCGCTAAAACTCATCGATAAGCTCTTAAAGCTGGCACTATCCGACTTTGGATACAGCACATAGTAGTTTTTATTGGCGTATGGCTGCGTGATTTTAAAGTTCTTATCGATTTTACTTGGATCACCTGACAACAGTAGCGCTGGTGTATTACCCACTTGGCTATCGACATTCTGCTTGGTCGCTTGCTCTAAATCCTTATCATAAACCCACATTGAGCTGCCATTCGCCACAATCAACTGTTCTGACGGTGACTTGGTTTCCCAGCGGAAGTTATTTGGACGCTGTACGCTCATTGTACCCGTAAAGGTACCGCTATTTGCGCCTTTAGTCGTTTGGCTAAAGTTAGCCGTCATGCTTTTAGTATTGCTTAACAACTTGTTTAAGCGTTTGGCGGCGGTCAAATTATCAGCAGGGGCAGCGGTTGCTGATTGCGTTAAAGCCATCATCGGCGCAGCAACACCAAGTGATGTCATCAATACACCAGTCAAAGCACCGCTCATTACTTTTTGTTTTAAAGTCATTTTTTTCGTTAATAAAGTCATTATAAATCCTCTCGCAAAATGCAAAATAGCATAAAAATAAGATATCTTAATTAAAATTTTTGTTTTCAATAAGTGCTTATCTCACGCCATGCAACTGACGTGATTAAACAATGCAGACAGTGTGCCAGTTTTTTTATTACGCGCCTAGTCATGATTTGCAATCATTACTACCACTGCCATACACGCTTGTAACTATTAGCGTTACATAGCATTCAGCACTATTTATTGTCTGTTTTATGTATAAGTTAGCGTTATTTAAAAGCCGCTTATAACAGATGATTGATAATAACCTATCACCATAAAAAAGCCCTTACTACCAAACGGTAATAAGGGCTTTTTTAGTCATCAAGTTATTTTAGTTTTCGATTAAAATAACCCAGATGGGCAATTATGCGCTTTCAACCATCACATAACGACGGTTAAATTTACCTTTGGTCGCAAACTTTACCACACCGTCATTTAGTGCAAATAAAGTATGGTCACGACCCATGCCAACGCCTTCGCCGGCGTGGAATTCTGTACCACGTTGACGAACGATGATGTTACCAGCGACGATGGCTTGACCGCCAAAGATTTTTACGCCTAGCATTTTTGGGTTTGAATCACGACCGTTACGGCTTGAACCGGCAGCTTTTTTATGTGCCATGAGAAAATCTCCTTGTTAATGTGACTTATCGCTAATGCGACAACTCTTAAGCTTTTAGTGCGTTATTAATTATCAATAAACTGACAATCGTTAATTAAGCATTAATCGCTTTGATTTTTAACAAGGTGTACCATTGGCGGTGACCTTGCTCTTTGTGATAATGCTTACGACGGTTGTGCTTGATGATACGGATTTTTTCGCCGCGACCATGTTCAACCACTTCAACTTCTACGCTAGCGCCTTCAACGATAGGCTGACCGATTTTGACAGTTTCACCGTCAACAACCATCAACACATCTTCAAATTTGATTGTTTCGCCTTTTTCTGCTTTTAGTAGTTCAACTTTAAGCAATTCATCGACGACTACACGGTGCTGTTTACCACCAGTTTTGATTACTGCGTACATTGTATGACTCCGTTTAACCCGTGTGCCGTGGCTGATATCATACCAACGCTTTTACGACGAACACGACAGGGAAAAATTAAAGGCAAGATTTTACGGCTTTTTGCTCATAAAAGCAAGCCGCATCTCTTGTTTTGGTAAGGTGGCAATACCAATAATATTGGCTCGTATATTTATAGATAAAAAGTGATGTGATTGATTAACAAAGGTATTAACCACCGCTGTTAAGACCAACATCTCTATTCAACTATAATACATCGAACCAAAATTGGTTAAAATCCAACAGCAGCTATTATAACTCATATAATCAGTTGCTTACAGTTTTTTGTAAATATAGGCTCATTATTGACCAGTGATGGCGAATAAATCCTCATCTATACGCTGACTGTCGTAATTAAGCATCAAGCCATTTTCTTTTACTTGTATGACCCACGCATTGCAAAACACATCGCTGATTATAAAGATAACCGCGCTTTCTGCTATACTTAAATCAACAATTGACCGAGATAGCTATGCTATTATGCGTGGAACGATAGCCTAGTTATAAATAGATAGCTATTCAAACCCTTTTTATTTTCATTGGTATGACGACTCATTATGACCAGTATTTCTTTATCCAACGCCGCGGCAGCATCGACCACGTCATTAACGCCCCTAGCAAGCACGCCAAGCTATGCTGACATCCAAAGCATCGTTGCTGATGATTTTGAGATTATGGACCAACAAGTTTTTGGCAGTCTGAATTCAAAAGTTCAACTCGTCATGAACGTCTCACAGCATGTGATTAATGCAGGCGGCAAGCGTATGCGCCCGCTGATTACCTTGCTATGTGCACGGATGTTTAATGATCAACCCTCGCAGCAAGCGATGCATTTAGCGGCGATCACTGAGATGTTGCATACCGCAACCTTAGTACATGACGATGTGATTGATGAGTCTGGTCAGCGCCGTGGCAAGCCAACGGCAAACGCCACTTGGGATAATGCGACCGCTGTACTGGTCGGTGATTATTTGATTGCTCGTGCTTTTAATTTATTGGTTGGCTTTCAAAGCTTACCGTTATTGCAAGTGTTCTCTGATGGTACCTGTGATATTGCCGAAGGTGAGGTATTGCAGCTACAGCATCAGCACAATCCTGAAGCCACTGAAGCTGATTATCTAAATATCATCGACGGCAAAACCTCACGGCTATTCATGATGGCAACCCAGGGCGCTGCTATTCTACAAAACAAAACTGAGCACCTGCAGGCATTGGCTGATTTTGGTCAACATTTCGGTAATGCCTTCCAAATCGTCGATGATGTGCTCGATTATAGTGGCGATAGTGAACTGATGGGCAAGAATCTCGGTGATGATTTGGCTGAAGGCAAGCCGACGCTACCCACTATTAAAGCTCTTGAGTTATTAAAAGACAGCGATAAGACAGGCTATGAGCAGTTACGTATCGCCGTACAAACCGGTAAGACACCGAATACTGAGCAGCTTATCGAGCTGGTACGTCATTCAGGCTCGCTTGAATACTGTAAGCAGCGCGCGTTAGAAGAGACCAAACTTGCGCAACAAGCGCTTAGTAGCTTACCAGATAACCGCTACCGCCAAGGGCTATATCAATTGACCGAACTTGCCAGCGCTCGTTTAGTATAAATACGATTTACTTATCTTATATATCGAGCTTTTTATATATTCTTTATATAGCAAGTCTTAAATGTTTCGGGTCTAAACCTATTAGCTTATTAAAGACTAAGTTAAGCTCAAGTTTATAATGACAAGAGATAGACAATGAGGAGAGCCTGGCTGTGATATCAGCAGCCTTCTCATTGTGCATGCCAATAACTTGTTTAACCTCATTCGTTTTGCCTCCATATTTTAGCGTTCATACTTAAATATTGCTAATACACTATTTTTCTGTACATTCTGTTTTTTACTGTATTTTTATACAGATTTCTTGCTAATATCCCCTAACACCATTTAAAAAGACAAAAATTAACAATATTATATCTAAACATTCATTACGAATTTTACAAGGTGTTTTTGACGACACGCTTGTATTATCAATGGTTGTTAGGTATTCACTGAGCTAAAACACATTGACAGGGTGCAAAAATGGTTTTTTGCACCTTGACTGTAGGGTATACCCTATAGTTTATAATCATTCATTACTTTAAATCTGCTTATCCGATTGTTACGCACTTAGCGTTTGATATATTGGCAACGGTAAATGCATATTACTTTTCATATCTACCACGTTAAGATTTACCCCTAAACTTTTAATACTGTAATTATTTATTATATGATATTTATATTGCCGAGGACATTGATGAAGCACTCTACTCTTGCGCTTGTAATAGCATCTGTACTATCTGGAGCTGTACTGGTTGGCTGTGACAAAAACGAGGACGCCGCTGGTGAAGCAGCCGCACAGCAGCAAATGCCACCTGCTGTCGTCAACGTTCAGACTGTCACTCTAGACACCGTACCTCAAGTACAGACCTTTGCTGGACGTACCGCGGCTTATCAAACCGCAGACGTCCGCCCACAGGTTAATGGCATTATTGACGAGGTATTGTTCCGTGAGGGCAGCAACGTCAAAAAAGACCAACCTTTATATCGTATCAATACTGATAACTACGCGACGTCTATCACCAGTGGCCAGGCGGCGATAGCACAAGCAGAAGCCAACTATCAGACAGCTCTGGCGAATAATGCCAATGCCAAAGCTGAGCTGGTCAGTCGCCAAGCATCATTATCACAAGCGCAGAACGACTTACAACGTTTGCAAGGTTTGGTTGCTATTGATGCTATCTCAAAGCAGCAGTATGACCAAGCACAAACCGCTGTGCGTACTGCTCAGGCCGCCGTGCAAAGCGCCAATGCCGCTATCGGACAAACAGAAGCAGGTATTGAGAGTGCGAAAGCTGGTATCCAAACCGCCAAGGCAGGTTTACAAGCAAGCACGTTGGATCTAAACCGTACTATCGTACGTGCGCCGCTCTCAGGTCGCACTGACCGTTCTAGCGCAACGGCTGGTACTTTGGTTAGCGCCGGTCAACCCACTCCTTTAGTGACTATCTCACGCTTAGACCCTATCTATGTCGATATCAGCCAGTCTTCGTCTGAGCTGCTTAAATTACGCCAGCAAATCTCTGCTGGCAAGGCTCAGGCAGGCATGAATTCGGTTGAATTGGTGTTAGAGGATGGTTCAACTTATCCCGTACGTGGTGAGCTTGCTCTATCAGAGGCAAAAGTTGATGAGTCAACAGGTGCGGTGACCTTACGTGCGGTCTTCCCAAATAAAAGCAACATCTTATTACCTGGTATGTATGTCAGTGCACGCTTAACTCAAAGCGTCATTACCAATGCGGCACTCGTCCCACAAAGTGCAGTCATGCGCTCAACCAAGAGTGAGACGCAAGTCTATATCGTTGATGAAAACAATAAAATCCAAGTTCGTCCTGTTACTATTAATGGTACCTATAAAGGACAATGGGTGGTTACAGACGGTCTAAAAGCAGGGGATAAAGTAGTGGTTATCGGCGGTGCAAAAGTGAAACCTGAACAAGAGGTGATTGCCAAGCCACTAGAAAATCCAAACCCTGCGCCTGCTGCAAAAGAGGCTGCTGCCAAAAAACCGCAGCAAGCTGCACAATCAGCCGCCAAATAATTCCATTCAAAGCTAGGAAGACTTAGGGATTTACTATGTCACGTTTTTTTATTGATCGCCCTATTTTTGCATGGGTGATGGCTATTTTAGTCATGCTCATCGGGATAATATCGGTTATCAACCTGCCGATTGAGCAGTATCCGGCGATTGCGCCGCCAACCGTAACAGTCAGTGCCACCTACCCTGGTGCTAACGCTGAAACCGTTGAAAACTCAGTGGTACAGATTATTGAGCAGCGTATGAAAGGGCTTGATGGCTTGATGTATATGAAGTCGTCGAGTTCTTCAAACGGTAGTGCCTCTGTACAGCTTTTCTTTGAGAACGGTACCGACTCTGATACCGCACAGGTTCAGGTACAAAATAAATTACAAGCCGCCATGAGCTCGTTGCCCGAGCAAGTGCAGCGTCAAGGCGTTAACGTCAATAAAGCCTCTGAAGGCTTTTTGGTCGTTATCGGTTTTGTCTCTGAAGATGGCAGTATGGATCGTGCTGATATCGGCGACTATATCAACTCTAATGTTGTCGATCAGCTCAGCCGTGTCGAAGGGGTTGGTCAAGTACAAGCCTTTGGTGCGGCTTACGCCATGCGCATTTGGCTCGATCCTGAGCGTTTACGTGGCTATAACTTGGTGCCAGCAGATGTGGTTAACGCCGTACGAGAGCAAAATGCTCAAGTATCAGCTGGTCAATTAGGTCAAGCGCCCGCTGATGTTGGTGAGCAAGTTATTAATGCGACTGTCACTGTACAAAGCTATCTAAAAACACCTGACGAATTTAAAAACATTCTACTAAAAACCGATACATCAGGTGCGCAAGTACGCTTAGGCGATGTTGCAAAGGTAGAAATCGGTAGTGAAAACTATAGTACTATTTCACTATTTAACGGTAAAGAAGCCGCCGGTCTTGCGGTCTCACTAGCAAGTGGTGCCAATGCTCTTGAAACGCGCGAATTGGTCGCTGATCGAATTGCCGAGCTAGAAGCAACCTTCCCGATTGGCTTAAAAACCGTCATTCCTTATGATACTACGCCCTTTGTAAAACTTTCTATTGAGCAAGTAGTTAAGACGCTCATTGAAGCAATTGTATTGGTCTTTATTGTCATGTTCGTCTTTTTGCAGAACTGGCGCGCAACTATTATTCCAACGCTGGCTGTACCTGTGGTACTACTTGGTACCTTTGCCGTGCTCTACGCAGCAGGATTCAGTATTAACGTATTGACCATGTTTGCGATGGTGCTCTCCATTGGTCTACTGGTCGATGATGCCATTGTCGTGGTAGAAAACGTCGAGCGGCTCTTAGAAGAAAATCAAGATATTTCTATCAAAGACGCCACCATTCAATCTATGGGCGAGATTAGTAAAATCGTCGTAGGTATCGCGCTTATCTTATCAGCGGTATTCGTCCCGATGGCGTTCTTCGGTGGCTCAACTGGGGTTATTTATCGTCAGTTTGCTATCACACTTATTACCAGTATGGTGTTATCAGCACTGGTCGCGCTTATCTTCACCCCTGCCCTATGTGTGACCTTACTAAAACGTAGTAAGAGTCATGAGAAAGGCAATAGCGAAAATCAAAAAGGCTTTTTTGGTTGGTTTAACCGCTCGTTTACCAAAACCAGTAAATCTTATGAAAATTTCGTTGGTAAAAGTTTCCGTCTTAAATGGGTATATCTGATTGTCTATGCAGCTATTATTGGCATTATGGCAGTGGTGTTCTTACGTATTCCTGGCTCCTTCTTACCAGAAGAAGATCAGGGTATTATGTTCACCGCTGTACAGCTGCCTGCTGGTTCGACATTAGACGAGACGCAAGCCGTACTAGATAAAGTCAGCAATTATTATAGTAGTCAAGAGCCCGATAATGTGGCTTCAGCCTTTACTATCGCCGGTTTTAGTTTTGTTGGACAAGGACAAAACGTCGGTATTGCTTTCGTAAAACTCAGCGACTGGGCAGATCGTAAGGGTGAAGAAAATACCGCGCGAGCCGTCTCAGATCGTGCGCAAGGTTACTTCTTTACGCAAATTAATGAAGCGACTGTTTTTAATATCATCCCACCAGCGATTAGTGGGCTTGGTAACTCTAGTGGCTTTGACTTGATGCTACAGGATTCTGGCAACGTAGGGCACGAAGGTCTGCTAGAGGCGCGCAATATGCTACTAGGCATGGCCGCTCAAAATGATAAAGTAGCCGGTGTGCGTCCAAATGGACAAGAAGATGCACCGCAGCTTAAAGTCGATATCAATCAAGAACAAGCTGCTGCTTATGGCTTATCTATGGCAAACATCAATAGCGTGATCTCAACGGCGTGGGGTTCAAGTTATATCAATGACTTCGTTGACCGCGGTCGTGTTAAGCGTGTGTTTGCACAAGGTGAGCCTAGTAGTCGTACCAACCCGTCAGATATCGGTAAATGGTATGTCCGTAATAATAACAATGATATGATTCCGTTTGATGCTTTCTCTAGTAGTAAATGGGAAACCGGTTCACCGGGTCTCACACGCTATAACAGTCTAGCGTCAATGAACATCCAAGGTAGCGCCGCCCCTGGTCTTAGTACTGGTGAAGCGATGGATGCCATGGAAGCAATGGTTGCAGAGCTACCAGACGGCATCAGTTATGAGTGGACAGGTTTATCATTAGAGGAGCAAAAGTCAGGTTCTCAAGCGCCGATGCTATATGCTATCTCAATCTTAGTGGTATTCTTATGTCTTGCTGCCTTGTATGAGAGTTGGTCAATTCCATTCTCAGTACTGTTAGTGATTCCACTTGGAGTACTTGGTGCGGTGGTATTTACTTGGCTACGTGGTTTATCCAATGATATTTACTTGCAAGTTGGTCTACTTACGGTGGTTGGACTCTCCGCCAAGAACGCCATCTTGATTATCGAGTTTGCAAGGGACCACCAAGAGGAAGGCTATACTCTAAAAGAGGCCGTCATGACCGCCGCGCGTCAGCGTTTGCGTCCTATTATCATGACATCGCTTGCCTTTGGTCTTGGTGTTGTGCCATTATTCATCGCCACAGGTGCCGGTTCTGGTAGTCAAAACGCCATTGGTACCAGTGTGGTTGGTGGCGTTGTCACCGCAACTTTCTTAGGTATCTTCTTTATTCCGATGTTCTATATTTGGATACGTAGTATGTTCCCGCACAAATATGAGAACAACAAACCAAACAATAGAGATGATGGCAACGACGGCACACCTAGCCCACAAAACCCAATGCCTTCTGAGAGTTATCAGCCTGCAAGCCTTGGAGACAATACACAATGAGTGCTCAAAAAACCTTTACTTTAAGTTCAGCAGCAGTAGCAAATATTGCTACTGCTGCGCAACCAGCGCTAGCAGTAGTGCTGCGCAAAAATAGCGGTCGTCTAATTGGCTTAACCGTCTTAGCGTTAAGCATGGCTGCTTGTAACACTATCCCAAAAGCGGATATGCGCCCTGTCCTTGCTGAACCTAATGTGCCTATCGAACAAGCCTATGGTGCGTTCGATAAGGAAACGGTCAGCAATGCCGACCAGCCAAGTATTGCCGGTCAACGCTGGCAGAATTTCTATAGCGACGAGCGCCTAAAGGGCCTGATTGCGTTAGGTCTTGAAAACAACAAAGACTTTGAAAGCGCTCGTTTGGCTATTGAGAAAGCACGCGCCCAATATCAAATTACCGATATTAACGACCTACCTAGAATTGATGGTAGTGGGGGTTACACGCGCCAAGCACAAAACAGTCGTGACAAGAACCCTAACAGTTCTTATAACGTCAATCTTGGTCTTGCTAACTACGAGTTAGACTTTTGGGGTAAAATCGCCAGCTTAAAAGACCAAGCGTTACAAAATTTTTTAGCTACCACAGCGGCTAAAGACTCGACCCAAATCAGCCTAATTAGTAATATCGCCCAAAGCTATGCCAACTTAAGCTATAGCTTAGCGCAGTTAAAATTGGCAGAAGCTACGGTCGAAAGTCGTGAAAAGTCACTATTTATTGCCGATAAACGCTTTGAAGCGGGTATTGACCCTAAATTGCCATCTTTGCAAGCCAGTGCGTCATTAGAAAATGCCAAACTTGCCGTCCTACGGGCGCAAAGCAGTATTTTAAAAGCACGTAATGCTCTGCAGTTTTTGGTGGGTGGACCGATTCCAGCCAATCTCATTCCAACACCTGCGGTCAGCAACATCACTAGCCAGCAGATATTTAGTGCCGGCTTACCGAGTGAATTGCTGCGTTATCGCCCAGATGTATTGCAAGCAGAGTATAATCTGAAAGCCGCTGGTGCCAATATCGAAGTCGCGCGTGCGTCTTACTTCCCTTCTATCAGCCTAGCCAGTAGTGTGGGTTTAAGTAGCGGCAGTTTAGACGACTTATTCAAAAGTGGTTCGGTCGGTTGGTCATTTGGTCCAAGCATCAGCGTGCCTATTTTTGATGCGGGGCGCTTGGATGCCAATTACGATGTGGCGAAAATTGAGCGTGAGCAGACACTAGCAGGTTACGAGAAATCTATCCAAACGGCGTTCCGCGAAGTATCAGATGTACTAGCTACACGCGCAACATTGGGCGATCAGCTCGCTGCGCAATACCGTCTGCAAGATAACTTTGAGCAAACGTATCAAATTGCAGATGCACGCTTTAAAGCGGGTATTGCAAACTATCTAGACGTACTTGATGCGCAGCGTTCGTTGTTCTCAACGCAGCAAGGTATCTTAGATTTAGAGCTACAAAAAATCATCAGCCAAGTCGAGCTTTATCAAGTCTTAGGCGGCGGAGCTAACCTTGATGTACCGACGGTTATTCCTGTACCGCATAAAAACTTAGTGCAATTGGTAAATATACCTGCCAATAGTAATAAAGCAAAAGCGGTTGATGCCATTGATGCGGCTAGTTCAGCGCGGGTAGCTTCTGTACAAGAAGCGCAAGCCATTAAGCAAGCGCAACCAACAGAAAAAACAACCTTCAAGCCAACCGCGGTCGTTGATGTCAATAATGATGGCAAAACAGACGCTGCGGTAGGCGTGCTCACCGAAAAAACGAGTGTTAACGAGACCAGCGTTGAGCAAGTGCCGGTCACGCAGATCGTTGAGCCTTAAGCAGTCCTAGATATTGTGAGGCAAATTTTCTCACATTGACAGTCGATACGTACAATCAGCCCTACCGACTTGGTAGGGCTTTTTGCTTTCGATAGTGAGTATTGGTTATAGTAGAGCTGGTTATAGTAGAACATTAGATTAACGCTCCTTTTATTACCTTAACTGTGCCATTTTTATAAAAAACATGCTTTAAAACGGCTTATTTAATAAAGCTGATAAATAACAATGATTAACATCAAATAAGGAAACCTCATGACTTATACTTTTAATCGTCAATTCCCTGAAACTCGCCTGCGTCGCTTGCGTTACAACGACAATGTTCGCGCGATGATTCGTGAAGTGGAGTTGCATCCTAAACACTTTATCGCCCCTGTATTTGTTATAGAAGGCAAAAATAAGCGTGAAGCAGTCGCTAGCATGCCCGGTGTTGAACGCCTATCAACTGATCTGCTGATTAACTATGCCAAAGAATTACTAAGTGAAGGCGTCACCACCATCGACATCTTCCCTGTCATTGATAATTCATTAAAAACGCCTGACGGCAAATCTGCTTATGATGAAAACGGCCTCAGTGCACGTGCGGTTAAAGCGGTTAAAGATGCCGTACCAGAAATGGTAGTGATGACCGATGTGGCGCTAGACCCTTATACCTCACACGGTCAAGATGGGCTGCTTGATGACAGCGGCTATGTGGTGAATGACGAAACCGTTGAAGTGTTGGTCAAGCAAGCCCTCGTCCACGCTCGCGCCGGCGCTGATATCATATCGCCTAGCGACATGATGGATGGCCGTATCAAAGCCATGCGTGACGCCTTTGAAGCCGAAGGCTTTGTGAATACCGCTATCATGGCCTACTCTGCCAAATACGCTTCTGCTTACTACGGTCCGTTCCGTGATGCGGTCGGTAGTGCAGGCAATTTAAAAGGTGGGCATAAAAAGCAATATCAAATGGATTTTGGTAATCGCGCCGAAGCGCTACATGAAGTCGCCATGGATATCAATGAGGGCGCAGATATGGTAATGATTAAACCCGGTCAGCCGTATTTAGACCTTATCCGCGAAGTCAAAAACACCTTTGGCGTACCGACCTTTGCTTATCAAGTTTCTGGTGAATATGCCATGCACATGGCCGCTATCCAAAATGGTTGGCTCACCGATGCTGTGATTTTGGAATCCTTGATTGGTTTCCGCCGTGCGGGCGCTGATGGGATTTTGACTTATTTTGCCCTAGAAGCGGCTCGTCAGTTGAATAATGCTTAATATGCATTAAATTGCTTTGTATATAAAAAAACCGCGCCAGCTATTATTAATCAGCTGACGCGGTTTTTTATTGGCCTTATTTTAAAAGCTCAATAAAACTTATAAATGCGTACGGTCATGCGCTGCATTAAAATCAAGTAGCGGACCTACAGGAATGATACGCGTAGGATTGATATTGGCATGGCTAGTATAATAATGCGCCTTAATATGCTCGATATTTACCGTCTCTGCGATACCGGGCACCTGATATAAATCACACAGATAACCCCAAAGGTTGGGATAATCAACAATGCGGCGAATATTACATTTAAAATGCCCAACATATACGGCATCAAACCGCACCAGCGTGGTAAATAAGCGCCAGTCCGCCTCAGTAATCGTATCACCGAGCAAGTAACGTTGGTCAGCCAAACGTGCTTCTAACGTGTCGAGCGCATCAAATAGCACTACTACTGCTTCTTTATAGGCAGCTTCGGTCGTGGCAAACCCTGCTTTATAAACCCCGTTATTCACCGCTGAATAAACAAACTCATTAACCGCATCGATTTCTGCTAGCAGCTCTTTTGGTAAAAAGTTAAATGCCGTTGCCCCTATCTCATCAAAGGCTGAGTTAAACATACGAATAATTTCAGAAGATTCATTACTGACGATAGTATTGGTTTTTTTATCCCATAAGATTGGCACCGTCACGCGTCCAGTATAATCAGGCTTAGCCGCAACATAAACTTCGTATAGGTAGCCTGCATTGACAATTGGATCAGCAATAACGCCTGCGCCCTCTGCAAACGTCCAACCTTTATCGCCCATAAATGGATGCACTACAGACAGCGAAATCATGTCCTCCAAACCCTTTAGCTTACGATAAATCGTAGTGCGATGCGCCCAAGGACACGCAAGCGACACATATAAATGGTAACGATTGGCTTCGGCTTTAAAGCCGCCGACACCTGATGGACCTGCGCTGCCATCGACCGTGACCCAGTTTCTAAAACCGGCGTCTTCTCGCATAAAACGTCCACCGTTTGCCTCTGTTTCATACCATTTGTCTTGCCATTGACCATCGACTAATAAGCCCATATTCTTCTCCGATTATTTTAGTTTTAAATAAATTTTTATTGATAAATGACTGCTATTAGACAAGCAGCATTAAGTATTGTCATAGTGATGTTCATTCGTTTTTCACACTGATAGTAACATTTCTATGTTACCTATTAAGCTTTGTTTACTTCTCAAACAGCGTATAGCTTAAGCGATAGCATTGTAATAGAACTATTTAAAATATAATGTGTCAACCTATTTTAGGACGTGACAATGCTCAAGTGCCCTCTTCTGTAATGCGGTATTTAGGTATGGATGGTCGCCGTATATTTGCCTATTTATAATGGCAGTTGGAATGGCAATTGGTTTGAGAACACCCCTGCAGAAATACTCAATGGCAAAGCTCGATACACGGTAGAAAATATTGCTTCACTGTTTTCATTATTGCGGTATGATCTTAGCATCACCACCTTACCAAAACTCTTTTTTTTTCTAATAAACCAGAGCTGGCCTGAATAGCATTACTTTACCCTTCTTTGAACAGACAAACTGGTGTTTTTAAACGGGCGAATAAATACATCCCACCGCCGTTTCAAGCTTTTTATGAGCTATGCATTGATTATGGGAAAAATCATTACTTGATATAATTTATGAAATAGGACTTTATAGTGTCCCTTGTTTTAGATCTATTACAAGCCATCCCGAATTGGCACTTAGTAGGCTTGTTTACTGCTGGCATGGTTGCTTTTATCATTTCTACTATATCGGGTGGTGGCGGTGCTATGCTACTGATACCGACCACCTCTTGGATGATAGGACCAGCAGTTGCACCACCTGTGATCAATTTGGCTACCTTCATTAGTAATGCTTCGCGGCTGTATCTATTCTGGAATGATATTGATTGGTCATTAACCAAATACTATGTACCAAGCGCCATCGTAGGCGCGTGGCTAGCAGCATTGGTTTTTAGTCGTTTAGATGCAAACTGGATTCAGTTATTGGTTGGCGTATTTTTAGTGTCTACTATTTTCCAATATAAGTTTGGTAAGGTAAATAAAACGTTTGATATGCCAAAGGCAGGCTTTATCCCTTTGGGCTTTGTCGTTGCGTTTATGAGTACATTGGTGGGTGGTCTCGGTCCTATCCTTAACCCTTTTTATATGAATGCCGGACTAGAAAAAGAAAACCTTATTGCCACTAAAACCGCTAATTCTTTTTTTGTAGGTATTGTACAAATAGCTAGCTACAGTTTTTTTGGCGTAATCACTGCCAAGCTTTGGATATATGGTCTGGTATTAGGGCTAGGTGCCGTTGTTGGCAATGTCATTGGTAAACGCTTTTTGGCGGGAATGAGTATTAGTCAGTTTAGGATAATGCTGCTCATTCTAATGGTCATCAGTGGCATAGTAATGATAATAAGAAACGTCAATGTGTTGTTCTAATACACCATTGATTTGATATAGATACCTAATTAGATACAAAAACCCTGAAAGTACAATAGATATAAATGCTTGCTGAACGTGGAGCTCTACGTATGTATTAAGAATGGCATAGAGTATATAGCCCACGCACTCTAGAAACTTACTTTGTTGGCCGCTACTATGATCTTAGGATTATATTGCTTAGTGCTGACAAGATTGCCTTGCTTGGCCTTATTTTGCCCATAACATAAGGTCTACTTTGCTATACCTAACTGCTTTGCAGTCGCTAAAGTATGACCCTTACTGCCTGCTATCTTATGTCGCTTAGCTTAACCGATGACACGCCGCGAGCATCAAATAATATTAATTTTATAACTGAACTTCTCTGCTAGCCCATAGGATTCTCTATATTCGATAGGATCGCCTTCTAGATTTTTAGCGATACGGCATACCTTAACCAAGCTTTCTTGCTCAGCATTGCCTAAATAAGGGTCGCTGTGATCGGTTATAAAAAACAGTGTCTCTACGGCAGACGACACAAACTGGCCACACTTTTTATAGTAAAACGGATAGAGAAGATTCTCAAAATCTTCAGGGTCTAAGGTTGCAAAGGCTTCGTAACGACTCTTAGGTAACCAAATCCTTTCACTCAACAAGACTTTATCTTCAACCATACGCATACGTTCTATATAAATTAAAGCTTCATTTTTACCTATATTTAGTTTTTCATTAATATCATCAATACCATCTATTACCATGATTTTTTTGACTACGCCTGTCGGTGTGTCATAGCAAGCGTCTTTATCACGGAACTTAAAAAATCTTAATAATGAGCTTTCAAAATCTGGACGCTTTAAAAAAGTACCTTTGCCTTGCTGCTTCATTAAAACGCCCTCTTCTACCAATTTTTCGACAGCTTTACGGACGGTTCCTACCGATACCTCATATTTATCTGCAAACTCCTGTTCCGTAGGTAAAGGCGTACTTTCATCCCATTTACTTTCTGTCAGTAATGTCTGTATGTGCCAGCGCACTTGCTCATAGCGTGGGATTTTGAAATCTTTAAAATTATTTAACATTTTTTTCACCACAATCGAAAGGTTTTTATTAATTGTCTCAATCTCGTCAAGCGTTGCTATTACTGTAAAAATTAGGATATACCGAATCACTTTAATATTAATATTCACCTATGTACTGGTGGTCAATTTTATCTAATTAACGTCATCTTTTTTGCTATCATTCTACTCAATCAGATACACTTTTAAAGCTTAGATAAGCTTCTAATCTAGAAAGCTATCCGTCAATATTAGCGTAATGCTCTTTACTCTGTAAAAACTGCTATGGTTTTTTATAGAATTCATACAGTTCAGGTCAAGGGGTAGTCGTGACTCTTTATATTCTAGCCGCCATCGTAATATGTATCATTTTGGGCTATACCACTAAAATCAATATTGGCCTATTTGCTATTGCCTTTTCATACCTTATCGGTTGTTTTGGTATGGGGCTGAAGTCATATGAAATTATTGAGCTATGGCCTATCAAGATTTTCTTCGTTATTTTTGCCGTGACTCTTTTCTACAATTTTCCTTTAGCTAATGGTGCTTTAGAAAAGCTATCCAATCATTTAATCTATAAGTGCCGTCACTTTCCCGCATTCTTACCGTTAATTATTTTCTTTGTGGCCACGATTATTGCAGGCTTAGGAGCCGGTTATTACACTGTCTTAGCGACGATGGCACCGATGATCCTGCTGTTGTCTAAACGCACTAACTTGAATCTTGTCATTGCTACTTTATCGGTTAACTATGGTGCCTTAGCTGGTGCTAACTTTATCACCTCACAAAGCGGTGTTATCTTTAGAGAGCTCATGCGCGGCGCAGGCGTCGCAAATGATAATACTTTTACTTATGTATTGGGAATCTTCGCTGTTACTTTTTTAATGCCTGTGATTGTATTGGGTGCTTATAGCTTTATCAATGCTAAAAACAGCAAAATCGCGATTCAAACGACCGTACCAGAACCCTTTGATAGTAAGCAAAAACAATCTCTTATACTGATTTTTATTATGATGGCTATTGTACTTATTGTGCCCATTTTAAATCTACTCATGCCACAAGTATCAGCGGTTCAATTTTTGAACGCTCGGATTGACATTGGTTTTATCGCCATTTTTTTTGCTTTAGTGAGCTTATTTTTGAAGCTAGGCGATGAAAAAGCAGTGATTGCTTTAATACCTTGGAATACCCTCATTATGATTTGTGGTGTCGGTATGTTAATCAGCCTCGGAGTGGAAATAGGCGTTATTTATGAGCTGACAGAATGGCTAAGTACCAATGTACCCATCTGGATGATACCGATTTTAGTCTTTGTTATTAGCGCCATTATGTCGATATTTGCCAGTACACTCGGGGTAGTCGCTCCTACCTTATTTCCTATGGTGCTGCCCCTAGCCGTTGCCTCTGGACTAAGCCCTTTATTACTATTTACCTGCATTGTTGTGGGAGCACAAAGCTCATCCCTGTCCCCTTTCTCATCAGGAGGTAGTCTGATGTTAGGCGCCTCTCAAGTCGTTATAGACAAAGACAAGCTTTTTAATGCGCTCTTATTCAGGGCTGTGCCCTTAGATATTGGTATTGGAATACTCGCAATTCTAATTATCCAGTTCATTTTTTGACGGCTCATAAGTAAAATATACCGTGGTTCTTTAATATTTTTTACACCTGCTTGCTATAGCTTGATCCCAAAACATCTATTCTTCCCATTAAATACATAATTACTTAAACCGTTACCTCAGCCTCATGACGATACTAATATCAATGTGATTCTCAGTGTATTTGGATAATTTATACCGCTGGTGCATTTCCATATCTACTTGTTTTCATTAATAAAAACATCTACGTTAATGAAAATTAGGATATTTTATTTTATCTTTCACATTGATAAAAAAAGACCAATAATTAATCTTTGAGTCAATATATTACTATAAAATTCATATATACATACATATGTTTCTTGTCATTTACAAAATATTCTGTTACTTTTACATAGTGACAAAAAAACATATTTTGACGAAGTTTAGTAACCTCGTTAATGAGGTCGTAGCTTGACCTGTAATAACTCTATTTATTTTGATCAGAATCCTCTTGAATTTTTACTGTGAAAATACACACAAGGAGTGTCGTGTGAAAAAATTATCTTATCTGGCTCTTGGCCTGTCTATCCTATCTTTGACCGCTTGTAACAAGCCAAACGAAACTGCCAGTACAGATGCGACTGCCGCAGACGGCTCAAGTGAGCTGACCGCACCTTCACGTCCGGAATGTATTGCACCTGCCAAACCAGGCGGCGGCTTTGACTTGACTTGTAAGCTTGCTCAGGCAGGCTTAAAAGAGACGGGTATCCTAAAAGATCCCATGCGGGTTACCTATATGCCAGGTGGCGTAGGTGCTGTTGCTTATAACAAGATTGTTGCTAATGATCGCGCTAACGGCAATGCCATTATTGCGTTCTCTACTGGCTCTATCCTAAATTTATCGCAGGGTAAATTTGGTAAATTCACTGAAAAAGATGTGAAATGGCTGGCGGGTGTCGGTACTGATTATGGCGCAGTCGCGGTCAATGCCGATTCACCGATCAAAGATCTAGCAGGCTTGGTCGCTGAGCTCAAAAAGAACCCTAAAGCTATCAGCTTTGGCGCTGGCGGTAGTGTCGGTGGTCAAGATTGGATGCAAACCGCTATCTTAGCCAAAGCAGTTGGCGTCAATCCTAGTGATATGACTTATGTCGCGATGGAAGGTGGCGGTGAGGCCATCACAGCGGTAATGGGCAACCATATTACAGCCGTTAGTGCGGGTATTGCTGAGATTATGCCACAAGCCACTGCTGGTAAGCTGCGTGTACTAGCTGTGTTTGCAGATGAAAGGTTGGGTGGCTCCATGGCCGATATTCCTACTGCAAAAGAGCAAGGTTACGATGTAACTTGGCCAGTTGTTCGTGGCTTCTATATGGGACCAGACGTTAGCCCTAGCGCTTATAACTGGTGGAAACAGGCCTTTGATAAAATGCTTGCTGATCCAAAATTCGCCGAAATACGTGAGCAGCAAGAATTGCTACCATTTGCGATGACTGGTGAAGAGCTACAAGCCTACGTTTATAAGCAGACGGGTGAGTTACGCGAATTGTCTGCTGAATATGGTCTTGTTGAAGCTGCAGTGGAAACCAAATAGTTACGTTGAGATTCAATAAGATTATTCATTGAAGAGTAAATATTTTTGGAATTTTCAAAGGCTGGCAGGATATCTATCTGCCAGCCTTTTTCCCCAAGATTTAAGGAGTGCCCCTTATGACAATGGAACGTCTGTTTTCCGGGCTGATGGCGCTAGTGAGTTTATTTCTAATATACTTAGCCATTGGTTATGTTGCCCCTATTGCTTATGATCCGATTGGTCCTCGTCCTTACCCCATTTTAATCTTCTCATTGCTGGCATTTGGTGCTTTAGTAGTCGCTTTTCGTCCGGCACGTTTTACTAAGCATATTGATCTAGGGCTTACCAAACCGATCATCAAAAATCTAGTGCTTTGTGCACTCGCTTTATTAGTCTACGGTCTTATTTTTGAAGACTTAGGCTTTATTCTTTCTACTATCATAATGTCTTTTGCAGTAGGTTTGCTGTTTGCAGGTAATCCGCTCAAAAGTCTTGTCTTCTCAGTTTTAATCAGTATTGGCCTATATGTCTTATTTGACATATTTTTAGATGTCAAATTACCACTCGGATTGTTGTCAGGGATAATAGGATAGCCAATATGGATACTTTTGATTTTTTGATGCATGGCTTTGCTATCGCATCCACCCCAAAGAACTTACTAATTGCACTGATCGGTGCTTTTTTAGGTACGATTGTGGGCATGTTGCCGGGTCTTGGTCCGATCAACGGTGTGGCAATATTGCTGCCTTTCGCCTTTGCACTTGGCTTACCACCAGAGAGCGCGCTCATTCTGCTTGCAGCCGTTTACCTTGGCTGTGAATACGGTGGTCGTATTTCTGCCATTCTCATTAACGTACCCGGTGATGCCGGTGCTATTATGACAACTTTGGATGGTTATCCACTGGCAAAGCAAGGCAAGGCTGGTATTGCCTTGTCTTTATCGGCTGTTAGCTCTTTCATTGGCGCCACTATCGCGACAATCGGTGTGGTACTATTTGCCCCTTTATTAGCCAAGTGGGCAATCTCATTTGGACCCGCTGAATACTTTGTATTGATGGTATTTGCTATTACCTGCCTAAGCGGTTTGGTGGGTGATCAACCTGTTAAAACGGGCATTGCCGCGTTAATTGGTCTTGGTCTGGCAACGGTCGGTGTCGATGCCGTGACCGGTATTTACCGCTTTACCTTTGATTCTGTCAACTTGTCTGATGGTATTCAATTTACCACCATTGTTATTGGTTTCTTTAGTGTGAGTGAGATCTTAATCTTGCTCGAAAAAACCACTACTGGTCACAAGGTCATTGAACAAGGTAAGCGCAGTTTATTAAATTTTAAAGAGTTTACTTTTACACTAGGCGCTATGATACGTAGTGGTCTAATGGGCTTTGTGGTTGGTATTTTACCAGGTGCAGGGGCTACCATTGCCAGTGCCATGACCTATGCCAGTGAACGTAAAATCGCTGGTGATACCGGTACCTTCGGTGACGGTGATCTTCGTGGCGTCGCGTCACCAGAGGCGGCAAATAATGCCTCAGCTTGTGGATCATTTGTGCCAATGCTGACGTTAGGCGTACCAGGTTCTGGTACAACAGCGGTCATGATGGGCGCCCTAACTTTATATAACATTACACCAGGTCCGCAGTTATTTACTGAGCAGCCAGATATCGTTTGGGGTCTTATCGCCTCTTTATTTATCTGTAACGTCATTTTGTTAATTATGAACATACCCTTGGTTGGTTTGTTTGCCAAATTACTTGATGTGCCAAATTATATATTAATACCAGGCATCGCTGCCGTCAGCTTCGTTGGGGTATATTCAATCCATAGCACAACCTTTGACTTGGTATTTATGGTAGCGCTTGGTATCTTCGGTTATTTCTTACGTAAATTAAACTTCCCATTGTCAGCGCTTATTTTGGGCTATGTATTGGGTGAGCTAATGGAGTCTAACTTAAGACGTGCCCTGTCTATTTCTCAAGGGGAGCTGAGTATTCTATGGAGCAGTCCTATTACTGTCGTACTATGGTTATTGGCTATTTTGATGGTCTTTATGCCTGTGATACGCAGTATCTACCGCAGAAAATTTAAGCCTGCTGTTTAGGTTTTAGCTATTCCATTATCAATAATACTTTACCTGCGGTGGTTGTACTCTATGTATGACCGCTGTTTTTTTACATCGATTCAATGTATACCTGTAAATACCTATTCAAAACCACTTTATTGGTCACTGACTCTTTTTTTGAGTCATTCAGAGCTGATTAAAGAATTATGAATATAGAGTGATACGAGCAGAGATTTTCTGCTACAGCCTATATTTTATAGACAAAAAAAGCCCCAATCTTTATGATTGGGGCTTTCTAAATTTGGTAGGCATAAGCAGACTCGAACTGCTGACCTCTACCATGTCAAGGTAGCGCTCTAACCAACTGAGCTATACGCCTATTTAGGTCATGCATTTTAGCAAGTTTTTAAAACTTTGCAAGCCTTTTCTATCACAATATTTACTTATTATGAGAATACTTAATTTTAAGCTTTGTAATGAAGCACTTAAGAAAATCAGGCGTTTCTAAATAGTTGCCACTATCTAAGATATCTCATACCTTGTAGACTTTTAATATCATAAAAACATAACTTCTTAATAGAGGCCATCACATGACTTTACGCATTCATGCCTTATTTCACACAGATTACGAAGACCTCAGTTATATTAAGCACTGGGCAAATAATCATCAGCACACGACTACCTACACCCGCTCTTATAATCAAGATGCCTTGCCTGCGCTCGACAGCTTTGATTGGTTAATCGTGATGGGTGGGCCAATGAGTGTCCATGATGAGGACAGCCAGCCTTGGTTGATAGATGAAAAACGGCTGATTAAACAAAGTGTGGATAGCGGAAAAACTGTGATTGGTGTTTGCTTGGGTGCACAGCTTATTGCGCATTGTTTGGGCGCCAACGTGCAGCCAGCGCGCGTAAAAGAAATCGGCTGGCTACCTATTCAGTTGACTAAAGACGCTCAAGCGCATCCTTTATTACAAGACTTGCCAAAACAGCCCTTTACCGTCTTTCATTGGCATGGCGATGGTTTTGAATATCCACGAGGAGCGATTCCTCTTGCGACATCAGAGGCGTGGCGTAAACAAGGATTCCTTTATCAAACGCCGCGGCATAAAGCGCTGGGTACTTGGGTCATGGCTTGGCAATGTCATTTTGAGGTCACCAAAGAAAGCATCGTTAAGATGGTAGAAAATGGCAACAACGCCATCCAAAAAGGGCTGGTCACCTATCCCAAAACGGTACAATCAGCGGCTGAGATAATTGCGCTTGGCGATAAATATATCACCGATAACAATGCGCGCTTAGCAGCCATGCTCAATCGTATGGCAAAGACTGCTAATATTTAAAGCCAAATACCTGAAACACAAAAAACTTAATTATTCAGATACTTTTTGCGTTTTTCAGCGGCTAACTCGTTTTGCTCAATCTCTAGCGGCGTTAAGCCATCCTTCTTGCCTTTAAGATAACTAAGATACGCGGGGATATGGGTCTTACCCAAGTATTTATCCAAGTAAGGTAGAAACCCCGCATAATTGCCTTTAAATTTGGCATGATGAAAGTCATGATAAACAGGGCCTTCGTACACAGGCAATAAATGCGCGGGATTCCAAGGAATATCGTAGCCAATATGCCCATCTGCTCCTTCGATTTGACGTAAAATCACCCACATCCAGACCACATAGATATGCGTCCCTAGAATGATTGGACCCACTAACCGTCAGCGACGCCGTCAATGAATACTCAACCCAGTGCATATAATTGCCATTGATACCGCAGGTATTGCGAATGCGGTGGTGCACACTGTGAATATTTCTTAGCAGCCACTTATTTTCGTGCATATAACGGTGCATACAGTAATATAAAAAATCATCGAGCAGCACGAAGAAAATCAACTGCGCGATGATAATATACCAAACAGGCATCTCACCATTATGAACGCCTGTCAGCTTTAATAGCGGCCAAGCCAGCACCAATAATGCGGCTAAAATAATATTGTTAATAATGATGCGACCGATAGACGGTAATAGAAACTGTTTCAACTCAAACGGTTTTTGTTGAATCTTATATTTACGCAAGGATACTGGGTCGCGCCAAGCAACTATTGTCCACGGAATAGCGACTGCTAGAAAGGCTGCTGTGCTGATGGCAAGCGTTGCCATGGGGAACTGCCAAAACCAAGGGTCGTTATAAAACCCTTGCCAATACGAAAACACATCCATATGTCACCTATTGAACATTACGTTTGCAGGTAAAAATCTTTGAAAGCAAATGAAGAAATTAAGAGCCTTTATAATTTATTAATAATACCAACATAAGTTAATTAATATATTTATATCTTAGCGCTTATCTGCTACTGATGTCGCCATTTTGACGCCGCCATATGTGACTAAGACGACACCAAATGCTATTAATGATGCGCCTAAAAACAAGCCTTCTGGCGGACTTTCCCCTTGCAAGAAAATGGCAACAGGTACACCAACGACCGCTCCGACCGAACCTAATAAGCTGAGTAGCACTGGGCCGCCGGTTTTTTGTAGTAAGAATAATAGTAAGAACTGACCAGCAAAAACGAATGCTTGCACCACAATCAACCCTAACGGTAATATCTCTGTCGTCGGCACTGCCAGTGAAAAGTGCGGCATGATACTGACTAAGCCCAGCAGCATTGAGGCCGCTATGAGCATACCGGGTGCAAGCGCGCTTGGCGAAAGATTATTGGGCCAATATAAAGTGCGATAAATATTACCAATCGCCAGTAATACCGGGCCAAAAAGCGCAAGACCAATCCAAAACACACTGGCATCAGGCGTGGAAAATTTACGCGCCGCTAGTACCCCTACTCCAGCAAGTGCAGCGACCACGCCAAGTGCGCGCAGCTTAGTAAAGCGCTCTATTTTTAAGATGATGGCTGCCAGATACGTCAGGAGCGGCGGCAGCGAAATAATCAGCGCGACAAAACCTGCGCCAACATGTGGAATAGCGGAGAAGAAGATTAAGTTTGAGCCTGCCACACTGACTAATGCGGCAACCAAATAATAGCGAAGGGTTGCTTTACTTAAAGGCGGCAGCTCATGACGTAGAAATGCATAACTAAATAAAATAAACGCCGCGCCAGTAATGGACCAAAACAGAAATGCTAGCGGCGTTAAACCTACTTCGCCGGCAAACTTTGCTAGATTGGTAGAAATACCGATTAATCCGCCGCCCGCTATGAGACACAGCACAGGAATGAGCCACGCTTTTTTACCTTCAGCCATACCTTGTTGCGCCGACTCACTCATAGGCTACCTTACTCTTAAAATGGCGGTTTTATTCATTATAGTCAGCCTCATTATTTTGGCCTAGCTTGCTAATAATTAGATAGATTCCATGTTACCAACATAGATTAGCGTTCGCGCCAATGCAACCACAAACGGGTATCGAGCTCAAACTGATGATAATCGGGTTCCATATGACAGCATAGCTGATAAAAAGCCTTGTTATGCTCTTGCTCCTTGAAATGTGCCAACTCATGCACCACGATCATACGCAAAAACTCAGGCGGCGCTTCTTTAAATAGACTTGCCACCGTGATGCTATTATGTGATTTCAGCTTACTACCTTGCACGCGTGATTGATAAGTATGTATGCCAAGTGCATGTTTGAGCACGGCAAGTTTACTATTATAGGTCACTTGCGACAGCGGGCTACTTTTACGCATATACTGGTTTTTGATGTCATTAATATAATGATACAGCGCTTTATCGCTTTGTATTTGATGGCGATTAGGATAATTTTTATCCAAATAATCGCCCAATCTGCCACTACTAATAAGCGTCGCCGCTTGGCTTTGAATCTGCTCAGAGTAATGAGCGATATACTTTAATGTGGTCAATATGGTCACCGTTTTTATCTTTGACGTTTTATCTTTTAAATTGTGAGTTATAGATGTTTTTTGCTTTTAAGTCGTGCGCACGCTCTCATATTGTATGATCAATGATTAATGCGTCACCGAATCAGACAACAAGTTCATCACCACGACACCTCCAACAATCATCGCAATACCAACCACGGCAGCGGTATCAAGCGTTTGCTTAAAGAAGAACAGCCCCACCAATGAGGTCAACATGATACCGAGGCCGCCCCATAACGCATAAGCAATACCGATGGGTATGGTTTTTATGGTTTGGGTTAATAAATAGAACGAAATTGCATAAAGCACCGTCATAATAAGCGTGGGAATAAAGCGCGTAAACTGTTCTGACTTGACTAAAAAAGTGGTGCCAATCACTTCACAAACAATAGCAATGGCAAGGTAACCGTAAGCAATCGTGGTTGGACTCATATTGAAGGTACCTATATCAGTTAAAACATTGGTTAAAACGTGTTGCTTGATAGCAAATAAAGTTAAAAAACAGCCAATTAAAGCCAAAATACTAAAGAAACGCTCGGCTGGCTATTTTATAGGTTTATATCAGTGCTTGAAATAGCGTTTTTAAGGTTTAAAGCAATGCAAAAATTTTATTTATTTTCAATGAGATGGTTTAATTGAACCGGCTAAAAGAGTGAAGCTTTACAATCTTTATCACAATTTGATTCTTTATATATTCTAGACGTATTGCATCAGGGTTGTTTATAAAAACATTCAATAAAGCATCTACTTTAAAAGTAATTATGCTCAACTTCCTATAGATTTTAATTATATTTATAATTAATCACGTAATAAGGTTGACAGCTCACAACTACTTGGCTAAAATGTGCCCCACATAACGCAAACAAGACAAGCAATCGCGCTCACCAAAGCCTTTGTAAAACTTGCGATAGTAACCGTTATAAACAACTTATTCTCCAATAGCTCAGTTGGTAGAGCAACGGACTGTTAATCCGTGTGTCCCTGGTTCGAGCCCAGGTTGGAGAGCCATATTATAAAAGACCTTCATCACTTATCTGATGGAGGTTTTTTTATGGTCGTAGCTTTTAGCCACTAATCGCATCGGTCTAAGGCCGCACAATATTAATACGGCCATGGTGTTCTTTTAGCGGCTTTTGTTGTATGGTAAGGTTAGCTGTGACTGAGTCAGTTTTTCCCTGAGTGCTTTACTCCTACTCACTAAAAGTAATGGTTTATTATGATACCTGTGCGCATAAAAAATAAGTTCTCTGATCACCCGCAAAAAATCACGCGTCCGATCAGTATTCGCTTGTCTGAAGAGATGATTAGATTATTAGAGTCTACCTCGTCAGAGTTGGGCTTTAAACGTATTCAAGGACTAATTCGTCTTTATATTCGTCAAGGACTGGATCGCGATCATCAGGATTATACCCTAGCTCATGATGAAGTTTTTATCGAAAGTCTGCGTAAGCGCGGTGTCAGCCAACGTATTATTGATGAGGCGATTGTAGTGACTCATAATAATAACACTACTCACCCGTTGTCTGAATTACAAGATAAATAGTAAGGCTAGTGGTTGGGTAATCATACATACAGAATAAAAAGACTAAGTTTGCTTAATAGCGCTTAGTCTTTTTTTTACCAGTTAATTTGCTATTTAAAATATACCCTCCTCAATGAACCTAATAACGTCAAGTGGCTATTAGCGATAAACAAACATACAAAATTATCATAGGCGCTATATTGGTATAAAAGCTATTAGCATTTATATAGAGTGAGAAGGAGGCATAAGATGATTGGTTCATACAAACCTGCAAGCAATGCACGCCATGTAGGCCATGTGAGAAAGGCCATATTATTAGCACTTACTTTGGTGATACTACCTGCTATCAATGGCTGCTTACAACCGCCAGCGGATCCAACTAAGCAGACTATACCGACCAACTCTGACCAATGGCAAAAGAAGCTGGGCGATACGTTTGAGCGTTTAAATGAGGGCGATCGACAGCTATTGAGTCGCTACATGCTACGTATGAAGCTCAGTGGTGCTTATGAATCGGGAGCAATGCCCCGTATCACCATTAAGCAAGCACTTATCCAACAGCGTGAGTATGAGCGCCTACATCCAAATAATCCAACCGGCAAAAAAAGCCCTATTGTGACCAGTCAGCAAGTGGGTACGGCCAAAGCTCAAAATTATCCTGTTGCCTTACTACCAGTCAAGACCAGTGATAATGATAGCTTAAATCAAGTGAAGCTACCGTTTATGCTCTCAAACCACGGTAAGGTAGCGATTAAAAGCTTTAAAGGTAAGCTGACCATGAAAGAAGAGCATTTGACCAAAAGTAAAAGCTTTAATGTTCCATTGACACAGTTCAAACCGCCAATCGAACCAGAACAATCGGGCAAAATAATCATTGAAAGCAGTATTGAAGACATCAATGTGATGCGTGCGATTAAAAATAACACAGGGATAAGTATTGAGATTAGCAAAGGTAAGCTAGTGTTAGTGGATGGGCAAGAAATTGAGTTTGATGAGCTGCTAACGAAATAAGCCGACGGTTATAAAACCTGCAAAAACATCGCATAAAAAAAGCCCCAATCAATTACTGATTGGGGCTTTTTTTGAATTTGGCGGAGACGGAGAGATTCGAACTCTCGAAGGGCTATGAACCCTTGTCGGTTTTCAAGACCGGTGCATTCAACCGCTCTGCCACGTCTCCATTGGTGCATCATTATATAGATATCATTAGATAATGCAAGCGTATAATATAAAAAAATGCAATTAATTTACAGCTGGTTTTAAATCAATAACTTACCGTTTGCTCGAAACTGTTTATTCAAAGCTATTTACTCGAAGCTAAGTGTAAGCACATATCAAGCAGCCTATTAGCATATCCCCATTCATTATCATACCAAGCAAAGACCTTATACTGGTCACCTACATGCATAAGCTGTTGTCCATCGATAATGAGTGACTCTGTTTGATGGATAAAGTCACTTGAGACCAAGGGCTCATCAGTATAAGCCATGATATCGAGCAAATAACCTTTACTAGCAGCTTTAAGCACCTCACGAATCGCTTCTATACTGACGTCAGCTGTATCAAATACAAAGGTCACATCAATAGCCGCGACATCAATGGTTGGCACTCTAATTGAATGACCGTTTATCTTACCTACCATCGCTGGCAATACGCGCTCGGTCGCAGCGATACTGCTAGAAGTCGTTGGAATGATATTGTGGCCAGACGCACGCGCACGCCTTGGGTCGCGATGTGCTTGATCTAGTACGGTCTGATCCGCAGTCACGGCATGAATCTCAGTCATCATCGCTGACTTGACGCCAAACACTTTATCAAGGCTATCAATCAGCGGCACCAATGCCTGCGTGGTACAAGAAACGCTCGATATAATCGGTAGCGCACGCGTTAGCTCGTCAGTATTGACGCCCATAACGATACAAGCATCGACATCATCAAAGGGCGCTGCACCAATGATGACTTGCTGGGCGCCCGCTGCTATATGCAGCTGAGCTTGCTCATAAGAGCGAAAATGACCCGTACACTCTAGCACTACATCCACACTCAGTTCCTGCCACGGTAGTTTTTTTGGATCTGACTCTGAGAGCATCTTAATGCAATACGTTAAGTTGTTTTTAGTCAGACACAGCTGAGTATCTTTGTTAATAGCGGTATTAACAGTTATATTGCTATGCCCTTTGCCAGCATCGACCTCACTCATCACAATATCAGCACTAACGCCCAGTCGGGTTAAGCGACCGTGGGTACTATCAAACTTTAATAGATGTAATAAAATATCCGCCGGTGCCAAATCATTAATCGCCACCACATGAATAGCACGTCCCAACACCTCAAAACGCTCTAACAAGGCGCGTAACACATTACGCCCTATACGACCAAAACCATTAATAGCGACTCTCAGTGGCCGTGTGTGCTCGCCAGTAGTAGGAAATACTGCTGCTTGGTCAGACGTCAATTGATAAGTGGCGCTAGAAAAATCAGGCATAACATCAGACATAAAAGGGTATCGCCATAAGGAGGATATAAAAATTGAGCGCTGTACGTTCAGCGCTCCAATGAAAAAACCAACAAGCTGCTATGATTTGCTCACTATCATTGGTTTTTTATAATTGATTAACTTTTAACTAAGGCGTGATAAAAATCAATGCCAAACGAATGGTGTTGTAATCGATGCTCTGCTTAAGATAATCAAAGATTGGACGCAGCTTAATACTGCCATCGTCATTAAAGTCATTTGGATTATTAGCGACTTTAATCGCAACATACGCATTGCCCACTGCCGTCATAACCTCAGATTCTGGTCGCAAATGATCACAAGCTAAGCTTGGATCTTGGGATTTCAGCTCGCCAATATGACGCATAATGGTCGCCTGTGAAAGCTGACGCGCTTGAGAAATCTCCGCAATAGATAAGCTTTCTTCTAGTAGTATTCGTGTGGCGAGCAAGGTGCTGTCCGACTTATCAGAGACTTGATTGCCAAGTGTTTGTTTTTTATCTAGCTGCGCTTGCTGTTGCTCACGGCGCTTTTTTTGTAGATTGGCATAGGCGTCAATGACTGATTTGCTAAGGGTTCCACCCGACTTTAGGATAAACTTCTCATGAGACTGCGTCATACTCTCTTCATCAAGCATCGCATAATTGGCATCAGCCTCATCAGACAGCGCTAAAAACCGTTTATCCGCCCCACGTGCTAACGGATCGAGTTGCAGGCTCATATCATTCATGCCCAGTAGTTGCAGACCCGCCAGCGACTTCAGTCGTGACAATGCTACATAACCTTGACCCAACTCAAAGGTACGTGACAAATCAATCTCTGCCGCATCAAGGGTCATACCTTGTGATTTATGAATGGTAATTGCCCAAGCTAAGCATAATGGCACTTGCTCATAGCTTGCCAGTACATCACCCGTTTCATCTTCGATAATCCATTCTTCCGGTTCAGCGATGACTTCACGACCAGTATTAAGCCTAACCACGGGCATTTTTTGTGTCGTTAGCTTTTTGGCTTTTGGTTTGTCTTTCTCTTTTGTGGTCTTTTCATCTTTGCCTTTTATATTCTTATCAGTATCACTTTCAGCACTGTCATCATCTTCAATTAAATCATCACTGTTGTCTTTACTATCATCGATTTTAACCGCGGCAAAGCCTATCAGCTCGCCCATCGTACCGTTAGACACCCCAAGCTCGGTATTGTTTTTGATAAACATCACCTTGGCACCGACTTTTAACACTAAATCATCTTGGGTACGTACCGTTTTCTTTAGGGTCTCAACCAGTTTAGTGTCACCAGTAGAAGTTGCCTGAAAACGCATCATCTCGCCATCTAACGCGGCAAGCTCTTTATCATTGATACTATTGACGTTGAGATTATGGGTATAAAGACGCGTGCGTTTGATATCGACGTTTTGATCAAAGGTGGCTTCTAGGGCGGCAATCGCCTCAAAGGTCACTTCTTGACGACGAATTTGATTGAGAATATCGTCCAAATCAAGTCCGCCATTAGCCGCCTCACTCACCTGCCTGTGTTGCTCGGACAAATAGCAAATATGGAACTTGGCTTCTAGCCAAGCTTCAGACATGAAGGCAAATTTCTCGCGGTTGCTCTCGCCCTTACTACCAATTGGTGGCAGCTGAAAAAAGTCCCCTGCCACGACCACTTGAATACCACCAAAAGCCTTGTCGTTTTTACGCACATGCTTAAGTACTTGGCTGACTAAGTTAAGCTGCTTGGCGTGCAGCATCGATATCTCATCAATAATCAGTACGGCGGTATCTTTTAAACGGTCTGCCAAAAACTGTTTGCGCGATAAGTTGGTCAAGTCACGATCCGTTAGTTCATCTTTGATGCCAATACCTGACCAACTGTGGATGGTGGTGCCGTTCATATGCGTGGCAGCGATACCCGTACTTGCGGTCACAGCAACCGGTACCCGACGCGCACGCAAATAATCGATATATTGGTTAAGGGTATAAGTCTTACCTGAACCTGCTGAGCCAGTCAAAAACACGTTTTGACCTGTTTTTAAAATATTAAGAGCAGAAGATTGACGCATATATCCAAACCAATTAGTGTTAATAAGAAAAGTCGTAAAATAAACATAGAGAGCTGGAATCTGATATCACTCAAATTATTTAACTTTGATTATAACAGTTACATCCCTTTTGCGAACCACTTTAACCACCTCAGATCACATAACCTAAAGTTATACGATACAAAATATATCATTATAAAAAGTCATTATCACTCAGCGCCAAAGCTCAGTAGGATAGAGTCACAGCTTGGTCAGGATGGCCAAATATTTATGCTTAAGTCGTTTGTTCTTAAATAGCCATAATACACAACAAGGAATCGTTCATGTTATACGCCTACCCCAATACTGAAAATAGTCCCGTCCAATTTCGCAAAAAATATGACAACTTCATCAATGGTGAGTGGGTCGCGCCAATCGATGGCGAGTATTTCGACAACTCAAGTCCTATCGACGGTAAAATCTTCTGTCAAGTTGCGCGTTCAAAAGAAGCCGATATTGAAGCGGCGCTGGATGCCGCTCACGCCGCCAAAGACGCATGGGGCAAAACCAGTGTCACTGAACGCTCTAAGATGTTGCTCAAACTTGCCGACGGTATCGAAGCCAATTTAGAGGCTATCGCTATCGCCGAGAGCTACGAAAACGGTAAACCGGTACGTGAAACCCTCGCTGCTGATATTCCAATCGCTATCGACCATTTGCGTTACTTCGCTGGCGTTATCCGCGCACAAGAAGGCGGCATCAGCCAAATTGATGAAGATACCGTCGCCTATCATTTTCATGAGCCACTTGGCGTCGTCGGTCAAATCATTCCTTGGAACTTCCCTATTCTGATGGCGATTTGGAAAATTGCCCCTGCCCTTGCCGCGGGTAACTGTGTCGTCCTCAAGCCTGCCGAGCAAACTCCTGCTTCTGTTCTATACATGCTTGACTTAATAGGCGCGGCAGACATTTTACCAAAAGGCGTACTAAACGTCGTTAACGGCTTTGGTGTTGAAGCCGGTAAGCCAATCGCTTCTAACCCGCGTATCGATAAAGTTTCGTTTACAGGTGAGACCACCACTGGTCGCTTAATTATGCAATACGCCAGTGAAAATATCATTCCGGTAACGCTAGAGCTGGGCGGTAAGAGTCCAAACATCTTCTTTGCCGATATCATGGATGAAGATGATGACTTCTTAGACAAAGCCGTCGAAGGCTTGGTGATGTTTGCGCTGAACCAAGGTGAAGTCTGTACTTGCCCATCACGCGCGCTCGTGCACGAAAGCATTTATGATGAATTTATGAAACGCTGTATTGCTCGCGTTAAAGCCATCAAAATGGGCAACCCACTTGATACCGATACGATGATTGGTGCTCAGGCTAGCTCAGATCAATTAGAAAAAATCCTCTCTTATCTTGATATTGGTAAAAAAGAAGGTGCAAAAGTCCTTGTCGGCGGTGAAATTGCTAAACATGATGGCGATATGGCAAACGGCTATTATGTACAGCCCACCATCTTTGAAGGCACCAATGATATGCGCGTGTTCCAAGAAGAAATCTTTGGTCCTGTACTTGCTGTCACCACTTTTAAAGACGATGAAGAAGCACTGGCTCTTGCCAATGATACGTTGTACGGTCTCGGTGCTGGTGTATGGACACGTAATGGTACTCGCGCTTATCGTTTCGGTCGTGGCATTAAAGCCGGTCGCGTTTGGACAAATTGCTATCATCTATATCCTGCGCATTCAGCGTTTGGTGGCTATAAGCAGTCTGGGATTGGTCGTGAAAACCATCTGATGATGCTTGATCATTATCAGCAAACCAAAAACATGCTCGTATCGTACAGTCCTAAAGCGATGGGCTTCTTTTAAATCTAGAAGCATGTTCTAATTTAGATAAATAAATGCAATCTATCGTAAGGTAGATTGCATTTTTGCTTTAATAAAGCAGCGATAAGAATAAGCTATTCATAAATGATAAGGAAATCATCATGAAGGTCACAGCGACAGAGTCCTGCAAAGCATTAATCGAATTACTAAAATCTAAGCATGGCGAGCTGATGTTTCATCAATCGGGCGGCTGCTGCGATGGTAGCTCACCCATGTGTTATCCATTGGGTGAATTTAAAGTGGGTGGACAAGATGTACTCATCGGCGAGTTGGTTGGCTGTCCCTTCTATATGGGTAAGGCTCAGCACAAGCTCTGGCAACATACGGATCTAACCATTGATGTGGTTGATGGACGTGGGGCGAGTTTTTCGTTAGAAATACCCGAAGGTAAGCGCTTTATCGTACGTTCAGAGATATGTGCAGTGTAAAGTGCTATTGTATCAATAATAAGCCATGAACAGCCTATCAACACATCCTTATGTGTTATTGAGTGTTTGATTTTTTATAACACTGTGAAAAATACCACCTGTTCATTTTTATTGTATTATTTGAGCAAAATAATAGATACTGTAATGCGTACCCTATTTCAATAAGCGCGTTTTAACGAGCACGTTTTAATAAGCATGGATCCTATAAGGAATATAATATGGAAGTTGATCCAAAGTTTGACTACGTCATCGTTGGTGGCGGTTCTGCAGGCTGCGTGCTTGCCAGCCGGCTGACAGAAAATCCAGACATCAGTGTCTGCTTATTAGAATTCGGCGGTGAAGGCAAAGACCTTGCGATTCGCGTGCCAGCTGGACTGATTCTACTAGTACCCGGTAAACCGCTGAAATTGAACAATTGGTGTTTTCACACGACCCCGCAAGCGCATCTCAATAACCGTCGCGGCTTCCAACCACGTGGGCAATGCTTGGGAGGCTCATCAGCGATTAACGCCATGATTTATACTCGTGGTAGTGCGCTTGATTACGAGCGCTGGGTTGAGCAAGGCTGTGAAGGTTGGGGGTTTGACGATGTGTTGCCCTACTTTATAAAATCAGAAAACAATATCCATGGCTCGGATGAGCTGCACGGTGATAGCGGACCTTTGCACGTCAGCGACTTACTGAGTCCGCGTGAGATATCAAAAGCATTTGTAGAAGCTGCCGTTGCCAATGGTTTAGATCAAAATGACGACTTTAATGGCAAAAAACAAGACGGCGCTGGCTTATATCAAGTCACCCATTTTCATGGCGAAAAACAAGGTCAACGTTGCTCTGCGGCGGCCGCCTATCTACATCCCGTACAAAGCCGACCCAATCTGACCGTCATTACCCATGCCCAAGCCAACCGAGTTATTTTTGAAGACAAACAAGCCGTTGGCGTCGCTTATGAAAAAGATGGCGTCGAGCATACGGTGATGGCAAACCATGAAGTGATTTTATCAGGTGGCACCTTTGGCTCACCCAAAGTCCTGATGTTATCGGGTATTGGTCCTGCTGAGCATTTGCAGTCTCATGATATCGATGTCTTAGTCGATGCGCCCGATGTTGGCGGTAACCTACAAGACCATTTAGACGTGGTCTTTGATTACGAGGTCAATACCACCGACGTTATCGGCATTGGCATGGCAAGTATTTCAACCTTAGCCAAAAGCATTCGGCAATGGAGAAAGGATGGCACGGGCCTACTGTCTACCAACTATGCAGAAGCGGGCGCGTTTTTTAGTGTCGGTGACGATCCAAAAGAGTGGCCAAATACTCAGTTGCATTTTGTCATATCGCGCGTGATTGAGCATGGTCGTGATCTTAGACGCGGCTTTGCCGTCTCTTGTCATAGCTGCTATCTGCGCCCTGAAAGCCGCGGCACAGTCAGGCTTGATTCAGCTGACCCATCAGCGGCAGTGTTGATTGATCCAAACTATCTTTCACATCCCAAAGATATAGAGTATATGGTGGCAGGCGCGGAGCGTACGCGCGCCATCATGCAAGAATCGCCTATCGCCAAATATATTACCGAAGACTACCCTGCCCCTTATATCGAAAAGGATGGCATGCTCGGCTATATCCGCAATAAGTCAGATACTATCTATCATCCTATAGGCACTTGCCGTATGGGTTCAGATGATGACTCTGTTGTCGATTTAGAACTAAAAGTACGCGGCGTCAGTGGATTACGAGTTGTTGATGCGTCTGTGATGCCGACCTTGATAAGCGCCAATACCAATGCGCCAACGATTATGATTGCTGAAAGAATCGCAGATCTGATTAAAGCAAATCATGTGCATGGTGAGCCAGTTTCTGCTTAAAGTAGCTGCGTATAATAAATTGAGTTTAAAATACAAAGCATGGTTTTGGGCTCAATTTTTATTCACCACCCCGCGACACTTCGGAAACTGACGACAGCCATAGAAGATTTGACCTTGGCGGGCCCCTTTTTTTACGACGCGCTGAATCATCTGACCATGACATTTTGGGCAAGCGGGAATATTATCGGAAACAATTGGCACATCGACTTGCTCAATAATAAAAGGCTTATTAATCTTCAGTTCAGATTCTAAGACTTCAAACGGTGTGATAAAAACTTCGTCATCATTAAGCTGTCCATTATTAAGTTGTTCATTGCTAGGCTGAGGATCGATAAACGGCGTAACAGGTGTGTCAGCTTGCTCCACTTGCGTTTGACCAGACCAGCGCAGCACTTCGCTACTTTGAAGAATGGTTTTTTTAGGAGGTTCTTTTACTATTGGCTCAGGCGTATTTCTAATAACTGACTTAGCATTCGAGTTATTGCTTGTCGGTTTATTTGACTGGCTATGCTTATCTTTTAGGTAGGCTTTATGCGCTCTATTGGTGCGCCACGATTTGATAAATCTATTGCTTTCAATTTGCTCAACGATAGTTATGACTTCTTCGTCAGTTAATAACGTCTCTTGTTTTTTCTTCACATAAGATGTCATGCCGCTCGTCAATACATGCTCTGGCAGCTCATCACGAGTCTTAAGCTCACATTCCCCAATAAAAGCAATCATTGGATGGAAATAGCTCAACTCCAGCTCTAGTAAATCTGCTAGCGTTTTAATGTGCAGGTAATTCTGGTGTAAGGGGTTTTGGAATTTATACTTGCGACCCATAATGACTTGCGTCCACTGTCTTTGCTTTTCATTACCAAATATCCAGCCTTTATAATTCTTAGTTTCGATGACAAAAATGCCATACACAGAAACGATGATATGATCAATCTGGGTACTGCCACCATTGGCTAATGGCAAAGTGATATTATTCAGACGATGATAGACGTCTTTTTCAAGCTTTAGCCACATGGCCACGTTGATGACGGTCTCGCCGAGTATGCCTTTGAAGGTGGACATTAGGGACATTAGTTTTACTCATATTTGATAAAACAATTAAGATGTTTACATAAAATTAATTAATGACACTAAAACTTATTTAACGATTTATTATGATGACATTCTTAATATTTCATTATAACAAATACGAATAACAGCTAAACAATCTTCTAAAAACCCATTATCAACAAGTATTAGAGTTTCAATTTCTGAAACATCTCCTTCATTTGTAAACACGCCATTTATAGAACTAATCTTAAAGGGTAAATTCTTGTTTTCTAAGAGCTTGTTATAAGATTGTCCCCTACCATGTTTAAGAGCATTAATTGCGTAATAAAACTCTTCAAAACGTAAGATTATTTCATTTTTACCCTTTTCTTTAAGACGTTTCTTTAGCTCTTTAAAGGCAGAACCTTGTTCAACTTTCAATTCATTTTGAATTTCAGCTTCAAACAGTGAAAACATTCCTATAGCAAAAACAGCTCTCTCCCACTGCATCTTTTGTAGCGTTAATACTAATCTAGTCGAGCCTGAATTTTCAAGTTCCGTATAAATTAACTCTTCGATTTTATTAAAATTTTCAATATGTGATTCTGTACTTTCAGATATTATTTGAATAAACCTTTGCATGATTTTCCTTCGCATATTTAATAATAATATATATTTTTCCGTAGGACCAAGCGTACCGACAAGACTAAAATTTGGACTCATTTATCATAAAACTGTAGCATTAATAGGCGGCTTAGCTCTGAGTGCAGAAATAAAGAAGTACCGTATCAACCACAAAAAAAGAGCTGCCAGATTACTCCAGCAGCTCTTTCATAAACTCAAAAACTAAGTCTAAGCTTTGATTGATTAAACCAAACTATTTACCGCATTAACCACCGCTTCCGTAGTAATACCAAACTCTTTATAGAGCTGATCTGCTGGCGCTGATTCACCATAAGTGGTCATACCAATCACTTTACCATCAAGACCAACGAACTTATACCAGTAGTCCACATGCGCAGCTTCTACAGCGACGCGAGCACGGATATTGGCTGGCAATACGTCTTCACGGTAGCTAGCATCTTGCTCCATAAAGATTTCTGCACATGGCATAGAGACCACACGGACGCCAACGCCATTTTCGCTCAACGTTGCATACGCTTCCATGGCTAAACCAACTTCTGAACCCGTGGCGATGATGATTGCTTGTAGCTCGCCTTGCTCTTTGGCTAGGACATAGCCGCCTTTAGTGATGTTAGCGACTTGCTCAGCATCACGTGCTTGATGTGGCAAGCTTTGACGGCTAAAGATAAGCGCAGATGGATTGTGTTCAGACTTAATAGCCTCAACCCAAGCGCTGGCAGATTCAGTCGCATCACAAGGACGCCATGTACGTAGGTTTGGCGTGGTACGTAGGCTGGTCAATTGCTCAACTGGCTGATGCGTTGGACCATCTTCACCCAGACCGATTGAATCATGCGTATAAACATGAATGATACGTTGCTTCATGAGTGCGCCCATACGGACAGCATTACGTGCATATTCCATAAACATCAGGAAGGTTGCTACGTAAGGGATAAAGCCGCCATGGAGTGCGATACCATTGGCAATCGCCGTCATACCGAATTCACGGACGCCATAATAGATATAGTTGCCATCAGCGTCTTTCTCAATGCCTTTCGCGCCTTTAAATAGCGTAAGGTTCGAGCCAGCTAAATCTGCTGAACCGCCTAACAGCTCTGGCAATAATGGCTGCAAAGTATTAATGGCATTTTGACTGGCTTTACGACTGGCAACATCACCGCCCTGCTCTTGCGTTTGCTGAATATAGGCTTGTGCTTGCTTGTCAAAATCCGCTGGCAAGTCGCCATTTAAACGACGTAGTAATTCAGCTGCCAATTCTGGATAAGCCTTTTTATACGCTTCAAAGTCGGCATCCCAGTTCTTTTGTTGTACATCGCCTTTCGCTTTAGCATCCCACGCTTCATAGATTTCGTCATCTAATTCAAATGGTGCATGCTTCCAAGATAGCGCATCGCGGGTTAAGACAATTTCATCATCACCTAATGGTGCACCATGGCTAGCCGCTAAGCCTTGCTTGTTTGGGCTGCCCGCACCGATCGTAGTTTTACAAATAATCAAGCTTGGCTTAGTGGTTTCTTTGATCGCTTGCTCAGTGGCTTGCGTAATCTCATCGGTATCATGACCGTCAACTTTAATCACCTGCCAGCCATAGGCTTCAAAACGCGCTTGCGTGTCGTCAGTAAACCAGCCTTCGACATTACCATCGATTGAGATGCCATTGTCATCATAAAAGAATACCAGCTTGCCAAGACCTAACGTGCCAGCCAAGGAGCAGACTTCATGGCTGATACCTTCCATCAAGCAGCCATCGCCTAGGAATGCATACGTATGGTGGTCGACGATGTTATGACCATCACGGTTAAACTGCGCGGCAAGCGTCTTCTCTGCAATAGCAAAACCAACGGCGTTAGCAATACCTTGACCTAATGGACCAGTCGTTGTCTCAATACCTGGGGTATAGCCAAGCTCAGGATGACCTGGGGTTTTTGAATGTAATTGACGGAAACCTTTTAGGTCATCAACGCTGACATCATAACCCGTTAAATGCAGCAATGAATAAATGAGCATTGAGCCATGGCCGTTTGATAACACAAAGCGGTCACGGTTATGCCATTGTGGATCAGCTGGGTTGTGCTTTAAAAACTTACGCCACAAAACTTCAGCAATATCAGCCATGCCCATCGGCGCGCCTGGATGTCCAGAGTTGGCTTTTTGAACCGCATCAAACGACAACACGCGGATGGCATTGGCTAATTTACGTTCGCTAATTGGAGCTGGCATAGAGTGTCCTAATATTCAAATGAGAAGTATGGATGACAAGCAAAAAATCGACTGAACAATACAATAAGAGCGCGATGAACGCTCTTAAAAACAAGGTGTTTAATTAAGAAGCAATATTAACATATTTGCCATGAGCCAAACTAAAAATGCGCTGACAGAAGCGTTTGTATTTAGCAATCACTCACATCAGTTTTGTTAAACGGCAAACAGTGTTAGATTGCTAATCACAAACTGCGAGTCCGCTTGGAGACTCGCCGCTTATTGTTGAAAATTATGATAGATAACTGACTTATTAAGCGCTAATGGTTTCAATACCACCCATAAATGGACGCAACACTTCTGGAATAGTGATGCTGCCATCAGCATTTTGATGGTTTTCCATCACCGCAAGTAAGGTACGACCAACGGCCAAACCTGAACCATTTAACGTATGAGCCAAACTGGTCTGCTTGCCATCTTTAACGCGCGTGCCCATACGGCGTGCTTGGAAATCGCCACAGTTAGAGCAGCTTGAGATTTCACGATAGGTATCTTGGCTCGGTAACCATACTTCGATATCATAAGTCTTTTGCGCGGCAAAGCCCATATCACCGGTACATAGCTGTACCACGCGGTACGGCAGATTAAGCTGCTGTAAGATATATTCTGCTTGTCCTGTCATCGCCTCAAGCAACTCATCTGATTGCTCAGCGGTAGCGATATTGACCATCTCAACTTTTTCAAATTGATGCTGACGAATCAGACCACGGGTATCACGACCATGTGAGCCCGCTTCACTACGGAAACATGGCGTATGGGCAGTGAACTTTAACGGCAGCTCTTTAATATCTAAGCGCTCACCACGTACCAAGTTGGTCATCGGTACTTCCGCGGTTGGAATCAGATAAAAATCTGTACCTTCATTATTGGTATGATTGGTCAATTTAAACAAATCATCTTCAAACTTCGGCAGTTGACCCGTACCTTTTAAACTCTCAGAGTTCACAATATAAGGAACGTACGTTTCAGTATAACCGTACTTAATGGTATGGGTATTGAGCATAAACTGAATCAAGGCGCGATGCATTTGTGCCAACTGCCCTTTTAACACGTTAAAACGGCTACCGGTCAATTTAGCTGCCGCTTCAAAGTCGAGCATACCGAGCGTCTCACCGAGATGAGTATGATCTTGTATCTCAAAGTCAAACGTGCGCGGCGTACCCCATTTGCGCACTTCGACGTTATCGTCTTCTGACGTACCAACTGGAACATCTGCTGCTGGGATATTTGGGATTTGCATTGCTGCTTGGCTAATACGCTCTTGCAAGGTACGCAGCTCATCTTCGGCTATTTTAATCTCGCCACTGATACTTTGCATCTCAGCCAACAGCTCGCTGGCATCTTCGCCCGATTTCTTTAGCGCACCCACTTGCTTGGCACCCGCATTACGGCGCGATTGCAGCTCTTCAGTTTTGACTTGTAAAGACTTACGTTCGTTTTCAATATTTTGCCAAAACGCCATATCAAGCGCATAACCACGCGTGGCCAGCTGCTGTTGTAAATCCGTTAAATCACCGCGTAAGAGTTTTGGGTCAATCATAATAGTTGCCTGTAGCGCTAAAAGTGAGTAAGAAATTAAAAGAGAAAAATAGTAGCTAAGTATAAGTAGCTATATTAAGTAGCCATGTAATGAGGTAAAACAAAAAATAGCGTGCAAAGCCTTATGATATCGTTATAAAGCTGCGCAATGACGCCATGTCAATCATAAGAATAAATAATAGTCACTATCATACCAAGACCCAGCAGATTTGACCATGTTTTGGCTATATTTCGGCTAAATCTCGCCCGTTTTTTACGACAACTTTGCTAAGTAAAGATGCCATAATATAAGCCGCATAATTCTCTTATTAACCAAGCCCTCTGATTAACCATCCCATAAATAACGATGCTATCTGAGAAATAACCCTGCTATCCGTCAACAGACCCGCTTATATGTTTCATTTAAGAGCAGTTTTCGGTAAGATAAGCGCATATCTTTATTCTACTGCCAGCCAAGCACGGCATCGCAGCTTCGCTTTGGCGCTTTTCATCCCACGCTTTTAATCTAAGTATCTGAGAAACCTTTATGGCCCTGTACCCCTACACGCTACAACCTGTCGCCTTAAACTTAACTGAGGCTGAATTTCACCAAGCACAGTATGAGCTATTTGCCAGTGCCAGCCCCTCTTTTGGCCTGTCGAGCATTAAAATAAAAGAGTGGATTATTATGGCAGTGGCTGTCATTTTAGCCCTTGCTGGTCTGGTTTTTTTGACCGGTTACTCGACCATTATTTTTTGGCTCATGCTAGCGTCTGTGGTTATTTATTTATTGGTTCGTACCCTTGGGTTTAAATGGTATGTCAAAAGAGAGTTTGAAAAACAAGTCGCTGACCAAGAAATGCCTGATGAGATGCGACAGATGAAATTGGGGGTGCAAAAGCACGGTCTAGTGATGGCAATGCCGGTCAATCAGCCTGATATGTTTAATAGCAATCAGATGCGCGGCATGCAAATGCGTCCCGGTAGCACTCAGCAAGCAGTCATTCCTTGGAGTGCCATTAAAAGCTGGGATGAGACTGATGACTATATCTTTATGATGTTTGAGATGAAAGGTCAACAAGGTAGCCAAATCGTTCCGAAACGCTTACAAGAACAGAAGTTTCCCATCGATACGGTACGTCAGCATTTATTAGAAGTTATTCCTGCCAAAGGTTTAAATCCTGAAAACTTGCAACCGCCTGCAAAAGTCTAAAATCGGCTGCTAGCTGGTTAGTATGAAGTATTAACTTTGTAGAATAGATTGGATAGCACGGATTCTATGGTTTATAAAAATCAATTACATAGTTAAATTAATTGAATTTAACTTATCATAATTTCTTTGCTATTATAATAAGCATCAATAGACAACGTGTAGAAGAGATAAAAAAATATAGAAGATAAATAACGAGCATGGCAATGAATGATATGACTTGCTACACTCTTAGTCTTCTATATTTAACTTAGTGCTTTTATACTCATCTGAGTAGGGCGAATATTAAGTCTATAAAAATAAACAATCTATTAAATGAACACTCAAACTATAAGGATAATATTATGAGTAATACTAATAATGCGACTAACCAAATCGGTCTAGAAAAATCAGACATGAGCGAAGTGATTGCTAAGCTAAACAGCCTATTATCAAGCTACCATATGTTTTATATTAACGTGCGTGGCTATCATTGGAACGTAAAAGGTGAGCACTTCTTCACTTTGCATCCAAAATTTGAAGAGCTGTATACGAGCTTACAGGTAGAAATAGACGAAATCGCTGAGCGTATCTTAACGTTAGGTGGCACGCCGCTACATGCGTATAGTGACTTTAGCCAACATACCAGTATTCAAGAAGATAAAAACGTGAAAGACGGCAATGCTTGTGTGAAAGGTGTGGTGACTGGTCTACAAGCGCTGATTGAAGAGCAACGTGAAGTATCAGCGTTAGCACAGAAAGCTGAAGACCAAGGTACAGCCGACTTAGTTGATGAATACGTCCAGCAGCAAGAAAAATTGATTTGGATGTACAACGCTTTTTTAGGCTAATGACTGCTAAAACATGAATCCCTGAAACCTTTCATCATTAAAATAGTAAACAATAAAAAAGCACCTAATCAGGTGCTTTTTTTGTGCTTCTTTTACCAATTTTTACCGATCAGTATTTACTTTTAAATTCACTTTACTTTTGCATCCACTGACGCATTTTTTCACGCTCCGCGGGCGTTGCTTGGAGCCAAATTTGCATAAATTGATCTAAGTTATTGGTAGATGAGGCAGCGCTTGTCGTTTGCTTAACCGTGGTAACTGCGCCTGTATTTACAGTGCTGGCAGTAGGTTGACCTAAAGCAGCAATCGCACGTTGGTTTTGCAGCTCGGCATCATCAGCACCCCCAAACACGCCGCCTAATGCTTTACCCAAACCTGACAACAAACCCCCTTCATTGCCAGCCACGCCCTGCTGACTTGCAACCACCGTGTTGTTTTGTTGCACCGCAAGCGTTGGACGTTTGGCATATTCTTTAGCCGCTGCATATTTTTCTGGCTGATTTGGCATAGTGAGACGATACGTTTGATTATCCGCTAGTTCTGCCGTCACACTTACGTTACCCGAACGCAAATAATCGTGCTCATCACGGGTCAAATTGTATAGGCGGTCATATTTAGCCGTAATCGCATGCTGACCCGGCTCTAGCGTAAAGGATTTCATTAATGGCTGAAACGCACTTTGCTGGATTTCTTGCCCATTAATAGCCGTTACTTTGATATGGTCATCAACGAGCAAAGTCACTGCGCCATGCGACAACATCGACACTGAGCTGGCAGTGATTAACAACGTGCTCATCGTCAGTTTTTTTAGCAAAGAAGCGTTTGTTTTCATAAGTTATTCCATGAATAGTAAAAGTATTTTCTAAAGAAGGTGGCGGTTAGTATTAAAAATCGAGCGGCATGGTATGTTGGTCTTGATTGGCGATATCATTATCGACTTGCGTCTCCTGCGCGATATCAGCAAGCTCTGCGGCAAGCGTCTGCTCATCTATCGTGCGCAGCGCATCACTGATAACGGCTTTGGATATATTACTACGACCAAGGTTGGAGAACATTGGCTGAATATAGTTCAACACCTCCATCATGGCACCGATACGATGCGGCCCTTCGGTCAGTAGATGAGTGATAATACGCTCATCAAACTGCCAACCACGCCGACGTAGAATAGACTGCAATAAAGCTTGGCGGTCAGCCAAATCATGACCGTTAGGCACTTTAAAGCTCGGCGATTGCGCCAAACGGGTGAGCAAATCTGTTAGCTGGAATGGCAATTCTGTAGCAGGTTTGTTAGAGGCAAATAAAAGCTGGCGCTGCCCTTCGCGGCTACGATTAATCAGATGAAATAAAGCTTCTTGCCATTGGCTGCTCTGTTCAAGCACCTCTAAATCATCAATAGCAATCAGGGAAAAGTTCTCTAAAGAGGATAAAACATTAACATCAGTATGAATCAATTCATTCAATGATAGACAAATTGCTGACTTATCCATCTCGATAAAAGACTCACAAACGGCGGATAACAAATGCGACTTGCCAGTCTCAGGGCTGCCAAATAGGTACAGCTGACCAATCAGGCCGACATGTAGCTGCCGCACTGCATCGATAATAGACATCCAACCCGGACCGGCAAAGTCGCTGAGACTCGCATCATGCTTAATATCCAGATTGAGACTTAGCTGTGCTTCTGCCATGAATCATCAACTCGGTTTGCGTAGCACAATCACTAAAAAGGCTAAACGACTGATATTTTTTAAACTGGCTTCGACAAGATTTATCCTTATCAAAGCCAACCTAGTAACGGTCAATACCGTTAATACTGCGCCTATATATAACATATTTGCAAAATGACTGACAAGTCTTTTACCCATTAAGCCCACTCAATTCCCATTTATGCCCTTTATAAGCGACTAGCTACTCCTAGTCGCGCTATAAAATTATTAGGCAATTGACATAGCATGAGTGATAAAACGCTTATTTAATACAGACTTTTTTCTTACCTTACTTTTGAGCCATTTAATTCTTATCAATTTATTTTTTATCAAACAGTGCCAATTGTTTACGGCCTTTATAAAAATCAGTCGATTGGTAATAAGCGTACAAATGACGGAATAAAACGTTGAGGACAGCGGATACTGGCAGCGCAATAAGCATACCGACAAAACCTAGTAAGCTTGCCCCTGCCAATACCGCAAAGATAACCCATAAAGGAGATAAACCAATTTTATCGCCCAATAATAACGGCTGCAAAATATAGCCTTCAGCGGCTTGCCCGACTAAAAACGCGCCAACGATTAATGACAAATGCGTCCAGTCTAAGCCAAACTGGAACAGGCAGGCGATAATTGCGGCAATAAAACCAATCCCAAAGCCTAAATATGGCACAAAGCTGGCAATACCGGCAACCATACCGATAATCAAGCCAAGCTCAAGTCCAATCAATTGTAGCTGTACCGCATAAATTGCGCCCAGTAACACCATTACCAATAATTGACCTTTAATAAATGCCATCAGTGCCCGATCACACTCTTGAGCAATCGCTATCACTTTTTTGCAGTAAGGTGCTGGAATCGCCATCTTCCATGTCTGTAAACGCTGATCCCAATTAAACAAGAAGTAAAAGGTCAAAATCGGTACCAATACAATCAGCCCAGCACTATTGATAAAATTCATGCTTGAGGACAGTATTTGACTCATCATAGTACTGGCATCGGCAAACTTATAATTGGTCTGCATATACTCAACCAATGTTTCAGAAAAGCCTTTTGACTCAAGCTCTGGCAAGCGAATACGGCTATTGTTAACAAACCATCCACGTACCACTTCATTGTACCAAGTTAACACCTTTGGTAAGTAGTCCCACGCCGCTTGCAACTGGTGCCATAAAGTTGGTATTAACCACCAAAGCAGTAGAACCATGCCTAGCGTAATCGTCGAATAAACGATGATAATGGCTATCCAACGCTTGATGTATTTTGATAAGCGCTTGACCAGCGGATTGAATAAATAAGCCAGCACGAAAGCAACGACAAACGGCACAATAACCGGCATCATCAAATATAATAAAAATACCGCCACAACAAGAGCAACGACGATAAATAGGCGTCGGAAAAAGGGGTCTATGGGTTGGTTTATCATGGAGGGTAACCCTACGATTAAGTCAATGTAAAATACTGGCGTACGATGGTCTGTTAACTGAAATAGCTGGTTAATAGCTTTATATTTATAATGATATTTACCCTTGTCGTCGCAGTAAGTTTTGCCAACGACTTTGGCGTTCTATTATCGCAGAGTACAACAAAAAAGCAGTCATTTTTTGTTTCTTAATTTTTTATTGAGCCTTATGGAGTCTTTATTATCAATCTTCTTCAAATATCAGCCAAATATTGCTAAGTTGCTTTGCGAGTGAGGGTCATTTTTGGGTATAATGCGCGCACTATCTGCAAAATTAACACGACCAATCCGCTTTTCTATTGACAGATCTTCATTCCCTATAAAATTTGTGAGATGACCATGAGTAACAAGCCTTCTTTAAGCTACAAAGATGCTGGCGTTGATATTGATGCTGGCGATGCGTTGGTTCAACGTATTAAATCAGTGGCAAAAGCCACCTCTCGTCCTGAGGTTGTGGGCGGACTTGGCGGTTTTGGGGCGCTTTGTCGTATTCCGACTGGTTACACCTCACCGTTATTGGTTTCGGGTACTGATGGTGTCGGCACCAAACTTAAACTGGCGTTACAGCTAAACCGTCACGACACGATCGGTATCGACTTGGTCGCTATGTGTGTCAATGATTTATTGGTTTGCGGTGCTGAGCCATTATTCTTCTTAGATTATTATGCGACAGGCAAGCTTGATGTCGATGTTGCTGCTACTGTTGTCACTGGCATTGGTGAAGGCTGTAAATTATCAAATTGCGCACTTATCGGTGGCGAAACGGCTGAGATGCCTGGCATGTATCAAGATGATGATTATGACCTAGCGGGATTCTGCGTCGGCGTAGTCGAAGAAGCAGAAGTCATTACGGGTGAAAACGTGGCAGAAGGCGATGTATTAATCGCCCTTGCCTCAAGTGGCGCGCATTCAAACGGTTATTCATTGGTACGTAAAGTCATCGAAGTCAGCGGCGTTGATATTACTACTAGCAATGAGCAATTAGACGGCCAGCCTATTCAAGACGCACTAATGGCACCTACTCGCATTTATGTTAAAGCGATTAAAGCATTGCAAGACACTCTTGGTAGCTCATCCTTACATGCCATGTCACATATCACTGGTGGCGGTTTGACCGATAATTTACCACGCGTACTACCGGATAATCTAGCCGCTAGCATTGATACCAACAGCTGGAAGTTCTCAGAACTATTCACTTGGCTACAAACCCAAGGTAATATCGAGCAAAGCGAGATGTACCGTACCTTTAACTGTGGTGTTGGTTTTGTCATCGTTGTCCCTAAAGATAAAGCAGAAGCTGCTATCAAAACGTTAAATGATGCAGGCGAAAACGCTTGGCAAATCGGTGAGATGGTCAAGCGTGAAGCGGATGCGGATGCGGATGCGGTGGTGTACCATTAATGTTAGACAGTCAGACAAAAGTTAATAATAAGCCGTTACGCATTGCCGTTCTGGTATCTGGTAGTGGTAGCAACCTGCAAGTATTGATTAATGCCATGCAAGCTGGGGCGTTACCGATTGAAATAGTAGGTGTCATCAGTAACCGTGAAGACGCTTATGCCATCACACGTGCCAATGACGCATCTATTCCAGTCGCTGTGCTGTCACACGTTGCGAGCGGCAAACGCATGGGCATCAAAACCTTTGAAACCCATGCCAGCGCGCAGCTAAGCGCTTGGCAACCCGACTTGATTGTCTTAGCGGGCTTTATGCGCGTATTAAGTGGCGCATTTATCGATAATGCCCCTGCGCCGATGATTAATCTGCATCCTGCTCTGCTGCCTGCTTATAAGGGTCTTGATACCCATCAGCGTGCCATACAAGCTGGTGAACGCCACCATGGCTGTAGTATCCATGTGGTCACCGCCGAGCTTGATGCCGGTGCTGTTTTGACCCAAGCCCTGCTTGAAGTCAATCAAAAAGACACTGCTGATAGCCTACAAGCACGCGTACAACAGGGTGAGCATCAATTGCTACCATGGACGATATTACTGATTGCTAAAGGTATCATTGATCTGAATAATCCGCATAATGATGCTGAATCATCTTATTTACCCGCTTTACCTTTAAAGCTATGGATAAATAATTAGGCACTAAAGCTTTAAATATAGAGCTATATTTTATAAAAAGCAGAACCATAACTGGTTCTGCTTTTTTTATGTGCTTAAATGATCGGTAATTTATAGCAAAAAAAATACCTCGTTATTTAATAACGAGGCATTTAAAAAAACAAGGCTAAAACATTTTAATAATTAAATAGGTTTTTTACCAACCACGTGCACGGCTTTAATGTTGACAAACTCTTTGATACCAAAGCCGCCATGCTCACGACCATAACCTGAGTCTTTAACACCACCAAATGGCAATCCTGGATTGACTAAGTTATAGCCATTGATGTAAACCATACCGGTGTCAAAATGCTGCTGGGCTAAATGAATCGCTTTTTCTTCGTCTTTTGAGAAGATAGCACCGCCGAGTCCATAACGACTATCATTGGCAATTCGGAAAGCATCGTCTTGGTCTTTGGCACGAATGAGCGCTGCAACCGGACCAAATAACTCATCTTTATAAGCGGGTTGATCTGGTTTGATATTTTCCAAAATCGTTGGTGGATAAAAGGCACCCGGCTTATCAGGTACTTCGCCGCCCAAGGTAATGGTCGCACCTTTGCTGACACTTTCTTGCACTTGTTTATGCAACTCATCACGTTGCTTGCTGCTTGACATCGGCCCTACGTCAGTCGATTCTTCCATTGGATCGCCGACTTTATAGCCTTTAAACTTCTCAATAACCAGATCACGGAATTTATCGTAAACACTATCGACGACAACAAATCGTTTAGCAGCAATACAGGTTTCACCGTTATTGTATAGACGCGCATGCGCACAAGTAGTAGCCGCTAAGTCTAAGTCGGCATCTTCTAGCACGATAAAAGCATCGTTCGAACCAAGCTCCATAACGGTCTTTTTCAACACTTTAGCCGCTTGCTGCGCCACCAATCGACCGGCGACATCACTGCCCGTTAATGTCACACCGCGCACTTTTTCATGCTCAATAACTTGCTCAGACTGATCATGATTAACGATGAGCGTACGGAATAAATCATTTGGCAGATCGGACTCGTGCATGATTTTTTCAATCAACAAACCTGAACCCGTCACGTTTGAAGCGTGTTTAAGCAGGATACTATTACCAGCCATTAGATTGGCAATAGTATAGCGGAATACTTGATAAGCAGGAAAGTTCCATGGCTGAATACCATAGATAATACCGATAGGATTGTAGCTGATTAAACCTTTCTTAATGCCTTCGATATCGCGCTCATCATCGGCTAGCGCAGCAATACCTTCAGCAGCAGTAAAATCACAAATCGCTTTACATAAATCCACTTCACCTAAGCTCGCCTCTAACGTCTTACCGCGCTCTTCTGTCATCAGCTTCGCAAGTTCTTCTTTATGCTTCATCAATGTCTCGCCAATAGAGTTAATCACTTTGGCACGCTCATCGGCACTGACCAAACGCCATTCTGAAAACGCTTTGTGCGAGGCATCGATAATTTTATTGACTTCATCGCTACTCATATAAGTGTAGTTTTCAATATCTTTACCCGTCGCTGGGTTCACAGTAGTAATATCTGCCATGATTATTATCCTTATTGATTTGTTTATTATTTATCGAGTGGAAATTGCAGTTAAGACAGGCGCTATCTGGATTCTTATGAATGACTAACAAACAGCTAGATTGAGGTTTATGCAAATAAGTTAAAAGTATTAAAAACAACATTATTGGTATGTTTAACTTAACAGTGCTTATTTCCGTTATCTTTTTTCTTAACGTTTAATGAGCATAGCAAAACATGCAGTCGATAGTTTTTACAAGTTATGAAGAAGTGTGCGTAAGATGTTAAGAATGTGACACTGCTATAAAGAGCAATTGAACTCACATAAGCCGAATTTATATAAAAAGCCAATAACTCTAGCAGCTCAATAAATAAGAAAGTGAACAAATAAAAAACCAGCACATGAGGCATGGGCTGGTTTTTTAGATTTACTGAATGACAGTCTTATTATCAATACTCTATTAGAATAAATGATTAATAGTTGGTATTTCTTGTGGTGGATTATCTTCTTCATCGACGATTTGACGTGCCACATGCATAATAAGTTGGCGTAACCAACGATGGGCCGGATGATGTTGCAATAAGGGTGACCAAGCCATGGTCAGCTCAAACTCAGGAATAAAGAACGGTGGCTCTTCCATGATGATACTGTCGTTATTGGCCTGCATTTTTGCTACCCGAGTGGGCAAGGTTGCAACCAAATCCTTGTTCGCCGCGAGCATGGCAGGCATTTGATAGTGACGGGTAAAAACACTGATTTGACGTTTTTGACCTAAGCGTTGCAGCGCCTGATCGATAGAGCCAAGTCCGCCAGATTTTTCTGGATTGACCCCAAAGCCAACACCCATACCGGTTTTAGATACCCAAACATGCTGGGCTTTTAGATAATTTTTGAGGTTGAAGCGATGAGCATAAGGACTTTCAGAAGATAGTAAGCAGCTGAAGGTATCACGCCATACCAATACTTGATGGAAGCTTTGTGGAATCTCGTTAAAGCGGTTGATTGCCAAATCTACCCGTCCCTGCTCCATATCTCTGTATGAAACGTCAGATGGCGTCAAGAAATCTAAAATGACATTGGGCGCTTCAGAGCGAAGGGCTTTAACCAGTTTTGGCACCAAAGTCGCCTCAGCGTAGTCTGAAGTCATAATACGGAAAACGCGGGAGGTGCTATAAGGGCGAAACTCGGTACGCGGCTCAAGCACTTGCGTCAAATCTGCCAGTATCTCACGAATGCGTGGTTGCAGCTCAAGCGCACGCTCAGTTGGCGTCATACCCTCTGATGAACGTACCAATAATGGGTCATTAAACAGTTTGCGTAAACGTCGCAAAATATTACTCATCGCAGGCTGGGTAATGCCAAGCTGCTCAGCAGCACGTGTCACATTTTTTTCGCGAAGCAGCACATCTAAATGTACCAATAAATTCAAATCAACCCGCTGCAAATTCATATATTTTTCTCTTTACCTTAGAATAAATACCACAATAAGCTTGAGCAAACTTGGTATTTTTCGCACTGTTATTTTAACTAAACCTACTATAACAGCATAATATAAGTATATTTTTTACTGAATTCTTCTAGAATACCTCTATTATAACCTAGTTTAACCATCATAAGCCATTGTTTTATATACACTATAACCAAATAAAATACCCAAGATAATAATCATAAATTAGATAAATCTTGGTAAGGCAGTTATAGTGATTGCCGTAGACCAAATACAGCCAAGACTGTAAAAACAAGCTTTTAGCATTAAATATAATGAGTCTAAACGCTTAATAATAAAAGTATTTTGAAAATAAGTCGGAATAGCAGATACGATTGAGTGGACAATAAACCATCATAAACTATCTTCTCATCGCCTATTTTATAGATAGACAGCATTGATTATTGTAACACCTCTTATCATTAAATATGACACCGCTGACCCATAAATACTCAAAGCTTTTATAGATGCTTTTTAAGCATAGAACATTTTTAATAAATACCGCTATCAGCCAGCTATGATCACTTGATCGTCAACAACTATTTTTACTCACTCCTTTTAAACTCAACAGTTTTTAACTGACAAGTTCAGCAATCGCCTTGTATTAACAGGCAGTTTTGTTTAGGGTAAGTAAGGTTGGATAGATAACTTTTAATGATATTTAGTTCGCTTTGTCATTCAAGCACTCATATCCTATTTCATACAAGCTTATTACGGCGACGATAAAAATCAGGTTTATGTTTTAGTAAGATACAAAGTTAGTTGCCCCATCTTTAATTGTTTTAACAATTAATTTTTCGTTTTTTTACACCCCACCAAGGAGACTATAGATGTCAACTGCATATAAATCAGCGATCGATTTAGTACGTGAATTAAAGCAAAAGCACGGTAACTGGCAGAACATTAGCGAGACTGATGCGGCACGTATGATGTCACAAAACCGTTTTAAAACCGGTTTGGATATCGCCAAATATACTGCAAAAATCATGCGTCAAGATATGGAAGACTATGACAATGATACGTCTCAGTACACGCAGTCTTTAGGTGCATGGCATGGTTTTGTTGCCCAGCAAACTATGTACGCTAAGAAAAAATACTTTGGTACCACTTCTAAAACTTACATCTACCTATCAGGTTGGATGGTTGCAGCTCTACGTTCTGAGTTTGGTCCTCTTCCTGACCAATCTATGCATGAAAAAACCTCTGTACCTAAGCTAATTGAAGAAATCTACACTTTCTTACGTCAAGCTGATGCTAAGGTACTAAACGATTACTTCCGTGAGCTAAACGCTGCAGAAGAAGCCGGTCAAGACACTTCAGCTATCCTAGAAAAAATCGAAAACTTTGATTCACACGTTGTGCCAATCATTGCTGACATCGATGCCGGTTTCGGTAACGAAGAAGCGACTTACTTGCTAACTAAGCAAATGATTGAAGCTGGTGCTTGTGCTATCCAAGTTGAGAACCAAGTATCTGACGCTAAGCAATGTGGTCACCAAGCGGGTAAAGTAACTGTACCGCATGAAGACTTCATCTCTAAACTAAATGCGATTCGTTATGCATTCTTAGAACTTGGTGTTGAAGACGGTATTATCGTTGCTCGTACTGACTCTGAAGGCGCATCACTCACGCAAAAAATTCCAGTATCAAATGAGCCAGGTGACCTTGCTTCTAAATACATCGACTTCATCGAAATGGAAGAAGTGACTTTAGAAAACGCAAACGAAAACGACAGCTTGCTTAAGCACAACGGCAAACTAGTACGTCCAGTTCGCTTGCCAAACGGTCTATATCAGTTCCGTGAAGAAACGAACATCGACCGCGTTGTACTTGACTGTGTGACCGCTCTAGAAAACGGTGCTGATCTACTATGGATCGAAACACCAACTCCAGACGTAGAACACATCAAAATGATGGTTGACCGTATTAAAGAACAACAGCCTAAAGCCAAGCTTGTATACAACAACAGCCCATCATTCAACTGGACGCTTAACTTCCGTAAGCAAGTTATCGCTCAGTGGGAAGAAGAAGGTAAAGACATCTCTGCATACAATAAAGATGACTTGATGAGTGCTGATTACGATGGTACTGAACTTGATACAGCAGCTGACGAAGCGGCTAGAAACTTCCAACGTGATGCATCACGTGAAGCAGGTGTATTCCATCACTTAATCACGCTACCTACTTACCACACGACTGCTCTTAGCGTTCATGAGCTTGCTAAAGGCTACTTCGGTGCAGATGGTATGCTTGCTTATGCAGCTGGTGTACAACGTAAAGAAATCCGTGAAGGCATCGCTTGTGTTAAGCACCAAGCAATGGCAGGCTCGGACCTTGGCGATGATCATAAAGAGATCTTCTCTGGTGAAAACGCCCTTAAAGCTGGCGGCGGCAAGAACACGATGAACCAGTTCTAATCACCGACCACTTATAAGTACATTTTATAAGAATAATTTATAAAAAAAGCCGTCCTACATTGTAGGGCGGCTTTTTTATGTGCTATAAGTAATGTGACTGTTCAGCACTCATATAGCTTAAGTCAGCCAACCAAAACGAAAGTTTTACTTGTTATTCACCGGTAGCTTTCATACGATGGTAATCACTGACATTTTATTAAAACAATCGGGAGCCATCATGCAAGAGATAGAGCTAAAATTTTTGGTACCAGAGTCGAGACTAAAAGGTTTGCTGCGCCAAGCACAAATCAAATCTTCCGAGGTGACGCAACTGGCTGCCCATTATTACGACACCCCTGACCAACAGCTTGCACAGGCAGGTATTGGCTTACGTATTCGTCAAGAAGGCGATGCTTGGGTACAGACTATCAAAGCAGGCGGCGACGGTATTGCGGCACGTTTAGAACACAATGCAGTACTGGATAATAAGCAGGTACAGGCGATGCTCGAGAGTAATACGCTCATGCCTGATTTAAGCATTTATAAAAACACCTCTGTCGCTCCTGCTCTGGCTAAATTTAAGCTAAAGAAATTGGCCAAAAAACTCATACGGCTATATGTGACCGATGTAGAGCGCACTACCCGATTGCTGGTAGATGATAGTGACGATGAATCGAATAACCATATTGAGATGGCATACGATTATGGAGAAATTATTCACGGTAATGATGAAACCTATCGCACCGCTATTCAAGAAATTGAGTTTGAGCTGATATCAGGCGATATCGATTTCTTATTTACAACCGCCAAAACCTGGTGTAAGCGCTATAAACTCTGCCTATCTACGGTGACCAAAGCTGAGCGCGGTGGTCTGCTAATCACTGAGCGAAATCATAGCCCAGCGGTTGGCGCTGACCTCAACCGACTAACTGTCAACAAAAACAGCAGCATACCTGCTTTTATACGTGCAGCCGTGCATAACTGTCTGTTGCAAATACTACCAAATAGCAGTGCTATCGTGGCTGGCAGCGACGACGATGACCATATCCTACAACTGTATATCGGCACTGCCCGCTTGCAAGCTGCTCTACAAGTATTTGCCAGCTACTCTGACGAGATCAATCCAGACTGGCTACCAATATTAAAACAAACAGCGGCGTTACTGAGTGAGTACCGAGAGCTTACCTATCTCGCCTCGCACATAGAGCCTGACTTACAACAGCAAGGCGCACCTATCGTCGATTGGACAGCAGACATTGATGCGCTAAAGATGACCCCAAAGGATACCGTCAGCGCCAATGATTTTCAGCTGACCTTACTTGAGCTGATTGCTTTTACCATGAGTGACCCAAGCCTTGAACCGCAAGCTGATAAACCCGTCATCGATAAGCTGGCAAAAACGCTATCTAAACAGTATGCGAAGCTTGGCAAAACAGCGCAAATGTTACAGAGTAAAAAGGGTGCTGACTTTGATAGCATCACTATAGAAAATAATGATTTGAAAAATAAAGCTTTGGAAAGTGTTGGTTCAAAAGATATTGACTCAGGAAGCATCAACTCAAAAAACGTTGATGTAGAAAATGACGATATAGAAAACATTGATATAGATGATAACGATGAAGAGCAAGCCATTCATGAGCTTCATCACCAGTTAACAACCTTACTTTATATCAGTGAATTCGCCGCGCCCTTATTAGATAAGAAAAAGTCAAAAAAGAAAACCAAACGCTGGCTAAAACGTGTGGTGAAAGCGCAAACGGCCTTGAATCAATATCGCAATCATCTAACATATCAACAGTGCTATCAGTTGAAATCAGAGACTGATATCAATGCCTTATATGGCGCTGGCTGGTTTGCGGCAATGCTTGCGATAGACTATAAGCATACCGAAAAATGCTTGGCTAAGGTGACAGACAGCTCAATATTTTAGTAAAAATATTCATAGCAGAATGATAAAATTCTTTCATAGAAAAGACAGCTCACTTTATATGGGCTGTCTTTTTTTAAGGTACTTTTTTTAAAGAGCTTTTTTCGCTTGGATGACTAAACTAAGCCATGTTGAAAACTTAACGACTCGACTCAGTCAATCATACATCAAAAATTAGCACGCATTTGCTACGCCCAGTTCTTGTATGAGCTTAGCTCTTTTATAAGCCTAATACTTTCATACGCTCATTGACTGGCTGATAAGTTTTCTTGCCAGCAGGCTCAACAATATTACCAAACGGCATTTGCGCCACCAATTCCCAGCTATCTGGGATAGAAAAAGCCTTAGCCACATCTTCATCAACAAGCGGATTATAGTGCTGTAGGTTGGCGCCAACATTCAAAGTACGTAGCTCTGTCCACATGGCATACTGGTGCATGGCTGAGGTTTGCTGTGCCCAAACTGGGAATTTGTCAGCGTATAGCGCAAACTGTTGTTGCAGTGATTTGGTCACATTTTTATCTTCATAAAATAGCACGGTACCAGCGGCGGCACGGAAGCCATCCAGCTTTTGCTTGCTGCCAGAAAAGTCGCCATCACCGACTGCTTGACGCAGTTTTTCTTCAGCGATATCCCACAATTTCTGGTGCTCTGCACCAAACAAGACGACCAAACGCGAAGATTGTGAATTAAAAGAAGAAGGAGTATGTAATAAAACCCGCTCTGCTATATTTACAATCGCTTGTGGCGCTACTGGTAGCTCGTTGCCCAATGCGTATATTGAACGGCGCTCATCAAAGGCTTGTTGTAAAGTGACTAGGCTTTCTTTAGACATCATCATTGTCCTTGTAATTATAATAGAATGTAGATTAAACGAGCCATGCTTGGCATGACACGTTAATTATGAACAAGGAAGCTATTATATCAATATACTAAATAATATCTATAGTCTATAAAGTTTATTTTATCAATCACGCTATGAAGTAGTTCTGTTTTACTTAAGCTTTTTAGTAAAAATAATTTCATCCGAAACCGTTAATGGATAGTAGTTAATTAGCAATAATCGTCACCGATGTGCCCTCTTGCACGTGCTCAAATAGCTCAACAATATCTTCATTGCGCATACGTATACAGCCATGCGAGAGTGGCACGCCCATCGGCTCAGTATCTGGCGTACCATGAATATAAATATAACGCTGATAGGTATCACAGCCACCTTGGCTATTACTGCCTTTATTACAACCTTCTTCGAGACCACTTAGCCAAAGAATACGGCTCAATATCCAATCGCGCTCAGGGTGTCGCTTACCAAGCTCTGCATCATATATCTCGCCAGTGGGTGTGCGTCCTACAAACACCGTATTCATGGGTTCACCTGCACCTATTTTTTGGGCGATAAAATGTTTGCCAAGTGGCGTGCAGCCGCTATCTTGCTGACTGCCAATACCATTTCTAGCGGTAGACACCGTATATTGAGTCACTTCTTTATTGTGTTGGTAGAGCGTGAGCGTTTGCTGAGCAATATTAATAACCAACTGCACATTAGAACTTTCGTTAAACTCTTCGGTAAGTTTTTCATTATTTGTCATAAATAGATTCCGGCGGTCATTGATCTAATGGATGTCATTGTTGACCGCGTGATGAGTAAGTTGATTGAATTTTTCTATTATTAAGGGATTGTATCAAGGCCTTTGGCACCGTAATATAGGGGCACATTTTTTGATGCTAGCAGATTATGACGACTATTTCACCGACACGTGTGTCGATGTATGATTTTCTCTATCAAGATACTAAGCCGATGGTGTCATTATTGGCAGATGCTGCCAAGCTTTCATTACCACAAGCTCGACTGGCGATGGATGCCAGTTTGCAGGCTATTGTCAGTGCCTTGCTTGCTTATCAGCAGCACAATGATGGGCAAGCCGTGAGCAAAAAGCTGTTTGGTCGCGGCGCTGTCAAAGAGCTACGCCAATATAACTCAATGAATTTTTCGACCATTAATGCGACGTTGTATCATCGCCATGAAGCGGCGGATGCCATATTCTATGATAATGCCCGTGTGATTAAAGCGAGTGATTATATTGCTGAACAGATTGACGCAACGACTCAGCAAGTACAGATACTCCTCACCTCTCTATGCGTGATAGCCTTACGTGAGCTGGCTATTTTAGCCGAATATAGCCAACTTGATAATGACGAGATGGATAAATGGTTCGCCTTACAACCACAGTTTTTATTCGCTGCTCGTTTTGCCGCCAATGATCCAACGTCAGTTTCTGTTGAATTGAATGAGGCTGATGAGGGTCCGACCGCATCGATTGAAGCCGCTTTAAACTCGGCAGAAGAAATAAAAGCAGAAGCTGAAAACACTCCTAACACGGAACGTACCTTATTAAGCACAGCAGAGCTCACTGGTACCCCGCCATCTTTCAATCCTTACTGGCATGAATTAACGACATTCAAGCCTGAAAATCAACAGCCTGTGCAAGATATGCAACTAGCGACGAGTAATTATTTAAAAGTCATCGGGCGCTCCTCTGCAAATGCCCAACAAGGCAAACATAACGATTTGTTGATGTTTGCAGAAATGACCGCTATCAGCTTGCCACACCAACGCTGGCTGCTGCAACTGGCCAAGATTTCAGAAATATACTTACAACGTAACCGACTACGCATCACCTCTGAACCTGCCAGCGCACCGAAACCGCCTTTGGTCAGTTTGGGCTTAATCGGTGGCAATAACGATAATACACCGACCACCACCAGTGAAAAGCCCATTGAATACGACGCATCTATTCCTCTCTGGAAAAATCCCGTTATCCTGATTATTATTGTTGTTCTCGGAATTCTCGGAGGGCTTGCCGCTCTCAAATATCAAAACCAAAAATCTGACGGCGTCTTGTTGGCGACAAAAGAGGTGATAGAACAAGAGCTTATAGAAGATCGTCAACAGCAAGATGTGGCCATTGTTATGTTAGACGATGATGAGGCTGATGCTGAGGCACCAGAGGTGACTCAATGATAAATGGAAACACTTAGTACATAGTTACTTAAGTAGCTAAAATAGTATTGAGAAAAACCTTCAAAAAACCCCACAAAAAAGGCGCTATTAATATAGCGCCTTTTTTTATTCATATTTTACATTTATGCTTTATTTAGCACAAATTGCTTACTTCGATAAATCACGACCACGGCTGGCTTCGATCGCTAAACGTAGACCATTTAAGCGAATGAAACCTTCGGCGTCTTTTTGATCATAAGCACCAGCATCGTCTTCAAAAGTAGCAATTTTTTCGTCAAATAGTGAGTCATCTGACTTACGACCAACGACGCTTACAGAACCTTTGTATAATTTGACGCGTACTGTACCGTTGACATATTCTTGTGATTTGTCAATCAAGGCTTGTAGCATCATACGCTCAGGGCTAAACCAATAGCCGTTGTAGATAATCTTAGCGTAGCGTGGCATCAACTCATCTTTTAGATGCGCCGCTTCACGATCTAGGGTCAATGATTCGATACCGCGGTGCGCTTTTAGCATAATGGTACCCGCTGGCGTCTCGTAACAGCCGCGTGATTTCATACCGACATAACGGTTTTCAACGATATCTAAACGTCCGATACCATGCTTACCGCCAATCTCATTAAGCTTAATCATAACTTCATAAGGCTTAAGCGCTTCACCATCGATAGCAACGATGTCGCCTTGTTTGTATTCTAGCTCTAAGTATTGTGCTTCGTCTGGTGCTTCTTCTGGGCTGACTGACCAACGCCACATATCGTCTTCTGCTTCGGCGTATGGATCCTCTAAGATGCCGCCTTCATAAGAAATATGCAGTAAGTTGGCGTCCATTGAATACGGAGATTTTTTCTTATTGCCGGCATAATCGATAGCAATATTATGTTCTTCAGCATATTTCATCAAGCTTTCACGGCTTGATAAATCCCACTCGCGCCACGGCGCAATGGTTACAACGTCAGGAGATAGTGCAACCGCGCCAAGCTCAAAACGTACTTGGTCGTTACCTTTACCGGTCGCACCATGACTGATGGCATCGGCGTTGTGTTCCTTAGCAATTTCAACCAAACGCTTAGCGATTAGTGGACGCGCGATAGAAGTCCCTAGCAGATACTCGCCTTCATATATGGCATTGGCACGGAACATCGGGAATACGTAGTCACGGGCAAATTCTTCACGTAAGTCTTCGATATGGATATGTTTGATACCCATCGCTTCAGCTTTGGCACGTGCCGGCTCAACTTCTTCGCCTTGACCGATGTCAGCGGTGAAAGTAATCACTTCTGCATCATAGGTTTCTTGTAGCCATCTGGCGATGATTGAGGTGTCAAGACCACCTGAATATGCCAAGACGATTTTATTAATAGTTTTTGGATCAAGCTGAGCCATGAAGAACTCCTAATATAAGAATTTATTGTCGAATACATTTAATGGGACGTAAAATGCGAATGAGGGGATGAAATCAATAAAAGACAGATTGCCTACTCAGTGTACATCATATTTACTAACGGCAAAAGTGGCACGGCTATCAGCTACTAGGTTTTCCCTTATATTTGAGGTTAATTCTAGAAATAGGCTTATTTAAAATATCAGACAACTTAATCAACCATCATTTCTAACCACATTCTAAAAACTCTAGCTAAAGTTAATCGGGCAAAAAATCGCTTATCATTTATGTACAGATATTTCGCCGCATATTTAGTCAAGTAGGCAAATCTGTTATGATAGCGGCACAGCAAGACTTCCTTTTACTCCCGTATATGACGATATAGAGCGCGATGACACCATGACTGATTCGATTAGAGAATTAACCATCCTCCAGCCAGATGATTGGCATATTCATTTGCGCGATGATAAAGCGTTAGCAACCACCGTTCCTCATGCCGCCGAGAGCTTTAACCGCGTCATTTGTATGCCAAACCTTGTGCCACCTGTTAAAAATGTCGATGATGCCCAGGCTTATCGTGCACGTATCATGCAGCAGCTACAAGCAAGTGATTTGAGCACTGAGCGTAAAGCGGCTTTTGACCCACGTATGACCTTGTATCTTACTGATAAAACCACGGCAAACGATATTGAAATGGCTGCAAAATCAGGTATCGTACAAGCGGTCAAGCTCTACCCTGCTGGTGCAACCACCAACTCTGCTGATGGCGTCACCGATATCAATGCCTGCGTCGATGTTTTTGAAGCATTAGAAAAATACAATCTGCCCTTACTACTCCATGGTGAAGTGACTCACGACCATGTCGATATTTTCGACCGTGAAAAACGCTTTTTAGACGAAGTATTGGCACAAATCATCCTCAAATTTCCAACCATGAAAATTGTGATGGAGCATATCACCACCAGTGATGCTGCTGACTTTGTCTTAGCGCAAGGCAATCAAGTTGCTGCTACTATTACGCCGCAGCATCTGATGTTTAACCGCAATCATTTGTTGGTCGGTGGTATCAAACCACATTTTTATTGCTTGCCTATCCTCAAGCGTGAAAGCCATCAAAAAGTATTGTTGGATGTGGCCACCAGTGGCAATCCGAAATTCTTTTTAGGCACGGATTCTGCACCTCATGCGACGGACGCGAAAGAATCTGCTTGCGGCTGTGCTGGTTGTTACAGCGCCGCTACTGCACTACCGCTATATGCCACCGCTTTTGATAGCGTGGGTAAAATAGACAAGTTAGAAGGGTTTGCGAGCCGCTTTGGCGCTCAGTTCTATGGCCTACCTGTTCATGAAAGCACTATTACTTTGATAAATACGCCGATGCAAGTACCAACTAACTACCCTTACTTTGATGGCTCGTCGTTAACGCCATTAATGGCTGGCGAGATGTTACCTTGGTCTATTAAAGCCTAACAGCAACGATGTAAAACCCTCTGCATTTTATCCTATGATAGATAATGCTTTTCTGCTAAAAAGGCAATATCCTTAGCAAGAGCAATACTCGTATCATAGGATGTTTGTTTTTAGTAGTTTTTATTTCAATACTTTAATTCAACTCTTTAATTTTTAATTCAATGCCACAGTACGACTGATAAAAGTGATTTAACTTGATATGACCATTCAAAACGATGCTGCCCTACCTGAAAACAATGTAACCAATACGATCGATGGCAACACAGACCAACAAACACCCATGACCTTAAAAGAGCGGTTTCGTAAGTTTCTACCTGTTGTGGTCGATGTGGAAACTGCGGGCTTTAATGCGCAAACTGACGCCTTATTAGAGATTGCCTGTATTCCTGTGCTACTGAATGAGCAGGGAATATTTTATCCAGGCGAGGCTTTCAATGCTCATATCGAGCCTTTTGAAGGCGCAAATCTCGAGCCAAGCGCCCTTGCCTTCACTGGTATTGATCCTAAAAACCCACTACGTAAAGCCATTGCCGAAGATGAAAAAACAGCGCTGCGCCGTATTTTTAAAGGCTTAAAAGAAGTGCGCCGTGCTGAGGACTGCCGTCAATGCGTCCTAATTGGACACAATGCGCACTTTGACTTGGCGTTTTTAAATGCGGCGGTGCTGCGTACCAATAGCAAAAACCATAACCCGTTTCATAACTTCTCAGTTTTTGATACTGTGACGCTGTCTGCGTTGGCATTTGGGCAGACCGTACTGGCACGCGCCTGTAAAGCGGCAGGGCTTGACTTTGATGGCAAAGACGCTCATTCAGCGCTCTATGATACCCAAAAGACTGCCGAGCTCTTTTGTCATATCCTGAACAGCTACCCTATGCTAGCTAATGCGATGCATGTCGAACAGAGCAATTCGGAGATGCCAGAAGATAGCGCGGCAGACACCGCATTATAAGTAACTGATAGAGATAGAAAATAACATAAAGCACATGTCCTACATTGTTAAACTCAACTAATAGTGCTATTTATAGTTCATAACCTGTTATGGATTATTTGAGCTTAACGAAAGGGAATTTGCTATGGATCCACAGTTTAAGTTATGGGCAACCATCATCGGTTATATGCTCCTCGCTTTAACCATTAGCACTTGTACATCGTTATGGATCCGTTATCATTTAAAGCGTAATGACCTACATCCACGTCGTGCACTCAAGAAAAGATATTTAATTTTAAAAAGACGAAGAAAAAGGCTTGACAGAAAACGTAGACGCTATTAGAATACGCACCACTTCAGCATAAATGGTGAAAGCAGCTGAAGCGTTGTACTAGTCCCCATCGTCTAGAGGCCTAGGACACCGCCCTTTCACGGCGGTAACGGGGGTTCGAATCCCCCTGGGGACGCCACTATTTGGCGTCACTTGTTAGCAAGTTTGCTGTAAAGCATCGATAAGACTAATAAGCGTACCATCAAAAACCCCAATCACATTTTTTGTGATTGGGGTTTTTTTATGCCTGTTCATTTCTTATGGGTTTGTATAAGTAAAGGGTAATCTGCTTATTGTATTTTACGACAGCAAAAAGCCAGCGGTTTATGCTGGCTTTTAAATATATCGTTTTAATTATTTAGAACACTCTACCAAAACTTATCTGCTAGCATCAGCCAAAGTAGCGCCAATACAATCAAGCTGCCTAGTATGGTCTGAATGAGAAAAAAGGCTTGGTGCTGTCCAACTACCTTACCTAAGGTTACCCCTAGCGTGTTATATTTTATCGGCTGTGTATCAAGCTCACCGGTCTTTTCTTGTTCTTCATAATAACCTTGCAAAATATCTAAAAACTCCTGCCATTCATTAGATTTCCAAGTATTGGGCTTAAACGGCATAAAGGTTTTAAGTTTAGGCTCGTTCATCATCCAACGTTCAAGGGTAATAGAACGTAGCGACCAACCAGCAAAACGGCGCTCAGTAATGGCTGAAAAATCCAGTATCTTTAAATCTTTATGTCGATCATCTACCAATAAGCGATTTTTTAGATTGGTTAATGCTTGTTCAGAACCTTCCACACATTGCAAGAAGTACCCATTGCCGTAGCAAAGAATACCCGTAATGTTATCGGCTTTATTATGCTTAATGGCGACTTCTGCGATGTCGTTAAGCGTGCTCGAACTTGCAAGACCAGTCGACGTAATGTGGCTCAGATATACAAGCTGGCAGAGATCTGGCTTTACTGGATTTGTCGAATCATTGACTGTTGACAATCAGCTTCTCCCTATTTTTAGGTAAATGTAGCTAAGACAACCATACTAACTTTAGTATAAAAAATACTGACAAGGCAGTTGAGGATAGCAAACCGACTTTTATATCATTGATTTATAAATGTTTATATTAATTGTATTAAGTTGGTTACATCATAGGCTAATTTCGTGACCAAAGCAATATATGTTTATCGTCAGTCATTAATTATTAATACTAAACTGCGCTTTAGATTTATTTACATATAGAATTCAGTATGCATTTTTGTTGCTGTTTTGGAATAAAGAGAGTGAGAAATCTCTAAAAATACCGGGAAATAATCAGCATGATGCAATACGCTAAAAGGACTCAATTTTAATCTTGAGACCTTTTAACGTTTATAACGCAAATGCTAAGAGTGAAAAATATGGATAAGAAAAATTCAGGTAAGATGATAAAGAGAGCGGTAGAGTTGTTACAATGCTGATTATTGTGTTTGGGCGGTAAGAATCGCTGCGAGCAAAATAGCGTCGTCAGGATAAGTAAGTTTAATATTCTGGCGGCTGCCCGCTACCAGACGAATCGGTAGCTCTAAATATTCAAAAGCGCTCGCTTCATCGGTAATATCTAGCTGATTTTCAGCAACGTAAGATAAAACTCGCTGCAACTGTCCTAGGCGAAATACTTGAGGCGTTTGTGCTTGCCACATATTACTACGATCGATAGTACATTTAGCGTAAGAATGGATGCTGCCGCTATTTGCAAGCTTATCTGTAAAGCTGTCTATAGTCTCAGATTGGGCGGCAGAATGAAAGTAGGACTTTTTCAGCGTATCAGCCACCGGTGTGGCTAAAATAGCGCCATAAGGCTCTAGCATCGCCGCTTCAATAACCTTATTAATATCCTCACTGGATACAGCAGGACGCGCGGCATCATGTATCACTACCAAGTCTGAATCATCAGCACCTGACTGACGAATGGCTTCTACCCCTGCTTGGACTGATTGCCAACGCTCAGCGCCGCCAATGGCATACTGTATAGGAAGCGCAAAATTAAGCGTTTGTGCCATATTATCATCTGCTGCTATGACCAATAAGCAGTTATCAATATAAGCACTACACTCAAGTCGTGCCACGCTATGCTGTAGCAAAGTTTGCCCTTGCAGCTCGGTATATTGTTTGGCGATAGCGGAACCAAAACGACTACCGCGACCAGCAGCGACAATCATGGTATGTATATTAGGAGTGGTGTTCATAAGGCAGGATTCATAATGTCGTACTCATGGTTAAATTCCATGACGATATGATTGGATAGAAATGAAGAATGAAAAAGATAGAGGTTTAAAAAAAGATTTTAAGGTAAACAACATCTCTATTATAGATAATAGAAGACCATCATTTTATAAAACTAAGAGTGATTAATAACGACTGTGCGTCGTAGGCGCGGTTGATACTTGTACAAAGGTCTCATTTGGTTTAATCAAGCCCAAATCTAAACGAGCGTGCTCTTCTACTGCTTCAAGACCGGTCTTTAGGTCATGAACGTCAGTCCGTAGCAAGTTGTTTGCGGCCACTTGATTGTCATTTAGACGCTGCTGCTTTTCGATTTGTGTCAGCAATTTATTATGCTCAAACTGTCCATTTTCACCCAGCCAATACTGATATTGCAGTCCTAACAACACCGCAACGGCTAACGCAAGTAGGATAAATTGGCTAAAGTATTTCATAAATTGATTACGCCAAACGATGAAAGGACAATGAATTAAAGTAAAAACTGGCTAGGCTTAATAACGTTGTTAAGCGATATATCCCCATATTTATGACAATATATCACTTAGTTTTAAGCCCAACTTCTTAGCTTTTTAACCACGTAGACCGATGAACTCTTCACGACCACGATAGCTTGCACGTACTTGCTGCTCAATACGTAATAGCTGATTGTATTTGGCGACGCGGTCTGAGCGGCATAGAGAGCCCGTCTTAATCTGACCAGCAGCCGTACCAACCGCTAAATCTGCAATGGTACTGTCTTCAGTTTCACCTGAACGATGCGAGATAATCGTTGCATAGCCATTTTTCTTCGCCAAATAAATGGCATCTAGGGTTTCTGATAAAGTGCCAATCTGGTTAAACTTAATCAAGATGGCATTGGCAATATGCTTATCAATACCTTCTTGCAAGATGGCAGGATTGGTCACAAACAAATCATCACCGACCAACTGAACTTTATCACCAATCTGCTCAGTCAAGTACTTCCAGCCATCCCAATCTGACTCATCAAGGCCGTCTTCGATAGAAATAATAGGATATTGGCGTGCTAAACCTACTAGATAGTCTGAGAAACCTTGGCTGTCGAAAGCTTTATTGCCCTCACCTGCCAAGACATATTGACCGTCTTTATAAAACTCGCTAGCAGCACAGTCTAGAGCCAAATGGATATCTTCGCCAGCTTTATAGCCGACTTGCTCAATCGCTTGCATGATAACGGTAATGGCTTCTTCGTTGCTACGTAGGTTTGGTGCAAAACCGCCTTCATCACCGACTGCTGTATTCAAGCCTTGCGATTTTAGGACAGATTTTAAGCTATGGAAAATCTCTGTTCCCGCACGCAATGCTTCTGAGAAGCTAGTAAAACCAACAGGCTCAATCATAAACTCTTGGATATCAACCGTGTTATCCGCGTGCTCGCCACCGTTTAGAATATTCATCATCGGTACAGGCATCGTCAGTGACGTCTGATTGCGCAAGTTAGCAATATATTGATGTAGTGGTAGACTTTGTGACTTGGCAGCAGCTTTTGCCGTTGCAAGAGACACAGCTAACATCGCGTTAGCACCAAGACTGTCTTTATTTTCTGTACCATCTAACGCAATCATCGCATCATCGATGGCTTGCTGCTCAGTGACGTCTTTATCCATCAACGCACTGCGAATCTGGCTATTAACATTGGCAACGGCTTTTTTGACACCTTTACCCATGTAGCGATCTTTATCGCCATCACGCAGCTCAAGCGCTTCACGTGAGCCTGTTGACGCGCCACTTGGAGCAGCAGCACGTCCAATCGTACCGTCAGCTAAGATGACATCAGCTTCAATCGTTGGGTTACCGCGTGAGTCTAAAATCTCACGAGCGCGAATGTCTTTAATTGCGGCGACGTTGGTGGTTTCTTCAGCGTACATAATGTCTGTTAATTCCTTTGGTCATGCCAAGTTTGTGGGATAAATAACGGCAACTAGAATACAAAAAAGATAAAGCAAAATATCGTATAGCTACTATACGCAAACCAACTTTGCCTGTTTGTACGATGGGTAAAATCGACTCATTCAGCGCATGATTTTGCGAATAGTTAAAAGTTGGTTTGGCGCTTTAAGCGTCAGCTATAATGCTTGGCATCATAGCATAAATTTTGCCAAACTTCCCTTATCTTACACCAACTTGCGCCCATAAAATTAGATATGGGCAGCAATATCAGACATTAAAGACTCGTTTTAGTCCCTATTTGCTCCTACGATATCGCAAGTGGTTTAATACTTATACTTTTGTTAAATCTTTACTATCAGCATGGGAGTCAGAGACTGTGTTATCCAGCTCAACCTCTGTTTTAAATCGCGTTAAACGTAGGGCGTTCATTAATACCGAAATAGAGCTGAGCGCCATCGCAGCGGCGGCAATCATGGGATTTAAAAAACCAAAAGCTGCAAGCGGAATACCAAGGCAATTATAAATAAAGGCAAAGAATAGATTCTGCTTGATATTACGCACCGTTGCATTGGCAATTTTTTGCGCCGCATCAATATGCATGAGCGACTCACCCATTAAGCGCGCAGAGGCACTATGCTGCGCAACATCAGTGCCTTCAAACATGGCAAAGCTAGCGTCAGCAGTTGCCATTGCTGGTGCATCATTGACGCCGTCCCCAGCCATCGCCACTTTATGACCGGCCGTTTGCAATAGGGCAATTTGACTGGCTTTATCACGTGGGCTCATTTTACCGTAAGCTTGCTCGATACCTAGCTGACCTGCCACATGATCGACGACAGACTGCTTATCACCACTCATCAAAATGACATTGATACCAGAATCCTGTAGTGCGGTAATGGCTTGCGGAGTGTCATCCTTTAAGTCATCAGCAAGGGCAAAAGCGCCTAGCGGCTCATTATTGATACTAATGGCAACCGTACTGGCAATCTGCCATACCTTTGGCATCAGTTTTGGCAGCGTTAAATGAGCAAACTCTGCGGTGCCAACCTTTACCAAACCTAAGCCTTCGATATTTGCTTGTATGCCAGCGCCCTTGATAACACTAATATCAGTCACATTCATCAACGGCAAGTCGCGCTCGGTAGCCGCGTTAATCAATGCGGTCGCTAGCGGGTGACTAGCATGGGCCTCAACACTTGCAGCAATTTGCAAGACATCGTCAACGGCAAGTGACTTATCAACCATGACCTGATCGACGATAGTCGGCTTACCGATGGTTAATGTGCCCGTTTTATCAAGTACGACCGTATCAATATTACCTGCTGCCTCTAAGCTTTGTGCGTCTTTAAACCATACGCCGTGACGCGCGGCGACGCCCATACCAGCCATGATAGCAGCTGGCGTTGCTAAGCCTAAGGCACAGGGACAAGCAATAACCAACACCGACACCGCATGCATTAAGGCGGTATCAACCATACCCGTCAGCCACCACGTCAGCCCGAAAGTGATAAGGGCAATGGCGACTACGACTGGGACGAATACTGCCGTCACTCTATCAGCAAGTCGCGCCAAATTGGCCTTCGAGCCTTGTGCATCGCTGAGCGCTTGTACCATATCGCCAAGCTTAGTATCGCTACCTTTAGCACTGACGCGATAGAGTAAGCTGCCATTCTCAACGAGAGCACCTGCTAGCAGTCCGTCACCTACTTCTTTTTTGAGTGGTACTGATTCACCAGTCAAATGACTTTCTACACACCAACCACTACCACCGATGACCTTACCATCAGTTGCTACGCGACTCCCTTGCTTAGCACGTAAGACATCTCCCACTTGCACGTCTTGTAGGGCAACATTATGAAAGTCGCCATTCGGTTGCTGCTGCTCAACTTCATCAGGGGTTAATGACAATAATAAATCGATACTGTTTAAGCTGTGCTTTTTGGTGCGCTCTTCAAGATATTTACCGGTACGCACAAAAGCAATGACCATCACCCCTGCTTCAAAATACACTGCTGGGCCGTGTCCCCCAGCGTGACCACTTTGCAATAGACTGTTTAAAGTGCCATCGCCATGTGTCAGCCATAAATAAGTAGAATATGCCCAAATGGTTACCGTACCAATGACTACCAACACGTCCATATTGGCCAAACCGCCTTTGATAGATGCCCAAGCACTTTTATAAAAGGGTAACGCCAAGCCAAATTGCACAATCGTCGCTAAGATAAACTGAATCCAAACGGATGGCATCCACGCCATACCCTGCCCAACAAGCATGCCTGCCATACCGACTAAAAACGGCACTAAGCAAACCCACAACCCAATCAATCGCCAAGGGTATTTAGTGACCGTATCCGTTTGTGCAAATAAACTATCGGCTGCTTGCAAATTGGCCACAAAACCCGTTTTATTCACCCATTCTGTCACTTGCTCAGGCGTGGTTTGGGTCGGATCATAATCGACATTGGCAGTTTCACCGGCGAAGTTTACACTCACCTCGTATACTGACGGCTTTTTATTCAGCACCTTCTCAATTCGCGAGGCACAAGCCTGACACGTCATCCCATCAATCGATAGCTGCAGGTGCGCACGCTGTGGCGCAAGCATCGTATCGGATTGAATGTCAGTTTCTACATCGTAGGTGTTATGTTTGTCGGTAGGGGTAGAATCATTCATAAATAAAACTCGGTATGCCGTTTATGCGTTATAGCGTTATAAATTCGTCTGAGCTAGAAAAACAGCTCAGTGGATAGATAAATATCTTAATCAAACAGGCCACTCATACTAAAGAGATACGGTTAGGCTGAATTTCAGCATATTTAAAGGGTATTTCTCTAAACATACTGAGATAAATCTTAAATGGTCATGATTGGTAGCAATTCAAATGTTTCAATCACTTCAGCTTATTCAGCAATATTGAAAAAGAAAAAACTGTATTTAGACTCTACTACCAATAATTTTTGATCATTAAAAAACCAGCCATAATAGCTGGTTTATTTAATTAAATAACAACGCTTACGAGTTAGCGACGGTCGCATCAAAGCCAGCTTCATCGATAGCAGCAGCAATACTCTCTGCACTGGTTTTGCTATCATCAAAGGTGACGGTCGCTTGATTGTCGGCAAGCTCGATACTGATATCATCTAAGCCATCGATATCGGCGGTGGCATTATGGACGCTTGCTACACAGCCGCCACAAGTCATACCGTCAATTTTAATAATACGTGTTTGGTTTGCCATGAAGACTTCCTTATTTTTATAAGTGTATATTTTTATCGCTTCAATAAACTGCTTTCATCGCTGTTTTTTAAAACACCATAAGAACAGCACTCAACTAGCATAAGCCGAATGAGGCTGAACAACAAGTTTGATTGCTTGTATATTTATGAAAGCCTTTTATTAAAGTGCGTTTTATTTAAGTATTTTTAATAAAGGCTTCGTCATAAAAATCATCACCCACAATCCAATGCCTTATTTGCTAATCATGATAACGTGGATTTTGCGGGGCATCGATAGGAAATGGCTGAGTAACGTAATCGACCATACTGATGGCCGCGACAAAAGCATGGATGGTCGTTTGCGTATCATCATAACGGATGAATGCAATACCATTCTCAGGTTCTAGCTCAATTTCAGTAACACCGGTAATGTTTTTTAACGCCGTCATCACGCCCTCTAACCCTTCAGTGTCATCGATATTTTCGATACTCACTTGTGCTATTTTAATCGCCATCGTCCTATCCTCTCGTTGATATCCTTAATGCGTATCCAATACCTCAAAGCCTTTGACCAAATCATCTATCTGCTTCAATTGACGTAAAAACGGCTCTAGTTGACTCATACGCAGTGCACATGGGCCATCACATTTCGCGGTTTCTGGACTTGGATGCGCTTCTAAAAACAGCCCTGCCAATCCGGTTGCCATCCCTGCGCGTGCAAGGGTTGTGATTTGCTCACGGCGTCCGCCTGCGCTATCACTACGTGCACCCGGCTGCTGCAAGCTATGGGTCACATCAAAAAACACAGGTATATCCATCTGCTTCATGGTATCAAAGCCCAGCATATCAACGACCAGATTATTATAACCAAAGGCACTACCACGCTCACAAAGTATGAGCTTGTCGTTACCACCTTCAAGGCATTTATTAACGATGTGACGCATTTCATGCGGTGCTAAAAACTGAGCCTTTTTAATATTAATAATCGCGTCTGTTTTAGCCATTGCATGGACCAAATCTGTCTGACGTGATAAAAACGCAGGAAGCTGAATGATATCAGCAACTTCAGCAACGGGTGCGGCTTGATAGGGCTCATGCACATCAGTAATAATCGGTACTTGAAACTTTTCTTTAATCTGACCTAGCCAGTCGATACCCTGCTCTAGCCCAGGACCTCGATACGAATGCAAGCTTGAACGGTTGGCTTTATCAAAGCTGGCTTTAAATACATAGCCGATACCCAAACTCTGGCATATCTCCACATATTGCTCAGCAATTTCAAACGCCAACTCTTTTGATTCTAAGACATTCATACCACCGAATAATACAAACGGTTGGTCGTTGCCAATATTAATAGTATTGCCATTTGGCGTGTTAAGCTGAATATGCGATTGTGCCGTTAATAAATGTTCCATGAAGCAATTGTCCTCTTTATTGTTATTAGCAGTTATTATTACTCCTCTGTATTGTAACCGATAGCCGGATTAAAAAAAGTATCCAAGCGTAATTAGACATTACCATGAACCACAACTCACCAATAATAAAAACTGCATGTATAAAAACCACCATCAAAAAAAGGCTAAATAAAAAAAGACCAATCCGAAGATCAGTCTTTTTCATCACTATCAAGCTGTCGTAAGATACAGATTATTTGTTATCGCTATAGGTTCTTGCTGCTTTTACAAAGCTATTAAACAGTGGATGACCACCGCGTGGCGAGCTGGTAAATTCAGGATGGAACTGTACCGCGACAAACCATGGGTGGTTAGGAATCTCGACCGACTCGACCAAATGCTGCTTGGCAGAATAACCTGAGATACTCATACCTGCTTGCTCTAATGGCTCGATATAGCGGTTATTCATCTCATAGCGATGGCGATGACGCTCAGTGATATTGGTTGCGCCATAGATTTGGGCAAGCTTGCTACCAGCAACCAGTTCAGCTTGCTGTGCACCCAAACGCATGGTACCACCAAGATCTGAATCATCGCTACGAATCTGCAATTCGCCGCGCTCATCTAACCATTCGGTAATCAGACCAATGATAGGTTCAGCCGCCGTGCGGTGGAACTCAGAAGAGTTGGCATCGATGTGCAGTACATTACGAGCGTACTCAATCACAGCCAACTGCATACCAAGGCAGATACCTAAATAGGGCACGTTATTTTCGCGCGCATAGGTAATGGCTTTCATTTTGCCATTGGTACCGCGTTCACCAAAGCCACCTGGTACTAAAATAGCATCAGCATCGTTAAGACGGGCAAATAAAGCATCATCCGTTTCTAACAACTCAGCATCGATATAGTCGATTTTGACGTCTGCTTTATGGGTGATGCCAGCGTGTAGCAAAGCTTCGTTAATAGACTTATAGGCATCCGGTAATTCAACATATTTACCAACCATCGCTACTGTTACCGTCGCTTCAGGATTCAGCTGCGCTTCGACCACTTTATCCCAATCACTTAAATCCGCTTCCGGCAAATCAAGACCAAAACGCTCACAGATTAAGTCATCAAGATCTTGCTCATGCAGGGTGCGCGGGATTTGATAGATACTTTGCGCATCTTCACACATTATAACCGCACGCTCTTCAACGTTGGTAAACAGCGCAATCTTGCGGCGATTGTCTTGTGAGATATGATGATCAGAGCGGCAAATTAAGATATCAGGCTGCAACCCAATAGAACGCAGCTCTTTTACCGAATGTTGAGTAGGCTTGGTTTTGGTTTCGCCAGCACTAGCGATATAAGGTACCAGCGTTAAATGCATCAGCATGGCGCGATTGCGACCTAGCTCTACTTGCATTTGGCGTACGGCTTCCATAAAAGGTAGTGACTCGATGTCCCCGACCGTACCACCAATCTCGATAATGGCAATATCATAGCCTTCGCCACTGGCAAGGATTTTACTTTTGATTTCATCCGTGATATGCGGAATCACCTGTACCGTACCGCCTAAATATTCACCGCGGCGCTCTTTGTTCAGAACGTTCTGATAGATGCGCCCACTGGTGAAGTTATTGCTCTTACTCATCTTTGAATGGCGTAAAAAACGCTCATAGTAGCCCAAATCTAAATCGGTTTCGGCGCCATCTTCGGTCACGAATACTTCGCCGTGCTGGAACGGGCTCATCGTACCTGGATCGACGTTGATATACGGATCCATTTTGGTCATCGTAACGTTCACGCCACGTGCTTCTAGGACGGCAGCAAGAGAAGCGGCGGTAATACCTTTTCCTAGTGAGGACACTACCCCACCGGTCACAAATATAAACTTGGTCATAGCACTCTGTCGGTAATTGGTAAAGAAGGATTCTACTAAAAATACGCCACAAAATATAGGGCAAAAGCATAAACTATATTAAATTTCGGCGATATTATACGCTTACAGGCTTTTATTATATTCAACTAACTGATATACATTTATTCAGATCGCCTTTAATGAGACTTAGCACTGGCTCTATGTTTAAATACCAGTAGACAGACAATTATAAAACCAAACAATACTGCCGATGCTCCGAATCGGCTCAATGCTAGACCGCCATGATCAATAGGTTTGTCCAAAAAGTCTCCTAGTACTGCACCTAATGGTCTAGTAAGAATGAAAGCTGACCAAAACAGTAGTGTTCTAGATATATTTGTCCAAAAATATGCTCCTGCCAGTACCGCTAATAAGCTGCCAAATATAATAGCGCTCATGGTATAACCCATGCCTTTGCTATCTGCTACCCAATCTCCAAGTGCGGTACCTAATGTTTGAGAAAACATTATTGTCGTCCAATAAAACACTTCGGCTTTGGGTGATACAATACTATCGACACTGATACTGCCCATAGTTTTGCGCCAAACTACTAAGCATACAATTAACATTACAAATAATAGTGATGCGCCACCAGCATAGCCAATCCCTAAAGAACGATCAACGAAATCTGCAATAGTAGTCCCAAGGGTCGTTGTCGCGACGATAGTACCCCAATAGAGCCATTTATTAAACTGTTTTGCTTTGATTTGTGCGGCGACTGCGACGGCAAATATGACAGCAAATATTGCTGTACTTACGATATACCCCAAGTTCAACGACATGGATAATGCGTCGCCCGCTGTTTCGCCTAAAGTGGTGGCTGCTATTTTAATTATCCAAAATAATAACGTGACCTCTGGTACTTTTACTAATGCTTGCTTTACATTAGCTACGTAGTTATCTGACATAGACTTATCCATTTTTATGCCTCTTTCAGTAATTACTTCGGTTTAACCACCTCAATTAATAAGTTCACTTTATAAACAACACTGATATTAGAAAACTAACTCATTAAACATTAACACTAAAGCCGTTAAGAAAGCATTAAGATGCACAAAAAAAGGCCTATCAATTTTGATAGGCCTTTTTTTATATTTTTACTTTATACCAAGAAATTTAGAACTTGTATTCTAGACCAGTACCAACTACGAATACTTCAGCATCGCCTCTTACATTATTGTAGATAAAGTCACCGTAACTATTTTTAACACCACTATTATAGGCATGGTTAACATTATCTGCTTTGTTCATACCAGCATAAGCATGAGCAATGATGTTGTCTTTATAGAAGTATTTGCCACCAACAACGATCTGATTTGTATCAGCGTCATTAAAACCCTCTAGGTTGTCAGTTTTGTTGTACTGAGCATAGACAGCGGCTGGACGAGCAAAGTTAGTTAAACCCATTTCGCCACTGATTACTAAGCCTTTCTCTTTAGAAGAGCCACCATCGTAATCAGCTACTTGATATAGTGCGCCTAGAGTTACTGGAGCTGCCATGTATTTACCTAGATCTACAGTAGCAGTACCACGGATGATATCACCAGCGATGTTTTGATCTTTGTCATACGCTAGACCAGCAGTGAAGCCAGTACCTTGGTCAAATAGTGCTGCAACACCAAAGCCTGCATTATCGTTGCCATTAGCATCATCAGAGCTATACATTGCAGATAACTGTAATGGAAGGCCGTCATACTTTGGTGCAGTCCAAATGATTGAACTTGGAATACGGTTACTATCAGCCATGTTCAGAGCTTGAACAAGGTCATCATCATTGTTAGTCTTACCTAAGTTATCAAAGTAACCTTGGTTCACAACAACGTTGTCAATACGAGCTAGACTTGATTGGTTTTTACCAACACGGAACTCACCAAACTGCTTGTTATTTACACCAAGGAATGTATCACGGTTAGTGAAACCATTTTTATCACCATCGATACGTGTGCCGTATTCTAACTGATAAATTACATCAGTATTAGCAGTCATAGCTTCAGAGCCCTTAAGACCGATACGTGAAGCATGAGAGTTGATTTCAACTGTATCTTCGTTGTACTGCTTTGTACTAGGAGCATATGCATCAAAATCGGCATTAACATAGTCAGCAGCTAAAAAAGCTTTACCGTAAACAGTTGGTGCGGCGTTGGCTGCAGATACAGATAGGGCAGCGATTGCTGTAGCTAAAAGTAGTTTTTTCATGGGGGTATCTCCACTTTACAATTTTAGTAATGAGCGAGCTATTATTAGCCGTTGCCCAAAATGGTATCGTCACAAATCCTCAAAGATATAATGTGTAACTGGCTACCGAGATTAGTCAGAAACAAGTGTGGCGAAGTTCTATTACCGTAAGATGAAAAAAACCATGACTTACATAACTAGGATCAAAATCGTAACTGCCATGTAAACGTTGGTCTTTATCGCTCTGTTGTGTAACATCCGTTACCAAACTTATACTTCGAGTACAAGCATAACAACTTTGACATAATTTGCAACATATTTTTAAGCCTTAAATGACAAAAAATTCTGAAAGCCATGTCCACTATGAGGTTTAACCTTTGTTTAAATAATGAAAAAAAAATACCCCTATTCGCCATAGGCAAATAAGGGTTGCACTGATAAATATCAGTAATAATACTATAAACTATCTTTGACAGGCTCATTAAGACCTAAGCAATAAAGAGCTACTTATGCATTGATAAGTAGCTCTAAAGCAAAGTCTGCTAATAACCAACAACGCTAGCCCTATTATTTAATCAAAAATATGGCTAGATCGATTTAAGAATGAGCTTTTAAGTCAAGGCGTGCTTGATGTAGTAATGGCTCAGTGTAACCATTTGGCTGCTCGCGACCTTTAAACACTAAGTCACAGGCGGCTTTAAAGGCATAAGAGTTATCAAAATCGTTTGCCATTGGCTGATAATCGCTATCGTCAGCATTTTGCTCATCGACGACTTTTGCCATGCGCTTCATAGTATCCATCACTTGCTGCTCACTGATGACACCATGATGTAACCAGTTGGCGATATGCTGGCTTGAGATACGCAGTGTTGCACGGTCTTCCATCAGACCCACATCATTGATGTCAGGGACTTTAGAACAACCCACACCTTGGTTTACCCAGCGTACGACATAGCCTAAGATGCCTTGAGCGTTGTTGTCTAGCTCTTGCTGCTTCTCTTCTGCTGTCCAGTTGGTATTTTTTGCCAATGGGATGGTCAAGATATCATCTAAGCTGGCACGCTGACGTGATTTTAGGTTGTTTTGAACCTCAGTGACATTTACTTGATGATAGTGCATGCTGTGCAAGGTTGCGCCCGTTGGTGATGGGACCCACGCTGTGCTAGCGCCTGCTTTTGGATGAGCGGCTTTGGTTTCCATCATTTCTTTCATTTCATCAGGCTTCGCCCACATACCTTTACCAATTTGGGCGTGACCTTGTAGACCCGTCTCTAGACCGATATCAACGTTCCACTGCTCGTAGGCTGGCTGCCATGCTTCTGACTTCATATCGCCTTTACGTACAAAAGGACCGGCGTTCATGCTGGTATGCATCTCATCACCGGTACGGTCTAAGAAGCCCGTATTAATAAAGATAACACGCTCTTTTGCTTGGCGAATGGCTTCTTTTAGGTTGACCGTCATACGGCGTTCTTCGTCCATAATACCGATTTTAAGGGTATTACGTTCTAAGCCCAATAAGTCCTCTGAGGCATTGAACAAATCATTGGCCATTTTGACTTCTTCAGGACCATGCATTTTTGGTTTAACAATATACATTGAACCTTTGCGCGAGTTTGATAGCTGGTTTTTACCTTTAAGATCGTTTAAAGACAATAGCGGTGTAATCAAACCATCCATTAATCCTTCGAAAATCTCTTCTTGACCGTTACCTAAGTCAACTAAGATGGCTGGATTTTGCATCAAGTGACCAACGTTACGGATCAGCAAGAGCGAACGACCCGGTAGGATAAGTGTGCCGCCATCTGGCGTGGTGTATTCACGGTCTGGATTTTGCTTACGGGTACGGGTTTTGCCACCTTTTTCAAAGGTTTCTTGCAAGTCACCATTCATCAAACCAAACCAGTTGCGATATACTTCAACTTTTTCTTCAGCGTCGACCGCAGCGATTGAATCTTCACAATCTTGAATCGCAGTGATGGCTGATTCTAGTAGTACATCTTTGATATTTGCAGGATCGTCTTTACCGACTGGATGACTGCCATCGATTTGAATCTCAGCGTGCAAGTTATTGTTCTTTAATAAGATACCGGTTGGGCTTGCTGCGTCACCCACAAAACCTACAAACTGCGCTGAATTTTTTAGTTCAGTGCTGCTATCACCTTGTACAACTTCAAGCTTGCCATCGACGACTTTAAAGCCGGTTGCATCGTTGTATGAACCTGAGGCTAGTGCAAAATTTTCGTCTAAGAATTTTTTGGCATACGCCACGACAGCTGCGCCGCGAATTGGGTTATAGCCACCTGTTGCTTCTTGACCATTTTCATCGCTGATCACGTCTGTGCCATACAAGGCATCATACAAGCTACCCCAACGAGCATTGGTCGCATTCAATGCGTAGCGCGCGTTACGTACTGGTACGACTAACTGCGGGCCTGCAATGTGGGCAATCTCGTCATCAACGTTTTGGGTGCTAACCTTGAAATCATCGCCTTCTGGTAACAGGTAACCGATTTCTTGCAAAAATGCTTTATAAGCTGGGTAATCAATATCGCCATTTTCGGTAGGATTGTCGAGATGCCACTGATCAATCTGGGCTTGGATTTTGTCACGAGTCGCCAGCAGCGCTTTATTACGCGGCGTAAATTCCTTAATGACCTTTTCAAAACCTGACCAGTAACTGTCTGAATCCACACCGACTTTCGGCAGCACTTCATTTTCAATAAAATCGAACATCTGCTTATCGATGGCAAGAATGCCCTTTTGAATACGATTGGCGTTAGAAGACTGGCTCATATTGTTATCCTTATCTGTTCGTGAAGTGTGTTAATCCTGGGGTGCTACAAAAAATGTAGCTATCTATATAGCAACGGTATCTTGTCAAAAACTTGATATGACGTCAGCGGGTAAAAATAATATACAGTTAACATTAACAGCTGGTCCAACCCGTTATCATCAAATGTTATTTAAACCAATTTTAAGCAAATAATAGCGATAAACCTTATGTTTTGCGACGGCATTGATAGTTGATATAATACCGAGTATCCAACAATCAACTGACTATTAATCATCAGTTGGTGGTCCAACAAAATGTCCCAAAAGCAGAATCTCATCCTACTATCAAATAATGAAATAAACAAGCGAACACCATTCAGCAAGTAAATACTTAGGCTGTATATAAATGATACCCTATAAGACGTCTACCTTAGACGCTATAGACGCCTTGCTTAAGCGCATTTACCGAAAGCAATAGATAAACGTTAGGTAATCATTACTCTATTGATTTATGCTTAACGGTTATATATTAAGCAAAAGTACGTGACAGTATAAAGTGCGCTAGACTAAATGTAATATCTTTGACAGTAACCTTAAACACCCACTCGCTAATAAAGCCCAATAAAACTATGACTATCAATGCACAAAACCTTTCAACTTTAACGCAAGAAAAATCAGTCGAATCTGATAGAACAGAAGATGTTTTTCAAGAAATCAATACTCAAAAACACAGCACTCAAGAGGATAGCTCTCAAGAGGACAGCGTCGATATTGCACAATTGCGAACGCCTATAAAGGTAGACCTATCTCCTATTTATGAGTTTTTGGGTGCTCGCACCACACAAGCTTGGATAAATGCCGCCATTGCCGACTTACCATTAATCATTCAAGACCATGCCAATTGTGAAAAGAAGGCGGCTGGTACAGCGATGAACCTACTATTTCGCTACGAGTTCTCTTATGATTTACAGCGAAAATTGGCGCAGTTGATACGCGAGGAGATGCTGCATTATGAGCAAGTGCTCGGCATCATGAATGAGCGCGGGCAAGAGTGGGAATATCTAAGTGCCGGGCGTTATGCTAAAGGCATGCTCAAACATAAACGTACTTACGAGCCAGCAGCGATGGTGGACGTATTAATTATCGGGGCTTTTATTGAAGCACGCTCTTGTGAGCGTTTTGCGGCACTGGCTGAAGTTATCAACGATGAGCGTTTGGCGAAGTACTATCGCTATTTACTTAAGTCAGAAAGTCGCCATTTTGAAGATTATCTGGCATTGGCGCAGTCATTGTCTGAGAACAATATCGACGAGCGCGTTGCCTTTTTTAAAGCAGTCGAAGCAGAGCTGATATCGAGCCCCGATACTGAACTGCGTTTTCATAGTGGTACACCCGCTTAGGATTTATAAATTTTATCTGAGCTCTTAACAGCTATAAATAATGATTAAAAAAAGGTGCAGCAATCAGCGATATTCTTATCAACTGATTGCTGCACCTTTTTAGCTTTGACTTAATACCTAAAACCCAAATATTAAGAATCTTTTTCATCAGGATTTAGTACGCGTGTTTGGGCATTATCAACATTTGCATAGCGGTTTAAGTCATTGATACTTGCGCTTTTAGGAGTACTACCCACAATCGTATGCTCATTGATACCTTCGTCAAAAGCATTGCCATCTTGGTCACGTCGATCTGGCTGACGCGCAGGGTTGTCATTGTCATTGACGTGCTCTGAATTTATCACGCCTTCTTTAAAGGTATCCGTCCCTTTATTTTCAGTCGTGCTCTGTTCGAGTTCATCATGAGAACCAATACGAGTGCTATTGGTATCGAGCGTATTAACATCGGACTCTTCAATACGCGTTTTGGTTAACGCTGGATCTTTTGTTTGCATCTTCTCACTTTGCATTATGGTGTCCTTGTCATTTTGAATTGTTGTGATTATCGTTATTATTATCAATCATTCAATTTCTAAAACTACTGGCTTGCAAATTTAACAACAGCTAAACCCTATTCATTGCCTTTTTGGGATAAATCATAAGCATTTAAGTCTGCGACATTCTTACCACCAGCTGGCAAATTCTCTTCCTTACGAGGATCGGAGTATATCTCGTCCGTTTCCTGTGATTTCTGCTGTGGTCCATCGATATCGGGCTCGTGTTTACGACCTTCATAACTGTCTTGGGCATTGTCTGGATGTAAGGCTGCTGGATCATGAACGGGTACCGCTTCTTCATGATTTGGATGAGTATTAGTTGGCATAGCGCTTCCCTCGCTTTTATGGTTTAAATCATTATTTATTTTTATGAATTAATAAAGATGCTAATTGCTACTGATTTCTTTGTAATGAAGCTGATATCACTTATCGGTGCGTAATTCATCATCAATAAATGAAGTCTGTTCTTCTTCACTCAACTCTTCTGGCGCATCGAATGGTTTATTCTCTTGTAAATTTTTCTCAATTTGTTGACTATCTGCTTGCTCTGCTGCTTTTTTAATATCTGAGGTATCGTTATTGGTATTGCTCATGATTCATTTCCTATTTTTTATAATTGATGTATTAGTAACAAGACCTGTGCCAATTATAAGGAGAATTTTCAATCACTAACCAGTGTACTGCAGTATCAATGTGTGAATAAATGTGAGGTTACAAGACAGTTTGTAACGTATGTTTCATCTTTATAGTTATCATCATTCGCAATGGAGATTATTAATACGAAAAAGCCAAGCGTAGATTACATCCACGCTGGGCTTTCATTGAGAATAATTTAACTGGAAATATTAAAATTTAATGCAATTCAGGTTAACTAGAGATATCAGCAAGCACGTCTAATAAAACCAGCTGATTAAAGCCAATACTCTAAACGGGCTCGCCAACGCCGTTAATCACTTTTAATAAATGCTCCTGCGCGATATGCGGCAATTCGCCTACGGCAGGTTCAGTCTGCTGCCAGACACCATTACCGTCAAGCATCCATGCTTGCACATTGTCTTTGAGATAATTTAAGAGCCCGTCTTCATAAATCTGCTTGAACAGTTTTTTATCTTCAATAGGAAATGCCACCTCGACGCGATGGAATAAGTTGCGATCCATCCAGTCAGCACTACCGCAATATAGCCGCTCATCCCCATCGTTATGGAAGTAATAAATACGTGTATGCTCCAAAAAGCGCCCGATGACAGATCGGACAGTAATGTTCTCAGACAGCCCTTTTACTTGTGGACGCAAGCAGCACATGGAGCGCAAAATTAGCTCAATCTTAACCCCTGCTTGCGACGCATCATACAATTTATCTATCAGGCGACGTTCAGTCAGCGCATTGACTTTAACTATGATATGAGCGCGCTTGCCCGCTTTGGCATGGGCAATCTCGTCATCGATAAAGCTCATTAGTTTCTCATGCAAAGTAAAGGGCGCATGCAGGAGCTTTTTCAAGTTGGCTGGTTTGCCCATTCCCGTTAGTTCTTGGAATATTTTATGCACGTCTTCTGAGATATCGGGGTCAGCACTGAATAAGCCATAATCGGTATAAACTTTGGCATTGGCAGCGTGATAATTGCCTGTACCTAGATGCACATAACGGCGAATCTTATCGTCTTCACGGCGCACGATGAGCATCAGCTTGGCGTGGGTCTTATAGCCCACAATTCCATAAACCACGACTGCGCCTGCTTCTTGTAGATAATTGGCAACTGCGATATTAGACGCTTCATCAAAACGCGCACGTAACTCAATAACCGCCGTCACTTCTTTACCATGACGCGCTGCTGCTGCTAGCGCTTTGACAATCTCTGAATTGGTACCTGAACGATATAGAGTTTGTTTAATGGCCAATACTTTTGGGTCGCTTGCCGCCTGCCATAATAAATTAATAATCGGTGAAAACGCATGGAACGGATGATGTGCCAATACATCACCTTTACGCATCGCTGCAAACATACTGGTCGCTTTATCAAGCTTATCGACTTCACGGCGAAAAGGCTTGGGTACGACATGGGTAAACGGCTGATAACGCAGTGCTGGAATATTAAAGTCAAACAGCAGCCGCGTTAAGTTCACCGGTCCATTGACACGATATAATTGATTGTCATGCAGCTCAAACTCATTGAGCAAATAATCACTAATGGGCGTCGGACAGTCAGTGGTGACCTCTAAACGCACCTTGTCGCCAAAGCGGCGGTTTTCAAGCTCGCCTTCTAAGGCCTTGGCAATGTCATCGACATCGTCTGCTAGGTCTAAATCTGCGTTGCGTGTCAATCTAAACTGATGACAGCCAGTGACATTCATGCCAGGGAATAGCTCACCGATATGTTCATGAATCACGGCTGACAGCATCACATGGTGCTCTTTACCACCCGTCAGCTCATCAGGCAGACGAATCACGCGTGGCAAGCTGCGCGGTGCTGGCACAATCGCTAGATTGATATCGCGGCCAAAGGCATCTTTGCCTTCTAAGGTGGCAATAAAGTTTAAGCTCTTATTGACTAAACGTGGAAATGGATGCGCAGGGTCAATGCTAATGGGAGTTAAGACTGGAGATACTTGCTCGGTAAAATATCGCTTCATCCATGCCGATTGCTCGCTATTCAACTCGTCACGTTTTAGATATCGAATGTCTTCTTCGGCAAGCGCTGGCAGGATTTCTTCATTTAAAATACGGTATTGTTCATCGATGGCAGCGTGAGTGATGACGGATATCTCTTCTAATACTTCACTTGGGCGCATACCATGGACACTGGTCGATACATCACCTAGATTGAGCTTTTGCATGATACCGGCAACACGAATCTCAAAGAACTCATCGATATTGGATGAAAAAATAATCAAGAAAAATAAACGTTCTAATAAAGGGTGGCGCGGACTGGCGGCCTGCGCTAACACGCGCAAATGAAACTGTAGTAAAGATAAGTCGCGATTGATATAGCTGCTGGGTGAGTAGCTGCCGTCTTCTGAACGTTGCCACTCAATCTCAGTTAAGCTCTCAGTCAAACCATCGCTCGAACCCTCACCTACGTTAACAAGGCTCGTGCTTATTTCATTGTCAGTTTTTATACTGATATCACTACTGTCATTAACTTCATACTTATTATCCATCTCTGCCATCTTCCTACTCCTATGGCGTTATCGATACGCCATCATCTTTTATTTTTATCACCATTTATAAAATGAGGACGCGCCCTAAAAACTTTTATGCCATTTTTACGCTAATGCTCTTTTTGATTATCTTTAAGCCAATTTCTTTTAGAGTAGCTACCTAGTATCTACACTGTCATCCTATAACATAGCACAACTCAGGCTTACTGCTATTTAATCTAATGAACCATTTAAGCAGCTATAGCAACTGACAAGTTCAACCTCCAGTTTGAGCGAGCAAGTTAAGCCGATTGTGGCAAGACGGCATTCTTCATCCGTTTTTTAATGATACGTTGTTTGTTGCGCAAGCGTTTGTCGCTTTGATGACTTTCATAGTATTTTGGATTGGTCAGCATAGCGATTAGTAAAGCAGATTCGTCGCGGTTTAGATTGGCTGCTGATTTATCAAAATAATGCTGGGCGGCGGCATCGATACCATAAATACCATTGCCAAACTCTGCCACATTCAAATAAGCGGTCAAAATGCGTTGTTTATCCCACAAGGTTTCTATCATCACGGTGATGATTGCTTCCTCGGCTTTACGGGTATAAGAGCGATGTGAGGTTAAAAATAGATTTTTGGCCAATTGCTGGGTGATGGTTGAGCCACCTGCTGAAGTTTTGCCAGTCTCTTCATTCTTTTTCTGTGCTTCCTTAATGCCTTTCATATCAAAGCCGTTATGCTGGCTAAATGTCGAATCTTCACTGACAATCGCCGCTTGTTTGGCAGATTTGGCAATGTCATCATACTCAGCCCATGTCTGCGTGACGGTGCCGCCCGTTAAACGATGGGTCAGCATAAACATACTGTTATTAATCGGCTGGGTTTTCCAAATCAACAGTAGACCTGCGACCAATATATGGAATGCCACGACCAACAACATGAATGCCAATAATAATCGTTTGATAAATTTGCCAAAACTTGTCATGCGTGCGATATCCGAGTGATGAAAAAATAGTCGTATAAAAAACGGCTGTCTATAAATGATGAGCGATAAACGGCTAGCTATCAATAAGACGCTAATAATGAGCAATGATAAATAGCAGGTCATCTTACCTAATCTCACAATCGCTGTCATTATTTACCCTATTTCTTTATCATGTAAATAGTATTAAATAATATCAATGCTTTTACTTAAATTACGTAAAATAAATGCTTAGCGTCAGACATTATTAACGCCAAACATTAGAAACAGACGTTAGCAGCAAATATTATAAAAAGACATTAACCATCAAAAATAGAAATCAGGATAAGAGTGCAAAAATGGATAATGAGAATGGTAATGATAGTACCGTACCAATGTTACGGGCACGTATGATTGCCGCCAACCCCAATCTTGGTACGGCTGAAAATCAGGATAAATGGTGGCTACTCGGGACGACTGGCTGCCATCTTTGTAACATCGCTGAGCAGCTGCTAACCCAATTTCAAGCGGTGCAACCGCTAAGCTATCAGCATGTTGATATTGCCGATTTCGATGAAACGCTCATGATGGAGTTTGCTACTACAATTCCTGTCATATTGACGCCGTCCAGACGTTTAAATTATCCGTTTTCAGTGCTGGATTTGCAGCAGTTATTAGTAGCGTCATAAAACTGTCTTAATAAAACAGCCAGCATAAGAGCGCTGTTATAAAACAATCATAATAATGAGAAATATATGAAAGATTTAAAGAAAGTCACGGAAATCGAAGATTTGCGTCGAGTCGCCGAGCGTAAAGTGCCGCGGATGTTTTATGATTATGTCGATTCAGGCTCATGGACTGAGACCACCTATCGCAATAATGAAACCGACTTTGACCGTATTAAATTGCGCCAGCGGGTATTGGTCAATATGGAAGGGCGTTCGCTTGCCACTGACATGCTGGGCTCAAAAGCCAAAATGCCAGTCGCTATCGCGCCTACTGGCTTTACCGGTATGATGTGGGCAGATGGCGAGATTCACGCCGCGCGGGCAGCGGAGAAATTTGGCGTGCCCTTCTCGCTTTCGACCATGAGCATCTGCTCTATCGAAGATGTGGCGGAAAATACCAGTGCGCCGTTTTGGTTTCAGCTGTATGTGATGCGCGACCAAGAGTTTATGGCAAACCTGATTCGCCGTGCTAAGGCTGCCAATTGTTCAGCGCTTATCTTAACCGCGGATTTACAAGTGCTAGGACAGCGCCATAAAGACATTAAAAATGGTCTATCAGCACCGCCAAAGCCTACCCTTGCCAATATACTGAATCTCATGACCAAGCCGCAATGGTGCATGAATATGCTCGGCACTAAACGGCATAGCTTTGGCAATATCGTCGGCCATGCCAAAAACGTCGAAGATATCTCATCGCTCTCGGCATGGACGGCTGAACAGTTTGACCCTGCTCTGAGTTGGGATGACGTCGCGCGTATTAAAGATATGTGGGGCGGCAAGCTGATTATAAAAGGTATCATGGAGCCTGAAGATGCCATCATGGCTGCCCGTAGCGGTGCCGATGCGCTGGTCGTCTCAAACCATGGCGGACGTCAGCTTGATGGTGCGCTGTCTTCCATTGCGGCGCTCGCTGATATCGTGCAAGCGGTAAGAGCGGAAAATAGCAATATTGAGATTTGGCTCGATAGTGGCATTCGCTCCGGTCAAGATGTGCTCAAAGCGTTGGCGGTGGGCGCCAATGGTACAATGATTGGTCGCGCGTTTTTATATGGACTCGGTGCTTATGGTGAAGACGGCGTGCGCCGTGCGCTAGAGCTTATCTATAACGAGTGTGATATCAGTATGGCGTTTTGTGGTCATACCGATATCAATCAAGTGACGAATGATATTTTGGTCAAAGGCACTTATGAGAATCTTAAAATCAATCCTTATTAACAAACTCGCCTTTATTAAATATTCATAACAGGCTTATAGATGACACGCCCTAACCCTAGCCTTTATACTCTACTTATAATTTTTTATTGATAATTTGCGTTTATGACCATTCAACAATTATTAAAAACAGCGCCTGTCACTACTTTGCTATTAGTCAGTTTTATCGGACTATTTATTATGCAGGTACTGACTGGAGTCGATGCCAATAATCCATCAATTGAAGACTTGTTAAAATGGGGCGCCAATGCCTTGCCTTACACCATGGATAATGAACCATGGCGCTTGGCAAGTAGTGCCTTTTTGCATATTGGTCTGATGCATTTACTGTTTAATAGTTTTGCGATGTATTTTTTTGGACAAATCGCCGAGCCGATGTTTGGCTCAGCGAAGTTTTTGGCATTATTTTTACTGGCGGCAATCGCTGGCAACCTACTGAACAACCATATTACGTGGCAAGGTATATTGGATGGCACTGGACAACCGGGCATATCAGCGGGCGCGTCTGGTGGCATTATGGGTATCGGTGCCGCGCTATTAATAGCTGCCCTATTTAAAATATCAGTCAATGGCATGGTGCTAAATCTTAAAAGCCTGATCATTATTATGGGCATCAACTTGGTGTATGGCTTTGCGGTACCGGGGATTGATAATGCTGGCCATATTGGCGGTGCAATAACTGGCTTAGTGATTGCATTGGCGTTCGCGCTTGCCTATCGTCAGCGGTTGGCTGCTACAGTACAGAATGTGCCTAGACGAGTTGGAGACAGCTATCATACGACGTATATTAACTCTCCAACGAGCAGCGACACTGACTTTTCTACCCACACTCCTCGCTTCGACAATGATGGGAATTTTGATAATAACAGCAGTTTTAATCCCGACTCTGCTGTAAACTTACCTATAAATATGAATGCCAATCACAGAAAATTTAACGAAGAGAGAACACCGCACAAATCCATCTTTATTTGGCAAGTGTTACCGTGGCTCATGATGCTGCTGATCAGTATGGGTTTTATGTGGTGGTGGCAAGATATTCATCAGCAAATATTACAAGTGCTAACCGCCATTGAGTAAAATGCCAGACTTATTTATTATGATAAAATAGCGGACGTGAACCCCCTATTATTCTTAACTGTTTCTACTTACCCATTTTCATTGACTATTCTATTTATCGACTCTATTTTAACCATTTAGCCCACCCACTTATGAGAGCAAATCATGTTTAAATCATCAGCGCTATCTAAACCGTTGACGCGCACTGTGCTTAGCGCATTGACCGCCACCGCCCTATTTAGTGTCGCCAGCTTTTCCAATGCCGCGTTGTTTAAGAACAACTTACCGACTGATCACGATGCCCAACTCAGCGTCGGTGTCAACGTCATGGCAGTCAAATCAGCCTATGATTTGGAAGATAGCACTGAGATAAAAGTATTGCCGGGTGTGTTTTATGATAATAATAGAGTCTATGCACGCGGTGCTCAAGCCGGTGCTTATATCATCAATGATGGTACCAATCAGCTGGCTGCTTACGCGCAGCTTGATGGTAGCGAATTCGACCCTGACGATGCGACTGGTGCCCTTCAAGGTCTGGATAAACGTAAGGCATCAGCCGCTGCGGGTCTATCGTATCTACGTCGTACGCCTGTGGGCGGTTTCCGCCTTCAAATAGCGACTGATGTTTTAGATAATAGTGGTGGCAATACGGCACGCTTGAGTTATCTCGCCAAAATCACTAAAGATAAGCTCACGGTCTATCCAAGCGTTGGCTTTGAGTACCATGATGCTGACTATAATGAATATTATTATGGCGTAACGGATAAAGAATCGGCGAAGACAGGCGTTGCAGCTTACACTTCTAATTCGAGCTTGAATCCGTATATCAATATCAGTGCCAACTATGACTTCAATGAGCGCTGGGCAGGGTTTGCCAATCAAAGCTTAAGCTATCTGCCCAATGAGCAATACGATAGCCCAATGGTTGACTCGCGTACTGATGCAACGACGACGCTTGGGTTACTTTATAAGTTCTAATTGAGCTTAGATTTTAGATAAAAAAAGACCTTGCTGTGATTAACAGCAAGGTCTTTTTAATTTCCCTAAACCTATCAGTCTACTACAAACTAGCCTTTAATCTTTTTGACAGATTGAACATCACAGCCTTTATAAAGAATTTCACTGCTGGCATTTTGAATATTAGCCGATGACTTATGATAATTATTTAAACGCAGTGCACCAGTCATAATACTAAAGTTTTCTTCATCACCAAACACGGTATCAACATCGTCAGAACGACCTAAGTTAATCGGCAAAAATCTTTTTTTGCCATTCAGGTTGGCTTCTGCAAACGTAGGTAGATTTTGCTTATTAAAGCCATAAGTCACGCTGATTTTCTTGTTGTTCTGGCAAGTATAGTTGACTTGTCTGTGTTTAACAGCGGTGTCATAGCTCTCACTTGGTTCCATCACTTTATCCGAGTAAGCCATTGCAGAACCAGAACCCAGCATCGCCATCAAAATACCAGCTGATGATAGAGCGGCAGTTAATTTTTTCATAAAATCACCTCAATTATATAATTAGAATGGTCATAGATAAGAAAATAGATAGATGGACGTTAGCGGCGAACTATTTTTAGTTGGTCTGATCGTTCGCTCTTATTGTCTTTATCATGATTTGAAACTGTCATTTAAGAACTGTTATTCACGAGCTCTTATCTATGCGCTCATTATAATCAAAATTTTTGTTGGCGCTGTTATAAGTATTGGTTTGCTTGTTGTTTGAGCGTAAGACATTGTTTCGCGTGATGTATGTGCTTCAATTGATAGATAAAAAAAAGACCTTGCCACACTATATGACAAGGTCTTTTTACTATTCTAAGAAAGTATTAAATGCCTTACTTAGGGTTTACCATATCAGCAGGAATAACCCACTCATCAAATTGCGCTTCAGTTAACAGCTCTAACTCAACCGCCACTTGCTTCAAGGTTTTGTTTTCTTTATAAGCAGTCTTAGCGATTTTTGCTGCGTTTTCATAACCAACATGACGGTTCAATGCCGTTACTAGCATTAATGAGTTATGCAAAAAGTCATCGATTTTGTCTTTTACTGGCTCAATACCTACCGCACAATTTTCATTAAAGCTATTGCAGGCATCACCAAGTAGCTTGATAGATTGCAATAAGTTAAAGGCGATTACTGGCTTATAGACGTTTAGCTCAAAATTACCTGACGCGCCTGCCATGCTGATCGTTACATCGTTACCCATCACTTGCGCCACAACCATGGTCATTGCTTCTGACTGAGTTGGATTCACTTTACCCGGCATGATAGATGAGCCTGGCTCATTTTCAGGAATCGTTAACTCACCCAAACCACAACGAGGACCTGATGCCAACCAACGTACGTCGTTAGCGATTTTATTTAAGCTACTTGCTAGCGTTTTTAGTGCGCCAGAAGCAAATACTTCAGCATCACGAGCCGCTAGTGCTTCAAACTTGTTCGGTGAGGTGACAAACGGCAAGCCAGTCAATGTCGCTAATTGCTCAGCTGCTTTTACCGCATAGTCAGGGTGGGCGTTTAGACCAGTACCAACCGCTGTGCCGCCTAGTGGCAATTCATACAAGCCTTGTAGCGCGTTATCGATACGCGTTAACGAGTGGTCCAATTGGCTGACATAACCGCTAAACTCTTGACCTAATGTCAAAGGCGTGGCGTCTTGCAAATGGGTACGACCGATTTTAACGATGCTATCAAATTCTTTGGCTTTTGCGTCTAGTGTATCGCGCAATGCTTTTACCGCCGGAATCAATAAGCCATTGATTTCACGAGCAGCAGCCACACGAATCGCAGTTGGAAAGCTGTCGTTGGTAGATTGTGCATGGTTGACATGATCATTTGGGTGAATCGGTGTGTAGCTGCCACGCTCAGAACCAGCGATTTCATTGGCACGATTGGCCAATACTTCGTTCATGTTCATATTTGACTGGGTGCCAGAACCGGTCTGCCATACAACCAATGGAAACTGATCGGTTAAACCACCGTTGATGACTTCGTCAGCGGCTTGGACGATTAAATCGCGCTTATCGCCTTCGATACGCTCAAGGCTCGCATTGGTAATCGCAGCGGCTTTTTTAACCAAAGCCATTGCTTCAATCATTGGACGTGGCAAAGTCTCGCCACCGATTTTAAAGTTTTCACGGCTACGCTGAGTTTGCGCACCCCAATAAGCGTCAGCTGGGACTTCCACGTTGCCCATGGTATCTTTTTCGGTACGAGTTGCCTGATTCTGTGTCGACATAACTACCCTCTTTGATGGTTGGTTTTATAGCTGCTTCGAAAAAAGTGCAACACACGCTGCACATAAAGGAAAATACGTTGTAAAGTGGCGTTATGATAGCATGACTTATCACAAATTTCTCCAAGTCCGTGAGGCTAACTGATGTCTAAAAACACCAGCCAACAACAATCTGCTACTTCGCTATCAAGGCTATGTGAGCTATCCAATGAGGTAGACCCTTCTAAACAAGAGGTCAAAATCTCTGATACTTTAATCAATCCGCCAAGACGCCAATTTACCAGCCAACGTCGTAAGCTTACAGATGGCGAGCGCAGGCAATACGCGCGCATGGCAAGCTTGCACTTAATTAAGTTGCAACAGCGCTTAGCACCGCATGCGCGTATCGGCTTATATTATGATGGCTTTGGTGAGCTGCCCACTCAGCCACTGTTGGACTGGTGTCAACGCTTAGGCTATTTACCTTATTTACCAGTGGTAGGTTCGCTCGGACGCACTAGAAATGGCAACGATGATAAACGTCTGCGCTTTGTACCTATCCATCAGTCGAAACTGTTAAATGTACCAACGCGTATTCACAGCTTAGGTATGAAGCAAAATCATCATCGCCGATTATTGTGGGCAGCTGAATTAGATGTCATTATCTGCCCATTAACAGCGGTTGATAAAAACGGCAATCGTATGGGTATGGGTGGTGGTTTTTATGATATGACCCTTAGTAAAAGCCATCAAGCAGGGTTAAAAAAGCCATTAAAAATTGGTTGGTGTTATGACTTTCAAGTGGTCGAGCAACTAGAGCGTCAGGCTTGGGATGTGCCGTTAGATGGTTTGATTACGCCAAGTGGCTTGAGGTGGTTTTAATGAGTGATAATAAGAGGCCACTGGAAACTAACTCTAGCGCAGAGCATGTCGAAAAACATTTGCAAGAGTTAGAAAAAGCAGATTATGAGCTATTCTATTATAGTCAAGAGCAGTCTTTTAGCGCTGATGAGCTAGCACGGCTTATTAATGAAGAACGCTTAAACGAATTACTGGCGCAGAGTGATGATTTTTTAGCAAGCTTGGGTAGTGAGCTTAAAGATTTTGATGAGTAGTATTGAAAGAGGCGTAAATCACACCATCATAATAGCCATGAAAAAGGCGAGTGAATTTATAATCATTCGCCTTTTTCGTGTCTATTATCAGAGTATGGATTATGAATTAAAGTACCATCGCCGCGATCCAACCAAACACCAATAACGGAATATTGTAATGAATAAAGGTCGGTACCACACTGTCTTTGATATGGTCATGCTGCCCATCAACGTTTAGACCAGAGGTTGGTCCAAGGGTCGAGTCTGACGCTGGAGAACCGGCATCGCCAAGCGCGCCTGCCGTTCCAATAATGGCCACCGTCGCGAGTGGTGAAAACCCTAAAGAGATACAGAGCGGCACATAAATCGCCGCCAAAATTGGAATGGTCGAGAATGAAGAGCCAATGCCCATCGTCACAATCAAACCTATTAATAACATGATGAATGCTGCCATTGCTTTGTTACCCGCAAACAATGACGCCGCGCCATCAACCAATGGCTGAATCTGTTCGGTCGCTTTCATAACTTCTGCAAAGCCCTGTGCGGTAATCATAATAAAGCCAATCATTGCCATCAGCTTGATACCATCATTAAAGACCGTATCGGCATCACGCCATTTGACCACGCCCGTTGCCATAAAGACACCAAAGCCAAACATCGAGCCCAACAATAACGAGTCAGTATAAAGTTGTACCACAAAAGCGGTGACAATAGCGACCAGAGCGACGATAGTCTTCAGCTTGCTTTGCGTTTGTGCATCCGCTGCTGTTTTGCTTAAAGAATCATTTTCTACCACGGCATCATGTGCTTGTTTATCGATTGCCAGCTGCTGATACTGGCGTGGTTTACGATAGCTGATAAACACTGCCACTAGCAAACCAACGACCATACCTAACGCTGGAATCGCCATGGCTTTGGTGACGGAGATATTAGCGACATCGATACCTGCTTCGCTGACGTTTTTGAGCATGATTTGATTAAGGTAAATATCGCCAAAGCCATAGGGAATAAACATATAGGTGGTGACGAGACCAAAAGTAATCAGACACGCAATCAAGCGTCTATCAATCTGCATGCGATTAAAGGCGAGCAATAAAGGCGGTACGAGCAGTGGAATAAAGGCGATATGAATAGGAATTAAATTTTGGCTAAAGCAGCTCATGGTGACAAGACCTGCAAAAAGCATATACTTAATCATGCCACTGGTGCCACCCGCATCAATGCGTTTGATAACAGCCCCTGCTAAGGATTGTGGCAATCCAGAATGCGCAATTGCCACCGCAAACGCACCTAGTAGCGCATAAGACAACGCAATTTGTGCGCCATTTTTAATACCTTCTTGAAAGGCATTCAAGGTATCGGTCATACCCAAACCAGCAATGAGCCCACCTGCCAGCGCACCGATTAATAAACTGAGTACCACGTGCACCCGCGCTAAAGAAAGCCCTAGCATGATAACGACTGCCAGTAGCACCGCATTGATGGTCATATTCTCGCCCCTTACCCTATATTTTTAGCCTGCTATTGACACATTGCCGACCTATTTAGTTCGCCCTTGCGTTTTAACCCACATTTTAATCCATACAGTCGCTATTTGAACGGAGCGGTTAAGACGCGCGTCATTTTACCTGATTTTGCCCATAAAGCCCACGCGCAGAACCTAACAGACACAAGAGAAAATACCAATAAAGGCGTAATATTCTCACTACTGTTCGTGATAGAGCCTTGCAATTTTGTTTAGCAGCACCATTTATCTAAACATGAACCACTAACTTGACTTTACAAGTCTGGTGAACGAGGAAAGAATATATGAGTGAACATAAAATTGCCCAAGACAATATCGACATCGATGTCGACGTTTCATCTGACGTTGCTGATGATAATGCGCTAAATACCTCATCTGACAATACGTCAGAAAACGAGTCAGCGTCTAAAACTGTTAACGACAATGAGAATAACAGCTATTCTGAAGACAACGTTTCTAAAGACAATGCTTCCAAAGATAATGGTGCGGAAAATTATCTGCCACTACTGGCATTGCGCGACGTGGTTGTTTATCCGCATATGCAAATCGCCTTGTTTGTCGGTCGTGCGCCGTCAGTAAAAGCTGTAGAATTGGCGCAAGCTGAGTACGGCAATAAAGTATTGGTGGTTGCGCAAAAAGACTCACTGACTGAAGATATTGATCAAGACAACTTGTATCAATACGGTACTGTGTGCCGTATCGTCAGCACCATGCCACATGATAGCGATGAGAATTGCATTAAAGTATTGATCGAAGGTCAATACCGTGCGCGTGTCAACAACATTGAGAATCATGACGAGCTATTGATGGCAAGCTTTGACCGTGCTGACCTTGATGTCAGTATGGATGAGAGCCAGCAAAAAAACACCATACAAGCGTTAACCACGCTGTTTGAAGGCTATGCTGATGCGCGTCTGCGTAATGCCCGTGAGCTAACGCGTGTGGCGAAACGTATCGATGATCTGCTTGAGCTGGTTTATTTTATCTCGACCCGCGTGTCGATGGATCTTGACGTTAAGCAATCATTCTTAGAACAAGACGATGTCAAAACCCACATCAATACGTTGACTGAATATTTGATTAAGCAAAGTGCTGAACAAAATATCGAGCAGGATATCCAAGATGCGGTGCGTCAGCAAATGGAAGACAACCAGCGCGAATACTTCTTAAATGAGAAGATGAAAGCCATTAAGAATGAGCTGTCAGATATGAATGACGGCGCCTTTGATGGTGAAGATGATGTGGCTGAGCTTGAGCAGCGTCTAGAAGATGCCGACTTGCCAGAAGATGTGCGCAAAAAGGCTGAGCAAGAACTGAAAAAGCTCAAAATGATGCCACCTGCATCAAGCGAATCTTCAGTAGTGCGCAACTACATTGAGTGGATTTTAGATACGCCGTGGAATGCGACGACCAAAGTTTCTATCAATTTGGATAAAGCCAAAACCGTCTTAGACGAAGATCATTACGGCTTACAAGATGTCAAAGACCGCATTTTAGAATACCTCGCCGTACAGTCACGCGTGAAAAAACTTCGCGGTCCTATTCTTTGCTTAGTCGGTCCTCCCGGTGTTGGTAAAACCTCATTGGGTGAGTCGATTGCGCGTGCAACGGGTCGTAAGTTTGTGCGTATGGCGCTTGGCGGCGTACGTGATGAAGCGGAAATTCGTGGTCATCGCCGTACCTATATCGGTGCTATGCCAGGTAAAATCGTTCAGTCACTGGCAAAAGTTGAAGTCAAGAACCCGCTGTTCTTATTAGATGAAATCGATAAGATGGCGCAAGACTTCCGCGGCGATCCAGCGTCAGCATTGCTTGAAGTATTAGATCCGTCACAGAATGATACTTTTAATGACCATTACTTAGATATGGACTTAGATTTATCACAAGTGATGTTTATCTGTACCGCTAACAGTATGGATATTCCAGCAGCGCTGCTTGACCGTATGGAAGTGATTCGTCTACCAGGTTATACCGAAGCCGAAAAAGTGAATATCGCGCAGAAATATCTCGTGCCAAAAGCCATTAAAAATAATGGTCTTAAAGAAGGCGAGATTGAGATTGTTGAAGCGGCGCTGCATAGCATCGTCCGTAGCTATACGCGTGAAGCAGGTGTGCGTAACCTTGAGCGTGAAGTCAATAAAATCTGTCGTAAAGTGGTTCGCGGTTCGGTTGAAACGCATGGCGCCCGCGCTCCGAAAAGAGCAGAACGTCAGCTGGTCGTAGTTGATGATAAAAACATCGATGACTATCTAGGCGTCCATCAATACGACTATGGTCTAGCAGAAGAAGAGCCCGAGATTGGTCGTATCACTGGTCTTGCGTGGACGCAAGTCGGTGGCGAGTTACTCACTATCGAAGCGGTCGCGATGAAAGGTAAAGGCGAGCTTATCTTTACCGGTTCACTCGGCGATGTGATGAAAGAATCTATTCGTGCTGCCATGAGTGTGGTTCGTGCTCGCGGTGACAGCTTAGGTATCGATTACGAGACCTTTAAAACCACTGACGTTCACGTGCATATGCCAGAAGGTGCCACTCCAAAAGATGGTCCCTCTGCTGGTGGCGCACTAACGACAGCACTGGTTTCTGCCTTAACGGGTATTGCGATTCGTCCAGATATTGCGATGACGGGTGAGATTACCTTACGTGGTAAAATCCTACGTATCGGTGGTCTTAAAGAGAAGCTGCTCGCGGCACATCGTGGCGGTATCAAGCATGTGTTGATTCCAGCGACTAATGAGCGTGACTTGGCCGATATCCCTGATAACGTCAAAGAAGGTTTAACCATTCAGCCAGTGGCGACGATTGATGAGATATTAAAAGTGGCATTGGTGAGTATGCCAGTGCCGCTTAAACCTGCCAAAGTAACGGTTGATCAGACCAAAGGCAAAGCGTTGCACAATTAATTAAACCACTGACAGTTCAATATTAAAAAAGCCGCTTACAGCAATGTAGGCGGCTTTTTTTGACAATAATAAAAAAAATCTGGTTAAAACCCTGTGCTATATTTTAGACAAATGTTTATATGGTAATGAAAATGACTTTAAATCGCTTAACTCTATCCTTATTGCTAGCTGCTTCGTTTTCTGTAGCGTTAACAGGCTGTCAGTCCGCACCGATGAAAAGCCCTCAACAAACGAATACAGTAGATAATACAACCTTCAATCCTATCAACCCTACTGACAATGCTGTCATAAGTGAAGCGCAAGTGATGCAGTGGTCAGGTCACTATGACTGGCAATTGGCGCAAGTAATTAATCAAAACGGTAACATAATCGATATCGAAAATTTTGCACCGATTACCTTAGCAATAGAACCCAGTTCAGTCAGATTTTATCAAGGTTGCGAGCAATATATGCTGGATTTCTATGCGATGTCCGCGCCGCCTTATCCCTATTATTCTCATCTTGCCAAAGTTCCTGCGACCTGTAACGATGACAATGCCCTTGATAATAAAACTGTGATTACAGAGGATAATAGTATTCAATCATTATTTGTTAAGTACGCACCTGTTAGGCTTAATTTCGAGTTATTGCCAACTTCGCATTTAACATCAAAATCAGCGCCAGTCGCCATACAAGCCGCCCCTAAACGCTTGGCGCTTAATATCGAAAATGGCAATCGCTTAATCTTTACAGGTTTAGCAAAGCCACTAGTAGCTCCCACTGGATTGCCGATTACTAATGAGTTATTGGAACACTACGATTGGCAGCTGGTCAGCGCCGTCAGCAATACTTTTGATGAAAAAGGTCAATTAATCAGAAAATCTTTGGGTAATTTTTATCATTCTGACCACCCTATTTCAGCAAGCTTTGAGAGTTGGCCTGACAATCAATACGCCTCCTTTAGCTCAGGCTGTAACGGCTCGCGTGCGCCTTATTTTTTACTCAAAGATAATACTTTTAAGGTCGGCACTATTATTAGTACTGTAATGGGTTGCGGTGAAACAGGCAATCGCATTGAGACTGCTCTATTTGATTTAATGCGCAATAGCAGCAGTAAGCTCACGTTAAGTTTGCAAACCAAAAAACCAGAATCAAAAAACCAAACCGAGTTCCCACACTATAACTTATTGCAAACAATGGAAACTGGCGAAACTCTAGTTTGGCAAAACGAAGTAAAGAAAATACCGTAAACAATTGTCAAAGCCATACGATATTTACATTTATTAACCGATTGTTGCGCATTTGATGAATAACTATATCTAATGCTTGGCTATACTGATTGCGGTATTAAGCAATATTTGAATATTTTAACTAAAATTATAGAAATTCATCATAACGATTAAATATAAATGGAGATAATAATGAATAATACGATGCTTGCAAGTGCCCTATTATGTGGTTCAGCATTAGCAATGACGGGTTGCCAAACGGTCGAAGGTCAGATGCAAACTGGCAACCCGCTTAACCAACCTGCGCTAAAGTCTACTATTAATGCAGTCGCTGGTAATAAAAACGAAGTGGGTCAAATATTCCTACGCCCTGTTGATGGCGGCGTACAAGTCTATGGTAAGCTGATGAATCTGCAGCCAGGTAAGACGGTATCTTTACACATCCATGAAACTGGTAGCTGTGCTGATATGGGTAAAGCGGCAGGTGGCCACTTCAATCCAGACAACAAGCCACATTCTAACCCTAATGACATGAATGGCCATGCGGGTGATTTACCTAACTTAACGGCCAACGCCGATGGTGTTGCTACTATTAATTTTGTGAATAAAAAAATCTCTGCGGCAGAAGCAGGTAAATATAGCGTCAATCGCCTAGCCTTTATCGTCCATAGCGGTGTTGATGATTATACCAGTCAGCCAGCTGGTAATGCAGGCGATCGCGTTGCTTGCGGTATCATCGAAAAGAACTAATCGTATTTAGCCAATAACTTTTAAAGCTCAATACTGTTGGTATTATTGAAATTGATAGCATAAAAAAACCTCTTAGATAATCCTAAGAGGTTTTTTTATGATTTAAAGATATGGTTTAGAGATAAGGTGGTTAAAGAGGCTTACTCTTCCACCCACTCGCCGTTACGCCAGTACACACCCCAACGTGTGGCCTTACCGTTTTTCTCAGAGCCGATATACTGCTCTTTTTTCTTACGTGACCAACGTAAAATTGTTGGATTACCGTCAGGATCTTCATCTGGACCTGCAAACAGATACTGGAATTTATCTTCCATCTTATCTTTGATTTCGCGCAGCTCAGCAAGCTTTGGCGGACGTGTCTCCCGTACTTTCGGGAACTTAGACGCTGCCAAGAACATACCAGCCGCCCCTTCACGCAGGATGAAATAATCATCATGCTTGGTTGATCTGAGCTCTGGTAGATGAATGGGATCCATACGCGGCGGTGCTGCTTCGCCTGTTTTGAGCACTTTACGGGTATTGTCACATTTTTGACAAGCAAAGTAAGGGCCAAAACGTCCGGTTTTTAGTTCCATCTGTCCGTCACACTTATTACAGTCAATGGTCGGTGCATCTGAACCCGGTACTTCAAACTTACCTTCTTCTAAGATATAACCGTCGCAATCAGGATTATTACCGCAGATGTGTAGTTTGAGACCACCGTCAACAATATAGCCGTTCATCGCGGTGCCACATTTCGGACAGCGCTTTTTCTCCATTAAATCTCGGACTTCGGCTGCTTCGTCATCACCCTCGGCATCGTCAAGATTTGCAAATGCTTCAACTGGCATTAAGTTCTTGGTGCCTTTACAACGCTCTTTTGGCGGTAAGTTATAACCCGTACAACCTAAGAATACACCCGTTGACCCCGTACGTAGCTGCATCGGACGATCGCAAATATCACAATGCACATCTGGCACATCAGTTGGATCATTAGGACGCATGCCGTCTTTTTCTTTGGCACGATCAAGGGTCTTTTTAAAGTCGCCATAAAAGTTATCGAGGACATCTTTCCAATCGGTATCGCCTTCTGCGACATGGTCAAGCTTGTCTTCTAGCGCAGCGGTAAAGGTATAATCCATCAAGTCTGGGAAACTTGCCGTTAATCTATCAGTGACGATATCACCCATTTTTTCGGCAAATAAACGCTTGTTCTCTAACTTCACATAACCACGATCTTGAATGGTTGAGATGATAGAAGCATAAGTCGATGGACGACCAATACCTTTTTTCTCAAGCTCTTTGACCAAGCTTGCCTCAGTATAGCGCGGAGGCGGCTTGGTAAAGTGTTGGCTTGGATCAAGCTTATCTAGCGTTAATTTATCGCCCTTTTTAACATCCGGTAATAAAGTATCGTCGGTCTTCGCCGGTGGCATGACTTTAGTAAAGCCATCAAACACTAAGGTACGACCACGTGCTTTTAGTTCAACATCATTGGCAGCAACAAACAGATTCACTGACAGATATTTTGCTGGCAGCATCTGACAGGCAACAAACTGACGCCAAATCAGCTCATATAGACGGATGGCATCACGCTCAACACCTTTAAGCTGGGTTGACTTCATATTGACGTTAGACGGACGAATGGCTTCATGCGCCTCTTGTGCGCCTTGCTTATTACCATAGAAGTTTGGCTTTTCTGGCACGTATTTTGCGCCATAGCTGTCTTCAATATAGCCACGTACCGCCGCCAATGCATCACCAGACAAAAAGGTCGAATCGGTACGCATATAAGTAATATGACCGGCTTCGTATAAGCGCTGCGCCAAAATCATAGTCTTTTTAACCGAGAAGCCCAGTCTTGTGCTGGCTGCTTGCTGTAATGTCGAAGTAATAAATGGCGCACTTGGACGTGATTGCGTTGGTTTTTCTTCGCGTTCTTTAACAATAAAGTCGCTTGAGTTAAGCACTTCTAAGACTTTATCGGTCTGCTCTTTATTGACTAGCTTTAGCGTTTTACCGCCTTGCTTGGTTGCCTCTAAGCGAATCGCAATTTGCTCGGCGTCTTTTTTACTATTAGCAACATGAGTATCGGCATGAATCTGCCAATATTCTTCTGGGATAAAAGCGCGAATCTCATGCTCACGCTCAACGACCAAACGCATGGCAACTGACTGGACACGACCTGCAGACAGACCACGAGCCACTTTTTGCCACAACAATGGTGAGACCATAAAGCCAACCACGCGATCCAAAAAGCGCCGCGCTTGTTGCGCATTAACGCGATCGATATCGAGTTTTGAGGGTTGTTTAAAGGCATTTTGAATGGCGGTTTTAGTAATCTCGTTAAAGACCACCCGCTCATACTTGCTGTCAGCGCCACCGATGACTTCTTTGAGATGCCAAGCGATGGCCTCCCCTTCTCTATCCATATCCGTTGCGAGATAGATTTTGTCAGCGTCTTTAGCTAAGGCTTTCAGCTCTTTGATGACTTTGGTTTTATTGGGCAATACTTCATAGACTGCTGCCCAGTTATGTTCTGGGTCGACGCCCATGCGCCGGACCAATGCTTGCTGAGTTTTCTCTTCTTTGCTTAGGCTGTCATCTTTTTTGCTTGCGGCAGGCTTCTTTGCACTTTTGCTCGCACCCACTGGCAAATCACGGACATGACCGATACTTGAGCGCACGATAAAGTCATCACCCAAGTATTTGTTGATGGTTTTTGCCTTAGCAGGTGATTCAACAATCACCAAAGACTTGCCTTTGGGGCGGTCAGCAGCCGGAGCTGGACTCTTTTTGGTTGCGGGTTTTGCCATAAGTGACGACACCATAATAAGTAAATTGAAATAAGGATAAATTCGGCAGCATGGCAATTTATAATAGTTAGTTATAATGGCTCAGCGAATTATTGTAGTAAGGGCTGCCGATAAAAACGGTTATAAAACAAACAATAACCATAACGCATAGATACAGTTATAAAGACGTTACACTGCTAAGCGTTAAGCTGTCAACTTAAAATGACTGAGAGTTTGCCAAAAGGACTTGCATATTGCCTCTTAATGGAGACGAAAAATTCATTTGCTAGCTCATCGCGATTTTTATAGCTGCTTTTACATCTGTAATGCCCATCTCTCAAGGTTTTCTTTCAGTGCCAGCAAGTCAGCTTCAATCAATTTTTGCTGATAAGCAGGGTTGGTCGAGGGACGCACATAGGCAATATCTTCCCAATAAATAATAATGCTATTGGCCTTGGTTAATAGACCTTTGACAAATGGTTCAATACTAACGGGCAAATCGAGTGGCATCTTATCCAGACTAAAATTGGTCTTTTTGACATCCGTTTTGGTATTGTTTTGGCTGGAACGAATGGCACTCGGAATAGTCAGTTTGGTATCTTCTGTGGACGTATCAACAAAACTGCTATCTGGTCGCCATTGTCCATCAATCACTTGATAGCGAGTATGCGGCAGCTGCATATCGTCTAGCACTAGGCAGTATTGTCCTAGCATCCCGCGACCATACTCATTGTCTTTGCCCTTTATCCAATCTGGACAAGTCACCAATTTGGGATTGAGTTGTAAGCGACGCGCAGTCATACGCAGCTTATCCAAACGCTGGTCGATTCCGCTAGGCTTGAGCGCCATCATACTCCCTAATACAAATAGTACAATGGCGATCGCAATCCACATTCCCATGACAGTCTGACCTTTTCGCTGAATTGAAGTAATGCTATCAACTCAAATAGAGCTAATAGCATATAAGTCTGGTTATTTATCTATACAAGCGGCTGTTATCTATATGAATGAGCGCCAACCATTAAAATCAAGCATAATTAATTGATATCATTAATAAGCTGCTAAACGCTGAGCAAACATGACACTTACCAACACATTATTATTTATATTGGCATATCAACTACTTAGTACAGAAAACCATTCATTCGATAACAAGATGCAAGAAGTTGGTCGTATAAAAAAGTGCTATGATAAACCATAATTTTAAACATGCGCAGGTTTATTATGAATTATCCTCTTAAGCGAAACTCATCGACTGCCTCACAAGTGAATAAACGTGTGAGTAAATTCATAAGTAAACCGCGTTTGGCCATTTCGCTAGTAGGCGCTGCCTTGTTTACTTTATCGGGCTGCGCCACGACGCACAGCCTAACACCCGAACAGTGCCAAAGCAGCAATTGGCAAGAAGTCGGCTATGCGGATGGTATCCGTGGGCGCTCAGGCGCTTATTTTGGGCATTATATCAATCAATGCGCAAGCATCGTTGGCGCAACGCCCAATCGCATATTGTGGGAACAAGGGCGTCAGCAAGGACTTAAAAATTACTGTACTGAGCTTAATGCCTACAAGCTAGGTCGTGAAGGCTATGATTGGCAGCCTGTCTGTCCACTCGAAGGCATCGAAAAACTTGAGGAAGCCTACGCGCAAGGGCGCTACTATTATATCCGCCAGCGTGACCTTGATTATCTGAGCTCACCCTATCCATTTGGTTATGGTCCAGGACGTTTAGGGTATGGTTATCGCCCATTTGGTTATGGCTGGTAATTACCATTTAAATTATTCACTCAGGTTAAAGGCTGTCGAAAAAAAAGATAACCTCGCAAGGTTATCCAAGCGAGGCCGGAGAAAAAATTTATTATTTTAATTATTCTTATTATTGTCTTGGTTGTTTTCTTATTGATAAGCCTACTTATTTATCTTGGTAGCTTATTCTTATAGAAGCTGTCGTTATCGCCTATCTACTTTTTAGTGTTACTCGTTGTTAGGTTCTGCTCTTTTAAACCTTACTCGTTAACAAAAGCAACCTTCGTTAACCCCGCTTGACTGGCAGCTGCCAATACTTGCGCCACCGTATCATATTTGCCTTCTTTATCGGCACGCAGCTGTATAGAAGGATCTTTGCCACTCGCCGACTGCGCTTGCAGACGCGCTGCTAACGCCTCCATACTGATAGGCTCATCATCCCAATACAGACCCGCTTCTTTATCGATGCTAATTTGAATAGCTTCTGGCGGCGCTTGGTTTAACTCAGCACTGGTCTTTGGCAAATCTAATGGGACCGTTGGGTTTAGTACCGTCGCCGTCAATAAAAAAATAATCATCAACACCAGCATGATATCGATGAGTGGAATAAGGTTCATCTCACTCATGCTTTGACTGTCATCATCACCCAATTGAAATGCCATAATTATTCTCAATACTGTTAGTTGAAGTCTTTGCCATTCGTGCTTTTAACTGATTTTCACGTTATTCTTTTAAACTACTTTAGCTTATCATTTTTTTATTAAATAATTATGACAGCTGCGATGGCGCTGACTTACGATAAGCTTCAGATGACTGAACGGCTTGTTGCTCTGAGCTCATACTTTTGGTGAATTTCTCTTGGGTGGCGCGCGCTGTGCTGCTTGCTGTTGATTGCTGAGCTGTCAGTTGTTGATTACCGGTAAGATTGGTGGATTGCGCCAATAAATCGTGCGCTCTATCATTGGCGTGGTACATTACACGGCGATTGATACGCACCGCAAGGTTATAAAACACCACGGCTGGAATCGCAACAGCGATACCCAGTCCCGTCATAATAAGGGCTTCACCAACCGGCCCTGCTACTTGCCCTAAGCCCGCTTGTCCACTGACACCGATATTATGCAGTGCATGAAAAATACCCCACACCGTGCCAAACAAACCAATAAATGGCGCAATCGCCGCTGTGGTACCAAGAATAGCCAGCCCGCGCTCACTAGCAAAACGGTAGCGACCAATATGCTTGAGTAAGGTCTGCTCTATCACCAAACGCCGTGTCGCCGCCTCTTTATCAGTTAAACTTGCCTGCTTACTATGAATCTGCTCACTCAAATCATCGGCAACACTAGCCGCCAGTTTGCGACTTTGCAGTATTCGGATGATACCGGTCACCCAAGAAACGATAGATAAAGCAAGGAGCAAGAAGAATAAGGTTCTGGTGACCATATCGCTATATTGCCAGTAAGTTGTAAAGTCCATATCAGACTCCTTAAGTGGGATGTCATTACTTGTTATTTTATGATTTGCAACAGTACACGTTTCAATATCTATTACTTTACATCTTTGCTATATATCTATGGAACCGCATAAGCGACAGGCAACGTGACATTACCGACCACTGGTACGCCGTTTTTGGTAAAGGGTTTGAATTTACCAGAGCGGACCTGACGCTGTGCCTCTTTATCTACTAGTGAGTTGCCTGATGATTGGATAATTCGCACGCTATCGATACCGCCTTGTTTATTAACCCTCAATACTAACACCACATTGAGCGTATCGCCTGAACGGGCTCGCCTAGCCGCGCGCTCGGGAAAGCTAAAGTTAGGGGCAGAAGCCCAGTTAGCAGCGCTGGCAGTAAAATTGACAGGTTCATTACTTGCAGCAGCAGCTTTGGCATCAGCCTCTGCTCGGGCAGCGGCTTCTGCAGCTTGTTTAGCAGCATTTTCGGCTGCCTGCGCTTGGGCCTCAAGAGCGGCTTTTGCATTTGCTTTTTGAATGTCTTCTTGCAGCGCTTTAGCTCGGGCTTGGTCTGCAGCTTGTTGCGCAGCTTTCTCTGCCTGTGCGGTAACGCGGCGGCGTTGCTCGTCAGCGATTGACTGCTCAACGTCAGGTTGTTTCCGTTCTGGCTGCTGGTTTTCTATTTTCTTTACTGGTTTTTTTTCTATGGGCGGTTGCTGTGGTGATTTATCTTTCTGAACCGTCGGTTTTTTATCTCTTACCACTGGCTCTTCTTGCGTAATAGCTTCAGATTTTTGTTTTGGCTTTGGTTCGGACTGTGGTTCAGAATGTGGTTTAGACTTAGGTTCAGTTATCGGCTGTGTCTTACTTGGCGGTGTTTCTGCTACCTCAGCAACCACACTCTCGATAGGCTCATTAGGCAATGAGACCATTTCGATTTCGATCGGCGGCGTTTCTTTTATGAGCTCAGTTTTAGGCTCAGGCGCTTTTATTGCCACCAAGGCAATTGCCGTGAGCACATGTAGACCGACCACTATAATAATAGCGATAAGTATCAGTCTTAGTGGTGGCGCGTCTAAATCCGTTGAACTCATAACACCCAAACATTTAACCGTTATAGAATGGCGTTGATAATAATGCAAACGATAACTATTATCAATAGTAGATTTCTATTATCTTTATCCTTTTGCCTTATATATCAGACAATATTATTTAAAGGATTGATTTGAATATTAAGGTTTTACGCTGGTTTTACACTAGGCAATCAGCACTTTTTTAGCATGATTGCGGTAAAATCCATACTTGTTAATAAAAATCATTATCATTAATATTGATAATAAATCTCAACTACTTTATGATAACTGCTGTTTTGTGATGGTAACAAAAGCAGCTTATCGTAAAAATCCAATCATGAATCCATTATAAAAAGAAACATCGATACATTAAAAGCATCGATACGTTAACGATTTAGCCAAAAGAATAGTTGATTAGCGTTTCGTTTATGCGCGCTAAACAAGCTATTTCATTATTTTGCAGTTTTTATTTGACCATTCTTATAATAATACTGCCCAAACCTTTGATATACCGAGTTATTTATGCCTACTATTTCATATTCTAATCGCCCTAGCACCCCTTTCTTTAAACGTTCACTATTGACTGCCATGATGACAGCGCTGATCGCCAGTATTGGCTTGGCAGGTTGTAGCTCTCCTGACTCCAGTGATACCGAATCAACAGCAACCAAAGCAGAGAATAAAACGGCCGATGCGGCCTCAAATGTTGCCAATAATGACAACGTCTCTGTGTCGACCATCGCTATCGATACGATAAAAGGCAAGGTTGATTTGGCAATAAATCCGTCACCTTTGGTCGTTTATGACATGACCTTGATGCAGGATTTGGCAGCGCTCGACGTGGCGGTCGATGGTATGCCAAGTGGGCTACATCTAAATAACTTACAGTCTAAAGTACATCCTGATCCTAAAGGCGTCGGTACCGTATTTGAGCCAGACCTTGAGGCATTAAATGCGATGCAGCCGCAAGCTATTTTGGTTGGCTCACGTATGGCAGAGAAATACGATGCGTTATCAAGTATCGCGCCAACGCTCGATATGAGTATCGATACCGCAAATATCTACGAATCAAGCAAACAGCGCCTGCATGATTTGGGTGCCTTATTTGGCAAAAGCGATCAAGCGGCGAAATTGCAAGGCAACATTGACACGCTTATCGATGAGACTAAAACCCTAACCAAAGATAAAGGTAAAGGCTTAGTAGTCATGGTCAATGGTAATAAGCTGTCTGCTTATGGTGATAAGTCGCGCTATGGCTTTATTCATACGGTATTAGATATCCCGATGGCCGATGACCAAATCGCTGATGCCCGTCACGGTCAGCCGATCTCATTTGAGTATTTACAAAAGACCAATCCAGATTGGCTATTCGTGGTCGATCGCAGCGCAGCGATTGGTGAAGATGGCGCTGGTGCCAAAGCCGTACTGAACAACCCATTGGTCGCGCAAACCACTGCTTGGAATAAAGACCAAGTGGTTTACCTAAGCCCAGACTCTTACTTAGCATTCGGCGGTTACTATCAGTGGATGCAGGATTTGACCATGATTAAAGATGCGTTTGCTAATGCGAAATAAACGCTATTACTGTTCGAACAATCATTACTGATTGTATTTTAGCCACTCATCTCTAAGCCAGTAAACGCTATGTCGTTATTTTCATCTCGCGCTCATACCAACGTTACAGCCAGTACTTCTTTGCCAGCTGCACCCTCAAGCTGGCAACATGAGACTGCGAATAGTCAGGGTCATAAACATCAACGTACCGCCATACCTCCGTGGTTAATTAACACAGCTAGCCTCATTATTATGGGGCTTTTGGTGTTACTGAGTTTATCAATTGGCGTTGCCGACTTTTCATGGTCAGGTATCTTGCAGAGCATTGTTAACCATAGTGCTAATTCTGACAGCTCGCTGCTATTGGTCAGCCGCATACCGCGTACCATCGCCATTATTTTGACTGGTATCGCCATGGCGGTGGCAGGGATGATTATTCAGGTAGTGCTCAAAAACCGCTTCGTTGAGCCATCGATGGTTGGTGCAACCCAAAGCGCCGCGCTAGGACTGCTAGTAGTCAGCTTACTGTTTCCAGCCAGTTCACTGCTTATTAAAATGGGCGTCGCGACCATCGCTGCGGTATTTGGCATGATGCTATTTATGCTGCTTATCCACCGTATTCCGCCGACGGATTTCTTGATGATTCCGCTGATTGGTATTGTCTTTGGCGGCATTATTGAAGCAGTGACAACCTTTATTGCGTATCAAACTGAATCGCTACAGATGCTCAGCGTTTGGCAATTTGGTGACTTCTCAAGCGTATTATCAGGTCGTTATGAGCTGCTGTGGTTGACTGGTGGACTGTGCGTACTGGCTTATGTCATCGCCGATAAACTGACCATCGTCGGGTTGGGCGATAATATTGCGCTCAATCTAGGTATCAGCAAACGACAAGTGACGTGGCTCGGTGTCGGTATGGTAGCCATGATGAGTGCTGTTGTCGTCGTGACGGTTGGCATGATTCCCTTTATTGGATTGGTCGTACCGAATATCGTCAGTCGTATTATGGGTGATAAGCTCAGACGCAGCTTGCCAGCAGTGGCACTATTGGGTGCATCAGCAGTATTGCTCTGCGATATTATAGGGCGCTCCATTCGTTACCCTTTTGAAGTGCCTGTTGCGACCGTATTTGGTGTGGTCGGCACGGTAATATTTTTATGGCTATTATTACGTGCACCTGCTGAGTCCTAAAAGATCTGTATCGTTTCAGTGATCGTTGTTTTACTTGCTACTCCCTTTTATAAGATTCACGTATGTTTTTACCTTCTGCATCCTCTAGCCCAACAGGCGATTCTATTATTAATAGTGACGTCTCCAGCCTTAACCCATTTGCAAAATTTTGGGCATGGCTGTGGTTAATAATAAGTCAACATCCTAAATTAATTGCCGCTATCATTTTACTAATTTCAGCGATTTTATTTTTAACAGTTAATGTCCATGGGCATTGGGATTTTGCACTGCCATTACGGGGTAAAAAATTACTGGCGTTAATAGTGGTCGGTTATGCGATTGGCGTCTCGACGCTACTGTTTCAAACCCTCACACATAATCCTATTTTGACGCCTTCCTTATTAGGGTTCGATTCGCTTTATGTGTTATTACAAAGCTTACTGGTGTTCTTTTTGGGCGCAATTAGCTTTACCAGTATAAATCCTATTGCCAAATTTACCCTCGAAATAGTCCTCATGTTTGGTGCGTCGTTATTGCTATTTAAATTACTATTTTCCAAGAGCAACCAAGATTTAACGCGGCTAATTTTGGTAGGCGTTATTTTTGGGGTATTGTTTCGCAGCTTATCGGCATTGGTTGCACGACTGATTAACCCTGATGATTTTGTCGTCGTCCAGTCTGCCAGTTATGCGCAGTTTAATACGATTAATCCGCAGTTACTCGGTATTAGCTTCATTATCTGTGTGGTTAGTGGGCTATTTATCTGGCGTTGGCGCTATCAGTGTGATGTGCTCATGTTAGGTAAAGCGCAGGCGATTAATTTAGGCATCAACTATCAACGCTTAGCGTTTGGACTATTAACCGTCATTGCAGTACTGGTCGCTACAGCAACCGCACTGGTAGGCCCAGTGACGTTTTTTGGTCTATTGGTCTGCGCATTAACCAATCGCATGGCGCGCCATATGTATCACAGCGAACGCCTGATATTGGTCAGCTTGGTGGCGATGATTTGCTTGGTACTCGGCCAGACAGTATTCGAGCAAGTACTAGGCATGGCAGGTGTATTATCGGTAGTGATTGAATTGGCGGGTGGCTTGGTATTTTTAGCGTTAATATTTATGAACCAACGCCGCTCGAGTCATTAATCATAAAAATTTATTGAAAATTCAGCTCACAGATACTCAAATTAAGAACAACTATGATAAAAATAACTGGCGTCTCGCATCATATTGGCAAACAGCAGATTTTGCATGACATCGACTTATCGCTGCCACCCTCACAAGTAATTGCTTTAATAGGCCCCAATGGCGCGGGCAAATCTACGTTGTTTTCGGTCATGGCGCGCTTGCAACCGTTACAATCGGGGCAAGTCAGTTTTTCTGTAGATAACGAGGAACGTGATATCGCCAATTGCCATGCGCGGACGCTGTCTAAAACGGTGGCGATGCTTGGACAAGACAATCAAGTGCAAGGACGGCTGCGCGTGCATGAGCTACTGATGTTTGGGCGCTATCCTTATCACCAAGGGCAACCAGCGGCTGATGATCAGCAAAAAGTACAAGATATTATCGAACGCTTTGAGCTTGAGCCGTTAGCTGAGCGCTTCTTATCGACATTATCCGGTGGTCAACGGCAGCGCGTATTGATTGCGATGATTGTTTGCCAAGATACACCTTATTTATTGCTTGATGAGCCGCTGAACAATTTAGATATGTACCATGCGGGACGTCTAATGCGTGAGCTGCGTGAGTTGAGCCATACTGAGCAAAAAACCGTGGTGATCGTCTTACATGATATCAATCAAGCCGCGCAATTTGCCGATACCGTAGTGACCATGAAATCAGGTCAGGTCATGGCGGTGGGTCAACCTACCGATGTCATCACCCAACAGACCATGAAAGATTTATATAACGTCGATGTGACGGTATTAAATCATCAAGGCCGTCCAGTGATTATCGATACGGTTTAATTCTGTTAAGTCTAAATTTAAACTATCTCAGATTTTGCAAATATTTTAACCGTTTCTGGCTCCCTTTCCACCACAAATAAACCCCAGTACCAGACAACACTGCTACTGCCAAACCAATCAACGCTAAGAGAATTTGATATGCCAGATGACCTACGCCGTGACTGATATGTCCCATATGCAATGTCGATAACCATTGGTCAGTTTTATGTCCAAATGAGGCGTTTTGATAACCAAAGTTCACGCGCTCAACATTGCCCGTTGCAGCATCGATAGTAATAGATGAAGTACCTCCTTTTTTGCCAATATCTTTATTGGTCTTAAAGCGCATCTGCCATTGATTGTCCTCTGCGACCCAGCGTATGCCCAATAACTGCTGCACGCTTAGCTCGTTATTTCGCGCGGCAATCTTCGCTTGCTTGCTGACATACTCAATACTATTGGCTTTATTGACCACATCATTAACCTTATCAGCACCTGTTTTATTGTTAACGCTAACTGGCGTCGTATTTGGCAGAATCTGTACACTGCTTTTATCTACTTTTTTCGATTTGCCATCTTTTCCGGCTTTTTCTTCAAGCTCGACTACCACTTGCATCACTGGCTTATAAACCTGCTGCAAATTAAAACCCACACTCGACCACGCAATCACAAACAACATCAGCCACAGCCATAAGCCAAACGCTTGATGCACATCATAATTCAACTTAAAGGTATTGGTGTTGCGGCGGATTTTCCATGCTGGTAGCCAGCATCTTAATAAAGCAGCACGTTTTTTAGCTGGCTTTTGACGGCTATCATGACTCTTTTTAATGGTCCGTGGCAACGTTAAATAAAGACCAATAAAGCAATTAATCGTCCAAACCAACGCGATAACACCTAATATCAGCTTGCCAATATCACCAAGCAATAAATCACGGTGTAACCAAAACACTTTCCACATGGTATTGCGCCATGCCCATTCGTCTTTATCTCGCGTCCCAATGATATCTCCGTTATAAGGGTTTACATAGACCTCTTGGAACGCTGCTTCGGGCTGATTTTTTCTGGTCTGATCTCGGACTTTATCTACCGAAAATACTGCATATTTATTAGTGGCTATCGAAGTTGGCATGGTCGAAAAACCATATTCTGGATAGCTGCTAATCACCTTGTCATGAAGGGTAGCGATAGACAGTAGCGGCGTCTGCGCTTTCTCAACATAGGCCAAACGTTGATTGAACACATCATCTAGCTCGTCATGAAATGCCAATAACGCCCCAGTCAGTCCAGCCATGATTAAAAAGGCTGCCATCACCAGTCCGGTATAACGGTGAATCCATAGGCAAATGAAGATGAAGTCATGAATATAATTCTTTATGAATTTAGAGAGATAGTCGGAGTACAGACAAGAAGTAATTGAGCATAACTTCTAAAAAACGTGTATTAAAAAACCAGCTTTCCTCTAAAGGAAACTGGCTTTTTTACTTACCAATCCGTTATACGTCAATCAGTATAGATTTAAAACTGATACGTCAATGACGCTTTGATATTACGACCTTTTTCAAAGTCAGTAGCAACATCATCAATCGGATTTAGACGAGATGAGTGGCTGGCATAAACTTCATCGAAAAGATTATAAACGCCAAGAGTGGCTTTTAATCCATCAACTTGTCTTGGCGAATAGTTCATAAAGATATCATGAACGTTATAGCTTGGTTTTTTAACATCATTTTCAGCCGTATTCGGCATCACTGAAGCGACATACGTACTGCGCCAGCCAATATCTGTGGTCTCTGTTGGGGCATAAGCCAGATTGACCATATATTTATCACCTGACTCTGAGCTGCTTCCGGTCACTGATGGAATGCTGTAGCCCGTGTTTTCACCTTTGCTGCGCGCGCGCGAATAGCTCAAACCCATACTAAAATCATTCATTTTATAATCAGCGGCGAGCTCAACCCCTTTAATTTTATAATCTTCATATTTATTGATGTCACCTTGACATTCACCACCTGGTTGTCCAGTGACACAGTCTAAGCCAACGCGAGTTCCGCCGGAACGAACAAATTCGATATAGTTTTCAATATCGGTTTCAAAGTATTTACCGCTTAATTGTAGTGCATCACCGGCTACCGTTAGGTCGCGTAGCGTTTTGACGATACCCACTTCAGCGTTAGATCCTTCCTCTGCTTTTAATTCATTATTAACGTACGTTTTATCGCCACTTGAATTGAAGATTGTTTGGCTTAAATCAGGACCATTAAATAACTGCGTGTAGCTAGCAAACACTTGCGTCAATGGTGCAATCTCGTAGCTTGCGGCAAGTGCACCGACGACGTTATCATAGGTTTTGCCACTAGCGATAAAATCAGGAGATTTGTAGCGGTCATAACGCACACCGGGCGTTAAAGTGAGCTTACCATTTCTCCATTGGTCTTCTAGATAAACGGAAGTATTTGTTGCCTCATCTGTCCCTTTTTTGACAAAGTCGCGCTCCATCTCCGACTCTTTTTTATAGTGCTCAATACCAGATATGAGCTTGTGTGTGCCAACATTCGTAGCAATGTTACTGGTGTTTTGGATTTTTGCGCCTGTGGTTTGAACTTGAGCGTTAAAATCAAAACCTGGATCATTAATATAGTCAGAATCACGCAAAATACGGGTTTTGGTCTGATACACATTGGTGTCTATATCAATCAATGGATTGCTAGGATTAAAGTTATAATCGATACCATAAGTATCGCGCTTCACCTGTTGCGGAATTGGTGGCTCAGAGCGACTAGGAAAGTCTGGACGGAATGGGAAAATACCTTTCTTTTCAGTACTACTAAAGTTTGCGCCAATATGATGGTCATCCGCAATATAAGCGCCGGCCTTTAATAAGATGCTTTCAGTTTTACTGTCTTCAAACAGCTCACGACCGTTACCATCTTCGCCAGAATCAGTATCGCGCTTACCATAATAAGCCAGTAAGTCAACATTGTCCGTTGGCGCTGCAAACACCGTGGCTGAGGTCAGCAGTTCATCATTATTACTGGCGTATCCTGCGTGTAATTTGGCACCGATTCTTTGACCCGGTTTTAGCAAGTCAGCCGCATCAACGGTTGTAAAAGCCACCGCACCACCAATGGCATCATTTCCTAGCGTCACTGAGTTATTACCGACCGCGACATCCGCTTGCTTGAGCAAGTCAGGATCAAGGGTCAAATCGCCCATATGATAAAAAAGTTTACCTTCTTGACGGGCACCATCGATAGTGACTTTCAGGTTGCTGTCTTCAAGACCACGAATACGAATACGCTGATTGACTGCTGAGGTACCACCTACGGTAACCCCAGGAACGACATTCAAAAAATCGCTCAAATGGCTGGCTTGCTGCGCTGGAGTGTAGTCTTCGACATAAACCCCATCTTCTTGGACTTTTTCGCGGACTGAGCTATTGGCGGTCACGGTGATGGTTTGTAAGGTGGTACTAGGCAATTCCTCTGCCGCAACCGCTAGCTGTGACCATAAAACGGCTGAGACAGCCATCGATAAGACCGTTAATTGATTAGAAAATGTTGCTGATTTGACTTCACGCATAACACACTCACTTTACTTACTATTAGGATTGAAGGAATGAAGAGCAATTTTTGAGAATTTATTTAAGATTTTTTCATAAAGCTTATTAGAGGTTTTACCCAATTATTCCAAAGCTACGATGAAAAACCTTTATTAATCATGAACTTACAATTCTCGTTACTAAGTAACGCACATACGAGAATGAAATAATTAATGATAATGATAATAATTATCATTTAAATAATGACAGGCATAATAACGAAGTATTAACAATTTGGCAATAAATAATGTGAGAAATTTAATATTTCGATAAGTTTGCTTAAAAACGAGGGAGTTAAGGACGATAAAGGTTGTAAATACTGCGTTAAAAGGAGCTGTTTAAGCGTTAAAGGCAATCCTAATATTACGCTGATGATTAATTGGCAAAAACATTCTTGATATAAACGTTAACAGCAATACCAATCATAAATGTATATTCAGCAGCGATATACTTAGCGCTTGTTTTTCTTGTACTACTGTACTAGAATACTGAAACAAGATAATTATTTATCTCTTTCTTATTAAGATTACATATTATGAGTACTGACCCTTATCAAAGTTTATTACGTCATCTAGCAAGTTGTAATGACAGTGCCGCTATCGAGCTGCTATTCAGTGCGCTATTGACTGAAAAAGAGCAGCAGGAAATAGCCAATCGTATCCGCATTTTTGACTTGTTAGAGCGCGGTGTGACCCAGCGCGAGATATCTGAGCAGTTAGGTGTTGGTATCGCCACCGTTTCGCGCGGTGCTAAAGCCATGCAAGCTCACAATGTTAGCGCCTTACTTGCGACACATAGAAAAAGCACTTGATGCACTAAAAGCGCGACTTTAATCTACATTTTTATGATAAAAAATTGAACCACTTTGGACATTGTTATGACCTCTTCTACCTCCAAGCTCCTTCAACCTGCTGCTATTGATATTCCTAGCAAGCCGCAACGCATCAAGCTCACGCAGGATCTCGATTTTTTTGCGTTATTCAAACGCATAGAAGGGACTTTTGAGACCTGTTATTTGCTCGAATCATTGGGCGAAGACGGCCATATGGCACGCCATCATGCCATTGGTTTTGACCCCGTTATGACCATTGCTGCCATCGACCGTACAACTTTGGCCATTACCGATAATAAAACAGCGCGTACCAGTCATTATCAGACTGACAACCCTTACGAGCTACTACGCAAAATTACCCCGCAGCATGTCATAGCGCGTGACCAGAGCGGTGGACTTGTCGGCTACTTGGGCTATGACAGTGTCAATTTCTTTGAGCCCAGTCTCAATGCTAAGGCGAGCGACGATTTTGAACCCTTTAAATTTGGCGTATATTTAGATGGTCTGACGCTTGATAAGATGACAGGCGAGATTTTCTATTTTTACTATCCAACCGCACAGCAAGACAATCGCATTGAGCAAATCAAAGCCTTGCTTGACGAACCCATTCCAAGCTATGAGCCGCCCACCGTTGAATTTTTGGGTGATGGCATGAGCCAAGAAGAGCATGCCAAGGTCGTCATGCAAGTAAAAGAAGACATCATTTCTGGGCGTATCTTTCAGTGTGAGGTGGGCTTTAAGTCCAAATATCGTATTGCAGGCGATAAGATGCCTATTTATGAAAAGCTGCGTGCGGTCAATCCATCACCGCATATGTATTTTATGAAATTTTCCCAGCAGTGCATCATTGGTGCCTCGCCTGAGCTATTATTTCGCTTACGTCAAGGTGAGATGGAAACCTATCCACTGGCAGGCACCGCCAAGCGCGGCGTCGATGTCAACGAAGACCGTAAGCTTGCCCGTGCCTTACTAAATGATGCTAAAGAGATTGCCGAGCACAATATGCTGGTTGACCTGCATCGTAATGATATTGGCCGCGTCGCACGATTTGGTACGGTAAAAGTGCGTAGCTTGATGGACATCAAACGCTTCTCACATGTACAGCATATATCCTCTGAAATCGTCGGTATCTTGCATCCTAATGAGGATATGTTTAGTGCCCTTGCCAGTAATTTTCCTGCTGGAACGTTGTCAGGCGCACCAAAAGTTGAAGCGATTAAAGTTATCAATGAGCTCGAACCCGATGGTCGCGGTGCTTATGGCGGTGCGCTTGGATCATTTAACTTTAATGGTGACTGTATCTTTGCCATTCCTATTCGTAGCCTATTTATCAATGGCGAATCTGCCTATGCGCAAACTTGTGGCGGTAATGTTTACGACTCCAATCCTGCTGATGAATACTTAGAAATACAACGCAAACTGTCTGCTATGAAAGTCGTGTTAAACAGCTTTATGCCTGCATAAATTACCTATCTTTCATTAAAGAGCTTATGACTTATGAATGTTTTAATTATCGATAACTATGACTCGTTCACTTTCAATCTCTATCAATACATTGGCGAGATTTTGCAAACCATGGACGGTGATAAAGAAGCCAACGTCATCGTAAAGCGCAATAATGAGATAACGTTGGCTGATGTACAGGCGATGAATCTTGACCGTATCATTATCTCACCTGGCCCTGGCGCACCTGACGACCCCGCCTACTTCGGTATTTGCGCCGAAGTCATCGAAGTCATGGGGAAAACGACACCGCTATTGGGTGTTTGCTTAGGGATGCAGGGCATCGCCCATGTATTTGGCGGTGACGTGGTACGTGCCAGCGTGCCGATGCATGGTAAGGTTTCATCCATTCGCCATGATGACGCAGGTGTTTATCAAGGTCTGCCACAAGAGCTAGAAATAATGCGCTATCACTCTTTAATGGTAAAAGCAGATACCCTGCCAGACTGCTTGACCATCACCGCCGTCGTTGCTAATGATGCACATCATGATTTAAGCTTGGTTGAATCAGCGCTGGCAGGAGATGAAATTATGGGATTACAGCATAAAGATTATCCCATTCAAGGTGTACAGTTTCACCCAGAATCATTTGCAACAGAAGGTGCTAAGCGTTTGCTAACCAACTTTTTATTACAAATATAAATCACGAGGCTCAAGCTTGGACAGGTTTGGGGATATCCTACTAAAAGATGATAAGGCAAGGACAAGCGTGTAGTTAACGCCTATGAAATATATTTTATGACCAACTGACTTGTGTTAGCACTCAATTAACGCTTTAATGATAGACTAAGAAATGCAAACAAAAGGCAGCCTTTAATCAGGTTGTCTTTTGTTATTTCCACATAGCATTAAGCCATTAGCTAAAAGGCTTGGACAGCTGATTCTTTGAGTTTGATATCAAATAAAAATAGAGAGCGATATGGCACACACGGATAGCGCAATGTCAGCGCGGCAGTCATGGATAGGCACCATCCAAATTATCACAGCAGCTATCTGCTGGGGAACTTTGGGGATATTCTCGACCTACCTCAACCAAATCGGCTTTAGTGGCTGGCAAACGACCATTTTACGTGTCGTGACCGCTGCTCTTATCATCCTCGTCATGCTACCAAAACTATGGCCACACCTACTTAAGCTACGCCCTAAGCAGTGGCTCGGACTGGCGGTGCAGTCTTTAATTGGCGTACTCGGTATGTCAGTATGCTATTTTTTTGCCGTTATCTATGTCGGTGCTGGTCCTGCCGTCGCCTTACTTTATACCGCACCTGTTTTTAGCTTATTATTTTCAGCATTTTTGCTTGATGAATCCATTACTCGCCAATCGGCATTACTGGCACTCATGGCAGTATTCGGTGTTGGCTTGACGATGTTAGGTGAACAGGCGCAGGCCAATTGGGGTATCTTGTTAGGGTTATTATCAGGCGTCTGTTATTCCCTATACGGAGTACTTGGCAAGCGCGCAATGCATGACGCGCATCCGGCACCTTTGGTATTTTTTACCTCTATCATCATCAGTGCTGGCGTATTGCTATTGCTACCCGAAACCTATAAAACTTATGAGCAATTACTGGTTTTGCCTTTGAGCACCTGGGGCTATGTTTTGGGACTGTCTTTGATTGGAACCGTCGTGCCATTTGCGCTATATATGAAAGCGTTAGAAAAGCTACCTGCTACCCGTGCATCAGTCTTTACTATTTTTGAGCCTTTAACTGCGATTGCGTTGGCAACGCTGTTACTACATCAGTCATTGTCTTGGATTCAATATGTCGGCGTCATACTCATTCTGCTGGCAGCTCTATTTAATGCTGTGCTAAATGCTACTACCACTCGTGTGCCGCGTTGGTTAAGGGGACGGCAAAAGGTTTAGTTATGCTTTTTCATCGTCTTACATAGCCCTACACTCCTTTCTTTTAAACAAAACACCCCTTTTTGTTAAACGAAAAAGCCCCGACTATGCTGACATAGCTGGGGCTTTATTTTCTAGATAATTTTTAAGCTTTCTATCTTTTAAAACACTTCGAACTTTACTTTGAAATACAATATTTACGCTATAGAGATTTGATGTATGACTTGAATTCATCTAACACCATTATTGCTCGATACGCTGTAAAAATGCGCGCGTACGTGGATGCTTGGAGTCTTCAAATAACTGCTTGGCGCTGCCTTCTTCGACCACAAGACCATCTTCAATCAAGACCACATGATCAGCGACATCACGAGCAAATTTAATTTCATGAGTCACCACAACCATCGTCCAACCTTCAGAGGCCAGCTGTTTCATCGTTCCAAGTACGTCTTGTACCAACTCTGGATCAAGCGCAGAAGTTGGCTCATCGAACAACAGTAACGACGGCTCAATGGCGAGCGCACGAGCAATACCAACTCGCTGCTGCTGCCCACCAGAGAGCTGAAACGGGTATAAATCTGCTTTATCTGATAGACCGACTTTTTCGAGTAAGGCTAAAGCCTGCTCGCGCGCTTGCGCTTTACTTTGCCCTTGGACCACCGTAGGTCCGAGCATTAAGTTTTCGATAGCGGTCTTATGCGGAAATAAATTATAAGACTGAAATACCATGCCCGCTTTACGTTGCAATGCGAGTAAAGCTTTTTTCTTAGGCTTGGTGGCAAAGTCAATCGTTAAGCTGCCATCGTCGAACTTAATAACGCCTTGATCAGGAATTTCAAGCGCATTTAAGCAACGCAAAAACGTGGTTTTACCCGACCCTGACGGTCCTAATATGACCACCACCTTGCCTTTTTCGATGGTCAAGTCGATGCCTTTGAGCACTTGATTGCTACCAAAGGCTTTGTGAATATTGCTGACTTGAATCATAAAGATTTCCGCTGACAAATTAAAAAACAATAACGAGAAAATACAAGTTAGAAAAGACAGTGATTTAAAAAACCACACGCTAGCAAATATTAGACAGCTACTTAAAACGCGACATTACTTCGCCACATAGCGATCCAATCTGGTTTCAAGCCTGCCTTGGATAAAGGTCAAAAACAGACAAATACCCCAATAAATAACCGCCGCTTCAGTATAGACCAGCATAAACTCATAGTTACGCGCGGTGATAATCTGCGCTTCTTTAAACAGCTCAGTGACGAGTACCAATGACGCCAAAGAGGTGTCTTTTACCAAACTAATGAAAGTATTGGATAACGGTGGTACTGAAACCCGTAGTGCTTGTGGCAAGATAACGTGGCGAAAAGTTTGTAAGTACGTTAACCCGACCGTTGAGCCTGCTTCCCACTGGCCTTTTGGAATAGACAAAATCGAAGCACGTACCGTCTCCGACGCATAAGCACCGATATTCAGTGAAAAGGCAATAATCGCAGAAGGAAACGGATCAAGCTTAACGCCAACGCTAGGCAGACCGTAAAAGATAATAAACAGCTGTACCAGCATCGGTGTCCCGCGAATGGCAGACACATAAATACGGGCAAGTCTATAGATAATCTCATGAAACCAGCCAGCACGCGGCACGATACGAATCAGTGCCACCGTCAGTGCAATGACCATACCAATCGCAAACGAGATCAATGCCAGCGGTATCGAATAATAGATACCGCCTTTAAGCATTGGCCAAAATGAATTGATAACAATTTGCGCCCGCACAGGGTCCATAAATGGCAATAAGCCCAATAAATCAGTTAGCATTGAGATGATAGAAGCTGGCATTATTTTTGTTGACTTATATCAGCACCAAAGAATTCTTGGCTAAGCTTGGTAAGCGTCCCATCAGCCACTAGTGCTGCCATTGCTTCATCTAATTTTGCGACAACGGCGTCATCACCTTTAAGTAGAACCAATCCCGAACCAGTCTGCTCATTAGCAGGGGCAACCAATTTAATCTCGAGATTCGCGTCTGGGAATTTCTTCAGATAATCTAATACCGCAAGATTGTCGTTCATGGTAAAGTCAGCGCGGTCTTGCTTAACCAATTGAATCGCTTGCGCCATACCGTCAACAGGGACAATTTCTGCGCCATAGCGCTCTGCTAGCTCACCATAGTTACTGCTCAGCGACTGTGCTGAACGTAGACCTTTGAGACCTTCCCACGAGCTATAACGATTATCATCAGTCGGTGCCAACACCACAGCACCTGACCAGCTGTAAGGGGTCGCTTTGTCATATTTTGCTAAACGCTCAGGGGTGGTGAGACTGACTTGATTGGCGACCATATCGAAGCGTTTGGAATCAAGTCCTGCCAGCATCGCATCCCACTGAGTTTCTTTAAATTCAACCTTCACGCCTAGTTTGTCAGCAACGGCACGCGTCACTTCGACATCATAACCAGTAAGCTTACCGCTCTCATCATGATACGTGAACGGCGGGTATGTACCTTCCGTACCGACGTTGATGGTGCCACCATTATTGATACGCTGGAGTAAATCAGAACCCCCACTTGCGGCACTGTCGGTCGCCTTGGTATCGGCGGCGTTATTAGTAGGTGACTGATTACAAGCGGCAAGCAGTACGGTACTGGCGGCAAGGGCTAAAAGAGTACGACGTTTCATAAGACGTCCTTATAAAGTAGGTGAATAATGCAAAAAAGTATCAGACCAACAAATAGGGAGAAAAACGTAGCAAACAGTTTTGACTAAAAAATCGCGCCTATTGACTGTCATGCTTGGCTTTGGCTTCCCGATTTGAGGATGCTAAAGATATTTTTCAATACTGTTTTTATATTATGTTGCATTGGGTGCGCTAAGTGACAGTTAATATTAATAATAATTTTAACCGTCAACGCAGGTTATGCAACAATGACTTGCCCTATACTAACGTAGTTGCGTAAGAATAAACGTACAAAAATAGTGAGCATGCGTAAGACTGCTAGCATTTACTGACTGCTACACTTTTATATCTTATCTTTTCAAATGAAATCAGCAAGACAGAAACTAACAATACGCGTCATCCCACCCAAGTTGCCTAGCTACAAGCAAGGAAATTTTCTATCAGTCGCCCATAAACATTAACCTATCAATTTTATTTTGAACTGACGATAGCCAATTTACTGGGCGATTTTTTAAGAAAAAAAACACCAACCAATATGTTCAGCTGATGTCTTTTTGACGGTTTTTATGCATGTGACGGCTATCTTGTGAATTTATTGGCAAAGGTTTTACCCGTTTTAGCATCTACATTTATACTGATAATTTTATTACCTTTTAAGAGGTCAGCTTTATAATATAAAGGATGATCAGCATAATCACGGTTGTTCTTAAATTCAATTCCTAGGATTTGACCAGCTGTTTGTTTTTCAGCAATATTCATCGCCGTCATAATAGTTGTTTTTGCTTTTTTCTGTACTTGGTAATCATTGATATCATCGCCGTCTAAATGCTCAGAATCAGTTTTTAACACTTTACCAGTGTTAGCATCTACTTTAATTTCGTAATTGACGCTGCCTGTACTGAACTCTAATTCATATACGCCACCATTACCCACCGCATCGCTATCATCGTCATCAAAATCTGCACTGACTAAAATACCCGAAGCTTTTTTACTAGCGATGGTAATGGCTTGCTTTAAGCCAATCTTTGCCGCTTGCGCAGCGCGTACTTCCTCCGAATCACTGGATGCATTAGCGGTTATAGTGATGACACCTGTGGTCAAAGCCAATGTCAGACCAGTAGCCAACGTCGCTAGTTGAAAGCGTTGTAGAACCTTACTCATAAGATTATCTCCTGATTCACGCTGGATGTTTTGTTTAACGCCATAGCTTTTACTTAACGCGATATTGTTCTTTATCATAACCTTGCTTGAATAAGCCTTTGGAACAAAAAGGTATCCTAATGTATCGTCATTGTTGATAGATAAAAAAACCACGCCTACTCATTAAAGTAGGCGTGGTTTTTGCTAAAGCGGTAGGTGTAAAGTAGTGAAAGTATTGTCAGACGCTATTATCTGTAGCAATCTTCAACAATACAACCACACTTAGTTTAAAATACCATAAGCGCACAACGCATCTGCTACGCGTTTAAAGCCAACGATATTGGCACCGGTCATATAGTCAATATAGCCATTATCAGTCTGACCATAACTTTCTGACGCTTCAGCCGCGCAGTCATGAATATTTTTCATAATGCACTTTAAGCGCTCATCGACTTCCTCAAAGGTTTTATATTGGCGTACTGAGTTTTGAGACATCTCAAGACCAGATACAGCGACACCGCCCGCATTAGCCGCTTTACCTGGTGCATAGTGCACGCGGTGCAGACGAACATAGTCAATCGCTTCAGCGGTCAACGGCATGTTAGCGCCTTCGACAATATATTTGATGCCATTCTCAACCATTAATTTGGCATCGTCTTCATCGACTTCGTTTTGGGTGGCTGATGGAATCGCGATATCACCTTTAATATGCCAAGGTTTTTGCTTAGCCAACCACTCACCGCCATATATATCGACATACTCAGCCAATGGCTTGCTTTGTGCTTTTTGCGCTTTTAGCCAATCAATCTTTTCTTGATCCATGCCGTTTTCATCATAAAGCGTCCCCTGCGAGTCAGATACCGTCAGTACCGTCGCACCCAGCATATGGGCTTTTTCGGCGGCGTGCAGTGAGACGTTACCAGCACCTGATATCAATACCTTTTTGCCTTTGATGTTTTCATTTTGCGCGGCAAGCATGTTTTCTAAGAAGTATACCGCACCATAGCCAGTCGCTTCGGTACGCATCAAGCTACCGCCAAAACCCACGCCTTTACCAGTCAAAACACCACCGTGCTCACGAGTCAGGTTCTTATACATCGCAAACATATAGCTCACTTCACGTCCACCCACACCGATATCGCCAGCGGGCACATCAATGTCTTTACTGATGTACGGATGCAGCTCACGCATAAAGGCATAGCAAAAACGACGGATTTCGCTGTCAGACTTGCCTTTAGGATCGAAATCAGCACCACCTTTACCGCCACCCATTGGCAAACCCGTCAAAGCGTTTTTAAAAATTTGTTCAAAACCCAAAAACTTTAGCACCGATTGGTTGACAGTAGGATGAAATCGAACGCCGCCTTTATAAGGACCTAAGGCGTTACTGAACTGTACACGCCAGCCGCGGTTCACCTGTACTTCACCTTTATCGTTTTCCCAGTTGATACGAAAAGCGAAAACACGGTCAGGCTCGACAAGACGCTCAAATATTTTGAGCGTCTCATATTCCGGATGAGCGTCGTATAGCGGGGCAATGGTGATTGCAACTTCTTTTACCGCCTGAATAAACTCAGGTTGGTGGGCGTAACGTGCTTCGACTTTTTCGATTGCCTGACTGATACTCATATAGGTTCCTTAAGGTAAAAATGGTAATCATGCTGATTTACACGGGCGTTTTATCGTTTAACCGCAAACGATGGGATGAAAAACGCGAGTGTGGGATTGAGATTGTTCCCATATGCTGTTAGATATAGGAACTAGTGGGATTAGAAGCCAACTGAATGTGTCTCTAAATCATAAACCCAGAAGCACAAACAATTTTTATCTCATAACTATATATCATTTTTTTGGTGTATAAGTCTAGTAAATATCGCCATCATCAAAAGTTATAGTGGACATTTCTATCATTATAAGCTATTGACAACCTTGCCATGAAAACTTGTTAGCCAAAAAACCCTTACATTTATTCAGATCTGTTAATGTCATTTCATCGTCAAAACATAAGATGATAAAATGAACTTTATTATTTCTATTGAATGCTTTAAACCATTAAAAGAAAACTCAAACTCATCAAACCCCACCATTAGTCAACTTATATTTACTAATGAAGAATACTCTGCGATGGACGGTCATAAAAGGGGACTAAAAGGTTAGAAACACCTCATATTCAGTCTTTAACTGACGGCCATCTATATCAATACTAAAAGCAAGGGTTTATAATATTGCCCGCTCGACAAAGATTATTGAAGATTTTATTAGGCCCTATTGATTTACTTTTATTCATTTAATTATTCGTCACAGAGAAATTGTTATGCGTACAGATTCATTCCAGCAGATCTTAGAAGACCTAAACAGCTCATCCGCGGATGTTGAAGCATCTGCTCTTATTTCTAACGATGGTCTTATGATTGCATCGGCCTTACCAACAGGCGTTGATGAAGACCGCGTTGGCGCTATGTCTGCCGCTTTACTGTCATTAGGCGACCGTGCAGGTCGTGAATTGGCTCGTGGTAGCATTGACCGTATTATGATCCAAGGCGAGAAAGGCTACGTGATTATGACCTCATCAGGTGATGAAGCGGTATTGACCATTATGGCAAAACCAAATGCCAAACTTGGTCTGATATTCTTAGATATTAAACGTGCGTCAGAAGCACTAGCAAAACTTATCTAATTGCTGATTTCAAATATCTGTCGATAAGAGTTAATGCGCCCTCAGCGCTATAAACTATTGAATAAACAATACTTTAAATGAAAACTGACGCCTTGTCTTATAAAAATTATTTAAGGTATTGCACACTGTTTATATTGAATAGGTGATTGGATTTGCTAAACACGGATTTACCGAACACTTAAAAAGCCTAATCACCATGAAATATTTGAAGCATTATTTATCGAGTCTTACTTAACAGCTTTAATAGATGAGTTTTATATTTAAATTTAACCATTCAGTTTCAGACAGCCGCTTAAGCAATTGGTTTTAACGATACGTTTAAGACCATAAACTGAAAATAAATCCGCTTTTTAATAATTATCAAAATAATGATAAATAAAGGAGATTACAATGGGTTCTCCACTCCCTGACGCCATGAAGCCTGACATGCCAGCCACGCAAGTCACCATGACTTATCACGATGGTACCTCGCGCACTGTCTATGACACTGGTATCGAACGCCCCTACCCTGATGGCAAGCTGATTGTGTCACGTACGGATTTAAATGGTGTTTTGACGCACGTTAATGATGCCTTTGTCGAGATTAGCGGCTATGAAGTTGATGAATTAATCGGCAATCAACACTATATTTTGCGCCATCCTGACATGCCAAAAGCCGCCTATAAAGACTTATGGTCGACCGCTGCTGCTGGGCAAAAATGGCATGGCTATGTCAAGAACCTATGCAAAGACGGTAGCCATTATTGGGTTTATGCCACTGTCGTGCCGAACGTGCGCCGCGGCGAAACGGTTGGCTATACTTCGGTACGCCGTAAGCCATCACGCAGCAAAATTGATGCCGCAATCGCTCAATATGCCCAAATGAAACAAGATGAGGAAGCGTAAATCATGACGACACATAATATGTTAATCGCCCCTGATTTTTCGCCTGAGCGTTTTGCAGGCTGGCACATGTTTAACATCTTGATTCAAAAGCGTGCCAATCTCAATATGCACCTAAACATACCCGCCTCGCATGCGGAACAAGAAGCCATTATCAATCAAGGCGATATCCAGGTCATTTATGCCAACCCTTTTGATGCAGCCACGCTTATCCGTGAGCAAGGCTACCGTGCGGTTGCGCGTCCTATCGGTAAATCTGATGAGATGGTCATTGCCGCGGCGGCCAATAGCGATATCAATAGCTTAGAAGATATCAAAGCTGGCGCTACCGTGGCTATGGCTGATAACCGTGATGTAAAACTGATTGGTTTACGGCTGCTGGAAGCGGTCGATATAGAAGAAGCCGATCTCAATTGGACAATCACTGAGACTTATCAAGCAGCAGCACGTCAAGTAATTAAAGGAGAGGCGCAAGCCGCTTTCTTTTTAGCGGAGATTTTTCATAGCTTTTCACGCTTAACCAAAGCGCAGTTATCAGTATTAATCGAGAGTGATTTGGCGGATATTAGCCATGTCTTGCTTATTAAAGACGGCTTTCCTGATACTGACATCTTGATGGATGCGATTCTTAATCTGCATAACGATGACGATGGTAAAGAAGCGTTGGCTGAACTTGGTATGCCGCAAGGTTTTGAAGCCATGGATGAAGAAGACGCTGAATTTATGATTGACTTGATGCAAACCTTACTTGATTAGTAGGGTCATGATTCATAATTTATAATTTATAATTTATAATTTATAATTCATGATTCATTGGCATCTTATTTAAGTCATAGTGTTTGTTTAATAGCGCTCGTTTAACAGCACTTATTGGATAATGGCTATGACTAACAGGGCACTCTTATGTCTGATTTAGATCTCATCAAAGAAAGTGAGATGGCGGCGCGGCGCGTATATCGTCTTTACTCGCGTAAAATATTTATAGCACCAAATAATCGCCACTTTCACGAGCAACGTATCAACGCCGCGCTACTTCTAAATGAAAAAGAACCGCTGCAAGGCGCAGTGGCAGATTTCTTTTATGGCTGCTGGTATGACATTCCCTATGATGTCACCAATATGTTTACCCGCTTGCAAGGGCGACTGCTGCCGCATATCGAACAAGGCTTTCGTGATTGCATCGATAAAAAAAGCTATATTCAAAAAAACAGCATGCTAGCAACGCGTTGGAGCGTACTGGTATCGCCATCTTTAAATGAACAAACCCAGCGGCTGCGAATCAGTAGTGATGACGCCAAAGAAATCGCGAAAGATATCACCAGTGACTTGATGCTCGCGCGTGATAACCAAGACTTTGACACCATAGAGCAAATCGAAAACGAGTTTTTTGCCCATTGTATCGCTCGTCATGACCGTCTAGCGTTCTCCTTAGTTTGGTTTCGCTTGGGTAAAAGTGATTGGCAATTCAATGACCGCTGGAATCATTGTCAGCAAAAACTTGATCAAACCACCAAAGCCTAAATGGGTTATTTTTTAATACCATCACAAACCTTCATCTAACTGGTAGCCGCTATGTCTTCTTATTTAAACGCTGATAAAACCTATCTGACTTTGACCCCGGCCGGTATTTTTGAGGCATTTTCGCAAAGTGAACCGACGGCTGAGCAGTTATCCTTACAAGATTTATTGTCGCACAACGAGACACTGCTAGCGGCTGATTGGCTAGAACGCTATTCTGATCAGTGGTTAGACAGCTTTCTCGAACATGGCTGGATTGAGAAGCTTTCACTGTTTTTGCCCGCCCCAAACTTACCATTAGATCAGTTTTTACCCTATGTCGTTTCAAGCTTGTCTGGTAAACGCCGTGCGGCGATTGGTTCTGATGAAGGTTTTTGTCTGGCACGGATTGGTTATAGCCAAGAAGAAGCGGATATGCTCAGTGTGGCTGCTGCTGATTTTTCAGGCTTTATGCTGCGCCAAAAACAACGCGGCTGGGCGGTAGAAAGCCAAGCCATTTCTTTTTTTCAGCAAGTGGATTTGCTGATTCCTGAAACCAGTTTTGTATTTCTCTGGATTGATGGTTCAGGCTACGTGCTTATCATCGATGGTGAACCTTTAACCAACAATCGCGCCTTTGTTGAGCTGGTATGGGCGTTAAAAACCTCTGGGCTTAGATTTACCAATTAAATCCTTACTTAATTAAGTTAGCAGCTTGATATAAATGCACCCTTTAACCACAAGGGGTGCATTTTTTATGCCCTGCTATCATGCGGTCTCATGATGATGGTTGTATAACTCCTGCCATTATCCTTTCCACGCTTTGCTTCTTGCCATTGCGACTGCTACCTGCATAAACTCATACGGCAATAAGAACACCCTCAAAATTAACAGCAAGTTGTCAAATGTTAGGTCATACTGGCTATGACCATTTAACAGTTATCCTTGATAGACATCTACACATTTTCGAGCTTCAAACCACCTTTTGTAATACATATATTCCCCGAAAGTGGCACCCTTTGCCAAACCTTGCATTTTTGCTTATTTTTTAGGACAGTTTATGACTTCGCTGACTACCGTGCGCGTGCGTTATCAAACGATTGAAATTGGCAGCACCGACATCCACATTTGTACTTTACGTGACAACCAACAATTTAGTGACCCTGATAATGAGGCATCAGACCTCGGTATTTGCTCGGCGTCATGGCCGATGTTTGGCGTGATTTGGCCGTCAAGTTTGGTGCTAGCCAATCATATGCTTGATTATGATATTGCCGGCAAGCGCATCTTAGAAGTTGGCTGCGGTATGGCATTATCCAGTTTATTGCTTAACCATCGTCACGCTGATATCACAGCGACCGATTATCATCCGACGGTTGAGTATTTTTTGGATAGAAACACCAGCCTAAACAATAATAAAGAGATTAGCTTTGAGCGCTTAGACTGGGCAGAAGACAATAGCCATCTTGGTAAGTTTGATATCATTATCGGTAGCGATTTGCTGTATGAAGACCAACATATCGATATATTGGCGGAGTTTATCGAGCGCCATGCTTTGCCAACCTGCGAGGTTATCGTCGTTGACCCTGGGCGTGGGCGCAAAAACAAGCTAACCAATAAAATGGTTGAGTTCGGTTTTAGCAGTCAACATGTTAAGCCCGAAAATACTACCTATCTTGATTTGCCATTTAAAGGTCATATTTTGACTTTTTCACGGGATAATACCGAATAAATCCGGTTCACGGTAATCATAAATAGAGTTAGGTCGTGGCAGTATTTCGCCACTGTTGACGCGTTAGTTTATAGAGCACATGCTCAGCAAGCGGGTGCTCAGAGTCAAGCATAGGGTGATAAAAACCTTCTTGTGTATCGGTCATGCCTATCCGCTGCATGATAAGCTGCGAGTGCTTATTAATGACTGAGGTGGAGGCAACGACCTCGTTAAGCTCTAAAACTTCAACAGCGAATTTCAGCGACGCTCGCGCGGCCTCAGTTGCATAACCTTGTCCCCAATAATCCTTATGTAGTCGCCAACCAATCTCTACACAAGGGGCAAATGGCATATCCGCATGAGCCTCATTCAAGCCAACCATACCGATAAAGTCATCCTGTTCTGAATGGCCTTTTCGGCTGACCGCCCAAAAACCCCAGCCTTTGTCTGTAATGAGCCGCTGGCATTTATTAGCAATGACGTCACTTAGCGCAGGAGATAATAGCTGTGGAAAGTAACGCATCACTTCAGCATCGGCATTCATTTCAGCAAAAACAGCAAAGTCGCTTGCCAGCCACTGCCTGAGAATAAGCCGTTCGGTTTCTAACACATGTATCATAGAATATTCGCTTTCTTTAATACCACTCATCAATCCAGCGTTGTTGCTTGGCATAAACAACCTGCTCAGGCGTGTCAACATCATAGCTGAGACATCAAAGTAGACATGCTGGCTTCTCACTGGCGTGATGATTATTAAATAATCGTGATTCATGTAAGTTAAAAGTAACTTCATTTTCTTCTCATGACTGACAGCAAAGGTTACCTTTGTTCTTACTTTTTAGTGCTTAGAGTATGGTTTTTTATTAAAACTCTACGTTATTAAGGTGTACTCTCATTTTAATAATGCTGACAAAAATGAGATGAACTGTATTTAAACAGTAAAAGTAGCGCGGACAATATCGACAATCTATCTGATACTGCTTGGCAAAATGTAGTCATTTTTAGCCCATTTAACCCATTCAGGCAGAATTCCTCCACCTCTTTAGTGGTGAATAGTTCATACATTTATGCTCATATTACCGATAGACCTTATAGTTATAAATAACTCAAACATAATTCTTAGCTAATATTACTGCGACTAAATGTAAATATTATGCAGAAAGCGACTGCAATACTGTTTGAGTTTGGCGTTCAAGCTCTGTAATGGCTTCTTTGTCTAGAGCATCTGCATGCGGTTGTCCGAACTCTCCTCTGGCGTCACCATGGGCACCATCTTTGATGTCATTATCAAAGTATTTACCGCTATCGTTAGCGAACTCATCCGAGATGGCAAGTTCAGTTAGAATATTTGCCCCTTTATCCGCTGATGACCAATATTCTCCATAAGCCTCATCGACCATTTTTGTATTCAGTAGCGAGCCTGGATTGACAGCGATTACATTGATGTCATCTGCCGCGACTGTATCGGCTAAATCCATACTCCACATCGTAAGTGCCAGCTTACTTTGAGCATAGGCGTCTTTATCATCGAGACGCTCTTGTCCTACGAATGCCTTATAGGATATCGGATCTTGGGCTGCTGAGCTTAGATTTACGATACGAGCTTTGCTAGACTTTTTGAGTAAAGGTAAAAGGGCGTTGGTTAACTCGTGAGGCGCTAAGTAATTAACCACGAAGCGTACGTCCAATCCATCCTTAGTCATTGCCGATGCGGTAGTATTAATCCCTGCGTTATTAATAAGTACATCCAGCTTTGGTAATTTTTTATTTACTTCTGCAGCCATTTTATGTACTGCATTTAAATCTGAAAAATCAGCCACAAACCCATTAATATTATCTACTGCTGCGCCTGTCGCTACCGCTTTGACTTCTGCAATGACACTGGTAAGTTTGTCGGCATTTCTGCCATGCACATACACTTGATGCCCAGCTTCTGCCAATTTTAGAGCTGCAAGTTTACCAATACCATCAGTACTGCCCGTAATTAAAATAGTCTTAGTCATGAGTCGTCCTTACTATTTAAGTTATTATTTAAGTTTTGAATGCGCGTTCTATTTTATCTATCGTAATGCCGTCCATTGTAATGAAAGTGTTGTTATTCCATCAGTGGCTTACGCTTAAAATGCTTTATTCTATAATAAGTAACTTTTTGATAACTGGTGATGCCATGGTTATACCTATAATTGTCACAATACTGCCAAGATTACCTGACAACGCTATAAGGCCAATGTATCATCAAAGTTCATAATAAAGAAAATAAACAAGACTTGCTAACCTCAACCAATAGTGCAATAACAGTCAAATAATCATACTTAATATTATTTTTGAGCAATCGCTCAAATAATTCGTCATTTTAAGAGGTTTAAGCTATACACTTTAATAATGAAATAATAACTAGTTAATAGTTATGCTAAGGATTTTGTATGACCGAATTTACATTACACGACAAGCAAAGCGTATCAGCAGATAGCAAAGCATTGCTTGACGTTTCTATTGATGCCTTTGGAATGGTTCCAAATCTACATGCTGTGATGGCAGAAGCGCCGGGATTGCTTGAAGGCTATCAACGTCTGCATCAGTTGTTTTTAGACAGCAGCTTTGATGACGAAGAAATTACCGTCGTCTAGCAAACCATCAACGTTGAGCACGCTTGTCATTACTGCGTTCCTGCGCATACTGGCATTGCCAAAAGCATGAAAGTGGATGATGCCATTACCGAAGCATTACGTAATGAGACCGCACTACCGACTGATAAGTTAGAAGCGCTACGTCACTTTACCCTCTCTGTCGTCCGTGGTCGTGGTAACGTTGATGATGACGCCGTCCAAGCGTTTTTGGATGCAGGCTTCACCAAACGCCAGGTTCTAGAAGTCGTCCTTGCGGCTGCGCAAAAGGTGATGAGCAACTATACTAACCACTTGGCCAACACGCCAATCGATAAGCCTTTCCAAAAGTTTGAATGGCACAAGGCTGATTAGTGACGTAGGCTAACGAAGCAGATTAATCCTGCAACCAATTTGGGGTTGAAATAATCCCTTTGGTGTTTTTATACTGTTATCTAAAAGAATGTTGTTCGGAAAATGTTCGAGCAGCAGTTTTCTCAGTTAAAATAATACGTATCAATTAGAATAATAAATAATAGCTAACGAGAGGTCATATGGAACAGTCAAAGCAGTTATCATCAGAGCAGCCACTGCGGATAGATATTGTATCTGACGTGGTATGCCCTTGGTGTGTCATCGGCTATCGCCAACTGGCAGCAGCGTTAGAGCAGACCAATACCGACCATGAGATACACTGGCATCCGTTTGAGCTAAACCCTAACATGCCAAACGAAGGTCAAAACATGCGTGAGCATATCATGGAGAAATACGGCTCAAGCAAAGCAGAGTCCGATGCCAGCCGCGCCAGAATAGCAGATGCAGGTTCTGATGTCGGCTTCGAGTTTAACTTCAATGACGACACCCGTATGCACAATACCTTTAATCTACATCAGCTTTTGCATTGGGCTGAGCAGCAAGGGCGTATGCATGAATTAAAACAGGCGTTATTTACCGCGCACTTTACCGATAATAGAAACCTCTCTGATACTAGTGTACTGGCTACCATCGCCACAGATATTGGGTTGGATGGTAAAGAAGCACTGGCGGTTTTAACAGACCAACGTTTTGCTAAAGAGGTACGCGCAGAAGAGCAACACTGGCAGCAGCAAGGTATTCAAAGTGTGCCGGCGATTATTTTTAATGAGCGTCATTTAGTGAGCGGCGCGCAAGGCGTCGATAATTACGTCAATATTTTAGAGCAATTGGCCACTATGCAAGAGTAGTTATCGCCTATAAGAATAGGGGTTTACTACTTACTTTTTTGGATTAACCCTACTCTTTTTGACTAGCGGAACAGCACTGGTTACTTATTATTTAAGATTCAGACATAACTTAAAAATGTGACATGGTTATTGAGCATGTCTATTAGGATACCGGTATATGAGCAAAGACAAACTGATTCCCTTATCAGATGAAGCAGAAGAAATCGTTTTGGACAAGCTGAGAGATTATATGAGCGCAGAATTTGATGTCGATATTGGTAATCTACCCGCCAAGTTTTTATTAGACTTTATTATCGAAACCATAGGTCCCCATTTATATAATCAGGTGGTCGATGATATGGAACCTTGGTTATATGATAGATTTACGGCAGTTCTAGAAGACATGCACAGCTTTAAAAAAGACTAAGAGATAAACCAAAAAAAATGCCGTTCCTTTATAGGAGCGGCACTTTTTTTATCACGCTGTTATTTTATAACGCTAAACTTACTACCAATATCATCTTAGAAATGAATGACCGTACGAATACTCTCACCTTTATGCATCAAATCAAAGGCTTCATTGATGTCTTCTAATGGCATGGTGTGGGTAATGAAATCTTGCAATGGGATGTCACCCGCTAAATAACGCTCAACATAGCCTGGCAATTCTGAACGACCTTTGACACCGCCAAATGCCGAGCCGCGCCAGACGCGACCAGTCACTAACTGGAATGGCCGGGTTGAAATCTCTTGTCCAGCACCGGCAACACCGATGATAACCGACTCGCCCCACCCTTTGTGGCAGCATTCAAGCGCTGAGCGCATCACATCGACGTTACCAATACATTCAAATGAATAATCAACACCGCCATCGGTTAATTCAACGATGACTTCTTGAATGGGCTTGTCATAATCTTTTGGATTGATGCAATCTGTTGCACCCAGTTTTTTGGCTAACTCAAACTTGCTTTCGTTAATATCAATGGCAATGATGCGGCTGGCTTTGGCCATCTCAGCACCGATAACTGCTGACAAACCGATACCGCCTAGACCGAAGATGGCAACCGTCGCGCCCTCTTCTACCTTGGCCGTATTCATCACCGCACCCATACCGGTCGTAACACCGCAACCGAGCAAGCAAACTTCTTCTAGTGGCGCTTCTTTATTTACTTTTGCCAAGGAAATTTCTGGCAACACGGTATATTCAGAAAAAGTTGAGCAGCCCATATAATGATAGATTGGCTCACCGTCTTTATAAAAACGCGTAGTGCCATCTGGCATTAAGCCTTTACCTTGGGTCTCACGTACCGCTGAGCACAGGTTGGTTTTGCCTGATAGGCACATTTTACATTCGCCACATTCTGCGGTGTATAACGGAATAACGTGATCGCCGACTTGAACGCTGGTCACGCCTTCGCCGATTTGCTCAACGATACCGCCGCCTTCATGACCCAAAATCGCTGGGAATACGCCTTCTGGATCTTCACCAGATAGGGTAAAGGCATCGGTATGACAAACCCCACTGGCTACGATTTTTACCAATACTTCGCCTTTACGTGGCAGCATGACATCTACTTCTTCGATAGATAGTGGCTGGTTAGGACCCCAAGCAATGGCGGCTTTTGATTTAATAAATTTATCTGACATAAGAGTCTCTCTTTTTTAATTAATTTTATCGCTTATTGAGCACAGACCTATTCATCTTATCGTGCTGATTTAGTAGACACAAGCCACAGTTTTACCAGCCTATTAAGCTTTATACTGACCATTATAGTCGTTTCTGTAATGATAACAATGTGCTATATTTGCAAATATCTTTTACACAGTGGTAATAATAATGCGCTGGGATGGTATTAGCGAGTTCGTTCATGTGGCGGAATACGAGAGCTTTACGCGCGCCGCAAAAGAATTGGGCATCTCAACCGCACAAGTCAGTCGGCAGATAAGCGCCTTAGAGAAGCGACTTAACATTAAGTTGCTGTATCGCACTACACGTCAGGTATCACTGACAGAAGAAGGCCGCGTGTTTTATCAGCATTGCCGCGGTGTGCTCGATGGCTTGGATGCCGCTGAGCAAGCCGTGAGCAATTTACAGTCAAAGCCCCAAGGCAGAATTAAATTGACCGCCCCTGTCACTTATGGCGAGCAGCAATTGTTGCCACTGGTCAATGACTTCATGGTGCAGTATCGCGATATTGAAGTAACGGCTTTTTTGAGTAATCAAAAAATCGACTTGGTCGAGGGCGGCTATGATTTGGCGATTCGTATTGGCAAGTTAAGCGACTCAACCATGATGGCAAAAAAGCTTAGCAGCCGTACCAACTTCGTCTGTGCCGCGCCCGCTTATCTCGAGAAATATGGCATACCCCATTCTTTGAGCGAGCTGAGTCAACATAACTGCTTGCTTGGCACGCGTGACTATTGGCATTTTATAGATGCTAAAAAAATAGAGACAGAAACTAGAAAAGATGCTGATAAGGAAAAAAACCTGCGGGTCTCTGGTAGCGTGCAATATAACAGTGGTCACAGCCTAGTCGATGCCGCCTTAAAAGGTCTAGGTATCGTCCAGCTGCCTGATTATTACGTGCAGCAATACTTGGCATCAGGTGAGCTGGTCAGCTTACTAGATAACTATAGAGAGCCTGAAGAAAGTATCTGGGCCGTCTATCCGCATAACCGTCATTTATCGCCGAAGATTAGATTATTGGTAGATTATTTGGCAGAGCGCCTAGCGTAAATATTATCCAATACCTTTAATAAATATCCGTAGTATGAGAAGAAAAGTATGTGACACAACCATCAGTCATTAAATAAACAATGATAATAAAAGGATTTTTTATGCTTAAAATCATTTCTATTGCCGCTCTCGCTTTAGCCGTTTCCTCTTGCGCCAGTATCGAAAAAACCTTAAATACACCGGATAAGGTGCCGTCAACGCCAGAAACAATAGCTACTATCCATGCTGCAAAGGGTCTGGTGACGATGCAAAGTCCTCATTCCGTGCAAGATACTGCTGATAAGCTGGCGGCGATCATCGAAAGCAAAGGCATGAAAGTATTTGCGCGAGTCGATCATCAAAAAAATGCACAAGGTGTCAGTCTAGTGTTAAGACCAACACAAGTGATTATGTTTGGTAACCCTAAAGCAGGCACGCCATTGATGCAGTGCGAGCAAAGTATCGCCATCGACTTACCGCAAAAAATTCTCATCAGCGAAGATGACGATAAAAAAGTGTGGTTGTCGTACAACGATCCTGAATATTTAAAAAATCGTCATAATATCAAAGGGTGCGATACCGAGATTGCTAACATCGCAAAAGCCCTTAATGGCATCAGTCAAGCAGCTATCGCGAAGTAAGGCTACAAATGAAAACCTGAACAAATAAAAAGGTGGGAAACGAAATTGCAACCCACCTTTTTTATATCTTTAACAGCTTCACTTATTAGCAATGCTCAGACCGTGCTATTTGCTCATGCAACTCTACTTTTAACTTCTTCGCACATTCGATAATTTTTCTTCTATCGGCAGGGATAGCACCGTTTTCGATAGCAGTTAAGCGCATTTGTACCGTGACATCATAGTGTGGATAACTGGCATTACGATGAAATAAGCGTTTATCCACTTCAATCAGTGCGGCAAAATCATGCAACTCTTGCAGGGTATCGGCCAGCATATGGCAGCACTTATAGCCTTTAAATTCTATTTGCATAAAATCCACATATATTGCCATATAGCCGACCCCTTTATTGTTTCTAACACTTCATAGTGTGTTTATGATCTATCGATGACATCCAGTCCCAATCGCATCCACTTAATCGCCTGTTCTTGACGATCAGCTAAGCTATTCCATAGCGCATCTTCACTGAGTATCGAGTGCACATCTGCGGCGCACTCGAGCCTGACCTCACTGGCATTATCGATGCGCCATTGCTCACTTTGATAGTATTCTTGCAGCTCTGCCATTAGCTCACCTGCTTTTAACCATTGCGCTTGTGCTTCTTCGATTTTTTGATGTAGCGCATGCCAACGCTCATATTTTTCTTGTAATACCTGCGGATCGAATTCTTTCATTTTGATACCTTCTACTTATATACCTACTCAGCCGTACTCTTCTAAGAAAAATTACTAGAACAATTCATGAGCATCTTTTTTTAGCTGTTTGAGCACAGCTTGGTATTCACTATGATTGGTTTCAAGCGTGCTTAGACGACCATAACGTAGCTGACGATAATCTTGTTGCATCTGTTTAATTTTTGCTTGAGCAGCTTTTGGGTCATTCCTATTAATTAATTTACTTATCTCAATATTATTCTGAGTATTTAAATCGCTATCATGGTTATAAACATCCTTAGCCAGTCGCTCAAGCCATGCCAACTGCCCTTCGCTCTCATCACGAGCTAGTGCTTTATTATGCTTGCTAAGACGCTTTGATAATTGAGTAAGCGGCAAATCTGCCTGATGCCAGCGTTTACGGCGCCGTTGCCAGATAACGAATACCAAAATAGCCATGACGATAATGACACTCGCCGCTAACCAGATGATTTGCTGCATGATTGAGCGGATATTAAACCACTTGAGTAATGAGTCAGCTTGCTTGTCCTGATCATAACCGACAACGTCTTTTTGCCAATAGTAGCTGGCTTGGTCTGAAAGGCGGCGTAAGGTTTGCAGCATTTGATATTGCTGATAGCTAATTTGTGCGCCAGCCCCCTCACCAAACATCGCCGCCCCTTGTGACTGTGTCAACGCATCCATTCCTTGCTCGACGCGCTCAGGCGCAACAAAGGCGGTCGGATCGACACGTACCCAGCCTTGTCCCGCAAGCCAAACCTCTGTCCAAGCGTGTGCATCCTTTTGCCGTACTTCCCAAACATTACCAGCGCGGCTCAGCTCGCCACCTTGATAGCCTGCCACGACGCGCGCTGGAATACCCGCGGCCCGCATCATAAAGGTAAAGCTGGAAGAATAATGTTCACAGAATCCTGCCTTAGTCTCAAATAAAAACTCATCAATACGGTTTTTATTCAAACGTGGCGGCGATAGTGTATAGCGAAATTCTGTTTGATTGATCCAGCGCTCAATAGCGGCCATATAGCGTACAGGCTCTGAGCCTGACTGGGAAAAAAGCTGCTGAGCCAATGCTCGTGCTTGCGGGTTACCCTCACTAGGCAGCGCAAGATTCAGACGCCGTGACTCATCAGACAGAACAGGGTCGATACGCATCGGTGCAAACTGCAACACATCGTAGCGCAGCTGTTGGGTAATTGGCTGGTCTTTTAATAGGGTAAAGTCCGAGGTGATACTGACATCTTGCTGCTGTGCAAACGGATAATCAAGTCCAAATAGCCAGTTTTGCTGCGTAGGTTCTAAGATAATCTGGTAGTTATTGGGATTAGCTTTTCCTGCTTCAGGGACAGTAGCAAAAGCATTTTTAATCCAAGTGGGTGCTTGCAGTGCAGGCTGCCATTGTCGTTGCTGAGAGCTAGGACGCCATGTGACCCCATCAAAGTCACTAAATACCAAGCCGCGCCAATAAAGCTCCTGCTGCGCTGGCCTGTTGTCTGCAAATTCCACCCGAAAGGCCAGCTCTGTCGATTGTCCCAAATTAGCAAAATCACCGGGTGACATGCTATCAGAGACGCCTGTGGTCGCTTGCTGCCCTGATAATTGCACTGACCATAGCGGTGGCACGCGTGGAAAGAATAAAAACAATACCACCAATAATGGCAACGCCCCGATACCCAACACGCCCAACGTACGCAAGCGACCGTCACCGCGACTATTGCCATCGTCATTTAACGCAATAAAGGCCAATAATACAATGACCGCGCCGATGATAACTTCCAAAGTGGTGACTAATCCTTGATCCATCAAAAACAGCGCTGCTAATACGAATAATGATAAGTTGAGTACCACGTAAGCATCGCGGCGCTTGTACAACTCCCACAGCTTACTAATAAGACAGAGCACTAAAAAAGCCACACCCATATCCAGTCCAAACGCGGTATTGTAAGTCAGCCATAGACCGGCCAACCCCAATAAGAAGCCGAGCATTTGCATGCCTTGATAGACGCGTTTTAAATGTGATGTTTTTTTAAATCGAGATTTTACATGCGGCAGCTGAGCTATGATGCTGACCACTGCAAAACCCATGAGCCATAATGGCAGGTGCGCGGCATGAGGTAAGATAATGACAACTTGAGCCATTAATACCCAATAGTAGGCTGGCAGAGCAAGTAGCTTGCGATACCACTTAACCTCGCCGATCCGGTCACTATAAGCACTGATATTTTGACCCAAGGCCAAACGCTCAAAGCTGGTAGGATTCGTTGCATTTGTTGCAGAGAAGCCTGTAAATTCACGTTTGGCTTCATTTATAGGAAGTCGCTTAGAGTTGTTCATGGTGCTTTTGCCAATCTTAGCAAGCACGCTTGCGCAAAAGCATCACCTTCACCCATCGGTGCATCAGAGAGTTTATCAGAGACAGCATCGTTGGATAGACGCATATTAAATGGTACACCTAGTTCACCCAATCTCATCGCACCATACGCCAGTTGCGCCAGTTTTTGCTCATGATGTGCCGCTGGCATATCAGCATAATCCAACGTTTGCTCGTGACCGACTGGGTCAGCGAAATGCTTGGTAAACATGCCTTGGCCGCGTGCTACATGACCCCAAGAAACCCGTGCTAGCGACTCACCCTCGATATAATTATCCAGTCGTTCAAAATCATCTTGACCTTGCCGATACTGCCCGCCTACGGGCAAATCTTCCTGACTTGTGATTGTATATTGTGACTGCCAATCAAATACCTCAGGTTTTGGATATACCCACGTCGTACGCGCAAAATAGACATAAGACCACGCCCGCATAATACCTAAGGGATAGACCGTTTTGATTTTTAATCGCGGTAATTCAAGCTGCCCACGAGTATGTGTCTGCACAGGTAAACGAATAATTTGCTCGCCTTGGAGCCGTGTGACAAGTACTGACTGTTGACTATCAGCACTATTTTTTATTTTCTTACTGGCTTTTTTATCCGTCTCTTGATCAAGCTGCTCAAAGCTAAATAATAGCTGACGTCTTGGATGGCGGCTCTCACTACGCAGCTGCAGCGTAACCCAAACAGGTGCACCTGCTTCTGCAATGGTCACCTCTATGAGGTGCACTTTTAGACCTGAGATATGAGCAAAGGTCACATGAAAGCTGATAAGCCAAACGCTGACCAGATAAAAACACAGACCCAGCACCAAGTTATTGCCATAGTTGATGCCAGCGATAAAGGTAATTATCAATAACACCGCAAACAGCATCCCCTCACGGCTAAAAAAGATATAGACATTACGCAAATTGAGCGTAGCGCTATCGCTTTTGGGTGACCGCGCGGCAAACCAACGGCTTAATGCGGAAGTAGCTGGTACGGTTAAGGCTTTTGGCAAAAGGCTCATGACTACCCTATCCTTACCATAAAATTGACACTCTCATCGATAACAAACGAGCAGCTCTGAGAGCGAATGCATTGTGAGCGAACAAGTGGTCAAACAACCACAGCCACATCTGCCAAAATACGCTGTGCAATAGTTTGCATCGCTTGCCCTCCAGTTACATGCGCGGGCAAAAAGCGTTGACCGAGGCGATGGTCAGTAACCGCAGCAAACACGGCTTGAATATCTTCAGGCGTCACTTCCATGTGTCCCGATACATAGGCATAAGCCTGTGCAGCTCGCTGTAGCGACAGCACCCCACGTGGTGATAATCCATGATACTCGTGGCTTGCTCGTGTTTTTGCAACCAATCTTTGCAGGTAATCCAAGACCACATCGGCGACATAAACCTGCTTGACCCCTTGCTGAGCCATCAACACAGCCTCCGTACCAAGTACGGCAGGCAACGCTTTTAATAGCTCGCGGCGATCCTGACCCTTTAACAGCTCACGCTCTGCCTCAGCCGATGGATATCCTAGCGACAAACACAATAAAAACCGATCTAACTGCGATTCAGGAAGCGGATAGACACCTGCTTGTTGCAATGGGTTTTGGGTCGCAATCACAAAAAATGGCTGTGGCAAAGCATAGGTTTGCCCATCTTGCGTCACTTGCCGTTCTTCCATCGCTTCTAATAATGCGCTTTGTGTCTTAGGACTGGAGCGATTAATCTCATCTGCCAATAACAGCTGAGTAAAAATAGGCCCAGAGCGAAACTCAAACTGCTGTTTACTTTGATCAAAGATACTCATGCCCAAAATATCTGCCGGCAGCATATCATTGGTAAACTGCACACGGCTAAAGCTGAGACCGAGTAATTGTGCCAATCCCTGCGCCAATGTTGTCTTGCCCATGCCTGGCAAGTCTTGCAGCAATAGGTGCCCACCAGCCAATATGCCGCTAAGCGCCAACTTAATCGCCTGCGGCTTGTCTAGTACGATTTGATTTAGCTGCATCATAAGCTGGGCAATTTTGTGCTGATTGTGGCGGTAGTCGGTAGCAGTATGGTTCATTATCGATTCTTAGCTCATTTTTTATAGTGATAATCATGTTAAATCGGGTGTTACTTTATCTCATCAGCCGTTGGCACCGGTGCACGAAGCGTTGATAAATAAGCTATCACATCTGTACGCTCCTTAGCATCTGGCATCGGGTCTGACAGCATTTTTGAATCGGGCATGGCTTTTTCAGCGTCAGCGATATAAGCATCAAGCGTCTCAGCATCCCATACCCAACCTGATGTCTTCAGCCCTTCACTATAAGTGTAGTCTTCTAGCTCTGCTGCTTTTGCACCGTAAATATTCATCAACTGTGGACCTTTTTTATTGAGTCCTGGATTTAGCTGATGACACTGACCGCAAGCATCTTGATATATCAGTGCACCATTATCGGCGTCGCCCTCAGTATAGAGTGGCAGCGTGACAGGAGCGCGATAATCAGGGGGCGTTTGCTCACAAGCGGTGAGCAATAAAACAGCAGTAAACATACCGCTTAATTGATATTTTTTGACAATAGACATGTTGTGAAAATCTTTAATTGAGGGGCGTGGGCTATGTATGCGTCTACCTCCACCATAATGCAAGGCAAAGATTGAGCAACATACATAGCGCTGTGAAGAAAATATATGGGTAGTTGCTAAGAATTAAATATGGCTGATTTGGCTAAAATTAATTTCACTAGGCCATACTTACAAACTCAATAGCATTAAAACCTTCATTCAGCCATGAAGCTTGGATTTGTATCTATGCTTAAGTTTAGACGACAACCTACGTCTCGCTTGATACTTTTATAGTATTGCTAGGCGCTTCTAGATAATAACCTTGCAGATAACGCGCGCCCACGCTCCAAGCAACGGACATGGTCGCGGCATCCTCAATATAAGGCATCAAGACGTCAACGCCAATCTCGTTGGTACGGACGATAAGCGATTTGACCGTCTCTAGATTCTCTGGCGCGTCAATCCCTTCTACATAACTGCGGGCTAAACGAACCATATCAGGCTGAACAAAGTTGGCAAGCTCCACAGTCTTAGTAGATGAGCCAAAATTATTGATACATAATTGACAGTTTACTTGATTAAGCGCGGCAAATTGCGATTTTGCGACAGTTAAATGGTCAGCAATATCGTTCTCATGAAACTGTAAAGTTAATGCACCCGCTTTACCGCCCACTGCATTGATCAATTGACTGGCTACACTCGGTAATTTTTTATCTATTAAAGAAGCGCTGGTCAGTTGCACCAGTAAGCGCGCTTCCGGGTGTGATTTACGCACGTCATTGATTTTTTTACAGGCATTGATGAGTATCCAGCGGTCTATTTTTTCAAGTAAGTTATGGGCCTTGGCCACTGCCATAAATTGGTCAGGCGTCAATACCGTATTGTCCGAATCCGCCAATGGTAGGCGCAGGTATACTTCAAAAAAATCACTCCGATCATGGTTAATGTCATATATCGGCTGGAAGGATAACTCAAAGCGATTATTGGCAATCGCATCGACTAAAGATTCAGCAAGTGCATGATCATCCTTATTGGCATGTTCACTGGCATCGTATAAATGGTATTTGCCGCCATTATTGGAGGTTTCAATCATAATTTGATTGATGGCATCCATCGCTCGCTCAAGCAATATCCTTGGTTCAGGGGTGTTTCTTTCTACTTTAACAATAGCAATACTTGCCGTGGTATTTGTCGTCCGCTTATCGACTTCGATAAACATCTCACTGATGGTCGAAACCATTTTTTGCGCCAGTTTTTCTAGGTCTGCGGTGGTGTAATTTTCCACCAAAATAGTGAAGGCCGTATCACTAAAACGGCTCACATGACCGTCTACCACTAGTTCATTTAATGCATAAGCAACTTGCTGAACCGTGGTATCGACACCTTGCAAACCCAAACCACTTCTAATTTTACCGATATTATCGAGCTGAATATAGAACAGTCCTGCCGTCAAAACGCCTTGTCTTGCCTGTTGGTATAACGCCGCCAACTGCTCTTCAAAGCTGCGGCGATTATCAATGCCCGTTAGACTGTCTTTACGCTCAGCCTCAGCCAAGCGCTTCGCAACTTCGGCACTATTACTATTGTTTTGTTGAATAATAATCTGGGTAACGGGTTCACCGTCCAAGGTTGCCGAGGCCAACTGTAATTTTGCCTCAAACGTACTGCCATCCGTGCGTTTACTTTCAAAATTAAACTCAACGTCTTTACGATTACCTTTCTCAAATTGACGTAGAAACTGCTTAAAACCCTTGACACTCTCACCGCCAGAGATTAAGTCAACAACGGGTACGCCTATCGCATCGTTTAACGACTCAAAACCAAACAACTGCAGATAAGGGTCATTGGCAAAAATATGAATACCTTGATCGATATAAGCGACGGCACTTTTTGAGTTTTTAATGAGAACATTTGCGCGTTGCTCCGCCCCAGACAAGACGTGACGCAAGGTGGTAAGCTGTCGACGACTACGTAAGTTGTCGTGCAGCAAGCAAATAGACATGATGACTGCCGTTTCTTGCTCTGCACAAAGTGCCTTAACCATCGTACCATTCACGATAGACGGCAAGCCTTCCTCATTACGAGCATTGGCTACCGTGTCTTTATTTATCAAGCAAACCGATGGCAAATCAATACTTTGCTCTTGGATGATACCAACCACATCGGTAAAATTCATATCGTACGCTTGACCGAAAACCAACACATCCCATGATTGACGTAGCGACTTTAATAGCTCCTCTTTGTCATCTAAAAAACCTAAGTTCACACTATCATAATACGACCCTAACAAGTCTACGAGACGCTCAGCGTAGAGCTGGTCAGCATCGATGACTAATAGGTTTAAGATGGACTGAGTACGCATAGAATGCCTTTTAAATCATAGGAGCAGTTTCGTCATTATAAACAATAATTTAACCGGATGCTGCTTAAGTTACAATCACAATGCCATGTTACGAATCTTTAGATATCATTAAGCTAAAAACTAAATACGCTTAGACGCATGTTAAGGGTTCAGCATGGAAAACTTATCTCATGCTTTGCCAGGTTCACCTTTAAATTTGTACCACTTCATATTGGCTAAACTCATCTGTCGTCAGCAAACGCCGTACTAAACGCAATGTTTTTTGTTTGGTATTGATACGCATCATCACTTTATCACCTGCTTGAAAATATGAGGTCGGCACTATGAGGCTACAGCCAGTTTGGAGCTGCTCATCGTCACCGATGACAAATGCGGGCACAAAATGTCGACTGCGACTGTCTCTATCTTGCAGGCGAATACCACAAGATATTAGCTGATGACCAATTACTTGCCAGTCAACCTCAGAATTTTCGCTGTCCATATCGAGCCAGCGCACGACTCCTATTGACCAATCAGCTGAGGCTAAATTGTCAGAGCGACACAATAAGAAAAGACTCATGATTCGTAACGGCGGTGGTTCGATAGAAACCAGCACGTCATTTTCAGCTATCCTAGCGACATTCTTTACCTTTTTGGCGCGATATTTCTCTGCAGAAACCTTATTTATCTTAATATTTTCTGTTGATGCTGCGGTGCCAATAAAAAGATTCACTTTTTTAATCGCAGTTGACTCAGCTGATTTTGGTAACAATCGCAGGGTACGAAAGTGGGACAAATCATGATTACTATCAAACGTTTCTACCATCAACGTTTTATAAGCAGACTGGTTTTTCGGTAAGGTATCATAGCGAGGCTGGTGCTGGTCGGGCAACTCTTTAGCGGCAATCAAGCTTGATAAGCCTTGCTCATTACTCAGTCGGTAATGAATGTGATTGAACCCAGTAATAAGCTTTACCGCTTGCCTATCACTTTGTTTGATTGGTAGCGTCAATGGCGGCTGGATATAGCGATAGCTTAACGTCATGGCGACAGTGTTCAGTAAATAACACTCAACCCCTTCTCGACCTTCCTCGATGAGCTTGAGAGATCTTGATTTTAAATAGACGATTAGCGGTGCCAGTTCTATAAACACACAATTGTGATGGGCGTCGTAGGGATTAATGACAGAATGCGCGGTCAAGTAAGTAGGAGGATTGTCACTGTGTAAATTAACAAATACTTTTGTCTCAGTCTGCGGCTCTACGGATGTGACGAGATGTTCGCTCCATTCTAATAGCAAACGCTGCACCATTAATACATTGGCTCGACGCATAGCGCGTACATTTAACAAACTGTGCAGGCATAATTGACCATATAATCGATGAATATTATCCGCACAGTGGGTAGTAATATAAGCGCTCACATCAATATCAACAGTTTGCTGTTGGCAAGCCATATAGTAGAGCTGATTTATATTAGACCATAAATATGCGGCTGGCTTCTGATAACAAAGCGCGTCTTCGAACAGCAGCTTCTGATACATCAGTAGCGTCTGATAGCTAGCAATGGCCAAAGTAATGGGTGAGGAGCTGTCATTGGTAAAATAGCGCTGCCAAAGACCATTCGATGATTGCTGCTGCTTACCTTCCAAAAAGGCAGTTTCTCGCTGTATGACCCCGTCATATACCATAATGATTAAATAATACAGCGACTTTACCTGTGCCACATAGCCCAGCTGATAGTCGTTAAAAGCCTCTACCTCATATATATAATGTTGGCGTAACGTCGCAATCAGCTGATTACTTGCATCCATCACAATACTAAGTAATGTTAGGCGTTGCCGATCATCTATATTTGCCAGCCGTAATTCTATGAGCACTTTTTCTAGTTGCTCTATTTGCTGCGTCTCTGTTTGCATGGGCAACAGCGCCGCCCATTTAAGCAAATGCGGCTCATCACTATTAAGCGGCCTCATTAATGTCTGCAATGCGGGCGTGTCAGTACTTAAATATTGTTGCAACGTCGATAAATTTACCATTACTATCCTTAGTAATTACGCAAGCTATCAATAAATGTCTGATGTCTATAGCTGTTTTCAAGATTTAGGTCCACAAGTAACACCACCTTTAGACATGACGACTAACTGACCTATTTACGATTTTTTATTGCTGCGGTTTTGATAACATTTGACGATTTAGCTTTTTTAATCATTTCTTATTAACGGCCTTTCACCAACAACGATTTTAATCGTTATTTGTTCACCAAAATAGTAATCCACCATATTGCCCATTTTAGGCATGATTGTAAATATCAATCGGCACCTTAAAAGGTTTATTTGGCAACTCTCTGACCAATTTTGGCACCAAGTAACCAGGCAATGCCGCGAGTAACGCCCAATAAAGCGTAATGGCCGCGCGCTCATCACGATCAAAATGGGCCGCGCCTGCCACTTTGTCTAATACATGCAGATAATAAGGCAGCACGCCGGCCGCAAACAAGCGTTGATTAAGTGCCGTTTGTACCGCCACGCTATCATTGATATCCTTTAATAGTACCGCTTGGTTTAATAAGGTGACGCCAGCCGCACGCGCACGCTGCAAATATTCGGCGGTCAGTTCATCAATCTCATTGGCATGATTACAATGAATCACCATGACAATTTGGCAGCGGCTCTGCGACAATCTATCCAATAAGGCATCATCTAGGCGCGCTGGAATCACCAATGGTAAGCGGGTATGCAACCTGATGGTGGTCAGCTGTGGAATCGCTTCTAAGGTATCTAGCCAAGCAAATAAGCGCCTGTTGGTGACATTTAATGGGTCGCCGCCGCTCAAAATCACCTCATTGATTTCAGGATGAGCGCTGATATAGTTGATAATGTGTGCTTTGGCATCGGCGGTTGGCATATTGGCGCTATAATCGAAATGCTGGCGAAAGCAGTAACGACAATGAATCGCACAGGCACCCGTAATCGTTAACAATACCCTTGACTGATATTTATGCAATAAACCTTTAACTGGATTTTGCGTATTCTCGCTTAAGGGATCTGCCACGTAACCAGTCACAGCGATTTGCTCTTTTTTATTGGGCAATACTTGTTTGAGCAAAGGATCCTGACTGTCACTGACCGTCATTTTTGCCACAAAAGCGCGCGGTACACGCAGCTCAAAGTGCTCAGGTATATAGACCTCTGAGCGCAGTGAATCCAGCTTTAAAAGCCCAAGCAGCTCATCAATAGAGGTTATCGATTCGGATAATTGCGTTTGCCAGTTTTTTTGTGTGATTAAATGGTTTATCATGACAACCTTATACCTGTGCCCAAAAGCCGATATTATACGCTCTTAGTGCGTCCGCTATCAAAGCGTCCGAACTATTCATACAACACTAAGCATTATAAGCGGTTTTAGCACAGCAAGGCTTAAACCCCACATCCAATTATTGATGACAATACTTACAACCCTTAGGAGTCTTCCGTGGCAAGTTTTTCTACTAACGAATTTAAAGCTGGTCTCAAAGTCATGCTCGATGGCAACCCTTGTGCCATTCTTGAAAACGAGTTCGTCAAACCTGGTAAGGGCCAAGCTTTTAACCGCGTTAAGCTGCGTAACCTTCGTAGCGGCAAGGTATTGGAGCAAACGTTTAAATCGGGCGAGAGCTTGGAAGCGGCGGATGTCATCGATACTGAAATGAACTATCTTTATAACGATGGTGAGTTTTGGCACTTTATGCATCCTGAGAGTTTTGAGCAGTTACAAGCTGACAAAACCGCGATTGGTGATGCGACAAAATGGCTAAAAGACAACAGTAACGCCCTTTGTACTATTACCTTATTTAATGGTGTGCCATTATCTGTAACACCGCCTAACTTTGTTGAATTACAAATCACCGAAACCGATCCTGGTGTCCGCGGTGATACGTCAGGCGGCGGCGGTAAGCCTGCCACGCTAGAGACCGGCGCTGTGGTACGTGTGCCATTATTTGTTCAGCAAGGTGAAGTTGTTCGTGTTGATACGCGTACCGGTGATTACCAAACGCGCGTTAGCTAAGTGTTTTTACACTTTACCTGTTTTATTAAAGATAAAAAAAGCTTAACCACTTATTAGCGGTTAAGCTTTTTTAATGCTGAATATTTTAACGTCTGCTCTTTCTTAGAGTGCACTATCCTTAAACATTATTCTTCCATCGATTGCTTATGCATTAGCCAATATTGCACCAAAGCATTAAGCTGTTCTTGTTTAAAGGGCTTGGTGCAATAATCCTGCATACCGACATCGAGGTATTTCTTGCGCTCGCCATCCATCGCATTGGCGGTCAAGGCAATGATAGGTGGCAGCACTTGCGGATCATAAAGCTCATGCAGCTTAATGGTTGCCTGTACGCCATCCATAATGGGCATATGGTGGTCCATCAAAATGATATCATAGAGCTCAGGATTTAAAGCAAAAATCTCAATCGCTTGTTGCCCATCAGTGACATGAGTGACCGTATGACCGCTATTATTAAGTGCTTTTTTAGCAATCATGGCATTCACGCTGTCATCTTCAACCAATAGAATATGACCGGCAAGCTCATGGCTCGGCGCTGTCATGGTAAAGTCGTTTTCGTCTTGCCATGTCTCGTAACCTACCTCGTCAATAGTCGGCAACGGCAGTAACACGGTAAATGTCGTACCGATACCGACAACGCTATCCACTTCAATATAGCCGCCCATCAGCTCCACCAACGACTTACAAACAGACAAACCAAGTCCCGTACCGCCATAAAGGCGATGCGTATAGGTATTGGCTTGATCATAAGCGTCAAATATCGCTTCCAATGATTCAGGCTTGATGCCGACACCCGTATCTGTGACTTCAATACAAAGCGTCATGTCTTGATGATTAACCAGGCCGCCAGCATAGGTATCGTAATGAAAAGCCTGCTCTACATGACTGTCTAAACAACCTTCTTCATGATACTTAGAGTTGTGCTCACCCTGTTTATCCTCACAAGGGTTATTTTCCATGTGCTTAACGTCAATCGTCACTCGACCGCCTTCGCGGGTAAATTTGATGGCATTATTGACCAGATTGACCATGATTTGCTTCAGCCGTACGGGGTCGCCTTTGACGTAAGGCGATAATGACTCAGTGTAATGGTAGTCTAAAATTAAACCACGCTGGCGAGCTTTGACTGCAAACAAGCTCACCACTTCATTGCAAAGACTCGATAAGTTCATCGGAATAGAATCAATAGTCATTTTGCCCGATTCAACTTTTGATAAGTCTAAAATGCCATTAATAATCGCCAGCAAATGCTCATTTGAGACTTTGATATTATCGACATACTCTTGCTGTTCAGCGCTCAGCTTGGTTTCGCCTAACATCTCCACCATACCAATAATACCATTCATCGGTGTGCGGATCTCGTGGCTCATGTTGGCTAAAAACTCTGATTTCATCTCATTAGCATGCTTAGCTTGACGTTGTTGATCTTGTAGCTGCAAAGCATCGGCGGCCATCATAGCGAACTGCGTTAATATTTTTGCTTGCTCATTACTAAAGTCATGATGCGGTTGCATGTCCATCAAAATCATAGAGCCTAAACGGTAGGTTTTATCTCCTTCATGCATAATGATTGGCGCCCCAGCGTAAAAACGCAGATAAGGTGGCTCTGTAATCAATGGATTTTGGCTAAAACGACTATCTTCTGCTAAATCCGATACCACAAAAACCTCATTTGATAACACGGTATAATTACAAATAGCCACTTTGCGCACCGTCGTACAGACACCACCTAGCCCATGACCCGATTTTAAATATTGGGTTTCTTGGTCCATAAAGGTAATGGCAACTACAGGCATATTAAAAAATAGCTTCGCAAGCTGCGTTAAGCGCGCAAAAGCAGGTTCTTGATTAGTATTTAGCACCTGATATTTTTTAAGCTTATTGATACGCTCAACTTCATCTGTTGCGATGGGATAATCGTTTTTTGGCACGTTGGATGTAGACAAAATGGACTCCATTAATTCGTATCAGACACTTGGCTTAACCGCCGCCTGCTTAAGCAATAATTGTAATGCCTCGCTTACCATCAACATCGCGACTACTGAGGTAACGACTACCGCTGAGCCATAACCGCCGCAGTGCAAACCGCCTGTTTGACAGCTTTTATCAACGCGTGGTGGCTCTGTCGAGTAAACACACTTGATGCCAAACTTTTCTTTTAGCGCACTATTGATGCCTTTTTCATGACGCAATTTATTGCGTAATTTAGCCAATAACGGATCTTGATAACTGTCGCGTAAATCACTTACCTTAATATGGCTTGGATCTATTTTACCGCCCGCCCCGCCAGCACAAACCAACTTTAACTTGTTAAAGCGACAATGTAATGAAATCGCAAGCTTGGCATTCATGTCATCGACACAATCTAAAATCACAATCGGATTGTTTTGTGCCGCTGCTTTTGCTTGCTCGCGACTGGGCAATAATTCAGCGACGTTTTCAGGGGTCAAAAAATCATCAATCAAATGTAGCATGACTTTTGGATTGATCTCACGGATACGTGTCGCCATTGCTGCAATTTTACTTTGCCCAAAAGTGCTGTCTAACGCCGGTAGCTGACGATTGACGTTAGAAGCGACTAACACATCCAAATCAATCAGAGTAATAGTGCCAACTGCTGTGCGAGCGAGCGCTTCTGCTGCCCAAGAACCCACCCCCCCAACACCAATCACATAGACATGCGCTGCGGCAAAGGTATCAACGGCAGATGTACCATATAGAGTCTGAGTGCCTTTAAAACGACGCTCATACTGCTCGGACGAATCGTCAGTCATGTTTGCCTCAGAAGCACGTTGGTGCTCATTAATGGCGATGCTGTCTAGGTTATCTAGAATATTTGGTTGTGTTGTGTTCTGCTGTGATTGCACTTTTTCAGTCATAAAAAATTAAAGCTCTATTAAAAGGTTTTTTTATTATCAATCAATGGCTTCTGCCGTTATTAGGTTGGGTAATACCAATCCGTTTGCAAAGCACTGCAACTGTTGTGCCACAATTTCTGAGCCAGAATAGCAAGGGGCACATCGAGTAATTCACTTAAACTCTGTAATACCCATGGCAGATTGGCAGGAACATTTCTATTATGAGCGGGCGCATCGCCCCACTCATTATCTGGGCTTTGTCCAAGCGCCGACTGACTACTACCCGATTCCTGACACATAATGGGTGTCATATCTGGACAGTCCGTCTCAATCACCAAACAATTAATACCATAACTATCAACAGCCGCTTGAATAGCGCGGCGTAACTTCTTCGCATTTGGATTGGTCACTTGACCCGTCACCCCAAGCTTAAAACCCAATTTAACAAATGCTTTCGCCTCTTGCTCACCACCACTAAAACTATGGGCAATACCACCAAGCTTATGCGCATCATAGTCATGCGCTTTTAATAACGCCAATGCATCAGCGTGCGCTTTGCGGATATGCAGCATCACCGGTAACTTGTGATGAACCGCCATATCTAATTGAGCATTAAAAAAATACTGTTGTTTTGCAAACATTTCAGGCTGCTTCATTTCCTCAGTAAAAGTATCCAAACCAATTTCACCGATAGCCAATGGACGCTTTTTATCCAGCATTTGTGCCATACTTTCTAGATGTGCCTCAGTATGCTGCTCGATATAAAAAGGATGTAAACCTAGGGCAATATGCGCGGTCAAGTATGACTTTTTCTGTGCATCTGACTGTGCTGCAAGAGACGGATACTGCTTGTTGATGAAGCGCTCGGTATCATACATGCGCTCAAAATGTCGCTGTAAATACCCTACCAATACCAGATGACGTACCCCTTGCTGATAAGCTCTTTGTAGTTGCTCATCTCTATCAATATCAAATACTGGTGCATCAAAATGAGTATGAGTATCAATTAAAGGAAAGGTGGTAGGTAATTCTTCATTAGCGTTAAATGATGCGCCAGTCGCAATCATCAATAAACTCCAAGTTTAATAATAGTTAGAGCATTTTTTCAATCGTATTTTTTATCAGTAATGAAGCCATTATTATTAATTGCAACCTCTATTCTAGCGCTGATTCCTCTTTTTTAGTCAGTTTATTATCAACTTTATTTTCAGCGTTATCCGATAGTTTTCTATCCGCCTTTTGACTACTACGGCGCGGGATAAGCAAGAGCGCCATACTAATGGCACCCAAGGTAAGCCATTTCTTTTTATTGTTATTATTAGGATTACTCATTATTTTCACCAGAAAACTTTACACCTTGGTTAAAGACCACCTAAACACTTTAAAGAGCAATGTGCTTAAGCATACCGAATTGATGCATTGTATTTACGTACTGCACTTAGAACAAAAGCTATAAAAATTACTAATAAAAGCAATATGTTATTATATTCAAATGCATTATACGCGCATCAAGAGCATGCTGTGTGTATCTGTGTTATGAATACGCAAGATAATGCACGGCATGACTGTCGTGCCGTACAGTTAAGTATGAGTGTTATAGAATATTAGCTTAAGAATTGCCGCTTAGGGCAGTATCTTAAAACTTGTCAATCATTCGCTTTTAGCGATTTAAAGGATAAGTCGTGATACCGCTGCTGCTAGGGCTCTCTACTTTGGTAAAACCTTGAGAAGTAGTTTTTGGCGTTTGATCACGCTTAGGAACCAACGGGTTAAGCGGCATTAATTCATAGTCTGCACCGACATTGCCATTCCAGCCTTCTGTACCACTGAGCGGTAACTGTTTAATCGTGCCGTTTTTATCGATGACCAGCTGTAGGACGCGCATCTGATTGTATTTGCGCTCGGTCACACTGGCCACTGCACCGCCATCGCGTAAGATAGTCGGTTGTAAAAATATGATTAAGTTACTCTTTTGAGTCGTGTCATTGTCAGAGCGGAAAAGTCGACCAAGCAATGGCACATTCCCCAAACCGGGTACTTTTTGTTGACGGGTAGTGGTGTTATCGCGCATCAAACCACCTAAGGCAATGGTCTGCTGATCATCAGCTAAAATAGTGGTATTAATCAGGCTTTTATTGGTAATAAGTCCGCTGGCATTGCCGGCGCTGCCTGGTACCACCGACGATACTTCTTGCGAAACCTCCAAACGCACAGTGCCATTGTCACCAATATGCGGAATGACATTTAAATTGATGCCAATATCTTTACGTTCAATGGTCTGGAAGGGGTTGGTCGAAGAATCACCGCCCGTGGTATAAGAGCCAGTGACAAAAGGCACATTTTGACCGACTAAAATGCTCGCTTTTTCATTATCCAAAGTCAGAATCGAGGGCATCGACAACAGATTGGCACTGGTCGATGAATCAAGTGCTTGTAAAATAGCACCATAAAACTGAGTATTACCTTGGCTGTCTTTCTTACTATCCCCTATTCCAATCAAAGCACCTGCAATCGACCCTGCGGCCGCACTGATACCTGCACCACCCGACAAAGCTGCTGCAGCAAGCGAAACCGCACTCGCGCCAACGTTATTAAAGTTGACGACGCCATAACCACTATTGGCATTACCTAGCGCCCATTGTACGCCAAGCTGAGTCGCATCATCGCCTGATACCTCAACAATCGCCGCTTGAATCAATACCTGCGCGCGGCGGCTATCCAACTGATTAACGGCATCTTCAATCTCAAACATCAGCTCAGGCGCTGCATTAACAATGACGGCATTTTGGGTTTCATCGGCGATAATACTAAAAGGTCGACCACCAATACCGGTACCTGTGCCACTAGAGCCGGTAGTGGATAAAGCGGCGGCACCGCTATTGCCAGTATTACCATTACTGGCAATAGCGCCACTGTTGAGTGTTGAGCCTGTACTACTGGCATCGTTTAAAGAGGCTGATTCTAAGGTTGAAGTCGCACCAGAGCTATTAATGGATTGACTGGCAAGTAAGCCGCGCAGCATCTCTGCGATATGACCTGCACTGGCATATTTTAAGCGAAAAACGCGCAAACCACTCAAGCGTCTCGTGGGCGTGGTATCGAGCTGATTGACCATTTCTGTGACTTTGGCAATCATCTCAGGACTGCCTTTGACCAATAGTCTATCGCTAGACGTATCGGCGATGACTTTCAACTGATTGCTGCCACCTTGTGCTTGCCCGCTACCCGCGCTTGCTACCAAGGCGCTAATCAGCTCCATCATACGTTCAGCATCGACATGGCGTAGCGGTATCACTTGTAAACTATCATTCACATTACTGTCTAAGTCGCGGATAAGCGCTGTAAGCTGATTTAAACTATCAGCGCGATCAGACAACACCAAAGCATTGACACCTGGCACCGCTGCTGCGTGAGCAGACTGTGGCATCAGCGGTCGAATCACACCGAGTACCTCTGCTGCTTGAGTATTGGTCAAATAAATCACCCGCGTAGCCAATGCCTCACCAACACTATCACCACGCAAATCTACAGCGACACCAGATTGTTTGGCGACGTTATCGGGTACCAGCTTAATCGTCGTACCCGAATCGATAGCGGCAATACCATTGACCTGCATAACACTTAAAAACAGCTGAAAAATCTCGTCACGCGACAATGCCTTGTTGGAGATAACCGTCACATTACCGTTAATGCGCGGATCGAGGACAAAGTTTTGATCGGTAATGGTCGCCACTTCATTAATAAAGGCTTTGATATCGGCATCTTGTAAATTGACTTTCCAGCTTTCCGCACTCACCAGTCCTGTACTTGCTGCCCATAGCGGAACGGCTAAACACAGCGGACGACACAGCCGCATCAAACGCTGCAAAATATGGTGTAAAGGCGTGACCGAAAAATTGTGAAAACTGACCATATTGATAATTACCTACAGTGATGTCGCGGATGTGCTGAGTTTTGTGTGTGCTATATCTCATGGGTGCTGAACGTAATACGAACTCAACTTGATATCTACTTAATATTTTTTAGCGATTTGCCAATCATAATAGCCAGCAAACTTATATCTAAAAAGTTAGCTTTAAATGTAAAGTACTGCCTAAAACTGCTGACGAATGGTAATGACTTGATCGCCACGCTGTACCTCTATTTGTGCTTCACCTGCTTGCTTTACTTGCTGTAAGACGCTGGCATCTTGCCCAGGATTACTGCCGACGCTTTGGCCATTAACAGTCAAAACTCGATCTCCGGGTTCCAGCCCTAACCGATTACGCAGTTTAGCAGGCATGGCGGCTGTGACCTGATAGCTTTCACCTGAGGCCATGACACCCATGCGACTTAAATAACTGGCAGGGTTTGATTGCAATTCTGTAACGGCTTCATCGATTGCTGACTTCGGCTCGCCTTCACTGCCTGTTTCAGCGGTTGGTTGTGTCTCAGGATTGACTTGGTCTGGCACTGGTGTGTTAGGCAATATACTATTATTTGGCAAACGCTGATTACTCACCGCACCTGCCAGCATAGCACTTTGATCAAGTGGCATAGCTTCCGGCATTTTGATGACGATTTCTTTATCATAAGCATCAGCAATAATGACTTCATTCCAAGCGACGGCGACAAGCGTATAGTCACTGTCTTTTAAGGTGTCACCGATACGGTAATTTTTCACTTCGCCATTGACGTCCAACATTGCTGAAGACAGACTTTCTGGTATGGCCATAAGCACACCTTTTAATACGATATTAGGTGGCGGTTGGACTGGAGCAGCGATAGGATCAGGGTCAGCAAAGATGGCAAACAAACCACTATAATCTGTACTGGAGTTCGCCGTATTCTGTAAAGGTGCTAACGGTAACGCGGGTGCTAATGGAGCAGCTAGCAGCAGCCACAGTAATCGTGCTGCTGTCCAGCACAACCAGATAATGGCTAATAACAGCAACCATGCTGAAGAGCGATTTAGGGTGTTAATAATAGGTTTTAAACGGCTGGAGATATCGGCAACATTCATCATCTAGCGCGCCCCCAAGCCAGTGAGCAGCGGCTGCCGGACGCTAACCACAGGCGTATCTTGCGGTGCCTGCCCTTTATACTCTGGCATGTTTTCTAATAGACGCTGCGTTAAGCTCACATCCAACATATTATCGCCATCGATATACAGATCGCCTAAACGCTTATCTTGATTATTTACGAGATTGACATGCAGCAAGTTCTTATTGTTCTTTTGCTCAGCACTGAGCTCGGCACGCAACGCTGGCATCGTAATATAAAAAACCTTACCGCCGCTAGGATAGCCCACTTCACCGCCAACCCAAGTCAGCTGACCGTCCGCCTCACTAAAGCCAGCCGCCTTTGTAGCTGAGCTATTATTTGAACCGCTACCTGAATCGCTTGCTGCCGCATTAGAAGAAAACTGACGTTTTAACGAAACGTTATTAACCTGAATCGGGGTATTGGGCAACTGCCAATCAACCACACTGGTTAAAGTTTCAGGAGCAATTTTACCGCTCATATCCTGAATTTGCCATGAAATGGTGCCTACTTTAACCTGACCATTTAAACGGGTCTGCTCTGAGCTGATATCAACCTCTGCGGCTAACTTGCCCAATAATAAATGCCACGGCTGCCACGACCACTCAGCGGCGCCTGTTAGCGGCGTTGCCGATAAAGGCAGCTGCCAAATCGCGGACCCTTGCCATAAGTTGCCCGACACATGTTGCACATACGGCGTATCTGGTGCGTATTTTTCAAGTACCCATGCCGCCGGCATTTGCAAGACGGCAAATAGCGCAAATAGTATAAACCCAAATAGCCACCAGAGCTTGCGGGGACGCTTATAAGACGACGTGGATGCTTGGGGCACGGTACCTAACTCTTATATAAGACAAAAACGTCATTATCATAGCAAACAATGGCATACAGATGACAGAAAAAAAGCCAGTATCTTTGCACCAAAATACTGGCGATAAAGATACTGACTTTTATCTATCAGCTTGCTTATTAAGCAATCATTATCAATGACTCATTAAAGCAAAATAGAATCAGACATTAATAAAGTTTTTTTTAAATTATTAGATAGCAAAATCTTCAAGTTTACGACCTGCCGCTAGGGCATCTACCAACCAAGTCGGTTTGCGTCCGCGACCTGTCCACGTTTCTTCATTATTATTGGTATTGCGATATTTAATGCTACGTTTCTTCTCAAGTTTCTCACCTGCTTGTAAAATCTCTTCAATGCTAGCATCGCTTTCTTCAGCAATTTTTTCAAACTGCATATAAGCATCATATAAACGCTGGTGTTGTTTTTGGGCAATAAGTTGCTGGGCATTTTCTGTAATGGCGCGTAGCTCATCAACGTTTAGGTTATTTAAATCAATCACGTTATTTTTGTTCATCATAATCTCCACTTTTATATCAAGGTTATAAATCAAATAGCATGATTGCTAATGACTTATTAATAACAAAAATTGTAAGTAGCAGTAATATAAACAAAAATATAATCCATCACAAGTATTGATTGGTAGTCAATGATAAAAAGCTAGCAATCATAAACATCATTAAACAAACAACGATTTCAACTAAAGATTCGCTTTATATGACTATTTATAATAAAACCTTACTGCTTAAACCTTATTATTTTATCCGTCGTTAATATTGTCAGTTATTGATACTTTCAATTGCTCATAATTATAAAAGCCAATGGCATAAAAAAGAGCCTGTATTCACAGGCTCTTTTTTATTCTTCATTTTTTAATCAACAGTCTTTCTTATATGATTTAGAACGGAATATCATCATCTACAGGACCATCTGGCATCGCTGTCGGCTTCGACTGTGCTGGTGCTTGAGCTGGCTTATTAAATTGATTCTGCGCTGGCGCATTTTGATTGTTAAAGCTGTTTTGGTTATTGCCTTGTGACATCCCTTGAGAAGCTGCAGCGCCTCCTTGGTTATAGCCACTTTGCTGGTTATTGGCTGGCTGACCGAAATTACTTTGGTTAGATTGACCTTGATTTTGACCACCAAAGCCGCCTTGATTACCATAGCCACCTTGATTGCTTTGACCACCTTGGTTATTGCTACCAAAACCACCGCCGTCGCCACTACCGCCCGTCGCGCCATCTAGCATTTGCATTTGCTCAGCACGAATCTCGGTAATATAACGGTCTTGGCCATTAGGATCTTGATATTTACGCGTACGCAAGCTGCCTTCGATATAGACCTTACTGCCTTTACGAAGATACTGCGCCGCGATTTCGCCTAAACGATTAAACAATGAGATACGATGCCATTCCGTTGCTTCTCTTTTTTCACCGCTTTGTTTGTCTGTCCACTGCTCTGACGTCGCAACCGAAATATTGGTCACGCTGCCGCCGTTATTGAATTGACGCGCCTCAGGGTCTGCACCGAGGTTACCGATAATGATAACTTTATTAACACCGCGCATAATATCGTCCTTTTACTGATGAATAATTTGATTGCCAGCTTTAATCGAGTCTTTAGTATAAAGTATGAATTCTAGCAGTAATATGGCTTCACTTTAACCATTTTTCTGTTAAATATCTAGGGGGCTTTGGGCTAAATGCGACAGCTCTTGTCGCGACAAATCTGTGAGCTGTGTTTTATCTAATTTCAAATAAGCGACCTGCTCTTTTGCCATGACGACCAACTCATCAACGCCATCTACCGCCAGCATTTGCCGTGACCAATCTTGAATATTGATATCTTTAGGAATGGTCACAGTGGTGCTCGATAAATAAGGCGGCTGCGCAATCGGGATAATCAGCAGCAACGCAGCTGCCATGATGGCGGCCAAGAGGCCCCATGCCAACACATTCGATTGGGTTAATAGCAAACCACCCATCGCCCCACCAACAAAAGCGCCGAAAAACTGGCTGGATGAATTTAGCCCCATTGCCGTCGCTTTATTGGCGACTGGCGCGCGCTTCGATATCCACGAAGGAATCGTCGCTTCAAGTAAATTAAAGCCCATAAAATACAGCAGCAGCCCTAAAATAATACCCACACCGACCTGACTACCAATGGCCAATAACGCTAAAGCGGCAGTCATCAATGCAATCGCGCCCAAGAATACTTGGCGCATTTTACGTTTCTTTTCAGCGATGATAATAAAGGGTAACGCAACTGCAAAGCCTATAAACAATAAAGGCAGATAAACCAGACCTTGCTGGCGCACGGACAAACCCATTACCTCATTAAGCTGATGCGGCAAAATGACAAAGATGGCGGTCATCGTTAAATGCAGGGCAAAGATGCCGATATGCAAACGGTTTAAATCGGCAATTTTTAAGACATCCGATAGCTGCCGACCAATCGACTTATTATCCAAATTGTGCTTAAGCACTCGTAGTGGCGTCGGCACAAACAATAATAATAGCATTGCCAATACTGCAAAGCCTGCAGTTAGCCAAAATAGCCCTGAGATACCGAGTGAGCCGACCAATAAAGGTCCAAAGGCAAACGCCAGCATGATGGAGGTTGCAATGGTCAAACCCATCGTAGCCATCGCTTTGGTACGCATCTCTTCACGAGTCACGTCTGCTAAGAGCGCCATCAATACCGCAGAAACCGCGCCACTACCTGCCAATGCTCGACCGATAATCACCTCATAAATATCGGTGGCATTAGCAGCGATGATACCGCCGAGGGCAAATAATATCAGACCCAAAAAGATAATCGGTTTACGTGGAAACTTATCCGATGCCAAACTCATTGGAATCTGAAATATCGCCTGCCCTAGTCCATAAATACCGACCGCCAAACCAATTAAAAACGGTGTTGCATGGGCATAGTTATCACCATACACAGAAAATACTGGCACAATCATAAACAAGCCGATCATCCGCAAGGCAAATATACCACCGACCCCAAGGATTGCCCGTTTTTCTACGCTATTCATACTTGCCTCACTGGTTCATCTTTGCTGTTTAATCACTGCAGCTCTGCTTGTATTATTACGACGCTATCAAGGCTTTAGCCTACAAATTAAGCCCCCTAGTATAAGACATTCGCCGTTTGGATGCCGAAACTTTTATCTTGCTGCCGCAGTGCCACAGTTGACAATCCTTACAGACCTCTATTTAGTTAATAATTTTGTTACCAAGTGCATCTCATCGGTCATCACACCTTGAATAATGCCGCTGTCATGACAATAAAGTAAGACGTTAACAAGCTGATTGGGCAGCAATTTTCGCTAGAGATTTTTTATCTAATATCTTATTGTTAAGATGCCCTTTAAGCGGTCATGACTTTTAAAACTTCCAAACATGCTTTAAAACAGCCTTACATTTAAAGTATTACTCTTTAAAACCATGTAGTTTCTAATAAGGCTATATCATTTCTGGAAAATGATAGCTTCGTTAAATCTTTAACAAAGCACTCATGTTAGTTAACAAGCTTTTAATTTAGATTACTCTTATCAATTTCAAGTGTGAACCCTAAGTTAAATGTGAATTCTGAAGTTTTATATAGACACGTATTACTATCGCTTTGTGAAAAATCACTTTGCTATAACCTACTTTGTGAGCAAGCCTTATTTTTATAAAGCCATAGCAATTCAATCAGTAGATACAATTTTTAGCAGACCTTTATTCAATCTTTGTATGCTTTTATTTTAGCAAATAGGAAACTTATCACCGATGGCACATGACCATATCGCAATACGCGGCGCACGTACGCACAACCTAAAAAACATCGACTTAGATATTCCACGCGACAAGTTCGTAGTAATTACAGGTTTATCAGGGTCTGGTAAATCCTCATTGGCATTCGATACCTTGTATGCTGAAGGGCAACGTCGTTATGTCGAAAGCTTGTCGGCGTATGCACGTCAGTTCCTCTCACAAATGGAGAAACCAGACGTCGATAGCATCGAAGGGCTGTCCCCTGCGATTGCTATCGAGCAAAAATCGACCAACCACAACCCACGCTCAACGGTTGGTACCATTACCGAAATTTATGACTATTTACGTCTGCTCTATGCGCGTATCGGTACGCCTTATTGCCCAGAGCATGGTGAGCCAATGGTCGCGCAGTCGGTCACGGAGATGGTCGATCAAGTCATGGCATTGCCAGATGACACTAAGATTATGATTCTTGCGCCAGTGATTCGTGAGCGTAAAGGTGAGCATACGGTGTTACTTGAGCAGCTAATTGGGCAAGGTTTCGTGCGCGTACGCGTTGACGGCGATGTCTACGATACCGATGAGCTACCAACGCTCGATAAAAAGAAAAAACATACCATCGAAGTCGTCGTTGACCGCTTTAAAGTGCGTGATGACTTGGGTAACCGCGTTGCTGAAAGTCTGGAAACTGCCCTTCGTTTAGGTCAAGGGCTGGTCACTTTGCACTTTATGGATGGTAATCCAAAAGAAGGTGGTGACGCTAACCAAGTGATGTCAGCTAAGCACTCTTGCCCTGTCTGTGATCGCGCGGTCTCTGAGCTTGAACCACGGATGTTCAGTTTTAACAACCCTTATGGTGCTTGCCCAAGCTGTGATGGTCTCGGTAAACGTCAGTATTTTTCTGCTGAAAAACTGATTACCCATCATGAAAAATCGCTCAATCAAGGCGCGATTAATGGCTGGGATAAACGTCATGCCTATTACTTTGGGCTGCTCTCTACCGTTTGTAATCACTTCAAAATCGATATGGATGCACCGTGGCAAGATCTGCCGAAAGAACAGCAAGACCTCATTATGCAAGGTTCTGGTAAAGAAAAGCTGACGTTTAACTTTACTGATGAGCGCGGACGTAAAACCAATAAGACGGTACCATTTGAAGGCGTATTACCTTATTTAGAGCGCCGTTATGCCAAAACTCAAAGCAACCTTGTACGTGACGAGCTAGCAAAATACTTAGCTGATACCACTTGTAACGTCTGTGATGGTGCGCGTCTCAATGAGATTTCACGCAATGTCCGCGTTGATGATCAAACCATCGCCCAAATCGTTAAGCTATCTATCGGTGATGCGGCTGACTATTATAAAACGCTAAAAATTGGCGGTCATAAAGGTGAAGTCGCAGAAAAAATCTTTAAAGAGATTAATGAGCGTCTAAACTTCCTCGTCAGTGTCGGGCTTGATTATCTATCACTTGCCCGCTCTGCGGAAACGCTATCGGGCGGTGAAGCGCAGCGTATACGTCTTGCCAGTCAAATTGGCGCTGGTCTCATGGGCGTGATGTATGTGCTCGATGAGCCGTCAATTGGTCTACATCAACGTGATAATGATCGCTTACTCAAAACCTTAACGCGCTTGCGTGATTTGGGCAATACTGTATTGGTCGTTGAGCATGATGAAGATGCCATTCGCCAAGCGGATCACGTCATCGATATTGGCGTCGGCGCTGGCGTTCATGGCGGTCACATCATCGCTCAGGGTACGGTCGATGACATCATGGCGAACAAAGAATCGCTGACTGGACAATATATGTCTGGTAAGAAGAGAATCGAGATTCCAGCCATTCGTCATAAAGCCAAAACGATCGATATGGAAGTCAAAGGTAAAGCCAAGCCTAAGCAAGTACCAATGACCATCGAACTCAAAGGTGCATCCGGTAACAACTTACATGATGTTGATTTGACCTTGCCAATCGGCATTATGACTTGTATTACTGGCGTTTCAGGTTCTGGTAAATCGACGCTAATCAACCGTACCTTAATGCCATTAGCCGCGACGCAATTAAATAATGCCTCGACGCTTATCGCCGATAAGCATGACAGCATCAGCGGTCTTGAGCATTTGGACAAAATGGTCGATATCGATCAAAGCCCGATCGGTCGTACCCCGCGCTCAAATCCAGCAACTTATACCGGTGTATTTACGCCAGTACGTGAGATGTTTGCACAAACCCAAGAAGCACGCGCCCGTGGTTATAAAGCCGGTCGCTTTAGCTTTAACGTTAAAGGCGGACGCTGTGAGATGTGTCAAGGTGATGGTCTCATCAAAGTTGAGATGCATTTCTTACCGGATATGTATGTGCCGTGTGATACCTGTGAAGGCAAGCGCTATAACCGCGAAACCTTAGAGATTCACTATAAAGGTAAAAACATCGCTGACGTACTCGATATGACGGTTGAAGATGCGACCGAGTTCTTCTCGGCCATTCCAGCGATTTATCGTCGCCTACAAGCCTTGATGGATGTCGGTCTTAGCTATATCCGTCTTGGTCAGTCTGCACCGACGCTATCAGGCGGTGAAGCGCAACGGGTGAAACTGGCGCGTGAACTTGCCAAACGTGATACCGGACAGACGCTCTATATCTTGGATGAGCCAACCACTGGTTTGCATTTCCATGATATCGATAAGCTGCTGCATATCTTGCATGCCCTACGCGATAAAGGGAATACTATCGTGGTCATCGAGCATAACTTGGATGTCATCAAAACGGCCGATTGGGTGATTGATTTAGGTCCTGAAGGCGGTAAAGGTGGCGGACTCATTATCGCTGAAGGTACGCCAGAGGAAGTGGCTGAAGTCAAAGGCTCGTATACAGGTGAGTTCTTGAAGCCGATGCTTAAGCAAGCGATGAAAGAAGTGAGCTAACAGAAATTCGTTAATTATTAATAAAAGGCTACTCTTTAGGGAGTGGCCTTTTTTATTGGTGGTGATAAATAAAATAGACTTTAAATACTTTATTTTAGCGAATATGAAATCTTGACATTTGTTGCTCAAATATTACTGATAAGTTATAATCCTTATCTTATTTACCAAACATTTAATCAACTTTGTAGTACTTGCCCTTGCAGAAATGTGCTCGGGATATTGCACATAAAGAAGAAAAAGCATGGCTCTAATTAACTGTCCTGAATGTTCTAAAAGTATTAGTGATCAAAGTACTTCTTGCCCTAGTTGCGGTTTCCCTACTGCTAGAACTGTTCCTTCTCCTTTACAACAAGTAGAGGACAATAATTCACGAGCAAGCAGTCGTCAAAGACAAAAAAATAGTGGCTGTTCTGGCGCAATTATCTTCCTACTTCTTATTATAGTTGCTATCAGCTATTGGCTTGTGAATAGTTATGATAACTACACAGAGAAAGCAAGGCAATACAGTGAAGAGCCCTCAGAAACTCATGAAGAACCATTACAGGTCGAGAACTCATTGTTTGATTCTGAATTGACACAGATACCAATGTTGCTTTCTGGTTCAAGTGAAGATGGACGCTATTTCGTTATCTCTCACTTTACATCTTATGAGCTTGAACATATTGAGTATGTACGTAGAGGTAACGAAAGTGACTCTTATGGGCAGATGCAAATTAACTGCGAAAAGCATGAGATAAGAAAAAGCTCATCAGAGAGCTTTAAGGGTTTACCATCAGCAGAGTTGGGGGATTGGCATACGCCAACACCGGATTGGACGGATCAAGATATTATTAATTTTATATGCAAAAAGCAGTCTGTTCCAAAGCAACCTCAACTTAATACAGAAAGAAATGCTGTAGAAGAACCTGTATCAACGTCAGAAACCTTTGTGTCTATACCGATGTCTGATTCATTTGAGAATGGTCGATACTTTCTTACATCACAAACCACAGAAAACGGTATCGAAAATATTGAGTATATACGTGAAGGGAATGACAACACCTCATATGCAAAAATGCAAATCAAATGTCTAGACAATGAGATAAGAAAGTATTCAGCAGATAATTCTAACGCTTTGCAATCAGCAGATATGGGAGACTGGTATACGCCAACCCCAGACTGGACAGATCAAGATATAGTTAACTTTATCTGTAAATAGTAACTTGAATCGTATAGCTTTTAGCTGAAAGTAGAAAAAATATGGCTTTAATCAATTGTCCTGAATGCACACACAAAATTAGCGACCAAAGTGTCTCTTGTACTAACTGTGGGCTCCCAACCTCTAAAATGAGCTTCTTAATTCAATGTCCTGAATGCTCTGAGTTCACCAGTAATCAATGCATCTCCTGTACTAATTGCGGCTTTCCTATTGCTAAACCTGCACCGTTTAAAAACATTCAACCTTCATCCGAGGAACTTAAGGAACTTAAGGAGCTTAAGCTTCTTAAGGAGCTTGAAGCAGTTGGGGAACATGAAGAGTCCGAAGGGATCGAAACGATAGGTGTCATCATCATTATCTGCATTGGCATTTACTTTATGTCTAAGGATGATGACATTAACTATCTTTTACAGCATGTTGTAGGTCTATTTTCAAGGTAAAGCAATTAGCTCTGTATTTCTTAGAGATTGCATATTCATTTAGTTAAAACATTATAGATAACATCTAAAAACTTAAGAAACGGAAAATATATGGCTATTATTGATTGTCCTGAATGCACACACAAAATTAGCGACCAAAGCGTCTCTTGTACTAACTGTGGGATTCCGACTTCTAAAATGAAGTTTTTAATTAAATGCCCTGAATGCTTTGAGTCTATTAGTAATCAAAGCGCTTCTTGTAGTCATTGTGGCTTTCCTATTGCTAAACCTGCACCGTTTAAAGCTGTCCCACCTCCTCTGCCGACTCAAAACCATACTCCTATCGTACGGGTAAACAGTAGTAGAAAAAGCAAAGGCGTTGCAATATTGTTAGCTTTATTCTTAGGAGATTTTGGGATACATAAATTTTATTTAAATCAGGTTTTTTGGGGTATTTTATATTTATTGTTCTGTTGGACATTTATACCAGCGATAATTTCTCTTTTCGAAGTAATCATACTATTATTCATGAATGAATCTGAGTTTAATCGACGTTTTGGGTAATGAGTATTCTGACTAAATTGATTTTTTTAAATCAGCAGATGTAAGGTACATTCCATGCACCGATAATAAATAGACCTATCATCTTTAATACTTTGCATAACTTTTTTGAATATTTCATACAATAATCTAAGTTAATCAAAACTAACCTTATTAAAATGGTGCGTTAGACGCACCCTACGCTACTGGCTATTAGTCACCGCTCTAGTGGGCAACCAAGATATGAGCGGAAAGCGGGATTGGCTCCCTACAAAAGCACCCTTACCTAAATAAACTCCCTCTCAACATCCATCACCCGCGCATCTACCACACGCTCTATCTTCGCCTCTAACTGACTACACTGTGATTCAACATCACGTCTAGACAAACCAACGATCACAAAGGTCCACTCGCTGGCGTCATGCCGATCACGCTCACCGCTCTCACATACCGCGACACTTGGTGTATTGCCAAAGCGTGCATGCAAGCCGCCCATACGTTGGCGCTTTTCTTTTAATGAGCCACAGCCGGGTAAAGCAAAAGTCAGCGTTAAGATAGCGATATGCATTTTATTCTCCTTGCGACAGTGGTTTACGCTTTATAATAGTAGCAAATAAGCACGTCAAGTTATGCTATCGTTACCTTGCCGTATCGATAGCCCATAACCATTCACACTGTTTATAGTTATAACATTCATAAATATCACAATAGCCAATATGCGTATCTAATCAATGACCTCTATCAGCTACGTACAGCAACAGCACATTACTCGATTATGCGTGCGCTGCGGACTACTCCTTATGCAATATGGCGCTGAGTCTGCCGTGGTGGTGGACTTATCCAAACGCTTAGGCCTTGCTTTGGGGATGAACAGCGTAGAATGTTCGCTGAACTTTAACGCCCTTACCTTGACCACTATCTGTGGTGAGCGCTGTATCACCACCACCAGAGACACGATTAATCAAAGTATCAATGTCAATTTATTGGTGCAAATTCAGCAAATTATAAACAGAACCGAAGCCAATACAAATAGCGACAAGCTAGATAACCATAAACTAAATCATGAGTTGACTGAGCGCACCACCCTTGCCTTTGATGAATTAGATAAGACCGTTTATCCAACATGGCTAGTGGGCATATTTGTTGGTGCATCTTGTGCTGCATTTGCTTATCTAAATGGCGGCAGTTGGTCGATTACCGCCGTGACATTTATCGCAGGTATGGTAGCGATGTTCACTCGTATTTATTTGGCCAAACACCATTTTAATCCTTTTATAGCAGTCATCGTGACCGCTTTTATCGCTTCTTTAATCGGCGCGACGACTTATTATTTTGATATTGGTAATAATGCTGATATTGCCGTTGCCTCTAGTGTGCTCTTACTAGTACCAAGCTTTCCTTTGATCAATTCTTTTTCAGATATATTAAAGGGCTATGTCAATATTGGGATTGGGCGTGCCGTTTTTACCTATATGCTAACCTTGTCTGCGTGCGTTGGTATCGTGATGGCGCTGGTTTTACTTAGAATACAGCACTGGGGGTTTTAAGATGTGGTTCATTGAAACCGTTGTGCTGTCATGTATCATTACCCTTGGTTGGACGCTAATGTTCAGCGTACCCAAACGCTATATTCTGCCGTGTTTACTGATGACCGCGTTTGGATTTGGGCTAAAAACAGCGCTGGTCTATCAGCACGTCCATCTCGTGGTTGCCAGCTTTTTTGGGGCGATGCTTGCCAGCTTTTTAGGCGTGTATTTTTCAAAAAAGTATACCCTACCGCCCAAAGCGTTAATCTCGCCAAGTGTCATCTGTATGATGCCAGGTATCGCCGCTTATAAGGCGATGGTCAGTATGGTGCAGATTGGCTATTTTGGCTTTTCCGACGAATTATTTAGCCAAATGATGGTGTATCTATTTGAAGCTCTATTTGTGACCTCAGGATTGGTGCTGGGCTTGTCCATTCCCGGACTGTTATTTTATAGACGTCGTGCCATTGTTTAAATGAGTCTAAGTGGGTTTAATTGGTGGACTATTTTCGCCTAAATGCTTTTATACTCTGATGCTAGTTGGCACATCCTAATAAGCAAAACCTTGTAAGATTAATAATAATACCCATTACAATAGCGTTCATAACAACAGAATTAAAAAACAATCGCGTTCAATATTGCATCAACACGCACCAGTACACATAGACTCAAGAGACCTAACCATGACAAAACATTATGACTATATCGCCATTGGTGGCGGTAGCGGCGGCATCGCTTCAATCAACCGCGCAGCGAGCTACGGCAAAAAGTGCGCCATTATCGAAGCCAACCAATTGGGCGGCACCTGCGTAAACTTGGGCTGCGTACCTAAAAAGGTGATGTGGTATGGCGCACAAGTTGCCGAAGCCATTCATAAATATGCACCGGACTATGGCTTTGATATTGAGGTCAAAGGCTTCGATTTTCAAAAACTGGTGCATAGCCGCCAACAATATATCGAAAATATTCATCGTTCTTACGATAATAATTTGGCAAAAAACGGCGTTGAAGTAATTAAAGGCTTTGCCAAATTTGTCGATACCAATATGGTAGAGGTCAATGGCGAACTTATTACCGCTGACCATATTTTGATTGCGACAGGCGGTCATCCTATTTTCCCAGACATCAAAGGCGCAGAATACGGCATCGATTCTGATGGCTTTTTTGCTTTAAATGAGTTGCCAAAACGTGTTGCTATCGTTGGTGCAGGATATATCGCGGTCGAAATCGCAGGAGTGATGAATAGTTTAGGCGCTGAAGTCCATCAATACGTGCGTCAGCATTCGCCGCTGCGCTCATTTGACCACACTATCGTGGAGACTTTACTGATAGGGATGGAACAAGACGGCATTCAATTGCATACCAATACCACGCTCACCGAAGTCCGTAAAAATGACGACGGTAGCCTGACTTTATGTACCGCAGATGGTAGCCTCGATACGGTAGATTGTTTGATTTGGGCGATTGGTCGCGCGCCTTCTACTGATAATATCAATTTGCAAGTGACGGGCGTAGAGACGACCGAGTTTGGCAAAATTAAAGTGGATAAGTTCCAAAATACCAATATTAAAGGTATTTATGCGGTTGGCGATATTATCGAAAATAGTGTTGATTTAACGCCGGTGGCGATCGCAGCAGGTCGAAGACTTTCGGAGCGATTGTTCAATAACAAACCCGATGAGCATCTGAACTATGAGCTGATACCGACGGTTATCTTCACCCATCCTGCTATCGGCACGATTGGCTTGTCTGAAATCGATGCAGTTGAGCAATATGGTAAAGAAAATATCAAATGTTATAAATCGACCTTTACCTCTATGTATAGCGCCGTCACTCAGCACCGTCAAAAGTGCGTGATGAAGTTAGTGTGCTTAGGTGAGGAGGAAAAAGTGATTGGCTTGCATGGCATTGGCTATGGTGTCGATGAGATGATTCAAGGCTTTGCCGTCGCGATAAAAATGGGCGCGACGAAAGCGGACTTTGATAATACGGTTGCTATTCATCCGACAGGCTCGGAAGAATTTGTGACCATGCGCTAATTTGTCTTAATATATGCTAGTTCGATAGTGTTCATAAATAAAAAGGCTATTCTTCACAGAGTAGCCTTTTTCATTTTTAAAAGTAATCACTAGCGCCGTTTATATATGATTACTCCTGTCTGCTCTATTTAACACTTACATTCTCAAAGCGCCCAAGATTGTTTAAATTTCCACCCACACTACCAACTTTTGCTTTTAAGAGAACGGTCTTATTAGAATTTCTGACCGTAATACCTTTATTATTTATTTCATAAACCACTGGCTTATTGGTGAAGCTCAAGGTTTTTTGCTTAGCGTCATATATGAACTGTCCATCATAATACAACTCAATTTTACCGTCTTTATCAGCAAAGGCATAATACAGATGATCCTCATCATAGCTATCGAGTATCATTTTTTTGCCATTATCTAAATCGAATCCATAAACATAGCGCGATGAATCATCTCCTTCTTCGTACATAGCTAGCTGTTGGTACTGGTTTTCGACCATCTTGCCATTGACTCTTGTTTTCTCAAGGATAGAGAGTAAGCCTTTGTAGTTATATTCTTCCTCTACGATACGCACCGCTACTGGTTTATTATTGATGACTTTATAATCTGAATATTGATGCCATGCCGCGCCACTCTTAGTCATGGTATGTAAAGTTTGCGCATCTTCATCAATATCAAAAAATCCGCAATTACCTTGTGCCAGTTCAGTAAAACCTTCGCTATGCACGAAAGTCCTACCTTGCTTGAGATAAACCTGATAAGAAGGGCCGCCATAACAGCCATAACGCCCATCTTTAATCGCTAAGTCAAACTTATTGTCAAAATTAAAGTCGTCATAAATCAGCACACTACTCTCTCCATAAGGCAGACTGACAATATTGGCGCTGATTTTGTCGCCTAGCTGATGCGCTTCACTGTTATCAAGTTCATAGTCAATATCGATATCAGCAGGCTGACTAATCAAGATTTTCTTAGTCTTGGCGTCTCTTATTTCCACAATGCTATTGGTTTCACTATCTGCATCATTTGTTGATTTAATAATGGCATAGTAATCGTCAGAGAAGTCTTGAATCTGATAGGTTTGAGCTAGGGCTGGATAGGCTAAAAAAGGCAAAACAAACAAACCCAAAAATGCGAATGCCTTCTTGCTTATCTTTTTAGAGAGAAAATAAATATCCATATAAATCCTTAGCAGCTTAAGAAAATAAAAAAGATGCCAATTTACATTAGCATCTTTTTATCAAAAAATATCTATCAATAATCTTTAGATTATTTACTACACTTACCTTTAACACCCAAATTTAGGTCGCTAATAGCCTGTTTTCCTTCTGCTTCAGGCACCAGTTTAAGACCCGCACCACCGACAATTAGACCCGGCTTAATATATTGTTTTACAAAGTAGTTATTACCAGCTTTAGTATCAATCATTAAATCGTTAGGAGAGAATTCAGATTCTGTAGAAACTTTATGCTGCATATTGCCTAGTACTTCGTGATAGAAGAAAGTACCACGTGCCGTTTCGCCAATACACTCATCATCTACCCACACATCTTTCTTTAAAGCGCCACCCACCACACTATTACTACGATAAATATATAGCCCAGCATTGTTGGCACTAGGTGCTTTCACTTGTTTAAGCACATTAGACACTTCTGCTTGTTCCGTAGGAACAGAGGCACAGCCAGCAAATAATACTGACGTCATAGTTAGGAAAACGATCTTTTTAAACATGTTATCTCTCTAAGAATAAAGTTAGTATGACTTGAACATTTTGATGATTTTTTTATAAGTAGTTTATAAAGGCATAGCTCAGTTCTAATCACCCAACACCCACTCATCATTGATTTGATAAACTTTAAAATTGGTCTTATTGGTGCGGCTATTCCCCGCAATCGTCTGGGTGATATCAGCGGTACACATATAAGTATTATCACCCTCAACGCTGTCACAATTGATATTCTCGATACGCTCAAGCTTTGGCATCATGCCTTCCATCATGCCGTTCATGGCTTTTGCCATCTCATCATTGCCAGCATTCGCCATCGCATCATCCATGATGCTATTGGCTTGCTCATATTGCGCTTCTATAAGCCCTTCGACCGTACTTTCAGAAGGCGCGTTTGAGCACGCCGCAAATAAAGGCATTAATAATGCAATGACAGCCATTTTTTTAAAATTACTCATACCAGTCTCAATGTATCTGTAATGTTATTTCACTATACAGAATTACATCTTAGAACCCAACTTAATTTTAGAGGATATGCTCACCCTGATGATAAATAGCTTTTATAAGGCAACGAGATAAAAGGATTAAAGTGCATCTAATGCTTAATACTGACAGTACAATCACGATACTGCTATGATGTGCTTAATAATGACCGTTGCGAGATGCTTGTGTGGCAGATATATTTTTTTATATTACCAATTGGTCTGGGAATCATGACGTTAGTCGCAAGCTTGATGTGCTTGTTTGCCTACTTGATGTCTGACGATAATGCCACGCGCTTGCCCGCTTTTAACTGGTTTAAGCGCTTGATTATGGTGGCATTTCTACTATTGAGTGTCGGGCTGTTTATGACCTATGGAAATTTTTGGGGTTAGTCTAATGGAGGTTGATAAGCCTAATTAGCTGATAACTAGCTTCTCTAATTCTAATAGCTGTAAATCTTGACGCTTAGGTTCGCCATTATTACCATCGACTGGAAACGGCATACTATTACCAGTTAACTGATAACCGCGGCGCTGATAATAAGACAAGAGCTCAGGGCGATGGCTTAAAATAGACATGGTCAGACGAGCGGGGTTTTTATTAGGTGTCTGCGTACCTGACAGTAAATGCCGCTGCGCAAAAGTCTCTGCCGCCTGCAATATCTGATGACCAACGCCAAGCCCTTGCAGCTCAGGCAGTACCGCAAACATACCGATATACGCTTTTTTATTATACGCACTTTCATTACAGCCGTTTGTATCAGAAGTGCCTGTATCTAAGTCAGCCTCGACTTTTATATCAACCGCAATGCAGCCCAATAACTCACCCGTTTCTTCACCATCACGTTCACCTGTCGTAGTTTTTGGATAAATAAAAACGTAATGTTTTGGGTCAGCAATAACTGCTAAAAGCTCATCTTTGGTGGTACGAATACCGCCGATTAAATCGGCCTCATTGGTCCAGCCTTCCGCTTGCCGATAACAACGATTTAGCAATTGTTCAAGCGCGTCGATATCACCCGCTTCAGCTTGACGTAAAAATACGGATTGTCTATTTAACTGCTCTTTATTTATGTGATCTTGATTCATAAAATCGGTTTTCCTTTTCCGTTTAGTTATTATAAAAGGCTATAGTATAAAAGGCTGACCTGAATAATCAAGCCAGCCTTTATAGTAATACTTATTAGTTTTGAGTACTAGCGCGACAACACCTGTGCCTGTTCGATAATATCAAATCCTGCATGGATTTGAGCGCGCGTTGGCGCATGACCACTGCGCAATAATTCAGAGAAAGCAATCAGCTCTTTGTCACGTCCAAGTGAACTTGCCGCACTGGCTCGAGTATCTTCGCCAGTATCGTCAAAATAATATTCGATATAATCAAGGTTATCTGGCGAACCAAATAGAATGCCACTATCAGGCGTGGCAGCGTGTCCGCTGTAGCGTAGGCTTTTGCCGTATTGTGCTGTCCAAAAGAAAGGAATACGTTCTGCTAACGAATCGACATTATCTTCATTTAAGATAGCCGCCGCCGTAACTAAACCATGTTGTAACGCAACGCGCCAATGCTCAATACGCATGCGACCCATTTTGTTGGTTGCTTTAGCAATATCACCCAGCGCATAGACGCCGTCACGCAGTTGTAAATGCTCATCAACTTGCACACCATCTGGTGCGTTTACCTCATTTAACAGCTCAGTGCGTGGGGCGACACCTGTTCCTAAAATCACCATATCAGCGGCAAGCGTACTACCATCTGATAGGCTTACGCCGCTGACTTTACCATTCTCATTACTATTAATTTCATTAACATCCGCACCAAAGGCGAAGGTGACGCCTTTTTTTTTATGCAGTTTGATTAAAGCATTGCTGACGGTTTCAGAGACAATATTAGCCATGACTCGGCGGCTGCGCCCAACGACAGTGATAGAGGCAGCCTTCCCTGCCTCCATTAATGCCGACGCTACTTCCATACCGATAAAACCAGTACCTACGATAACGACATGCTTACTATCACTGGCATTTTTAATATCCTGGGCGTCATCCATGCTACGTAGCGTATAAACACCATTGAGCTCAGTACCTTTAAAAGGTGGTATCTTTGGTGCAGCGCCTGTCGCTACGACTAAAAAATCCGCTGTTTGTTGCTCGCTGTTGCCCTCTTCGTCGGTTATGACAATCCTACGCTCATTGGGTAGTATCTCGCTGACGGTTTGTTGTAAGCGTAAATCAATATTATTGTTACTGGCCCAGTCAGCGCCGCCAAGCATTAAATGTTTTTCGTCCATTTTGCCTGCCAGAAACATTTTGGATAATAAAGGACGATTATAAGGTGCTTTATCATCTTGAGTAATCAAGGTAATCTTGCCGCCATAACCCGTATGTCGCAGCTGATTGGCAGTCATAAACCCTGCACCGCCGCCACCAACAATAATCGTATGGGTATCCGTCATTTTATCATTGGCTACGCGCTTATCTATCTTCGCTGCAGTATTGACGGTCAGACTATCGCCCTCATCGGTCAGCTCGTATTGGGTCAGCCCTCGCATCGCGACCGGCTCTAATAGCGTGCCATCGCTACTATCAAAGCTGCCATGATGCCATGGGCAGATGACGCGATTGCCACAGCGTAATCCTGCTCCCAAATCAGCGCCAGCATGCGGACATTTACCATCAAAGGCGCTAAATTCGTCCTCATCACGCGTGATTAAAATGATACTATCGTCATCCTGTTTATAGGATTTCATGCCGCCACTTGGAATGTCGGCTTTGCTAATGGTGACGGTATGAATCGTTGCGTTGCTCATAAGTTATCCTTAACAATTATTATTGACCGTGATTGGTTCCTGCTAAAAACGTATTGATATCGTGTGATTAAATCACTCATTAGCGATAGAAATACACGATTTAAAAAATCAGATATCTTGATAGTAGCAAGCTGATTTAATAGACGCTGTTTTTTTGTAGGCTTGCTGCGTTGCAAAACGTAATTCTGACTTTTAAATCTGTAATGCCTTTTAAACCTTTAATACATATCTCAACCACTTTACTTTAAAATCTATAATCAAAATAAAAGACGACTCTATGACTTCTCAAGATGACAAATCGAACCTTAGCGCAACTTCTCAAACCGATTTAAATAACGATTTAGCTAATAATAAACTTCTCGATAAAAAAACATTTGATATCTCAAGCATCGATACTATGGACACCTTCGATATTAGCGCCGCTACTAATACGGCCAAATTGCCACAACCGCTGCCGCCGCCTTTAAAACAAGCGACTTATAAAGCCCATGCCACAGATTTTGCGGTAAATGAGATATTACCGCTCGACTTTAGCGGTGAAGGTGAGCATTTATGGCTGCATATTGAGAAGTTAGGCATGAATACCGCTTACCTTGCCAAACTCCTATCCGAATGGGCAGAGATTCCACTGCGAGATGTTGGTTACTCAGGGCTTAAAGATCGCCACGCGTTGACGACACAATGGTTTAGCCTGCGCATACCAAAAAAGCAATTACCAGAATCTGAATTTGCACCCGTAGATATCGGAGCCGACGAATCAGTCACTATCCTTGCGCAGCATTGGCATAATAAAAAGCTCAATCGCGGTACCCATAAGGCCAATCAATTTATCATTACCTTGCGCGATATCCAGTTTGCCGATTTTGATACAGCAGCGCCGATACCTGAGCAGTTATTATCAGCTAAACAAAGTGAAAAGGATGCTGTCGAGCAGCATTTAGCCTATATAAGCACAACGGGCGTACCCAATTATTTTGGCCCGCAGCGCTTTGGCCGTAATGGTAATAATGTGAGAGAAGCATTGGCATTGTTTGCCCGTCCAGCGCCAGAAAGTCGGCCGCAACCCAAAAAGAGCAAACGCAAACATACACCGCGTGAGCAAAATAGCATGGAGTTGTCTGCCGCACGTAGCTTGATATTCAATGAGATATTGGCAGCGCGTGTACGAGATGGCAGCTGGGATACTGGAGTTGAAGGTGAAGTGTTCAACTTAGAGGGGTCAGGCTCTATATTTGCCAGCGAAGCAATCGACGAGACTTTGAAAGCGCGACTTGCCAGCGGTGATATTCATCCGACCGCGGTATTATGGGGCGTGGGTAATGATAAAGTCAGCGGCGTAGCAGCCGCTATCGAAAATGATATTGTGCAAAAAAACCCATTATTAAGTCAGCTAGCAGTAGGGTTAGAGAAACGTGATATCAAAGCACAACGACGAGCACTAAGGTTACCGATTGAGGGACTAAGTTGGGAGTGGCAAGGTGGGGAAAATGGCGGTGAGCAGACACTGGTATTAAACTTTACTTTAACCACAGGCAGTTTTGCAACAAGTGTGCTGGCAAGCTTAGTTCAAGATCTAGACACATCATCAGCAAAGATTTAACAATCAGACTATACGGTTATGTGGTTGATGCCAGACACCATATAAAAAACGACTAGGACATGCCCTAGCTAGTGGCATAAAGGACAGAAATCTTGTCCTTTTCCGCCGCGAGCATATCATTGGCGCTGACCACCTGATTACGACCACGGTCTTTTGCCTCATATAAGGCTTTATCAGCAATACAAATTAAGCGCTGACAAATATCGCTCGGCAGCTGGGCTTTTAAAATTTCTGTGGCAGCGCGTTTTCTTCTTTGCGATATTCTTTTTTGAGCATGGGTTTTTTGCGAGCCTGCTTTGTGGGTGCTTGTTTTGTTACTGTTGGCCTCTTGCCTACGGTTTTTTTGTGGCTCTGCACGCGTCTGCGTACCTTCCTCTAATGCTAATGCCCTATATTCACTCCGAATGCGAGCGCGCTCATCATGTGTCAAGGTATAAACCCCTAAACTGGCCGTGATATTAAAATCTGCACCATCATCACTCTTGATGACATGTTGCGCAATATCTTGGCGTAGCTGCTTTGCAATGGTCATCGCACTATCATGCTGAGTGTCGGGTAACACAATCAAAAACTCTTCACCGCCATGGCGGCTGATAATCGTCTCTTCTGATAAAGACTTTACTAGCGTCTGGGCAACCTCGAACAATACTTGGTCACCAACGTCGTGACCATAATTATCATTGATATTTTTGAACCAATCTAAATCCAGTAAAATCACGCTAAAATCTTGCTTATCGCCCATTGCCAACAGTGCTTGCTGCATTTGCATCAAACCATAGCGGCGACTTTTCAGCTGAGTCAATTCATCTTGATTGGCATACTGCATAATCTCAGCTTTACTGTTATCCAATATCAATAGCAGCGTGCGAAACATGTAGATGATAAAAATTGCTTTTGGCAGCGCCATATAAATATGGGTGGTACGCCAAAAAAATGCATAGGAGAAACGCAATTGATTAAAGCTGTCCCAGCTAAGCGTACCATTTTGAAAAACCGACGCAGAGATGGCATTTTCGATCATTGTCATTTCGTTATAGGTGAGATAGTTATAGCCATCTAAAGGAAAAGAGGCAATCGTCATTTGACGTAGATTGGGTATCGTAAAGCCAAAATAAGGAATCAGAGTAACCAAAAAAATCAGTGTAATATGCCCCAAAAAAGCTTTCCATACATAGCGGCGACGTATGAGCATCATCCCTAGCATCGCACCGCCTACGAGTGAAACCCCTGCAACCAAACTACTATAACCCATGACTAAAATGACCACGGCAATATAAAGGCTATAGAGCGTAACTATGATCGCTTGCCATTTATATAATGAACCCGTATCTTTTCTAATCGGTGATAAACGGCTGACCATCCAAGAAAAGAAAAGGACCATCAGTGTCAGTCCAATCCACAAGGGGTACAGCACGTCCATATCTACATAGCTGCCATATGTATCTTGGCGCCACCAGACAAATAAACACCATAGCCAATGCGATGACACTTCTAGCAAAATAAACAATGCCAGCAGCAACGCCCTATCAGCAGCTTGCCACTCGAAAATTACTCGCGAGAGTTTTCTGTAGCCTAGATGAGATATCGATACAGCCATAATGGGCTACCGCAGATAGTGAAAGTTATTGAGCTAAACCAAATAAGAAAATAAGAAAATAAGAAAATAAAAAGGATGACTTATATTGGACTTAAACTGACGCATTTAGTGTGGCAATTTTTCCTTTGATTATCAATCTGTTTAAGTGATTTATGCGTCAATGTCTGACATCTCATTTTATTTTATTTTTAGCACATGGTCTTAAGATAGGCTTTTGAATAATAGTCTTGACTCCTGCTGTAACCGCTGTTATCCCTGCTACTTTAATAAATACAGGTAACACCTGCCTTTAAAATTATTTAAGAGCATTCAATCATCATTAAAAAAACCTTAGTTTAGCTTACTTATTATTTTGAAGTGATAACCTATTTTGGACTAAGCCAATGCCGCAAACGACTGCCAAATACCTTGCTGTTCAGGGTGAAGATTTGGCACGTCACCCAAGCGTCGCCATGGCATATTACTACCATGAAAGTCGCTGCCTATCGACGCGGCAAGCTGATGTTCAGCAATGCTGCGATCGACCATTCTACGGGTACTAATCGGTTCGCTATTTGACGGCAATTCACAAGCATCACCGCCAAGCTGCGCAAACTCTTCAATCAGCTTACGTACGCGGGTGGCCGAAAGCTGATAACGCGTTGGGTGCGCCAGTACTGCCTTGCCGCCGCAAGCATGAATCAGCTCGATACCATGCTGCATCGTTAATGCCTCAATCGCCACATAGGCCGGCTTATTATCCGCCAAGTATTTATCAAAAGCTTTTTGCACGGTTTTTACCTCACCGCGTTCAAATAATACTTGACCAATATGCGCACGTCCTACTGCTTGTGGGTTGTCGCCTGCTTTATCGAGCACCGCTTGCCATAATTCGTCGTAATCAATCGTTAATAGTTCGCTGAGTTTTTCAGTGATACGTTGACCGCGCGTAGCACGGCTATCTTGTAATTGTTGCAAGGTGGCATGCATTTTATCAAAATCGGTAAAATCCAGTCCAAGCACATGGATGATTTTATTGGTTGATTTGTTTTTACCGTAGCCGCCGCTAAGCGTATGCTCGCAGCTAATCTCAACCCCATTGATTAATTGCATATCGCAGGCCTTAGCCGCTGCTCGTGCCTCATCGATACCCATCAAGGTATCATGATCGGTTAGCGCCAGTACATTAATGCCAGCATTGTGCGCGCGCTGTACCACCTCGGCGGGCGCATAAGTACCATCAGAACAAGTACTGTGGCAATGTAAGTCGATTTTCATAAAGCTGGCCTTAAGATTTTGAATGTGTTGTTCATTTAAATATGCGGTCGATACTAAGTATATTATCAGTAAAACGAGCTAAAAACGGCGAAGACATGGCATATCGATAGCATATCCGACGATTATCAGGTTGATTGCTTTTTTTTGCGGCAGTAGACGTGTAAACTACCCCATACGTTTTTTGTTGGACATCCTATTTGCTATGAAAGCCTTATTAGACTTCATTCCGTTGATCGCTTTTTTTATTGCCGCGCGTTACAGTGGCATTTTAGCGGCGGCAGGCGCATTGCTCGTTGCCACTATTATTATTTATGCCATCCATTTTGTGCGTCAAAAAGGCAAATTTGATAAACAGCAGTGGGTCGTTTTATTATTAACCATCGTCTTTTGCGGTGGTACGCTGCTATTGCGTGACGACATTTACCTGCGTTGGAAGTCGCCTATTATCAACGGTATCTTTGCCTTAACGCTGTTGGTCAGCGCTGCGATTAATAAACCGTTGATGCAATTGGCCATGAAAGAGGTGTTTTCACTCACGCTGAGTGGTTGGAAAAAACTGACCGTCGCTTGGGCTCTGTTTTTTGCCATGATGGGCGTTCTGCATTATATCACGGCATTCACCATGTCTGATGAGGCTTGGATTAACTTCAAAACCTACGGCTGGATTCCGATTATGTTGGTATTCGTGGTCGCCCAATTTGCGCTGTTAAAAAATCACCTCAATCCAGCGTTAACTGACAAAACTAACAAATAAAAGCTGTTGAGTAAAAGCACCTAAATACAGAACCAGCAGCCAAGAAGCTATCAAGCCGTTTTTATTATAAGATAATAAAAACGGCTTCTATTGCTAAATACTCATCGTGACAATTTTTAATCATAGAAGCTGTTTTAATTATAAAAGCTGATTAAAAGTATCATGAGATATATTGCCATTATTTTTTATTATTATTTGTAGCGCTTTATTCATACTATTTAATTGAGGAAGTCCCATGTCCTTATTTGCCATTATCGGTCATGATGTTGCAGGTAGCAGCCCACAGCGTCAGGTGACGCGCGCCGAACACGTCGCCCGCCTGCAAGTATTACAAAGCGAACAGCGACTTATTATCGCAGGTCCAACGCCTATTGAGCATGGTAAAAGTGAGATGTCAGGCAGTCTGATTATCGCTGACTTTGACTCCCTCGATGCCGCGCAAGCATGGGCAAGCGCTGAGCCTTATTTGCGTGATGGCGTCTATAGTCATGTAGATATCAAGCCATTTGTCCAAACATTGCCTGCACCTACTGACTACGCAGTAGATAAGGTAACAGCATCGTGAGTGAGCGGTTATTCTTATTAAATACGGCTACTTCCAACCAGGTTGCTAAGTGCGTTTTTGGCCGTGTCGCTAACGTTAACTTTGCTAGCCTATTATTGCTTGCTAGTCTATCGGTCCAAGCGGCGCCAACCATTACCAATGCTGACCATGCGGCAGGAACGGCTGCACTTGCGCCTAATGCTGTATTAGCGCCTAACAATGTGACTCAAATAACCCCGCCAAATACTGCTTCAAATACCGTAGCAACTACAGCACCGAACCTCGCTGCGAGTGCTCAGCCTGCGACCAATATTAACGATACCTTAGCAGCGCAGCTACAACCTTCGAATAAAGCGCTATCTGAGGCCAATCAAGAATTGCTTAGCCATAATGCCCAGCTTCAGCGCCAAGTCAACGACTTACAGACGCAAGTAAACGTTTTGGTTTATGAAAGCAAAGGTCAATTGTTTTTATATGGTGCATTCACGGTCTTAATTAGCTTATTGGTCGGGATTTTTATTTCATGGTTGGTATTTGTTCGCCGTGAACGCTGGTAGTAAATCCTCTATAAATGTGATGCTTTATGTCTAAGTCTGCTATACCTAAGCCTTCATCTATTGCCACGCATACGCCTCATAGAGCTACCAAACCCCCTAAGATGCCTGCACCGCCAAACGCAATTACCCCTGCTAAGATTGCATGGCAAACCGATGATGCTGGCAATCAAGTGCCAGTATCAGGAGAATTTGGTGATGTGTATTTCTCACACGCTGATGGCTTGGCAGAATCCCGCCATGTGTTCTTAGCTCATAATCAACTACCAGAACGGCTAGCGAACCTTGCAGACAAACAATGCTTTACTGTCGCTGAATTAGGTTTTGGTACTGGCTTAAATTTTTTAGCGACATGGCAGCTTTGGCGTGAGCTTCGTGTTCGACAGCCGCATTTAACAAGCGCACGCTTGCACTTTATCACCACCGAAAAATACCCCATACCGCTTACTGACTTAACGCAGATACTCATTTTATGGGCACAACGCGCGCCCGAGCTTGCTGAGATAGTTGAGCAACTTTTAGCCAGCTATCCACCGCTTATTGCTGGCTGTCATCGCCTAAATTTTATTGACGATAACGTCACACTTGATATTTGGCTAGGCGATGCGGCTCATAGTTTGGCAAGTTTAGGTGCTTTAGATACTTCATATGCTTTATATACCTTAGATACTGAAGCGGCTATTAAGCACCCTTACATTGATGCTTGGTTTTTAGACGGTTTCGCGCCTTCTTGTAACGAAACCTTATGGGCAGATACTATATTTACCCAAATGCAGCGCTTATCACGTGTTGGCACAACTGCTGCTACTTATAGCTGTGCCGGTATTGTTAAACGTGGGTTGCAAACTCATGGCTTTGAGATTAATAAGGTGAAAGGTTTTGGGCGCAAGCGTGAAATGCTGACGGCAGTCATGGCTGGCATTACTGATTTTCTACCAACTGAGTCTTTACCAATCGAGTCTGTGTCTATAAATGACGATAGGAATGCTTCAATTTACCCAAACCTTCCTAGCCACACAGTAGTAATTGGCGCAGGCGTTGCCGGACTGCTCACGGCTTGGACGCTAGCCAATCGCGGCATGGCTGTGACGATGATAGATAAGGTCGCGCCGCTTGCTGGCGCCTCTGGCAATCCGCGCGCCCTCCTCGCGCCAAACATGACGCCCATTCACCACGTTTATGAACACCTACACTCTATTGGTTATCTGTATAGCAGCAGACTATATCGTTATTTTAATCAGCAAGCAGTTCTTCAACAAACGCCGCTGATACTCGAACAGACGGGCACGTTAGACTTGCTAATCAAAACCAATATCGGCCCTGCGCAGATTGCCGCTTATCCCAATGAAATGGCCACCACGATTACTACTAAAGAAGCGCGGCGGTTAAGCGGCTTAAAAACTAAAGACTTAGCAGACAATTTATATTTGCCACAATCTGGTCTGGTCAATCCACAGGCGCTAAAAAAGGTCATCCTTGCGCATCCGAATATCACTTATCAGCAGCTTAGCGTCACCGATATCAAAGAACATAAAGATAAGGTCATGGTGATTGGTGATAAAGACAGTTATAATGGTAATAATAGTCAGAACCTTGTCACTATCTGCGCTGACAATGTGGTGATTTGCGCCGCGTATGAGAGTCACCAACTAGATAAACGTATCGTAGAATGCCGTACCATCCGCGGACAACTATCTTGGTTTACGCCCACTGACGAGCAGGTAGCTGGTCTGCCTAAATTACCGCTCAAATATAGTGGTTATTGCGCGCCCTTTATAGGACAAAGCGGTGATGCTGAGGTAAATATAATCGCCGAGGGTCAGCAGCAGTTTTTACTTGGGGCCAGCTTTGTAGATGCTGACGCCAGTACTGATATCCGTAGTGAAGAAAATCAGCAGAATTATGATAAATTGCTTGAGGATATTCCTGAATTAAGCAATATCTTGCCAGATGATACCAGCACATGGCAAGCGCGCGCCGGTGTGCGCACCCAGACCATTGATTATCATCCCTTAGTAGGACGACTTGCGCAAAGCCGTCGCATTTGGACGCTCTGTGCGATGGGGGCAAAGGGTTATGCACTGGCACCCATCTGCGCTGAGGCATTAGCGGATATGATGTTAGGCTGCTTCGCGCCTTTATCTGCCGTTACCTTAGCGCGACTATCGCCCAATCGTGCGCGCTTACATAAAGCTGGCTAACTTATTATCTAAGTTACTTATCCTATACAGGTTCGGATAGGCTCACACTAGCCAACATAAGCAATCGAACTCACCTTGATAGATACAGTCAAAATTATTCACTGCTATTCTGATCACTACTATCTTTTCGAGATTTAATAGAGCCAAATAATGACTTTCCTGAGTCTGATTTTTGATTCGATATTCTGGCTGCGCTGTCATGACTAAGGGTTGTCGGTGGCGAAATTAATGCACGGATTTGCGCTTCGTCACGGGTATTTTTTTGAATCGTGACGGCAGCAAATAAACTCATGGTAAACGCCATCATATAAAACCCTTTCTCACTCAAGCTTAAACCATTCGCATTCATCAGCCCAATAGCAATAAGTGCAATGGATACTGCAAGCGCCGCCCAGCTTATTAGATAATATAAATTGGTGGTTGGAATACCTTCTGCACGGTCACGCAGAGTTTTTTGTAGGCTGATTGCTGAATACAATCCCAGTGCTAAAATAGCAAAGTAATAGCCCTTTTCGTTAAGTAGCATACTTTGTGCATTCCATAACCCCATTAGATAGGCCAAGACGCCAACCATCATTACTGCCCAAGAGGTGCCTACATAAGCCGTGGTCGGCTTATATGCCGCTAGCTGACTTTTTGTAATTGTGTCATTATCCATTATCGTCCTTAACTGCTTATCCATGAGTATTGATTCATTCATAGTAACACTTACCAACTAGTGTCCTACCTTGAGGTAAAATAGCACAAGTGTGTTATGTTGTGATACACCAATATGCCAAGAAAAACGCACGTTTCTTTATATTCATGGGTTTTTATGACAGAGTCTTAACATGTCTTTTTTTACGCTACTTATTTTGCTCAGCCTTATCATTATCGTGCCCATCTTTTTTGTCATGAAAGAGAAATCTCGTCGGCTGCAAATTGACTCAACCCATAGGCACAAGCAATATTTAGCATCAGCCAGTAGCGCCTTGTCTAAAAATGAACAAGCATTGCCGCAAAGTGACAAAACGGATGGACTGGCTATTATTAAATTTAACGCGCAGCATCCGTTTATCAAATACCTGTACGCTGAGCAAGTTCCTGAGGCATTCCGAGCCATTATGGACGATATCGGTCAACAGTATGAACGCACGCACCATGCGCAAATCACTGAATCACAGCTCTTCATCCTCAATAAACTTATAGAGATACGCATACCCGAGCTGATTGATGATTACCTCAGTCTTGATCCACATTATGCCCGCACTGTCGTTATTGACCGCGATAAATCCGCCACCAGTTATAGTATAGTGCTAGAGCAATTAAACTCTATTTTGGACTTTGGACAAAAGCTAAACACTCAAAGCCAAAGTGGCGTCGTTGATAAGTTGCTTGCCAGTCGTCGCTATTTAGATGATGTTTACCAAGAAAGCGCAGTCAGCAACGACTTATTAAAGTTAAAATAAGAACTAGCCGATACCTTAATCAATGGATAGCTGTTTATTATGAAAACTGATATTTTTACCTTAGCTAAATCAAAACCATCCTTTAAAACGATTTCTATTGCGTTCTTAAGCCTATCACTGCTGAGTGCCTGCCAAAAGACGCCAGAACCTGAAGCAGCCAATAAGACTTCTACTGACACAATGACCCAAACGACGCCAGTGACCTCTACTACTAATAAACCAAAGGTTGCTGAAGAAGATACCAATACTACTAACGCAGAACAAGTGACGAACGTAACTGAACTGCAAAATGACCCACACGCAGTCGACAACTCAGAAAATAGTACTGCTATAGCGCCCAATCCAGAACAAGCCATCAAAGGCGCGCAAATCACTGATGTTAACTATCGCAGTGCCAGCGGTGAGACGCTATTTGTCATCTTTGAGACGTCAGAAAAAGGCGTGCTTAACGCTATCGTCACCTTACCGGGCAAACCAAAAATGACTTTAAGCGCGCCAGAAGGTCAAGGCAATAACCCTACTTATCGCTCAAACGATGGCAATATTCAGCTGGTCAGCCATGGCGGTGGTAGTAGCATAGACCTCATTCAAAATAATAAAATAACTAGCTTTGACGCCATCAGTGTAGAAGCAGAAGTCGTTACCGAGTAACGTTATGAATAAAACTTAGCTTAGAACCATTTAAAGGTAGTAATTTAAGCATTAAAAAGGCGACAAATATTATTAATGCTTGCCGCCTTTTTTGCTTTGGTTTGTCTTTAGCCAAAGCCAGTGGTCTTGCCAAATAGACTAACTAGCCAGCTTATCGCCGCCCATAAGCCCCAACCAATCACTACAATAACGACTAATCCCAACAAATCAGGAATATGCAAATATAGCCAAGCAACGACAGGATTGCGCCAAAAGAAAGCAAAGCGGCTTTGTTGCTGCTTATCTTCCAATGATTGATGCAAAAACGGCCGATCCATATGCATGGTTTCGGTGATACCGTATTCATCGTGTAAATGCTCATGTACGATACTCAATGTCTTACGACTGGGACGAATAAAAATATCGAGCAGTGTGCCAATCCCAGGGACGATACCAACCACCATATCAATCAGTGCCAATCTAACCGCTGGCGTCATTTTATGCGCCGGTACGCCTAACTGACGACCTAATACAAAAGCATAACTGGTCAGAGCCAGTCCTGCCAAATCTCCGGCCAGCGGAATGGTTGAGAGCGCCGCATCGGCACCCATGCCTTGTTTGGTAAAAGGAATCCGCACAAGAGAATCCATGGTATTGGCAAACTTTGCCAATTTACGCTCGGTCGCAATGACTTGCTCGCGAGTTAGCCCATGCTCAGCCATCTTTGCTTGATAATCGATGACTGGCGCATTAATATCCGCACTCCTTTTCACTTTTGACTTTGAGAGCTTCTTAAAGTTATCCATTAAAAGTCGTCCATAGACAAGCGATTGCGATAAGAGCAAAGACGTAACGCCCTACCCATATATTGGCTAAAAATGCCTGAAAGCAGGCCATAGCATGACGACTGGCACAAGCGCTGTTTTGCTTAGCAAACATCATCGCCACTAGCGCCAAACCAAATACGGGTATCACACCTACACTGGTTGGCGCAAAATAATGCCACATGACCGCACCCATAATAAGTAAAAATACGGTTTGTAGCAGTGAGATGATAATCACGTCATAGCGACCAAATAATATCGCCGTTGATTTGACCCCAATCTTTAAATCGTCCTCACGGTCAGCCATGGCATACTGGGTATCATAAGCCACTGTCCAACACATATAAGCAATAAACAACAGCCAACACCAGATATCAGGTGCGCCTTGTATAGCGACATATGCCATTGGTATCGCCCAACCAAAAGCTGCCGCTAAAAACACTTGCGGCAAATGGGTAAAACGTTTCATGAATGGATAAATAAACGCCAATATGACGGCGCCAAGCGACCAGTAGAAGACGACAACAGGTAAAAAGAACAGCAAACCAGCACTGAGTAATACCAATACCAAAAAAGCCGCAATGGCTTCTTTAGCAGACAAGCGTCCGTCTGCCAGTGGGCGTCCTTTGGTGCGGCTGACATGACCATCAACCTTGCGATCAGCAAAGTCATTGATCGCACAGCCCGCCGCCCGCATAAAAATCGCGCCCAACGCAAATATCAGCAATATCTTGAGACTTGGCAGACCTGCACTTGCCGCTTGCTGCTGCGCATGACCCATGGCAGCCAGCATCACGCCCCACAGTGTTGGCCATAGTAATAACTCTATACCTACTGGCTTATCAAAGCGCGTCAGTTGCAGGTAGGCTTGCAGTTTGTCGTTAAATGTCATGGTATTTTAATTATCATTGATAGAATATTTTGGATATCTGTTTACCTGCTTTTTCGGCAGCTATTAGATTGATTGGTTAATAAATTTAATAGCTACTGGATTTGTTGCCACAATTTATTGGCCTCAATGAGCGACAGCTCAGGATATTGTTTACGCAAAGCCTTTATGGCAGGAACTTTATCTTTTTGCGCTGTTTGTTGACGCAAAAAAGCCAATTGCTCTTGCGGATTGCTCAATTCTTTGAGACGCGCTTCCAGTCTTAATATTCGCGTACGTAGAACGATATTGATCAATAATAAACCTGCACCCATCATCCATATTATTAGCGTTGACATTCCCTGCTCCTAAATTCAACAAATCCAAACTTGGCAAACATAAAACTTCTAACTGTGTATTCTAAGCTCAATCACCAAATACATTGCTTATTATAAAAAACGCCTATTAGAATAACAGCCTTCAAACAAAATAACCGTCAAAGCGTACTGCTTCGTTATGCCAGCTCTCACTTGCTGATTGATGAGCAAGTTGCGGCGCAAACTGCGGACGCTTGACGATTACGCGGCCAGACGTTTGGGCACTTTGACTGACGACTGCTTGCGCAGATTGCAGCAGCTGCATCTCTTCTTCTGGCGTTGGTGGACATACTAACTGGTGCAATGCTTGCATATGCTTACCCACTTTAGCGCCTTTACCCGTCTTGCTATCTTGGTAGCTATCCTCTGGAAACATAGGGTCGAGATATACCACATCGATTGCTTTAGGGTCATCTATCGCCTCAGCTTGTAGCATTGCAAAGTAACTGAGCGCATCGGTATTAATAATCTGCAAACGTGACATCAGCTTTTGCCAATTTGGCAGCGCATTCATACGCAGCTGTTCTGCCAGCAATAACAACGCCATCAACGGCTGCTGCTCAAGCATAATGACCTGTGCGCCGGTACTGGCTAATATTAGGCTGTCGTGCCCAAAGCCTGCGGTCGCATCGATGACTGTGCTGCCCGATGTAATTTTGGCAGCTTGTAATAACAGCTCAGACTTGCGTCCCGCACTTACTACACGGCGCTGTAGCTTATCCCATTCTGGTGCAACGCTTAACCCATCACTCAGCCATGATAGCTTGTTTTTTTCATCCAACAGCAAGATAGATTGAGTGGCTGTCTGGCTTAATTGCTGGCGACGTTTTTGACTGAGCTTTTCGGTAAACAACTCAGAATTTAAAATAATGGGCAGTTGATGGGCAGCTATTAGTGCTTGCAGATTTTCAACCTGTGCGTCCTGTGACTCACTCACGTAGACAAGTTGGCAATGCGTAAAGCTACTAGATACTGGTTGCAAACTGCTCATGACTGCCCTCTCTTTGATGACTCACAAAGCCATAAACCATAACGTTCCTAGCCTGCCATTTGATAGCCAAAACCCCAAGCGGCAATTAGTACCAACACCCCAGTGATAATACGTAGCCATGCAAAGATTTTAAAGTCACGACGGCTGACCCAAGCAACCAATAAGCGAATACAGAGTAAAGCGACGATAAATGACACCACAGTGCCAATACCGAGCACTAACCAGTCTTCGCTACTGGTCAAGACATCATGATGCTTGAGTAAATCTAATAACGCCGCGCCTACGATAACTGGAATACCCAAAAAGAAAGAAAACTCCGCAGAAGCCTTGCGTGAAACGCCAAGCCATAGTGCGCCAATAATAGTCGCACCGGAGCGTGACGTTCCTGGTATCAAGGCTAGACATTGCATCAAACCTATCATCAATGCGGTTTTTAGACTGACGTCTTCTGCTTCTTGCGCAATAATCGTTTTAGGGCGATTCTCTACATAGAAGATCAATAGACCACCGATAATCAGCATAATTGCCACGACGATAGGGTTAAATAAATACGCCTTAATTTCATCAGCAAAAGTAAAACCTACAATCATCACCGGAATAGTCGCAACAATTAAGCTAAGCCCAAGCTGTCTTGGATTACTCATTCCTTCCGCTTTACCGGTCAATAGCCCCATGAGCGCTTGCCATAGTCGACCCCAGTAATCATAAATAACCGCTAAGATGGCGCCAAACTGCACCACCACTACAAACAAATCAACTTTTTCTTTGGTCCAAAAACTCATTAAGTCGGCTGATAAAATTAAATACCCCGTACTAGAGATGGGTAAAAACTCTGTGATACCTTCAACGATACCCATGATGACCGCTTGGATTAATAACAGTATATCCACAGTTGCTTCCCTAAAAGACAGCGCTATTGCCTGCCCTATATGATCGTTGCTTTTATAATCGTTTGTGCATAATTGATGCTAGATACTTAGTCGTTAAAAAGAATTTTTAACTTCATAAAGCTTAAACTACCCTTTACCTTGCTCTTTAAGCGTTTTCCATGCTTGATTACGCAAGTATATTGGTAAGGCATTGGCGGCATCGGTACCGCCAGATTTTATGAACTGTGCGATACCCAGTTGTCCGATTACTACCGCATCCGGCCAAACATCCTCATGGCATACTTGTCCGTCATATGCTTTTAATAACACCGCGCCATTACCGACGATAGGCAGATTAAGCGTTGTTTGGCTATCATAATCAAGCAGTTGCTCGGTGCTATCGCTATCATTAGCCAATACAGGCTGCATGATAGCATTGCCTGCTACATCGCCTAAAATTGAGTACTGCCCAAAATAAACTTGCTGCATACGCGCATCAAGAGCGCTATAAACTTGCGTCAAGCCGTAGTTTTTATACGCACATTGGGCAATCGCTTGCAGGCTTGAGACACCCACACAAGGAATATCATGTGCCACAGATAGCGCTTGCACCACCGCCGTATTGATTCGTATACCACTAAATGCACCAGGACCACGGTTGAATATTAATGCTTTTATATCAGCAAGACGCAGATTGGCCTCGGACAATGCAGCATCAATCATCGGCAGGATTTGCTGGGTCTGCTGGCGTTTACCCGTCTCAGTATGACTCGACAGCACCTGACCATTGGCATCTAAAATCGCGATCGAACACTGATCAAACACGGTATCCATTGCTAAAAACATCACAACCTCGGCTTATTCGCTTGGCATTATAAAACAGCGCCTATCATAGCATTTAGGATAAGCAAATTTTATTAATTTCTAAATTTTCATACTTATTCCATCAGAATTTATTTAAGCATGACAGACATAAAAAACCCCAAAGCTATTTTAGCCTTGGGGCTTTCATTAAGAAGTAAATACTATAGCAATCTAAGCAGCTATCAATTAAAAGCGTGTTTTAAACTTCTTTGGCGCTTGATTTTGTAGCTCTTGCATCTGTTTTTGCATCTCTTCAGTGCTTGGCATACCATTTGGATCGAGTCCCATCTGCTTTGCCATTTGCTGTGGATTCACATCTTTGGCACCGCCTTGCTGACCACCGCCGAATAAAGGACCGCCGCCACCTGCTCCAGCGCCGCCACCCATCAATCCTTGCATCGACTTCATCATTTTACTGATGCCTTCAGGCTTAGAAATCATTTTCATCATTTTTGCCATTTGCTTATGCTGTTTGAGCAAACGGTTGACATCTTGAATCTCACGCCCAGAACCGGCAGCAATACGGCGCTTACGGCTTGGGTTAATTTTGTCAGGATTTTTGCGCTCAAATGGCGTCATTGAATTAATCAATGCTTCCATCTCACGTACTTTTTCTTCTGGCTTGGCTTCTTCGACCGCTTTTTGTATATCAGAGCCGCCCATACCTGGCATCTTATCTAAGAAGCCTGCCATGCCGCCCATACTTTTCATTTGCTGGAACTGGGTCAATAGATCTTCAAGGTCGAACTCGCCGCCCTTTTGCATCTTTTTCGCCATCTTTTCGGCTTTATCACGGTCGATTTTTTGCTCAACTTCTTCAACCAAGCTCAGTACATCACCCATTCCAAGGATACGTTGGGCGATACGTTCAGGATGGAACAGCTCTAACGCGTCTAGTTTTTCGCCGCGACCCAAGAATTTAATCGGTTTACCTGTGATAGCGCGTACAGAAAGCGCCGCACCGCCTCGAGCATCACCGTCGGTTTTAGTTAAAATTACACCCGTTAATGGAAGCGCATCGTTAAAGGCTTTGGCAGTATTTGCCGCATCCTGACCGGTCATCGCATCAACGACAAACAAGGTCTCAGAAGGATTGACCGCAGCGGTTAACGCTTTGATTTCATCCATCATGGTTTCATCAATAGCCAAACGACCCGCTGTATCAATAATCAAAATATCTTGATACTGGATTTTAGCTTCTTCGATAGCACGTAGCGCAATATCAATCGGGTTTTCGTCGCTACTTGAGTTAACGAACTTGGCATTTACTTGCCCAGCGACTTGCTCGAGCTGGGCAATTGCTGCTGGACGATAGACGTCAGCAGATACCAGCATGACTTTTTTCTTATGGCGCTCTTGTAAGAACTTTGCCAATTTACCAGCGGTGGTGGTTTTACCCGCACCTTGTAAACCTGCCAGCAGATAGACAACTGGTGGCTTACCCGTCATCTCAAGCTGCTGATTGGCACTGCCCATCATTTCGGTCAGCTCGTCATGGACGATTTTGACGAATGCCTGTCCTGGCGCCAATTCTTTGAGCACCTCAGCACCAAGTGCTTGCTCTTTTACCCGCTTCACAAAATCGCGAGTAACTGGCAATGCCACATCGGCTTCTAACAGCGCCATGCGCACTTCGCGTAAAGTGTCTTTAATATTATCTTCGGTCAGTTGCCCTGTACCTGCGATATTGCGTAGGCTCGACGATAAGCGTTCTGTTAAGGTATCAAACATAAATAACTCTCAGTTAAAATAATTCTTGATTAAACTTAGCTCTGTCTCATATTGAAACTTAGCTCTTAATAGAGATGGGCTTCGCGAGTTAAAGAGCGCATAAATACTATTAGGGTATGCGATGGCAGGTATTCAAGCTCAATTGCCAAGCATTTATCAGGAATACATAAGATGGTGCTCAATTGATTGCCATTTTATGATAAATTGGGTAATTATTCTAATAATACCACTTTAGCATTAAATTAAGCGCGTATTTTACGCGCATTATGAGATGAGGTTTTTTATCTTGCAACTTGCATTTTTAGTCGCTGGCATGGTTTATATTTTGGTCGGCATCTACATTGGTTGGGCGCTGATTCAGGATAGACCTATCCACAAAGGCGTGAGCCTAGGTTTGTTAGTCATCGGTATGCTGGCCCATGCGGCGCTGCTCTATCCGCATGTGGTTACCCTTTACGGACTAAATTTCAATCTGTTTAACATCATTAGCCTGATCAGTTTATTTTTCTTGTTTTTCTACGTTATCTTTAGTTTGTACCGTCCTATCGTCAGTCTTGGTATTTTAGCAGCACCGACGGCGTTGATAGGGATGATTATCGGTTATGTTGGCCGCGCCCCTTATCGTCCCATCATGGATATCAGTGTTGGGCTTGAAGCGCATATACTGCTATCGCTTGCCGCCTATTGTGTGCTGCTGATGGCAGCGGTACAAGCGCTATTTTTACGCCTACAAATACGAGAGCTGAAGCATCAATCGATTCATCGCTTTTGGGTCAATAAGCTGCCTTCTTTGCAAAGCATGGAAAGTCTATTATTCGATATGCTACTGGTCGGCTTTGTCTTGCTCAGTATCGCGCTAGGGATTGGTTTTGTTTATGTAGAAGACTTAATGGCGCAGCACCTTGCCCATAAAACCGTCTTTAGCGTCCTATCTTGGCTACTATTTGGCACGCTATTACTAGGCAACTGGCGTGCTGGTTGGCGTGGCAAACGCGCTGCCAACATGACCATTTATGCGTTTATTTTATTGGCGATTGGCTTTGTCGGTAGTAAGTTTGTGTTAGAGATGCTGTTATAAGACCAATTTTGCAGCAGTAATATGATGAAAAAAGGCCGCGTGTATTAAATGACAATACTCGCGGCCTTTTTTATTGAATATTTTTTATATGCTTTCTTCTCAATGTAAAATCGCTGTAATAAAAAGCTAATTAAAAACCACGGTTTTATTACCCGCCACAATCACGCGATTTTGTACATGCCAATTCACCGCGCGTGCCAAGACATTACGTTCGATATCACGGCCGATAGCACGTAATTCGGTCACACCCTGACGATGAGTAACACGATGGACGTCTTGCTCAATGATAGGCCCTTGATCAAGCTCGGCTGTGACATAATGCGCGGTCGCCCCAATGAGCTTGACGCCTTTATCATAAGCCTGACGATAAGGGTCGGCACCGACAAATGCGGGCAAAAATGAATGGTGAATATTGATAATTTGCATCGGCCAACGCTTAACAAAATCAGACGATAATATCTGCATATAACGCGCCAATACCAGCAAATCATTACCTGCCATCAACGTATGAATCTGCTCTTCCGCCTCGGCTTTATTATCCTTAGTGACTGGAACATAATGGAAGGTAATACCAAAGTTTTCTACCGCTTGGCGCAAATCTTCATGGTTACTGACGACAGACGTAATCTCGCAATCCAATAATCCGCGCTGATGCCGCCATAATAAATCTAATAAGGCATGATCGAACTTTGATACTAAGATGCCAATCTTTGTTTTAATCGCATTGTTATGTAAGCGCCACGCCATATTATGGCGCTTAGCCACCGTATGCCCAAAGCTGGCTTCAAAATTATCCATAATCTCGCTCAAGCCTGCTAAAGCAAACTCTAAACGCATAAAGTATTGGCCACCTTCATGAGCCGTTGAATATTGATCAAGAGTAATAATATTGCCGCCATAACGATGAATAAACTCGGATACGGCTTGTACGATACCGGCTTGATCGCGGCATTTAATCAATAACGTCGCGGTATCAATTGCCATCTGACTAGACGAGTTATTAGATACTTTATGAGAGAGTTTTTTCGGTGAAGTAATCGTTGCAGTGTCTGACATAATACGCCCAATTAAAAAATGAAACTTACTGCTTATCTTGAACATGATTAGCAGCATAGGAAACAGACTATTCTAATCGCTTTTGCAAAACTTTGCTGATTGAGTTGCTTGTATTTAATTATTGAGATTATAAATACGAAACCCCCAACGCAGGGTTGGGGGTTTCGTTTCAATAGAATTCAATAATTAGAGAACAGGAAAGGTCGTAGTTTTTGAAGACGGCGCTGGCGTTGTAACTGTTAGTTTAATCTCATCTCCATTCGCACAACCTGATGTAGATACTCCGTAACGAACAATATCAGTTCCTGCAAAGAAGTTCTGATTGGTAGTACCATTAACTTGACTCAAAGGCATTACACCAGGCAAAGTAAGATTACCATCGAAAATTTCAGGCTCACAAGTCATTTCATTTTTAGTATTGTCTTTAGCTTGCAGACTGAAAGTCGTACCAGAAGGCATAGGGACTGTCTTCATACTGTTCCCATATATTTCAAAAGATATAATTCCTGACTCAGAATTCAGGTCATAATTAGTCATGGTAGGCGTATCGTTGGCAAAACCCATAATAAATTGTTTGCGTATTACTGTGGCTAAAGAATCATTACATTCAGTCTCAATTTTGCTTCCTTTCAAAATGAAGTTTGGCAAATTAGGCTGAGATAAGGTACTAGCCGCACAAGCTGCTGCTTTAACGCTTGCTGGAGACTCTCCTCTTTTATAGACAAACTCACCTGGATTGAATTTTAAATCTTCATTATCATCACGGAAGAAGTAGCCAATGTTGTCTAACAGCTTATCTACGCCTGCTGTATAGACATTATCGCCATCTAGATCAGAATAATCTTTATCCCCTTCGACATAAGCGATCACACTAACCCGCCCGTTTGCAGGTCTTGGATTCTGAGAAGTAAAAGTCACTGAGCAGTTACCACCCACGGTCGAACAGTTTGGACTAATAGTACCACCTTCAGTCACAAAACTTACTACAGTACCGTCAGGCACAAAGTTGCCTTGACGATCCGTTAGGTAAGCAGAAACAGATGTAGAATCAATAAAATTATCTACTAATACGTTTTTACCTATTGCTAAGGTAATTCCACTTTGACTAGGTCTACCGGTAGCAACGGCAATATTTTTTGCAAAAGCAAAAATATTCTTATTGGCAGTTAGTGCTGCACTTATCTCTACTGGTCCAGGTATATTACCTGGATATAGATTTATAGTTACTTTTCCTGAAGCATCACTCTTTACTGTTTGAGTACTACGGTTATTTTGTGATATAAATTTAAAATCACTAGGAGACTTGACTAAACTAAGCTCTACTTGCTGATTTGATGCTGGAACACCATTCGCATAGACAGTAAACTCAATTTCGCCTGATGATGATGAACCACTATTTTTAGCGCCTAATATGACTTCTTTATTTGTCGTATAGACAATAGAGCTTGCTGCAATGGGTCTAATATTTATAATGATACTACGAGACGGAGTGGTACTGTTAGCAGTCGAGGCAGTAATAGTTTGTCTACCTTCACATAAATTACCATTACCATCAATGGCCTTATAAGTTGAGTTAACATTGCCTTGGTTTGATGAAGTGACACTAGCCGTTTCGAACGAGCCACAGGTCGCAGAAAAATTAACTGTTACGTCATTTTGAAATTGATTGTTGCCTGTATCTCTAGTTTGTAGCGTAACAATAGTAGATGCACCTGACTCTAGTGTACTTTCACCAGATGTTAGATTCATTAACGCTATACTAACTGGCTGTAGTGAATAGTTATACTGTGCAGCTGTGGCACTAATATCATTATAATTAGCTGTAGCAGATAAGCTATAGCTTCCTGTATCATCAGCAGATAAAGGCACTAAAGAAGTAGTTGCTACACCATCACCATTAGTGAGGACTGCACCATTAGAAGTGCCGAACTTAACACCTGAGCCAGTAAAGGTTACTAATGCCCCGCTGATTCCATTTCCTTTAGCATCTGTAACTGTCACCTTAGCAGTCGCAGAAGAAGTAGAAACAATACGAGTTGGATTTCCGTTATTATCTAATAAAGTAACAGGTGTAATGTTAACCTCACTTACCGGTATGACTGGTCCCCCATTGCCATTACCACCTACGTTTACACCAATATCAGGCTTTGGTGCAATCGAATCCACTGTGTCTCCATCGCCTCCTCCACAACCTGCCAATGCTAGCGCACAAGTCAAAAAGGTGAGTTGAAATAAATTAGAAGTCAGTGGTAGTGAGCTATATGACATTTTTGAACTCCGCAGCGGTCGCAATTTATTTTAGTAAATATACACAATCATTAGATGGCTTCATATTTGCCTATTAATGATACATAGACTTACAATAATAACAGTTATATTAACAGATTGTATTAAATATATAACGGCAACTTTACTGACTTTTGTTATAACTTACAACTAAAAAATGAATCTTTGCTATTAAATAATCAATCACATAGCCTTCTCATTTCAGGGTATAATAGCTGTCGTTTAAAGCGGTGATTATTATAAAAGTATTTGAGTATTCTTTACTTTTATGGTATAAATGTCGGCTTTAAAATTTTCTGAATTGGTTTGCCTGTTATTTGCCTTTAGATGACAGTAATATCAGCTCAACCTTCATAATAGTTTTGTTTGGTGCAAAGCTGCCGCTTGCTGTGTCCATGCCGCAAAAACGTGCAACTTGCCCAGACTGGTATGAGAATCCCTCATACCTCATAGATTAGGAGTTCGCCATGTCTAGAGTTTGCCAAGTGACTGGAAAGCGCCCTATGGTGGGTAATAATGTTTCGCACGCAAACAACAAAACCCGTCGTCGCTTTCTACCAAACCTTCATAACCATCGTTTTTGGGTAGAGTCTGAAAATCGTTTTGTACGTCTACGTGTGTCTACCAAAGGTATGCGCACTATTGACAAACTTGGTATCGACAAAGTGTTAGCGGATCTACGCGCACAAGGTCAAAAAGTTTAAGTAGAAACTGGCAGCCTACCTTAGCGATGATTGTCGTTATTTAGGCTGTTCTGACGCTAACGACTGATGAGCCGATAAAGCCAACATCGTTAGTGACTTAATACTTTAGACCCATACCCATCGTTTGAAGACCGCTCATTTACAGGAAAGCTATCATGAGAGATAAAATTAAATTAGTATCAACCGCTGGTACTGGGTATTACTATACCACTACCAAAAACAAGCGCACTATGCCTGGTAAAATGGAAATCAAAAAGTTTGATCCAAAAGTACGCCAGCACGTGATCTTTAAAGAAGCTAAAATCAAATAATTGCTATAATTTTATAGAATGTGTTTTTTATAAAATACTTTCCTATAAATTAAGCTATTTGAATAACAAAAAAGGGTTTATCAAATGATAAACCCTTTTTTATTGTCGATTCTTTGACCATCTATTCGTTTTAAACTGCTACTGGTTTAGTGATATATTACTCGCATTTTTACCACGAAAAATGTGCAGACCAATTAGCTATAGTGCGTCGGCTCTTTATCATAGACATGCGCATGCCACTGGCTCATTTGCTTTTGCATGATTACTTGAATAGCGGCATGAATCATATGCTGACCAATCGCTTGGGTATCACTGCCGAGTATCTCTTTGAGCTTTTCAGAAAAATCAATGGTCATCAATGGCGCTTCATCTTGTTCAGCGTCACGTAATAGCAATCTACCATCCTCTGCTTCTACGAGCTCAAGAGTGGCCTCTTTAGCGAATCCTGCAAACTGATCGCTACTGTCACTATCTACTTCTATGTCATTATCAATATCGTATGGCATTCATTTATTCCTTATTATCCCGTTTTACACCTGTAAAAATGCGGTTATCCCATTCATTAAAGCGCTCGTCTTACAGTCATGCGGGCAAAACTATCTTAGTCATACAATGGACGCTTTGAGCCTACAATTCAAGGGCTGACGTATAAGTCTTTTGCACAAATGCACTTTATCCGTGCCTTTATCGGTGCTCATGCGCCAAAAATTGATGATTAACGCCAATAGCGCAATTTTGCCAAAGTAAATAGGAAAGCGACAAACATACCAAGATAATAGGTCAGCTTAAGCTCAAGCGTAGGGTCACGATATTTAAATGGTAAGGCAACGGTAGCAGTAGCGGTCGGAATGATTAGCAGCATAAGTAGCCAGTTTTCAAAGACATGCAGCCAACCCTGCAGCCCTGTACCATGACGCAGGTAAGACAACCCTAACAGCAAACAGGCAATAATCAGGGCGATAAATAAACTGTTTGGTAGGTCTTTTGGAAAGATGATGTCGGTGATTTTCTTTGAAGATATGGCCATACTAGCAAGTGTCCAGTCACGCCGTAAAGCGCGACTTATTAATGAGTAGAGATCAATGAATATAATAAATGCGAGGTTTTAAATCATAAAAAGGTCAGTATGATGAAGCGCTTATATTAACTATTGCATTAACTATAAGTACCCATTAACCAAAGCATCGATATACAAGAGGTTAAATAGCCCAAGCTAATGGCATTCCAGCTTTCTATATGCGTGCCTTTAACCTTGTTAAATATGCGTGAACCTATCCAGAACAACAGCGGAATACCGAGCATAAATGCAGGCACGATGACCGCAGCATGACGTAATACCTCACCGGTATCATCACCTACCATCAGACGAAAGCCATAGCCTGCCAAGCTTAAGACAAGCGCAAACATAGCCAAGCCAATGGTAATGCTTTTAGGTACTAAGCTACGTGGTTCCAAATCTTGGTTTTTATGTTCTGCATTTTGTATATTCATATAGCACCTTTAGCTGACGCTTCGCTTAATATAATCAGTCATACAGCGGCTATCAGTATTATGTAACTCTAATATTTAATAGTATATAACTTACTATATGGGGCGTTACTCCCCATTTGCCAAGGCTAGCTCTGCGCGCATGGCATCGATAGCCGCTTTATAATCTTCTTGGTTAAAGATAGCGGAACCGGCGACAAACATATCCGCACCTGCTTCAGCAATGGCACGGATATTACTGGCTTTGATGCCGCCATCTACTTCCAATCTGATATCACGACCACTGGTAATGATACGTTGACGGACTTGGCGAACCTTGTCTAAAGTGCCCTCAATAAAGGACTGGCCACCATAACCAGGGTTGACACTCATGAGTAAGATTTGATCGACCTTATCCATGACATAGTCCAAATAATGTAGTGGCGTTGCTGGATTTAATACCAACCCGCATTCAGCCCCACCATCTTTAATAAGCTGCAAAGAGCGATCAATATGCGCACTGGCCTCTGGATGAAAAGTAATAATACTCGCACCGGCCTCTAAGAACTGCTCAATCATATTATCGACTGGGCTGACCATGAGGTGTACATCAATAGGTGCCTCAATACCATAGTCGCGTAGCGCCTTACATATCATGCTACCAAAAGTCAGATTGGGCACATAATGGTTGTCCATTACGTCAAAATGGATGACATCAGCACCCGATTCTAAGACACGCTCTACTTCTTCACCCAGTTTGGCAAAATCAGCAGATAAAATAGAAGGAGCGATTAGATACGGTTTAGAGGGACTGATCATAATTGAGCTACCTAATTGAGGTTCGTATAAAAGTTTAATAAAAAATATTTTTGGTAGTTAAATAACTGGCTATTAAATGAATAGTAATAAATAGCTAACTAACGTGGCTTATATTGGGTTTTACAATAAGCGCGACCGATATCAAACGGGCGCTTGGCTTGATGCTTAGTTGCACGATTGGTGACACGCTGACGCCATAAGCGAAAGGATGACGGCTTTAGTTCTTGACGCATCAACTTGATAACGCCAGTTTCATCGAGACCGTAGCTATGCTCTATCGCTTCAAACGGCGTCCTATCTTCCCACGCCATCTCTATCACGCGTGATAGTTGCACAGCATCGAGTTCTTTAGGAGCCGTTGCACAAGATAATTTTACGTTAATAGCCTCTGACTTTAGATTGTTCTTTTGCACAATACTGTCTTTCTGCTTATTCTTTACAGCAGCAGCCATGTCCACTTGCATAGCCATAAGCGATGATTCAGCGGTTTGCAATTTGTTATTTAAACCTGCACTTGCCGATGCTATCCGATTATTCATCATAAAACCTTATGTTTAAAGATACCTAGCATGTACGCAACCAAGCTCTATTTTATACCAATAAATGCGCTTGATTAAACAATCAGCGTAACCGTCTGTCAAGTTATATAACGGGCTGTCCGCTTATCTATCTATCAAGCTGTCTATTTATATAGCCTACTTAGCTCATCTGCGCCATGCGCCAGTGATGTTCAATATGCTCATTAATCACCGTCTGGATAAAATAATAACTGTGGTCGTGACCTGCTTGATAGCGTAACGTCAGTGGCTGCTGCGCCTTATTACAAGCCTCTTGTAGTTTAGCCGTTTGCAACTGCCCTTCTGCTAAGAAGTTATCCGCCGCACCTTGGTCGACCAAAATACTGGCATACTGCTGCCCGACTTCTACAATCATCTGTGAAGCATCTGCTTGTGCCCATTGTGATTTATCATCACCAAAGTATTCTGTATAAGCGGCTTGCCCCCACGCTGACTCACTGGCTGCGCAAATAGGTGCTAAGGCGGAGACACTAACAAACTTACTTGGGAATTTAAAGCCCAATAGTAACGCACCATGACCGCCCATCGAGTGCCCAGTGATACCAATACTGTCAATCGGAAACTCAGAGCGCAGTAAATCGTATAATTCATCAACGATATAGCTTTGCATATTAAAGTTGTCTGCCCAAGGTGCTTGCGTCGCGTCCACATAGTAACTTGCGCCCTGCCCGACAAAATAACGCTCATCATTTGCTACATCGTGACCTTCACTACTTCTAGGAGAGGTATCGGGCGCAATAAAAATCATGCCAAGCTCGCTACATTTTTGTTGAAAATGCGCTTTATGAGTGACGTTATCAGCATTACAGGTCAAGCCTGATAGATACAAAACCGCTGGACAGCGACGACCAGTAAGCGCCTCATCCGGCAGATAAATACTAAAAGTCATCGGCGTTTTGGTCGACGTTGATTGGTGGCTATAGTAATGCTGCTCTCCATCAAAGCAGCGATTGACACTGATCTGGGTAATCTTTGAGTTGATAGATAAGCTGTGTTTATAAGAATTATTCATAAGTAACATCCTTTTTTATCCAAGATAAAATAAGCGTTGAGAGATGATCAATAATTAGTCATAAATAGTCATTAAGACAAATATGCCATTGTTAAAATTTAGAAAGCACTTAGCTTTTAACAATGGGCTTTTAACAATTAGCTTTTAAAGACCGGCTCTTAGCAAATTAATGTTTAATCAATAGGAGCAGCAATAATATTTACCGGCAAGGTTGAATCAATATCAGCGTTGGTGCTATCCGTCATTCTAGCAAGCGACGGTTGTGTTTTATCAAACAACACTTGCTCAAATGCAGGTAAGGCGGTTTCCATTAAGCTACCAATGACCATTTGCGGCTCTGATGGCTCAAAACCCATGTAGAGCTCTCGCTCTTGTACGCGGTAAGCGGCGTCTTTGAAGGCGTCAGAAAAACTGGTGTTTTCACGCAAACTTTCAGCAAAGAAGGCTTGTCCAAAATAGGTCATCTCAGCGGTATTGGTACAGCCAAATGACATCTTATCAGCAGCTGATGCGGTAATCACCACCGTCGTTGGAGACGCCAATTCATCGATAAATGAGCCTGAATAGCAAGCGGATACCACAATCACTCGCCAGCGAATACCGGAAGCATCCAACGCCTCACGCAGCCAAGTTGCGTCCAAATTGTCCATAGATAGTGGTGGATTAGACAGATGGATAAAATTCTGATCACCATGCGACGATAACGTTAGAAACAGCACATCTTCATCGGCACTCATCTGCTGACCGATAGTTTTTAGGCCACGCAATATACTGGTCTTAGTCGCGATCGGCTCGTCCAACCAAGTGTAATTATTATTGATCAATGCCAGTGAGTGCCCGCTTGTACCAAAGCGTACATCAAACAGCTCACGTACTTTATTAATCTCAGAGCGAAAGACGTTTTGATCTGAAAAGCCTGCCACCCCCATAAAGTACCAGTCGCTTTTACCTGGCACACTAGGATCAATACGGTCTAAGGCTTGCTGCAGCAATTTTGGCTGCTCATACAACGCCGCTTCTTCTAATACTGGCTCAACAGGAATTTGCTTAAATATCGGCTGGTCAGCGACATTGCGCTGCCAAATGGTTAATAATGCCACTGCCCCTATTATAACGATAATGCGCTCCCACCAAGGGACGCGCAAGCGACGGGAGAAAATCCATAACAAAGCCAACGTCTGCCATAAAAACAGCACTAAAAACAATATAGGTAATAGTGAATAACTCCAGCTCGGTAGCCAGCCATAGCTGCCAAAAAACTGCACGAGGCTTTGAAGTAGCGCAGATAAGGTATCGGCAACTAACCACAGTATTACAGGCACAAAAACCAGCGCTTGATTACCCGCGCGACGTGCCAAAATGATACCGCCCAACAGAATAATCATCGGCCAAATTAAATAGCTGACCAACCCTTGCTCATTAAAGGCGCTGCCATTTTCTGCCGCCAGCCACGAGAAAAGCACATTGCTACCTAGCGCTAATAAAGCAAAGACCGCGAACTGAATAAAGGTGGGTTTTACCCAAGAAAAAGCACGTGTTGATCCTACTAGCATCCATAAAGTTGCAATAATATTGGCAGCGAAATTGAGCGAAAAGCGCTGAAGTGAGACAGTTTTTAACGACGCAAGTGACAAAGACTTAGACCTCTAGCCAGTCGAGAGAAATAACGCAACTCAATGATAACGTATTTTGCTGTGAGTGCCTTTTAATAGGATGTTTAATATAACCATCCTACATTTTCATAGGTCATATCGACAGCAATTTCATATCTGATTTACGATAAAATAGGTATAAGACGCGAAAAACCCAACAAAATCGTTTGGCTCGCTAATCTATCGCGATTGTAACGGATTGTCGGTCAAGAACATAAGGCTGAATTGTAAAATTCGCCTAAAAAACTCATTAAAAAAAGGAGGCCTTAGACTCAAGACCTCCTTTTATATCAAACACTAAACATTATCTCATTAATAGCTCGTTAACACGTTTGAGATAGGCAGCAGGATCATCTAACTGACCGCCATCTGCTAACAAAGCTTGGTCAAAAATCACTTGAGCTAATTTATCAAAATCCTCAGCAGACTGCTCGCTACTCTCAAGCTTTTTAATCAGTGGATGGTCAGGGTTAACTTCAAGCGTTGGCTTGCTCTCTGGTACGTCCTGCCCCATTTGCTTCAGCATTTGAATCATCTGTGGCGATAGCTCACCCTCATCCACTACTAAACATGCTGGGCTATCAACCAAACGTGTTGAAACCTTGACATCTTTAGCACGCTCGCCTAATGCCGTTTTTAATTTATCAACGACTGGCTTCATGGTTTCTTGTGCTTTTTCAGCTTCAGCCTTTTCAGCTTCATCCTGCAAGTCGCCCAAATCAACCGCACCTTTGGCGATGTTTTGCAGCGGTGTACCATCAAATGAGGTTAAGAAATTCATCGCCCATTCATCGACACGGCTGGTCATCAAGATAACTTCGATGCCTTTTTTCTTAAACAGCTCAAGTTGCGGGCTGTTCTTTGCCGCCGCCAAATTATCAGCCGTTAGATAATAGATGGCTTTTTGACCTTCTTTCATACGACCTTTATAATCTTCAAAGCTGGTCTCGACCTTATCGTTCGTACTAGTGGCATAACGCAGCAATTTGGCAATACGCTCTTGATTGCCCATGTCTTCACCCAGACCTTCTTTGATAACATCACCAAACTCGGCGTAGAACTGCGCAAATTTTTCTTGTTTATCACTGTCTTCGCTATTGGCAAGGCTTGCAAGCAAGGTCAAAATACGACGGGCATTACCATCACGGATAGATTTCACATCACGCGATTCTTGCAAGATTTCGCGGCTGACGTTGAGTGGTAAGTCCGCTGAATCAATAACCCCTTTTACAAAACGTAGGTACATCGGTAGCAACTGTTCAGCCTCATCCATGATAAAGACGCGCTTAACGTATAGCTTAAGACCATGCTGCTGCTCACGTGTGTATAAGTCTACTGGCGCTTTTTTAGGAATATACAATAGCTGCGTATACTGTACACGACCTTCAACACGGTTGTGTGTCCATGTCAGCGGCGCATCCATGTCATAAGTGATGTTTTTATAAAAATCGACATACTCATCATCTTCAATCTCAGACGCTGAGCGTGTCCAAAGCGCACTGGCTTTGTTAATGGTTTCCCATTCATCGGTCAGTACCATTTGTCCATTAGCTGGAGCGTCGTCGCCCTCTTCAACTTCGTCTTCTTGCCAGACTTCTTTACGCATTTGAATCGGTAGACTGATATGGTCTGAGTATTTATTGACCAAACGCTTGATTTTGCCACGGTCTAGATAACTGTCTTCGCCTTCAGAATACTCTTCTTTTAGGTGCAAAGTAATGGCGGTGCCGCGTGTTTCTTTGGTGATAGGCTCAACAGTAAAGCTACCCGTGCCATCTGATACCCAGCGCACGCCTTGATCGGCAGTCTCGCCTGCTTTGCGTGATTCCACACTAATGGTATCAGCAACGATAAAGCCTGAGTAAAAACCAACACCAAACTGTCCGATTAATTGACCATCTTGCTTTTGCGACTCAGACAATTTATCTAGGAAAGCTTTGGTACCTGATTTGGCAATCGTTCCTAAGTTTTCGATAGCATCCGCTTCATTCATGCCAATACCATTATCGATAAAGGTAATAGTTTTGGCATCTTCATCAACATTAATACGGATTTTTAACTCGCCATCATCTTCATATAAACTGTCATCATTGGTTGCTTCAAAGCGCAATTTATCGCAGGCGTCAGAGGCGTTTGAGACCAACTCACGCACAAAGATATCGGCGTTAGAATATAGTGAATGCGTCACTAAATGCAGTAGTTGCGCCACTTCCGCTTCAAAGGTATGTTTTTTTAATTCAGGACTGCTTTCATTCGCAGTACTGTTATTGGCATTGAGGTTATTGGCATTGAGGTTATTAGTATCGGGATTATTAGTATCAAGTTTATCAGCGTTTTTATTGTCCGCTTGGGTCTGTTCACTCATAAAAACTCCTATTATTGTTACCAAAGATGCTGTTGCCAGCAGATTAATCACAAATTTTCAAATACTAGCAGTTTAGCGAATCTGGTTGATGAGACTGCGCTGTAAATACTGTTAGGCTGGTTAATCAGATATGGGCATAGGTAAAAATTTCAAGCTCAAACGAGCCAAAAAAAGTTATTAGCGATAAAAAAACCGCCTTAGCTTCCTAAGGCGGCACCATTATAATAACAATTAACTGATTAACTGATTAACTGCTTATGCATAAAGCTTATCTACTATAAGCAGCTAGGCAGATGACGGGCAGGATCTGAATCACGGGCTGCCATCGCCTCTTCAACGCTTAAACCTAACGCTGTGGCCACGCCTTCCCCATAAGCAGGGTCACACCAGTTGCAGTTACGAATATGGCGGTACTGAATGAAGTCAGGCACACCCGTCAAATTTCTTGCGGTATTTTCAAACAGTACCTGCTTTTGCTCAGCACTCATTAAATTAAAGAGCGCTCGGGGCTGACTGAAATAGTCGCTGTCGTCTTCACGGAAATCATAATGTGCGGCATCACCATTAATCTTTAATGGCGGCTCAGCATAGTCAGGCTGCTCTTGCCACTGGCTAAAGCTATTCGGCTCATAATGCGGGCGACCACCGTAGTTGTCATCGACGCGTCCTAAACCATCACGATGATTGCTCATCACCGGGCAACGTGGCTTATTCACTGGAATCTGCTGATGATTGACGCCAACACGATAGCGCTGAGCATCGGCATAATTTACCAAGCGGTTTTGTAGCATCTTATCGGGTGATACGCTAATACCTGGCACTAAGTTACTCGGAGCAAAAGCCGCTTGCTCAACATCGACAAAGTAGTTATCAGAGTTTTTGTTTAATTCAAACTCACCCACTTCAATCAGCGGATAGTCACCTTTTGGCCACACCTTAGTCAAGTCAAACGGATGATAAGGAACGGTATCCGCTTCAGCTTCTGGCATGATTTGTACATACATTTTCCATTTCGGAAAATCGCCATTTTCGATGGCATTGTACAAATCTTTTTGATGGCTTTCGCGATCCATACCGACCAAATCTGACGCTTCAGCATCGGTTAAGTTTTTGATACCTTGTTGAGTACGGAAATGGAATTTGACCCAAAAACGCTCATTGGCTTCATTCCAAAAGCTGTAGGTATGCGAGCCAAAACCATGCATATGTCTATACGACGCTGGAAGACCGCGATCACTCATCACGATGGTAACCTGATGGAAAGCTTCAGGCAGCAAGGTCCAAAAGTCCCAGTTATTGGTCGCTGAGCGCATATTGGTACGTGGATCACGTTTAACGGCTTTGTTTAAATCCGGAAACTTACGCGGGTCACGTAAGAAGAATACGGGGGTATTGTTGCCCACCATATCCCAGTTGCCTTCTTCGGTATAAAACTTTAGGGCAAAGCCGCGAATATCACGCTCTGCATCGGCCGCGCCGCGCTCGCCTGCCACCGTACTAAAACGTGCAAACATTTCAGTTTGCTTACCGACTTCGCTAAAGATAGCAGCGCGGGTATATTTGGTAATGTCATTGGTGACGGTAAAGGTACCAAATGCGCCAGAACCTTTGGCATGCATGCGGCGTTCTGGAATCACTTCGCGAACGAAATTTCCTAACTTTTCATTGAGCCAAATATCTTGTGCTAATAATGGACCACGCGTACCCGCGGTCAAACTGTTCTGATTGTCAGCAACTGGTGCGCCATTACCCATGGTTAATTGGGTCGGTGCGTAGGGACATTTTTTATCACTCATGGTCATACTCCTTTGAAAATAAGTTAAGTCTGGCAGGCAATATCAAAATCCATCTAGCAGCTTTGAGATACTTTGCCGTCTCGTTGGCTTCCATTACAACTGATTTTCATTTATTTGTATAATAAATTAATCACATACTTTCAATTTGTTTTACATAACAAGCTAATACACTTCCTTAAGCTAGATTTTACTTTAATACGACAACTCGCTTAGGCATCGTACTAAATCTGTTATTGAAATGACGACTATTCAATATATAAAACTAGCGTGGCATCTGACGAATCGTCAAGATTTGCTCGCTACGGCCAAACGGACCATGGATATCATGCAGCACGGCGCTGGTGAGTCCTATGCCATCCGCGCCATATTGCTGTACGGCTTCAATACCTAGCCATTTTCCTGTTGGCGTACGATGCATATGGATTTGCAAATCGGTATTGGGAAACATCCACTCTAACTTTGATAAGCCAAGTCCAAGCCGCGGTACCACGCCATTGGCGGTATCGACCATACCGAGTAGATGCACGAGATCATCAGTGGTTTCTCCCTCTACCATATCGAGATCGTTGGTGATCCATACCATACCGCGACCAGGACGACGGTCTGGGTCAGCCACTAAGCGCACGCTGTCGATAAAACCACCCGGCCAGCCTTTTATATCATCCCAAACCGGTAATTCTTCAGGTTGATGCCGCGCTTTTTGGTCTTCAAGTCCTGCAATCTCACTGGTGTCTTGGGTCATAAGACGCCACGCACGCGCAATAATCGCATCACGACCGCGACTACTCATCACGGCTTCTATTAGCTCAATGGTCTTACCTGGACGGATACAACGGGTGGTAATCGTAAAGTCATCGAGCGGTATCAATCCTAAAATATCGAGGCCGATACGAGCAATGCGCACATTTTCTTGTGGGGCAAAACTTTTTAGCTCAGCTGTGAGTAAACCTGTCGCTGGTGCCATATGCTGCTCATGCTCATTCCAAGCGCCTTGTGCGTGCTTGGTTGGCTGATAATGGGTGACGATGACGCCATCCTGTTGTTGTTCGCGTTTAATAAAATGATAATAAGCTGACATGACTATCCTTAAATTTTGATCCAATCTTTCTCATTTACTCAGTGCTTTTAATTGCGGTAAGTAGTGGGCGTTGTCATCATGAGGGTGTTGTCATCATTATGAGTAGACTTAGCTTACCTTTATTATTTACTGAGTAAGCTCTTGTTTTCTCATCGTTAGCAGCGTGCGACTTTTGGCCATGATAAACAAGAAAAAGGCCATAATAGCAATAAGCGCACCATATAACAGACTATAGTCTCTCATAAATTGCGTGGCGTTAAGAACGAGCATGAATATCAGCATAACAATCACTAACATATTAATTTTCAACTGTTTATTAATCTCATCAACAGTAGCTTCTGCCAAGACGAATTTCTTTTTCTGCTTATTCATGCTATTTACCTACTTGCGTGACCGGAATACGTAAGGCTTTCGGTAAGCTAAAGGTGACATTTTCCTCGATACCTGACAGCTCACTCGGTAAATCACCGCCCCAATCCTGCAGTTGTTGCAGTACTTCTTGAATCAATACTTCAGGCGCTGATGCCCCAGCGGTGACACCAACGCTTTGTACACCATCGAACCATTGACGCTTCATCTCGCTCGCATTATCAATCAAATATGCGTGGCAACTCATACGTTCGGCCAACTCGCGCAGACGATTAGAGTTTGATGAGTTAGGCGAGCCAACGACTAAGACTACCTCACAACGACCGGCTAAGTCTTTTACCGCATCCTGGCGGTTTTGGGTGGCATAGCAGATATCATCTTTTCGCGGGCCTTGAATATTAGGGAATTTTTTGCGTAACGCATCAATGACGCGTGCGGTATCATCCATTGACAAGGTTGTTTGGGTCACAAACGCCAAGTGCTCAGCATTTTGTACGCTCAAAGCCTCGACATCGCTTTCATTTTCGACCAGATGAATCTGCCCGCCATGGCGACGATTAAAACGACCCATGGTGCCTTCCACCTCAGGATGTCCCGCATGGCCAATCAGTACCGCATCCATACCATCTTGGGCAAACTTTGCCACTTCTATATGCACTTTGGTGACCAATGGACAGGTCGCGTCAAATACTGTCAAATCACGACGCTCAGCTTCATTTTCGACTGCTTTTGAGACACCATGAGCAGAGAAAATAACGATTGAGCCATCGGGTACTTCATCGAGTTCTTCGACAAAAACCGCCCCACGATTGGCCAAATCAGACACCACGAATTTATTATGGACGACTTCATGTCGCACATAAATAGGCGGCTCAAAACGTGTTAATGCTTCGTTTACGATTGCAATCGCACGGTCCACACCAGCACAAAATCCACGTGGATTGGCAAGATAAATTTGCATAAGAAGGCCTATCATTAGATAATTTATAGTTAAAGCTGAACATCAAACAGCTTCACATCAAAAACTGGGATAAAATCAATGCTCTACTTTAGCATAATTTGCTTTTACTGCCTTTGAAAATAGCTCTATTTGAAAATACCAATGTTCTTATGACAATGTTGCTCTCAATAATACCAGCGTTTTAACTTTACATTAGCAAAAGCGCCTTTTAATGCAAAAAAACCACATTATAAAAAAGGCTAGCTAATTAAAATCCTGTGCTAATTAAAATAAAAGCACTAAAAGCAGTTTATAATAACGCATCGATGACAAATCAATGACAATCCCTAGCGCCATACCTGATGGCGTTTTTTCTTTTTACCAGTTTCTAGCTGTTACTAAAATAGCTTTTGGTCTTTTATTAGCACACATTTTACTAGGCCACATTCCACTAGGATAAATCTTATGACAGGTTCATTATTTATTATTACCGCCGCCTCGGGTACAGGTAAGACTTCACTGGTAAAGCAGTTATTAGCTACCACCAACGACTTGACGGTTAGCGTGTCGCATACCACACGCGCCCCGCGTCCCGGTGAGATTGATGGTCATCATTATCATTTTACCGATGTTGATAAATTTGTGACGGCTATCGGTGAAGGACAGTTTTTAGAACATGCCGAAGTGTTTGGCAATTATTATGGCACTTCAGAGCAAAGCGTGCGTGCGCAGTTAGAGGCAGGCGTCGATGTCATTTTAGAGATTGATTGGCAAGGGGCGCTGCAAGTTAAAAAAATCTTTACCGACGCGACGATGATTTTTATTCTGCCGCCCAGTATTGCCACTTTACGTCAACGCTTATCAACGCGCGCGCAAGATACGCTAGAAGTCATTGAGCAGCGTTTGGCAGGTGCCGTGACAGAAATGGCGCAATATGTGCACTTTGATTTTGTCATTATTAATGACAATTTCGAAGTGGCTTTAACTGAGCTAAAATCCATTATCGTTGCCGACAGACAGACGCTTAAACGCCAACAGCAGCGTTATCATCGCACTATTAGCAACTTACTCAATACTAAAGTAGAAGAGTAGCCGAAAATAAAGGCAAAGCCTAAAATCGTATTATCTGACTATTGGGCGTATAGATAGCGGCAGATATAAAAAGCAACTACGCGCCTAAGCAAAAAATGCTATAATGCCTAACTATCCCCCTTTTATATTTTTGATATTATTTTTATTGAGCGCCGGGCAAGTTCCGTAACTAATAAAAACAACCGAGGTAGCTATTTATGGCACGAGTGACGATTGAAGATTGTTTGGATAATGTTGATAATCGCTTTGAGCTGGTATTGGTCGCAAGCAAGCGCGCCCGTCAGTTAGCCAAAGGTATCGCTGAACCGTTGGTTGATGTTGATAACGACAAGCCTACCGTATTGGCATTGCGTGAAATTGCCGCTGGCAAAATCACTCGCGACATTCTAAATCAGCCAGAGCATAACTTTGCTACAAGCTCACTAGACTTAGCATTGTCAGGCGATCATGGTTTTTAATATAGTTTTATAAGCCAGCTTTTCGTATTTAATTTGCACGACCACTCTATCAAGTGTTGACACCCTAAATAACAAGAACCACAGCATAGGCTGTGGTTTTTTGGTTATAAGCATATTTATGACACTACTTATTCTGATAATAATCATAATACCAAGCTATAACCCTGAGCAAATACTGAGCAGTTGCTAATTTTAACGACCACTTATAGCGAAAATCCTACCATTGAGTTGGAATTTCTTAATTTTTGCATAGCCTACGCGCTTAGCAGTTGACATTGAATGCGATTTACGATTAATTAGAGGGTGGTCTGCCCGTTTTTTAGCTTTGTTCCATTAAGCTTTTGTAGCGTAGGTCAGCATTCATTCAGTCACCATGTACCCAAACAGTCTTGAATCAACGAACCGCCCTGAGCTGATAAATAGGTATTGGAAAATAGGATCACCACTTTATGAGTCAAACCTTGCCCAAACTCAGTCATCCTTTAGTCGATGATGCTCAATATAATCTACTGCGCTCAGTAGGTTATCTCAATGCGGCTGAACGCAGTGATATTATTGATGCCTGTGAGTTCGGTGATATGGCACATATCAAAGACAAGCGTAAATCAGGGGAGCCTTATATCACCCATCCGATTGCCGTTGCTGAAATTTTGGCAGGCTTTCGCTTGGATCGAGATACCATTATTGCAGCAATCCTCCATGACACAGTCGAAGATACCGAGGTCAGTGCTGAGCAGATTGAGCAGCGTTACGGCAAAATAGTGGCTAGACTGGTTGATGGGGTGACCAAATTAAAATCATCGGCGCATAACAAACAAGAAAACAAGGCCGCCACTTTTCATAAAATCTTGACCGCTACCCTTGCTGATCCGCGTGTACTGATTATCAAACTATCTGACCGCCTGCATAATATGTCGACTTTGGATGCGGTACGTCCTGAAAAACAGCGTACCACGGCACAAGAAACCTTGGATTTTTATGTCCCCTTTGCGCGTTTGATGGGTCTCAATGATATTGCCGACTATATCGAAGTGCTTTGTTATCGTAACCTTGATTCTGAAATGTATAACAAGATTTCTGATAAGCTGCTACAACATGGGCTTGGACGCAATTTTCAAAGAGAAGCCATTCATCGTTATTTAAGTATTGTTCTTAATAATCTTGATCTTAATGGCATGGTTAAAGTCTTAGACAATCGCGTGGTTATCTTCCGGCAGTTTTTCCGCAATCGCGGTGAAATCAATGCGCTATTACGCCATTATGCGTTTGAGATTGTCCTTGATAACATCGAAGCCTGTGACAAGTTGGCTTATTACCTGATTAAAAAGTATCAGATTGATGACACTCATATCGCTGATAATATTCGTCGTCCTCTACCTGGCGGTAATCAGTCGCTCACCCTTATCTATGAGCGCGATAATGACGTGGTCAAAGTGACGATTTTAACTAAGCAAATGCAGAATGCGGCAAGGCTTGGGGTCATTGGCGCAGAACATGCCTCCGATGTCAGTCAATCGGTCATTCAAGCGTCATTACGTAATATGAAAGATCTGGTCGATGAAGATACTTTAAATGAGGACAGCCCTGACTTTTCAGCAGCCGTCTCTACCATCAATGAGCTGATGGACTATCTACACTCGAGCAAAATCATCTGCTACAGTCCACAAGGGCGCGCTTATGAGCTACCACAGGGGGCAACCGCGCTAGACTTTGCTTATGCCGTTGGACCCATGGTCGGCAATGTCGCCGTCGGTGCCAATGTCGATAATAAGCATGCCAAGCTTGGCACGGTGCTTAAAAACGGACAGTTGGTAGAAATTGAAGTCAGCAGCCACTCTGAACCAAAAGCCGAATGGCTTGGCTTTGTGGTCACCAATAAAGCGCGTGTAGAGATTTTACGCTGGTTTAAAGACTTATCTCCTGCGGATAAGCAGCATCACGGCATGCAAGCCTTGGATCGGGCGCTAAAAACTTATCAGAAAAGTCTCGATGACTTAACTGATAGCGATTGGAAAAACCTCACTGAATGGCGCGGTCTCACAGAAAAAAATGCGCTATTTGAGCAAATAAGCTCGGGTACGCTACTGCCGCAACTGGTGGTCACGCGTTTGTTTAGCGATGAGGTCTGTGACCTTCAGTCGCAAGAACATATCGATGATATGACCCAGCCACAGCAGTTGATTGTTAATGCGTCAGGCGTTGAGCTTGATTTTGCCAATTGTTGTCATCCGATTTATGGCGATCCTATCGTTGGACATTTATCCCGTCATGGTTTGGTTGTTCATCGACATAAATGTTTTTCATTGGACGATATCCGTAAAGACAATCCTTATCAGGTTATCCAATTACGTTGGCGCAATGATAAAGCCATCAAGCAAAGTGACTCAGATGAACACGGTAGCAAAATTCGTTTCCCTGCTTACCTAAAACTCTCAATTGCCCTAAGTGATGAGCAAATCAGTGAAGTGATTTATCATCTGCGCCAGTTAAATATGGGGGTCGAAAAGGTCGACGTGCGTAGCAGCGACACCATTATTCATATCGTGGTTCGTAGTCGCAATCATTTAGCGCAAGGTATTCGTGAACTACGCTCATTACTTGGCTTCCCCAATATTATCCGGCTATATCAGCTATAAACTCAGTGAAAATAAATGTTAAAATCCATATCTTTTAAATATTGGGCAGTAGCCTGTATATTTAATATCAAGCTTTCGCCATAGCCTAAAGGTTTTTGCTAAATTTTTAGCCAAACAAATATCAAAAAACACCATAAGGACATAAGATGACTCGTCAAACCATTCAAACTGATAAAGCACCAACCGCCGTTGGCACGTATTCACAAGCGGTAAAAGTAGGCAATACTGTTTATATTTCAGGTCAGTTGGGTTTTGACCCTGATACTATGGAGCTAAAAGAAGGTTTTGAAGCGCAAGCGAAGCAAGTATTTGAAAACATCAAAGCCATCTGCGAAGCGGCTGGCGGCAGCTTAAATGATGTGGTCAAATTTAATGTCTCTTTGACCGACTTAAATGACTTTGCCGCCTTGAACGAAGTATTCGTCGCCAACTTAAGCGAGCCATACCCTGCCCGCGCAGCCGTACAAGTCGCCGCGCTACCTAAAGGCGGTGTGGTTGAAATCGAATCTATTATGTATATTGAATAAGACAGCTATTGAGCTTCATTAAGCCCTACTGTTTTACGTGAAATCATAATAAGCTTAGCATCATGCTAGGCTTATTAGTTTCCATCTGTTTATGTTTTAGCTTTTATTCCTATTCCTTATTCATCTGATAAGACTGTGAAGCCCTTTTATGTTGCTACAAGTTGCGCTACCCGTGCCCCTTTATCGGGTATTTGACTATAGCTTGCCGGCAAATATGAGCCCCTTGCCAAATGGCGCTTCACCTCACATACCGCCTATCGGTAGCCGTGTCGAAGTACCCTTTGGTCGTCAAACTTTAATCGGTATCGTCGTGGCCCATATTGTGGCGGCGGATAGCGGCGTACCCCTCAATAAGCTCAAACCCATTAATAAATGCTTAGATGCTGAGCCAATTTTAGATGCCAGTATGCTAAAGCTGGCGCAGTGGTTGGCACGTTATTATCACTATCCGCTCGGTGACGTCTTAGCGGTCATGTTGCCAACTCTCGTGCGTCAAGGTAAGCCGCTGGATTTACTGATTACCCATTGGCGAGTTTTGCCGCATGCGAGCGACGGCGACTTTCGTGCCAATGCAAAAAAGCAGAAGCAACAATTTGATATACTAAAGCTGCACGGCGAACGCGGTGCTAGTGAAGATATTCTGCTATTAGAAGGTATGCAGCGCAGTTTTTTAAGAGGGTTAGAAGAAAAAGGTCTTATCGAACGCTATATTCAGAACAAACAAGCACCTGCCCCTTTTAAAGTAGCGACCATGCCCCTTGACCTCAATGACGAGCAACAACTCGCCGTGACCGCGATTATTGCTGCTCATGAAGCTAATCGCTATACGGGATTTTTATTAAACGGTATCACCGGTAGTGGCAAGACCGAAGTCTATTTGCAAACCATGCAAGCAGTATTAGAAGCGGGCAAGCAGGTATTGATTTTGGTGCCAGAGATTGGCTTGACACCGCAGACGCGTGCGCGTTTTGCCAGTCGCTTTGCCGCTCATATTGTCTTGCTACATTCCGGTATGAACAATACTCACCGCTTGCAAGGCTGGCAAGATTGCCGTACAGGTCATGCTCAAATCATCATTGGGACGCGCTCAGCAGTGCTATATCCCTTTGCAGATTTAGGCTTAATTGTCGTGGATGAAGCGCATGATGGCTCTTATAAGCAGCAAGATACTTTGCGCTATCATGCTGCTGACGTCGCGCTTTACCGTGGACTACAAGCCAATATCCCTGTCGTACTTGGTACTGCAACCCCTTCGCTTGAGCATCTAAAACTGGTCAATGATGGCAAATTGATAGAGTGCCAACTCTTGACTCGCCCTGGCAATGCGAAACCTGCAACCATGCAGCTTATTGATGCGCGACTGCAAAGTACCCATCAACGGACGACGGACGACGGCGCTCGCTATGATACAGGTCTGACCGATGCCCTCATCGGTGCGATACGGCAAACGCTAGAAGCGGGCGATCAAGTATTAATATTTTTAAATCGTCGCGGCTATGCCCCTGTTTTATTGTGCGAGGCTTGCGGTTGGCAGGCAGATTGTCCACGCTGTGATGCACATTTAACGGTTCATTATAATAGCCAATCACAATACAATTCATATTTGAAATGCCACCATTGTGATTGGCAAGCCTATATTCCGACGACTTGTCCTGATTGTGGCAGTCAAAATTTGGACGCCAAAGGCATAGGCACCACAAGACTGAGCGAAAACCTGCATGCGATTTTTGCCAATCCGCAGACCAGTAAAGAGCTATACCCAATTATCCAAATCGATCGCGATACCACCAGACGTAAAGACAGTTGGGAAAATATCTATCAGCGTATCAATCAAGGTAATCCTGCCATCTTAGTCGGTACGCAAATGGTCGCCAAAGGTCACCATTTCCCGAATGTCACCTTGGTTTGCTTACCTAACGCTGATCGTGGCTTTTTATCAGCAGACTTTCGCTCGCCGGAACATACTGCACAATTGATGATTCAGGTGGCAGGGCGTGCTGGGCGCGGGGATAAGTCTGGCCGCGTACTCATTCAAACCTTGCAACCCGATAATGAGCTGTTATTAAAATTGGTAAAAGATGGTTATTTATCATTCGCACGTGAGCTATTGCAAGAACGTAAAATGATGGGCTTGCCACCGCATAGTTATGCTGCCCTCATACGCTGTGAAGGCAAAACCCTTGCCACCACTACGCAAGCGCTTAAAGACGCGATTGCTATTTTACCAAATGGTCATAATCTAGCGGTTCTGGGTCCTATCGATGCACCCATGAGTAAAAAGAACAGTCGCTACTATGTACAATTGCTGCTGTTAGGCAAAGATAGACAACAATTACATCGTGTATTAAGCCAATGGTGGCAGCCTGTACTTGCCTTGCCAAGTACCAAATATTTGAAGCTGACCTTGGATATTGACCCTATCGGCTGGTAACGTCTGCCTCCTAATCATTGGTCTCCAATTCCCATTATTACTCTATAGTTATCCGTTATTAAAGAATACTCTTCAATATAGGCGATTCATCGTTTACCGCCTAGATACAGCAAGCATTTATTAAATGTGCTAAATTCTTTATATCTGTCTAGTTTTGCACGGTAAGCTCAGCTTCACACACAATCAATATCACCTTCTATCATCCTGAGTGTTGTTATGAATCAAAACCATCAAGAACCTGAAACCAATGATGATTCTCATCAGAATACTGCGGCTGAGAACCATAGACACGGTCAAGAGGATAAGGAAATTCATTATGCTAAAGACAGTTATACCTCTGATAATCAGGATAACCATGACCACGATGAACATCTAGAGCAAACGGTCGCACCGCGTGATACCAAGGGTTATCAGCGTACTTTGCTATTTAGTTTTATCATTATTACTATCTATATGTTTATCGAAGCCATCGGCGGCTGGCTCACCGGTAGTTTGGCGCTATTATCTGATGCCGGTCATATGCTCAGTGACGCCGTAGCCCTTGGCGCTACGTTAATGGCATTTAAGATTGGTGAAAAAGCAGCTACCCATCAAAAGACGTTCGGTTATAAACGCTTTGAGATTTTAGTCGCGACAGTCAATGGTGCCACGTTGGTTATTATTGCCATCATGATTTTTTATGAGGCGATTAAACGCTTTAATTCAACACCTGAAATTGCCACCCAAGGTATGCTTATCGTTGCTACAATCGGTATGTTGGTTAATATTTTGGTCGCTTGGCTAATGCACCGCGGCAGTCGCAGTGGAGATACCCATGGACATAATCATGCTGACAGTAACGAGGACAATCACGGAAAAAATGAGGGCAAAACACCAGTCAATCTTAATATGCAAAGTGCTTACCTTCATGTACTAAGTGACTTGATGGGTTCGGTTGCCGCTATTGTTGCCGCACTTTTGATGATGAGCTTCGGCTGGGTTTGGGCAGATGCAGCAGCCTCAGTGATAGTCGCCATACTGATTTTGTTTAGTGGTTACCGCGTCGTCCGTGATTCGGTACATATCTTAATGGAAGGCACACCAGAGGGAATATCGCTGGTGGAGGTTGAGGACAAACTACTCACCCATCCGCAAGTACGACAAGTCCATGACCTGCATGTTTGGAGCATCACCAGTGGTCTCAACGCCCTATCTTGTCATGTGGTCGTTGATGGCGAAATGAGTATTTATGAATCCAGCATCTTGATTGCTAACCTAGAACAAAGCCTGCTTGAACTTGATATTCACCATGCGACTATTCAGGTTGAAAGCTTATCGCATCCGCAAACCAAGACGCATAGCGATGCCTTAGTTTGTGATATCTCACAGCAAACACCTGATACCACTAGTCATATTGGTCACAACCATTAAGCCTATGACATTAACTATTAGACATTAAGAAGCTAGATACGACATATTAAAACTCCACCCTTGATGTAAGTATCAATTAAAACGTTGCCTATCTAGTTGTTAGTTATGGGCGACGTTTTATCAAATAACTCTTTATAAAGTGATGGCCATAACGCAGCATTATATAAATCATCCAAATTGCTGTTACTAACCAAATACCTAATTCCAACCCTAACAACGTCATGCGAATCCAAAAATTTAACACACCATCCATGATATGTGGCAGATAAGCAGGTCTCATATTGGACGCAAGCAGCAACTAAATTCCAAATAACAGTGCCAATCCTGCACCAAAAATCCTTAAAATTATTTTACTAAAGGTGTTTAATAATCTGCGCCACTCATCATGAGTAGACAAAGGAGATAAATGACTGCGCATAAAAACTGCTCCTCGGAAAGAGACTTAAAAAAGACAAATTAAAAGCCTTTATTTCAAATAAGCTTATATCATGCAGATTTTTATCATTGTAAGAGCATGTTAAAAATAATGGAAAATTTGGCCGCGCCGCCATATTTTTCATATAAATTCTGTATACTTAAGGCTTAAAACCCTTATTCATAACCAATTGATGACCTTCTGCCATGTCGAGACGCTCCGCTCCTTTCGTTGCTCCAAGCTACATTGATGACCCTATTTCAACAGAGGGTAAAAAGCATGCCAAAGCATTGCTATCAACGCTGCAAGAAGATATTGCCAGCTTTCGAGATGAGCAGTTCCCGCCTGATATTTTGCGTCAAATCCGTGATATGCCTATTTATGAAGGCAATTTAGCCGAAGTCCAAGCCTATCAGCAGCGTTGGCATAATCTGCTTGAGCGCGCGATGGCGTTTTATCCTGCTGCCAATCTACCGCCCGATTATCTACCGCTACCAGCCAGCCTTGAGATACCGCAATTTATCTATCATGTGCAAAGGCTACATCTGACCAAAACCCGAGCCAAAGAATCCAAAAGCTTTGGTTCGGTCGGCGCACTTACTGATAAATGTGGCAATTACAGTGCCGATGAAATTGCGCGTATGAGCGCCGTATTTGATAATGATGATGAGGCGCGTTTGGTAGCACATCGTGAATTTATCGATTTGCGCGCGTATGTATTTTGCCGTGATAACAAAGGTGAGATGCTAGAGCCTGAGCGCGTCCGCTTTTATCGCACTGGGCTTATCGTTCATGCCCTGCCCGATTTTAAAATTGTCGATAGCCGCCAGACTCCGCGTAAGCGCCGTAACGATGCTTATACCAATGCGCTGGCAGATAATGGCGTGTGGAAGATTTATCGTAAAAAATAACCTATGCTAAGGTTTTTGCTTGTTGATATACCCCTGTTGTACTGCTTATTTGATCGTTACTGCTAAGGATTCCAGATGTTCGCTGCCGCCACCGGCTCACCAAATTTAATGTTACAAGCTACGATTTTCTTGGGGGCAGCGCTGCTGTTTGTGCCACTTGGCAAGCGCTTCGGTATTGCGACGGTGTTAGGGTATTTGATTACCGGTCTCATATTAGGCCCTAGTGCTTTAGATGTTGCAGGCGACGCGGAAAGCTTATTGCACTTCTCTGAGTTTGGCGTGGTCATGCTGCTGTTTATTATCGGACTTGAGCTGCAACCCTCCCGTTTATGGGCACTACGGCGCTCGATATTTGTCCTCGGTGGATTACAAGTCGGTCTGACCGGCACGCTATTGATGTGGCTATTACATCAGTTTTTTGCGTTACCGCTCGATACTGCTTTTATCGTCGGTTATGGTCTCGCCCTTTCATCGACCGCTTTTGTACTGCAAATACTAACAGAAAAACAGCAGCTTTCTAGTACCCATGGTCGTGAAGCCTTTACGATTTTGTTATTCCAAGATATTGCTGTTATCCCCTTATTAGCAATCATTCCATTCTTGTCAGGGGTACGCGAGCAAAGCTACGACTTGATTTATTTTGGCAAGGTCTTTGCCGTCTTTGCCGGACTCATCTTTGCCAGCCGCTATATCATTCGACCTTTCTTTAAATTTGTAGCATCCAGTGGCGCGTCAGAATTGCTAACCGCCGTCGCCTTATTTATCGTGATGGGTGTGTCTATTTTGATGGGGCAAATTGGTTTATCGATGGCATTGGGGGCGTTTTTAACTGGAGTGCTGCTGGCAGATTCTGAGTATCGCCACGAGTTGGAAGCCAGTATCGAACCTTTTAAAGGGCTGCTACTCGGGCTATTTTTTATGTCGGTCGGTATGCTGACCGATGTCAAACTTATCTTAGCGAAGCCTGTGTTTATCATCGGCTGCGCCATGGCATTGATGGTGATTAAATTCGGTGTCATTACCGCTATTGCAAAAGTATCAGGCAATCGCTGGCCGACCAGCATCCGATTGGGCGTGACGCTTGCGCAAGGTGGTGAATTTGCCTTTGTCTTATTTAGTGTCGCAACGGCGCAAAATGTCTTGCGCCCCGAGCTTGCCAACACCTTAAATCTTATCGTAACCATTTCTATGGCACTCACGCCACTGGCATTCTTGTTATTAGAAAAAATAGGTGAGCCATTATTTGCCAAAAGTAAACCAAGTCGCGAGTACGACACTATTCCTGATCATGAACATCAGGTGATTATTGCCGGTTTTGGGCGCGTCGGTCAGATTATTGGTCGCGTGTTGCGTATGCATAATATCGAATTCACAGCCATTGAGCGCTCGGCAAATCGAGTCGATTTCGTGCGTAAGTTTGGTAACCAAGTCTATTATGGCGACCCGAAAAACCCCGAAATACTACGCGCCGCTGGTATCAAAAAAGCACGGGTCTTTATTCTCGCCATCGATGATTTAGAGCGCTCTATTACCACCGCCCAATACTTGCGTAAAAACTATCCCGACATGATTGTCTTGGCGCGCGCCCGTGACCGCCAGCACTATTACCGTTTACGTGAAGTTGGTGTGCGTCATATTTGGCGGGAGACATATTTATCGTCTTTGGATATGTCGCGTGAATCGCTACAGCTGCTAGGTATTTCGCCAGAAAAAGCTCGCGAAACCGTACAAACCTTCCGTGATTATGATGATGATTTGATTGAACGTCAGCAAGCGATTTATGGTGATGAAGCCAGCATGATTGAATCAGAACAATCTGCGATGGCAGAGCTTGAGAGCTTATTTGATGAAGACATTGATAAAGCCCGTAAAATGGATTTGACCGATTTTTATGACGCCCTAAAAAGCCAAGCAATCCCTGTCGATGATAAAGACGATCTCGCTACTGACTCTAAACACTGAGCGTCACGAAACTCTAATCCTCACTGCAGCTTTTAGGCGCTTGCCTTTTATTGAGCGAGCTCATGCAGTCCCAATTATCGCTATCTGGCAAATGGTAAAAGACCAGCGTCTGCTCATTTAGATAGCGTATCGGAAATTTGACGTTTTGAATGGTAGCAATAACGGCGCAATCCGTTGCTGTCACGCCAGCGGCTTTGGTATCGATATCAATACGTACTTGCTGCGTGCCCATGTCTAGAGGAAGAGTAACAGGACACTGTCCTGTTTGCCGATACGCCAGCGCCACGCGATTTTGCGCTGTTTTAGCCGTATCATAGGCATCAAATAAGACCTCATTTTCTTTGGGCTTGGCAATAATTGGCAAAAACTGTACTTTTATCACCATTAAAGCAAAGGCAAAAAACCCAAAGCCTAAGCTCAAGCCAAATAAGCTCACCCCACCTTCTTTTTGCAAATGCGCTTTCTGCGCCGCCTCATCGCGCGGATAGTCATTGATAGCATCAGCAATCTCGCGGCGCGCCATGCGGTAATAATAAGCATCCGTCCAACGTGCGACCATAAATGACCAAAATAGCCAAATCAGCGCCGCGATAACGATACGTATGGCCATCTGATAAGTATCGGCAATATAAGGCATCGCTACAAACTCAAACGCTACCAATATCAACGCCACATTAAGTTGAATAAATGACCAACCTGCGACGCTATAGACAATCGCATCCATATAGCGTTTACGATAAAGTAGCCAAGGAAAGGTAACAAAGAATGCTGCCCAATGCCATTTTGGTGACAGATAACCCTGCTTATCAAACTCCTCAAAACGCTTAAGATAATAGCGCTGGCTACGCTGGCTAATAAACCACTTATCCAGCTGTTGACGCTTAGCAGGAGTTAATTGCTCTTGATAGAACGGTGGCGGCGAATCGGTCTCGATAAATAACATGATGATAAGCCTTACTTGTTATTAAGCAGAAATTTTAACGCAATGATTCTTCTTATATGATAACGCCAAAAGCCAGCTGTAGAAAACCCATATATAAGAAATCTATATATAAGAAATCTGTATATAAGAAATCTGTATATAGCCTTATATAGGATAGAGAAACACAGGGATACATAGCAAGCTCGCTAAAATTGGATTGTCCGTTCACAGTCGTAACGATTTAACTTATAATGAAGCAACTTTACCCACCTAATTAAGCCTTGTTAATCCTATGAGTCAACATCCTGATATCAATGACAACATCACTGGTACTAATACTACTGATGAACAAAACCCTAATACTACGAATAACATGAGTACCATAAACTCAGCAACTCACACTGCGACTAGCGTTGATGCTGATTCTAACAGCCAGTCTGAGCCTACAACGGACAAGCACATTCGTATCGTCAATACCTTTATGAAACGCCGTACGCATATGAATAAAAATGCTGAACTGGCACTGACTGCGCCAGAGTTTGCGCATTACTTGGTCAATAACAGTTTTGGTGATGGTAATCTTGATGGCATCGATGATTTGCGCGCATTATTCACTGACAGTCCTAATGGCAGTGCAGCACCGCTGACCTTAGAGATTGGTTTTGGACTGGGTGATTCGTTTATTGAGATGGCAGCTGCTGAGCCGACGCGTAATTTCGTTGGCGTCGAAGTCCATGAGCCAGGTATCGGAAAATGCGCTTATATGGCAGGTACGCAAGGTTTAACCAACGTGAAAATTATCAACGGTGATGCTATCCAGTTGCTTAAACAGCTACCGGAAAACCACATCGATCGTATCCAGCTTTACTTTCCTGATCCATGGCAAAAAAAGCGTCATTACAAACGCCGTTTCGTCAGCCCTGAGCGCATGGCAATTGTCACGCGCAGCTTAAAGCAAGGCGGCTGGTTCCATACTGCCACTGACTGGGAGCATTATGCCTTTTGGATGGTTGAAGTTTTAGATGGTTTTACAGGGCTTAGTAATCAAGCAGGCGCAGGTAACTTCACTGCCCGTCCTGACTTTCGTCCAATGACTAAATTTGAGCGCCGCGGTCTAGAGCGCGGACATGGCGTTTGGGATTTAATCTATATTAAAGACTGAGCTCGCTAGCGCTATTACCATATAGCGGCTAAGATACCTACCAAGTACTTAGCCGCTTTTTTATGGCTGAGCTTTTCTCCATCCTTAGTTTATCTGTTGATATATAAGGCTTCGGGTGTCGTATTGACTACTTTAAAGACATCAAAGCGTTTAACTGATTGCTCTATATCCGCAAACTATATGTGAAACATAAGCATTATGCGGCAATTCTGTTGCTAAATTTAAATTTGCAAAAATCAAAATACCCTATATTTGGCTTGCACACGATATTTCATATCTGCGCAAACATTGATAGCGTAAGGGCTTCGTGAGTTCTCCCCATAAGCTGTGGATAACCCTGTGTATAAGTCGCCACTTGACAAGCTTTTCCCTAGATAGCTTAAAGGGTTAGATAAAATCGTTCATTTTTTGTACAATTTGAAAAACATTTATAATCAATAACTTACGTTGTATTTGAAAGTAAAATAATATATTTTTAATATTTTCATATATTAATTTCATTACTAGGGATGTTTCACAAACCCTAAAAAAAACACTTTATTTATTGTGGACAACTCATAAATCTATTGACAAATAAGTCTGTAATCAAGTTCAAAATTGAGAGCTAGCGCAAACCTATTTTATGAATATTTAACTAGAAATCCATACGACACTCACTGTCGTTTAGCCGCTTAGCAACCTCAATATAGGCCTTGGATTTTGTTATAATTACCTTATCTAATTAACAATGATATAAAACCGGATAGCTCAGAAAGTATGTAAAAAGCACGTGTTGAATAAGCTCACGACCATTATTATGCTTATGTACCAGCAATATTTATGAACTTTTTTTTGCTTTTCTCCTTATTGAATTTTACTGTATAGTAGGATGATATATTCGATATCACCGCCTTAAACCTAATATGTCCATCCACTTCAAACTTGCTTAAAAACACTCCTTACTGTCGATTGAAGCCGTAAGCTACCCCATTAAGCAAGCTCTTTACGATGAATGGTTCTAAATAACTAGCATACTTATTATTTCATTATCAATAACTAGGAGTCCTATATGGACGAGAATAAAGCCAAAGCCCTTAAAGCCGCCCTTGGTCAAATCGAAAAGCAGTTTGGAAAAAATACCATCATGCATCTAGGTGATGACTCTGCCATTATGGATGTGGATGTGGTATCGACAGGCTCGTTGGGTCTGGACATTGCACTTGGTATTGGCGGTCTACCAAAAGGCCGTATCGTTGAGATTTATGGCCCAGAAAGCTCAGGTAAAACCACCATGACCTTGCAAGCAATTGCAGAATGCCAAAAGCAAGGCGGTGTATGCGCCTTTATCGATGCTGAGCACGCTCTAGATCCTGTTTATGCGCGTAAGCTTGGGGTGAACACTGATGAGCTGTTACTCTCGCAGCCTGACAACGGCGAGCAAGCTCTTGAGATTACCGATATGTTGGTACGCTCAGGGGCGGTTGATATGATTGTCATTGATTCCGTGGCTGCGTTGACGCCGCGTGCAGAGATTGAAGGCGAGATGGGTGACTCTCATATGGGTCTGCAAGCACGTCTGATGAGCCAAGCGCTACGTAAAATTACCGGTAATGCCAAACGCTCTAACTGTATGGTGGTCTTTATTAACCAAATCCGTATGAAAATCGGTGTGATGTTCGGTAGCCCTGAGACCACCACTGGTGGTAATGCGCTGAAATTCTACGCCTCAGTACGTATGGATATCCGCCGTATCGGCGCGGTTAAAAACGGTGATGAAATCATCGGTAACCAAACCCGTGTTAAAGTGATTAAAAACAAAATGGCACCGCCGTTTCGCCAAGCAGAGTTTGAAATCACTTATGGTGAAGGTACCAACCACTTAGCCGAAGTGATTGACTTGGGTGTTGAGATTGGTGCCGTGGGTAAAGCAGGCTCTTGGTATAGCTATGGCGATGAAAAAATTGGTCAAGGTAAAGCCAATTCTGTATTATTCTTAAAAGAAAATCCTGCCATTGCACAAGAAATTGAAGCTAAAATTCGTGATGAAAAACTTGGGTCAAAAAAAGAAGCTAAAGTAACAGATATCAACGAAGCCAATGAAGAGCTGGCTTCTGAACCTGTACAATAGTGGTTTAATGATGTCCCGTTATCAACAATCATGATTTATTATGAAAATTAAAACCCTAGCTGAAATACTCGTTGAATCGGACGCCGATGCAGCGAGTAATCCTAATGTTAAATCAAAAAGGCTCACTAAATCTCCTAGCCCTTCTCAATACTCTTATAAAAACCAGCCTAAAAAACTGGGTAAAACCTACAAGGGCGCGACCCGTCATGGTAAAGAGCACTCTCTATCCGATGAATCTATAGTTGATATAGAATCGAGTGACGATCCCTCCTCTACTCATCAAAAATCTTCCGAGTTCAAAAAGCACAAAACCCATGGTAAACGTAAAAAGCGTTTTCATCCAGCGGCAAATTTCACCCCTGAGCCTAGTGATGTTCCCGCTTATCAACCTCCAGCAGCACAAAGCATTAAAGAGATACTGGCTGAAGTTAAGCAAGATATCCACGGCGATAAAGACAACGGTAACTCTGATGCTGAGATTAACACGGGGCAAAACCTAGAAAGCTCGGGTCATTCCTGTACGCTAACGGCGACCAATAATGAAGCTGATAGCCAAACCGACAACTTACCGGCTGCACTTAAAGCTTATCTGCGCACCCCTGAACAACGTCAAGCAGATATCGATGCTATCAAAGCAGAAAGCCGCTTGCGCTGGTTGGCCTTTTATTATTTATCGCGTCGTGAGTATGGCAAGGCTGAGCTTAAGCAAAAACTGATTGATAAAGAGCAAGATCCAGAGAAAATCGATGCCCTGCTCGATGAATTTGAAGAGAAAGGCTATCAAAGTGATTACCGCACCACGCTTATGCTTATTCGTGAAAATATCCGTAAGGGTCGGGGACATGGGCGTATTAGGCAGGAGTTTTATCGTAAAAAAATGGCTATGCCCAGTAATATCGATGAGCTAATCGATATGGCCAACGCAGAATCGGAAGAATTTAGCGAATTTATAGAGGATAGCGCGGAGAATCTAGTCGATGGTATTGACTGGCTCAAACTGGCTGTCACCGCACGTACCAAAAAATACGGCGATGACATACCCACTGATCAAAAAGACAAAGCAAAGCAGCTGCGGTTTTTACAATATCGCGGCTTTAATACCGATATCTGCTTTGCGGCACTAAATTATACCTTAGAGACATTAGACGAGCGCTTTTAGCTAATTTGAGTGCTCAGCACTAATCATTAATCATCAACCACAGTCATTAATAATAGCCGAGCAGCTTCCACCAAACCAAACCTGCACCGATCCATACGACTAAATTGACCACACTCATAATGGCCCCAATAATCCACCACTCACCTAACGTTACATAGCCGGAGTTAAAAATGACGGGCGCAGTACCCGTTGCATAGTGGGTAAGCGTCATCATAATATTACCAGCGGCAGCCAAAATAAGCGCATATAGCATCGGCGGTGCGCCTAAGCTTAATCCTACGGCGTAAAAAGCGGCAAACAATGCGGTGATATGCGCGGTGGTACTGGCAAAGAAGTAGTGAATATACAGATACACTAATGTCAAAATAACCACAGCGCCGATCCAGCCGACTCCTATCATCCCAATCATTGATTCGATATTGCCTGAAAACCAACTGATGAGACCGAGTTTGTTAAGGTATGAGGCCATCATAATAAGGGCACCAAACCAAATGATGGTGTCCCATGCCGACTTTTCTTTGAGTACATCATCCCAAGTCAATACACCAGTCAATATCAATGTCGTCAAACCAATAAACGCGGTGGTGGTCGCATCAACACTGAGCTGTTCGCCAAAAATTAGAGCAGGAATATTGGCCCACAATATCAGCATCAGGGCAAAGACGCCCAACATGATTTTTTCTTGCAGGCTTACCTGACCCATCTCCGTTAGATTGTCTTTGGCAAATTCTTTCGCATCCGGCGTTACTTTAACATCGGGCGGATAAATCAGATAAATCACCAGTGGCATTAATAACAAACATAACATTCCTGGTATAAACATCGCGACTGCCCAAGTTGTCCATGACAACTGAATCTCACTACCTGTTGCCTTGTTGACTAAATCTACCACCAATGGGTTGGGCGCAGTGGCGGTAATAAACATGCCCGACGTAATCGGATTTGCATGATAATTGACCATGGCTAAATAACGGCCAATTTTATTTTGGGTATCCTCTTCTGGCGTAGAATGAAAGCTCTGCGCAATCGACTTCATAATTGGGTGAATAATACCGCCGCCACGAGCGGTATTAGACGGCGTAATAGGTGCTATCATCAGCTCTGCGGCGGTCAAAGAATATGCAACGCCAATAGTTTTTTTACCAAAGATAGAAATGAAATAATACGCGATACGCCGACCCAGACCCGTTTTGATCAAGCCGCGTGATATCATCACTGCAATACCAATAAGCCAAATTAGAGGGCTTGAATAACTCGATAAGGCGTCACTGATCGCATCTTTTGGACTCTCATTGGTCACACCGGTAAGCGCCACTAAGGTGACGGCAATAATGGCAATGGCACCAATGGGTAAAACCTTACCAATGATGGCAACAATGGTGGCGATAAATAAAGCCAGCATATGCCACGCTTCTGGTGTGACCCCACTTGGTACAGGGATAACAAACCAAATGATCAAACCAACTAGGATAGCAATTGCTGCTTGGATAGGTTTAAATGGCATGAGTCAGTATCCTTATAAAGTATTTATATCCTTATCACCCTTAACCCTTAGTCACCACTCTTTTTTAGGCTAAAGCATCCTTAAATAAACCTCTTCTATAAAGCAGCACTAAATAAATGATACCGTCATTATAAAACTTTTAAAGCTACTTATTGTTTTGGTTCACGGTTTTTCATAAAAATCTTATAAGCTTAACGAAACGATATGAGAAAAAAAGAGCACATGCACATGTACTCTTTTTTATTAGAACGATTTTCTAAGAATAATGAGACACCACTATTCTACTTCAATGTCCCTAAGCGGCTCGATAACTGATTCATAATCTGATCAATCTCTTCATTGGCTTCAGGTTCGTTATCTAAATTACCGTTAGGCGTCAATTGATTCATCACCTCGGGCAGTAACTCGGCGAGACCTTGACGTACTTCCATCTCATTTGCACCGGTATGCGCGGCGACCTGTTGGATTTCGCTTTCATCGAATAAACGGGTAATCTCATTAGGATCTAAATTATCGTTAGGCTCTTGATTACTCATCCAAGAACGCGCTTGATTTTCATAGCCCATACCCGTGATTTTCGATAAGGCGCCACTTAGACCACCATTACGTTTAATCCAACTGAGCACCATAGGCATAAGCGCTGCAATCAACATGCCTTTACCACCAAAGCCGCCTCTTGTCGTCTGACCACCCAATACGCTGCCTAAAATATCACCAAGGCCGCCAGCACCCATATTGCTACCGCGTTGATTACCCCCTGTTAAACCACCGATTATATCATCTAAGCCAAAACCATTGTCTGAGCGGCGCTCGTGCTGTTGCGGACTATAACCAGCTGACTGATTGCCGCCGCCAAATACACTGCCTAATATGTCACCAAGTCCGCCAGTACGACGTGGGTTGATGCGTTGATTGACAGGATTGCGCTGCGCATCTTCTGGGTCCATCGCGCTGCGTGCCACTTGACTCACTAAACTCCCTAATAAACTCATAATCGCTTCCTTTTTATTATAAAAAATTGATCGTCAAAAGCTTCTATTTACTTTGTTCATGCAAATAATTATTGACCAAAAGTATGGCAAATCCTTATAAACAAGCATTAAGGCAAATAAGCTGCTGATACTTACTTGCAATATAGCAAATCTCTTTCTCACTCTAGATAGGCATTTTGTTATGGCATGTAGTAGATCGTTAGCGATTATAAGGTGACATAGATAAAAGGGATGATAGTCATGCAAATGAGACAGACGTTATTTATGAGGTTTTATGAGAAATGGTATTCACCAAAATCATTAACTCGCGCCAGTGTTCCGTGCTGACTTGATCACGAAACACTGTCACTGATAAATGGCGCTGATAAGGTTCTTTAATAATAAACTGAAAACACATGACCCACTGATAGCTACTGACCGCAGCGAGCTCCGCCTGCCATAAAGTATCGCCGCGACTGGTACGCATGAGTAGTTGCCAATATTGATAAACGCTTTTATCCAATGGCGGTTGGCTTAGATGTAGCAATATAGGTCGCGATAACGCCAAATAACTGACGACGGCAGCGCTAACCACAAATATCAGTACGTACTGCCATAATGCCAATGAGGCAAGCCCTGCCAATATAACCATCACACTTGCTAAAACTATATAAAACAACATGCGTAAATAGCTTGCAGGCTTGATAGGGGCGTCAATACGTAGCGAAGTTAGCGATATCATCATTGAATACCCGAGCATGCTTATATTTATAAATCTTTAAGGCATATAGTTTTAAAGGAAAATTTTAAGCGATTACATCATGCTTTTACTATGGCGCCATGTCTTAATTTTATTGACCAAATCCCATATGGCCTCATTTTCTGGACGGCTTTGGTTGGTAAAGTAATCCAATAAATCAGGGTCTTCATGGGTCAGCATTTCTGCAAAAGTTGCTTGTTCGCTAGGGTCAGCCGTTAAATATAACTCTTTAATATAAGGGTCAATATAAAAATCTAATTCTTTCAATCCACGGCGTGCTTGATAAATAATGCGGCGTTGCTCAAGGGTTGGCTCTGGTTGATTACTTGGTTCTGGCTGAGTGGTATTTGTCATAAAAGTATTCTCATAAGTTTAAATGGCATTCAGATGAATAGACGTTTAAATAAGTATTAAGGTTAAAAAATGATAGGATTTAGCGCTATCTATAAATATGTGTTTTATAAATATGCGGTTTATAAAAAAGACATGTCATAAAAAGGCATTAGCTCTGATTATACATCGCTAATTGCTGCCATAATGCCACAGCTTGCTGCATCATAGCGACATTGTGCGTGCGTATGATACTAGCGCCCTGCTGCAGCGCAAAGAGGCCAGCAGCCGTTCCTACCGCATCACGATCTATCGCTTGGGTAGTGGCAACGGCTTCAACTCCGCTCTTGGTCAGTACTTCCGCTAAAAAGCGCTTACGTGAAATGCCAAACATCATTGGCAATCCAAGTGCCTGCAGCCGTGTCAGCTGGCTTAATAGCGCGCGATGATGATTATAGTCTTTTGCAAAGCCAAAGCCTGGATCAATAATAATCTTTTCACGCTTAACGCCAATACTGGTGACTTCATCGATACGGGCTGCCAGCTCGGCACTGACCTCTTCAATCACATCGTCATATTGTGCAAGGTTATTCATTGTCGTCGGCTCACCGCGCATATGCATCAGCATGACAGGAATATCAAGCTTGGCTGCCATTGCCGCCGCGCCATCACGCTTAAGCGCCCTTACATCATTCCAAATATCTGCGCCTGCCTCAAAAGCTGCCTGCATAACTGTAGGGTCGCTGGTATCGATAGAGAGCCAGATATCATTGCCGAGCTGCTGACGAATCACTTTGATCACGGGAACGACCCGCTGTCTCTCTTCAGTAGGAGCGACAGCGTCCGCATTGGGACGGGTAGATTCACCGCCGATATCGATAATGGTTGCCCCTGCGGCAATCATCTCTTTAGCATGAGCAAGTGCGCTATCGATAGCATTAAACTGACCACCGTCAGAAAAGGAATCTGGTGTGACATTTAAAATACCCATAATATGCGGCTGCGATAAATCTAAAGTTTTATCGCGACTCGTCACCGCATAAGTAGGCAATACTTGAAATAATGACATAACTTATCCATTATCAATTCAATTGATAAAAATCGTTTTAGTGGTAATTATCACTGTCTATGATAGCAGCAAATCTTATACTCTTCTAAAGCCTTCATAAAATAGTGGCAACAAAAAAGCCCTTTGTCAAAAAGAGCTTTTTCTATCGTTAATAAATGGGATATTAATATACTTGAAACTACATCGCTGGTAATGGCGGCGGTGTTGAATTCACTGTTTTAATATCATTTTTTGATAAATTCACTTCATTATGCTGATAGACTCTAGGCGGACGAGGCTCCTCACCTGCTAGGATATCCTGCAATTGATCACGGTCAATGGTTTCCCATTTCATCAAAGCATCTACCATCGCATGTATTTTTTCTTGATTGCCTTCAATCAATTCGCGCGCGATATCATATTGCTCTTCCAGCATACGGCGTACTTCTTCGTCGACTTTTTGCTGCGTCGCTTCTGAGATCGTGCGACCACCGCCACCAAAGTAACCTTGTGAGCTATCATCATCTTCATAGACCATGATACCTAGCGCTTCTGACATACCATATTTGGTCACCATGGCTCGTGCCATTTTGGTTGCACGTTCAAAGTCGTTTGAGGCACCCGTTGACATTTGATTGATAAATACTTCTTCCGCAATACGACCACCAAATAAAATCGCAATATCGCTGAGCATTTTTGATTTGTACATACTGGTTTGGTCGTGCTCAGGCAGCTGCCAAGTAACCCCAAGGGCAAAACCACGTGGCATAATAGTCACTTTATGAACAGGGTCGGTGCCCGGTAACAGCTCAGCGACCAAGGCATGACCAGCCTCATGATACGCTGTTGCACGGCGTTCTTCTTCACGGATGACCATTGATTTACGCTCAGGACCCATATAAAGCTTGTCTTTTGCATCTTCAAAGTCATTCATATCAACGCTGCGCTTGTTACGACGTGCGGCAAATAACGCCGCTTCGTTCACAAGGTTGGCGAGCTGCGCACCACTAAACCCGGGGGTACCACGCGCTAATGCATGAGCATCAACACCGATGGTGTTCGGTAATTTGCGTAAATGTACTTTCAGGATTTGTTCGCGACCTTTAATATCTGGCAAGCCAACTTGTACCTGACGGTCAAAACGACCTGGACGTAATAGTGCTTTATCTAGAACGTCAGCACGGTTAGTCGCAGCAATGACGATAACGCCTTCGTTGCCTTCAAAACCATCCATCTCAACCAACAATTGGTTCAGCGTTTGCTCGCGCTCATCATTACCGCCGCCCATACCAGAGCCACGATGACGACCAACCGCATCAATCTCATCAATAAAGATAATACAAGGCGCACTTTTCTTTGCTTGCTCGAACATATCACGCACACGGGAGGCACCGACACCGACGAACATCTCAACGAAATCAGAACCTGAAATAGAGAAGAACGGTACTTTGGCTTCACCAGCGATGGCTCTTGCTAGTAGCGTCTTACCCGTACCTGGAGGACCGACCATCAAAATACCGCGTGGAATTGTCGCCCCAAGCTTGGTAAATTTATCAGGATCTCGTAAGAACTCAACCACTTCGACGACCTCTTCTTTGGCTTCTTCACAGCCAGCAACGTCATCAAAGTTAACCTTGATTTGGTCTTCAGTCAGCATTTTGGCTTTTGATTTACCAAAGCTCATCGGACCACCGCCTTTACCACCAGCACCGCCTTGCATATTACGCATAAAGAATAGGAACAGACCAATAATTAATAAAATTGGGAAACTGGCTATTAGCAGTTGCATCAAGACACTTTGACGTTTAGGCGCTGTACCTTGCACTTCCACTTGATTCTCGCGCAAGAGCGGCATCAGCTGCTCATCAGCCACAGCTGGTCGAATGGTTTCAAATGATGAACCATTTTTCTTTTCGCCGGTGATTTGCTCGCCATCGATTTCAACACTGGCCACTTGGTTTTCTGACACTGCGGTCACAAACTCAGAGTAGTTAAGGCTATCGGGCTCAGATGATTTATCAAAGCCGCTAAACACCAGCACTAAAACGCCGATTACCACCAGCCACAATAAGGTATTTTTTACCATGTCGCTCACTAGTTATTCCCATCCCTTACTTATTGGTGTGTTTACTCAACACGTGACGTCTATATATAAACGTATGTCTCGCTATTCAAGGGCTATTATCAAATTATCATTTTTAAGAAAAAAAAGATAAATGACACAATAACGATGAATAACCGAGTTTATGAGGCGCTTACGGTCAGACGACTTTGCTAAAAACATAAGTGCTTAAAAAAACCACTTAAACAATCATTTAAAAATAGGTTTCAAACAAAGTTAATATATCATGATATGTGGTGCTAACCTGAATAATTCAAGCTGAACTCGCTATTATTCAGTTAACGATTGTAGCGCTTTTAATTTGATGATTTTAGTCAATATTGTTTAATAACAATTACTTTATGGCAATCCAAAACATCTCTTTTGAACGTGGCCGTGAAGCGCCAGGCTTGATACTACGAATTTTACTAAAATCAGCTTGCATCTGCTTGCGTAATTCTTGCGTACCCTCACCTTGAAACACTTTCATAATAAGCGCGCCACCTTCTGGTAAGGTTGCGAGCGCGAAATCGACTGCTAGCTCACATAAGTACATCATACGCGGCTGATCGATGGCACTATTGCCAGCGGTATTGGGTGCCATATCAGATAGCACCACATCCACCTGTCTATCACCTACTTCTGCCATAATACGGTCAAACACTTCTGCCTCGCGAAAGTCGCCTTGAATAAAGGTGACGTCAGGCAACGTATCCATGGGTAAAATATCCGACGCAATCAACACACCTTTTTCGCCAACCAACTTACCTGCAACTTGCGACCAACTACCTGGCGCACTGCCCAAGTCGACGACGGTCATGCCTTTTTTGATGAGATTGGTCTTCTCATTAATCTCAAGCAATTTATAAGCAGCACGGGCACGGTAGCCATCTATTTGGGCTTTTTTCACATAAGGATCGTCAATGTGCTCTTTCATCCAAGCACTACTGCTTTTTGACAATTTTTTATTCTCAATACGCGTGACCAAAATTAATGCTCCTATTACTTTGCAAAACATCGATAGCGATTTATAAAGTGGTTATCTATGAGGGTTCAATATCCGTCTATTTATAAAAAAGTTGGCTACAACATGGCTATTGCTAGGTACTTAAGTTCTTTAACTAAATTAGCAATAAAGTCTTAAATGCACCTTGTAACCTTTCACGGTCAAATTCTCTTGGTTAAAACACTGCTTTATAAGACCGTAGCGTTTATAATGTAGTCATACTTTCAGTTTAACATTTTCATCATGTAAAATCGTGCAAAATCCTGCTGATCTCATGCAAGATGACCACAGATTATCTATAATGGTCATTATCTGCTCTCAATAGCACCATCTTTTATTTTTATCAACATCTAGGAATTCTATGCAACTCGATAACGCTACCATTAAACGCCTAAAAGGCATTGGTCATGACCTTAAACCTATCGTTATGATTGGCAACAAAGGTATTACCCCAAGCATCACTGAAGAAATCGATCGTGCTTTGTCAGATCATGAGCTTATTAAAGTAAAACTACCGGCTGGCACTAAAGAAGAGCGCGATGTCATCGGCGCTCAGCTTGCCACCGCCGCTAATGCCTCTTTGGTGCATTCAATTGGTCGTATGGCGCTGTTACTACGTAAAAACCCAAACGCCAATCCTAAGCTATCGAACCTTGCTCGTCACGCGCAGTAATTTCTTACGCTTAGTCTAGTTTATGTTTTATTATATCTGACCGATTTATCATACAGATAAAACAGCTCAGATAATCTATATCAGATAAGTTATAAAAGCCGCGACGCATCCTTGCTCGTGGCTTTTATGCTATCTATAGACTATTTTCTTATTCTTTCTTCCTATGTAAGATGTGTTCTTAAAACTATTAAACCGCGGATATTATCAACCTATGAGCCAAACTTTTAACTTATGCTTATCAACTGATACGCTAGCGGCTGATGCCCAACAACTTGGCGTGACGATAGAAGATTTACACAACATTCAGATAGAGGTAGTCGCAACCTTAGCCCAGATAGACCAAACAGATCAGATAGCCCAAAGAACTGAGCAGCCAGAGTGGCAGTTACAGCTCGATTATCGCGTAACGCTGCTACTTGAATCATTAGCGGCACAATTAGAATGGCCAACATGGCAACCGACGCAAGTAGGCTTTGTGGATTATTTATGGGAGCAGACTTGCCTTGAATGCTTTTTAGCAGGCGGTGCAATAAATAGCACTGTTTCGATAAATAACGCTCATGAAATGGGTATTAATTTAGCAGACGGTAATAAAACTAGCCCTTATATTGAAATTAATGCCAATCCTGACGGTCGTTATGCGCTTTATCAGTTTAAAAGCTATCGCAGCCCTGCGACATTGCCGCCAACACCGCTTTTGCAAGCTGATGGGCAAACACGCGCGTTTATTAATTGGACAGCTAGTCATTGCCCTGCGAGTAATGGCACTGCCAACGCAGAGCAAAACTCCTTATCAGAGCAAATAAAACCTGTTATCTGTTCTTCAACACTTAACACCGCCGCTAAAACTTATCACTACGAGCGCAGCTTCAGTTTTCTCTTAAGTCAGATTTATAATAAAGAGGATGTTATCAATGATACTGGCATTGATTATATTCATCCTTGTGTGATTTTGAGTTTTTCAACGACATTTGGTACAACAGCGTTATATTTTGCGCCTAAACACGCTTCCCCGCCGGATTTTCATAATCTGGAATATTGGTCAGTATTTGATAAACAGGCAGCGCTAGCTAAGTAGCTTCTTAAATTAAGTAATTTTTTTAGCCAGAAAGCGCCTTTGAATAACTATCGCATTATGCCAAGCGAAAAAAACCAGTAATGTCATCAAGAGCATTACTGGGTTCGGAGAAAATATTTTATTCTAAAAATAATGATAACTGCTTAATGAATGCCTAATATTAGTCAGCCATTGCAAGGTAGATACCACGGTTAGACGCATCGTCAACATATTGAGAATCGCGCCAGGTTGTATAACTATAAGCGCCGCTGTACGGGCTAATACTGCTTTGACGGAAGTCAGATACCCAAGCATTGCCATCAAAAATCTGGATATGACCATGTGGATGCTTTGAGCTGCGATCATAGACCACGACATCACCAACTTGTGGCTGCATATTGTTGCTGATTTTAGCAAAGCCAGCTTGGGCAAGTGTGCCACGAGAGGCATACTGATAAGCTGAAGGGTTAGGCGTAAATTCATAACCCGCTGATTGTAATGCTTTACGTACATAACGAGCACAGTAACCAGAGCTGCTTGAAAGCGCGACGCGTGCAGCATTGGCTGCGGCAATCGCAGGAGCAGAATAACGATCTGGCACTGAGCTTGCGCGCTGCTGACGCTGCTCATAAGACAAACGATTGGTTAGCGAAGCAAGCTTATACTCTTTTTGCTTTGCATGAGCACTAAGATTATCAATCGCTTGACTGATTTCATCATTGCTAGAGACATAAGCACCGCTATTAGTGCTATAGATATTGCGACTCGAACCGTAGTTCGCAGAAGTAGTGATATTTGTGATGGTATGACTCAAGGTATTATTTGGTTGAAAGGTTGTTTCGACAGCACCACTCGTCTGTGCTATACCCATTCCCAATACTGACAAAATTAATAAAGCTTGTTTCATAAATTTACTACCTATTGTGAATACAGGATTGCTCGTCATCCGTGACAAAGCATCAATTAATTTAGGGAAGATGACCATGAAATAAACATGATAAAATCCTTAGTACAAAAGCTCGCTGTTTATGATGAATATCGATTTTGTCACCTATTAGATGAGTGTTCACGATGTCAAAAAAACAACCTAACCGCCTTGCTAAACTTATCGATCATCAAGCCTTTGCGGGTAGTGCGCTACCTCAAACATTGGCTGACGATATGCGTCTATATCTACAAGCAACAACCGAGATAAAAGAGCTTTTGGTAGATTGTCTACCTGAGGAAATCCTCAATAACTGCTGGGTCGTAGGCTTAACCGCTGAGCAATTAATACTCAGTGTGGGCTCGATGACAGCTGCCAATCATATTCGCTATCTACAGAGCGCTTATTTGCAGGTGTTAACAGAGCAGTCAATTACATTTAACCAACTCAAGCAAATTCGCGTTGTCGTAGCCAAAAATACTGCTAATCACGATTATTCTAAACCATCATCAGCTTTGTCAGCGACTTTATCTAAGCCTCTTAAAGCCCATGAAAATCAGGCTCTTAGCCAAAACACAAAGCGGACTATATCACAGGCTGCAGAGCATGTCACCACTGATGAAAATCTCAAAAAGGCACTTTTGCGCCTGATTAATTCGTAAAAAACTTCGGTTCTCTGTGTAAACTTATGTAAAAAAAACCAGTAATTAACGTGGGTAAAGCTGCGTTTTTGTAATTTCACCAACAAAAAAAATCATCTGTCAGTGTCATTCACAATGTGAACCTCACTGACAGATGACTTTATTATTTCCCACATCTTTTATCTTACCTACTCTGAAGCAGATTATTAGTAAAATGATAAAGAAAATATTTATTTAAACGAATATTATTTAGTCCTACTTATAATCAAATTATGTAATATTGCGTAAATGTTTCGATACTTCGTGTATATTCCTGTATTCATCCTTCAACGGTCAAGCCATTTAAAGGTAAATATTCGATAGGACAGGTTACATTGTCATCAAAAGTTACAATTTCAAAGTTATCAGGGTCTGATAAGATTTCACGTACCAACATATTGTTTAACGCATGACCAGACTTATAGGCATTAAAACGGCCTAAAATAGGATAGCCAATTAGATATAAATCGCCTAAAGCATCGAGAATCTTATGACGCACGAATTCATCATTAAAGCGTAAGCCTTCTTCATTAAGAATACTGGCATCATCAATGACAATCGCATTGTCCATGCTGCCACCTAGCGCTAAGTTATTCTGACGTAAGGTTTCGATATCACGTAAAAAACCAAAAGTACGCGCTGAGCTCAATTGCTCAATGAAGTTTTGGGTTGAAAACTGCAATTGTGCATGCTGAAAGTTTTTATCAATAGCAGGATGGTCAAAATCAATCTCAAAATTCAACTCAAAGCCTGCATACGGACGCAGCTCTGCCCATTTATCGTCAACTTTAACGCGTACTGGACGCACAATCTTAATAAAACGCTTTAAAGCATCTTGTTCACAAAAGCCTGCTTGTAGCAGCAAACCCACAAATGGGGCGGCGCTACCATCCATAATCGGTATCTCTGAGGCTGACACGCGAATTAAGAGGTTATCAACGCCCAGTCCAGCGACTGCACTGAGCAAATGCTCAACGGTGCCCACACGTGTCCCGCCGAATACTAGATTTGATGACATCATGGTATCTTGTACCAAAAAGGCACTAGCAGGAATGGGAGTACTACCGACAATATCGGAACGTTCAAAAACAATGCCCGTATTGATAGGCTGTGGATGAAACTCTAAGTCAACAGGTTGACCACTATGAAGACCAGTACCTGTAACGGCTATAGCTGTTTTTATGGTTCGTTGGTTCATGGCTGTCTTCTCACATATTTTGTTACAATTGACATAGTGTAGCATTACCTGCCCCTAGTTCGCTAGCGCTAAAAAGCGTTAATTTGCTTATCTCTTTGATTGATAACACTTATCGCAATCATCTTAATGGTAGCTTCTATCATGTAAAAATCACTCAAGCGTTGATAAATTGCTATTTAAACCCCTTTATTAACGTTTAGATTTATATAGAATTCATTTCATAATTGAAAAGCTTGTATAGAGAGTCGGCTTTATAAATAACGTCTTTATAAATCGCTAACTTATAAATAGACGAAACTTAAAACTTAGAGGCAAATTTTAGGGACAGGCACAAAAAAGCCAGTATCGAAATACTGGCTCTTTTTTATTCATACTACCTAAAACAATCATTCATTTTAAGGATTATTTATTCTGTTGGCGCTTAAGATAGTCTTGAATACTGTTGGTTTTGGTTTTAGGCTGCTCTTGAGTTGCATTTGAGCGTATCGGACTTTCTTGATATTGAGCCTGAGACTGCTTTTGACTGTTTAGCGCACTGGTATGCAAGTTTGGGTCAACAGGTTGCGTGCTGTTTACTGATGGTACAGGCTGCTCTACCACTTCAGGCTCTTCTCCAGCATTTTCATCCAAAGTCAGACCCGTTGCAATCACAGTCACATGTAAATCGTCACCCATTTTTTCATCGATAACCGAACCGTAGAAAATATGCGCGTCGTCGATATCGGTAATTTCTTCGACGATGACACTGATTTTGCTCATCTCATCCAATGATAAAGACTCAGATGAAATCACGTTAACCAAGAGACCTTTGGCGTTCTCTAGACGCAAATCATCCAATAGTGGCGATCTGATGGCTTTTTCAGTCGCTTGACGCGCACGATCATCGCCGCTAGCGCGACCGATACCCATCATTGCATGACCTTTAGCAGTCATCGCAGTGCGGATATCGTTAAAGTCAATATTAATCATACCTTCGCTAGCGATAGTTTCTGCAATACCTTGCACCGCATGCAACAAGACGTCATCGGCTTTTTTAAAGGCATCTTGCATAGAGATGTTGCCATACACACTCATGAGCTTGTCATTTGGAATGGTAATGATAGAGTCAACGAAATTGGTCAACTGCTCAATACCGGCTTTAGCGGCCTTGATACGTTTACCACCTTCAAACTTAAATGGTGTCGTAACAACCGCTACCGTCAACACTTCCATTTCTTTAGCAATACGCGCAACCACTGGAGCGGCGCCCGTACCTGTACCACCACCCATACCCGCGGTAATAAAGACCATGTCTGAGTGCTCAAGTAAGGCGCGAATCGCTTCTTCATCGCTTTCTGCAGCTTCACGACCCACTTCTGGATTCGCTCCTGCACCTAAACCACGGTTGGTCTTAGCGCCAAGCTGCAATTTATGCGGCGCGGTGAGACGATCGAGCGCTTGTTTATCCGTATTGGCACAGACAAACGTTACACCTCTAATCCCTTGTTGTACCATATGCTCAACCGCATTACCGCCGCCGCCGCCCACACCGAATACAGTGAAGCTTGCCTGGCCGTTATTTTGAAGCTGATTATCATCTGGCATGGTGTATTTTGACATAAAAAGGTTTCTCCAGTTGCAGATAGCGTGATGGGTCGATACGTGGTAACACACTCATATGGCGCGCTATCGACTTACTATATATAAATGTATTTAAATAAAACACGGCAAAGGCTTAAATAGTTGTGCTTAGCCAATATATACCGTTATTGTACAGGGTGTTGCTTTAAATATGCTTACCTATAATACTGCGGCATGCTCTTAACTGCTTAATCTCAGTAAAAGTGCAGCAGGATTATAATATCTTTTTGAGTACACTGGCAAAACGTTGCCCTGCACTTTGAAAAACACCCGTGACACGATTTTTTTGAATCGCTTCCGGCTCACTTTTTTCACTACGGCGAAACTGCTCGCTTTGACTATATAGTAATGTACCAAATGCCGTTTGATAAGCGCGATCATTGACCTGAATATTCAGCTGTTTAAACGATTCATCATTATCAAAATGATTATAAGCACTAATAGCAGGATGGGTGTTGGTCAATACCACAGGCATTTTCAGTAGCTTTTTGGCAAAAGGTATCATGCCCTTAATAGCACTGCCACCGCCTGTGAGTACAATCCCTTTATCAATATAGCCTAATAAATCAGCATCATGTAATTGACGAACCACTTCAGTAAAAATCTGCACATAACGCGCTTCAATGATACGCGCTAAATTATAAGTACCGATGTTAATCTCATCGCCCGACCCTTGCGGTTTAAACAGGAAAAATGAGCTAGGATCTACGCTATTGATATCAACAGTACCGTGTGATTTTTTAAGCCTTTCAGCCTCTATCATAGAGATACCAACATCGGCTGAAATATCCATCGTTACCTCATGACTGCCCGTCGCGATACAATGGGTGAAAATCAGCTTATTTTCTTTATAAACACAAAGACTGGTGGTACTCGCACCGATATCGACTAAGCAAACCCCTTGCTGACGCTCATCACTCATCAAACTATATTCGGCACTGGTGACCGCATCAAAAACGATATGGTCGATGCCTACGTCACAGCTTTGTAATAATTTCTGGATATTTTGACGGCCAGCCACTGGCATCATCATCATGTGATACATCACAGTAATATTGTGCGCAACCATGTCAATGGCATCATCAACCATAAATTCTTGATTGTCGATATAAATACCTTGCTGGCAGCAATGCATCAGATAATAGTCAGGCGACAAGTCTTGTGATTTGGCATTTGACAGCGCTTGTACCATATCTTTGGCACGGACAACTTCATCTTCAACTCTGACATCGCCCGCACTATTCTTACTTAGTAGCTCAGGCGTCGCCATGGTCAACCATACGCTATGCACACGACAATTGGCGGTATCCTCAGCTTCTTGGATGGCTTGTTTAATAGCGCCTTGCAAACGTTCACGATGCTTTATCTGACCTTGATAAAAGTCGCTATTTTTAACTTGCCCCACACCCATAATACGAATGTCTTTTGCAGAGACAACACTGCCAATGACGACGTATACTGCCGTGGCACTTAGATGGACAACAACCAGATTTTCAGTATTTTTCATGGTACCAGACAAATTATCGCTAAACAGGAGACCAAATGACGTCCCCATTAAATCATTAAAAAGCGCTATCAGCACGCAGTGACTATATATGTTAACTTTTTATATCACGAAAACAGATAAATTTAAGATTTTGACTGCTTTCTAGATGTTTTATTCTTTTACGGTGGTGTTTCAGTATTTTTTGGCGGCGCCAGATTCCATGCGATCGTAAATCCATTTTTGTAGCGAAGATCAACTGACTGTATTTCCTCTCGGCGATTACTTAATTGATTGCCAAGCAGCTGACTTAAATTCAACAGTTTTTGCGCCGTGTTTTCATTGTCAACGATAACACGTTGGCCATTATCAAAGCGAATCAGCCACGTCATTCTTGGTGACAAAATAATATCTTCAACTTGCATACCAAGCGGCGCATACCAATCATTGACTTGTTGCATTTGTTGCATAATGACGGGCGCTTGAGTCATATCGCCTTGCAATGTCGCAAAGCGCTCTTGCGTTAACTCTCGACTATCTGCAGGAACAAAAACTGCCCCTTTTGCATCAACCAAACGTTCCGTACCAAAATTTGCTACCGCCTGCTTTGGTAAGGCTTTGACTACGATACCACGTTGCCAATCACGACTAACACTCACTTGGTCAACCCAAGCCAAACTGGTGGTAATATCTCTTAACGCCTGCAAGTCAGAGGTGAAAAAACTGCTGACACTCTGTTGGTTCATGACTTGCTGTAATGCACGATATTGCGCAACCGTCAATCCTTGAGTATCAACATGAATAGCAGCGGGCGGTGCGTCGCGTAATGCCTTACCACCCATAATCAATATCAGTACAAGCAAACCCAACACCAGTACAGTAAAGAAATATCTGACCGAAGTCGGTACTTGAAAGTTAGATGTTGGTCGACGGGTTTTATCACTCATCAAGTCAGCGACGTCATTGACAGTTTGAGCCATAATAAACTTCGTCCCTATTTTTGCTTAAAGCTATTTGCATAACGCCAATAGTGCTTTTTATTAAAGGTAAATCTGCTAAACATTCGCAGGAATCTGTAAAAACAACATATTATCAATTTATTGAGCTAAAACAGCTTATAAAATACGATTATCGTCATTAAAACGTAACATTTTTCTCATTTAATGAATGACTTAAGAGATAGTTGCGTAAATAACCATAAATATCACTAATATAGACCAATATTTACAATATTAACGTATTTTACGTTTAAACAATAGCCTAACCCCTACTACTAACAACGAATTTACACAAGTTTACATGAAGCTGTGCTATAGCAGCGCTAGCGATACATTCGCGTGTATTTAGCGAGGTTACTTATCGCCGTTAAACAATCTTAAAACCAGTTTTAGCTGAGCCAAAATAGGCAACTTTATGCTAAATATTTATCCAATCTAGGCATAAGGGTTTAATTGGCTATTTAATAGCTAATTAAACCTTTATCAAGCAAACATCGTACGTCTATTACTCATACATTCGTTGATGGATATTTATAGTGTTTGCGCCAAAATGTGCCAGCATAAGCTCTCAAAATCCATACCGCGTGCTTTGGCCGCCATGGGCACCAAACTATGACTGGTCATACCTGGTACGGTATTAATCTCAAGTAACCAGAAGTTGCCCGCTTCGTCTTGCATCGCATCGATACGTCCCCAGCCTTTTGCATCAACGGCACGGAATGCTGCCAAGCTCAACTCTTGCAAATGCTTTTCATCAGCAGCACTTAGACCGCAGGGAATGTAATAACTGGTATCGTTACGATTGTATTTGGCTTCAAAATCATAAAAATTGGTAATATCAGCAGGCTCGAGGCGAATCACTGGATAGGCTTCATCATCGATAATAACAATGGTAAATTCGCGACCTGTAATCCAACGCTCAGCCATTACCGCATCACCGCACTGCACAGCTGTTGCATAAGCAGCAGGAAGCTCATCAAGGTTATTGACTTTGGTCATACCAATGCTTGAGCCTTCATGGACTGGTTTGATAATCAGCGGTAGTCCTAGCATATTAACCACTTGTTGCCAGTCAGTATCAGCGGTCAGCAGTGAAAACGGCGCGGTCGATAAACCGCAGCCTTGCCACAGCTGCTTGGTACGCACTTTGTCCATACCGAGTGCTGATGCCAAAATACCTGAACCAGTCTGCGGAATATTAAACCATTGCAGCACGCCTTGTAATAAACCATCTTCGCCGCCACGACCATGTAAGACGTTAAACACCCGATCGTATTCACGAAGCTCAGTAATGTCTTGATGCTTAGGGTCAAAATGAGTGGCATCAACGCCTTGGTTTTGCAGCGCTTGCAAGACGGCAGCGCCACTGTCTAAAGAGACGCTGCGCTCATTGCTACTGCCGCCATATATCACGGCTACTTTACCAAATTGACGGGCGTCTTTGACTTTGCTGTTTGCTGCGTTAGGCACGGCTTCAGAGTGTGGCTGATTGCCCTCAATCTTCTCTTGCTCTGCTTGGGCAGCCGCTGCCAACGCTGGTTCTGGATTGGTAATGGCAGTGTTCGCCTCAGCATCAATACTTTTATCAATGTTGTTTTCATTTTTTTGGTTATTGTTTTTTTGGTTATGAATAGTCATGAGTCTCGTTCCTAAAATTCTTTTGCGGCTTATTTGATATATAAATTATTGGCGGCCAATTCGAGCGCTATTTGTCCAACATTACCCGCACCTTGGGTAATGAGCATGTCACCTGCTTTTAGTAATCGCTGCATTACCGGGGCAATATTGTCTTTATCGATAATCGTCGGCTCAACGGCACCGCGCAAACGAATACTACGTGCCAAGGCTTTGGTGTCCGCACCAGCGATGGGGCTCTCGCCAGCAGAATAAACATCCAACAACAATAACTCATCGACACTTGAGAGGACTTCGACAAAGTCATCAAAGCAGTCACGGGTGCGACTATAACGATGCGGTTGGAACATCATCACTAAGCGGCGCTCAGGGAAGCTTTGACGGGCCGCTTTAATAGTCGCATCGACTTCTCTTGGATGGTGACCATAGTCATCAATCAACAAGACGTTGCCATCATCTATGTCTACGGATGCATGCTGCTCAAAGCGGCGACCGACGCCTTCAAACTTCTGCAAGGCGCGCTTAATCGCTTCGTCATCTACGCCTTCATCGGTTGCCATCGTAATAGCAGCCAGCGCATTATAAACATTGTGTACGCCCGGAATATTCAAGGTCAGACGCAATGGTTCGCGGTCGCGGCGTAAAACGGTAAAGTGGGTTTTTGTGCCTTCGCTGACCAAATCAATGGCTTGTACATCATTAAATGGCTCAAGACCAAAGGTTAATACCGGACGCCCAATATCATCAATCATGGCATACAATTCAGGGTCATCACCGCAAACCACCGCCAAACCATAAAACGGCATGTTTTGTAAAAATTGGATATAAGCGGCTTTTAATTTATCAAAACTATTGCCATAGGTTTCCATATGGTCTTGATCGATATTGGTAACAATCGCCGCCATCGGATGTAAAGATAAGAACGACGCATCCGATTCATCGGCTTCTGCAATTAAGAAACGACTGCTACCAAGCGCGGCGTTTTTACCCGAGGCATTTAATTTACCCCCAATCACATATGTAGGGTCGAGCTGTCCTTCCGCCATCATGGTCGTCAGCAGACTGGTGGTGGTGGTTTTGCCATGTGCACCAGCGACGGCGATACCATGACGATAACGCATCAATTCACCGAGCATATCAGCACGGCGTACTACTGGCAAACGCGCTTCAAGCGCCGCTTTTACTTCAGGGTTACTGCGATCAATAGCAGACGATACGACGATGACATCGGCATTGGCGATGTTTTTAGAGTCATGGCCAATCGCAATAGTGATACCAATCTGCTGTAAGCGCTTAGTGACCAAGCTTTCAGCAATATCAGAACCGCTGACTTTATAGCCTTGGTTATTCATAACCTCAGCGATACCGCACATTCCCGAGCCACCAATACCGATAAAGTGCAAATGCTGAATACGGCGCATTTCTGGTATTTCAATCAAACGCTTAGTTAAAGATTTAGCAGAGGTTGGCATAGGGTTTTCTCTTTATTGTAGACAAACAAATTTGGTTAATAATAGGTAATAAAATTAGATTTTATACAGCTTGCCAGACAATATCGGCTACATATTGGCAGGCATGACGGTTGGCAAGCGCATGTCCTTTTTCTGCCATCTCTAAACAAGCTCGCCTATCTAGCATGGCCAGCTCATTACTCAAGCGTTTTGGAGTCAGCTCGCTTTGTGGCAGCAAAATCCCCGCTTTGTGCAAGGTCAAGGTACGTGCGTTTGCCGTCTGATGGTCATCAACCGCGCTTGGTAGCGGTACAAATATTGCCGCTATACCAACGTTTTGAATTTCAGTAACCGTCAAAGCACCCGCCCGACAAACCACAATATCCGCCCAATTGTATGCTGCTGCCATATCATCAATAAATGGCTGTACGGTAAATTGATGGGCGCTTAAATCTTCACTATCGTACGCTGCTTGTGTGGCAGCCTCATTATTGCGCCCACATTGATGACGTACCTCAAAAGGACGGTCAATTAATGCCAGTGCTTTGGGTAACGTCTCATTTAACACTTGCGCACCAAGTGAGCCGCCAACCACCAGCAATTTAAGCGGCGAGCTGTCATTCATATCGTAACGCATACTGGGTTCGGCAACACCGCTAATGGCATTGCGTACCGGATTGCCCACCGTTTCAATCTTTGCATCTAGCTGGCTATTGGCAAAGGTATTTTCAAATGCTTGCAAGACCTTGGTTGCCATCTTGGCCAAATACCGATTACTCATGCCCGCAATGGCATTTTGTTCATGGATAATGAGCGGCGTCTTGGTCAAACGCGCGGCAATGCCACCTGGCGCGGTGACGTAACCGCCAAAGCCAACGACCACATCTATTTGATTGCCACGAATGACTTTAATCGCCGCCATCGTCGCTGACAATAAAGTAACGGGTAGCTTCAGCAAGCGTCCCAATCCTTTACCGCGCAATCCTTGCATATCAATCGCATGAAAAGGATAGCCAGTTGGTGCAACCAAGCCATTTTCCATACCATTTGGCGTACCAAGCCAATGAATAACAGCGCCGCGCTTGGTCAATTCTTCGCTAACCGCAAGCGCTGGAAATACGTGCCCGCCTGTACCAGCTGCCATCATTAATATATGCGGTGTTTTCATGAACGCCTGCCTATCTTTTCTTTATTTATATGAAAGACTTATTATTTTTTGACTATATTATTTATCGAAACAAAATGACCCTATAAAAGCCCGCATAGTATAGTGTAAATCGTTGTCTGATAGACAGCACTTTATGCAGCGCAAATAATAAAAATCCAAGCCGTGAGCAATCGCGACTTGGCTTTTATATATCCTATTAAAAACTCATATAAATATCGTTTTGTAGTAACGTTCTATTAGTTTTTTTATAAGCTTTTAAGAGACACTCTGTATCGATATATCTTAGCACAATGTTTTTTAAGTATTGTGCATATAGCTTAGTGATAAATCACTGTATCCTTACCGCTTTGCATACATTGTTTTATTTAAGCAGCATTACTTAAACTGACAGCTTCTTCTCGATAGCGATAATAAAATCAGTTGCGATATCCGTACCGCATTGATCATCAATCTCACGTACACACGTTGGACTAGTAACGTTAATCTCCGTGATACGACCACCGATTAAGTCTAAACCAACGAACATCAACCCTTTTTCTTTGACAATCGGTGCGACCACTTGGGCCACTTGGCGTTCGATATCAGTGAGCGGCATAGCAACACCACTACCACCTGCAGCAAGATTACCACGTGTCTCGCCTTTCACTGGAATACGTGCCAAGCTATAATCGACCACTTCCCCATCGACGATTAGCACGCGCTTATCGCCCTGTTTAATCTCTGGCAAATAGCGCTGTGCCATAATTGGTAGCGTCTCAAGCTCGGTTAAAATCTCGAGCGTGACGCCGATATTTGGACTGTCAGCAGTCAAACGAAAAATACCAGTGCCACCCATGCCATCTAGTGGTTTAACGATGACGTCTTGCTGCTCAGTAATAAACTTGCGAATGTGCGTCTGTTTACTGGTCACAATCGTTGGGCTCATATAATTACTAAACCAGGTGGCAAATAGCTTTTCGTTACACTCGCGTATCGCTTGTGGGTCATTAACTACGAGCACGCCTGCGGCTTTGGCATGATCAAGCATGTAGGTTGCATAGATAAAGCGCATATCAAACGGTGGATCTTTACGCATCAAAATCACATCATAGTCGCTGACTGGTGCTGTCGCTTTATCGCCCAATGTATAAAAATCTTCAGGGTCACGCTTGACCGTCACCGGCTGGGTATCAACCATCAACTGCCCACGATCCAACCATAAATCATGAATCTGACAATAGCCAAGGCTGTGACCACGGTCTTGCGCCGACCACATCATCGCAAGGCTGGTGTCTTTTTTATAATTGACCTGCTCGATTGGGTCCATGATGACGAGTATATTTAAAGATTTCTTTTGGTTTTCTTGGCTCATGGTAAGGCTCACTTACGTTATAGTATTAATTATTTAAAATAGTATTAATCGTTCAAACGGACATTAATGACATGCCAACATGACTCAAACTTCACTCAAATATTGCTGGAACATAGCTAAAATACAGTAAAAACTGCGGTAAATTATACGCCGTACTGAGCGCGATAATGCTGCATTTTTGCAAGCTGGGTCGCATCTTTTTCTGGGCTACTTTCTGCTAAGTAGCTGATTAAATCATCGATATCGACAAGGGCACGCACTGGTACTTCTAATGTCGACGCCAACTCTTGAATAGCAGAATACTCCGCTAAACCCTTTTCTTTACGGTCAAGAGCGACAATAATACCCGCAACGCTTGCGCCCGCTTGCTCTAAAATTTCAACCACTTCACGCATCGCCGTACCAGCGGTAATCACATCATCAAGTACCCAGACTGCTTTGCCCTGAACATCAGCGCCCACCAAACTACCACCTTCACCGTGGGTTTTGGCTTCTTTGCGGTTATAACCCCATTTAGCGTTGATACCATGATGCAGCCATAATGCTTGCGCCGTTGCCGCCACAAATGGGATGCCTTTATAAGCGGCACCGAAAATAACCAGCTCTTGCTCAGCTGCGCCAGCGTTTGCCATTGAACCTTGTGCAGCCATCTGCTCAGCCAAGGCATCGGCATAACCACGCGCTAATAACGATAACATCTCACCCGATGCCAGCAAGCCTGCATTAAAAAAATACGGGCTAATACGTCCAGACTTTAAAACAAATTCACCAAACTTTAGAACCTGATTGTCTAAAGCCAATTGGATAAATTGATGCGATGAAAATGACGCGTTGTTAGCAGGTTGGTTATTCGGCGTTGTGGCATTAAGCATAGGGCATTCCTATCAACAAAAAGAAAATGGAAAGTTAAACAATAAAAAGTTGTGAAGCGCATTATAGTCGTGGTGGTTTAACTTGACCAACCATTGATATCATAATCCTGCATATTCGCGTAACGTGTCAATAAGCCACAACGTGATGAGATATTAAAGTAGCATTGACCATCGCTATTGACGTGTATGTCCCAGCCCAAATGATAGGCAGCAACGATAATATGCCCAGTAAATAGACGTACTTGGCGGTACGCATGACGCTGTGCTGGCTCAAAAACAATCTGACTGAGCAGGTAGCTGCGCAGATGCTGACAAATTTGCGCCGCGCTATAGTTATGATTGATGGTCTTACGCGTACTACAGTGCTTTAAAGCGTGGACGGCGACGCTACACGCCATAAGGTCAGTCGCCAAACTACCCTCGCCGCTATCAAATTGCTGCGGCTGCAATATCACTTGCCAGTCATCAGCATAAACACTATTGAGTAGCTCATCAGGATTATAACGTTTGGTCAATACTCGCAAAGATTCTGATGCTAAAGCTTTCTTAATATGATTATTATCAGTAGTATGGTTATTAGCCTGCCCGCTATCAGTATTAATGTTGTCTTCATTTATAATATCAGCAGCTAAAAACCCATAACGCGTCAGTTTTGGATACGTTTGCAGCGCGCGCTGGATATCCGCCATATCAAGCAAAGTCATATCAGTTAATGAAGACAATAACGGCTGCTCGCTATGATTGTGATAAAAACTCTCGGGCAGCTCAACCAGTCTTGCGGCACTGAGCAGTGATAAATGCTCAGCCAATGCTTCTGAAGCCATTAATGCCCATTTCGATAGGCTGCTTGTATTGGGCTGATAAAAACGGGTCGAACTGCCATATAAGCGGCGCAGCTGACTATTTAAGCGCCGTGCAGGCTCTGGAATATCAGTCAATGGCCGTGCAGGGTCCAATGGCAAACGCTTTGGGTCAAAATTAGGATGTACAATTGCAGGCTGCTGGCTGTTTGCTAAAACAGCGGATTGCTTAGCATGACCTTCTGCAAGCTGTTCCTCTTCTGCTATAAAGTTAGCACTGCATAAACGGTCACCAGAAGTAGAAGGCTGGGTCATGAATTTTCCCTAGACTTGCAAATTTAAAAGTCGTAAAAATAAAATCAATCAAATCAAAATGACATTTTACTCTTGATGTTGCTCTTTATCTTGATAGTGCAAAATATCTCGGTAGCCTACTTGCCAATCAGGATAATCTAGCCAAGCTAATGGAATATTACTGTGTAAGCGTTTTCCCGTTACCGCCGTTTTATCGTTATCAATAACAGGAGGTACTTCATTTATCTGCTCACTTAACCAGCTACCTAGCTCAAAAGTGGTGACTGGCGCATAATCCGTGGCGATATAAAGGGGTTTTGGCGTGTCTATAGTCATGACATTAGCGATAATAGTAATCAAATCGCGATCCATAATACGATTGCTCCAATGCGCGGCGGCCACTGGCTCTTTTTGTTTCTCTTTGGCGTTACGCAGACGCATGAGGCGCTCGCGTCCGTAAATACCACTTGGACGAATGATGATGGCTTTATCACCAAAACCTTGTTGAAGTGTTTGTTCCGCTTGCAATATCACTTGCGATGCCTCACGCGCAGGCATCACAGCCGCGGTGTCTTCATCAATCCATTCGCCATTATCTTGCCCATAGACAGCAGTTGATGAAATAAAAACAATGCGCGCAAGGTTGGTCAGTTTATCAGTCAATGTTGCCAAATGCTGGCTGATGGCTAAGTAACTGTCATGATAACCGCTGGTTGAATACTCATCAGGAGTGACGATAATCGCCAACGCCGTAAAGTCTTGCAGCTGCTCTGTAGTTAGCGTTAATGCATCGGCTTGTAAAAAGTTAGCTTTATCATCTAGAGCATAATGATGACGCTCACGACGTGCCAGCCCAGTGACGTTTAAACCGTCCTGCGCCATTTTATTGGTAACCGGCAAGCCAATATCACCTTGACCAATAATCAGTAAATTTTGCGTATTCATTATGCATCCTTTATTTAAAAACTGTTTCTAATGGCTGTCTATGCTAATGACTAGCTAAGAAGGTTTTTTATAATTTAATAGCTAACCCTAAAAATAGCGTCTATACGACAGCTGTATGTCTTCTTTGGCATCGATACGATCTTGCCATTCGTAGTTGGCATTGATACGTAATGCTTGTTTTTTATCGATATCGTATTGCAAACCTAAGCTTGAGATCGGCTGCCAATAATGACCACGAGCATTAGACTCATCGCTGCTGCCATGATACCAATATGGCAGTTGCAATTCAGCCTGCGCACGTAACTGATTGTTAATCTGATAGCGGCAACCGGCATTGATGCCTGCGCCAACGCGAAAGCCTTTATTGATACCGCGCCCTGCTTGCGCCGTTCCTGCCAAAAATGTATAGCACAGCTGCGGCGGCATCTCGCCTGTCCCCGCGCTAGGCGTGCCAAATGCCCATGACCAACCCGTTTCATAGCCTAGACTACCGACTAAATGATCGCTGCCATCCTGCTGCGAGCCGTCGTTCACGCGGTTAGCTTCAATACTTGCGCCCCAGGTTTTGCCTTTTTTGGCAGAATTAACTGGATTAAACGAACGCCCACGCACCAAGTTCACATTTTGCAAAACCACACTTCTTGGCTGATTGGCCTTATCATTATCAGTATCATAGAGGCGTAAAGTCGCAGCCGCGCCTTCTAAATCAAAGAATTGTGGAAATCCTGACGGACGATCAAGAGTATCGTGATAGCCTGCACGCACGCCCAAATCGATATAGTTATTATCACCACGCTCCCCTAGTCCGATAAAACCCATTTGCAGCGGATGCCTGTCTATTGGATTGTTATCCGCCACTGCAATACGGCGTGGTAGTAAGGTTTGTCCGTCGGATGCTATGCTCGACGTTGGATTCAATTGGGCAGATTTAATCTCATTCAACGTCTGCTTGGCGCTGTTATGATAGCCCAATTGCTCGCGCTGCTCTTTGACCTTGTTTAACTGCGCTTGGCGCAAGGTGCTATCAGCGGGTGTATAGTTGGTGCTGGCAAGTAAGTTTTCGCTGTCCAATAATTGCACGACATCTGAGGGAATAACAGCATAAGGCAGACGGCTTAATAAATGCTGCTGCGGGCGTACTACATCAATTAAGCGTAAAATCTCAGACGCGCAGTTATCAGTGGTGAAATAATACGGCAATTTCAAATCTTTGGTTTCCCAGACATGCAACATAATCTGCTGCACTTCTGCTGGGGTTAAATCCAATTGATAGGTCCACGCATCACGCTCATCTTCTTGCAGATACTTTGCCAGCCTTTCGGGATAAGGGTCAATTTCAATGAGATTGTCATAGCCGCCAATCATCGACTTGACGGCGTATACCAAAAAACTATCGGTTGAGTCACCGCCCACCGTATAATTGAGCGCAACAGCATGATGAATTTGGCTTGGATCCGCCACGCTGGCTTTAGAATCGATGCGCAATAACGTATGAGCAAAAGCTGAGATAGGATTGTCTAAATATTCTTGCGCAAACATAATAGACAGCTGCTCGGGTGCCAGCTTTTGCATCCACTCATTCAGCTCTGGACAGTCGACTTGTAAACCACTCTTGTCGATATTGAGTGTATCGGTCAGCCATTGGACGCGCGCGGGAAAACGGCAGAGTACTGAGTTTTGTCCCGAGTTTTTAGTCGCACGATTACTAGCAGTCCTGTTATCTGGAGTCGTAACCATTTCGCCAGCAAGGGCAACAAGCAATGCATCAAGCTCAGCCGCTGAATCTTGCTGTCCATTTTTACTTAAGTAAAATGCAGCATCATCAACGATACTGCTGTCTTTTTTCTTGCCGATTAAATTCTTTTGATCATCAAAAAAATATAATAACCGTCGCCATGTTATATGTTGGGCTAGGTTTCCTGTTTCTGCTTGCTGACGCCATGATGCTAATAGCTGTTGGGTGTTCGCCCCATTATTATTAGTATTGTTGGCACTTTGATTGTTAGATGTCCGAGAAGTGACTGCGGTATTTGAGACACTATCTGGCTTGATGGTATTATTTGATTCGGCAACAACCGTCTCAGCATAAGCCGTTGATATTGGCTCAGCATTTTGTGATTTAGCGTCAGTAGTATCTAGCGCTAACTCCCCCGTCGTCACAAGCGATGCTGGCGTCGGCAAAAATGCCTGTGCCTGTGCGGTCAGCAGCAGTCCAGCTATCGTGAGCGGCAAACGCGCGCGCCTGCCAATGTTTGTTGGCGTACAATCTATCGCTAGAAGATTTGAATATATAGACATGAGTAAGATCTCGCACGGTAGGAGTCATACGCTTATCGCGTTATTAGGTCCATCGAATCGTCAGAGTAATATGATGAATCACTGTTTTGAATGACGGCTTTTTAAGTAACTGCGCCATTCATTTATAAGAAACTGCTCACCACCAGCATGTACTGCACACTTATTAATCACATTATAAAAGAGAATATTATGTCCACAGCATCGTCAATGACTATCAATGCGGGTCGATTATCAGACGCGACTTGGCTTACATCACCAAATTATAATCAACGACCTGAAAACACCACGATTGACGCCATCGTTATTCACAATATTAGCTTGCCACCCAATGAATTCGGGGCTGGCGATACTGATGGTCTACATTACGTAAAAGCGTTGTTTACCAATCAACTAGACTGGGAAGCACATCCCTACTTTCAAACCATTAAAGGCGCAGAAGTCTCAGCGCATTTATTTATAGAGCGTGATGGCGCGATTACCCAGTTTGTCAATTTTAACGAACGCGCGTGGCATGCCGGACGCTCTAGCTATTTGGGTCGCCCTGAATGTAATGATTATAGCATTGGCATTGAGCTTGAAGGTTCAGATTTTGTGTCCTTCACTACTGACCAATATGAAGCGCTTGCCAAAGTTATTGTCGCCATCTATGACGCCTATCCAAAAACCCGTCGGCATCTGACTGGTCATAGTGACATTGCGCCCGGTCGCAAGACTGATCCCGGTGATTATTTTGAATGGAAAAAGTTGCGTGAGATGGTTACAGCTCTATTAAAATAAAAGGTCTACTCAACTTTAATAATGATTAATCATCGATTGGAAACATTATGATTTGGATTGAAGTGGTCGATTCAGCAGTGAAGATAGGTTTGGGCGCATTGATAGCAGGCGTTATTACTTTCCTATCATCTTCCACACAACATCGTAACGAGCTTAAAAAAGCTAAAGTAGAACGCGAGTTTGAGATGTTAAAGGAAGTCGCAGAAAAAGTTGAAATTTTTAATCATAACGCCTTAAGGTATTGGTCTCTCTCTTCTGATTGGCGTCGAAAATTACTGTCAGACAGCTCCATTTCACCATCTAATAACTTGCTAGATTCTCAGAGTAATTTATTTGATGGTTTTAGTGAACTAACTAAGGCAGAGTCTTTATTACTATTATTTGGATATGAGAATGCTCAAATTGCCTTAAGGGAATATGGAGAGTCAGTTGTTTCCTTTAAAAAAAGAGTATCGCCTATAGACATGTCCTTTAATGACGATAATGCAGCTAGCTATAGAGCATCTATGATTAATAAGCGTACCGACTTATTTAGCCTACTAAACGATATTTATAAAACAATTTAAATCTTTAGTAAAATAAGAATAATAAAACTCGCTTTTTTAGTCACCTATATTCCACCTCCAACACATTTATCAGGACGATGAAAGTGCTATAATCTGTCAGTTTTTTTGACTCCCGTAAATCAGCAAGCAACTTAGCAGAATAGGTTCTCATGGCAAAAAGTCGGTTATTTCGTTCAACCATGGTGGTCAGTAGTATGACCATGCTGTCGCGTATTTTAGGTCTGGTACGCGATATCGTATTACTAGGTGTCTTTGGCGCTGGCGGTCTGATGGATGCCTTTTTGGTCGCCTTTAAGATACCGAACTTTCTGCGACGTTTGTTTGCTGAAGGCGCGTTTAGTCAAGCTTTTGTGCCTGTCTTATCGGAATACAAAGAGAAGTACAGCTTACGAGAAGTACAGATATTAGTCAGTCGCACCTCAGGCGCTCTGCTATTGATCCTGTCGATGTTGACCGTGGTGGTTATTTTAATGGCGCCATGGGTCGTGACGTTATTTGCGCCCGGTTTTGCTGATCAGCCCGATAAATTTGCCATCACCGCTGAGCTGTTACGCCTGACCTTTCCTTACTTATTATTTATCTCTATGACCGCCTTTGCCAGCGGCATTTTGCAAAGCTACGGGCGTTTTGCCGCGCCTGCTTTTGCACCCGTATTGCTCAATCTATGTATGATTGGGGGCGCATTGGTTTTTGCACCGATGTTTGAGACGCCCATTATGGCGCTCGGTTACGCGGTCGCTATCGCAGGCTTATTACAGCTTCTAATTCAGTTACCACAATTGTCCCAACAAAAGCTACTGGTGATGCCGAAAATCGACTTCCAGCATGAAGGCGTCAGGCGTATATTAAAATTAATGCTACCGGCTATCTTTGGCGTATCGGTGACTCAGATTAATCTGCTATTAAATACTGTTTTTGCCTCTTTGATGATTGGCGGCTCAGTCTCATGGCTATACGCTGCTGAGCGTATGAGCGAGCTACCACTTGGTTTAATTGGCGTGGCAATTGGTACGGTTATTTTACCCAGCCTATCAAAAAGTGAAGCGCAAAAAGACGATATCAGCTTTAAAAAGACCATTGATTGGGCAGCACGTTTAATCATTTTAGTCGGCGTACCTGCATCGGCAGCGCTATTTATTCTGTCTGATGTGCTGATGCAAGCGCTGTTTTTACGTGGCGAATTTACCTTACGTGATGCGCAAATGAGTTCACTCGCGCTAAAAAGCATGGCGGGTGGCATCTTAGGCTTTATGTTAATTAAAGTCTTTGCCCCTGCTTTCTTCGCTCGTCAAGATATCCGTACCCCAGTCAGAATTGGTATTATTTCCGTTTTTGCTAATATGATTTTTAGTGTCATCTTTATTGGCATATTTTACTTTTTTGACATGCCGTTACATGGTGGACTAGCACTTGCGACGACTGGCGCATCATTTGTGAACGCTGGCTTATTATATTACTTCTTGCATAAGCGTGAGATTTTCCGCTTTGGCAGTCATTGGAAAAAGCTGTTTGCGCAATTTGCAGTTTCTACCACTGCCATGGTCGCTGTACTTTACGTCATGCTACCCTACTTTCCAACCAATGAAGCACAGTGGCAACGTTTGGTCGCGCTACTGATTATGTGTGTGGTCGGTGCGCTGGTTTATGGCATAGTATTATTGGCAACGGGATTCCGTCCTCGCCATCTGAAACATGGTTAAAACAGTAAGCGTTAAACATTAATTATTGAAAACCAAGTGAGGCTTTAATTTACCAAACCAGAACAAGCTTGGTATGAGAATTGACAGTGCATGCCGCTGATAGTTGGCATAATTGCTCTTTAATGAATAAATGAATTTTGAGGATCAATATGACGACTAAACTATCAGCGTTACAATCAAGGTTACCATCAGCTTTCGTACGCTTACCGACCATAGTGACTGCTGGTGTACTGAGCACCGGACTGCTTTTAAGTGGTTGTAGCAATAATGATAAGGGTGAAGCAGAGACAGCAGCTCATCCTACAAGCAGTAATGAAGACACTGCAGCGGTTGCGAAAACCTCTGAGAACGATGGCGCTGGTCAAGCAGTCTTAAAGGACACTGAGGATAAGCAGGTAGCGGTTAACAATAAAGATAAAACCACGATTGCTAACGATAATATGAATCCAGTCACCGCTTCCGCCAAGCAAAAAAGCTTAGTGAGCAATCCGACCCAACACGGTACGCCAGAAGATACGGTTAAAAAAGCACTAGACAGCTTGTACTATGGCGATCCGAAACAAGCCGCTACTTATTATAAAGTAGATATGGCGAACTTCGAGGAAGAGCTTGCCAAGACCCAATCGGCTTTCCAACAAACGGTTGATGGTGTCACTTTCACTGATACCAAATACAGTGATAACAAAACCCGTGCCACCATCACTGGTGAGTTGATGCTAAGGGGACAAAGTGAACCGACATCATTGACTTATGAGCTGCAAAAGATAGACGGAAAATGGAAAATTTTAGGTTAAAAATCGGTCTACTGTTATCTGACTTTTCTTTATGTGGCGCCATTATCTGCCCTCACTGCTTTACCAAGCATCACCACATCCGCGATAAACCCCTGCATATCGCACACCTTTGGCATATAGCCCCATTGCTCAAAGCCAAGCTTACGGAACAATCCTAAGCTTGGTTGATTATGAGCAAAGATAAGCGCCACCACGTTATGAATACCTAAGCTCGGTGCTTGCGTCAGCATCCAACGCGTCAATAAGCTACCCAATCCTTGACCGTGATAATCCTGATGCAAGTAGATACTTATCTCAGTGCTGATATGATAAGCCGGTCGTGCATATAAATCGCTAAAGCTGCCCCAGGCGACGATTGGCGACGCTGTTTGTTCTATCCGTTCATCTACATTTTCAACAACAGCTTTAACAATATAAATAGGTCGCGTGGCATTGTTTAAATGCTCATCAAACCAAAGCTGACGCTCTTCACAACTCACTGGTGCTAAATTAGCAGTCGCTTGTTTGCCCGCGATACTTTGGTTATAAATCGCTAAAATCGCTGGTAAATCCGCCTTATTAACACGCTGTACCGTAAAGTGTTCGTTGAGCTCATGAATTGCCAAAATAGGTGTTATAGAGTGAGAGATATCATGACAAGCAGCGATAGAGACAGCATCAGTCATAGCGTTTCCATGATTATTGATAGTAAAAAGAAATGATGAGTAATAAACAACGGCTGCTTAATGTTAATGATGAACCCTGACACTATTCATCTAACGTACGTCGCAGAAGCCCTTAGCAGAAAACGACCAACGTAAGCCAAATATGAAAACCAGCTTTTGAGGCCATGGCATGGTTGTTAGATTATCAGCAGACTATAGGATGTTAGTGGGGCTATTTTACTTTATAATGACTGGTTTTAGACACCTCTTTTAGACACATCTGATACAGAGAGATATTTTAAAATATTGTTTTTAAGTCGCGATGTGTTTTTTCGTTTTTTATCTGGTCTTATCTATCATAGCTGAAAATTTATGAACACCTATTTTCTTGAGCAACTGATGGCGTCACCACGCGCTTTGTCTGCAAATAATAAACCAGTAGATTTGGCGCCCTGTGTGCTGACTATCGGTAATTTCGATGGCGTACATTTAGGTCATCAAGCGATGCTTGCGCAAGTTCGCGACATTGCCAAGGCGCAAAATATTGGCTCGGCAGTCATGATATTTGAGCCTCAACCCCGTGAGTTTTTTGCCCCAGACACCGCGCCTGCTCGCCTAACCAATCTTGCAGAAAAGCAAGCCTTGCTCAAAGAGTATGGCATTGAAACTTTAATTGTTGCAAGCTTTGATAGCGATTTTCGCTCGCTATCAGCACAAGCATTTGCAGATATTTTGGCACTGCGCCTAAACGTGCAATCCTTGGTATTGGGTGATGACTTTAAATTTGGTCATGATCGTACTGGTGACAGTCAGTTTTTGCGTGATTATGGTCTACATGTAACCAATATGCATACCGTTATCGATGACAAAGGCAAAGGGGCTCGCATTAGCTCTACTCGTATACGTAACCTATTATTGGCGGGTGATCTCGATGCAGCTAACACCTTACTAGGTCGCGATTATGCGATGACAGGCGTCGTCGTTGGTGGTGATAAAATCGGTCGTACCATGGATTTTCCCACAGCGAATGTGGACTTAAAGCGCTTGAAACCAGCGTTACATGGCATCTTTGCCGTTGATGTCGTCAGCCTCGATGATGACGGTAACGTGATACCAAATGGCTTAACCGCAATGACAGATAGCAAGAATACAGGGGTTGCAGGCTTACGCCCCCACAGCTTATTTGGCACCGCCAATCTTGGTATCAGACCTTCGGTAGATAAAGAACATGATTGGCGATTAGAAGTACATTTCCCTAAACTAGAAGCGAATTTATATGGTTTGACCTTACAAGTACGCTTCTTGCATTACTTACATGGCGAGCGCCATTACGAGAGTTTAGAGGCGTTAAAAGCAGGCATTCATAATGATGTCGTAGATTTACTCGAATGGCGTGCACAGCAACCGAGCTAGAATGATAGTTATGACCATATAAAAACTTAACGTATAAAAAAACCCACAGCGTTATTGACGTTTGTGGGTTTTTTACTTGGTTCTAGTAGCTTACTACTTTCTAAGTCTAAGAATCAGGATGCATACGCACGTTTAAATCATCGATAACCTCGACCCATGCGGCATCTTTATTCCATTCTTCTTGCAAAAAGGCACGCTGACTGTCATTCCATACCGTCGATTCGATCAACTTTTCTTCTTTTGCTAATTGGTTTTTTTCGATAAAACTATCAATGGCTTCATCCGAGCTATCAAGTCCTAACTGCGCAAATAACTCATTCATATTATATTCAGGTTCACCCAACATAGTCTTTTTCCTTAATAAAAAATTGATAATGATTTGATTGTATTTATTATTTAAATTAACCACTTTATTGTAGCAAGCTTTATTCTAATAGCTGTTAACCAACGTTTAGCTAACGTTATCAATTGTATTAATAGGCATACAAGGCAAAAAAAAGCCCTCTAATAAGAGGGCTTTTTTAGATCAATATCTATATAACAGCTTTAATAAATTGACAGCTTATGGAAGCAGGTGTGCTACTGCATCACGCTCTTCGCTAAGCTCTTGCTCAGTGGCTGCCATTTTCTCTTTTGAGAAATCTGATGACACGTCAACGCCATCTACGATAGACCAGTCGCCGTTAGCGCAAGTCACTGGGAATGAGTAGATTAAGCCTTTTGCAATGCCGTATTCGCCGTTTGAGTAAACGCCCATAGAGACCCAATCGTTTTCATCAGTACCTAGTGCCCATGTACGCACGTGTGCAATGGCAGCGTTGGCAGCAGAAGCGGCAGATGATGCACCGCGCGCTTTAATGATTGCAGCGCCGCGTTGTTGTACTTCTGGGATATAAGTACCTTCGTACCATTTACGATCGACTAAATCTAGTGCTGGCTTGCCGTTTACAGTTGCAGCCGTTAGGTCTGGATACTGAGTTGATGAATGGTTGCCCCAAATGATCATTTTCTTCACATCATTAACTGTGCTATCAGTCTTGCCAGCTAACTGTGCCATTGCACGGTTATGATCTAGGCGAGTCATAGCAGTAAAGTTACGTGGATCTAAATCTGGTGCATTACGCTGAGCGATAAGAGCGTTGGTGTTCGCAGGGTTACCGACGACCAATACTTTTACATCACGGCTTGCCACGTCGTTCAATGCTTTACCTTGTGCTGAGAAAATTGCAGCGTTGGCTTCTAGCAAATCTTTACGTTCCATACCTGGGCCACGAGGACGTGAACCTACTAGCAGAGCATAGTCAACGTCTTTGAATGCAACGGTCGCATCATCAGTTTGAACGACACCGGCCAATAATGGGAATGCACAGTCTTCTAATTCCATGACCACACCCTTTAGGGCGTCAAGTGCTGGAGCGATTTCAAGCAATTGCAAAATAACTGGCTGATCTTTACCTAGCATCTCACCAGATGCAATACGAAATAACATAGCATAGCTGATATTACCAGCGGCACCAGTGACGGCAACACGTAAAGGCTGTTTCATTGACATTGAATACTCCCTAATTATAGATTAGATAATTCATGATTCTAATGGATGGTTCTGATTGAGAATGATCGTTCTAGATAGCAACTTGCTCACTGAATATAGCAGTCATAAACCGAGAGCTAGTGTAGCACTTCAATCTATTAACCGTCTAGAGAAAGCGGGAACGCTATTTAAGACTATATTGTTACATTTTATACGAGCTCACGTTCTGGCAAGATAAAAAAGGCCATAGAAAATAAAGCATTAGATGGAGACCAGAGAAGATTTAGAAGAACTTTTAGCAGCATTATTCAAACGACGATAAAGTAATTAAATAAATAACTTTGCTGTTAAATAAATAATACTGCTGATTTTGCTTATTAACGACTGCTCACACTGAAAATAGTAAAGAGATATTCTTGGCGAGTTGGTGTTACTTACTATTTCCCGCCTGAAATAATAAATTTACTGCCACAGTTATCAACAACGTTGCTACAGGCACCAAACGCACTGCCTTCATAACACACATGTACATCAGTCAAAACCATTTGACGGCGTGTTCCTACCTGACAAATCAAGTCAACACTGGCAGGCGACATACCTTTATTTAATTGGGTCATCTGCCCTACAAAACGAGATTTTAAGACCGTATAACTGTTACCCGTATTCAATTCATTAGGCAGTTTTAAGTCGCCCGCGTAGTTGGTAATTTGACGAAAATAGTTGCTAGCGCTGAGCGGGCTACAAGCGCCATAGCGCTGCCATGCTTGGGTACGTACGGTAGTATCAGGCATGATACGATTGACAACTTTTAATTGTAGTGGTGTCAGATGTGGCTCACTACCGCGTCCGCAGCGCTCACCATAACCCATGTCCAAACCTGAAACAGTTAATGAATAACCTTCTAGACACTGACGCATGCGAGCACGCGTCGGCTGTAGGCTACACAGCGCTGGCGTCATCTCAATCATTAGTACCCGCTGCCCCGTTTTGGCAGCACTAGCGGCTTGGGCTGGTAACACCATTGCGCCCTGCAACAATAGTAAAGCGGTAATACCAACAGCAGCATTACCTTTACTTTCATACTTTTTGCTTATTAAGCATTTATTAAAATGCTCTATTAGCCTTGTCTTTGACATCGAGCCCACCTTTGTCTGAATACATAACTGACGCTTAGCTTGCGACAATATAGGCAGAGTGAAATATTTTTTAATCATAAGAGGTTAGAGCATTTAGCAATGAAGAAGGTAGCTTCTAGAATTGGTCATATTCAGACTGCAGTTAAGTTGCTTTTAAAAAACCAATACCCTAAGGATCAACCATCAAAAAACGCAGACGGTAATTAGAGTCATGGTAGCAAATTACTTTCTTTAATCTATAGCAAAAACGTAAACATGACATCACAAGCTTATGATTGATTTTAAAAGAGCAATATCAGATTAGCGCAGATAAAAACAGCAGACGTAAAAAAACCACTAGCAGCAAGCTGATAATGGTTTTTAAATGTAAGACAAAAGCATTAGAACGCTGCAGGAATCGTTCCCATACGCTGACTAATAGGCTGACCACGACCTAATAGACTGCTATAGATGGTGGCATTTTCCATCACATGTTTGACGTAATTACGGGTCTCAGGAAAGGCAATCGACTCGACATACTGGTCTGCCGCGAGTGAACCATAAGTTGGCTGCCAGCGTTTGGCATTGTTTGGACCCGCATTGTATCCCGCCGTTGCCAAGACTGGCTGGCTATTTAGCTTACCAAAGATATCACCCATATACCACGTACCATAACGAATATTGGTATCGCCGCTGTTTGCGCGGCTGGCGCTATAAGTCTCACCCAAATTACGGGCAATATATTTTGCCGTGTCAGGCATCACCTGCATCAGACCGCTCGCGCCAACGTTTGAGCGTGCAGAGGCCACAAAACGACTCTCTTGACGCATGATGCCATATGCCCACGCTGGATCGATACCAGCCGACTGACTGTGTCGAACGACTGCTGATTGGTGCGGCATCGGATGCGATATCGCAACGCTGTTTACGTTGTCAGTATTGTCAATTGCATAAATCGCCCGGTCGAGCCAGCCCATATCATACGCTTGGCGAGCCGCGGCAATAATCAAATTCTCATCGCGACTATCACGGGCTTTTTTCACCGCCCAGTTCCACTCACGGTTGGCATAGGCGCGACTGGCATCGGCATTATACAAAGCAAACGCCCTTGCAAAGTGTGGATTTTGCATCACGCGCGCGCGATCAGCGGTACTGACATTGGGTAAATTAATACCACCCAAGCGACTGGCATCAAAACGTTGACCGATTTTGTCTTTCGCCATCAAACCATAATATTCATTACTCTTTGCCAAGTTTTGATACATCTTTTTGGCGGTATTGCGTTTATTGGCATCACTTGATTGCTCATAAGCACGAGCTAGCCAATATTGCCACTGATTGGTTTTTTGTGTTTCGGCATCCATTTTTGAGATGGCTTCGACCACATCATCCCAACGACTAAAACGAATCGCTGCCATGGCGTAATATTCGGCTTCTTCAAAACTAAAGTCATCATCTAAACTATTACGGAACCAGTCGACCGCTTCAACATTAAAGCCATCATCGGTATTGTGATTCATGCGCTGCACGCCAAGTATACGATAAGCATACCGGCGGGTGTCATCATTTAATAACTTCGCTGAGCGTTGATTGTCTTGCTTAATATCAAAGTCTAATTGTAGCGCCGCTTCACGATAGGATTTTTCTGCCACGCGCCCCATCGCATACAAATATAAGTATTGATTGGCTTGGCTGTTTGGTTCACGGGCAAAGCGACTAAAAAACGACGACGGATTCAGCTGAATTTCACTCAATGACGAGTAAGGAATAGGGGTGCCTAAACGTGCAGACAACGCCATAATATCGCCCGTTTTGCCTTTACGTAGCATACGTTTGAGGCGCGACACTCTATCTTGATTGCTAATCAGCGCGTTATTGTTCATTTCTAACGCCAACTGGTCACACAATGCTGGCTGCTTTTTGGTCGTCAGCCAGACATCGGGTTTGGCTGCCATAGCGCGCATGCTATCGCCGCCGTTATTAAAACCAAGGGCAACCGCACAGCGCTCACTGTCGTCAGCATTGGTAATCAGGTTCGCCACTTGTCGTACTGCGGCATAATCGTTAGCGCCCGCTTTGGTTTCAGCAAAATCGGCAGCGAGTTTTTCTGCCATTACCGTATCTGGATATTGACGGACAAACTGCGATACCGCCGCTGGGCTTTGCGAATTTAAGTCTACATTCATGCGCCAATAAGTGGGATACATGGCAAACAAGCCACCACTCATTGCTTGCTCATAATTATAAAGGGCGTTGACATCACCGCGTTCTGCCGCAATCGCCGCCGCTGTAAAAGAGCCCACGCCATTATCTGCTTGGGAGCCAGTATTTGATTGATAGCCGCTGTTTGACTGAGAGCTCTGTAGCTGATAGTTGTCCGGCTGATAGCTTTCTGGTTGGTAGCGTTCTGGTTGGTAGCGTTCTGGCTGATAGGCGCCTTCTTGCGAATAACTACTCTCATTACCCCAAGTGAGTTCGGCACAAGCCACTTGCGACAATCCTAGCGCACTCATCGCCGTGGCTAGACTCAACACGCTGGTTTTCAGCGCCGTTTTCTTGAGGCGGTCGGGCATATTATTTTGGCAATGGGCATTTTTATCCTTGATACCCTGAGCAACTTGCGGCTTTGTCATACGGACTCTCTTTATAATAGGTCTAAATAATTTGGCTAGATAAATTGTTTTAAGATAAGTTTAAAATGATGTTTTTCATCCTGCTTAAAACACTCATTTAAACAATAGTGCGGATATAGTTACCTTCATCATACTATACTCGTTGCACATTCAACCATAAGCTTTACTTTTCGTTAATAAATCGGATAGCCCTGCGTAACACACAGGTGTTACGACGCTTTAAACAGTCATAATCGTCATAAATACCATTAGTTGCTCAATAATAACAGGTAAGCAATTGATACTATTATAAATAATTCAACACAATTATCCCTATAAGCGTACGCTAACTTTTCACATTGGTGCAGGGTTGTGATAAAATACGCCACCGGTTAATCACCTACCCCGCTATATTTTTAGTCAATTATGGACTTCGCTTATGAGTGTTACTGTATTTAATCCCCGCATCGATGACGCTACTGTTGACACAACGGTTACTGCGCCTGCCGTTACGGCACTCAAAGCGCCAAACTCTATCCAAAAACCAATATCCCAAGCGCCAGTGAATGGCGCGCCAAAAAAAGTCTTCGTCACCACACAGGGCTGTCAGATGAATGTCTATGACTCTGGCAAAATGCTTGACGTGCTGGGTGATTCACACGGTATGGAAGTGACGCACGATATCGATGAAGCCGATGTGCTACTAATGAACACCTGCTCCATTCGTGAAAAAGCACAAGAAAAAGTCTTTTCAGAATTGGGACGCTGGCGCAAACTAAAAGAAAAGCGTCCGGACTTAGTGATCGGTGTCGGCGGCTGCGTGGCCTCACAAGAAGGCGATAATATCCAAAAACGTGCGCCTTATGTCGATATGGTGTTTGGCCCGCAAACTTTGCATCGTTTGCCAGAACTTTACGATCAATCAAATGAGCAGCGTGCCCTCTCTCCTAAGAATCGTATCGGTACGGTGGATGTATCCTTCCCCAGTATCGAAAAGTTTGACTTCTTACCTGAGCCACGCGTTGAAGGCTATAAGGCCTTTGTATCCATTATGGAAGGCTGCTCAAAGTATTGCTCATTCTGCGTCGTACCTTATACGCGCGGCGAAGAATTATCGCGCCCACTGGATGATGTATTGGCAGAGATTGATAGCTTGGCTGCGCAAGGTGTGCGTGAAATCAATCTACTCGGTCAAAACGTTAATGGCTATCGCGGTGAAAAAGATGATGGCAGTATTTGCCGTTTCGCTGAGTTATTACACTATGTCTCACATGTCGATGGCGTTGAGCGTATCCGTTATACCACTAGCCATCCATTAGAGTTCACCGATGATATTATCGATGCCTATGCACAATTACCAGAGCTGGTGTCGCATTTGCATCTGCCTGTACAAAGCGGCTCGAATGCTATCTTGGCGGCGATGAAGCGCAACCATACCATTGACGTCTATATCAATCAGATTAATAAGCTTAAAGCCATTCGTCCAGATATTCACTTATCCAGCGACTTTATCATTGGTTTCCCCGGTGAGACGGATCAAGACTTCCAAGATACACTGAATTTGGCAAAAGAATTAAACTTTGATCATTCGTATAGCTTTATTTATTCTAAGCGTCCGGGTACGCCAGCGGCAGAATTGCCTGATGATGTGAGCTTTAAAACTAAAAAAGAGCGCTTGGCTGAATTCCAAAAAGTCATTATTGACTCAACGCTTGCTAAAACCCATGAAATGATCGGTACAACGACTCGTGTATTGGTCGAGCAAGTCGCCAATCGTCATCCTGATTGCTTAATCGGTACGGCGGATAATACCCGTACCGTGATGTTCCCATATGACATTGATACAATGGATGAAATGTTAGGTAAAATCGTGAGTGTACGTATTACTGATTTCGTTAGTCCGCATATGGTGAAAGGCGAGCTTTTGGAAGTATTGGCTTAAATTTTTAGAACATGATTTTGCTTAAGTAAAAAAGCCGCTCACTATCAATAGTGAACGGCTTTTTTGTCAGTAAGTATAATGCTTTATAAATAGTTGCCAAAGAATATTAATTCATAAAACCATTCATTACTTCAGCCAATAAAGCCGCTGCGATTATTATAAATATAACCCCGCAACCGCGATTCAGCCATGCCAAACGGTGACCAACATCGAGCCAGCTTGCCAGCTTTGTACCACCTAAGGTATAAACGATTTGCCAAATCGTTTCGCTCAAAAACAGCCCTATGGTTAATAAAATATATTGTGGCCATAGCGGCGCACTAAAATTGATGAATTTGGGGAAAAACGCGGCAAAGAACAAAATGGCCTTTGGATTAGAGAGCGATACCCAAATACCGGTACGAAATAAGGTCACATTGCTCGGCGATACTTTGACCGCCGCACTAGATAGTGAGCGTGGCTGAGGCGTTTTTTTATCAGTCATAGATGGCCTTGTATCAGGATAGTCAGCCGCAACTTCCTCGCCCATCTCTCGAGCATCGCTCATCAAACTACTATCACCAGCATCGCGCCAAGAACTGATGCCCAGATAGATTAAATAGGCAGCGCCCACAGCTTTGATGATAGTGAGCAACCAAGGTGACTGGCGGCTGATCACATCTAAACCCAGCAATGTCGATAGTAGCAGTAAAAACAAACCAAGGCTTAGTCCTGCCAGCGTCCATAGCGTTCGCTTCACGCCATAATTCATCCCATACTGAAACGCTAATAGCATATTGGGACCAGGGGTCGCTGAGATAAAAAATGTACTTGCAAAAAATACCGCAAACAGATGCCAAGACATCAACCAACCCCTACTTTTTATTGATAGAAAAATTTAAATGCTTAATGGTGAAAAAATAAACACCGCCATAAAGACGGTGTATTTTATGCTCATTCATATCGAAAAAGAACGGCGTGCCGCTTATTGTATCAATTGATGGTAAAGCTGTTTAGCAGCTTTTGTAAAAACTTATCACAGCGCTCAATCTCACTTAGCGCTACATACTCATCAGCTTTATGAGCCTGCTCGATACTACCGGGACCGCAGATAATCGTTGGAATGCCCGCATTGGTAAACTGCCCACCTTCAGTCGCATAAGCGACTTTATGACGTTTATCATCGCCCATCAGTGCGGCTATTAACGCTTGTAGCTCGGCACTATCGCTATCGGTCATTGCAGGTACACTTTCTTCTTGCAGCAGTTCAATACCCGTCTCTGGTGCACGTGCTTGCATTTGTGCGTTTAGCTCTGCCACTTTGGCTTGAATCGGCGCGAGAATATCATCTTGCGTCATATGTGGTAGATTACGATAGTCAAAGGTAAACTCACACAGATTAGGGACAATATTGGTCGCAGTACCACCTTTTATCGTACCCACCGACAGTGTCGAATACGGCACATCAAACATGGCATCGTTATCGCTTCGATAACTAATCTCTTCTGCTAATTCATCAACATACCCAACCAGACGACTGGCATAACTAATAGCGTTCACACCCTGTTTAGTCAATGACGAATGCGCAGACTTACCATGGACGCGGCAACGATAAACGGCGATGCCTTTATGCGCCACCACCATCGCCATATTGGTCGGCTCGCCAACGATACAATAATCAGGTGTAATACCCCGCGCCTTTAAATCGGCCAATATCAATGGCGCACCCAAGCAACCAACCTCTTCATCAAATGACAATGCCAAATGCAATGGGCGACGCAGCTGACCGTTTTTAGATAGCTTTGCAGCTTGTGGCAACAGTGTCAGCGCACAAGCTATAAAGCCTTTCATATCACAAGCACCGCGTCCGTATAGCTTGTCGTCACGAATCGTCGCTGTAAACGGCTGTGATGTCCATTCTTGTCCATCAACTGGCACGACATCGGTATGACCAGATAGCACGAGGCCTTGATTGACTTCATCAGCGTTTGCCCCAGCTGGAACATTGACAAATAAGTTGGCTTTATTTCTGGCGTCATTAAAGGTCAAATCTACCGTAAGACCTAATTGCTCACAATAAGCTTGTACATCTTCAATCAGTGCTAAGTTTGAATGGCGGCTGACTGTATCAAAAGCAATCAGTCGCGTCAGCCAATCAATGCTATTGGTAGGATAATTGGCATGAGCTATGGCTTGATTTTTACTACTATAATGCTTGATTACCGTCATAAGACATCCTTATCGTACTACAAGATAAAAAGACCCTAGCTTTTTTAAGCAGCCGTTTTAATTAGCCTTTTTGAAATGAACGCTGTTGCAGTGCCTTGATTTCTTCATCTAAGCCAGCAATCGGACCTTCAACGGGTACATCAGGCGCAACTTCTGGAATACTCAATGAATTGATGGGTGATGTTGATGTGATACCCATCTCATTCATCCATGTACTGAGCTGTTTTGATGAGCTGATATAAACAATACGACCAAGCCCCGCCCAAGCATGAGCGGCAGAACACATGGCACAATGCTCACCTGAGGTATAAACCACCGCTTTTGCACGCGCTTCAGGGGTCATATTTTGAGCGGCCCATTTTGCGACGGCAATTTCAGGGTGGTAAGTGGCATCGACGGTATTGGTACGATTGCGGTCTTCACGCAATACCTTACCACTATCATCGACCAACACACTACCAAATGGCTTATCGCCCGCCTCTAATGCTTCAGTAGCGAGCTCAACGCAGCGGCGCAAATGATTCATATCATTATCAGTTATCATCAAAACTTCCTTTTTATCAGCTTACAGCTCATAAGCATACTTTAAATCACAACTCCTATGCCACCTAGCATTATAGCGAAGCACTTACGACGGACGATTTTGATTCATGATATCTATCACTGGTGGCATCGGTTTTGGGAGTTTACCTTCTGCTTGTAACTCTTTGGTGGTTTTGGCATCGATAGCCAGTCCAGCAATCAGGGCAATATCTTTAACAGCTTTACGCCTACGGGTAGCAAAGCTCACTGGCACCATGCGCGCAAACTCGTAAATATGCAGATAGGACTCTTCGCCACCTTCAAAATCTTCGTCGTCTTCTAAACGAATGCCACCGATTTTAGCCAAATCCGACAGCATCTCGTTTTCGTCGCTACTCAGACTACAATCGGTAATACCAAAACCAGTCATAAAGCCATTTGCCCACTGTTTCAGCGCCATCACACGCTCGTATAGTTCATGTTCATCGTCTGGCACCAGCGGCGTATACGAATACGCATCGTCTTTATCTTTAAGCTGAAAAACGGTGTCTTCCGCTTCTTCCGTGAGCAAAGTCAATGCTTCATCGGGTAATGGCGCAAAACTAAGCTCCTCAAACACCTTTGCCCATACTGGCTCATCAGGTGCATTACAGGCAGTCATCAGCCCTGTCATCAAGCCATGAACCTCACTGATAGACACATCAGTCCAGTCATCAAATGCTGTCAGCCACGTATTCCAGCCAGAGATATTGTCATTCATAATAGATGTCCTAGTTATTAATTAGTAGTATTAAATATAAACAAACACCGCACGATGTTATTGATAAGGCGGCGGTTAATAGAAGTCACGAAACAAAGCGGTATACAATTACTTTGTTGATATAGATATTATGCGGTCACCTATGGCATTATTAAACGCAGAGAACAAAATTCATTCACGCTTACTTGTTAAGGATAAAAACTGACTATGTATGATCAACTTAGAATATTAGAAAAAATGGTACTTGATATCAAAAAACAGTATCAGCTTGTCAGTGCTGAACTTAGCAGCCTCAAACAACAACCAGCGACTGACCCAAAAGAACTTGCCACGCTAAAAACCAAACTCGATACCAGTTATACAGAGCGTGACGGTGCTAAAAAACAATTGAGCGATCTTGATAAGCGTTATCAAAACCTTGCTGAAGCGCATCATATGATAGGCGAAGAACAAGATAATTTGCAAAAACAGATTCGCCAACTACAACAAAAAAACAATGAGTTACAGCAGCAAAATAATGAATTAAAGCAGCAGTACAGCGATATTAAGCAACAAAATAACGACTTGAGAAAGAAAAACGAGCTGGCCGCTGAGCGTACACAAGTGGTATTAAAGCGCTTAACCCGTATTGATCAAGCAGAAGGTTAAGCACGGATTGCAATGAATCACGCTTAACTTGCTTATTTTTTCTGATTAAGCCTCTAAGTTTATCACCACCATATTTATAGTGGCGATATTCAACAACTCACTTTAATGACATATATTGTAGGATTTATCATGACCGATGACCGCGCCAACCCTGTAGACAATCAATCACAAAAAGCAATGCCAAATAATTCAAACACTCATAGTAGCAATGCAGAAAATAGTAACGCTGCAAGACCTATCGCTAAAGCTGAAAACGCCCCTGCACCACAAATTAAAAAGGTCGATATTGCGATTGCTGGCGTGACCTACCCTATCTACTGCCCAGTACACGAGCAAGAAGAGCTGCTCTCGGCAGTTTCTTATATCAACGACTTTGCTCTAAAGTTAAGAAAAGATGCACCAAATCTTAGCCAAGAAAACTTACTGGTATTATCCTGCTTAAATTTATATGAAAAAATTCAAACTCATGAAAGAAACGAAGAAGATCGCCTACAGAAAAACAAACAGTCTGAAGTCTTGCTAAATAAAATTATGAAAGATGCCCACTCTATTTTATAAGCTTGTACCGATATTAAGTTAATATTGATCTATTGAAAAGATAAGCGCTTAACTCATTGAAGCTAAGCGCTTTTTTTAATGTAAATAACACATTATCGACTGATGTTTTACGACTTATAGTTTACAAGTTAGGCATCTGCTTGATAAGTCTTACCGCCATGAAAATCCGCTTGATGCTCATAGTTGCAAAAGAATAATTCTTTATGACCTTTCATATCACTACCGCTGTCACTTACCGCTAAACCTGCTGCTGAAATTTCTTCCACAGAAACGGGCTTAGTTTCGAGTACACCGCGGTATTCAGCCAAACTGTTTCCGCAAAAATCGCACTGACGCGGTGTGGTCACATCACCTTTTTTTGGCATCATACTTTTAGGTGCACGCGGGTACATAAACTTATAAAAGGCCCACATGACAGCCCAGATAATGAGAATTACAATGATAACGGCCAACACGGCAGTGCTCCTTCAAGTATGGATTAAGACATTATAAACTTAACGCTTTAGAATAAGCGCATAAAAAACTGGCCACATGAAGCCAGTTTTTTATGTCGTTAATAAGTCAATAGTATAGATGCTCAGATGGTCATAAAACTATAACTGCAGCTCACTAATATCAGCAACCGTTAAGAATAAACCACGAACTTGCTTAAGCAATGCTAAACGATTGTTTTTTAACGCCGCATCTTCACTGTTGACCATCACATCAGCAAAGAATTGCGTCAATGGCGCATCTAAACTGACCAGCGTTTGCAATACTTGTGTATAGTCAGCTGTTTCCAGCAGTGGCGTTACAGCCGTTTGTGCTTGCTTAATAGCCTGATATAACTCTTGCTCAGCTGGTTCGGATAATAACGTTTCATCGACCTTGTCAGCGACACTCACTTCTGACTTGGCTAAGATATTGGCAACACGTTTGTTCGAATCAGCCAACTTCTCGGCTTGTGGCAACTCACTAAATGCTTGTACTGCGCGGATACGCTGATCAAAATCGAGCGGCATATGCGGATTAATCGCTTGCACTGCCTGAATGGTATCAACGCTGACGCCTTGCTCGGTGTACATCGCTCGATAACGTGAATTTAAAAATGCCATCACTTGGGTAAAGGTATCACCCATCTTGGTAATTTTGCTACCGTCAGCAGTGCTATAACCTTTAATTGCTTGCTCAACGAGAGCCACTAGATTAATTGGCAGCTGCTTTTCAATGAGAATACGCAGGATACCAATCGCTGAACGACGTAAGCTGAATGGGTCTTTTGAACCCGTTGGTGCTTGGTCAATGGCAAAAATACCCACTAGAGTATCCAAGCGATCCGCCAATGCTAAGCAAATGCCAACGGGTGTTTTTGGTAATACATCGCCGCTGAACTTAGGCAGATACTGCTCTTCCAAACTTGCTGCGACTGCTTCTGGCTCATCATTCAAGCGCGCATAATAAGTACCGGCGATACCTTGCAATTCAGGATATTCCCCAACCAACGAGCTTGCCAAATCTGCTTTGGATAAAATCGCGGCACGTACCGTGTCATCAACATTAATATCGCGACCTTGCTCCTGCATTAATGTTGCTATAAAAGCAGCAAGCTTGGCAATTCGCTCAGATTTTTCCCAAATCGTACCCAGCTTATCTTGGAAGACACGAGTTTTTAGGCTTTCAGTCAAGGCAAATAATGGCTGCTTTTGGTCTTGTAAGAAGAAAAACTCTGCATCAGCCAAACGCGGACGCACAACTTTCTCATTACCTTCGATAATTTGATTAGGATCTTTTGACTCAATATTGGTGATAAAAATAAAATAAGGCTGCAGTTTGCCTGCTTTGTCGGTCAAACAAAAATACTTTTGATCCGCTTGCATGGTAGAGATAAGCGCTTCTTGTGGCACTTGCAAAAAGCGCGGCTCAAAGCTTGCTCGTAGCGCAATCGGGAAATCAACCAACGCCGTTACTTCATCTAACAAACTTTGCGGCACGATAGGATCAGCATTGACTTCATCGGCTAGCGCCTTAACTTGGTTTTTGATGAGCATTTGACGCTTATCAAAATCAGCCACGACTTTTAAACCATCGAGCAGTTGCTCATAATCATTGGCGTGCGCAATAGTATGATAATCAGGGCTGTGGAAGCGATGGCCACGCGTCTGATTACCAGTCTGATGACCTTGGATGGTCGCATCAATAACAGCACCATCTTGCATCAAGACTGCCCACTGCACCGGCCGCACGAACTCATTGCGGCTTGCGCCTGAGCGCATACGCTTAGCAATCGGTAGATTATCAAGCGCGGTCTGAAAAATAGTTGGCAGCAGCTCAGTGGTCGCTTGACCCTGTATCGTTTGCACATAACCGACATAATCACCTTTATCGGTGTTAATAGTGGTCAGCTCACTGGCTTCAATACCTAGACCTTTAGCAAAGCCCATCGCAGCACGGGTAGGATTACCATCGGCATCAAACGCCGCCTTAATCGCAGGACCACGTTTTTCTTCTGTACGATCCGGCTGCTTATCGCTAATGCCGTCAATCTGAATAGCTAGACGACGCGGCGCCGCAAAGGCTTTGATGCTGTCAAAAGTGATATCTGCTTCATTCAACTGCTCAATGACACTTGCTTGTAGCGCGTCACGTAGAGGCTTTAAGCTTTTTGGAGGTAGCTCTTCACACCCCAGTTCAAATAGAATAGTACTCATGGGATGCTCCTATTTATTGTCATCAGTAGATTGGCTGTTACCAGTAGTTTGATTGCTTTCTTTACTCTCAACCGTTTGTTCTTTGGGCAAATACTTATCGAGCGCCGCTTGACGATGCGCCTCATCTGCTAATGGAAAGCCTAGCTTGGCACGCGCTTCGACATAACCAATCGCAACTTTACGCGCCAGTGTACGTACGCGTAGAATAAAGCGCTGACGTTCTGTCACCGAAATCGCACCGCGCGCATCAAGTAAGTTAAAGGCATGCGAGGCTTTTAGCACCATCTCATAGGCTGGTAATGGCAAACCTTCGGCAACTAATTTATCCGCTTGTTGCTCATAAAAATCAAACATCTGACCCATCATCGGCACATCGGCGTGCTCAAAGTTATAGGTAGACTGCTCAACTTCATTTTGATGGAAGACATCGCCATAGGTAACACGGCCAAACTCACCATCTGCCCAGACCAAATCATAAACGCTATCGACGCCTTGCACATACATCGCTAAACGCTCAAGACCGTACGTAATCTCGCCTGTCACTGGGAAACACTCAATACCGCCTACTTGCTGGAAGTAGGTAAACTGCGTCACTTCCATACCATTGAGCCAAATCTCCCAACCAAGTCCCCACGCACCCAGCGTTGGCGACTCCCAGTTATCTTCAACAAAACGTATATCGTGCACCAACGGATCAATACCAATGGCTCTTAATGAATCCAAATATAGCTCTTGGATATTAGGTGGATTGGGCTTGAGCACCACTTGGAACTGATAATAATGTTGCAAACGGTTTGGGTTATCACCGTAGCGACCATCGGTTGGACGACGTGATGGCTGTACATAAGCCGCATTCCAACGCTCAGGACCTAATGAGCGCAAGAATGTCGCCGTGTGAAAAGTACCCGCACCGACCTCCATATCATAAGGCTGCAAAATAACGCAGCCCTTGTCGGCCCAATAATTTTGTAAGGTTAGAATTAAATCTTGAAACGTCATAGGTTGAGGGTCTTTGTCTTCTATCATCGGGGTTGTCACTTGTGATGTCATAGTGTGGATTGTCATAGTTTGGGGCATCGTAATAAAGCCACTGTGGAATTAGTATTATGGAATAAAATATTGATAGCGCTCGTGCAGCCTATTCGGCAACGACTCTATTTGCCTGCTCACCTTACTAAAAATTGACTATTTTATCTATATTTACCGCAATTAAATTTATCTCAAGAGCTTAAATAGTTAGTTATAAGCGTTGTTTATCCTTAAACTGTCCGAATAGGACTGATTAAACGTCCAGATAAAAAAATACCCAAATGCAGAGCATCTGGGCAGGAGGAAAGGTATGTCTTTGGTATCCTGATGATTCAGGCTTTTTGTTTTTTAGTGGGCTGTTATTTTTTTATTGGCCTTATTTTTTAAACCTTGTTTTCTATTATTACTTTACGTACTTTGGACTTTAGAACAATTTTACTGATACGACTGACCACTTGCTTTTGGCATGATTATCCATAAGATAATATAAATTAAAATACCAGGTACTGCTGCGCTCATTGTGGATATAACAACGAACAACAATCTAACCCACGTAGGAGACCAACCGACATATTCGGCAATTCCCCCCATCACACCTGCTATCATGCGATGATTCTGTGAGCGATGTAATTTTGCTAACTTAGCCAAATCAAATACCTCTCTTAATATTAATTATATTTATTGATATCTATTATTTATCGTTATTTTTAAATATTGTTTTTCAAAACTATTCTTAAATTCATATTAGTCTTTTCAACTTACGAATCAGTATAGCAACTATTGACATGTCATCTGTTGAGGATGTAGACGTGCTTTGTGAATTTATGCTACTTAAGCTTACCCTAATCTCTCGTAAACTGTCGTAAACCCCTGATTTTAAATAATTATTTCAAAATGTTTCATAATTAGCTTTGTTACGCCTACCTTACAACCCTTGTTACAAGTTTGGTAATGGTCAATTAATAGCAGCTCAATAGTCCCTATAAATTTGTTGTTATCAAAAACGAAATATCAAATAATTACCAGAAAATGAATGATTTGTTTATGGTTTTATTTATAAGACACCTGCTATGACAACGCCAATTTACAATAACCTACCTGTAAATCTGTTTAAACCTTTATACCATGCTGATAAACAACTAAAAAAACGACTGTCGATTAATTATTTTTAGAGTAGATAAGGATAGCTATGTACGACTCAGGCTTAATGATTGGGCATTTTGAACCATTACATTTAGGACAGATGCGCAGCATATTAGACGCAGCAGGACAAGCAAAAACTCTGCATATCGTGATTATGGTGCATCCAGCACCGCACCCAGACTTTAAAATCACTTTACAAGATAAGGCACGTTGGCTACAGATGGCGTGTGCTGATTTGCCGTTCGTGCATATTCATACGACTGATGAGATTGAGTTACCACTGCATGAGAGCTTTGCTGACGTCGCAATAGATTTGGCTGCTAGCAATGCCAAATTACACCGCTTGATTGACGCGTTAGCGCTGCCAGCAGAGACGGTATTGTTCGTCGCAGAAAATCATCCGTTGGCGCAGACGAACGTTTGTGAGCAGCTAATCATGCCAGTGCTTACCACTCCACTACAGTCTGAGTTTGACTCTTATGCCATTGCACGCAATCCAGTCGCACATTGGTCAGCGCTGCATCCACAGGTGCGTGGCGACTATACCAAAACCGTTGCCATTGTTGGCGGTGAAAGCTCAGGGAAAACCACCTTAGTGCACAAGCTTGCTAATTATTATGGTGCCAGCTTTGCGCTAGAGATGGGACGATTGTATGTCGGTACAGATTTGGGCGGTAGCGAGATTGGACTACAGTACAGTGATTACGGCCCCATTGCGCTCAATCATGCCCAAGCTATCCGTGATGCCGCTGCAGTGGCAACAGCGCCCGTCACGATTATTGATACTGATTTTGTGACCACTCAGGCTTTCTGTGAGGAATATGAAGGTCGTAGCCATCCTTTTGTGGCCGCTTGTATCGATGAGTTTCGCTTAAACCATACGATTATGCTCGACAACAATACGCCATGGATTGATGATGGTATGCGCTCATTGGGTACGCTTGAAGCGCGTGGACGCTTTGAGCAGCGCTTAGTAGATATTTTCACTCGCCATAACATTAAGCCGCACATGATTGATAAGCCCGATTATGATGAGCGCTATAAGCAGGCTTTAGTTCTTATCAATCACTATATTTATGGTAAATAACTGGCTCAAAAAAGAACGAAAGCAAAAATGACGGTGACAAATAGTAGTGATGGCAAAAACAGGCTATTAAACAATAAGAAAAACCCATTATCGTTTTTATACTTTAAGGAAAAAGGCTTTATGCGTATTCAGCTCTTAGACAACATTACCGGAAAATGGGCTATGCAATGGATTGTCACTTGGTTTATTTGCGGCGTTATTGCTCTATCGGCAGGATTTTGGCTAACCACAGAACATACGACCCTTGATTGGTTTTACTTAGCCGTGTCATTTATCGGTTTGATCTGCGTGGTGTCGTTATCGTTTCGCAAAAACATTATGGGTAATGGCTTTGGTATGGCCGCGACCGCAGGGGAATTTGTCGTACAAGCCACCTCTGGTGCTGTGGGTTTGATGCTGGCGCCACTTTTTAACTTTTTCAGTCATCTTTATGGAATTTTTTATTGGTCAAAGCACACCGATGCGGATGGCGATATGGTGCCCAAATCTGCCAGTCGATGGATTTGGCTACTGACCATTGCCTTTATGGTCATCGGTTTGGCGCTATTTCCCACCGTAAATGATTTACTCGCCAGCTATGGTTATGCGGTCGTTGAAGATGACAATAGTAAGTTCCTAGGGCTGATCTCCTTCTTTTGGATTAACGTCATTGCCTTTGTACTTTCTATCACGGCGCAGGCAGCGATGATTTTGCGTTATTCATTTAATTGGTGGTTATGGATTTTATCCAACTTCGTCTGGCTGACCGTTAACTTAATGTCGGGCAATTATATCTTTGCTATCCAAACCATGGTCTATCAGGTGAACTCATTTGTCGGATTGTATGAATGGTATCGCAGCGAGCAAAATTCTGTAGAACTGTCCAAATTAACGCGCTAATCAATAGACTTGGTCCTCTATAAAACACTGAAAAACACTCACATGAGGGTAAAAAATAAGCGAGTTTGACTGTGCGGTTTACCAGATAAAATGGCAGATTGTGTCAATTAGTGCTACAACTGATATTAATCAGTAGGTTTATGCATTTATCTACTTGCTGTTATTGCTTAAACGTTATTCATTTACTAACAGGGAGGTTAGTATGTCTCGTACACGTCAAAATCGAATGTCAAAACGCACACTTGAACAATGGCTGAGTGAGTATTCAGTCAGTCACCAAAACCTAGTCAATAAAAAAATCCATTGGTTATGTGTCCCGACGATTTTTGTCAGTATATTAGGCATGGGCATGTCGCTATCAGTCTGGTTTACTTTGGTGCTTAGCGCCTTAGTTCTACTCTTTTATATGCGTCTATCTACGCCACTATTTATGGCAATGGGAATTTTTATTCTTATTTGTTTGTCAGTAATGACGTTATTACCATGGGGCTTTAAGATTTGGGCGGCTATCTTTGTGCTCGCTTGGATTGGACAGTTTATCGGTCATAAGATTGAAGGTAAAAAGCCTTCTTTCTTTGAGGATTTACAGTTCTTATTAATTGGTCCAGCATGGGTGGCTAATAGCTTAATGGGTCGTAAAAAGAAATAGTATGAGCGATTTAATATAGACTATTATTACCCTTAATTATATTCAAGCAGACAAAAAAGCGCCACCCAACGGATAGTCGGATGGCGCTTTTTTGATTCTACTTATTTTTAGCTTTAGGTATCAAACACGTTCGTTATCAAGCACACGTTTGATCAGCTAATATAACACACGCTATTTGCCAAATACTTGCATACGATCTTCGACGGGCTTGAACGCTTTATCGCCTGCGGGCTGCTTAATCGCACCAAAGACCATTTGCGCATTCAATTCCCAATGCTCATCGATATTCCATTCTTCAGCGACTTTTTTATCAATGATTGGATTGTAATGCTGTAAGCTGGCACCGACATTAATGCTGGCTAATGCTGTCCAGATTGCATACTGGTGCATGGCATTGGTTTGATGCGCCCAAATTGGGAACTTGTCCGCATATAAAGGTGCAGCTGCCTGCATGTCTCTTACGACGCTATGATCTTCAAAGAACATAATGGTACCAGCGCCTGCTTTAAAGCCATCCATCTTTTGCTTGGTCGCAGCAAATTGCTCTTCATTATCAACCATATCACGTAATGTATCTTCGGTAATTTGCCACAGCTTGTTGTGGTCATCGCCAAATAAAACAACGATACGCGTCGATTGTGAATTAAACGATGATGGTGTGTGCAAAACCGCATGCTCAACCAGCTTAATGATTTCATCGTTTGATACTGGCAACTCATTGCTCAATGCATAGATAGAACGACGCTTTTCAGCCAATTGCTGTAAATCTTTTAGGTTTGACATTATTTTCTCCAGTGATTATTTATGAGTTTAAGTGATTAAGAACTAAGTTATAAAGCTAAATGGTAACCAACCTTCAACCTTTAAAACCTTGCGGTAATTCAGGCGCTGGTAAACGTTGCATATCAGAGTCAACATTACCAAAACGCTCATGGCCGTTATTCCAGTCGATGATGGATTGCTCAATCTCTGCTTTATTGTCCGCGACAAAGTTCCACCACAGTAGCACTTGGTTGTTTAATGGCTCACCGCCGATAAACATCACACGCGTGCCTTTTTTGGCAACTAACTTGATACTTTTATTATTGGCAACATCGCTGTCATGGAAGCGAAACAACTGATCTTGCTCACAAATTTTGCCTTCAGACTCGATCTGCCCTTCTGTCACCAAGATACCGTATTCAAAACCGGGCTCTAAATTAAGCGTGACTTCACCGTCCTCTAAGAAATAGACATCGATACCGACCATTTTTGAGTACTGAATAGTCGGTGCTTCATAACGCTTGCCTGACACGCTGTTATAGCTGCCCGTCGTTAGAATCATCTCGACGTTATCTTCCGTCCACGTTGGCAGCTCTGGATAATGATGGAAGTTACGTTCAATTTGTTGATCGGTCGGTAGCGCAATCCACAGCTGTACCATGCTTAGACCACGAGCGGCATCTGCTGAACCGCCCGTATCTGGAAAGACGCTTTGCTCCGTATGACTGATCCCTTGGGTTAGACCCGTGCCCGCTGTCATGACGTTGAGTTGATTTTTGCTGATAACTTGCTTATTACCCAAACTGTCTTTATGCAGTACTTCGCCGTTTAGCATCCAGCTAAAGGTTTGCAGATTGGTGTGCGGATGACGACCGACTTGCATACCGGTTTCATCTTCGCCAAATTCAGCAGGACCGGCGTGATCTAAAAAGCACCAAGCGCCTATTGGCTGTTTGCCTTTATTCGGCAACAGACGGGCAATGGGAATGCCGCCCACATCTGCTAAGCGCGGTTCTAGGGTTTCGATAGTCATGATTCACCTCTTATTATGTGATACGGGATATAATGTGACGTATAGATAAAGCTCATTGTTTAGCATTAAAAACTCATAGGAACTTCCATTAGCAATACTTTAGCATCATCGATCACGTCCATCGTAAAGCTCTTAGTATCCCAAACACCAAGACCATCGCGAGTATCTAAAGTATTGCCGTTGACAACCACTTTACCGCTAATGACAAAGATATAAACACCGTTATTAGGGTTTTTGAGCTCATAAGTTTGGGTGATACCTTTATCAAAATCACTCATGCTAAACCAAGCGTCCTGATGAATCCATACCCCTGCATCATCGCTATTGGGCGACAAGACTTGATTGAACTCATTTGGCTTTAGGATGTCATCCATACGAACTTGCTGATAACGAGGCTCAACGTTCATTTTATTTGGGATGACCCAAATCTGTAGGAACTTCACCGCTTCTTTGTCATCGCCGTTCATTTCACTGTGGGTAATACCAGTGCCCGCTGACATGACTTGAATCTCGCCCGTCTCGATAATACCATTATTACCAATATTATCGCCGTGACCGAGCTTACCTGATAATGGGATGCTGATAATTTCCATATCGCGGTGCGAATGCTTACCGAAGCCTTGACCGCCAATAACGAAGTCATCGTTGATGACCCGTAGCGCGCCAAAACCCATACGTTCTGGATTGTGGTAATTGGCAAAACTGAAGGTATGCTTGCTTTTTAACCAGCCATGGTTGGCATCGCCACGAGAATCTGCTGCATGATAGATCGTTTTCATTATTTATCCTTAGTTATTAGTAAGTTAAACGTTTTTAGAATTTATGATTCATTAACTCGTTTAAACAATGGATTTATTATAATTATTGTCTACTAATAGATAAACAATGATAATCGCAATTAACTATTCTTATTTTTAGAACAATATCGCCATAAAGATAGCGTAATATATGGATAACAGAACTAGTAGCATAAACTGATACTATCGCTCATGTAATGATAGTGAATGTAAATTGGGTCTAGAAGATGTTAATCATACTTACGATATAAGGAAATTTAACCATGTCAGCTACGGCAAAGTCAGATAAAAAAAATAGAGAACCATTAGATTATAAAGTTATCGATAATACCGATAAAAAGCGTTTTGAGATTCATATCGATGGTAAGATTGCTTTGGAAGATTATGAGTTTTTTACCACCAGTCAAGATGAAAAAGGTATTGAATACAAACATACCGAAGTGCCAGAAGAGTTAGGTGGTCGAGGTATTGCAGGTTATCTGGTCAAATATATCTTAGATGATGCGGCTGCAAAAAACTTGCGCGTGAAACCGACTTGTCCTTATGTAAAATCTTATATCGACAAGCATCCAGAGTACCAAGACAACTCAGTATTTCATAACGCTAAGCCTTAAATAGCGTCAGTTCGAAATAAAATTATTACGTTAAATTATTACGTTAATAGCGACGCGAGACTGGTATAAATTTTCCTTGCTTGCTGTTATGACAGAGACTACGAAAAATTCACCCAAGTCGCGCTATATTGATTTTAAATTAACACCAATATACATAAATATAAGCGTTTAACTAAAAACGCCATATCCGTAAAGATATGGCGTTTTTAGTTATTAGCATTTTCTATTGGTAGTGTTCTCTAAGCAATATGCTCTAAAAACTCTTTATCGCGTGCCATTATTGACAGATACAGCACAGGCAGTACAAACAAACCGACTGACCAAAAACTCAGCTGCATATATAACAGTGCACCCACTAATGCCCCTACTAAAAAACTAAAGACCAATACTGAACTGTGTGCCAGTTTTTTGCCATTTTCGGTTGTCCGATTAACCAAGTAATCGGTCAGATTGATACCCAGTTGTGTGGTATTACCCGTCATCAGCACGGTAGGGCTCATGTGTTTAATCACCGTTTTACTAGCAGTATTACGAATCGCTAGCGCAATTAGACCGAGTCCACCCGTTATCGCCACGCTTATATCACCGGCATCGACGAAAGGCTGATAGTAAAGACCAGCTATCATAAAGGAGGTTAAAAAAACGGCTTCCGCTAACAATAAATGGCTCAGTGTTAGCTGCTTATTTTTACTATGATCAATAAATAGCTTGGTGACCATGACTGTCAAAATAAACAACGGCAAGGCGGCAAGCTTAATCCATAGACCGTCCTCACCTTTGACCAAGCCACTACCCGCCATCACCAAGTTACCCGTGACATGTGCAGTAAAGAAACCAAACAAGGTGATAAAACCGATGGTATCAATCGCGCCACCGACGACCGTTAATAGCATTGGCGTTTGATGACGTTGCCAAAAACTTGGCAAATCATCATTGGATGCGCTGTGATTGTTATTTATCATAATAAGGAGCTGTCATAAGTATTAGTGAGCATCAATGTACGCTTAACCATCGTTTTCTCAGTTTTAATTATAGGCAAAATTACCTGTGCGTATTATTATCTATTGAATAAGCGCCTGCGCCATGAGCAAAAATCATCAAGAAACCACCCGCCATCGCGATATTTTTCATAAATGGGTTCATTTGTGATTCATCAATCCAGAACTGGTGGAAAAGTAGCGCTGAAACCACGCTAAAGCCAGCCATCAAAATAGCGACAAAGCGCGCTTTAAAACCTAATAAAATAGCGATACCACCAAGTAACTCCACCCCAATGACCAAAGGCAATAGCATACCAGGTACGCCCATCGATTCCATATAACCTTGAGTGGCAGCATACCCTGTCATTTTAGTAAAGCCTGAAAAAATAAAAATCATTGATAGAAATAGGCGACCAATCGGAGCACTAAGCTGTTGTAATTTGTCCATCGTTACTCTCCAAGAATGTGTTTAAATACGTTTTAATCATAGAATGGCGCCAGTATAATTGTTGAATGTAAAAGGATAAACACCAATAATTACAAATGACAGTTCTTATTTATAGAACAGTCGGGAGAATCTTAAATGGGACAGTTAGAGGATATGGCAATGTTTGTGCGCATTGTCGAAGCTGGTAGTATCACCAAAGCCGCCGAGCAATTAAATATTGCTAAGTCAGCCGTCAGCCGCCGCCTCAAAGAGTTGGAAACACGGTTAGGCAGTCAGTTAATTAGCCGTACAACTCGCCAGTCTCACTTGACGCAAGCAGGTGAGCAGTACTATCAACAAGTAAGCAACATCTTAAGTGAAGTTGATGCGCTCAATGAGCAGACCAGCGGCGCGCCTACACGCATCGAAGGCACATTAAAGATGACCGCACCACTATCATTTGGACTCATGCACCTGAACGAGGTCATTGACGAGTACGCCAACCAGCATCCTAACCTGAACTTTGAATTAGACTTTTCTGATCGACACGTTGACTTGATTGAAGAAGGATATGAGTTGGCAATTCGTATTAGGGAGCTACAAGACTCCAGTTATCAAGCAAAGCGTCTGGCACTGATTCGTTATGCCCTCTGCGCCAGCCCTGAATATTTAGAAAAGATGGGTACGCCTGAGACACTAGAAGAGCTACAAGAACATGAGTTTTTGCAGTATGGTCTTAGTAAAACCAGCAATCTCGAGCTAACTGATGCGCAAGGCAAAAAGCATAACCATACAATAAATGCAAAAATCAAAGCGACTAACGGTGAGTTTTTAGTGGATTTGGCAGTAAAAGGCCACGGTATCGTTTTTATCCCAACTTTTATCGCTTATCAAAGATTGGCCAAAGGTGAGCTGGTGCCTATTCTTAAGCAATATCAATTACCCACACTCCATGCCTATGCCGTTTACCCAAAGAACCGTTTTTTATCACAGCGCTGCCGCTATCTAATTGACTTTATTGCAGAGCGTTTTGGCGATGACCCTTATTGGGATGAATTCTGATACGTTCTAATAGAACTATTTAATATACCTTAGGAACCTACTTGATGAAACTTGGTAAACCTAGCAGTATTCTAAATACTGCTATCAAGACCAAAATAATGTTGCTACTATAATCTGCAGAAATCTATCCATTGGTCATAAGGAGATGCATTATGGATTTATCATCGTTAGGTATAAAAGCCATCCATGAGTTCGATCAGGTTCGCCAAAGTCCATTACCACAAGAGCGCCTAAAAGTAGCTCGCACGCAAGCAAGTGCATTTCGAGAGCGCTTTATGGATGAGCCGCCTGTACAGTTTTATCAGAGCGCCGATATGGTCAGAGTGCCCTATCCAACTTGGTATGCTTATAGCGGCGTCTATACGCAAAGCACTTATAAATTCCCCTATCTTCATATCCTAAACCGCATTTTTATCATTCAATATCATGATTTTTTAGGCGAATTAAAAACCTTGCTATTTTCCCCTTCTGATATCGAAGCGGATCGTGAAACGCCCTTCTTTAAACGCTTAACGGAAAAGATGCCTAACTGGTCGCCGCTTGAAAGCGTGGTTGCTCCCATCATTCGTGATGTCGCAGGCGCACTAGCCGAAGTCGGTTTAGCCCCAGAAGATGTTGATTACATCAGCTACGACCACCTGCATACCCAAGATATACGCCGCTGGCTAGGCACTAAAGATAAAGCTGCCTACTTCCCTAATGCCAAGATTTTGATTCATAAACAAGAATGGCAAAGTACTGGGGCCTTATTGCCCGTTCAAGCAGATTGGTATTGTCCTAACGGTATCGAAGGCGTCGATCCTGATAAAGTGATTCAGTTTACAGGCAGCATTCAGTTAGGCGAAGGCTTAGCACTGGTGCATACCCCAGGTCATACCGAAGGCAATCATTCGCTAGTCGCACGCGTGCCAGATGGTATAAGAGTCACCTCAGAAAATGGCGTTGGTGCAGACGCTTATGCGCCAATGAATTCAAAAGTGAATGCCATCCGCCGCTATGCCAAACAGACAGGCATGGAAGTTATCCTAAACGGCAACACGCTAGAAGGCAGTAACGACCAATATATCTCGATGGTCGTCGAAAAAACCATTGCTGGCCCCTCTCAAAACCCTGATTTTCCTAACTGCGCCTCAAGCAGCGAAGCGACCCCTTACTGGTTGATTCCCGGCCATAAAGTCAGTCATTTAATCGGTGAGGCAAAATTTGGCAGCTTGCAGAAAAAATCAGCAAAAAGTCACTCAGCGCGAGCAGACGTCACGAAAAATAGTGCATTGCAGAAGGAAAGTGCCTAATGAGTTATTTTGCAAATAAGACGGTTTATGTCACTGGCGCGGCCTCTGGCATCGGGTTTGAGACAGCTAAACAACTTATGACTCAAGGAGCAAATTTAGTATTGTTTGACGTGCAACCGCTCGATGAAGCCTTAGCTACTTTACAAGCAATGAATAAATCCAATACCTCAATTACCACTTATCAGCTGGATGTGACCGATGCCGCTGAGACCACTAAGCAAATGGCGACTGCGGCTGACATTCTTTCGCCAGATATCTTAATGCATTTCGTAGGGATTACAGGACCTTGGACCTTTGACGATATGAGTCAAGAGCAGTTTGAGCGAGTGATGAATATCAACCTGTTTGGCACTCGCAACGTACTGGCGGCTGTGCGTCCGTTTTTATCGCGTGGCGATCAAGTCATGGTGACTGCTTCTATGTCATCATTCACAGGCAGTTATGGCTACAGCTCTTATAGTGCGTCGAAGTTTGCCATTTGGGGTATGATGCAGTCGATAAACTATGAATGGAAGCCCCTAGGCATTGATATCACTGTTTTTGCACCGCCTCCGATAGATACGCCGCTTACCCGCTCTGAAGTGGGTGTCATGTCGCAAGCTGGCGTTGGCATGAAAAAGTTAGCAGGCGAGCTTAAAATAGAAAACGCAGTTAAATCTATGCTCAAAGGGGTAGAAAACCGAAAGTTCTTAGTCGTACCTGGCGTAATGGCAAACTTCATTAGATTACAACAGCGTATTTTCCCCGTTAGTTGGGTCAATTGGGTAGGCAGCAAAACGGTGGCTTTTTCGCTTAGAAAATAGCGGTTGTAGAACATATCTTTTTCAGAAAATAATGCCTGCTAAAAAAACGGCTTGTTTGTATTGAACTTTTAGAGACATGTACCCTCAGCCATTAGCTTAAGAATAACCTGTATAAAAAAGCGTCACCCAACTTAATGTCTGGTGACGCTTTTTTATACAGGTGTACTATCAATTTCTACCAAGAGAATCATCTAAATGCTTGCATTAATCCAAGGTTTGCACACCGCCGCCATTCACAAATATGGTTTGACCACTGACCCAAGTCGATATCGGTGCAGCAAAATATAACATAGCACCGGCGATGTCATCGGCTTCACCTAAGCGTTTAATAGGTGTATTTGCGAGCATTTTCTTCTCAATCTCTGGCGTCAACACACTCTCTAACGCCGCAGTGCGCGTAGCACCAGGGCCAACGGCATTAATACGTACTTCAGGTCCAAAGTCATGCGCCAAATTTGCCACCATATGATTGACAGCGGCTTTTGATCCTGCATAGCCGCTCATATTCGGGCTTTTATTGATACTCGACATGGAAGTGGTAAATACAATGGAGCCATAACCTGATTCTTTCATGTATGGTACGCACAGCTGACACAAGCGCCAGCCACTAAAAACGTTTAATTCAAAGTCACGGCGAATGTCATCAACCGATATTTTGGTAGGATTTTCACGACCACCGCCACCACCACCGGCATTATTAATTAAAATGTTAACAGTGCCAAATTCAGCGACAACCTTATCTACCATTGCGACCAAATCATCATCTTTTAAAATATTGCATTCAACCGCTAAAGCTTTTACACCATACGCCTCTATATCTTTGACCGCCGCTTTGGCATCTTCTAGTTTTAAATCAGCAATCGCAATATTAGCGCCAGCTTGTGCAAGACGCAGTGCAGTTGCTTTGCCGATACCGTTTGCGCCGCCAGTCACAATCGCTATTTTGCCAGACAAATCAAACAATTCCTCAAATGCTTTGTGTTGAAAATTTTGCATACTTATTCCTTATAATCGTTATTTATATAATTTTTTATATGGTAGTTAAGAGGTTGGTTATTACTTATATGTGATTAACCTTATAAGTATGCGTGTTTCAACTTTACTTGATGTGACAAATTAACCGTCTTTTGTAACGGTGGTCTTTAATATAGAATTGATTTACTTTAAAGATTATACAGTGCTACTGGAACGAATTTTATGCATAAAAAAAGCCTCACTTCCTATAATAAGAAGTGAGGCTTTAGTGCTTTTGCAAGCCATATTTGGAGCGGGAAAAGAGATTCGAACTCTCGACCCCAACCTTGGCAAGGTTATGCTCTACCACTGAGCTATTCCCGCTGAATATCAAATCGTAATGTTGTTAACAACGACTACGTCTCGATAGGCTGGCTATTTTAGCAAATATTCTGTGCGTGTCAATAGCTTTTTTCAAACTTTTAACTAAAGCTATGCTATTTAATGCTTTCTAGAGATAAAATGGCCTATATCATATTGATTCTAAGTAGTTTTTAATTAGTGTTACGAGAAAGAATTTTTTAAATAAATAACAACTATCTACACTCTCTGCTCGCTTACTCTATTCTTGTAAAGTTAACAACCTATCAAACTATGATTTTTTTAGAGAATTATGGTGTGGTGGGCGCAAAAGACAAAAGCTATTTTGATAATCTCTGTTATTAATAGGATTTACAATCCTACCTCCTATTGTTACTTTTTTTGCCTAGGTTTTAGGTTGTTAACATTATTATACTTATAGCTAATGACAGTTGGGGTAAAATTTTACTGCTTTGGTAGATCGGTAAACGGTAGTCACACTTCAATAATAAGCTACCCTTTCATCTACAGTTTTGATATTGGCATTGTTTCACTTTATTTTTTCCATTTATAGCGAGGACGTTTTTTATGAAAAAACTGCTTACCACGACCGTTATGGCAGCATCATTATCGGCATTGGCGATGACGGGTTGTTCAAGTACCACTAGCACCGGTGCTGTCGGTGTTGACCGCCAGCAACTATTGTTAGTCTCAAACGAGCAAGTATTGCAGTTATCTGCGCAAAGTTATGCCAAGACGCTGCAAGATGCGAAAGCCCGTGGCTTACTTGATACCAATAAAGCCCAGCTAAACCGTCTTAAAAATATCTCGAACCGTTTGGTGGGTCAAGTCGGTGTCTATCGCCCTGATGCGGCAAAATGGCCATGGGAAGTCCATACCATTAAATCTAACGAATTGAATGCTTTTGTCCTGCCAGGTGGTAAAATTATGTTTTACTCAGGCATTATTGATCGCCTCAAGTTAAGTGATGATGAAATCGCTGCCATTATGGGTCATGAGATGTCTCATGCCCTACGTGAGCATTCACGTGAGCGCCTCTCGCGTCAATACGCCACACAAACCGGTATCGGAGTCGCTGCCAGTATCTTTGGTCTCTCACAAGGTCAGGCTGAGCTTGCCAACGTCGCTGGTGATTTGGGTCTGAGCCGTCCGCACAGTCGTACACAAGAAGCAGAAGCTGACCAGATTGGTCTGGAGCTAATGGCACGTGCAGGCTACAATCCGCAAGCTGCTGTTACCTTATGGCAAAAAATGCAAAGCGCCAGCCAAGGTGAGCCACCACAATTTTTAAGCACTCACCCAACCAGCGGTAATCGTATTGCACAAATACAATCTTTGTTGCCAAAGGTGATGCCGTTATATCAAAAAGCACGTCGTTAATTATCTCTAGATACTAATGTCATAGTAACTAATGATTTATGATAAAAGCAGAGTGTAATAGTTATTACACTCTGCTTTTTTATGTTTATTACTCACATCCTCTTCCTACTTTAATAAAAGCCTACGTCATGCATATGGCAGCATAGTTTTCAGCGTCTGCTATAATGGGCATAATCAGCCATTTAGATGGTTAAGCCCCATAAAATAAAGGATGACTATGACTACTAACACATCTACTACTACACCAATCGCCGATGCCCTTAATAATGAGCTACAGGCTTTGCAAGCGCAGCATATTGAACTGGTGAATGAATCAATGAATCATGCCGGTTATTTTGACGGTAAAGAAAGCCACTTTAAACTGACCATTGTCAGCGACGCCTTTGAAGGCAAACGTTTGGTTGCGCGTCATCAGCTCGTATATTGCCTAGCAAACCCGCTACTGACCTCACAAGGAGGTCAAATCCATGCCTTGGCTATCCATGCGTATACGCCGACAGAGTGGCAAGGTCAAAGCCCTGATAGCCCTTTATGTGCAGGACAGAATAAAGGCTAGATAACTGTTTTATGGTTAGCTATTTTTTAAACCCTTGTTATTAGATACTGTTATTAAAAAATAATAAATCAGCTGGCAAACGTCACCTTTAAAGGAAATCCTATCCAATGAAACATCTGCATATGCTCATGGCTGTACTGTTAATTGCGCTGTTTTTATATCAAAGCTATCTCGTATTAAGCACAAACAAACAAATGCCATTTGCGGTCAAAATATCTACCCACATCCTTTATGCTGTCATTATTATCTCAGGGGCTGGCATGTTGGTGCAATTAATGAGCGTCAATGCGCCGGTGCAATGGGTATTTGCAAAAGTTATCCTGCTCGTTGCTGCCCTCAGTGCCAGTATCAAAGCCTTTAATAATACTGCCACACCAAGCCAAAGAAAAACCGGTATTCTGATTGCAGGTGTGGCTTATATCGGCATCGTGGTACTTGCCTTTACCAAACCGGGCAATTTATTTTAGTCGTTGCTAAATGATATATTTTTCAATATCTTAATCGCTTATTTTTTGCTATCTTAAATAAGCACACTGACTAAAATTTTCTGTTTAAAATGTAATGTCAAAACAGCGGTTAATTAAGGGCAGTAGTCCACTATCATGCAATGTAAATATACTCACTTAGCCTTATGGAGCCATTATGAAAACTCTTACTGCAGCAACACTACTGGCAACAGCTGGCGTTTTTGGTCTCTCAGGCTGCGCCTCAACGGGTAATATCACCCCGCAATATGTGCCACCAAGTACTTATCAAAGCTATGATTGCCAAACCCTTAGCCAAGAATATATCCGCGTCAATCGTTATGTCGATGCGGCGCGCAATGAGCAATCAACCTTATCCGCTTCAGGTGTTGGCGTTGGGGTTTCCGCCGGACGTTGGGGTATCTCTCCTAATATCAGTTTTGGCGTTGGTCAAAGTAACAACACTAAAGCACGCGATGCAAAGCTATCACGGCTTTACGGCGAGCGTGATGCCATCATTCAGTCTGCCCGTATCCAACGTTGTAGCTTTGCCAATGGCATTAAGATTTATGGTGAGTAATGCGCGATAGTTCATGCTTAGTAAGTCACAGTTGATAGTTTGCTATTTCGCTCATTTTAAACGCTGTTCACAACAAAAAAGCCAATACGCGACAAGCATATTGGCTTTTTCTATATTTAGTAATCAGCAGTAAAAGCTCAATCAAAGCTTATGAATGCAAGCTTCTCACCCACTGTACAATTTGATCGCTAGGTAACGCACCTGACTGCCGTGCGATTTCTTTGCCATTTTTAAAGGCCACCATCGTCGGCAAGCTACGAATATTATAAGGCGCCGCCGCTTGCTCGTATTTATCGGTTTGTATTTTGGCAAAAACCACTTGCGGCAACTGGCTAGCAGCCTCTTTAAACTGCGGTGCCATCATTAGACACGGCTGACACCAACTCGCCCAAAAATCAACGATGGTCAATACCTCATTTCTTTGTATGACTTTACTAACCGTTTGGGCGTTTAGTTCATGCGGACTGGCCGTTAACAATGGCTGACCGCATTTGCCGCAATTTGGTGCCGCATTCAGCCGTGCTGCAGGTATACGATTGGTTGCCTGACAATGGGGGCAAACCAGATGAGAGTTTTGCTCACTCATTATAGAACTCCTATATCAATAGCATTGGCACTCGTCTTAGCAAAGCACCCATGCTTAATATTTATTTATTATTACGATAAAAACTTAATAAATATTTAGCGCTTACAAGTGTTCATCCCAAGCATTTTATATAACGGACAAAAGCGGAATAAACCGGTTAATAAGAGAATTAAACCGACGACACCCCACCAGCTTTGAAAATAAAGTCCCAAGCCGATAATGACCACACCAATGATAATACGTAGTAAACGTTCAGTACTGCCGACATTTATTTCCATGGCAAAATCCTCACCTATTATGAATCAGTCCTAGTAAAAACCGCCATTCTTTTATCTCACTATACTAACTTATAGTACAGACTAGCATTAGGATGGCTGCTACTCGTATTGTGCGTGCGTAACTTTCTGCTTACTTACCTATTTCTCAGAAGCTATTTTTCGTGTTTTGAGATCTAATCAATGACTAAAGCGCATTAATCGGTACCTTTAGATAGCGCGTCCCATTGTCTTCTGGCTTTGGAAAATGACCGGCATCGATATTGATTTGTACTGACGGGATAATGAGTCGCGGCATCTCAAGATTGGCATCGCGGCGCTCACGCATCTCGACAAACTCCGCTTCATTAATGCCCTCTTTGACATGAATATTACTGAGCTTTTGCGCCGCCACAGTCGTGGTTGGACAATGCTTGCGTCCTTTGCTCGGATAGTCATGGCACAGATACATCATGGTCTGATCAGGCAGTGCCAGCAGTTTCTGGATAGACTGATACAGCGTTTTAGCGTCCCCTCCCGGAAAGTCACAGCGCGCCGTACCCACATCGGGAGCGAACAGAGTATCACCGACAAAGACCACGGTTTTTTCAGCGTCAGTGGCAAGGTAGGCCATATCCGCACGCGTGTGCCCGGGCACATACATGGCAGTGATAGTAATGCCGCCAAGCTCTAAGGTTTCGCCATCGTCGGTCAAGATATCAAACTGACTGGCATCAGTGCGAAAGCTGCTATCAAAATTGAAGATTTGCTTAAATATTTTTTGTACTTCGGTGATATGTTGACCAATGACCAGTTTGCCACCCAATTTCTCTTTGACATGAATAGCTGCCGATATATGATCAGCATGAGCATGGGTTTCTATAATGTAAACCAGCGCCCAACCTTGCTCACGAACGAACGCTATCACTTCGTCGACACTAGCGGTATCAGTGCGTCCTGACTTGGCATCAAAGTCCAAGACGGGATCGATAATCGCGCACAATTGCTGCTGCACGTCAGCGAGTACGTGGGTATAAGTTTCTGTGTCGCTATGTAAGAAAGAATGAACTTGCATGGCTACCTCTTTGCTTTTATATGAGTGTTTTAATTTTTAATAAATTCTTACGTATGATAGGTACATATTTATAATAGTTGGATGTATTCACTATCTATTCCTACCTATCACTATAGCAACCACCTATCATTTTATCAATTTATATAATGTAATTAATGATATATTGCTATAAATGGCGATATCATTGATAATTAACTATATATAACCATATCTTATCTATAAACTCTGCCCTTTCTATCTATATTTTATATAAGGAGCTCGCTCTGACTACTTCAACTTCAGCATTGAGCACATCTGCCAATCACACTGGTAAGCATATATCAGCAAGCGTCGCAGACTTTGCGCCAAAAGACCTTGCTGAGCAAATGCAACAAGCCTCCTTGCAAGCCAGCCAGTTACTAAAGTCGCTTTCGCATCCTGATCGTTTATTACTCCTGTGTCAGCTGACTCAAGGTGAGTACTGCGTCAGTGAGCTTGAACGCTTGGTCGGTGTCGGTCAGCCAAGCTTGTCGCAGCAGCTTGGTATCCTACGTAAAGACGAGCTTGTCACGACCCGCCGTGAGGGTAAGCAAATCTATTATAGTATCGCAAGCGATGATGCATTATCGGTACTACAGTTATTGTATGAACGCTTTTGTGCCAAAACAGACGCATAACTGGTTATTTAGCTCTTAGCTGTTCTTAAATTTCTTTATTGTGATGACATATTGCTATGCCTTCTATCGCTGCTCGCCTGATTCCTGCTTGGTTACGTCAGTACCAGCTATCTGCTCTGCCGACTGACGTCATCGCGGGATTAGTCGTTGGGGTGCTCGTCATTCCGCAAAGCTTAGGCTATGCGGTATTGGCAGGATTGCCGCCTGTCTATGGACTCTATGCGGCTATCGTACCCGTACTGGTGTATGCGTGGATTGGCTCGAGTAATATACAAGCAGTGGGACCCGTCGCCATCACCGCGATTATGACAGCCAGCAGCCTGCATCCTTATGCTACCGAGAGCACGCAACAATATATATTAATGGCCAGTTTATTGTCATTGATGGTTGGAACGATGTTATGGCTGGCGGGTCGGCTTAAACTTGGCTGGATTATGCAATTTATCAGTCGCGGCGTATCTGCAGGTTTCATCAGTGGCGCGGCGGTACTGATTTTTGTCAGTCAGCTGAAGTACCTAACTGCGATTCCTGTTGCAGGCAATGGTTTAATCGGTTATTTATCGAGTATGCACATATATGCTCGCCAGCTGCATCCACTGACCTTGGTTATTGGCTTTATGGCTTTTACGCTGTTGGTTGCCAATCGCTATGGCAGCAAATGGGTCTGGCGGTCTTGGTTGTCAGCCTCTTATGCCAAATGGGCGGAGCGTCTATTTCCGCTCATTCTACTTGGTATTGCCATCGTATTGAGTATCAGCTTGCATTGGGCAACGCATGGCGTGGCAACGATTGGTGATATTCCGCAAGGTCTGCCTACCTTTACTCTACCGTACGTACCAGATTTTCATGAAGCGCTAAACCTATTACCTAGCGCAGGTTTGATGGCATTGATTATCTTTGTTTCAAGCAGCTCCGTCGCAAGCAACTATGCCCGCCTGCGCGGTGAAACCTTTGATGCCAATCGCGAGCTAACCGGACTGGGTCTGGCTAATATGGCGGGCGGCTTTTTTCAAAGCTTTACGGTCGCTGGTGGGTTTTCACGTACCGCGATGAATGCCGACTCAGGCGCTAAAACACCGCTCGCAAGTTTAGTGACGATATTGGTTATGATTGCGGCGTTAATCGCTTTCGGCAATTTGCTCGCGCCTTTGCCCTATGCCTTATTAGGCGCGACAATCATGGTATCGATTATCGGTCTCATTGATATGGCAACATTAAAGTCAGCATGGCAACGCGACCGCTTAGATGCGGCTAGCTTTCTGGCGGCATTTATCGGTGTACTGATATTTGGGTTAAATACGGGCTTAGTCATAGGTTTGATGGTGTCCTTTGCCAGCCTAATTTGGCAGTCGAGTAAACCGCATGTCGCCATTGTTGGTCAATTAGCTGGTACAGGGCACTTTCGCAATATCAATCGTCATGATGTGGTGACGTTTAGCAATTTATTGATGCTGCGTATTGATGAAAGCTTGTTTTTTGGCAATAGTGAATCCGTGCATCGCAGGGTCATACAAGCGACGCAGCAATATCCTGAAGCGCATGAGATTATTCTTATTATGTCAGCGGTCAATCATATTGATTTGACTGGACAAGAAATGCTCATCAGCCTTAACCAAGAGCTGTTGAATCAAAACAAGCACTTAAGTTTTAGCTTTATTAAGGGACCGGTGATGGACATCATTGAGCATACACCCGTCATTACTCATCTATCAGGGCGCGTTTATTTAAGCACCATGGATGCGGTCAATGCGCTTAAGGATGTCTGACAACGCCATACACGTATCCATCCTATGTCACACTATGTCTAATCATTAATGACCGTTATTGTCAGTGACAAAACACAGATATGATAAAAGCTGTGTTATGCTAAATTACTATAAACGCTACAAATTACTTTCTCTAGAAATACGAGAAACCTTAACACCTTTTAATATATGCGACCTAACCTACTTATGACCGATGATTTAACCATTTATAAGCAAATTTACCCAAGCCAATGTGTCAAGATTGCAGAGCTTGGTTACCGCTCCGTGCTCAATATTCGTCCTGACGCTGAAGTTGACTCACAGCCCAATAGTTGTGACTTTACCAGTGCGACGGCGAAAGCCAATTTGACCTATCAGCATTTGCCGTTTGATGATGAGCGTTTGAGCATGGCAACTGTGGAACAATTTGCGGCTTTTTATCGCGCCATGCCCAAACCCATCCTGATGTTTTGTGGCACGGGCGCACGCGCCAAACTGCTTTATCAAAGTGCATTGATGCAAGGTTTGCTATAAAGGTAGCTGTAAAAGCCAGTTATAGAGTAGCTGTGCCGTTTACACACTTCATCTTTAGAAAGCTATCCATTCAGATTAGGCTGTTTAGTTGCCTATCAAATTACTCATTTTAAATATAAAAAATAAAAGGAGCTCTTATGAGCCATCAAGTTAGTATTACCGGACAAATCACCCCTGATCAAGTACCCATGATTGCTGAAAATGGTTTTAAAACCATTATTAACAACCGTCCAGATGGTGAAGAACCAACCCAACCCACTAGCGCCGAGATTGAAGCCGCTGCTAAAAAAGCAGGACTTGCTTATAAAGAAGTGTCTTTTGCTGGTAGTGAGCTCAATCAAAACCATGTCGAAGAATTTGCGGACTTTTTTAACCAAGCTGAGCAGCCCGTACTGATTTTTTGCCGTACTGGTAACCGCTCAACGGGTATCTATGAAGCGGCAAAGCGTATGGATTTATTGGATGACTGATATCACAATCAATAACTTAAAGCAATAAACCAAGAAGCCCATATAAACATATGGGCTTCTATGATATTAAAGGCTATATTTTAGAGGCTATTAAGAAACATAGCGCTACAAGGAATGTGAGCTAATAAGAAAGGCATTCAAGTATGACTTTTCATTTAACAAGGAATGTTTCATGAGTAATAATGCGTTGGCTCTATTGCCGCTAGCACTTGCCTACATTATGTTTACCTTAGGGACAGGGCTAAAACCAACTGACTTTAAGGTTATCTTCAGTCACCCCAAAGCGTTCTTTGTGGGTTTGGTTAACCAAGTTATCTTTGTACCCTTGGTTGCTTTAGCGGTCGTTTTAGTGATGTCACCACCACCTACCATCGCCTTTGGTATTATGCTGATTAGCTTTTGCCCCGGCGGTGTGACCAGCAATATGCTTACCTACTATGCTAAAGGTAATGTGGCGCTGTCAGTGGCGCTCACCGGCGTGGTCAGTTTGTTATCAGTCGTAACACTGCCTATCTTAATTACCTTAGCTTTCAATCATTTTATGAAAGACCAAGCAGGCTCTATCAGCGCGTTAAAAATCGGCGTGGTGATGTTTTTATTGACGACACTGCCTGTGACACTGGGTATGCTTGCCCGTTATAAGTTTACTGACTTCATGATACGTAGAAGTGGCATACTAAATGGTATAGCTAGCCTTTTCTTTGTCTTAATCGTCTTTGCTGCTATTGCTACCAACTGGCAACTACTACAAGAGCAATTGGCGTCTATTGGGCTTGAGCTGGTCTTTATCATTGTCACCTTATTTATAGTGAGCATTTTGACAGCAAAGGCGTTAAAATTAAGCTGGTTTGATACCAAAACCATCGCCATTGAGACTAGTATTCAAAACAGTACCACTGCCATTACCTTAGCACCTATTATTATGGGAACAGCCGTTGGTCTACCTGCTATCGCTCTACCCGCTGCTCTATATGGGGTTCTCATGTATATCATTGCGTTGCCAGTGATTGCTCTGATTCGGAATAAAAACTGATTTAATAAATATAAAAAAACCATCTCGACTATTAGATAGCTGAGACGGTTTTTGATGAAGTATAGTATTTATTAAAAATACATCTTAAAACCTTACTGCATCACCAAATATTCAAACGCTGATAATGCCGCTTTTGAACCTTCACCCATCGCAATATTAATCTGCTTAAAAGGTACGGTAGTAACGTCGCCACAGGCAAAAATACCTTTGCGATCGGTGCGGCAGCGCTCATCAATTTCAATCTCACCAAAGCGGTTTAAATCGACAAAGCCTTTGACAAACTCAGTATTTGGCACCAAACCAATCTGTACAAACACTCCTGAAACATCAAGCTCTTTAGTCTCACTACTGCTACGGTCTTGATAAACGATAGATGTCACTTTACCATCTTGCGCTTTAATCTCTTGGGTTGCAGCACTGGTAATGATATCGATATTTGCTTTTTCTTTGGCTTTATTAATCAATACTTGGTCGGCTTTTAAATCATTGGCAAATTCAAGGACGGTCACATGGTTCACAATACCTGCCAAGTCTAACGCCGCCTCAATACCGGAGTTACCGCCACCAATGACAGAGATGTCTTTACCTTTAAAGAATGGACCATCACAGTGCGCACAGTAAGCAACACCTTTACCGACGTTCTCATCTTCACCTGGGATACCCAGTTTACGCCACTGGGCACCGGTCGCTAAGATAATACTGCGCGTCTCAAACGTCTCACCGGTATTCAGATGAATACGATAGTTTTCATCTTCAGTTTCACTAATTTCTTTGACGCTGACATGTTCTTTGAGCGTAATATCATATTCATGCAAATGCTTTTCAAAGTTCGCCGACAGCTCACTACCCGTCGTCAAAGGTACAGAGATTAAGTTTTCGATATCTTGCGTGTCTTTCACTTGCCCGCCAATGCGATCGGCGACCATAGTGACTTTTAAGCCTTTACGCGCGGTATAAATCGCCGCCGCCACGCCAGCAGGACCCGCACCAATAATCGTCACATCCTGCTGCTCTAACTGTTCAGCATTATCATCAGCTTCTGCTAATAAATCAGGGAATTGCTCTTGTAACTTTTCAATCAATTTAGCCGTGTCAATCAGACCATTAGCAAACGGCTTACCGTTTAAAAACACTGCTGGTACGCCTTGGATGTTATTCGCTTCTACTTGCTCTTGGAATAATGCACCATCGATCATCTCATTGCTGATGTCATCGTTTAACAGCGCGAATTGGTTCAGTGCTTGAACAACTTCTGGGCAACTGTGGCAAGAGAGTGAGACATAGGTTTGAAACTGCAGCGGTTTATTAAAGCGCTTTATCAGCTTTTGAATGCCTTCATCCAGTTTTAACGTATGACCACCGGCTTGCAAGATCGCCAAAATCAGAGACGTAAATTCATGACCACCAGGGATACCACTAAAAACAATACCAGTATCAGTCAATACATCATCGATATGACTGACCACTTTAAAACTAATTGGGCTTGGTAAGCTGTCATCGGTAGCTGTACTATCAAAATGAATTTTATCCGTCGTACCAGCGATTTTAGTCAAAAAATCAATCAGCTCGGCACGCTTGCTATGTTCTCCGCTACCCAATACAAATGTAATTGGACGGGTCATGTTTTCACTGTAGCTTTTGACTGCATCTAATAAACTTTGATCTATCATGTTTGTTCCTCATTATTATTAAATATGTAACGTCAGCTACGATGCTGGACATTTAAATAGGGTTTGGTGATAAGTTAAGTGACTGATTTAAAAGCTATAAATACTTGTCTTATCACCTTTGATACGTCTATTATCAAGGGTTTGGGCGTTTCGAGCAAGCTGATAAACTCAAACCTTACGTTTTGCAAAATATATCATAAACCAATATTATTATTTAAATTTAAAACTACTGATAAATACTCACTAATGATAGTCATAGTATCTGGCAAATTTTTTCGCTACAATCGAGTGAGGCTAATAAGAAAAACTCTTATTTGTCCAATAGCAGATTGGTAGTCATTAACGTGTAATGAAAGCCTTTCCTGCTGCTATTAAATCTGTACACTTTTGAGCTGAATAACAATTTGGCTTAATAACATTCAAGTCTCACAATCATAGCAATTCATCACAGCACTCTTAACTAAAAATGCGCTGATGCTTATTTGTAAGCTTGCGCTTCATAACAAGGATGACAACATGAGAAAGACTGATACATTTCAAGATAACAAAGATATTATTGCTGAGCTTAAGCAAAAAGACAGTCACTTTGCGACTATCTTCGATGAGCATACCCAGCTAGACCAGCAGATCAATCAGCTTGATAAAGATGTGGTCACCCACGCTAGCCGCGAAGAAGAAATCGAGCAAATGAAACGGCGAAAACTACATCTAAAAGATGAGATTTATAAAATAATTGATAAAAATAAATTACAATCTCATGCCTAGCCCTCAGTTAATTCACGAAAGATATTAACAATCGAAAAGCTGAAAATGTGACTGATTGCATAATATAAAAAGACCCCATCAACTTAGGCTGATGGGGTCTTTATTCATAGTACTGATATAACTGAAAGTAAGATATGCAATACTAAAAAGATCTAAATGGTTAAGCGAATTAAGCCACTACTTAGATTTTTCCAACAAGGTCAAGACTTGGTTTAAGAGTTTCTTGACCTTGTTCCCAAGCTGCTGGGCAAACTTCGCCGTCGTTTTCACGAACGTATTGTGCCGCTTTTACTTTACGTAGCATGTCTTTTGCACTACGGCCGATACCGCCAGCATGAATCTCAGCAACTTGAATCAATCCGTCTGGATCTACTAAGAATGTACCACGCTCAGCCAAACCTGCTTCTTCAATCATGACGTTAAAGCCACGAGTGATACGGCCAGTAGGATCGCCAATCATTGGGTAAGTAACTTTGCCGATTGCTTCTGAAGAATCATGCCATGCTTTATGAGTGAAATGCGTATCGGTTGATACTGAGTACACTTCTACGCCTAGGCCTTTTAGCTCTTCGTAATGTGCTGCCATGTCTTCAAGTTCAGTTGGGCAAACAAAGGTAAAATCGGCTGGGTAAAATAGGAAAATCGCCCAGCTACCTTTTACGTCTTCAGAGGTGATGGTTTTGAACTCACCGTTTACAAACGCTTCTGCTGAAAATTCTGGGATTTCTTGATTGATAATAGACGCCATGATTGGCTCCTTTTTTTTGATTGATTGATGGTAAGGTAATTAAAATTTATTTTAGGTTTGTTTCTATTAACCCTTCTAATCTCTGGGCTACCTGACAAACTATACGCGAATTCTATGGTTAATCAAATTAAAAGTTTTTAATTTGATGTTTTGTTTTATTAAACTTGTTAAACTATTCTATCTACTTTTTTATCTGTACATCAGTATTAAATTGATAGTGTACACAAGATAAAAGAGTAAAACAAATCGCATGAAAAACCCATTAATAGAGAGGTTTTATGATTACTTTACGTCAACTCGAGTTTGCCTTAGCCGTCGCTAAACACCGTCACTTTAAACGCGCAGCAGAAGACTGTAATATTTCACAGTCTGCATTGAGCCTTGGTATCGCAGAGTTAGAAAAGCAATTAGATACGCAGATTTTTGAGCGCAATAATAAGCAAGTTTTGATTACCCCGATTGGTGAAGACATCTTGACGCGGGCGCAGCGGGTATTTTCGGAAGTCAATGATTTGACCACGCGCGCGCACAGCCATCAATCGCCCCTTACTTACCCTATGACCGTCGGTATCATTCCAACAATTGCCCCTTACCTACTACCAAAAGTGTTGCCCGCGCTGCGTGAACATTATCCAGAATTTCGTATGACCATCGTTGAGCAGCAAACCGAGCGCTTGCTTGAACAAGTGCGTTACGGTCATATTGATACCGCTATCATTGCACTGCCTTATGCCGTAGATGGCTTGCATACTTTTGAGTTCTGGGCGGAGGATTTCTTTGCCGTCTTTCCAAAAGACGATGTGCATGCCAAGCTCAAAACCATCAACGCTGATGAGCTAGCAACGGCCAATCTGATGCTACTTGGCGAAGGGCATTGCCTGACCGATCAAACCTTATCTGTCTGTCATTTTGATCGGGCGCAGATGAAATCAAGCTTTTCAGATGCCAGCTTAAACACCCTTATTCAAATGGCACTTGCCAATATGGGTACGACGTTGGTGCCCGAAATGGCGCTCGATCAACTGCATTTGCAAAACCAAAACGCCGTTGCAATACCATTGGCGGAAAAAGGTCCTCATCGTCATATCGCCTTCGTCACCCGTTTAAATTATGCCCGCGTCGATGATGTCAATTTGCTTGGTAAGCTATTTAAACAAGCATTTGAAGATAGTGCTAAAAAAGGCTAGACGGCTATAACGATGTGGGTTGACTATGAATGAGGTTTTGCAGCTAAAGAATGAGCTTGGTAAGGGCTTGCAACAGCACTCATCTGCGCTCAATAATACTATCACGCCAGCGGCGTTGGAAGCGCTCTGGCAAGATATTGCCATGCGCTATAACGAAATCCAGCGCGCTTATCATAGCTTGCAGCATATTCGACAGCTGTTTGGGCAGTTCGAACAGGTTAAGCATCATTTGAATGAGCCACATATTATCGCATTGGCACTACTCTTTCATGATTCGGTATATGAGCCAACACGCTCAGACAATGAGCTTAAAAGTGCAGAATATGCTGTAGAGTCGCTAAGTTCTTATCTGAGTGCTGAGCAATGCCAATATATCTACGCGCTGATTATGATGACAGCCAGCCATCAAATTGGCCAGATTGATGAGTTAATAGAGCCTGACAAATATAGCGACGCCGCGTATTTACTAGATATGGACTTAAGTATTTTGGGAGCTTCTTGGTCGGAGTACGAACAATATGCCCAAGCCGTACGCCAAGAGTATGCTCACATCTCAAACGTCGATTACCACGTCGGACGAGTTAAAGTATTAAAAAAATTATTAGGGCATCCAACGCTTTATCTGACTGATTACTATCATTCCCGCCTAGAAGAACAAGCTCGAGAAAACATCAAGCGTGAGATTAAGATTTTACGCGCATCTTAGTAAACAGCTCACTGCCCTGGCGTGCGGGATGCGAGTTATCGCTTTGCTCTATGACTTCAATATCAAAACGCTGCTCAAAACGCTGTTGGTATTCAGCTTTTGTACCGCCAAACGGTGGCTCTTGTCGCCCGAAATCTTTATCAAAGAGTAAACCAACCAGCTTACCATTCGGTTTAAGCAATGCTGCCATTTGCTCTACATATTCATCACGGCGTGATGGATTTATCGCACAAAAAAACGTCTGCTCAAGCACCCAATCAAACTGATATTTGTCAGCCGATAACTCAAAAAAATCGGCGCAGATTAGCTTATCCGCTGGAAAGTTAGGATAACGCTCAGCAAACGCTGCAATCGGTGCAGGGGCAAAATCAACCAAGGTGACATTGGTAAATCCTTGCTCATGTAGATAACCCACCTCGTAAGCATTACCCGCACCCGGCACTAAAATAGCTTGGTCTTTAGCAGATTCAGGCAGTTGGTCAATATAGGCTTTAAGCGGTGGCGATACTTGTCCCATATCCCAACTGATACTGTCTTGCTCATAACGCTGCTGCCAAAACTCCGCTTGATTGACGTTTTCCATATGACATCCCTGTATGTATGGTAGATAAGAATATTACTTAAACGACATAATTCGTATCGTTATCATTTATCATATCAGTCTTATGGCGCTTGTTGATAGTATTTAGATGAAGGATTTAATCTAACTGTCCCGTCTTCCCTGCTAGCATATCGTGCCAATGCTGATACTCAGGCATTGCATTCGCTACTGTTTGCCAAAAGGCGCGGCTATGATTGGCATGGTGTAAATGACACAGCTCATGGACGATGACGTATTCGGTGCACTCAATAGGATAAGCAGGCAGATACACAGATAACCAAATTCGGCGCGCACGCGTGTTACAACTGCCCCAGCGCGTATGCATTTTTTTTAGGCGTATCTCATTGGCTGTCGCACCGACAATCGGTTGCCATTTTGCAAATAATGCAGGCGTTACTGCGGAAAGTTGTTGACGATAATAGGCAAATTTTTCATCGTGGTTTAAGCTGAACGATTGCTCTACACCCCACAATAGCAAAGCGCGGTCATCATTTGGAGATTCTTTTAAAGGAAGTTGTTGACGCTTATATTGTTCTAAGACTTGCGCATGGTTAGCGATCGCCCAAGATACACGCCTCGCCACAGCCTGCGCAGCTTGTGCCGAGCTAATAAATATTGGTACAGAAACCATTAATTTATGCGGTTTTAAGCGGAAATTGATATTTTTAACCCGCTTTTTCGTGATATGGAGTTCGATATCCGCTTGCGCCAAACGTTGTATCGCTTTTTCTAATAAGGGAGATTGATATGCTGGCGGCAAATTCATGCTCACAGCGCTTGCAAGTGATTGTCAAACGACAGCATATGTAATTTGCGGTCTTTAAAAATACGCTCCCTTTTATCTACAGTATCCAATTCTGCCGTTGCCAAGCTATTAACATATAATGCGGTTAACTGACCTTGGCCATCACTGACAATAAACCCTGAGCACTTATCATTATCGTCTTCTTTGTTATTACCCTGATTAAACAACACTGCTGCTCCTGCACAATCTGGCAGGCTAACATCATCAATCAATGTACGAGTGTTTAAATCATAAATTGCCGCACAACCACCAATCGGTGTGGTCACGCATAATAGGTTACGCTCACTGTCGACCGCGACGCTAGCGATATATTGGTGAAAGCGTTGCCATTGGTTATTGGGCATAATAAGCGGTTTAAAATCCATATCACCGCGCTTGTGCGTCAATACTAACGGCACATTGATATGCTTTTCACCTTGAAACTGAATACCAATCATCACCGTTCCATCGTCATACATCGCTAGGTGACGCACGCTCATCTGATTGTGTTCAGGGATAATTTGCTCAAATAAATCGCCATTATGACGGTTTAGGTAAACCAATGATGGACGCATGCTATCTAAATTGAGCTCTTCACGAGAAGCCTGTTCGGTTTTGATGCCACCGTTAGCAATCACTAATATCTCACCATCAGGATGCATAATCAGCTCATGTGGACCGATACCATACGAGTCAAATTCTGCTATTTTTTTGTAATTATCATTAGCATCATAGATACCTATTTTACCGTCTAAACTTATCGTATCGTTTTCGGTCACATAGAGCAATTTACCATCTAAGCTATAGCAAGCATGACCATAAAAGTGGCGATTATTTGATGCTTTAATAGCAAATTTTACTTGTCCACTCGCCGTGTCTAATACCCAAAAACTTTCACTCGGACGACGACCCATGACCACCACATCACGATTTTTTTTATGGTTAGCAGATGTGCTTTTACGGTCAAAAATAGGCTGGACAACAATATCGTGGACACGTTCAGGCATGGTGGTTTGCCAGACGATTTGTCTATCGGCATCGATACCGACCACGCCAAAATCATTTTCATTATGACAGGCATCAGCGCTATCATTATTTGCTAACACGATATTTTTTGGCATGGAGGCTACACCACTAACCCAGCAAACGGGGCGCGGCAATACGGTAGTGGTATGTGCGGCGCTAAAGTCAGTTAAGCTATGATGCTTGGTATTTTGCTTTGCATCTATCGGTAAATGATAAGCCTTTTGCCACGCAGTAGCGGCTTGCTGACAAGCGTAGCGAAACTGCGTTAGCTCGCGTTTAGGTGTTGAGGTTAACGACTGCAACTGCGAGCGCATACCCACTACATAGTCTTGCAAACGCGCATCAAGATGACGCTGCTTACGATAACCATGATGAATACCGACAAACACTGCTGTACCTATGACCGTAGAAAGCATCGTCAATGCCGATGTTGCAAGCAGTTTATCATTAGGCTGCTGCTCTTTTGACTTATTTGCTGTCTTAGTATCGATAAGGTGCATTTTTTAATCGCCATCAGTGCTGTTAAAGCCCACACGGATACCGAGGGTCGGAATCAATTGGCGCTTAATAATGCGCGTAATAGTCGTCAGCTTCTCATACAACTCTTGCTGGGTGGCTTTATCAGCAGTCGCCAAGTCTTCTGGCATTTGCGCCAATAAGGTGGTCGCATCAGCAAGCGCAGTCGATAAATTATCCGCCACTGCGTTTTCATCGTTGCTACCAAGGATAGCGGTTAAAACAGGATCAGTCAGCGCCTCATTTAATGTGGCCAATTTAGCATTGATTATGGCGCGGCTTTGCCCTGCAGTCGCAGCTGGCAGGTGACCTTTTTTCTTACCGGTTAAGCCTAATGGCTGATCGATAGCATTGGACTTCATGGTCTCAATTAATGACAATAAGGAATTAAACCATTGATTCAATCCTTGATCGCTTTTAGCTGTTTTATCAATGGCTAATAAATCAGTGGCATTCTGCTGCCAGTTTTTCTCAATATCTTTTAGGCGCGTGCTCAAGGCGCTACTGGCACTGATCACATAAGCACATTGCCCTGCATCCAAACTGTCATTGGCATAAAGCGCTTCTTCTAATCCTGGCACACCTTGAACGATAGCACTTTCATTAGCAAGTTGCTCAGCCGTAAGCTTGGGATTGGCAGCGATTAGATCGGCAACGCCACTGTGTACCAGACCGCGCTCGTCGGGATAATAATTGATATATAAATTACTCATGCTCGCGGTCGCTGGTCCGAAATTGATCATCTCAGCACCTGCCCACGCTTGCGCCAATACCAGCCACTGGTCGCGCAGCGCTTGCAACTCCTTACCGCTGACTGGCGCTTGCTGACAATGCTTTTTTGCCAAATCGTGCAATAAATCACTTTGCTTGGCTGCATCTGCATATGCTGGGATAACGATATCATTTGCCACATGGGTCAAATAATTTTTTTCAGTATCAGCGCTAATATCAACAGCAGTCATCTTATCTGCATTAACGTCATTATTTTCTACCGTTCCATTATTATTTGTTGTGCCAGTAGCAGTTGCGCTGTCTTGTGCAACTTGACTGTCTACCTCTGACGCTTTGCTCTCATCAGCAGGTTTGACGCAGCTAATGAGGATACCTGCGCTTAATGCTGATAGCGCAATTGCTAAAGCATGGTTTATTTTCATAAGTTTCTCAGTATTTATATAGCTATTGATATGAGTAATAATTTCAATCTTTATGCTGGTGAATGGATAATGGAAAAACCTTATTAACACCAGTTTATTTAGTTATGAACAATTTATTCATTAACAATAGATGAATAACATCGCTTTTATAATGATGTTAAGAACGCATTCAATTCAGTGCGCCCTTGTTTGTCTAACGTTAATACCTTTTGTTTCTGCTTTTCAGCTTCGCCGCCGTGCCAAAGTACCGCTTCCATTAGCGTACGCGCACGCCCATCATGTAAAAACGTCGCTTGCGGATTAACCGTTTGCGCAAGCCCAATACCCCATAATGCAGGCGTACGCCATTCATAAGAATTGGCTAAAAACTCAACTTGTAAATCTTTCGACGGCAGCTTGCCAGCGATGGTACGATCAGCGAGATCATCGCCCATATCATGTAACAATAAATCGGTATAAGGATAAATCACTTGCCCATGCTGCTCAAGATGGTCATCTTCGGTTTTTGGCAACTGATATCTTGGCGTATGGCAGCTTTGACAGCCCATATCATAGAAGCGTTTTTTGCCCGCCAGTACCAGCTTATCGTCAGCATTTCGGCGATGCGGTACGGCTAGATTACGGGTATAAAATTCGACGAATTTAGCCACTTCATCATTGACTTCAACAGCTAGCTTGCCATTACCTTGATCATCAGAACCAGTCACCGCCTTTACACAAGAGGTCTGCGTCGGCATGCAAGATTCATGAGGACGGATATTGGAAGTCAACCCCATATCTTCATTAAAAGCGCTTTGATTTTGGGTAATAAGCTTGGTTTGACCTGCTTTCCAGCCAAAACGTCCTAACGCTACTTTTCCTGTTTGCGGATCCATAACCCAGTTGAATTTGCCGCTAATGTCGCCATTCGCCTTATTCGCTTTTATTGCTTGTTTTTTAATGGCTTCGTCTGGAATTTGCTCGAGTAGTCCAAGCCCAATCATGGGTAAGGCAATACGCGGCGACACCATTAGTTCATCATTAAATGCACCATAACCCGGTTTGGTCAAATTAAAGGTCGGCGACCGTAACGTCTCGACATGGCCATCAGCAAAGGTAATCGGCTTGTCTATCCACTGTACTGCAATTCTTGCTTCCGCAGGTACACCTTGAATACCGCGATCCTGTAATTGACCGCCATAAATAGGGTGCACAACTTTTTCTATTAAGGAATCTTTTAATTTTTGTCGCTGCTCATCTGTAGTTGCAGGCATGGCAAGACGGATGAGCAAACTGTCAGCATCATCTTCGCTGCTCATTGGCGCATGACCGCGACCGTCTTTGATGTGACAGGATTGACACGCAGCAACATTAAATAAAGCCCCAAGACCATCACGACTATCGGTACTGGCTGGCGCAACCACCCATGGCTGCCTAAAAAACGCATTGCCTATAAAGAAAGAGCCTTTACGCGAGGCAGTGATATTTGATGAAGGTTTAGAATAGCTCTCGCTCGTAGTAATACTAATGCCCGTGTCACCACCTTGCTTAATCTCTTGCGCATCAAAGCTGGCAAGCTGCTGCATAGACACGCCAGATAAAGCTTCAATAGTTTGGGCACGCGCAGAAGTGAGTGTTTGAGAATGGCCGTTTTCTTGGGTCTTGCTATCATCAGCAGTATTAGCAATATTGTCACTTGGCTGACAGGCGCTTATTGATAGGGCACATGCTATTCCTAGCGATAGCTTCAATGGTAAATTCTTAACTATCAAAGAGGAATAAAACGCGGTAGATTGTTTAGCGTTTAACACATTACTGCTGCTCATAGGGAACCTTAGTTCTAGTATAGAACCATTAAAAACGCGTGCTATAATTTTTCACTTCTATTCGATAAATAACAACTGCGCACCGACCAATCTGACTACTTTCATACGCTATAAAAAAACACGCTGCCAACGGTCGTCGACAACGTGTGTATTATACCTAAATTATTTTTCTATAAAAATGATTCTCATTCGCTTATATTGACTTATTAGGCATATAAATATAGGCAATTGACTGTATGAAATATGAGTCATCTTAAAACTGTGAGCCTACATCGGCGTCTAGATTGTCAATACCAACTGCTTTTGCAGCGTTTTCAATGCCAGCTGTTAGCTCTTGTAAGCTAGTAATACTGCTTTCAATCCAACCACGGCGTTTATTTTGCTCTTCAGCAGAGATACCCTGTTTGCTGGCTTGTCCTACCGTTGCAATCATTTGATCTACCTTAATACCGTCTTTTTCGCCTTTTTCAACGATCACTTTAAATGCCGCTTCTACTTTGGCAAAGTCAGCCACTAACTTATCAGCCGCTTCTGTGTTACCTGTATCTATAAGATAGTGTTTAACCCCATACCCACCGACTGTTTTGCCAGCAACGGTTTTATAGCTGCCATTAAAGACATTTTGAATACCACGGGCATTATTGGCGTAGCTTAGATGTGTCAAATCACTAAAGCATTCATGCTCATCTTCGGTAGAGCCGGTAACAAAGGCAACTTGTATACGCTCAGAAGCAAGCTCGCCAAGCGCTAAGCTGCCCATTTGATACATGATTTGACGCAGACCATTTTTGTCTTTACGTTCCATCATGTCACTACGTAAGGTGTTTTCGCTATCAGGCTGCCACTGGGCTTCCATCGCGGTTAGATCATCAACCAACAACTGGGTCGCGGCTTTTAGATACTGCCCACGGCGCTCGCAAATACTGACATCAGTATTTATCGTTTCACCGCTGGTACATTTACCGTTTGTTGTTATATAGTCGCTCACTGGACGGTTACCTGCACCTTCACCGACGCCATTGGTATCTTGACCCCATAACATGAACTCAATCGCATGGTAGCCCGTGGTGACATTGGCTTCGCTGCCACCGATCTCATTCATTTCAGCCAATAATTCAGGCGTAATGGTGGTCGTATCTTGCTTTAGGCTACCTACTGTGATGCTGTCGCTATTGATAATATTGTCCTGACTGTTATATTCGCCCTCATAACTGTCACTCACATAATCAATTAATGCCTCATCAAGCGGCCAAGCATTCACCTGCCCTTCCCAACCATCAACGCTGCCAATTGCACGTTTATCATTAGCAGTTACAAAACCTTCATCAAAACGGAATACTTCAGTTTGTGAATAGGGTTGGCGAGCCGCTTTATAAGCCGCTTTAGCGGCATCAAGATTGGCTTGGGTCGGCGTTTCTACATAAGTATTGACCGCTGTTTGTAAAATCTTGGCGGTTTCTAAAGAATCCTTGAAGGCGGCGTGTGCCATATCAGCATAGCTAATCAGCAAGCGATCGATATGCGCTTGGGCAGCAGCTGAGGAAGTTTTAGTCGTCGTCTTTGCCGTGCCTTGCATGTCAACTTGTGCGTCCGTATTTGCGGCCTCATCAGACTGTTTGGTACAACCTGATACCATCAGTATCCCTGCCAGTGCAGCAGCTAAAGTAGTCGGTAAAATTTTACGGTTTATCGCTGGGCTGATATTCATACACGTCCTCGATGAGATACACTACATAAAATAGCAAAATAGAAGTTTAAAAAGTTGAGGGATTAAAATTCAGCATAACAAGTATTTATCAGAGTCCGACTTTTGATTTCAAGATATCGTTTGCTTACATCGATATTAACTATGCTCGATGTCTTTAAAGGCTGACAAAATTTAGTACCTGCGAATTATAATGTTATTGATAACTATTATCAAATATAAATTTAAAAGATTAAACAAATTTTAAGCAAAAAAAGACCAGCTTTGCGCTGGCCTCTTTTTTTAATTATCTATTTTAAAAATAGCAGTGATTAACGAACGCTATTTGGCGCATTAACCGTTAACTCAACACGGCGGTTTTGTTGACGACCATATTCACTGTTGTTATCAGCAACTGGACGCGACTCGCCGTAGGCTACCACGTTGATACGGTTAGAAGCTACACCGCGAGCACTTAAATAGTTCGCTACGGCATAAGCGCGTTTACGTGACAAATCCATGTTATAAGCATCAGCACCTTTACTGTCAGTATGACCAGCAATAGTAATGGTGTTTTGGTTGTACTCATTCATCGTAGATGCAAGCTTATCAAGCGTTGGCTTAAATGAATTATTCAGAGTAGCATCATCAAATGAGAACGTAATGTTACCTGGCATGACCAAGTCAATGTTACCATTTGCATTTGGCGTAACCGTCACGCCAGTACCGGCCATTTGCTGCTGAAGCTGCTTAGCTTGGCGATCCATGTAATAACCAACACCTGCGCCTAATGCAGCACCGATAGCGGCATCACGTCCAGTTTTATCACCACCTGTTGCTTTTGAGATGGTCGCGCCACCAGCTGCACCAGCTAATGCGCCAAGTGCAGATTTATTAAGGGTCTGTTGTCCAGTATATGGATCAGTTGCACAACCGCTTAGAATCAAACCTGATGCTACTGCTGCAATCATTAATGTATTACGCATGATATTTCCTCTTAAGTTAAAAAATCGATAGATAAATTGTGCTTTTTATGAATATTGCGTATAACAACTGTTGATCAGCAATATCGTTTAGATGTTTATCCATCCTTGTTATTATTATGACAATTGCCATCTATTTGTGTGTAATATTTTGTCACATCTATGTATGAGAAGTGCATAACTAGCTATATCTTATTGCTTATCAGCTCCCCTAGTTTGCTACCGCAAGTCACGTTTACAGTCATACACTCTAATTTTTTTCTGCTAAAATCGGCCAGTAAATGGATTGTTAAATAAGCAATGCTAAAATATAAACTCGGATAATAACCAGACTTATATAGGGTCTTGTATATTTTAAAATACTAAAAACTGTATTACTTTAATGAATTGCATTGATTTATTAAGGGTTACGTCACTAGTCAGAAAAGATAACTCAGTGGTATTAATCAGGCATAAATTTTTACTGATAATGATTTAAACTAATGGCAAAGTTAGACAATGATTAGCCTTTATACTGCCCTGCCAATTTGTTGCTAATAAATAACAGTCCAGGTTAAGAACATATTAACCAGATATTTTTAAGTGGTTTAAAAAATTCTAAAAAAAGATGAAGTAGTTAACGAAATGAATAGGAAGGGATTGGACATGCGCTTGAATGCTGCTATGCAGAAAATACATAAACGTGCCCCAAAATTGGGAAAAGTACTGTCGCTGGCGACAGCAACTGGGGTCATCGCTGCCAATAGCTTTGGCGGTAGCATTCCGTTATGGCTCATGGGGGTTGGCAAAATCATCACTGGCGCCCCTATCGCCGATAAGACAGTGATTAAAATCGCTGATCACTGGATTAGTAGCAATAATGCGCTGATAGATACGATTTTGCCCCGTAAAGACTGGCGCATTCATTTACCTGACGATGTCCATATGGATGGTAAATACCTGCTTGTTAGTAACCATCAATCATGGGTGGATACCAGCATCGTGCAATACATCAGTGAAAAACGCTTACCGCTGACCCGTTTTTTTACGAAGTTTGAGCTGATTTATATTCCCATCGTTGGACAAGCGTTTTACTTTTTAGACTTCCCTATGATGCGCCGACACTCTAAAGAAGAGATTGCCAAAAATCCTGCCCTCAAAGGTAAGGATATCGAAGAAGCAAAGCGTGCTTGTGCGTTATTAAAAGACAAGCCCTTTACCTTATTGAACTATTTAGAAGGCACGCGCTTCACCCAAGAAAAACATGATAAGCAAGGCTCACCTTATCAGCACTTATTAAAGCCACGTGCAGGAGGTTTGTCGCTGGCTATTAACGCCTTGGGCGCCGACGTCGATGGTATCTTAGATATGACCATCGTCTATCCTGACGGCGTCCCAACCTATGGTGATTTATGGAAAGGCAATATCAAGCGCTTAGGCGTCGATGTCCGCCATATTGAGATACCTGACGCATTATTTACTGGTATTCAAAACGGGGGTTACGAAAACGATGAAGCCGTTAAAGCGCAAATGTTTGAGTGGGTCGAACAAATTTGGCGACAAAAAGACCAACGTATTACCGAGATGCTTGCTGAATTTGATGACCCAGCAGTTGTTGAAACGCGCAAGGATTAGAATAAAGGCAGCTCGTTATAAAGAACAGCTGCTGATAAAATGTTATAGCGCTTACTCACGCTCAAATTTTTCCGCTATCATAATCCGTTAATACCGTCAGCGTATTTATATATAAAGATTTCTATATAAAAGAATAGTGAGTACATGAATGATGAGTAAAATACCAAATTATAATGGTTGATGGCTTGTTTTTTGGCATGATTCATTGATAATGTGAATAACTGTTAAACTCGTTGCTTATTTGACAGTGATTGGCATAAAGCCACTCTCTACTGATGCCATTTACTACTTAATAAGGTATGACTGTGTCCGCCTCTTCTACTACCAGCACGCCTATAGAATCAATGTCGGCGCGCAATCAGTCCTCAGACTTATCGAATAGCACGCCACCAAGATCAAACCGTCCCAAGCCCAATCGCTTGAAACTGACCTATGATATTGTGATGATTATCGCCATTAGTATTGATTTATTATTAATCGGTATTGATGCTATTTTAATGAGTGGGTTTAGTCGTGATGCTGCCCAGTGGTTCACTCTGAGTGAGGCATTAAACTGGTATCAAAACCATTTCCATGATTCGTTGCGGACAGCCGGTGGCTTCTTTACCCTATTCTTGATTGTAGAGCTGCTATTACGCTGGGTCATTGCTATTAAAGAAAAGGTGTATTACCGCTGGTTCTTTTTCCCTTTTGTACACTGGTATGAAGTGTTAGGCTGTTTCCCGCAGCTGCGCGCGCTCCGTCTATTTCGCGCTGTGGTTATCGGACGCCGATTATATCAGCTAGGTTATCAAGTATTGCCACAACCGTGGATTAATCGCATTAATTTCTATATCGACTTATTATTAGAAGAGCTGTCTGACCGCGTCATCTTAACGACCATTCAGACCTTTCGGCAGCAGCTAACCGATCCTCAAATGCATAAATCTTTTATTGAATCTACCATCGCGCGCAATCGCAATGAGATTGAAGCGGCGGTGTTATCGCTATTGCGTAAAGAGCTGGCACCGAAACTCCAAGCAATGACCGAGTCATCGGGCGGTGGCACTATTATCGCCACTGAAATGGGCAATGCGATTAAAGAGGGCTTGGCCAATACGCCTGAATTACGCCGCTATCTGCGTATGATACCCATTGCTGGTAATTTAATTGAGTCCCAACTCCAGCATGTAGGGCATAATATCGGCGAGAATGTGGTGTATGCGCTTAATAAGCGTCTCCTTGACGCCGAACGTATCGATGCTCTGATGGTGGCTATTGCCAACGGCGTTGCTCAAATCGATACCGATAACAGTGCGCTCGATACGTTAATCTCTAGCATTATCGCTGATAGTTTGGATGAGTTTGAAGCGCAAATAAAAGTCCAGCAGTGGAAACATCAGGACATGCTTAATTTGTAGCCTAGTGAATAATAACTAGATTCTAATAGCCATATGTTTATATAGCCATACTTTAATAATAAAAACGGTACCGTGAACACCGCAATACGACCATTTTGAGGATTTATATTATGACGATTTCAGACATTGACCAACAGGCCCTAGCCTCACCTAACACGCCAGCCTTAGCCTTTTATGGCAAGATGCTAACCTTCTCACGGGTACAGTTTAGCACCGATGATTTTACGGCGATTGCCAGTCAGCTTGAAACCACACTGAGTAACAAGAACAGCAATATCCCAGTATTGATTGACAGTGAGGTTGAGCAGGATTTATCGGCGTTGGTGGAGCTGCTTTGGTCTTGGGGTTTGCAACCTATCGGCGTGGTCACAGGTTTACTTGACGCCCAAGCACGCGAGCTACGCTTGGCGATATTCCCCGCTGATGGCAAGCGTATCGAGCGTATTTTACCAAGTAAAAAAACCACTACTCAGTTAAGCCAAGTAGCAGCCTCTAAAGACAGCGCACAGTCGACACCTGCTAACGACTCTGCGAGCTCTACTGCCGATAATAATGGCTCAACAGTAGACAACCAAGCGGTTGCAGCAAGCGAGATAGCTGAAGTCGCTGAGACCACATTGACCGCAGAAATGCTTATCAGTGCTGAGCATATTACCAGCCTCATCTATGATCAAATGCTACGCTCAGGACAAAGTCTCAATCATGTTGGCGGCGATTTGATTTTAACCAACAGTGTCAACAGTGGCGCCGAAGCCATTACGGACAATAACTTACATGTCTATGGTCGCGCCCAAGGTCGCTTGGTCGCAGGCGCAACAGGCGACAAAGACGCGCGTATTTTCTGCCAAGTATTTAACCCCTCTTTGGTATCAGTCGCCGGTACTTATTGCTTACGCGACAACCTACCCGAGCATGTGATTGATAAATCGGTTGAAGTACGTTATTTAGAAGGTGAAGGATTGGTCTTTACCGTCATGGATAACGTTTAGATTGTGTATAAGACTAACATTGCTCAAAAATCAATTTCAGCAAAACTGACTTAGATAAATAAGGTAATAAACGCTCTATTAGCGTTTAAATGACATAGTTAATACTTTAGTAAGTTTATTTAACAAAACTGCGCTATTATGAATTTTTAGCTCTGCCACTATTTACGCTAGACTATATGTACGGGCTTTGAGCGCAGATACTAGACCGTTTTTTAGCTTTCTAACCTCTGTGCTGATAGCAAGCATAAATGTGATATATCGGCTGTTTCTGTGCTTTAATATAGACTTGCTATAAGTTTTTGTATATTTATGCTAGGCTTACGCTCGCAGATAGCACATATACGCTAGGTGAACACCGAGTAAATATGCTACTTTATATCTATACTGTTTTGTATAATAAATATCCCATCAATTCATAGGAGTGTGCCATTGTGGCGAAGATTGTTGTAATCACTTCGGGTAAAGGCGGTGTGGGAAAAACCACAACCAGTGCTTCTTTTGCCGCCGGTTTAGCATTACGTGGCTATAAGACAGTTGTTATCGATTTTGATGTAGGCTTACGTAATCTAGACTTGATTATGGGCTGCGAAAATCGAATTGTTTATGACTTTGTCGATGTTATCAATGGTAATGCGCGCCTATCCCAAGCGCTGGTTAAAGATAAGCAATTGGAAAATTTATATATCCTCCCTGCCAGTCAAACACGTGATAAAGATGCGTTAACAGACGAAGGTGTAGCAGAAGTCATGGACGAGCTGTCTAAGCAGTTTGACTATATTATCTGTGACTCGCCTGCTGGTATCGAACGCGGTGCGCAACTTGCAATGTATCATGCGGATGAGGCTATCATCGTCACTAATCCTGAGATCTCTTCAGTACGTGACTCGGACCGTATCATTGGTATCTTGCAAAGCCAAACCAAAAAGGTGGCTGAAAACCAAGGGAATGTACGCGAGCATCTCATCATCACACGCTATAATGCAGACCGTGCAGCGGCTAATGAGATGATGGATATCGATACCATCTCTAACGATATTTTAAAGGTACCGTTACTTGGTGTGGTTCCTGAGAGCCATTCAGTGCTTGAAGCCTCTAACCACGGTGAGCCAGTTATTCATTATACCGATTCTGTTGCTGGTCAATGTTACGACGATATCGTTGCTCGTTTCCTAGGGGAAGAGCGCCCATTGCGTCACATTGATGTGAAGAAAAAGAGTCTATTACAGCGCTGGTTTGGGGGTTAATAATGAGTAAGAAAAAAGGATTTTGGAGTAGTCTATTCGGCACCGATGACAGCAGTAATGCTGGCAGTGCCAATATGGCAACTGAGCGCTTAAAGGTTATCGTGGCAAGCGAGAATCGCTTGAACAATCGCTTGACCGCCGACCGTATCGAAAAAATGAAACGTGAAATACTAGAAGTGGTTAATAAGTACGTCAACGGTGTTCAGATTGATGATGTCAATATCAACCATCGTTCTGAAGACAGCCTAGATGTGCTAGAGATGAATATTAATCTACCTGAGCATAAAAAGTAGACTGATTAACTTTATAGTCATGCGTTTTATCATAGATAAGTTCATATCTACCTTGCCATAAGAAAAGCCCTAAGCATTATGCTTAGGGCTTTTTTATACACGTTTTTTCTTATCTATAGCCCGCTATTTCATACGCGCAATCAGATTGTCCTTTTTGATAAACTGATGGTATAAAGCGGCGCCAATATGAATCAAGGTAAAGGCAATAATCATCGGCCACAAAATATTGGTATGCCAGTCATTAAAAAGTCGTGCTAAGCCTCTATCTGGCGTGACAAATACAGGGATTTGAAATAAACCAAAAACATCAACAGCTCTGCCGCCATAGACTGACATCAGTAGCCCTGCTATTGGCATAGCGATCAATAAAGCGTATAAGAAAAAGTGTGATAACTGTGAGAGTAGCATCTGCCATTTTGGCATAATAACTGCTGGCGGTGCTTTGGTGAATATACGATTGATCACTCGTGCAATCATCCAAAACAACAGACTGATCCCAAACGCCTTATGTAATCCGATATAGAGCTTGTCATCGAAATTGCCATATAAAAGTATCATGACCCAGGTGACCAGCAATAAAATAGCGCTAATCCAGTGAAAAATTCGACTAGCCACCGACCACTTTGTCAGACTTGAATTGATGTTATTCATCATTTACTTTATCACCCCTATTACTCATTGGTGGTCATTGACGCTTACTGATACTGATGGACTGATGGACTGATATTGAAAACCGCTATTGGCTAATGCAAAAACATCTCTGATTATCTCAAGGTTAATGGTCAACACCATTATGAGAAGTGTAACCGTGAGTGAATTAGCTGTCTAAATCAACCAATTGGTGCGCGATTTTATCCAAATCAGGGACCAAGTAAAACGTATCTTCAATCATCACTGCTTGAAAAAGATAGGATAGCACAACATCTTCTTGCACACGTTCATAAACCGTATCGATATTGCCATTTGGCTTGATAAAATGCTCAGGAAGCTCAACATCTTTAACATCAGAGATACGTGCCTGTAATTGGCGCAGCTCACCTGCCGTCTGTAGCGCGATACGATGCGCGGTCGTATTCCCTTCTAAGATAATCATTTTTTCTGGTGTTTGATGACGCGGCAACAGATGAAATACAGCAACTTCTTGTTGTTGCCACTCATAATTCCATGTATGTTCGCTACACGCCTCTACACTCAAAATCAAACTACTAGGAATAATCCAGTCAGGTTGATCAACTGCTGGGACAATCGTCACGTCGAGCATCCCATTATTAGTGGTCAGTAAGCTCACTGCCTCAAACGAATGCTTTAAAATCTGTTTCATAGGTCGCTCACAATAAATGAATCTGAAGAGACGCTCACCGCCCTTTCAGTAATATACTCAGTAAGTTTTTCTGCTAATGCTGTGGGACTGCCGACAAACTGACAATATCCTGAATCAATAATCGCTTGCGGCTGACTAGGGCACGCGCTTAATTTTGGATCTTGCGCCCACAGTTGACTGTCATTATCTCGGATTAAATCTAAATACTGCGTACCATCGTTGCCCATCCCTGAGAAGATAATATTGATAAGCTCACTACCATAGACATCACTGGTATTTTTAAGAATTTGACCAATAGCAGGTTTGTAGTCACCTTCCCAAGCCTGATCTAATAAGATGATGCGACCGGTTGAATCACAAACTATTTGTTTATCAATAGGTACAATCAAACATTGGCCGCTACGCAAACGCTGCGAAGACGTAATCAGCTGACAGCGCCATTCATTATGACGATTCAATATACGCGGTAGTGTGCTAAGCATTGTTTGATTAAAATGATGGGCTAATAAAATACTGACAGGTAGTGCAGGCGATAAATGATCTAAAAACTCTTTTACCGCACTAGGACCACCCATAGAAGCCCCTAAGAACACCACATAATGCCAGTCACTAGATTCATTTTCACAGGCAGTATTCTTATAAGGGATATTTTCTATCAGCATGGGTAAAGCCAGCATTTGGGCAAGCTTACGCTTTAGCTTACGCTGCCATTTGGCATACTGCTGTGCCTCATTGAGATACGGCGCTTGACTAAAACCTACTAAAACGGCGGCGGCTTTAGAGGCTGCCGCCATATCACCATCATAATCACCATCTATCAGCCAAATATCGATAGGCGCTGCATAGCTTTTAAATTTGTCTTGCAACTGCGCCCGTGATACGCAGTCAACCAACTGTAAACCACAACTACGCACAGTATCAGAAAAAGCCATGCGCTGCTGATGGTCCTCTGCGACAACCAACACATTGATATCACTTTTATTTTTATCTTTCAGCGCCAAGGTACGCAAATTATCCTTCATTAACTAGGTTAGCCTCTTTACCCAGTAGGGTTTCAATCTTATTAAGAAGCTGATTTTCTTGGAAAGGTTTGCCCATATAGTCATTAACCCCAATCTCAAGCGCGCGCTCACGATGTTTTTCACCCGTACGCGAGGTAATCATAATAATAGGCAGATGCTGCAGACGTCTATTGTGTCTGACTTGCGTCGCGACTTCAAAACCATCCATACGCGGCATCTCGATATCGAGTAGCATTAAGTCGGGTGTCGTTTCTTGTAGAATCTCAAGCGCATCGATACCATCTTTAGCAAGTACCACATTGAAGCCTTGACGCTCCAAGAAACGTGAGGTGACTTTTCGTACTGTAACTGAGTCATCGACGACCAAGATAGTCGCTTTAGACTCTGTACGGCTACGCACAGTGATCGCAGGTTTTACCACCTCCTTCACTAAGGCTGCATTACGCATCAATGCAATCAAATCAAGGATGAGCATTACCGAGCCATCACCCATGATAGTCGCCGCTGAGATGCCCGATAAATTCGAGAACTTTTGCCCCAAAGGTTTTACCACCACTTCGATACGTGAGCCTGCGATTTGATCAACCTGTAGCGCCATATTCTGTCCACTACGGTTTTTGATAATAATAAGTGGGACACTGGTATTGGTATTAACGACCAGCTCATTCAATTTATTACCCGATAAAATCTCATTTAAATAACGAACGCGATAATCGGTATCTTCAAAGTTGAGCGTCGCCTCACCTGATTGATAATAGTCGTAAATTTTTTCTGGATTGATACGGACAACGCGCTCAATCTGAACCAGTGGTATCGCATAATAGCGGTCTGCGGCGCGAACCACCAAAGCATCAGAAACGGCAACGGTAAGCGGCACACGCATGGTAAACTTAGAACCTTTACCCAGCTCTGATACGACTGATACTGACCCGCCTAACTGACGAATCTCACTGATCACGACGTCCATACCGACGCCGCGCCCTGATATTTGTGTCACCTGCTTACTGGTACTTAGACCCGCATTAAAGATGTACTGCATAATATCAAGGTCGCTTAAAGTCGCGTCTTCTGCGTCAAGCAGACCTTGAGATATGGCTTTATTACGTACCGCCTCTACATCAATTCCACGACCATCATCGGTTAATTGGATAACGATTTCACTACCTTCACGCAGTACTTCTAAAGTAATTTTTCCACTACGATCTTTACCCGCGTTTAGGCGTGTCGCAACATCTTCAATCCCGTGATCGACTGCATTACGTAACATGTGCTCAAGCGGTGAGGTAATACGTTCCAGAATGGTTCTATCCATCTCATCATCAGCATTGATAATCTTTAGATCAACCGACTTATTAAGCTCATTGGCCGTCTGGCGCACGATACGCTCGAGCCTTGGCGTTAGACGGGTAAACGGTACCATACGTGAGTTCATCAAGCTATCTTGTAGCTCAGTTTGCGTTCGCGATAGCTGTAACAATAGACTTTCACTATCGCGCGTTTTTTCTAATAAAGTATTATTAATATCCACCAAATCCGATGCCGACTCTGTTAAAGATTTTGACAACTGATTTAACGAAGAATACTGATCCATCTCTAGAGGATCAAAACCTTCATGACTGACCAATTCGTCATCGATTTGCGATAAAATTTGCGCTTCAAGCTCAATTTCCATCCGGCGTAACTGATCTGCCAAACGTTGTACGGTGGTGCCCATCTCTTCAATACTGTTGGTTAAGCTACTCATGCCCATGTCGATACGCGCACGGTTAATCGCTGACTCTCCCGATAGGTTAATCATATGCTCAATCAGACCACCTGAGATACGAATCATCTCATTGTTATTGGTAGTATGATCTTGTTCAGCCGCATTACTCACCATCGGTGGCATCTCACTAATATCTTTTTGGATATAGGTCGATTCTTGCTTTTCTTTCGCAACAAGAATGGCTTCACGCTGCGGTTGCAATGATTCTTTCGGTATTTGCTTTAAGCTGTCTGGATTTTTGCTAAATTGCTGTAATGCCTCAATCAATAAATCAGGGGTTGGTGGATTCACCTGTTGTGAGAGAATAAATACAGCATCTGCAAGCCAATCATGACAAGCCACTAACAGCTCTAAGACTTTTTTGGTAGCAGGACGGCGGCGATCGACAAAATCGGTATAAACCGATTCCATTTCATGCGCCAGATCAGCAATACCGCTTGCGGTCACCATACGCGCGCCACCTTTGAGGGTATGCAAGTCACGCTGTAATGCCTGTAATGCGACCGTATCACCCGCATCACTTAAGAATAATTGTAGATACTCATTACGGTTGGTCAGTGCCTCTGCTTCCTCTAAAAACACCTCCAAGATATCAGGATCAGGCAAGCCGTTCGCCCATGACTGCTTAATTATTCTATCTAAACTTACGCTGTCTGCAGTTTTTTCTATACGATGTGTATATTCGTCTGCCAGTATTTGTGGTTCAGACTCAACATGATTCTTCGGCATCGGTACGATAAGTTGGACGGCTTCTGGCAACACTGTTGCTTTTTCGAACTGCTGTAATTGCTCAATCAGCTCAGTTGCAAGAAATGACTGCTGATAGCGAACAATATGCGCCACTTGTAATGACAGTGTATCTTGCACGACTTGCATAATCTCAAGCCACTGAGAAGTTGGCGTTCTTCTTTGTTCTACAAACGCCTCGTAAATACTCTCCGCTTCATGAGTCAAGTCACCAATACTACGGATACCTGCCATGCGTGCGCCACCCTTAATAGTATGCAGGTGGCGCTGTAAGACTTTTAAGGTATTGATATTGCTAATGTCGGCGCGCCATTTACTAAAGCTATCTACTAACGCATCATCAAGCTCTTGCGCCTCCTCTAAGAATATTTCTAATAGTTCAATATCGGTGTCGATCTTCTCAAGCTCTAGCTCAGGCGCGGCAATGCTATGCACCGAAGCATTGGCAGAAACCTCTGTATCAATATTCATGTCAATGTCTGCATCATCAACAATCATTTCGTCATTACTGCCGTAGCGTTGAGAGATACTTTGTAGCTGCTCCAGAACTTGCCCATTAATTTTTAATGAACTGCTACCTGCCAAGGCATCAAATAAACCAACCAACTGCGCATGTCCTGCCAATAAGATGCTTTGAGTATCAGTATTAATCGATTCTTCAGGATGATGACTCAGATAAGTATAGGCGTTACCCAACTCATTAAGAATGGCAGTAAATTTGGGAAACTCTTGTGCTTTATCACTTAAATATTTTATTTGTGCAATTTGCTGCGCTATATAGGCTTGAACCTGTTCGCTTTCTGGCTGATTAAAGGTAGCTTCTAGCTGCCATTCAGCATCTAGTAATTCATTGATATTATCATCCAACAATTGGTTTATCGTTGGCTTGTTATCAGCTAGGATCTCGCTATCTTGAATCGCGTACTGCTCACCAAGCATCGCTTGCAAAGAGGCAATATCTTGCTGGCTTTGCGTCTCTTCTAATGACACATCTTGTTGCTGAAGGTTTTGTTTATAGTTATCTAAATACCCATTGATAAGCGTAACAGACTGGGCCAGTGCCTTTAAATGCTGAGCATTCATCGGCGTATCCTGCTGCTGTAGCAGCTCTAGACTTTGCTCTATGGTCGCACTAACATCACTGATCGCTGTCAAAGCACTAGAACCAGAAGCTGCCCTTAAGGTATGAAATGCTCGCACAATCTCATCACTCACGGCTACATAAGGCTCGTCTTGATGATGAAGAACAAAATCATTAACGCTCTCTAATAACTCTTCTGCCTCTTCAATGAAAATATCAAAAAAGGCTTGTTCCTCTTCACTTTGAGGGGTCAAAACAATAGGCGCTTCTGCCATTTTTTCATTCACAGAATTAATCGTTTGCAACGTACTATCGATATCATTACTATGATCGACATTTTCATAATCACTGTCGGCAGCATTATTCTTATCAGAAAAACCATCCTGAGCACTTTGCAGGGTACTTGGATCATGCGGCTGCGCCGACCTGCTTAATAGCTGCTGGTATAACGCACGGTAGCTGAATTGATCACCCAACTGCTTGCTATAAGCCTGCGCACAAGCGACCCATAATGGCATCATAGTAGGATAATCTTGGCGATCGTTCTCAAATATGGTCAGTAACTCGGGATATACAGTCAATACATCGCCGATCAGTTGCTGTATGTCCGTTGAAGCCGTAATAGTATTGTCTAAAATACGGTTCAGCATATTTTCTATCGACCACGCCAACTCAGCACTAGTATTGGCACCAACCATCCGACCCGAACCTTTTAAGGTATGGAAACCGCGGCGAATATCTGTCAGTTGGGTTAAGTCATCAGGAGAAAGCTGCCAATGCTCATATAAAGGGACGATTTCCTCCAAGACCTCATTGGCCTCTTCTATAAATATATCTTTAATATCAGGATCGGCATCGTTAGCATCCATCGGTAACGGCTGGATTGCTGACATAAATGGTTGCAATACAGCAGGCATTGCTAAATCTTTTACTGATGCAGAGAGATCTTTTCCCATCTCTTCCACAGAGAGGTTAACGTGATCAGTTGTCTCTAGGTTGTCTGTATACTCAAGGTCTAGGCTTGTCTCGTCTGACAATAGAGTTTCTTCTAGTAAAGGACTATTTTCCTCAACGTCAGCTGTAGAAGAGATAGATTGAGGTACATTTAACCCCGTATTAATAGGTTGCTGGCTCATTAAGTTATAGCTTTGCACAAGTGTAATGGTAGGATCAAAGCTTGGTGATTGCTGTGCTTCAAAATCACTTAACATCGTTGGTAGACGCTCGGTGGTTTCTGTCACTAATGCGACGACATCATCGGTCACTGGCAGTGTTTTGTCTAGCAAACGATTGAGTAGGTTTTCAATGGACCACGCCATCTCACTGATGCTGAAAGCACCAACCATACGCCCCGAACCTTTTAAGGTATGGAAGCCTCTACGCACTTCCGTTAACGGCGTTAGATCTTGTGCATCTTGCTGCCATATCGGTAAAAAATCTTCTAAACCAGCAATGACCTCGGCAACCTCTTCGATAAATATTTCACGAATATCTTCATCGATATCGAAGTTATCAGACTTGAGTTGGCTACGAGCGTTTAATAACGCAGCGCTTTCTGTTTTATCGGCGCTATTAAGGCTATTAGCGTTATTACTAGCAACATCAGCATTTAGACCCAAGCCAGTAGTGGATTCACGGCTGATATCTTCATCAATATTCTGATTAATAAGAGGCGTAATTTCACCACTATCGTCGTAGCGCAGGACATCGCTCGCCGCTGGTTTTTGTGTCAAATAGGTATCGTTAATCGTTTCAGGCGCGTCGATATAGCCACTAAGCAATGCGGCTGCTTTATCAATATAAGTATGTGCTTGATCTAATAATGGTTGATCAAACACTTGCTGAGCCAGATAATCAAGTAACAACTCAATCGAGGTTAAACCCTCTGCCAACGCTTCGATAACGTCCCAGCTGAGTACGTGGATACCATGCGTGCTTAATTGCTCGAATATATCGGCTATTTTATCCGTCGCTCGACCGATTTCTGGTAAGCCCATACTATCAAAGGCGCCGCTAATTTTAGTAAAGTCTGCTGAGTCTGATAATAGTTCTATGTGCTGGCGTTGAATATAGTCACTAAAGCCTTGCTTGAGGTCTTCGACAGCAATACGCAACTCACGTAACTCTTTGTCGCTTGCATTAATATGGCGGCTATCTTCTGCCTGTAAACCATCAAGATCATTATTAACAGCGACTTCAAGTTTAGGCGTAAATGAAGCGGCGTCCCCTATTTTGCTAGCAATAACTTGTTCGGTATTGTAGATAGCACTATATAACTCTTGAAGTTGGCGCTCAATTTGCCACTGTTCTTGCGTCGACCCCGCTTCCGCAGATAAGCTATCCTCTATATTGGTTAGAATCGAGTTAGCTTGTGCGGCAAACAATGTCCAACCGCGACTCTCAAGTTGGTTATTGATTTGTTGTAGGGGTTTTAGGAGGTTATGAGGCTTATCAAGATTAAAAATAAGGGTGTCAATTTGACTGAGTATGCGTGGTAAAAAACGTGATTGAATATCTGGCTGCGACGCGTGATGCAGTATAGATTGAGACTGCCCACTATGATTGACAAGGCTGCTTAACTCAATATAAATACTCGTTATTAAATTATTGATGACACTCGTCAATATCTCGTGTTGATGCGCGCAGGACTCTATCACTGCATCTAACTGACTCAATAATGCGGCATAATGCTTAGGTAGCGGATTCTGATTGTGTGCAAGATCATGTAGCCAAGTTTCAGTCAGATACCAAAGACGCTGTAAATCTATACCTGCGGCGGTTTGCCATACATATTGACTCACCTTTTCTAAGACCGTCAGTATAGAAGAAGTGTTGGCATCAGCTGCTAGTAATGCTTTTACTTGCTGACGCCAAACCAATAACAATTGCTGATACTGCTCGCGGTCTAAATTGGCCGCTGTCGTAACAGCAGGTATTGTAATATCAAGATGTTCGTTATCTCCCAAGCTAACAGAAATGTCACCTTCAGAGGCTAAGAAAGCGTCTGCAAGATGATCTGTCGCTACGCCATAATGCGATAAGAATTGTGTCAGCTCAACCGACGTTTTATTCACTAAAGTACGATGGTAGCTACCCGTACGCGCGTAGTGTGTCAGCTCACGCATAAGTAATCGATGAGCCATCTGACCGATACGGCTTTTATCATCAGAAAAGCCTGCTTCAGAGCTTATTTCAATATCATTTGCAAGAGCATCTTCTAGGTCAACGACATGACCCGCTCCTACTAACCAACTTAGCTTAGTCGCCAAACTTGCCAATGCAGGCAAATTGAGCATGGTCAAGGCACCACCAATTTGATGATAACTTTTTGCCATCTGTTCATAATCAGCGCTTTTTTCGCCTAATTGCCAGCCATCAGCTACCTGTGATAATTGCTGATTAAATAGTGGTAATAACCACTCAAACGTCACCATGTCATTGGGCTGGTTCTTCATAGATTTATCCTAACTCGTCTAGGCGCTAATTTAGGCACTGATTTTTTGCCATGCATTAATCTGTGGGTGCGCAATACGGCGCATATTTGAAGGACGCCAAAATAACGCCTCACCTGGAGCCAATATAATATAACCACCTACCGCACACTGCTCTGATAGCCGCGCTAAAATGTCGCGCTGATCAAACTTACGAAAATAAAGCAACATGTTTTGGCAGACAATCATTTGTTGTAAATGTGGCGTCGGCGGTTCTTTGTCGATAATGTTGTGTAAAGCAAAGCGCACATGCTGTTTTAAGGTTGGCATAACCTGCCAGTGTGCACGGGCGCTATTTTCTATGGTTTTCTTAGTAGCCACAGGAGAAAGACTTAATTTTTCAATGGCGCTTATTGGACACAATGGATGGATAAATTGCTGACAGTGTGGGGGCACTAAGGCTTGCTGCTTTTGCTCATACTGCCCTAAGCGGGCTTTTTTTAAGGCTTGCTCGCTGACGTCAGTACCCAATATAGTGTAATGAGTCAACTGCTTTGAAGCCAAACTCATTGCCAGCGACCAAGTCTCTTGCCCACTAGCACAGCCCACGCTCCAAATACGGAATAACTTGTTAGTCCTAATGTCATCACTATTATTAGCAAGACTAGTGGCATTATTCCCAACACTGTCATCGATTGGCTGTCGTCTTTGATACTGCAAAGCACACTCAGTAACAAACTCTATAGAAGGCTGATGGCGAAAAAAACGGCTTTCATGGATAAGCACTTTATCCAGTAACTGCTGGCGCAGCTCATGATTAATCGGTAACTGCTTCCATAACTGTATGAGGGTTAGCCCATACGATGATGCCGTTTGACTGACTGCATTAACCAACCATTTACGCTGAACATTCGGTAATATAAAACCAATTTCTTGCTCTATATAGCGTTGCCATTGCTCGGTATCAAAAGCAGCATCCTGTCCTAAAGCCTCTGCCGCTAAAGTGTCCGCTTTATAAATGATGGGACTGTCTTTTTGAATATGATTATTCATGTGACCTGCTATTCATAGTATCACTTTAGATAAGATAACGACCCGAGCAACTATTTGGTTAACATTTCAATATAAAAAATCATAAATGAAGCGCTAATGACTCAATGATAGATGGATCTTAAATACTGTCTGAAACTCTTTCATCAATATCTAAATACTCATCTTCAGTCTGTTCTTGTTCCAAATGCTCGTCATCATTAGAAATCTTGAAGCCTGTCACCGACTCTTGCAGTGCCGCCGCCATTTCACTCAGCTCACCAATAGAGCGCGCTGTCGCCATCGAACCCGATGAGGTTTGCGAGGTAATATCTTGAATGATATTCATCGTGTGTGAGATGTGACCTGCAGACTCTGCCTGTTGCATAGCAGCGTTGGAGATGTTTTGAATCAGATCAGCCAAGGTATTAGAAACGGTTTGCACTTCTTCTAGCGCCTCACCCGCATCTTTTGCCAAACGCGCACCACGTACCACTTCAGAGGTCGTTGATTCCATCGACATTACCGCTTCACTGGTATCCGCCTGAATGGTTTTTACCAGCGTTTCAATCTGTTTGGTGGCATTGGCTGAACGCTCAGCGAGACGCTGAACCTCATCGGCAACAACGGCAAACCCTCTACCCGCTTCCCCTGCCATCGATGCCTGAATCGCAGCGTTCAGTGCCAGAACGTTGGTTTGGTCAGCAATATCGTTAATCAGACCAACAATATCACCAATCTCTTGCGAAGATTCGCCTAGGCGTTTGATACGTTTTGAGGTTTCTTGAATCTGGTCACGAATAACGTTCATACCTTCAATCGAGCGTTGTACAACTTCCGCACCGTTATAAGCAATAGCAACTGAACGCTGCGCAACCGTTGCCGATTCTGAAGCGTTATTTGAAACCTGATCAATCGATACGGTCATCTCATTAATAGCCGCTGATACCCCAGCAATTTCTTGCGCTTGATGTTCCGACGCCTCAGCAAGCTCAACCGCGTTCATCTGCGTTTGCTCTGAAGATTGCGAGACGCGATCAGCCGTACTGTTAATGACTAATACCAATTGGCGTAATTGATCAATCGCGAAGTTAACAGAGTCAGCAATCGCGCCGGTAAAATCTTCCGATACAGTCGCATTTACCGTCAAGTCACCGTCTGCTAAATCACCCAACTCATCCAATAGACGCAAAATTGCAATCTGGTTACGCTCGTTTTCTTCTTGAATTTGGCGCGCACGCTCAGATTCTGCTTCCGCTTCTTGGCGACGACGCAAGGTCTCTTTTTCAATAAGCAAACGTTCTGAGCCGCCACGTTGTTTTAGCAACTGGAATAAAGCAAACAAGATGCCAAGCACACCTAAGACAAATACAATCACTGGCAATATGACTGATTGATTAAAATTCGTTAAATACTGACTGACCGATGACAAGGAATTGACCAGCCAAAACAGACAAGCCATACTCACTAAAGCACAAAGCCCTAATAACAGCTTCCATTTACTATTAGCATCTGTCGTTGATTTACTCTTACCAGCTACAGGGTTGTTTATAACATCACTCATCGTGCCTCTTCCTTTCAAACAATCGTCAAAGTCGTATCGTGATTGACTCTGAAATCATATTGTCATCAAAACAACAGTGATTCACAAAGCCTGTATGAATGCTGACATATTACCGAACCATGTCAGCCCTAGTTCTTCTATGCTTGGTCTAATAAAAACCGCTTATTAAAAAACAGTTATGTATTAAAAACCGCTATGCCTATGTTTATATGGCGGCATCGATATACTGCACATCCTGTGCCAGCAAGCTTGGCATGAACACATACCAATCTTGCTCATCTTTAATAAATTTGCCGTGGTTATAAGGTGCAAACGGTGAGCTGGGCTCGAGCGCTTCTGGACGGTATTGATCTTGCGTGAACTGCTCAATACCCAAGACCTGATCGACCAGTAACCCTGAGAACACATTATCATGATCAATAACGATAACTTTACGTTGGCTCATCTGCGACAACTGGCTAGGCACTTGTAAAAACCGAGACAAATCGGTTAAAGGTAACAAGCGCCCACGAATATTGGCGATGCCGAGCATCCAAGGCTTTACTAAAGGCACGCTGGTATATTCTGGCATGGTCAATATCTCTGATACTTGACCCATTGGCGCCACTAAACGCTGACCCCCAATTTCAAATACCACCCCTTGCCAGTCAAACTCTTTTCCCCCGCGGCGACCACTTTTGCGCGCGCGTGCTAAGTCTGCTATCCGTAGCAGTTCAATAAACCCTCTGGATGCCACAAGCTACTCCATTACTTTACGAATAATCTGGACCAGACCACTTTCATCAATTGGCTTAGTAATATACTCTTTGGCGCCTTGACGCTTACCCCATACTCGATCGGTTTCTTGATTTTTGGTACTAATCATAATAATAGGAATATGAGACGTTGTTTTGCCACGTGTAATCTTACGAGTTGCCTGAAAGCCGTTCATTTCAGGCATTACTACATCCATTAAGATGACATCTGGCAGATGATCAATGGCCATCTGACAGCCTTGCTCACCGTTTGTCGCCTCTAATACTTGATAGTTATTTTTAGCAAGCATGTCGCGAAATTTCGCCATCTCAGATGGCGAGTCGTCAATGACTAAAACAGTAGTCATAGGTATTTCCTTTATTTTCGATGATATCCACTAGGATATATTATTGATACAAATCGATTGAAAATAAGTCGCTGTGATTAAGTGGTAGTAGTGTTCTCATCACGTTCAAAATTAAGCGGCAGGCTCTCATTACTAGCCTGCATGGCCAATCTTTATAAACAGCTTTCGTAACGGCAACCTATCTGCTGATTAGCGACTTATACTATTTTTTATAGCGGCTTAAAAAAATATGCCTCTATGAGCGATACTGGTTAATCGCCTCAAAAAGCTCATCTTTACTAAATGGCTTGGTCAAATACTCATCAGAACCGACAATGCGACCACGGGCTTTATCAAACAAACCATCTTTAGATGACAACATAATCACAGGCTTGCTGGCATAATCTGGATTGTTTTTTATCAACGCGCATGTCTGATAACCATCTAAACGTGGCATCATGATGTCCACAAAAATAATATCTGGGTTATGATCAACAATCTTAGCCAGTGCATCAAAACCATCAATGGCGGTTACGACTTCGCAGCCAGCTTTTTGCAATAACGTCTCTGCGGTACGGCGAATGGTCTTTGAGTCATCAATCACCATCACTTTTAAACCATCAAAATTATTTTCCATTATCTCTGTCCTATTAACGACTATTTATTCGTAGTGCTATCTATGAATACAAACTATCACTCTAAACGGTCAATCTAAACTATTAATACAAAAAAAATAAGCGGTTACCTCAATTTATCGGTTGGCTTATCTTGTATAACGATGAACGGCAAATCCTGCCTTATACTCTGTCATCATAGCTAAATTTTCACCACCAGTATTTGCCTATGAACTAGCGCATTAGCATCAGTCACTATACGCACTTTATGGTAAATTATCTTAGCAAATTGCGCAGTATTTTAAGTACTTTAAGCCCTTATGATACCTATGTATCAGTATGGTGCAATCGTACTATGCAGTGTTCGATACATATACTATCTAGCCAAACTGTGAGCCTGTTAGGCAACCTATTATTACATTATCAAAGGGAACTGATTAAAGGCAACGTGCTGTCATTTAAGAGGACTTGGTCTAGATAGAGCTAGATATAATATTTGGTCTTACTATATTTTAGGCATTATATAGAAATAGTGTGCACCTTACCGAATAATTTTACTTTGTCATAAAAATGTATCAATATATTTTATTATGTTTGTTTTAGCACAGTTATAACACCTTTTCCAGCTATTTAGTGAATTTATGTTCAAATAAATTGGTGCAAATTCATCACTCTAGCTAAAACCGCTTTACTTATGGCTTCTATTATTAATAATCCTTATTAGCGTGTTATTCAAATCCACAGATTCAAACCAGAAAAGACTGGCTAATCATTTCGCCGTACTAAAATTCACTATATAATGAAAATTCGTTGATAATGGTAACTGTATGACAAACTCTATGTGCTCAAAACGTTTTGGCGCTACATTCTTAGCTTGTAGCCCTTTAAAAAAGAGTATCTACCTCTTAAGTAGTTTGCTGATTGTCGCCTGTCAACCATCCCCTCCTACTTCAGAGCCTGTGACTGCCGAAAACAGCGAGACCGTTAAGACACCGCTTCTTATTGGTGCTGATAGCATCACAATGACCCCCGACCATATCTTAAGTATCAAGCCAACCCGTTATCAACCCAGCCTTGGATTAGAAGGTCACATTGAACCTATTAAAAAGGTAGATTTTATTGCCGCACAAGCACTGACGGTAGAGAAAGTCTTGGTAAAGAAAAATCAATGGGTAGAAAAAGATACGCCCTTATTCATTGTTCGACGTCAGGTAACGCAAATTCAACAGCCAGCCAATGAAGCAGTAGTGTCTACGCATTCAAAAGACACTGTAGAAGCTACTAATAAGGCTGATGTTAAGTCTGAGCAATCTGTCGTTAAGCAGACTCAAGCATCGGACAATAATAGCGTTATTAATAGTGCCAAGCAGACAGAGCAAGCCGTAAAAAATGAGGCAAAACCAGAGAAATCATACAACTTGATCACGGTGCGAGCCAGTTTTTCGGGCCGTGTAGAAAAGCTATATATTAAAAACGAACAGAAAATAGAAGCATCTCAGCCTTTATTAAACCTCAGTGATGAGACAGAACTACATTTTATCGCAGCCCTTCCTATTGACGCTAAATCACAAATCTCTGTTGGACAAACGGTTAATTTTACCGCTGAAGGTCTAATCGATGAATTTACCGGACAGGTCAGTAAACTAACAGCGGCTGAGCAACCAAAGCAGCTATTGGTGTATGTCAATGTGGTTGATAACGAGGTCAGTCGCCACCAGATACGACCTGATATGAAGGTGACAGGACGTGTTGACTACGGACAAATAGAAGTCGGCACCTTTGTCCCTAAGCGCGCCCTGCATAATGTCGATCTAACCGTGCTGCATAAACCGCCTTATAAGCCGCTGCGTCCGTTGAGCGCCAATGTATGGATTATAAAACAAGACCAACGTTTGACCCGCCAATCTGTCGAGGTCATCGAGTATGACCCGCTGACCAAGCAGTATTTAATCGCTGGCATCAGTAATGACAGCTTGATTTGTTTGGCAAACTTACCCGTTGAATCTGAAGGTAAAAAAGCGGTGGTTTCATAACCTTTGAGGCCAGTAGTTACATTGTGTAGAAACATTAACAAAGCATGTCTTGTTTAATAACATGCTGTATAGGCAATATAGCGTATGCTAGATAGTACAGATGACTCTATTACTAATGAAGCGATTGCACATGTTTTAAGCAACCCTAGTTTGCACAATTGATATTTGAATAATCCCTATTGGCTCATTCAAAAAGATGAGGGCTTAAAACGTTTTCAACGATAATTGTGAGTAATGAGCGCCTGTTAGCAATGATTGAAAGTTAAGGGCGCAGTATTTTTGAATATGCAGATAAAACAAACTATAACAACAACTAGAGGAAAAATTATGAGTAAGCAGATTTTACTAATTGAAGATGATCCAGATTTAGCCGAGTTAATCAGTGATTATCTGACCATGAATTACTACGATGTGCACCATGCAGGATTGGGTCAAGAAGGTCTGGATTTATTAGACACCAAAGAGCGTGATATTGACTTAGTCGTACTGGATTTGATGCTCCCTGATATGGATGGAATGCAAGTTTGCCAAAAAATACGTGGCAACAAAAATAATATGACCAATAAAGTGCCGATTATTATGCTGACGGCAAAAGGCGACACCACCGATCGTGTTTTAGGTTTAGAGATGGGCGCTGATGATTATATTTCCAAACCTTTTGAGCCACGTGAGTTATTGGCGCGTATTCGTGCCGTTATTCGTCGCCACGAGCAGCCGAACCAAGCTGACAGCCAGTCAGACAGCCTCACTTTTGGTCGCTTGAGCGTCTTTCCCGACAGCCATGAAGTCACTATTGATGATCAACCTGTACGTCTAACGACGCATCAGTTTCAATTGCTGCATTATTTTGCCACCCATTCTGGTAAAGTACTCAATCGCGAGCAATTGTGGCAAGCTATGCCAAACGATGACAGCTCAGATAATATTGATCGTGCCATTGACGTGCACATTTCACGCTTGCGCGCGCTTATTGAAGACAATCCGCGTCAACCAAAACGTATTATTACCGTACGTGGTGTGGGTTATCAATTCGCAACGGATCAAGTTTAAATGGTAATGCAGTCAAACGACATTACGTTAAGCAGTAGCTAAAAATAATCGTAACAAGACTAGTAAGACTAGCCTGACTGGTTATGAGCGTGTGACAATAGAGATGATTTAATGCAACCACTGGGTTTTCGTTCCGTATTTGCCAAGCTATTTGCCAGCGTCATGCTGGCACTTATTTTATTTGCGGTAGCGATGGTGTTATTGACGCAGTTGGTTCATGACAAAGATGCGGGCATTCGCTCAGAAATATTGGCCACCCAAATCTTGGCTCAAATAGACCCGTTTTTGCATGAGTTAAACATCGCAGTCAGCAAGGACAATCGATTACAGTCGCGCTTTATGTTGGCGGTGGTCAAAAAAAGTTTTGATATTTTTGATGAATCTTTGCAGGCAAAGATGGGGTTGTATGACAGCGAAGGTCATTTGCTGATGCAAACCGACAACAGCGATTTGCCATTAGAGTTGCCTGCGCCGCCTTCCCTGTTATCACGCGTCTTTCCATCGTTTGCCGAAACTTCCCCGACCAAGCAAGCCCAAGTCTATAGTAGTACGGGCTATACGATATTATATGAATCACGCTTACCACCTAAAAAACCCGTACTCTCCGCGGCATTAAACTTATTTACTGGCACTTTATTGCTGCTGATGATTATGGCAGGCGTACTCTGGTGGATTGCTCGTACAATTACTTGGCGTATCAATCAGATGAGTCAGCAGATGGCGCAACTCGGTGATGGTGATTTTAGCGTGCGTGTCAATGCACGCGGTAATGATGAAATTGCGTCACTCGCCCGCGGATTTAACCAAGCAGCTCAAAAAATTGAACACCTTATCAATGCCAATAATTTACTATTGGCGCATGCCTCACATGAGCTGCGTACCCCTATCACGCGTATCCGTTTACAGATTGAAATGATGGATATGCTGGCAGGGGCAATGCCAGCTGATACCAAGGATAAATTTGATAAGCGTGCCCAAGCCATTAACCGCGATCTGTCGGGACTGAATGATTTGGTCGAGAGCATCTTGCTAGTCAGCCGTTTAGATGCTGGTCATGCATTACAACAAGTTGAGCAATTGGACTTATATGATTTGGTCAATCAGGAACGCCAGCACTATCCTGAAGCGACTTTAATTGGTGAGCATATCGTCATTGACGGTCAATCATCCATGCTCACCCATTTAATTCGTAACCTACTGACCAATGCTATGCTGCATGGTAAGCCGCCGGTCACCGTATTACTTTACGGTGTACAGACATTGGATGAAGCCAATGACATCCCTGACTTCCTGTTACAAACCATACTGTGCAGTAGCTTTGTCGACTATAACAGCTCAGACTTTGATTCTTATGAGGAAGTAGCTCATAACGTCAACCAGCTCGAAAACATGCAAGACAATCAGCTTAGCCATGATGAATCTAGTGATAAAAAATCTGAGTCAACATCAGCAGAAGCAACAGAGGTAGCGTCGTTATTACCTACCCCAGCGATTTATAAAAATGGTGAAAGCGTTACCAATCCTACTGAGGTTATTGCTGAAGCTGATAGCAACGAGAGCGTAGAAACTGATAAATCACAGCCCCCAGAACTGATTACTAAAAGTATTAGTGGACCTTCACTCAAATCTAACTATCAGCGTTTTACAACCGATTTAACGGATAAAATCAAAAAAGTCATTTGGCGCGCGGTTCCTGAAAATCCAGAGATATCCATCCTCAATATCGATGACCATGCTATAAGTAGCAATATAGACAATACAGATAAAGGCACTAACACTGGAAAAGATAACTCGAAGATAGATTCTAATGACAATACCAAAGAAAGTGCTAAAGACAACGGCGATAGATCAAATGGCACGCGTAAAGAAGGTTTGTTTAGTAAGCATCTGAAGAAACCCAAAGCTGAGCCAACTCGCCCACTACCAAAATATGCAGTGATGGCAGTGATTGATGAAGGCGAAGGTATCCCTGAGAACAAACGCGAGGAAGTTTTTAGTCCCTTCGTACGTTTGCAGCAAAAAAATAAAGGCTCAGGACTTGGCTTATCCTTGGTTGCCCAAATTGTCACCGCTCACCAAGGGCGTATCCTCACCGATACCATTAATGGTCACACGCGATTTTTAGTGGTACTACCCGTTAAGCACGACCCTCATTATCACCATGACAGCCGTGATTAATACTGTCATTTAATACCAAAAAACGCAGTCTTAAAAAAACACTCAAAAATACATGCCACTGTCTTACTGCTTCTTTATTTCAAATAAATTCGTTTGAAATGACGATAAATTTACCCGCTACCTATTTATATTGCTTTTTCTCAATAATGAGCAAGCCAAGATTATCCCTCAGTTATGGATGTCCATATCCAAAACACTGCATAATATGCTATATTAGCGCCCCTTATTATGGGGTTATTGAATGTTGTTTTGAACTGTGCTCCTTACTATCTAAGAGCCACCTACAACCGCTTCATAACTATAAAAATATTTATTAAATTTTGAGCCCTCCATGAGTGACATGATTGTCTTAAACGATGTGACCAAAAGCTTTCTAAGCGACCGGTCTATAAAAGATAAAGACGGCAAGCCACATTGGTTTACTGCTGTCGAGCCGACGTCCTTAACTGTGCAGCAAGGCGAAATATTTGGCTTGATGGGCTATTCGGGAGCGGGTAAATCTACCCTCTTACGCCTGATTAATTTGCTTGAGCGTCCAGATTCAGGTCAAGTCATCGTAGATGGTACGGATTTGACCACATTATCTGCTAGTGAGTTACGTATCGCTCGCCATAATATCGGCATGATTTTCCAGCAGTTTAACCTGATGTCCAATCGTACGGTCTTCGATAATGTCGCCTTTAACTTAACGGTGGCAGGCTATCCGAGCGCCGATATTCATAAGCGGGTAATGGACTGCTTAGAAATCGTCGACTTGACCGACCGTGCAGGGCATTATCCAGCGCAGCTATCAGGGGGTCAAAAACAGCGTGTCGGTATCGCTCGCGCGATTGCGCCCAGCCCTAAAGTGTTATTGGCTGATGAGCCAACCAGTGCGCTTGATCCTGCGACGACGCGCAGCCTATTGACTTGCCTACGGGATATTAATGAACAGCTTGGCGTCACCATCGTCATCGTCACGCATGAAATGAGCGTCATTCGTCGGCTATGTGACCGCGCAGCGTTGTTACATCAAGGGCAATTGCTCGAGGTTGCCGATATTCGCGACGGTCTGATTCAGGCCACCACAACGATTGGCAAAGGCTTGGTTCACGAAGACTAAGAGGTAGGAGAATAGACATGTTAACTGGTGCTGAATTATCCGCCTCAATAGACAAACTGCTCGCACTGCGCAAAGAAATTTGGCAGGCGTTTGTAGATACCTTTATTATGCTTGGTATCTCAACGACGGTCGCCATCGTGATCGGCGGTCTGTTTGGGGTATTCTTGTTTTTATCTAGTGATCGGCAGTTTTTGCAAAATAAAACGCTATACGGTGTGCTTGGTGCTATCACCAACTTTATGCGTGCCTTCCCATTTGTGATTCTGATGATTGCAATGAGCCCCTTTACCAAAGCCATCGTTGGCACCGGCATTGGACCGATTGCCGCTTCTTTGGTACTGGCAATTGCGGGTTCCTTTTACTTTGCACGCTTGGTTGAACAAAACCTGCGTGAAGTGCCACGTGGCATTATTGAAGCGACTGAATCGATGGGAGCCCGTCCCTTTACCATTATCAAAGTGCTGCTCAATGAAGCGCGTTCTGGTTTGGTATTATCCGTTACTATTCTGTGTATCAGCCTACTGTCATTTTCGGCAGCTGCCGGTATGATCGGCGGTGGCGGTTTAGGTGATTTGGCGATTCGTTATGGCTATTATCGCTATCAAACTGAGGTGATGGTGTTTATTGTTGTGATGCTATCGATTATGGTTATCGGGATTCAGGCATCGGGTAATTGGATAGCAATGCGTTTGGATAAACGCTAACGCTGACTGATAAATTGACTATAGACAGCGTTAGCCACTGGGTTTTTAGGCACTTACATTGAGCGTTTGATATGAATAATGCTTAAGGTTTAATGCCGATTCGTCCTAAGCAAAGGCTTGACTTTGTAACTGATTCCCTTTAATTTTGATACTATCTTAACAACCGTTAACTTAGCAGCATTACTATTCACAATGTTGCTTTTTTAATGCGGATTTTTAATGTTAACGTTTAATCCCCTATTCCCATCCCTTATTAAGGAAGTTTCATGAAATTAACAGATATCAGCCGTCAAATAGCCACAGCATTTGCGGCAGTTGGCGTATCAGGTCTTGTATTGGTCGGTTGTAACAATTCATCAGCGCCAGAAGCTAACAAAGAGCCTGTCACTGAAGGCGCAACGGAAACGACAACCACAGAGACAGCCACGACCAACGATATCGATCCTGAGCATAGCAAAATTATCATCGGTACAACCGAAGGTGACTTTGCCGATATGGTTCGTAACCAAGTAAAAGGCTCGTTAGAAGCACAAGGTTATGAAGTTGAGCTAGTAACGTTTACCGATTATGTGCGTCCAAATATCGCCTTGGCTGATGGCGATTTAGATATTAATATCTTCCAGCATAAGCCTTATCTTGATACATTCAAAAAAGAAAACAACCTTGATTTGGTTGAAGTCTTTCAAGTACCAACAGCGCCACTGGGCATCTACTCAGGCAAAAAGACCAACATCAAAGACGTATACAAAGGCATGAGCGTTTCTGCGCCTAATGATCCAAGTAACTTTGCGCGTGCGTTAGTGATGATGAATGAGCTAGGTTGGATTACTTTAAAAGACAATATCGACCCATTGACCGCTTCAAAAACTGATATCGCTGATAACAGCAAATACGACATCAAAATCGTTGAACTAGAAGCGGCACAGCTACCACGTGCGCGTGACGAAGTTGACTTTGCTATCATCAATGGCAACTATGCGACCGATGCGGGTATCAAGCTGACTGAGGCACTATTCCAAGAGCCAAGCTTCGCTTATGTGAACTGGTCAGCCATCAAAACTGCTGATAAAGACAAAAAATGGGTTAAAGACGTCACTAACGCCTATAACTCAGAAGCCTTTAAAAAGTATGCTCACGATAGCTTCCCTGGTTATAAATATCCAAAAATCTGGGGTACTGACACTGTTGCGACCACTGCTACTCCTACAACAGATAGCGCTCCAGTCGCAGAAGCTGCTGCTCAGTAATTGCTGACTTCAAACACTTTATTTAAATAAAGTATTTTGAGAGTTTAATAAGTGACATAAAAAAGCCCACTATTTGATAATAATGGGCTTTTTTTCGTCGATATTTTATATTATTGCTATTTACTTCTTACCTTTTTTCGGTAAATCCGGCTATTTTGTTTTTCTAAAAACATCCAGTTCGATATCGTAGCTTGGTTCAGGCTTTTTAAACAGATATTTACCGTTGCGAATAGAGGCAAGTACATCGGCGCGTTGACGGACGGCTTCAAACGGACTATCGGCATCCAACACCAAAAAGTTAGCTGGTTTACCCACGTCTAAGCCGTACTGGTCTTCGATGTTTAATGTTTTAGCGCCATTAAAGGTAATCAAATCCAGGCAGGTATCAAGCTGCGGCATCGACATCGTTTGTGCTAAATGAATACCATTATCCAAGATATTCATCAGGTTACCATTACCAGCCGGATACCAAGGGTCATTGATAGAATCCTGACCAAAACATACGTTGATATCATTTTCCCAAAACTCTTTTACCCGCGTTAAACCACGACGCTTAGGATAAGTATCTTGACGACCTTGTAGATAGGCATTTTCAGTTGGCAAGGCAATAAAATTCATGCCGGACTTTTCAAACAATCCCATCATACGAAAAGCATAGGCATTATCCGCCGAACCAAACGAGCAAGTATGACTGGCAGCTGTGCGACTGCCAATCCCCTCAATCATCACTAAGGCGTTTAGTAGCTCTACAAAACGGCTCATGACATCATCAGTTTCATCACAATGGACGTCGATAAGCTTGTCGTATTTCATTGCCAGCTCAACCGTTTTATGAATGGACTTTTCACCGATCTCACGTGCCCATTCAAAATGAGGGATACTGCCCACACAGTCAGCACCCATTTTTAAGGCTTCCTCTACCATTTCAGCCCCGCCTTTGTAGGCATACATGCCTTCTTGCGGGAACGCCACAATCTGAATGGTGACGTTGTCTTTTAACTCTTCACGAAGCTCGAGCATGGCCTTTAAGCCAGTAAGATTGGGGTCACAGACGTCAATATGAGTACGAATAAATTGCACCCCTTTTGACACTTCTTCTTGAATACCCTTTAATGCCCGTTCCTTGGCATCTTCAAAGGATTGTGTTTTTTTGACATCGTGCCAACGGGCAATTCCTTCAAATAAAGTGCCAGTGTCGTTGGTTGCGCCTGCATTACCAGCTGTATAAACATAGTCTAGGTGCAAATGAGCATCTACATAAGGTGGCACGACCAACCGACCCTTAAGATCAATCTCTTCTTCAGCGGCAGGTAAATTCTTACCAACCTGCTGAATAACACCGTCTTTGACCAAAATCTCGTTAGCAGCGCTATTACGATAAATATTTGCATTGGTAAACTTAATCATTACAAACTCCTATTATTGCTAAAAGTTAGTTATTTAAAATCGTTTATTAAAGCTGAGTTATTAAGTGCTATTAGATTATTAACATCAATTAGACAGTAGGTGCATCCAACGTTTTCTTAGAGATAACTGTAATAATAATGGCAGGAATGAAACAGAGGATAGAAAGATACACAATACCTAAGACGCCTGTTTCTGGTATATGAACCAAAATCAAACCTGCGAGCCATGTCGCAATCATAATTGAGAAATTAAACACACTGGATTGTACAGAGGTCGCGACCGCTTTTGCTTCGGTCACCTGATGGCTAACAGCCGTTTGAAACATGGTTACCAAAGGTCCAAATGCTAAGCCCCACAGTAAAAAGGCCAAATGCGCAAAACCATTCGTTCCCCTGAAGAAGACGAACAACAGCATAGCAATCACGCCGCAAGCCAACATACCAACGATTAAACCACGCAGATGAGTATCGATAATTTTGGCCGATAAGATGACTGAAATGACCGAACCTATCCCAAAAATAAACAACGCTAGACTGATACCGCCCACAAACTTGATGGTTTCGACCAATAGCGTGATATAGGTATAGGTACTGTAATGCGCCACGACTGCTAAGAAGGTTAGGGCTAAGACTATCCAGACCCCAGGGATTTTTAAAACCGCGATTGGCGAGTTACTTTGAGTAAGTTTTTCGCCTTGTACGGAAGGCAAGTATTTAGCCGCCAGCAGCGCAATTACGGCACCCAATGCACCAAGCACCATAAACGAGGTACGCCAGCCCACTTGGGTACCAATATAGGTCATAATCGGTAGACCAAGGCTCACCCCAAAGGTATTACCCGCCATGATGATGGTAATCGCCTTGCCATGCAGGTTTTCTGGCACCAATGCAGTGCCATAAGCGGCAATCATCGGCCACATAATCCCTGCACATATACCGCCAATAATACGCATGGTGACGATGAGCGGATAAGACGAGGTAAGACCGACAACCAGATTAGAGACGGCAAAACCTGTTAATAGCACCAATAAAAGCACCTTGCGATTGACCCACAACGTCATACTAATGAGGGGAATAGCAAAAATCGCCGATGCCAGTGCGTATATGCCGACTAAAAATCCTACTTGAGTCTGCTCAATGCCTAAACCCTCAGTCATTTGCGGCAAGATGCCAGAAGGCATCAGCTCTGAGAGAATACCAATAAAGGTGACACTTGCCATCAAACCAAAGATAAACCACGAAATAGGATTTTGATGTTGACCATTTGCCGTGTTTTCTGAACGGCTGCCTTTTGCAGGACTTGGCTTTGAAAAACTAGACACACCCCCTCCTCATTCAATGAAGTTTCTAGAAGATTCATAACCTTGCTTTATTGATAGACCCATCCATAGAAAACCATATATTCATAAAAATATAGCTTGCTATGAGCGGATATTGAGCAGATATATAGGTTTATCATTTATTTAGGTCTACTGTAGCATCACCTCTGTTTTATAGATACCCACTATAACAGTAAGGTTTTGTAATTTCAGTAATTCCTATTTTTGGCAACGCCCTCGAATAACCTATTAGCTGCTTTAATAACTATAAAATGACGTTACAGCCTGTTTGTTGTTTGTAGGAAAGCGTCACTCGCCCTTTCACTTGCCGCTCCTTTTTTCTATAGTGGGTAAGCTTAATAGGGATTTAGATAATCATATTTCTTATTTAATTTTCTGTCAATAAACACACGAATAACAAGGATAACCATATGCGTGCTAAAACTTATAATATTCGCACCGCTGGACAAGCCAACATTCCAGTACTAGGATTGGGTACTTGGCAATCAACGGGCCAAGACTGTATCGATGTCGTCAGCCAGGGATTAAAAATGGGTTACGAGCATATTGATACTGCCCAAGCTTATGATAATGAAAAAGAGGTGGGAAAAGGCATTAAGCAATCAGGCATCGCTCGTGATAAGTTTTTTTTAACGACAAAAATATTTCCTGATGACATGAAGTTTGAGCCAGAGAAACTCATAGCGGCTGCTAAGCGCTCGTTAGAAAATTTAGATACCGATTATGTTGATTTACTGCTGCTGCACTGGCCTGATGAACGTGTGCCGTTATCTGAGACTATGCCAGCGCTTTGTGAGCTACAAAAACAAGGGCTGACCCGTAATATTGGGGTTTCTAACTTTAATATCGCCAATATCATTGAAGCCAAGCGCTATGCCGATGTACCTATTGCGGTCAATCAAGTGGAGTTTCACCCTTTTATTAAGCAAAAAACGTTGCAGACCTTTTTAAATAACCACCATATTTTATTGGAAGCGTACTCGCCGCTCGCGCGTGGAGATGTCTTCGATAATAAAATCATCAAAGACATCGCTGATAAATACGGTATCACTCCAGCGCAAGTGTCGCTGGCTTGGATTTTATCCGATAAGCATCGTATTGCAATTCCAAAAACAGCTAACCCTGAGCACTTACAAGGCAACTTAGATGCTATCAAGGTAGAGCTCAGTGCGGATGACCTTGAGAAAATCAGCAGCTTAGCGCGTAGTGATGGGCGCAAAATCAAGCATCCAGATTATTCGCCAAAATGGGATGATTAATCGATAACTCATATCTATTTGAGTATTAGATTAAGCACAAAAAAGCCAGTGATAAGATATCGCTGGCTTTTTTATGTCTAGCACTTTTTATGAGTAGCGCTATTTTAATATCAAACTTAAATCTTAATAGCGACTATTTTATGCTAATTACTGCTGCAGAGTCTTGGTTTCATGAATTTTTTCAGCAGGATTATATTGCTCAGAAGAAGGTACCGCGCCGATACGATTATTTTCTTTCATCGATTTCGCCACTTCTGGTGGCATATAGTTTTCATCATGTTTGGCCAATACTTCGCCTGCCACAAAGGTGTCCCCTTGCATTTTACCCGTTGCAACCACCCCTGAGTTTTCGGCGAACAAATCTGGCAAAATACCTTGATAAGTCACGGGTACTGTCGATTCGAAGTCGGTGATCGCAAATTCAACGCTTAATGGGTCATTTGGCGCACGCTGGACACTACCGGCAACCACCATACCACCCGCGCGGATACGCTTGTCTTGTGGCGCTTCACCTTGCGCAATGGCGGTGGCGTCGAAGTAGTAGTCGGTCTGTTGCCCAATGGCATAAATTACCAACACCACGGCGATCGCGGCTCCTGCAAGCGTAAACATAACCCACATCAGTTTTTTGCGACGAACTGCGTTCATACTACTACCTCATTGATGAGTCGCTGTTTTACAAATTTTTCGTTTGCAAGACAGAAAATATTAAAGAAATTCATATCAGACTGACTGGATAACAGGCCTGTCCAACCGTACTTTTCTAATACCTATATGGTAGCATTTTTTACCCAAATCAATAAGCCCTCTGACAACTGATAAGGTCATATATTTGCCCGCGAGTCATTATCATTTTATAAGCTCAGAAGCCAATACTAACAATAATCTTTTAAGAAGATTGTTTGGTCGCAGGGTTAGGTACTTTAGCAGCGCGCTGCGCCTGACGCGCTTGCTGAATCGTTAGCTGCTTAATAAGCGCTTGTCTTTGACGACGACTATAGATAATAAAAACCAGCATCATACCGACCGTAATTGCCCAGCATGACCAGACAAACACACCATGCTCACCCATGGCGATAAACTCAGAGACGCTATAAAAGTAAGGCTGCATTATATTTTCCTAGCCGTTATTTGCTTTGCTCATGGCTGTATGGTTATGAGATTATTTGTTTTGTGCACGAACGTATTCTTTTACCCACGCTTTACCTTGGTCGCGATATAAAATCAGGGTATTGGTACGATAAATGGCCAACGTCGCCACCAATAAATAGCTGCCAATAATCATCAGTAGTAGTGGCATCCACATATCCGCCGACATTTTTGGTGCCGCAGTCAGCGTAAAGGTTGAGCCTTGGTGCAAAGTATTCCACCACTGTACTGAGTACTTGATAATGGGCAAGTTGACTGCACCAACGATGGACAAAATAGCCGCCGCCTTGCCACGATTCGCTGTATGTTCAAAGGCAGCAAACAAGGCCATCACACCGGCATATAAAAACGCCAAAATCAGCATCGAAGTCAGCCGCGCATCCCAAACCCAATAAGTGCCCCACGTAGGCTTTGCCCAAATAGAACCCGTCAGCAGGCTAATAACACAGAGCAAAAACCCTATCGGAGCAAGCGCTTGTGCTACAAGGCTCGCTGTCTTAATTTTCCATACCAGATAAATTACGCCCAGCACGGCTAAAGCAAAATAAATGGAGATAGCCAGACTGGCTGCCGGTACATGGATAAAGATGATGCGATAGCTGTTACCTTGCAGATAATCAGGTGGCGCAAATGCTAAGCCCCAAACGCTACCTACGATCAGACAGAGACTGGCTAATATCGCTAACCACTTGACCCAAGGCGAAAAGATACGAAAGAACTCCTTAGTACCCACTGTGGTCAAAAAGACCTGCCAGATACGTTGCCACAGGCTAGGAGATGAGACATTATTCAGGTTGGGCATGGGAATAAACCTATTGCGCAGCTGGTGGTTATCGAGTAAAACGCATGATTCATACGACTACCCGCTAACTTGCTGGCGTTAAACGCTGGATAGAATCTACACGTGACTGTTTGTTTAATAGCCTATTATAGCAAAGTTGCCAGTTTTCAACATGCTGTTAATATAAAGGGTTTTCATGAGAGAAGGTATATAGTTGATACTAAATAAAATGGATAGACAATGCTATGCCGCGTGACTGGTGCAAATTTTTCTTGCTTGCTGTGCTTACGCCGACAGAGGCGACGAAAAATTTATCCCAGCCCCGCTGCCTCTCTTTGATATTGACCTGAATATAACATGCCAGCATTAATTGTTAATTAAGCCATGCCATTTTTAAGGTCAGGGCAATCACCCATGGCATCACCAACACTGAAATAATACTACCTGCCAATAATAAAGCTAAAATCGGCAAGCCGTTAAGACCAGTGGCAAATAAATCAACTGCTCCAGTGGCAAAGATCAATACGGGCAGCTGCATCGGTAAAGCAATCAAAGGTACCAACACTGCGCCATTTTTTAACGACAGCGTCAGACTACTGGCAACCGCTGACAGCATAAGTAGCATCGGACTGCCAGTGATAATAGATGCCATCAATATCCATGCCTCAAACCAGCTAAGCTGAAACAATGGCACAGCGAGCAAACTTAATCCCGCCACGATACCACTACTAAAAATCCAGTGAATAACCAAACGAATCAGCACCCATAATGGCAGCGACGCATTGGCGACGACCAATTGCGCCAGCGTACCATTATCAAGGGCAGGCTTAAACAAACCATCAACGCCCATTACCAGTGACAACAGAGCTGCAATCCAAACTGCGGACACCCCAAGGCGCTGCAGTAATGCAGGCTCGCTACCAACCGCGAGCGGAAATAAGGTAATAATCACTAAAAACAGTACCAAAGGATATAACCACTGTACTGCCCCTTGCTGCTTGACCTGCCATTCGCGCCGCCATAGCTGCATAAAGCTGATACCGCGCACAGCAGCTGCACTAGCACTTGAAGTGTTAGCATTTGAGCTTGTATTCTCTATTTGTACTGGAGTATCTATGTCTATCATCTATTCGCTCTTCCACTAATGCTTGTCGCACTTATATTGACGCTTGTTGCAGTTAGATTGATTCTTATGGCACTTATATTGATAGTATTTACACCATATAATCGGACAAATCGAGCACTTGATTGGCAACGCCGACGGCCTGATGACTGGTCATTAATATCGCACCGCCAGCCATAGTAAATTCTCGCAATCTGTCTTCCATGCGCGCGACCATATCGACATCAAGCGCGGTAAATGGCTCGTCAAGCAACCATAAAGGGGTAACTTCAGGCGTTAATAAATACAAGCGCGCAAGGGTAATACGGCGCGTTTGCCCTGCAGACAAATGGCTTGAGCTAATGGTCTCAAAACCCTGCAATCCTACCCACGTGAGAGCGTCATCAATATCGGCGCTACTAGGGCTAATGCCATATAAATTGAGCAAAAAGGTGAGATTTTGGGCGACGGTCAAGTTTGGATGAATACCTAACTGGTGCGACACGTATAAAGGCTGCACAGGTAAGCTTGCTATTCCTTGATAAATAACCTCACCGCTCAGCACTGGCAATAACCCAGCTAATTGCATCAGTAGCGTCGTCTTACCCGTACCATTGGCGCCGATTAAGTGACAAATGCTACCAGCAGCCAGATTGAGCGTCACGCCTTCACATAAAGGGATTTCACCGCGCTGAACCGTCAGCTCATCAAGCACAAGTAAAGCTGTATTCAGAGCCGTCATCCAAACCTCTCATTATTTATTAAGCAGCAGGCAATATTCATCACAAACACAGAGGAAGTTCATGGCATAATACTTTATGCCTACCACAACCACACAGTATAACAAATTGTCGATTATTATGACCTCAAAACCTATGCAGACTTCAAAAGATATTCAAAACCCGAATCAAAACTTGGCTCAAAAATCAGACACGCCCATGCTAACTCTAAACAGCTTAATCGAGGCGCAAGTTGCCTTTATGCAGCAATGGCTGCGCTCACAAGCAGGGCCGCTATCAATGCAGGCTTGGCAGTGGTTTAGCGAGCAGCCACTGAGTAAATATATTAGTAGTGATGATTTGCAGCATCTTATTAATGACTGGTTTCTTAAACAGCCGCTAAGCGAGGTGATACGTCGCGATATTCGTGATATTTTGCATACTATTATCTATCATCCCGTTAATGATAATGTGCCTTTATCAGAGTTGGTTGATGATACCCAAGTTGAGATTCTAGCCAGTTATGTCGGCAGTCATGAAGAGCAGCGTCATATCTTGGTACATACGCTGGTCGGCAATGAAACCTTTGCTGATTTATTAACGCAAACGCTGTATCACGCTATCAATGATTTTATGGAAACCACGCTAGATAAAGCAGGGGCAGCCGGTAAACTGATGAAGTTTGGACGTAGCTCGTTTGAAAAAGCAACCAATCGCAATCTTGATGAAAAATTGCAGACCTACCTGCATCGTAATATTAAAGATTTAGCGCATAAAGCAGAAGCCAATGCCCAAGCGCATTTATCCAATGAAGAAGTGGCGCGTTTATTGGTAACGGGTTGGGGCCGTATCAAAGAAAAGCCGATTAGCGAAATCCAAACCTATTTACGTGATGAGCCTAACGATAGCAGTATTGAGCATATTGAAAACAGCATTCAGCAGAGCTATAACCGCCTGCGTCTATCACCTTATTTGCATAGCCTTGTAGCAGCGGGTGTCGATACGTGGTATACAAACCATCAAGACGATAGCATTGCCAATATCGCGGCAAGTTTAAATATCGATGAGCAGGCAATGACGCAATTGAGTACTGCCCTGCTACCTGTCGTCACTGACGCCCTTGAAAGCTCATGGGTTACGGCGCATATAACAGAAATGCTGCAAACGTTTTATGCCCAGCCGAGTATCAAAGCAGGATTGGTATTTAGCACAGACTAATTTTTTTAGCGTACGGTTTATAATTTAGTTTTTAAACTTCCACCCTTTATTAGCTAGCCTACTATCTATGAGCCAATCTTATAAACTCAGCTTATGGCAAAGAATAAAACAGCTGCTCAACATATCAGCTGTGCAGACTGTTATTGATGATATTAAGATGGCTAAAGATTTGGATTCAGAGTTAGACTTAACAGCACAAGATAAAAACAATCTTAACCGCTCACAGGATGAGACAGATATTACCGAAACTTATCCTCAAGACAATGATGGTTATCATGACGATGATGATATAGATATTAGTGGCTCTAACCTTGACTTAAATCATAGCTTTGATAATAACCTTTATAACAGCCTGAATAGCAATCTTGATAGCACGCTAGATAATGACGTTGATACTGACGCTTATTTTGATAATGATATCGAAGGTATGACAAAGCAAGACAGTGCTAATGACACGCCCATCGTCAATTACCTTAAGCAGTATTTTGACGAGCAACAATGGCACTATAACCATTATCGACCCAAAAGCAGTGGCAATAAAAGCCATGATAGCCAGCAGTCACACCACTTATCTCTGAGAATGCGCAATAAAAAGCTTGATTGTGGCTATCTATTTCGCGTGCAAGAAAAAAATAACTTGCTGGCGGTCTATGGTATTTTACCGTTTTTGATACCCGAAAGCCATCAAAGCGCCGCCATGCTACTGATTACCCAAATCAATTACGACATGCTGATTGGTAATCTTGAGATGGACATCAATGATGGTGAGATACGCTACAAAAACGCCATCGATATCGAAGCAGTCGGTATTGATGAAAATACCATTGAGCATTTATTACAAAGCGTCATCGCGATGACCACGGTCGCTTACGAGATATTTAGTGACTTGGTCAACAATCAAAATCCTACTGAAGAATTGCCAGATTTACTGATGGCGCTACATCAACAAGAGGATTCTCGAACCTTTTTCTTACCAACTCAATTCGTTCAGTAATTAACTGAGAAAATAGACATCGGTACGGCAGGTTTTACAATTCCTCACTAATACCTTAATTTCGAAGCCCCGCAAACTATCTAGTCTTAAAAAACTCTCTAAAATAGAAACCACTTAAAATGATGCTAAAAATTGCTTACTCTGACATTTTTCGTTATTCCGTACCTGAAAAACACCGCTTTCCCATGCAAAAATACACCATGATTCCTGAGCGCTTACTAGCGGAAGGTACCATCAATAGCGGTAATTTTTTTGCCCCTGCGCGCTTAAGCGAAGATGAAATTTTAACCACCCATACACCCGAATACTGGTATCAGCTCAAAACCCAGACCTTACCACGTAAAGAAGCGCGAGCCATTGGCTTTGAGATGACGCCAGAGCTGGTAGAGCGTGGTCGTTATATTGCCCATGCCACTTATGAATGTGCGTTATACGCGCAGCAATATGGTGTGGCAATGAATGTCGCGGGTGGCACTCATCATGCTTTTGCCGATCATGGCGAGGGATTTTGTGTTTTTAATGATGTTTGTATCGCCAGCAATTTATTATTAAATCGCGGACAAGCGCAAAGAATATTAATAGTGGATTTAGACGTTCATCAAGGCAATGGCAATGCCAGTATCATGGCAAATGAGCCACGCGTTTTTGTCTTTAGTATGCATGGCGCGAAAAATTATCCATTTCGCAAACAAGTATCAGACTTAGACATCGAGCTAGATAATGATACAGGTGATGTGGAATATTTACAGATATTAGAGGATACGCTGCCGCGCTTAATCCATGAATTCGGGCCAGATATGATATTTTATCAATCCGCTGTCGATGTGCTAGCGACCGATAAATTAGGCAAACTTAGTCTAACGATAGAGGGTTGTAAGGCGCGTGATGAGTATGTCTTGCAACAAGCTAAAGCGGGCAATATTCCCGTCGCTATCGTCATGGGTGGCGGCTATTCAGAAGATATCGAAGAGGTGGTTGAAGCGCACTGCAATACATTTCGCTTGGCGCAACAGCTATTTTTTGCTGAATCAGTTGATTGATTGGCAGTGTATTAAGATGTGAGAAAAAATCAAGAAATAATGTAACGAAGTTAGTGAGACTTTAAATGGCAAAAATATTGATAATTATAGGGGTTTTATTGATTATGATAGGCGTTATTTGGCTGCTGTTTCCAAATGCGTTTTCATGGATAGGTAATATGCCAGGCGATATCAAACACACCTCAGGCAATACACGGGTTTATTTTCCAGTAGTCACTATGATAATAATCAGTATCGTTGCCACCGTACTGTTAAATTTATTCAATCGCTAGATTTATAACAATGCCGTTATTCCCTGCCAGCCGACACGAATACCTAGCACAGTAAGAATCAATAAAATAAGCTGGCGAAAGCGTGCTTGTGGCAAGTAGCGGCGCAAGCGAATGCCAACTAAAAGGGCGGCGATAGACATGACACTAAGTAAGGTAATCAACTGCCATTCACCGCTACTCAACGCCATGATAGGCTCACGCAAGACGATGATTTGGGCGATTTTACCCAAAAAATAGCACATGTTGCCGACTTTAGCGATGGTATGCTTATCGTCACTGGCGGACAATAAATACATCATTAATATGGTCGACATCGCATTGGTCGCACCGCCAATAATGCCTGCACTAAGTCCAACGATAATCAGTACAGGCTTGGTATTAGGCAGACGAATTTGCTTACCGAGTAAGCTACTAATGACATAAAAGCCAATAACCGCTGTCAATACCAACAAGATATAAGCGCTATCCACCCATAGCAATAACTTTGCGCCAAGCATACTACCGAGCAGACTGGTTAACGCCAACAACCAATAGCGTCTGCCGTAATAGATAAAATTTTGCCAAATCGTGCGCTCGCCACCCGCTAGCCAAGTCATGGCATTGAGCAATAAGGATGGAAATATCACCAAAACAATAGCATGCGGCAAAGGGTAAATGCTGGCAAGCGCGGTGGTAGTCACTAACGTCACACCCAGTCCGCTAATACCATGCAGCAATGATGCCAGTGCAAAGATTGCAATCAGTAATAGTGTCTGGGTGCTATCGTCATCCATCATATCTGCAATATTCGTCATAGAAACTTAAGACCTAATCGCCACATTGATGATGACCTGACTAGGCATTATGACGTTGCCAGATGGTTTCACCGATAATAGTAGCCAACTGCTCGGCAATATTATCTTTGCTCGCCTTATCCAGTGTCACGCTATCGTGCTCATAGCGTTCTGAGAAAAATACTTGCATGGCATTATCATCACTCGCAAAACCAATATCTGCTCGTGAGACATCGTTACAAGCAATTAAATCCAAATCTTTAGACACTAATTTACCACGAGCATAGCGCTCGACATATTGCGTTTCTGCCGCAAAACCAACGACAAACAGCTCTGGATGGGCAAGCGAAATCGTCGCTAAAATATCAGGGTTTTTAACCAAGCTTAGCGTCATCGCCTCTTGGGTCTTTTTGATTTTTTGCGGTGCCGCTTCTTCAGTACGATAATCAGCGACAGCCGCGGTGGCGATAAAGATATCGGCGACTTTTACGTTGTCATCAGTAACATTCTCAGCATGCTGATGTTCTTCTCCGCAATCACAGTCGCCATGGTGATGAGCATGTTCATGGCTGTGTTCATGAGAATGGTCGTGCGTATGCTCGTGAGAGTGCTCATGTTCTTCTTCAGGCAGATACTGTAGCGCACTATGCGTACCTTCTACACATTGCTGTGCCACTACCAGCATCTCTTTGGCTGATAGGACATCAATACGCGTGACATTGAGCGGTGTTGGCAGCGCAACTTTGCCACCAGCAATCAAAATAACGTCTGCACCAGCGGCAACACAAGCACGTGCTAAAGCAAAGCCCATTTTGCCAGTAGAATGATTGGACAAATAACGCACAGGATCGATAGCTTCTACCGTCGGACCTGCGGTAATCACGACTCTTTTGCCTGCCAATAACTGCGGTGTGGTTTGCATGGCCGTAAATAATTGTACCTCAGCCAAAAGCTGCTCAGGCTCAGGTAAGCGCCCTGCACCCACATCACCGCATGCCTGCTCGCCGCTGGCTGGTTGGATAATTTGATAGTTCATATCACGCAGGGTTTGTACATTGAGATTCACCGCTGGATGCGCCCACATTTGCTGATTCATCGCTGGCGCAATAATGACCGGCGCTGTCGTTGCCAAGCAGACAGTGGTCAATAAATCATCTGCCATACCCATCGCAAGCCGCGCCAGAGTATTGGCTGAGGCAGGTGCAATCACAATCAAGTCCGCCCATTTGGCAAGCTCGATATGCCCCATTCCCGCTTCTGCTTGCTCATCTAACAAGGAGACATGCACCTCATTGCCAGTCAAAGCTTGCAAGGTAAGTGGCGTGATAAAAGCTTGAGCGCCTGTGGTCATAATGACGCGCACATCAAAGCCCGCCTTGATTAATAAGCGAGCGAATATAGCAGATTTATAAGCGGCAATACCGCCGGTGATAGCAAGCACAATATTAGACATAAGCATGGCATCAGTAAAAAAATGGAAGATAAAAATTGCGCTTATAGTAACAATTATGCGATAAGTTAGGGGAAGTTTTGTGGATTTATCTCACTTATCTGGCAGCTATCCCTTATCAAGGAGTAACAATGGCAATTAAAGACTGGCATGAAGATGATAGACCGCGTGAAAAGCTGCTGAAGTTTGGCGCAGCTCATCTATCTGATGCTGAGATATTAGCGATATTCCTGCGGACGGGCACCCAGTCACAATCGGCAATCGAGTTGGCGCGCCATTTAATCGACAAGTTTGGTAGCCTAGCAGAGCTGTTGGCCGCACCGCAAGAGACTGTTTTAGCTTGTCATGGTATAGGTCCTGCCAAATACGCCCAGATACTGGCATCACTTGAGATGGGCACGCGCTATTTAGACAGCCAGCTTAAAACTGGTCACGCCCTTGGGCGCTCGCAAATGGTCAAAGACTATATTAGTACCCAGCTGCGCGGTGAGCACCGTGAAGTCTTTGCCGTACTGTGTTTGGACAATGCGTTAAATCTAATCAATTTTGAGATATTGTTTACTGGCGGCATTTCTTCTTGCTCGGTTTGTATCAAACACGTCTTGCGTCATGCGTTGAGCCACGCTGCCAGTCAGCTTATCGTCGCCCATAACCACCTCCATACAGATGCGACCCCTTCAACGGCAGACAACTTATTAACCTACGAGCTAAAAAAGGCATGCGACTTAATAGATTTGTCATTGGTTGACCACATTATTGTCGGACGCAATGAAACCCTCTCTTATGCTGAAAGCTGCCTACCACCTTTTGGCTAAAGATCAATAACAGCTGGTTATATCAACAAAGCTTGATACATATTATCGACACAGCGTAGCATTTTGGCTCTTGATACTTATAAACAACTGTTTCATATTAGTAGTTAACTTTATTTTTGCTGTGACAGTTCTTAGTGGGCCTACTATTGACAGATTTATTTAGTAATAGGTTTGCTCTTATTAAACCTATTAGGCTGCCATGTATAGTGTAGAACACGGGCATTTATTTTGTCCTACAAATTAACTTATCGCATAAAACATGTGATGGAAAAACAAAATAACAACTAAAGTTCTTCCCTCATTTTTTATTCATTTAAACTTTACGCTTGTGCATTCAGCGTTATAAAGGAGACAGTCATGGCCATTGGCTTATTTATTCTGGCAGTCATCATTCAATTAGCCATGGTCTTGGCCATCTTTTTGTTGTCGTTATCGCGTGTCACTGGCAGCATCGTTGCCCTCATTACCGTCCTCGTCACTGCCTTTATCAGTCCATGGTCGCTCATCTTAGGCATACCGATAGCATTATTATGCTTAGTATTACTCATTACCCCACTTCGCCAATCATTGATTACTCAGCCTGTGTATAAAGCATTGGGCGGTGCCATGCCTAGCATGAGTGATACCGAACGTGAAGCGCTCGATGCTGGTACCAGTTGGTGGGAAAAAGAGCTGTTTATGGGCGCGCCAGATTGGGATACCTTTGCAAAATATCCTTATCCTGAATTATCAGAAGAAGAGCAAAGCTTTATTGATAATGAAGTAGAAGTACTGTGTGCCATGCTCGATGAATGGCAAATCCATCACGAAGATAAAGAGCTGTCACCAGAGGCGTGGCGCTTCATTAAAGCCAATGGCTTTTTAGGTTTAATCATCCCGAAAGAATATGGCGGTTTAGCATTTAGCTCTTATGCCCAAAGTCGAGTAATGAGTAAAATCGCTTCGCGCTCACCGACGGCTGCCGTTACCTGTATGGTACCGAACTCACTTGGTCCTGGTGAGCTATTGATGCACTATGGCACTGATGAGCAAAAGCAGCGCTGGCTACCGGGTCTGGCTAAAGGTGAGGAAATTCCTTGCTTTGGTTTGACTGGTCCAGAAGCGGGCTCTGATGCTGGTGCCATTCCTGATACCGGCGTGGTCTGTTATGGCATGCATGAAGGCGAGCAAGTTCTCGGCCTGCGTATGAACTTCTCTAAGCGCTGGATTACTCTAGCCCCTATCGCAACCGTCGTTGGTTTAGCCTTTAAAATGCATGACCCAGAAGGGTTGCTTGGCGACCCTGAAAAAACTGATTATGGTATTACCTGTGCCCTCGTTCCTGCCAGTCATGAAGGGGTCGTTACAGGTCCGCGTCACAATCCAATCGGCTCGCCATTTATGAATGGTACGGTCGATGGTAAGGACGTCTTTATACCGCTAGATTATATTATCGGTGGCGTTGAAAATGCGGGTCGTGGTTGGCGGATGCTGATGGAATGCTTAGGCGTTGGACGCGGTATCTCCTTACCAGCGCTATCAACGTCTGCCAGTGAAGTCAGTTATTTGACCGTTGGGGCGTTTGCGAAAGTGCGTGAGCAATTCAAAATCTCTGTCGGCAAGTTTGAAGGGGTGCAAGATGCCACTAGCCGCATTGCTAGTAACACTTATATGTTAGAGGCTTTCCGTCATTTAGTCACCTGTGGACTGAACCAAGGTGGTACGCCATCAGTGATGACGGCAATGGCAAAATACTATGCCACTGAGACCATGCGCGGGATCATTAATGACGGTATGGATGTCGTTGGCGGTCGCGCCGTACAAATGGGGCCACGTAACTTTTTAGCGATTCCTTATCAAGCGATTCCAGTCTCTATCACCGTTGAGGGCGCCAATATATTGACGCGCTCATTGATGATATTTGGTCAAGGGGCGATGCGTTGTCACCCTTATCTATTTGATGAGCTGCAACTGCTACAAAGTGATGATAAAGAAGGCGCGCTCAAGCAGTTTGATAACTTATTCTTTAAACACTTGGGTTATACCTTTAATCGCGGCGCCAAAGCATTTGTTGCAGGTTACGTCGGTGGAAGCAATCATGCGCCAAGCTTTGCCGATAGCTTTACCCGTCCTTATTATAAAGACATCAATCGTTTGAGCGCAGGCTTTGCCCTAACCGCCGATATGTCTTTAGGCTTATTAGCAGGTGATTTAAAACGTAAAGAGATGTTGTCTGGGCGCTTAGCAGATATTCACGCGCATCTATTTATCTGTACAGCAATTTTGCAATTTTATGAATATGGCTCTAAGTCAAAAGCCGAACGCTTGCATGCAGAAGTCGCACTAAAAAATAGCCTTTATACCATTCAAGAAGCCTTTTTATCTTTATTTGCCAACTTCCCAAATCGCATGGCGGCAAGTGTGGTCAGCTTTGTGACTTTCCCAAGTGGTCGTATTTTTGTGCCGGTGAGCGATGAGTTAAAACGCCAATTGGGCGATACCTTTATGGATGACTTTGAAGCCAATCCATTCCGCGATTATCTCAAAACTATGGTGTATTACAATACCGAACCTGATGATGTCACGGGGCGCATGGAGCACGCTTATCAAACGCTGCTTGACGTTGAACCTTTATGGCAGAAGTTTAAAAAGGCTGAGCATAAAGACAACTTTGAAGGTCTGACCTTTGAAGATCACGTGGTCTACGCCAGCCAAAACGGTGATATTACTGAAGAAGAGGCTGAAGTACTTATTCAATATAACGCCATCCGCTATGATTCATTATTGACCGATGTGTTCGATGAGCATCTCTCTAAAGCACAAGAACGTCACAATCCGCACAGTTTAGAAAATGCGGTATATCAGCTGACGGATTATGCGCAATTAAAAAATGATGCTCAAGCAAAAAATGGCATCGCGACTGATAACACTGAGCAAACGGCTCAACCTATCTCTTCGGTAACGGATAATCAAGAAGCAACCGGTGATGCCAATCCTGACCACGGATATGAGAGCGACGGTGATGTAAAAATGGTTAGTGAGCAAAACACGGTCAAGGAAGTTCAGGCGCAAACCGATTTTGCAAAGTCGAACCCGAAAGCAGAAGCCCTTGATCCGCGTCACCGTGATGCAGAAACGCACTTAAGCGAGCGCATGGGCCAAAATCATAGCCTGAACAAAACTGGCCAAATTAGCCCTGCAGCAGAAACCCTCACAGATAGTGAGGTAGGAAAAGCTGGCAATCATCCTGAATGGAAGGACGGCTTACGTCGTGACGAAAACGATAAGGTTTAAGTAGCTACAAACCAACGTTTTTCTAAGACTTACTTTTCGACTTAAGCGAGATTATCTAACAGGGATAGTCTCGCTTTTTCTTGTGTGTGTGCCATGGCTATTACGCACAAGTCTATGCGTAAACTACTGATGTTATTCGATTCAATCTTCTTCAATTTACTCTAAAATTTTTGACTATGACTAAGCACAGAACACAGCAGTGAGACAATGTCACGTTATTTAAGTCATAAAAATTTCTTGCAGTATCCCCAACAATTCTTTTATATTGTCCCCAAAATCTGGCTTGATGGTCAGATAACCAATCTATAGACGTCATAAAAGTCATAGCGAAAGCGATATTGCACTCATATAGAGTGCAATATTTCAGCTATTTCTGTACATGACGGACACCAAGGGTAGAATTTATGTGGAAGAATATGGGTCTAACGGGCAAGATTATTGTTGCCATGGTGCTGGGTATCATTCTAGGCTTGTTTATAAACTATTTTGGCTTAAATGCCGAGGGCAGCTTTGTTAATGAGTATGTGACCAATGGTTTTTTTGCCATCATCGGTAAGCTATTTGTCAACTCGCTAAAAATGCTCGTTGTGCCATTGGTACTAATTTCGCTTATCTGTGGGGTTTGTGGCATTGGTGATATACGCTTGCTGGGTCGTATCGGTACCAAAACTTTTTTCATCTATATGATGACAACGGCGCTTGCCATTGCGACCGCTATTGGACTTGGTGTGCTGTTTGGTATCGGTAAAGGCATGGATATCGGAACGGATGCGGCTTTTGAGGCGCAATCAGCACCTCCACTGCTTGATGTATTCTCCAATATTATCCCATCCAATCCCATCAGTGCGATGGCAAATGGCGATATGCTATCGATTATCTTCTTTGCTATTTTAATCGGCATCAGTATCTTGATGGTTGGTAAGCCGGCCAAAGGCTTGGTACAAAGCTTGGAGCTTATCAATGAAGTCATTTTAAAAATGGTGACCATCATTATGAACCTTGCTCCTTACGGTGTTTTTGCACTTTTAGCCAAAGCGATGGCTGAGCTCGGTTTAGACCTTATTTGGTCATTGCTCGGCTACGTCGCCGTACTGATTGGCTCGCTAGCATTTCATTTCTTTGTGACCATGATGATTATCCTCAAGCTGGCTTCGGGCTTGTCGATTAGAACTTTTTTATCAAAAATGCGTGAAGTACAAATCTTCGCTTTTAGCACCTCAAGCTCGAACGCGACGATTCCAATCACCTTGCGTACGGTCACCAAACGCATGGGGGTCAATAACTCTGTTGCGTCGTTCACGGTACCATTTGGTGCGACCATCAACATGGATGGCACCGCCATCATGCAGGGAACCGCGACCATTTTTATTGCCAATATTTATGGTATTGATTTGGGTGTGACCGACTATCTAGTCGTTATTCTGATGTCCGTGCTCGCCTCTGTCGGTACGGCAGGCGTTCCTGGCGTTGGTTTAATCATGCTATCGATGGTATTTGCACAAGTGGGCTTACCGATTGAAGGCATTGGTCTGATATTAGGGGTTGATCGTATCCTTGATATGTTACGTACTGCCGTCAATGTCGGTGGCGATGCTGCCGTGACTGCTATCGTTGCAAAATCAGAAGGCAAAATGGATATCGCGATTTATAATGACCCTGATGCTGGTTCAAAAGACATTTTCGATGGTCATATCGATGAAAACAGCGAGCGCGAATTTTCTGAAGTCTTTAGCGATGGTATTATGGGCAGTGAATACGACGATATTAAACGGGGCTAAATTAAACGCGGCGTGTCTGTAGTATAAAATAGCCAGTTATAAAATATTGATAACAAAAAAACCTCAGCCAATTGGTCTGAGGTTTTTTATTGCTATCGTGAATGGTATTTTTAACATTAATAGCAAAATTAATTAGCCGAGCACATATTTGGTTAGCATCGCGAGACAAACCAATACAATCATGGGGCGAATAAGCTTGCTACCACCTTTGACTACCATATGTGAGCCGAAATAAGCACCTATCGTCTGCCCTACCATCATTGCCAGCCCCACTTTCCACAACACATTACCGCCCAAGATAAAGAATATTAACGAGCCTATATTAGTGGACAAATTAAGTACCTTTGCAGCGCCTGTCGCTTCGATAATTTTTCGACCGCGCAGCGCCACATTTCCTAAGGCAAAAAACATCCCCGTTCCCGGCCCGATATAACCATCATAGAAACCAATCAAGGGCGCCACTACTTTTTGCCACTTGCTTTCTGAGATGCGCGGTGCGGCTTCCACTTCACCCAACCTTGGGGCAAACAAGGTATAAATACCAATCGCCGCAATCAAAAACGGAATCAGTTTTTCTAATAAATCAGGCGGCGATAACTGGACGGCAATCGTGCCAAGAACAGAACCTATAAAAGCCGCGATAATCGCCGTTTTTATATTCTTGGGTTTGACGACACCTTTTCTAATCATCGTAATGGACGCCGCGAGCGCTCCTGACGCCGCTTGTAATTTATTCGTCCCCAAGGTTAGTACGGGTGGAATATTGGCTAGCAGCATGGCTGGAATGGTTAATAGCCCCCCGCCGCCAGCGATGGCATCGATGAATCCTGCCAATGCGGCAACGGCCGTTAGCATTAAAATAATCTCGATAGAGAGTGATAAGTCCATGACACCGACCTTGAAAATTTATGACACAAAAAAAAAGCGCGTTTGAGAATATCAGGCTAAGCATTTAACAACTGATGAAATCATGACTACTGTCATCACCTTTATCTTAATAACTTGTATATTAAAGACTTTCATTTTAGTAGTTATTTTTTGCTTAACCGCATGTCATCAGCCCTAAAACTGAAAGTAGGATTTGCTTAAAGGCGCTCATTATAGAGATAAAAAAGTAAAAAAAGCCAAAAACCTAGCAAAGTCTGCTAGATTTGTCATATCAGCTTTTTTACCAGTCTCTGTTTTAACCATCATAAAGCCTTCAAGTAAGAAGCATGAAACCGTTAACGTATTTAATTGTCTATATGAATGAGATTATGAGAAACTAGAGCCACCTATTTGTTACATCAAGCTATATCAGTATTGATGATGGACTATCGCTTCACTACGCTCAGTAAACTTAAGCAAATCATACCCAAGCATAATAAAGCTCAGCAGAACGAAGCAAACCCAATAACCAAATAACCATAGGCACTTGAAGTTCTTGAATAATTTAGCACGTTTTATTTAGTCAATGAGGATGATATGGCAATACAAAGAATCAAAGCATTTTTTAACCTCGAGGCGTCAGGCGGCATTGTCTTAGCGCTGGCAGCTATCGCGGCAATGATTATTGCCAACACTCCTCTTAACACTTGGTATGAATCGTTTATTCATGCGCCCGTCGCCATTCAAATCGGCAGCTTTGCGATTGCAAAAGACGCACACCATTGGATCAATGATGGTCTGATGGCGGTGTTCTTTTTTTTAGTCGGTCTCGAGCTTAAGCGTGAAGTGCTTATCGGCGAACTCTCCAACGTCAAGCAAATTATTTTACCGGCTGGCGCGGCATTGGGCGGGATGATTATGCCGGCTATCGTCTATCTGCTTTTTAACTATAATGAGCCTGAATTTTGGAAAGGTTGGGCGATTCCTGCGGCGACCGATATTGCCTTTGCCCTTGGCATTTTAAGCCTACTTGGCAATCGTGTGCCAAATTCATTAAAAGTCTTTTTGGTATCTATTGCTATTTTCGATGATATTGGCGCTATTTTAATCATCGCTTTATTTTATACCAGCGACTTGTCACTTGGATCACTGGCTATCGCCGCTTTGTGCCTGCCATTCTTATATTTGCTCAATCGCCGTAACGTTACGAGTATCACCCCTTACATACTGATTGGGGTCATTATGTGGATTGCCGTGCTCAAATCCGGCATTCATGCGACGTTAGCTGGGGTGGTACTCGCCTTATTTATTCCTTTATTCGATCGTACTGATCCTGAGCATTCCCCACTTGAAGAGCTCGAGCACGACCTACAAAACACCGTCTCTTACGGTATCCTGCCATTATTTGCCTTTGCCAATGCTGGTATATCGCTCAAAGGGGCAGGCTTTGCTGAACTATTTCATTCGGTGCCACTTGGTATTGCCGCTGGACTGTTTATCGGCAAACAAATGGGGGTGATGATAATGTGCTGGTTAATTTTTAAGCTGGGTATTTCTACCATGCCAAAAGGGATGACTTTTAAACAAATCTATGGCGCGGCCTTACTTTGTGGTGTTGGTTTTACCATGAGTTTATTTATCGGTGGCCTTGCATTTGGCGGCGCCACACCATTATTTGATGAGCGTTTGGGCATCATTATGGGTTCAATCGTTTCTGGTATTGCCGGCTATCTGATGCTTAAAGCGACCTTGAAAGACGATGTCAATAATACCTCCGTGGACTTAACCCATCATTCATAATGACTCATTGAGCGACTTATGACTAGGTTGCTCAAATCGTCGCTCAAAGCGCTTAAAACTGGCCAATAAAAACCAATTGCTAAAGAGTGCTTATAAACATGAATTCCATCGATATCTCTAAAAAAATCGCCAAAACCAATGCCGCCAGTGCTCAGAGAGATACTACCCCTCATCAAGCGCCTGACTCTTATCAACGGCATGGGCGTACGACGGCGATTGACGACCATAGTGACCTACAAGTCTTAAAACGCATTAAACGTTATTTATTGCCAAAAGACTTTGTCATCTCGCAAGATTTATTAAACGAGATGGTTGCTGGCTACGATATTGGTGATCCATTAGCAGATGCGTTAGCCGCAGATGGTATTCGTTTTGCAAAGCCTTTACAGCAACTTATCATCAGCGACAATAGTAGTGGCAGCAACATCGACGCTAACCTTACAAATAACCCTGCATTTAACGCCTTAACTGAGCAGTTTAGTAGGCACCCTACTTGGTATGATCCGAAACTTGCACAAATTGGTGCGATCGCTTATCGCCGTTATCCACTGATGCTGATTTGGCTATTGCGTAATGTCGCCTTAATGGCAGGCTATAGTATTCCCGCCTTATCCTTACCGCTCATTCAAACGGGCGCATTGATGCACGATGCCCTACCGCGCCTGATGCGGACTTATGCTTATATCCTAGCCGTCTCTGAACATCCTCAACTGAATATGAAGACAAGTAATAATCGCCAACCTATCGAGCAGGTATTGGCGATTGGCTCTGAAGGTTGGCGGCAATCCATCACGGTGCGGCAAATACATACCTTGGTACGTAGCAACTTGCTCAAAGGAAAAGGCAATAGAGCGGAAGACGTCATAGCCAATGCCGATCAACACCATAACCCAGATGGCAGCTGGAATACGGCCTACTGGGGCCTCCCTATTAATCAAACCGATATGATTGCCACCCATTTGCAGTTTTCATTGTTGATTATGCGCGGGTTACGACTACTAGGTGCACGCATCAGCAGCGAAGAAGCTGAAGGCATCCTACATTTATGGAATCTTGCTAGCTACTGGATGGGCGTTGATTTAGAGCGCTTACCAAAGGATGAAGCCGCCTGTTGGGAGTGGCTTTACACCTATTTATCGATTCAGCAGCTTGATTTTAAAATGGGACAGCCATTAGCCAAAGCCCTGCACGATTTGCCGCGGCAGCTGATGGGCGAAGACAATCGCCGTGGGCGTTTCGTTGAAATGGTTAATGCTAGCGTGACACGTACCTTGGTCGGCGATGATATTGGTGATGGGCTGGATTTGCCAAAATCGAAAATTCGCTTTGGTGTTTTATCTTCAGTCCCAATTCTATTTGCCCTCGACACGGCACGCCAACACAATCAAAGGGTGGCTGAAAAACTAGAAGCCTTCCGTGCCAAACGCCAAGATAATATGAATTGGTGGCTAAAGAAAAACGATGAATACTACAAATAAAGAATGATGAGTGCAAAATAGTAAAAGGAGAAAAACTACTCAACATACCGTCTTTTCATATCAAATGACACTGATAACAAATAAAATCCATCACTAAATCCATACCTAAAAAATATAGATAATGAATATTATTAGTAGTAAATAGAATATGTTAAGCCATTATCAACGACGTCGCCAATAACTATAATAAATCCGCAATAGACGTGCTTGGCTTTGACCAGAGAATGGTTCTGCTTTAAAACTTTCAACCGATAAACGCACCTGCTAAACGTGTTAATTACGCGTATTTTGTATGTGGTAATACCACTCAAGCTGCCGGTCAAAACCTGTTTCTAACAAACTGGCAATGACGCGTCCCGTCAGGCCCCAAACCGTTTCACCATCCACTTTCCAGCTGGGTGTGAGGATGGTCGCAGTCTGATCTGGCATCGCATATTCTATCGCATACTCCACGGTAGGCTGAGTCAGCAAGGTCTCAAAATCTGCCCAAAAAATACGCGAGATTTCGCTAGGCTCAGGAACTAACAATAAATCGGGAGCAATCAGCGCCACAATAGGACGGACACTCATACCACTTTTGGACGTCTGAATCGGCAGTTGACCAATTAGCTGGACTTTATTGGGTGGTAATGCGGTTTCTTCGCAAGCTTCACGCAAGGCAGTGACGACATTATTGCCATCACCTGCGTCATGTTTACCACCTGCACAAGAGACCTCACCAGCATGACTGTTCATATCAGCAGCGCGGCGCGTCAGTAGCAATTTGGGATGGCGTTCATGGGTAATGGCAACCAATATCGAGGCATCGGCAATTGGTGTCTGATACAAGCTATCTAAAATACGAGCACTACGAGAGGTGTTAGAGCCGTCGTACAGCGCAGGACTGCTTACAGCATTTAACGTCTCATGCTGCACCCGTTCAGCCAACTTTCTAATGGTCGGATAACGAATAAAGTCTGGCACAGCGACTGAAAACTCATCAAAACGTAGCGACTGCGAGGGGAGTAACATTATTATTGCCCTATATTTTTATCAGTATTAATGGTTCATTCAATCAAATATAAGTATTGACTACTCAAGTATCAATGTTAAAAATTACATGTTTTTAGGAAATACTCGTGGATAAGATTTTTTCATTAAATAAGATGCAGGGCAAAATTGATGATTGCCCGCAAAGATTGCCATTAGTAATCATTGCCCTTGCTTGGGTTGGTGGCACATTTGCCACTGCCGTACTGGCGCTACTGGGTAATTGGCAAAATGTCGCCATGATTTTAGGCTCATTTGGTGCCAGCTGTTTGCTTATTTTCGCTTATCCCGAGAGCCCCTTTGCGCAGCCCAGAAATATCGTCGGCGGTCATCTCATCACCACTTTTACTGGCCTATCATTTTTGACCCTATTCGGCATCGAATGGTGGAGCTTATCTCTCGCAGTTGGTACAGCTATTGCGCTGATGCTATTGCTGCGCGTACCGCATCCACCCGCTGGCTCTAATCCATTAATCGTGATGCTCGGTGGCGTAAAATGGCATTTTTTAATCACCCCTACTCTGGTCGGTGCGCTGGCCTTGGTGGTGGTTGCCCTCATTTATAATAATATCGGTCGCGGTCGCCATTACCCTCGTTATTGGTAAGCAACCATTTCAATATTTATCGTGAGTCTAGCCTAGCGCAATCTGACCACGACTGCATATACTTTATGTGACTGGACTGGATTGTGCTGCCTTGTCTGTTACGCTTAACAACGCCTTCATAAGCGCAACCGCAGCAGACAGCAATTATGCAGCAATGAGTGGTTTTTATTATCACTGCCAGTGCGATGAGAATTTGTGCTATCTTAGGCTTAAGGGCTACTATCAAATAAAACCTGATAGGCTACGTTCATAAACAAGCATTATTATTCTTAAAATAACAACAACCCTTTTTCTCATTTCTATTTATCATTATATAAGGCAGTTGATATGCGCTATTGTCTACAATGCGGTCATGAAGCAGAACGCAAAATTCCAGCCACCGATAATGTCCCGCGCTTGGTCTGTCCAAATTGTCATTATATTCATTATGAAAACCCGAAAATAATTTGTGGCTCACTGGTCGTACATAAGAACAGAGTGCTACTATGTCGCCGTGCGATTGAGCCACAATATGGCTTATGGACACTGCCCGCTGGCTTTATGGAAAATGGCGAAACCATGGCAGAAGGAGCGGCGCGTGAAAGCTTTGAAGAGGCGGAAGCGGTTGTTACCAACCCGCATTTATATTGCTTATATGATATTCCTAATATCGGGCAAATCTATAGTATCTATATTACTGAGCTAAAAGACGGTGCTTATGGTATTGGTTCTGAAAGTTTGGACTGCGCCTTATTCACAGAAGAAGATATTCCGTGGGATACGCTTGCCTTTGAAGCGGTACGTCGTACTTTAAAAAACTATTTTGTAGACCGCAAGCAATACGATAACCATGAAGACTTTCCTATTCATCAAGATATCATCGGCAAAGACCAAGCCATCAAGCGCTATTAGGCAGTTATTTAATAGCAAAAAGCCAAGCGTGGTGCTTGGCTTTTTTGTGCATAACACTCGATACAATTATAACAACCATGATGGTTGTTATAATCAATAGGACCTCTTTAGCTTTTAATCTTACACACTTTAAAGCCAAGCTCTTTAACCGCTGCTTCTTTATCATAAGGCGCTAATACGGCACGCACGTGTTTTTGACCTTGGAGATATTGCTTGGCAACGCGCTGTAAATCAGCAACTGTCACAGCCAATATTGCCGCACGCATTTTACGCTGCCAGTCGACGCCGCGATGATGCAAATCAGCAAAGCACGCTTTAATCGCCTCCCCTGCTGGAGAACCCGGCTTATCCATGCCTGAGATAATGCCTAAGATAGCTTCTTCTAATTGCTCATCCGTTTGCGGCTCATTCAATAGCCATTCGATACTGGCATCGAAGTGCACAAAGGTCTCAGCGCACTGCGGATCGCGGTAGCTAAAGAACTTAAAGGCGCAAGCGTTGGCATCATAACCCGCACCACCGCCATAAGCACCGCCGCGCTCACGAATGGCACTATGCAAATAGCCGTTGCGCAAGTAAGGCGCTAATACCATCAAAGCTGCGGTATCGGGGTGGTCAGCCGCTGGGACAGTATAAGCACTGGCATTGTGATACACATTGGTCGGTACCAACCATGCCAAGTCTTCAACGGCTACTTCTTCTGTTACAGCCGTATTTTCACCATTTAATGCTGCATCAAGTTGCAACTCAGCAAAATCACTTGGGATATTGTCTTCAATGCCTGCATCAGAGTTGTTTAACTGTTCTGCAATCTTTGGCGCTTGGCTGTCTTTCCAGCTATCCACAATTAAGTTACTTAAGCGTTCGGTTTGCTCCGCCTCACAGATAATAACGGCATGCTTAGGCAAGCTGATTAAACGTTGATGTAAATCCATCAAACTGGTTGCTAATTTATCCCACTGCGCATCATCCGTACTGGCATGGGTTAAAAAGTCTTTTAGCGCATTCAATGCTGGCAGACCGCTACGTACATATTCTAGCTGCGCTTGACGACTCATACCACGACTGGCGGTTTGCATGGCATAGGAATGACCTGAGCCCGCAAGATTTGATTGCCAACCGGCTTGGCGCTGCTGCAAGATTTCTTTGATACGGTCATGTTCGCTAAAGACGCTATGCTCCATGACTTCTTTCAGTAAATCAATCGCTTCAGGCTTGCGATTGAGTGCGCGCGTTGCCACCACAAAGTAGCTGCTAATCGCTTGGCTATCATCGATATTGGTACGCTGGCTGATACGAGCCGTCACCCCAGATGAATGCGCCGCTTGCTTGGCCTGCATTTCATGAGCGCTTAGCGAATCGGTACCTAGCTCAGACAATAAGCTTAAATAGATAGGCAACAACGGATGATTAATCACCTCATTGACTGGTAGCTCGCTTGTATCTTCATTACCAATCGCATCGGTTAATGGCACAATCACTTGATAATAATACAAGCCGTTGGTGCCTGCTTCATATTCAAATAAGATGCTGTCTTGCCCACTCAAATTTACTCGTTTTTGCTTACCTTCTTTAAAGCTGATATCCGTTGGTACATCTTCTAGACCAACTTTTGGTAACAAGCTTAAATCGTCAGGTGCCGCTTGGCGCGCTGCCAAATCTAATGCTTGTTGTTTTAAGATAGCTTTGTCATCAGCAGTCAAATCCATCTCGATGGTGTCGAGACGCGTCTGCTCAGCAGCTGCAAGGCGCGCTGTTTTTTCACTGTCTGGCGTCATTGTGACGCGCACACGGTGCTGATTGTCTAACAAGTGCTGCCTAATTAAATTTGGTAGCCACTGCTCATCTTTTACTTGCTCACGTAGCCATTGTAGATGCTCATCAACTTCCCAGACATCGATAGGGTTGCCATCATGAATCGCAGTACTAAAGCCTTCTAACATTAGATTTAGACCATACGGCATACTATCGCCACCGATATGGCGCTGATCTATCTCGATCTGATGCAAGATAGTTTCAATGGTTTCATCATCAATCGGTTTGCTAGCAACCTCTTTAAGCAAATCAATAATGCCCTGCTCTACCGCTTCGGCATGCTCAGGATTAGAGCCACGTAATCCAGTATAAAACACCATTTCATAATGACTGTCATCAAGTCCCAATAGCGGGCTTGGTGCTTTGCCGAGTGGATGGCTGTCCAAATACGCACGCAGCGGTGAGCCAGCATGCTCAACCAATACCCCTTCTAATAGACGCAAGGCTAAACGCTGCTTTGGATCGGTAATTGACGGCAATAACCACGCAACCACATGATGGGTTTGGTCAGGACCCGCTTCGTCAGCCGTATAAGTATCAACAGCGCTAATCGGCGCAGACAGGCGTTTTTCTGGGCGTGAGACGTGTTTTTTACCTGCTTCAAACTGAATTAAGGCATCGTCATGGATTTTCGCTTGAGTTTCAGCAACAGGAATATTACCAAAGCTCATGATCACGCTGTTCGATGGGTGATAATGGCTTTGATGGAATTCAACCAACTCATGATGGGTCAAGTCAGGAATATCGGCAGGATCGCCGCCTGAATTATAATGATACGTCGTCGTGGGGAATAAATGATGGGCAACCGTATGGTATAGCTGGTCAATCTCGCCACTCATCGCGCCTTTCATCTCATTAAAGACGATACCTTTAAACTGCGGCTTATCATTTTCGTCTAATTCTACGCGGATACCTTCTTGGGCAAAATCGAGCGGATGAATATTGGGGAAAAATGATGCATCAAGATAAACTGCCAACAAGTTAAAATAATCATTTTTATTTTGCGTAGCATACGGATACGCCGTCCAATCGGCAGCGGTCATCGCATTCATAAAAGTATTGAGCGAACGTTTAATCATTGAGAAAAACGGGTCACGGACGGGGAACTTCTCAGAGCCACACAAAGCCACATGCTCTAAAATATGCGCTTCACCTTTTGAATCCATTGGCTGAGTGCGAAAGCCCACCAAAAAAGCATTTTCGTCACTTGGGTGCGCTAAGTGATAATGCATTGCCCCCGTCTTAACATGCTGACTGATCAGCACATCCATCGATAGCGCCTCAATATGGCGATGCTCAATCAGCTCAAACGCTGGATGTAGCGTTAAATCCGCAGTAAATGGCGTGTCAGTCATAGTTATCCTTATTGCTTATAATGTATAGGGTGCCCTGAGTTACAGGGTTAATAAAATGGTGAAATTGTCTTTATAGAAATGATAATCAGAATAATAGATAGCAGCGCTGAGACTGCTGTTAAAGAATTTGCTCTTAACATTCGCTCTAAAGATATCGATTAAGAAAATAGCCTTAAATAATACAGCGGCTTTGCTTGTTTGTTCTTTAAGTTTTAATCAGTAGCTATTGATCAATAAAAATTTCGATAAATAAAAAACAATGTCTCTAGCGCTAATAGATGGGGCTGACCCCTTAATAAGTCAAGCCAGCAATACGGTAATCGCCTATAACCGAATAAAATTTATAGATGAAAGCTTCAAAAGTTGTATGAAGATATACCCATAGTTAAATAATGGATTTAACCCTTAACAAAGGCAGTCCACACTGCTATTATTAAAGACAAATGAGGGACTAACTATAATAGTCAGTACGAGATAAAATTAATACATTGATATGCACATACTGCTGCTATAAATTTCCCTTGCTTGCAAAGGCATCGTCAATTATTGCCGTGAAAAAGAAGCCGATTTACTGATTATCGGATGCTCTGAGTGCCGCAGTATCGCCGCTTGATTGGTTCAGCGAGCCGCTGACAGTATCTTTTCAAACGTGCCTTGCGATCGTCTTGTAGTGCAACTTGATGAGCCAGTACCAAAATAACGAGGTAGGAGGAGCATTTGCTAAAAAGATACTTTTATGCGTAACAAATATCCCTATGATATATAGACAAAGATAGCCTAGCACCACTTAACAGCGCTCGGTAGGAGTGCTATAGTAAATACTATCTGACACGAGGAAGACGCTATGAGTTACGAACATATACTACTGGTCACCGACTTACTTTCTGACGCTGATGTGGTCGCCCAAAAAGCCAAACGCATCGTCGAAAATCGTCCTAACGCCAAACTATCGGTCCTTCATATCGTTAAAGATACTATGGTTGGCTTCGGCTATGAGCTGGTGCCTGCCTCAAGCTTATATGATGAAATTGACGATGAACGCTGCCAAGAAGCGCGCGCCAAGTTGGCACAGTTTTTAGACCGTAACGACTTGCATGCGGTAAATTCTGAAGTGACTACTGCCATCTCTAGCAGTGAAGGTATCGTCAACTACTGCCACAAGCATAAAGTTGACCTACTGGTCATTGGTCGTCATGAACGTCATGGTATTGCAGCTTGGCTCAGCGGTGCGACGGCTGATAATATCCTGCCAAATGTACCTTGCGACAGCTTAGTGGTGAGACTGGATAAGCCGGTTAATAAATAAGTGGCCATCTTTAAATAAAGAATATTTCATTAAAAGACACCTAAGATTAACTGCTTAACTTTAGCCGTTTGTATTACCTACTAGATATAGCATTTTATAAAGCGTCCCATAGACCTTACTATGGGACGCTTTTTATTAGCAAGTTTTGAGCAGCTTTTTTTGCGAAGAAGTGATGGTCAAACTTCAGTTAAAATATCAATAAAGCTTTGCCAAATAGGGCTTTGATGACGGGCTTTATGCCACACCAACCACCAAGTTCGTGACAAATCTATACCTGCCACTTTTACCTGTACCAATTTTCCTGCTGCCAGCTCAGCCTCAATGACATGTTGCGATAAACAACCAAGTCCGATATCTTCACTCACCATATGCTTAATGGCTTCCGACTGCTGAATCGCCATAATTACCTCAGCATGAGGCAGATGCTGCAATAATTGCTCATCGATAATTTGCCGCGTACCAGAGCCTGTTTCTCGTACCAATAGCGGTAGTTTGGACAGCTGTTCCGTGTTCAGCTCATAACAATGATCCTGATCGTTATATACCATGTCTGTCAACCATTTACTGTTGTACTTAGCAAACACCATCAAGGTATCTGTCCGCCAAACACGCTGCTCAATCACCTTCATATCTGTCGGTCGCGGCATGCCTTCTACTAAAGCAATATCAATATTTAATTGTTCAACCTCGCTGACCACTTCTTGGGTATTAGCAATATACATGTCGATATGGGCATCCGGTAGCGCCGCATATAGCTTCGCGAGCAGCGGTGGCAATACATAATTGCCAATGGTGGTGCTGGCACCGATATGAATTTGCCCTACTTGCGATTTATGATAATACTCAAGGGTCAATGCTTGCCCCAAAATCGCTTGTGCTTGCACATAAATAGGATGGGCATTGGGATGCTGATTGAGGCTGCGCCCGACGCGCTCAAACAATGGCATCTGCAACCTTGACTCCAGTTCTGTCAGCGCACTACTGACCGCTGATTGCGACAAATGCAGCGCTTCACTGGCACGGCTAGTGCTGCCTGTTTGATAGATGCTGACAAATACTGCCAGTTGCCGCAGCGTAATCTTCGGTACAGTCTGTACAGCTTTTTTCATGATGATCTTTATCCCATCTGTCCGTATTTAATAAACTTCTCATAACGGCTCAAAACTGTCTTCTGATATTAGGTTTTTACCAACCCCCCAAACCAATTTACTAACCTACAAATCCGATAGCTTCTATCTTATTAATCTATTTTTATTATAAATAACACTGACTTATAATGTCCAGTCATAAGCTTATGCTATTTGTGATTAACGAAAATAGCAGGGTTATAAAGATTAGCAATACCAAAAACAACCCTATTAATAGGAAAGTCGGTCATGAACGCTTTCATGCAGTCAATAAATAGCTATTTTCCACGCAGACGCCATCTCGCAGGGCTTGTCATCGTGCTGATTGGGAGCTTATTTTGTTTATGGCTGAATAGCAGTTTGAACATCTGGACAAACGGGCGCATCGTGGGACTGTCATCGCTCACATTGGCAATTTTAATCGGTATGATACTTGGCAATACGCTCTATACCAATGTCGTTGAGCGCTTGAATGATGGTGTCTGTTTTGCTAAAGGGCAGATTTTAAGACTCGCCATTATGTTTTATGGTTTTAAATTAACCTTAACTCAAGTAGCGAGTGTTGGTCTGCCAGCAGTGATGAGCGATGCATTAGTGCTCACATCGACCTTTCTTCTAACCTATTGGATTGGTACCAAACTATTAAAAGTTGATAAACAGACAACGATATTGATAGGCTCAGGTGCCAGTATTTGCGGAGCAGCAGCTGTCATCGCTGCCGATCCAATTGTTAAAGCAGAAGCGCACAAAGTCACCATCGCGGTCGCAACGGTCGTCGTATTTGGCACCATCGCGATGGTACTGTATCCCTTTCTCTATCATCTTGGTTGGTTACAGCCGTGGCTTAGCGCACAAGATTATGGTGTCTATACTGGCTCAACCATTCATGAAGTGGCACAAGTCGTGGTCGCTGGCAATACTGTCAGTCCAGAAGTTGGCGACACTGCAGTGGTCACCAAAATGATACGGGTCATGATGCTTGCCCCGTTCTTATTGGTACTGTCTTTTGCTTTGACCAAAGGTAATAGCGAAAATGGTGAAACCGCTTCATTTATGAGTCGTATCAAAGAAGTTAAAGTACCATGGTTTGCCTTTGTTTTTATCTTAATCGTCTTGTTACATACTTGGGTACCGATGACTGAGAGCTTCGAGCGTAGCATGGTTTTGTTTGATGATATCCTACTCACCATGGCAATGTTTGCCCTTGGTCTGACCACTCATATTAGCGCCATCAAACAAGCTGGTGTCAAACCCCTCATCCTAGGCGCAATTATGTTTGTTTGGTTAATCGCTGGTGGCGGTCTTATCAATGTCGGCATCAGTTTTCTCTAATCAATCTCTAATCTATTTAATGACCTGACATAATGCTCGTTATATAAAAAAATGCCTACGACTATCACCATAGTACGTAGGCATTTTTATAGACAGTTCAAATCGCAGACGAAAAAAAACGAACCCGAAGGTTCGTTTTTTTTTCATCTTGCTCTAAGTGTCTATAAAGACAAATTAGATAGCAACGATGTTATGAGCTTGTGGACCTTTTTGACCTTGAGTTACAGTGAACTCAACTTCTTGGCCTTCAGCTAAAGTTTTGAAGCCTGAACCAGTGATTTCGCTGTAATGAGCAAAAACGTCTGCGCCAGTTTCTGGAGCGATAAAACCAAAGCCTTTAGCTTCGTTGAACCACTTAACTGTACCTTTTTGAGTATCTGACATAATATAATCCTACTTTTTAATTTATTAATGGTCTAGTGACCGGTAACGCTTGCAAATAGCTACTGAACGATAAATATTAAAACGAAGGATTATAACTAATACTACGAGGTAATGATTTGGTGCAGAACTGCTCTTAAGCTTGGTCGTATTATAAGGGGAACATCCTAGTATCGCAAGCCTTATCTCATCATTCGTGTAACCAAGAGTAAATACTAACGCTTTTTTGGCCTTATTCACCCTATTTTTAAGCATTTGGTAAGCGAAACAAAAATATCGCTACCCCAATGCAGACAACGGCTACCAGCCATGCCACCCACATCATATCGGCGGGAATATTAAAAAACAACATTGTTGTCGATATTGTCATCATTATGGTTGCCAACCACTTCGCATACAGCGGTACAGCGCGGCGATCTTCCCAATCACGAACATATTTACCAAAGTATTTATGATTAATCAGCCAAAAGTGAAAGCGTCGTGAGCTACGCGCCCAGCAACCCGCCGCCAATAAGATAAAAGGCGCGGTCGGCATCACTGGTAACAAAATACCGATGATACCCAATACAAAAAACACCCAACCCAGTATCAAAAACGTCCAACGCACGGTTGGATTGTTATGTTGATTGGTTTTAGGTCGATAATAAAAAGCTTTTTTTGCTTGAGTCATGGGAGTTTTATCAGTCATTGTTAGCTATTAGGTCATTAGGTAGGGACTACCTATATAAGTTATCAAAGATAAAGAAGTTGATAATCTAGTTCAAGACTGATTTTGCACGGTTTTGCTACGGATACGTAGCTTGTTTAGCAGTTAGGTAAATGAAGATAATGAGGTACTTTAGAATTATGATCTTTAGCGTGACAGTTACTATCAATGTTAGAACCAATAAAATCTATATCTCACTATATGTTGAATAGCTACCATCTTGGTCTTAAATCCAATGAATAAGATAAAAAAACCGCTCACAATTTAGATGGTGAGCGGCTCTTATTTACTATACAAAACATTCTCGATAGATAGGTTTTATTTTTAGTTCTAGACCAATATCAATGCCAGTAACGCAAATATCAAAAAATAGCCAAAGACTGACATAATCGCGTACAGTGTTTTGATATCTTTGCCATTGATCTGCATGCTAGCTAAGGTATTGCCAAGTTTCAAAATAGAGATGGTATAGAAATAAAATGCTAGTAAAAGAAGTACCATGCTAATGGTGAATATGGCAATGGAAGATAGCGCACCAAAAAAGACAACGGTTCCAGGGAACAGCGCCTCGCCCTTGATAATTAAAACCAATAGTACGATAGCCACACCTGATGCAGACGCGTGAAAAAATATGATGTCATGCCACGTTGCATCAGCTCTATAAAAACTGGACTCAATATCAAGCCTATCACTACTGAGTGCTTTTGGCATAGCGCCGTTATCACGGATTAACCTATAACCTTTTATATTACTCATCGCAATAAGGAAGGTAAAAAACGACAGGGCGACCCAAAAAATGACATACATATTTATCTTTATCATAGTCATTACCCCTAAACCTGGTGCCAGATTTTTAAAGACACCTTGTGTACTACAAGATTCGATAGAATATTTTCTGTTTATTTCACTTTTTATACTTACCTTCTTATACAGTCCCAAATTTTATAAGTATTAATGCTTGTATATTCATATTAGCAGCCCTATTACTTTTATTTGTAAAAAAATATGCTAATAAACGGATTTATTGTAGCGGCATCGGTCGATGCTGGGTTTGGCGATTAGGTGTTTATGATTAATTTTCGGCATAATAAAAGCCGCTTACGGTTCAGCTCAAGCGGCTTTTATTTATCATATTAGAAGCTGTGCTGTAAATATTGAAGATGATTTGTAGGCGCTTAACCACTCTACCTACTGTGCATCACTACCCCAATATTTTGCAATTACTTTAGGGAAGCAATAGTCTTTTGACATTACGGTGATAGCGATTGGTACTAATATGGATTTAGTCACGCCGCCGATACTTTCGCAAGTGGCATCATTGGGCACATCATAATAAATCACGCGTAAAGTATTTTGCGGACACAGGTCTGAGCACTGGAAGGATTTGACGACTGCGATACCATGGTGATAACCAATCACCCATTGCTGCGCGCCTTCGGTTGGTGCGGATTCTTTTTGCTCAGCGGCTCTAATAAGATCGGCGTCTGTTAAGGTGTCTTCATTGGTCGGTGGTGAGACAAGGACGCAAGCGCTTAAGCTTAACAACAAGGCACTTAAGACGAAAGCTTTGGCGGTTGATGTTTTCATGGTGAACATGGCGGTTACTCCCCATTTATGATGTTATCAATCCAATCTTACAGGCTTCATTCAGCCAGCTTGGGAACTCTTCTAGCATACTCTCATAAAAAGACTTTTCGCTAACATCATTTAAATCATCAAGCTCGAAAAAGCTACAATTATCAATCATTCCACCTGTCATCTCATTTAAATCTTTTAGAGTGGCAGCTTCATTACTGGTACATTAGCCCTGCTCTCATTTACGCCAACCTACCTTTAACTGTATAAATCAAAATAAATCATCGCCACTTTCATTTACTAAAATACTTTCCGGACTCTGCCCATATTTCTTCTCAAACTCTTCTTTAATCCTTTCTTCGTAACATCTTCCTCTCTTTATGTCTTCAATACATTTATTCCACCCAGGAACGTAATACGTGTTCCAACTTTCCTCAGCAACTTGTGTTTTAACCACATTTAATAGAACCCATTCGCACTCAAGATATTCATTTGCTTCAATACTACTGTCTGTCTCATGCAATCTTACAAACCTACTATAGTATGACTCGTCCATAGTAAAACTCCTCTTTCAAATTAAACTTCATTTAACTAATAATATATCAATATGGCTTATAGTAAACTTATTTTTAGAAAAATGAAAAAAGCCACCTAATTAGGTGGCTTCTTCATATCCAATATTAGCTAAAATCTACAACGCCTTCAACTCTTCCATCTGCGCTGTCATCGCTGTTAACTGCCCTTCTAGTTCAGACAGTTTAGCTTTCTCTGCTTCTACTACTTCCGCAGGTGCTTTACTGACAAAGCCTTCATTACCTAGCTTGCGCGCGATACCTTCCGCTTGACCTTTCAACTTATCATATGACTTGCCTAAACGCGCCAGCTCAGCAGTTGGATCAATCAGCCCTTTCATCGGCACAAGTACACGTAGCTGACCGACCATACTTGATGATGATAATGGCACTTCATCACCTTCTTTTAGTATCTCTAGGCTCTCAACTTTGGCAAGCGCCTTAAACTGATTCTTGATACGCGATAGACGCGCATCTTCATCAGCAGAGATATTTTGTAGTAGGACTGGCAAGCGTACCGCATTACCAAGCTTCATCTCACCACGGATATTACGCACGCTCGCGATGAGCTCCTGTAGCCACGCCATATCGGCTTCAGTTTGCTCACTGATTTGCGCAGTATCAGTTTGTGGATAGTCAGCAACGACAATGCTGTCAGTGTTTTTACAACCCAATAGCGGCGCAACCGTCTGCCAGATTTGTTCGGTCAGATACGGCATGATTGGATGGCTAAAGCGTAGCGCGGTTTCAAGTACATGTAGTAATACATAGCGGATTTGCGCTTTACGCTCGCTTGATACCGAGTCATCATTGAGGCTGGCTTTGGCAAGCTCAACATACCAATCACAGTATTCATTCCAGATAAACTCATAGATATCATGACTAACCATATCGAGGCGATACTGGGTAAAATGCTGATGGATATTACTAATCGTCGAGTTTAGACGACTCATGATCCACTTTTCTGGTAATTCCCAAACATCCACGTTGGCCGCTTGGTCAATCGCTTGCGCATTACCTTCTTTATCGACACAGTTCATCAATACAAAGCGACTGGCGTTCCAAATTTTATTACAGAAGTTACGATAGCCTTCGACACGTTTTAGATCAAAGTTGATATCGCGACCGGTACTGGCAAGGGAGGTAAAGGTAAAGCGCAGCGCATCGGTGCCAAAGGCTGGAATACCTTCTGGGAACTCTTTACGGGTTTGCTTTTCAATTTTCGCCGCGTCTTTTGGGTTCATCATATTGCTGGTACGTTTTTCTACCAGCGCTTCAAGATCGATACCATCGATGAGGTCAATAGGATCTAAGACGTTACCTTTAGATTTAGACATCTTCTGACCATTACCATCACGTACCAGACCATGCACATAAACGGTCTTAAACGGTACTTGCGGCGTGCCATCTTCGTTTTTCACGAAGTGCATGGTCATCATAATCATGCGCGCGACCCAAAAGAAGATAATGTCAAAACCGGTGACCAAGACGCTGGTCGGGTGAAAGGTTTCAAGCACGCGTGGGTCAGCATTGACGTCAGCCCAATCAAGGGTACTAAACGTCCAAAGACCCGAGCTAAACCATGTATCAAGGACGTCATCGTCTTGGCGTAATTTTATGTCATCGCTTAGATTGTACTTAGTGCGTACTTCGGCTTCATCACGGGCAACATAAATCTCGCCAGTCGCGTCGTCGTACCATGCAGGGATACGATGTCCCCACCATAGCTGACGGCTGATACACCAATCTTGTAGATCCGTCATCCACGACATATACATGTTTTTATATTGAGCCGGAACGAACTCAATACGACCATCTTCTACCGCTTCAATCGCCGGCTTAGCAAGCTTGTTTACGGCCACATACCATTGATCGGTCAGCCATGGCTCAACAATGGTACCGCCACGCTCAGCGCGCGGAGCTTTTAGCGCGTAGTCTTCGATATCTTCTAGCCAGCCTTGCTCACCTGCTTGCTCAACAAGGAATTTACGCGCCGCAAAACGCTCTAGTCCAGCATATTCACTTGGCGTGGTCTCTAGTGTTGGCTCACGCGTTTGTAGGTCAGGATAAACTTCCATCACAGGTAAGATATTGGCGCGCTCATCAAGGATATTAATCAATGGCAAGTTATGACGACGACCGAGTTCATAATCGTTAAAATCATGGGCTGGCGTGATCTTTACACAGCCAGTACCAAATTCTTTTTCGACATAATCATCGGCAACGATAGGGACCACTCGACCCGTAATTGGCAAGGTAATGGTTTTTCCGACCAAGTGTGCATAACGCTCATCGCTCGGATTGACTGCAACAGCAGTATCACCAAGCAAAGTCTCAGGACGCGTGGTAGCGACGACCAGATAGTTTTTGCCCTCTTGAGTCAGCAGCTCTTTATCAGTGAAATGATAGCGGAAATGCCACAAGCTGCCTTTTTCATCAACGTTTTCAACTTCTAAATCAGAGAGCGCGGTTTGGAATTTAGGATCCCAATTGACTAAGCGCTTACCACGATAAATTAAGCCGTCATCAAACAGACGCACGAACACTTCTTTTACCGCATTAGACAATCCGTCATCCATGGTAAAACGTTCACGCGACCAATCGACCGAGCTGCCCAAACGGCGAATCTGACGGGTAATATTGTCACCCGACTCTTCTTTCCACTCCCACACTTTATCGATAAAGTCTTCACGAGTCATATCGCGGCGCTTGATACCTTCAGCTTCTAGACGACGCTCAACCACCATCTGCGTGGCAATACCCGCATGATCGGTACCCGGTTGCCACAACGTATTGTCACCATCCATACGGTGATAACGCGTTAGCGCATCCATAATGGCATTGTTAAAGCCATGACCCATATGCAGCGAACCAGTGACGTTCGGTGGTGGTAGCGCGATAGAAAACGACTCGTCTTTATCAAAGCTTGGCTTAAAATAACCGCTATCTTCCCAGCCTTGATACATGCCCGCTTCGACTTCGGCAGGGTTGTAGGCGTTCTCTAATTGGCTTAAGGCGGCTTGAATAGATTCGGTCAGGTTGGTCTTGGTATTGTCAGGGGTATTAGGAGTACTCATAATAGAATGGTCTTTTATTAAAAATGAATGTGGTCAAACAAATACGTTGAGAATAAGGAAAATAATTAATAGAGTGATTTTAACGCAGATAGTCATATTTTGTTAGATGCTAAGGTAATTTATCAGGCTTGTAGTGCGTCATTGTCCTGTTAATAACCATCAACACCAATAAACAACCCCGATCGGCTGAATTTCCAACAAAATAAATCCTAGTCGTATTATAAAATATGGATCATGCTATAACATATAATAATCGCATAGCCTATATATGACGTCTTTATCCTAAAATCACTATCTCATAAACAGCGAGCTGACCGTGTCCCAAGATACCGAGCACACCTATAACAATAGCAGCCACTCTGAAGCTGATAAAATAGACGATAAGCACTTGACTGATTATAGCGTTCATCAACAATCTAATGCTGAAGATAAAGACGCTAACGACACTGATATGACAGACGACACTGAGGTGACAGAAAACTTAAAGGACGAAGATTTCTCTGAAGATATTAGCGAAGCAGACAAAGAAACCATCAAAAAAGTCGCCAACGATGACAATTTGAGTCAGGCAAAAAGCTATGCCAGTATACTGGTTGAGCAAGTTATGGATGCCAGAGAAACTTTTGAGCGCTCGCTTGGCTCGCTATTTACCAGTGCTTTTACCGCTGGACTTGAGATTGGCATCAGCTTCTTTATGATTTTATCGGCTTTCGCGCTTTTGAATGGCGTGCTCCCGAGCCATTACGCCGTTGTGCTCGCCTCCCTACTTTATCCGATTGGCTTTATCATCGTCGTCATCGGTCAGTCGCTGTTATTTACCGAACAAACCTCGCTTTTAAGCTTACCTGTCCTCAACAAAATCGAACCGCTCAATAAGCTGCTACGCCTTTGGGGCATCGTCATTGTAGGTAACGTCGTTGGCGGCTGTTTATTTGCGGCGTTAATGATTGGCTTAGGTTTAAATATGCAGCTATTTAGCGTCAGCGATATTGACACTTATGCCGAGCATATCTTAGGGTTTAGATGGTGGGTGATATTTGGCAGTGCCATCTTGGCAGGTTGGATGATGGGTATTACCGCGTGGCTTGTGACCTCAGCACGCGATACCCTTAGCCGCATCGTCTTAGTCACCATCATTACTGGCAGTATTGGCTTTTTAGGTTTGCATCATAGTATCGTGGGCAATATCGAGGTATTTTCAGCCTTGCTCTATGGCAATACTGTCAGCTTGGGGCGTTATTTGCTATTTTTAGCTGTGGTGCTGGTAGGCAATACCGTCGGCGGCGTGGTGTTTGTCGCCGTCCTCAAAAACCGTACTTTCTTATTTCAAATCGAAAAAGTGAAAGAACAAACTGCTAAGGATAAGCTAGAGGCAAAAAATAAAATCCGTGGACCTTACTAGAGATAATTAGCACGGTATTTTTTGAATATAACGCTAAAGCTGCATAACCGACTTTAACTATCTAAAGCGGTTATGCAGCTTTATAACTAAGAAACTATAATTGAGCCATTGTGACTGCACAATTATGATAAACCACATATTTCCACTTACAGCATTCGTGCTGCCAATACACTACTTTCTATTTCAGACTTCCTCAACTTATTATGTCGAGCGCTAAGTATACGCACCAAAATCCCCGCGCTTAAGAACATCACCAAGGTATAAATGGCTGGCATCATCGACATGTCGTAATTAGATAATAGCGTCAATGCCATAAATATTGATAAAGTACTGTTTTGTAGACCGACTTCTAGCGTCACTGAGGTTCTTTGCGCTAAGTTAAGACCGAACCATTTGCTACTGTAATAACCGAGCGCCATGGTTGAGACGTTCAATAATACTGATATCGGACCGGTAGCGATAAAGGCGTCGACAATAATATCTCTTTGAACATAGCCCAAAAACAGTACTAAAAACGTTAAAAAAATCACCCCAAATCTAGACACGAATACTTGTGAGCGATCGGCGACTTTTGGCGCGTAATGCTTAATCAGCATCCCAATACTAATAGGCACAATCGTCAGCATCACTAAAGTAAGCACAGTTTTTAATACTGGTAACTCAAACTCACTACCGCTGCCCATAAAATAAATCAATGAAAAGCTCAGCACAATGGGAATGGTAAATACCGTAATAACGCTGGCAATCGCGGTCATCGTCACCGACAGCGCTACATCGCCTTTAGCCAAATAGGTAAACAAGTTTGACGTGGTGCCACCCGGACACAACACAAGAAGCATAACCCCGACGGCATACTCTGGACGCAATGGCATGATATTGGCTAAGGCAAAACCAATGATTGGCAACAGTATCAACTGATTGGTCAAACCGATACCGACTGCTTTTGGGTATTTTAAAACCCGCTTAAAATCATTGGTAACAAGGGTCAAACCCATGCCCATCATGATTAAAAACAAGCAAAGAGGAATCACAACTGAGTTTACTAAGGTGATTAGAGCCAGACTTTCCATAACTACATCCCTGTAGATAAGACCTAATGCTAGGTCAGTTTATAATGATTCAATGATGTCTAATTAGCAATCCTTGCTAATACGTTGGTTACTACTTGTCAATGGTTATTCATCATTACCAACGCTATGAATAACGGACATTATCCGTTTTAAATAATTCTTTTATAGCGTGATTGATAGCATGTCATTCTTATTTATCGACAATAATCAAGAATTGACAAAGGGAGTATATATGGCAAAAGTTAGGTTTATCTGCTTTATTCCACGACTCATCAGTCAAATACCAGATGTAGGAATTGAGCAGAAATGACAGAGGTCTAAACAAGGCGATTCAACGTGCGGTTTTGGATAATTGACCGTTAAATAATGATGGTTAAATAGCCATTGCGGTGTAAACGCTTATTTTCTGGCAGTATTGATGAAGGTCTTGGTAGGATTATTGCTAGAAGCGTTAATGGGTGCTTTAGTAGGATTTTCAGAACTGAGGACGGCCGTACCGTAAGCAATGGCTTCGACCATGCTGCCCAATTGATTGATATTACTGACCTCGAAACGCAAACCATAGATATAGTTATAGCCTTTCGCCTGCGCTTGGCTGCGCATACGCACCACTGCTTCACGGCGAGCGCGATCGAGCAAGGTTTCATAAGTGGTCAGATTTTTACCAAAGATACTTAAAACGCGAGCAATCACCATTTTAAAATAATCTTGTGCAATCACCACGCTGCCCATGACCAGCTCACCCTCAGTGTTGGCAGCAAGCTTCGGCACATAAAAACGCTCCGTCGATACGATAATATGGCTGAGCTCTTTTTCTGCAATTTTTAAGCGTGCCAAGTGCTGACGCTCATGCCGTGAGCCAAAAAACCAGCCGAGCACAAACAGTACGATAAGCGGCGCGTAGTTCATCAGCATTTGGGTGAGGGAGTTATTCATCGGACGTCTCGTAGCAGCAAAAAGCGTCACCGCGCTTTTTATGGTTCATTAACCAAAAGGGTTGAAACGTGGTAAATCATCATCAGCCTTTGGTGCTTGAGGCGCTGCTTGGCTGTGATCTTGATTATTATTGTGATTCTGATCATGATTATTGAAATCACCATGACCCGAGTGGTTGTTTGGTGGTTGCTGCGATTGAGGAGAAATGGACTGCTGCGGCATCGGTACGGCTTTCACCGCTGTGCCATAAACAAACAGCTCGGCAGCACCTTGCGCAATACTAGAAGTCGAAAAACGTAAGCCTACGACTGCATCTGCGCCCAAGGCTTCTGCCTTAATAACCATACGATCGATTGCTTCTTGGCGTGATTCGTCTAACAGCTCGGTATAAGCGGTCAGCTCACCACCAACGATGTTTTTGAGACCAGCAAACAAGTCTTTACCAACATGCTTTGAGCGCACAGTGCTACCGTACACGACATCTAAGCGCTCAGTAATCTGATAGTTGGGCAAGTGCTCAAGATTGGAGAGTTGCACAGTCATGGTACAGCCTTATCGGTGACTTATAGAGGGTTCAATGAATATTTAGGGGTTCAGCGAATATTAATAAAAGATGCTTATAGACATCATTTATTAATAGACAGCATTTATTAGAATAATGTACCCAAAAACGCTATCTATCTACCTATTTATTATCTGTCTATAAACAATTCTAGTCATTGGTATGGAACAATAAAAACAACTCCGTTAAATTACCTTCAATACTGTTGGCCATTTGTACCATTTTATCTTCGTCGGCACGCATTTGCGCCAGCTCTGGATCTTCATCATCGATGCCACTTAGCACAATCATCGGTAAGGTTAAAACCGCTACATCTTCTGCAGTCTCTTCATCTTCAAACCAATCACTGGCTTCATCGCCATACATCGCATCGACAAAACCAATCGACCAAGCAACGATATCTGAATCGTCTGAAAAATCGACCGCCACTTCTTCGTTACCGGCATCTTCACCAAATGGTAGCTCAATCGGCGTTTCGTTTTTGAGTTCCGCCATGATTGATTCGCGCCAGCGCTGAATACCGTCAAGCACATTGGCAGGAATTTCACTGACATGACCTTCAAACAGCGCCTCTATCCAATTTGGCAATGGACGTCCAATGACAGTTGCGGTCAAAAAACCATGGGTAGCGACACTATCAAGCACAAACGCGCTTTCTTCATTGTCCAAATAGTCTAATAATTCATCGAAACTGAGTGGGTTATTCATAGTGTGGTGGTCCTTGGAGGATAGATTACGTCAGGCGCAATAAATAGATTATGAAATATAAAAGGGCGGGAAATCTAAGGATTAAATTAAAAAAGGTAAAAACTGTTTGAACTCATAAAACCAGCCCCAAACACCTTTATAAAACGCTGTTATCAAATACGTCTATTGAATAGAGCTGATTACAGCGTAATTTTTAATGACCCAATAGCGTTGAGAACAGTATTAAAAACATCTGACAACCAGCTTAGCACAATGCATGCGACATCAGGATGTCATGCTTGCTTATCAGGCTGATTACTTAACAACTTTCGGCTAAAAATCAGTGACAAGCGGTTTTGCTTTGTCATTAAACTGCAAACTGATGAGGGTAATGACGACTTAGAGATCGTCGTCATCCCAGTCATCACCATCTTCATCAAAATTATCGATGTCATCAAGATCGTCTTTTAGCTCTTTAGCCAAACGCTTCTCTTCTAGCAGATTATCGATCAAGCGGCGTTTTTCAAGGCTGCTTAAGCGTGTACGCACACTGGTCTCAGCCTCTTCCACCATCTTTGCATCGTCATCATCAACAAAATCGTCATCAAAATCGTCATCAATATCAGCGTCACTCATGACAAACTCCTATCATTTTTCGGCAAGGGTATTAAAAATACATGAATATATATATGCCTTATAAAGTCTCTATTGAGCGTTGTCAATCCTTTTTATTTCTATGACCTCGTTATGCACAAAATCAAAGCGTGTGCTGACGATTATTGCGCAGGCAATTGTGGAGGCTCATCTGTATCTAACGCTGCGATTTACTCCTGCTCTTCAGTCTCTTCCGCCTCTTCAATCATTAAGACCGCATTACGCACATCTGCTAGGCGTTGTATCATGGCGTCATTACCACCATCGAATATTGCACATTCGCGCTCATAAACGGTTGTTGGACGCATGATGCTTTGTACTTGTACATGATGACTGATTTGTTTAAGACCGGCATTAGGTAACAAAATAAGCATTTGCTCTTTTTTACCCACGCTATCCAATAGATGACTCATCGCTTCGACTTGGGCATTGTCACTTACCCCAGCTTTTGCTGGTAGGGCAAATCGTGATAGCTCGATATGCTTATCATGAATGATTTTATTCAGCATCAGATACAGTTTGCCGAGCATCACGCCTGCCAATGCGACTTTGGCGTGGCTATTATCTGCTTTTAGCATCACATAAGCACCGCTTTCATCAAAGTGTGGCTCATTGAGCGCACTTACCCCAAGCAACAATGGCTGTTTGAGTAATTCGGTCACTGCTTGATTCAATAGCTGGGTACATAATGCCAAATAAGGCAGACGCTGCGACGGTGCTAGGCGCTCAAGCATATTGAACTCATCATGAAAGACAATCTGGACGCTGACACTGTCGAACGGGCGGGTCGCAGACAGTCTGGCAGCAGTACTCGCTTTGTGGCTGCTACTATTAGTAGCCGTCACTTCCTCTTGCATACTGTCCGTTTCATTACTGACGACACTATCTAGCGGATGGTTATTGTTATGGTCTTCAGCTTCATTGTCATCATTGTCATCATTGTTCAGTGCTGCATCCTGACCCTGTTGCCGTCTAACATACTGATTTACGGCACTATGGATGTCTAATTTTCGGGTATTTGGTTTTTTACCACTGGTATCATGAGCTGTTTCTTTAACTACGCTATCAAAACCAGTTGAGTCAGATTTAAGGCTAGGGTCAGAGTTATACTCTGATTCACTGTCACGCTCAAAATTTCGTTCATAACCACGCTCAAATTCACGTTGATCGAGTTGTCTATACTGCTCGCGATGCAAGTCTTGAATATCACGGCTCAGCGCATTGATTTGCTCTCTGGATGGACGCGCAATATAGCCATAGATCAGCCATAGCAATAAATGTAGCAACATCGAGCCAATAACAAACGGCCATTGCATGGCGATAATCTCACCCTTGCTAATGTCTTTTAGCGTCAAGGCCACACTACCGATGACCGCATCGCCTTTGGTCGCGATTTGACTAATGGTATCACCTTGCTGCATCGGCGCATTACCAACCGGTACCAATATATCGCCATTATTGTCTTTAATCAGTATGCGGGTCACGTCCTGCTCACTGGTATAGCGATTGGCAATGACGCTTAGACTGACGCGGTCTTTATTTTCTAAAGATAAGCGTGCTTCATCTATGAGCTGGGCGACCATTTGCTCGCCCTTTTGGGCACGGCTGTTGGTCAGCTGCTGATCGGTACTGATGACCAATAATAGGGTCTGCAAACAAAAACTGACCAGAAGAATAATGGCAAACAACCCTTGCCGCGGCGCTAAATACGTCATGATATGTTAAACTTTTTTGGATAAATGGAATTAAAAAACGAGGCTATGGCTCATTTTCTGGAAGAATATGCAGCTATCTTTGTTTAATATACTTTTGCTCAATCTACTTTGGCTCTGTATAACCACGCCGCCTCTAAGCGACGGACACGTCATAAAAAGCTATTTCATAAGAAGTTATTCAATAACACGCTATTTCATAAGCATCAAATAATTATTCAATAAAACTCAATCCATGAGACCTTGCCATCCTACAGGAGATTTGTTGTGCAAGTATGTTTGGCTCAGGCGTAAATCAAAAAATCTCCCGCTCATTTGTCCTACTATATCACCATAGTAAGGGTTATGGCGTCAGCTAATATCATAAATTTATTGTAAGAATTTTCTTTTATTCCAAGGCGCTTTTTGGTGATGATAAGCATTTTTATCTGACTGTGAGACTTTGTACCTCATCTATAGGCGCTGCCGAGTAAAACTGTTATTATTCCTAATCTTATATCAGCATACAAGGGACAATTGAGCGATGCAAAAAAATACATCTTACTCGTTACCAAAAGACAGCAAAGCCTGGCAACAAGCCGTTGATTCTGTAGCGTCATTATTGCCTGAGGGTACTAATCTGCAAGATTTTGATGCGCTGCAATCCTTGCCCGTTTTTGCGTTGATTGTGGTATTGCCTACGCATGTATCATCGCTCGACATCCATCAATATGTGCAATCATGGGTAGATGAGCAGCCTAACTGGCATTTGGTCACCGTAGCAGAAGATGCTGATGCCAATTTTGTTGATATTGAGATTGCCGATATAGACACCACACAGCCATTTGCTAAGCGCTCGTTTGTCGATGTGCAAGTTTTCCGCTATTTGCTAGTGCCGGTCACAGATACTCTGATGCATCCTGCTAAGAAGACGGCGGCAGCGCACATTATTGATGACCAATTGACCACGCGTTTGCGTCATGACTTAGCGGAAGACTATAAAAACTCGCAAAGCGCAATCAGTGGCGACCACTTAGACGTTGTCGATTGTCACATCTTATCGGTCGGTCATATGTTACGCACCCATAAGCTGGCTTGCTTTGATATGGACTCTACTTTGATTGAGCAGGAAGTCATCGTTGAGCTGGCAAAAACAGCTGGGATTGGCGAGCAAGTAGAAGCCATTACCGAAGCAGCGATGCGCGGTGAAGTAGATTTTGATGAATCTTTTGCTCAGCGTGTGGCATTATTAAAAGGCATTCCAACGAGCGTGCTGGATGATATTTGCACGCGTTTGACCTTGTCAACAGGCGCGCGCACCACGATCACTGCTCTTAAAGCCTTGGGTTATCATACGGTTTTAGTCTCAGGCGGCTTTACCTATTTTGCCCGCTATATCGCTGAGCAGTTAGGCATCGATGAAGTGCATGCCAATGCGTTAGATATCGACGAAGGCGAAGTCACCGGTCATGTGCAACTGCCTATTATTAATGGTGCTAAAAAAGCGGCGATTGCTGAGCATACCGCTGAGCGCATGGGTATTGATATGTCACAGGTAGTCTGCGTCGGTGATGGTGCCAATGATTTGCCGATGATGGCTTTGGCTGATTTGGGCGTGGCGTTTAATGCCAAGCCCATCGTCCAAGCGCGTGCAGATGCTGCGGTCAATGTCACAGGGCTTGAAGGCGTTCTTTATGCGCTTGGCTATCCAGCTTTTTCCCGACCTAAATAACGCTTAAACACGCTAAACCACGAGCTAGGTTAAGGGTTTATTCTTAGCCTAGTTTTTATGGTTGAAGCATTTTTTATACTTATATCTCTTTTACCCTATTCATCTCACTTTTAACTTGTTAAATAAGAAAGGAATGTCCATGACGGCATCACAATCCCCACGGCCAGATGCGCCGTCATCTTCCACTCATGCAGCCAGCCAGCCTATAGCTGACGAGAGCAGCCCCATTTATCACGACAATCCAAAACAGTTATTGGGTGTTTATGTCAAAGGTATTGCCATGGGTGCGGCGGACATTGTGCCCGGTGTTTCTGGCGGTACCATTGCCTTGATTGCGGGGATTTATGAGCGCTTGATTAATGCGCTAAGTAGCGTGGGTCCCAACCTTTGGCAGATATTTTGTCAAGAGAGCGGGCTGAGAGGCTTGGTTGCAGTGTGGCGACAGGTTGATGCCACTTTTTTAGTGTGTCTATTACTTGGTATCGCCACCAGTTTTGCCACCTTAGCCGGACTCATTAAGCACTTATTAGACAATCAACCTTTACTGATTTGGTCATTCTTTTTTGGTTTGGTGGTGGCGACTGTCTTTATCTTATTGACTGAAATTACGCGCTGGAATATAGGAAGGGTCGCATTATTTTTGCTGGGGGCTGGTAGCGCCGTCGTCATCAGTAGCTTGCCTTTATTGACCACAGCACCGAGCTTGCCTTATTTGTTCCTTGCGGGCGCGATTGCCATTTGTGCGATGATATTACCCGGTATCTCAGGCTCATTTATCCTGTTATTAATGGGCGCTTATCATTCGATACTCGAAGCAGTTCATACACTAAACTTTAGTATTATTCTCACTGTCATTGCCGGTATGGCAACGGGATTATTGCTCTTTACCCGTATACTCAAGTGGTTGTTATCACGCTACTATCAAGCAACTCTCGCCTTACTGACAGGCTTTATCGCAGGCTCATTGGTAAAGGTATGGCCGTGGAAAACGGATGCGCTAGGCACATTAAATAGCGCCGCCGTCAATAATGTCATGCCGGGGCAGTATCCTACTGGCGCTCACTGGCTAACCACTTTAGGGCTGATGCTATTAGGGGCAGTTTTGGTAACTGCCTTATCATGGTGGGGACGCCGCGGCGTTCGTCCTTAAAAGTCATTCAATCTAAAAGAATCTTAAAGCTAAACCGACTTTAAAAAACACTTTAATTCCGAAAAAGCGCCCCTCATTGTGGCGCTTTTTTGTTTATCTTATTGGCAGAATTTACGCAGTATTTTCTGACTATCGTTTAAAAAAATCAAACGTCAGCTGTTGTCGCAAAGTCGTCGCTACCCTCTTTAGTTTTAGGTTGCAAACTTCCATAATGACCTTGTTGGAATTCACCTGATGAAGAGCGAGATGAACAATGTCATTAACAATATTTTCTATTTTTGCGAGTGAAACATGGGGCGCTGGGGCGATACTCGGTACTGGTCTACTGATAGGTGTGGTACTGGCGCTTGCTTTATCGTCGCAGCGTTGGTTGCTATGGTATTTGTTCGGCGGCATGGCATATTGGTTGACGGTTGAAGCCATCCACAGTTTATTGACGTATTGGTTAGTATTGTCAGAATGGCACAATTATGTGGTCGCTATGGGTATCAGCTGGCTGCCTTTAGCCGCTTGGGTACTCTATCGAGCGCTGCGTTACGAAGATGTCAGTCGCACCGTCCATCAACAACGTGAACTGCAAGCCGCCCGCTATATTGAGCATACGCCCGTCTATGACGATGACTATCAGCCGCGCTTTCAGTAATTTTATCCCGTCATACTGCCGTCATCGAATGTTACAAGATACTTAAGGCGCTCTACGTAACTCCTAAAGAATTGAAACCTATCATTCGTTCAATCGTTTATAATCTAATTATATATTTGTCGCAAAAATTGTTATAAAGTACGCATTATTTTGCGTCTTATTCTTTAGGAGTTCGATTATGTTTACTGTTCCTGTACTAGATATCAAGTCTGATCCGTTAGATGTTTTATTGGCAGTGATTGGTTACCGTTTATCGATGCTGGCTGATAGCGATAACGAAGACGTCAAAGCGCTGTTTGCTGATCGTAAAGTAACTATCGAGCTTGCCAGTACTGAAGCTGATGTTGCGCGTTATTATAGCTTTGATAATGGTGCATTTAGCCAACACAGCGGTCATGCTAAAAAAGCTGACCTGACCATTAACTTTAAAGACTCAATGACAGGCGTTAAGCTGTTGACCAAAGGCAGTCTTCCTGCTTTTATGACTGCCGTGCAAGAAGGTAACTTAACCATAGAAGGCGATTACAGCCTAATGATGTGGTTCAATAAGCTTGCCAAACACATCGTGCCAGCCATCCCAGAACAATACAAACCTTATATCCAAAAAGCCAAGCCATATGCTTATAAAGCACAAAAACTTGCTAACCATTGGATCGGTGTTGCTAAGCACAAGTTGGGTAAATAATTGAGTAATTTAGACAAGTAGCTGACTAACATTTAACAAGCTACTTAGCACTATTCTGATTTTCTAAAAAGGTTGCGGTATACTATACGGCAACCTTTTTTATTGCCTAGATTTTATCGCCTTAACTTCATAAAAGGCAAAAACCCAAGGTTACTTAATTTAAATAATAGTTATTAATTTATCTAACACTTCTAATACCGTTATAAAAGGATTTATCTCATGGCAGGATTGCTTAATATCTCAGAACCGAATGCCAATAACCATACTGATACGACACTTAATAATAAAAACGCGTCCCATAATTTTTTAGCGACATTAGCAACAGACGCAACTAATACCAAGCAACAAACAGCCAGTAAGCACAGCCGTGAACAGATTGCTCAATTATTTGATTTGCCATTGATGGATTTGTTATTACAAGCGCAGACGATACACCGCCAACACTTTACCGCCAATGAAGTACAAATCAGCACCTTATTGTCTATCAAAACGGGCAACTGCCCTGAAGATTGTGGCTACTGCTCCCAATCTGGTCATCACCGCGATACCACTAAGCTACAAGCAGAAAAACGGATCGAGGTCGATAAGGTCATCGCCGCCGCCAAACGCGCCAAGGCTACAGGTTCATCGCGATTTTGTATGGGTGCAGCGTGGAAGCACCCAAGTGCCAAAGACATGCCTTATGTGGTAGAGCTGGTGAAAGAGGTGAAAGCATTGGGGCTTGAAACCTGTATGACCCTTGGTATGCTAGATACAGACCAAGCGGCACAGTTGGCAGATGCTGGACTAGACTACTACAATCATAATCTAGATACCTCAAGAAGTTACTACGAGCAAGTCGTCAGCACCCGCAGCTATGATGAGCGTCTAGATACCATTGCAAACGTACGCAATTCAGGTATTAACGTTTGTAGTGGCAACATCGTTGGCATGGGCGAAAGCCGTGATGATCGCATTGACTGGGTCCATGAGCTGCTTAAAATGCCCAAAGCGCCTGAATCCATTCCGGTTAATCTACTGGTTCCTATTCAAGGGACACCGATCGGCGACAAGGTCTTAGCAGAAGGTCAGCTACCAGTCCTTGAATGGATACGGACTATTGCCGTGACGCGCATTTGCTGTCCAACCAGCTATGTCCGTCTATCTGCTGGGCGCGAAAGCTTGTCTGACTCTGAGCAAGCATTGGCATTTATGGCAGGGGCAAATTCATTCTTTTATGGTGATAAGCTTCTGACCACAGGCAATGCAAGTCAATCAGGCGATGATAGACTCATGCGTGAGCTTGGTTTGACTAAGCAGTTTGCCGCGCCACGAGCGCCGAAGCAAGTACCAGTACTTGACGCGATGAGTGGTCATCAGTCGCAAGTTGTCTTAGCAGAATAGATGCCATGCGTGCCGCTACCATTATCGCGTCATCTGCGCTAAGCTTGCCGACGTTATTGTGCATGAAATATTAAATCGTAAGAGAGAGAGTATGATGGCAGATTATTTTAATTGGATTAAAGCGGCACACATTATCTCCATGGTGTGCTGGTTTGCGGCGATATTCTATTTGCCACGCTTATTCGTTTATCATGCAATGAGTGACGATAGCATCAGCCACGAGCGTTTTGCCATTATGGAGCGCAAGCTCTATCGCGGCATCATGACGCCGTCGATGATAGCCACCTGGATATTTGGTCTATGGATGTTGGGACTGGGCTGGGATGTTTATAAAACTCAGGGCTGGCTACACGTAAAGCTCTTATTGGTGATACTGCTATCTGGCTATCATGGCGCATGCGGATTTTATCGTAAAAAGCTCATTGATAACCCGCATTACAAGTCGCATAAATTTTGGCGTTGGTTTAACGAAGTGCCAGTGTTTGCGTTGGTTATTATCGTGATTTTAGTGGTGGTAAAACCCTTTTAAAAATACCTAACAGTAAAGCTTATTTACCTTAAAAGTATTTTGTATTTTTATACTGAAAATCCATAAAAAAGCGTCCGTTACTTTAATAAGTGACGGACGCTTTTTTAGGTCTCAATAAGCTGATTAAATGCCTTTAAACGTTTGGTCGCATGATTTGATAAACATTGCTCAAATCATAAACACGGTAGCGCGCAGGCTCACGGCGATTTTCGCCCGCATAGCTGAGTATCAAGGCTTGCTTGGCGCTCTCATCAACCCAACCAACAAATAGTCCACTATGCTCGACGCCATTGTAGCCGTGGTTGATATAGTAGAGCCAATCACCGACTTCAATATCCTTGCTACTGGCATAAGGACCTTGACCGTAGGTGCCTTTATGGATGGTATCGCGGCTCACTCCTGCCCGGTTAAACACGGCATTGAGATAATCCCAGCAGCCACCTTTAATAATCGCACGCTCATTTAATGCCATCTTACGCGCGGTACTGATAACTTCGCGCGCCGCCTGACTGCTTTGGGTTTCAGCATTGCTCAGCAGCGGCAAATATTCGCTATCGACGTTATCATAATTGCCGGATAAAAATGCGGGCAGAACAGATGGTGCTTGGCGTTGTACTTCCGGATAACGATAATTGTTTTGAGCGTTACCAAGGTAAGCATTCTGATTAGAATGGTTGTTGTTAGAATAGCTTGGCTGCGCATTACTCGTATTTGAGCGATAGTTAGGAGAGGTATTAGCACGTTGGATGGTAGAGCGCGTGCTGATTTTGGCAGAAGGGACAGCCGAGTACGCTGGGCTATAACGGGCACTATAATCAGGTTGGGCAGATTTTTGCGCAATCAAGGTGCTCATACTATCGGCATGAACTTGACCGACCGCCCCGAAGCTAAGTAGAAATGCACTGCACGATGTTGTGATTGACCAAAGGGACAAACGCGACATGACTAACTCCTTGTCAACATATTATTGATAGCCTAGTATTCACAATTCAGTATTAATAATCTAGTATCGATATTCAGTATCAATAACCGCATTAACGATAAGATCAATAACCGCATTAACGATAAGTAAGATGAGATTTTTCAACCCTACTTATAAACCATTTGTACAGGAATCTGCAAGTATTATTGCTCTAAGATAAGCGATAAAAGGTGTGATATTAAGGATAAGTGGTCAGTCAGCGAAGGGTTTTAGAGAGGCGGGCGGCGATTTGAAAAGCATAGTCGGCCATCAGTTTGAATGTCAGTCATAGTATGATTAGAGCATTAAAAGCTGATCAATATTTTAATCGTTACTCATTTTAATATTAGCATGGCGCTTGGTCAGCGTCTGCCCTTGTAGGATAGCTTTGGCAGCGGTTGCTTCTTGGATATTGTCAAAACCGCTAATCAAGTACTTACGTATGTCATCACAATCAACAATCTGTAGCTGTTCACCGATCAGGTTGATTTTGTCGCCATCGGTCAGATGAATATGCTCACGTTTCCCTTGATGGTCATGCACCATCTCACCATCACGTACCCACAATACGCCGCTACTGATAACGCCGCTCATGGCTTTTTTATGCTGCTGGCGTTGCCGATTAAAAACGAAACTGCCAATGATAAGTAATGCCAGAGCGCCGATAGCCAAGCGCTCAGGTAGTAAACTCATTGCCAAAGCAACCGCCACTGCCCCAACCAATAATGCGAAGCCAAACCAAAACAACCCATTGTCAGCCGTACTAGGCTGACCTTGCAAAGTGATTTTAGCGCCGTCATCAGTCAGCTTTAGCATGCACGATTACCTATGAAAGAGCAGTGAAAGTATTATTAAAACACGAGTGTCAGCCGTATGGTGGTCTGATATGACTACCAGCCTAGGGCTGTTTTTTGCATGGCAATCAACTCAGCGATGCCTTTTTCGGCAAGAATCAGCATATCGTCTGCTTGAGTACGGGTAAATGGCTTTTCTTCTGCCGTACCTTGCAGCTCGATAAACTCACCTTTTTGGGTCATCACCACATTTAAATCGGTATCACAACTGGCGTCTTCTTCGTAGTTTAAATCGAGATACGCTTCGCCATCTTTCATACCAACAGATACTGCAGCTACCAAACCAATTAATGGATCAGCTTTTAATTTTTTGGTTTTTTGTAGGCTTTCTAACGCATCAATAAGGGCAATAGCGGCGCCCGTCACACTAGCCGTACGCGTGCCGCCATCCGCTTGCAACACATCACAATCAAGATAAATGGTATTTTCGCCAAGCTTACTCAAATCAATCATCGCCCTTAAGCTACGACCGATTAAACGCTGGATTTCTTGCGTACGACCTGATTGTTTACCGCGTGCCGCTTCACGTTGATTACGGGTATTGGTCGCACGTGGCAACATACCGTATTCCGCTGTAATCCAGCCCTTGCCTTTACCTTTGAGCCAGCGCGGCACGCCAGACTCAACGCTCGCGGTACATAATACTTTGGTATCGCCAAAGCTGACCAATACTGACCCTTCGGCATGCTTAGTGTAATGGCGCTCAAAGCTGATTGAGCGAAGTTGGTTAAGCTCACGGTTGTCAATACGCATAAAATTTCCTAGTACGGTGTTGTAAAAGCAGGATTATAAAATAAGAGGTTCGTCGCTACGTGGTTGATTGGTATTTATTTGGTGGGGTATGATGGTCATTGTTACACCACCCTAAAAAACAACCGCAGGCCCTAGCAGACATCAATATGACGATATCCTAACGTGACAGCGGCGCAATAGCAAGATTCGCTCAAGCTATTACGCCGCTGCTTTAGTAAGATTTAGCGTTGATTTTATTCTAAACCTTCCATCTTACGCAATTCTTTACGTAGGATTTTACCGACGTTTGATTTTGGTAATTCATCAACGAATTGGATATGACGCGGACGTTTATAGCCAGTCAATTGCTTTTTGCCAAAATCAAGCAACTCTTGCTCGGTCACATCGCCTTTTTTGACCACAAACAGCTTTGGCTCTTCACCGCGCTGGTCATTCGGAATACCAATGGCACCGCACTCCACTACTCCTGGATGCTCGCTCATGACTTCTTCGATTTCATTTGGATACACGTTAAAACCAGAAACCAAAATCATGTCTTTTTTGCGATCGACAATTTTTATAAAACCTTTTTCGTCCATAATACCGATGTCACCTGTTTTGAGGTGACCACTGGCCGTAAAGGCTTCAGCCGTTTCTTCAGGACGATTTTGATAGCCAATCATCACTTGCGGACCTTTGACACAAATTTCACCGCGATCACCTAGTGCGACTTCATTTTCCTCTTCATCAATCAAAATTACGTCGGTGCTAGAGGCAGGAATACCAATTTTACCGGTAAATTCAGAGATGGTCATCGGGTTAAAGGCAACCACTGGTGAGGTCTCAGACAAACCATAGCCTTCAACGATGGGCAGACCAGTGATTTTATGCCACTCTTTTGCCACGCTTGGCAATACTGACATACCGCCGCCAATCGATGCTTTTAGGTTAGAGAAATCTAGGTCAGCAAAGCCTTCTTTATGAACCAAACCATTAAACAAGGTGTTTACCGCAGGGATGTAGGCAGGTTTATATTTGCCCATCTCTTTAATGAGACCATCCAAATCACGTGGGTTCGGGATGAGCAAGCCTGCACAACCTTGGTACATACTATACATGCCACAAACCATAAATGAGAACACATGGTATAGCGGTAGTGCGGTCAAAAGAACATCCGTAGCGTCGATATCATCTTCGAAAGCACTATCCATCAAGACACTAATCTGCAGCATATTAGCGACTAAATTACCATGCGAGAGCATTGCACCTTTGGCAACACCGGTCGTACCGCCAGTATATTGCAACAATGCCACATCGCTTAAATTTAAATCTGGACGCTTATATTTGCTGGCTGAGACTGCATTTAACGCATGCTTAAAGCTGGTGCTCTCTGGCAGATGATAAGCTGGAATCATCTTTTTGATATGGCGCGCGACCAAGTTAACCACTGGCCCTTTTATCGTGCCTAGCATGTCGCCAATTTTACAGACGATGACATGCTTAACCTGACCCTTATCTTCCGCATCTTGATAGGTTTTTGCAAAATTCTCAACGATAAATAAGGCTTTCGTACCACTGTCATGTAGCTGATGCGATAACTCACGACTGGTATATAAAGGGTTGACATTAACCAGCACCATACCAGCACGTATGATACCTAACGCCACCACTGGATACTGCAAGATATTGGGCATCATCACCCCCACTTTATCGCCTTTCACCAATCCTAGCGATTGTAAGTAGCTAGCAATTTGACGACTGTATAAGTCTAATTGCTTATAGGTAATAGAGGCGCCCATGCAGATGTAGGCAGGTTTTTGTCCATAACGGCTAAAGTTACGCTCGAACACTTCAAGTAAAGACGTACTGTCATCTGGCATATCGATTGTTGCCCCGATACCATAGCGCTCATAAGAGCTCAGCCATGGACTGTCGCTATCTATCGTCGGCATGGTAGGAAATGCATTTTCAACCATTGATTGAGTATTACTCGCAGCGTTATGATTGGTGGTTTCTTTATTGATACTGTCCGTCATAGTCTTTCCTAAATGTTACCGTTAAATATAGAGTATATTTTCTGCCCTTACCGTGGTCGCCAACCACGTATTTATAAAATTAAAAACCTGTGAATAACAAACTGCTCATCACCTAAGCGCTGGGCACCACGGTTATGCACAAAATTTTTAAATCGAAAAATTTTAGGCTGATGCCTAAGTTTACGCTCACTATTATGCAAGCGGTTAATCACGCACTTTTATCGTGAAATAAAAAGAGATAATCGGTATGAACTATAGCAGTTTTGCTCACCATTCTCTATGAATACGGTCAAATCATCCTAGAAAAATAAAAAAAATGATAAGGTCTTATATAAACGACCTTATCATTTTTCACTATTACCACATCGAATACCTAGTGGTTTTCAACTCTATTTATCATGCATTAAAACTGATAATTATGGGTAAAAAGCTTGATATTCGATGCTAAGTTACTTAACCGTGATTCTTCTCTTCTAAAGCGCGTAAGTCTTTGTGTAAAATCTTACCAACGTTAGATTTTGGTAACTCATCGATAAACTCAACATAGCGTGGGCGCTTATAGCCAGTGAGATGTTCTTTACTATAAGCAAGCACTTCTTCCTTCGTCAAGCTGTCATCACTACGTACGACATAAATCTTCGGTACTTCGCCACTCTTTTCATCATCGACACCGATGACGCCACATTCCAAAATCTTTGGATGAGCTGACATCACATCTTCCACTTCGTTTGGATAAACGTTAAATCCTGATACCAAAATCATATTCTTTTTGCGATCGACAATCTTAAAGTAGCCTTCTTCATCCATCACGCCGATATCACCGGTACGGAAATAACCGTCAGAAGTCATGACTTCAGCTGTCGCATCTTCGCGCTTCCAGTAACCTTTCATTACCTGCGGACCACGAACACAAATCTCGCCACGCTCACCCAGTGCGACTTCATTACCCTCTTCATCCAAGATAGCCATGTCCGTTCCAGGCATCGGTAGACCGATATTACCTGAGAACTCACCGGTACCTTCCGGGTTTGCTGATGCAACGGGAGAGGTCTCTGATAGACCATAACCTTGAACGATGATATTACCGGTAATTTTTTGCCATTTTTCAGCGGTGTCTTTTAAAACTGCCATCCCGCCGCCCATAGACATCTCAAGCTTGCTATGATCTAAGGCTTTAAATGCCTCACTATTAGCGAGCGCATTAAATAGCGTGTTTACTGCTGGGAAAAACGCGGGTGGGTAGTCTTTATAAGCTTTGATTAAGCTTGCGCCATCACGTGGGTTTGGCACCAATAGTCCGATACAGCCGCGATATAAGCCAAACATGCCACAAACCGTGAATGAGAAAATATGATACAGCGGCAAGGCAGTCATAATAACAGGCTGCTCATTAAGCCCTTCAAACTTATCAAAAGCATCGCCAAGATACGTATCACACTGAATTAAGTTTGCGACCAAGTTGCCGTGCGTGAGCATTGCGCCTTTTGCGACACCTGTTGTACCACCGGTATACTGTAGTACTGCCACATCCTCAAGCCCGATATTGGTTGGACGTTTATACTTTTTAGCCGATAATTTATTGAGGGCTTTTTTAAAGTTTACGCTCTTTTTAAGCGTGTAGTGAGGCACCAGTTTTTTGACGCGGCGCACGACAGTATTGACGATAAAACCTTTTAACGGGCTCATCAAATCACCCATCGAGGTGACCATAACATGATCCACCAAGTCTTTGCCAATGTCTTCATAGGTTTTGGCAAAGTTCTCCAGAATAAACAACGCTTTGGCCTCAGAGTCTTCTAACTGATGCTTCAGTTCTTGTGTGGTATACAGTGGATTGACGTTGACCAAGGTCATGCCAGCACGTAGAACACCTAATACGGTAACCGGCAGCTGTAAGATATTGGGCATCATAACCGCCACTTTATCGCCTTTTTGCAGTCCAAGCGATTGTAAGTAAGCGGCAATTTGTTTGCTATAACGATCTAAATCTTCGTAGGAGAGCTTTACATCCATACATACAAAAGCGGTACGACCAGCATGTTTAACAAAATTCTGTTCAAATATATCGATTAAAGAGGTATTGGCGGCTGGCATATCAATATGATATTGAATACCAAGCTTTTCATAAGTTTTGAGCCACGCTTTGTCATCACGACGAATTAAGTTACCCTGATTTTCCATAATCTTACTGCTCCTAGTAATGGTGTGCTGCTGTTAACCCTTCTCTATCACAGAGTGATAAACATACCAAACATCGTCGTATAAGCTGACCAGCGGCTGACGATATAAACGTATGGCGATGGGTAAAAAAATATAGCGATAAATAGCCCTTTGTTGATTAACATACACACTTTATACAAACTACTCAATATAAAAGATTGCTACCTGAGTTCTTAAACTTACTTGACGGTAATTAATACTATATCTATCAACTGCCTATCTATAAAACGACCGACGACATCACTGATGATTACCACTAACTTGCTACCGAACAATGCTTTTTTATCAATAAAAACAACCATGCCTGACGCTTTTATTACCGTTTATGGTCAAGGGCGCTGGCCAGCTCAGTTAAAGTCACAAAGTTACGCCGCGTGCCGTCTTTATCGCTAGCCGGTTTTTGTGCAAGGGTGCTGGTCACAAGGTTGCTGCTGTCGCTATATTGCCAGTCATTAATATAATCGCTTTGGCTTAAGCGTTGACCGAAGCCCGCTACCGCGATGGCAAACTGGGTATCGATAGTGCTTTTGTTTAAAGGAAGACTGACATGATTAATCGGTTGACTGATTAGTTTAGAGCTACCGCCCGTAGGCGCTTTATAACGAATATTTAGATAGCCGAGCTCATTGGTTTTTTTACCGCTAGCTATCTGCTTTGACTTATTATCACTATAACGACGCTCACTGTATAAACCTTTTTTACCCGTTGGCGTCACCTCAAACAGCGCAATAACTGCTTTACCTGCCCCCAACTCGCCTGCATCGACTTTATCATTATTAAAATCTTGCTCATTTAATACGCGGTTTTCATAACCTATCAAGCGCCATTCGCTGACCACATTAGGGTTGAACTCTACTTGCACTTTTACATCTTTGGCAACGGTATTAAAAGTCGCTGCCAGCTCATCACCAAAGACTTTTTTAGCTTCAGTCAAACTGTCGATATAGCTATAGTTACCATTGCCACTATCCGCCATTTGCTCCATCATATGATCGTTGAGATTGCCACGACCAAAGCCAACGGTCGACAAGGATATACCACGGTCGCGATTGGCTTTGACTAAATCTAGCATCTCATCGACAGCGCTGATACCGACATTAAAGTCGCCATCGGTCAGCATCATAATACGATTGATACCGTTCTTCTTCAGCCCTTGCTCTGCTTGTCTATAAGCCAGCTTGAGCGCATCTTCACCATTGGTCGATCCACCGGCACTTAAGCCTTCTATCGCTGCCAGTATTTTTGCTTTTTGGTCACCACTGGTCGCAGGCAATGCCACACTGGTACTGCCCGAATAAGTAACAATACTGATGCTGTCTTGGGCGCGCAGCTGCTCCGTGAGTAATTTAAGCGATGACTGCGCTAGTGGCAGCTTATCTTGTGACGACATAGAGCCTGACACATCCACCAAAAACACCAGATTAGCGGGCGGCATGGCTTGCTTGTCACTTTTATTAGACCAGCTATTATCAACCGCTTTAATACCAACTTTAACAATCTTATTATCCTGATCTGCCTTATCCCACGGCGAGTCGACCACTTCGGTGGCGACGACAAATGGCGCGTTGGCGATACGTTTACCCTCATCAAATTGATAATTAAAATAATTCATCAGCTCCTCTACCCTTACAGCATCAACAGGTGGCAACTGCCCTTCATTAAGATAGCGACGTACGTTGGCATAACTGCCGGTATCAGTGTCGATAGATAAGGTAGCAATAGCCATTTCAGTGGTGCGATGTACTGGATTAGAGGTGTTCTTTTGATAATTATCACGCGCTGGTGGGCGTACGGTTATGCCAGATAAAGGACGCACACTCCATTGCGGCGCCGATCGTGTCATCATGCTCACAGTATTGTCAGCAGGGGCAGTGCTTGGCATTGCTACCTCCGACTGGGCGACTGGTACAATAGGCTGGACAGATTTTGCATTCTCTAATGGCTTTACGGCATCTTGATTGACAGTGCTACTGGTTGGCGCAGGCATCGGCGTGCTCATTTGCGATGAGCTACACGCCGTCAAGCACATACTGGTGACCACACTAACGACCAATGCATTTCTGGTTAGATTCTGAGCAAGGGTTGGTGATAAAGAGGCAGATGACATAGTCGCTACTCCATAGGATAGACAGTGCTAGACAAGGTGATTAAGGCTTTTATCCTGACAAAATTTCTGTAGTTATTGAATACTAAAATGCTAAAAACCTGTTAATTCACTATACTTATCTTATTTTGTAAAAGCTATCAGCCAACGCACACTAGACACCTCATTCCTAGTAAGTCATATCTGGCACGTCACGACCTGTCGTCTATTCTGACTTATGCCTTTTTAATTCTGCCAATATCCTTTACGATAGCACTATCCTAATTGTACGCTTGAACCAATTATTTATACCTATTAAAACTGATAAGTGAAACCTACTTTATGTCCGATGTTATTGATCATACGATTACCCCCATCATTCCTAGTGAACCTATGGACACCCGCTCAGTGGCGGAGTTCACTGAGCAGGCCTATCTCAACTATGCCATGTACGTCATCATGGATCGGGCACTACCCAATATCGCTGACGGTCTAAAACCTGTGCAACGTCGTATCGTCTATGCCATGAGCGAGCTGGGGCTAAAGTCGACTGCCAAAGCCAAAAAATCTGCGCGTACCGTCGGTGACGTCTTAGGTAAATACCACCCACATGGTGATAGTGCTTGTTATGAAGCCATGGTACTAATGGCGCAGCCGTTTAGCTATCGCTACCCGCTCATCACCGGTCAAGGTAACTGGGGTAGCCCTGATGATCCTAAGTCGTTTGCTGCCATGCGTTATACCGAAGCCAAAATGTCGGCTTACGCCAATACCTTGCTTGCAGAACTCGGACAAGGCACCGTTGATTGGCAGGATAACTTCGATGGCACGATGCAAGAGCCAACCACCCTACCTGCCCGCCTACCCAATATTTTATTAAATGGTACGACTGGTATTGCCGTTGGTATGGCAACCGACATTCCACCGCACAATCTTAATGAGGTGGTACGCGCCGCTATTCGTCTGCTAAAAAACCCTGAGTTATCGGTTAAGCAATTAACACAGTCGATACCAGCACCTGACTTGCCGACCCCAGCTGAGATCATCACCAGTAAAAAAGACTTACAAGCCATGTATGAGACTGGACGTGGCAGTTATAAAATGCGCGCGACCTTTCATATTGACCCAAAAGAGAAGAATTTAGTCATCATCGACGCGCTTCCTTATCAAGTCTCAGGCAATAAGATTCAAGAGCAAATCGCTAAGCTGATGACCGATAAGAAGTTACCGTGGATTGTTGATATTCATGATGAGTCCGATCATGAAAACGCCTGTCGTATCGTGCTCGAGTTACGCTCTTCACGGGTCGATGTCGATCGTGTCATGAGTCATTTGTTTGCCAGTACCGATCTTGAAAGCAATTACCGCGTCAATATGAATATGATTGGTCTAAACGGTAAGCCACAGGTCAAAAACCTCAAAGAAATCTTAGAAGAATGGCTCGTCTGTCGCCGCTCAGTGGTTACGCGCCGTCTGCAATATCGCCTTGATAAAATCGATAAACGCTTACATATTCTGGCAGGTTTGCTGATTGCTTATCTGAATATTGATGAAGTCATTCGCATCATTCGCGAAGAAGACGATCCAAAATTATCGTTAATGCAAGATTATGACCTCACTGAGATTCAAGCCAATGCTATCTTGGATATTCGTCTGCGCCAATTAGCTAAGCTCGAAGAGATTGAACTGCGCCGCGAGCAAGATGAGCTCGCTGCCGAACGCGCCATCATCCAAGAATATTTGGATAATCCTGACAGCTTGACCAATCTTATGATTGATGAGCTCACCGCCGATATGAAGGAACACGGTAACGAGCGTGTGTCACAATTGGCGGAACGTGAAGAAGCACAAGCATTAAAAGAGTCTGATCTCGTCCCGAGTGAGCCTGTGACCGCTATCCTATCGAAAGCGGGCTGGATTCGCGCCGCCAAAGGTCATGACGTCGATGCTACTGGTATGACTTATCGTTCAGGTGATAGCTATCAAGCACACGTCCGCGCTAAATCTAACGAGAGAATCTACGTGCTCGACAGCACCGGACGCAGCTATAGTATCGACGCCCATAACCTCGCCTCGGCACGTGGGCAAGGCGATCCATTGACCAGTGTTTTAAAGCCGCCCGCAGGCGCCAGCTTTGAGCAGCTATTAACCGGTGCAGATGATCAGCGCATTATCCTCGCCAGCTCCGCAGGTTATGGCTTTATCAATACCATCGGCAATCTTGATAGCAATCAAAAAGCGGGGAAAAACATCATTAATCTAGCGACTGATAGTCGATTGCTGCCGGTTGCACGTATCGATGCGCCAGCGGATATGACTGCCAACGCTAATAATGGAAACGCCGAAGGTGAAAACAGCACCACAAGCGCCACTCCTGACCATATCGCCGTCGTGACCAATGCGGGATATTTACTGATATTTGCCCTTGATGATTTGCCTGAACAGGCTCGTGGTAAAGGTAATAAGATGATTAAATTAAAAGATGGTGAAGAAGTGCTTGCCATCACGCCACTCAGTCAGCAAGACAGCCTAATCATCACCGCTGGCAAACGCCACGTGACGCTAAAGCCTAATGATTTGGCTAATTATACGGGCACACGTGGTAATCGTGGTGGGCAGTTGCCAAGAGGCTTTCAGAATGTGACGAGTGTTGAGGTTGGTTGATGAGAGTAAATACATGAGCTTAGTTATCAATATGAAAGAGGAGTTTAATGAATCTCCTAATGTCAGGGAAAACGATAAATCTAACAGTAGTGTGGGTTCATCGATACTACTTTTTATTGTTTGTTTACTAGTTTGGGGAAAAATGGTTTCGTATGGTCAACATACACTCATAACTGCTTTACTACCTAAAGTATGACAATCAACCTCAGAAAAAATATCTAAAATAAATAATTTGGAATATAAAGATGTTAAATACTCAAACCCCAAAAATCATATTCTTTGACATTGATGATACGCTCAGCCGTAACGGTATTATCGCCGCGCACAACCAAGCGACCCTTGAAGCGCTTGCTGAGACTGATATTAAACTGGTGATTTCAACGGGGCGTTCTAAAGCGATATTGCCAGCGGATATTTTAGGCTTACTGGAAGCGGATATATTAGATGCTATTATTTGTATGAATGGTCAATATAGCTTTGATAATAAGGGCTTAATCAGTCATTATCCGTTATCAGATACCCAGACTGATAAGATTGTAATGCTGTGCCAAAAGAGTGAACTTATCCATAAATTTGACTCGGCGACTCATATCGCATGGTCACATGAAAACGCGCGCCTGCGTGAATACAATGCCATAACGCCAAACTCTATTCTTGATCCAAATTATCATAAGGCAAATACGGTTTATCAATGTTCGGTATTCTTTAACAATCAAGAAGAGAAAATGCAGGACGTCGATTTTGCTCAAGATGATTTAAAACTGGTACATTGGCATCATATTGGCGCAGATATCTTGCCGGTAAATGCTTCCAAAGCTCGCGGTATTAAAGACGTTTGTCAATATTATGGCGTAGACGCGCGCGAGTGCATGGCGTTTGGTGATGGCATGAATGACTTAGAGATGTTTGATTTGGTCGGCTATGCGGTGGCGATGGGCGATGCGCAACCCGCCCTAATCGAGCGTGCAGATTTCGTCACTGGCACGATTGAAGAATACGGAATACAAGAAGTGCTTGAGCAATTTAAGATAGCCTAATAAACAGAACCGTTTCAAGAAAAAGCAGTCAAAACACCTGTCTTAATAGCCAATAAAAACCCTTGCCAAACACTGACAAGGGTTTTGTTTTTCTAATAACTGCTAATTTTTACGTCATCATTCAGAGCTGATTGACTTAATAAGGTAGCGAGGTACCAAGACTAATGCCGCAAGTAACTATCTTAACAATTAAATATAGGGCAAAAAAGGACTTAACGCTTCCTTGTCATCAGACTATAAACCCAGCCACCAATTTTATAAAAGCCGACGACCATCAGGATAAGCACCAGCGCTGCCAGCACATAGGCCAGCCAAGTGGGCACACTACTCAGCCAACCAATGGTAAATGCCAAGCCCATAAAAGTTTCTACCGGCCAGTTTAGGATAGGCGTTGGTGAGCCAGCATGGAACATCATCATAAAAGCGAATATGCCAAGCACTGCAGTGATAATTCCAGCTCGTTTGCGGTTATTCATCTTATCCCTCTATCTATTATTTAATCAATGTGGTAAGAGCTTTACTTGGCTTTTTATTTTGCTATTTTTATTAACGTTTAGACATCACGGCATCAAAACCTTAAGGCATAGTCAAACCACCATCGACAGCGATAGACTGTCCGGTAATGGCCAAGCTCAAATCAGACGCCATTAGTAGCACCGAATTGGCAAAGTCAGCCACCGAGGTTGCTTTACGTAATGGCGTGGTGGTCGCGATATAATCAAAGACTTCTTCAGTTGTCAAACGGCTTGCATCCGTGGTTTGTAGCAGTCCGCCTGCTAGCAAGTTAACGCGGATTCCATATTGTCCAAGCTCAGCGGCTAAGTTACGCGTCAGCCCAATCAATGCAGATTTGGCAGTGGTATAGTCGTAATACGTGACCACCGGATTATAAACAAGATTGGTTGAGATATTGACAATCTTGCCCATTCTTTGCGCTTTCATTTGTGGTAGTACCGCTTGCACGGTATTGACCGCACCTTTCACAATACCGTCAAGCTGCTGCGAAAAATGCGCCCATTTGACGGTTTCGATACTGGTATAGTCGGCACTGGGATTAAAGTGATAGCTTGGCAAAGCGTTATTGACCAATATATCGATGCGGCCATAACGCGTAACCACTTCAGCTGCCAGCGCTTGCATTTGTGCTAAGTCGCTAACATCAGCTTGATAAGCAAATGCTTGACCACCTGCTGCGATGATATCAGTAACCACTTGGTCAGCAGCCTCTTTACTATTAAGATAATTGACGCAAACGCGCGCGCCTGCTGCTGCCATTTGCTCAGCAATCTGGGCGCCAAGTCCGCGACTAGCGCCAGTAACGATAGCGACTTTATCCGTGAGAAGCGCTGGAATCATTGGTTTACTCTGAGTCATGATGTTGCATCCTTTATTATTGTGTTATGGTTAATCTATTTATTTTATAAAATTATATTGTTGAGTGGCGGCTGAAAATAAACCAACGCTCATCATAGCATGATTGTTTACGCTCATTATCTTACAAAGGTTTAACAATAAACCTCATACTACTACTTATAAATAATTCTTAGCCAGTTCTCAGCATTAGCTCTAATAATTGTATGAATATCGGTTGCATCCTTACCCTTTAAATTATTCACAATCATAGCCATAATAGTTTTACATTTGGCTTGATGACTTATATTCAGCACTTAGTATTTAACACTTAGTCTCTAGCACTTAGCATTAACTATCTACCATCTAACTTTTACTCATTTGCATCATTTTTACTTTAGGAGAGATATTTTGACCCATTTATTATCGTCCAACCCTGCCGCTCACAGCGTTGCTCGTAGCGCTCGTATACTACCAAAAGCACTATTAGCGGTGACAGTCGGACTTGCACTTGCCAGCTGCAGTAATTCTGACAATGCGGCAACTGACGGTACAACTGCCAGCACAGAAACGCTTAATTTGTATAACTGGTCTGAGTATATGCCGCAGGAAATCTTGGATGGCTTTACCAAAGAAACGGGCATTCGGGTCAATTACACCACCTTTGATTCTAATGAGGCCATGTACGCCAAGCTCAAACTGCTCGACGACTCTAGCCAATATGACTTAGCGATTCCATCGACATATTATGTGGAAAAAATGGCCAAAGAAGGGCTGCTACAAGAGCTCGATAAGTCTAAATTAAGCAACTTTAAAAATCTCGATACTTCATTTACCAATACCAAAGTTGATCCAGGAAATAAATACTCGATTCCTTATATGTGGGGCAGCACTGGTTTGGCCATCAATGGTGAAGCGGTTGATCCTGCAACAGTGAATAGTTGGAATGACTTATGGCGTCCTGAGTATAAAGGTCAGGTGATGCTGATGAATGATATGCGCGAAGTGTTTGGCATGGCGCTATTGACCCTTGGATATTCAGGCAATAGTAAAAATCCTGAAGAAATTAAAGCGGCTTATGAGAAGCTAACGACCTTGATGCCAAACGTAAAGACCTTTAACTCGGATGCCTCGCGCATGCCTTATATGGAAGGAGAAACCACAGTTGGGATGAGTTGGAATGGCGAGGCAGTCATTGCTAATAACGAAGGCTTGACCAGCTTGGTTTATAAATACCCAACTGAGGGCGCAATATTATGGATGGACAACTTTGTGATTCCTAAAAACGCCAAACAAGTCGATGCGGCGCACAAGTTTATTGATTACTTGCTCCGTCCAGAGAACTCTAAAATCGTCAGTGAAGAGATTGGTTACGCCTCGCCTAATATCGCTGCCCGTGAGATGATGCCAGAAGAAGTGAGAAACAATCCAACCATCTATCCTAGTAAAGAAGTACTAGCAAAGGCTGAGTTCCAAGAAGATGTGGGCGATGAAGCTTTGCAAGTCTATCAGCAGTATTGGGATAAGCTAAAAACCGGTCGTTAACAGGTTGTTCATTGCTGTCTTTTAGCAAACATGATCGTAAAAAAACGCTGACTCTATCAAGTCAGCGTCTTTTATTTGTCTTTTATTTATAAGTGCAAATCGGTTTCGCTACCTTTATGTTCAATACGACGCTGCTCGCGGCGCTGATAGCGCAGACCAGAGGCTGCAAACCATTGGGGTTTGGTAGTTTGTAATAAATCACTAAGCCGCTGCAGCTGCAGCTGTAAGGTTTGGGTCAACCAAAAATAGCCTTGCCACTCAAAACCCAAATTCTCTACGCTTGGATATTCTGATACCGCAATGCGCGTAATGGGTTGAAAGACCTCATCAGTTGGACTACGTAATACCGCGGCCATATGCTGCATCGCCTGCGTCAATTCGTGCTGATATTGAATCAGTAAAATATGATTTTCATCATCAATCTCAATATTGGCCAAGCGCGGTGCCGCACTGAGCAATAAATCAATGGTACCAATAATATTCCGATGGGTGCGTTGAATGGTCTCTAACGTCTCTTTTTCAATACCAGATTCACTGGCTGTCGCGGCGATATGCGGACGCACGGCAAGCAGGCGCTTATTAATTTTTTGCAATGCCTTCACCAAAGACTTATTGACTGGCGTATCAGGGACAGAGCTGCTCGAAGGATAAGTAATACTAGCTGAGCTGGTCGCCTTACTATACTTAAACGGCTTGGGCACTAACACTTCCGCATCAATATGATTACCGACCCCTGCGTATAAATTACTGCACGTTTCAAGATTGCTTGCCAATAAAAACCGCCACATCAACGTCGATTTAAGTGGCAAAATTAAGGTTGCGGCGACCGCCACCCCTGCACCGAGCAGAATATTAAACGCTCGGTATAAACCATCTTGGGCGATATTGCTATGGTCAGGGCTAGAAACAATCATCAGCATGGTGATACCTGTCAATAGACCAATATAACCCAGTTGCTTGACCGCTGCATAACCGATGATGCTACTAATAATGCCTATTAGCCCATAATATAACCACACCAAGCCACCTATATCTTGAATCAGCCATAAGAAACTGAGTCCGACCACCACACCTAATAAGGTGCCGAGTATCCGCTCTTTGGCCTTGGTATAAATCGCCCCTTGATATTGTAATAAACCCAATATCACAAACACAGTAATGGTCGTCCACTCACCATGCGGCAAGTGCGTAAACTCATTTAACAAGAGTGCAATAAGCACGGCCATACCCAAACGTATGGCATGCAAAATATCCGCATGCTGATAACGGGCATAAGGCTCTACAAACGGTGCGGTAAATCGCTGCCAAAAAGTCGGTTTCACGCAAGCTGTCTCTTATAATAAATGAATAAAAATATGGTTAAATAATAGCTGCTAGCTTAACTATTGATAAAGCGATAATAAAGAAATGATCAAAAAATAACGCCTTTCATCTATTAAAAGATAAAAGACGTTACAGGTCAAAACATGCTAGCACATAATGAGAAAAAATCCTCTATCCGCTCGTGCTCAGTGGTCAATCGCCCACGTTATTTTACTACTGACTAGCATGCTTTTAATAATCATAACGGCAACAACTACGCTTCTAAAAAGTCTAAGATGCCTTCCGCGGCTTCACGACCTTCCCATATCGCTGTTACGACCAAATCAGAGCCACGCACCATGTCGCCACCAGCAAAGATTTTGGGGTTACTGGTTTGAAATTTAAAGGTTTGCTTTTCGGCGGCTACGACCCGACCCGAGCTGTCCATCGTGATTTGCTGACCTGCAAACCAATCAGCAGGGCTAGGACGGAAACCAAAGGCCATAATGACCGCATCACATGGGATAATTTCTTCTGAATTGGGAATGGGCTCGGGGCGCTGGCGACCACGATTGTCAGGAGCGCCCAATTGCGTGGTAATCACCTTGACCGCGTTCACTTTACCATTTAAACCAATAATTTCTGTTGGTTGACGATTGAATAAGAACTCAACGCCCTCTTCGCGCGCATTGACCACTTCGCGGCGGGAGCCAGGCATATTTTCTTCATCGCGGCGATAAGCACAAACTACTTGCTGCGCCCCTTGACGAATACTGGTACGGTTACAGTCCATTGCCGTATCACCGCCGCCTAGCACCACTACTTTTTTACCTTTTAAATCGATATATTCTTCTGGATTTTTCTCCCAGTCGTTACAGCGATTGACGTTGGCAATCAGATAATCTAGCGCATCATAGACACCTTCTAGTGCTTCACCAGCAAAGCCACCGCGCATATAAGTATAAGTACCCATGCCCATAAATATCGCATCATATTCGCTTAACAGCTCATCAATACTGATATCCGTACCAATTTCTGTCTCTAAACGAAAATCCATGCCCATGCCTTCAAAAATGACACGGCGGTTACGCATGACGTCTTTTTCCATTTTAAATTCTGGAATACCAAAGGTTAATAAGCCGCCAATTTCTGGGCGCTTATCAAAAATAACAGGTGTCACGCCATTTCTTACTAAGATATCCGCACAGCCCAAACCTGCTGGACCGGCACCGATAATAGCGACTTTTTTGTCCGTCCAAACCACATCCGACATATCAGGACGCCATCCAAGGGCGAAAGCGGTGTCATTGATATACTTTTCGACGTTACCAATGGTCACCGCACCAAAGCCGTCGTTTAACGTACAAGCGCCTTCACATAAGCGGTCTTGCGGACAGACACGTCCACAAACCTCAGGCAAGGTATTGGTACGATGGCATAACTCTGCAGCCTGAAATATTTGACCTTCGCTGGCCAATTTAAGCCAATTGGGAATGTAGTTATGTACCGGACATTTCCACTCACAGTACGGATTACCGCACTCAAGGCAGCGATGCGATTGCTGCGCCACTGACTCACTCTCAAACGGCTGATAAATTTCAACAAACTCAGTTGAACGCGTAGCGATGTCTTTTTTCGTGGGCTCAAGGCGTGGTACATCTAAAAACTGAAAACTATTTTCTAAGCGTTTTGCCATGGTGTTGTCTCTTTTATAGTGGGTGACGACAGCCAATATCTGTAGCCTCACTGAGGCAAACTTACGGATACGGACTGTCATTTACCTGCTTAAAACCTATGCATTAAAAACTGCTCGTAAACTCTCTTGCTGACTCATCTCGTTTATTGCGGATCAGCCGTCGTGGTCTTAAGCAAGGTCGCAACGTTCGCTGCTTTGGGCTTCACCAAATAGAACTTACGGGCATAATGCTCAAAGTCCGCTAAGAGGGTTTGTCCCCACGCACTACCGGTTTTATCGACATGGGTTTCAATCACTTGTTGCAAGTAAATACGATGACCTTCCATTTGCTCACTTGAGATACGGTTTAAGTCAATCAGCTCATGATTACAGCGATCAAAAAAGTCGCCATCCATATCAAGCACATAAGCAAAACCACCCGTCATGCCCGCGCCAAAATTTAGACCCGTACGTCCAAGAATGGTAATGATGCCGCCCGTCATGTACTCACAGCAATGATCGCCCGTGCCTTCAATGACCGCATGCGCGCCAGAGTTACGTACCCCAAAGCGCTCGCCTGCCGTGCCCGCAGCGTATAATTTACCACCCGTTGCACCATAGAGACATGTATTACCGATGATAGCGGTTTCTTGCGCACTAAAGCTTGAATCTTTCGGTGGATAAATTACAATCTCACCGCCTGCCATGCCTTTACCGACATAGTCATTGGCATCGCCTTCAAGCTCAATATGTAAGCCGCCAGCATTCCAGACACCCAAACTTTGCCCTGCGGTTCCGTTTAGATGCAGCTTAATGGGCATATCACTCATGCCAAGGTTGCCCCATACCTGCGCAATCTCACCCGAGATACGTGCGCCGATTGAGCGATCACAGTTACCAACTGCGTAGCTATAATCGCCGCCATTACCTTGACGAATATTGAGCAGCATATCACTAATCATCTGCTCAGCAAGCAAGCCTTTATCAAATGGCTCATTACGCGCAACCTGACAGGTTTGCGCTTTACCGCTACTGGCTGGATGACTAAACAATAATGGCGTTAAATCCAAATGACGCTGCTTATCGGTATTACCTTCTAACACTTCAAGCAAGTCAGTACGCCCGACTAGCTCTTCCATAGTGCGCACACCTAATGCTGCAAGCCATTCACGCGTTTCAGTCGCCACAAATTTAAAGAAGTTGATCAACATCTCTGCTTCACCGATGAAATGCTCATCGCGTAGCTGGGCTTTTTGCGTCGCAACCCCTGTCGGACAGTTATTAAGATGGCAAATACGCAAGTATTTACAACCGACAGCAATCATTGGCGTGGTACCAAAACCAAAGCTTTCAGCACCAAGGATAGCGGCTTTGACCACATCCAGACCCGTTTTGAGACCGCCATCGGTTTGAATACGAACCTTATGACGCAAGCCATTTACCCGTAGTGATTGATGCGTTTCAGCAAGACCTAACTCCCAAGGCGAGCCAGCATGATGGATAGACGACAGCGGCGAGGCGGCAGTACCACCATCATAACCTGAGATGGTAATCAAATCGGCGTAGGCTTTTGCCACGCCCGTTGCAATGGTGCCAACCCCAGGACGTGAAACCAGTTTTACCGAAACCAAGGCATCTGGATTGACTTGTTTTAAATCAAAAATCAGCTGCGCCAAATCTTCAATAGAATAAATATCATGATGCGGCGGCGGCGATATGAGCGTCACCCCTGGCACCGAGTAACGTAAACGCGCAATTAAAGCATTGACCTTACCACCTGGCAGCTGCCCGCCCTCACCCGGCTTAGCACCCTGTGCAACCTTAATCTGCATCACTTCTGCTGAACGCAGATATGCCGGTGTCACACCAAATCGACCAGAGGCAATTTGCTTAATTTTTGAGTTGCGCAAAGTACCATAACGTACCGGATCTTCGCCGCCCTCACCAGAGTTTGAGCGCCCACCGATGGTATTCATCGCCATGGCAATCGCTTCATGGGCTTCGGGTGATAATGCCCCTAACGACATGCCAGCTGAATCAAAGCGCGTCAGGATTTCTGAAATATCTTCGACCTCATTAACATCGATAGCGTTGCCAGTCTTTAATTGCAATAAATCTCGCAAGGTCGCAACGGGACGACTATTGACCAAATCGGCATACTGGCGGTAATTATCATAATCACCGGTACGGACGGCGTTATGTAGGCTATTAATCACATCAGGATTAAAGGCATGATATTCTTTATTAAAGACAAATTTTAGCAAGCCACCTTGATCGAGGGGCGCACGACGCTTAAAGGCATTAGCAGCTAATTGCGCTTGGTCAGCAGCCAAATCGGCAAAGGTTGCGCCTTTAATACGACTTTGCACGCCTTTAAAGCATAAACTCACCACTTCTTCAGAAAGACCGACGGCTTCAAATAACTGCGCTCCACGATAAGACACAATGGTCGAGATGCCCATTTTTGATAAGATTTTCAGCAAACCTTTATCCAAGCCTTTACGGAAATTCACCCGCGCTTGAATCGGATCGCCCAGCAGTTCACCGGTCGCCACCAAATCATCAATGACGTCATAAGCTAAGTAGGGATAAACACAGGTCGCGCCAAAGCCAATCAATACCGCCACTTGATGCGAATCGCGCGCTAGACCAGTCTCGACGATTAAATTAGCATCGGTACGAATTCCTTGGGCAATCAGATAATGATGCACCGCACCAGTGACCATAATGGCATTGGCCGGTACTTTATCAGCAGCAATGTTTTTATCAGATAAAACAATTAAAGTATAACCAGCACGAATGCTATTGGCCACTTGCTCACAGATGGCTTTGATAGCGGCTGATAGCTCAAGATTGGCATCATAGTTTAAATTGATACGCGCCAGCTGAAATGCTGGATCAGCCAAGGTTTCAAGCTGCTGCATTTTACTGGCTGATAATACCGGCGACGATAAGATAATACGATGCGCGTCGCGTGCTGACGGCGCAAAGACATTGGTCTCAGCTCCCAAGCAAGTCTGTAGCGACATCACGATTGATTCACGCAATGGATCAATCGGCGGATTGGTTACTTGTGCAAACTGCTGGCGGAAGAAGTCACCGACATGACGTATTTGCTGCGACAGCACCGCCATAGGCGTATCATCGCCCATAGATCCAACTGGCTCCTGACCATTTTCGGCATTGGGACGGATAATTTCGGTACGCTCTTCGTTGGTAATATGATACATTTTTTGCAATGCTTTGAGCTGATCGCCGCGGCAGGCTTGTGATGCCAACTCTTCTTCTAAGCGCTCATCATCACGGATACGGGTCGCTTCTTCGCGTAGCCATTTACGATACGGATGGGCTTTTTTCAATAAAGTTGCAATCGCTTTGGTATCCATGATTTGACCGGTCATGGTATCAATAACAAGCATCTGACCAGGGCCGACCCGACCTTTAGCAAGTACATCTTTCGCAGCATAATCCCAAACGCCGACTTCTGAAGCCACGGTGATATAGCCGTTTTTGGTCGTCACCCAACGTGACGGGCGCAGACCATTACGGTCGAGCATACAGACCGCATAGCGACCATCCTGAATGACTAAACCTGCTGGGCCATCCCACGCTTCCATATGCTGCGAGTAAAACTCATAAAACGCGCGCAAGTCCATATCCATGCTATCGACATTTTGCCAAGCGGGTGGCACCAGTATCGACATCGAATGGAATAAACTCATACCGCCTGACATCAGTACTTCAAGCATATTGTCTAAGCTTGATGAATCTGAGCCCGTGCTATTCACCAAAGGCGTTAGTTCATTCAAATTTGGCAATTTATCGGACTTTAATTTTGGCGTACGGGCTTCAGACCAGCTACGGTTGCCGGTGATGGTATTAAGCTCACCATTGTGTGCCAAATAGCGAAACGGCTGTGCTAATGGCCAGCGCGGCAGCGTATTGGTCGAAAATCTTTGATGGAAGACCACGATATGCGAGGCCAAACGCGCATCTTGTAAATCTAAAAAGAAAGCAGGCAGGTCTGATGGCATGACCAAACCTTTATAAATAATCGTCTGGCAGTTTAATGAACACACATAAAACAGTTCATCATCCACCAAACGCTGCTCGGCTTTTTTACGCGCGACAAACAGCTTACGGTTAAAATCATCGGCCGCTAAACCATCCACGGCATTGACAAACACCTGCTTAAAATCTGGTAAAGTCTGACGACCAATCTCACCAACGATACTTAAATCAAGCGGCACATCGCGCCAACCTGCTACCTCTAACCCTTGTGCACTAATTTCTTCATTAAGCACCTGCTGGCTATACTGCGCTTTTGTTTCATCTAAATTGACAAAGACCATACCTATCGCAAAATTGGCGGTAATGGTAAAACCCTGCTCAGCAGCGATACTGCTAAAAAACACCCTCGGCGTCGCCAATAATAAACCGCAACCATCACCTGTCTTACCATCAGCCGCGACACCGCCGCGATGAGTCATACAACTCAAACTATGAATGGCTGTTTTTACCAAATCATGGCTGGCCTGTCCCTCAATATGAGCGATCAAACCAAAGCCACAGTTATCAGAAAAGTCATCTGGCGTCGCCAAATGCGTAGAAGAGGAAATCATTGACATAGCTTGTCCTTTTAAGTGAGCGGACAGCATATACATCTAATATGACATATAAACCAAACTCCGCAGGCAGAACGGGCTAAATATATTCATATAAACGGATTAATAAAACGCAGGCAGAGAAAATAGAGCAGGCGTTTTGAATGTGATAAAAATACTTATCACGATTCTATTTATTCTATAGTTGTCAAAGCCATTACTTTAACGTTAGCTACCAAAGGATTGCGGTAAAGAAATACATGGTCATCACCATGTTAATCTTTAAAGCATTTACACGTCACTCACTATCCGTCTTGGCTAGCTTTTGCGCATCTTTTAACAGTTAAGCTACTCAATATGAGCCATGTAATTGTTGGTTAAAACTGATACGTACCGTACTAACCACTTCGATAGATAATAAGCAAAGCAACTGATAAGAAAGTGATGAATAAATTGGCTACTATCACTATAAAATGCCGTTAAGTTTGAATATCAGACGCTCTATACTCAAGCGCCTTAATAACCCTAGTCAGGGTAATAACGAGAGGTTGTGCCACTTGCAATAAGCTCAATAGGGAGAGCAAGTAGCAACGCTTGAGACAACAACATTATTATCGTAAGCGCTCATCTTATTATCAAGTCGACTCACTAAATGCCGAGCTGCTAGATAGCTATTTACGATAACTATACAGAACGTCGCCCACAGTTATCTTAGTTAATGATTGACAAAAAATCTAGTCTTTTCTATCACCTCATCCTCTAGATTTTGTAAAAACTTATATTATCAATCATAAATTCACCACTGACTTTCTAGAATGTTATAAGTTTTAAGCCACTCCTATCAGAGTTTTCAGTAGTCTCGCTATTGCTCTGAGCATTAACATTAATGGATAAATTCAGATGCAATCTCGATAATCAAAACCACTGGCACAAAAAAGCCTACTAAACACCATATCTAGTAGGCTTTTTTAAAAAAATGTGCATTAAAATTAATTGCTTTTTTCTTCAATAAGCCCTTTTATGCTGTCGTTATTACTTTTCGAGGCATTAGCATTGGCACTCGGTGGTTTAGGGGTTTCAACCACTGGCGGTTTTTTCGGCGCATTGCTATTATTGCCTGAATTGTTGGCTGCTGCTGGTTTTTTAGATTCTGCTTCAGGCTTGCGACTATTGTCCGCATTTTTAGGCGTTGGTGTAGTCATTGCCTGTTCATCGATACCGACCGTACGTTCTTCACTGACAGATAAGGTCTCAGAGGTATCAGCTGACTGACGAATACTTTCATTAGCGCCATTGTTAGCCCCTTCTTGTGGGCCGCGATTGGCATTATTATTTGCTGCTTGTTCATTGGCACTATCGTTATTCGGTGTTTTCTGGCGCACTGGCACTTCACGTTTGGTCGGGCGCAAATTCACAGCACGCGTGCGTTTGGTGCTCAAATCCTTGACAGGGTCAGGACGTTCGTAATTATCGATAATACTGACGTAGCGATTAACCTCTTCAGGCAAGACCCGCACATTAGCAGGCAATTTAAAGTCTATCAACTTAGCAGCGCCAACCGCTTCTTGTGGACTGCTCATCAGCCCATAAGTGAGCATATAACGCACTTGATTGTTTTCATCAAGGTAGCGAAAATAAGCAAACTTCTCACGATCTTCTCGGCTTTCTAAATAACTAACAATCACATCATTTTCAGCGACATTCATCACCTGCACCGTCCACTTGCCTTTATTAGCCAGCAAGTAACGCTTGTCTTTAAACTCATCAGGATAGCTGCGCAAATCTCGAACTGTGGTATCAAAACTAATCGGTTGTACATCAGTATCAAGCTCGTGCAAGGATTCAATCTTTAACGGCTGCTCAAGCTCAGCGCTTGATGTTTGCGGCGCTGCTATCGGTTCATTCTCAATTTTTGCGCCCATCGCTGGCGTTTGACTAAACATCCAAACTAAGGCGGTAAACACGCTCAATAGCAGTGTCGCTATCAGCCAAATCAGTGCTTGACGGCGATATTTATGCCCAGCTGTGCGAGTCGTCGAGCGTGATGCTGCCATGGAGATGTCCTTGGAAGAAAAAGTCTTATAAAAAGCCAGTTATAAAGCAATAATTATAAAAAGATGCTGAGAATTATAAAAACACTTACTAAAAGAGAAATAAGGTTAAACCGCTTACTTTAAGCGCCTAGCTAATCATATCAACTTATTAATAGTTGGATGATTAAAGGCCATATCAATGATGTTGTGACAATACCTCTATTAAAAGCTCCGCATCAAAATCATTGGTCAAAACCGCATTACCTAATGATTTTAACAAAATAAGGCGGATTTGTCCGTGTTTGACTTTTTTATCGTGACCCATCAAACCTAGTGCCGTCTGTACATCAATAGCGGGTGGCGTGATGGGCAGATTTGCCAATACTAACACACGCTTAATACGTGCAACGTCATCGCTCGTTAGCCAGCCCATTTTTTGTGACAGCTCAGCTGCTTGAACCATACCAGCAGCAACTGCCTCACCATGTAACCAATTACCATAGCCTTCATGGGTTTCAATCACATGACCAAAGGTATGACCGAAGTTTAATAAGGCGCGCACACCGGACTCTCTTTCATCTTGCGCCACGATATCGGCTTTGTACTGGCAGCAGCGCTTCACCGCTTCGCCAAGTACGGCTAAATCAAATGCTATCATCGCTGGTAGATGTTGCTCAAGCCAAGTCAAAAAATCGGCATCCATAATCAGGGCGTATTTGATGACTTCCGCCAATCCTGCTGATAGTTCGCGTGCTGGTAACGTTTTTAGCGTACTCATGTCGGCTAAAACCATTTGTGGCTGCCAAAAAGCCCCTATCATATTTTTACCTTGGGCGTGGTTGATGCCCGTCTTACCGCCAACGCTTGAATCCACTTGCGACAGTAAGGTCGTTGGAATTTGAATAAAATTGACCCCACGCATAAAACTTGCGGCGGCAAATCCTGTCATATCACCAACCACACCACCACCAAGCGCGATAAGGGTCACATCACGGTTAAAGTGCTCCGCCATCAACGCATCATAAATCTGGTTAATACTGGTCTGATTCTTATATTGCTCACCATCTGGAAGCACACAGACCTTGACAGTAAACTGCGCTTCAAGTTCCTCTTGTAGAGTCTTTAAATATAGAGGTGCAACTGTCTCATTGGTGACGATAAGGACTTGACGACCCGCAATATAAGGGGCAATTTGACTTGCCATGCTGCTTTTTTCAGCACTGTTACTAACAACGTCCTCAGCATCGCTTTCAAGACTGCTTACATTGCTATTTTCAGTAATGATAATAGGATAATCATGACTTTGCGTCTGTACTGTTAGTTTGGCATGAAACAGTGGCGTTGCCATGAAAATCTCCTTAAAGATGAGGCTTGGGTTAAATCGCACGGGTTTATTTATTAAAGTTTTATTATTCATCTTCTTCGTGTGCTGAGGTGATAGAAGTTGACTCACAAAACCCTTCTAGTTGCTGCAATAACTGATTGACCATATGGCGAGGATAAGTATGGCCCGTCGGCATGATAATATGCGCCACTTGCCGATACAAAGGATCGCGGGCACTGTATAAATCTTGCAATATTTTTCTAGGATTCGGCTGTTGTAATAATGGTCGCGACTTATCCTTGGCAGTACGCGCCATTTGCACGTCAACTGGGGCGTTAAGATAAACGACGATGCCGCGCTCTTTGAGAAATGCACGGTTTTCAGCCGCCATCACCGCGCCGCCGCCAGTCGCTAAAACAATTTGTGATTGTTGCGTCAGCTCATCGATAGCGCGCGTCTCACGTTCGCGAAAGCCCGCCTCGCCTTCTTTAGCAAATATCCAAGCAATATCCGCACCAGTTTGTGATTCAATATACCAGTCACTGTCTACAAACGTGCGCCCTAAATGCTTAGCCAATAACCTGCCAATGGTGGTCTTCCCCGCTCCCATCGGCCCCACTAAAAATACCGACGGTAATTCCTCAACCATAATACGCACTCAGCTAAATTAGGTATGATACAACGTCATTGATATTCTGGCTAGTAATGCGCGTTGATTATTGTGAGTAAAATCTATCCAAGCACAAAATTTGGCCATAAAAAAAGCAAGCTCGGATGCTTGCTTTTTTTAGTTATAAAATAATTATACGCTGATTAATTTAAACGGCTGATACCATCATTAATCAATTTTGGTGTAACAAATATCAGCAGCTCTTCTTTAGAGTTATTACGTACATCACGGCGGAAGGCTCGACCAACATAAGGCAGGTCACCTAAGAAAGGTACCTTATCGACACCATTGCTACTACGGTTTTTAAAGACACCGCCCAAAACAATGGTCTGACCGTCTTCAACAATCACGTTGGTCGAGATTGAATCTTCCGCAATCGCGACCTGATTATTAATAATTGTCGGTGTACCATTGGTAATAACAAGTTGTAGACCAATCTTACCGTCTGGAGTAATATTTGGCGTCGCTTCCAGACTTAATGCCGCTTCTTTAAAGCTAGTAGTGGTCGCGCCACTGGCCGATGCTTCTTGATAAGGAATTTGCGTACCAGAAGATACTTTTGCCGTCTGTTTATCAGCCGTTAAAATCTTTGGTGTCGAAATCACTTCACCGCGGTTATCGGCTTGCAGTGCTGACAACTCAAGATCGAGCATCACATCTGACATGCTAAGTAAGCCAAAAGCAATACTACCCGCTGGGTTGGCAATGCCTAAGTCCACATTCAAGTTATCAGGACGGCTGATATCGTACTTAGGATAAGAAACCGTCTGACCATTTACTGTCGTCGTTTGTACGTCAAAATCTTTTAAATCCCATAGCGTCTGATTACTACCACCGACTAATAAGTTACGGTTATTGGCCGCACCGTTTGACAAGATACCCCAACGCACGCCAATCTCTTTACTAAAGCTATCCGTGGCGCTGACGATACGGGCTTCAATCATTACTTGACGGACTGGAATATCAATTTTACCAATCAGCTTATGAATATTTTCAATGCTTGCAGCCACATCTTTGATAATCAAGGTATTGGTACGCTCATCAACCGTTACTGTGCCACGGTTAGACAACAAGGTATTGTTATCAGTAGAATTTGTGTTGCCAGTGCCGCTGCCACCAGATGAGCCACTGCCCTGAGAGATAAGCGTCAACACATCTGCCGCTTTAGCATAGCTTAAGCGAATGTATTCAGTGCGTAGCGGCGCATAAGACTCAACCGCTTGCTGCGCTTCAAGATCACGAGCTTCTTGTTCAGCAAGCTCAGTTGAGGGAGCAACCAAAATCACGTTCCCGTTTTCACGCTTACCAAGATTTTTACTCTTTAGAATGATATCCAGCGCTTGATCCCAAGGCACATTAATCAGGCGCAAAGTGATATTACCAGCGACCGAATCACTAGCAACGATATTCATGTCGGTAAATTGTGCCAAGATATCTAACACACTACGGATTTCGACGTCTTGGAATTCCATAGATAGCGCTTCACCGCTATATACTTTCTCTTCAAGCGTTGGCTCACGGAGTAGCTCAGGTTTTCGGATATTGATATTTAACTGATTACCCGATTGGTAAGCTTGATATTCATAATCTTCTTTGACATTAATAGTGATCACACCATTTTGCCCTTGGTTTTTAGTATCAATACTATCAACCAGACCACTATTAACATTTAAGCGACGTAATAAATTTCTAGGTACGGTGCTGCCGGTTAAGCGTACCACCAGTTTATTGCCTTGGCGCTGTACGTCAACAGGAATGGCTTCGTTGGCAAGCGCAATACTGACGTTACCGCCACCGTCATTGCCTGCAGTAAAATTAACCGCGGTTAAACCATCATAACTATACTGCTTGCTCACTTGTGAAGCCGCAAGTTGTGGACTTAGCAAGGGGTTGACACGTACCACCATAGTATCGGCAGGTACTTGTGTTTTAGATGCTTGAGTGTTGACTACTTTTGTTTTAATCGGCGCAACAGCTACGCTATTGCTCTCAACTATCGGCGTGACAACAGCAGTGGTAGTAATACCCGCATTATTGTTAAGAACATCTCGCACAGGGTCATTGGTGATGACTGAACGACTTGGGTCGCTAATCGTCAGCAATAAATCATTGCCCTCAATGGCAGTGGTATAATTGCCCGCTTGCTTCAGTCCGACAATCAGACGGGTGGTATTGTCGCTATTTAACGTCGTGACATCGTTGATCATGCCAACGTTGTATTCATTAAAACGACTGGCAAGCCCATTTTGTACTTTTTCAAAATCTAATACTAGACGACTTGGGTTATCAAGTTGATACGCTGCAGGCAATACTGGCTTGCCAGCAAAACCCAAACGCATTTGGGTAACGGCTGGTGCGGTTTGTATCACAGAGACGTTATTAATGCGCTGCTCAGCATAAGCACTGCTACTAATTGCTACCATACTCATTGCCAATGCAGAGATGGCAAAAGTAGAAGATACGCGGTTGTTCATCTTCATTACCTTGTTATTGCGTACTGTCATTATATATTCCTCAAAAAATCTGCCGACTTAGCTTATAGGGGAGACCAGCGACTGGGGTTTTTCTACAAATCCAGCGCGGCTGTCTGGCACAATTTCAATCAAGTTAATCTGGGTCGGCGTGATTTCAACAATACGGCCGTCATTTAAGCCAAGATAATTACCGACTCTAACGCTCGCCACTGAACCATCAGGACGCTGCACTAAGGCATATTGCTGACCTTCAGGGGAAATAACGACACCGCGAAAGACGAGTTGGGATAGCTCATATTGCTCAAGCGGTTCTTTTACTCGGGTTATATCGGGGCGTACACCATCGATAGAGGTGACAGGGCCTTGAACATTCACTAAGCTTGGTGGCAAAAATGGGCTACGCTGGGTACTGGCACTATAGACAAAATCTTCTACGAGTTCAGCTTTAGGCGGTGGCTCTATCGGCTGCGCTGGCTGGTTACGAATATCAGCCATCGACTGCTCTGCCATACCGATACGGTCAGTACAGCCCGTCATCGATAAAACAATAGCACTTGAAATCAGCAGCATGGGCAGTTTTTGGATACTCATTAGTTGCCTCCTGCAGCATCAGTTGTAGCGGCAGCATCAGTCGCGACGGCTTCATCACCTTCAGGAGCCGCTTCTTTTGAGCGATACGTTTTGGTTTGTAGCACCAGATTGAGCTCTGGTAGAACATCTAAAGTCGGCTGCGGATTACTGACTTCAAAATCATGCATCGTAATAATACGCGGCAAAGCAGCAAGTCCACTGATGAAGCTACCGAACTGATGATATTCGCCTAACGCTGCGATACGAATAGGCTGCTCAATAAAGAATTCATTTTCAATCTCAGGCTCTACGGAGATGTCTTGAAAACGGATATTACTACCAACACCCGTCATATTAATACCCTCGACCAATTCTGATACACGGGTGTCTTTTGGTAACTGGTCGAGTAAAGTATTAAACTCTGTTTCCATTTGAATCACTTGCGCTTGATAGGCCTTTAAATGGCGCGCACGCGATTCTTTTTCACGGTAGCTATCAAGCAATGTCTGCTGTTGACTTTCAGCGGCTGTGATCTCATCAATTTTACTGCTGATCGGCAACGCCCATGATAAGGCAGCTATCAAAGCAATAATAAAACCAATCACTGTGACCTTGACAGGGAGTGGCCAACTGCCATAATTCTCGGCATCTAATGACTCAAAGCTACGGCGGAACTCATTTAAATCGAACTGCTTTTTAGCACTGACAGCAGTCTTTTTGTTCTTAACGAGGCTTTTCTTACGGCTCAGTTTCATAACTTACCTCCAAGCGCAGTATTACCATCAGCAGCAGTATCTTCAACCTTTTCTGACTGCACTTTGGTCGTTACGACAAACTGAACATAACTGTCTTCAGGATAAATAGGACGTGGCTGTTCACCTGTGGTCACCGTATTTTCTAAAGCAGGCGCAGCTTCATAAGCGCTGATATTTTGCTGGATATTACTAACCGCAGAATTGCCCATCCACTTACTACTATCAAGGTTACGAATCAAACTTGATACAATATTTGGATTGTCAGCAAGACCTGTTAAGGTAAGTACATCACCTTCGCGTTTTAAATTAGTCAAATAAAGCGCTGGCGGCATCGCCTTGGCAAGATCGTCCCATAAACGTACAGGAACCGGACGTCTACCTTGCAAATCTTGGATAACCTGCATGCGTGAGATAATATCCTCGCGGCGCTGTTCTAAGCTATCAATCTCTACTAAGGCTTTATCTAGGCGGGCGTTTTCTTGTTCGATCAGCGCATTGGCATCTAATTGTTCATCGAGTTCATTATTAAAATAACTCCATGAAGCGAATGCCGCTAATAGAGCAAGTAAAGTGACTGCCACAACCAAAGTGATAAATTCTTTATTGCGGCGTTCGCGCTCTTCTTGCCGCCAGGGCAATAAGTTAATACGAGCCATTAGTCGAAGCTCCTTAACGCAAGACCACAAGCGGCCATTAAACTTGGTGCATCAAGCGCTAATTGCTCATTATCGATGTGCGGAGCAATGGTCATATTGATGAACGGATTTGCCATACTGACAGGGACGCCCAATCTTTGTTGCGCCATACCAGCAAGCCCTGCAATAGAACTACTGCCACCTGCAAGCACCACATGATCAATACTGGTGTATTGACTGGAAGAGAAGTAAAACTGCAGTGAGCGAGTAATCTGTTGGATGGTATTCTCTATGAATGGTGTCAACACATCAGGATAATAATCGTCTGGTAAGGTGCGTTCACGTTTGCTGATAGTTGCCTCTTCAGCAGATAATCCGTAGCGATTTTGTATTGCTTCGGTAAGCTGTGCGCCACCGAATAACTGTTCGCGACTATAGATAAACTCACCATTTTTAGCAATATACAATGTGGTTTGATTATGACCAATATCAACGATAGCCACTAAATCTGGTACGTTTGGCAAGCTATCTGCCATTAAACCAAAGGCACGCTCAATCGCATGCGATTCGATATCCATTACTTTAGTTTGCAAACCACCAAAGGTCAGCGCATCTACTCTTTGTTCAACATTTTCCGACCGTGACGCTGCTAATAGCACTTGCACCATATTATCGTTTACCAGAGAAGGCCCCAATACCTCAAAATCCAGATTGACATCTTCTAATGGATAAGGTACGTATTGATCGGCATCTAAGCGAATTTGAGCTTCACGCTCAACGTCGCTTAGCACCATGTCCATATCGATAATCTTGGTAATCACAGCTGAGCCTGATACTGCAGTAGCAGCACTACTGCCCGCGTTTTGGCAACGGCGTGCCAAGTTTGCTATAGTAGTACCCACCGCCTCAGTGTCTACAATGAGTTTGTCGACGACTACGCCTTCCGGCAACCTTTCTATACCGTAAGATTTTAGGTGGAATATGCCTTGTTGACGCTGTATGTCAACCAACTTCACTGAGGTGGTGCAAATATCCACGCCAATCAAATGTCGACTCTTAGAAGTAAATAGCCTCACAAACTCTATACCTTATATTAAGTGTACAATCTGATAGTTATTTGTAATAATTCAGTACAATACTTTACTTAACAGATAGATTCAAGCATTTAAATTACTTATTAAGCAACACTTACACATTTATTATTACTTGCCTATTTTGTTCAAGGTATAATGCCTCATCTATTGAAATTTTAATTGATAAGTCTTCTTATGACCAAAAAAAATGCTACCGCTCGTCTCATTCACTTTTTGGTGGGGCTTTTCATTGCCTGCTTAGCGTTGGCGCTAATCTTAGCACTTGCCGTTCCTATTGGTTTTTATGGTATGGCGATGTATTTATCGCCGACCTTGCCTAGCATTCAAGAGATTAAAACGGCCAATCTAGAGATGCCACTACAGATTTATAGTAGTGACGACAAGCTGATTGGTCAGTATGGCAATCGTTTATCGCTACCAGTTACTTTTGAAGAAATCCCTAAAGGCTTAACAGATGCTTTTTTAGCGGCAGAAGATGCCTCATTTTTTCAGCACAGTGGTATCAGCATTAAAGGCCTTGGACGCGCCGTGACCGAAGTTGTGACGGATGATGACAGTCAAACGGGCGGCTCAACCATCACCATGCAGGTTGCCAAAAACTATTTTTTAAGCTCAGAGCGCACGCTCAATCGCAAACTGACTGAGCTGTTTTTAGCCCGTAAAATCGAAGACAAGCTGAGCAAAAATGATATTCTTACCTTATATGTTAATAAAATCTATTTAGGCGAAGGTGCTTATGGTATCCGTGCCGCTGCCAAAAAATACTATAGTAAATCTCTAGAGAACCTAACGATTGCCGAAATGGCCATGTTAGCTGGTCTTCCAAAAGCCCCTTCTAAATACAATCCTGTTGCTAATCCTAGCCGCGCGCTTACTCGCCGTAACTGGATTATTGGACGCATGCATGAGCTTGGTTATATCAGCAAAGCCCAACATGACGAAGCCATTAAAGCCCCTATTGGTATTAATCTTTATCAAGAAAAGCTTGATATGAATATGCCCTATTTGGCAGAAATGACGCGTTCTGTATTGGTTGAGCGCTATGGCGAACAAGTGATGCATGGCGGTTGGCGTGTGCGCCTGACTGTTAATAGTGAAGCACAAAAAGCGGCAGAAGCGGCAGTACTAACAGGTTTGGTCGCTTATGAGCACCGTCACGGTTGGCGCGGGGCTGAAGCAAATGACGAACCACTAGAAAATTTCCGCCGTTATAGCAATATGTCTCCTGCTAAAGTTACCAAGGTTAATTCTAGTAGCTTTGAGGCAACGATGCAGTCCGGAGAAAGTGTTAAAGTCAACTGGTCTGGCATGAGCTGGGCGCGCAAATATATTTCTGCCGATCGCATTGGATACTTCCCAAGTAACGCCAGTCAGATCGTTAGCAAAAACGATATCGTGCGCCTAATACCGACGGCCAATGGCGATTGGCAATTGGGTCAAATACCTAAAGTACAAGGCAGCTTGGTTTCTTTAAATCCTGAAACGGGTGCTGTTCGAGCCTTAGTGGGTGGTTTTGATTTTAATCATAGTAAGTTTAACCGTGCGCTACAAGGCTGGCGTCAACCAGGTTCAACCATTAAACCGCTTGTGTATACCGCTGCGTTAGAGAAAGGCTATCGCCCAGATAGTATTGTCTCGGATCGCCCTATTCAAGTAGGCGACTGGAAACCCAAAAACTCCGACGGTCGTTTCTTAGGCGATATTACCTTACGCCGTGGGCTTTATTTATCTCGTAATTTAGTATCTATTCGTTTGCTGCAAGCCATTGGTATCTCTGATGCGCGCAATTTATTAGACGAATTTGGCCTTGATAAAGAAAAGCTGCCTACAACTTTGTCATTAGCATTGGGTGCCGGTCAGGCAACGCCATTACAAATGGCGACCGCTTATGCCACCTTTGCCAATGGTGGCCACCGTATCCAGCCTTATTTTATCGAACAGATTTATAATTATAACAATAAGCTGTTATTTCAAGCCAATCCACAGCAGGCTTGTGCCTTATGTTTTAATGAACAGCTTGACGATGTCAATAAAAAGCTGATCAAAGATTATGAGGCAAAAATAGCAGAAGAAAACAAAGCGACTGCCGCTAAAGATGAAAAGATTAGTGCGAAGGATAAAGCATCAGCTAAAAAAGCAGCTGCTGACCTAAAAGTAGAAAATAGCGACAATGCGGCAAAAGATAATAAAGCGCTTGAGTTAGCTATTTATGATGCAAGCCCAGAATCAGATCGCCTAAAAGCGCCAGTGATACAATATGTACGTGCCGAACAAGCACCGCGTATTTTAAAACCAAGGGTCGCTTATGAAATGGCAGATATCTTACGCGATGTCATCCAGCGCGGTACTGCCGTGAAAGCTAGGTCTTTAGGACGTGATGATATTGGCGGAAAAACTGGGACGACAAATGAAGCGAAAGATGCATGGTTTGCAGGATTTCATCCTACCAATGCCACGGTCGTATGGATGGGGTTTGATCAACCATCAACGTTGGGTCGGCGTGAGTATGGTGGCGTAGCAGCATTGCCCGTATGGATGGATTTTATGAAAGCCCAATTAAAAGACACTCCTCATCAATGGGTCTCGCTTAATAACCGTGCTAAATCAAAGAAACAAAAACAGACTATTATAGAAATGATGGATGAAGGGGCTGCTGAGCTTGAAGACGACGCTACCGATGACGGCAAAGCAGCAAAGCCCGTTAAGACCACAACCCAGCAACGTAAGCCGCCTGCTCCTAAGCCCATTGAAGAGCAAGTTCAGAGCCGCCCACTTGCTGAAAAACCCAAACCAAATCGTAATAATGAGAGTAATTTTCGAAATAACCCCCTATCAGCAACACCGGTTGAGCGTATGCCTCCGATGCCAGAATAAATAATTTATTATTTTGGTTAGCAGTTTAATAAAAAAGGTCTTGCTCAGTCTGCTGCGCAAGACCTTTTTTTACGCTTTTAGAACTTACAAGTGGAGTTAAAGCTTATTTATGAGGCTAAAGCTTATTGATTAAAAGAATGGCTGATGACATTAAAACTCCACCATACCAGCGCGCAGCTGCTCAATCAGCTCCGCAAACTGCTGACGCCATTCGCGTATGGTTGCTTCATCTGGCAACCACTGATTCGATAAAGTCACGACGTTGACAATCAGATCGGGCGCTTCTTTTATCTCACTACCCGTCTTTCCATCTACAACATTATCAGGCAATACCGCATATAAACAACGCTGGTAAGCATGCTCTATATTCGCTAAAAAACCTTGTTGCTGTAATTGTTGTAAGCGCTGCACTTCAGGCGAAACTTGCGTGCGTGCGCTTAGTGCTTCTTCTATATCTGCTAAGGTTGGCGCTGTCATATTCAAACCATAAAAATGCCCCAGCTCTTGCACAAAAGCGAGAAATGTTCCGTATAAGTGAAAAATAGCCGTCTCACAATGCCCTTGGTATAACTGTTTATCGTTAGTATTACCTGCCGCCTGACAAGCCAAACGACAAAAATATAGCTTTTGATTAGTACGGTCAGCTTGGTATTTGGCAACGCGAGTCTTACCTGCCATATGCCTATCCTTATTATTGAGTGAGTTAATAATCGTGATGATAATGTTAATAGTAATAAGCTTTGCAAATAGCTTTTACGCTAGTAGTTCCAGTCGCTGAATAAGCGCTCTTTTTCAATAAGGACATTTATTCCAAGATACTTAAAAATTATCTCTATAGCAGCGTACTATTTTCTGAAGTCATATTCTAAACAAATAATTTACCTGATTTATTTTCTTTAAGCCACAAAAAAGCCAGCAACTTAGGCTGGCTTTTTTATTGGGAAAACAACTAAGCGTTATTTAAATTAATGATTGCCTTGATTCAGCTCTTGGGCAAAGGCTTCATCGAAGCTTGCAAAGTCTTTGCTATCAGTACTGGCTGACATATCAAACGCTGCGTTTAAATCTTTATCTTGCAGTTTTTGCTCCGCTTTTTCTTTACGGGCTTTATGATAAGCAAGACCGGTACCGGCAGGAATCAAGCGACCAACCACCACGTTTTCTTTCAGACCACGTAGCTCATCCACTTTACCAGTCACGGCAGCCGCAGTTAGGACACGAGTGGTCTCCTGGAACGACGCTGCTGAGATAAAGCTTTCTGTTGCCAGACTGGCTTTGGTAATACCCAATAATTGACGCTCATACTGTACTGGGAATTTATCTTCCGCTTCCAGCTTAGCATTCAACGCTTTGATATCAGCGTATTCGACCTGATCGCCTTTAAAGTGGTTTGAATCACCGCCGTCCGTTACTTCAACTTTACGCAGCATCTGACGAATGATAACTTCGATGTGCTTATCGTTAATTTTTACGCCCTGCAAGCGATAAACGTCCTGCACTTCGTTAACGATATAATCAGCAAGCGCGGTTTGTCCTTTCAGACGTAAGATATCGTGCGGGTTTTGTGGACCATCAGCGATAACCTCACCACGAGCAACGGTCTCGTTTTCAAAGACGTTGATTTGACGCCATTTCGGGATCAGCTCTTCATGAACCTCACCGTCTTCATTAGTAATAATGAAACGGTTTTTACCTTTGGTTTCTTTACCGAAACTTACCACACCGGTCATTTCTGCCATGATGGCATGATCTTTCGGGCGACGTGCTTCAAATAAGTCAGCAACACGTGGTAGACCACCGGTAATATCTTTAGTACCTGAAGAAGCTTGTGGTACACGACCTAGGATCGAACCAGCGGCTACTTTTTCACCGTCGCTGACGCGAATGATGGTTTCAGCTGGTAAGAAGTAAACCACTTCTTTACCTTCGTCCGTGTTCAATATAATCGCCGGACGTAAGTCTTTGGCTGAGCTTGAACGGTCACGAGTCGCTAGAATCTCAAATGAGCTCATACCGGTTGCATCATCAACCTTCACAGTAGCAGTCATACCATCAGTGATATCACTGAAGCGTGCCGTACCAGCGAATTCTGTGATAATTGGATGCGTGTGCGGATCCCATTTAGCGATGGTTTGACCACCTTCAACTTGATCACCGTTTCTCACAAGAACGCTTGAACCGTAAGGTACTTTATAACGCTCACGCTCACGACCAAGCTCATCAGTCAACGCAATTTCAGCTGAACGCGAAACGATAACTAAGTGACCGTCAGTATGTTCAACCGTTTTCATGTTTTCGAAATGCGCTTGACCAGCACTACGGACTGAAATACTGTTGTCCACAGAGGCTGAACTTGCTGCTCCGCCAACGTGGAAAGTACGCATCGTTAACTGAGTACCCGGTTCACCGATAGACTGCGCTGCCATAACACCGACTGATTCGCCGATATTCACTTTATGACCACGAGCAAGGTCACGACCATAACATTGTGCACAAACGCCATGTTCGATTTCACAGGTAATGACTGAGCGTACCCAGATATCATCGATGGCATTGTTATCAAGCACATTAACCCAATGCTCATCAATCAAGGTTCCAGCAGGAATCAAGATTTTTTCAGCATTATCGTTATAAGTCACATCACGTGCCGTTACACGACCTAGTACTAGCTCGCCCAACTTCTCAATGATCTCACCACCTTGAATGTGTGGTTTCATGAGCAAGCCTTGCTCAGTACCACAGTCTTCACTGGTAATAACCAAATCTTGTGCCACGTCAACCAAACGACGCGTCAAGTAACCCGAGTTAGCGGTTTTCAGTGCCGTATCCGCAAGACCTTTACGCGCACCATGCGTTGAGATAAAGTACTGAAGTACCGTCAAACCTTCGCGGAAGTTGGCTTTAATCGGCGTCTCAATGATTGAGCCATCCGGTTTTGCCATCAAACCACGCATACCTGCCAACTGACGAATCTGTGCCGCACTACCACGAGCACCAGAATCTGACATGATAAAGATAGAGTTGAATGATTTCTGCTCTTCTTCTTCACCTTTAGCATTCATGATTTTGTCAGTGGCTAAGTTGTCCATCATCGCTTTGGCGACTTTATCATTGGTACGTGACCAGATATCAACCACTTTGTTATAACGCTCACCAGCAGTCACAAAACCTTGCTCGAATTGATCTTCAATCTCACGAACTTCTGCTTCCGCGGTTTCAATGATTTGTACTTTGCTTGGTGGAATGACCATGTCATCGATACCGATAGACACACCAGATAGTGTTGCTTGAGCAAAACCAAGGTACATCAATTGGTCAGCAAACATAACACTTTCTTTCACGCCAACTTTACGGTAGCAAGAGTTAATCAACTTAGAGATGTTCTTCTTCGTCATCTCTTCATTACACTCATCGAATGACATACCTTTAGGCATGATATTCCAGATAAGTAAACGACCGGCAACGGTATCTTGTAACTTGACTTCTTTGGTCTCATTGCCTTCTTCGTCGACATGCGTTTCAGTCACACGTACTTTAATTTTAGCGTTGACATGCAAATCGTTTGAACCAATCGCACGCAATGCTTCATTGACGGTGGCAAAAATCATGCCCTCGCCTTTAGAATTAATTGATGAGCGGCTGATATAGTACAGACCCAATACAACGTCTTGTGATGGGACGATGATTGGATCACCGTTCGCAGGTGATAAGATGTTGTTGGTCGACATCATCAAAGCACGTGATTCAAGCTGCGCTTCTAGGGTCAATGGCACGTGGACTGCCATTTGGTCACCATCAAAGTCAGCGTTAAAGGCTGTACAAACCAAAGGATGCAGCTGAATGGCTTTACCTTCAATCAATACTGGCTCAAATGCTTGTAGACCCAAACGGTGAAGGGTTGGCGCACGGTTCAAGAGTACTGGATGCTCACGGATAACCATGGCCAGCATATCCCACACTTGCGGCTCTTCACGTTCTACCATCTTTTTGGCAGCTTTAATTGTCGTTGCCAAACCATGTGATAATAGTTTGTTATAAGTAAATGGCTTGAATAGCTCAAGTGCCATTTTCTTCGGTAGACCACACTGATGTAGACGCAGGGTTGGACCTACAACGATCACCGAACGACCAGAGTAGTCAACACGCTTACCAAGTAAGTTTTGACGGAAACGACCTTGCTTACCTTTGATCATATCTGCCAAAGATTTCAATGGACGCTTATTACTACCCGTAATCGCACGACCGCGGCGACCGTTATCTAACAACGCATCCACTGATTCTTGCAACATACGTTTTTCATTACGTACGATGATATCAGGAGCACTTAGCTCTAATAGACGCTTTAGACGGTTGTTACGGTTGATCACGCGGCGATATAAATCGTTTAGATCTGACGTCGCAAAACGGCCGCCTTCTAGTGGTACTAGCGGACGCAAATCTGGTGGTAGTACTGGCAAGATGTTCATTACCATCCACTCAGGCTTATTATGAGAATCACGGAAGGCTTCTAATAATTTAAGACGCTTAGACATCTTTTTAAGCTTGGTTTCAGAACCAGTTTGCGGAATCGCTTCACGCAAATCATCAATCTCGATATCTAAATCGATATCTTTTAAAAGATCTTGAATGGCTTCAGCACCCATTTTGGCGGTGAATTCATCGCCAAATTCTTCAAGGGCTTTATAATAATCTTCATCATCAAGCAGCTGATACTTCTCTAAAGAAGTCAGACCTGGCTCAGTCACGATATAGCTTTCAAAATAAAGCACACGCTCGATGTCACGTAGCGTCATATCTAGCAATAGACCGATGCGGCTTGGTAATGATTTTAAGAACCAAATATGCGCAACTGGGCTAGCTAGGTCAATATGACCCATACGGTCGCGACGAACTTTGGCAGTAGTGACTTCAACACCACATTTTTCACAGATAACGCCTTGGAATTTACGGCGCTTATACTTACCACATAAACATTCAAAGTCTTTTACTGGGCCAAAGATTTTGGCACAAAATAGACCGTCACGCTCAGGTTTAAAGGTACGATAGTTAATCGTTTCAGGTTTTTTAACTTCACCATGTGACCATGATTTGATCACGTCAGGCGAGGCTAAAGTAATTTGAATACTGTCAAATTCATGGTTACCGTTGCCGGTAGGGCTTTGCATGATATCGAGTAAATCTTTCAAGTTGCTTCTCCGTTATCTTTATAATCATCTGACAGCGTATTATGAGCGCGGCTAAGATGAATGAAGGCAATGAATAGGGTTGAGACAAATCACTAAAAGCAGCAGCAATAAAGCACACTGCCTTTAGTTGACAACTAAGTTAAACAACAATTTTAGTTGCTTTGTTTTAACTCAATATTAATACCCAGTGATTTGATTTCTTTGGTCAACACGTTAAACGATTCAGGCATACCTGGATCCATATATTGCTCACCATCGACGATGTTTTTGTACATACGAGTACGGCCTTCAACGTCATCCGACTTCACCGTTAACATCTCTTGCAAGGTATAAGTCGCGCCATATGCTTCTAGTGCCCACACTTCCATTTCACCGAAGCGCTGACCACCAAACTGTGCTTTACCACCGAGTGGCTGCTGCGTCACTAATGAGTAAGAACCCGTAGAACGCGCATGCATTTTGTCATCAACCAAGTGGTTAAGTTTGAGCATATACATATAACCAACGGTTACCTTACGGTCAAATTTCTGACCCGTACGACCGTCATATAATGTTTGCTGACCATCACGTGCCATACCAGCAAGCTCTAGCAAGTCTTTTACTTGATGCTCATGGGCGCCATCAAATACTGCCGTGCCCATCGGTACACCATCACGTAAGTTGTCTGCTAGCGCCATGATGTCGTCATCACTTAAGCTATCAAGATCAACCTGCTCACCACCTACTTTGTTATATATTTGGTCTAGGAAATCACGCAAATCTTTGATCGCAGCTTGGGCTTTGAGCATACCATCAATCTTCTCACCCAAACCTTTCGCAGCCATACCTAAGTGCGTCTCTAGTACCTGACCGATGTTCATACGCGATGGTACACCCAGCGGGTTCAAGACGATATCAACGGTATTACCATGTTCATCATACGGCATATCTTCAACCGGCATAATGCGCGATACCACACCCTTGTTACCATGACGACCCGCCATTTTATCACCAGGCTGAATACGACGCTTAACTGCCAGATAAACCTTAACGATTTTTTGCACACCATGTTGTAAGTCATCACCAGCGGTCAATTTGCGTTTTTTCTCGGCAAACTTAACGTCGATATCTTTTTGCTTATCGACTAAATAATCAGCGATTTGCGTGAGACGCTCAGAGATTTCTTCTTCAACCGGCTGAATATCAAGCAAGGTTTCGAGGCTCATGTCTTTCATATCAGCCAATGCCATCACCGTACCAGCTTTTAAACCAGAACCGCCACTGACTTTTTGACCGTCTAGCAAGCTTGCAATACGACCACGAGCTGCTTCTTCAAAGATACGTAGCTCTTCTTTTAAATCTTTACGGTAGCTATCAAGCTGCGATTTTTCAATCGCTTTTGCACGTGCATCTTTTTCAACGCCGTCACGAGTAAAGACTTGAACGTCAATAACCGTGCCTTTACTTGAGGTTGGTACACGTAGCGACGTGTCTTTTACGTCCGCCGCTTTTTCACCAAAGATAGCCCGCAGTAGTTTCTCTTCTGGCGTTAGTTGCGTCTCACCTTTTGGTGTGACTTTACCAACTAAGATATCACCAGCATCTACTTCAGCACCGATGTAAACAATACCTGACTCATCAAGAGCAGATAAAGCCGCTTCACCAACGTTTGGAATATCCGCAGTAATCTCTTCTGTTCCAAGCTTGGTATCACGTGCCACACAGGTCAATTCTTGAATATGAATGGTGGTGAAACGATCTTCTTTTACCACTTTCTCAGATAACAAGATAGAATCTTCGAAGTTGTAACCATTCCAAGGCATAAAGGCGATACGAATGTTCTGACCTAGTGCCAATTCACCAAGATCCGTTGACGGACCATCAGCCAAGATATCACCAAAGGCAATCTCATCGCCTTGGTTAACAATGATACGTTGGTTGATACAAGTGTTTTGGTTTGAACGTGTGTATTTGATCAAGTTATAAATATCAATACCCGCTTCACCAGCGACCATCTCATCTTCATTCACACGGACGACAATGCGTGAAGCATCAACGTCTTCGATCACACCGCCACGCTTAGCGATCACACAAACACCAGAGTCACGCGCAACGTGACGCTCCATACCGGTACCTACTAACGGCTTATCAGCGCGTAGTGTAGGAACTGCTTGACGTTGCATGTTCGAGCCCATCAAGGCACGGTTAGCATCATCATGCTCTAGGAACGGAATCAAACCTGCTGCTACCGATACGACCTGACTTGGTGACACATCCATATGCGTCACTTTTTCTGGCGGCATACGGACGAATTCACCATAGCTACGCACGCTGACCATCTCATCAGATAACGCACCATCTGCGGTCACTGGTGAGTCAGCCTGTGCAATCACAGTACCCACTTCTTCAATCGCTGATAGATACTCGATCACATCGGTTACTTTACCATCAACCACACGGCGATATGGCGTTTCTAAGAAGCCAAAGCTGTTGGTTTTAGCAAAAGTCGCTAATGAGTTGATCAAACCAATGTTTGGACCTTCAGGCGTTTCAATCGGACATACGCGACCATAATGGGTATCATGTACGTCACGTACTTCAAAGCCTGCACGCTCACGAGTCAGACCACCGGGTCCTAGTGCTGATACACGACGTTTATGCGTCACTTCTGACAATGGATTGTTCTGATCCATAAACTGTGACAACTGACTTGAACCAAAGAACTCTTTAACCGCCGCAGCTACTGGTTTTGAGTTAATCAAATCTTGCGGTGACAAGTTATCAGATTCCGCTGAGCTTAGACGCTCTTTAACCGCACGCTCAACACGTACCAGACCAACACGGAATTGGTTTTCAGCCATCTCGCCAACCGAACGAATACGGCGGTTACCTAAATGGTCAATATCATCGACTTCGCCGCGACCATTACGAATTTCAATCAATTCTTTTAGGACATTAACGATGTCATCATTGGTCAATACGCTACGAGCACGTTGAATATCAGCATCGTCAGTATCTTCGAACGCTAGACCTAAACGACGGTTAAATTTCATACGACCGACGTTTGATAAGTCATAACGATCAGGATTAAAGAACATGCTTTCAAACAGCTTCTCAGCGGTCTCAACCGTTGGTGGCTCACCTGGACGCATAACTTTATAAATCTCAATCAACGCTTCTTCACGGCTTGAGGTGCTATCTGCACGTAGCGTATCGGCAATATAACTACCTTGGTCGATATCGTTGGTGAACAGAATGCTGAATTCTTTGATAGACTCACTGGCTTCAAATGCACTTAGTTTGACCAACAATTCGTGGTCAATCAGCGTATTGGCTTTAGCGATGACTTCGTCATTAACAACGATATCTTCCGCTAGAATACGCTCATATAAATATTCGTCAGGGATAGAGATTTTAGTCATACCCGCTTCTTCAAGCTGACGGATACGGCGAGCATTAATACGTTTGCCCTGCTCGACAATCACGTCACCTTCAGGGGTCACGATATCAAACTGCGCCATTTCACCACGTAAGCGATCAGCAACCAGATCAATCTCAAACTGCTCTTCACCTTTGTAAACGGCTACTTTTTCAAAGAACAGGTCTAAAATCTCAGAAGTACTTAAACCTAACGCACGTAGGATAATAGAAGCAAGCAGCTTACGACGACGGTCAATACGAGCAAAGACCAAATCTTTGGCATCAAATTCAAAGTCTAACCATGAACCACGGTAAGGAATGATACGGGCGTTATATAGCACCTTACCACTTGAATGCGACTTACCTTTATCATGGTCAAAGAACACACCAGGTGAACGATGTAACTGAGACACGATGACACGCTCAGTACCGTTAATAATAAAGGTACCGTTGGCAGTCATCAATGGCATCTCGCCCATATAGACGCTTTGCTCACGGATATCTTTAATTGCTGCTTTGCTGTCTTTATCTTTGCTGTCTTTGTCTTTGATGATGAGGCGAATTTTGACACGCATCGGCGCAGCAAAGGTAGAGCCACGTAAGATACACTCACGCTCATCAAATTCAGGCGTACCTAAATAATATTCAACGAATTGTAACTCAGCATTACCAGAGTGACTCTCAATTGGAAAAATAGAGGAATACGCAGCTTGCAAACCAGTATTCTCACGAGCTTTTGGCTTTTTGTGTTCTTGCAAAAATTGCTCATAAGAATCTACTTGGATAGACAACAAATAGGGAATGTCCATCACAGTAGGCAATTCAGCAAAACTTTTGCGAATACGCTTTTTTTCAGTATAAGAATATGCCATCGAGAGTCCTTACAGTAAACGTGGAAACAAATTGAAAGCGTGGCCAGCGTGCATCAATACTATGCAAACTTAGCGACGTAAACGATAATATAAAAATATAAAACGGTTATTCCTGCTCATTTAATGACTGATCATTAATTCACGCGTATAGTGCATGATTAACCCAGCTTATTTAAGCGTAAAATAGGCATCTAAACATGCCTATATGAGTGCTGACATTGTAAATTTCAATGCTGTACACCCTATAGTACTTAAGACCAAGCACTGGCATTTAAATACTATTGATTCTCTTTATAAATTCACTTAAAGTGTTGCTAATACATTTAAAGCGTTGTTGATATCTCAAATACGTGTCTTGCGCATTAGGCCCAACTTTATGCGATTTAACGCTAAACCATTCACTATCTATAATCATAAGTAATATCGTCGCTGATATCTGCCGTTTACGAGCCTACCTACTGATAGTAAAACCATGCTGCTAGATGAATAATCTAAGATCTATAACTTTCAGAATTAATGGTAATTGGGATAACTATAAATTTTAAAACAATGACTTTTAAAATCAATATAAACTATAGTGTGAATAGGAAAGCATGCAGACACGAAAAAACGCCAAACATCGATCGACGTTTAGCCCATATTAACTGATTTCAATAACTACTACTAAGTGTGCGTGCATGTATATCGTCTGTCCTTTTGATGGGTATCCACCGTGATGTTGCTTACGACTGTTGGCAGACACAAAAGGTCAAGCTACGAATTATAATAAAAAAAAGCCAGCAATGCAAGGCATTACTGGCTTTTTTTGTACAACACTAAGATAAGCTAAGCTTATTTTAGTTCAACAGTTGCACCAGCTTCTTCAAGTTTCTTTTTCAACTCTTCAGCTTCAGCTTTGTTAACGCCTTCTTTGATTGGAGCTGGAGCGCTTTCAACCAAATCTTTCGCTTCTTTCAAGCCAAGACCAGTAGCTTCACGTACGGCTTTAATTACGCCAACTTTCTTCTCGCCAAAGCTGGCAAGAACTACGTCAAACTCGTCTTTTTCTTCAGCAGCAGCAGCAGCAGGACCAGCAGCAGCAGGTGCAGCAGCAACAGCAGCTGTTACGCCGAATTTTTCTTCCATAGCGCTGATTAATTCAACGATATCCATTACTGACATTTCAGCGATTGCGTTTAACACATCATCTTTAGATAGTGCCATGAGAACTCTCCGTTATCTGATAAAATTTAGTTGGTTTTAATATCGCTTGGATTGCTTGCCAAGTTTTCAAATAGTGTTGGCAATAAAGTGCAATCGGCGATGTCAAAGTTACGTTAAAACAAGCAATTATGCCGCTTCTTTTGCGTCTTTGATTGCTGCAACAGTGCGAACGAACTTGCCAGGAACTGCGTTCATAGTCTGGACAAGCTTGGTCACTGGTGCATTCATAGTAGCCATTAGGATAGAGATTGCTTCGTCGCGAGTTGGTAGCTTCGATACGCGCTCTAGCTCTTCTGGACCATAAACAACACCACCGACTGATACCAATTTGGTCTCTAAAGCTTTGTTATCTTTGCTGAAGTCGAAAACGACTCGAGCAGCAGATCCCAAATCTTCCATAGAGAAAGCCAAAAGTAGTGGACCAGTCATACGGTCTGACATGCTCTCAAACTTAGTGCCTTCAAACGCACGTTTTGCTAGGGTATTTTTTACCACTTTCAAAACGACGCCTTTTTCACGGGCTTGTTCGCGCAGCTTAGTAAGCTTTGCAACACCAATACCATGATATTCGGCAGCTACTGCTGAGTAAGCATTAGCAGCAACTTCAGACACTTCAGCCACAACTTGTTGTTTTTGCTCTAGCGTTAATGCCATAAGTTGACTCCTTTAATCTAATCAATCTAATTAAAACTAAGACTGACTTGATACGACACGTTATTTATAAATTCTATAAAAAATCTACTCATAACGACTGATTACGGCACCGTTATCAGAATGACATCAAGTGATAGCCTAGTATTAATACTATTCTACCGGCTCTTATCAACAACTGGGTGGGTCACCGTCTGCGTAGGACAACTAAGATTTTCATCTGTCGTCGATTAACAAAAGCAGCTTATGATTATTAGCATCAACTCATAAGAGTGATATCCAACGACCTTAAACTGCTCTCTACCTACGGTCTTAGACAGCATAGCGTTTGCTACGCTGACCTAATTCTTTAAAATATTTTTGTCGCCTTTATTTAAAATCGTTAAATAAAGGTGTATGTTTCATTATTTTGCTGTGCGATATGGAACAGGATCAATCGTAATACCTGGGCCCATAGTGCTAGACAAGGTAATTTTCTTAATGAAAGTACCTTTAGAAGTAGCAGGCTTAGCACGTTTTAGATCAGTGATTAATGCTTGAGCGTTTTGCATAACTTGCTCAGCAGTAAAGCCAACTTGACCGATAGTGGTATGGATGATACCCGCTTTATCAACACGATACTGTGCTTGACCCGCTTTAGCGTTAGTCACAGCTTCAGCAACGTTAGGCGTTACCGTACCGACTTTTGGGTTAGGCATTAGGCCACGTGGACCTAGGATAGTACCTAATTGACCAACGACACGCATTGCATCAGGAGCAGCAATAACGATATCAAAGTCCATGTTGCCGGCTTTGATTTGTTCTGCTAGGTCTTCAAAACCAACGATGTCAGCACCAGCTTCTTTGGCGGCTTCAGCAGCAGCGCCTTGAGCAAATACCGCAACGCGTTTGGTTTTACCAGTACCAGCAGGTAGATTGGTAGCACCACGAACGACTTGATCAGATTTACGTGGGTCAACGCCCAAGTTTACTGCGATGTCGATAGACTCTTTGAATTTTAGTGCTGGCAAATCATTTAAGATTTGAACCGCTTCTTCAAGAGTGTATAGCTTTTCGCTTTCTACACGCTCAGCGATTAATTTTTGACGCTTAGTAAGTTTACTCATTTACACACCCTCCACGGTAATACCCATTGAACGTGCAGTACCAGCGATGGTACGGACAGCAGCATCAAGACCAGCAGCAGTTAAATCTGCATCTTTAGTCTTAACGATCTCTTCTAACTGAGCACGGTCAACTTTACCGACTTTAGCGGTGTTTGGTGTACCAGAACCTTTAGCGATACCAGCAGCCTTACGTAGTAAGTATGCAGCTGGTGGTGACTTCATGATGAAGGTAAAAGACTTATCGCTGTATACAGTGATCTCAGTAGGAATCGGTAGACCCGGCTCTTGGTTTGAGGTCGCAGCGTTAAATTCTTTACAGAACGCCATGATGTTCACGCCTTTTTGACCCAATGCTGGACCAATCGGTGGTGAAGGATTTGCTTTGCCTGCAGGCACTTGTAGTTTGATGTAACCATCAATCTTCTTAGCCATGAGATACTCTCCTTTATGGGTAATAGCGCCAAATCAATATGGTATAACCCTTATTGACTAACAGCTCCCCGGTTGATGAATTTGTTATGGGTTTAGTCTAGCTTCTCAACTTTACTAAACTCAAGCTCGACCTGAGTCGGTCGATTAAATACGTTTACGGTTAAATGTAGCTTAGACTTCTCATAATCCACTTTTTCAACCAACCCTTTAAAGTCAGTAAATGGACCATCGATAACCAACAACTCTTCGCCCGGCTCAAAGAGAGTCTTAGGACGTGGGTCAGCTTCAGTCTGATTCAGACGGTTTAAAATACGATCCGCTTCTACTTGCGTAATAGGTGCTGGCGTTTCTGGCGTGCCACCAATAAAGCCCATGATACGTGGGCAATCTTTAACGATGTGCCAAGTGTTGTCGTTCATTTCCATTTGGATCAATACATAACCTGGGAAGAACTTACGCTCACTCTTACGCTTTTTGCCGTCTTTCATTTCAACGACTTCTTCAGTAGGAACCAATACATCACCGAAAAACTCAGCAAAGTCACTACGATTAATACGATCAGTTAATGAACGTTGTACTTGCTTTTCATATCCTGAAAACGCTTGGACAATATACCAACGCATATCACGCTCCTGATCACTAAAGTTAAGTCGTTATAAGCAAATTTTGGGTTAATGACACTAATACGTGTCATTAACCAATAAAAATACCAACGAACCAGTTAAAAAAGTTATCTAATAACCAAACAAGAAAACCAACAATCGCAATCATGACAATCGTTTGCCATGTATATTGAAAGGTTTCGTCTTTGCCTGGCCATGTTACTCGGCGCAGCTCAACGGCCGCATCTTTTAACAATATTTTAAAAGCGCGACCTTGGTTTGTTAATGCCAAGCACACGAAAGCAATGATAACCAGCGCCACGATAATAGCAATACGCACCCAAACGTCATTGGCAGGTTGCCAATAGCCAGGTAAGTATTGATTGACTAACGTTGCACCAATTAAAATCGCTGCGGCTAGTAGCCACAAAATCACATCTTTTACTGAACCCGTTTTAGCAACTTCAACAGCAGTCGTTTGATTGCCTACTGAAACGTGCTTATCTTTGGACAGCATTCCACCAACAACTGCCTTGGCATCAGATAACTTAGTCTCGAGGTTATCTTGATTATTGCTCATAAAGAACTCACTTCGGAGATGGTGGGGTATGACAAAGATGTGATAAGAAGATGGCAGGCGATGTAGGACTCGAACCTACAACCCTCGGTTTTGGAGACCGATGCTCTACCAATTGAGCCAATCGCCTATGGGTGTAAAGGACAGCATTATACAATATTTGGCATAGAATGCAAGCATTTAGGAGTAAAATTCTTTTATCATCCCAAAATCACTATTCTTGAACCTTATTATTTAAACACTTTATATGCATGATAATCTTAAATATTTAGCATAAAAGGTGCTAATAAGCTGCAGCATTAATATAGCAAGCTCGGTCAAAAATTACAATAGATAGTAAGCACCTTTCAAGGCGTATTTTCATAAATACATTTAACATGAAAACACTCTCTTCGCTACCCCTACTTCGACCATTAATTTCTACTCACTTATCCCCAACCAAAAAAAAGCCACCCTCTTAGAGGGTGGTTTTTTACTTGCTGACTAATACTATCAGATTGCTCCGATAGTATTAATGCATCAATAGTTACTGGGTTACTTAGCTAAGTACGTTAGCAACAACACCAGCGCCTACCGTACGGCCGCCTTCACGAATAGCGAAGCGTAGACCTTTGTCCATAGCGATTGGATGGATAAGCTCTACGCCCATCTCAACGT